>NZ_SNZV01000027.1 GCF_004364125.1 Sphingobacterium paludis | reverse complement strand
ATATCGAATATTTTCAGCAATTTGCCTTTCCCCGTAAAGTTCTTTTGTCATATATGCGAATAGCTGTGCATCCTTTATCGTAATGGTGTAAATATAGTTGTCACTTACAATTAAGGAGGCAAAATTATTCAAATATATCAAAAATTGTTCAGGAGGAATATTGAGGTTTTGAGCTCCATCCATCAGGTCGAACGACGCGTTAAAAATGTCCGATGGACTTGGAGCAGATCCGCTGGGATGGTTGTGGATAAACCCGATCGTATAGCCATTGTCATTATCCCACGTCGGATTAAACGTTATGAGATTTTTGTTCTCCTGTGTAAATGGTTCGCCTAGTATGAACTTCGATGGGTCAGAGGGATCCGGTAATTCTATTTCCACTCCCCATTCCTTTGGTTTATCCTTTATAGCTTGAATGGCCTTTTGCACATCTACATTTTTAGAGACCTCATTTGCCCTTTTCACTCCGTCGCAATCACTGATCTTTAATCTTGCCAGAATATCGGCTTTCTGTTTTCTTACATCATCAGTTGTTACCCCACCTGCTCCAAAGGGGGGAAGGGTTATGGTCGGTATAAAAGGTAGGGAGGGAGGAGGTGCCGGAGGGTTGACGGGAACCGGTTCGATCCAGATCGGGTTATTTGGTGCACCCGGAGTTCCAGGTGGTCTGAAATTACATATAGTACAACCGGGCATGCCATCGACGCATGGTATACCATCTTCACCGCACACCTGCCCATATGATTTTTCGAAAATCAATAGTATGGCGGTAATAAAAAAAATAGTCAGATATTTCATTACCTAGAATTGGAATGTGTTAGTTTCATATTGTGATCATAGATCCTTTCGAACAGCCCATTTTTTCCGTAGAATGCACCTTTTAGATTTCCCCATGTATCCCATACAAACCCATATCCGCAGGCATCCTGTGAGGAAACAATGTTTTTGTAGTCCTCAAATTCCTCTCCCTGCAGTTTATAGTTTTTAAGAGCGGCATTACGGTTGAGATACGCCGTGTCAGGATGGAATTCGATAATACAGGCTGTAGTTTCGTAATTAGGACTGTGTTGAAAGGCTACGATGCGATAGCCTCTGGGGTTCATGTCGGGAAATACACTTCTGTTTACGTAATTATTCTTTAACGGTA
>NZ_SNZV01000026.1 GCF_004364125.1 Sphingobacterium paludis | reverse complement strand
TGTAATAGCCACTACTTGATCTGACAGTTGGTTGTTTTTAAAAAATGTCAGATTGCCTATTCGAATATAGTAATGTTTCTACAAAATCTATAGATTCAACTTGCTGCTTATTTTCTTGTACCGGATAAGTAACAAGTTGATCTTCTTTTAGTGTCTCCAGCATCTTTTCTTTTGCCAAATTAATTGTATCATTGAAGGTCTGCATAGGTGTCTTTCCAAAGCAATACTTTCCAGTATGGGTGCGATCCTGATTATAGTAATTCATCCAACGATCAAGGTCGTTTTGGAGTTCCTGAATGCTTCGGTATACTTTCTTTCTGAATGCAACGGCATAAAACTCATCCTGAATAGTACGATGGAAACGTTCGCAAATACCATTTGTTTGAGGGCTTTTTGCTTTTGTTTTCGTGTGATCTATATCTTCGATGGCTAAATAGAGCTGATATTCATGCTGGTCTCTTACCCCGCAGTATTCTGTTCCTCGATCGGTTAATATTCTTAACAATCTTAAGTCATGTTGTTCGAAAAATGGCACTACCCGATCATTGAGCATATCTGCGGCAACTAATGCATTCTTTCGATCATATAGCTTTGTAAAAGCGACTTTAGAATATGTATCAATGAAAGTCTGCTGATATATATGCCCAACTCCCTTAATATTCCCGACATAGTATGTATCCTGAGCACCTAGATATCCGGGATGATGAGTTTCTATCTCGCCGTGTGCCTTTTTCTCTTCTTTAGCTCTTTCCAGAGCTACAAGCTGAGTTTCCGTTAAAACAATACCTTCCTGTGCAGACTTTGCCTCTAAGGCTTTTAATCTGAGCTTGAAGGTCTGCAGATCATGCCTCATCCATATACTCCTAACCCCTCCAGGAGATATTAATATACCTTGCTTTTTCAGTTCGTTAGATACACGTAACTGACCTAAAGCGGGCTGGTCTATAGCTAGATCGACAACAGCTTTTTCAATATGCTCTTCTACTCGGTTCTTTAATATGGGCTTTCTTCTAGAAAGTTCTTGAAGTGCAAGCTCGCCTCCTTGATCATACAATTCTTTGAACCGATAAAAACTGTCTCTGGAATAGCCCATTACTTTACAGGCTCTTGATACATTCCCTAAGTGCTGGGCAAGCTCTAAAACACCCAGTTTGTTCTTGATGATTTTTTCTTGTGTTGTCATAACTCTAATCTATTTTTCAGTTGTTAATTTATTGCAACTGTCAGATTAAGTCTTGACTACTTCA
>NZ_SNZV01000025.1 GCF_004364125.1 Sphingobacterium paludis | reverse complement strand
GGGAGTGTAACTCCAACTGTGTCAGTGGATAATTAATCTAACCCTAAAAGCCTCTATTGAGCTTGAGTCTATCCCCAAACCTAATGTAAAGTTGCGAAATCGTCAACCCCCAGTTATGCATCGGCATAGTCCACTTTTTAGAGATGTCCCTTATGATCAAAAACATCAATTTCATAAGAGCCTGTTCAGAACTGAATGCACCTTTAGACTTCGTGATTTTGCGGATCTGACGGTGCATTCCCTCGATGGGATTGGTGGTATATATGATCTTACGTACCTGCTCATCATACTCATAAAATGTGGATAAATTAGTCCAATTAGACAGCCAGGATTGGGCAGCTAAGGGATATTTCTTACCCCATTTTTCCTCAAATACAAGTAGATTTTCATATCCCACCTCTTCATTGACGGCCTTATAAACAGGTTTTAAATCCGCCATAACTGCTTTTTTATCTTTTTCAGTCACATAACGCATACTTGTTCTAATTTGATGTACAATACATAACTGGACTTTGGTTTTGGGAAAAATAGCTTCGATAGCTTCAGGGAATCCTTTTAAGCCATCGATACAGGCTATTAGAATATCTTCGACACCACGTTGTTTTAGGTCTGTGAGAACGGATAACCAGAACTTTGCACCTTCATGCTCTGAGCTATAAAGCCCTATTAAATCCTTACGCCCATCCATTCCCACACCTAAGATATTATAAATAGCCCTAGATTCAACTGTACCATTCTGGCGTACTTTATAATGCATACAATCCAGAAAAACAAAGGGATAGACAGCTTCCAGTGGACGACTACGCCATTCATTGACCGCTGGCATAACACTTTCCGTGATGCGAGAGATTTCAGTCGCAGAAATTTCCATAGCGTAAATCTCCCGGATGAAATCACTTATAGCACGGGTACTCATACCTTTAGCGTACATGCTTAGTACATGACCTTCCAGCTGTTCGGTAATAATAAGCTGACGTTTAGGGACAACTTTGGGTTCAAAGGTCCCTGATCGATCACGACCTGATTCTAACTCAAAAGTACCTGTGTTTAGACCTCGAACTGTCTTTTTGGTTTTACCATTACGGCGATTGAGGTTGCCGGAAGCTTTATCTTCCTGTAGATGGTTCTCTAGCTCTCCATCCATCATCGACTCCAGTAAATGTTTCATTAGGGGCGCTAAAACGCCATCATTGGGAGATAAACTCTTCCCTTCATAAAGACCTTGCATAGCTTCCTCCTTGAAGCGTTCAAAGTCGAATGGGGTCTGTTGTTTCATGACCGTATCGTTTGAATAATTAAATATAAATAATCTTATCAAATTATTCCATTGACACAGTTCGCGTTACAGTCTC
>NZ_SNZV01000024.1 GCF_004364125.1 Sphingobacterium paludis | reverse complement strand
TTTGTCTCCTATGTTTGTGTCAAGCAAATGTAGAAGACATTTTTTGTTTTATAGATTTGTTTTATAGTGAGAAAAGGAAGAGTTAAAATTTGTCTTAGTAGCATTTGTAGTATACTGTTTGTGAGAAATGACCTTCCTTTTTTTCGCTTCCTAAGGCAGAACAGAATGTAAAGCAGAATTACAATCCAGCTTGAATATCCACCAGGAGACAAGTCCAAGGGAAGTTTCACTATTGATTTAATTCAATAAGAATTCATTATGAATACACTCAAGCAGGTCATTGGTATTGACGTAGGGAGCTAGGAACTCGTCGTTTGTCTTGGAAAGATCTTCGCCAACCTAGATAAAAAGCTGTGCCATTATGGTAATTTTCGAAATACGGATAAAGGTCTGGTAAAGCTACAGGAATGGGTTCAGGCTCATACTTCAGCAGAAAGTGCTATTCATTTCGTTATGGAGGCCACTGGTGTTTATCACTAGAAGTTGGCTTACTTCTTGGAATCCAAGGGGTATACAATCAGTATTATCTTACCTAATAAGATCAGTAATTATTTCCGTACACTGGAGATAAAGACAATAACAGATAGAACCTGTTCAGAAGCTATCACCCTATTCGGCCTTGAACGCCACCTTGAGTTTTGGCGCAGACCAGATCCCACCTATAAGAGGTTAAAGCAACTCACGCGTGAAAGAGATCAGCTGGTTCAGGAACGTACTGCCGTCAAGAATCAGCTACATGCAGAGCAAACAGAAGCCGAGCCCAATACAAACTCCTTAAATAGAATAAAAGAACGAATAGCGGTACTGCAAAAACAGGAAAAGGAGGTGTTGACGGAGATAAAGCTCATTGTTAAAGAAAAACTCTGTACTTAAACAGGAAACGGATAACCTTATCTCAATTCCTGGAATTGGGCTGCTCACTGCGGTAACAGTACTAGCGGAAACAAATGGTTTCGAGATGATTAGAAATAAAAAGCAGCTAGTAAGCTACGCCGGACTAGATGTGAAGGAAAAGCAGTCAGGCACATCAATTCTAGGCAAACCTACCATATCTAAGCGAGGTAACAGATATTTGAGGAAATCCCTGCACTTACCAGCACTGGCTGCCATAAGGCATGATGAGCATTATTCAAATACGTTTACAAGGCTTGTATCAAAACATGGTATTAAAATGAAAGCAGCGGTAGCTATGCAGAGAAAACTGCTTGAACTGATGTTTATTATTTTCAAAAGCAAACAGCGGTATGACTCACAGTATCATATCCAAAAACAAACATATAATCAAGTAGCTACAAAATAGGGTAGCTACGAGAGCCACCCTAAAACAGGCTGGTACAAGACCGCCTAAATTGTAAAATTATAAAAAATAATCAATGCTACACTTGCATGTTAACACAGAATCTCA
>NZ_SNZV01000023.1 GCF_004364125.1 Sphingobacterium paludis | reverse complement strand
TTTAATGATCATATGCGGCGCAACGAGTGCCAATAACGGACACTCTAGAAAGGAGGTATTCCAGCCGCACCTTCCGGTACGGCTACCTTGTTACGACTTAGCCCCAATTATCGGTTTTGCCCTAACACGCTCCTTGCGGTTACATGCTTTAGGCACCCCCAACTTTCATGGCTTGACGGGCGGTGTGTACAAGGCCCGGGAACGTATTCACCGCGTCATTGCTGATACGCGATTACTAGCGAATCCAACTTCACGGGGTCGAGTTGCAGACCCCGATCCGAACTGTGAATGGCTTTTAGGGATTCGCACCACATTGCTGTGTAGCTGCCCGTTGTACCATCCATTGTAGCACGTGTGTAGCCCCGGACGTAAGGGCCATGATGACTTGACGTCGTCCCCGCCTTCCTCACTGTTTGCACAGGCAGTCTGTCCAGAGTCCCCATCATGACATGCTGGCAACTGGACATAGGGGTTGCGCTCGTTGCGGGACTTAACCCAACACCTCACGGCACGAGCTGACGACAGCCATGCAGCACCTAGTTTCCTGTCCCAAAGGACGGTGGCGTCTCTGCCACCTTCAGTAACTTTCAAGCCCGGGTAAGGTTCCTCGCGTATCATCGAATTAAACCACATGCTCCTCCGCTTGTGCGGGCCCCCGTCAATTCCTTTGAGTTTCACCCTTGCGGGCGTACTCCCCAGGTGGATGACTTAACGCTTTCGCTTGGACGCTGACTGTGTATCGCCAACATCGAGTCATCATCGTTTAGGGCGTGGACTACCAGGGTATCTAATCCTGTTCGATCCCCACGCTTTCGTGCATCAGCGTCAATCACCGCTTAGATAGCTGCCTTCGCAATCGGAGTTCTGAGACATATCTATGCATTTCACCGCTACTTGTCTCATTCCGCCATCTTCAACGGCATTCAAGCACTTCAGTATCAAGAGCACTGCGACAGTTGAGCTGCCGTCTTTCACTCCTGACTTAAAGTGCCGCCTACGCACCCTTTAAACCCAATAAATCCGGATAACGCTCGGATCCTCCGTATTACCGCGGCTGCTGGCACGGAGTTAGCCGATCCTTATTCTTACGGTACGTTCAGCTCTCTACTCGTAGAGAGGGTTATTCCCGTACAAAAGCAGTTTACAACCCATAGGGCAGTCGTCCTGCACGCGGCATGGCTGGTTCAGGCTTCCGCCCATTGACCAATATTCCTTACTGCTGCCTCCCGTAGGAGTCTGGTCCGTGTCTCAGTACCAGTGTGGGGGATTCTCCTCTCAGAGCCCCTAGACATCGTCGCCTTGGTGGGCCGTTACCCCACCAACTAGCTAATGTCACGCGAGCCCATCCATATCCTATAAATATTTAACAGCTATACCATGCGGTAATACTGTAACATGCGGTGTTAATCCGGATTTCTCCGGGCTATCCCCCTGATATGGGTAGGTTGCTCACGCGTTACGCACCCGTGCGCCACTCTCATGCAGTGTAGCAAGCTACACCGCAATCCCGTTCGACTTGCATGTATTAGGCCTGCCGCTAGCGTTCATCCTGAGCCAGGATCAAACTCTCCATTGTAAAAATGAATTGTTCGACTCCCGACTATTTATCAATAAATAATCAGAATCGTTTT
>NZ_SNZV01000022.1 GCF_004364125.1 Sphingobacterium paludis | reverse complement strand
AGACAAATTTTAACTCTTCCTTTTCTCACTATAAAACAAATCTATAAAACAAAAAATGTCTTCTACATTTGCTTGACACAAACATAGGAGACAAATAAACAGTCTTAAAAAGCCTATCTAATACTTGTCATTGTTGTATTACTCCTTTAATACAGTGGGATCTATGAACGATAAATTATTCAGCTATTTGGATGCCACTATCTGATTCCAGACCACCACGGTGCAAATTTTTGTTTCATATCTTTCAGGTTGACCACTTCGCCAATCATCGGTGTAGCTATCAACATGTTGTACGACTTATTTAGTTCTGTGATTTTTGCTAAGGGTTCATCCCAATCATGACTACCTAGTACAAACTTCGATGAATGAACGGGTAAAATACGTTTGGCGTGCAAATCTTGAGCTGCTTGTAGCACATCTTTGGGCAAAAGATGAATATATTGCCAAGCTTCATTATATTGACCGTTATCTAATATAGCTAAATCTACAAATCCATGTTTTTTCCCAATATCTATGTAATGATTGTCATATCCGCTGTCACCACCTATGTAAATTTTCATCGTCGGGGTCTGAAGTAAAAAAGATGCCCATAGCGTCTTGTTTGTAGCAAAACCTCTTCCGGAAAAATGTCTTGCAGTTTCCACAAAAGTTGTAAAACCGTCATCCAATGTGATACGATCCCCCCAATCTCCTTCCACAATTCTAGTGGCTTCATATCCCCAATGCTCAAAATGCTCACCTACCCCCAAGCCACAAATTACCTTTCCCACTTTCCTTTTTAAAGCAACTAATGTTTCGTAGTCCACATGGTCATAATGATCGTGTGAAATAAATAAGAAATCAATATAAGGCAAATCATTTATACTATAAATATCTGTACCTTGAAATGATTTTACAGTTCCAGGTATGGGCGACGCATTGCCGCTGAAAACTGGATCGACCAAAATTCGCTTCCCATCAATTTGCATAAAATACGAAGAATGCCCAAACCAGACTAGTACATCCAAGTCCAATTCAAGGTTAATTAGGTCTGTCTTCACGGATGGAATAAGTTCTATAGGATATTTTCGGGGTTTTCGCTTAATATAGGAATCATAAAGCACCTCAAAGTAATTATGCCCTTCAACAAGTGTTGTCGTTTTATGTAAATTCTGAAATTGTCCATCTCTGTAGTGCGGTGAACGTTTGATTCTTTCTAACCTAGCCCCAGTTGGATGCTTCCCGAATTTACTTTGTTGCATATAAGCAAATGTAGCTGCCGTTAGTACAGCTATGATTATGATTGCTATTATCATCACTCTTTTTAATTTTCCTCTGCGTTTGTCACTCATATCTTTGGATATTGTATCCGACTATTAAAAATACAATTAGATTACTTCCTGCAGCCAAAACTAAAAGGTATATTTGAAACATACAAGTATGAAGTATACTATATACTAGTAATTTATTTATTCACATTAAGGAAAACAAATGCTGATCAGCGAATTATCAAAACGGAGTGGTATATCGATCCCGACTTTGCGGTATTATGAAAACTTTGGCTTATTTAAAGGTTACTCAGATGAAAGTGTGAAGACAAACAACTACAAGGATTATGATGAAAGCTTGCTTGAGAAAATTACACTAATAAAAGAAGCTAAGACAGCGGGTTTCACACTTTCAGAAATTAAGAAATTACTAGAAAGTTGGTTTGATAGGCGACTTTCAGTAGAACAAAAAATAGATATTGTTAGTATTAAAATTAAAGAGATTGAAGAGAAGATGCGACAGCTGAGGACTGTCAAAAAGCTTCTAGCAGATTGTATTATAGATATCAGAAACGGCGACTGTTGATCAAATTAAGTCGTCAAGATGGACATCTATACATTACTAATAAATGCGTTCGTTTTTTGGGACAGAAGAAGTTCCTCCCTACGAAATATATCACTTTATACTAACCATCAGTTCACTCACACCTAAAAATAATTCGATTAATATTTTTCATTGACATCAGATAAATATAATTGTTATTTTAGCTGCGCATATGTATCTGTTCTGAGTTGGATCTTTGCAACTTTAAATTACTTATAACAAGTTATGCGGTGAAGCCTTCCCATTTTTCAAACATTGAATAAATATAAAAATACGCATTAAGAAACTAAATATTCTTTAGCGTATAACCACGGACTTAGTCCATT
>NZ_SNZV01000021.1 GCF_004364125.1 Sphingobacterium paludis | reverse complement strand
TGTTCTTGATGATTTTTTCTTGTGTTGTCATAACTCTAATCTATTTTTCAGTTGTTAATTTATTGCAACTGTCAGATTAAGTCTTGACTACTTCATCTCAATCAACCAAATGATCTCCCATGTATAAGGTTCCTTTCTACAATTTTGTTTTAAACCTGAAAATTGTACTCTTAGCTTAAGACGTTCATACCTTCCATTTGTCCCTTATTTTAGAAACACTATTCTTTAGCTAATCATCAGCGTTATGTCTTATTTGTAAGTACAGCCTATAACTAACATCTATATCAGTAAGGTAGCCTTCTGGCTTCCTGAAATAGCTATTTACATGTTATAAAATATCCTTTTGCGCAAATGAAATTGTGGAATTGCAACAATAAAATAGACAGATAGTTAAGCAGCTATATTTCGTTTATATTTTTTTCTAGCGAACTCCTCTGGAGACATATATCCCAATGCAGAATGTTGCCTTTTGCGGTTGTACCAAGTCTCGATGTATTCGAACACGATGAGGGCAGCCTGCTCCCTGTGTGCGAATTTATGCTGGTACACACATTCAGCCTTCAGTGTTTTGAAGAAACTTTCAGCCACAGCATTATCCCAACAATTACCCTTTCTACTCATACTTCTTTTAACGAGTGGATTTTCTTTGCGTATAGATCTGAATTCATGACATGCAGACTGTATTCCTTGATCGGAATGGAAAATTAGTTCTTGGGTTATCGGTCTGTTCTTTTGTGCCATTTTAAAAGCGCAAACCACGGTGTCGATCGTCTTCATGGTTTCACTTAAAGCCCATCGGATCACTTTTCTATCTCCAAGATCGATAACAGTTGTCAAATAGAGCCGGCCCTTCCGAGTTTTAATGTACGTCATATCCGATACCCACACGGCACCAAGTGTACCCGGTCTGAAATTACGGTCCGATAAATTCTCAGCAACAGGATATTTATGACTGGAATCTGTGGTTACCTTAAATTTTCTCTTGACAATACTCCTTAATTCTGCCTTTTTCATTAATCTAGCCACCCTTACCCGGGATACTTTTATATTCTTATTGTGCAGCTCACGGGTAATCCGCGGACTGCCGTAGGTTTTTTTACTGTTAGAAAATGCTTCCTGGATCTCTATGACAAGCTTTTGGTTCTCCACATTCCTCTTGGATGGGATGCCCTTCAAAAAACTGTAATAGCCGGCTCTGCTTACCCTGAATACATGACACATCTTCCCGACTGAAAATACTTCGCGATGCTCACTTATAAACCTGAATATTTCTCGCAGCTCTTGGAGAAGATGCCCACAGCCTTTTTTAGTATATCCCGTTCAATTTGGGTGTCGCGAAACTCTTACTTCAAGCGTGCTAGTTCCTGCTCGGCCTCACTCAATATAAGATTCCCATTTCCCGGGAAACTACTCCATTGTTTCTTTGAATACTCTTTGCGCCATCTGTACAATAGAGCCGGGCTGATATCCAATTCTCTAGCTAGCGCACTAAGATCGCTACGCGTATTACTCAGCTCAACGCTCATCAGCCTAAACTCTTTCGTGTAAATTTTTCTTTCTTTTGACATAACTCTGTTAAGTTATTAAATTCTCTTAACTTAATGTCCAGTCAAATGTAGCAACTTCAGACTCGTTTTGATTTATATCTCCATTTTCTGCTTATTTAAACAATCTGGTAATTACTAATTTAGATCGGAGGAGTGATTGTTTTGCCTTCGACGAGTGCTTTTAGAACGGCGATTGTCACGTGTGAAGCTACGAAGTATGTAATAAAAAAGGGGCGAAAATAAATTCGCTCCCTTTCTAATCAACTAAACAATCTACCGGTAGGAGTTTTTTTACTACTATCTTGTTTTGAACATGTAATTGTACTCTTAGTTAGGACGATCATATCTTCCATTTGTCCCTTATTTTAGAAACATTATTTAGATTATTTAGTTAATCATTAGCTTTAACTTTTAGTTGTGGATATAGAAGATAACTAACATCTTGCATAAATGTTGTCACGTAAGTATAAAAACGGCGATGTACCGTATTTACACTTGGTGATCTCTACCTTTTTTTACGGCTGTTTACCCCTGAACTTATTGGAGGCTCTGGGTTGGCGACAGTTGGAGAATATGGCTCAAACTGTAGATTATCGATGAATGCATTGACAAATGTCTCACGCATCTGATCGCTGGTCGGATTGATCTTTATGGTACCCCGAACCAGCTCCCGCTTTTCCAAGGAAAGAATGACGAAATCGATGACATGGTGTTTGGTGTTGTACATATAGCCAGCATGTTTAGCATCATTCTTAATGTAGCGAATAACTCTTGTATCCAAATCTTCTGAAACGGTCAGGGCATCGAAAAGTTTTGTTGTCTGCTGCTCAATAGTAGTTGTCGATAGTTGAGGAGACTGTGGATACCATGATATCTCTATTAAACAAGGCTGATTCCACCCAGTCGAAGGGTATTGCGTGCGGAAATATGCAACATTAGGGCTCAACTTATTTATCACACTTTCATATCCTGGTGCATATATTTGTCTTGCTATACCATTATCCAATGCGATGATCGTATTAAGATCGGTGAGGTAGCCTTCTGGCTTCATGTAATAGCTATTTACATGCTCTAAAATGTCCTGTTGTGCAAATGAATTTGCCAAATTTAACAATAGGACGAAAATGCTTATTATAATCTTTTTCATTATTATTTATTTATTTAGGGTTTGCAGGGGTCTTTCATGGTAACGTTTCCTTCTGAATCAAGTTTTACATTTTCGTTCTTATCCGTATCGCTAATTTTCTGCTTGTTGAGATTGAACATCTTTCCGAACAGTTGCAGTAATGCGGACTCGCCGCTTTTTTGTATGTCCAATTTGCTATCTGGATTGCCGTTCGAATCCCGAAATGCTGAACGTGTAAGATCAGCATATCGAATATTTTCAGCAATTTGCCTTTCCCCGTAAAGTTCTTTTGTCATATATGCGAATAGCTGTGCATCCTTTATCGTAATGGTGTAAATAT
>NZ_SNZV01000020.1 GCF_004364125.1 Sphingobacterium paludis | reverse complement strand
TTGATCCGTGGATTTCCGAATGGGGCAACCTAACATACTGAAGGTATGTTGTATAATACGCGAACGCGCCGAACTGAAACATCTAAGTAAGCGTAGGAGGAGAAAATAACAATGATTTCCCAAGTAGTGGCGAGCGAACGGGAAAGAGCCCAAACCGTTATTGTTACGGCAATAGCGGGGTTGTAGGACCACGACATGTGATTCGTCGAGCGAAGTGGAACCGGATGGGAAGCCGGGCAATATGGGTGACAGCCCCGTACACGCAAGCGGAACGACGCTAGTGGTATCCTGAGTACCGCGGGACCGGAGAAATCCTGTGGGAATCCGCCAGCACCATCTGGCAAGGCTAAATACTCCTGAGAGACCGATAGTGGACCAGTACCGTGAGGGAAAGATGAAAAGAACCCCGAACAGGGGAGTGAAAAGAACCTGAAACCGTGTGCTTACAAGCGGTCGGAGCGGACTTGTTCCGTGACGGCGTGCCTTTTGCATAATGAGCCTACGAGTTACTCTTATCTGGCAAGGTTAAGTCCTTCAGGGACGCAGCCGAAGCGAAAGCGAGTCTGAACAGGGCGCAGAGTCAGGTGAGGTAGACGCGAAACCTTGTGATCTACCCTTGGGCAGGTTGAAGTTGCGGTAACACGTAATGGAGGACCGAACCGATAAACGTTGAAAAGTTTCCGGATGACCTGAGGGTAGGGGTGAAAGGCCAATCAAACTGGGAAATAGCTCGTACTCCCCGAAATGTTTTTAGGAACAGCGTCGGCATAGAGTCTAGTAGAGGTAGAGCTACCGATTGGGTGCGGGGGAGTCAAATCCTACCAAATCCAGACGAACTCCGAATGCTATCTAGATATGGCCGGCAGTGAGGCTTTGGGTGCTAAGGTCCAAGGCCGAGAGGGAAAGAACCCAGACCATCAGCTAAGGTCCCCAAATATACGCTAAGTTGAACTAACGAGGTCCGGTTGCCCAGACAGCTAGGATGTTGGCTTGGAAGCAGCCATTCATTTAAAGAGTGCGTAACAGCTCACTAGTCGAGCGGCCGGGCGTGGATAATAAACGGGCATCAAGTGTATTACCGAAGCTATGGATTTGTGGCAGAAGCTACATCTGGTAGGGGAGCATTCCATGCGGGGGGAATCGGAAGGGTAACTTTCCGTGGACTGCATGGAAAAGCAAATGTAGGCATAAGTAACGATAAGGCGGGTGGGAAACCCGCCCACCGAAAGACCAAGGTTTCCTGATCAACGCTAATCGGATCAGGGTCAGTCGGGGCCTAAGGCGCATCCGAAAGGAGATAGCCGATGGACAACGGGTTAATATTCCCGTACTTTTTATAACTGCGATGTGGTGACGGAGTAGTGACACTGCCGCGAACTGACGGAATAGTTCGTTGAAGTGCGTAGGTATACATTCTGTAGGCAAATCCGCAGAGTGTGCCGAAACATGATAGTACAGCAAAGCTTCGGCGGCGCTGATAGTGCAGGTAAGCAGACTTCCAAGAAAACCCGCTAAGCTCCAGGTTATAAAAACCCGTACCGTAAACCGACACAGGTGGTCGAGGAGAGAATCCTAAGGTGCTCGAGTGAATCATGGCTAAGGAACTCGGCAAAATGGCCCTGTAACTTCGGGAGAAGGGGCGCTGTCTCAGTGATGAGCAGCCGCAGTGAAAAGGCCCAGGCGACTGTTTAGCAAAAACATATGGCTTTGCGAAATCGAAAGATGAAGTATAAGGCCTGACACCTGCCCGGTGCTGGAAGGTTAAGAGGGGATGTCATCGCAAGAGAAGCATTGAATCGAAGCCCCAGTAAACGGCGGCCGTAACTATAACGGTCCTAAGGTAGCGAAATTCCTTGTCGGGTAAGTTCCGACCTGCACGAATGGTGTAACGATCTGGGCGCTGTCTCAGCCATGAGCTCGGTGAAATTGTGGTATCGGTGAAGACGCCGGTTACCCGCAACGGGACGGAAAGACCCCATGCACCTTCACTATAGCTTAACATTGAAATTGGGTACAGGATGTGTAGGATAGGCGGGAGATAATGAAGCGGCTTCGCCAGGAGTCGTGGAATCAACCTTGAAATACCGCCCTTTCTGTATCCGGTTTCTAATCCCGTCATGCGGGAGACATTGTTTGGTGGGTAGTTTGACTGGGGTGGTCGCCTCCAAAAAGGTAACGGAGGCTTTCAAAGGTAAGCTCAGTACGCTTGGTAACCGTACGCGGAGTGCAATGGCATAAGCTTGCTTGACTGTGAGACCAACAAGTCGACCAGGGTCGAAAGACGGACATAGTGATCCGGTGGTTCTGTATGGAAGGGCCATCGCTCAAAGGATAAAAGGTACGCTGGGGATAACAGGCTGATCTCCCCCAAGAGCTCATATCGACGGGGAGGTTTGGCACCTCGATGTCGGCTCGTCACATCCTGGGGCTGGAGAAGGTCCCAAGGGTTGGGCTGTTCGCCCATTAAAGTGGCACGCGAGCTGGGTTCAGAACGTCGCGAGACAGTTCGGTCCCTATCTGTTGTGGGCGCTGGAAGTTTGAGTGGATCTGACCTTAGTACGAGAGGACCGGGTTGGACGGACCGCTGGTGAACCTGTTATGCCGCCAGGTGTACGGCAGGGTAGCTACGTCCGGGATAGATAAGCGCTGAAAGCATCTAAGTGCGAAACTAGCCACGAGATGAGACTTCCTTATAGGGTCGTTGTAGATGACAACGTTGATAGGCCATAGGTGTAAAGGTTGAGAGACCAAAGCCAAGTGGTACTAATAGCCCGAAGCTTTCCACGCCGGTAGAACGTTGTTGTCTTCCTTCTTTTTCTTTCTTTCAATGCATGTCATATTAGTATGGTAGTATGTAGTAGTTAGTATTTAGATCTGTCTGGGTACTATAATCTAGGTACTAGGATCTAATAAAAGATTTTCAGGTGCCTATATCGGCGGTGTCTACCTCTTCCCATTCCGAACAGAGCAGTCAAGCCCGCCAGAGCCGATGGTATTGCCGTAACAGGTGGGAGAGTAGGTCGGTGCCGAATTTAATACGGAGCCCGTTGTCGAAAGATAACGGGCTTTTGTTTTTTAAAAAGTAAAAAGTAAAAA
>NZ_SNZV01000019.1 GCF_004364125.1 Sphingobacterium paludis | reverse complement strand
AGACAAATTTTAACTCTTCCTTTTCTCACTATAAAACAAATCTATAAAACAAAAAATGTCTTCTACATTTGCTTGACACAAACATAGGAGACAAAAATCTGGCATAGATAATTACATATGCAAACACTTCTGCACTCTGATTCATAAAGTCTACTTTCAATAAGGGATCATTATCTAATAAAATACTACCTTATCGTCCCAAACTTACTGAAAAATTTTTCCCTACCATTCCGATCATAGACGTAAGGATCAGAGAAATTTTTCTCCCAATCTGCGATTAGAGTTTCAAAATCATGAGCGGTAAATTTTTCAAGTGCTTCTTTGCTAATAGATATAGAATAAGTATGATTTTGAAATGGCAATATGATATTCACTTGGTTTACGTACTGTAGTTTTTTCATGATTCTGACACTACCATCAACTAAAGCTTTCTTTACTGCATTCCCACTTTCCCAGTATGCCTTCAAATCCTGTTCAGACAATGACGATTGAGGGTTAAGTTGTTTGTATTCATCAAAATTTGCAACATAATTTATCCTAGCAGTAGTGGAATCCAGGCTTACACTTTTTATTGAGCCACCTCCACGTAATCTTGACGCCTCTAATTTCAGCTCCTCTAGTTTTTTTTCGTTCTGTAAACTTATGTGTGATGTTTCCTGATCAATTTTTTCAGAACTGTTAGTATTAGAACATCCCAAGAAGTACACAAAAATGATAATAGAGTATAAATATAGACTTATTGCTTTCATAATGCCTTTATCTTAGAATACAAAAAAATGGAATTATATATAAATCTAGTAAGATTTTTTAATGGGTATCGGCCAATTGTAATCTTCCCCCTCGTTAGTGATTTTACTTAGAACATCTTTGGTTATGGCATGCTTCTTCAAAAGCGCGGTCTCAAATTGATCATTTAACTGTTGCTCATACTCGTAATTTGCGTCCATATTTTGTCGTGCTATGATTCTTTGTGCTTCAAGAGCTTTCGAATTTAAGGCATCTACACTTTTCAAAGTAATAGGGTATTTTTTCTCAGCCAAATATAGTGCACGATCCTGACCCTCAATTATTTCATTCCCTATCTTTTTTCGTTGATCTAGAGTTTTTCCTGTCATCGTTTCCAAAGAGTTTTTTTCACTATCACTTTGATTAGGGGTAGGATTCGTTGCAACGGTCGGAAATTCGTCATTTCTTGCTTTAGTCAGCTTGGCTATCCACTGGGCTAGCCCACTATTAGCATGTTCCAAACTACTAAAGATCTGAATATTAAACACATTTGGATTCCCACCAACTCTGTCTTGATGTTTCGCTACGATTGAATCATGAATGCCTTGCGCTAATACCCTCAGATCATTGTCTTGATTTACATTTGACTCATCCAAAATTACTTTTGCTTCGTAAAGAACTTTGTCACCTGACTTTGAAATCTCCTCTGTAAGTATTGTATATCTCAAGGAACTACTTTTAACATCAATTTTCTTGGACACGTTTTTTTCATTTAAAAGTTTAGGATTCGATGCCTTATCGCTATTCTTCGCTTCATTTGTACTACAACTGGTTGCAGCGAAGACTGTAATAATACAACAAAGAGAAAAAGGTCTTAATTTCATATTCAACTATCTTAGATAAAAAATTTTTAGTACCGAAATACAAGATTGTCTCAAAGCACGTTAAAAACACAATAGAAAAATTACGGTTTACCGTATTTGTTCGTTTTTTGAGACTATAACATATTTAATAGCCACTTTCAAGCTTTCCTATTTAGCGGATTGTTTGGTTCTTCATTTAGGTCTTTTTAAGTAATAACGATCCTGTCAAATATGAGACAGAATCGTTCATTAAATATGCCTAGCTTTTAGTATTAAATATATGGTTTGTTATAGCAGTTATGACATCTTTAGGATTTTCTTCAAACATATAATGGCCGGTGTCGTCCAGACTGACCAATCTATAATTGTCTGAAATCATTGGTAACGCAAATTGGTAATAACCGCTTGAAACATTACTGGCCAATCCTAGTACGGGCATCTGCAATTTTTTATACGACTGGAAGTCAATTATGTCCTGATTGAATGTTTGATACCATGCGTTTGAAGATCGAATTCTTTCTTTTCGATCATAAATGGATGCATAGACACATCTGTCAAACTCGTTCATTTTACTTTCATCAACCATAACGTAATGAAAAAGCCAATCCAATAGATGTCTAAATCGTCCATCAAGAAGCTTTTCTGGTAAATCTTTTATTTGGTTAAAACCCATCCACCAAGTGTAGGGTTCATTTTTATCAATCTTTTCCAGAAATTTACCCGCGGCTGGCATAAGTTTCATTTGCATCATGCCATTATTTGGATGCAGTCCATCAGCAATCGTTAAGGTCTGTACTCTGTTTGGAAAGTTGTGAGCAAGACTCTGTGCGACCATCCCCCCTATATCATGCCCTAAAATGTGTGCTGTCGCTATACCTAATTTTGTCATGAGCGCTTCAATGTCGCTGGCCATTGTCTTTTTGTCATATCCGTGGTCAGGTGTTCCCGATCCTCCCATCCCGCGTATATCAACTACAATAACACGTAATTTTTTAGCTAGTTGTGGAGCTATTGTATGATAAGAGTACCATGTCTGTGGCCAGCCTGGCAGGCAGATCAGTACCGGACCACTGCCCCCATCTACATAATGAAGTTCGGTTCCACTTACGTTGATTACATTACTGGTAAAGCCTGGCCAACTTTTAATAAGTTCGCTGTTCTGATAGATTTTTTCCATAGCAGGATTTAACTTTTTATCGCTAATAGTGTTTCTTTAGCCGTTTGCCATGTCAATCCATCGTATCTATCGTTGTCAATACGTTGGTTTTGGGCTGCGAACATGCTGTACATATATTGCATCTGCTGCCATTGGGAATATAACTCCAGTTCGCCCTTTGGATTCTCGGCACGAGTATGTATGGTGTATGCCGCAAAGTCTTCTAATGTGCCAGCATTCCTCCATTCAAATTGTCTGTCAAACACTTCATTTGCCAATTGCGACAACGCCAGAGGCGAGATCTTAAAGCTCGAGATATACAGCGAGCGAGGCGTATCATTATCCAGTGCGACACGGGCAGTAAACGCAGCTGTATCAGCAATCGTTGTAAAATCAATGTTCCAATTCGCTTTTCCTGCATAATAGGAAATAGAACTATTTTTGATATCCAATAGAGGAGTATTGTATGCCAATATATGAGCAAACGCCCCATTAAAAATAGAAGTTGCCTGTATGTTTGAAGCATTGATGATAGTTTGAAACTCTTTCCGTAGATCAAAATTTCTATTATCACCGACTTTAAGTTGATCAAAGTCTGTGCTGAAATCTGATGGTATAAATTTAGGAACACCCGCCTGAATTGCTGATTTTAGAAGAAGGCTTTGTGCTTTGACGATCACATCACCTAACCCCGCCAAAGTAGATACGATGCATGATACACCCTGACAGGCTAGCGTCAATCCGTATTCATCATCATATTCTGTCGCGACGATTTGGACACCGAGTTCACGAAGTTCAAACACGCGCTTTTGATTGCTCTTACTTCTAACAATTGCTCGTACAGCAACTCCCCTCCCTAGCAGGTTCTCACAGACCCTTCCACCAAGATCACCTGTAGCACCGGCGACTAAAATAATATTATCCATATTTTCGAATTTTACTATTCAAAGTTATGGAACAGATGTATGCGTGGAACTACCATTTGGTAGATAATGCATCTAACGAAGATTTTTACGGATGCGACTTAGCGCGTTTGGCGTGATACCGAGATAGGAAGCTAATTGTTTTACCGAAACAAGTTGCATGAAGCCCGGAATTTTCAAGAATTCCAAATAACGCTCCTCCACCGTCATTGTCTGGAACCTAATAATCTCATTGATCATACGAATGGCCATTCTCTCCCACGTTTTTCGCCCAAATTCCTGCCAAGCTGGTATTTCTTTGTAAAGTGCCTCCATATTCGATTTGCTTATGCAATAGATTTCCGAATCTTCTATCGCTTCGATATCAAACCGGGTTGGTATTTCTGGGCTGAGACTTGATATTTCAGTAAAAAATTCACTGGGTTGGACAATCCATGCGGTAAGCTCCACTTTATCCTTATAGCTGAAGCGCAAACCTCCGCTTCTTAAAAAATAATAATGTGATGCCACCTGCCCCTTTTTTAAGAGAAGTTGTCCTCTTGACAGCCGTCTTTCATAAAAATGACTAATAACTATATCAGCGTCTTGTTCCGATAAACTTACGATTTGTTTTATGATTATCTTAAGGTCTGTCATTGACTTATTGATTGGGACTGGATTATTAAAAACACTCTGAATTAAAATGGATCCTATCTTTGCTTGATGTAGGCATACGACACACAATGGTTCACGTACTCTAGAGATTTTGGGATTGCAGTATTGCTATTGTTCTAGAATCGCGTTTTCCTCCGTAATACTTATCAATAACCGTTGTAAAAAGTGTTTTGTTATCGCTTACAGCTTCGAATAAGGTCATGCTTGAGCGAAGTTTTAAAGAATCAAGCGTACCAAACACCTCTTCTGCTGAGCCTTTTTGTAGATTCAAAAAGGTCTTAGTTATCATTCGTAGATTAGAACCTAATACAGGGTGCTTCAAAAACGCTTTTGCTTCTATGCCATCTCTGATAGCATATTGTTTAGCCGTATCGCTGCTTCCCAAACCGGTGATTTGAGGAAATATATACCACATCCAGTGCGACCGCTTTTTTCCATTTTGGACCTCTTGAAGCGCTTGTAGGTATACGAGGTTTTGCGCTCTGAGAAACCTATCTAAGTCAATACTCATGCTAAAATCATTTTACAACAAATTACGCAATCTTAGTCTAGTCTTAGCCTTATTTGTTACAAACAACACATTAAAAACAAATGTGCATAGAATCTTCGTTTTTTGACAACACTTATTGTGGAGCCGAAGTGATGACACTTGCTATAAGATCTAATTTTAATTTATTCGTAAAAAGCTCGGATATTCAGATTGACACTATCCAAATTGTGTAATTCTTTTATTAGGTAGTAACGATGTAGAAATCCAGTAAGAACTACAATCCTTTTATATGGGTATCGCTTGCTGATTTTGTATATATTTTCAGCCATCGTTTTATTCCGGAGATCCCAGAATTCTGACATCAAACGGAATCCATCTCTGTAACTTATTTTCGTTCCGTCTGGTTTTACAACATGCCTTTCAGAAAACTCCTTTCTGTTTTTTATTATCTTGAATAGTTCGTGGTATTGGTAGTACTGTCTTTTCTCTGCTATGCTGTCGGTTCGGGTATTGTTAAAATTCTCTGGAGAAAGCGATGCAATATTTATCAATTCAGAAGTTATGCTTTGGAATGATTCATAGATGCTCGTTTCCTCTGTTGTTAGTCTGTGAGTCCTAAACAAACTGTCTATTAACTGTACCGCGAGATTGTCAGTAGGCACCATTCCTCTTTCCTTACGGTACTGATTTCTTCCTTCGAAATCGAAAGGGAAGCGTAAAGTTTGTGGTTTTTTGTCTACATAGCGATTACTTGCTATAATCTCATTTCCTTTTAAATTTTCAACAGATGTCTCATAAGCTTTCATCCCCTCGCTATCGACTTCATGCAAAATTATGTCGGGTTTTATCTTGTCGATAATTTCAAACAGAATCTGAGGATTGTAATTAGGAACGCTATCGTGAATATTCCCAATAATATATATTTCAGATTTCTTTTGGCCGAATCCTATGTTGAATACCAAGGAAAAAATTAATAGCGCTATAAATGTTTTAGTAGACATTTTAAAAATAAATAGTTGGAAGTGATTGTATCTGCTTACCTGTGATCGCACCTAAGTACCTCACATAGCATAGTCGTATACCAAAGTAAAAAAAATATGCAAATCCATCAAACTTTCCTCAAGTATTAAGTTTTGCTTCGTTTTGTGAGACACTTTTCTGGTGTCCATCCCTTCTATAAACATGATGATGGAGGTATCTAAATCTTCCATCAATTTATCACAAACCTTTATGGAAAATACATCTTTTTTCATCATACAATGAAACTATTTAAGCATATCTATGAAATTTGTTACAACTATTATTTTTTCAGCGTTCATACTGCCTTTTCTGTTTAAAATCTGTACTGCTCAGACATTATCTCAAAAGGATTATGATAAAATACTTCATAAAACAAAAAGTCACACAATAATTGGGCTGGGCGAAGCTGAGCATTTTTACAAGGGATATTATAACACAAAAGTTGAAGTTGTTAAATATCTGATTAATAATGAATCAATTGATATTATAGCTCTTGAAGCATCTGTAAATGCGACAGCTCTTTTAAATGATTATATAAATGGGAACCTTACAATTGATATACTACAAGCATTGACTGCGCTTAATGAGCCATATGCTTTACAAGAAGCAGGGCTATATAATTGTTCGGAAATAGTAGAATTTATTGAATGGCTTAAAGATTATAATCATTCGCATAACAAAACAATCAAATTGGTGGGCATAGATTTTCAAAATTATTCCTTACCTCTTGAGAAGCTAAAAGTAAATTCTTCAAAACATCAAATCGAAAAAATTGATCAAACTAAATCCTTACTTGATAGTTCAATGCGCTCTGTGATCGATAGTAATATAATGATTATCACTTCCCAACCATGGATTAAGCGTTTACAACTTGCACAGAATTATATAAAAAATTTGAAGGACGAAATTTATAATGGTGCAAACCAAAGACTATTCAGTGAACTTGAACAGTTTACTACTTTGTGGGATAATCCGATGTTTCCTAGGGATTCAATCATGTATGAAAACTTGATTCCTTACATCGATGGAAAATCAAGAGTTTTAATTTGGGCAGCTAATTTTCATCTTGAAAAAGATCCATTTTTTAAAGGACCAAAGAAACTGGGAGTTTTCTTGAATGAAAAATACGGGGAAAAGTATTGTGTGATTGGTGTTTCTGATCAAATGCACGAATATAGTAAAAACTTGATTTACCCTCCAATGAATCAATTATCTGACAAATACGAGATGATCATTAATGTACCAAAAGGAGATAAATGTGTTATAATAAATTAGTAATTTAAGGGAGAACCAATTAAGACGTCAGACGACACTTAACTTTTCTAAGGACTTAAAAGCTCAGGGCGTTCTTTTGATTTTCCTGAGACTGTAACGCGAACTGTGTCAATGGAATAATTTGATAAGATTATTTATATTTAATTATTCAAACGATACGGTCATGAAACAACAGACCCCAT
>NZ_SNZV01000018.1 GCF_004364125.1 Sphingobacterium paludis | reverse complement strand
GCAACTTTACATTAGGTTTGGGGATAGACTCAAGCTCAATAGAGGCTTTTAGGGTTAGATTAATTATCCACTGACACAGTTGGAGTTACACTCCCATTTTCCTAAAATATTCTCATCTAAAATGATTTCGCAACCAGCATTTTTCAACACATTGATCGGCATATTTAAATTTTTGATCTTGGGTACTGACCATGGCAAATCCTATTTTCATAAAAACGTCTGATATGCTTATTTATGAAACATAGATTTGTGAAACAACATTTTGAGACAATATATGGTGTTGGAAATAGATAATCTGCGAATCTATTATTTCTGTCGCATAAAACGACCATTAACATAAATTGGTGTGTATTTGTAATAGGTCATCTCATTTTTTTATGTTTATATCAATAAGCTATTATTAGTAAGGTCTTTTCTATAATTTTACAAAGGTGTCGATATGAGCTATATCTGATCAACAATTTATCTTAAGAGCTTCGGGTCACACTCTATGCTTAACCCTTTTTTAATTAACACGCTTTAATTGGATTCGTAAATAGGACAATCAATTCTTTTGCACTTTGAACAGATCCAATCTCTAAACGATCAATTCGCCAAGCTGCCGAAAAATTACCGTCTTTTCTGGGGAATATTAAACCAGCTCTGATCATCTCTTCTACATTTTTTCTACCATACATTTTAAAAGCTTCCGATCTTTTTAAGTAGCGTCTAACATGTCCTGATTCCGTAAAGGCCATCGTCGCACCCATTTTTGCAGCGATTCCAATCAAAATTTTAAGCTGATGAACGTTAATGGTTAATATCGTATTCATTATTTTACTGATGCTTATTAAAAAATAGTATCCTATTTACGTTCTTTTGCAGTCAAATAGGTCGTCCTATTACTCTTTGCTGCAATCTGATCAAGCTCTTTTCGAAGAAGCACCCTCCTATTCCCGGAATTGGAACCGCAAATAAGATTTTCTTTCAGCAAACGATCTATGTTACTACGACCATATCTTTTGTACGCTTCAGTCTTTGTTAGCAGATCCAAAAGTATATTGTGTTGTAGGATTGCATTGCCCAAACCTATACGAACGGAAGCCTTTACGAGATTTATAAGTGCTACTATCGTTATGCTATTGTCCATCATAAAATTTATTGGTATAATCATATTCAAATCTAACTATATACTTTGCAGGCATTTACCAAGGTGGATATATTGGTATAACTAATATCCAAAATCTTTATAAATAAGAGATGCATGGCAGTTCAACCATGCATCTTCAAATACTTTTAAAAAAAGAATTAAATTGCCATAAACCCATAATTGGGTAACTTACAATCGAACTGTCGCTAACCCATCACTCTTTTCGGGACTTATTTATTAGCAAAGCAGCTTTAAACATTTCTCTCTCGATCTTTTAAATTTTGCTATCACTTTACCTTGCACATCGTCAACAATTCTCCAATCTTTAGCAAGGTAGACATCGGTAGTTCGGTTTCCCATATCAACATGATTTAAGGCGAGCGCAACATCATCCTTAGTCATTCTGCAGTCATTTCGTGCAACATTAGCAAAACTGTGCCTCCCCCAATAAAAAGCTGTATCTTTTAATCCGGTCATTTTGCAGAGTTGCTCCATACCCTTACTTAAGGCCTTATTTAAGCATTGGATCGAGGAGTATCTTTTCTTTAAAGATCCGACATACTTTTGTAAGAGGTCATTTGCTTCAGGCACAGCTAAAATGCTGATGAATGCCTTATCCTTCCGGCGACCAGTAGTTTTTGAACGGTAATACTCGATTCTCTCATCTTTAAAATTCTGTTTGGACAAATTGTAAAGATCACCAGCATTTGTGCCACATAAATAAAAGGAGAGCATATACATATCTTTTGCTAGCTCAGCCCGACTTCCATGTCCTGTGTGACAATATTCAATCGAAAATATCTGCTTTAGCGTGTTAAATCTTTCCTTATTCCTCACTGGCGGAGTACCAACTTTATACTTTCTAAACGGGTGATGTTTTATGCGAATGATACCTAAATCCTCATCACTGTACCTATTACGGGCGGCGTTAAACAACGTTCTCAGATCACGCATATAATTGTGTACGGTCAAGGCAGACACTGGGGGCTGGATGGTAGTTACTGGTGTCTTCACAGAATTTAGCGAAGTCTACTTCTTCGTTAGAATCAATCAGATAATTTCTTAATGTTTCAGAAGTAAAAAAATCAAGCTTCCCGTCTAAAAGACTAATCTTCTTTCGGTAATCTCTCAGCTGTTGCTCAACGACATCAGCGACAAATGGATCTCTAATTTTAAGATCTTTCGTTAGTTGCTTCCTGACGACAAAATGTGTAGTATCCAGAAATGTTCTCCTTCGTTTGTGATAGACACAAATTTTCACATTGTAAGTTCCATCAGCCTTCTTGTGATGTTCATAAATTTTAGCGCTTACGGTAGCCATAAACTTTTCAGTAAAACGTCAAAAGTTCCGTTACATATTTGAACACAGACGTTAAGTTCAACAAAGAATTATGTAAATCATGTCATTTCGGAGACCCCGATTGACTACACAAAGATGTTCCTAATCTTCGTTTAAAATGCAAAAAAGCGGCTTTTTCGTGTAAAAAAACCGCTTTTTAAACCTGAGCCTCCTATCGGGATCGAACCAATGACCTACTGATTACAAGTCAAATGGTTTTTTCTCAGTGAAGGACGCTAAAAAGTTCGTTTTTGATCTACAAATGCAACTTATTGATAATTTTCGGAAATTTAAAATTGAGGACTGTTACATATTCGTAACAAATTTTTTACACGACGTTTTAGGAAGAAATGATATTACTAAAACCCTATTAAAAAACAGGTAAGTCTACCAGTAAGAGGATATACCGAGGCGTGGATGGATAAATCTAATAACAACAGACCAAATGAGGTCTTGGGAATCTTACACCAACGGAATTATCAAAAAAATTATTAGGCAACAACAACAGATAAATCAATTAGTACCGTAAATTAGAAAAGTCCAATCGTAGCTGTGGGGAAAAATGGGGTACTTGCATGCTGATTAAAAGTCAAATGGTTTCTTGTCGGTGATGTATGCTAAAAAGTTCGTTTATTACTTTGCAAATGCAATTTATTGATCATTTTTGAAAATGTAAAATTGAACACCGTTACCTACTTGTAAAAAAACTTCCTACCATACAAAATTGCGGATCCAAATCTTCAAAAACATTAGATTAATTCAACCTTACCTAACTTATTTCACTTCCAAATAAACAGCGTCCTCCGGTTTAATAACCGTTGAGTAGACATATCGCTACAAGAAATATTATTTAAAAAAAATTGCGGAGTAATACTATAGTTTTATCATAAGTTTGCCTCAATGATTGTAATGCGATGGCTCGACAGGATCTCAATTATCGTACATAAATGTTTACACTTTTTTAAGATCTATCTGTAATCCCGCAGAATAGGTAGAATAAAGGACGGTCGCCATCAAATTATATTTCAAATACTAATGAATTTATTTTGTAAGTAAAAACAGTGATGATGAAATTAAAATACGAAAAACCCAAAATGGAAGTAGTATCCATACTCATGGAAGAGGATGTTGTGAAATCCTCTATACTTCCCCAAAACAACAACGGTGCTGTGCAGCAGGAATGGGATCAACAGGATACTCAGTATAGAACAATTGACCTAGGCGATATTTAGAAAGCTATTTAATCCGTCATATAACATGCGTAAAACAAATGCCTTTGGACACATATCTGTGTTTTTTTTCCTCTTATCAATCTTTTCATGCAGCAAAGAGACTGTTACAGATATACCTGTAGAATCCAATGTTACCATTGAACTATTGGGCTCCGAGATCGAATCCGAAAATACAAGTACATCTCAAAATGCTTCCACGAATTTCGGTAACGGATCAAATATTGAACTTAAGTCTCAGACCGCCAAACTTGAAAAAAGCGAGTTGTCGCAATCCGCGCAGCCACAAACGAGAATAGTAACGCTGGATGATAACTTTCAAATGGTCGCGACCTTGAAACCTATCGATCAGGATATCTCATCTATAGCAGGTACCCCAGCGAAAGGCCTTAAGGCTTCTGTGGGCAACAATAAATCTGCAATTGTCCGAACACCGCTAACTTCTGGTGTGAAGTATAGGGTGATGGCATACTTAGGTGATAATTTTGTGTCACAGATGGACTACGAAGCCGGAAAAAGTCCCTCTGGCTTTACAAATCTTACCGTTGGTTCAACGTACACCTTTATAGCCTATTCTGTGAATAGTTCTACGTCACTGCCGGAGGTCACCAACCGGGCAAAACTTTCCACGGCGATTCTTAACAGCAGTGAAGATCTGATGTATTTTCGGAGTTCGCTACAGATTGCCAGTGGCGACAACTATTTGGGTGTAATACTTAAACACCAATTTAGCCAAATTACAATGACGGCGCGCCTCACGGACGATACACGCGGAGAAATTGTGTCTTTGACTAATGTTAGGTTTACAGGTAGTGGAGATCCCGCAGCAACCCCTCGTAAAAGTGGAACAATTAAACTTAGTGATGGAGCTCTTAGCTACAGTTCGGACACAACATCCGTAGGCGTCAAATACCCCAGTCTGGGAAGTGGAATGCGAAGCGTTACGGCCAGTCCAACACTGTTGATTTCACCAAGAATTTCAACGGTAGATGTATCTATCGGCAGTTTGTTGATCAATGCCGTTATTAATGGAAAGCAAGTGTCAACAGTTCGCAACAACTTGGTCCTGCAAGATTTTGTTATTGCTCCAAACCAACGCTATGATCTGGTCCTGCAGATTAAAAATCCATGTACGGAACCGACCGGCGACGATACTTTCGAATGGCGAAGCCAGTACGGTGACGTAAAAACAAATACATTATATGCAAGCGGCGCCAATTACGGTTATACATTTGATATCTATGAGCTTGACAACTCGTTCAACATGGAAATAAACGGACAAAAACTGGCCACTAAGGAGATTCAGTTTGAATACACGACCGCGACAAACCTTCCAAAACGGAATGTCCGCTTTGCTGACGGAAGTATATGGGGCGAGAATAATGTATCGCAGATCTGGAACATCATCGGTAACCGAGACCATCCCTCTGTTAAAGTAGTTATCAGTTCCAAAGGTGAAGTTTCGATTTTCGGAAGAAAGAATAATACCGATCGCTCGCTTTATCCGATCGTCTTCACTGACGATACAAAGTTCAATAAGATCGTCTGGAATACTACGGCACAAAATAAGGTGGTAGTCACGCAGTCCGTAATTAATATTACGGTGATGCATGGAAGAGGCTACGGTGTCAAGGTCATTCCATGCCCATAACTGTGATCATTCCCCTGCAATGTTGATAACTATAACGATTGAAAAAGCCCCTACGAAAGTTGGGGCTTTTGATTTTACGGATTTCCGTATGAATTCACGTTTGCCATTTGCCATCTTGCCGCGATGACATTTACACTTATCCCTATCACCGAACGCTTGCCAGATGAAAGCCATTTCAAACACCCACTCGACACCGTATTATTCTACGATGTCAATGGCGTAAAGTTTCTATTTGGTAAAGGCAAAGTGTTCTCCACATCTCAAGAGGAATGGATTGACAAAGGCTTTGTTAGTTGGCTTGAGGAATATCCAGGTAATAACTTTCTAAATCGTAGTCCTCATGTGTGAAGCCAATGATAGGCTTTGTATTTTCATTGATCTTGAATGTCGTTAACCGGTGCCGGAATGCGGACCCCACTAGTTCATTCTCCATCGCTTTCAGCAAAAATTTCAGCATCGCAGTATCGTCAAGACCATACTGATTTTTCCATTCGTTGAAAAGCGCCGATATATGCAGCCAAACTAAATACTTTTCACCCCCTGCAGCACTCTTGAAGATGTAACAAATTACTTCTTCATCCATCGATATTTTATTGAGATACAATGCGTCCGTTAATAAATATTTCATAACATAGATCTAAAGCAAAATAATAATCAAAAATAATTGCTGTACTCATAAGTTAAAACATTCGTTTACAGATTGTAGCGGATCATCTACATAAACTCTTAATTTTCAAGAACGGATATCTTCCGTTGTTCAGTTTTGTGTTGTATACGTCCAAGTAAACGTTATCAAAATTCAAATCGCCGGCCAGTATCCATTCAAGCGGCACGACCGTATTGTACTCATCTTCCAGCATCATTTCTCGTTCTCTGTCGGAAACATTGATAAAAGTATAGTTTACGTATGACATTGGAAAGTAGATATCGCTGGACACCACAACGCCATTGTATTTTTGGTACAGCTCCTCAATGTTATGTCTGGTCAAGGGAATCAAACCATCCCAAATGCGGTTTATATCCTTTCTCGCATCTTCGAGTCTTTCCGGATATTGATAGTTAACGTAATCCTCAAACAGCTTTCGAGCATCTTCTAAGTGTCCCTTATGCATCAGCTCCAACGCAACGTTTCGATGTATCGAGTAGAAAGGATCCGTTCCCCAGATAAACGCCGATTCAGACGGTTGATCAAATTGTCCAGCGGCGATCACAATATTTTTCAGGGCGGATAGCTTATCGAGTGCATCCGTAGTATGATTTTCCATAGCTCTTATTTTATATACCAATAAACACCTTGCCGCTAATCATTCCCCGAGAGACGCCATGAATGGTTATTGGGAAAAGGTCGCTAACGGGTAGAATAGCTGATCTTTCCGCACGAAGCGAAATAAAAGCACATACGACATGCCATGTGACTTCCAATCAGGGGGGGTCGAAACAAACCTTCCTAGCACCGCAGATCCCATTAAACAGGCTTATTCCAATAATAAATCAGGCAAAAAATAATTACTATTATTATCGTCAGCGAGAAACTTTCTTAGCCCGGTATAGATGTGTTCCCAGGCCTCTTTTTCGATCTTTCTTTTGCCGCTTAAGGTCTTCTCCCTATTGTAGCGCTTTAAAGTAGTTTTCGCCTTTAACATCTTTTTGTAAAGGTCGGTAGTTTCAAAATCCACTTCTTGTTTTGTGCAACCAAGGTGGAGCTGCTCTAACTGAGATAATATTGAATAAAGCTCATTCCGTTCAACATTTTCATATGTTAAGTATTCGAAAACGTTATTTAAAAATTGCCATGCATTAAGATTTTTTGATTCAATGTGAGCTATGGCAATAGTGAACTCCTCTCCAGTTTTCGGGCTAATTTTAGATTCTAAATTGGGCTGTATTTTCATTTTAGTCAACGGTTGATCTGCTTATAAATATAAAAAAATACAAATACAATTTTTACTAATATTTTTAGTAAGATTGCAGTTGTGAAACCGCTAGAAATACATATCCGGGACAAAGTGATATTCGCAAGGGTGAAGGTAATGCATAGATCCATAGGCTCTTCCGACTATACGCTGTATGACAAAAATGGAGTATCAATCTATATTTTCCGGAATACTATGGGGAATTGGGAACACGCCTACGGAAAGCTCGCTGACGATGTCCGTGAGGCTTGCTTAGATGCTCTGATACTTCGTTTTGACAGGAACTGCACAGAGATGTTCTACTATAAAGGGGAACGGCAAGTGGTCGATATAAGCTTCGCTGCCGGGGGAAGCTCGTGGCACGTTCTGGTAAATAGGTATCACAAAGGGTCGATCAAATTGAGCGACATGACTATGGAGCTAGCGTACAGCGAGCACAACCGCTGCGAGGCACTTACTTGTGAAAGGATAGAAAAATATTTCCGGTGGATCAGAGAGGGAAAAATTAAGGGAGGATAAGATTACGAAAGCTCCTTGGAGATGAGCGGTATCGTTTGCGTATATTTTAATGGGATCGTATTGGAATCATTTTTATATTAGGCTTACCGTTTAGACTGCAATGCGCATTCCAACGACAAACCATACTCTACATACTTTTTCAAATTTTTAAAAGCTACTGGGACGGTAGCTTTTTTTATTCCGGGAAAGCCCAATTGTATATCTTCCTTAGCTCTTCCATCTCAGATATCGAGCAAAAATGCCAGTCATCGTAATGCTCTAACAATACAAGATCGCCATCGCTATCCAACACAATAGCAGCTGTACAATACTTATTTCTTGACTGAAAAAATGCTACGCCGATCGGCTTTTCCATATAGCCTACCAATGCGTATTCCGAAATAGGACGATCTAAAGAGTTATACTTTACTTCAATACTATCCCCACATTTGACGAGTAATTCCCTATTCATTAGTCAAATCTAAAGGATTATTCATTGAATTACATTAAATTGAAATTAAAAAATTTAAGCAAGCGATTTCACTCTATGAGACAGTCGTTTGCGTGAAAATTATTGAACTAAATTTGTTACTTTGTGGGATCACAGTAGGTTAATCCCCCCCGGGGATACCGCACCCTTCGCTTTATTATAGAGGGGGGTTATTAAATGAACTAAATTGGCTGATTGCTTTCATCAGTTTAAGGGTGTGGGTTTTGGCGCCTTCTTACGTATGTTCGAGGTTTATGTGATCAGTCATTTTGATAAGTTTAGTATTTGAGAAGCTGGTAAGTTCCTTAGGTATGGTTATTGTTTATACGCTGTTATGAAAAGACTTTCCATATTAGTGGCCTGCGCAATAGCTTTTGTAGCATGCAAAAAGGACGAAGACCAACAGGAGCTGATTTACGGACGTTGGTACGAATTTTCACAGGAATATATTGAGCGAGATATTGAAGATGGATCTATAAGCATCGACCGGGACACTTTCGAAAATAGCCAAGATTATTTAGAGTTTACAAGAGATGGGCAGGTTCTGAGTTCTACAAACCGCCCTGGAACATTCACCATCACGAACGATTCACTCTTTATAACGATAGACTACCAAGATGTAACGGAAACCCTACCTCTGAAGTATCGCATATCATCAAATGAACTCACCGTCACCCAGACAAGTAGTAGAACATACGAAGTCATCGAGCAAAGTTTGACGTACAGAAAAAAGTAGAGCAAAAGGAAAATTGCGCAATCCATTCATATTTCTTGATCTAACGGCCGATAGAGTTTTAGCTTCGGTATTCAAAGTAGACGGTGTATTCGCTTCATACTTTTAATAAGAACGGTGTTAAGGGAGTTTGTTTTGCCGTATCGGATAGAGAATTGTCTGAGATAATTATCTAGTAAACGCTGTGGATCATCAGGAATTTTTATAGGGAGTGTAACTCCAACTGTGTCAGTGGATAATTAATCTAACCCTAAAAGCCTCTATTGAGCTTGAGTCTATCCCCAAACCTAATGTAAAGTTGC
>NZ_SNZV01000017.1 GCF_004364125.1 Sphingobacterium paludis | reverse complement strand
GTAATTAGGACTGTGTTGAAAGGCTACGATGCGATAGCCTCTGGGGTTCATGTCGGGAAATACACTTCTGTTTACGTAATTATTCTTTAACGGTATCATGATCACAGGGAAGCCCGGTACTTTATTATTGAAGTATTGGTTATCCCAGTCAAAGTCATAGATTGGGATATCGGTTTCGAGCACGGCGCGACCAGATTTTGCGCTTGAAGACTTTGTCTTGCGACGAACCTCGCTTTGTTGCGAGAGAATTCGCGCTGTTTTTTTTGCCTCCTGAACGGTGAGCTCCTTCTTCGAATTGAGTTCCGATAGTTCATTTTCGACCTTGCAGCTGACAAACGTGAAAATGAAACAGGAGAAGATCAATGATTTTCTTAGCTTCATATTTTATAATCGAATGTTATTTTATGTTAGAACGATCTTGTAAATAAATTGTCCCGTTAAACAAACAATAGTAGGAAGAAAGAGGTAGTTACGCGGAAGGTTATAGATTGGTGAGATTATTAAGTAGCCACAAAGATAACTACCTAGCCCCCTCTATCTTCCTTTGTTCATTGGAAATATTTTCGATTCGATCCTTAATCAAGGCTTCGCATTGGTTCTGCTCGCTAATCGCCAGATCCATAGTTATTTCATTTAGCGTGATCGATCCTCTGTAATACCTATTCAAAAGTACATGCCATAAGCTGCTAGCGATAGCGAAGCTAACATTAACCCACCGGCCAGACCTTCATATTAGAATATCTTAGCACAATACGATAGAACCGAAGTGTAAGCGCCTCTAGGCGTGCTTCACGTACATCATCCGCAAGGAACCATATGTATTTGACCAGCTGCTCATATCTTGGGAAACATGTATTTTGACACGCCATTTTTTTCAAATAAAGTGTAGTTAGAACAGCTAATAAACTTGTGCTCGAGCTGAATTTTCAGGAATAAGAAACGGTTTCATATATGAATTAGGGAAGGTTCCATTTTGAAATTATGCTAAAAGCATTAGTGTTTTTAAAAATGTTCGACTTTTTATATATTTATCAGAATTAAAAACTAAAAAATTATGAAAATCTATCCCCTCAAGCAATACCATGTGAGCCCGAGGACTGGGAAAGAGTTTAGTATAGATATAGCATATATCGAATCTAAAAATTTATCTCCATGGGATTTCCTAAAAAATGTCTTAGAATATTTGATCAATGAAGATATCGGTCATTTGGAAATGTCTTCAATAATTTCACAATTGGAGCAGCTGCACATTGGTTTTGCAAACAGCGATAATGATTTTGAAAAATCAGCTTTATATCAGGAAATTTCCGTAATAAATGAAAGGTTGAAGCATTACTACAAGGAAAAAACTGTGACGGGAAAAAGAAAGATCGAACGAGAGATGTGGAGTTTACTTTACTACGCTTTAAGAAAGTTCCTTTCAATTGAAAGTAACCAAAAATATTTTGAAGTTGATGTTTTAGAATGAAGTATCAAATAGGATATGTGTAACACAGAATTGAATAACGCCAATTTGAACAGACAATAAGTTAAGGGAATTTAATAACTCAACAGACTTATGTCAAGAGTAAGAAAAACGTACCCCAAAGAGTTCAAGCTGATGAGCGTTGAACTGAGTAATACCAGAAATGATTTAACAGCTCTGGCCAAAGAATTGGATATCCAGCCCTCATTGCCTTATCGATGGCGTAAAGAATATTTAAGTAAGGCAGGTAGTAGCTTTCCTGGCGACGGGAAGGTAATATTAACAGAAGCCGAGCAGGAAATAGGCAGGCTGAAGAAAGAACAGCGTAAAACGCAAATGGAGCGCGACATCTTAAAAAAGGCTGTAAGCATCTACTACAAGAACGAGGGCAAATATTCGGGTTCAAGGCGGATCACTGCAGGATATTTTCCATCGAGAAGATGTGCACCGTGTTTAAAGTAAGTAGATACAGTTTTTACACTTGGTTGAAACGTACACCGTCATGCCGTAGTAGGGAAAACCAAATGCTTGAGCAGGAGATACGGAAAGCTTTACAAGAGAGTAAATTTAGATATGGAAGCCCCAAGGATTACAAAGGCTTTGAACGAAAAGAGGATTAAAGTCTCTAGGCCCCGAGTAGGCCGAATAATGGAAAAGATCCATTTACGAAGTATAGTGAAGAAGAAATTCAAGGTGACTACCGATTCTAATCACAAATTTACCGTACCTGAAAATAAGCTGGATCGTAATTTCAAAACAGGGATCTTAGGAGATTTATGGATATCCGATATCACTTATATTAGAACAAAACAAGGATGGTTATATCTGACAACGGCGATAGATCTGGGTGATAGAAAAGTAATCGGCTGGGCATTAAGCGCAAAAAAACAGGCCGATAACACAAGAACTGATATTTCACTCAGATCAAGGGATTCAGTATGCTTGCAATGAATTCCGGAGTTTATTAGAATAAAACCCGCTAATTATAAGAAGCATGAGCAGAAAGGGAAATTGCTGGGACAATGCAGTCGCTGAAAGCTTCTTTAAGACGCTCAAAGCTGAATGTATATGCCAGGTAAGTTCGTAGATAAACACCAAGCAGCGATTGTCGTATTTGAATACATAGAGGTCTGGTATAACAGAAAAAGAATGCACTCTGCATTGGGATTTATGTCCCCTGAAGAGTTTGGAAGAAAACTGAATGAACAAAATATTGCAGCTTAACTAAAAGTCCATTTTTTTTGTTGCAGTTCCACAATGTTTAAAAAACGGGTTGGCTTCAGTATTTCAAAAATATTGGTTAAACGAATGTCGTTATGAGATAAGTCATCTTCTTATTATCATTATTAGTAATGATATATAGCAAGTTTGTTCGCAAACAAAATGTTTTCTTGACGAGGCGCAGAAAATGAAAGTTAGTTTATGTTTCAACGATTTTGTATTGACGGATAGTCATTCAGGCAATACGGGAGCTGATACTGCAATCGGTATTAGAAAAGTTTTTGTTCGAAATGATTCTACCATGATGGTCGCTATAAATTTAAATGCAGGTTCGCGAAGAGGTAAAAACAACAGCAAGTCTTACAAACTAATCTGTCATTGAAAAAATAATATCATCAAAAAACTGGATCTCACGAAAAAAGGAAGGTTTTAAAAAAATTGGTCCAGATTCAGGAAGATTTGATAAAATTGAAAACAAACTAAACCATCCCATTACTTAGGATATTTCATGATTGGGGCAGGAATGCTCTTTTCTAGCGGACGTCTAATGTTCGTGGAAGTGTAAAAATACAAACACGAGAAAGTCAATAAAAAAACGAGCGAGAAAAAGCTGATAAATTTTGATAGTAATTTCATTCGGTTTAATAAATAATTTAAATTTTGATGTAACCGTACTGAATTCCAGATTTCCCATAATTATCTGTAGAATGCCTTTGTAGATCAGAAACTATGGCTTTAAGCCTTTCACCAAGAAGAATCCCTTCGATATATAATCCGTAGGTAGCCCCTTAGTTAGTCACAATGGTTATCCTGTTGAAAGACATATGGGTAAATTATATGTATTCGCATATACATAATACAGATTTTTAAATTTTATATGTTTATGCATATAATTAATAACTTTTGATAATATTCGTTGCAAAAACATATAATTATGTTAGGATTAGCGGAGTTTGTAAGACAAAAAAGAAAAGAAGTAAATCTCATCCAAGAGGAGTTCGCAGATCGCGCTGGCGTAGCACTTACCGTCGTAATAAAAATAGAGCAGGGTAAAGAAAATCTCAATTTGGAAAAAGTTAATCAAGTGCTTAAGATGTTTGGTCATACATTAGCACCGGTCAATACTAAAGAAATTTCGGTTTAGAAATAAAAAAATGAAGAAAGCTGAGGTAAATTACAAAGATCTTTTGGCGGGTATACTGACAGAAAACGATGATGGTGAATATATTTTTCAGTATGATAGAGCATACGTTGAAAAATAGCCGAATCAATCAATAATTAGTTTACTGTTGACTGGTTTCGTAAATTTGCGCTGTGAAATACTTGAATGAAATAACTGACTTTTACAAAAAGAAAAATCTTAATGTCCCTGCCTATTTTCAATGAGGAACAGGGCGTTTTGATGTTTTGAAAGTTATACCTTAAAGAAAAGGGATGAGGCTATTTCGTTGCTTTCATTTACGAGAAAAAGCCTGTATAAGATAAAATTGGTAAAGGGCAAATGTAAATGTCATTATGCAGATAAAACTATCGAAACAGATAAGTATGCGTTGGTTTTTATCAATCCTATAGTACCTTTCTTTTGGAAGAAACGGAAGAGCCAATAAAAGAATATTTCTGCATTTTTAATAATTAATTTTTCATCAATTTTGGAGATATAAGGGGTTATAATGTTTTTCAAAATCGTCATGATGGTGTATTTAGTTTATCGCAAGAAAAGTATCAGGAATTTGAAGCTATTTTGGATAATATGAAAGAGGGGCTTTTTTCGATTATGAATATCGGTTTGATGCTATCCGCAATCTGGTATATGAGCTTATCCACAAAGATGAATGGCGTTCAACCCAAAACGACTAAGAGAAATGATGCGGACAACAGAATAACGTTGCTTTTTCAAGAGTTACTGGCTTTGCAATTTCCGTTGCATTCGACTTCCGATTATGTCAAACTTAGGAAACCAAAAGATTTTTCGGAACAGCTTTCTGTTTCAATCAATCACTTAAACAAAGCTGTTAAGCATATTCGCAATAAGACTACTTCGGAAATCATTACGGACACGGTATTTCAGGAAGCCAAAATATTATTAAAGGTCACTGATTGGTCGGTTTCGGAAATTGCTTATTCTTTGGGCTATGAAACTCCGTCAAGGTTTATCTATACTTTCCGTAAAAATGTCGGTGTACCGCCTTTGAAATATAGGAATGAGAATACATAAATCGGGGGGGGGCGCAATATTTTGGAGAATAAAAACACGCTATACAATAACTGCCAGGATTATTAAGATGTTGAAATTGAGTAAAGTTGACGGAACATATCTCAAGGAGCTGGAAAAACTGGTCAAGTCCGAACTACTGATACTTGATGACTTCGGCCTGTAGACTGTTGATAACAGGGCCGGTCAACATTGATGGATATTATAGACGATCGACATGGAAAAAAATCAACCATAATATCTTTGCAGATACCGGTATTCGCTTGGCATGAAATCATCGGAGGCGAAGGGACTATTGCGGACGCAATACTCGACAGAATCGTGAATTCTTCGCACAGGATCGACCTGAAGGGTGAATCCCTTAGAAAAGAAATACTGAAAAAGGAATAACAACTACTTTTTTATATCACTGTATGATCTTTTAAATGGCACGGTTTGACCGAAAACACGGGCACCATCACTCCGAAATATCCAATTACCATTTTCAGGGATTTGGCGAGCAGATTACCAAGAGTTTCAATGATAAATACAACCTCAATTTATAAGCTATGGAAACAGTAATTGTGATATGCCTGCTCATACTTATTGCTCTGCTGGTGCAGGACAAGGTTATCATTAAGAGAAGGTAGGAGCATAATCCAATGCAGGAAAAGGTTAATTCGAACCTGCCCGATATTATGGGTCAGCTATAATATGTTATTTTTTAATGTTGTAACAGTTATATCACTTCGGAAAAAGAATATTTGACGTATTTTTATCGTTATTACACAGATGCGTAAGATCAATAACATGGAAAAGATGAATGCCATAAAGTATACGCCTAAACTCGCTGCCGCGATAGCATATCTTTTGTTGCTTGTGGTTGTTATCCTTTTGTTTTCTGGTCGTAAAATAGTGTCCCTACGTCCGGATTTTATATTGAACCAATGGCCGGATTTCTATCTTCACGTGTCGAATTTTTCTATTAGCTACGTGATGTTGGCGGGTGTGGGCTTTATCTGGATCCTCATGGGAATTCCAAGTAAGTTTATAGTTGTTTGTAGCGTTTTATTGATCTGCTGCAATTTTATTTATGAACTTTGGATTCCGATACTCAACACGCCCGACATCATTGATGCATATTACGGCGTGCTGGGAACCGTTTTAGCACTTTGTTTTTTGCTGTTTACAAAGCGTTTCGGACTAGTCACCTTAAAAGACGAGCAGTCCGAAACATAAGTATGAACACGTAATCATTCGTCACGTAGATTTTTTATGGGGTTGGTTCGGTTTGCGCGTATAACAACTATGGTAATAAACAGGAATAGCACCATGGAAAGGGCTGCAACCGGTAGAAGAAAAATCTTAAGATGTAATGGCGTCTTTACGACGTAGTTCATTAGCCAGCGATCCATCAAGAAATAGGTAAGCGGGCCACTTATACACAATGCAATAAAAAACACGGTGTAAAACTCTTTGCTAAAGAGGATAATGACGCTTCGGATGTTTGCACCGAGCACTTTTCGAATATCCACTTCCTTCAAACGTAGGTTTATGGAAAGCGAGGTAAGACCAACGATGCCAAGAACGACGATTAAGTTGAAATACCCGTTGCTGTCTGTGCAGCACGTTTAAGTTGCACCTCACTGCTGTATATTTTTTGCAAGGTGTCATCCATGAATTTATAGTTAAATGGTACGTTAGGCAGAAGTTTATGCCTAGTTTCCTCGACTGCGTCAACCGCAGTAGACAAAGAACCGGCCCTTAGACGGATGGATAAAAAGCGATATTGGTTTCTTTACTGTCGCCCGGATTCCGGATTGTTTGGACGCAATCGCTAAACGAATTCGGTACGCCATAGGAAAGGCTGATGTCTTCAACTTGCGGTAATTGCTTAAGTTCTTGTTGAACCAATTCCATGTGGTTCAGACCCTTTTCTGTCCAATCGCGAGGTACTTGTGCAGTGAGCAGGTAATCTTTATTGTAGCCCAAGTTTCCGGCAATAAATATGTCAACTTGTTTGGTGATGATGACCGAAGAAATGAGGACAATAAGCGCAACGACAAACTGGAGGAACAGCAGGGCACGTCGGATGATACCTTTACTCCCAAGATCCCTGAATTGATTTTTTACGGCATTCGTGACGGCTGTATTGGACAGCTTTACGGCAGGATATATTCCTGCCACTAATCCCAGAGCCAGTGTGCCGCCGGCAAAGCTAACATAAAATGAAAACGGTAGTTCCGTTAGCGCGGGGAGGTTTTTCATCATAACGGCAGAGAAAATAGGCAATAGCAACGGATAGAACGCTAAAGCGATCATGGCTGCTATGGTGACAATAACGGTGTATTCGGTGATGAGCTGGAAGATAAGGCGACTTCTACTGCTTCCCATAATCTTGCGCACGCCAATTTCCTTTAGGCGGTTGAAGCTTTGGCTTATACTGAGTTAATAAAGTTGATCGTGGCCATAACGGTAAGGAATAGTGCTATATAGCCTAAGATTGCAATGAACTTTCGGACAGCCCCTTGGGGTTATCATCAAGGTAATACGTTGTCAATGGTAGTAGGTTAGGCTGCAGATTGGCCACAACCTGTTCATTGGCATGCTGCTCCAGAAAGTTTTGTATAGGGATCGTAAGTTGATCGGGCGAAATGCCTTTTTGTAGTTCGAGAAATCCTACAATCCATAAGTTATTCCAACTATCTATATCTCGTCCGAAATACTCTCGCTGCTTATGGGTAAGAATATACCGGTTTGCATGCTGGGCATCAGCTCCATCACGGAATTCTGGCCTACAGACTTCACAACCGCTGTTATTTCGAAATTTTGTATGTCACCGGCAAAATTGCGCACGCTCAGTTGTTGTCCTATGACATCGGTTTTACCGAAATATTTCAGCGCTACTTCTTCTTTTACCACCACGTTAGTAGGGGATGAAAGCGCGGTTTGTGCATCTCCCGCCAACATTTGGAAGCCGAACATTTTTAAAAGCGAAGGATCTCCTAGTGAGACATTTTCTTCGTATACCGCTGTACCATTCGAAACGATGCAGGTCAATCCATCTAATCGATAGTAGTCGGCTACCAAACTTGGGTACTGCTCTTTCAACATTTTCGGAAGCGCTCTGACGGTCGTAAGCTCCATACCAATACCAGGCTGCTTGTACTTGCTCTGTAACATGTACTGCTGCTGTTTATGACGGACGTTGCTGTTGACTTGATAAGCCTACCAAATATAGGTCCCAATCAATAAGATTCTTCCTTTTGTTGTCGAAATAGTGAAGGATATCGGTATCGTGTGATGCAATCAATTGGCTAACACTTTCAACAGATAGGATAAAGGAACTTCTAACTAATTGTGCCGCAGACAAAGCTTGGTTATTGGTCTTCAAACTAAATTAGACACATTAGGTTGAATCCTTACGGAGTCTCTCTGTTATATAATCCCTTATTCAGTCACTACGCACCCCACCAGCTCTTTACTTTCATAAAGCTTTAAAGCCTTTTTTTAATAATATTTTTTAGAGTTCGATGATCAAGACCTAAATCGGGAGACACTTTCAAAGATCCGATACCAGAACTTTCTACCTGATTATGCTTTAGGCCAAGCTTGGTAAAAGCAATTTTCTTGTAACTGTATTTATGAAGATGTCCCCAAGTATAATGTCCAATTCATATGCGTTTTTCTAGCGGTGGGAATCGCAGAAATAGAACTCGGCATGGTGCTTTTGGCCTTCTATCCATTTGGTGGGATGCTTGAATAACAGATATCTTGATCTCCCTTCGTGCAGTCCGGAAACGCCTGCGGATAGCCTTGACTATATTGGGCGCCATATCCATCGTCACCTCACGAACTTTGTTTCTCAGCCTGAGCGGGATACGTTCCAGTACGGCAATGATGTCTTCTGCGAGATAGTCCCTTTTCTTCCATTGAAGGCCTTGTTGCTTACGATCGTATAGAGTTCACCATTGCCGAGACTGGTCTCATCGATACGAAGCCGTTCGGAGATGTTTTTTCTAAATACCGCCCAGTACGCTGTATGGTGCTTTTGGTCCCAGTCATGAAAATCGCTCTGGTGGTTCCTGTAGTGATCCTGAAGCTGCTTGCCGTCCAATTGGAAGAAGTCCCAAAGATGGGCGTTGATGGGATGGTTATCCAAATATCCCCTTTAAATAAAGCCCGGATTTCGTAGTCATCCGAGCACATATGTCCATCATCATTGACATAGATTTTCTTCCGTAGTTACTTTACAAACTCTAAAAGTGGTATATAACAAATCCCCTCGTCGGGCGACGAAGGGATCATGAATTGTCCATTCCCCAGAACATTTTCATAAGCAGTCGTACCCGTTTTTTGGAATCTGTATTAAACGCTAAACAAACAAATGGCATTGCAAAATGATTCTTAAAGATGAAGGCAATCGCAATACAGTGGATCGACAAGTCATTCATGTCGAATGAATTAAAGGATAAATATAAAATGCTTGTTGATGAGCGACATACACGAATAGAGAACCATTACCATGAATAGACTAATAGTAGGGCGTATTATAAAAACTAAAAAGTGTTACAAATAGGTTACAACGCAAAATTTCGAAATTTTAACAATTATCAATAAATTGCTTTTGTAAGTCAGAAACGAAGCTTTTTCACCATATTCGTCCAGACTGTTCAAAAGTCTTATAAGCTTCTACTCGCTATAAGTCTATATTTTTGTCACAGATCGTTTTTTTAACAAGGTTTTAGTTATGCCATTTCGTAGTAAAACGTCGTTTGAAAATTTGTTACAAATATGTAACAGTACTCGATTTTAAATTTCCGAAAATTATCAATAAATTGCAGTTGTAGATCAGAAACGAATTTTTTAGCGTCCTTCACCGAGAAGAAACCATTTGACTTGTAATCAGTAGGCCGATAAATTAAGAAAAAGTGTTACAAATAGGTTACAATACTAAATTTCAATATCTCGATAATTATCAATAAATTGCCTCTGTAAGTCAGATACCAAGTTTTTTCACCATATAGGTTCGAAGCGTCCAAAAGTCCCATAATCTTTTGGTCTCTGGTTCGAGCCCAGGTGGGCGCACAAAACAAAAAAGCCGCTTTTCTGCAAAGAAAAGCGGCTTTTTCGCTTCTTAGGGCACTTTAGAACCACTTGCCCTACGTCGGAAAGCAAACCGCGATTCGGCATGTCAAACGCAAGACAACGAGGTTCAAGTTGATGTACTGTAGAAAATCAGATGTTAAGACATTTCGATAATTATTTGCACTGGCGGCGTGCTTATCATAAACAGCATATGTCTACCATCAATTGTAGACAGTTTCTTGTAACTCTGTATTTGAAGACATCCATCTAATTATCGAGAGCGCTTAAGGGAGGTTGTGATAATTTGAATATTTGCATTCTCAGAAAAATAGATAATAAAATACCCCGCTTTAGTTTGTAGATATTATTAAAGAAGGTATTTCAAAAATTTTAATTAATAAATAACATTATGAGACAAGTCATCTTCTTATCATCCTTATTATTGGTACTGACTTATAATACAGTTTGTTCACAAACGAAATCTTTTCTTGACGAGGCGCGGAAAATGAAAGTTAGTTTGTGTTTCAAAGATTTTGTATTGATGGATAGTTACTCAGGCAACATAGAAAATAGTGATAAAATCGGCGCTAGGCAAGTTTTTGTTAGGAAGGATTCTACGATGATGGTTGCTATCAATTTAAATGCGGGTTCACAAAGAGCTGAGAACATGCGGCAAATCTCACAAACTGATATGTCATTGAAAAACATCAGCAAAACTAGATCTCACGAACAAAGAAATACGCTAAAGAAATTTGGCGCAGATTCAGGAGGATTCGATAAAATTGAGAAACAAAGTAAGCCATCCCATTACTCAGGCTACGCGATGATTGGGGCAGGGATTCTCTTTTTCAGCGGACATTTAATGTCTGTGGAAGTGTACCAAAACGAGAAGGTCAATACGAAGATGAGCGAGAAAAAACTAATAGATTTTGCTAGTAATTTTATTCGATTTAATAAATAATCTAAATGCTGATGCAACTATGCCAAAACTGGATTTCTAAATAAATATCAATAAAATGCCTTCGTAGATGAAAGTCTATTGTTTTAAGACGCTTCACCGAGATGAATTTATTCGATATATAATCCGCAATTAGCCTTCAGTAAGTAATGATTATCTTGTTGAAAGACATATGGCTAAATTATATGTATTCGCATATACATAACACAAATTTCAAATTTTATATGTATACGCATATAATTAATAAATTTTGATTATATTCGTTGCAAAAGCATATAATGATGTTTGGATTAGCGGAGTTTGTAAGACAAAAAAGAAAAGAAGTAAATCTAACCCAAGAGGAGTTCGCAGATCGCGCTGGCGTGGCACTTACCGTCGTAAGAAAAATAGAGCAGGGTAAAGAAAATCTCAATCTGGAAAAAGTGAATCAAGTACTTAAGATGTTTGGTCATACATTGGCGCCGGTCAATATTAAAGAAATTTCGGTTTAGAAATAAAAAAATGAGGAAAGCTGAGGTAAATTACAACGATCTTTTGGCTGGTATATTGACAGAAAACGATGATGGTGAATATATTTTTCAGTATGATGGAGCATACGTTGAAAAATATCCAAATCAATTTTTAACATTTAACATGCCCGTTAGTACCCAACCTTACGTAGAGAAACGTCTATTCCCCTTTTTTGAAGGGTTAATTCCCGAAGGCTGGTTATTAGATATCGCTGCGAAGAGTTGGAAAATAAACAGAAATGATCGAATGGGGCTACTTCTAGCTTGTTGCCAGAATTGCATTGGTGCTGTCAGCATAAAACCAATAATGCTTCAAGATGAATAGGAAAAAAAAATGTTTGTATTGCTACAATGACCTCACAGAGGATACACGCAATGAATTTCATGAGCAATGTAGCTTAACCTTTTTCGGCACGAAACAGCCCCCTATATTTGAGCACTCGCTGACGCAGATGGCCCTGCTAGCAAAAAATGTTGTTGAGCGAAGTGTAGCGGTTCCTGGTGTGCAACCTAAGTTGTCACTATCACTCGTACATGACACCCTAGAAGATGGTAATCTTGGTCGGCTGACCGTTGTAGGGGCATTAGGTGGTAACTATATATTTAAACCGCCTTCTGAAGAATTTACGCAAATGCCCGAAAACGAACATCTCACTATGCGCATTGCAGAATCCTTCGGCATACGTGTTGTTAAATCAAGTTTGATACGCTTGCGATCTGGAGAGTTATCTTATATCACTAGGCGAATAGACCGGACGGAAGCAGGAGAGAAGATCCATATGTTGGATATGTTTCAAATTACGGAGGCATTCGACAAGTACAAAAGTTCCATGGAGCGAGTAGGTAAGGCTCTTCTAGATTATTCCGATAATACTTTGCTTGATCAGGTTTATTTTTTAGAGCTAGCTGTTTTTTGCTTTTTAACAGGTAACAATGATATGCATCTCAAAAATTTTTCCATGATTTTGCAAAATGGAATATGGACCTTGGCACCAGCTTACGATCTACTAAACGTCTCGATTGTGAATCCTGCTGACACGGAAGAACTCGCTTTGACATTGGAAGGCAAAAAACGGAAGCTTAGTTGGGAACATTTTCAACGTTTGGGTGCGAATTTGGGTTTAAATGCGAAACAAATAAATGGCATCGCAAAACGATTCCTAAAGATGAAGCCAATCGCAATACAGTGGATCGACAAGTCATTCATGTCGACTGAATTAAAGGATAAGTATAAAATGCTTGTTAATGAGCGATATACACGAATAGAGAACCATTACCATGAATAAAACCAATAGTAGGGCGTATTATAAAAACTAAAAAGTGTTACAAATAGGTTACAACGCTACATTTCGACATCTCAATAATTATCAATAAATTGCCTCTGTAAGTCAGAAACGAAGTTTTTTCACGATATACGTTCGAACCGTCCAAAAGTCTCATAATCTTTTGGTCCCTGGTTCGAGCCCAGGTGGGCGCACAAAACAAAAAGCCGCTTTTCTTTGCAGAAAAGCGGCTTTTTTCGCTTCTTAGGGCTTTTTCATCACCCTGTACAGAAAGAATTGGGTGTCGCTGAGACCAAGGAATATACTTCGAAAAGCCTTAAGTTTTTTCTTGAACTTAAGGTAAAAGTTTTACAAATAGCTAGCGATCATTCTGATAGGTAAGAGGGTAGAGGGTCCAGACGTACCGTTTCGAGGTAATGGTATTTTTCCGATTAAAGTCCGAAGTACGGAACTTCTTTGCACCCTATATCCACGTGACCGAATATAAAATTCTGTTTCCTTATACATTGGAAAATCAGATTGTCGCCCAAGAGCATTGGAGTGAAAACGGTGTCTGTATTCCGGTAAGCAAAGGTATATGGTTGGTGACGGACAGTTTGCCTTTATCCGTCACAGACCTTTTTATCGGTCATTCCGCTGGTGATATTATGTGCTTCTGCCATTATTACCCCAATTGGATTATTCCACACCGTCCGAGTGCATTTGCTTCATTGGGGTTATTGCCAACCAAAGAACAGTTTACTTGGTTAAGATCCCTTTTCACTAATGCCAAAATACATAAGGTATTTGACGGGGCAATAAGTGGCCGTGTAGCCGATTGTAAAGTGGCAACGTGGTAGGTCGGCAAGAGTGCAAGGTTTAGTCTTGTTGATGAACATGGCGAATTTTATTGCAACAAAAAGAGATACCGTATTCCGGTCGATGATTTTTCATTGAACCGTTTTGAAAGATTATCGGGTATCCGTGCAGGTATCAGAACCCATAAACCCAAAGCACCATTTGAAACGTTCTACCAATCCTTTACAAACATGGGCTAATCTGAACCAGCCTACACGAACTCCTGATCCTTTATTGGGCCAGGGCTTTTGTCGTGTGTCAGGTTTAACGAGAGAAATTAGAACCGTAAACATGGTAAACCGCAATGTGTTTTGTAACTTTATACACAACGATAGGGCTAATTTATAAAATATGAGCGAACCTATAGGACAACATATTGTGCCACGATGTTATTTTCAAAATTTCGCTGCTGAAAAGCGAAAAGAAATTTTTTTTGTGGATGTATTATTTAAAAAAAAATACTGAAATGAAAATACATCAGCAAAACATCAAAAACATCTGTAAAATAAGGGAGTTTTATACATTTGATGGACTACCAGAAAGTGAAAAAAGGTGGTTAGAAAAATATTATTCCCGTCATATAGAAAGTCTTTATCATGATATATATGCAAACTTGACAGATCCATCAGTTGAAAAGATTACGTCAGACCTCAAAATGAAAATTTTGATATATATCATTTCGCAGGAATTGCGGACTACAAAATTACCAATGCATTAAACTCATTAATGAACGGTGTTTTCGAGTATGCATTTTTGGCCCATGAACAATTAGGTACACAGAAAAAAATTGTATCGGATGATAGAACTGCTATTGACCAAGAAGACAAAACCTTAGAAGATGCAATAAAAGAAAGCAACAATTCAAATAGACAGGCAGCTAATCTTGAAAGTGTCAAAAGGTTAAAACGTATAGCAGAATTAAAATCTGACTATCATATCATGGTAGTAAAATACACGAGCGAAATAGGATTAATATCCAGTGATCGCCCTGTACTTACTAATGAAAGTATGTATTCTCCTGACTGCAAAATTAAACTACCTATCGATAGAAATCATATTGTTTGTCTTTATCCGTATGATAAAGAGATTGACGTTGATCCCTATAAAATTTTAAGATTAGAACACAATAAGCATGTTTCGATGTCGTCGGTTTTAAGTTTGAATATATCGCAAATAGAACAATCGGATCACTTTATTTATGGGAATAAAGCCGATATAGAAGAAACCTTCAAATACTCTAATAAACTACTTAACGATAGCAACAATGGCTAAAAAAACGGTAATTTTTATTACCAGTTTATCAATCCCATAGCAGGATCAACACTTTTAGCTTCTATACAATCTGTTTGCTGAAAAGATTTTTTGCCTATACAATTTATATAAACCGTAAGCTCATCCCTTAAAACACCTAAGATTACAAGATTTTCTTTTTTGATAAATTTACTGTTGAATGCAAAATTACACCTTGACCATCAAAAGGAACACTCGGATAGTAAACGGCATCAAAATTTTCTGGCCCACACATAGCAATATTACAATAGGCAGAGGTAACCAAGTATGTATGTGGAACATTTTTAGCGGGTTATGTGAACTTTTTAAAGAGGTAACCATGTATCATGATATGTGCTTCTTTAAATTCTCCATCATATTGGTTTAAAATCTGATCAAAGGCTTGACCGTGATAAATATCGAACGCTGATTGTCGTTGGTCTGGATGGGAGTGTAACTCCAACTGTGTCAGTGGATAATTAATCTAACCCTAAAAGCCTCTATTGAGCTTGAGTCTATCCCCAAACCTAATGTAAAGTTGC
>NZ_SNZV01000016.1 GCF_004364125.1 Sphingobacterium paludis | reverse complement strand
ATCTATAGATTTTGTAGAAACATTACTATATTCGAATAGGCAATCTGACATTTTTTAAAAACAACCAACTGTCAGATCAAGTAGTGGCTATTACAATTGAGAAAGGGTGCGAATCTATTTTCGCCCCTTTTTTATTGAATACGTCCTGCCTTCGCGCATGCCCCCCAGCTCAAAGCATTCCTCGAAGGCATGACCTTCACCCCTCCAATCCAAATCAGCCATGATCAGACAGTAGAATATCCCCTTTCAATTCCTCAAGACACAATTTATTATGGTTGGCCGGTGGGCGGAGGAAAAGCGTCTAATAGATGCCCGCCGAATCTGAGATTGATGTACTTTTGCGGCGCGACTCGTTAATAAGGAATCTCTTTTTATTAATTATCGACAAAAGTGGTGTACTGATATATCTCAATTTCAGAAAATTAAGTATTTTTGCCATAAGTGATTGCCCACCCCAAGGGCAATATTTTCATAAGCAGGCTCTCCATGGCGAGATGGAGGGTCATTGAATTTGCAATAGAAGATTTTGTCATATTAAATGCTAAACTTTTCGCCCTAATTTTTCTACCCATGAGTCATTATTTTGTTATTGGCGAAAAATAAAAAAAATTTTATCCGTATTTTTTAAAAGCTAACTTCACACCCAATTACACAAAAGCTGTGAAATAGGAACTCTAAACCTAAGATTCGAAAAAACGAGTACGACTGCTTATGAAAATGTTCTGGGGAATGGACAATTAATGATCCCTTTGTCACCTGACGAAGGGATTTGTTACATACCGCTGTTAAATTTTGTAAAGTAACTAAGAAAGCGATCTATGCCAATGATGATGGGCATAGGCGAAATATAGGATCATTTTTCTTTGCCTGATCTTTCCCGTTACCCTAAGATTCTGCAATATTGCAAGCGATATGTTAAGTAACAACCGTACAGCTTTACTCCACAACCAAGCTGGTTCTCTTATCTTTTCTACTGCATCCTCGTCATTAGTTAGCCGTTTGATTTCACTCAGTAATTCGAGTTTAAAGACTGCTAAATCTTCTTTTGTAATAATTTGATGCGTATTAGAAATCGTTTATTCAGTAGATAAAAATTAAACCACACTGATTTGATTAGACCAAATGGCAAACGGAAGGTGAAAGATCAAAGTATTCCCGAAGTACAAAAGTTATCGTTACCCCTTCAACTAATACTGTCACTCGACATTTATAATCGGGAGTTCCATTTTTTTTACTGGTAGTCTTTTGCCGTCTAGGTGATAGTGTGGTGAGTTAGGAGAAAGATTAAGTGTTGCATAGCCGGATGCCCTGATCCGGTCTATGCGTTGCAATATTTTATACATGCAGTTTTTGCCTCAATTACTATCTAGATCGTTTCGCCGATGGTACTTGCTCGACATCTTGTTTACTTGCCTCGATCTTCGGTTCTGAGATTTCTCTTCCTGCAGCCAACTCGGCCGCTCGCGGGACTTTAATACTTTGCGTTTTATCTTTCGAAGCAAAGATTGCCTCATCCCTTACTTCCCTTCTATCTTTATCGAAAATATCGATCGTCTTCATCTGCGGGTTGGCAGAAAGCGTAACTGGTATCGTACGTCTGCCGATCTGCAAATCTGCCTGCACGATAGTTCCATTGCGTAATGCCTTGGATACCTCCTGTAGCTTTTCAGCATCTTTTAAACCCTTGATCGGATATTTTTTCAGCGATGCTTCTAGATCATATCCGTACTCTGGACGAAAAGTTTTCATCGGATGGTTACCGTAGGCATCTTTCACCTCGAGATTGAGCTTAAACCAAACAGGCGTTCTTTCCTGCTTCGGAGCATTTTCATGGTTCTGTTCATTTTTGGTCCGCAGGAAAACATCCTTTTCTATGGCCTGACCGGACAGCAATTTAAAAGCCTGTAAGGCCGTCACGCGGTAATCCCGTTCCAAATTGAACGTTTGCGAGCGAATGATTGGGTTGTCCTTTTGTTGTAAGGTAACCTTGTAGTCATTCAGGAAATACATATCGCTGTCCTTTGATCTATTAAAATTGATGTCAAAACTAAGCTTTTCGGTTCTGGCTGCTTTGGGATCAACGCTATCCAGCGGTCTGTGGTTGGTTTGGATGCCTAGACTAAAATTTGGCATTTCACGTCGAATCGCGGTTTCAAGCACTTCGTTCAGCTTGTTATCGAAACCGAGGTTGTCCAATGTTTTTTTCAGGTACTCTAAATTATTCTCGTTCATGAGCTAATGGATTAAATGATAAAGTGAAATAAATTGGCAAGTAGCGTCACCCTAATTGCGACTTAGTAGAATAGCATTATGGAAATGAATAATTATAAAACGTTTTTTAGCGAGACCTAACGCGTTCATTCTGCTTATTAACCCGCAGATCATCCGAGGTCAAATGTGGAAAATCTTTCTGAAGCATCATTTGCAAGGCATTTTGGTAGGAGCTGCTATTATAATCAAGCTGCCCGTGAAAACCATCCTGAAGATTTTTGAGGTCATCGAGCATGACATGTCTAACCTTACTATTCTCTTCAAAACTCAGTATCACTTTCTCCGTATTGGATAAAATGCCTTTGGGCTCTGACACGCGGTATTGCACGGTGGTATCATCATAAATGGATACTTTCTGGCCAAGTCGGTAAGCTACACGTTGATCGGCATCCAAATCTTTGCCATTAATCATTACAGGCGCATGCACACTTGCAGCATCATAGGCCAAAAATTCACGCGTATCAGCATCGTACTCCACAACCATTCTCTTCACGTGATCATCGCCTAATTTTAGCTCTACCACATGGTTTGGCTTTTCGCCATCCATAAGCTCTCCCATGACCTGCTGATCAAGTAGATAATGCTTTTGCGGATTTCTGTACACGGGATGGATTAGCAGTTCGACTTCACCCGAGTCGGTTCTACTAAGGGAAAGCTTCGCTTCCAGCCGAGCAATGCGGATGTTATCAAGCTGTATATCGCTCATCGCGATTAACGCAGAACGCCTTCCGGCGAACATGGCCTCCAGATTATCGTTATCGATGGCTAGATGTTCATTTTTAAGCAGGCTTAGTGTTTGCAACGCTTCACGAGGAAGCTCTGCTTTTTTAAATAAGTATTGCATAGATTTAAAGATTATTTGTTTGAAAATTGCTCCTGCATTCCTAGCAGGAATTTAATTGGATCGATATAGCGTGTACCGATCCGCACACTGAAATGTAGGTGTACACCCGTTGCCCGGCCCGTTCGCCCCATGACGGCAATCTCCTGTCCGGCGCGCACCTTGTCACCAACAACCACAAGCCAAGCGGAAAGATGGCCATAAATACTGTGGACGCCACCATGATCGGTACAGATAAACCTTCCAAGAAACGGATGCTCACTGGCTTGGACTATTATACCGTCATAGATTGACATTACAATGGGTTTATCAGCAGTAAGATCAACGCCATTATGAAAATTTTGCCTTCCAGTTACTGGATGTCTGCGCATGCCAAAAGGCGAGGTAATCTTTGGCAAGCTTAAGGGACTACATAAGATAAGCGCATCTGACGAATTTGCCGAAAACGCGTTGCGTTCAAAATCAACCTGCTGTGCTGAATCAATTTTAGGTGTTGTAAAGGACTCTGTATCCTGCGCGTAAGCTTTAGCAACTGGTGCAATAAAAGATACTACAGCCAGTAAAGCACAAGGAAAAAGTTTAAGCATAATATGGGAGGTGAAGTATTTTTGATAGACGTAAAACCACAGCGCATCCAGTAGCGTACATAGCAGTAATCAAATAATAAGTAGTACATTTGTAGCGACCAGCATTAATATATCTTTACTTTGTGAATTTTAACTAGACAACATCATGGAAAGAATAAGTGGAAACAATCCATTAAGGCAAATGGTCCTTCGCGGAAAAGCACGTGAAGATTTCTTTGCGTGGCATAATGCTAACTTCCAGAAGGATCCCGTCAATGTGGATATATGGCTAATAGGATTGCAACTGGAACTATTTAGCCAGTTTTTTGGGAAGCCCATCCGGCATGCCAATGATTTTTATGACGCGCTAGCTGCTTACAATAACAATTAGTAATAACGCCGTAGACTTAAAATAAGAAGATGGATTCTTGTTATTGATTCGCTGCTGGCCGGAATCCCATTACGATCTCCGCGACCTCGGAATTGATATGCGCAAAATTCGCCAGTAGGATTTCCTCCTTTTTCCCGCCGAAATCATAAAACACCGGTAGATCCCGATATTGGGCTTCCTCCTGCTTGATAGCCTTCATATCCAAATTGAATCTGCAGTTGATCGCCGATGGTTCATATTTGCCCGTGTAATCCTCTACGGCATCAGAGGCCAGCATACCGACCATCTCCCCTGCTTTGAGTGCTGCAATCTTTCCGGCAGGGATCAGTGGTTCCAGACGTTCGGAAATCGATACAGAAGTTTTTGTCCGATCTATAGAAAGACTTTCGCTTATCTGTTTGACCTTGCCAAAGATTCGTTCTAGCCAGTCCAGCGTCTCTTTATTTCGTACCGATCCGGAAAGCACATTACCCACTACCGCGGTAATCGAGGTTGCCGTCTCGTTCCCATACTGCTGCTTGAACTGCGGTAGCTCTTGAAGACCTAGCAGCACGGCGACCAAATTACTCCGCGCTTGGGCAATCAAGTTTTCGATCTTATGGGCATATAGCGTAGGCGCTTCATCAATGATCAAGCCCACCGGTTTGTTACACCGGGAGTTCACCAGACGTGTTATCCTGTTCAATATCAACGAGTAACAGGCAGAGTTGATGCTCTGCGTGTTAGGGTCATTGGCCAGTACCAAGATGGATGGGTTGCGCGGATCGCTGATCTTTAGCTCAAAATCATCGCCAGAAAACACCCAAAAGGTTTCTTTTGTCGCTAGACGACTGATAAAGACCTTGAGCGTTCCTACCTGCCCTTCAAGCTGATCAAAGGCCTTGGCCTTAAAAGCCGTCATAAAAGGAGAAAGTAACGATTCCAACTCGGGGTTGGAAAACAGCACCGTGAAGATCTCCTCGTAGGATCGGTTCAGAAAGGCAAGCACATGGGGAAAGCTTGAATAACGTCCTCCATCATGCTTAGCAAAAAAGTAGATGCAGGAAGCGAGAAAGTTAATAGCCGATTGGGTAAAGAACTGGTCACTCCCGCCCGACTTATCCCCTTTCTTCATCGCTTCCACCAGCGCCTCGGCTGTTTCCGAGGCATCAGCCAAAGATTGCAGGTACTCGCTTCGCCAAGGATTAAGGCGCCTACTCTTCTCCGGTTCGGTAAGATTAACGACATGGAAATCGTAATCTTCGCACTTGCCCTGCTGCCTAGCCAGCAAATAATGGTAGTAGGCAACCTTGCCCAGATCGGGAAACTTAAAGTCATAGATCAGCATAGTAAATTCTAGTGCGACAAATTGCCGGATCACCGGCATCACCACGCCAAAACTCTTACCACTACCCGGAGTACCGATCAGTAGCGTCCCCCGAAACACATTTTCCAGCACCACGTAGCCCTTGCGCACTTTGCCTTTAAAGTAGAATAGCATCGGAATATTAACCACAAAGCGTCCAGTCTTCGGTTTGGTGCGCTGCATAAATGATTCGCCTTCGATGTTCCATCTATCCTTTCCCAGCTTGGAGCTAATCACTTTGGATACATTGTCTAGCGCTAGATGTAGCAGGACGGTCCCTGCAATGGTCAGTATTACATAAGCCATCGTATTTACAGATGCATCTCCAAGCTGATCGTAAGCCCATATGGAGAGCAAAAGGAAAAACAGTCCCAAACAAAAAGGTAAGCCAATAGCCTTTCCAATCTCCAAATCCTTCTTTTTACGGCTTAAGGTTCCAATCGACACCAACGCAATGATAGTTACTGTAAAGAGCTTGGAGTAGAATGGATGTTGGTAAATCTTGAATGCCATAAGTTTTCCCAAGATCATTGCTGCTGCGTGACGAGCGCCCCCTGCTACCTCCAATATATAGTCAGCACCAACAAAACATAAGACGTCGAGCAATACGAGCAGATAAATAGCAAACTGCAAGAAGCGGTGCAAGGACTGCTGCTCTTTAGATTCTTCCATATAAATAAGTTATGAGGTAATACAATAGGCTAGCAGCGGCTTCCCCTAAAATGTATCGGCAGCTAGAATATCCTTGTACTTGACTTTCAGATCAAGCGTCCGCCCAGAAAGCTGCTTTTCCGATAGTTGGATATGAAAGACTTTATTCGCCGGAAAGGTCATCTTTTTTAGCACATAGATATTCCGAAAACTTCGCTTAAAGCTCCCGTGTTCATAGAGCTGCCAGATAGCTCCCACCTCGATAGCCTGCACATTGGTTGCTTTGGTAATTTTGCGGTCCTCGATCTTCATGCGTAGCTGGTCGATCTCGTAGCTCAAATTTGTGCTGTTATTGGCCCTAATATCCAGTAGCACCAGATCACCCACCGTGTAGACCGCATTTAACTGCATGCTGACGCCATGCGCCTTTACCTTTCGAAGTGGTCGAAACTTACGACTGCAAAGCATCGTAAGCGCGTGCTTTCGAAGTTCACTAGTAGGAATAGTAGCTTTACCGACCAGTGGCTTGATCTCCTCGGGCGAGATGCTGTAACTGGCCGGAATGAAAGAAATGCCAGCCCTGTCGCTGAAGGATAGTTCATATTGCGCCATAAAGCTCTCACCAACGACGGTGAGTACCCCGAGACTTCCTTCAACGCCACTAAAACCCTCCGCTAAGGAATCAGGCTTCCACTTTAAGCGGAGCACGTTTTCTTGGGGCAGATCACCGATCACCGCACTAGAGGAAATGTCCACATAGCTGATTGGTTCGGGCGAGAGAATGTGAAGTGAGACCTCTTTTTCGAGCAGTATCTGCGGCAACTGACTTCTGAAAGTTTCCGGCTGCTGGGCAAAAAGGGAAAGCGTGGCAAAGCATGCCAGCATAGATAGCAAAAATGATTTCATAGAAAATATGTGAATAAATTTAGAACTGCGTTTTTAACTGCTGGGGATCGATCAGGTAAACGATCGTGCTGTACTTGATCTTGGCCTTGTTCTGGCGGATCATCTTACTAACCGCTGTGCTGGTGGACTGGAATACCTTCTGCACCATGCTCATAGCCAGTTGGCTGTCAGTTTCCATCTGCTGCATGGTGATGCCTTGCGAGGCATTACCGCCAAGCTCCTTGGTAAATTCCCGAAATTCGGACGCCGGAACGAAAAGTCCTCGCATGCCATCATGGTCATATACCTCCAGATTGATGGGCAAGATCTGCTCGCCGATCATGGCTGAGGTAATCGTGAGGTTAACGCGCTGCCCTGTAAATCCGGAGATCTGTGCATAGAGGTAGCTACCTTTTTTTATCGGCACGCTACCCGCCGCGATGTCTTCTAGCAGCCGGATACGCAGGCGCGAACCAACATAGCCCGTGATGTTCTGGTCGATTATGGCCGAGATAAAGCTTTCCGATTTCGCGGGGACGACCGTATTAAAGCCATCGGTATGTTCCGTAGCCTTAGTGACAGTTAACGAAGGTTGGGACTTGGTTAAAGCCAATTGCTCTCGCTCCAAATCTCTCCGCTGCTGCTCGGCCTGATAATCTGGGTCGTTTGCTTTCCCCATACTATCGACCAGCGCCATTTGCTTACGGAACAGATCCATGGGGTCTTCGCTAACCTTGTTCGCCTCGGCAGGAGCTGAGATCGGTGGAGCGGACAGCCTTGCCAGCGCTTCCTCCATAGTACGATCTTCCGCATCAAAGGAGGCTCTATGCATGGTTGCACTCGGAAACCCTTTTTCCTGCGCTGGGCTATACCTGTTTTTCATGGCACGATCGATCGAGTCGAGCATTTGCCGCTCGCGCATATTGTACAGCGTTCTCGGCATCTCCTTTTCCGTTTCTTCTTCTTGGATCAGGCCGACAGCGGTATAACCGTCTGCCTGACGATATTGGTTTCGGTAAGCATCTAACTTCCCGGAAAGTGCTTTCTCACGCACCTGATCTGATACATCCGCCACTCCGGTCTGCAGGGAGTCATTGCCAGCTTGGGGCAGCTCCTGTTTGTCGAAAGTCGACTTATAAATATAAAAGAAGATAAATAGAAAGGGAAGCAGGATCAGCGGCACGACGTAGCGCGGTTTATTAACATCTATTTTCATGGTAAATTATTTTTAGGTTGCATAGATCGCTGAAGGGATTCAAACTCTTCGAGCGCGGCAATCAGGGCGGTACTATCCGAGGAGCTCAGGCTATCTTTTTCGATCAGCGCCCCTATCTCAGATTGTAATGCTACCACCCTGTTAAGAGCCCCATAAGTTTCTGCAATGGAAGGCAGTTTGGCACCGAGGGTGTCAAGCACAATGAGCGAAGAGCGCGGCTGGAAAACAGCCATATCATTATCCACCTTTCTGGCGCTAAACACCCAAACAGCGGAAATGACCATGCAGACGAGCATGCCTGCAAAAAGATAAGCTGGATAGCGAGTGAGCAATAGCGATAGTTTCCTCTTTAATGCCTGCCACAGCCTACCTTCTAGCGGATTAGAGTGTATTTTTTTGGACATTTTGTAGATCTTTATTTTCCAGGGTTTTCCATTTGGTGATCAGCACCGCATGGGGATTGTTCTCTGAGCGAATCTCTAGATCACTCAGGTAGCCTTCAGTGACCAGTGAGCGTGTGATGGTCGAACTACGCCTATCAATCTTTTGGGTGCCGTAGAAACGGAAATACCGAGTAGGCAGATCCAGCACAATGCTGTCCGTATGTATCGTCAGCACGGCGCTGGAGGAAAGAATAGAATTAAAAAAACCTTTCTCTTTAAGATTGTTGTACTGCAAGGCGCCGCTCTCATCAATCAGGTACATCGCCTGCTTCATCTGGTATTCAATAAACTTATCGTCCGGCGTTAAGGAAAAGAACAAGCTATGGAAGCGTCCAATGTGCGAGCGGTACTCTGCTGCGCGGTTCATCTGCACGTCGGTCTGTGAGGCGCGCATCGGGACATTCCCCGAATCCATAATGTAAATGCTCTGTCGAGCGGAAACCACCTGCCTGTAGGCAAAAAAAGAAACGATCATACTGATCAGCAGCGATGCGACGAGGCTTCCCCCTGCAATGAAAGTGGCAAGGCGTACCCTGCTCTCAATATTCTTTATAATCATAGCAGCTATTTAAATTTACCAAGAAGTCTTCCCGCCATACCGCTCATCATTGGCGCATGACGTCCCATCGTCGAGGCGGCAGAAGATACGCCAGAAGTTGAGACAATCCATGTAGAGATACTTGGGACGGTAAGCATGGTTAGGGCTCCAATGACGAAGGTGACGATCACAATGCCAAAGGAAAGTAGACCATTTCCAAGGAACCAAGCTATCTTTTCTAGATCCGCACCATCCGTACCGACCAATACCTGATAGCGGCTGATCTCGGCTTCCATCGCATAATGCTGGAAAAGTGAAGCGATATACATCACTAGATAGGCTACTCCGGAATACAGGTTCACTGAAACGAAGCGGGCAATCCAGGTTGAAAAGGAATCACGGAATGCCGGCAGGATACTCGCCGCCACGGCAAAAGGTCCAAGAATGATCAGGATCGTTGAGAAGATGATCTGAATAATAAATATCACATACACACAAATCCGCAGCAGCCAGATGGCCAACGTCTCGACAAGTGAAGTCATCATTAACTGAAAGCCCGCCTGCAGGCGATTCCGCATCTCCACAATCGGGTTCCATACCGAAGCAAAGCCTTCCTTGACGCTAGACTGAACCGATTCCCAGGCATTTTCATACCAAGTATCCGCCTCGGTCTTTGCCGTCTCGGCCTCGGCCTGTACGGTCATTATCTGATTGGAAAGGTCCGCCATTAGTTTGGCGCGCTGCAAACGAAGGTTGTTGATCTCCGTCTGACTTCCATCGAACATCGCCTCAGTCTTGGCTGCGACGATATCTGTTGGATAAGCCACAACGCGCGTAAAGGTCGGCCACCAGAGGATCACCATGATGAGTCCAAAAGGGCGCAGCAGCGGCATAACCTCCAGCTGCTTGTCCCCAGCCATCATCTCATAAGTCCGTATAGAGAAGAAGATCATCATAAAGATTGCGCTGAGCGCTTGTGCATCACTGTTAAAGGCATCATAATGAGTCCAGATCGTGCTTTTCATCTGCTTTAAAAAGTGCATCATCCCCTCCTCGTAGATTCCGTTCCCCTGCAGGAAATTAAATGAATCCTTAAAGGAATCCGGCACAGTCTGCACTTGCAGTAAGGGCGTTACGCCCATAAATGATAGTAAGCTCATCGGATTATAATTTAGCGCGTGAAAGAATATCATCGGCAATCTGCACATCCGATTTACCTCGGGCGGCCATGGCCACCGTACTGTTTTCTTGAAGCTCCTTTACCTTATCCTTGATGGATAAATACAGCGCAGCACGCTGCCGTTTAGTTTCCCAGATAGCGAGCAGCTTTCGGTATTCTCCCAGCATGCGGTGATAAGCGATTATCCGCGAGCCCCGATCGAGGTTGGTCGTTCGCGCGGCTTCTAATCGCTCGCGGAGCATCTGGCTTTCCTGCCGATACCAATCGGCTGCCCCCCCCTGCTCCAAGTAATCCTTCACAGGTGGTTCCAGCCCCTCAAAAAGATCGGCCTGATTGAAATCCAATAGATCCTGAAACTCCCTTTTGTAATAGAGTTGCCAAAGGGGATCGGTCTGGGAGGCGACTCCCGCATAATTAGCGATCTCGCTTAGCGCCGTATTTCGCAAGGTATCGGCATGGAGCTTGTAGGCCTCCTCGGTACTTTTCATGGCAGCAACCATGAGCAACCTTCGGGATTGTGGACCGCCCGCACTCAGCGGCCTGAGATCCGTTTTGGGATAATTGGGGTGTAGTCCCCAAGTGAGCCAATACTGATAGTTGAGGCTCAGGAATCCCCTTGTCGGGGTAAACTTCTTGCGATCCCACTGCTTATACACCATCCGTTCCTGCTGGTTGACCACGTGCTTATCCGTTTGGTATTTCACGTTCTGGCCATGCAGATCAAAGGAGAAAGCACACAGTACTATATAAAGCATTACTTTAAATAACTTTAACATAAAACTTACTTTAAAAGGTTATACTGAAAAATAATTTGATCCACCAATTGCCTATCTCGATTGATATAAGATTGAAAGGGATTCAGCGCAGGAAGTATGCCGCGAAGCTTCGCCCAATACATTGCCCGGTGCACGCTAAAGCAAAGCGCGCGCATCACGCGCAGCTCCAAAAGGATCTTCACGAGCAGCGCATCACGCTTCTCGAAATCCATCAGCACGTTACTTCCTTCCTTAAGCACAAAGTCCGAAACCTCGGATACCAGCCTGATGCCCCGATCCTTCATCTGCGTGGTGATGTCCTCCGCGAAGAGTAATAGATGTGGAGAGCCTTTGGCCGTTTCCAGAATGCTACTACACTCAGCAATGATCTCGGAGGAAATCGATCCCACTTGCTTGAGCATAAGACCGCTCTTCAGACCTTGGTCAACCTCGGTAAGCGCACCATAAATCATGCGCTGCACCATGACCACCGAGGAAAGGTTGACAGTGATATCGTCCAGCCAATTATTGATCGTCTTCAAGTACTCATGATGCATAAGCTCAGCGGCCGAGCGTACCGCTGCATTTTCACCAACGATTGCCATATGCTTGGCATCGTAGACGATCGTAACGTAGCTCTGCGCAAATGCCCCATGCAAACCAAAACAACATAGTATACAGAATATAAAATATTTGACTACATCCATATGTACTAATATTTAAGTTGATCGATTTTGGAAAGTATATTGTCGACCAACTGCCGGTCACGATTTACGTACGCTGAAAACGGATTGTTTACGGAACTAACACGTTGAAATTGTCGCTGATACATGGCATTAGCAAGCCCCCTTGAACTTCCCGCAATCAATCGTAGTTCGGTCAGCACATGGCCAAAAAGCATCTTGCGATCAGTTGCCTTCATCTGGTTAAGATCACCGATCGAGATTAGCAATGCATACAGATAGCTACTGAGCTGCGTGGCTTTGCTTAAAAGGTCTATCTCCACCTGATAAGCCATGGCAATCAGGATAGGATCATCTTTTGCCAGCGTGAAGATTCGTGCCTGCTGGTTTTGGATATCGGCGATGATTGGCCAAGCCTGCATGCCGATCTGCGCGGCATCGATCACTAGACCAAGCGTATGAAAACGCTGCTGCAACCGCCGATACTTCTCCTTGAAAGTTGCCGTCTTCCCACGGTTTACCTCCTCATTAGCTGTGGTCACCGTCTGCCGGTTAAAAGCCTCGTTCTGCCTACTGTTCTCCGATTTACTTTCAGCAACCAGCTGATGGATTAGCTCCACATTCAGTTGAGAATAGGAAGTTTTTACACCTATAAACAAATATATTATAACAATTAAAAACCATTTCATTGCTTGAGGTATTTGGCATTGCGAACAATATCGTCCGCAATGCGCGTATCCATATTAATAAAGCCGGCATAGGGGTTCAGCGATTGCAGGATGCCGCGCAGCTTTGCCCAGTACATGGCGCGGTACATCCCGTAAGCCACACCGCGCAGAATGGTCATCTCCGATACGATCCTGTTGAGCAGCTTCGCCCGTTCGCCAGAGTCCATGAGATTGTCCGCGCCACCCTGGGTCACAAAACTGGTTACCTCCGAGGCGAGCGCAATTGATCTATTCTTAAACTCTATCGCTCCCTGCTCGGCAAACAGCAGCAGCGCTGGGTTGCTACCGGCAAGCGTGATCGCTCTATTGGTATCGCGCACAATATCAGTTCCGATCTGGGTAATATCCTTTATAGCCAGCAGATTTCGCATGATCGCAGAAACCTCGCTCAGTCCTTTATAGATCTTATCCTGCATATCGTTCACAATGACAAGTTGCCCTGTTACGGCGAGCTGCCCACGATGGATAAGCGTCAACCGCTCATTGGTGTTATCCAGCTGCTGGTCGATAATGCCCGAATGTATGGCCGTTGCCGCCGCCACTGCCGGATCAATATAGATCTGCGCGCGCAATAGCGGCGCCCAGAACAGAGCGAATAAAAAGATAAATAAGGGTTTCATATAGCTTTTGATTAACATATTAATGGTTTGTATCTGCGCTGGAAAGCGGAGCTCCGAGCGCATTGACTTTCTTCACAAAATCACCCAGAGACAATGCACTAGATTTCATATCCTGTACAAACACTTCAAGTGCTTGCTGGTAATTTTTAAACACCTCCGCGTAGGTCAATACGGCATTCTTTTCCGGCTTCTCTGTTGTATAGGTCAGGTACTGTTCGAGGGAAACCTCCACGCCATAAACCTCACCCGTGGACCCGCGTCGGATATAGACCTCCTTGAATCGTCCCCGTCCCTCCTTGTTGTCCAGCTGGTTTATCGTAAAGATCTTTCTGCGTTCGGTATCGGTAATAGAAAGCAGCTTGGCTATGGCATCGTAGTTTTCGCGGAACTTGGATTGATCCAGCAGGCAGATCGTATCCGAGTTGGCAAGGATACTGTCTCTGACCACCGGATTGCCCAAGATATCGCCCAGCTCTTGGGTCACCACGATCACCTCGCCCCAGAACTTCCGGACCGTTTTATAGAGGTACAATATGTAACCCGCCATCAGCGGACTGGCAATAGCTTTCCATGCTTCTTCGATGATAAGTGCTTTACGCTGGTCACGGCGGTGTCGCATCTTTTGCAGAAAGACGTCCATAATGATCAGCGTGACGATTGGAAATAAAACCTTATTTTCCTTCACGTTATCTATTTCAAAGACAATAAAAGGTTCAGAAAAAAGCGAGGCATCAGCCTGCTCGTTAAGCACCGTACCAAACTCACCTCCCGTATGGAACTTACGCAGCACATAGCGGTATTCGTCCAGATCAAAGGTGATCGCTTCCTGCGCCGTAATCTCGCTGATCCTATCCACCGAATAGCTGTAAAAGGAATCAAAGTTCAGCACTTTCGGTCCGACGGAATCAGTGTTTTCCTCTGACCAGAAATAAGCATAGTAGTAGGAAGAAAGGACATTGGAAAGCACGGTATCCTCGATCTGACTGAGCTGCCCATCAGGCCCTTTCCAGAGCAGGGCGATCAGCGTCTTTAGGAAATCCTTCTTTTCCAGGTTATACTCCTTTTGGGAGATAGCAAAGGGATTCATCGAGATTGGCTTTTCCTCAGTGTAAGTAATGTACTTACCACCGTAATAGCTGCAAAGTCCCGAATAGCTATCTCCAGTATCGACGATCACTACATCCATGTTGTAGAGGCAATACTGCTCCACCAGCGCGTTCATGTAGAACGATTTGCCGCTCCCGCTGGGTCCAAGCGTAAAACGTGAGCGGTTATTGGTTCGCCCTGTCCGCATGGGCAGATCCGAGGGATCAATGCCAACGGGAATACCCTGCCTATCGGTAAAGCGGATCAGGAAGTCTGACTGCTCATCCTTTTGCAGGTATTCTTTAAAAGAGAAACAGATTGCAGCATCGGAGGTTGTCAGAAACCAGTCGTAGGCTTTCAATTCCACGCCGTTGCCTGGAAGACAGGTACGAAAAAGTTCCATTTGGTTGTAAGCATTGCGCGAGGGAATGATTCCCTGCTGAAAAAGTGCCGCCTCGATATAGTTTCCCGCTTTGGCAATCTTATCCGAATCGGCGCAGATCAGCATATTAAAATGCGCATGCACCAAAAGCTGATTCTCTCGCGATACATCGACCAGCAGCTGATCGATATCCTCCACACAGATCAGATTGGCCGGATCGGGTACACCCGAATGACGCTTACGCTTGAGCTGCAGCTTGTTCAAGGTGAGCTGCTGTGCTGGTATCTCCACGAGCTGGTTATAAATTAGGCAATGATAATCCGGCACCGCGTGAAGAAAGGAAAAGTTATCCTGCGGAAAGTTACGCAGGTTGCCACCCTCCTGCCGGGTGCCATGCGTAGCGACATCCTCGGGCAGATCGATGGTGTCCGTGTCCACGAGGCTTATGCTGCGCAGGGCGCGCTCGCCAACCAGCAAATTCCGATCGCCAGCACTGATGTTATCCAGTACAATGTTATCCGAACTAAAGTCCATCGCCAGCATCCGGCTCACGTAGCGATTAATTTCCTGTTCATCCAGCGGCCTTGGATCTAGGCCTGCCCCTTCCAGTAGATCGATCACCTTATCCACCTGCTGGGTAAAATCGAGCAAAGCTTTCGGGCTGTAGACATAGAAGCGACCCTTTTTGATCTGTTTGGTAATGATGAGATAGGTCGAGAGATCCGTGTAGGGTCTACCCCGAAAATGCGTATTGTATTTCTGCTGCAGAAATTCAGCGGCCTGGGGCGCTTCATAGTTCCTGCGTGAGAACACGTCCTGCTTTTGGATGATATGCCCTTCACCCAAAATCTTGATTAGGTTGAGCAGCAGCTGGTGATAAGCCGTGTAGGGCTCCGGGTCAGCGCCATGTTGCATAGCGAGGTTACGCATCTGCAGCAGCACCGAAAACTCACCTTTCTCTCCGTAGAGTAGCGTATGACTCCCCTGCTTTTCTATCCCGATGTAGGGCAACTTAAAGGTTTCCCGATGTTGTTTTGCCATAGTGTTTAAGCTTAGCTTGGTGAACAAATAGCGCTGTGCTGCGCGTTTTAACATGCAGGCCGCCTTTCTGGCGCTGAAAGGTAAAGGTCAGTCCGCCTGCGATAACGGCCAGCGTCACCACGGCGCCAAGGTACATGCTGCTGAGCGCACCAAGTAGGCCACCGCCTACCAGTCCCAGCACCAGTGATCCGATCCCCCAACCGATGAACTTTCCCTTAAAACCTCGGTAAACAAGGGGCCGCTGGAGCCCCTTGTAAATTGCATACCTGCGCATGCTAAACGCCAAAGAAGGCCTTAATGACCACCGAGACCAACACCAAAAAAAGGCAGGAACCGCCCCAGCCCATAAGCTCCTTGTTGATGTCCTGATCACCCGAGTTCCATTTGATGTACACGCGCACTCCGCCGATGATCCCCACCACCGCGCCAATGGCAAGGGTCAGGGTCGATACAGGATCAATGTAACTGGTCAGGGAGGAGGTTGCTGCGTTGATCCCTGTTGTTCCGCCGCCCGTTTGGGCGAGCAGCGACTCGGATGCAACCATTACCGCCATAGCGGTAGCAAACAGTTTTCTGTTCTTTACTGTCATGGATAAAAAATTAAAAGATGAATGGATTATTAAATGCCGTAAAGGGCCTTTAGAAAAGCGCTGACCAAGGTCAGAAATAGGCAGGAAAACAGCCAGCCCATCACCTGCGCATCGATGTGGTGGTGATGGCCGCTCTGCCAGTTTGCATAGATGCGCAGCCCGCCAAGTATGCCGGCAATGGCGCCCAGCACCAGCACGAAGTCCGAAAGCGCATAGTACCATCGCCCAACTTCTGCGCTGACGCCATAAAATTCAGAAAGTCCTGGTTGCGCGAGAAGCAGCGCAGGTAAAAAGAGGAAGGTGCTTATTAGGATAGTTTTAAGGCAATTGGTTTTCCGCATCCTAGTACGGAATGGCACGTGTGTGCTCAATGAGGTTATCTTTGGCGAGGCGCACCAATTCATCCATAGTTACTCCGCCCGTTGATTCTGCAACCGAACTGATCGCGGTTGATGGTGCGGGTGCCGACTGCATAGCTGCAACTGATCCAGTCGACTCCTCTTCGTGATCAGGTTCTTCCAGCGTGATCAGCTCCGGCACCACATCATCTTCAAAGTAGAGTTTCTCCTCTGTGGGTGCTGTAACACCAACTTTGCCAGCCAGCCAGCGGTCATAGAGCAGGTTCATAACATAATAGATCAGGTACGCCAGTACCAAGCTAAGGGTAAAAGTAGTCCAGCTCATAGTTCTGTATTTTTGATGGTTTCTTGAATATGTTCTGCCAGCCAGGGATGCTGCTCGAGGTAACGGTGCAGGCTGTAAACGATAAAGCGGTTCATATCGATGTTCTTGGCAAGCTTGATGCGCTTAAGCAGATTGACGGTGCGCGCATCCAGTCGAATCATACTCTTCTCGGAATATTCCGGCTTAAAATCTCCGATAGCCTTGAAAAATGCTGCGGCCTGTTTCTCATGCGGATCAGCTTTGGCTTTCTTAGTACCTTTCTGCCTACTTTCCTCAGCTCCTTCACGAACCTTTTTTGTAATCTCCTTTTCCGGTTGCTCTTTGGCCTTCAGCTCATCGCGAATCTGATCAGCTAGCGAGCGAATGTTACGCACGGGAGACCTCTCTTTCTATAAAGGTCTCAAAAATCTCCCCGAGTACGGGAAGTACTACGGGCAAAAGGATGGCCGGAATGCAAGTCGTGTCCACACGCTGAAAATCGATTCTATCTGGAAAGCCTTTTCCTACTTGGCCAAAGCCGGCCAGCGCCTTATCCACTTCTAGCCTAGTTTGATATTTAACACCACTTTTGAGTCTGTTGGGAATAAAATGTAATGGTGCTGCAGTATTTATCTTGGAGACGACCATGGCAAATAGCAAAGTCGAATCGACCGAAAACTGGTCATAGCCAAAAGGACAAAGGACAAGATCACCAGCTTGGATTACCGGAATCAGATCGTCGTCATCCATTTTACCGGGCAGATCGATCAGCACGATCTCGTCGGCATTCTTGCTTAGCACGGTCATCAGATCCGGAAAATCATTAAGGTCGGCAGCCAGCACTTCATAGGGAAGCACGTTCTCGGTAAGCTGGGCCTTTTCATATTTGGAGGAGATCGACTGCTGGTAATCCATGTCGAGGACCGTAACGGGCCGATTTTTATTGACGGCAAGGTAATTGGCCAGTAGCAGTGTTACGGTACTTTTCCCTGCTCCGCCTTTCTGGTTTCCTAATAAGATGACCATAATGATCCAATTTAAATGTTAGCGTTTTTTTGTTGATTTCTTGTTCTGGCGGTTTCGTTTTTTACCATGCACGGCCTCATCGTCCACATCATCCGTGAGATTCAATCCGATTATCGGCGCAGCGATCGGTTCCTCCACGGATACGATGGCCGCTGGGCGATCGGCTTTTTCTATCGTGGAATTTTGATGCTCACCTTTTGCCCATGGTTCGGCTTTACTATAGGTTGAAGCAACGAGACGCTCGCTTTTATCCTCCGATACGCTGGACGCGTTCTTCTCCGCTGCGCCTGTTAGCCGTGCTAGCGGATAAACCAGACTGCCCTTAAATATATTACTCTTGCTATAGTCTATGATGGTATAACCGTAGGGTGGCTTGCCACTAGAAGAGTGGAAAATAAAGTGTAGACCGAATCGTAATGCCAACTCACGCGTCAGCTCAGAACTAAAGATTCCCTTTTCCTCCTCGAGCTTTTGATCAAACTGATAGCGATACTTATCGATCAGCGCATAAATCTGCTTCTTTCGGCCGGAATCTTCGCTGTACTGCCTAATCTGCTTATCCATATCTTCCCAGCGCACTTCACCAAGCAATTTTCCGAACTTGAAAAGTTTGAGGAGCTGATCCTCTTGGCTGAGCGTGTAACCGCGGTTCTCCATTAATGTTCGAAACTGCGCACGTGTACTGAAATTATACCTTAGCGCATCAGCAAGATCTTTTTGCACTTCATGGAGCGCTTTCTCGCCAAGAATCTCGTGGAGCACTTCATAGGCACGGATCTTTTCAAAACTGTTATCGATCTTTTTGCCATCTTTGCCCACCCTTGTCGATACGATATGCACATGATAGTTAGCGGTATCGCTATGCAGGATCACTAGATACGGCTGCTCGCCGTAACCCATCCCCTGCATCCAGTCATGTGCTACTGCGCTGAGTTCGCCGGTCGCGAACTGTTTACCTTTTGCAGAGATCACCACATGCAACTGCGGATATTTGATGCGGGAGCTTATTGAAGAAACGGCCTCTAGATAGTTGATGTAGTCCTGTGGCCGCAGCTCCGTTAAACCTTGAAGCGCATCGAAGTTACGCGTACTAAGCAGCTCCCCCTGATCGGAATCCACCTTGTTGGTGTTATAGCGCACACCGCCAAAGCTTGCTGATTTACGAAGAAATTTAACGATCATGCGTGCTGCTATTTTTTGATAGCGCGTAAAAGATGCCGCCAGGTTATGTCTAATTGCTTCTGAATTCCGGCGTGTTCCTCCAGTAACTTTTTAAGTTCCTCGGCTACATGGGGGTGTAACTTACCTTGCTTGGCCAGCACATTGGCATGTCTTCCCAGTTGATTCAGGTTGTTTCCGATACGGCCAAGTTCAGCTCCTTGACGCGAGAGTTCCTCTAAAACCTCCTTCACATTGGTAATTGTTACAGCGCCGCTAGCGAAGATCTTCTTTCGGATCAGCTGCATTCGGTTCATGCCGCTTTGGGTTTTCATCAGGTTAAGTTCTTCCAGCTCGCTGTCGGTGAGCTTAACAGTGACCACCCGTAGCCGTTTAGGGTACTCCTTAGCAGGCCTGCCCCGTATCTTAATTGGATCAGTCATCAGTGTATTAGTTAAAGTTTAAGAGGAAAAACAAGTTGCGCAGTTTTTCGATCCTTTCGCTGAGGCTGACCACAGGTCGGCCAAACGGGAAAGGCAAGGAATTTTTGGGTGCACCCAAAATACAACTTGCTGCTAACAAAACAAGAGTGGGTCTATCTCCTAGACTGTTTTGTGCATTGATTTATTTTCATTGATCATTTATCGCGGTGTTGCTATTCGCAGAAAAGCGCCAGCAATAGCAATCTCCATTTTGATTCATGTTGTCTTGAAGAGTGGCGCAGGAAAACCTTATCGGTTTCACTATGCGCCTTTATCGCCGAGAAAGTCAAATTGATCTGATTTGCTAATTGATCAGCTAAATGGTCTTTTGCTTTGCAAATACCATCGCTATATAGCTTGCTGAGGGACCGGCAAGCAGCTATGATAGTTGCCACTTGGCCAGGTTAGTAGCCTTGCTATATAGTTAGCTAATCATTTGGCTGATGATCCACTTAATTAGCGTAGTTGCCTAATGGCTTCACTGCTCAGCAATTTGCTAGCCAATCAACCAACTAGCGTCATGCTTTGCAATAAACCTGAAATGCTAGCTTAATAATTGGCAGACAAAGCAGCCAATGTCTTAGCTATGTAGCAAGAAACGCGGTCTCACTGTTAAGTAGCTAATCTATTGGTAACCTAACCATTTACCTAGCGAACTTGCAAATTTGCCTGGCGGCTTAGCAATTTGCTAATGAGATAGCCTAGCGCTTGCCTAGCTAAAGGCGTAATGGATTAGGATGACCTTCTGGCCCACCGATCAGTAAACTTAACAGTCTACCAAATTAGTGGTTATCCACCTAAGTAGCTAACTAGCCTACACAATCATTGCGCCCCCAGCCGAATCGATTACTCGATAAGTAGCTACACAGCCAATTTGAATTGCTATAGGTAAACTAAGTGACTAATAGCTTAGCAGCGTAGCAAACACATAATTGACAGGGCGTGTGGAAGAAAACAATATAGAGACTACCGCTTAAATGAAGACATCATTTTTTCATAGATATATGACTCCTCGTAAAGCACCGTAGAGGACGGCCGGTTCATCAGCATATCGTTGTAATCCTTGTATTTCTTGTATAAACTTGAGCAATCCTGAGCATGCGGAACCGCCTGCTTTAACTTCTCAAAAGCTTTTTCACCCGCCTTGTCCCGATCAAAGTAGGCCTGCACCGACGGGAAAGTTAATATCTTCTCCAGAGCGGAATCTAACAGATTAACGGAATTCAGCACAATGACAGAATCTGTAACTTTCGGATTATCCGCAAGCCAGCTCAGGTAGTCCATATAACCTTCAAATAGGCAAAGCCTTACTTTAGATCCTTCAATCGTAGAGATCGCTTTACGTCCAAGACAGGCCTTGAACTTAAAGTGCTTTCCCTGGTTGCTGAGCTCCCAGCTGTCCAGGTCGTTCTGCCATCCCGCGCAGAAAAAAGATTTTCCAGCCTTCGGCCCTGTCACGATCTCATAGTACACTTCCTTGATCCGGCCCTTTGCCTGCTCATAGATCCCCCGATTTTGAAGATACGTAGCGATTTTAGCATTACCGCCAAGCTCCCTTACACCAGTCACTTTATAATTGGTCAGCTTCTCGGGCTGCCGGTTAAATTGTCGCGGTCGAGGATTAACCTTCAGATCGGATGGAAAATCCAATGACATGGTTTCCGAAATCTTGTTCAGAACCTGTCCGAAATCTGAAGGAAACCAGTAAGCAAGCGCAAAATCGATTACATTACCTCCTTGCTTTTGTGAAACGCCCGCGCCACCGTGATCAAACCAAACGTTTAGATTTTCATTCACGCAAAGCGAGGGCGTTCGCTCCTCTCGCAGCATACTTTTGTAAAACAGCTCTTTTCCGCTACGGTAGGATGGCCGGTGACCAAGTTTAGCAAGCAAATCGACCAGCGAGACTCCCTGCTTGACTTGATTCGCGATTAAAATTTTTGCCATAAGATTAAATTTTAGAATGATGGAATTGGTTCCGGCCGATTTGGAAGCGGCCTCTATAAATAGAAAAAGGGAGTCGATCTAGAATCGCTCCCCTATATGCTAGAATAAAATTAATTTTTTTTGGCCCACTCTTTTATGCCTGTATCACTACAAAAAAGGATCATCGTAAAAGAATGTTGTTCGGGAATACTCACGTTGACGCAAAAGCGCCCACCAAAACTGGCTGCCTAAGGTTCAGGATTTGACGGCAAATAGCCGAAACAAACCCCTGCACTTAATTTCCTTGGAAATGCTTCTTCCCACGATGTCAAAGAACGAGTCCTTTATCGTGGTCAAAGTTGCCGACTTGCAGATCAAACGATTACCAACATCACGAAATTGGTATTAAAAAATATTATAGTAATTGCCCCGTTGACTAATAGGATTTGCGAAGAATGAACTTCCAAAGCCTAATAGAATAAAATTAACGAGATTTGTTGCCTTGGTACGCCATACCAATTTCTACATGTTGGAGTAAAGGAATTATTATATCCAATTCCATTGCGTACAGGTTTTTTTCTAGACATAAGTCAACCTTTCTAAATGCTACAGGCAGCAATTGTCACGAAAATAGTTGAAGATATTAAAGTGATAATCGATCGTAATAGTCAAAAAAAAACGTTAGTTAATTTTTTTCTTTTCTTTTATTATAAATTAAACCGTTCAGCGATGACAATTATATACATTCTCACCACCAAACTTGTACCGAGTCTTTCATCGTAAAAATACGTTCCTCGTTACCTTCAGTAAGATTTCTCAACAAAAGAACTGCACCTTTCGGTACATCTTCATAATACAATTTTCTACTCGTGGCGATTCTTTTCCCAATTGAAATCCATTTATTATCGAAATAAAAGAGCTCGTAATTATGATTTACCGTTATGAAATTACCGTCATTCTTGGGGACTAGCTCTATTTTAGAAATCAATTGCTGATCTGATTTCAAGGTAGCACCAATCCAGTACTCTTCTTCTTTTGTTGCGGCGGAGGTCAATTGGTTATTATCAAATGCGAACTCTACTTGATCCTTATGTATAGATTTACCATAGGCTTTTTTTATTTCCATCTTGATACCATTTTCATTATAAAAACAGAACTCTGCAATGGGAGTTCTACAAGCCGGAGGACAAACATATCTTATGTTCTTTATTTCTATCGGTGAGGGAAATCTTACAGAAAGGGATCCAATTGGTAACTTATCTATTGTGTGTAATTCCCTAGCTATCTTAAAATCTTCGCTTTCAGAAAACTCTATCCGTCCACCTATCATACGTTTCTACATATACGTCCAGTTGGCTTACCTATCTTCCAAACCTGATGGAGGTATTAAATTTTGCCTGTTAAACATTCATTTTCCAAGCCGCCAATGAAGTTTCTTCTGTCCTCATCCCATCACTGATACTCCAGCCGATACATTTACCGTCGTATAGATCAAGAACGGTTGTCAGGTATAAAAACCTTCCTTTGTATGGATGTAGGTAATGTCGGACACCCAGACTTTAGATGGTTCCGCAATTGCGAAATTCCGATCTAATACATTGTCCATTATCTTATGTGAATGTTTTGAGTCTGTGGTCACATATATTTCTTGCCTATTTTACTGCGCAGACCCATCTTTTTCATGTACTTAGCCACTGTAACTCTAGAAACCTTAACACCTTCATCCGACAGTTCTGCAGTTATTCTAAGCTGCTATATCGCTGTTTCTTATTGAAGTAAATAGCCTTTATTCTGTTTTCAAGGGTCTTATTTGGACTTTTTCGCTGTTTACAGCGGCTTCGCCAAGAATAATAGCTTCTGCCCCCAATTCCCAGAACCTCGCACATCTTTTCAATCGGATATAAATCCTGATATTGCTTGATAAAGCAATATATCACCGATCGCTCTTGGAAAAGATGCCTATGGCTTTTTTATATCTCAAGTTCTAGTTCTGAATCCTTAAGTTTTTTCTACAAAAAACTTATACGCTCTTATTCTTCTGTGTGCTTCAGGTTGCCATTCCCTAGAAAACTCCCAGAGCTAACTTCTTCTGACTCTTTACTCCATTTGTATAGCTGAGCCGCAGAGATTCCTAATTCTCGGGCTAGTGTGGCAATATTTTTTCCACCTTTACTCAACTCGACAGCGCTCTCTTTAAAGATGCGATCGTACTTTTTACGGACTTTAATCATTATTTCAAAATTAAGATTATTTATTCTTAACCTGATATGCCGACTAAGTTAGCAACTCCAATTTAGATCTGCTAAGACGGATCATATGAGCCAGTCTTTTATCCTCTGTTTGGGGAAACATGCAATTCGTAATTGTTGAGATTATAATCCTCATATTTAAAACCCGCTTTAAGTTCAAAACTTGACGGGATTTTATACGTAGTAAGCCTATACTTAAAACCGCTTCGGATCAAATCGGGCTCTATAGTTTTTAAAAGAAATTTGAGCATTGCATTATCATCCAAGCCGAATAGTTCTTTCCATTCATCGAAAAGCTCTGTAATTTGAATCCAAACAAGATATTTAGATCCGTCATAAGAACTTAAAAATTGGTAGCAAAGAACAATTTCATCAACTGATGAGCTATTCAGGTATTGAGCACTTGTTAATCTATATATCATAATGAAGATTTAGCCTACAAATATCCATCAATATGTCACCTCGGAAATAGTATAAACGCTTAAATATCAAAAATGTAGACGATAAACGACAGCATTAGCAGATTTTTAAAAATGGATAGCTAGCATTGTTAAGTTTTGTATTGTACACGTCCAAAAATGCATTATCAAGCTCCCGCTCACCATCGAGTATCCATTCAAGTGGAAGAACGGTATTATGCTCATCTTCCATCAATTTGCTACGCTCCTCTTGGAGTACATTAAGAAAGGTGTAGTTTACATAAGGCAATGGGAAGTATATATCCGTTGCCACCATAATGCCATTGTGTTGTTTGTAAAGCCGCTCTATATTGTCCCTTGTTAATGGAATCAACCCGTCCCAAATATTACTTAGATCAGCGTTGGCCTCGCCCAATCGATCGTGGTACTGGTAGCTGACATAGTTTTCGAGTAGCTTTATCGCATCATCCCTATGTCCCTTGTGCATTAGCTCCAGAGCGATATTCCTGTGAGCAACATAGAAAGGATCGTTTCCCCAGGTGTAAGCGATCTCTGGTGAATCACTTAACTGTTGAACTTTGAATATATAATTTTTAAGTTCTGCAAGTTTGCTAAGCGCTTTCTCCATATCAATGACTCTAGTATAAGATCTTTATTAAAATATTCTCTATCGTTTTCCTCACCAAGGAATTTTTCCAGCTCATCATATAGCAAATCCCATGCTTCCCTTTCTATTTTTCGTTTCCCCTTACAATCCTTGACCTGTTGTATCGCTTTAGTCTACTACCCACCTTCAACAACTTTTTATAAAAAGCAGTCGGTGCAAAGTCTGTACCTGATTTTACGCAACCAATGTAAAGCTGTATGATCTGTATAAAATTGAAATAAGTTCTTTGTAACTAACAATTTCATCTCAAATTTTTTAAAACGTTCTCTAGAAATTGCCAGGCCGTGAGATCCACTGATTCAACGAAAGCTACCGGGATAGATAGCTTCCGTCCGGTTCTCGGACTGATTGCATTTTCTATATCGAGATATATTTTCATTGTTATAGCTTTGCAATGTGCATATAAAAATACACAAAATATTGGATGTCGTCACTCTACTTTTTTGGTAAAAAGAGTCCCGATTAGTATAATTGTTTAAGTGGTTAAATGTTTCAATTTGGAACCTTTCTAGTCGACTGACCCTATGGATTTTAAAGATAACGTGTTTAAAGGATCGCTTTGGCTATAGAGGATGCTGAAAGCCTAAATCGATTAAAGATATGTTCGATCTCGGTTCAGTTCGGCGCGGATCCCGTGATCAATGGGTTTTATACTTGTTAACAAATTTTTTCAATTTTCGTAACGATAGCCCAAAAGAAACAATTGGTTTGATATCTTGCTTTCGGCTGGATAATCGCTATTTGAAAAGTAAATAGTGCTCTTTCCAGATCGAAAAATATTATGTCAATTACTTTAGAGAGTTGTCTTTTATACTCTCCATGGTAGCATGTAGGGTCATTGAAATACTCTATCGCTTTATTATCACAATTCTAATGTCAGTCTGGGGTTTAACATGTGTGGGATTGACGAAACACTTAAATAATTCAAAAATATTTGCGTGTAAACAGATTAACATTTAATTTCGCTCTTAATAATGAGACATGTGTAAATTGGGAACCCATAACCCAGATTTTAGACACACGAAAGCATGCTTATGAAAATGTTCTGGGGAATCGTCATTCAAAAAATCCCTTCGTCACCTGATGAGGGGATTACTTTTTGCTTACCGCCAATTTTTTCATAAGCAACACGTACATTCTAAGGTTTGTAACTTTGAATACCCTAGAAGAACCTAAACAGTCTCCACCAAGCGTCAAATATCACGTAATAATATTCATAGGCACATCCGATTACAAAAAAAACAGTCTCCAGTATCGGGGTTTATGGCGATAAAAATCGGTTTCACTTCCATTCAGTACAGGAAGTTTTCTACCCGCATTTCATGAAGAATAAAACGCAAATTGTATGATTATGCATACAGGCAACCCGAAATAAATAGCTGTGGAAATATAACATCACTGTACCTTGCAGCCCTGACGGCGCTGGTTATAGCGAAAGGATAGCTGTCAAACGAAGTACAAAAACGGTATTATGAAAAATAAGTACCTGTTTAAACATCTAAAAACTGATTCGGTATCGCATTTGCCTTAAAACTGCTTTAACCCTATTTTGAATTTAAATGGAATCAGAAAAGTTTTTCAAAAGCGATATCTTGTCGATTGATGTTCCTTCGCAGCAAATTGATAAAGTGACCAGAGACGTTTACCATAACGCAGACTTTTCAGAATGGGCTAAACGGAATAAGTCTCTTTTCTTGACCGTCCTGGTATTATTAATTTTGTTTATAGTTGCAAATATCCTATACTTTATTTTCGACCCAAACGCAATCTTCGCTATTTTAACCTTACTCTTCTTTTTCAACTTTTCCATTTTAAGTTTTCTCTTGTATCCTCGAAAAAAGTGGAAAAGAAAAACTACATTACTAAAGGATAAAACAATCATCAATATGGCAGACCATATTGTAAAGTCCTAGTAACTATATTTTGAGGTTTGCCTCATATGTTTTGATAGTGGTGCAGTAATAATGAGCTAAATTTTTCAGATCTACATTGGGAGCCGAAGTGAGTTTTGGTTTAGCAACTCTATCAAAAAGAAGTAACTAAGCCATCTGCTAAACTAATCATTGAATGTAGAATCCAAAAACTATCCGTAACTTGATTGGTATATTTAGTTACCAAACAACTTGACCAAAAATGAAAGCTATACATACAACTATTCTTTACCTTTTATTTCTCAGCATTTACGCGTGCAATCAGGATAAAAAGGCTGCAAGGAACCCAGCCTTGGATTCGGCAGAGGAGCTTATAGATTCAAATGCTAAAGCCATCGCTGTAGCTCCGGATTGGATCAAGATTTTTAACGATTTTCGCTCAGCTGCTTCTACGGATGATCTAGCTAAACAAAAAAGCTACTTTTCTTTCCCCATAAATGCCGACACCACGCAGATTTGGTATGCGGTATATGATCAGATAGACGAGGAAAAATGGCCCTCATCTTTTCCCCCACTATTTAGTGAAAATGATTTTGAGGTGTATCATAAATATTTATTCAGCGAGGATTTTAAAAACGGTCTCTCCAAAGTTGATTTAAAAAGCCTCGGTAACGACGGGCAGTATACGACACCTATATTAAGTGAAAATAAGCGACCATACTATTTGGCCGTTCATTTTGACCAGATCAGCGAAACTTTACAGCTCACCCTCTCCTACTCAGGGGAAAATAATGAACAAGGCGAATATTTGAGTGAAGGGGAATACGCGCTGATATACTTCTTTAGGATCGGGAAAAGCGAATCTTTAAAATTTGATAAAATGCTATTTGCGGGATAATGACTAGAAAAAACTAGTTTACCGTAGGATGACTTTGTGACTCAATTCTTGAAAATCGAAACGATATCTCAACTCATCTACTCATATATACGATATCTGTAACACACCATCTGACCATAAACACTAGCAGCAACACTAATCTGCTGAATAGTGTTGCTGCTAGTATCAAATGAAATCGCTGAAGACAACTATTTTACTAGATTAAACAATCAGCTTGTTTTGCTTGGCCTCACCTCAATTTTGCTTGGCAGCACGTTGGCATTCATTTGCAGCAAGTGGATCACCATTTCCCCCAAGTCCGAGGGCTGAATTTTCCAAGCGTCAGAGTCACTTGGTACATGGTCAGCGAAATTGGAAGTGACCGAGCCAGGCATGATCGTAGTACATTTGATATCATGTTTGCGCAAGTCAAGCATAGCGGCTTGAGTAAATCCTACTACCCCAAATTTCGATGCGTTGTAGCCGGCGCCTCCAGCAAAGAAATTTGTACCAGCCAACGAAGCGATAGAGATATAATATCCCTTACTTTTTTTCAACTCCTCAACGGAAGCTTTCAACGTGTGAAACACACCGGTAAGATTTGTAGCGATCATAGCATTCCAATCATCTAGAGAAATTTCATCCACTGGTGCGAACTTTCCAACCCCGGCGTTGGCGATGACTACATCTAATTTTCCAAATCTTTCTATCACGCGCTTGACAGAGTTGACTTCATCTTCGAAATTGATCACGTCAGATTGGAACACGAGCAAATTATCCTCCCCTAAGACAGCCTGAGCTTCTTGCAGATCGTCAAGGTTGCGGCCCGATATTGCTACCTTAAGCCCATTTTCCACTAGTATTTTAGCAATTCCGAAGCCTATGCCCTTTGATCCTCCTGTGATATATGCTACTTTGTTTTCTATGTTTTGCATATTATATATAGTTTAATATTCATTTATAAAACAATTTTCGGTTCCAGTTTTAATCATGATAAAGAACATACATTTCCAAGCGAGCGTCATCCCAATATCGCACGCCAGTAATAATCTTAAATACCTTCGCGCATATTTTGATGCTTTTGTCGCTACTTTAAGGTTTGCAATGCAGGTATTCTTGTCCATTCAATCCATTTGTCACTCGCTAAAGTAGTAGCTTGCTATCTAACAAGTCTTGCATGTGTAGCCCTCCATCTCGTCGATTCTCCACAATGGAGGGAAACGAAATTCATGCAGACTCCTACATGGTAAGCAGGGTAGCTTTACAGATAGATAGTCTGTGCTCATAAAGGTTAAACATTACTTGTTCACTACTTGTTTTCCACATTTAAAAATTAAATGCAGCAAAAGTGACTATCGATCAGATGTAAGCAGTATGGAGCCAATAACTCTTTTCAAGTCCTTATTCATTTGATAGATAAAAACCACCTAGCTAATTACAAAAGGCTATAAACACTTATCATCTTTAACGAAAAAAGTTCGATATTTTAAGTTAGGATGATATAGTCATTTATGAATTAGCTCTTTATCACCTACCCGTTAGTATATTAGCAAGCACCTATGTAAGCAAGTCAAATTAAATGTTTTAGGTAATCTTAGCGAATAGGCAACCGAGGACCGTAATGCGACTGAATATAAGTATCAAGCGTAGTACGCATCTCGTCAATAAATTTCGTGTGGCTTACTAGCTTTCGTCTGCTTATATCGGTGAACATCCGATAAGACTGACCTAAATCCACATTTAGGCTTTCTTCCAGCCAAGCTATAATCTCTCCCACTTCTGCTTTACCACCATTTATGCGCTTGGCATGGTAAAGACCGTATGCAAGTTCTACAAGTTCAATTTTATTGCCCGACCACCACCTTCTTTTCTGAAGAAGCTCCAGCTCTAAGGTCTGAATATTACGGCTACTATTTATAACTTTGATTCTCCGGGCAATACAGTCTCGCAGCATCTCATACGCCTTGAACTTCGCAAACAAATAATCCATGCTCGTCACAAAACTCTCTGGTTGATTGGGTTTACTATGCTCAGGCGGTAGATCTTTTAGATTTCTTCGTAGAAAGAAATCGCTATCACGCGAGCATTCTCCTGCTAGGTAATATTGATAGTAGAAACCGTAACGTTTAAAAAATCGGTCTATAATCGTCAATTCATTTATGTAGTATTCACGAATCATTTCCTCACTACCAATAGGAATTTGTGAAACGATATGGTTAAGCTCTATTACGTAAATGTGCCAAGACTGAAAACGTGGCTTTATATGTTTAAAAAAATTGATCTCATGCTGATCATCCTTAAAGGGCTTACTTCTGACGCTCGATAATAACTGCTCCATTGATCGAACAGTAATTCGCAATGAACCGGCAAGGTCGACTATGGAATTGACTAATGGATCGTTCAAAGAGTATAAATTCTGCAGCATACCTTGATAGAGATCTTCGAATTCTATGTTTTTCATAAAGCATCTTTTGTAGTTGATAAAATAATTGAATCGCTGAGGTTGAAAATTGATTTGTTACTGCTAAAATTAAAATGCGTTGCGTTGATCGTCGCACGCTAACTCATTTTTTGGGAGTGAGTACATTTATAGATCAAGTGCAATCCTACGAATTATCCTCTATCCAGCGGATTATCTCTTTGGCGTATTCTGTGCCCATATCTAAGCGCTGCTCCTTGCCATCAATAATTACATAAACACGTCCATACAGTACTTTCTGGATTGCATGGAGGGCTATAAAGACTTCATTGCTGATACGCGCGAAGTGTGTGGCTGGCAAACGTTTTAATAATCTGCCGATGCGTTGATTGATCACGTAACTCCTGCCGTCGGTGAAGTTGATCATCGTCTTTTCACCCAGTGAGTGGGCATATACAAAGTCCTCGTACCATAATCGTTCATGACCACCCTTGGCCCCTGTTCCAAAGAATTGAAATTTCTTCTTTGTTTCACTCTCTCCGAGAAACGACCGATGGGTAATGGTTGCCATTGTTTTGCGAAGTACATTGAAGAATTTCACAAAGCCAAACGGTTTTAGAAGGTAATGATACGTATACGTATCATAAGCTTGATGCGCCGACTCGCGAAAAGAAGTGCAAAATATTACCTGCACATCGTTGGGAAGCTGCGGAACAACTTCGAGGCCACTGATAGGCTCCATTTGCATATCTAGAAAGACGATATCCACCTTCTTTTTTTCAATTTCTGCGATCCCGTTTCTTGGATCTGTAGCACTCCCGACCAAACGGCAGGGTGTCTTTGCTATTAAAGATTTTAGGTGATCAATGGCCGAACGGTCATCATCGATGATAAATAAATTGAGGGTTTTCATGCTTATTTTTGTTTGTTGTTTCAGTTGTTCTTAAAGTGCATCGAAATATGCACAGTGTAGCGCCCCTGCTCTTCAAAGCTTCTATGGGATGCCTCCCGCCCGAACAAAGCTTCTAGCCTAGCTTTTAAAATAGTATTACCAAGTCCGAGCGAGTTTCGCGCACGAATACTGCCAATCGTATTCACGCAAGAGATATGTAATACATCATCTAGAGACTGTACGGTCATTTTGACGGCATCTGGATGACTAAAGTCTGTATACTTGCAGGCATTTTCCACCAGCATCACCAGCATCATTGGCGGTACAACGGCTTTATCGATATCACCGACTACATAAAGCCAATCCGGGTTGTCGCTAAAATATGTGGGTTGCAACATAAGTGCTAAATGCTCGGTTTGTTCAAGTTCCGATGCTAGTGGAACAAACCTTCGATCTACACTTGTGGCAGTGTATCCTTGAATGTCCGCTAACCACTCGACATACTGCTCAAATTTCTCGCGGTCTTCTGCAAACCTGCCCATCAATTTGTGCAACAGATCGTACTGTGTGTGCGAGGTTAGTTGAGTGCCTAGCATGCCGAATTTTAGGCGCCGTATTCGCCTTTTAAAAATCCGAAGCAAGCGTGCCCCTTTAAAAATCAGTGTGATCAGATACGCAATTAGAGCATAAATGCCAATCCGAAATACGCCAAGATAGGTTGAGCGAATAAATTCGCTCCAGCGAAAGGGTACGGAGCGATCCTGAATATGAACGCCTAGCGCTGGCAATAACAGATTGATGTAGAAATACGTTATGGGCAGGATGGAAATTAAAAACATCAGCAGACCTGCTGCAGCGTGCAAAGGCCTATGAAAGTCTATCAGATATTTCAGAAAAAAATATATGCTATAGAATGTTACCGCGTAAAGGGGAAAGATCAATACCACGAGCGATCCCGTACCATATTTGCTCTCATTTAGACAGTAGCTAGTGTACAGGTAGATGATCCAACTGGCCAGATGTAATAAAGGTGACATCCCGGACCGAAAACGTAAATAGATATCTGTCATTCTCGTCAGTTAGTTTTATTCAGCCGTTCATTGCTTCAAAGAAACGAGCATGAGAATCGACTACAAGGTTAGGCGCTGCAGTGTAAGCAACAGAAACGTATGAAATATAAAAAATTCGATTGATAGTCCCTAGAAAATTAACATTAATTCAATACTTAGATAATATTAGAGCTAAGCAAACTCATCTAGGTGGAACCAATTCTCCCACAGATATGGCGCTGCAGCTAAACGATCTTTGATTACCCCATAGAGTCTATGCGCCCCAGCGCTGCCCGTGTTTCCGCCGTGAGCAACTCCATCACATACACTTAAGGGGCGTACTAGATTGAACATAAGCGATCTTTCTCCCCTATCTGCATAAATAGGATATATTGGAACGCCAAGCATTTGGGCAATATCGAAAACTCCACTACGCACGGCAATTTCAGAGTGTAATAAAGTGATGGTTTCCTTACGCTTACGACCCCCCACGTTTCCGTCCACATAGATAAGAACCATGTAACCCTGGCGAATTGCAGTTCGAATTTTTAGGATCACTCTTGGATCATTGGCATTCAAGATATAGAATGCGGAACTGTCCTGTAGACATCCAGCTATCTGCTCATGGAAAATAGCTTCTTGGCTATCTTTAACATCACCGGAAACCAGCAAGACAAATTTTATTGACGATGCCGCGAGCCATTTCCCAATGATCCGGTATGATGCAAAATGGAACGTGGCAATGATACCCGCATTTTTAAAGTAGCCAGCAGGAACCACGTTTTCCGATAACCTATCTTCCAGCAATCTACAATTTGATTCTGCAATCGCCAACGATTGGTTAAAGCATGCCTGCTCAAATTGCCAGTAGCGCCAGTTGTGATCGCTGCCTGGAAACTGTAAGCGAATGTTCGGATCAAACCTAGCCCACTCAGCGATAAGATTCGGTGAGGGATCTAATAGTCTTATGTCTAGCGCAGAACGAATTTGATCATATGCTGGATATTGATATTTGAATTGTATAGTAGGCATAGGTGAAACGCAAAAAAATGAAATATATTAAATAAATAATAGAAAATATGATAGTGCCAAAAGGCACTATCATAACTAGTTAAAGAATTTCAATGGGACATTTTCGATCCTTTGGATCGTATTTGTGCTCTGGAAAGAAAACAGAGAGATTAAAATGCTCAGGAACCTGTTGCCGACGTGGCATGAGGCCCTCGCCATGTGAATTGATTTGTTGTATCATGACTTGTTGTTTAAAGTGTTGTTCACACCCGCACAGTGAACCTCTCATTGGCAGGCGAACAATACAAACATGCTTAACGGGGGTTCCAAAAAACGAAACGGTTCCATCAGCATATAAATTCGATACGTTTGATAGGCAATAGCTGCAAAAGCAGTAAACATGATACAATATCGTATCAGCCGTATCAAATAAGCCATTTGACGGAAAGAATTTGCTAGCAGATGTAAACTTATGGAACTTGCAGAATGAAATTCGGTTGACCACCTACATAATACATTGTCATGCGAAAAAGCGCTTATATAATTGCAGACACGATCTTCGGCCCTATTCAAAAAGTTGAACATTATGATCATTCCAATCGTACTATCATACTGAAAGAATCGCAAAGTACCTATCGTAAACTTGGCGGCCAGTCCATATTCGAGCAAGATTACAAGGGTCGATATAGCTACCTACATCATCTAGCGCTCGTTTTGAGCGCAACCCTTCAGATACCAATCTGTATTAAATTAAAAGACCTCTATGGCGTGTATCTACTTCATGGAGCGACTGCTATCACGCTGGAAAGCGAAAGCGGTGATAAGATATTTGACTTGCGGCCGCAATATGCTTTATATGCTTATCTTCCACCTGGCAACTATCAACTCATCGTTAAGCCGGGCTACTATCAAATATTTAGCTTCTATTTCGACGTGGGATATCTTAATGGACTACGTAAGCAGGAAATTACATTTCTAGAAAAACTACAGAATGCGCACCTCATAAATTCGGCTCAGCCAATACACTCTGCAGATTTTAAAGTAGGTGAAGTTACCACTACTTTCATAAAACAAATGGGAAACAACCTTACCAAAGGAAATTGGAATAGCGAACTATATGTTCTTGATCAGCTGCAAACTCTTCTGCAACTGTCCAAAGAAAAAATCATTAAGCAAGGTGTTATCCATCATGGATACGATATACCTGCCGAACTAATTAAAAAGATGATCGAGAATGGCGTGGATCAGAGCGGTATGCAATTCGAGATAAAGAGTTTAAGCAGGGATATACCATTAAGTTTGCAGCATCTAAATAGGCTATTTAAAAATAAATATGGAATTACGCTTACTGCTTACAAAAAGAAATACATAATTGAAAAGTCTATCCCGCTACTTATACGAAAAATACCAATCATCGGAATCTGCGAAATCTTAGAGATGAAAAACGAAAGAACGTTTTATCGATTATTTCAGAAATTAAATGGTATGAATACTAACGAGTTCCTAGACCGATTAAATAGCAAGCGAGATATTAAAGCAACAAGCTAAAGTTATGGATGATATCGAATTACGTTTACTATTAGAAAAGCGTATGAATATTTAATTTTGCAGCGAAAGTTCATAGGGGAATCCTATTGTCGAACTTTTAAACTCTTTATCTGTAATAGCCACTACTTGATCTGACAGTTGGTTGTTTTTAAAAAATGTCAGATTGCCTATTCGAATATAGTAATGTTTCTACAAAATCTATAGAT
>NZ_SNZV01000015.1 GCF_004364125.1 Sphingobacterium paludis | reverse complement strand
TGTTCTTGATGATTTTTTCTTGTGTTGTCATAACTCTAATCTATTTTTCAGTTGTTAATTTATTGCAACTGTCAGATTAAGTCTTGACTACTTCACTTTATCAGCGCTTTACAAGTTTCAAAAATCAATTACGCCACAGTTGACGCGCTGATTTGACCTTCTTTTTAGCTGCAAGTGCTTGATGGTACTAATTTATGGCTTCTTCTGAAATATCGTAATTAACCCTCGACATGGCAGAGATCTTTTTCAAACGAGTAATCTCTTCTAACTCTTTTTTACGTTTGATATTAGAGGTTTCCACACCTCCATAATGGCTTTTTCAATTGCATAAAGTTGCTTCACTTATCTCCACCAAATAATCCACTTGATCAGTTATTTTTTCTGTTCCTTGAATCTAGGCGTAGTTTTTATCAAGCAGATTTGATAGGATAGCTACAATTTAAATAAATAATTACAGTGGTGCAATTATTTGCTTAAAAAGCTATTATGATTTGTTGTTTTTGTTCTTACTCATAAAATGAACAAAGTAATTTCACCTAGACCATTGTTCATTAAAAGGTCACCCACTAGGAGCACGGTAGTCCAGACAATCGAATAACATTTTGAAATAGAATCAAAAAGCTAAATTTTAAATAGTACATGTCGGATTTGGCAATAAGAACGAAATTTACGATATTACTTGGCAAATTATTAACTTAAAATCTATGAGCAAAATTTCAATATCTGTGTACAAGATATCAATAAATCAAAAACGAGACAAGAGTGCTATAGAGGATTTAGATGATTACGCAAACGGGAATGATTTACTAGATTTGGTTAAATCATTACCTGCTCAGTTTCGCAAGCTAAATTCTAATAATCTCGTTTTAGATGATAAGGGAACGAGTAGAAGGACAATTATACCAAATGACAATTTCGATGTATCTGGTAGAATAGTTTCAGGCTATATCACATCGGGAGATTTCGGTTACGAAACACCTATTGCAAATCCTGTTGGCGAAATTGTCTACAATGTTCCAAAAGAAAATTCTCCAATGCGACCATTTTATTTTTTTATTCATATTCCAAAAAATGCTAAAAAAGGTTATCTTCTTATTCAGAGGTTTGAAAATTTCGGTGTTTACACGATCTTATCGCAAATGATTAGAAGAGTGTTCAATCTTCAGTTCTCGCAATATACTATTTCAATATCACCTGAAGGAGTTGACAACACGGAAGCCCTTAATTATTTGGAAAATGGTCGAATTAGTAAGGCGTCTTTTGGTTTTTCGCAACCCAACCACATAGCCTCTATCTTTACGAATAACAATCAAAATGACTCATTCGACTATAATGATGTAAAAGCGGATATAGTAATTACTGCGAAGAGAAATAGAGAGGTAGGTTTTAAAAATACAATTCTAAATTTGATAGGGCATGGAAAAGATGCTAGAGTAAAATTAACCAATCAGGATATTCCATATGACAAATTGAAAATTTATGTAAATCTGAACGGAGTTGAAAAAATGATTGATTTGTCCAAATGGGATACCTTTAGTCGAGATATAGATGTTACTGATGAATTGAAAAATAATCCTGAAACTGGATTACCGACAAAGGATTCTTTAAATAATAAGTGTCATGAAATTCTAAGTAAATTGTACGATGGTGAAAATGAAACGAACGATTAGTCTTTTAGCATGGCTTTTTATCGTGGGAGGTGTAATTTTTTCTGTAATCGTCCTGGTATCAATTTCAAATGATGATAAAATCAGCTTGGGATTCTTGGATTGGGAATATGCAAAAAAGATAAGTGATGTATTTGGTATCCTGGCGTTTCTTTTTACAGGTGCCGGTACCTTTGCTATTTTTCTAACACTAATTAAGCAACAAGAGCAATTTGATGAAGCTCAAAAGCAAATTTTAACGCAACAATTTGAAGTGACTTTTTTTAATATGTTGCAACAATTATTCACCATAAAGGATTCAATAAGAGGTGAAGTTGAAGGCAATAAGAAAGTAGGTCAAGAATATTTGAATCATATATTAAAAGAATTACGTCGAGATTATAGATCTCATTTGGAAAAGGCTTTGGATATTAAGGCTGTCTTAGATGAGATTAGTCACTGTACTATCCCGGTTTCGTCAAAATTATCGATGATAAAAGACGATCTTAATGATATCTATTTAACTACATATAATAATTATCACTCTCACTTAGGGCATTTTTTTAGATATTTCTACAATTTGGTAAAGTTTATTACAGACAATAGAGAAAATGACAAATTTAAAGATGCGGGTAAATATATTCAGCTTATTCAAGCGCAATTATCTAATGACGAACTTGGTTTGATTTTCTGTAATTCGCTAAGTGAGAAGGCACTTAACAGTAGTAAGGAAAATAAAGTTTTTTGTTGTCTTGAAGCATATTCCTTTTTAGAAAACATCGATGCGAAAAGCTTATTGCATCGATCACTGCACGTTTTGTATCCTAAAACACATTTTAAATTCGTAAATAATTCAGAAAAGAAAATGAGGAGTGAATTTTAGGAGCATATGTTTGGAACCTGTTCTACGACTAGCCAATGAAGCTGGCCAATGTGTCTTGTCCTGATATAGGTTTACGCCTAAATCGGATAAAAGATGGAAGAAAAAAGGTTTAAATCAAAGCAGCGGCCCAGTAGGTATTTCAGCACGCGACAGAAGCACGAAATCATAAAGGCATATCAAGAAGGTCATAAATCAAAGCAACAGATCTGGCAGGAATTTACTGGTGAGCCGGTAGAAAAGGGTCAAATATTGAAGTTTATGCGGCAACTTGGTTATATTGAGGAAGGGCCAAATAAAAAGCCCTAACTTTCTATATGGAAAACAGAAGTACTGACATGAAAACTCAAAAGAGCGATTCGGAAGCTGGTGAGGACGAAATGGAGATTGCCCGGCTTAAACGAGAATTGGAAGAGTCCAAAATCAGGGAAGAATACTATCTTACCATGATTGAGAAGGCGGAAAAGGAGCTACGGATCGATATAAGAAAAAAGTCAAATACCAAGTGATCCGAGAGATAAAAAGCAGATACGCACGAATCGGCCTAGCCCGTATCTGTAGAATACTTGGTACTACAAGACAGGCCTATTACCAGCATTGGTGGCATATGGAAACACTTAGTATAGAACATGGACTGTTGATCCGAGAAGTTCTGAATATAAGAAGAGACCATAGGTACATTGGCACCCGTAAGATTTATGAAATGCTGCAGCCATTCCTCCTAGAACACTGTATAAAAATTGGACGTGACGCCCTATTCGAACTATTATCTAATGAAGGGCTTTTGGTTAAGCGTTACAGGAGAAGAATTTCAACTACGAATTCCTTTCATATGTACCGCAAATTTCCGAACCTTATCAAGGGAATGGTGCCCTGTCGTCCGAATCAGTTGTGGGTGAGCGATATTACATATTGGAGAATAGACAAAGGCTTTCTATACATCAGTTTCATAACGGATGCGTACTCGCGCAAAATTGTCGGGTATAATGTCGCAGAAACCCTGCTGTCTCTAGAAACGGTAAAAGCGTTGAAAATGGCTCTCGAATCTACCGAACAAACGGAATATTTATACCATCACTCGGATAGGGGATTACAATATTGTAGCAATGAATACGTAAAGATATTGGAAGAAAATAGTATACAGATTAGCATGACTCAGACCAGTGACCCCAGGGATAATGCTATTGCCGAACGAGTTAACGGCATCATCAAAAATGAATATCTATGTAGTTACAATGTAAGTAATTTGGAAGAGGGCAAAGAAGTGCTCAATTTTGTGGTTATGCTTTACAACGAAGAGCGTCCCCATATGAGCCTAGGAAATCTGACCTCGTCCAAAATTCATACACAAAAATTAAAACCCGAGAAGTTGTGGCGGAATTATTATCAGAAAAACGGTAGTATTGTAAACGCATTTCAGGACAACGAAGAAGTTGTAAAGCAATATCAGGACAATGATTAAATAACATTAGAAATGTGTAAACCTATAATAGGACGAGTCAATGAAGCAAGCGGAAGTTGGGCAGTAGCCCTACTTTCTGCCCCTTTGCAATACAAATAGGGTTTCTAGTATCCTCCGGGGATACTATTGAGGTTTAATAACAGCCTTGAATGCGATATTGGTATATTGGGAAGTATACACGTCTCAACTTTTTGCCCAAATGGAGGTCTAAGAAGCTTTAATCCGGAGTAGCCTACATTTCAAATGAAAAATCATATTCTAACAAAGCTGAAGGATGTACTTCAAGTCCTCTCGCTAGCTCAATGATAGTAGACAGTTGAACATTAAACTTACCATTTTCGATCTTGGAGATATTACTATCGTCAAGATTACATTTCGACGCAACCACCCTTAAAGAGTACTTTTTTGAGTCTCTAATTGATCGGATATGGCTTCCAAAATCGGCTTTTATTTTATTGTAATCCCGTTCCATGATATCAAGGATGAAGATGCACAGATAAAAAACATTTTTTGCGGTTATATACTACCGCATTTATAATAATTTTACTATATTAGCGAAATGGAGTACTAATATTGATGCTTCGTATTTAATGTTACATCCAAGGCACTTGGAAATCGGCACTTGCGCTGAAAATGTAGGAACCTTTCTGAACAGCAAGATGCGAGAGTTCGGTGCCCATTTCATATCTTTGAAAAAAGATTTGATGGGCCCCTCTTGTATGTTGTTCAGCCTTCCTACAGGCTTCAGCGCATATTAAGAGGGATGCCCATCACCATTTTATGAGATGCACCTTCCCGCTTCATGTCGGTTTCAAGTCCATAACGTACCGATATGTATCTATCAAAAAAACAACTTTACAAAAACCTCATAAAATCCCCAGAATAACTTCTGCCACTATTTTCTATGCACCATTGATAGATCACAACGAACCCTTGCATAGAGAAACCTAACCCTTCGTTCATCTACTAAGACCTAAAAAATAATGCGAAAATCACGCACAGGGGAATGCTATGCTCTTTTGGCAAGCAGCGAAAACCCTTTATATAAAAATATACACATCACCAAATTCAGGACCCTACAAGCGTCAGCTTGGGTTCTTACAGCTATTTTTTGTTTGTTGTTTTCAGTTCTAGCGAGCGCCCAGAGTACCGCTCACCAAACCTCGGGAAATGGGCCGCTAGATAATAAAACGTTGTCTGTTGGCGACAGTGTTCCAGAGGAGCTATGGAATATGGCTTTGGAAGTTGTCAACCACCCATCGGGCAAGCAAACAATAAAACTCGGCGACTTCTCTAACAAAAAAATGATCATACTAGATTTCTGGGCGACATGGTGCGTGCCCTGCATACGATCATTGCACCATTTAGATAGCATCCAGCATGAATTAAAAAACGAGCTTCAAATAATCCCGGTAAGCGCGCAGAAAAAAAAGACCATCGTGCCCTTTTTATCCAATCGAAAGATCAGCTTGATTTCGGTAGTATCCGACTCACTTTTAATTCAATATTTCCCGCATCTCACCGTACCGCATCACGTCTGGATTGAAAACGGTGTAGTGACCGCCATAACGCATGACGCCTATTCATCGAGAGCTAATATTTCCTCCCGTCTTAAGGAACAGGCCGTTAAAACCCTTCCAAAGCATGAATCAACATTATCATACCTTGATAGCGTTCCTGGCAATGGGCTGAGACCCGCCTTGCTTTCGGGCAGCTTTTATCCAAGAATAGATAGGCTGGCTGGAAGTGTATCGCGGGGCAAAAGCTATATATATGCAGAGAATGCAACAGTTGAGCGGCTCTTAACCCTCGCTTTTTTGCACTCAAGCGGCCTCATCGGAACCAAGATTATTTGGGATATCGACACCGCCCTGCGCAAAAACCTTACGGGTGAGGAAATGGAGCTTACCGGTGAGGTGGACGCTGATCAAGCCGTAATGGAATGGCTGGAAAACTTTCAGTATTGCTACCTGCTCAAGCTCGCCGATCCTCCCCCACATAGATCCATGCTCAGTAAACTGATGCAGGATGATGTACGTCGCCTGATAGCCTACCGCTACGGACTTTCTGCGGAGATTATCCAAAGCGAAGAAGGCAAAAGACTTCGGGTATTTAAAGAGGAGGGGCAGCAATGAGGGCACTAGTAATTCTACTATCGCTGTTTTGGGCAGCAGACAGCTTCGGTCAGCGAAGCATCCTAGTGAGCATAAGCGCCATAGATGGCCATAGCGGAAAGGAAATCCCCGACGCATCGCTTATTAAGGTGCACGGCGGTGTTAGTGCGCGCATTGCCTTTGGAGAACCTGTCGAGATGATGCTTGGGGACAGCATACGAATAACCCACCTAAACTACAAAACAGGCAGGTGGATTGTCGATAGCTCATTTGAAAGTGGTAAAAAGGAGCTCCGTTTAGAGCCCCGCTCCAACATGCTTGAAGCCGTAGCCGTTTCCACGGGCTACCAAAACTTGGAAAAGCGCCGGATGACCGGAAGCGCGGTGACGGTAGATAGGGCTTCGCTAGAGAGAAACGTTGGCACCAATGTGATAGATCGCTTAGAGGGACTTGCGAGCGGACTTACATTCAACAGGGCAACGAGCAGCTCAGCGGAGTCACAGCACCGCCCGGAACTGCGCGTAAGGGGAATAAATACGATACACTCCTCTTCTAGCCCACTAATTATATTGGATGACTTCCCCTATGAGGGTGATCTATCTTCTATTGACCCATCATCTATAGAATCTGTGTCAGTGCTAAAAGACGCCTCGGCAGCAGCCATATGGGGGGCAAAGGCGGGAAATGGCGTCATCGTCATTAATACCCGACGGGGCGTTGCCGGAACACCCGTGCAACTCGAATTCAGCTCCAACCTATCGCTGCGCAACCGTCCGGACCTATTGTACTCCAGAAACTATCTCCAGAGCAGCGCGATTATGGAACTGGAAGAACAGCGATTTGCTAGTGGCGCCTATGTGGAGCGGGACTGGACTCCCCTGCCCGCCTTTGTCGAACTGCTGATCGACCGGCGTGATGGCAGGATCAGTGAAGAAACATTTGGCGAGGCGAAGGATCAAATGCTGCGAACCGATCTACGCAGGGAGGCCAGCGAGCACCTTTACCGCACAGGTTTACTTCAACAGTATGCGCTAAATATGAGCGGAGGATCGCATAATGTTGCCTATAACCTCAATATCGCCCATGATAGCGAGCGCTATCACGTTGTAGGCAACGACCGGCGGCGGCTGAAACTATCCTCGTCCAGCACCTTTCAGCTCTCTTCGAGACTGAAACTGCATACAGGTATCAATCTAGCAAGCGTTGGCGAGCATGACAACGGACGCACCATGTCCGGACTATCGCTGGGCACGCTTACCGTATCACCCTACACGCGCCTTGCCGGCGATCAGGGTAACAGCCTTCCTATGGTTTCCCTGTACCGGCTTGCCTATACGCGCCGGGCTGTCGAGAACGGATTATTTGACTGGGATTACCGGCCGCTGGAGGAAACCCGTCTGGCCAACAACCAAAATAGCGCATTTAATCTACGGGGAAACGCTGAACTAAGCTACAAGATAGCAAGAGGATTATCTGTGAAAGCGCAATATGGCTACCAGCGAGACCGTAACGACCGGGAATCGCTATTCTCTAGGGAGTCATTCTACGTGCGCGATATGGTAAACCGCTTTACGCAGGCAGATGGCTCAAGGATCGTACCTCATGGTGCCATTTTTGAAACCTCGGGCGCCACCTACACGGGCCGCTACGGCCGCGCACAGATCGATTACAATGGTAACTTTGCCGTCGATCACTCCCTATCGGCGCTAGCTGGAGCGGAGCGGCGCGAGGAAACCACGCTCTACCGACCCGCGCAACGGCTTTTCGACTACGACCCGCTCACGCGCTCGGGAAGAATGGACATGGATTACCTCAGCACTTTTCCCACCCGGCCGCGCCTATCTGCAAAGATACCGGCTACCGATGGAAATTACCGGCGTGTGGTGGACCGCTTCATATCTTATTATGCTACGGTCAACTATAGCTACCGAGATCGGTATACCTTCTCCGGGAGCCTGCGATGGGACGCATCAAACCTGTTTGGCATAAAAACTAATGATAAGGGCGTTCCACTCTGGTCGGCGGGCGCCTCTTGGGAAATTAGCAAAGAGGACTTTTTTACCAGCAAAAGGGTCGACTATCTTCGCTTGCGTGCCTCCTATGGAGCCAATGGTAACGTGAATAACCTAGTAAGCGTATATCCTGTTGTTATTTTCTCGCAAGACTACGAGACGGGCCTAAGAAGTGGAGCGCTACGTTCAACGGGCAATCCCGGACTACGATGGGAGACCATTAGAAATCTGAGTCTTGGCGCTGACTTTAGGCTCAAGGGAAATTATCTGCAGGGCAGCATCGAATGGTACCGTAAAGCGGCCAGCGATCTGATCGGGTACGACATCATCGATCCAACCACAGGCGTATTTGAGACCAGTGGGAGGTTTGAGATCGATAACCGGATAAACTACGGAAACATGCTTACTAGCGGAGTGGACATCGAACTTCGAAGCCAGTTTTCTACCGGGTCGGTAAAGTGGAACATCGGCTATTTGCTGAATTACACGGCCAATCGGATCACTAGATATAATGTGCTGAAATCCTCCACCATTCAGAACTATTTTACTATTGGGATGGCGCCTCCGAAGGAAGGTCGTACCGCTGACGCGATATATGGCTTGCCGTGGCATGGCCTTGATCCACTTACGGGCGATCCGCAAGTGATGATCGATGGTCAGATGAGCAAGCAGTATGCCCAGTACCTTAATGCCCTTTCGGTAGAGGATCTGATCTTTCAGGGATCTTCGGTACCGCTGCTAACCAGCTCGCTTTTTCCCAGCGTGTCCTGGCGGGGAATCGATCTGACCTTCAATATACTCTATAGCGGCAAGTTTTATTTTAGAAGAAGCGGGATAAACTACAATACACTTTTGAGCGGAGGTACCGGCCACGTTGATTATTATGACCGGTGGATGCAGCCCGGAGATCAGGAGCATACCGATGTACCCAGTATGCCTGCATCGACCAACCTGTCGCGCGACCGGGTGTATGTGAATAGCGAGACCCTGCTAGAAAGAGGCGATCATATCAGGTTAAAGGACATCACCCTCGCTTACGAACTTGCGCGTATATGGAACGCAAAAGGCATCCGTGGGGCACGGTTCTTTGTAAACATGAACAATGTGGGCATATTATGGCGGGCCAACAGCTACGGGATTGATCCACAAGTGCCCAATGCCACCTACCCTGCCCCGCGAATAATGAGTATCGGACTTAAATTAAAACTTTAATGAAAACAAAATTAACCAATCACGTTACGATCATATTGGTTTTCTCACTCTTGCAGGCCTGTAACGATGCAGACTTCCTGGAAGAAAAAAGGGATAGCAATCAGGTGATCCCCCAGACTCTGGAAGATTACAGGGCGCTTATGTACAACAGCCAGCGCATCAATCAGGAGTCGGCGCTGCTGCTCGCTCAGGTTGGCACCGATGAGTACAGTATCAGTGATGTTCGCTGGAATAACATGAGCCAGGTCTATGAGAAAAACGGATCCATCTGGGCGAGCGACATCTTCGAGGGTACGGAAAGTCTGGACTGGAACTTTGGGTATAGGAAAGTGCTATACTGCAATGTGGTGTTAGAAGGAATATCCCGTCTGGAGAGTCAGGGGGCAGAATCTTCCCAAGCAGCTGGTGAACTCAAGGGGACAGCGCTATTTCACCGGGCGCTCGCCTTTTACGAGCTTGCTCAGCTGTTTTGCGACACCTATACAGAAGCTTCCGCAGAATCTACGGCGGGCATCCCGCTAAGGCTAGAATCCGACATAAATATGGTAAGCAGTAGAGCGAGCGTGCGGCAGACCTACGAGCAGATCACTGCTGACCTTTCGCTTGCTGAAAGCTACCTACCTGTTAGCCAAGCGATAAAAGAGCATCCCACCAAAAGGGCCGCTCTTGCCCTTCTAGCAAGAGTCTACTTGCAAATGGGAAAATTTGAGCAGGCACTTGCTGCCGCAGAGCGCGTGCTGCAGCAGGGTGATGATCCGCTGGATTTCAGCAATCTTGAAATCTCTCCAAACTTTATGTTTGATTATCGGGGAGCAAACAATCCAGATGTTATCTTTTACAACGCGCACGGGCAGCTATCGATAGAAAGTCCGTCCAACACATCGGTTAATCCCGAGCGATATGCGGAGTATGAAGATGGGGACCTTCGAAAGCAGGCGTTCTTTCTGTTACGCGAGGACGGCAGCATAGAATACCGGGGCTCGTACACTGGTGGCGTGCGCTCTTTCACGGGCCTAACTATCGGGGAAACTTTATTGATTGCAGCAGAGGCTAGCAGCAGGACAGGACAGTTTTCCAGAACTAGAAGTTACCTTAGCGTCCTGCTGGAAGCAAGGTATATCCCGCAGGCAATGCCTCAGCTCGATACCCTAAGCGAAGAAGATCTGCTTCTCTGCATCACGCAGCAGCGGAAGAAGGAACTTTTCAAACGTGGAATATACTGGTCGGATTTAAAACGGTTGAACCGAGATGGAACATGGCGCATCACGTTACGTCGCGTTATCGGTAGCCTGGAATATACCATACCACCGAACGATCCCCGTTATGTCTATCCTATACCCGAGCAGGTTATACGCATAAGCGGGATAGCGCAGAATAATAGGGAGTAAAAAGAAGCCCCTGTAACCATTTCGCTACAGGGGCTAAAGTTTAGTTGGATCGGTAACTTTCACCAGTTACCTCCAGCTTACCATCATTCTGCATTTGCAGGGCATCGTTCACTGTAGCTGGAAATTCTTCCCCCTGGGGAATATCCAACCGGATAGCGCAATGATCTCCCGAGACTGCTGGACAGGAAGATGGTGCATTGGGGTTCGGTGTCGTGTTGATGGTCTGGCCATCTGTTCCTACCGAGTACCAGTTTTCAACCAGTTTATCGCTGCTTGTCGAAAATGACATCAGCCCGAAGCTGGAAATTGCTATGGCGACCGCTGCGATCGGCAATAGCTTTGCTAATTCTACTTTTTTCATGATTTTGATTTTTAACGTTTAACGTATATATGTTTATCGCGCTGTGAGGTCAGCGCAGAACCCGTGTAGGGATCACCCCCGGTAATCACTCCACGATGCATATGTTTATGTAAATAGTATCCAAGCACGCTTATTGCAAGAAAAAAAATATTGAACCAGAAATGCCAGAACCAACCCAATTGGGAAATCAGCGTGCCGCAGGAGCACGGAACGCCATCCTTTGAAAGCAGTAGGGCATTCCAATATAGTTTGTGAATATCGCCAGAGTTATTGCCGAGGCAAGAAAGCCTTGCCTGGTGTAGCGTGGAACGATCAGTAGGACAACTATGATCAGTTCAACGGCAGGCAGAAGATAGGTAAGCACATTTGCGAGCGCTGTGGAGAAAGGCTGCTTATGTAATCCATCTACAAAAAAACTAAAATTAAGTATCTTGTCTATCGCTGCGGGTATCCAAAGCAGGAGCAATAAAAAAGCAAGAGCGACGATTATAGTTTCTGTCTTCATAATCTTGAGATTTGAATGTCCATCCATCTTATAAAACCAAAAGTACGTCCGCTTATAGAAGTTCTGGGGGGCAGCTTTGGCCTTCGCAGGGGGGCATTTAAGGATTAATTTCGCCTTCGTATCCGCAGAAGGAAAGATGTAGCGCTATGCCACTTGCGTCTTTGGTAATACGCGAAGATCTACCAAGCTATGATCCGGAAAGATCGTTACGGAACTGCTGTGGAGACTTTCCGCTAATCTTGAAAAATGTGCGCCTGAATGATCTTACATCATTGAAACTAAACTGAAGGCTCACCTTCCATATGGGAACGCCCGAGCGGATCATATTTTGTGAAAGGCCGATCAGATAGCTAACTGCATACTGCCGGATTGACTTTCCAAAACGAGCCTTAAAAAGGCGGTTTAGACTTTGCATGGTATAAGGCAGTACATCGGTCAGCACATTAGTGCAGAATTTAGCGCCAGTTTTTCTCACCTCCATCTCCAGTAAATCTTTGGCAATATCTGTATAATAGATGTAGTCCTTTTGCGCGCCGTACTGTATATCGACCTTTCTTTTGGATAGCTTTACGATTTCCTTTAGCTGCTCCAATATCGAAATCTGATGATCTAGGCTACCTTGCTTTAGACTTTGGCAGAGTTCACGGATGTAAAGCGATGAGATTGGTCCGAGTGCAAAGTCCAAACTTGCTCTGGCCAGTGGGCCATCCGCTTTATAAGCTTGCAGCAGCGGTTGTAGAAAGTCAAAATCTTTATCCGCGCCATCATCGAACACGCCAATATCAAAATAAAACACGAACAGGCGCGTCTTTCCGGCCGGGAGATGCAATAAATAATCGCCTGCTGGCGCATATAGATAGGCAGCCCTGCGGGAGTTAACGCTTACAATCTGCGCGCTGGAAACATCGCTCAAACCAATAGCGCTTTCAGCTTGTAACACGTATAGCGCGTAAATTTCCTTTCGAGATACGTGCATCTGGAGCCGCATGGCCGAGGTCGATAGAATTTCATAGTAGTGCAGGTAAGCAAGTCTTCCTTTGAATTCCTGTTCAACGCAGCTCACGCTCGCATTCTTTCGATACCGCAGGACACCTTGCTTGAATCGAAACTTTGGAAACCAAGACTTGCCCGGCATATTTTCCGCCGCCGGACCAAACGCTTGATCAAATGCTATGTGTAGACTTTTTCGCAAAATGTTTCTCTAGAATTTCTCCATGGACTGATGTGATTGCTTTAGCGTTGCTTCATATAAGTAAGGCAAGTTTATAACTGATCGCTTTACTATCGATGCCCTTCAGTCTAAAGCTCTGCAGCATTGCGATTTGCCCACGCAGGATATTTTCGCTATAAACGGGCGGACGACCGCCCCCGCCTCGCTGAAAAACCGGTGCATTCCAGAGGTTTGATCCGACTATAGCAAAGCTAGTGATAAGACAGCTTGAGCTGACTGACACTTTTGGTAATTCTTACTGTCATTTTTAATCATTTTTTAGGGATGATCCTTCCAACCTTTTGTTTGCTTTTAGGTACTAGCAATAAAATTCTTAAAGGAGAACGACAGGATTAATTGAGCGTTGATGGAATGGAAAAGAATTTAGATGAGTTTAGATACTCTTTTTTTTAATCAGCTTCGACGCTGATTAGAGAGAGTATTTCTTAGTGTTACAATAGCAATTAAACCAAGGCACTCATGGTGCCATAGCGCGTCTTAAGCTTTAAAATAAGTATTAAAGATGCTCCAACATAGCGATGCATCATTCTCACAGTTAACATTGCGTTTGATCGCTCTTGACCTATTGGACAGACGTGCGATACTCAGCTAGCAGATCATTTCACCGGCGAAACACGGCCTCATGCAACACCGATTGTTAAACCATATGGCAGGGGTCGGCTTGGGCCGCTTAGTATTGACTCATAAATATTCGCAGCCTCAAGATTGTTTACAGGTGCAATCCACGATAAAATTTACAGGTCATTTAAAAAAAACTAAACATGTTACGAATTCTTCGCTACATCAGAAGAAAGTAAATCATCGACGCCTACCCCGAAATACGCCGACATGTTAACCAAGAGTTCAAACGGTGGTTCGGCCTGTCCATATTCATACTTGGAATATCGCGCACGCGTGATCCCCAGCGCTTTTGCCAAACCCTGTTGGGATTACCCTTTTCTTGCCCTCAGATATTTTACGTTATCAACCCAATACAACGTTGTCCTAAAAATGGAAAGCAATATTACTAATAGATTTAGTATTTCAAATTAGATTTGTAAAAATATGACAAAGGAGGTAATGATGGATAGAGCAATAGTACATATGGACATGGACACGTTTTTTGTGTCCTGCGAACGCTTAAAAAACAGCAAACTGAACGGTGGCAGGACACACCTTACCGTCCGCAAATATCTAAATATCAATAAAATAAAAAAATATCTAAAGAACCGCTCACCTGTTTATTCTCATTTACTTTGATAGATGATTGATCAAATTTAATGAAGTCCATAAATAAAAAGAAGGATTTTAATGAATTTTAGATAATCACATTATATCTGAAAAACGACCGATTGTTGATACTAATAGTAAAATAGTGGCCAATACAAAAGGGAAATAAGAGGTTCGCGGGAGCGTATCTGAATAAATGCTTCGTTTGTGAGGCCCTTCAATGTTTTTCGATGTGTTTAACGGGCATCAATTCCATTTCTCTGTTCTGAACTTTTAATACTTTCATTTCGGTGTTCTACCGGCCAATTCAAAAGACATAAAAAAGGTTGTTCAAACTTCTTTGCTTAATCAACCCCAAGCCACCAATTGTACTTCCGATCCAGATACGCCTTCAGTCCTTTTTGGACGATCGCTTCCCACAGCTTTTTGCGTTTCCCTTCTGAGAGCCTCGGATGCAACCCTTCATACCCAATCTTCGCGGTAATGTTCATATCCGCCACATCCAAAAAGTGGGAAGGTTCCGATCGGTATAGTTGGAAATTGCGATCGGCTCCTGTTTTGCACGTTCTAGATAACGCACTTCATCTGTCACCCGCCAGGCGTAAGACAGGTAAAATATCCTCAAGAGAGCCTCCCTAGGCTGCCAGAAGAGGCGGATGCCTACTATCAAACGTTCTCTACAAGAGGCTCTCAGAATACTTTCTCACACTCTTTCAATATTGCGGCATGCACGACCGAACGATAAAGGTCACCTTGGAAGCCCCCACGGAATTTTGCAAGCTACTGATCGTAAAGGATCAATCGCGGGTGCTCCCGCCGCTTTACGGTACGCTACTGCGCCTAGAGCTCCGTAAAGAGCACCAGGCATAAGCCCTGGAGTAAAAAAAAACGAACAATACACGTATTTTCATAGCCACAAAGGATTACATCCTGTAGCGTTTGATACTTAGCACCACACTTTTGCCTGCATCATTTACCGAATTTAGATAAACAAAGGCTCTATACTTGCGATCAGCAGTCTCCACCCAGACACCAGACTGTGCTTTCATATTTATAGCGTAATTCGGTGCTGCCTGCAGATCAATATTTATGAAATCTTCCTCATCCAGATACACAAATGTATTGTTACCCGTCACGTTCGGCTCAAGCTGTATGTCACGTATGTTCCAAGCCTTGAAGATCTTTGCATCCCGGCCGACACCCGTAGGCAGGGTTAGCCCTGGCCGGTAGATCGCATCGGTGGCCGGAGCAATCAGCGCATGGGCAAATGTGATGCCTGGAATGGTCCTATGTAGGTAAACCAGGTCTATCGCATCGGGGCGGGAGGCCGCTTCCGCAGCGGTGTAGGCCTTCATATCCTCGATTGAGATAAAGCTCCGCTGTCCATCGGCAACACCGATGTTCAGAGCCCGCTCCATGCGGCGAATCTTGTATGGACCCATGTTGTAGGATACTGTCTGCCCATTGCTGCTGGTTGCCGAAAAGACGAAAGAGACCTCTTTATCCACGGACTCGAGAGAAGGCCGGTAGTAGAACCTTAGGGTGGCCGCATTAGTATCTACGCTGAAATTGACCTTGGTCCTCAACCCTTCGTTTGTGGATGGATCCGTGACAATTACCCCTATATCCTGGCCATTGTCATTCGTATGGTAGGAGCGATGGTCTATGTAGGTTTCCCCAGCCCCGGCGATCGATGCCTCCACCTGCGCAGAGACAAGCTTTCCCTCACCTTTCTGGATCGCAATGGCATACATAAATTCAATATCCACGCCCAGCATATTCGGGCCGTTTGACTTCTTTATACAGTCATTCTGTAATCCGCTCTCGGGCAAGGGCACCTGATATTCTTCCTCCTTACATCCAACTATGAACACAATCGCAAGTGCCAATACCACAGATCTATAAGATAATATACTAAACATAATTACTGATCGTTAAAAATTAAAATATTAAGGTGTCGGTTGCTGTACGGTAAGGTTTACCGTATAGGTTTTACGAATTTTCCGATCTCCAGAAATAACGGTCCACTGCAGGGGCGAGGAGAGGTTGGAAAAATTGACGAAACCGGTGATCTTAGGCTCCAACTTCGCATCGGTCACCAGCGAAAACTGCGGATAAAGGCGGCTTATATCGGTGCCGAAATGCACTTCGACATCTATGGTCTGTGCCACGGTATCCACCACGGCAACCTTCGTCCTGACGGTCTGGAAATCTGAGCCCAGGATCTCGAAGCTCCCTACGTAGGCGCTGGTGCGTGTTGTGATCAATAGCCCATCCTCATCTATCGGGTATTCCTTACTGCATTGCGAAAGGAAGATCGATGCCAGGATGAGCAGGAAGGTATATGCATATTTTTTCATGACTGTTAATGTTAAGGTTATCATAATGTTCTCTCTATAAAAATGGCCAGTTTTGCGTCAGCTTGGGGTTACGGTCACGCTCGGACTCCGGGATACGCAAGATATAACACTGCTGGTAGACGCGCTCGCTCGCATTCTGGAAATAGGTGGTCACACTGTTCCCCCAGCTGTTGGTCGTCGTGCGTCCCGGCCCGTAGGGCTGCCCCCAGAACGCCTCGATCTTACGCCAGCGCCGGATATCGAAAAAACGGTGCCCTTCACCGATGAGCTCAATAATCCGCTCCTGCTCGATGGCATCGAAGAAGCTCGAGCTGCTGGCATATTTTTCCGGCTTAAGTGCTGGCAGGTTTCCGCGTGCGCGGATCTTGTTTACCAGATCCACCGCATCGGCTTGCGGCCCAAAGGCCTCATTGGATGCTTCGGCATACATCAGGTAAACATCGGCTAGCCGGATCACCGGCCAGGTGTAGTTACCCTCTTCACGCCCTTGCCCAGGGTAGTTGCGCACAAATTTGCGGAACAGCAAACCTGAATTTGTGCCAGAGTTGTAGCGGATGGTGGTAAACTGTTGTCCGCCGATATTCACCACCCCCCCCTGGTTTTGGTACACCATCGGAAAGAAACGGGTAGATTGCAGCGCGGTCATACCCTGCATTACCTCGTACTCCCATAAGATCGTGGCCTTCATCCGGTAATCGCGATTGGCGTAGCTCTGTGGGTTGAGTGCGGAATTGACCCTTGTGCGCGCATCAGGCACATTATTCGGATTGAGGCGCTCCATCGCTGGCAGGAAGTCCCCGGTGATGGTCGACTGGTAACGGTCGGCAATCCAATAGGATGGAGAGATGTTGACCTCCGAGTTTTCGGTATCCCTGTTCCCAAAATCACGCATCATCTTTTCACTGAGCCCCGAGCCTATTCCCCCATGGGTAAAGCCGATCAGGTTCTCATTAGCATTGTTGGCACTTGGCAGAAACAAGTAATAATAGTTTGGAAGCTTATCGGCCTTCCCCAAAGCATCTGTTTCCCCTGGGGCACCATTACGGAACAGGGCAAGCCCAAACTCGGAAATGACCCTCTTGAAATCTACCGCTGCCGCACGGAATGCCTCATCGGCCTTCGCGCTGCTGGGCTCAAAGGTATCTAGCTCTGGCCAACCATGCTTATTCCAGCTGCCCCAGAACAGATTGACCTTTCCACGCAGCGCCAGGGCGGCAGGACGGCTCATACGGTCGGGCTGCACCGCAGCAACAGGAAGCTTCTCGATGGCATAGTCTAGGTCAGCCAAGATCCGGTTCTTTACCTCTTCAATGGGCGTACGGGCAATCTCAGCGACCTGTGCATTATCGGTAATAGTTTCATCAAGGTAGGGGACATCTCCCCACATGCTGATAAGCCTGAAATACACCAGTGCCCTCATCATCCTGGCCTCGGCAATGATTATCTCCAGGTTTTCCACCGATCCGGGATAGCGCGGCAACATCTGGTTAACATTATCAATAACGTAATTCGCCCTGTTTACCCCTCCGAACAGGAACCGGTACATGTTATCAAATGCTGAGCCATAGCCGTGAGGATTGTAATGGCCATTGGTATTTCCGGTATAATAGGCCAGCCCGGCGGTAAAAGTCCCCGAGGAGAGGCTGCTTATCGATCTGGTACGTACATACTCGCCCATACCGTCATAAAAATAGTCTTTGTTGAAAAGCGGCTTGATATTGGCATACATACCCATCAGACCGCTAGTGGCGTCGGCCTCGTTCTGCCAAAACACCTTGGCGTCCAGCTCGGTGGTTGCCTGCTGGTCCAGGAGATCCTTCACGCAGGAGGCGAAGAACACCGGTGCAGCGATAAAAAAGCAAACAGCCACTCTATATAGATTTTTCATATCCATCATTGTTAAAGGTTAATATTCAAACCCAGTGAAAACGCTTTCACCAAGGGATAGACATCGTTCATGCTGCCTGTTGATTCGGGATCCAGTCCACGGTACGAGGTAAACGTATGCAAGTTTTCCGCCGAGAAGAAGATCCTGAAGCTGTTGAGTTTTGCTCGGCTCAGCAGGGCTGAGGGAACATTGTATCCCACCTGTACATTGCGGATACGCAGGTAGCTCAGGTTGTCCAGCCAGAAGCTCGTGGTGCTCACATTAGATCCCGCACCGTTCAGGCGCGGCCATTCACCATCCCTATTCTCCACACTCCAGGGCTTCTCCCAATGGTCCCAAGAGGCGGCATAGCGGGGACCGATGTCCAGCACATTGTACTGGGTCAGCCAGAAATCCTTCCTACCGGCGGCACCCTGCAGCTGGAGGTTCAGATCAAAGCCCTTGTAGCTGAAACTCGAGTTGAGCGCAAAATTGGTATGCGGCATGCTGCGCTGCGTATTGGGGTAGGCCTTCTGGTCATTTCCATCGATACGTCCGTCGCCGTTGAGATCCAGGCGGATAAGATCGCCCGGCGCGATATCCTGCGGGGTGGCGTTGTACACATCCTGCCAGTCTTTGGCGATACCTATATCTTCGTAACTGTACAGGAAGCCATAGGGCATATCAATGAAGGTCTGCCCACGCAGAAGCTGCTGCCCCCAATTTTCCAATCTATTGCGGTTGTAGGAGGCATTGAGATTCAGCCTGTATGAAAAATCGCCCTTCTTATCGGTCCAGGTCAGATTTCCCTCGATCCCCCTGTTGCGCATCTGGCCGATATTATGGCGCGGTGCCCTGTACATACCAGAGATGTGCATGGAGATATCGAAATTCTCGGCCATACCCTTGGTCACGCGGTCATAATAGTCGAACTCTGCAGACAGCCTGTTGCTGAGTACCACGAAGTCCAGCCCGATGTTCATCACATTGGTCTTCTCCCAGCTGAAAGCGCGGTTTATCAGACGGTCATTGCCAAAGCCCCTATATATGGTCGCAGATCCTGTGGTATTCAACAGGTAATTGTACTGGGTGAGGACTTCGCGCTGTTCGTACAGGTTAGTGACGATATTATTGTTCCCCAAGCTTCCATAGCTCCCACGGAGCTTTCCGCTTTCGATCCCGATATCCTTAAGCACCTTCAGGAAGCTCTCCTCGGTAAATCGCCAACCGACAGATGCCGAAGGAAAGAAGCCCCACTGATGCCCTGGATAAAATTTTGAAGATCCATCATACCTGAAATTTGCTTCCAAAAGATATTTCTGAAAGGCGCTGTAGTTCAAGCGTCCTATGTACGAGCGTAGGCCTTCCTTCGATGAGCTGCCCGTAGCAACCTGCGTGGTCGGCAGCGCCGCATTCAACTCCTCGAGCGAGGGGTGCAGGCGGTCCAAGCGCGAGCCGAACTGATTGCGCGTATGCCAGAACTCCTCACTGTAGACGCCCAAAATGGTCATCTCATGGTCGGTCGTGATCTTCTTGTTGTAGCTCACACGTGCGCTGGCCATGGTCTTGTAATTGCTGGAGGTGGTATTCTCCACTCCGGCATTATCAAGCACATAATAGCGTCCGGTCATCCTATTTTGTTGAAAATTGTATGCTTGGTTGGGGATGTCTGCCTTTACGGTAAACTGGTCTCCATAATTCAGGGAGTAGTCAATGCTACCCTTTAATCCTTCGATAGGCTCCCAGTTCACGAAAAAAACCCCATTGAACTGCTTTTGGTTTCTCTTTGAAATCTCGTTGTTATAAACGGACAGCGGATTGAAAACCTGTATATCTTCGCCGTATGCCATTGCCCCGCCATAGTATCCCGTCACCGGATCGTAGGGCGTGATGCCCGGAACGGCAAAGCGAAGGTCATATCCGCCAGTACCGCGGCTGCCACCGGTGAAACCAGCGTCGATGGGGAATCTGTAGTCGGACCAGTCACCATTGATCTTGGCACCCACGTTGATATTCTTACGGATCTTATAGTCGTAGTTCACGCGCGCATTGTAACGCTTGAAATCGTTGCCTACCTGCAGTCCGCGTTCATCGAGCACACCAGCCGAGATATAGAAATTCGAAACATCGTTGCCCCCATTTGCCGAAATATTGTAATTCTGCTGTACCCCATCCCTGATGACAAGGTCGAACCAGTCTGTATTCGGGTAATTGAGGGGGTCGATCATGCCCAGAGCCATCCACTCCTCGATGGTACCATAGCGGTACCTGGCGTTGGCGTACGAGTTTCGCATGGACTCGCCGTTGCGGAACACCATCAGCGAGCGGGGATAATCGGCCATAAACCCGATCGCATTTGTGGGCTTCTGGGTGGCCAGGCTCATATTGAACGTCAGCGTCGGCTTTTTCCCGGCGCCGGATTTCGTGGTGATCAGGATAACGCCATTCGAAGCGCGCGATCCGTAGACCGACGAGGAGGCTGCATCTTTGAGCACCGATACGCTTTCGATGTCCTGCATGTTCAACCTGTTGATGTTCACATCGGGCATGCCATCCACCACGATCAATGGACCACTGTCCCCATTGACCGTCCCCAGCCCGCGAACAAGCAGCCGCGAGTTGTTGTTCCCCGCCATCCCGCTGGACTGGTTGACGGCAAGTCCGGGAAGAAGTCCGTTCAAGGCGGTGGAAACGTTGGAGATCGCCCTGCTGTTGATCTTCTCATCAAAGGTCACGCTGGCCACGGCCCCGGTCAGGTTGACCTTCTTTTGCGTGCCGTAGCCCACCACGACGACCTCGTCGATGGCCGATACGTCCGGACGCAGGGTAACGTTCAGCACGGTCTGCCCATCGCTAAAAGGCTGTCCGAGATCCAGAAAGCCGATATAGGTAAAATCCAGCGTACCTGTTTTCTGGGGTACATTTATGACAAAATTTCCATCGACATCACTTACCGTTGTTACGTTGCCCCCCCGAAGGCGTATGCCCACACCGGCAAGTACAGTGCCCGCCTCATCAACGACCCTACCCTGGATACGGGTAGTCTGCTGATAGGGCAGATAGGTACGCGCTGTGACCGATCGATCATCGGTCTTGCCGGGCACATCGATCTCGATGCCTGCTGCGGCAGTGTGGCTTTCATGGGCGATTAGGCCGATACTATGGAAAACAAACCACGAACCAGCACCCAACCTTCCTAGCCAGAGCTTCGTTGTTGTATACATCATATGTTTATTGAATTGGTTTATAATGGATTATTCTTCTATTTGCCCCCGTGGGCTATTCTATTCTTTTTCGGATGCCTTATACAGCCCTATCTCAGCAAGCTGGACAGGCTGTAGTGCCTGATTGATCGTTACCCTGATCTTGCGGGTCTTGGTAAGGGGTACTTTCAACAGGCGCTTGTAACCGATCGTAGTGAACTGCGCAAGCTCCTCCCATGTGCTACCGTCCCAATATTCGATAAGACCCTGGGCGCTGTGCTGCCCTTGGGCAATATTCTCCTGCAGAAGGATCCGATCAAAGGAAACCTCCTTTTTTAGGTCCGTCTCCAGGGCCTTGCCCTGGCTCAGCTCGAGGTAACTATCCAAACGCCTATCGCTCAGGGCACGGTCGACTTTGCCACTGGCCAGATCTGTCTTAAAGGTCTCATCAAGTATGGCCCGAAAAGCGTAGAGGTTCTCCACATCCTTCAGGGCGAAGTTCCCCTGCTTGTTGGGCGGTATGTTGAGCAGCAGCAGGCTATTGCGGCCCACCGAGCTGTAGTAAAGATCTACCAGATTTTTCGGAGAGCGCACCATATCATCTTCCTCGCTATGGTAAAACCAACCGGGGCGGATCGAAACATCCGTTTCCGTGGGGATCCAGAGGCTGCCTTCGGGGTCTCCGACATTCAGGTATGCCGGCGACATCTTGCCCGGCGCATCCTCGGGCCTGATGTTTATGGTTGACCACATCGTATCCCCGGCTACCCCTTTTTCATTGCCCACCCAGCGGACATCGGGACCTACGTCCGAAAATATCACCGCTGCGGGCTGCAGCTCACGCACCAGCGCCCAGTAAGCCTGAAAATCGTACTCCATATCCACCGCTTTCTTATCCTTGGCACCATCGAACCACACCTCGGCGATTTCGCCGTAGTTGGTCAATAGCTCCCTAAGCTGGCTTTTGTAAAAGGAGTTGTAGGCAGGGGTACCATAGCTGGGATGGTTCTGATCCCAGGGAGATAGATAGAATCCAAATTGTATACCATGCTTGCGGCATGCCTGCTCGATCTCCCTTACAATATCTCCCTGTCCATTTTTCCATGGGCTTTTTTTGACCGAATGGTCGGTGTAGGCCGTCGGCCAGAGGCAAAATCCATCGTGATGTTTTGCCGTAATGATTGCCATCTTGAATCCCGTCTCCTTCAGGATCCTGATCATCTTATCGGCATCGAAATCCACAGGATTGAAAATCGAGGGATCCTCGGTCCCGTCGCCCCATTCCTTCCCGGTATAGGTGTTGACCGTGAAATGTATAAAAGCGGTAGTCTCCAATTTCTGCCAATCCAGCTGCACTTTGTTGGGGACAGGAAGCTCCTGCGCCGCGGCTCCAAAGCCCAGGCTGCATAAAAGCAATGTTTTTGTTAGGTATCTTCTCATAGGTATGTTTTTCATATTGGTTAGCGCTCGTCACAACGTCCTATCCATCTAGGGCGCCAGAGTGAGCTTAAAGGCCCAGGCATGCACGCAGGGAGCCGTAGCAGGATTGATCGCCGGGGGGGTGATCCGCAACTGGCCCTTGCCCACCTTAAAACGTACCGGGATATCCGTACCTAGCATCTGCACTTTCTTCACACGCTTGCCCAACCCTGGTACGCTGATCTCCCCTTGGGGCCATTTCGTACAGATAACATAGATGTCACCGCCTTTTTTGGTGAAGTATATACCTCGGTCCTGCTGCTTGGGGCGTTCGTGCCAGGCAGTGGTCCCATAGATAGCCTCACCATTGACGGCCAGCCACTGACCTATTGCCAGCAAACGCTCCTGCATCACCACCGGTATCAAACCATCAGCATCCGGGCCGACGTTCAGCAGCAAATTGCCCCCACCGCTGACCTTCTCGATCAACAGATCGATCAACTGCTTGCCCGAAAAATAATGGGCTGTCGTCTCGAACTTATTGTAGCCATAGGAGGTACCGATCCCGCGGCTCTCTTCCCAAGGGTGCTCGATGCTGCCGCTGGTCAGCGTATCGCCTATAAGATCGTACTCCGTGGTATAATACCCGCCATGCTTACTGCGGGTCTCTTTACCCCATCTGTCGTTGATAACAATGGTGTTTTTGACCGAGGATTCATTGTACAGCCACTGCAGGAAAGTCGTACTCTTAAGCTGCTCGCTGGTATAGTCCCACTCTCCGTCGGCAAAGAATACTTCCGGACGGTAGCGCTCCACGAGGTCTTTCATCTGCGGGATCATATGGCCGCTCGCCCAAGCATCCATATCTCCTGCGCTGTAAAGTGGATTGGTCCACTCCAGCAGCGAATAGTAAAGTCCAAAGCGCAGCCCCGTGTTGCGGACAGCGGCCGATAGATCGCCAATTATATCCCTTTTTGGTCCCAGGTCCTTGCTGTTCCAGCCATTGCTCTGCGCACTCGGCCACAGACAGAACCCGTCATGGTGCTTGGAGGTAAGCACGACATATCCCGCACCTGAACTTTTGAAAAGGTCGGCCCATTTCTCAGGCTCGAAGGACTGCGCGCGGAACATAAGTGCAAAGTTGGCATAGCTTGCCCCTTCGCCATAGCGCTGTGTATGGTACGCGGTAAAAAGCTTATTTTTTTCCATTAGACGCATCAGGTAGTGCTCAGCATATTTCTCATAAACACCATCAACCTCATCTACCGGAGCGTAGGCGGGCACCGAATAAAGGCCCCAATGCACAAAAATGCCGAACTTGGCCTCTGACCACCACGCTGGTATAGGCCTAGCGTCCAGCGACCCCCAGTTCCTTTCGAACTGCTGGGCAGCACATCGGGAGGCACTCATGATGAAAACCAGCAGGGCCAGCAGTCCCAAATATTTGATCTTTATTCCCATGACAACCTTAATTTGATGCGTGATAATAGTTTTTGTATCGCAGCAGCGCCTCGACATAGTAATAATCTGCGTAGCTCAATGGCACGTCCACCTCACTGTTGTGAGGTATGGAACCGACGCTATGCATCAACAGAAAGCCCCCATTGGTGCCCTGCTTTGCGGTATAGCGATCGGTAGACAGGTTATACAGGATCCTTTCAGCTGTTTCCCTATAATATCGGGAGAGCTTGCCCTTGACCATCGTTGACATCTCCAGCAGCGCCGAGGCGGTTAATGAGGCGGTCGAGACATCGCGGTAGTCTACATATTGGGCATACTTGCTATCGTCAGGTAGATCCGGCGCATCATAATCCCAATAGGCGATCAGGTCTTTTGGCATATTGGGGTGCTTGAGCATGTAGCTGGCGATTTTTTTGGCAAATGTCAGGTACTTCCTATCGCCGGTGTCCCTGTACATCATCGTGTATCCGTACAGGCCCCATGCCTGCCCGCGGGCCCAGGCAGACTCATCAAAGGCTCCTTGATTTGTTTTTTTCTTTATGACCTTTCCGGTTTTGGGATCATAGTCCACCACATGGTAACAGCTATAATCCTTACGGTAGTGGTTCAACATGGTGGTGTTGGCGTGGATAACCGAAATATCGGCAAAGTGTCTATCACCGCTTAACCGCGAGGCGCTATTGAGAAACTCGAGGTTCATCATATTATCGATGATCACCGGGAAGTTATCGAAGTCCCAAGAACGTATCGCCTTGGTTATGGGGCTGTAGCGTGTGGCCAGCGACTCGGCTCCTTTCAGCAGGATCTCCCTGTAAGCTGCGGTATCGCCCGTGATGCGCATGGCATTTCCAAAGCTGCAGTACAACATAAAGCCCAGGTCATGGGTGGTGGTATTATACTTCTCCTTCTCCAGCAGCCTCAGTTTTTCCCTGGCCAAGTGAAGGAGCGACTCCTCACCGGAATATTCGTATAGATACAGAAGGGTGCCGGGGTAAAAACCCGATGTCCACCAGCCCGACTCGGAATCAAAATTTTTTCCCTTATCGTAAGTCTTTGGCAACATCCCCTCGGCAGAGCGCTCGGCAAGCACCTTGATCTGCTGCACGGCATGCTGCAAACTTGCATCTGCCTGCTGCAGGGTAAATTTCTCCTGCCCCTTTAGCGGACTGAACGCGTAGATGGCCGTTAGTAAAAAACAGAGGGTTATAAGATGTACTTTGTTCATGGTTTCTTCAATTTGGTATAGCTCTATATTTTCTCGGTTATTTTCTCACCTTTTCTGGGGTCAGCAATTCCGTCGTGCCGCTGCTGGGAAGCCTAAATACTTCGCCTTTTTTGTTGGTAAAATAGATGTATGATATAGACTCTTTGCGCCCATCTCCATCTGCCCAGAGTCCATAGAAGTCATTTATGGCATTATTTGGGCGGCGCAGGTAGCCGTGGTTGCGCTCACTTTTGCTGGTAAGTAGTTTTTCGCGTTTCCAGCGTTCTCCACCATCATGGCTTACCCATGCGGCGATCTCCCCGCCGGGGTTAAAGGCCTGTGGACCGGTCTCTGTTGGTCCGATGATGCGCACCCTCCACTTTCCCTCGCTATAGATGGAACCCATATCATAATTGCTGTCCGAGGAGGTGACCACGGTATTTACCCACTTGCTTGATCGCCTCCCCACGTGGAAAAGATGCCAGTCCCGGGGACCGTTCTGCGGACCGGGCTGCGGACCTTTGCTGGTAACAGATAGGATCAATGGATTTCCCTTTTCATCGAAATTAATGTCCAGCAGGTAGTTGTTAAGCTTATCGGGCGTGAAGTCCTGCACCAGGGCGATATTCTCGCGCTCGGTCAACGGACCATCGACCAGCTGCTGATCCAAGGTTCGCCAAGACTGCCCCCAGTCCGAGCTCTCCAGATAATAGAGGTTGGTACGATAGTCGAGTCCCTTCCCATTGGGGTGGAAATCAAAGGCTACACCAATCTTACCGCCTGCCAATGCGCTCACCTGATAGTGACCGCCCTCAATATTTGCCAGTACCTTCCATTCATCCCAGTTTTTACCGTCTTTACTGGTGTTGTAGCCTATCACCCGGCGGTGTTTGGCATCGTACCTAGAAAAAAGCGCCAGGAAGCCTTTATCCTTGTCATGATACACCTGAAAGTAAGAGAAGTTGGTAAACGGCTTTTTCATGCCGCCAACTATTTCTGTCGCCTCTACAAGCTCGAACTCCGCGATGTCGTATGGTCTCTTTGAGCGAGAGATATACGAGGGCCGCTCCACGCCATGCGAAGTGGAAAATATCCATACGTATCCCGATGCATCGATAGAGATTACGGGATTGTCATGTGCATCGATGGTCTTCTTATCGAGAACGATGGTGGGATTGGCTACTTTTTTTGTACGGTGGTCATAATAGGATACGCTGTGCAGCAGGGTGCTGTTGCGCTCGTCCGTGCCCCCATAACAGAAGAATGTCCTGTTGGATTCTTTGGAGTAGATTGCAAAGGGCCGGTGGTTGGCAGGATAAGTTCCGAGACCGCCACTGTACTTAAAGGCATATTCATTTCCCGTTGGCTGGATCATATACCAGATACCCCTAAATCCGTTAGCTTTCGTATTCAAAATGGTTTTAGCAGCCGGTTTTGCTTGCTGCGCAACACCAAGATAGCTAAAAAAAATTAGCAAAAATAGGGTAAAAAGGACTGGTGTAAAATGTGATTTCATAGTTTTTTAATTAGTTAGCGGCTTAGTCAAAATAGTAATCAGCCATAAAAAAAATGGAATAATTCAATTATATATTAGTTATAATCCAACCAATATGATATCTGCAAAACAGGATGACATTTTATGTCACATTTTGCTTACTAAAATGTAATTGCTTTTTATTCCTAATTTATAATTGTATATAGCGTTTAAAATATTCGATATAAAGTACTTAAATAAAATTTAAAATATCGATATACGAGTTCAACCATTATATGTACCAAATAAACACGTCATGAACCACAGAGTACCAGAGAAAGTAAAAATAGATCCGTCCGACACCAGGCAGAAGTTTAAGGAAATTAATATTAAATTATTATGTTGCAGATATTGGATATTAAACGAATGGGATTGTCTTGACCTATCGGTGCCTTTCTGGCGGATTTATTACAATTCTATCGAAGGTGCTAAAATAAGATTTCAAAATCAGCTCGTTTTGCTAAACAAAAGAACACTGGTGATCATTCCGCCAAACACAGCATTCGCGGGCTTCTTATCTGATGAGGACAGCCCTAAAACTTCGGAGAATATTGCTGGGCGGCAGTTCACGGAAACAGATGACATAGGGTCGATAGGCGCTAACTCCAAGGTGGATCACCTATTCATGCACTTCACCTTGGGATTCCCTATGGATTATGCAAAACCCGGAATCTACGCCCTGAAAAAAAATGCGGAGCAAAATATGCTGGTGGAGCAGATCATACAAACCTGCATCCAGCGGAATCACTTCAGTTTCTTTGACTGTCTAAAGATCAATGCCCTTATCAGCTCGTGCGTGCTGCAGCTAGAGAGTATCCTGCCGGAAGCGTACCCTATAGACCAGCGGATATCCTCGGTGATGAAATTTATCGAACATAACAAAAACCGGTCGCTATCAAACCAAGAATTTGCCAGCATGGTTAACATGGCCCCCAATTCTTTTGCCCGCCTTTTTAAGAACTGTACAGGAGTAACCATACAGCAGTACGTGGCAAAAAAGAAAATTGAGAATGCACTTGACCTGATACATCATAGCAACAAAAATATCGATGAAATAGCCTACGAATGCGGATTTGCTGATCGCTTCCACTTCTCGAAGTGTTTCAAGAAAAATATGCATGTAAATCCATCCTACTACAAAAAGAACCTAACGTTTATCTAAGCTATCTAATTAATGTATTTCAATCCACGACAGGATTACAAAACTACTGAGAATGCAGGGAGATTACATCACTATTCCCTACATAATTGCGTGTCCTTTTTAGGTTGATGTGCACTTGGCAGAATATCCAAAAAAACTTTTTCTAGAAATACATAATTCTAAGCATACTTAGGGTATACGAAATCTTGATATAATATTGGCCGTTTGTTGCAGTTCTTATATCATCATGTTATGTGAAATGCTATACCGAGGTTGCTAAGTTAGTCGACGTACAAAGTTTGACCTTTCTTTTTTATAGCAATTCCCTGCCAAAAAATAATCAAGTAAAAGAGAAATACATGCAACCAACTTAATACGCTCACACGTCACGGTCTATTTGAATCCATAAGCTCCTCATTGAATGATCGTTCCAACTTTGTACAGTAAATCACTGATGTAAATAGTATAATAACTATCGCATTGAAGAAGTTAAAGTTACATCTATTCATCTTTTTTCATAATTTAGTGATTGCTAAATATATAAATGTATATTGAAATGAGAAACAGCTTTCTAAGCATTATAATTTGCCTTGTTATCTCCTCGTGCGCAAAAAATGGGTCAATTGTTTCTGAGGATGCACGTATCGACATTTTAAAGATCAAGTTTAATAGAAATGGCAGCAATGTACTTCGCAAAAATGGTTTAGATACCTCAGCAATCAATGTGCAATACGTCACAAACGATATCGCTATCGATTATCCATATGCTAATGTGACCTTTCCAAAAGGGTATCGCATAGTTGAACTTAATGGCGAAAAAATTCTGGAAGTACATCTTTGCAGTGACAAGACATCCGGTGCGAAAACCCTTCTGTCATTAGTCACAGGAAGGACAGATACGATAACTTCAAATTTTTTAAAAACAGAAAATGTTGTTCGGTATTCAAAGGTTTGGTATAACGGCAACCTAGTTTTCGATTCAGAATCCGATATCAAAATAGTGCCCGACTTCATCGAAGTTGAAATATAATAGTGAATAGCAAACATCTGCACAAAAGAGGACTCTGGGCAAATTAAATTAGTTCTATCTAACTTGTCAAGCGACATGTATGTAAGGTGTTGGTTTCTCGAGCATGTATGCATTTATTACCACGTACTCTAGGCTTGTTGTGTAGCTTGATCTTATACAAAGGTCCGCCACGAGTGATGCAGAATATTACTACTACCAAAGCGAAGATTCCATACTGCCTTATCAAAAAATAGTAAAGCTAAGATCTTGCACTGAACGCAATAACTCCTCATATAATCATCTGAAAAAGGTTCGCTTAGTAAATTAGCAATGTAGCAAAAGAATGCCTCCAATCAGCTCGACAGTTAGGAGTACCGGGAGGTTTAACCTTTGCGGTGATGAATTCCAAAACTAATCAACCATTTTGCTTTTTCCATCCATGAATGCTTGATAGGTTTCAACCGCAATTCTATTGAAAGATTGCTATCTCCATAAAGTCTTTTATTACTTAAACGGCATCAACGTACCTAACATCTTATACGCTCACCGTAGAGATCAGTAATTCCGCCCAACGTTTCTATAGATGCAAAAGCCGCTTCTCTTGCCATATAGCAGCCAGTGGTTACGATCAGGGGTTATGCGCGGCATAATGCTACGCCAATCAGAGCAGCGCAGATATGAGCCTGAGATTAGTTTAAAAGAAGAGCTAAGTTTGCCGCCCGAAGGTAGCGTGCGGCAGGGTATTATCAGCAGCGAGATATCCTTAATCTCGTTAAAATTCAATAAGCGTATAGTTGGTAAAATTCAAAATAAACGCAACGCTTGCTGTATGCGTTGATCCAAAAATTTTATGCAAGCTTAGAATTTATAATGCTTTTCAAAGCATTAAGTGAGATAGATTCGGGACTATGTTTTGCAACCCGGAAGCAACCAACGGATTACTATGATAATGCAATCAAAAAAAGTACAGGATAAATTGTTAAACAATCTTGTTAACAGGGGATCAGCAAACCTTTAATGTGTACGTACCAGAACCTGCAATTTAATTGAATTTGAAAGCTTTTACAAGTTTATTCCTAATTAAAATAGCTCTCCATGTCACCATGGAGAGCATCTGCTTATGAAAATATGCCCCGGGGAGGGGCACCTCAATTGCTTAAATGTACAGCTATTATTTGGATTCAAAGGTGATGTGCATCAGTTTCAAACTAAAAAAAAAACGAACATTATTCCCCCGACCTATCATTTTTAATATTTCTTCAACACGATCCTTCCGATAAAATTCTGGAATGGCAAAGGCATTATTTTAATATAGCTAACAGGATTAAGGGTAAATCTCAAAAAAAAGTCTTCGCCGTGCTCTTCGAGGTAAAACATTGGCTTGCTAACGCAGATCCTTCACAAGTCTATTAGCTTTAACATTTTCTAGAGAAAATGCTTAAAAGCCCAAGCCAGAACGAACTTCCCCACTTAATAAGATGAATTTCGCTTCCATTGTACTTGCCGCCAGCAAATACGCCGTACCTTAAGGTGCTGATAAACGCTTTAGTCAAGATCGGGTAAGGGCTTATAATAAACCTTCATCCCGAAATGAAAAATAACTATCAGCTGTCAATATGATGTGGTCATTAAGACGAATATCGAATAGATTTCCAGCTTCACAGATCTTTGTTGTCAATTCGCGATCTGCGCCGCTCGGTTTCAATGTGCCGCTGGGATGATTATGTGCAACCACTATTGAGCAGCTTTTGCAAAGCAGCGCTGTTGAGAAAAGTATCCGCAGATCGACTACCACAGCATCAAGCCCTCCCTTGGCAACGATCTGGAATCCCAGTAGGTTGAGTTGACTCGAAAAACATAACAGGTAAAATGACTCACGGATTTCGAGATCATCTAGGTCCCAAATATTGCGAAGTAATCCTGCTACTTTCTTGGATGAATTGATACAGTGGTATTGATGATCGGCTAAAATTTCTGTTTTCTTGTAGGTCAGTGCTAGTTCATTGGCAAATGCCATTTGTTTTTTGTTCTGCGCTAGGTTGTTTGCTACATTCTTCATGAGATGAGATTTTAAAATTAAAAATTAATTAACACCCCCTCCCCACAAGCTAAGAGGTTGATTAAGCAAACAGCAACAATGGAAAATGAACGCAGTGATGGAGGTTCCATCACGGATGGATACCCATTTTACAGCAGTTGCTGTTTAGGTGTGATGGCTCAAGCCACAGTCGCGTATCAACCTGGCGAAGTAACTTTGTGTGCAATTAATGATTTGATACCCTTGCTTATCTTCTCGATCCAAGTTCTAAACATTTTGCTCAGAGAGACATTAAAGCATATTCATATATTTGTTTTTTCCACTGTAACCTCTGATTAATTTTTTTTTAAATTGGCGACGCTGAATGTATTTCTGAAGACTCTAAAAGTTCAGATGTGCTTCAAAAAAAAGGAAAGCATTAAATTCATATCCCCGTTTAAACCATACCCCTGATACATATACAATAAAAAAGTCTTAAAACATGTAAAGTACTATACAAGCTCACGATCTTACGACCACGTGCCATCGAAGCTATAAGCGTAGGGTTAGGCTAGCTTTCGGAACTTCTTCTTGATTTGAATTTAAAATACCTACGCGAAATACGTATATTTTTCATGGATTTTTTTTGGAAATCTAATTCGTTCCAGATTACTTGTACCAGCTGAGAATAAATGGTGAAAAATACGTAATGAGTAGGTAATTTATGGTCACGCTCTATATAGTAATTTTTCAAGCGTTTTTAAGGAAATATAGTGCATTGTTTTTGTAGCGAATAAGTACATCAACTAAAAACATATTATGACCAATAGAGATTTAACATGCGCAATTAAGGAAAATACTCCAATTTTAAAGAATATAGCCTTGAAATTTACCAAAGACGCTGAGGAAATACAGGAACTCGTCCAGGAAACCCTCGCTCTTTCAATGAAATTTTATGAGAAATATTTTAATAACCCTCGCCTCATCGCTTGGCTTTATGTCATCATGAAAAATGTTTACATTAATAGCTACCGAAGGAACCAGAAACGGATACGTTATGAGAACTATCAGATAAATGGATTTAAAGGTGATGGGTACTTGGAACCATCAACGCATAATCTCGCCAATAAAACCTTTCTGGAAAAAGATGTAAAAAATTTACTGAGCAAATATCCTAACGAATATTATGAGCTTTTTTTGAGATACACGGAGGGCTATAAATACAGGGAACTATCTAAGATCTATTCATTGCCTGAAGGAACTGTCAAAACGCGGATTCACCATATGCGTAAATATTTGCAAAGCCGATTATCTGCGTACAGGAATACAGCTTAGAAAAATAGTACATATCAATACAATAAAATAAGATTGACATGCTTTCAAAGCGAAGTCTATCTTGCGGTATATTAAATCTTAACTAGCATCTGTCTTGATACCTTCGTTTATCGAGACAGATGCTACGGTCTGTGATTGGAGGCTTGTGTACTTGCGCGGATTTGTTCTCGTTGGTTCCAGGACCGTTCTGCTAAATAAACATCCTAAAACACACATGCACCAGCGCTAATACCTTATCATAACCCGGCCATCCGGTTGACGGAAGTATACTATATGCTCGCGGAATGCAAATGGGGAAGCGGAGATATCGCTGGCGCCGCAGAACTCATCAATATCGTGCGTAAGAGGAATTTTACGGCTGGCGTTGATCCAGATCCGGTAACGATAGCCGATCTGGATAAATACCGCTTCCTGGACGATTGGAGCATTGAATTCTTGGGCGAAGGACGGCGGAGGACCTACTTGATCCGGTGGGATGCATTTGCTACCGAAGCTTGGTGAGATCATCAAACTTCGAGTTCGAAGCATCTACACCGCTTTCCGGTACCTACCGAAGCTATATCAGGTAACAACAGTCTCGAACAAAACCCCGGCGACTGATAATCAATTAAAATACAAAAGTTTGCCAAGCCTCAGGTCGCCTGGGGCTTTGCCTTTTTACAATCAAAAGATTTTATTCGTTTTTTGAGACAATTGCTAATGTAAATCTTCATAAATTATAGCAGTTATCAATGGCGTTAAAACAGGGTAATGCCATTGATCCCTTCTTATTTGATATTGGAAAATATTTGATCAATGTGGTTATAAAAATCTTCAGTTTCACCTATGAATATTTTTAAAATATTACCGTCTGGATCAATAATAATTTTTGTCGGAAAGGCAGTTATTTGAAATTTATGAGTTAGATCTTCTTTTTGAGAACTGTTTAGATATTGCGACCAGCTTAGCTGATTTTCAATTATTGCCGATCTCCAATTTACTTCTTCATCTTTACAAGCAATTCCAATGAAATTGATTTTATCTCCATATTTCTGAAAGTATTCTTTCATTTTTGGCATTCCGGCTATACAAGGCGCACACCATGAACCCCAAAAGTCTAGCACTGTATGTTTACCTAACAGATCTTTGGCATTAATTTGCTGTCCATTCTCACTTTTTAAATTGAAATCGGGAGCAATTAGGCCTTCTTCCAAATGTGCCTCCATTTTAAGTCGGTCATTAACCTTTGTAAGGTACTTAGAATTCAATAAATCGTGGTCGAAAAGATTGATTATATTCTCTATTTCTTTGTTATCTATACCTTGTAGGTAATTTGCTAGTATAAAAGCTCCGACTATATTGTCCGTATTCTCAAAGACGAATTCCTTAGCAACTTCCTTTTGAATATCTACAATTCTGTCATATAATTTTTTATAAATTTTTTGTTCAACGTCAGTTTTCCCTTCTACATAGCTTGAATCTATAACACTTCTTGCCATTTTAACAAGAGGGTTGAATCTACTTTTAAATTCATTATACTTGATCTGTGCTTTCCTATCTGTCATCTCCACATTCGTACTGTTTACCTCATCAAATTCGGAGTTAAAGTGCACTTCCCCGTCACCGATAAAAAAATCCTTTTTTACATATTCATTTGATTTAGTTTTAATAGCAACAATGGTAACAAGTTCTGGATGCTTCATGTCTCGTTGAAAATAAAAATCTCCATTAGTAGACATTAGGGTGTCAATTTTAATTCCATCCCCAAAGAGAATCATTAAAGAGTCGTTGGTATGGATTTTACCTTTAACATTTAAACTTTGGGCAAAGATCTCCCTGCCCATGATACATTGCAATATCATAGTTAAGATGAATAATTTTTTCATACAGATTTAGGTATTAAAAATTAATTTAAGAATGCTATTTACTTGAAATAAAATAAATAAAACAATAAATGTTTGGGCGAGTAATACGGTCTGATAGAATGAAATATTTAATGTGTGTTGTACTGATTCCGTGAGGAAATCAAATTTCCAACAACCCAAAGAAATACCAAGGACAAAAAATAGAATACTAAAAACTCGATGTTTAGCAAAATACTTATCCTTCCAATTTTTATATTCAATCCTGTTTAATAAATCTTTTTTAAAATGATCGTTAGAAATAGTCAATTTTCCTCTACTCATTATCTTGGAGAAAAAAGGATCATTTGTAAATTCTTTGGCCATATTTCTTAAAATTTTGATTTCATTAAATGATTGATAATGCTCAGCATATTTTTTCTTCCCCTATGCAGAAGGGTTTTAACATTGGATTCAGACCATCCAGTGATTTCAGTTATATTTTTTATGTTTTGTTCATCTAAATAGAATAAGCGCAAAGCTAAACTTTCATTTGAATTCAGCCTTTTCAATCCTTCCTTGATCAATATGTCTTGCTCTTCTTGTATTATAAGGTTAAACTGGTCTTCATCTAATACCTCGGTATCTAATTCTTCGTAGGTTATATTAAGATGTTTCTTTTTTTTCTTCAGATAAAGGAAAGACTCATTCACTACAATGCGGTAGAACCAAGTGCTGAATTTGGAATTGTTCCTGAAGCTTTTAATATTTTTATATGCCTTTATAAAGGCGCACTGCACAACTTCCTCAGCTTCATATTGATTTTTAAGAATTGAGCTAGCTATTGAAAATGCCATATCTTTATAGTTATCAATGATGTACTTAAAGGCATCAGAATTTCCTTCACAAATTTTCTTTATATAGATTTCCTCCATCATTCTATGGATTACTTTCTTTGAACATAATGAGCAATAATTAATGATAATGCACCACTTATACTCAGAATTCCGATCGGAATAGAGCCGGGGCCTTTTAATAGGCCATTTTTTGCTAAGAGCCCGATAACAAGCAAACCAAAACCTAAGCCGAGTACTACTATCCCCAATTTAAACCAAGGTACTCCCAGTTTCTCTTTATCTATGTAAAGACCCTTCTCAATCATGAGCATTTTTTCCTTATGTCTTGCTTTATGTGCGAAATACCAGGTTAAAAAACCAAACAATAGGAGAATGAATGTCAGGGCAATGAACATAATAAGTTTTTCCATATTACTTTTTGTAGATATGATTCCTAAATGAGGCAAAAGGTTACAGAAAATATAAAATATATCATGCACATTTAGCAGGCTTACCTAACTAGATCTCTATAAGGGATGTATTAATTATTCGATGTTGCGCGTGTCTTTCGTAGATATAACTATTTAACTTATTAAAATTATATTAACCCAGATTTTGAAGTGATCAAAAAAATTCTATTTAACGCTCATTAGCTCGGTAAGGCGGTAGACTTACTTGTTTTTGAAGCCTTCCAGTTCTTCAAACATTGAATAAATATAAAAATACGCATTAAGAAACTAAATATTCTTTAGCGTATAACCACGGACTTATTCCATTTAGGGCTGTATATGGATGGTCTGCATTGTAATCAATCTGCCACTCATAAGCAATAGGATTAACTTCTGTTAGCCAATCAAACAGGTATGCGTCTAGTACATATCCTCTAACTGTTCGATTCAGCCGTCCGATGTAAGCATTTTGAGCGGGCTTTCCAGGTTGTATATATTGCAGTTCAATTCCGTTTTCAGTACAGAAGTCAGTGAAGACCTTTGACAAAAATTCAGGACCGTGGTCTGTTCTAATTCGCCTGGGTGTAGATCTATCCATGATCAATTCCTTTATTTTTTGTACCAGTCTAACCTCCGGTATTGAATAGAATGCTTCATTTATTAATGACTCACGATTATAATTATCGATGATATTGAGCACCGCAAACCTTCTGCCAACGGCCAGCGAGTCGCTTAGAAAATCAATCAACCAAGTTTCATTAACTGATCCGGGAACGAAGAGCTTCTCTTTAATCCTTGAGGGAATGCGGCGTTTGCGTTTGATTCTGAGCTTTAAATTGATATTTCTATAAACCCGAAGTACCCTTTTTCTGTTCCACAAAAGACCTTCTAGACGTATCTTACCATAATAGGTCTGGAACCCGCGGGCAGGATAACGAGCCGCAAGATCCATTAACTTTGAAATAACCGTTTGATCGTTCTTTTTATGAACGTAGTACTACATACTACGACTCATGCAAACAATCTTACAGGCTATGTGAATACTGATCCCTCGCTCTTTCATTGCCCCATCGACCAGCTCCTTACGTTCACAAAGCTTTAGCGCTTTTTTCAATTATATCTTTTAAAATAGGGTGGTCCAAACTCAAATCTGCAAACATCCGTTTTAAACGAGCATTTTCTTTTTGTAGTACTTTAACTCTTTAAGGCGTTGCGCATCCATACCTCTGTACTTTTGCTTCCATTGGTAGAAAGTCGGGGCGGAAATACCATGTTCTCTACGGATATCCTTGGGTGCCTTGCCTAACTCGTATTCTTTGAGATATTGACGATTTGATGTTCTGAAAACTTGCTCTTTTCTCATAATATATAACGAACTAATTTGACACTTTTAATTTTGTCTGAAAAACAGGTAAGTCTACCCGGATATTGCCCATATCTTCATAGCTAAATGTTTCGGCCATTACCGCACGTTCTGAGCCGGCTCCGCTCAGCAGTCGGTTCAGGTTATCATAGCTATACACAAAAGTGCTGTTCGCAGACCCGCCGTGCCCCCAGAGCTGCCGGGCTGTATAGATGATTACAACAGGAACATTATCCGACTTAACAGGGCCAGCCTACGCTACCCAACTTCTATCCGCACGCTAAATCTTCCCCAAGAAGCCATTGAACCTTTTGGGATTCTTCTCGACATCCCCATCCCTAGTACGATATCAGATCCGATCAGGATGATAGTGGATTATCTTGACCACATATAATGGAATCAATAGTTTGTAAAACTGCGGTACAGATATATAATTTAAGTATTTTGTTTTAATAACCTTTTTCAGAAAATCAATACGATCAAATACAGATTATACAAAGCTCTTTAAACCATCTGCGTTCTGTAGGACAAGCATTTGTATCCATTCTGCAATCGGGATTCACTTCAAATTTGCTTTTAATATTTAAAGTAAGTTTTAACCTTACACTATCAAATTATGGTGGGCAACCAGCTATTTGCTCCGCAGCCATCGCAGGATTTGCTAGCATTTCTTGCAACACCGCACATGCTACATACTTCCGAATCGTCTTCGCTTTTTAATTCTTCTGCAAGCTCTTTGTCCCATTCAGGCAATATGGAAAGTCCTGGCAAAGCTTCGTCGCGCAACTTTAGACTAAAAGTTCCGTTGGCTTCTATATAGCAACGCTGCACACTTCCCAAATGACAAATTCCTTCGGATCTTAACTCTGCAAATAGGCGCTGTCTGCTGATATTTACTTTTTTTAATCCTTGAAGATTAACCACTCCATCTTGGATGAGTGTTGTGATATCACCTGTGGTAACCTTTTCCACTAAGGGGCTTTCCGTTGATAGCCAAGAACTGATCCGCTCGAAAAATACGATAACAAGTGCAATTATTATTACGGGGAGTAACCCACGGTCTGGGGCTTGCAACGGAACCCCTACAGCTCCGGCCAATGAGACCATTGCTGCCAACTCGACTTTCGAAAGCATGGAATTCATTCTGCGACCTATCAACCGAACAGAAAAGACAATAATGAGGTATATAAATGCTACCCTTACAATTACCTCTAGAAAGAAAGATGGTGGAACCTCACCAAACAAAAGCCGGGCAGTATCCCCAAAATATATTTCATCAAATTTCATATGATTGCACCAACAAAGTTAACGCCTTGACAGCTTGAGCACGGTTCTTCAGACCTAATCTCTATTACAGCGCCACAGGCCGAGCACACTATTTTTCCTTTTTCGCCCACTACTTTCAGATCATCGCACTCTTGATCCGCCTGCGGAACAATACATAGACCTGCACGAGAATCATTGAAACGTAAGATAGAAAATTGGCCGTACGGTTCCAAATAGACTCTTCGCACCAAACCTAAATTGTACACACCATCATTTCTAAGTGCCGCAAAAAGCTGTTGCTGGGATATCTTATTAGTTTTCATTGTTTCACACTGAATTATGCCGTTTTTGACAAGCATGGCTGCTTTACCATGCGTACTATCTTCAAACTTTGGGAAGATTCTCGATAGCATATTGAACCCTTTGTGAAAGAATAATGCGCAGGATAATACAACTATGCCCAGCAAGATGCCACTTTCAGGTACTTGCATGGGTACCGAGACTATCCCTCCCATTGTGATCATAATGGCAAAATCTGCCAGCGCAAGTTGCCCAGTCATACGTTTGCCCATTAAGTTTAGTACAACGATCAGCACGATGTATATGACTAGCGCCCTAATAAGTACCTCTAGTAAAAATTCAGCAGGTGCTTCGCCCAGCAGTATGCGCTTCCAGTCGGTGATGTCCAGATCGACAGTTTCTAGTTTCATGGATAAATGCTGTAAGATTATTAAAAAAACGAAACCCACTGCTCGTAGACCGATTATACTACTGGCAATGGGTTGTTCGTCATTTTGAACTATTCAAATTATTTAGTGATTTTCTACAAAGTCCTTAAGCTCTTTTAAGGCATCGTCCCATCCCTGGGAGTGCGGATGAACGCCTTCCTCCTCCGACTCATTGCTTTGGGTTACCGATATTTCAGACCCACCATCGGTATCGCTAAACTCGACATCCAGTTTATATAAGCCATCTTTAACGGGCGCATCGTTCAGATACCAATTCCACGAGTACACTAGATGTTTATTTTCTTCGATTTTTTCATATTCGCTTTTCACCATCATATCACCATCGCTACTATCCCCGTCCGAGAAATGATAGGCTACGTCATTTGAGCCTTCCGACTGATCCATCTTTATCAAAGTTTTACCCAAAGGTTTCCACCACTGTTTGAGCTGCTCAAATTCTGTCCATGCCGCAAAAACTTTTTCTGCTGAAGCGTCAAACTTCTGTGTTGCTGTAATCTTATTTTCTGCCATAGTGTAGATATTTGTTTCTAAATAAAACGTCAACTAGTTGTGTTAGTTTCAAATTATACCACTATCAGCTGAAAAAGGTATTTTAATCCACTAAAACGCGTATCTAATCTGGCAGTATGGTATTAATTCTTTACATAGATCTACCAATTGCCCTACGATTTCCCGTTTAATGTTGTTTTTGTACCGCACGTTTCGCTGCCCAGTTTGGCTGTATTTTACCTGCTGTATATCCGGTCGCCAGAGCGCTTCTTCAGCCATGGGATGCCATAGCATATTTACGTCGTGCAAACCCTCATTGTGTGTCAGAAAGATGATCTCGGTAGATAGCTGCTGCTTTGTCTTTTCGTTAATAGAATCGTTCAGCTCGGTAAGCAGCTCTCTCCAATCTTCTAACCAATTCTCGTAGTAAATGACTGGAGCAAATGAGACGTTCACCTCGTAGCCGGCTGAAGCAAAATCGTTCATCGCCTGTATGCGGTCACTTATCGGTGAAGTGCGCACGTCTACCAGTTTGGAAATCTTATGCGGCATCAGGCTAAAACGTATACGCGTTTTTTGCTGAGGATCATATCCTAGCATTTCCGGATTTACAAATTTAGTGGCAAAAGTTAATTTACCGTTGGGAATATGGGTATACAGTTGTATCAAATCTTTCACGTTGTCGCAAATGGTGGCATCAATAGAACAATCCCCGTTTTCTCCAATCTCATACACCCAATATTTCGGATCAATTTCATCGGCGGTAGGCTTGGCGCCCTGACGGCCAGCATGGCGCTCTAGATAACCCATGATCTTTTCAATGTTTACAAACGTGGTGATCGGATTGGCATACCCTTTTCGCCTGGGCACATAGCAATACGAGCAGGACATGGCGCAGCCATTGGACTGCGAAGGGGCAATCCAGTGGGAGCTTCTACTATTGGGCCGCGCCTGCAGTGCTTTTTTGGAACCAAGTATTAGTACGTTCTTTTTATTCCACAGCCAATCCTCTGCAGAACCGGAGAATCCAAACAGCTCGGGGATATCGTTGTGTGATCGTACCTCGATGCGCCTAGCGTCCGGATACTTGGAAAGGATCTCTCGCCCACGGGCAAAATCATGTATGTCTGCTTCGTGGTATATCTCGTGGATATCCACCAAACGCTCGATGGAACTTTTATGCATCATATTCTTTTAACCTATACAACCAAGCTGGACCGAAATAGTTGCAACCAAAATTTTCGGTGTAACAAATTATTTGATGGTATAGTATCATGGCCCGCCCCTGCTGTACCGATATCGTTTTGTTGGCACAAAGAAAATATCATACTTAACAAGCTAATGCCTTTTTGAAGGAGCGATATTTAACCTATTTGTCCGCAATTTGAAAATCTATGCTATTAAGGGCAAAACTCTTAATCATTGACATTAATCTTTACTTGCCACTCAATAAGCCCAGTAGATGCCGATCTGATGAAGAGTAATAAAATCTTTCATGTGTTATACCTTTAGTTTTAGTATATTTGTACACTTCACTAAGCTATTGTATTATCCAAACTCCAACGGATCTTCGTTCCCTTCCTTAAAATTTAAAATATATTGTTCGGTAAACGTGTAGTTTACACTAGTTTGCCACCTTGGGTTGTTTTTATATGCATGATGATTTGGTAAAGCATTATTTGATATGAAGAAAAAAATACTAATTTTTGAAGATGATTTGGCCACAGCCGAGCTTGCCGGCATTGTAGCCGAACAGCTGGGGTTTGAGGTCGCCTATCGAATTAGAACGGATAGCGTGCTCAGTGATGTGGCTGCTGAATCGCCGCACATTATCCTCATGGATAACTGGATTCCCGGTGATGGTGGTTTCGATTCCATACAGCTTTTGAAAAACACTCCTACAACAGCGGACATTCCGATCATATTCTATTCGGCCAATACAGATTTTGCAGGTTTAGCCCAGACCAGTATGGCTGATGCATACATAACAAAGCCGTTTGATATCACAGATCTTGAAGGTATTATCAAGCGCTTAATACCTGATAGTAATATGTAACTACGTAATCGTACATATTCCAAAACATTGCCCCAATAATCAGGTTCTATAGAATATTCATTCATGCTGTAAAACGATTATATATGCCGGAATATGCGCAGGCTTTAAGAAAGATATTCGGTACCGCACTGGACGCGTCCGTCGATGGTGTGGTTATTACCGATAATAAATTACCCGACAATCCCATTATTTATTGTAACCAGGCATTCTGTGATATTACGGGATATAGCATGGATGAGATTATTGGCCATAACTGCCGATTTCTTCAGGCCAATGACAGAAACCAAGAAGTCCGCAGAACTATTGCAGATGCTATAAAGGAAGGGAAAGCCTGTCAAGTGGACATCCGAAATTATAAAAAGGATGGTTCGCTGTTTTTTAATGAGCTGTCTATATCCCCTGTGTACGATGAAGATGGCAACATCACTCATTTTATCGGTATCCAAAACGACATTACCCGCCGAAAAGAAGCCGAGCACAGTCTAAAGCTAGAACGCGAAAATCTTGAGAAGCGTGTTAATGAGCGTACCAAAGAACTTCAGGAGCACGAAGCCTTTTTAAAAGGTATTGTTGAAACCATCCGGGAAAGCCTCATCGTACTTAATCCGGATCTTAAAATTGCACTTGTAAATAAGCATTTTGAGAAATTTTTTAAGATCAATGCCAATGAGCTTATAGATCAAAAGTTGACAGACGTACTGGAGGGATCGTGGAATATTCCAGAATTAGTCAATTTGCTGGAAAATGTCCTGCCTGAACACAATCCGTTTGAAGACTTTGAGGTGGTTCACGATTTTCCGTATATCGGTACGCGACGCCTTATCCTTAATGCTTCCCAAATAACCGTGGGCGGGGCGTACCAAAACTGGATACTTCTTGCCATGGAAGATATCACCGAGCGATATGTTATCGAGAAGAAAAAAGATGATTTTATTGCGATTGCCAGCCATGAAATGAAAACGCCAATAACGGTTGTTAAAGGCAATCTTCAACTTTTGGAAAGAATGTTGGAAAAAGGTGATATGGAAGGTTACAAGCCACGCTTACGGCAGTCTATGGATTCGATGGAAAACCTGAACCGATTAATTTCGAATTTGCTTGATACGTCCATTTTGACATCTGGATCTACTAATAAAACATCCGAAGTAATTAAAGTTATTGATATCATCGATACCCCGCTTGCTCAGGTCGGCGAGGTTTACAAAAGCCACGACTTTGTGTTGTATGGTGATACCGATCTGGAGATTCTTGGAAACAAGGACCAGCTCAGTCAGGTGATAACCAACCTGTTGATCAATGCAGCTAAGTATTCCAAGGATTCCAAGCAGGTTGTCATGCACGTAGGCAGGGTCGGTAATTTTGCTAAGATATCGGTAACTGATACAGGTATCGGCATTGCAAAGGAAAACCATAAGAGGGTCTTTGATAGATTTTATCGCGTGTCGGGTAATGACAACAACTACTTTGGAGCTGGTATAGGATTGTACATTTCACAACAGATTGTTGCTGACCACGGAGGCACTATTTGGGTAGAAAGCGAAATCGGAGAAGGTTCGGTATTTAGTATTACGCTTCCACTTTCGAAATAACCGCTACTATCAATATCACGGTGATAGTGTTCAAAATCATTGAGCACTTATGAGTCCAGGGATTTAAGAATCGCTATTGTTTTGGAATCGCGTTTACCTACGAAGTATTTATCGATGACTTCCGTAAAAGGTGTATCATTGTCACTTACATCCTCAAATAGGGTCATACACGAGCGAAGCTTGAAAGAGTCAACCATTCCAAATATGTCCTCTGCCGAACATTTTTGTAGATCAATAAAATCTGTGTTATCTCTCTCAAATTAGAGCCTAGCACCGGGTGTTTCAAAAAAGCCCTTGCTTCTAGTCCATCTTTAATGGCATAGTATTTAGCCGTATCACTACTTCCCAAACCGGTGATTTGAGGAAATACGTACCACATCCAGTGCGAGCGCTTCTTCCCATCTCGAACTTCTTTTAGAGCTTGTAAATATTCGAGATTTTGTGCCTTGAGAAACCTATCTAGATCTACCCCCATGTTCATATCAATTTGCAGCAAAATACGCAATATCGGGCGATTATATGCCTAATTATTTTCACAAATAGATCTTTAACGAATACTAATATAGCATCCTTATTTTTAAAACAGTTGACAGTGATACGTAATTTCTGTCCGTAATCGAAAAATCCCTTACGCCATACCAACCTAAGGAACACATCACTATTTTAGAACTACTCTAGGAGATGCGCAGCTACTTATAATAAGCCATACACTCTTAAGGTAGTTATCTTGAAAGCAATTTTAGTTCTTGCACTCTAGCAAAACCATACTTGATCTGCCCTCAATACGGATTTTCGAACAAGCTTCGAACTGTGTTTCTTGGTTCTCATTTGAATCATCTGTGTAAAGCTCCAGACACCAAGAGCCTGCATACTCGCTGTTTGGTAGCTGATAATCTATTGCTTCATGATGCGCATTGAAAATTAAGAAGACATGGTCGTCAGTGATCCTATTTCCTTTTTGGTCAACAGATCGAATACCCCTACCGTTTAGATAGACGGCAAGTGATTTTGCATAGCTAGCTTCCCATGCTTCGGCAGGCATAGGCTCCCCTTCAAGTAAAAACCAAACGATGTCCTCAATCCCTGTACTGCGTAGAGGATCTCCGCTGAACCACTTACGCCTGGTAAAGGTTGGATGATTCTTTCTTAGGGCAATCAGCTTTTTGGTGAATTCCAACAGATCTTGGTCTACTTCAGCCCAATTATACCAGCTTAACTCATTATCCTGACAATACACATTATTATTTCCTTGCTGCCTGCGCGCAATCTCATCTCCCCCCTAGGAGCATAGGAACTCCATGAGATAGGAAAAATGTACTAAGCAAGTTTTTGCGTTGCTTACTGCGCAGCTTTTTCACCTGTTCATCATCGGTTGGTCCTTCTATTCCACAATTCCATGAGCGATTTTGGCTCTCTCCATCGTTGTTGCCTTCTCCATTTGCCTCATTATGCTTTTCATTATAGCTCACTAGGTCATTGGTCGTAAAGCTATCGTGAGCCGCGATAAAGTCAATGCTCGCAGTAGGTGTGCGTTTATCATTTTGATACATGTCAGAGCTACCCATTATGCTTCCGGCAAATTCTGCCAGCGTATGATCAGCGCCGATCCAATAGTCGCGTACGCAATTACGGTATTTACCATTCCATTCGGCCAATAGGTTCGGAAAACTACCTACCTGATATCCCCCTTCACCGACGTCCCGTGGCTCGGCAAACAGTTTTACCTGCGAGATGATTGGATCTTGATGAATGAAATCAAAGAATGCACTGAGCTTGTCGACCCATGAAACTCTCTTGCCAATGCCGAAGCTAGATCAAAACGAAATGCATCTACGTGCATTTCCGTGATCCAATACCTCAAACTGTCCATAAAAAGTTGGAGCACATTTGGAAGGTTTGCATTTAAAATATTTCCGGTACCGGTATAATCCATGTAAAAGCGAGGATTCTCTGTAAGCCGATAGTATGAAGCATTATCAATCCCTTTGAATGAAAGCGTAGGGCCAAGGTGGTTAACTTCTGCCGTATGGTTGTATACAACATCTAGGATAACCTCGATACCGGCTTTGTGCAGCTCCTTAACCATATCTTTAAATTCACTTACCTGACCACCATTTACGCCATTAGAGCTATAGCGGATATCTGGCGCAAAAAAACCAATGAAATTATACCCCCAATAGTTTGTGAGTCCCTGGTTTTTAAGTGCTGATCAATGACAAATTGATGAACCGGCAACAACTCAATAGCAGTAATACCTAAATCCAAAAGATATTGAACGGTCGCCGGGTGTCCAATAGCAGCATAGGTTCCTCTGATTTCCTCGGGAATATCAGGATGCGTAAAAGTAAAGCCTTTGACGTGCGTTTCGTAGATAATAGCTTTATGAAGCGGAGTCTTTGGAAGCTTGACATTCTCTCAAATGTAACCGCCATCTACCACAACTGCCTTGGGAATCTGAGAGGCATTATCTTGATCATTAAAACTAAAGTCCTTTTGATCAGGGTGTACATCGTAACCGAAGTTAGCGTCGCACCATTCTACAGCTCCCGCTATTGCTTTAGCATAGGGGGTCGATCAATAGTCTGTTAGCGGTGGACCAGTGTCCGTTAGCTGGATCCTGAGGAACATTTACGCGCTAACCATAATGCTGGCCAGGCTTCAGATCTGGAATGAATGCATGCCATACGTCGTGCTTGTGAACAATCAACTCAATACGCTGCTCTTGCGCATGGCTACTGTCATCGGTAAAAAGGCGAAGTTCGACTTTAGTCGCATCGCGGCTGAATAGGGCGAAGTTAACGCCGTCAGCGGATGGTGTCGCACCCAGCGGGTATGGCGAACCTGGAGAAACCTGTGTTTTCATGAGTCGATAAGATCAAATATGATTATCAAACACCAATTGATTCAACATGGTTATGGAATGAATGCAAATGCGTACAATGATGTTCCATATAGTTATTTATACTATGAGCAAATGAGTGAATATATATCCTTTCACCTTAGCGGCCAAGTAAGAGAAAAGTATATTAATTACCACTTATTTTAATGCAGGAATTTGATTGTATTAAAAATTAAACACACTATAGTGTACATATGTATATACACCTATATATTGATGCGCTTCTACATCAATTAATCATACTTGTGATTTGGTTAAAGGAATGTCATACGCTAAATTTTGAGATGAATCAATAACTAGCTGGTTGATAGATCTTGGAGAATCGCTCTTTTGTTACGAAGTCTTTAGTTTACAGATTACCTCCGCTAAAGAACTAATTAGGAATTAGTTTGTTATTATACTAAAATCACAAAAAAATAGAATATTATGGCACTTAATTCACCAAATGAAGGAACTACAACAAAGGCTATCGAAGAACAAACTTCAAAAATACCATCTGTGGTGTTCCTGGGAGCAGCTGTTGCAGCAATGGGCGTATCCCTTACATTAAAATGTCTAGGAAAAGATAAAAATGCTTTGTTTGTCGGTCAGTGGGCTGCACCCTTTTTACTTTTAGGCATTTACAATAAGATCGTAAAGACCGAAGGTCACGATTAATTTAAACATTGGTCTTGATGCCTCAAAAGTAATTTTGAGGCTTTTTTCGTTTCATATGCTTTTTGCACGATTCAATTATCGCGCATCTCAAACATCCAACCTCGGTCATAGCTGGAATCAAACTAACGACGTCAATATCGGTTAAATACGAAATTTAAAATTTTAGTCCTCTATCAAAATTTTATTAAAAATTTAGTGTTTTCCAAGTTCTATCATAGGATAATGTTTACATTTACCCGTTAACAGAATATATGCAAAATCCTGCCGCACACAACTCCTTTACACAATTTGAAAAGGACTTCGAAGCTATAACAGTAGTTGATGCTGATAGCTTACTAGTATTATTTTCAAATCAAAAATTTGCCACTCTTTTAAATAAGCAAGTGGGCTCAATTGTTACACAAGATTGTAGAGAGGTTCTCGGATCCTTTTGGCAATTGACCGGAGAATTGATCGATGAAGTTGTGATACATCATTCCATTGTAAACAGAATAGTTAATGTACGCTCGAATATCAATAATGACTTATATACTCGCGTTCATGTTCAGTATTCTTTTCTACCTCCAGAGATGGAAGGAGCAAAATGGATTAAGGTGTCTATAGCACTATTACCAGATTGTAATGATCCTTCCAACTTTTCTAAAGATGTATACGAACCGATAAAAGAGCTTGCTTTATCAAATGCCCTTTTGACTAAACTCAACATAGAACTCATAGAAAGTCAGGAGAATTTGCAATCAGCATTTGAGGCCGGTAATATGGGGCAGTGTGGAATCAACTTTATAAATGGGGAAGTTACATTAAGTAATAGAGGGCGATCATTTTTTGGTATTCCGGAAAACATAGAAGTAACCTGGGAAACACTTCTTCAAGCAGTAAATAAGGAATATCACGAAATAGTTAACAACGCATTCTCAGATGCTATTTCTAAGGGAAAGTCTGTTGATAGTACATATTCCATTACTCATCTAATTTCAAAAGAGACCAGGTGGATTAGAGTAAAAGCAAATGTTCATCTTAATCCAAACGGAGATCCTATAAAATTATTTGGGCTGGTGATGGATATTACGGAAGAGAAGAATGACGAGCAGCGTAAAAATGATTTTATCACGATGGTCAGTCACGAGCTTAAAACTCCGCTTACTGTATTACAAGCATATATTCAGATTATACAACGTAGGCTACAGGATAAAACCGATAAGTCAGTTCAAGAATTACTTGCTAAATCGTATGTTCAGATGAACCGAATGTCAAAGCTGATAGCGGGGTTTCTTAATGTATCAAGGTTAGAGTCCGGTAAATTAGATATGCATGTAGAAACATTCGATTTCAGAATGCTTATTATTGAGGTTGTTGAAGAATTTAATGCAACAGTAAATTCACACCACATTCATATTGGCAATTTGCCAAATGTTGCGATAAATGCTGACCGCTATAAGATACAGCAAGTTATAAATAATTTGTTAAGTAATGCTGTAAAATATTCTCCACTAGGTAGTGACGTTCATATAGAAGCCGAAGTAAAAGACTTGGAATTAATTGTACATGTTATAGACCAAGGGATAGGTTTGAGTGAAGAAGCGATAACTCAAGTGTTCGATAGATTTTATCGAGTTGAGTCAAAGGCTACCGAGAATGTCTCTGGATTTGGGATAGGACTTTACATCTGTAAAGAAATCATTGAAAGGCACGGTGGAAAGATTTGGGTTGAAAGTTCTCTCGGAGCGGGCACAACATTTTCATTTACTTTACCCTTAAATATCTCAACACTCTAATAAGAGTGATATTTCTGCATCTGTTCGACTTGGAGACGAAAAACTATTGATGAACATAAGTAACGCTGGCGGTTATTACATGAAATATTTCAGTACCTTCGTTTAGACCATATTTATGAATGTTTTACTATGAGCGGCAGCAATAATCCACTAGGTCAAATGGTGATACTTGGTAAGGCACGAACTAATTTCTTCAACAGGTACATGGTAAAGTATGGTAAACTACCACACACCGTTGATCTTTGGCTTATAGCTAAACAGCTCGAAATTTTCTCATATTTTTTTGGAAAACTATTAATCATGCAAAAGATTTTTATCAGATGCTTGAGGACTATAATGATTGATACCTAATCACTTGCACCATTATTTGCGAGATAGACAGATTGCTCATAAGCTTCGTTTTGTGAGACAGATCACTTTATGTATGTTGAAGTAATCTAACAACTTTATGTCTGTAGAATTTTGGTAGCACTAACACGTAGATTTTAAAGATTTATTACTTTTCGAATCTTTTGGTTTTGTCGTAATCCTTCGTTTTGTGAGACAATAACATGTCGGGAATTTTTTCTAAAATGGATGATGGATTTTTTTGGATAATATTTGTTGTCGATAATTTTTGATTAAATACTTTAGATAACAACTTTCGGATATGATCTTGTTTCGGAAGAATTTAATACACACTAGCAAAAGCAAATATCAGTTAAATCGCAGAAACATTTATCTCGTGCTGGTTCATCTCCGATACTTTCAAAATTTTTGCTCACAGCCGAAATGCTTGATCTATGAGCAAATGTAGAATCACTATTTTTGATTCGCCGAGGCTATCAGCAAGTCTTTATTTTCGAGTAAATAATCTTTAACTGTTTTCGCAGGTCTCCCCAAGATATACGGAATATCATTTTGAACCATGGACATATACGACATTCTTCCATCAAGCATTTGTCTAACAAATTCGATATTTGCGCTTGCGTACCAATGGTCAGCACCGTTAGCTATCCATGTTTCAATCAGTTCTTTAAACTCTTCAAGTCCTTTTTCTTCGCACTTGATTTCAAGTCCGGTCACCTCGCTCATCAGCTGTGCAATTTCTTTTCCATTATGGCTTTCGACACTTAACCAATAATCCTTGCTGGCGTGTAGCCTCGGGCCATCCACAAGAACTTTTGCGGCAACGGCAGCAATATCACTAGCCGCAATATAACCAACCCTGCGATCTTCCCAGTAAGTGGTATAGGTAAAGTTTTTTGGTAGGTAAGCACCCGTAAGGGCTTCCATGAACATATTGGGATGGAGGTGTGTCCATGCCATACCGCTTGCCTCAATGTATTTTTCGATCATCTGATGCCAGGCAAAGTGAGCATCAGTTGTATCCCATTCAGCGAAGACGCCCACATGTACAATATGACTAACACCTGCTTTTTTCGCTGCATCCACTAATGTTTTACTCTGCGTGAGCATGCCAACCGTGTATCCCGTTAAAAGAAATACGCTATCAACACCGGCAAGAGCAAAAGCAAACGTTTTCGGATCATCAAGGTCAAGAAACTTGCAGTCTTTTCCTTCGGCTACAATTCGCTCTACCTCGTTCTGCTTACGAGAAGTGATCCGAATATTAACAGGTTTATCTTCTAGGTCTTTAACCAGTTGACTCCCGATTGTTCCACTGGCACCTAAGATCAGTACTGTGTGATTTTGCTTATTTTCCATTTGAGGTCGTTTTTGTTTTAAATGTTAATGTCCAATGATCCTTATCCGATTTTTCTAAATGCTGGCTTCGGAATCTCCAGATGTTCTCTTAAGGTATCGCCTTCATAATCAACCTTAAAAACACCGTGCTCCTGTAGGATCGGAACCACCAGTTCGATAAAATCTCTCAATCCGTGGGGGTGGTCCTGCCTGACCATCAGCATATCCATCGCACCGGATTCATACCATAACTGCACCTGGGCGGCGACCCGCTCTGCCGAACCAAAGAAGAGCGGTACAGGTATGCTGTTCCTGGGATTAAATGCTAGCAATTGCTTGTATTTAGCCACCGCTTCTTCATCGGTATGGCCTACGATTGGATTTTGGCTGGTGATCACAATAAAGTCCTCCGGGCGACGTCCTTTTACGGTTAACCGTGCCCTGATGCCATTTGCTACTTGCATGGTGGCCTCCATTGTCTGACCATGTATAAATGCTCCGTCGGTATAGCTTGACGCATGATCCATAAAGGTGGCCGAACTGCCAGCGGTATAAAGTACAGGCCTGCCCTGCACCGAACGGCTCAGGTTTAAAGGTCCATCGACCGAAAAATATTTTCCCCGGTAATTGAGCGTATGCATTTTACCAGGGTTCAGGTAAATACCACGTTCCTTGTCGCGGATGAACGCATCATCCTCATAAGTATCCCAGAGCCCAATCAGGATCTCCATGAATTCCTTGTTCATCGGGTATTGATCAGCCTTGGTTAAATGACCGCGACTGAAATTGACCATGCCGCCGGGATTGGAGGTCACTGCGTTCACCGAGGCCCGCCCTCTACTAATCTTATCGAGAGACAGAACCTGTCTGGCCACGTTGTAGGGATCCGTATAGGAAGTAGCAATGGTGGCTGACAAACCAATCTTCTCCGTTTTCATGCTAATGGCCGACATGATGGTCGACCCTTCGAACATGCTGAGGTAATGCGGGATATTGCCCGGCCCCACATGGCTAACATCGACCAGGAAAAGCGTATCGAACTTTCCAGCCTCGGCGAGTTGCGCCTGCTGCACATAATAATCTATATTTTCACTGGCGTCCGCGGGCATATCCGGATGCTGCCACCCCACAAAGTTCCAGCCGAGGCCATCAATATTTGCAGCTAGCTTTAATTTTTTCCTTTCACTCATTTTGGAATTTTTTGGTCAGCACGGGAAGCTTCCGAATTGATATCGCCCATAATCTCCGAAAAAAGTTTAATCGACTTTATCCGGTCTTTCTGGCTGTGTGCAGGGCTTACAACAATCAGTTCGTCAACTTTAGTCTCGTTCAGAAATGCCTGCACGTGTTCTTTTACAGTTGACTTGCTACCTACGAAGGAATATTTCAGCATTTGATATACTGCCGGGTGTTGCAGCATAGCTCTCAATTCCTCTGTCATGACAGTTGGAGGATGTAGTGCAGTTGTGGTTCCGGTAAGTACCCCAAAGAACATCCTGATCAATGTGGTAAATAAACGTTCGGCTTGCTCATCTGTATCTGCAACAAATACATTGATCCCCGCTATCGTGTAAGGGCTTTCTAAAACTGCAGATGGTTGGAATTCTTCGCGGTAGATTTGCAGGGCGTCAAGTAAATGCGTAGAGGCAAAGTGGCTTGCAAATGCATAAGGCAAGCCTTTTTGGGCTGCTAAGTGTGCACTGTCGGTGCTAGATCCCAATATATACAGGGGTACATCAGTTCCTTCCGCGATAGCTGCCCTCACCTTTGAACCACTATTGCCAGGAGAAAAGTAATTTTGAATTTTCTCAATTTCTTTAGGGAAAGAATGAGCAGCCTGCATGAAATCTGACCGGATAGCCTGGGCAGTTGCAATGTCTGTGCCAGGTGCCCTCCCTAGACCCAGATCGATGCGTCCAGGATACAAATGTGCCAGCGTACCAAACTGTTCAGCAATAACCAATGGAGAATGATTGGGTAGCATGATGCCACCCGAGCCTACCTTGATGGTTTCGGTGTTTTCAGCCGCATATCCGATCAATAGTGACGGCGAAGTACTGCCTATATGCTCCGAATTGTGATGTTCGGCAAACCAGATCCTTTTATAGCCCATCGCTTGCGCTTCTTTGGCCAATGCTAGGGAATCATTCAGCGTTTGTTTGATGGTACGGCCCTGTGGTAAAAGTGCCAATTCTAGAATGGAATAAGCAATACCTTGATTTTCCATCTTTTTAATTGTTTGTCGTAACAAGTCTTACCTCAATATTATTTCTGGTAGCATTGGAGTAGGGACATACCTGATGTGCGCGTTCGGTGAGCCACCTGGCTTCTTCAATGGATACATCTGGAATATTTACTGCCAGTTCTACTTCCAGGCCAAATGCACCGCCTTCTAAAGGTCCTATTGATACCTTTGCAGTAACGGACGTTTCACCAGTATTTACTTTTTCCAAACGAATAGTGTGGTTCAGTGCGCTATCAAAACAGGCAGCATACCCCCCTGCAAATAGTTGCTCTGGATTTGTGTAATCATCGCTTCCACCCCCCATGGCTTTAGGTGCTCTGACCTGTAGATCTAAAACTCCGTTATCACTTTTTACCTGGCCATTTCTACCTCCTGTAGCAGTAGCCTCTGCCGTATATAGTACTTTCATTATTATCTCCTTTTAAACATAATCTATTCTCTTATCCCCATCTCATGTAAACGGTTACCTGCTAAAATCTCTTCGTACGAAGGCCAGGAATCCAATTTTCTTAAGTTGTCCATTATAAAATCACGGATTGCCGGGGCTTTTCCTTTTTCGGCGTTAGCAAGTGCCTGTTTCAGTTCGGCTTCATTCAATTCCGTACAGTAGGCTGGCGTACCGGGCTGCTGTCTCCAGGATTCGGAAAGACTTCCGCCATCAACGGTATCAAAACCTGTGACATCAACCAGTTGAGCAACTACTTTCTTATGTTCGGGGTTATCTCCGGCTATAGAAATTGCAACTCTAGCTAATGAGCCAGCTGGTTTGCCTTTGTGTTTCAAGGTGCCTTCCAGCATATTATTGAACACCTTTACAATCGGGCGATCAAGTATTTTCGAAATATACTGGCTTTCAGATAGCTGCTCCAGCTCAATAATCTCACCGTCCCTGAACGGATAATAGTTTGAAGTATCCATCACTACCACGTCCTGAGGAACTTCTTTCAATAAGTTCTTTGGCAGATCTTTATAGGCATTGAAGGGCATTGAGAATATGATGGCATCTACGTCTTTGACTACCTCCTGTATAGTTGCTGCTGTTGCGCCCAAACTGGCTGCTATTTTTTCCAGTTCAGACATTTCTCTGGTATTGGTCACTTTTACACCATGTCCTGCCTGAGCAAATTTTTCAGCTAAGATACTTCCTATCGCACCCGTTCCGATAATTCCTATTTTCATATTTTTCATGTTCTTTTATTAGTGATTTTTATTGGTGAAAAGTGACATTATGGGAGATAGGGTTCCGCTCCATTTTAAACGAATTGCCCGGTGCATTCGGGTCGGCATAACCAAACGAGATTCCAAATAACATTTTAAGTTCGTCTGGCACGTTCAATATTTCCCTTATATTACCTGCAAAAAAGCCCAATGCTGTCTGCGGGATACCAGCAAGACCATGGGCTGTAAGAGATAAGAGAAACGTTTGTCCATACATTCCTATATCTCCCCCTACCCGAACATTGTCGCCAAAAGACGGCATGAACGGTATAGCGATATGCGGCGCATTAAAAAATTTATAATTTTGATCTGAAACTTCTTTTCGTCCTTCTTTGTCATCACGTTTAACATCAAATGCCTCATACATTGTCTTACCCAGGTTAAAGTAACGCTCCTTGTAGCGGCCATGGTATTCATTCGTATCGAAAGTAAAGTCAGGTGACAACCGCTCCGCTTCGTTTTCTCTTAATAGTGCCTCGGCCAGTTCTTTCAATTTATCTCCGGAAACAATATGTGTTTCCCACGGTTGGGTGTTGCAATTAGAGGGCGCCAATTGTGCATCTTCCAATACGGAAGTAATGATCGGATCTGGCACTGGTGTATCTAAAAAACCACGGCAGGATTTTCTCAAACGAATTACTTTTTTGAACGCATCAGTATTTGGCTTTATTTGTTTTAGTGTTTGCATAAAAAAAGATATTTTCTCAAGTTTAGATGCGAATCTAGACACAAAATGCTTTACTTTGTATAGTGCTTTCCAAAAGGAAAGTGATTTATTATTTTTAAAAGACAATTTATGCCAGTAAAGAGAGGATATAACGATTGCATAAAAACCATCATACCAGTACGTGATTTTTTGGATGTAATGAGTGGGAAGTGGAAATTTCCAATAATTGTATCTATTGGAGTAGGCAATGATAGGTTTGTGGACATTCAGGAAAGTATCCCTGGTATCACTCCAAAAGTTCTAGCCAAAGAGCTGAAGGAGCTGGAAAAACATCAACTTATTAAAAGAACTGTGCTAAGTGAATATCCAGTAAAGATTATTTACACTCACGAGCCTTATGCGGATACCTTGACACCTATAATTTATGCAATGAAAGATTGGGGAATAAACCATCGCAAAAAAGTGATTGGCACTTAGATAGAATAATTCAATAAACACCTCATAATTCCATAAGTTATTGGATGTAAAACTAGAACAATATGTTATTCGAAGTCTCTTATTCTGCCTGTGCCTGAATTTCGCTTTTTTCAGACATTTTCCTAACTTAATCAAACCTGTAAATTCGTTCAAAAGATTGATGTAGCGGTGAATTCCTTCGTTTTGTGAGACAGAAATGAAATGTCTTTGTTTATTTTGATTGGACTACCATAGAGCCAATAAAGCCTTACAACATGAAATTCCGCATTCTAATGATCACAAATTTACTTTGCCCCATTCATAGATATCATCAATTATAGGCTTCAACATCTTTCCTTTTTCTGTTAAGGTATATTCTACAGTTGGAGGAACCGTAGCATAAACTTTTCTAGAAACAATATCAAAGCTGGCCAATGTTTTTAACTCTTTGATAAGCATTCTGGTATTTATATGTGGGATGGATTTTTCTAGCTGACTAAACCTATGAGTGCCTGAGAATAAGATATACACAATTGACATCGACCATTTGCCGCCAATAATTTTCAAGATTTCTTGTAAAACACATGCATTATCAGATGTGACGGTATTTTTACTTTCCATAAATTGTTGAATTACAGTTAAGTGTACAAATGTGTAAGTACTCTACATAATTGTACCTACTTGCAAAAGTACTGTAATGAATGTTAATTTGAAACATTAAACTGAAAACATTTGACGATGAAAAAATCACTATCAAACAAGGTTGCGCTAGTAACCGGTGGTACCAAAGGAATTGGACGTGCAACTGCAGATAAGCTGTCTCGAGAAGGTATTGATGTAATAATTACAGCTCGCTCAGAACCTCAAGACAATGATCTTAACCATTATTTTATCAAAGCTGACCACTCAAAAGCGGATGTTGGACAAATTATTCTTAAGGAAATTCAAGAGAATTTTGGTAAAATAGACATTATAGTAAATAATGCGGGGGCCAACCTCACACCCGGCGGTGGGTTCAATTTCATTAATGATGAGGATTGGGAAAATGAAATACAACTAAACTTAATGTCAGCCGTGAGAGTCAACAAAGCCCTAATACCCCTCATGTTAAAGCAAAAAAAAGGGATAATAGTGAATATTTCCATGAATCCCGCTATACAACCTATCTGGGAAATGACAATGGCATATTCTGCATCTAAGGCAGCGCTTAATTCATACAGCAAATCATTGGCTTCCGAATTGGGACCTTCAGGTATTAGAGTAAATACTGTTTCTCCAGGATTAGTTAAAACACCTCAAATGCAATCATACGTCGATTCAATAAGTAAGGATTCGGGCGTATCGCCTGAAGAAATCATTAAAAATATATTAGATAAACTTGGAAATGTACCATTAGGAAGACCCGCCGAACCTAGTGAAATCGCTGACTTAGTAAGTTTTCTTTGCTCGGATGAATCTACATACATTACTGGGTCAATCTATCAAATTGATGGAGGATCTCTAGCAGTAGTTTGATAGCAAAAAGAATGGCATAACCCTTTACAAATACGTACCTAGGATAACAATTGCTTAATTAGATAAAAACGCTTGAAGTTAGGAATCTCAAGCGTTTTTTATGCTGTATATATCTGTTCGTTTTGTGAGACAAATCTTGAGTTCGCAAATCATAATGATGATATAATTTGCATCTACTAAATAACAATCGTAATATTGCGATATAATATGGGACTTACAAGAACTGAAATATTTACTGACGAGCAGAACTTGCTAGCAAGCTTATTTAAAGCGCTGGCTCATCCGGCAAGAATTGCGATCCTTCAGAGGATCATTTTATCAAATACTTGTATTTGTGGAGATTTGGTAGGTGAGCTTGGATTGGCACAAGCAACTATTTCCCAACATTTGAAAGAGCTTAAATCAGCTGGACTTATCCAAGGTACAATTGAAGGAGTGAGTGTATGCTACTGCATCAATCCCAAAGTATGGAAACTACTTGAAAATAAGCTTGGAGAATTTCTAGGCTCCTATAAAGGTACAACCGAGTGTTGTTAACTTTTTTTGCCATCATCAATCGTAAAATTGCAATAATACTATATAATATGAAGATATCAGATGTGAAGCAAATCCTTTCCAATGCAGAGGGCGTCAACTTTAAATTAGAAAGCGGACAATCCGTGCCCGATCACTTTCATGTGACTGAAGTTGGCGTTATAAATAGGGATTTTATTGATTGTGGAGGCACTGTCCGTCACGAAAGAGTAACGAATTTTCAGCTTTGGGATGCGGATGATTATGAGCATCGTTTAAAACCAGGAAAACTAATGGATATTATCTCACTATCAGAAAAGGTCTTGGGTATGGATGATCTGGATGTAGAGGTTGAATACCAATCAGAAACGATCGGCAAATATGAACTCGGATTTGATGGCAAAGATTTTATTTTGCTATCCAAAAAGACAGCCTGCTTGGCACTGGATAAATGTGGTGTTCCAACTGAAAAACAAAAAGTTAAATTGGTAAACCTCGCTAAGGGAGCATCAGAATGCACACCTGGAGGCGGATGCTGTTAAGACTTGTATTATGAAAAAAGTATTAGTTCTCTGTACCGGTAACAGTTGCCGCAGTCAGATTGCAGAAGGCTACCTGAGATATTTCGGCGGGGATAAAGCGCATATTTATAGCGCGGGAATTGAGACCCATGGTGTCAACCCCAGAGCCGTTCAGGTTATGAAGGAGGAAGGGATAGATCTCTCTGGTCATACCTCCAACCATATTGACGAATACACGGGTGTTGATTTTGATTATGTTATCACGGTCTGTGATAACGCCAAGGAGAGCTGTCCGTACTTCCCGACGGGTGCACAGAAATTCCACTATAATTTTCCAGATCCCGCTAAAGCGCAAGGTTCTGCGGAAGAAATAATGCACCAATTCAGAGCAGTTCGCCAGTTGATCAGAGATTACTGCTCGGATTTTGTCAGCAAAAACCTAGCCTAGTAGTTTATAAGGTATTTATAGATAAGCATATGTCAGTAACGAATTGCGCTCCTGTAGCGCAAAGAAAGAAATTAGGATTTTTGGATAGATACCTCACGCTATGGATCTTCATTGCTATGGCTATGGGTGTGTCCATAGGCACCTTTGTTCCTTCATCCTCGTCTTTTATAGGATCGTTTTCCACTGGTACAACTAACATCCCGCTGGCCATCGGTTTAATCCTGATGATGTATCCTCCCCTTGCCAAGGTTAAGTATGAAAATATAGGAAAGGTCTTTAAAGACGTACGTGTACTCAGCGTATCCCTTGTGCTCAACTGGATAGTAGGCCCGCTACTGATGTTCTTTCTTGCTATTACCTTTTTACATGACTACCCTGAATATATGGTAGGTCTTATTCTTATCGGTCTGGCGAGATGTATCGCTATGGTGGTGGTGTGGAATGAGCTCGCTGAAGGTAACAGAGAATATGCTGCGGGATTAATCGCGCTTAATAGTCTATTCCAAGTACTGTTGTACGGAGTCTTTGCCTATATTTTCATTTCGCTACTTCCTCCATATTTCGGGGTGCAAGGATTAGAGATTGACATTACAGTTGCTGAAATTGCGACTAGTGTTGGAATATATCTGGGTATTCCTTTTGCTATGGGAATACTTAGTAGATATACTCTAATTAAATTAAAGGGAGAAAATTGGTTTGAAGATAAGTTTATACCTGCTGTATCTCCCTTGACCTTAGTAGCGCTGCTCTTTACGATCATCATTATGTTTAGCATAAAAGGTAAACTGATCGTTCAGATCCCAATGGATGTTTTGCGTATCGCTGTTCCGCTAATACTATATTTCTGCATCATGTTTGTTATCAGCTTTTTTGCTGGTCGTTATTTTGGAGCCGATTACTCTAAGAGTACTTCCATCGCTTTTACTGCTACTGGAAATAATTTCGAACTAGCTATTGCTGTAGCTATCGGCGTATTCGGAATAAATTCCGGCCAAGCATTTGCAGGTGTTATAGGTCCTTTGGTAGAAGTTCCTGCACTGATTGCCCTTGTTAATCTGGCATTCTGGTTTAGAAAGAGATATTACGGTGCATCGACCTTATCTGAGGAATCTAAGTATTGATAAAGAACGACTCATATGAAAATCGCTTTCTTTTCTGATATTCATGCAAACCTACATGCTTTTAAGGCTATGCTAGAAGATTTGGACAGCCAGAAACCTGATACTGCTTATTGTCTGGGCGATCTAGTAGGATATCACATCTATCCGAATGAGGTTGTCGGTGAAATACGCAAACGGGGTATTGCTACGCTAAAGGGAAATCATGATGAAAAAGTCGATAGCATCGACTCTACACCGGAATCTTTGAATGAGAAAGGTGAGAACTATGCATATCACCTAATAAGCGAAGATAATCGAGGCTATCTTAAAAAACTTCCAGCCCTCATAAATACCGAGTTTACATTCGTGGAAGCGACTTTCAAGATTGCTTTGGCTCATGGAAGCACCAGACGTATCGATGAATATATTCTCATTGATACTGATGAAAATTATGTGCTGGAACTCTTGGATGAAGCAGATGCAGACATACTTATTGTTGGTCATTCCCACAAGCCCTACCATCGGATTATACAGACCGTACAAGGAGTTTTTAAACATGTAATAAATTTGGGTTCGGTAGGAAAGCCCAAGGATGGCGATCTCAGGGGATGCTATGCACTGCTTACCATAGATAATAACAGTTCATTATTACTTCGCAACAGCATCAACGTTGAATTTAGAAGGATTAGCTATGATTTGGAAGCATCCGCCAAAGCTATAGAAGAAAGTCCATTACCTGCAGAATTTGCCCTAGCTCTAAGATCAGGGCGATAGTCAGTCTAGTTATTCTTCGTTTTGTGAGACGGATGTCTGCAGGGCACACCTGTAGCGAAAACAAAATGGCGCCAACTTTGCAAATACTTTGTTAGGTTAATAATTGGTTAGTTAGATAAAAACGCCTGAAGTTCCCCACTTCAGGCGTTTTTTATGTTGCAAGAATTTATCTGTTCGTTTTGTGAGACAGTTGCTCCAATTTACGTTGAAATCTTTATTTGTGTTTTTAGCTGTAGATTATTGGGGAATTTTCAATACTTAATAGTTAACACTAAAATATAGAAAAATTCCTGATCGAATATAAAAGCATTCTCAAACCGGTCTCTTTCTAATAATAGATCGCATGTTTAAAAGCCTGCGATCTATTATTTTAGTAATTTTACGCAAGACTCTCTCCTATTAATAGATGAGTGCTTAGCACGATCCTGTTCCATAGATTGATCGTAGTTACTGCCACGATAATGTCTGCAATTTGGGCTTCGCTAAAAAATTGCAAGGCGTTTGTGTAGGTTCCATCCGATAAACCATTTTGATGGATTAGTGTTATTTCTTCCGTTATTGCCAACACTACCTTTTCTTCGTCTGTAAATATATCCCCAGCTTCTCTCCAAGCACTCAACAGGAAAATGCGCTGATTTGTTTCGCCACTTTTAATTGCATCATGGGTATGCATATTAATACAAAACGCACAGCCGTTAATTTGCGAAGCACGAATCTTAATGAGTTCTTTGGTTGTTTTGGAAATAGTACACTGGGAAAGATAGGTTTCTAAACCAATCATTGCTTTCAGAGCACTTGGAGCTACTGTTTTAATGTTAAATCGCTTTTGCATTTTATTTTGTTTTAAATGTTCAATACAAAATTGAAAAATGCTAATACGGAAAAAGTTAAACTGGTTTAAGAAAGGTGCCTCTTACGGATTTCGCTTAAATATTCCGGGGTAAATCCCAAATATGAAGCAATCAAATATTGAGGTACACGTTGTATAAATTCTGGATAATTTCTAACAGCCTGCCAATAAAACTCTTCTTTCGAGAGCGAAAAAAGGTATTTAACACGCTTTTGAGCCGCGGCATAAGCTCGTTGGTATACAAAACGGAAATACCGTTCCATTATGGGAAATGCCTGTAATAATTGTTCTTGATTGTCCTGCGATATATAAACTATCGTACATGGCTCTACGGCTTGAATATAAAAATCTGAACGGGCTTTGTGTTCATAAGCAAAGTTGTCGGTAAGCCACCACGTTTCTATCGCAAATTCAGTAGTTTGTTCGGTTCCTTTCTCGTTAATGTAAAACTTACGTAGCAAACCTTTTAAAACAAAGTAATGATGTCTACAAACTTGGCCTTCTTCTAGTAGGTTCTCTTTTTTTGCAAAATCTCTGATATCAAAAAATTTTTTTATTTCTTCAAAATCGTTATCTGAAACTTGAGCAAATTTTTCTATATGTTTTTTTAGAATATTCAACATCCTATTTGAATGAGTTTAGGTTTTTTAGATTGCGGTAACAAGGAGCCTACTTTATACCCTAATGGTTCCTATATCAAGCGCTTGGGTCTATTTCAACGACATTAAATGGATGCTTTTTTATTCTTCTTAAGCATCAAAAATACACTTATAATGAACGTGAGAAGATAAAGAACTCCTAAAGCGGTCTTACAAAATGTTAAACTCTGAAAGTCAAATTCTCTAAGCAATGCTAGTCCAATAGGAAGCGCAATCAAGGCAAATATTAGGTTGAAACCGATTTTATTTTTCATACTACCGACTTTTGATTACATCGATTAAATTTCCGAATTATACGGCAATAGTTAAAATAAATTTATTAGTAATCTATTCTAAGGAGACTTTGTCTGATCGACACTATCTGATTACACTATATAAGTTCGTTTTGTGAGATTCTGTGTTAACATGCAAGTGTAGCATTGATTATTTTTTATAATTTTACAATTTAGGCGGTCTTGTACCAGCCTGTTTTAGGGTGGCTCT
>NZ_SNZV01000014.1 GCF_004364125.1 Sphingobacterium paludis | reverse complement strand
ATGGGGTCTGTTGTTTCATGACCGTATCGTTTGAATAATTAAATATAAATAATCTTATCAAATTATTCCATTGACACAGTTCGCGTTACAGTCTCAATCGCCCTAACAATCCATCGTCTCATTAATCCCAAAGCGTGTGAAAGATTCCTTCCTGATCAATACGTTCGTAGGTATGTGCGCCAAAGTAGTCGCGTTGTGCCTGTATGATATTTGTCGGTAATTTTTCGCTTCGGTAGGCATCCACATAAGAAATGGTGTTTACGTACGCTGGCACGGGTATTCCGTTTGCGATAGCATCTTTCAACACCTCGCGAAGGCTGGCCTGCCGGTCCAACAGCTTTTGCGCAATTGTGCTATCCAGCAGGATATTACGCAAGCCAGGCTGATTTACAAAGGCTTTCCGAAAGTCTTCCAACACCACCGCCCGAATGATGCAGCCGCCCCGCCAAACTTTGGTTACCACCTGCAAGTCCAGCTCGTAGCCATAAGTTTCCGAAGCTACAGTAAGCTGCGCCAACCCTTGCGCATAAGTCGTGATAACCGCAAAGTAAAGGGCGTCTTTTAGGCGTGGTATAATCGCCTCTGCAGACTGGTCAATACCGGGGCCGTTCCAAGGAAGTAACCTTGCCGCCTCCAAACGCTCCGGTTTGTATGTGGACATATCGCGCATATTGACCGCTGCATCGATCACAGGAACGGGAACTTGAAGATCCATCGCATTTTGCGAGGTCCATTTACCCGTTCCTTTGGATTTGGCCCAATCCGAAATCAGATCCACTAAATACTGGTCGCCTTCCTTCTTCTTTAAAATCTGGGCAGTAATCTCGAGTAAGAAAGAGTTTAGCTCAGCACGGTTCCATTCTTCGAAGGTCTGCTGTATCGTTTCGTTGTCGAAGCCATATAATCTTTTCATCAAGTCGTAGGTCTCAGCAAGCAGCTGCATGATACCATATTCGATGCCGTTATGTACCATTTTTACATAATTGCCGGCCGATCCATTTCCTAAAAATTCTACACAAGGCTCGCCATTCACCTTAGCAGCCACCGCTTCAAATATCGGCCTTAGCCTTTCGTAGGCTTGCCTGTCGCCACCAGGCATCAAGCTTGGGCCGCGGCGAGCTCCGCTTTCTCCACCAGATATACCCATTCCGAAGAAATGTAATCCCAACATCGAAAGCTCGTTAAATCTCCTTTCTGTATCTGCAAAGTACGAGTTTCCGCCGTCGATGATAATATCGCCTTCATCTAAAAATGGAACAAGGCTGGCCATGGCCAGATCAACCGGCTTGCCTGCTGGCACCAACAACATGATTGCTCTTGGTTTCTCCAACGCCATTATAAACTCTTTCGCTTGGGTAGTCACTTTCACGCGATGTTCTTCACTCAATTGAGCTTCCAAAAACCTAGCCTGCTGCAGATCAAGGTCCAATCCGGCAACCGCAAAACCGTTGTCGGCCATATTGAGTAATAAATTACGACCCATCACGCCGAGTCCGACAATTCCAAAGTTGTAGTTATTCATGTTCACTTCACTAGTTATTAAATGCCCTTTTTGCATATCTCAATTTAACACTTTTGTGCATAACGTGAAAGATAAATGTCAACCGATCTACTTTATCTGTTTTTGATGTTGCGATAAAACCTGTTCGGTTTACTTGATAGATGGTGCGAATCAGCCTAGCGAAGGCCGAAAATTCTGGCGAAATATGGCGTATTATACAGATGTACGTTTTGAAAAGGTGCAACCAAAGGTTTTGTTAAGGTTATCGGGTACCCTTCAATTTTCTCCCCATGCCGCCCGGGATAGAAAGGGGCGAGCCTTAAAGGTTTGTATGTGATCCTAAAAATTGCTATTTTGCTCAATAAGGTAATGGTGTAGCATCTATTGGAAACACCTATTTATCTGTTATCCATTTAAATTATGATCATCGGATTAGACATTGGAACATCATCTGCGAAAGCTGTAGCATTTGAGCTAAACGGTAATGTGTTGTCGCAGCACAGTATCCCATATCCCATCTTAAACCCTTTCGAAGGATTTTACGAACAAGATCCGGAAACGATGTATTACGCATGTATCGAGTCCGTGGCAAACGTGATGATCGACCTAAAGCAATCGCTTGGGGAGACAGCAAAACCGTTATGTATTTCTGTGAGCAGTGCGATGCATGGCCTGATCGCAGTCGACAAAACCGGTACACCCCTTACCAATTGCATGATATGGGCCGATCGGAGAAGCGAGGATATTGCGATTCAGCTGCAAGCGAGTGAGGCAGGCAGAACGTTATACCGACAGACGGGTACCCCCATACATCCCATGTCTTTGCTTTGCAAAATAATGTGGATGAAATCTAATGATCAGGAAACATTTTCGCAGTCGTACAAATTTATCGGTATCAAAGAACTGGTTTTTTACCGACTCTTTGGCGTTTATGTGGTCGACCATTCCGTTGCATCGGCGACCGGACTTTTCGACATCCATCGTTTAAAATGGTCCGATTTAGCGCTGAGCTTAGCGGATGTTTCGGAAGAACAGCTATCCCTGCCGACACCGGTCGATTATGTGTTGAACGCGCCTAGCCGCGACATCGCTGCACTGATGCGGATCCCGGAAGATACCCCATTCGTGATCGGAGGGAGCGACGGTTGTCTAGCGAATCTGGGTGTGGGTGCTATCAAACCCGGCGTGGCATCCGTGACGGTTGGCACGAGTGGTGCTATCCGCGTAGCAAGTTCAAGGCCAAATAACGAGCATAGACAAAGGCTATTTACGTATCTACTACGGCCAAAAGAATATATCATTGGTGGCGCCGTCAATAATGGTGGTGTTTTACGTAACTGGTTTCGAGATAACTTTTTGCAGGAGTATGGCGAGGCCGAAGTGGATGAAGATGCTTCGGCATTAGTAAACGATATAGTCGCCTCGGTCGTTCCCGGATCGGAGGGTTTGATCTTTTTACCCTATCTAACGGGTGAACGTGCACCTCATTGGAATGCGAATGCAAAGGGTGTTTATTTTGGAATACAGTTGCACCATAATAGGGCGCACTTTGCACGGGCCATGATGGAAGGAATGCTGTTCGCCATTTACAGCGTAGGAATTGCGCTGGAGGAAAACACCGGACCTATTCATACGATTTTTGCAAGCGGCGGCCTTGCACGTTCACCCATATGGGTGCAAATGCTCGCCGATATTTTTAATAAGCCGGTATTGATCAAAAATACAGTGGAAAGTTCGGCTTGGGGAGCGGCATTGATCGGCTTGGAAGCATTGGGTATCAACTTGGTGGAGCCGAATAGGGAAGACGCGATAGCGGAGAGGGAAGAAAATATGGAACACGTTTACAAACCCAATACCGAAAATCACGCCGTGTACATTCAAAACTTCCAAAAATTTGAACGCCTATACCAAAAATTGGAAGGTGAGTTTTAACCATATATAAGTTGCTATGCCTTTAATTATCGTTGTATTGGGAGTCATGTTGTTACTCCTTCTGGTTACTGTCGTCCGGTTGAACACGATATTTTCATTATTGATAACTTCTGTTGCTGTTGGATTTGCTATGGATATGCCGGCAGTCGATATCCTCCAATCTGTAGAAACCGGTGCGAGTAGTACCATGGGGCAGCTGGCGCTTTTGCTTGCGTTTGGGTCAGTGTTAGGGAAATTGATGGCGGACGGCGGTGCTGCAGAGCAGATTACAACAGTAATAACCACCGTATTTGGCAAAAAGAACTTACCATGGGCCATGGTTTTGACAGGCTTTTTGGTCGGGATTCCACTATTCTACAACGTAGGTTTTATTGTGTTGGTACCATTTGTTTTTATGGTCTGCGCTTCCAACAAATTGCCCTTGCTTTATATCGCCATTCCATTACTAGCCGCACTATCCGTGACGCATGGTTATCTGCCGCCGCATCCTGGCGCAACGGCCATCACACTAACTTATAAAGCAGACATTGGTTTAACAATGGCCTATGGTATAGTTGTAGCCATTCCAGCGATCATTATCGGTGGGCCACTCTTCGGCAGAACGCTTAAAGGTATTCCGACCAACCCACCACCCGAACTGTTCCCGGAACAAAATCCCGCACATAGACGACAACTTCCGGGATTTGCACTAAGCCTTTTCACAGGGTTATTCCCAATACTCTTAATTGCCATAGGCTCTTTTTCCTATTTAATCTTTCCTGATGGCTCTTCCTGGCTGACGGCGCTTCGATTTATGGGTGATCCGGTTGTGGCGTTGATGATTGCATCACTAGTCGCGATGTACACCATGGGTATTCGTCAAGGCAAAAGCTTAAGGCAGCAGTCGGAAAGTGTGGAAGAGGCAATACGCGGTATAACGCTGATCCTTTTTATCATTGCAGCATCCGGTGTTTTCAAACAGATTTTGGTGGATAGTGGAGTCGCAATATATATCGCAGAACTCACTACGGAGCTAAGCTTGTCGCCCCTAGTGCTTGCCTGGTTAATAGCGGGTGTTATCCGCTTAGTTATCGGCTCGGCCAGCGTCGCTGGGCTTACGGCGGCGGGCATTATGCTTCCTATCGTAAAGGCTGGAGCTGTTACTCCAGAATTAATGGTTCTGGCGACGGGGGCGGGCAGCCTGATGTTTTCTCATGTCAACGATCCTGGGTTTTGGATGTTTAAATCTTATTTTGGATTGAGCATGAAGGATACATTTCGCTCATGGACCGTGATGGAAACACTTGTATCTGTAACGGGATTAATCGGCGTATTACTTTTGCATTGGTTGGGGTACTAATAGCGAACCGAAGTAACTTTTCCGCTGTACCGTAAAAACAAGAGCCCGCAGGAGACGATCGTGTCCTGCGGGCGGAGATGTATTAATTCTTCGAGATCCTAACTGTCGTATGAGGACCAGCAAGAGCTATAGTTACTGCTTATCCCCCTTGAAAGTGAATAACACTTCGCCTGCTGCAGTAGGCTCGGCCTGATATACTACACTCTTTTCTTTCACATCATACAGGAAGGTGCCACCTGTCGAAATGCTTGCGCTCGTGATGGAGATATCCATATTATTCGTCACATTGAATTCTCGATCCGGTAGATTCAATGAAGCATCTCCAACAACCACTTTAATTCTGCTATCGGAGACTTTACTCACCACAATGGTTTTGTCATACAGCGTGTTGTTGGGGCCACCCACAATTTCTAAACTACCTCTGAATGTGCCTACAGCGGCATCAATACTTGTGTTGCTGGAAACGTCATCATTTTTTGAACAGCCAGCAGACGCGAATGCCACAAACGCCAAAAGTACGGCGGAGATCCATTTTGTTTTCATAGTTTTTAATACGTAAATAGTTATGTTTTTCTGTAGCTACGCTCATGGCAAATCAGATGCCAAAAAGGTCGATGATAGGCATATTATTCAATATTATGCTACTAAAATGTTAGGTTCCACTATGGCTTAATGCAGTGATGCGTTTCTTTTATATTACTGTCCATGAAGCTTTTGTGTAGCCAGATATATGCTGTGGTTACCCCTATTTCATAAACGGATTGAAGAAATAAAATTGTATATTTTTTTAATTAAAAAGAGGCCGTCACAATCGACTTCACGGTCTGCGATTTATTCGCGAGCTGCGGGTACAGCACGTTTCAATACGAGCGTATATACAGATCCTGTTTTACCAACATGCTTCGTGACGTATGTCCAGCCTTCCTTGGCCATAATGGAAAGCGGGGTGGCAATCGTTGTAAAAAGCCTTTCTTCACCTTTACTATTCGTTATATAATACGATGGTGTCTCCGTATCGTCTACATCCGAATTGCCTAATTCCACCAGAATTTTAAACCTAGTGCTGCGTAATCCATATTTTAGGCTAAGTGTGCAGTATTCCTCCACCATAGCGTTGGCAGTCTGATTGGAGGTTATCAGGTTTGGTGATACTTGTGCCGAAGCCGAGTACCCCATGGAGATCAATAGTGTAAGGACAGCGAGTTTTATCATAAAAAAAGTTTTCATCAATATAGTAAAATAATCGATGCTAAAAGGGCAACGTTGAACATAACGAAGTCATAAAGGACATATACTTCCGTGTAGAAGTTCGCGTATAGTAAACTCGCTATGACACTTGTTCTGTCCTAGTACCGTATTCCCAATAGCGATAAATAAACAATGCCGTTTTCGCGCCAGACGAAAACGGCATTGTTGCTTCCGTTATGGACGGTTAGCCTTTGCGCTGCTGCTGTCTAATTTTACTATGTTTCATGCCATACAAAACGTAGATAATCAAACCAATCAACAGCCACACGCCTAAACGTTCCCAGCTTTCAATGGGTAGTGAGGCCATTAAAAGCACACAGACGATAACGCCCAAAATAGGCAGAAATGGAACAAGAGGCGTTTTAAAAGGCCGCTCCAATTCCGGATTGGACTTCCTCAATACCAAGATCCCAATACAAACCAGCGTAAACGCGAACAAGGTGCCGATGCTTACCATATGCCCAAGGTCAGACACAGGTACAAATCCGGCGAAGATGGATACAAAGACCATGAAAATCAAATTCGTCTTCCAAGGCGTTTGGTTTTTGGAAAGATCAGAAAATATCTTCGGTAATAGACCGTCCTTACTCATCGAATAGAATACACGACTTTGTCCTAACAACATCACGAGGATCACCGAAGTATAACCCGCGATGATGGTCACGATCAGCGCTGAATTTAAAAACGTATATCCTGTTTTTGCGAAAGCTGTAGCAACGGGTTTGGCATCGCCTTTAAACATTTGATAGTTTTCCAGACCCGTCATCACATACGAAAAAAGAACATACAATATTGTACAAACGACTAATGAACCGATGATCCCAATAGGCATGCCTCTTTTTGGATCTTTCGCCTCTTGCGCCGCGGTACTTACGGCATCAAAACCAACAAAGGCAAAAAACAATACACCAGCAGCGCGTAAAATGCCACTGATGCCAAACTTTCCAAAATCCTCACTACCCAAGAATGACCAAAAACTTTTCTCGCCGCTTTTCACCAGCTCTTCGCCTTCATTGGTAGGGATAAAAGGGCTATGGTTTGCCGAGTCGATAAAGCTCCATCCTAGGACGATAAAGATCAAAACAACACTCACTTTCAGGATAACCAAAATGTTATTGACCGTCGACGATTCTTTGGTACCGCGCATCAATAGTAGAGAAAGTAAGCAAACGATGATGATTGCCGGTACATTCACAACACCGCCTTCCCAAGGTCCCTTTAGAAATTGGTCAGGAATCGATACACCGAATGTCATCAGCAGCTGATTGAAATATTGCGACCAACTGACGGCTACCGTGGCACTGGCTAAAGCATATTCCAAAACAAGATCCCATCCGATAATCCAGGCAACAAATTCGCCCATGGTCGCATAGGAGTAGGTGTAGGCACTTCCTGCCACGGGTATCATGGAGGCAAACTCAGCATAGCACAAACCTGCGAAAGAACAGGCCACGGCGGCAATGATGAAAGAAAGGATCACGGCCGGTCCTGCATTTTCCGCAGCAGCGATACCCGTCAATGAAAAGAGTCCCGCGCCGATAATGGCACCCACACCTAAGGCGACCAAACCGCCGCTGGACAGCGTTCGTTTCAGCGTGTGCTCACCACTTTCTTTGGCTTCGCCGATAATTTGAGGGATAGATTTTTTAAAAAGCATAATTATTTTTTGGGTTAGTAGTTTTTAGACTGATTGTTTACTTCGATTTAAATTTGCGGTAGGAATCAAGGACATAAATTCTAAGATCCTCTGGGGACGCGGTTTGCATAAATTCCAATGAGGGTCTAAACTGCTCCCGGAATAGGGGTAATTCTGTATCGGTAACTGGCACGATAGCGCGGATGGCTTGATTGGTGAATAAGCGATCTACCTTTCGGTTGCTTTGCTCCGTGATGAGCAAATTAAGGTTCTTGCGCGCCAATTTACTTTGACGGCCAAACAAACGAGATGGCGATATGCGCATGCCGCCTCTATTTTGCGAGGCCTCCGTTACTTGTCCCTCTTTCTTTGCCTTTTCTATTTCGTTCGCGATACGACTATCCGTAAGCCTGCTCACCACGACTTCGTCGATCAGGATACTCTTGTCGTCATGAACCAGGTAAATACGTTGGATGCCCTGCTCGTAAATGAAAGCCGTGTCGACTTCATAACCAGCCTGCGTAAACGACAACAAATCATTTATCGCACCGTCAATGACAAAGCCACCTTCGCTGTCGGTTTCAATAGTTTGATTGGTACGCAGGTTTTTCACCAGCACATGGGGCAGCTTTTCACTGCTCTCCAATTCGTGGACGATGCCTTTAATTTGTTGTGCTTGGGCAAACTGACCCACCACGACAAAAAACACGCTTAAGCATAGCACTAAAAAAAAATCTTTATTCGTCTTATTCATCACTTGCTAATTTTTGGGCCAAACATTATTTTCTGGATTGATATCGGGATAGACGTTATCCGGATCAATCACCACACGCGTTAACTTTTCGGTTGATGGCAGTTTAAATCTCCACGACGTATTGCGTTGCCATGTTTCTACCGGCAGTTTCTTTCTAATCTTCTTTCCGGATTCCGTTGTGGCTTCGATAACAACGGGCATGGGCAAGCGTTGCAAATTTTCAATCGTGATAATCGCGCCATTCTTTGGGTCTAACTTATCATAGTCCACCGAACGAATAGCTTGGTCGAGCGTCCAGTTGTTTTTAAACCACCCTCGCCAAAACCAACCCAGGTTTTCTCCTGTTTCGTTTTCCATGGTGCGGAAAAAATCGTCAGGAGTAGGGTGTTTATAGGCCCAGGCGGCAACGTAGTTGCGGAAAGCGCGGTCAAAGCGCTCGGCACCGATCACCTCGTCGCGCAATAGGCGAAGGCCATAAGCCGGCTTGTAGTAGGCCAAGGTTCCCAAGTTGCGCTCCTTCATGTTTTGTGGCGATGACATAATCGGCTCCAGGTTGGGAAGGGCAAAGGCGCGCGCCATACTATTCCGATTTCCCAATGTTCGCTGATATTCGCCCTTATTAAATTCTTGGGTAGAAAGTTCATTGATGAAGCTGTTAAAGCCTTCATCCATCCATGCATGTAGACGTTCATTGCTACCGACAATCATCGGAAACCAATTGTGCCCAAACTCGTGATCGGTAACACCCCATAGGTTTCCAGCTTTCGCTTCATAACCACAAAAAGATAGCGCGGGATACTCCATACCACCCACGTTGGCCGCTACGTTCACGGCAACAGGATAGGGGTATTCCAGCCATTTCTTGCTGTAGTATTCAATAGACGCTTTGGTATACTCTGTAGAACGCTCCCAAGCGTTATTTCCATTACTTTCAACGGGGTATGCAGAAAGAGCCAACGCTGTTTTGCCACTAGGCTTATTGATTTTAGCGCCATCGACGATAAATGCTGCCGACGAAGCCCATGCAAAATCGTGCGCATTTTCCAGCTTATACTTCCATGTTAGCGTCGCTTTTTTAGGTCGAGAGTTTGCTGCAGTTACTTCCGTAGCGGAGCGAATGGCGATCGTCTTATCACTTTCGGAAGCTTTCTTGTACCGCGAAAGCTGCTCGCCAGTCCACACCTCATCGGGGTTTAATAACTCGCCACCGGCTACCACAATATGGTTCGCTGGTGCGGTAATTTCAATATCGTAGTTGCCGTATTCCAAGTAAAACTCGCCAGGTCCTGTATAGGGTTCCGTATTCCAACCAAGTATATCGTCGTAGACGCACACACGCGGATACCATTGTGCAATGGCGAATACATCACCATTTTTTGTGTGGAGTATACCAGTTCTATCTGCCCCATACTCGGGCACGGTATAGGCGAAATCCATCGACAGTGATATACGGCCTCCCGCAGCGGCCAAGGGCTTTGGAAGCTCCACACGCATACGGGTGTCCACAATTTCATATTTCGCTTCTTCGCCACTGCCAAACTTGGCATTACTTAAGGTAAAGCCGCCCTGAAAATTCGAGTTCGCTGATCCATATCGACTATCCTCTAGCGGAATGGTAGCTTGCCCGCGCGAGTTCTCATTAAAAAGATTTTGGTCTAATTGCAGCCAAATGTAGCCCAATTCGTCCGGGCTGTTATTGGTGTAGTGAAGAGTGACCCGTCCAGACACCGTTTTGCTTTTATCGTCGAGCTTGACTTTTATAGCGTAACTAGCACTGTTTTGCCAATAGGCCTGTCCCGGTTTACCGCTGGCAGATCGATACGCATTGCCATTGCTGCTGTAAAAGATTGGATGAAAAGCATCGGTGTAATTGTATACACTCTTGCTCTGGGCATGCACCTGTCCGAGCGCTAGAAGTGCGCATGATAGTGATGTAAGAATAATTTTGCCGGTCATATACTAGTTAAATTTCTTTTCATACTCCGCTTCATCAAAACCCAAGATAATATCAGATCCAGATTCGATTAGCGGCCGTTTAATCATACTGTTGTTTTGTAAAAGTAAGGCGTTTGTTCCAGCGGCATCTATCGCCTTCGCTTGTTCTTCGGTACTCAATTTTCTCCAGGTGGTTCCTTTCTTGTTAAGCAACGATTCCCAGGATACTACCTTTTCCCACTGCGTTAACTTCGCTAAAGTCACCGGTTCCTTTTTATAGTCATGGAAGACGTATGTCTGTTTATGCTCGTCTAACCAATCTAAAGCCTTTTTTACCGTATTACAGTTCTTGATACCATAAATATGTAACGCCATTTTACTTTCTCGTTAGTTTAATCGGATAAAGATATTAATATATTTAAACATGCAATCGGTTTGCGGCGGTTTTAACTATACTTTTTAGCCTGTCAGACGTTAATGAAATGTTAATGGTTGAAATAAGGCTTTATAACAGAGCTGTTCAGGCCACAAATCCCGTACGGAGGCGAAAACTTAGGCAAAAAAGGTAAAAATTCGGATACAATCCGGGCAAAGAACACCTTCGCCCTTTCCTTTTACCATTCTTTCTGGAAGACATCCATCCGCCAGTCATTTTGTCGAATAGCTTTTGCGTTGCTCAGAATATACCTTGAGGGTGGTTTCGTTGTGTATTTTTTACACTAAGCCTTGTGCTGTATTGCAAAATTACTTACCTTTAGTCGCACATAATTAAAAATAGACAAAACATATGAGCCTAAAAGATTTTAAAGGTGTTTTGACAGGAGATCAAGTTCAAGAGCTTTTCGAGATTGCTAAAACACATAAGTTTGCATTGCCCGCAGTAAACGTTATAGGTACTAACTCTATCAATGCTGTTTTGGAAACAGCGAAAGCGGTTAACTCGCCTGTGATTATACAACTTTCCAATGGTGGCGCGCAATTTTATGCAGGTAAAACGTTGAACAATGACGGACTTCAGGCCTGCATTCTCGGTGCAGTTTCTGCGGCGCAGCACGTACACTTACTTGCGGAGCATTACGGCGTAGCTGTTATTCTGCATACGGATCATGCCGCTAAGAAATTATTACCTTGGATAGATGGTTTATTGGATGCTGGCGAGAAATTTTTTGCGCAACATGGCAAGCCTTTATTTTCTTCGCATATGTTAGATTTGTCGGAAGAGCCTTTGGAAGAAAACATTGAAATTTCAAGCAAGTATCTGGAGCGTATGAAGCCACTGGGTATGACGATTGAAATTGAACTGGGTGTTACCGGCGGCGAGGAAGATGGTGTTGATAATTCCGATGTTGACAGTTCTAAACTGTATACCCAACCAGAAGAGGTAGCCTATGCTTACGAAGAGCTTTCCAAAGTATCGGATAAATTTACCGTGGCGGCTGCTTTTGGTAATGTTCATGGTGTATACAAGCCAGGTAACGTTAAATTACAACCCGTAATCCTAAACAATTCGCAGGAATTCATTCGCGAGAAATTCCAGCTGACTGCCGAAAAGCCAGTGAACTTCGTATTTCATGGTGGTTCTGGCTCATCAGCAGAAGAAATAACGGAAGCACTTTCTTACGGTGCTATCAAAATGAACATTGATACGGATATGCAATGGGCGTTCTGGGATGGTATCCGCGCTTATGAAGCTAAGAATCATGATTATTTGCAAGGTCAGATCGGTAATCCGGAAGGAAGCGACTCCCCAAATAAGAAGTTCTACGATCCACGCGTTTGGTTGCGCAAGGGCGAAGAAGCTTTCGTTACGCGTCTAAAGCAAGCGTTTAGCGAACTTAACGCGGTTGATGTAAACAGCAAATTGTAGTCTGTCCAGACTTTATGATACAATAAGCCCGGTGAATTTCACTGGGCTTTTTTATGTCGACATGCGCCAGCATTCCTAGTAAACCTCACGCTTGTTTGGTAAAATAAAATTTGATTATGTCCACGGTTTTGCTATATTTAGCATGGAAGGAGATCAACCATGAACAAGGAGAAATTTTTAAATTTTTTAAAATTTGAGAAGCGTTATTCCAGCCATACGGTTACGGCTTATGCGATGGAAATTGATAATTTCTTGTTTTTTTTGGATACCGAAAAAATAGACTTCGAGAACGCCGACCATCGTGTTATTCGACACTACCTTTCGCAAATGAAGGAGAAAGGTAAAGAGGCCACAAGCATAAACCGATCCATTTCATCACTACGTTCTTTTTATAAATTTCTAAATAGGGAGGGGCTTGCAGATCGGAACCCGCTTACCCTTATTCACGCGTTGAAGACCGCTCGAAAACTGCCCGTAGTTGTTGAAGAGCAAAAAATGGTGAACCTGTTGCGTGATGGTGTTACAGACGCAGCTACTTTCGAAGCAACGAGAGACTACTTGGTTCTTGAACTTTTGTTTGGTACCGGTATTCGTCTTGCTGAGCTACTGGCTATCCAAGAGCGAGATATCGATACCTACAACAGAAAGATTTTGATTTTTGGAAAACGAAGTAAAGAGCGTTTCGTTCCCATTCATAAGGCCTTGGACGAGCTCATCAGAAAATACCTCAAGCTGAAATATGAGCAGAATTTTAAAAACAATTCCACTTCATTGATCGTTAACAAAGAAGGAAAGTCGGCGAGTCGATACCTAATTTACCGGACGGTGCAACACTACCTAGGCCAGATCACTTTGCAAAAGAAAAAAAGTCCGCACGTGCTTCGACATACTTTTGCTACGGCACTTTTAAATAACGGAGCGGATCTAAATGCCATTAAAGAACTGTTAGGGCATGCTGGTCTCGCGGCGACGCAGGTTTACACGCACAATTCTGTAGAAAGATTAAAATCTATTTATAAACAAGCCCATCCAAAGGCTTAAAAAAAGGAGGAAAAATGAATATTACTGTGCAATCTATTAAGTTTGATGCAGATCAAAAATTGGTCGAATTTATCAAGAAGAAAACATCCAAGTTAGAACAATTTCTGGACAATATCATTGAAGGAGTATGTTACTTACGCATAGAAAATGTTGATGACGAATCGAATAAAGTCGTCGAGTTGAAGATAAATATACCGGGAAATCAATTGTTCGCGAAAGCACAGGCCAAAAGTTTCGAAGAGGCGACGGATGCCGTAGTCGAATCAATAAGAAGGCAGATCAATAAACACAAGACCAAAACCCGTACAACCGTCAGCAATCATAAGGAGCTGCTGAATGATGCAAGTGAAGAGTTTTAGCATATTTTACGGAGAATAAATGGAAAAGCTGATTGAGAAATCAGCTTTTTTATTTGGATTGAATATTAATAAGGACTATCTTTGTTGCATCAAGTAAACGTAGTCGATGAATTGTCCTTTAGCAAACGTAGAAGAGGTTTTCGCCACAGCACAGGGTGCTGTTTATCAATGCAGCAGAAAAAACTGCTATTGGTTGGAATTCCAACATACCACTACTGCATTTCGGATTTCAGACTTTTTCTCTTTTAAGAAGCGCATCGATGCCATCAACGTAGCATCCATGATCGATGATGCTTCCCGCCGTTCAGACTTCGAAATTGTTATGCCTTTTCGTACAGAGCGATGTTTTCTTTTAGCTGTGCAAGATATCCTAGCGCTACGTGAGATTTTGGCCGGAGCGAAGTTCATGATCGAATTGAATAGTGAAGTCAAAAAGATGCTGCGAAAAGGCAGCGTTCTTGCTTCCTAGGTCTTCGCTTTAATTGTACTGATTCCAAACTACTTACGTCTTCTCCTTTCTAATTTAGACTTAATTTGTATTGCATTTTTTTGTTGAGAAACGAAAGTTTCTGATTTATCTTTGTACAAACAATGTAGGGAAATCATTGTTCATAGTAGTAAGGAATATAAAATAGCGAATAATATGAAAGACTTATTAAAAATAAAATCTTCGTTATCCGAAGAGATCGAAAATATATTGAATGCGCAAGTAAAGGTTGAAGCACATTCTTCCGCACTTTACTTAGCCATGTCTTCTTGGTGTGATGATCAGGGCTTTGATCATTCTGCGTCGTTTTTTGCTAAACAAGCGAATGAAGAGCGCGAACATATGTTGAAGCTATTCAATTACATTAACCACCGTGGTGGTCGTGCTATTTCGCCAGAAATCACCAATATACCGACTGACTTCGAGTCGTTTCGTGGGGTGTTCGAACAGACGCTTGAGCAAGAAATGTTTGTCACAGAGCAGTTCAATAACATCGCAGACCGTTGCATGAAGACGAAGGACTATGTGACTTTTAACTTTGTACAGTGGTTTTTGGAAGAGCAAGTGGAAGAGGAATATGTTGCTCGTCGTATCTTGGAACTTTTCGACGTTATTGGCGAAGAAGGAACGGGTCGTTGGGAAATTGACAGACACTTAGTGAAAGTGACATTCGACGGCGAATAAGCTGGACGAAGCGCGCTATAAAAATCGGGTTATTTCTACGGAAATAACCCGATTTTATTTATACGGAAAATGAATATGGAACGTTATAGTAGAAACTTTTATTGAATTTCATTTTTTTTGTATATTGATCTCAATCGAGCAAACGAGCAGTTTTTGTGAATAGTAATAGGTGTATCACGTTTTTGATCATAATGCTGTTGTCCTGTACATCGGGATTACTCCACGTGCACGCGCAAACGACTAGCAAGCAAATTCGTGGTATCGTGTTGGATACGGCCTCGGTAGGCCTGCGGGGTGTCAATATTAGACTGACAAGCTCGTCAGACACGTTGCTCACCAGCAGCGACAAAAATGGTCTTTATCAATTCAAAAATGTGGGGGGTGACCAAATCAGGATATCATACAGTATGCTTGGCCACCAAATCGTCACCAAGACTTTACCCAGCAGCGAATCCAGTTCGTTTGTCGTAATTCCCAATGTCATCCTGACACCGCAAAATTCGTTGATTGAGGGCGTATCTGTTGTTAAAGTTATTCCGGTGGTCTACGGAGAGGACACCATACAGTACAATATGGATGCATTTAAATTCCGCCCACATTCATTATTGGAAGAGGCATTGCGGCAGCTCCCCGGCATTCAGGTATCGCGAGATGGAACCGTTTATGCACAAGGGAAGCAGGTCTCCTCCGTTATGGTGGATGGTAAAAAATTTTTTGGAGGCGATGTTGCTACGGCCACGAAGAATTTACCTGCAAATTTTGTGAAGAAGATACAAGTCATCAACTATTTTGGAGATTATGCTACCGAGCGTGGGATACGAACGGAGGAACCCGAGAAAGTAATCAACATCGTCCTGCACGAAGATAGTAAACAGATTACGTTTGGACAGGTAACCGCCGGGGTGGGTACCCGTGACCGGTATATAGGAAGCGTAGGCGTGAATAGGTTTGACGATGGGCAAGAGTTTTCTGTCATCGGCTCAATTAATAATACGAATACGAGTTTGTTTTCCTTTGGTTCGCCGAGCGGAGTAGGCGAGCGGGAAAAGTCTCTGTTTGATGCAAACGATTTTGTTGACCCTACGGACGGCCTGAACAATATCAAATCATTGGGTTTTAACTTTTCGGACAATTTGGCCAAGAACACGGTTTTGAGTACGAGCTACAGCTTTGCGAACAAGCGTAACGTGACAACCGGAAATTCATTTTTGCGCTCGGACTACGAAATGAATAAAATTTCCAACCAGGAATCTTACCGAACCATGAGTGATGACTATTTTCACCGCGTAACGGCAGAATTCAAGCATCGTTTCAAGAACAACGATATTTTAGAGATAAAACCGGTGTTTTCCTACAATAGTGTATACTTCGGAAATTACAGAGAGCGTCTTATTACCAATAACCTTGTTACCAATGACGGTATTTATCGGGACACATCCAATCAAAAGAATCCCAACCTAGATGTCAATATGCTGTATGCGAGGTCGTTCAAAAAGCCAGGAAGGAAACTGGTTGCGAATATGACCTTAAATTTCAATAGCCAAAGGCGATTGGAAGATGTTATTGATGCCTATGCCACCGTGGATTCTTCGCAGGCTCCACCGCGGCTTACCAAATTTGACCAGCATTACTATATACGGCAAACGAGCGGAACGGACGGGGTAAAAGCGTCGGTATCGTTCGTAGAGCCCTTCACCTCATCCAGCTTTGTGGAGCTGTTCTACGATTACGAACTCACGGATATGACGGCGGTCAGGCGCGTAGAAGATAAGCTCAAAACAGCTGAGTTCGATCAGTTTTTCTATGTGGACTCTCTCGGCGTGAGTTATGATTATAGATTTCAAAGCAGCCGTGTCGGACTGAACTACCAGTATATTCCCAACAAGGCTTTCCGATCCAACATTGGCTTTGCCGTGCAGCCGCTAACGCTCAATGGCTATCTTCCGCGCGAAGACATGTATTACAAATATGATAATGTCAACCTCGTGCCTACTGCCGGCTTTAAATGGCGTATCAATGACGAGCTGGATTGGAGCGTAGACTATGTCGGAAAAAACAATCAGCCGAATTTCCTGCACATCATTCCGATCAGAGATAATAGTAATTCACAAAATATCGTAGTGGGCAATCCGGAATTAAAGGCGGAATTCTCAAATCGAATCAATACCACACTACGAAAGTTCATTACCAAGCGGAGTCAGTACTTTGAGACCAATTTTGCGTTTAATAAGGTGTTAAACAAAATTGTATCGGATAAAACGGCGTTAGGCACATCGACCATTCAGCAAACGACTTTTACCAATTCGGATGGTTACTACGATTTAAAATGGTATTTTTTGTTTAATACTCCGCTTTTTAATGAAAGCTTGCAATTGGATCTTGTTGGCAATACGGATTTTTATAACAACATATCCTTTATTAACGAAGAACGCAATACGACCAAACAATTTATCTATTCTCAATCTGTACAAATGCGGTATACATGGAGCGACTATTTTGAATCGCTTTTCAATACAAGTTACCTATTGAACAACGCTCGGTACACTTGGCCATATAACAATGAAATCACGGCGCATAGCCTACTCATGAGTGGTGCTACCAAAGGCTACATCAGTGATTATGTAACATTAGGTGCTGAGGTTTCTCAGCGATTTAATTCAGGCTACGAGAGTAGTTTTATGAATAATAACCCTACGATATTAAATGCGTACTTGGAAGTTTCTTTCCTGCGCAATAAACTAGGGCTTTTACGGTTTCAGGGTTTTGATCTTTTGGATCAAAATAAGAATATGGGAACATACAGTGAATACATTGGTAACGATCTGTATGAGGCCCGAAACAATAGACTTGGACGCTATTTTATGGTTACCTTTAATATGCGTCTTCAAAAATATCCAAAGAAGAAATAAGCATGAATGCCATCATTATCACAGCAGCGGGCGGGCCGGACGTATTGCAGATCCAGTCGCGTCCAGACCCATCCATAGGTGAATATCAAGTATTGATTCAGGTGAAAGCCGCTGGTATAAATCGACCCGATGTATTGCAGCGCAAAGGATATTACCCCGCTCCGCCCGGTGCGCCTGCTGATATCCCGGGGTTGGAGGTGTCGGGTGTCATCGTTGCTTTAGGCAGCGCTGTGAAACGCTGGGAAATCGGGGATGAGGTTTGTGCATTGGTGCCTGGGGGAGGGTATGCCGAACTTGTTGCGGCAGACGCTGACGTATGCCTGCCCATACCAACCGGCCTCAGTTTTGCAGAGGCGGCGGCACTTCCAGAAACGATCTACACCGTGTATGATAATGTTTTCAGACGGGGTGGTCTTAAGCAGGGCGAACATCTTTTAGTACATGGCGGTTCGGGGGGAATTGGAAGTACGGCTATTCAGTTAGCAAAAGCAAGCGGCGCAGTCGTTTCAACAACAGCGGGTAGTGCGGATAAATGTGCGTATTGTAAAAGACTCGGCGCAGATATCGTCATCGACTATAAAAAAGATGATTTCGTGGCCGTTTTGAAAGATCAAAAGGTAAACGTGATTTTAGACAGTATTGGGGGCGATTATTTCGAAAAAAATATAGATATTCTGGCGCCTGATGGGCGATTGGTCTATATTAATGCGGTACAGGGTAAACAGGTCGCTGTTGATTTAATGCGTGTTATGCAAAAGCGCATTGTTATTACGGGAAGTACCTTGCGGGCACGCGATGTAACCTTTAAAGCGCAATTAACGCGCGAGATAGGTGCATTTGTTTGGCCTTTGATAGGAGATCTATTTAAACCGCAGGTGTATAAAGAATTTGAATTGGCCGATGCGGCAAAAGCACACGCCTGTATGGAAGATGGAAACTTTTTTGGAAAACTAGTCTTGACTATATAGATTGCTAAATACTTTTAGCTACCCGTTTTCTAAAAGTATTTTGTATTTTTAGAAAAATAAAATAAGCCTATAGCTCTATGAAGTTTAAATTTTTAGCGACACTTGTCTTTACTGGCAGCATTTTGCTGGGACAGGCACAGGTGATCGACAAGATTGAAAAGCCAATCGATTTAGTAAGTACGTTAGTAGGAACCCAATCGACGTATTTCTTATCCACGGGCAATACCTATCCAGCGATAGCGATGCCTTGGGGAATGAATTTTTGGAGTCCCCAAACTGGAAAAATGGGAGACGGATGGATGTATATGTATACCGCAGAAAAGCTTCGCGGTTTCAAACAGACGCACCAACCATCGCCTTGGATGAATGACTACGGACAGTTTTCCATCATGCCGATGGTCGGCAAGAAGTCTTTCGACCAGGAAGAACGTGCCAGTTACTTTTCGCACAAAGCGGAGGTCGCAAAACCGCATTACTACTCGGTTTATTTGGCTGATTACGATGTGAAAACAGAAATTACGCCAACCGAGCGCGCGGCATATTTCAGGTTTACGTTTCCAAAAACAAATGATGCCTATGTGCTCTTGGATGCTTTTGATAAAGGCTCTTATGTAGAGGTCTTGCCTCAAGAACAACGTATCATAGGCTATTCTACAAAAAATAGCGGTGGCGTGCCAGAGAACTTTAAGAACTACTTCGTACTCGAGTTTGACCGTCCTTTTGCCAATGTAGCCACTTTTGCAGACTCTGTTCTCACCGACGGACGATACCTGGTTAAAGCGGACCATGTTGGTGCTTTGGTCGGATTTCAGATGGCAAATGCCGGCGATCAAGTGTTGTTAAAAGTTGCTTCTTCCTTTATATCCAAAGAACAGGCTGCTCTGAATTTGAAGGAGTTAGACGGTACCACGTTTGATCAGCGTGTCCTAAAAGGTGAAGATCACTGGAATAATGAACTCAAGAAAATCGAGATAGAAGGCGGTTCTATCGATGATATGCGCACATTCTATTCATGCCTCTATAGATCGTTGCTGTTCCCACGCATGTTTTATGAAATTGATGCAAACGGACAAGTCGTACACTACTCGCCATACAATGGCAAAGTATTGCCAGGCTACATGTTTACAGATACTGGCTTCTGGGATACGTTCCGCAGCCTATTTCCATTTCTGAACTTGATGTACCCGGAAATTAGTGAGAAGATGCAAGACGGGTTGGCGAATGCTTATCGCGAAAGCGGATGGTTGCCGGAATGGGCAAGCCCTGGCTTACGCAGCGTTATGGTGGGAAATAATTCCGCATCAGTGGTTGCTGATGCATGGGTGAAGGGCATCCGGTCCAAAGACATCGAAACCTTGTACGAAGCCGTCATTCACGGCGCCAATAATGCAGGTCCATTGCCTGCCGTTGGACGTGCAGGTGCCTCATACTACACGACATTAGGCTATGTTCCCTACGATGTTAATATCCATGAAAATGCCGCACGCACATTAGAATACGCTTATGATGATTTCGCGATCTACCAGCTTGCAAAATCTTTGAATAAATCTGCAGAGGATATGGCGCTTTACAAGCAGCGTTCATATAATTATGAAAAACTTTTTGATCCGGCGACGGGTCTTATGCGCGGCAAGAACAAGGATGGGCAATTTCAGTCCCCATTTAATCCTTTCAAATGGGGAGATGCTTTTACAGAAGGCAATAGCTGGCACTATACATGGTCTGTTTTTCAGGATGTGGAAGGTCTAGCCAAGCTCATGGGTGGACACCAAGCGATGGAAATTAAATTAGACTCAGTATTCAGCTTGCCACCTGTTTTTGATGATTCCTATTACGGATTTCCGATTCACGAGATACGCGAGATGCAGGTTGCCAACATGGGACAGTATGCGCATGGTAATCAACCTATTCAACACATGATTTATTTGTATAACCACGTTGGCGCGCCTTGGAAAGCACAGTATTGGGTTAGAGAAACCATGAAAAGAATGTATTCTCCAAACCCCGATGGATACTGCGGTGATGAGGACAATGGACAAACCTCTGCTTGGTATGTTTTCTCGGCGTTGGGCTTTTATCCAGTAACGCCAGCAACGGATGAATATGTGTTGGGCGCGCCGTTGTTTAAAAAGGCAACACTAAACTTGTCTAACGGTAAAAAGATAGCGATCAATGCGCCAAACAATTCGGCGACCAACAAGTATGTCCATGCCTTGAAATGGAACGGAAAGAGCCACACGAAAAATTTCGTGAAACACAGTGAGCTACTCAAAGGTGCTACGCTCAACTTTGATATGCGTTCAGAACCAAATAAAAACAGGGGAGTGAATAAGGCGGATTTGCCTTTCTCCCTGAGCAAGGACGACAAATAAGACGAGGGCGGCATTGCAACGTACACGCTGATCTGAGGGAGTTTTAACTTTACGGATACAGGTGTCTATAGGCAATGCCGCCTTTTTATTCCTACACTAACCTAGCGGCATTTAGTCGTAAAGAATTTAAAATGACCGATACCGAGCTTAAGCTCATGGCGGCCGCCGCCAGCATGGGCGACATAAGCAGGTCGAAAGGCACGTACAGCAAGCCTGCTGCAATTGGAATTCCAATCACGTTGTATAAAAAAGCGAAAGTTAAGTTTTGCTTGACGTTGCTTATCATTTTTCGACTAAGCATAATGGCCTTCGTGATCCCTTTTAAATCCCCCTTGATTAACGTTACTTCAGCGCTATGAATGGCTATATCGCTACCTGTTCCCATGGCAATTCCAATATCGGCCTGCATCAGTGCAGGGGCATCGTTGATACCGTCGCCGGCCATGACGACGACGTGCCCCTGGTCTTGTAGCGCTTTAATCGCATTTAATTTATCTGCGGGCAGCATGTTTGCGGTCACGGCAGCTATGCCGGCTTGCTTAGCAATACGGTTGCCGGTACGCTCATTATCACCCGTAAACATATGTATGTTGATACCCCGCTCTTTTATCTGCGCAACGGCGTCCACGCTACTTGACTTGATCGCATCTTCGATCGCGATAACTCCAGCAAGCTTACCATCAATCGCCAGTAGCGATAAACTGTTGGCCTGCTCTTGGAATGCAGCGAGTCCTTTTTGTGCAAGGTCAGCGATGTCTACTTGATTTTCATCCATCAGCTTGCGTGTGCCAAGCAACACGTTCATGTGAAATATCTTCCCAGACACCCCTTTACCGATCAGGCTCTCAAAACTGGTCACATCCAGTAAGGTTAAGGCTTTTTCACGAGCGCTATTCACCATAGCCTGCGCTAATGGATGTGCGCTCACTTTATTTACGGAGGCAGCGATCTGCAAAATATCATCGGGTTTAAAGTGTTGTGGGTTGAAAGATTCTACAGCAGAAACCTTAGGCTTGCCCTCGGTGATGGTGCCTGTTTTATCCAATACCAAGGTGTCCACGCGTTGAAGACGTTCAAATGTTTCCGCATTTTTGAGAAGGATACCGTTTTTAGCACCCTTGCCGACTGCTACCATTACCGACATCGGTGTGGCTAAGCCTAGTGCACACGGACAGGCAACAATTAAAACAGCAAGCATATTGTTAAACGCAAAGGCGAAATCTGGCTCGTCGCCCACCATAGACCAGGTTAAAAAAGTTCCTATAGCGATTAGGATGACAATGGGAACAAAGATACGGGATACTTTGTCCGTAAGCTTTTGAATAGGGGCTTGGCTGCGGCTTGCTTCATTTACCAGTTGAATAATTTGTGATAAAACGGTGGTATTGCCTACGTGGCTCGCCCTCATCTGAAAGCTGTGGTTTCCATTCATTGTGCCTCCGATCACCTTATCGCCAACTGTTTTCTCCACATGCATGGGTTCGCCGGTTATCATGGACTCGTCAACGCTGCTGCTGCCTGTGATTACTTCGCCATCGATAGGTATTTTATCGCCGGGGCGAACTTGCAGTAGGTTACCAACCTGTATCTCCGCTACAGGAATTTTTCGCTGATCGTTTCCTTCGATTAAAATAGCTTCTGCAGGCGCCAAACGAATCAGCTCTTTAATGGCGGAACTGGTTTTCGCATGGGCCTTGGCCTCCATGAGCTGTCCAAGAAGCACGAGTGTAAGGATCACACATACCGATTCGAAATATAGCGGCAGATGCTGCGTGTGGCTGTGGTCGTGCGTCACCACAGCCGGGAACAATAGGGCTATGAAGCTATACACAAAAGCAGCGCCAGCTCCTAGGCCGATTAAGCTGAACATATTTAACCGCCAGGTTTTAAAGGACAGCCATGCACGTTCGAAAAACATCCAGCAGGTATAACCAACGATGGGGAGCGTGAGTACGAATTGTATCCAACCATGTATGTTCGCCGGAATCAGCTTGCTTATGGGAGCGCCAGGTAGCATATCACCCATAGCCAGAATAAAAACCGGTATGGTAAAGGCGATACTGATCCAAAATTTGCGCTGCATAGCCGTGTACACTGGATCCTTCGCTTCTGCCATATGATTGGCTACGAGATCCATACCGCAGATGGGGCAACTGCCCGGATGATCTTGCACAACGTCGGAATGCATGGGGCACCGATATTCCACCTGCATCGTCATGTCTGGAATTTTCTCTAAGTTCATTCCACAGACAGGACAAGATCCGACGTCATCGTACACTTTCTCGCCCTCACAATGCATCGGGCAGTAAAACTTCCCGGCTTGAGATGTATCATGCTGCTGTGCGGTGTGCCGTGCCCCCGCATGATGGGCATGCTTATCTATAGATTCTACGGGCACCAAAAACATGTTGCATACCGGGCATCGCCCTTTTTCCGCATAGGTTTTTTCATGTCCTTCGCAAAACATCGGGCAAACATAGGTATGGCTCGGCGAATCTCCGATGGGAGCCTCCTTGATTTGTTGATCAGAATCTAATGAAGCGATATGGTAATGCGACAAAGGGTCGAGTTGTTGTTGAAAATCGTCTAGGGTATAGTCCTTATCGCTTTCGATATCCACCAAACCCTTTTCTAGATGTACCACGGCATGTACGCCGCGCAGTGCATTAAGCTGCTGCTGAACCATCTTCTGACAACCACTACAGGTCATCCCTAAAATTTTATATTGTTTTTTCATGGGTTTCTATATTTTATTCCAAACGATTGTTAAGAATTCACGCTCCACCTGATCACCGTTTTTACTCAGCACGATCTCGCGACCCTGTATAGTCGACTCGAAAGCAAGCAGGTGAGGATCTGCAAAGCGCAATACCTCTTCTTCGTCGTAGAGCCTAAAGCCATACGCGGTAAAGGGCAGGGTTTTCATAAAGCTTTTTTTAGCAAACGTCAAGGTTAACTTACCGTTTGGCTGTAAAAGTTCGCTTATTTGTGCGATAAATGTTGTTGGATCTGGTATAAAGTAAATGGTGTTTACCGAAAGAATGCCTGAAAACGAAGCTGGCGAATAGGGAAATTCCTGTCCGTCATAAAGCCTAAAATCTGCTCGGCCAGCAGTTATACTGGCTTGGTTTACTTGCGTAGCGAGTTGGTGCATGCTGCCCGAGATTTCGAGTCCAGCATACTGTACATCCGGGTGTTGATCAAGAAATGATTTTACGTGGCTTGCGCTGCCATGCCCAATCTCCAGTACATAATCTCCTGCCTTTACCGACAAAGCATCCAGCGCCTGCAGGGTCATGGTATAGTTTGTTTCCTCCATCATCTTGGCTAAGCGAGAACCTGCTTCGCCGTTCGGATGGGCCAGCTGTGCTGCTAGCTGCCTTAGCTCATCTGTTGTTGCCATGTTTATCTATCGTTTTCGCTAAACAAATTTCGGCAAATCAAATGAATGAGGTGTTATATAATTCTCGTTATGTTTTATATGATTCGAGGTGCAGCTTCTGCCGGTCTTAATATGCGTCAGAGCTGGTCAAGTTCTTGGCGGTATTGTTTTGTTGATTTTTTGAAGGCGGAGGGTGTCTGTCCTGTTATTTTTTTGAACTGGCTGCTAAGATGCGCTACGCTGCTATAGTTTAATTTGAATGCGATCTCATTTAAGGTGAGCTCATTGTAGCTAAGCAGCTCCTTGACGCGCTCGATTTTCTGCTTGATGAAATACTTCTCGATGGTGTAGGATTCGTGCTGGCTGAACAGGCTGCTGAGCGTCGCGTAATCTTTGTGCAGGCGCGTGGAGAGATAGGCCGATAGATTCTGGTCTATGGCGTTATCACCCGCATGCACCAGCTCTATGATTAATGTTTTTATGCGTTCGATATCCTTTAACTTGCTATCGGTCAGTAGGCTAAATCCCATTATTTCCAGCTGTTGTTCGAGCCCTTCCTGGCGTTTTGCATCCAAGCTTTGATCCGCAATCTCGACAGAACCCAAATCTACACGAAGCACCTGCAGACCCGCCCGTTGAAACTCGCCCTCAACAACCATTTTACAGCGTGCGCAAACCATATTTTTAATGAAAAATTTCATGTACCGTGATTGATATAGGATAAATTTACGGAAAAAATAGCCGAAAACGGAATGTAACAATGTCGATGTCTACCGCCGACATATGTTTTCCATAAAAAAAATATTAGTTATCTTGGTCTATACTAATTCGTAAACCATACAGTAATAATGGATTTTGATAATTTCTCTTCTGAGATACGAGTCGGCGCCATCGGAATTAAAGGAATGGGCTGGAATAATCTGCAAGCGATGCTGAAAATCAAGGGCGTGCGCTGCACAGCGATTTGTGATATTGATGAAAACGTGTTGCAAAGCAGAGCTGCGGAGCTAGGCTCAAAGGGTATCAAGCCGACGTTATATAAAGACTACACGAAATTGCTGCGCGCCAAAAACGTAGATGTGGTTATGATTGCTACCCCCGATCACTGGCACTGTCTGCAGGCAGTGGATGCCATGGCTGCGGGAAAAGATGTTTATGTCGAGAAGCCACTGGCAAACTCAATTGTAGAGTGCGAAGCGGTGGTTAACGCCAATAAGAAATACAAGCGTATCGTTCAGGTAGGGCAGTGGCAACGTAGCCAGAAGCATTTTCAAGATGCGGTGTCTTTTGTGCACAGCGGGCAACTCGGTAAAATCAGGACCGTGAAAGCTTGGGCTTACCTAGGCTGGAAAAAGCGGGTGGAGGTTAAGCCCGATGCCGATGTTCCGCCCGGGGTTGATTATTTGCTTTGGCAGGGACCTGCACAGCGACACGCGTTTAATCCAAATCGATTTCATTACGATTTTCGCTGGTACTGGGATTATGCAGGTGGTTTGATGACAGATTGGGGCGTACATCTTTTAGACTACGCGTTATTAGGCATGCAGGTACATAGTCCAAAATCGATCATGGCAACAGGTGGAAAGTTTGCCTATCCTGATGATGCGGGTGATACGCCAGATACACTGACGGCGGTATACGAATTTGACGGTTTTAACATCATTTGGGAGCATGCTACCAGTATTAGCAACGGCCCTTATAGTCGGGAACACGGTATAGCCTTTATCGGTGATCATGGCACATTGGTTTTAGATCGGGGCGGATGGGAGGTCATTCCGGAAAAAGGAAAGATGGAGGGGGTGCCGCTTCAAAAACGGGTGGACGATGGTTTGGATTTACATATGGTAAATTTTATCACAGCAGTAAGGCAACGAAATCCATCCCTGATATTGGCGCCTTTGGAAGATGCTGCGCACATTGCCAAGCTATCCCATATGGGCAATATTGCTTACCGGACCGGAGAGAAGTTAATATGGAGCGAGGCGCAGAAGCATTTTGCACAGCAAGACGCAAATACGTATTTAACGGCACACTATCAAAACGGCTATCATCTTCCAATAATCTAATATTTACCCTCTTTCAGCATCAGTGATATGAAAAGAAAAGACTTTATTCGCCAAGCATCTGTTCTTGCTGCTTCGAGCTTCTTCGTCAAGGCAAATGCTTTTTCGCAACCTGCGAAACCCCTACGTGTCGGCCTAATCGGGGTAAACGGCATGGGCTGGTCCAATCTGAATGCTATGCTCAATGTACCCGGTGTCGTGTGTACGGCGTTATGTGATGTAGACGAGCGTGTGTTGGATAAGCGTATTCAAGAACTATCAAAAAGGAACATAGCCGTCAAACGGTTTATTGACCACCAAGATTTGTTAAAAAATGATGTAGTAGACGCGGTGATTGTCGCTACGCCTGATCATTGGCACTGTTTGCAAATGGTCGAAGCGGTGAAAGCGGGCAAACACGTTTACGTAGAAAAACCCCTTGGCAACTCTATCAAAGAGTGTGAGGTGATGCTTGCCGCCGCTTCGAAATACAAGAAGATGGTGCAGGTAGGGCAGTGGCAACGTAGCCAACAGCATTTCAAAGACGCTATTGCGTATGTGCAAAGTGGAAAATTAGGTAAGATCCGGTTAGTGAAGGCTTGGGCCTACCAAGGCTGGATGAAGAGCATCCCTGTAAAACCGGATACGGATGTGCCAACGGGTGTGCATTATGATAGATGGCTCGGTCCGGCTAAAAAGCGCCCGTTCAACGCCAACCGCTTTCATTTTGAGTTTAGATGGTTTTGGGATTATGCCGGCGGGTTAATGACAGACTGGGGCGTACATATGCTTGATTATGCGTTGATGGGCATGAAGGTGTCTGATCCAAAATCGATTATGGCAGCAGGCGGTAAGTTTGCGTATCCGGAAGATGCCGCGGAAACTCCAGATACGTTGACGACCGTCTTCGAATTTGATAATTTCAATATACAATGGGAACACGCCAACGGTATTGACTTGGGACCATATGACAGAAATCATGGTGTTGCCTTTATCGGTAATAACGGTACATTAGTGCTCAATCGTCAGGGGTGGGAAGTGATTCCCGAGAAGGGCAGGATGGAAGCCATACCGCTACAGAAATCTGTGGATAACGGATTGCAAAAGCATATGGAGAATTTCGTGGAAGCTATCCGTAAGAACGATAAGACATTATTACAGGCGCCCGTTGAGGCTGGTGCGCATATAGCAACGTTCGCTCAAATGGGGAATATAGCCTATAAAACAGGGAAAAAGCTGTATTGGGATCGCCAAAAGCGAAACTTTACGGATCCAGAGGCTAATAAATTTTTAGCGGCTTCCTATCAAAATGGTTATACATTACCCCAATCTTGACACGATTCGCTAATGCGAAACGCATAAGATTCTCTTCCTAGGTTTCTGGCATGTCGTTGCTATGTCACATCACTAGCAGTTGGCGCTATGCTTGGAAAATTCGTAAATTTGTGTTATATTTGTATCACACCTCACTACACAGCAGCTTCCTTGCTTCGCGAAAGCATCGGAATTACCGTACCTGGGAAAAAACAATAATTTATTTAATATTTAAATCACTGAATGGGAAAAAGCCAGATTACATTTAACAAAAAAGAACGAGTAAAGAAACAACAGCTTAAAAAGCAGCATAAGCAAGAGCGACGTGAAATGCATAAGTTGGATAACGATAAGGGCAAAGCTTTAGAAGATATGTTTGCCTATGTGGATGAATTCGGTAATATATCCAATTCACCGCCAGAGAAGAAGTACGAATTCAAAGAGACAGATCTACAGAGACCGGTAGAGGTTGATGAATATCAGTACGGAAAAGTATCTTACTACAATGAGCAAGGTCGCTACGGATTTATCCGGGATAACCTGACAGGCCAAACAGTATACTTCAATGATTTACTAGCTGGTAAGGTTTTGCAACTCAATCAACGAGTTAAATATAAATCTGTTCGCACCAAGCAGGGAAACCAAATCTCTGAGGTGTCTGTACAAGCATAATTGTTTAATATTTCATATAAGGCGGACATATAGCATATGTGCCGCTTTTTTTGCATGTATAGGTTGCGCTGTGCCGCAGGATTTTTAGCCTGCTGTCCGGGCTCCGCATGCTGAACCGCTTCTCGGCCTCGATCTATCCTTTTAAACAAAGCTCTTTTTTATAGCGGTGGATAGTTTATCACTATGGCAACGTTCGGTCGATCCAATGTATGGCAAGTGACCTACGCCGATTTGTTCAGCATTAAAATATAAATCCAAGACCTGTTTCTACGATATTTTTTACCGGCCTCGGATCCAAGTTCGATTGGTTCTTCCGACGCTGGTAATTCGCCTTGATCACGATGTTTTCTTTCGTGTTGAAGTTTGCACCCATCGTGAAAATTTTCATATTTCCCTCTGTCCGCGGCAAACTTACCAATTCCTGATGTACACGTTGGTGGGTATTTAGTCGTTCATATCGCGAGAAAAGGCTGAATTTCATATCATGATTATCATACAAAAAGGTTTTCTTGTGGGGCCTCATCCTGCTGCTTTTTCGGATGTAGGGTAGTATATCACAACCTAATTCAAACAGATAGCCATAGGTTTGCTTACCAAGCACTTGACCATTTTCGCCGGTTTCGTCTTTCGTTAATTCGTACAATTTTTCCGTATCGCCTAGACTGCCGTAAGTACCCACTGTTACAAAACGGAAGTTACGCCAATCGTATTTCGCGTAGGCCGTGCTCAGCGTTATTTTTGCTTTTACCTCGTCGGCACGGCCGTCGATTTGAACCCTATTTCCCTGTCCGGAATTGCCGTAATATCCTGATGCGAAAAGGGTTAAATTTTCGATGCCGTGATAGTTGATCTGTGGATTTATAGATACCGACTGCGGTACTCCAAACCGTATTTCCCGCCCCTGCCTGATCCAACTTCCGCTTAGATAGTTTTGCGCATTCAAGCCTTGGGATACACCGATCGCATAACTCCATTCCTTTGATAAATTCCCATACAACATGGTGCCGAACTCTATCCATGTGGATGGCGTTATTAGCCTTTCCACTTCGGATCGATTGACGGAATAGAACATCACGGGTTCATCGTTGTTGTTCACGTAGCCAATGGTTAGGGGGTAGAAGCCCACACGTGCCTTGAGATAATCTTTAAAAAGATAATCTACAAAGGCTTCAAAAACTAACTCTTGATGACTTTCTTGATTTTTAAAATGCAAAAATTCAACTTGGAGCTCGGAATTCCAAATCCATTTGTCACTAAGCTTGTAGCCAAAAAATACCGCTTGTCGATACAGCCCTGAATAATAGAGTTCAAGGTCGCCAACAGTGTTGTCTACATGCTGTTGTATGGGGACATAATTATACTCGCCAAAACCACTAACCGACCAGCGTTTGTCGGAGAAGAAAATTTTGGATGCAGCCAAGGCCAGCCCCGGCTGCTGCTTCAGTTTAGGCTTGTTAACGAGGAGGCTGTCCTGTGCTGTTTGCAGCGTATCCGTCTCGCTTTGCGCAGAGACTATTCCGAAATTAAATATCGATATAATTGTAACTATTAATCTTCTTTTCATGCTTGCTCTGGATGTATTTTCCACTTTTTCGAGCTGCGAAGATAAGTATTTACAAATTATTATATCTCCTACGAAACCCGATATGCTTGCCGTGCAAGTAATTTCCATTCCTTGCCAACTTTGACCCAGGTAAGCATAATACCTAATTTTATATCAGCCATGCCTTTGCCTGGATCATCTGTTTTGGCGCTCAAGACATGACGAACAATAGCGGTATTATCGTGTATAGTGATTTGCTGGTTCGACAGTTCAATGGTCTTGAATACCGAAGCGCCGGATACAAAAGCATGGATGAATTCTTGCTTATTCTCAATCTTACCGCTAGAATGACCATAAGACAGTTCCGCTGCGGCCAATGCAGATAGCGTTTTTTCATCAGGTTTAAGCATGGCCTGTCTGAGATTTTCTACCGCCACTTCCACAGTTGCTTTCGATGGCTGTTTTTGTGCAAATAGTGTATACACGCCTAGGATAGATAATGCAAAGAGGGCCGCTAATTTTTTCTTAAACATAGGATTGGGTTTTAAGTTTATGTAGACCGAAAATAGTAAATGGCCGGCATTCTTCCAATAAATATACCATAAAATGCCGATCATTTAGCTCGCTACGTTAGATAATAGGGTCAAACACGTGCGGACTCTGTCGGCTTAGCAGTCGCCCGTATCAAGGAAAATACGTGATAGCATGGGTTAAATACTTGATTTCGGATGGCGGAAGCTGTAATTCCTCCTATTTCATCTTAAAAAAGCGCCTTTTATTGTGAAATATCAGGAGCAAAGTATAGGGCTTAGCACAAGAGAACGGACGGAGCTGTATGGAATACACTCATATTCAAGCATAACATACGAGCCAATTTTGATACGCCGTGATTGAGGCCTGTAAAACTTGAAACTCCCTTATCAGAATAGGGTTTTACAGTATTATTCAGTAACTTTACGAGCCCCGAAAATAGGATAGTTTGGATTGATTTTTGATGCACGAGTGCGTGCGCGATGACAAGACCATTGATGCAACTATTGACTGATTAGAGGTTTAGATGTTTATGCGAATAATACAAAACTTTTATTTTATAGATAGAGAAACCATCGGTAAGGTTGGTTTCTAGATAATACAATATAGATGATTCTAATAGTCGATGACAAGCCTGAAAATATATACTCGCTGAAAAAGCTTTTGGAGGCTAAAGATTTTCCGGTTGATACGGCATTATCAGGAGAAGAGGCCCTGAAAAAGGTGCTGCGTCATGATTATGCCCTGATAATACTGGATGTACAAATGCCGGGAATCGATGGGTTCGAGGTTGCAGAGACCTTGTCGGGCTTCAGTAAAACAAAAGATATTCCCATTATCTTTCTATCTGCCGTGAACACGGATAAAAAGTTTATTACGAAGGGCTACGCGTCCGGGGGTATAGATTATGTTACGAAACCCGTAGATCCAGATATCTTGATCTTGAAAGTAAAGACCTTCTATCGTCTTTACGAGCAGACCATGGCCTTGAACGAAACCCAACGCGTCTTACGTAGTGAAATAGAAACCCGAAAGCAAGCGCAGGCCGAGCTGAAAGAACGGGTTGACTACCTCCATCTTATACTCGAGTCGTTGCCCCAAATTGCTTTCACAGCCAACCATGACGGTAAGATTGATTTTGTAAACAACAAGTGGTTTCGCTATTCCCATCATTCTACAATTTTTCCGCAAACAGCACCTGACGACAAATCCATACAGGATGCTTGGTTGCTGGCGATGATGACTAACAGCGCGCTGGAAATGGAGGTTCGTATCAAAGAAATCGATGCAGATAGTTTCCGCTCGCACCTCTTGCGTGTCATTCCCATCAAAGAACAAAGTAAATTATCGCGTTGGGTTGGAACCTTTACCGATATTGAAGATAGAAAGCAGGTAGAGAAAAAGAAAGATGAGTTCTTGAGTATTGCCAGCCACGAACTAAAGACGCCCTTGACAAGCATCAAAGCCTACACCCAGTTGTTAGGGCGTACGATCGTCGACGTTCAAGAACATCCAGCGAATAAATATATAGATAAAGTGCAAGTTCAGGTATCGAAGCTGAATAGCTTGATAACAGACCTATTGGATATATCAAAGATCGAAAACGGAAAGCTAAAAATGAATGTGAAGCCATTCAATTTTGAAGAGCTGCTTAGCAGTGTGATCGATACCATTTGTCATACCCATGATAAATGTCCTCGTATTGATCGTGTGGGCGATTTGTTGGATTTGGTCGTGTTAGGGGATGAAATCCGGATCGAGCAAGTGATTATCAATTATTTGACGAATGCTATTAAATATGCTCCTAACAGCGAACGTGTCATTATCAAAACGAGTAACGATTCCGCCAATATAAAAGTGGAGGTGCAGGACTTTGGTATTGGCATTCCGGTGCACAAGCAAACAAATATCTTCAATAAATTTTATCGTGTTGAAGAATCTTCCGTGAAATTTCAAGGCTTAGGTATCGGCCTTTATATCTGTTCGGAAATTATCCGGCAGCATCACGGAACTTTCGGTTTGGAGAGTGAAGTAGGAAAGGGATCGACGTTTTATTTTACTATACCACTAAATTAACCACTATGCCTAGAAAATTTTTGCGAAACCTGCAGGTTGGTTTCGGAATTTCGCTCGTTATCCTGTTAGCGAGTTCAACAGCTTCGTATATTAGTATCAAACAGCAGGTGGCTAGCCGGGAGCGCGTAGACCATACCCGTCGCACGATTGCTGCCGCAAATAGCATCCTAAGCGATCTGCAAAACGCAGAAACGGGGCAACGAGGCTACCAACTAACGGGGCGAGAGGTTTTTCTTGAACCTTACACACAAAGTTTGGAAGCTCTGCCCAATTCGCTGGCGAGAGCTAAGCAATTGACGCAGGATAATCAGCTTCAGGTAAAGCGATTAGATACGTTGACATCCGTTCTCGATTCGCGAACGAAGATCTTGACAGATCTCGTCGCAAGAAAACGGATAGGTCAAGATGTTACGGTGAGACAATTGGAAGAAGGGAAGCGTTACATGGACAGTTGTCGGTCCACCATTAGCCGTTTCATACAGCATGAAGAGATGTTGCTCCAAAACAGAAGATCGTCGTTGGATGTATCCTCTACCTACACGGCGATTTTTATTATAACGGCGGCGCTGATATCGTTGATTATTACGATTGTTTTCTATTTACGAATCCGGGAAGATTTCAAGAAAAGAGAAGAGCTGCAAAACACCCTGCGAAGAAAGGACGAAGAGATCTCAAGGCGCTTAAACCTGATCCAGAAAATTGCTTACAACGTCGCACATGGCGATTATTCCACGCGCGTGGAAGATACAGAGAAAGACGATCTAGGCAGCCTCGCTGTATCCCTGAATGATATGACGGATGCATTAAAAACATCCTTTGACCGATTAAATCATAATGAGTGGCGACAATCTGGCTTGGCGACGTTAAACGAACAACTCATGGGGAACAAAACGCAAGAGGTTATAGCGAGCGATGCCCTGCAGCATATGGTCAACTACGGCGGTTGTTTAAATGGGGCGCTGTATACTTTTGAAGGAGAAGGCCTCACCTTACAAGCTTCGTATGGATTGGAACAATCGATGAAGGCATTTTATGCCCCTGGCGAAGGCATGGTCGGGCAAGTGTTTTTGGATGAGCGGAAGAAAGTATTTGATAATATAGGCGACAGCAGTGCCTATGTTGTCAGTTTTGCGAGTGGTCTCCTTCAAGTACAGAGCATCATTGTCCTGCCGATCATGCTGGAGCGGAGATGTATTGGCGTTATAGAGTTGGGATCAATTACAAATCTGGAAAAACGCACGATCGATTTCTTCGAGGAGGCCACAAACAATGTCGCCTTAGCTATCTTTGCAGCAAGGAGCCGCCGTCAAGTACAAACATTACTGGAAGAAACACAAGCCCAAGCCGAAGAGCTCCAAACCCAACACGGCGAACTGGAGAATTTAAACACGGAACTCGAAGCGCAGACGCAGAAATTACAGGCCTCCGAAGAAGAATTACGGGTTCAGCAGGAAGAGTTATTACAATCCAATCAAGAACTGGAAGAACGATCGAAGCTATTGGAGGAGAAAAATCAACTGATAGCAGATCGCAATATCGAGATACAGCACAAGGCAGAAGAATTGGCGTTGAGCACAAAATACAAGTCGGAATTTTTAGCCAATATGTCGCACGAATTACGTACGCCGTTAAACTCCATATTGCTACTTTCGCGGCTCATGTCTGAAAATACAGACGATAATCTGAATGAAGAGCAGATTGAATCAGCAAAGGTCATACAAAGTTCCGGAACCAGTTTATTGAGCCTGATTGATGAAATACTGGATCTTTCCAAGATTGAAGCTGGGAAAATGGATCTCGAATATGCACCTGTACATGTGGAAGATGTGGTGCGCGAACTAAAAAATCTGTTTACCCCATTGGTTAATGAAAAGTCACTGGAGTTTGCTATTGACGTATCGCCGACAGCAAGTCTGGCTATAGAGACGGACAGGCTTCGCTTGGATCAGGTCTTACGAAATTTGTTATCCAATGCGATTAAGTTTACCAGCCAAGGGCGCGTCACGCTTGCTATTCAGGATTATGAAAAGGACAATAACTTCATGGAATTTTCGGTAATCGACACGGGCATAGGTATTGCGGATGACAAACAATTGGTTATTTTCGAGGCCTTTCAGCAGGCTGATGGATCCACGCGGCGAAAATTTGGGGGTACCGGTTTAGGGCTTTCCATAAGTAGGGAAATAGCGCGCTTGTTGGGTGGCGAGATCCGTTTATCGAGCAAAGAGAATGAAGGGAGTACGTTCACCTTTCTTGTTCCCAAAAAAAGAGGAATGAAAGCGATTAAACCCGTCTCCGATGAACTAATTGACATCATCGCTTCGGATATTGAAGAAATCAACCATTTGCTCGAAGAGTCCGATAGTACCTTTACGATTGATGAGATACCGGATGACGTTGACGATGATCGCCATGATATTGTCGCTGGCGACCGTGTGATCCTGATTGTGGAAGACGATACAAATTTTGCCAAGGCGTTGTTACGATACACGCGTCAACAAAACTATAAAGGTATCGTTATTGTCCGCGGCGATCTTGCTGCTGAAGCGGCACTAAAATATAAGCCGTTGGCTGTGTTGCTGGATATACAACTTCCAGTTAAGGACGGTTGGCAGGTTATGGATGAAATTAAAGGAAATCCAGCTACGCGCCATATTCCCGTGCATATCATGTCGTCCATGCAAGTAAAAAAAGAAAGCCTGTTAAAAGGGGCTATTGATTTTATCAACAAACCGATTGCCCTCGAGCAAATTGGAAATATGTTCAAACGTATTGAACATGCTTTGCGTGTACATCCTAAGAAAGTGTTGATCGTGGAAGAGAATCCAAAACATGCAATGGCTTTATCCTATTTCTTAAGTAGCTTCGACATTTCGTCGGAGATTAAGGATAACGTGGACGACAGTGTCAAGGCCCTGTCTTCCGATGATGTAAATTGCGTGATCTTGGATATGGGCGTGCCGGACAGGACAGGCTACGAAACACTGGAAGCGATCAAGAAAAATGAAGGGTTAGAAAACCTGCCAATTATAATATTTACGGGCAAGAACCTTTCGCAAGCGGAGGAACTTCGCATCAAGCAATATGCTGACTCCATCGTTATAAAAACTGCCCACTCTTATCAGCGCATATTGGACGAGGTAGGGCTCTTCCTGCATTTGGTCGAAGAAAAGAACACAGAGCCGGTTCGGAAGTCTACGAATAAATTAGGGTCACTGAATGAGGTGCTTAATGGAAAAACAGTATTGATTGCAGACGATGATGTGCGAAATATATTCTCGCTGACGAAAGCATTGGAGAAGTATCAGATGAAAGTGGTCTCGGCCATAGATGGTAAAGAAGCATTGACACAATTGCAAAACAATCCGGAGGTTTCGATTGTACTTATGGATATGATGATGCCGGAGATGGATGGCTATGAAACGATTAAGTTGATACGCGACATCCCGCAATACGCTCGCTTACCGATTATGGCGGTAACCGCTAAAGCGATGACGGGCGATCGCGAGCGCTGTATCTTGGCAGGAGCTTCTGACTATATATCCAAGCCCGTAGACACGGATCAATTGCTTTCTTTGCTACGCGTTTGGTTGTATGAAAATTAACATTAGCAACGAAGAAATGAAAGATCTAGTGTTAATAATCGATGACGATCCGCGCAATATTTTCGCATTACGCTTGGCATTAAAATCCCGCGGCTACCGAACCGTAGATGCGTCATCAGTGAAGGAGGGCTTATCGCTCATAGAACAGAACGAAAACATTCGGGTGGTCTTGATGGACATGATGATGCCCGAGATTGATGGCTATGAAGCTATTAGGCTCTTACATCAGGATAATCGGTATGCTGATTTACCCGTTATTGCTGTCACCGCGCAAGCGATGACGGGCGACCGCGAGAAATGCCTTCAAGCTGGAGCGAAGGAATACATTGCTAAACCGGTGGATATTGATAAATTAATTGCTATACTAGAAAAAGTGCGTTAAATGCTTGAACCCAACGTTATCAAGGACGAAGAACTGGAAATACTGCTCATCGACGTATTTTCCAAATACGGCTATGACTTTACCCAGTACAGCAAAGCATCGCTTAAACGGAGGGTGAATCGAATTTGTGTGATTGATAAATTCACAAGTTTTGCTGAACTTCGTTATAGATTGCTGAATCATCCGGAATACTTGCAACGCTTCGTTGAGGAAATTACGGTCAATGTGACAGAGATGTTTCGCGATCCAACGTTCTTCAAGGCGTTACGGGAGAAAGTTCTTCCGCAGCTAGGTACCTATCCTTTTATCCGAATATGGCTTGCAGGATGCTCGACGGGCGAAGAAGCATATTCGATGGCTATATTGCTCAAAGAAGCGAATCTGTACAAACGCTCGCTGATCTATGCGACGGACATTAATCCAGGCGTTTTGGAAAAGGCAAGTAAAGGCATCTTTCCGATTTCGCAAATGAAGCAATATTCGGAAAGCTACATTCTTTCAGGCGGAACAGAAGATTTTTCATCGTATTATATGGCCAACTATGATATGGCTAAGTTTGATAAGCAGTTAAGCGAACGCATTATATTTTCTACGCACAACTTGGTGTCCGACAGCTCTTTTAATGAGTTTCAATTGGTCATTTGTAGAAATGTATTGATCTACTTTGATAAAGATTTGCAAAACCAAGTATTTAAGCTGTTCGACGAGAGTTTGGATAACCTAGGCTTTTTAGCGTTAGGATCCAAAGAAACTATTCGTTTTTCCAGTTTGGAGAACAGGTATAAACAGTTTGAGGGCGAAAAGATATGGCGTAAAAATATGCAATAAATCACATGATAAGTTTTACAGGAAGAAAAATAGAATTGTTAGTTATTGGAGGGTCTGCCGGAAGCCTTAAGGTGCTCTTGCAGCTCTTGCCGGAGCTACGTACTGATCTTCCGTTTCCCGTTGTGATTGTTTTGCATAGAAAGCCGGATCCGGATTCTGTGTTGGATCTGTTATTAAAAAATTACACACAATTAGACTTGTTGGAAGCTGGGGATAAAATGAGTTTGTGTAAAAACACCGTTTATCTAGCACCACCAGATTATCATCTTCTGTTCGAAAATAAGGAGTTGGTGTCTTTGGATTGTTCCGAGAAGTTAAACTATTCGCGTCCGTCCATTGACGTGTCCTTCCAATCCGCCGCGCAAGTGTTCAAAAAAAATCTTGCAACCATCTTATTGTCTGGTGCAAATGCAGACGGCGTGGAAGGACTGCGCTATGTGAAATCGGAGGAGGGGCTGATTTTTGTGCAAGATCCGTCGACGGCGGAAGTCGAGTATATGCCTCGACAGGCTATCCTCCAAACAAAGGTGGATGCCATCCTTAGACCAGACGAATTCGGACAACTGATAAATAATCTATATTAATGTATTGCTTCCGGGAAGGAACCATTGAAACAACACTATGAAAAATAAAACTATATTAATCTTTGATGATGATGTAAACATCTTGGAAGTTTGCACGATCATTCTTGTGGATGCGGGTTACACCGTCAAAATTTCCGAAACCTCTCATGACATCATCGAAAAGGTAACCGAGATTAAACCTGATATCATCCTGATGGATAACTGGATACCGGAAATTGGCGGTATTGAAGCGACACGCTTGTTGAAACAACATGACGCCTACAAGCACATACCGGTGGTATACATTTCGGCCAATAATGATATACATCTTTTGGCGGAAAAAGCGGGGGCCGATGCCTACTTACCAAAACCCTTTGACATTACGGAGCTGGAGAATACCGTAGAACGGGTTTTGAATGAAGCAGAAGCAAACTAACGGACGCTGATGCGCGCATCACAACGCGAATCGTGTGGCTCGGCTAGCACGTTTCGCCGCTTACCTATTGATAGCGGCATAGGCCTGGCGTGCACATGCGCGCTGGTGTACCAACATGTTTTTACCTTTTAATTTGTTTGACTATTGGAAAGAAAGTTTAACAATAAAGTCGCCGTAGTAACGGGCGGAGATTCCGGTATAGGCCGCGCTATTGCAGAAGCCTATGCTGATGCCGGCGCTACGGTAATCATTACGTATCATAAAGACGAGGCAAAGGCAAATGCCTTTAGCCAGGCGCTACACGAAAAAGATCAAAAGCATGGCGTTTATCAATTGGATGTGGGCGATGAGAATGATGTGCGACTTTTTTTTAAACGTGTAATCAAACAATTTAGCAAGGTGGATATTCTGGTAAACAATGCGGGTATCGGTGGGAGTGATGTTCCTGTGCGCGATATGTTGACCGAGACCTTTGAGCAATGCTTGCGAACCAATCTATATGGCCCATTCTTCTGCTCGCGAGCTTTTCTTCAAGCTTGGAAAGAGAGTCAAGAAAGTGGTAGGATCATCAATATTACGTCTGTTCATGAAGAGGTTCCCTCTCCAGGGAGTGTCGACTATAATACGTCCAAAGGTGCATTAAAAAATTTCAGTGCAAGTCTGGCTCTCGAGCTTGCCTCAACGGGCATCACCGTCAATAACATCGCCCCGGGTATGATTCTTACCGACATGAATAAAGAAGCCCTCCACGATAAAAAAGTTCGCACAGACATGGAAAAACAGATACCAGTTGGAAGAGCAGGCACGGTCGACGATATAAAAGCCGCTGCTGTTTTTTTGGCTAGCGAAGAGAGCGCCTACGTCACCGGCACGACGCTTTTTATCGATGGCGGACTACGCCTAAATATGGGACAGGGCGCATAAGGTAATGGGACAGGGCGCATAAGGTATCGCGCCTTTGCCCGTTACAGCTTTTTATCATCTTCTATCTTCACCCGAATAGGCTCTGTCGAGGGCTGCGCTTCTTTAAATGCTTCGGGCATATCACGGCTACTACCATCACGCACGGCATGGTAATGGGGCGACAGGATCTCAATACCGGCTGCATGAAAGACATCTAAAATATCCTTATACAAATCGGAATAAATAAGCGCTTGCTGATTGGGAAATTTCGTGTATGCATTTAATTGGTAGGATACGTAGAAATCATCCAAACCGGTCTGCAGGACAAAAGGTTCTGGTGTTTTTTCCAGGCGGCTGTTTTTGAGGGCAGCCTCTTTGGCCAGTGCATGCACCTGTTGCCAGGGTACCTCGTAGGCTAAGGTGATGACGACATGTACAATAAGGCCACGATCCTGTGCTTCTGCGCTGTAATTTATCGTGTGGTTACTTAAAATCTGCGCATTTGGAATTGATACGACCTCATTTTTAATGGTCCTGATGCGCGTGACGAGTAGGGATTTCTCGATAATGTCACCAGATACGTCGCCAATTTTAATACGGTCGCCGAGTGCAAAAGATCGCATATAGGTGAGGAGTAAGCCGGCAACAATATTGCCTAATGCGCCCGCTGAACTAAACGTAAACAACACCCCAATAAAAACGGAAATGCCTTTGAAAATCGGTGATTCCGATCCCGGGAGGTAGGGGAAAATAACAACGAGCAAAAATGCAAGCAGGAGCACCCGCAAAATTTGATAGGTGGGTAATGCCCACTCTTTATAAAAGCCGGGAATGGTTAAGTTTTCATTTTGCAATTCCCGGGCAAAAAATTTCAAGAGTTTCAGCAGATAATGGAAAACGACGCAGATAACAAATATGGTAATGAGGTTCGGAACATAAGCGAAGACCGCCAAAGCAACATTGCGCAATGGCGCGAGGAAATAGCCGAGCAAGATAGGCGCGTATCCCTCCGTTTGGGGGAAGAGGTTGAGCAACAAAGGCAGCGCGAGGTATATTGCGCTCAAGACTAAAACCCATCGCAATATCGCGAGGAGCGACCATATAAATTTTATTTGTTTGGACGCGCTGACCAGAACATAACCTCGAATTTTTATGCCGTGAAACAAGCGGCCCTTGCCACGTAATGTTTTTTTTCGGAGGTATACGATCAACTTCCCTATCGAATAAATGATGACAATTAAGCTGAAAAGAATGAGACTGGCAAGGGCTATGGCTTCGAGCATGCGCTTTACGCTGGTTTCTTCGCGATGCTCATCAATCGCCTTTTTTACGCTGGCTTGTTGTGCCTGAAGCAAGTCTTCAGCATCCATATTTGCCCACAATGCATCTTGTTGATTGATACTTAGGATAATCTGGTCTTGCCAAAGTAAAAGCCAGTTCTCCTCATTTTTTTGCAACGTGAGGGAATCTGTGTCAAATTTGATGTTTTCGGCCAGGGCTTTGATGCGATCTGTGATGGCGGCGGCCCTATCGGCAGCGGTATAGCTACCCACGGCGTTGTAAATTCTGAACAGCGTATCTCGAAAGGGAACTACCCCAACACCCTCGTTCAGGTTTCGCAGGGAATCCACTTTTAATTTCCGTCGACTGACGATCAGCGAGTCGCGGCTTTTTAAGAGATTAATTTCTTCGACAAGTTTCTTCTTCTCGTCAAAGTCATTTCGCTGCACTTGTAGAAGCCGATCTTCTAGCCGCAGTCGGTGCAAAGAATCCTCGCGTTGCTGTTTACGCATGGCCTCCAACTCAATCTGTTTTGTATCGATCTGCTGTGATGCGACAGTGGACACTGTATCTTGCGTCGTTTGTCCATAAGCCATCGCGTTAAAGATGCTGGTTAAGATAATGAAGAGAAGGGCGAAACGCGGCATAGTGTGGGTTTTGTACGTTGGAATTCTTCTAATATGTCAAAATATTTTAAATACCACAAGCTTTTAGGCAACCTGCTCGCGAGAAATTTTCAAATGCTGTCAAGCAATGAATAAATTTTGTAGTTTTACGGTTGTATTTGCTACGACATCGTGCAACTTAAAAGATGCGTTATGAAGACAAACGAAAGTATAGCTGATCAAACAGCGCGGTTCATTTCCATGGATGAAGCGTTTGGTGCGCATAACTACCACCCGCTGCCCGTCGTGCTGACGCGGGGGGAGGGGTGCTTTGTTTGGGATGTTGAGGGCAAGCGTTATTTTGACTTTCTTTCCGGCTATTCTGCCGTAAACCAAGGGCACTGTCACCCCAAGATCGTGGATGCACTGATTCGGCAAGCACAGCGGCTTACGCTGACCTCAAGAGCTTTTCATAGCGAACAATTAGCGGAATACACAAAGTATGTTACGTCCTACTTTGGCTATGATAAGGTATTACCGATGAATACGGGGGTGGAGGCTGTGGAAACAGCTGTTAAATTAGCGCGCAAGTGGGGATACAGCAAAAAAAAGGTGCCGGATGGGATGGCAAAAATCATCACCTTGGAGGGCAATTTCCATGGCAGGACAGTCAATGTTATTTCCTTTAGTACAGATGATTCGGCCCGAAAAGGCTTTGGCCCTTTTGTGGATGGTTATACGACTATTCCCTACAACGATCTCCACGCCTTGGAACTAGCTTTGGAAGATCCAAACGTTGTCGGGTTTCTGATTGAGCCCATACAGGGTGAAGCCGGTGTTGTGGTACCCGATGATGGTTACCTTAGCCAAGCCTTTGCCTTATGCAAGAGCAAAAACGTACTGTTTATGGCCGATGAGATTCAGACAGGCCTGTCGCGTACAGGCAGACTATTAGCTTGCGATCACGAGGCCGTAAGGCCGGATGTACTTCTGCTTGGGAAAGCACTCAGTGGCGGCATGCTACCGGTATCTGCGGTATTGGCTGATGATGAGGTGATGCTTAGTATTTCACCGGGCGAGCATGGCTCCACTTACGGTGGAAATCCGCTAGCTTGTGCCGTCGCAATCGCTTCTCTGGACGTATTGAAGGAAGAAAATCTTGCGGAACACGCCGCCCAGTTAGGCAGTTTCTTTCGCAATGAATTGGCAAAAATCAATCATCCAGCTATCAAAACGATTCGAGGAAAGGGGTTGCTCAATGCGCTGGTCATTTCACATCGTGATCCGCAAGCCGCCTATCGCTTGTGTCACGAAATGATGCATCGCGGCTTGTTGGCGAAGCCTACGCACGGCGACAAAATTCGCTTCGCACCGCCGCTTATTATATCGCAAGCGCAGGTCGAAGAGGCGATCGCGATTATTCGGGAAGCTTTTAGCACGCTAGAGTAGCGTCACAATATTTGTTTGAACTTATATATATTCGTAATATAGATGTCTTTTTATGACTTTTATTATACGCAGAGTTGCTTAAATCAGAAAAGATAAATAATTTTAAAACTTAATTCAAAACGAAAACACACTTTTTATGAAAAAGATCGGTTTATCCATGTTCGCTGCCGCGGCTATCATTTTCGCCTCATGTGGCGGAAGCAATTCAAACACGTCTACAACAGGTGAGCAAAGTGTCGCAGAAGCGCAGGGCGATACCTATGCGGTAGACATGAATACCTCTAAAATCAACTGGAAGGCTTTTCACAAAGGAGGGTTTGCACCAAGATGGGGCACGTTGTCTTTGACATCTGGCGAGTTATCCGTTGATGGATCAAACGTTACCGCAGGTGAATTCACCATTGACATGAAGTCGTTGAAGGTAGATTCAGCTTCCGTAACTGAAGCCGATAAAAAATCGTCTGATCTTGAAAACCATCTGAAGAATCCAGATTTCTTTGACGTGGAAAAATTTGCTACTGCAGCCTTCAAGATTACCAAGGTATCTGACTTGGACGCGACCACAGCGAAAGATGCCATCGAAGGTGCCAACAAGACTGTAAGTGGTAATTTAACGTTGCTAGACAGTACGCTAAACATAACCTTCCCAGCCAAAGTCGCTGTAGATGGTGATAAAGTATCTGTCGACGCAAAATTCACGGTTAACCGTGCAGACTGGGGTATCAAATTCGGTACATCTGAAGGTGATCCTGCAGAATGGATGATCAGTAAAGATATCGAAATTGGCATACATGTAGATGCTGCCAAAAAATAATACATAGCGGTTACCCGCAGTATTGGATGGCCCTCTTAAGTATTTAAGGGGGCTATTTTTTTTAGGTTGATCGAAATTTTCAGCTACACTCTTTTAAATTTACTATTTTAGCCCTATCCATTATATTCAAATTCGCAAAAGGGTATGCCTAAAATTCTTAAAAGTTTATACGTTCAGGTGCTTATTGGTATCAGCATAGGTGTAATCCTCGGTATATTTTATCCAGAATTTTCTGTTAAGCTGAAGCCCTTGGGTGACGGCTTCATCAAGTTGATTAAGATGGTAATTGCTCCGCTGATCTTTAGCTCCATTGTGCTTGGCATAGCGGGCATGCAGGATGTAAAAAAGGTGGGGAAGATTGGTTTTTCTGCGTTGGTATATTTCGAGATCATGACGACAATAGCGCTATTGATCGGTTTAATTTTTGTGAATTTGATGCAACCTGGCACCGGGATGAACATCGATCCGGCAACGCTTGATAGTACCAGTGTAGCACACTACGTAAAAGAAGCGCAGTCGCAAAAGGATATGGTAAGCTGGCTATTGAGTATTATTCCTGAAAATGTGGTGGCCGCCGTGGCGTCAGACAATTTGCTGCAGGTGTTAGTTTTTGCCGTCTTGTTTGGTATTGCGCTGACGAAGATAGGAGAAGCACAAGCCGCACCCGTTTTATCCGTATTAAATTCCTTTTTGAAAGGTCTGTTCGCCATCATCAAGATGATCATGTACCTGGCTCCGCTGGGCGCCATGGGCGCCATAGGCTTTACGGTGGGCAAATACGGGATCGAGGCTTTATCATCATTAGGCCTGCTGATGCTTAGTTTTTACCTGACCTGTATTGTTTTTATTTTCGTGATGATTGGCGCTGTACTCTATTTCTATGTGGGTGTCAATATTTTCAAGCTCATTCGGTATATCAAAGAGGAATTGATGATTGTATTGGGGACATCGTCTTCCGAATCTGCGCTTCCCGGCATCATGCAGAAGCTGGAGCAAGCTGGTTGCGCAAAGCCCATCGTCGGGCTTGTTATCCCTACCGGATACTCCTTCAATCTAGATGGCACCTGTATATACTTGACGATGGCCGCTGTCTTTATTTCGCAGGCCTTAAATATGCACTTATCTTTGCAACAAGAAATATCCTTGCTTCTGGTTTTACTATTAACATCAAAAGGTGCGGCCGGGGTAACGGGGAGTGGATTTGTGACATTGGCTGCAACATTGCCTGTGGTGGGGCACGTACCCGTAGAAGCCGTCGGCATTATACTCGGCATAGATCGATTCATGAGTGAAGCCCGTGCTATTACCAATATCATCGGAAATACGGCGGCGACGTTTGTCATCGCGAAGTTCGAAAAAGGATTGGACAGAACGTTGCTTGATGAACATGTCAGTTAACGTCGCCCAGTGTTTTCCGCTATGCAAGGTTTAGAAAAATATCTTGGCATAGGCCTTCGCATCGCTATATGTTCATGTGCATCGATATTTCGGTGAATGACACCTTGCAAACGTCGAAAATTGTATATTAGAACAAATTATGTTTTGAAATGATTAGATTCCTAAATTTACCCTTTTACATTAAGCTATCGTGCACGCTAATATCCATTATTGCACTCGGCTATATAGCGCACATAGGACAAACTATTATTGCACCATTAATTCTAGGTAGTTTATTTTCCTTATTGCTCGTTCCGGTGTGTAATGTACTGGAAAGGAAATTGAAATTTCACCGCACACTAGCCGCCATTACATCGTTGGTCCTTTTTTTTGGACTGATCGTGACGCTTTTTACTATGCTAGGGTCGCAATTATCTATGTTGAAGGATGATTGGCCGGCGTTTGAAAAGCAAATTACCGAAAGCTTTAGCCTTTCGCAAATTTGGGTGCATAAGACGTTTGGTGTTGCACAGGCCCAGCAGATGGAGTATCTAACGAGCACGGTATCAAAATCGGTTAGCCAAGGAACAGCTATTGTGGGGATTGCGCTGCTATCCCTTTCGTCTTTACTCATCTTATTAGTGTTTACTTTTCTGTATACGTTTTTTATATTGATCTATCGGGGGCATATTGTTCGGTTTTTGCTGCTGGTAAACCGTACGGAGCATCATGTTATTGTGATGGATATTGTTAGGCAAATTCAATATGTCGTAAAAAAATACCTGATTGGTTTGGTATTACAAATGCTCATTGTTGCTGCGCTGACTTTTATCGCGCTCAGTATTATCGGGGTTAAATACAGTTTGATGCTGGCGCTTATCACCGGCTTTCTGAACGTATTGCCTTACATCGGTATATTTATCGCGCTGCTCATTATCAGCGTGATCACCTTCGCCACATCTTCCGTTACCCATCTGCTACTGGTTGTTTTGGCTTTAGTGATTGTCCACTTGATCGATAGCAATTTTGTCGTACCGAAAATTGTTGGGTCTAAAGTAAAAGTGAACTCGCTTTTTGCGATGATGGCAATCATCGTTGGCGAAATGCTGTGGGGCATCTCAGGCATGTTCCTCGCCATTCCGATTCTCGCTATATGTAAGATCTTGTTTGATCGGGTTCGGGATCTCAAAGCTTGGGGTTTCTTGCTTGGAGAGGAAGAGAAAGGTGATGATCATTTCAACAAATTGCTTGCTGATCTCAATATCTTTAAAAAGCCTGACGATAAAAAGCCCTAGTGCGGAAGGCATGTTGGAGCGAAAGCGGTCCTTCTCCTTTTTCTCGGAATATTTCTTTCGTACCAACGAATTTTTATCATCAAAATTATTAAAATTGCATGAAGCGCAGTGCTTTTACTTTTTTTTGTTAAATTTAGCACGTGAAGCTGCTGACATGCTCAGCGATCTCCCGCCATTGATGGCATATGGTGAGCGATAGTGTAAAAATTATTATCTAAAATCTATTAAGCGTATGAGGAAAGTTTTTCGAGCGACGATCATGGCATCGTTGCTTTTTATCTGGGTCGGGGCCTTTGCCCAGCAAAAAAAGTTTGAATGGAAAGAAGCCAAGGAAGACGGCTACACCTACCGCTATGTCAGTAACGATCCTACACAGGCCAGATTTTACAAATTGAACAACGGCTTAACGGTAATTTTAAGCCCGAGTAAAAAGGAGCCCAGAATTCAAACCTATATTGCTACGAAAGCTGGGAGCAAAACTGATCCGAAGGACCACACCGGGCTGGCGCATTATCTCGAACATATGCTCTTTAAGGGCACAGACAAATTTGGCTCGTTGGACTGGGCGAAGGAAAAGCCGCTACTTGATGAAATTGATGCACTTTACGAACAATATAACAGCACGGCAGATGAAGCCAAACGTAAAGAAATCTACACGGAAATAGACCGTGTCTCTGGCGAAGCGGCAAAATACGCCCTTGCCAACGAATACGACAAAGTGATGAGCAACATGGGCTCGGAAGGAACCAATGCGTTTACCTCTTTTGAGCAGACGGTCTATATAGAAAACATTCCGAATAACGTGGTTGACAAATATCTTTCTGTTCAGGCAGAACGCTTTCGTGCGCCCGTACTACGCCTCTTTCACACAGAATTGGAAGCGGTTTATGAGGAGAAAAATATAGGCTTGGATAACGACGGGCGCAAAGCCGTCGAAGCGATGTTTGAAGCAACCTTTCCTAACAATAACTACGGTAAGCAAACCGTGATCGGTACCATAGAGCATCTTAAAAACCCTTCTCTGCAAGCCATACGAGCCTATTACAACACCTATTACGTGCCGAATAACATGGGCGTTATCATGTCGGGCGATTTTGATCCGACGGTCATGATCAAGAAAATAGACCAGGCCTTTGCGTACATGAAAGCGCATGACGTTCCGGCTTATGTCTTTGATAAAGAACAAGAAATTAAGCAACCTATAGTCCGCGAAGTGAAAGGGCCTAATGCAGAATTTCTATTTATGGGTTTCCGATTTCCTGGTGCCGCAAGTGAGGATGCGCAGATGTTAAACTTGATGTCGAATATTTTAACCAATGGATCTGCGGGCTTGATCGACCTTGATTTGGTGAAATCACAAAAACTTTTGGGTGCTGCAGCGTTTCCGTATGTACTGAAAGACTATTCCATGTTAATTCTTCAAGGTAATCCGTCACAAGGACAAACGTTGGAGCAGGTGCGCGATCTTCTTTTGGGAGAATTAAAGAAACTTCGTAATGGGGAGTTTTCGGAAGACCTCATCACGTCCATCATCAACAATGAGCGTAAGGACCAAATATCGCTGAACGAAAGCTATCAGGGGCGCGCCCAAGAGCTTATGTCTGCGTTTACTTCTGAAGTAGACTGGGCGCATGAATTAGGCTATGTAGACAGGCTCGCCACACTGACGAAGCAAGACGTAGTGAATTTTGCGAACCGCTATCTCAACGATGACAACTACGTGCTGGTGTATAAACGACAAGGGGTGGATACCGATGTCGTGAAGGTGGAGAAGCCCGCTATTACGCCGATACCAGTCAATCGAGATGACCAATCCGAGTTTTTGCAAGCGGTGAACGCCATGCCGGAAACAACGATCAATCCGGTATGGGTGGATTACGAAAAAGACATCGCGAAAGGAAAGCTGATCGATACAGAAGTATTGGCCGTACAAAATAAAGACAATGCCTTGTTTAGTCTCTCTTATCAATATGCATTAGGTAAATGGGATAATAAGCTGCTTCCTTTAGCCGTCGATTATTTTGAATTCTTAGGAACGAAAGACAAAAGCAGTGAGGCTTTCAGCAAGGAGTTTTATAAGCTTGCATCAACATTTTCGGTTGCTGCGGGTAATGAAGAGACGCGGATCTCTATCGCTGGCCTTGACGAAAATTTTGATAAAACGGTGCTTCTTATCCAAGACCTGTTACGCAATTGCGTGGTTGACGAGGATGCTTTTCAAGCGTATTTGCTGCGTTTGAAAAAAGCAAGATCAAATGCGAAAGAAAACAAAGGAAGTATTATGGAAGGGCTGAAAGCCTATGCAAAATATGGAGCTAAAAATCCGTTCAATAATACATTTACGGACGCCGAGTTAGATCAGTTAAAAGCAGCGGATTTAGTGAAGGTCTTACACGATTTATCGCGTATGAAACACAGTATCTTGTACTACGGCCCGCGTGAAATGAAGCAGTTAACTGCCGCACTTCCACCTTTAAAAGCGGATAAAAAGGATTATCTTGCTATACAGCGAGGAATAGGATTTAAAGAGCTACCTACCACAGCGAATCAGGTGCTTTTTGCCCACTACGACATGAAGCAAGCTGAGGTATATTGGTTCCGTAACTCAGATGTGTACAATTCCGCCAATACGCCGGTGGTATCCTTATTCAACAACTATTTTGGAGGTGGTATGGGGAGCATTGTCTTCCAGACCATACGCGAATCCAAAGCTCTTGCATACTCCACATATGCGTTTTATGGCCAGCCGCAAAAGAAGGAAAACCATTACGTAGTAGGCGCGTACATCGGCACGCAGAGCGATAAATTCAAGGAAGCAATCGACGGGATGAACGATTTATTGACCGCACTTCCTGAGTCGCCATTGGCCCTGGAAACCGCTAAAGTGAGCCTTTTAAAGTCGTTGGCGAGCGAGCGGATAACGAATGCCGGAATTCTCTACAGTTACCTTGCGGCTAAACGCTTGGGAAACACAAGTGATATCCGGAAAACGGTTTATGAAGAAGCTCCGAAATTGGGTTATGCAGACCTAAAGGCATTCCATCAGCGCGAGTTTAGCAACAAGCCATACGCATACTGTATTGTTGGGAACCGGGAGAGCTTAGCCGATCAAGAATTAGAAAAAGTAGGGAAGCTGAAAAAACTGTCTATGGAAGAAATATTTGGCTATTAATAGCTAACCAGACTACAGAAAAAAAGAGGTGTCCAAAAAGGGCACCTCTTGCTTTATACTGCGTTCTCTTACAGCCCTAATATCTGCCTATTCAGGTTTTCGTCTGCGCCAGCACTGGCGAAATCATCGAAGGTTTTTGTCGTTACTTGGATGATATGATCGTTAACGAACGCGACACCTTCCTCTGCACCTTGTACCGGGTCTTTGATGCAGCATTCCCATTCGATGACCGCCCATCCGTCAAAACCGTAACGGGAAAGTTTAGTGAAAATCCCATTGAAGTCTACCTGTCCATCGCCAAGAGAGCGGAAACGACCTGGCCGATCTATCCAATCCTGATAGCCGCCATAAATACCAGACTTACCGTTGTACAAAAACTCCGCGTCTTTGACATGGAAGGCTTTTATCCGTTCGTGATAGAAATCAATGAACTGAAGATAATCCAATTGTTGCAACACAAAATGGCTTGGATCATACAAGATGTTTGCCCGGGGGTGCCCATCCACCGCATGTAAAAATCGTTCGAAGGTGATACCGTCATGTAGGTCTTCACCAGGGTGCAACTCGAAAGCCACATCAACGCCATGGCTATCACAGGTGTCCAACAAAGGTTTCCATCGGGCAGCGAGCTCTTTAAAGCCCGCCTCTACAAGACCTGCAGGGCGTTGCGGCCAAGGGTAGACGGTATGCCATAGTAAAGATCCGGAAAAGGCAGCGATAGTTTTCAGTCCGAGATTTTCAGAGGCTTGTGCCGCCAGCTCGACTTGTCTTGTTGCCCAAGCTGTTCTATCCTTTGCATTTCCATGATATTGCGCTGGTGCAAAGCCATCAAACATGGTGTCATATGCTGGATGAGTGGCAACTAACTGGCTTTGCAGGTGTACAGAAAGCTCGGTAATTTCCAAACCACGTTCTGCCAACACACCTTTGATGTCATCCGCATAAGTTTTGCTGGTTGCGGCCTGCTCCAGGTCTATGCAACGTTTGTCCCAAGTAGGAATTTGCACGCCCTTATAACCCAAGTCAGCGAGCCAGCCTCCGATAGCTTGCAGACTGTTAAATGGCGCTTTGTCATCCATAAACTGCGCTAGAAATATCGCAGGGCCTTTAATCGTTTTCATGTGCATAATACGCTTAATTTTATGATAAAATAGTTTTTCAACGTTGGATGTAAGAGACTTACCGAACGATGTTGGTATGCCAGATTTAAAAATAGCATTTTTAAAATTAGGACACAACCTAAAAGGCGCAATCTAAAGGTAAGGTGGTTAAAAACGAAGACGGCAGCTGCCGGCTGATCGTGTAGAAAAAAATGGTAACTTTTTTTGAATTAAAAAAGGCTTCCAAACACGAAGAATGAAAGCCTTAATTAACCAATTATAAACCTAAATTATGAAAGCACAAATATAGTGTATTACCTACACTAAGTGAAGTTGCTTATGCAATTTATTTCAAAGAAAAAGTATCCTGATTTGCATTATTCTAGATGTCAGTACGTTGCATATTTTGTCCCGAATAATTTTTACATGAATAGGAGATTGCTCATGCTGCTGTGCGTGACATTTGAAGGAAACGTAAGAAAAAATAGAGGGAACAGGAAGGAGGTAGCCGCTGCTTAACACAGGAGAGATGGGGTAACTGGAATAGATGCCTATTGTGTTATGTACATGACTTTGCGGCCAGCGCAAAAACGACCAGCCAAGCGATGCCTTTCAGCAAAAAAAACATAAACGCACCTATACCAGCGCGTTTAAGCCATACTTTCGATTTGTTTTCCTTATTTTCTGACATGGGCGAGTTGCAAGACTATTTTTCCACCGTGCTTGATGCAAAAACATCTCCAAACTTAGCGAATGTTTCATTTGCTACGGCTATAGCACGTTCGTGATCGGCAGGATCCTGCGCATGCTGGTTCAACGCAGCCGTAAATGCCGCCCACATGTTGCCTGTATTTTCGCCATAACCTGAGAAAAACGACGTGCCCAATTCGATACCATATTTGTTGAGCATTTGTACGATGTATGGCCCACCCATGATGGAGCCCTCCAGCACGTACAGTGCTGACAAAGCATCTAACGTATTCTGGATAGATGGTGCAAATGCTACAGGCAGCTCATTGGTATCACTTCCCAGTTCGAGAATGTCATCTTTGATGTGCGAAGAGTTTCGGCGTTCTTGATAATCGGGTAACACATCCGGAGTAATAAATGGGGCGATAGCCAGCTCTACTGTATTGAAATACGCGTAGAAATTTTTCAACACTTCTGCATAGTCCATATTGGATCGTACAGCTTTCAACTGTCGCACGACAACTCCTTCCAGCTTTTGGTGGGCAGCCTTTGTATTTTCTTTAATATTTTCGCTTAATACCATAGTTTATTATTTAAAACGATTCTATACAAATATTCAGATTTCTGCATTACGTTGTATGCTGATATATGATTAATGATGTATGAAAATCGCTAATTCATCGTTGCTAGGCGGCTATCAAAAAGTAACGCTTCTCGATCGTCTGCGCAGCGGGACAGGCAAATAACTACCGCGATACATCCTTTCCAGATCAAATATAAGAATTTCTGTATCATGTAGAAAGATTCCATCCTCTTAAAATCTGTTAAAATCTACTGCATGAGCTTAGAAAATCAGTCAGTCAACCAATACCTTATAGCGCGCATACGTTGATACCTTGCCCTGTTTGGCGATCCATTTCTCCTTCACCGCTAAGCGAATAAAGCTGTAAAAGGTAGCCCAAGAGATCGGGTGCTCTTGGCGCAACTCCAGCCAAAAGCTTTCCATATCATGGATAACCCTTTTTTCGGATAGGGCCGTCATAATAAGAATGCGTTGGCGACTGGCCGCGTGCCCGCGGTCTTTCAATTCCTGGATCCACTTGTTGGGCCTGTTTTCGATGTTCATATGCATAAGCTTTTGTTTATAGTGGTCTATTCACGTGCCGGGGGTAATAGGTAATAATCTTTTTTTATAAGGGAGGTAGGGCTGCTTCCGGATATGGTTTTCGTAGTATGAAAGGTTTGTTTTGGTGTCATCTTATGGTTGCCAGAAGCGATATCGTGCAATGCTGCGGCCAGCATTTTCTCTTCCGGTTGACCAATCTGCTGGTTATCGGTGAGCGTATCGTTGATTGGAATATCTACGGGTATGCCGTCAAAATAGTCCGACCAGCCTGCTGCATTTTTAAGAAGAAAGCTTGCTAAGTAAATACGGTAATTGTCTATCTGAATAGGGAAGAAGCCAACCGGTTTCCCATACGTTTTTTGCCCAATAAGCTTTAAGGGAATATAGGGTTTGAAGCTGCTTATTAATAATTCACTCGCTGATGCTGTTCTTCCAGACACTATAAAATACAGCTTTTGGACGGAATTGAAATTTCCTTGTTTGGCGTATAACTGCGTGTTGGCTTTTTCACTGTAATCCACATCAGCCATGGTTGCTAGCCTACCTTGATAGTGCACGGTTTTGCCATTTGCATCGCGATAAACCTGTTTTCGTAGTATGCGGGCTTTGCCGTTCTGCATCTCTTCGTTAAATTGCTCGACAAACATGGTCTTACCGTTCAATTGATCCGGTGCAATAAGGTTAGCTAAATAGACCGCTGAATTGATAAAGCCGCCACCGTTATGGCGTAGGTCTACAATAAGGTGCGTAACCGCTCGTTGTTGTATATGTTCAAAGATGCCGTCGAGTTCGGATCTTATTTTCGCAAGATCCGGAAAGCTGGATAGGTACAGGTAGGCCACCTTCGCCGTACCCATATCCCAAAATTGAAGGTGGTTTACAAAGTTGGTCAACCCAATTGATGCATGTCGTTCAGACGAAGATGGCGCTCTTATGCGCTCCAAGTAGGAATATTTAGCCCTTTGTTCTATGCCTGCCCACTCATAGGGCCTGCCGCTAGGATCTTTTGAAAGCTGTGTGATATCGTACAGTTCGTTTTGGTATGCACGCAACTCGGGAACGATAGATCCATAACGGCCCCGAGGGTCGAATGCAGTGTAAGAAGGTAGGCTTTGCCGCCATAAATAGACTTGCCGACTGTAAAGAAATATGGAATCTAAGGTCAATTCCATGCGACTCCCTGTACGAGGTGAGCGAAGCTCGTCTTCAGCATAGTCACTTTTGTCTTTTTTGCAGGAGAAAATCAAGGAGATCAGGATCAGCATATACGTCATGCACGCCATAGTCGTAGGTTTCTTACTAGGACGACTGATAAAGAGCAAATTCGCTAAACGGTTGTGCATGGCGTTTTATTTGAAATTATTCTAAATAATAACAAATGTACACGATTCGCTATTTCTTCATCTATTAAAACCGATGATTCGACTATGCATATTGCTATTTCAGCACACGATCTTCTTGCTCAGCAGATGGGAATAGATCGAGCGTCTGCTGCGGCTTGTAATGCGGGAGAAAATCTCGGTGTACATACAGATTTTGCTTACCAATTTTTGCAGCTAATTTTGCGATTAGCTGGTTACGAGGGCGCTTGAGGAGAAGGTTGCTGATTTCGGTTGGATTTCGGTTGGATAGGCCTGGATCCATCGCTTGATGTATGGCCGATGCGGTAACCGGTTTATTCAGAAAACCGGCAGTTATCAATCGATCGAGCTCTTTGGCCAGCAGGTTTTGATTATCCCGCACTACCACGCCCATAGATTTACGCTTTTCGATTTTTTTGCGGGTACTGCTGGATAAATGCCTTTCTTCGGGCAATGGATAGGCGGGGTCGGCAAATTGATAATAATGCACAGAGAACACATTCGCAATTTTTATCATCTTTCCTAGGCTAAGTCCGACAACACCTTGCACAATATCGCGCACATTGTCCGAACTAGAGTTGATTAGTTTCCCTAAGTCTTCCTCTGTCAAACCGAAAGCTTTCAAGTATTTTTCAACTTGTTTGCCATATTCCCGCCTGTATGTTGCTTCTCCGTACATGATGTAGATCAAATAATTTTATATTATCTATTTAAAACATCGCATTCGATATATAGATGTTGTACAAAGATACGTTGCCAAAACGAATCACCGACCATCTTCAAAATTTTTAGAACCTATTTCAGCATTTCGTGTTATATACTTGTAATCAGATATACAGCTAACTATGAAAACGTTCACTCCATTTTTTCTCAAAGGAGCAGTCTTGTTTGGCTTAATCCTTAGTTGTACTGCCGGCCTTTATTCCTGTAAGACCAATGACGTTATCCAAGATACGATGGTACTGGGGCCGCCAGTGGAAACAAATCACGCGGAGACCGACTACGCACCAGCATTTGTTGGACAAACACGCGCACCAGGCGTAACGACCAGGTCGAATTATACAGCCAATGTTATTAGCACACAACTCACTAGTCCTTGGGGTATTACGAGTTTGCCGGATGGGCGACTCCTGATCACGCAGAAAGCGGGAACACTTCGGATAGCAACAGCCACGGGAGAGGTGAGCGAGCCTATTACGGGACTGCCAACGGTCGATGCGGCGGGGCAGGGAGGGCTTCTCGGCATTTGCTTGGACCCCAACTTTGCATCAAACCGGAGACTGTATTGGGTTTTTACAGACCCACAGGCAGGCGGTAATCTTACTGCCGTGGCAAGAGGTGTGCTTGCTGCGAACGAACGACAGGTCGAAAATGCAACAGTCATTTACCGGGCAACACCGGTTTATGCGGGCACGCTCCACTATGGTGGGCGCATCCTTTTCGATAGGACAGGCCATCTATTGGTCAGTACCGGCGAAAGATCGGATTTAGCCACGCGAGCGCAAGCGCAGGACGTAGGTTCGGCGCTTGGCAAAATAGTGCGAATCACGACAGAAGGGCAGGCCGCAGCCGATAATCCGACTTTTACGCAGGGGGGCGCTCGTGCTGAATTGTATACGATAGGGCATCGCAATCCACAAGGCTTAGCCATACATCCCGAAACCGGAGATCTCTGGCAGGGCGAGCATGGTCCACGCGGTGGGGATGAACTGAACCTGATAAAACCTGGAGCAAACTACGGTTGGCCAACTATTACTTATGGTATTGAATATAGTGGAGCGGTGATAGGGGACGCCATACAGCAACTCCCAGGTATGGAACAACCCGTATACTATTGGGATCCGGTTGTTTCGCCAAGCGGTATGACGTTTTATAACCATAGTCATCATGCAGCGTGGCGGCATAACCTTTTCATCGGCTCGCTAAGTGGTCAGCACATCGTGCGGCTTGTTATTCGCGATGGTAAGGTTGTGGGCGAAGAAAGGCTTTTAGCTGGCGAGAATCAACGCTTCCGAGACGTGACGCAAGGCGCGGATGGAGCGCTTTATGCGATTACGGATCAAGGTCGCCTATACCGCATCTATTAAAAATTGGACATGTTTGTGGTACGTGTAAAATGTAGTTGTTTCACTACAAGGTGTAAGAATTAGCTATTTTTAACACATGGTGCAGCTTGTCACTTCTGAAAAGATTGTATTTTTGTGATGAAATAAGTAATATATGTATTGCCTCATGGCAATGTGTAAGTAAACCGGATTCCTGTGAATCCGGTTTTTTTTGTTTTTAATAGTTGTGCTGCTCTACAGCTTTTCGCCGACTATAGTTTTTTATGAGCACTACTTTTCTTATAAGCGGACAACCTCAAATTCGTCAGTAAATACCGTGTACTTGCCCGATATCAATTTTATCCTATACAATCCAGGGGCTGGATCCGTGGCTTTTGTTCGGCTAAAGGTGATAAATGTAGATTTGATCGAGGCTATGTCTAACTTTGTCTCTTTACCCTCTTTATCAACAAGGTATCCTTGCGTCTGTAACGAATCGGTCAATATGTTTTGGCCTGAAATCCGAAAAAATGCGTAGGCGTATTCAATGTCTCCGGTGACATATTGTTGGTCGGTTATATTGGCAATCAAGATAGGTTGATTATAATGGAAGACGAATGTATAGATCTTCTCGGTTCCGTCCTGTGCGGTGACGGTGTACGTGATCGGTTCTTTGGAGGCCAGCGATATTGCTGTACCGGATGTAGGCTTTACACTGGCGCGTTCCGCAACGGTAATATAGGGTGTCACGGTTTCGGGTTGCGCAACCAACGGAGGCCAGTAAACTACGATTTGATTGCCTACGATGCTGGCATGCAGTGGATTTCCGGCTGCGTCTTGTATGGAAAAGCTTTCCATTTCGTTGTACGGAAAATCGGGGTATTCCGTCTTGCACGATACGATCAAGCATGTTATGGACACACAAATACAAAATAGTATCTTTTTTGATGGGATAGAAATGGCAGTGGTTAGCATAATCTATTTTATTAAAATTGATATGCGGATGTGTGAATGAAAACAGTTTGCCGACCCATCCACTGGTCAGCAAACGGCTTAAGTAATATTAAAGTGCTTTGTATTCGATGACCGGATCAGCTTTTACTTGTAATGAGCTGCCTGAACCTGTTTGCTGGATATTATCAAACCTAACAAGCTTCACGGCGTACACCGGTGCACCCGCCGCTGTTGCGACGATAACGGTCAATGGATCCACTGCCTCATAATCATTTGTGCTGGTGTCGTAGTTATACCACACGCCACTACCAATAGAGGTAGCGCCTGTTGCCGTATTCCAATCGGCTGCGGTCACGTTATCAATATCCTTTATGATGTAGCGTAACTGATAACCCGCACCCGCGATAATGTTTCCGTTTACCTGACGCTCGAAGGCAACTTGATGTGTGGCCGTTGATGAGGTACTTTGGGTTGCCGTTGCGAAGTTCACGTATACCTTTGCCCAGCCTACAGGATTAAATGGTGATCCCCATTGGCCGTTGATCGTATAGGGCGTAGCGGCCTGCGCTTGTTGAAGCTGCAGCTGCGACTCGTCTTTTTCCTTATCGCAAGAAGTTGCAAAAACCGTTGTGGAAAGAAGTGCGACAGCTAATGTAGTTTTTAAGATTGATTGAATTTTCATAATAAATAAAAGTTGAAATAAATAAATATATATACTGCCCCGAGGGGTTGTGGATGCTTTTCTAGGTGGCTGATACCATAAATGTTGTTGGCTTACTAACGGTATTCCATCCTTCAAACTCAAATGTAATATTGACATTAGGGAATGTCCCAACCGGCAGATCGTCGGGAAATGTGATCACCAATTCAGTGCGCGAATGCGATTTAATAGTGAGCGGATAGTCCTTGTTATCCAAGGTTACCTTGGCTGCCTTCGGGTTTAAAAAAACAGTGCCCAGCGCCGGGCCTATTTTCCAGTCTGCATTTTTTTGCACTTGCACGCCAGCCAGCGGAATGTGTGGATTAGGTTGGACGTACCGGATATTCAAGGGCTCTTTTAATTGGTAAACGTGATTTAGATTGCGTACCTCCACATCGTATATACCCGCTTTGGTATCTGCCGGAATACGATGCGCATCAATATTGCCTTCGTTAATAAGCACGTAAAAACCTTGTATATCCGGTTTGAGTGAGTTTAATACCGGCATTGTTACACGCTCTCCCGTTTCCTGATTGACTAGGATAATGCCCGTAGCAGCCGTATTGGTGTGTCCAAAGTTACCCTGTATGCCTACAAGAGAAGTAAACGGCGCTTTTCGTAAAGAAAAGGTACTCGCGCTCACCCAAGCGGCTTCAAAGGATGGCGTATTCTGCGATTCGATGATCAAGGTATAGGTCCGCTTACTGCCGTTGGCAGCAATGACCGTATATGTTTTTTCTTTTTCCTCGACCAGGACAGGCCATATTTCCCCGTCGATTTGTGCACCGTTAGACACTTCTATTTCGGGATCAATAACAAGTAAACTGTAGTAATACGGGATGTATACGGTGATGGTATTCTTTTGGTTGTCCACTGCGCCATAGATCACGTTTTCATCGGGTAAATTGACCACTTTAAATACGGTGATCTTATCTTGCGGCAGCGGTTCGAGCCCTTCGGTTTTTGTGCAAGACGATAGCCAAAAGATGCTCAGCAGGAGTGTAAAGAGATAGATCTTGTTCATATGGTTAAAAACTAGCTTTATTTAATTTCAAATTTGCTGCTGCCGGCTTTAGCCAACACATACTCGAACGAGAAAAATGGCTTAGCGTCATTTCTTCTCCAAGAATCCCGATCCAATTTGTCTCTATAAAAGCTGGTTACTTTTAGCTTAGCGTAGTTTCCTTTCGCCGTACGGATAACAAGGGTTCGCGCAGGCACTGTCTTCAGCTGACCGTTTTCCAGTTTTATAGTTAGCGGTTTGTCTAAGGGATAGGCAATATGAGCGTTGTCATACGCGCCGTCACGGACCAAAGATCCGCTGAAATCATACAATACCCAGCCTATATCTTCTCCTAAGGCGCCGTTGATATCCAATCCGTAAGGTTTATCGCCTGTTTTAAACAGGTTATCGGCAGGAATATCAACCACATCTTCAAAAGCTTGTTCCAGTAACAAGATACCTCCTTTGCCAGGGCCACCGACACCGCCCCCCGCTCGCGTGTTGTTGCAATTGATATTGCTGCGGTAGATATCGGCGAAGGACATGTCCCAGCGCGAGGTACGTTGGTAGTCGGCCGTGATCGCGCTATTCGTTTCTAAGCTATAGTAGATGGGTGATTGCGGTGTGGTTGGTTCCGCACCAACGGGAATGAGTTCCCCGAAATTTTTAACGACAATAAGTCGATTGAAGATGGAATCATTTGTCGGAACATCCGGCTCGGGGCTCGGCTCCGTACCATTGCCCTTGCTACAAGCAGAAACGAGTGTGCCCAAAAGGAGCATTACCAATAGGGTATAGCGTATGCTGTTGAGATAGGTATGGATGCGTTTACAAAACATCATGGTTTGTTGTTTTTATTTAAAATCATTATAAATAATAGCAAATATAATTGGGATTCAGTAGATTCGGTCTATTCAAAATGATTTTTCGTTTATGAATTTTGCTTTATAAACCAAGGACGCGTTTATACGCGTCCTTGGCTATTGCTATTGGAATTGAACACTATAGGATAGAAAAGATGTATGGTCTTGGCCCTATTTTTTGGTTATCTTTTTTACATCGATTTCGTAGGATGCATTGCCACGTGCTGCCGTTACGCGTTTTGCTTGAGCGATGAATAGTTCGTCAGAAGCCGCGCTGAGGTTTTCACCTTTGTACCACACGATATAGCGATTTGCGGTAGGGTAGACTGCATGGTTATTCGCAAAGTCATACACAATCCAAAACGGCGTTGATCCGGCGGGCGCACCCGCGGAAGTCGCATCAATGGAAAAGGTATTCGTTAAAGTGATGTTAGCGCCAAGCACCTGTTGTACAGTCAAGGCGGAAACCGACGTATTTTGCATATCGAAGTAACCCATTTTGTAAACGGTTTCCTGCGAATTTTTGAGTGTAGAACCGTACATGCCTGACAGATTAACCATGCTCTTGGCACTATCCGCCTGTGCATTGGTGTTAAAATCAAAAAATACCTTTTGCCCGGCAGGGACGTCTATTTTTGCTTCCACTTGTACGGCGCTTTCATCGCTTAAGGCTGGAACAGCCATATGGTCATCCCCCTTGTTGCAAGCTATAAATCCGATAGTAGCCGTGCAAGCGATCGCTGTAATTTTAACTAGTTTGTTCATGTAAATATTGATAAAAAATAAAATGTTATATGTTTTCCTTTATACTTTCGAATTTTCACTTTTGATTTTTAACTTCTAAATTTTTACTTCTAACTTCTAACTTCTAACTTTTCACTTCTAACTTTTCACTTCTAACTTTTGACTTTTTACTTCTCACTTTTGACTTCTCACTTCTCCCCCCTCAAATTCCGACTTCCGTCTTGCTGCACGAAATAGCGAAAGGTGAAATAAGGAGCTGGCCAATTCATGTTGGTTACGGTTTGCGGATTGCCTTTATAGGCGTTGATCAATTGTAATTTGGCGTATTTTCCGTCGGGTAGGCGCAAAACATAGGTGCGGTTTGGGAGTGCCTGCATAATGTGCGTATTCAGACTGTACTGAAACCAGCCGTTTGAAATTTCGGAAGATGCCCAGCCAATTTTGTTGACGGTACTGTTCGCGAAGACCTCATCGCTCGGCGCGCTATGCACATTTTCATATGCCTCTTTCACCAGGACCACCGCCGTGCTTATTGCAGCACCTTGGTAACCAGGGTTGTGCTCAAAATGTGCATTATTGAGATATAGCCCGGAATTGTATTCATCGGTAAAAGCAAGATCCCAGTCCGCACTTTTCAGCCACTGTGCAGAGTCTGCGGCATTTTTGATCCAGATCTGTCGTTGATCGCGCAACCGGAACAAAAACGTGTAGAAAGGTCGTCGTTGTTTACCATCAACGGCTTGGCCCATTGATGCTTCCGTATCCCCGGGCAGATCATACACCACTGTGCTTATTCCATCGTCTAGCGCAGGCCGGGCATCCTCTTCCTTCCCGCAGGAAGACAATAGGGCAGACAACAGGATGAATAAGTAGGCAGTACCCGAGAATAAAACAGGCTTGAGCAAATCCATAAATTTTATTATTATTTTCATTGTTGTAGTGTTTACATCTATTACGATTTTAATCCTTCATCCAGCGGTAGCTTAGGCCGGCAAGCAAAACCCGTCCAGGTTGCCCCAACATATTTCTATTCGTAAAGTTTAGCAGGTTGTCGCCCACCACTCGAATGATCAGCCGACGATTCAGTAAGCTCTTTTCAAGCGTTAGATTGAGTAAAGTATGCCAGGGCACAAACGCATCCGCATCATCGATAAACTGGTTTCCGTTGATATCCTGAAAAGGATATCGTCCACGGATATTCGCCCGTACATTTAGGTTCAGACCCCAGGGCTGATAGCTGTACAGTGCTTTTAGGTTGAGCATATGCCTTGATCGGTCTTCAATTCCCCAGTAATCGCTTGGCCGACTTTCTCGGTATTCGCCTGTCGCGGCGTTGTTGTACTGGTTGTAAGGATAGCGGCCAGCGCGTATACTGTCTAGCATGGCAAGATCTTTCGCGATCAGGTATTGATAGCCGGCGGAGAATTGCAGGCGCGAGCTTGCTTGGTATGTCGCAGAAACTTCAAAACCTTTGTTAACGGCTTTGGGTAAATTGCGGTAGCTGAAGATGCTGGCTATCGATGTTCCGTTAGCCACGATAACCGTATTAATCTGATCGTTGATGCGGTGATAAAACACCGATGCATCCACTTGCAATTTCGTGCTCGGGCTCCAGCTCAGGCCAACATTGTTGGATAGGCTTTTTTCCGCTTTCAGGTTGTTTGCCAACACGTTAAGCATATAGGTGTTTCGGTAACTGATCTCGCCACTAGCATCCATTGCTGCGATAATTTCTTGCACCCGGTCACTGCCGACAACCAAATAATTTGCCGCCGGATTGTAAAATACCTGATAGCGCATTTTATAGTCAGGCGCTTTGAAGCCTGCACCCACACCAGCTTTTAGCAAGAGAGAAGGCCGCAGCTGATACTGCAAACCGAAGCTGGGGCTCAAGCGACCATCGTACACATTGGAGTAGTCATAACGTATACCTAGCGTGCTTAGCAGGCGGTCGGTAGCTTTCCACTCGGTTTGTAAAAAAGCGAATGCCGTATGGAGTGAGCGGCGTTCGTCTAGGCTCTGCTCATCCATGCGTTCCAGACCTGCGCCGATACCGCCTGTAAATTTCAGCACCTGCATAGGCGTGTAGGCAAATTGTTGCTCTATTCGGTGCGCCTGCTGTCCAAAAGATTCAGCACCCGCTACTATATTTTGTTGAAGCCAAGCTGCCTGCAGTTGTGTATGAAAGCGTGTATAATAGTAGCGGCTCATGCTTCGAAACGTCGACGACAAGACATGGTCATAGCTTCCTGCCACGCTTAGTTCCTGATCTTCCTGTCTATCTTCGATGCGTAGGTTATCTGACCAGGAATTAAACATGGTTGATTGACGTGCGGCATAGCGACTCGTTAAGCCGATGGTGCCACTTTTACTCGTTCTATACCGACCGCGGCCTTGAAAGCTGTAATTCTCGTAAGGCGGGAAGGTGGTACTTTCGTTATCCAAAAATTGACGATCGCTGTTGAAACCATTTGTGCGGTAATAGTTTCCAGAGACAACCACCGATCCGCGTTGATGAGCGAAAGGCGTTTCGGCCTCCAGTGTTGCATCGACAATATTGAGGCTCCCATATAGTATCGAAGCTTGCGCCTGTGGCGTTAACGCTCCGTGTCTGGTCACAATATTGATGGCACCGCCCAAGGCATCGCTACCGTATAAGCAGGATGTCGCCCCTTTTATAATTTCAATGCGTTCTATGTTGGTAACTGATATTCTCGATAGGTCGAAATTACCATTATTTCTACCCATCATCGGTTGCCCGTCGATCAAGACCATCACGTAGTTGCTGCTGAAGCCCTGCACTTGCACGCCCACAGCGCGCGAACCGCCGGCAATATCGTTGACAACAGCAACACCGGTTTGCTCTTTCATGACCTCATCCAGCCTGCGGCTCCCCATTAATTCTATCTCCCGCCGGGTGATTATCTTGACTGGCATGGCAGCACTTTCTGCCCGAACAAGATTATCAACTGCGGCCACTTTTCCATTGACCAATACCGTATCAATACGTCGACCTTCGGTGTTCACGTGTAAGGTAATCAGCGTATCCACATTCTCTAGTGCGACAGAGCGTACCGCTGTCGTAAAGCCTTCTTGCCGCGCCTCCAGCTGGTAAGTGCCGCTGTAGAGATTAGGAAAGGAGAAAAATCCGGTAGTATCGGTATGCACTATCATTCTATCTGGAAAAAGGGTCACCTGGATGTTTGCCATCGGCCGGTTTAAGGAATCCAGCACGTAACCGGAGAGCACGTTCCGCTGTTGTCCTACGAGTATGGACGGCAAGAAAAACCAGATAACGAATATTAATTTAATGTATATCGTCAAGCTTATTGGTGTCAAATTATTTTTATTCAATCTAAATAATGACACAAAAGAAGTGAATCGAATCGATTTTTACTATATTAAAATTGATAATTCCTATCTTCAATGCGGTTTGATATGGATCTTTTTTGCTCAATTTATTGGCTTAATAAACTGATAATTAATGCTTAAAGATCACTATGTTAACTAGAGCCGCACGATCCCATGAAATAAAATTATTTGTATTTAGACTGATTATTGATTTGTTTTGTATCCATATAGTTGAACGCTGTTTTGCTCCTCCGTTAGGATTCGGCAGGACGAACACGTTCCCACAGGCATAAGACAGTCACGTATGATCAACCGTATTGCAGTAATTATTATGTTCTTCGCGAGCACATTGATGGACGTTTATGGCAAGGAGACGCGCATTATTACGTTGGGCAGCGCGATAACAGAGACCGTATTCGGACTTGGGTTAGGTGGGCATGTGGTGGCTACCGACGTCACGAGTATCTCACCAAGAGCAGCGGCCGACTTACCAAAAGTTAGTAAAAACCGCTCGATATCCGCAGAAGGTATTATGGCGTTTCGGCCAACCATCGTATTGGTCCCCGATGGCGACATGTCGCTTGCAGTCCTCAAACATGTGAAAGCAGCAGGCATTCACGTTATCGTATTCAAGCAAGAGTTTACAGCGAATGGCGCGTATCGTTTTATTCAGCAAATTGCCGATGCGTTGAACGTTTCGGATAGCGGGAAGGAAGTTGTTTCCAGAACGAAGGTGACCATGGAAAAGATTGCCGAGATAATTGCAGCCGAGGGGGGCGGTAAAAAAAGGCCAACCGTTCTATTTATCTATGCAAGGGGAACAGGTACCATGAGTGTTTCGGGGAAGGGCAGCAGTTTGGATGCCCTGATTCGACTGGCCGGGGGGAAAAATGCGGTGCAGGAATTTGCTGAATTTAAACCTTACAGCACAGAAGCACTGGTAAGCGCTAATCCAGATGTTATTCTGATGTTTGACTTTGGGTTGAGTAGTCTCGGGGGAAAAGAAGCTATACTGAACATGCCGGGTGTCCGGTTGACGGAAGCTGGAAAACAGCAGCGCATCTTAAGTATGAATGCGTCCTTGTTGGTGAATTTCAGTACGCGTTTACCGGAAGCGGTATTGGCGCTTCATCAGGCTTTAACGGCAGTCACACCATAATTGCTTAACGAATAAGGTGTCAAACAAACAACACATAATCATCGCTTTACTCTTGCTATTGTTGCTCGTAACAGCACTTGTATCGCTCGGTTCGGGTGCTTTTTACATTCCTGTAAGTGAGGTTATACAGCTCATTGTGGAGAAACTCGGCATGCTGTCTATCCACACGAATGATGTATTGCCTGCAGACGTACTTTTTGTCGTGAGGTTTCCCCGTGTGGTTCTTGGCCTGCTTGTGGGAGCTGCTTTAGGCGTCTCCGGAGCCGCAATCCAAGGAATTTTTCGAAATCCGTTAGCAGAGCCTGGCCTCATCGGCATATCATCTGGCGCTTCGCTGTTTGCTGTTTTGATAATCGCCTTTGAAACCATGTTGTTTACTACAATATCTGCTTTTTTGGGATACTATTTGTTGGTGTTCGGCGCATTTGCCGGAGCGGGATTAACAGCTTTTATTGTATATCGTATTGCGGTAAAAGACGGGCGCCCACAAGTAACGACGATGCTGCTTGCGGGCATTGCGATCAATGGGTTTGCCGGCGCCTTAACGGGGTTAATGACTTACATGGCTACTGAGCAGCAATTGCGAAGCATTACATTCTGGATGCTCGGAAGTCTGGGCGGAGCAACCTGGGATAACGTAGCCGTTGTTGCGCCATGCATCTTCCTTCCTTCCATCTTACTGCTGTTTTTTGGTAAACCGCTGAACGCCTTTGCGCTAGGAGAGATGCAAGCGGATCTGTTGGGTATGCGTACCGATCGGGTAAAACTTTTGGTCGTGCTATTATCGACGATGGCTGTAGGCGCTTCAGTAGCCATATCGGGTGTTATTGGTTTTGTCGGTTTGTTGGTACCGCATATGGTACGGCTCTTGGGCGGAGCAGACAATCGCTATGTACTGGCAGGCTCATTGGCCTTGGGTGCGCTGGTGCTGACGCTGGCAGACGTCGTTTCGAGAACCTTGATTGCCCCAATGGAGTTGCCTATTGGCGTAATTACCGCATTGCTGGGCACACCGGTTTTTATATATATACTGATCAAAGAAAAATAACGGATTGAGCAGATATTCAAATAATAAAGCATGCTAAGGGTTGAGAAAGTACATTATGAAGTAAAAGGGCGGAAACTATTGCGTGATGTTTCTTTGCAGATTAGGAAAGGCGAAGTTGTAGCGTTACTAGGATCCAATGGCGCCGGAAAATCGACGTTGATGAAGGTTCTTTGCGGTGAATACAGGCCCACGAGTGGTGTCGTTACGCTCAATGGAAAAAGGCTGGATCGCTATGATCCGCGTACATTGGCACGTAGCCGTGCTATGCTCAGCCAGCAGCAGCATGTATCGCTCGCTTTTACTGTAGATGAAATAGTGATGATGGGGCGATACCCCCATTTCAAATCCAGCCCATCACTTTTGGATAAGGAGGTCGTGGAAGAAGTCATGGCGCTTTGCGGGGTGGATATGTTGGCTCATCGCATATTTATGAGTTTATCTGGTGGCGAGCAGCAACGTGTACAGCTCGCGCGAACCCTCGCGCAGGTCTGGGAAAACCCCGACAGCCTGCTGTTGCTTGACGAGCCTATCTCAGCACTGGACATGCATTATCAACAAAAGGTACTGGCCATTGCAAAGGCCTTGTCTCGACGGGGTTTTATGGTTGTCCTTGTCGTTCACGAAGTTAATTTTGCTGCCACCTATGCGGATCGTATCATTATGCTGAAGCATGGCCGTAAACTGTTTGATGGCACACCCGTGGAAGTCCTTAATCCGGCTAATATCTATACCGTATTCTCTGTAGAAGCTTCTGTTGAACTCAACCCGAGAACACTTCGCCCGTATGTTCGTTTGGAAGAAATGCCTGTTGACGTATTTAAAATAAATTCCAAACTGCAGCCCAGACCTCTGGAAGCTATTTCTCTACAGCAGCGGCGCGAACAGTTGATCGCCAAAAACCCGTATCTCCGTATTGCAGAGCAGGCGGCAGCACTGCATGTCCCGGAAGTGGAACTTTGGATAATAGACAAGGGTAGGCGTGCCCACTTCATTCACCGGTCCCTAGAAGACGTTATTCGTCAGTTTTCCGAATTGGGACCGGTTTGGGTGTACACTCAAAATGCCTGCTGCACACAGAGAACCATGCATACCTATGAGGCTACCGCCTTCGGTGGTTCTGCACAGCATGCAGCAGAATCATTCGCTACGACGAAGTCGCTGCAGTATGATATAAGCCGTTGGCATGCCGGGCTGTTGGTCACGGAACTGGGAGATGAAGGGATGCATTTTTTTAACAACAATGGTGAACTGATCCATGGTGTGCAACTTTGCGATAACAGCAATAAGGATGCGTTTTGCGCTGTTGCAGCTTGGCTAGAAAAAGAAGCAAACGAGAAACCACAATTTCAACCCGCACAAAAGACAACGACCGTTGATCCCGAAAGCTTAGCATTTCAACATTGCCAAAAAAGATCGATCGACATGGCGGATGTGCGAAAAATGTTTGCAACGGCGGCTGCAAGCGCTTCTCCTTTAGCCCTTACCACCATAAATGAAGGCTGCGAACATCGCTACGTTGGGTCCATAAGCAACGTTGTCGATCAAGGCTTTCGGTATATTTTGAAGCACGATATGATCGAATTGGAACTACGCCTGCCTTTGGTCGACCAAATTTACCTGACGGCTTTACCATCGGACGACGTCGTCGTGGAGTTCTTTGATCATGCTGGGAAACTGAATTTGCGCGTTATGCATAGGCCTGCAAAACAAGGAAGCGTAGACGGCATGTGGCAAACCCAAGAGGTTGTTATTTAGAATTAATATAAACAATGAACTATTATGTGTATATTTAAGGCAGATATGTTGCGCAAATAAAGTATGATATGTTGGTAAAAGGCAAAATAGTAGAGTTGGATGAATGGCTTTTCATAGAAGAGATACCCGATTATTATGTGCCCGACAAACCTTTGGTGGAGAGTCGATTGATCATAAAACGCGAACCGGTGCACATGACGAACTTTCAGCTCTCTACCAGCGGCCTCTTCGTACTACATACACAGATGTTTTTTGATCGGCCTGTGCATATTCATACAGAAATAGAAGGCGAAGCGATTACGAGTCAATTTATCTTTTACAAAACCATAGATAGTAAAAAGCCTTACGGCATGAGTCGGCATAACATACGTTATATTCCCTCGGTACAAACCACGCATGAAGTGAAAGAAGGCGTGGAATATAGCTATTTTATTGCAGTCATTTCCAAAGAATATTACCTAAACCTTATTAAACGAGATTCCCTTCTACATAAACATTTTGTGGACGATATTGAAAAAGGGCGGTATGCTTCCTTCTCCGAAGAAGATTTGATGGCGACCTATGAAATGCAACATACCATTTCCGAATTGGTAGCGTCCAAGAAGACTGGTGAAATTCGTCGTTTGCATACAGAATCTAGGGTGGTTGAGCTGTTGATGTATCAGTTTGAACAATACAATGATCGGACGCAGCAGAGCGCACCCCTGTTTAACGATGATGATATCACGCGGCTAGAGCTCGCTAGGCAGATATTGGAACAACGTCTGGCCAACCCACCCACACAAAAGGAGCTTGCCACGGAGGTCCTGATGAGTGAAAGTAAACTTCGTAAAGATTTTAAAGAATATTTTTCGGTGACCATTCATGACTACCTGACGCGCTTACGCATGGAAAAGGCACGTTCCTATTTGCTGGAAGATAGAATGTCGGTGTACGAGGTTGCGTTGCTGACGGGCTTTGGGCACCAGAATAATTTCAGCAGTGCCTTTAAGAAGTATTATGGTATATCGCCAGGTGAGCTCAAATTTTAAACGTTACATCGGTCGCATGCCGCAGCAGGGCACTACTTTTGTAGGGCAAAAGTAGCAAAACCCCGTCGCTTGAAACCTTTGCAGGGAGGGCTTGAGCATGGGCAAGTTTCTACACATCGCAAAGCTTTCGATGCGACATTTCGTTTAATTAGGGTAGGAAGCAATAGCGTAAGGGAAACCTAAACTTCTCGGGGAGTGTAACTCCAACTGTGTCAGTGGATAATTAATCTAACCCTAAAAGCCTCTATTGAGCTTGAGTCTATCCCCAAACCTAATGTAAAGTTGC
>NZ_SNZV01000013.1 GCF_004364125.1 Sphingobacterium paludis | reverse complement strand
GCAACTTTACATTAGGTTTGGGGATAGACTCAAGCTCAATAGAGGCTTTTAGGGTTAGATTAATTATCCACTGACACAGTTGGAGTTACACTCCCATTTCTAAAAGAAGACGGAAGGTTAAATTACTTCATGGTTGACAACTATCTTCAAAAGGAAGAACTAAAATCGCATTTCACGAATCCAGAGCTATTAAGAAACGCTTTAAGATCGGAGAACTTGACCAAGCAATTCACTTTAAACACGAAAGACTATCTATTTGCTTTAAACAGTTTCTATCCTCGGGTAAAAGGCGTAATGAACTATATAGATAACGTGCGCAGTATAGCAGAGCGCCTCGATGACATTTTCAGCCCAACGCCGGAAGGTTTCTTTATTGACTTCAAAGAAGAGGCTCTTGATCAGCTAAAGAAAAAGTATCCCGATGTAATTGATGCGTATCACAAGCTTGGAAAAGAACAGCTTTGTAAGATCGCCTACTCAAAAAAGCATATTGCTGACGCGATAGTGAAATATGACAAGGAGCATACTGGAGCCGGTAATTACGACTTTTTGGATGAGATGAACTCTACATTTAGCACCAATGAGTTCTATTCGACTGAAATGATTAGAACTACGTTCAAAAGCTTGGTCGAGAAGTACAATTTGCCTTATTGCAATAAGAAGAAATACATGTCGGATTTCAATCGATTTTTCAGGCTTAGCGGTAGAACATCGCGTAGCAATGTGAAAGGATATGTAATTTTGGAAAAAGTCTTCAATTAAGCGAATATTACATTGTAGATCGTTAGTCCATGATATTATATAGGTGTAAGCCTGTTAATATTGTGGATTACGATTTCACCTATTATTACGTAAGCAACTTATACATTGATAACTTATCAAATAAGCCATAAAGAAGGCGTAAATATCGCAGAAAAGGACGAACTTTAAACTCAATTCACCGCTAACATAATGAGTAAAGAATTCATAGTCAATACAAGACAAACCACTTTAGACCAATTAGAACTTCCACCTACAGTCTATAAATATAGAACGTGGGAAGATACATATCATAAGCGGTTTATAACTGAAAAAGAAGTATTTCTAGCTTCACCTAACACTTTTGAAGATCAATTAGACTGTCATAATCCAACTAGGTTCGATTTGCTTAAAGATAATCAGATATACGAATACTATTTCCTTGATTCGAAAAGGATTAACTCAAAATTCACTCGCCAACAACATCGCGAATTTGCTAGATCACATACAAAAAGAGCACCCTTCAAAAATAAATTTAGACTTGCGGAATGGCAGAATCATTTCGATGAACAATATTTTAAACGCACCGGAATACTTAGCTTAACTGAAAATTGGAACAATGACAAAATGTGGGAGAAATACGCAGACAATGGTAATGGCATATGTATAGGTTACAAAACAAGCGAACTATTTAAATACCTTGGAGGTGGAGGTCCGGTGCATTATATGGATAAGCTACCAATTATTTATCCGCTACCCTTCACCAGCGACGAAGCAGCACTTTTTCAAAGAGTCTACTGCAAGACTTCCCAATGGTCTTTTGAAGAAGAGTATAGAACAAAAATGTATTGGAATTTCGAAGCCAGCACCGAAGACAGGCGGATAATACTTCCAACGAACTGCTTTCAAACTATTATATTAGGAGACAATTTATCCGCAGAGGCTATTCATGAAATCAAGGATGCAGTATCAGCATCAATTGGAGAAATTGAGGTAATATCACGAAAAGATTATATCACTAAGGTTTAGTATTTAGAATGCGAAAGCGAATCAATGCACCTTAAAATTCCGCAGATTTATCGAAATCAGAGTACGCTAACAAACGACCCTCAGACGCCCCCTTTTATACATTACTTATCATCGAGCTTCATACAGAAGCCCTTTTAGATTGTCAAAAAACTCAGCTGATAAATTAAAGTAGCTGATTTACCGACACATACTTTTAAATGGCAAATGGCTTGAAAATGCTTTGATAACCCCATCCTCAAAAATGCTCTGGAATTCATTCTATTATTTTCAGATGACATTTCCGATTTTCTAGATCTCAAAAATTCAAATATATATATTTTTTAAACCATGGATTTCTGATAGCCCTAGGCTTATATATATGAGCGAGTTAATAGTATCTATCAAATAGTCCCCTCCAATCTACCTGACAGAATTCATTTTATTAACAAACCTTAAAGCTCATGAAAACACAAAGTAAAATCTCCAACGTATCGGAGATAAAAGTACAATTTTTGCCCACTTTTAAGCCTTCAGAACGACCAACTATCAAAGAATCTACACATGCCTATTCTGTATTAAAAACGCAATGGGATGAAGGTTTAATGCAGTTCTTGGAAGAGTTCAAAGTAATCCTTCTAAACAATGCTAATCATGTGCTTGGCATAGTTGACATCGCAATGGGTGGCAAAGACACTGTTACGGTTGATCTACGTGTCATATTTTCAATTGCCCTCACTGCATCCGCATCAAAAATAATAATGGCACACAATCATCCGTCTGGAACATTATCACCGAGCGGACATGATCTTGCGCTAACAAAAAAAGCGATTGAAGCTGGAAAGCTGTTGGATATCGAGGTCTGTGACCATATTATCCTCACCGCTGAATCATACTACAGCATGAGAGACAACGGAGACATGTAACCATTTAAAATATAGGCTTGATGAAATCAAACGAAAAATCTGTACCGACTATCGTATCAGTAATTATGTGGATCATATCATTGATAGCTTTCCTAATTGTGATGGAAGTCGTCATACAGATAATAAGCTCCATACTGGCTTTGGTATTTATCATTATGCTTGTCGTGATTACAGTTGGCATTATTGCAGTGGTAATTAATAGTACTGTGAAATAGCAATTATCACAAATGAAATTTTCAAACATCTTCGCTCTGAAACTATTGACGGTTTCCGCTAGATGTTTGAAATTTCACATTATTGATGGTTAAATACCGAAGAATTAAATATCTTTGCGTCTAGACATATTAAGACATTAAGCGTTAGCTGAAAGTTCTTGCGTAAAGAGAACCTGAGAAATTCAAAAATTACACAGCAAGGACAGCAATGGTAACGTTCTACGCGTATATGCGTGGAGCGTAACCTATCTGTTGTTTGTGTAAGGCCATCTCAGGTGCCTCTTTCGGCAGCAGCTCTAGGTTATAGCTCCACGCTTATATTATAAACCACCGAATTTGGCGCTAGTCGGTCTAAACAGCTGCTATGACATAATTTTCATTTCTTTACGGATTCCCGTAATTTAAACGTTCCTGACAATCCTATTTTCACAAACAATAAGCGATTATCAATAGATAGCTCGCCGCTTATCATTAACCAAATCAATTTCCTTGAGCAAGAAATCCAATACATACAAAAAATGAAAAAAACAATTTTATCATTAGCCGTATTTGCTTCAATGCTAATCAGCTGTTCAGACAATGATGTCGATCCGACTGAAAAATTAGAGGAGTGTCGAGTAAGCAATATAAATTTAAACGGTGAGATTATTAGCTACACATACGATGCTGAGGGAAAAATTAGCGCCTATGACGTAAAGACTGAGAACTATTCTGAGCAAGGTACGATGATCTACAACAACGGCGCTATTGTGGTGAAAGGGTCGTATTTAGAAGTTGGATCCAGCGGGGGACAATATGAGCGAATATATAACCTGAATAGCTCAAATCAAATTACATCGTCGAACCGCGGTAGAAGATTTGAATATAATGCTGACGGTTTTCTAACTAAAGTTTACCTTCGGAATACAAGTGACAACTATTATAGTCTTACTTACAATAACGGTAATTTAGTTAAAGAGCAGGCATATGAAAATGGCAAAGCGACGGATTACATAAGCAGATTCGAATACAGCAATGATCCCTACTTTCTTTTTAATCTGTCGGCGATAGGCAGACGAATGACTGTCGTATTTTTGGAATATGATGAAATGGCACTTCAAGAACAAGGATATTTTGGCAAAATTAGTAAAAACAAGGTTAAATCTATCGATGGATCCCCGGTTACATATTCTACGGATAGCCAAGGGAAAATATCATCGTTGGAATACAAATACCATTCTGACAAAAATATCGTGTCATTCAATCGCAGCTGTAAATGATTCAATTAAGATAAAAAGCTTCAGATGAATGAAGCTTTTTATCTTAAATTTAGCAATGACACCCAAACAGCAGGGGTCTCTATATCAAGTCAACCAAATCTCTTTCGTTCTCCTCAACCTTCTTAATAAACTTACTACAGGAGTCGATCTCTAGCTTTAAATAGGTCATTAAATTAGCATAAATATCATTCAAAATTTTTGTATCGAAAAGTTGGTAAACTTCTTCAAACTTCAAATCATCAAAAGTTATTTGGGTCAAATTTATCGAAGGATCAATTAAATCACTCTTAACAGCAATATCCACATCATCCGAATCCATTTTAATAGTTAAATTGTCACTAAAATTTGGTAGGATAAAATCGCTGATTGCACTATTCGTGCGAATCTCTTTGTATAAATATCGATCTAATTCGCGTGTGTAATTGATATGAACATATATAGTTTCATAAATTGATGCCCTTCTTAATAAACGCAACGAATATCTAGTTGTTGTTTCCTCTCTACTACCTCTGCTATACAATATCCGCTCCAGTTTAAAACCTTCTATAAAAAAGTTAAGCAAAATCTCCCCTCCAGTTTGAAAACTGGGCTTAGTCATTTCAATATTTAAGTCTCTCAAGAGAGGTAAATAGAAGTTTTTACTATAATTATACTCATCTTTTTCTTTTAAGAGGTCTAATAAGTTTTCGACTTCCTTGGAATGACCATCTCCCTTGATCGCAAATGTCTGTCTAATTTTTTTATAGACTCTTTTGTTTTCATCATCCTTTAATTCCGCTATAAATAACGCACAAAAGTATTCTTGAAGCGATCTGTGGGAAAAAGACAGTTGTCCATCGTCGTCAGTCCACAGGGATATGGCTAACTTCAGATCTTTCATAAATAAACCAGTGTCAAATTTCACATCTTTTTTATTCTTTATGAGACTTATTTTTTTGACTGCGTAATCGACATCGAAAGCAAATTGATCTTCAAAATATGATAAAAAGCTGAAGGACTTTAAAATTTCTTCAAATCCTTCTTGGTCTAAGCCACACCTTTTCTCTCTTGTAAATCCTAACTTTGTCTTACTGTCATGTTCGGAAAAAAGAGCATTAACTACTCTGCGGTAAAAGATATATTTCTTATCTGGTATCGAAGCGTGACTTTGAAAAGTCAACAAATAAAGGGAAAGCAAAAGTGGGTTTTTTAGAAAGCTTTCGATATGACGTGTGTCTCCTTGAGATATTGACTTATAAGCTTTTTCAGCCAATTCCTTTTCCTGTGAAAGCTGTTTAAACACAAAACCCATTATTTCTCCATCTTTTATAGTTAAATCCTTCATACGTAAGTTAGTAAACAAAGGCAAGTTCTCAATATTTGAAAAAGGTCTAGTAGTGATGACAAATTTATTGCATACATACTTGCTTACGAAGCTATTTATCTCTTTAATTATTTTCTGCTTAATCCGTTCTTCAAGCTCATCAAACCCATCAAAAAAGAATACAAATTTACCCTGATCTAAAAGCCTTTCAAGAATGCTATTATTAGTACTAAGCTTATTTATATTACAAGTTGATTTTATATGGTCTTCTAGAGAGATGGTTCCTTCATTTAAATACCTTAATTCAATTAAAATAGGGATGAATTTCTTTTCGTAAATGCTATTCAGAAATAAGTGCTTTACGAGTGTACTTTTTCCACTTCCAGCGTCACCGATTATTGTAATACAGTTATATTTGTTAAATAAATCAACTCCGCTCTCTGTGTTGACAATCTTTAAACCGTCTAAAAGTTTAGAAGGAAAATATATATCATAAAGGTATACGGGTGTATTTCCGCGCAAAAGTGTTTTAACATGGGAGTACTTATCTTTGTGCTTGGTTAAATAAACCTTTAAATCTTTACCTATATATTGCATTATTTCATCATAGCCTATATCGGTAATGTCTTTTAAAAACGTTTTGGCTTCATCAATAAGCACCTTGGTAAAACCGACAACAAGTGTTTCAAGAACTTTTTCTTCCATATTAATAATTGCGTTTGGTAATAAGGCATTCCGTTTTGGAATTACCGCTATTAAGATACGCCAAACTAAATAAAAAAGGAAATAGTATTTCAAAAACTATTCCCTTTATCTTGTTACTTAGTTTGTCATACTTAAAGCTTTGGTAACTCCTCACTTCATAATAGCTTTCTCTGTATTTTGACCAAGCGAAAATGCTTGTTCAAAATCCAACCGCTCTTAGAATTTGGCTCGCCTGCAGATCGGTCAGGCTACGATGTTGTCATTATTTTAGATAAGTCAAGGCTCGACCCAACGCTGATCCAAAATATCGCCAACAGTCTCCGTATACTTCGTACATATTGCTGAATCATGCTTCCGCATTTCTTTTCAGCGACCTTCGCTCAACTCGCAGTCGGCGAGCAGATTCAAGGGATAAAAATTGATGCTTTTTAAATTACATTCCTGCCTCGAGTGCTATTATAGGATTCCCACAATGGCATAAACAAATAATAAATGCATAAGTTAAAACCTCGATTTTAATTTTAGAATCAGCTATTTCTACATCATTCTTTGGGTTATTTAGCACTTGACCATGAACAATTTTATGCCTATCATTCAGAAACTCATTGATAAATTCTTCAAATAAACTTTTTTTATCCTTTACCTGATCTTCGTGTACTGTATTATAGAAATAACCTTTGTCAACGGCATAGGGAAAACATTTTACATTCGAAAAAGCGTAACGCTTTAACCTTTCTAGCACTTTCCTTGAGGCTTTACGATCATTCTTAAAAACTTCTTCGAGTTTAGATCTTGATAGTCCTTTAAAAAAATTCGGTTCGCCAAATTTTTTTAATATTTCCTCCAAGATTTTAGGTGTTGGATTCTTATTATTGGTTCTTAGGAAAGGCTCTAACACTAAAGCGGTTTTGTATCCATTAAAAGCTTCCCATAGCTTTTTCTTAATGGATTCCACATTACTTCCATGCTCATCAACGTGTGTAAAATACTTAGCGTGTGTTCTAAAAATGGGGTCTTTTACATTGAAAAAATCCGTAAAATGATTTAGGTCATCTACGATATCCTTCACTATATCTTTATATATTCCTTCAAAGTGACTAACAAGTAAGACATGTGCCGACCGGCATAAAGTAATATATACTTCAGGAGACGTCTGATAACTACGAGCTAGATCTAATAATGTGTCGATCTCGTTAAAACGGATCTCAATCATTTCCAGACGATTGCTTACAAAAGTACTCCCCTGCATCCTAATACTTTTTTCGTCGCCTCTATTCGATATTTTAACTTATTCGTATCTAAATAACTGCCTGAAACAGAATTATAGAACTCTTTATCAAAAAATAAATCTAACAAAGCTCTTTTTTTATCTCTTATGTCTACGCCTTCTTGTAGAGCGTCATGTATTCCTATGGCAAATGCGTCAAAAACAGCAATATTAAATTTGGATTGCAGAAGTAGTTTTGACTTAGCTCCATGGAATTCATCTTCGTTATCTTCTTCAGTTTTATACTTAGAGAATATTTCACCACCATAATTAAGGACGATATACTCCATTGTGTTTTCAAAATCTACTTTTAAAGCATTTAAAGCCTGAACATCTAGATTATTAAACTCAGACATTGTATCGTCGAGAAAATTACTAAATCCTCTATCTTTAGACTTTTTAAATTGAGCATATCTATTGTTTGTTAGTGCAAAAAAACGCAATGTGATTTCCACATCTTCCATTTTTTTTACCTTATTATTATCTTTCGGTGTCTCATTATTGATCTGAAGCAGTTTTCTAAAGTTAATATTCTTAGACAAATCCTTAAGTAAATTATTAAATCGCCCCCCATAAACTGCATTTCGCAACTCTTGAGCCTCAAGTTTCACTGAACCAGAGTTGAGCCGTTCGAAAATGTCAAGTTTTACTTGAGCATCGAGAGTGGAATCAATTCTCAAACATTTGATACTGCGTTCTTCTAAACGCCTAGTTAAAAAGGGCGGAAGATCTTTGTAAAAGCATCCATTTAGCTCGCTAAGAGTTTCTAGTCCTTCCAATGGGTATAGATTTTTTAAAAAATTCTTGATTGCCGTCAACCTTTGCTGTCCATCTATGACAGAATATCGAAATTCATCATCCTCAGTTTCACTATCCACGTCTATATCCTGAGAAATATATACTGTGGGGATGGGAATATTTAAAATCAAACTTTCTATCAGCTTTGAAGATGTTTTGTTATCCCAACGATGTCTTCGTTGGTATTCGGGATCGAGCTTTATAATATTTCTATCAAGTTTTTTTATTAGCGTCTCAATATCATACTCTATACTTTGGGTCTTTACGGTTCTTTCCTTTGCCTTGTCCTGTAATATTGATAGATTATATTTTAGTGTTTCCATACTTTACCTTTTGCTATATGTAAATATCAACATTATGTTTCAATATAAGAGATATGATTATTCTAAATTATATGCCATTTAAAATAATTGTTGGACAAATTTTACCGTAGAATCAAAAATCCATCTGGTCAACATACCTAATCAAGCCATAATAATTACAAGGTTTAAACATGAAAATATCTTGTCCGATTTATAAAAAATCTACACTTAATCTCTTAAATTCGTATTTACATCTATAAACAGAAGGGAGGCAAAACACAAAACGTGAGACAAGAAATGAGACAAAACAACTCCAAAAGCGGTTAAATTTACCGTTTTCAACTAAAAACAGTATTAGTATTAAATTATATTTTACACACAACTCACAACAATTTTAAACTGTAATAAACTGATAGTAAGGGCCATAAAACAAAAATAGAGGCCTTCTGGACCTCTATTTTCTGGGTAAGTAATGGGGCTCGAACCCACGACCCCTAGAACCACAATCTAGTGCTCTAACCAACTGAGCTATACCTACCGTGATTTTGATGACACAAAAGTAGAACAAATACCCATATCCTCCAAATATTTTAAACAAAATAATGGCGCGTCGCAGCAAGAAGTTCATTCTGAACTAGATAATTTTTTAAAGGGTTTGGCTTGTGCGGCCAAGTTGCGCGCTAGAGCTTATCAAGGAGAGAAACAAGCTATTGGAAAACTAAGTATGGGCCTGTTTCCGGACATTTAGACAAAAAAATCCACGAATACATCGGAGCATTGCGGTTACTCTGCTCCAATGTATAGGACACGATAACAAGTGTAGCTTTTTGCGCTGCGTCCGATCTACATGTTTTACCAAATGCTTTTCAATTCGTACAGCTCGCCAGTCAGCAAAGTGGCCGATCCTCCCGATGTACTAAGGCTGTATTGCGTGTTCTTCGGATCCAGATTATAGTTAATGGGCATAAAAACCTCCCCTTGGCTTGCGAAGATCTCCACGCCAATACGGTCAACGAAAATCCGGAGCTCCTGTTCGCCGTTGATCAGCGGGGCATGTGTACGCACATTGTCTACAACGAGTTCCTGCTCGGCCACTTGGTATATAACATGCAGACCACGTACATTGATATGTATGCTATGCGCGTCTTTCGGCTTTATACGCAGTCTGATCTCCGCCAATTCGCCGTGAAAGGAGTCCAGTACATTCGCGGAGGAGGCGTTGATTGTACTGCTCGTCAACTTTTGGGTATTTGTGCGCAAGGCCGATAACTCACTGACGGGTTGGCGAATAATGCGTATGCCGCGCGCTGTTTTTCGCAACGCTATCGTCATCGGTATACTCATGGACTGGTTAAATGCGCTGCCATCTTGATTGGTATGCGTGCGCCACCAGCCAATCTCAACGCGACGCCCTTGAGGCTCGTTGCTAAAGGTTTGCGCCGCATAATAATCACGCCCTTGCTGGCTAAACATACGCTCTTCTTCGGGGGTAAAGGTCTTCCCGTCAAAGGTGCCAATCGCATACTGGCTATTGGCACCAGTAAGCACCCATTTTCGTTTGCCTGCGGCGCCTTCTACCGGCAATTCGAAAAATTCCGGACATTCAAACAGGTAACGGTCGTTCCCCTGCCCACCCAATACTTTGCTGGCAAAAGTCCAGGATTTCATATCGGTAGACGTGAAAAAATGCATCGCGTGCTGCTCCCCTTCTTCCGTTACGTACACCACCAAAACCCAATGTTTAGAGGGTTCATGCCAAATCACTTTCGGATCCCGATTGCCATCGGTGATCTTAGCTATGATCGGCGCTTCTAATTTTTGAAAGGTTCGACCATCCGGGCTGTGGGCCAATCCCTGTGTCCAACTCTTTTCCGCAGCCGTATAAAAAAGCAACAAAGGCGGCTTTTGCGCTGATCCAAAGCCAGATGAATTCTTCGTATCGACAACTGCTCCCCCGCTAAACATCGTTCCGAACTCGTCCGGATAAAGTGCTTCCCCCAGTTCCTTCCAATGCACCAAATCTTTAGAGACGGCATGTCCCCAATGCATATTGCCCCAATTTACGCCGTATGGATTGTGCTGAAAAAACAAATGATATTCTCCGTTGTCATACACCAAACCATTTGGATCGTTCATCCAGCCTCGTTTCGGCGAAAAATGAATTTGACCTCGACGTGGCTCCTCGTATTCTCCTTGCTTGTTGTCGCTATCCGTTTGTACGACGGGCTTGAAGGCCTGGCTCTGCTCCGGTAAGCCATCCACCTGGATCGTAAGCGAAGCGCCCTTCCAATCGCTGATATCCAAATAAGCAAACCAATCTGCTTTATCGGCAGCCAGCTCTGCAGTGAACCAGCGTACTTTTTTATTGTTGACCAACAGGTCAACTTGCTTTTGGGCAGCACCGTTTTTTATCGGAATTTGAAGAAACTGCTTTTCGCCACGAAAGGTCGTGGAGAAATGGGTTTGTCCTTGCATCGTGCCTACTATCGCAATCAGGAAAAAGGTAATCAAAAAAAATGGTCTATTCATGGGGTTGAGGTTTACAAATACAACTAGGATTGGGCTACGCTTTTACCAACCTCTTCCAACGATCTTCCTTTTGTTTCTGGCATCATCTTCCACACGAAAAGCAATTGCAAAACCATAAAACCAGCAAAAATTAAAAAAGTATAACCACCCCCCAGCATCTCGGTTAGTGCGGGAAAGCAAAACGTTATAATTGCAGCCATCACCCAATGTGTTAAACTGCCCAAGGTCTGTCCTTTCGCCCGTACATCATTTGGAAAGATTTCGGAAATAAACACCCAGATAACCGCGCCCTGCGAGAAAGCGAAAAAGGCGATATACACCATCAGGTAAAGCGTGACGGCCACGCCTTCGGTGTTGCCTGCAAAAAATGAATAGGACACCAAAGCGAGCGATCCGATCAACCCAAACGAACCGATTAGCATCAACTTGCGCCGGCCTACTTTATCAATAAAATTAATTGCAATTAAGGTGAAGGCAAAATTGACCAAGCCGATCCCTACCGAAGAAAGCAAGGAGCTTTGTGCGCCCAATCCTGCCATTTCAAACACGCGCGGTGCGTAATAGATAATCGCGTTGATACCGGAAACCTGATTAAAAACGGCAAAAAGGATAGCCAGCATCACGGGCACCCGATTTGATTTGGAAAATAATCGTCCATCTCGTTGAGTTTGGTTCTGTGCGGCCAGGATTTCTTCGATATCCTCTGCATACCGATCGCCACTGATTTTCTGCATGACGCGGATAGCTTCTTCTTTTTTATTGCCGTGCAAAAGCAACCAACGTGGACTCTCGGGCACCAAAAATATCAGAACAAAGAATAGGAAGGCTGGAAACGCTTGAACGCCTAACATCCAGCGCCAAGACTCTTCGCCAAACTGTCCGATAAAGTAGTTGGATAAATAGGCGATCAAAATCCCGAATACTACATTGAATTGAAACAGGCCCACCAGCTTACCGCGGGAACCGGCGGGTGAAATCTCTGAGATATAAATAGGCGCCGTCACGGATGACACGCCTACGCCAATACCGCCTAGAAACCGAAAAATAATAAATATACTCCAGTCTTGCGCCAAAGCCGTTCCAATGGCCGAAAAGAAGTACAAACTGGCTACGAAGAACAAGGTATTCTTTCGTCCGAAGCGGTCAGAGGGATAAGCGCCTAAGGCCGCACCGAGCACCGTTCCGAATAGCGCAATAGCCATTGTGAGTCCGTGCTGAAATTCATTAAGCGACCAAAATACTTGAACGGCCTTCTCCGCACCGGAGATCACGGCCGTATCAAAACCGAATAAAAAACCGCCTAACGCCACGACAAATGACCAGGCCAAGATTGAATTTTTCTGCATTGTATGTTCCTTCATTGATTAGTTTATAACTTTTGGTGTAAGCTGTACTTCATTATTGACACCCAGCCAATCCGCTCTTGCTCCATGCACAAATAGGGCAAATTCCTAGCTATCGCTTAGTATATAAAGTCCATCTATAAAACTATAGATTTTTTAGGAGAAACTAACGGTTATTTTTTAGGAGATTGGTAGGTTATCGGCTTTTACAAACTTGCTAAAACGATGAAAGTGCCGAAAAAAGCTGCACGAAACAACTTTTTTAGACACTTTCAATCGGCAAAAAACTTTCGTTCTTGCTTTACGTTAAACGATCTTAGATCATCTCTACGCTACGTTTCACAAACGAAGTCAAATCCGCACCCGTTAACAAGCCTCTTGACAATAACGCCAAATCAAAAGCCTGTTTTGCTAACTTCGCGCCATCTTCGTCACCGCTTTCGATAATGCGTTTTACAAGCGGGTGGTTTCCATTTACCGTTACCTTATAATTATCAGGTAGCGTACCGTAGAAGCCCATTCCACCACCTGTCTTGGCCATATCCTTCATACGACGCATGAACTCGTCAATCGTAACCGATACTGGAAGATCATCTGCTGCTAACGCATCGATCTCGACCTTCATATCGCCTCGGGCAATCGCTTTTTCAAATATCTCAGAAGCCTTCTTGGACTCGTCGTCAGAAAGTAGCAACGTCTGCTGTTCGTCTTTCGGAATTAATTTATCAACCACGTCCGCATCAACACGTTTTGCCTGCACTTTCTCGCCACCTTTCTGCTCCAAATAGCCGGTAAAATGCGTATCCAATGGACCATCCAGCGCCAACACATCATATCCTTTCGCTTTGACGGATCCGATGAAACCGTCTTGTTGCGCTGGATCATTGGTGTATAGGTAGACGATATTGCCATCTTTGTCTACTTGGATGTCTTTCACTTTCTCGTAATACTCTTTGAGCGTATAGCTCTCTGCATCTGTATTTTTCAATAAGCAGAAGTCGTTCGCTTTCTCGGCAAACTTCTCATCACTTAGCATACCGTATTTAATGAAGAGCGCAATGTCGTTCCATTTTGCTTCGAAGTTTTTGCGGTCGGCTTTAAATAGCTCGTTCAGCTTATCTGCAACTTTCTTCGTGATGTAGTTGTTGATCTTTTTGACGTTGCTATCGGCCTGTAAGAATGAGCGGGAAACGTTCAACGGGATATCCGGTGAATCGATAACACCCTGCAATAACATTAAAAATTCCGGAACAATATCTTTCACCTCATCGGTGATGAATACTTGGCGAGAATACAACTGGATTTTGTTGCGCTGTATTTCCATTTCGTTTTTCACCTTCGGGAAGTAAAGAATACCAGTCAAGTTGAATGGGTAATCGACGTTCAGGTGAATCCAGAAAAGTGGCTCATCCATAGAGTATGGATACAATTCGCGATAGAAAGCCAAGTAATCTTCATCCGTTAACTCGGAAGGCGATTTCGTCCATGCTGGATTCGTGTTGTTAATAATATTATCAACTTCGATGGATGTATATTTCGGTTTACCTTCTTCATCTTCGCCATCAGGCTGCGATTCTGATTTCGTTCCGAAGCGAACAGGTACAGGCAGGAATCTTGCGTATTTATTTAAAATCTCACTTAAACGAGCTTGGTTTAAAAATTCAGCGGACTCGTCGTTGACATGCAGAATAATGTCTGTACCACGGTCAGTGCGTGTTCCTTCCGAAATTTCGTACGAAGTACTACCGTCACAAGTCCAGTGCGCGGGTTCTGCTCCTTCTTGGTAGGAAAGTGAGTCAATTTCCACACGATCGGCCACCATAAATGCCGAGTAGAAACCTAGTCCAAATCGGCCTATAATTTCGTTCGCATCATTGGCTTCCTTGAATTTCTCCATGAATTCCGTGGCTCCGGAAAAAGCAATCTGGTTGATATATTTTTTGATCTCATCTGCCGTCATACCAATACCACGGTCGGAAATGGTGATCGTTTTTGCTGCTTCATCGAATTTCACATCCACCGTAAGATCGCCCAAGTCACCTTGAAACTGCCCTAACGAAGAAAGACGTTTGATCTTTTGCGATGCATCAACGGCGTTGGAAACCAATTCCCGTAAAAAAATCTCGTTATCCGAGTAGAGGAACTTTTTGATCACCGGGAAAATATTCTCGGTGTGTATCGAAATACTACCTTTTTCTTGCATATGATTTTTTTGTTTTATCTATTTTACACGCAGACCTGAACAAGGAATATTCCAAAACCCAAATTTGCGACAGGATGACAGTTTGCTGACTCATGCATTGAAATAAACTGACGACTTTACATTTTTTTCAAAAAAATTTGGATACAACAAAAAAGACTACTAAGTTTGTAGAGTATTCAGAATTGCTTAGGCAATACCAACCGAGTGTGGTCACCACGGTGGTTAAATAATACGGGTAAAGAGCCAAAAATGTGTTTAACGTTTGTTTTTACACCCACAGATTTCTGAATACAATTTATGGTTAAACTTTTAATTTTAAATTGTATGTCAACAGCATTTCATCTATCAGCACATCTTCAGGAGCAGTTCAACAACTATTCAATTCCTGAATTGATCACGTTTAACAATGACATTGTAGAAAGCAAGGGTTGGGGAGCTTCCCGCTCTACCTTCCGCAATGCTATCCTTAAGGCCCTGGCAAAAAAAGGCATCGACCTCTCGCCTATTATCTCGAAAGAAGACGGCTTCAGCAGCATCCAGATCGTCAAAGTGCGTTTGGAAAATAATGCCCTCGTGCCGCTTGGGGTAATGCGTAGTGCATAGGACGTATTGGGTAGAAAGTATTGGGTAGTGCGTAGTGCGTAGTGAGATTTTTTTTGTAGATGTTAGTACTTAGTATGTAGTACATAGACTAGTGTATTGAGTACAAACTTTATTACTTTTCACCTCTTACTTTTCACTTCTTACTTTTTAATTTTTACTTTTTAATTTTTACTTTTTAATTTTTAATTTTCTACTTTTTAATTTTCTACTTATCAACTGCGAGCCATAGGTACGATGGCGCGGGAGCCATAGGTATTAGTGCTGATTTGACAGCGCTAGCAAAGCAAATGTCCCTAACCAATGGCTCCCCATGTAATCGTCGTCAGCAATATTTTTCAACGAAAACTCGATATGTTGATTGGCTAACGGGATTAAGGTAGCCTGCAATTCCGGTATGGCTTGGCCAATGCCATACAGGCAGTTTGCACGGCTGAAATTCAAGCCATCAAGGTGGACAAGCTGTCCATCGGTGCGGTCGCTAACAATAGCGGGCTTTAAAAGCTCCATATCTTGTTCGAAAAGGATAGGCATAAAATTCAATAGCCAATTTTTATAGTCGTCTTTTGCCATCACTTTGCTCATGAGGTACGCCTCTTCGAGGCAGGGCGATAGAAAATCAGATCCGCTGGGCTCGTAGGCCAAGTCGCAATTTTTATCGGTTTCGTAAAGGCGTATGCTGTTTGTTTTGATGGCGTTCAGCAAGTCGGCATCGCCTACCGCCTCTGCATACTCATACATCAATGTTAAGCTGAAGGCGGTGTTGTCATGTTTGCCACTGCGAATAGGATAAACAAGTTTTGTAAGATATGCCTGTGTACGCTCAGACAATAAATCCGCCAGTGGCTGCAATACATTCGCCCATGCTTTGGCATCGGGATCATTCCACGATTTAAGTTCCTGCTGCAATTTTAAAAACCAAGCCCAGCCGTAGGTACGTTCAAAGCTGAGGTTGTTTTTGTCATTGAAAAAAGCCATTTCTACCGCTAGGTTTTCTTTGTTGATATGTTTTTTCAAAGACGCCCGCACCGCGCCATTTTCATCCAGATCGGGGTAGGTTTTTAGCAAGCGCACGATCGACCAATAGCCATGTACGGACGAATGCCAATCAAAACAACCATAGAAAATTGGGCGCGATACCTTCGGCTCCTTTAAATCTGCAGCACTGCCAAGCACCTCCCCCATTTTATTCGGGTATTCTACGGTTAAACAATGGGTAGGCAGCGCAAATATCGTCGCTGCTTTCTCTTTACTGAGTGTTAGTCGTTCTGGAGTTTTTGTAGCGGATGCCTTATTTTTATCATGTGATTGGCATGCAATGCCTATCAATAGAATCAATAACACACCAAAATAAGGGAACAATCGTCTAAAACACATAAGATGCCTGATTAAATTCGTCAACAAATTGGCCTAAAGTTAAAAATTACAAACGTTTAAACGCGCGAAGTCACGTAAAAAGTTTATTTTCTGAGGAAGGTCTGGAAATTAACCTGTTCATAAAAAATTAATTATTCGCATTGACCAATAAAAGCTACCTTTGCCGTCTCACACAGATAATACATGAACAAAGCACTAATCGCCTTAGCCATTGGTGGATTAGCCATCGGTATGACAGAATTTACCATGATGGGTATCCTTCCAGACATTGCAAAAGATTTAAACATCGATATACCTACCGCCAGCAATCTAATCGCCTTATATGCGCTCGGCGTGGTTGTTGGGGCACCTACCCTCGTGGCCTTCACGGCAAAATATTCACCACAGCGCGTATTGCTGTTTTTAATGCTCCTCTTTTTTATCTTCAACGGCATTTTTGCTTTTGCGCCCAATAAGCTGTTGCTCCTAACGTCTCGCTTTATCGCAGGCCTGCCCCACGGCGCATTTTTTGGCGTGGGCTCGGTGGTAGCGGCTAGGCTAGCGAAACCGGGGAAGGAAGCACAGGCAATATCCATGATGTTTACTGGAATGACTATCGCCAATTTAGCAGGAGTGCCCCTAGGCACCTACGTTGGCCATCATTATTCCTGGCGAATAACTTATGCACTTATTAGTCTTTTGGGTTTGGTTACATTCCTGGCCATTTATTTCTGGATGCCGAAGATTGAAGCAGACCGGACAAATAAAATCATGAAGCAGATAGGCTATTTTGCACGGTGGGATGCCTGGTTGATGGTGGCTGTTATCGCGATCGGAACGGGTGGACTTTTCGCCTGGATCTCCTATATCGCGCCGCTCGTCACGTATGTTTCCGATCTTGATGCGGACCGTGTGCCAATCATCATGGTGCTTATTGGGCTGGGTATGTTTTTTGGGAATATCATCGGCGGAAAGCTTTCGGATACCATCTCTCCATCGAAAGCGGCGATATTGAGTTTTTCGGCCATGTCCGTTTGCTTGGTCGTTGTATTCTTCACGGCCCATATCACCATCCTGGCATACCCGATGGCTTTCATCACGGGCATGATTTCCTTCTCTATCGGCTCGCCTTTACAAATGATGCTGATCAACAATGCCAAGGGAGCGGAAACATTTGCCGCTGCCGCCGGACAAGCCAGTTTCAATATAGGCAATACACTCGGCGCTTATCTTGGTGCCATTCCCATCACGTTGGGCTATGCTTACAATTACCCGTCGTTGATAGGTGTCGTTATGGCTGCAACAGGCGCTATTTTAGCCTACACCTTCTTGGTAAAAGTGGTACGCCCTAAGATGAATCTTTAAGCTAAAAAAGAGAAATAGCTTCCCTTTTTTACGGCGTATGTTGTTGCTGCTTATCCCAGGCAATGACCAAGCGAGACATAAGCGAATAGCGAGCAAAGCCTTCGGGCTGATTGTTATGCTTCAAGTAACCGCCGTAAAAGAAACTCATTACCCGGTCTACCGGGCCGCTGTATGCTTTCCAAAACTGGCGTTCGTCGGCATAATCTTGCTTTACCGCATCTGTTAATTTGCCGATGTAAAACTGGTAGCGCCGCTCATCCTGAACGTAGAGCGGACGAAGCAGGTACTGCACCGTCTCGTAATAGGCGGCGTATTGGTAATGTGGATTGGCATGATCATGCAGGGCGACAAAAGCAATAAAATTACATTCATCCTCAAAGCCTACGCCCATTTGATGGGCTAATTCATGGACAACGGTGAAAGGATAGCCTACCATTGGGGCGATACCATTCACCTGTACCTCTTGGGTAAAGGGATTGAGGTAGCCAGTAACGGAGAAATAGGATGTAAGCGCGCTGGAGAGCGGTTGCTTGGCGTGAATTTGCGTGCGCGAAAGCATAGGAAACACCGCATCATTCTCCTCCATAAATTGCGCTAACTCTTTGCGTGTACTTTCTCGCGCTATGTCTGTCGTTGGTAAGCTTGCGCGCAGCGCATTGGCCTTGGCAATATAGCGATCCAATACATCGAAATAATCTGCGCTATCAATCTGTTCTACCTTTAAATTTAACTGCTCTTGAAGGGGTACCCGATAGTAATTCAATCCCCAACTTAGGTAAAAATAAAGGTAGGAAGACAACAGCAGGATCACGAGCTGTACAAACTGCCGAAGGGCTAAATATCCTTTTTTCCTGAACAATGTAGCTAGGCAACGAATAAGCAGCAACAAGATCAATACCACGAAGCAGGCATAAAAAATATCCCCAAAACTAAAGGGCAGCCAACCAAACAGCCATTTGTGCACATGCGAAAAAAGCGGATAAAAGCCCCTGCTGTAATACCGTTCGACAAACGCAGGAGATTGCTGTATGCCCATGATCAACAGCAACGCAGCTAATAACACACCTAACGTCATCAAATAGCTGCGTAGGCTGAGGGCTCCTCGGCTGCTAAGCTTGTGTCTCGTTTTCAAAATATAACTTATAATAGTGAAGTCCCCGCTCCTCGTCAAATCCCGTCTCTATATAATCGCGTTTACCGTGGATGTAGATATGGAAATTTTTATCAAGCTTCAACACCGATTTATAGGTCGACGCCATCTTCTTGACAGCTGGTGTGGCTATCTCGAAACTGGATTGGAAAGCGGTATCAAACTCTTCTTCGAAATTTTGCTGGTAGCTTTTAAATAGCGCAGCCGCATCTGGATTGGCAATAACTTCTTCTTCAAACTCACTTTGATCAAACGTTTCTTTCGTTTTAAAGTAGTTCATGGAGCGGTTCAGCAAGTCGATCTTGTCGGCACTTTCCAGCTCAAAGGTTTCATCCAGCTTCTCGTTGACAAACTTTTTATATACCTTCATGATATTCCCTGTTTGTTGGTAATTATCATTGCGGGTACGTATTTTTAAGAAATCATCTTTCCAGTAGACAGCTTCCGATTGATTGGTTTGGTCGACGACCAATACCTTGTAGCCCTCTTCTTCCTCTACATTGACAATAACTACCCCTTTGTCCAATTTGTTGATATTGATGGCTTCTTGTTCGTAATCAAGGTCAAAACCTTCTCCATTCGGGTATACCTTAAGATAAGCCTCTTTATTTTCAGATTTGAAAATACCAATGGCATCGTGGTCTTCGCCCTCCATCTGCACGTTTTTTAGCGCGACGATATACAGTTCCCCACCTTTTATCTTCGGGTGCTCGGAAACTTCATACAAATGTTTGGCAAGCTGCTGCGACATATCATGAAAGGCGATCTTGTCGTCGAAGTATTGCTTGGCGAAATGGTATACTTCGTTTAGTTGTAAATCTTCGTTGGGATGATAAAAACGATATACTTCATTGGCTTTGCCGAAGGGCTTCATAAAGTATTGCATTAACAAATCGGGCAACACTTCGTCTTGACTAAGGTCTATAGGACTATCTGATAACACAAAATACTCGTCCTGTGCTTTATTGCCTACCCGATGTATGGACAGTTGGTCAAATATGGCGTCTTGGTGAAAAAACATGGGGAAAATTAAAAAGTTAAAATTAAAAAGTTAAAAGTAAGAATTAACAAGTCAGAAGTCAAAAGTGAGAAGTTGAAAATAAAAGTGAGAAGTTAAGCATATAAAAAACTATTAAAGATCAAATATCTGTATGGCGGCCTTGAACGTATTGACGTGCGCATTGACAATATCCTTGATATGGGTAGAGTATCCACCCCCCATGCTTACTTGCACGGGGATTCCGCGTCGACGGCAGATCTGAAAGACGCGTTCGTCGCGCAATCGACATCCTTCTTCACTGAGCTTCAGCTTCCCGAGCTTATCAGTCGCGAGTACATCGACACCTGCCTGATAAAATACAAAATCTGGACGCACGCGATCGAAAACCGGCGCTAAATGTTGATCCAGCAGGGTGAGATATGCATTATCATCTAATCCATCATCCAGCGGCACATCTAAGTCTGATTGTTCTTTGATAAAGGGAAAGTTCTTTTCGCCGTGCATGCTAAATGTAAATATCTGCTGATTACCTGTAAAGATGTGTGCGGTACCATTTCCTTGATGCACGTCTAAATCAACAATCAGTATGCGCTCGGCGAGTTTCCGATCAACGAGGTAGGCCGCCGCCACGGCTTGATCGTTGAGCAAGCAAAACCCTTCTCCAAAATCACGGCCTGCATGGTGTGTACCGCCAGCAGTATTGAACGCTACACCATATTCCAACGCATAAACACTGGACCGTATGGTGCCTTCCGCAAGATAAAACTCGCGATCTATCAATTCTTTTGACAGCGGAAACCCTATTCTACGCACCATCCGTGCGTCTAAGGTTAAGTCTAACAGCGCTTGCACATAATGCCCATCATGCGCCAACAGAACGTCTGCGTGTTGGGCCAATTCCGGTGCAAAGAAATTAGCACTGCTGACGACGCCTTCGTGCAGCAATTGCGCCGGAATAAGCTCATATTTTAACATGGGAAAGCGATGTCCTTCCCGCAGCGGATGTATGTATGCGGCATGATGCGCAATTCGTAGCACAGTCTTTCTCTTTGATTACCGCGAATTTACTAAAAGATTTAAGGCTAAAAAATTCCTTTCAACAATGATCGCTTCACGTGGTGCTATCTATTTTGAAACCTATATATTTTTTTTATCTTCGAAAGCGAAGGGCCTGTTTAGATCTACACGGTGAACTTCGCGTCGACGGCGGCTCGCTATCTCGAAAAAAATTAACGAAGGCGCAATCGGCAAGACACAAAAAATGGATAGCAATATTCTTAAATAGGTGTTCAGGCCAAATAAATTGATAACAGATGGAAGAAACAGCGAGCTTACCGCTATTACGTGCAGAAGAATTACGTGTTTTAGGATGTCTTATGGAGAAAGCCAAAACGACACCGGAATATTACCCCATGACGATCAACAGCTTACAAGCTGCCTGTAATCAAAAAACATCGCGTAAGCCTGTCGTATCTTATGACGAACATACCATCATGGAGACGTTGGACCAGCTACGGAAACGTGGCTTGGTGTCTACGGTGGTCGGCGGCGGCAGCCGCGTCACCAAATACAAGCACAATGTCGCCATCCAATATCCCTTGATTCCGCAAGATTTGGCGGCGCTCTGCTTACTCCTTTTACGAGGGCCGCTGACTCCCGGCGAGATTAATTCCAATGCGGGTCGTTTATTTGATTTTGAAAGCATTGACGAGGTGCAAGAGGTATTGAACCGTCTTCAAGAACAACAACCAGCGTTTGTTAGGATGCTGCCAAAGCGCGCTGGACAGAAGGAAGTGCGCTACGTGCACCTTTTAGGCGAGATCAATGAAGAGGATTACGACACCGCGGCTACGGTAGAACACAGTGGCGGAGCAAGTCAGGTACAGGACCTGCAGGAACGCGTTGCCAACCTGGAAACGCAGTTATCGACATTACGGGCAGAATTCGATCAGCTTATGCAGCAATTAACCTAGCGACCTAAACAAATGGCGGAACAAAGAACCGCCTATGGAGATAAAAACAAGGCAATATCAGGATATACTGTGCTATTGCCTCTTTCAATTGTAGTAAAATTACTACATCTATTTAAAAATATAGGCACTTTTCGTATGTTAACACAATATTATATAAAGTTAATATGTGCAAAACGATTTGGGCATGCAAATTGTTTATATCGGTGTTGAACAAACAACGAACAGTAAACAATAATGAGAAGAACACCCCTAACTACATTTCTAGTACTGGCATTTGTGGCTTTTGTACTTATCTTTGCCACTACTTGCTCTGGTATAGGGTAAGGTATTGCGTAACCAGCTATGCTATCCAACAACGTGAAGATTTCAACGAGTTTCTACAAGAAGCTTTTATGAAATAGCCGCTGCTGTATTTTCCTTGAAGGTTTTATATTTCCGCATTTCGTCCGTGAGTTTCGCTACGGCATACCCTACGATAGTAAGATCATCGATCCATCCCAGCACGGGGATCACATCTGGAATGGCGTCTAAAGGTGAAACCACATAGACAATGGTACCGACAATCACCGATAAATTCCATTTATTCATTTTGTAACGTCCTGCTATCGTGTCCCTACCCATCGCAATAAGCAATTTGAAGTCGCTGGCTTTTTCGTTCAAGTTTGCCGCTTTTGCCTCCGCACTGTCAAATTCCTTTGTGGATATCGACATTTTCCGAAACTGTTCGAAGAGCTGAAACGCTCGTATCCATCGCATCTTTTTCATAGCAGCAATATACTACTTTTTAAAAACCCTTTTCGAGTTTGTCTTAGACTTTAACAATAACCTTACAAAGTGCGGCATAGTCGATTACTTAAATTCGTCGATATATTCGTCCTATTTGTGCTGTTAAATAAATTTTTGTCGCTCTTACAGTCTTTTTCCTGATCGACATCGAGACAGTTCAAATAAATGCCCTATCTTTGGCAAAAAAAAGACGTATGTCAAATTCCGATAAAGCTATACGAACGACATATTTCAGCATACTGACAAACTTCCTTCTGGCCTTAATTAAGTGGTTAGCAGGATTTTTTGGAAATTCCTACGCGCTTATCGCAGATGCTATTGAGTCTACAGCAGACATATTTTCTTCGTTTCTTGTATTGCTAGGCCTAAAGTATTCCAAACGTCCAGCGGACCAGTCTCATCCTTACGGACACGGTCGTATCGAGCCGCTTATCACGTTTATCGTTGTTATTTTCCTTGTGATTTCCGCTTTCGTCATTGCAAAAGAAAGTATAGAGAATATAAAAACACCTCACGATTTACCTGAACCTTGGACCTTAATTGTGCTTGCCGGTATTATTATTTGGAAGGAGATTTCTTTTCGAATTGTGATGAAGCGCAGCAAGGCTTTAAATAGTACCTCCCTAAAAGCAGATGCCTGGCATCACCGATCTGATGCCATCACCTCCGTAGCAGCGTTCATCGGTATATCGATAGCTTTGTTTGCCGGCGAAGGCTATGAAAGTGCTGACGACTGGGCAGCACTCTTCGCGTCGGCACTTATTCTATACAACTGCTACGGTATCTTTCGCCCAGCGCTTGCGGAGATTATGGATGAAAACAGGTATGAAGAGCTGGAAGACGATGTGAGAAAACAATCGTTAAAAGTGAATGGTGTGCTATTGATCGAGAAATGTTACATCCGGAAAATAGGGATGCTATTTCAGATCGACCTCCATGCTGTCGTCGACCCCAACATATCGGTGAGAGAAGGACATGACATTGCCCACCGATTAAAGGATTACCTCATTGCCAACATACCCAATATCGGCAACGTATTTATCCATATCGAGCCCTTCGACAAAAACTCGAAATGCGATCACAGTAAGTAAGTCGGTACATGTATTTTGCATCATCATCCAGCAATTAGAAAGCTACGCCGCAGTATAGCATGACGGGGAGACATCCGCTCAGCATACCGCCTCACATCTGCCACCCCGTCAATCTTACGTTCCAACCGTCAAATCTTAAGCTTTGGTACTAACTTTTGAATTTTGACTTGTCACTTATCAATTTTCACTTTTAAATTTTAACTTTTAAATTTTAACTTTTCACTTTTGAATTTTGACTTATTACTTTTTAATTTTTAATTCTCCTTAATCAACGAACGATCCAAGTGTACATAACCACCGTCTACATGAACGAGTTGCCCAGTCGTGTGGCTTGATTTTTCAGATAATAAGAACACGGCTGTATTCGCAATTTCTTCGGCCGTAGTCATCCGGTGTTCCAGCGGAATGCGGTCTGTAATCTTTTTAAGCGTCTCTTCTGGATTATCCAAGGTCTGAATCCAGGAGTCGTACTGTGGCGTAGCACATTCGGCAACGATGATGGCGTTGACACGAATACTGTATGGCAATAACTCTACGGCCCATTCGCGCGTTAAGGCATTTCTCCCGCCGTTAGCTGCAGCATACGCTGACGTGTTCCCCTGCCCCGTTTCTGCTGTTTTCGAGCTGATATTTAAAATCGTGCCCTTAGCCACGCGGAGGGCATCAATGCAGTGATGCGCCATCAGGTAGTAGTGAATTAAATTCTTGTGCAAAGAAGCCACAAACCCTTCATAATTACCCGAAATAAGTCCTACACCATCGTTGTGGCCTGCATTATTGACCAGTCCATCGATACGGCCATAGACCGCCAAGGTCTGCTCTACAGCATGTTTGCAATGTGCAGGATCTGAAAGTTCGGCTTCGACACTTAGTGCTTTACCGCCCAATGCTTCGACCTCTGCCTTCACGATGTCATTATCCGCCTGTTTACGTCCTACGATGACCGGCACAGCGCCTTCTTTGGCAAGCGCAATAACAATTGCTTTACCGATACCTTTCGCACCACCGGTGACGATGAAAATCTTATCCTTTAAATTTAAATCCATTATTTTTTCAATCTATACATGATAAAAGCTTGCCGCATTGCCACCCCAGAACGCCTGACGTTCATCTTCTGTAAACCCTTCCAAGCTATGTTCAGCGACTGCGATCACCTCCGCATACGATGCAGCCACAAGACAAACAGGCCAATCCGTGCCAAACATCACCCTGCTTTTACCAAAACAGGCAATGGCGTGGTGAATGTAAGGCTTAAAATCATCTGGCGTCCAGTTTTCCCAGTCCGCTTCCGTCACCAAAGCAGACACCTTGCAATGCACATTCGGAAAAGCTGCTAATTCCTTGATGAAAGCAGCCCACTCCTCAAACTCTTTCGCCCGGATATTTGGCTTGGCCATATGGTCCAACACAAATCGTTGAGCTGGATTTGCGGCAACACAGGCCAATGTGCTTTGGTAATGTCGTGGGCGAATGAGCAAATCGTAGGTGTAATCGTAAGCCGTTAAAGCCGTAATGCCACGCAAAAACGAGGGTCGGATTAAAAAATCAGGATCCTCTTCTGCTTCGATCACGTGGCGAAATCCTTTCACAATTGGAAACTGCTGGTAATGCGCCAACTGATCAGCGATATCATCGGCCTGTAAGTCTACCCAGCCTACCACTGCCTTCACCATAGCATACATGGTAGAAAGGTCGATTAAAAACCGAGTCTCCTCCGCAGATTGCGATGCCTGCACCGCGACGACAGCATCAATACCGTTTTCCTTAAGCTGCGGTGCTAAGTCTGTCGGTAAGAAATTGCGTTGGATGGCCGACATCTCATCCGTTATCCAAGCGTCGCGCTCGGCATCAAAAATCCAGAAGTGCTGGTGGGCGTCTATGCGCATAAGCTATTTTTTTATTTTTGTGAGTATGCAACGACTTCTTGACGAGATTCACCCAAATAGTCGGCGCCCAGTTCAATCACATCGCCAGCTTTCAGATAGATAGGTGGATTAAAGCCCAGCCCAACACCTGCAGGTGTACCTGTCGAGATAACATCACCCGGCAATAAGGTCATGAACTGAGAAACATAGGAAACGACATGTGCCACCGAGAAAATTAAGTTACTGGTGTTTCCGTCTTGGTAAGTCTCGCCGTTTACCTTCAACCACAAACGTACATTGTTGATATCTGGAATTTCGTCTGCCGTAGTCAGGTATGGCCCCATAGGCGCAAAGGTATCACATCCTTTTCCCTTATCCCACGTGCCGCCACGCTCTAATTGATAGGCACGCTCAGACACATCATTATGCAATACATAGCCAGCAATATAGTTAAGCGCATCATCTTCGTCCACATAAGACGCTTTTTTGCCGATTACAATACCAAACTCCACTTCCCAGTCTGTCTTCTCTGAGCCACGCGGGATCACGATTTGATCATAGGGCCCAACCAAAGAGGTTGTAGACTTCATAAAGATAATAGGCTCCGCTGGAATCGCAGCTCCAGTTTCCGCTGCATGGTCTTTATAATTCAGACCGATACAAACAATTTTAGACGGGCGCGCAAAAGGAGCACCTAAGCGACTGTCCGCAGGAATTTCAATAAGTCTACCCGCATTAGCCTTTACGAACTCGTCCAATCTTGCCAAGCCATTCTCCGCAAAGAACTGCTCGTTATAGTCGCCGCCAAAAGCAGATACATCGTAATTTACACCATCAATCTGAACACCGATATGTTCTCTTCCAGTTTCTCCGAAACGTATTAATTTCATGTTATTTTAGTATTTGAGAGTGGGTATTGTATTTTTAGTATTTAGTATTTAGTATTTAGTATTTAGTATTTAGTATTTAGTAATAACAAATACCACAATTAACCGCCCCACTCTTTTTATTTTTAAATGTTATCTTTTTAATGTTTATTGCCGAATCCTGACTTTTGATCTCTAACTTCTGAATCCTAACTTTCGATCTCCAACTTCTGAATCCTAACTTTCGATCTCTAACTTCCTAATTCCAACTTTTGAATTTTCACTTCTTACTTTTTACTTTTGAATTTTCACTTTTCACTTTTGACTTTTTATTTTTGAATTTTCACTTCTTACTTTTCACTTCTTACTTTTCACTTTCTAATTATTCAACTTAATAAAGCCGCCATCGATTGGGTAATCATTTCCAGTGATGAAGGCTGCATCATCTGAACATAGAAACAAGGCCAATTTAGCAATTTCTTCTGGCTTGGCCATCCTGCCTATCGGTTGCGATTGCGACAGTTTTTCAAACATTTCCGCTTCCTGACCGGGATAGTTTTTCGAAATAAAACCATCGACAAATGGTGTATGTACGCGAGCTGGCGAGATCGAGTTCGAGCGGATATTATCCTTCATATAATCGCGTGCTACCGACATGCTCATCGCGTAGATCGCACCTTTACTCATCGAATAGGCAAAGCGATCCGCGATACCGACGACAGCTGCAATAGATGCCAAATTTAGGATCGCGCCGCCGCCATGCTGCTTCATTTGCGGAACGACGGCGTGCAAAGCATTGTATGCACCTTTCACATTCACTTGAAACACACGTTCGAAATCTGCCTCTGCACATTTCTCCAGATTGCCCACATGGGCTATTCCGGCGTTATTTACCAATATATCCACCTTACCAATAGCAGATACGATAGCTGCCACTTCAGCTTGATCACTGACGTTACAGGCGTGAATTTTCGCAGAACCACCCGCAGCGACGATATCCGTCACTACGCCTTGGCCTACCTCGGCATTCAGATCCAAAATATGCACGGCGGCACCTTCTTTCGCGAATAGCTCTGAAATTGCACGACCTATTCCACTGCCACCACCCGTAATAATGGCTACTTTGTCTTTTAATTTTGACATATTATTTAATACTTAGCTTTAATACCAAATCATCCGCGTGGCGAAGTCCTTCGGGGAGTTGTACCACAAGGACATCGTTTTCCAGCTGATGATATTTAATTTTTGTTTTACCATCGAAAGTTGATAGCGAAGACAATTTAGCGGTAAAATTGGGAATCAGAAAATTGTCCTTTTCCGAATTTAGGATATGTAAATAAACCGTTTTTCCTTTTTTCGTCAGCGCATAATCATCCGTTGGCGGTATAAATCCACCTTCGGTGTCGTAGATTGTTTCCCCATACGTTTTCAACCATTCACCCAATTGCCTGAGGCGCTCTTGCTGGTAATCCTGAATCTCGCCGTTAGGCATCGGCCCCACATTGAGAAGCAAGTTGGAACCATAACCGGCTGCTTTTACCAAATAACTCAGCACGTCTTTAAACGATTTACGCTGCCTATCTTTAATATCGAAGCCCCAAGACCCCGCAATCGTGCCGCAAACTTCTTTTGGAAGACTGCCTACGGCATCTGCTGCAGTTCCAAAACCGGTGGTGTTATGTCCGGGTAGGTCGCGCTCAAACATCTGGAAATCTTCCCCTTCGATGGGTGCGATATGGTGGTTGTTGCCGACCAAACAATGGGGTTGCAGCTTATGAATTAACGAATAAATCTCATCATAATGCCAGTTCGCCTGGGGCTTGTCCCAGTGCCCGTCGAACCAGATCCCATCGATGTGTCCGTAGTTTGTCAGCAGTTCGGTAAGCTGCGTCTTCATAAATTGTATGTAGCTATCCCAATTCCCGTTATCGGCATTTCTGCCCGCTATACCTTTGCCCGTACCCCCAAAAGGTAGATAGTCATCCCGCTTCCAATCCAGTAAGGAATAGTAGAACATGATACGAATACCTTCCGCGCGGCAAGCCTCGACAAGTTCTTTAACAATATCCCGCTTGAACGGCGTCGCCTTTACGACGTTATAGTCCGATGCTTGCGAATTCCACATCGAAAAGCCATCATGGTGCCGCGTGGTAAATGTAATATACTTCGCACCAGCATCCTTAAAAAGCTTAGCCCATGCTTTCGCATCAAAATCGATCGGGTTGAAAAAGGACGGCAGCAACCCGTATTCATCGATACCAAGATTTTTATTGTTCATCACCCATTCACCATCACCCAACACCGAATAGACGCCCCAGTGTATAAACACACCAAAGCGAGCTTCTTCAAACCATTTTCTGTTTTCTACATTTGCCGGTGTCGGCTGATAGGCAGTTTGTGCAGACGCGCTGTTCAACATGCCGAGCAGCAACGCAAAGATCAATAGCTTTCTCATATTGATAAATTTTAGTTTATAATGACTAGACTACAACGAAACGCCCCTTCGCCATGGAATGAAATCATCCTGTCCAAGCTGGACAGCCTTCGGTTGCAACTCCCCACTTGCCACCGCAATAACATATTCCAATATACGATGCGCCGCTTCTTCGATGGTTTCTTCGCCATCGATAATGGTACCACAGTTTAAATCAATGATATCCGGCATCTTTTCAAAAGTTTTCGTGTTGGTCGATAACTTGATCACGGGGGCCACAGGGTTGCCCGTTGGTGTTCCCAAACCGGTTGTAAAAAGCACAACATTGGCACCAGCCGCCACCTCAGCCGTGGTGCTTTCTACATCGTTGCCAGGTGTGCACAAAAGGTTTAAACCTGCGAAATTAGCCAGCTCTGGATAATCCACAACGGCGGTCACCGGCGATGTACCTCCTTTTTTGGCTGCACCGGCCGACTTAATGGCATCGGTGATCAACCCATCGCGGATATTCCCCGGCGAGGGGTTCATGTAAAATCCAGAACCGTCGGCTTCGGCCTTCGCATTGTAGGTCTTCATCAGGTGCATAAATTTTTCGGCCGTGGCTTCATCGATACAGCGATCACTCAGCTCCTGCTCGACACCGCACAACTCTGGAAACTCCGCCAAAATAACCGACCCTCCGAGCGTGATCAACATATCCGAAAGGTAGCCCAAAGCAGGGTTTGCCGATATGCCCGAGAAACCGTCGGACCCACCGCATTCGAGACCGATACACAGTTTATCCAAGGACGCTGGACTACGTTTCTGCTCGTTTGCCATGCTCAATCCCGCAAACGTCGCTTTAATTGCCTTTTGCATCAATTCCTGTTCGGTACCCTCCAATTGCTGTTCGAAGACAAAAAAAGGTTTATCAAACTGCGGGTCGCGCTTTTTGATCTCCTCTTTTAAAATGGAAGCCTGCGCATGCTGGCAACCCAAGCTCAATATGGTAGCACCCGCCACATTGGGGTGCGTGACATAGCCCGCCAATAGACCACAAAGGGCATCGGAATCCATCCGCGTGCCACCGCAGCCCATATCGTGATTCAAAAACTTGACACCATCGACATTTGCGAACAACCTATTTTCACGCACATTTGCCTTTGCAGAAGACAGATCTACCGCTAAAAGTTCGTCAACAGAGGCTCCGGACTTATAGCGTGCAATAAGCTCGTCCACCTCGTCCGAATAATCTTTCGACTCCAGTTGATAGCCCAACTTCTCCTCCAATGCCGATTTCAGCGTCAGCACATTTCGGTTTTCACAAAATACCAGCGGAATGACCAACCAATGGTTTGCCGTACCAACCGTGCCATTGCTGCGATGAAAACCATTGAAGGTCCGCCCTTTAAAGGCAGACACATCGGGCTTAATCCAAGAAAGCTTTCTTGTGCCCATCTTAAAATCGTCGGATGCATGTCGCAAATTTTCAGTGCTTATGAGCGCTCCCTGCCTCACGGCGACATTCATCTTGCCCACCAACACGCCGTACATAAAAATCGACGCATCTTGCGGCAATGCGGTGATCGTAAATTTATGTTTTGCGGCAACTGCCTGTAGTAAGGGAAACTGAACGCCCTTAAAGTCGACCATAAATCCTTCCGGTAGGTCCCGCAGGGCAACCAAGACATTATCCTCCGGATGAATTTGCAAATACGCCAATCGTTCTCTTTTCATTATCTAGTATAGCTCAAAAATTTTATTCATCATCACCCACTTTTCGCCCGGCTTTGCTCCGGGAACGGCTTGCTGAAATTTCCACATCAAGGCCTCCCATTCCTGGACTTTCGCATTGGCAGCATCCATCTCGGCTTTGCGTTCAAATGTAAACGTATCATCTACATCCATCAGCATAAATAGGCGGTTACCAAATCGGTATATTTCCATGTGGGTCACACCAGCATCGCGGATAGACGCTTGTATCTCAGGCCATACTTCCGCATGGTATGCTTCATATTCGGCGATCAAATTTGGATCATCTACCAGATCCAAGGCCATTGTTATTCTTCTCATACTCTTCTTTGGTTTATTATTTTAGCGTCTTCCACGCTTATCCAGTTTTAATGTCCAGCGACAGCTTCACTAATGGCGGCTTTCCGGTTGTTCCAGGCAAATAAGGCGACTACGATAAAGCAGGCCAGCACCACATAGTACGCAATTTGAAAGCTTCCAATGGAATCTGATAGCTGCCCAAGCAGCGGCGGCAATACAGCCCCGCCCACGATAGACATCACAATCAGACTGGATGCAGACTTCGTATCGGCCCCAATCCCTTCCACGCCTACGGCGAATATGGTCGGAAACATAATTGACATAAAGAACGCGATGCCAATCAGTGCATACAACGTTGCCATACCTGTACCATAGATAACAACAACCGTCAGTAAGGCGGCGAGTATAGCATAGAGCAACAAAAGCCTGATGGGTGCGATATAGCGCATAAAGAAGGTTCCGATAAACCTACCCAACATAAAAGCCAGGCCAGCAGCGCCCGAATAATAACTGGCTTCGCTAGCGGCTATTCCAGCCACATCGGTCGCAAACATCACCAGAAAACTCAGTACACAAACTTGTGCGCCTACATAAAAAAACTGTGCGAGCACAGCCCAACGCACGTTTTTGTGCCGGAAGGCATGTATAACACCTTTTCCACTATCGCCTTCTTCTTTGATTTCAGGTAATTTTGTACATATAAACAGCAGCGTTACTGCGAGGATAATCAGTCCTATAACAAGGTAGGGACCTTTTACGGATGCTGTTTCTGCCTGTATGTAGGACAAACGCGCTTGCTCACTGAGGGCAGCGATTTCATCTGCCGTTTTGGGCTCGTCTGTCAAAATAAACTTTCCGCCTAACGTGGGTGCTAAAAAAGCGGCCAACCCGTTAAAAGATTGTGCGAAATTTAGACGTTGCGTGGCTTTGGTAGGATCGCCAAGAACAGTCATATACGGGTTTGCAGCAGTCTCTAAGATGGTTAATCCGCAAGCGACCACAAACAAAGCGCCTAAAAAGAAATAGTAATTGACGGTATTGGCAGCGGGTACAAAAAGGAAACAGCCGATAGCAAACAATACAAGGCCCACCACGATACCTGCCTTGTATCCAAACCTTTTCATGATCATGCCCGCAGGAATTGCTAACAGGAAGTAAGCGATAAAAACGGCCGAGTCGACTAAGGAAGCCTGAAAGTGCGTAAGACTAAATGCGTTTCGCAAATGCGGGATCAGAATGGGATCTAAATTGTGGATAAAACCCCAAAAGAAAAACAGGGACGTTATCAATACTATGGCTAATGTATATTTTTTGTTTTGCGTCATAAGATTTACATTGGAACTGTAAAGCTAAACTAAATGAGAACTTCTACATTGAACTATTTTACCGAATAAATAAACTATTTTATCATCTATATTCGATGTTTTATCCGTATCATTGAATAAATCAATTAGTGAATGACGATTGGCCAATCCTTATGCATTGGATCGACATATTGCTATTTAATTCTTTTTGTAAACAATGTACATACAGCGACTTCATCATAGCGCTTTACAGACGGGCTCACTCACGGTTCGTCATGACCATGCGCCACAAAATCATAACATCTGGCACTACCACGAGGAATTGGAGTTCATCTATATCAAAAAAGGAAATGGAACTTTTTTCGTGGGCGATTGCATTCAGCCTTTTTCCGATAACTTTTTGGTGTTGATTGGCTCCAATACGCCTCATTATTGGCTGTTCGACGAGCAATATGTTCGCGAGGAAGCTCCTGCTCGTGCAGACATCCATGTGGTACATTTCAAAACAGATTTTTGCGGCGCCGACTTTCTCGACCTGCCAGAGGCAGGCCTTATCAAAAAGATGTATAGAAAAGCAGGGCGGGCCATTTCGCTAGACATCAAAAACAGCTTCCTACCGCAGTTTTTCGATAGCCTGCTTCCTAAAACTCCGCTTTCGCGCCTTAGTAGTTTACTGGAAACGTTATGTGCCATCAGCGAACTACCTTCCTGGACAACGCTGGTTAGCGAGGGATACAGCAATCCCCAACAGCAGGAAGACCACGGGCGAATGAACAAGATCTTTGAACACATCCGGCTGCATTACCGCGGTAAAATTCCACTGGAAGAGATTGCCCAATTGGCCGGCATGACTTCAAACTCCTTTTGTCGATATTTCAAACAAAAGACAGGAAAAACGTTGATCCAATTTGTAAATGAGTTTCGGATCGGGCAAGCCTGCAAAATGCTGAATGATACGCGAGCCAGTGTGAAGGAAGTCTGTTTCGATTGCGGCTTCCAGAATTTCGTGAGCTTTCACAAAACGTTCAAATCCATTATGTCCACAACACCATCCAGCTACCGCGACGCGGCAAACAAAAGCCTTATGGCGCAATTTTAATTTCTTATCATACATCAATGGCGCGGCAACAGCCTTTGCTGACCTTTGTAGCAAGAAATCAAATAAGAAAAAAATGAAAAATCTATTTTCCGTTTTATTTGCGGCAACATTGTTAGTTAATGTCGCTTTTGCACAGGTAAAGTGGTCTGTTGACCCCGCTCATACCAATGTCCTTTTCGCTGTCAACCACTTAGGAATTTCCATGGTTGATGGCCAATTCAAAAAATTAGAGGGCGCCGTAGAGACAAAATCTGTAGAAGACTTTAACAATGCTACTGTTGGCTTTACCATCGACGTCAACAGCATCGACACCCGCATTGAAGCACGCGACGGCCACTTAAAAAGCGATGACTTTTTCAACGCGGAAAAATTCCCGACCATTACGTTCAAAAATGCGGTTTTGAAAAAAGCTGGAAAAAGCAAATACACGTTGACCGGTGATCTTACCATTCGTGACGTCACAAAAAAAGTAACATTTGACGTGGTACAGAACAACGGTATCATTACCGATCCATGGGGAAAAACACGCGCAGGTTTTACTGCGAAAACGACGATCAATCGCTTAGACTACAACATCAAATACAACGACAAATTGCCGTCGGGTGTAGCTGCTGTGGCGGCAAACGTGGAAATCGTTGTCAATACCGAATTGGTAAAAAACTAAACGTAGAACAGACGATTAAAGGCCGCATCAATTACGCGTTGATGCGGCTTTTTATTTGAAAAGTGTCTGCGCCTGCTCTTTCTCGTAAGTCCTGCAGATTCGCTATCTTTGGAAGATGAAAACCATTTTTCAGCTTGTTTTTTTCTTGGGCATATCGCTAGCGAGTATGGGCACAGCGCTCGCCCAACAGATCCTTCCGCCCGCGGCATTTGCTGATAGCATATCCGATTCTAGGGTGCTCGTACTTGACGTACGTTCTCCAAAAGAGTTTAAACAAGGCAGTTTGGCACAGGCCATAAACATCAATTGGAACGATACCATGCTATTTAAGGAAAACGTCGAAAAATTAGACAAGTCGCGACCTATGTACATCTTTTGCCAAAGCGGAATCCGAAGTGCCAAAGCGGCGGCGTATCTACGTGAGCGGGGCTTTACGGTTTTCGAACTCGAGGGCGGACTGCAAAAGATAAACAACGAACAAGAACAGAACCCACCATCTACAGACTAATACCTATGCAAACTATTGTTTTAACGACGGCAGCTATTTTCGGAACGTTGGCCATTATCCTGGGCGCATTTGGTGCGCATCTTTTCAAAAAATTTCTACCGGAAGACAAGCTCCAGTCTTTCGAGGTGGGGGTTCGCTATCAGATGTACGCAGCCTTGGCGCTCCTCACCGTGGGCTACAACAATGATTTCTCCCAGTCGGCACAGCAATGGGCATTCTATGGCATCGCGATCGGCACCGTGTTATTTTCATGCAGTATCTACGGACTGTCTTTCGCCTCTTACTGGAAAGTGAATCTTCGGTTCTTAGGCCCCATAACACCGTTAGGCGGCTTGCTGATGATCGTTGGTTGGGTAGCCTTGCTTGTTAGCTTCTATTAAAAATTGTATATTTGCTATAGCTGTGGCAATGATATCTGGCCTTAAGCGCTCGCAAAGCTGATGATGTCTACTTAATTTGAATAGCTCAAATCTATTGATAAGTGGAATTTTTATAGCATGGCAAACACCTTTCCTTTCGACAAAAAAATAGCCGGCAAATGGGTTTTATCCATTCTGCTGATAAGCTTTCTCATAGGTAGCACCTCTGCATTGTTTTTATATGCGCTCCAATGGGTAACGGCCTATCGCGACACGCACCATTGGCTTATTGCGCTGCTACCGTTAGCAGGCGTCGTTATTTTATGGTGGTACCAACGCTATGCTGGTGCAGCGCAAAAAGGTAATAATCTGTTATTGGAAGCCTATTACTATCCACGTATAGCTATTCCTTGGAAAATGGCGCCGATGATTGTGCTCAGCACGTTGATGACGCATCTGTTTGGCGGATCGGCAGGTCGCGAGGGCACAGCCATACAATACGGTGGTACCATTGCCAGTCAATGCAGCCGCTGGCTGTCCTGGTCGAAGCAAGAGACTCGAATTCTGCTTTTGTGCGGTATCGCTGCTGGCTTCGCTTCCCTGTTCGGCACGCCCTGGGCAGGGGCATTATTTGCGATCGAAGTGGTGCAGGTAGGCAAAGTAAGGTGGAAAGCATGGATCCCGATCGCATTGACGGCGCTCCTCTCCAATTGGGTATGTGGCCTATACGGCAGCCTGCATACTCACTACCCGATTGTGCAGACCGTTCCGAACCTTTCGCTCGCTACCGTCGGCCATCTCCTCCTAGCAAGTCTGGCCTTTGGCTTGGCCGCCAAATTTTTTGTCTTTACCAGTGATGGCTTTAGCGCCTTGTTCCAAAAAATAAAGTTTCCATTGTTGCGGCCATTTATTGGCGGATTGACAGTACTACTGATCGTGCTTTGCTTGCAAAGCACCAAACATATCGGATTGGGTATACCGACGATTCTGGCCTCTTTCGATACACGGTTGCTTCCCTACGATTTTCTTATAAAAATAGTGCTGACGGCAATCACACTGAGTGCCGGTTTTAAAGGTGGTGAGGTTACACCTTTGTTCTTCATCGGCGCCACCTTGGGCAATGCGCTCGCACTGATTATCCCTTTACCAATGGCCCTACTTGCCGCGACAGGATTTGTAGCGGTATTTGCAGGTTGCACAAAAACACCAATAGCCTGCAGCGTCATGGCCATCGAGCTCTTTGGCTGGCAGGCCGCGCTGTTTTTTATCACGGCCTGTATCGTGAGCTTCTTGGTTTCGGGAAAACAAGGGATCTACAGTATGCAAAAGATACAAAAGCCTGGACGGTTCTTTCGCCAGGTATTCCGTAGTTAGTAACCTTAAAATATACGCTGGGAAAAGCTATTGATTTTTCGTAAGGATGGAACGCGACGGCCGAGGGTTTCTTAGATATGCATAGCAGTAAACCTTAAAAGCAGGTTTACCGCTGAGTTGTTGACCGCTAAAAAGATGATTGCGTGTCGTTAAAATTGGGGCAAAGTAGAATCGTCGCGGCTATCCAACGCGAGTCCGACGGGGGTGCCGTACAGCGATGTATCGAAAACTTGATCCGGAGCCACTTCGCCGTTGTCCGTCAACCTAAATCGAAAAATCTTTTTTGTACGATCGGCAACGTATATAAATTGTCCACTTGCTCGGGCATCAATAGCCACATCAAAAGGCTGCGTAAGTTGTGAAGCCACGCCGGTAATGATGCGGGAAGGCGCAATGCTAGATCCAGAAGCCATTCCACTGAAATTGTCGAAAATAAGAATCCGGCCCGTCCCTACCGTCGTACCGTCGCCAAATTCAGCGATAGCCAAAATGTTCTTAACCGTGTCGTAGGTCATGCCATAGAGGTTTCTGGCTCCTTCAATCGTTAGCGTACGGCTAGGCGACAATCTTGCGGTCGAATCGGCTGCATTCACGCGTCTTGTCACGATGTTTTCAAACACATATATTCCCGGTGCATCGCCTTGTTTGCCGACATAGAGATTGTTGGCCCTATAGGCCGCCCCCCACATATTTAAATTGCCCGTAAAAAACTGCTTCCACGGTTTACGCATCTGCGATATGGAATTAGGCCTATCAACCACAAAGATGCCGGATCGCTCACCATCAGCATTGACAACGAAGAGGGCATCGCTAGCACGGTGATAAGCGAATCCGCGTACCTTTTTTAACAAGGAACTGGCCATCATGGCGCCATTCACCATTTGCCCTTGCGGCTGCAACGTCGTCACATAAATAGAAGAATCATTTTGCACAGTATCCCGATTAGCACTTGCCTGAATAATTGACTTCAAAAAAGGATTGAATAGAATCACTCCACCGCCACGCGCCATAGATAAATGCGCACTATCTAATCTGAAAACGGATGAATCCGCTTTCTTCATAATGCGAATGTTTGTATCGGCAATGCCCTCATTATTCGTTTGGTATTCTTCAAAGGAAACGTAAAGTCGCGATATATCGGTAATCCTCGCTGAAGGATCTGCACCCTCATCAGAGCAAGACATAGCGAACAAGGAGACAATTAAAAACGTGAAAATCCAGTATTTCATCAGCAAATACAGTTGTAAAATCTTACCTAAATAATGCCGTCAAGTTACAATTTTTTACGGTAAAAACAGAGTTCGCTAATCACTAAAATAGCAAGTTGTTGTTTGGAATACTTCCCCGTGCAGATTGCAGTATATAGCATGCTGTGTTAAACAAATTTATTTGATCTATTTTACAAGACCAATGAATTTCACCTTGCATGTCTTTCTGCCATTCCTCCGGATTAATATCCCGTTGAACACGATAGACCTCATTTTTCAAGAATTTGAATAGTAAGGTATTCAGCAGAAAAAGTGGGTGGGCCATGCTATCACGAAACAATGGAGGGACGACTGATCAAAAATTGCATAAACAATTGTAAAAATACCCAATTCAAATAAAAGTGTATTTAAAGTTTGCTTTTCTCATTGAAGAGCGCTAATTTCACCGCAGGAGTTCTTCCTCTATTCATCCTATGTTGCCCATACATTAGCATACTGCATAACACGAGCGTTTTTAGTGAAAAGTTATGACTACAATATTAGCTTGCGATGTTCCGTAAGCGCACGATAGTTCATTTTTGTTGTTTAGTAATCTGGTGAATGCTCAAACGTCCCGTTTATACGGGACGGCTGGGCCACTGGAGAGATCATTGGTGTTTCTCCATTCATATGCATGGTGCGCCACGCGATGCTGTATCCCTTTTATCTGCGCTGCTTTAACATCCAGGTGTAGATCTCGCGATTCTTTTCGTAAAGGTATTCTATTCCGTGACCAGCATTTTCTAATCGGGTAAACTTCATATTGCCCTTGCAAAATCTCAATTGGGCGGCAATTCTTTCCGTTTCTTTAATCGGAATTTTGTCATCAGCGGTACCGTGAAATGTCCAAATTGGAATATCCCGTAGGTTACAAATACGGGAAGTATCGCTATCGTTGATTCCTCCGCATAATGGGACTATTGCCGCAAAAATTTCTGGAAAATCCATAGCAACGGTATACGCACCGTAACCGCCCATACTAATCCCTGTAACATACATCCGCTTGCTGTCGATTCTATACTTTTCTGATAAATCCAGGTACAAGGAGTCAAACCAATTTTCGTTAGACCAATATTTATTGTCAGGACATTGCGGAGAAGCGATGATAAATTCAAAATCTTCGCCTTTATCAATGAGGTAAGGTAACCCATAGCCCTTCAGTTTATTCAAATCCTGCCCTTTATGTGAACCGCCGTGAAGATAAACCACAACTGGATATCTTTTTGATGTTTTTGCATAATCTTTTGGTAAATATAAAAGGTAGTTGTATTTCGCTTTAGTCTTTTCCTGCGCAAGTAATTTTGCAAATGGGATAAAAAAGCATAAGAAAAGTAGAGTTTTTAAATTCATGGTCTTTTTTTAAGGTAGTAAGTTAACTACATAATTTAACATCGCTTTTCAACAGACGATAATTGTCTTTACATTTAAATATAACAGATTTTGAACATGACACGAACTACAAAAACCATCGTTTGGATCAACGTAGCGCTAGCGCTGATTTTCATATTAACTATCTTGAACGAAGAATTTTTAAAAATAAACTTTCTAAAAGGCGTATTGACTTTTGTACACGAATTATTTATTTTTCCGATAGCTGCCATAGTAATTTTAAGCACGCTGTACGCTGTTGTTGTGGTTTTCACAAAGGAGGCTATAGCTGTAAAGATTGGCTTTCTATTGACGGTTCTCGCAACTATTTTTCTAACATTTATCTTACCGAATCTAAAAAATGTATAAAATCGTTTATCAGGGTTTTGACTTCGACCTCCCCCTGATGGACACAAAGCTATCAAGCGGACTGCTAATGCGAATTGGGCTCGAATACCGCAGCCGGTAACCAACAAAAGCAGCTTAAAAAAGCTGCTTTTGTCTAGTCAAGCGTTCGGTATTAAACCCGTAAAGCACAGCGGGCTTCATTTATCCTGAAATCACTCAATCTTTCAAACTTACCGCTATCAGTTTCTGGCAGGGTTCATGATTTGAATAGCCTGACGGGTGCTGTTAAAGGTTGGCACATGATTATAGTCCCTACTCATTCTGTAAGCACCTACTCCCGCAGTATTATTCGTTCTCGTCCAATTCGCAATGTCCCATAGCCATCTCGTCGCCCGCTCATCGCCCCCGGGCGTATCTTCACCGCCATTAGGATATATGAACTCGTCGCCATTGGTTAGCACAATTAACTTGTTTCTCTCAAAAGCATTAAGCAGTGGGTTAAGATCGGAAACTTGACTTCCGCTCCAGCGCCGGTTTCCTCCAACATACGACTGAAAGTTTACGTAATCATAATTGCTTCTAAATGGTGTGTAAATGGTGTTATAACCTAGACTCCCTCCGGCCACATCCACATCGGTGTCATAAATGTAAATTGGCTTTACGCCAGCCCTGGTTAAATTCCCAGCAAGCGCATTAGGTCCAAAATATTTGCTAATAGATGTTAACACCGCTCTGGCGTTGCTAGCTGGAGCATCACCGCCGAAAGTACCAGTCTCTATATCCACATCAATTCCATCCCAGCCCATTTCAACAATAAATTTATCGTACATGGCCTTTGCCCAGTGATCATATGTGCTATTTGCGGAAAGCGACGTTCTTTGGGTTGTGGTCGTATCTTTTTGTGATCCATCGTAAAAAGCATCTATACCAGGAAAAGTACATATTAAAATCTTTGTTCCCTTTGCTTGTAAAGCGCGCCAATGTGAAGGGTCTCTATCCCACCCGGCAAAGGCGACAACGATATCGACACTATCAGGTACATTGAGCATAGACGATGCTTCAACAGGATCGTTCCCGTCGGCAACCAAGTAACCAACGAATAACGGGTGTGGGCTATTCTTATACGCTATTAAATTTGCCAAGTAATTTGGATCGTCATTGACGGCCGCCATGCGTCCATCCGATGCATTCTCCATAGCCACACCCTGTTCAGCATTGAGCATCGATTTTTGGCACGAACTGAAAAAAGCAATGGGAATGAAAAGAACAGGAGCTATTCTCTTAATAACATGTTTAAAAAGCTGTTTTTTGATCATAATAGTATATGTTAAGTTTATAAAAATGTAGCAAATATTAATTACAACCCCCTCAACACCCCACAGAACAACATATTACACTGTAAACCAAAGTAATTCAAGTATAGGCAACTTTTAATCAATTTTCAAATTATTTAACATCAATTGTTTAAAATATTATCTAAATAAAACAAAAAAGAAAACACACATAGAAAACCGTGTAGATTTATCTGTCTTTTTCAATCAGCGTTTAACACCATACCTTCAAAATATTGTACGTACACGTGATTGTGTCAAGAACGAAAATTGCAGTAATGATCACTTCCTTGGTTTATTTGAGGTGTTGCTTAAAAAATACACCTAACTTCTCAAATGGAATGACTTCAACCTTATCATACAAATCAACGTGCACAGCATTGGGTATAATCATTAATTCTTTCGGTTCGGCGGCCATATTGTAAATATCTTCGCTAAAATAACGGGAATGTGCATTTTCGCCTGCAATAAGCAACATTGGGCGTGGCGATATTTCTTTGATGTAGGATAAGATAGGCATATTCATTAATGAAAATCCATTGGTCAACGTCCAGGCTGCATTAGAATTGATGGAGCGTGTATGAAAACCTCTATTGGTTTTGTAATAATCAAAATAATCTTTTACAAATTGCGGTTCATCACCTTTCAGTGTATCCGGATTTGGGCAGTTTCCATATGCAGGCGTTCCTGATTCTGCATCTTTCCAACGTTGCTGGCTCATTTGCTCCAATGTTTTTGTACGTTCTTCTAAGGTTACTTTATCATAATACCCTTTTGAAGAAGCACGTGGAATATCATACATACTTGTAGTAACTACCGCTTTTATCCGTTTGTCAATAGCTGTTGCATTGAGTGCAAATCCTCCAAACCCACATATACCGATAATACCGATTTTGTTTCTGTCTATGTTTTTCTGTATGCCAAGAAAATCTACTGCGGCGCTGAAATCTTCCGTATTGATGTCAGAGGAAGCAATATTTCTCGGTTCGCCGCCACTCTCGCCGGTGTAAGACGGGTCGAATGCCAGCGCGATAAATCCACGTTCTGCCATCTGGTTAGCATACAAGCCCGACGATTGTTCTTTCACAGCCCCGAAAGGTCCACTAATGGCAAGTGCAGCCAATGGTTCGCTACCGTGATTTTTTGGAATGTACAAATCCCCTGTAAGGGTAATCCCGTAGCGATTTTTAAAGGTTACTTTTTGGCGGGTTACTTTATCGCTCAAGTCAAACGTATAGTGTTCTGCTTCTGCTGTATCGCTCATTTTTTCTGAATCTTGATTGTTTGTTTGCTGTGTACAGGATTGCCCTAAAAACATCAGACTTACTACTGCTAAAATTGATAATCTTTTCATATGGCTCTATTTTAAATGGATTTCATGATTTTTGCAGGGATACCGCCTACAATCATATTATCGGGAACGTCTTTGGAAACAATCGCTCCTGCGGCTACTATGGCATTTTCGCCAATGGTTACACCTTGCAAAATGGTAGCACCTGCCCCAATCCAAGCATTCTTTTTGATGTGGATATGCCCGGCGGTCAGTGTTGCCCTCCTCCCTGGTGTCAGGGGGTGTCCTTCGGACAACAGGCTAACCTTCGGCGCTATCAGTACACTGTCTTCAATGGTAATTCCCCCCAAATCGAGAAAAACGCAATCAAAGTTGATGAATACGTTTTTACCTATTGTGGTATGTTTTCCGTAGTTGATATGTAAGGGTGTAAAAACGGTTGTCGTTTCGTCAATTGAGGAACCTGTGATTTGGCTTAATAGATCTCTTATTGTGGCTGGATCGGCTGTACTGTTCATTTGAACAAGTATCTTTTTCGTATGGCCACAAGCTTCTCCTATTTTAGCATATTGGGGGTCGCTGAATGGTACGCTTTCTTGATTTCGTAGCCGTTCAAAGATAGCTGCTGTTTTTATTTTCGTGTGCATGGCTTAGTATATGAAGTTAGCCTGCAAAATTAATAGCAAAGCCCCATAACGGCTTTGTTATGAGGCTCAACTAATCTTTCTTATAGGCTCAAATTTACAGATCTGTCGGTCGTATCCCGTACTGCTTTTTAAATGCCGTTGAGAAATGGGAAGGGTTTTTAAAGCCTACTTCCATATAGACGTCTTGTATTTTTTTCTTTTCTTCTTTTAGCTGTATGTACGCCATTTCCAAACGTTTTTTTATCAGCCATTTTTGAGGTGTGAGGTTGCTTATTTTTTTGAAATCTCTTTTAAAAGTAGCTAAACTCCGACCTGTAAATGATGCAATTTGCTCCATGGTCAAGTCATCCATATAGTTCTCGTTTAAGAATTCCAAAATATCTATTTTCCAAGGTTCGGCGAAGTCGAACAATATCGGATAAAAAGCTTCAGAATTGTTCAGTAAGGCATAAATTCCTTCTTGCAATTTCAACTGTGCCACACCCTCCGTGGGTTTGACACCCTCGTCAAAATAAGGGGTGAGCGATTGAAACAAGCTACTAATATCTGCTTTGGGCTGTATCTTAAAAACATTTTTTTCGGAAATGGGCGCAGGGTCAGGTATGTAAGATTTATTGATTTTATTATAAAAATCCCGTAACAACGCACGTTTGAATGTTAAAGAAATCCCTTTGTATAACTCGCTGCCTTTACTGTTTTTATACATCATTAACCGATGGTCACGCCTTATAAACGCACATTCGCCTGCTTTTATCGTGATCTTTTTATCTCTATCGTGAATAACCTGTTCACCCGAATACAAATACAATAATACATGTTCCGGCGTAGCGTGTATGCATTTTTCGCTGTAGTCCGAATAACACGAAAGAAATATCCCCGAATAGTTTATAGTTTTCAACGAATCTGCCTGTTCCATATAGCCTGCTATTCACTCCTATGCAAAGATAGCCATTGGTCCGTATGTTTTCTTTACGCTAAAGCTCAATAAACTTTTCTGAGCGGCTCACCATCTCGAATTTTATCGTTTGTTTCGTGGTAAACTTATCGTACAAAATTTGAATATTCTCCATACGGCATGTATCGATCAAAACCGTCGTAGCACTCAAGGAAGCTCCCGCTTGATATGCCCCGGCCAACGCTTCGGTTCGAATCCAAATCATCCTTAAACAACAAAAGCAGCTAAAAAAGCTGCTTTTGTTTGGCGGAGAGTGAGGGATTCGAACCCCCGGACCTGTGACAGTCAACAGTTTTCAAGACTGCCGCATTCGACCACTCTGCCAACTCTCCGCGACAAAAGTACGAATTTTATCAATCTTGCAAAATTTTATTTCAAAATTATGATAGCCATTAGCCTGTCCTTCGGCAAACACATTGATTGCGAACTCAATAAAAACAACGCCTATCAATATGTATCGAACCGGAATTCCTTTTTTGTACCATCCTTGCTCCTTCAAGGGCTGAAGGCCCCTCTCCTCCCACATGGATTGAGTCCTTCCGGCAACACATGCGACGACTGTTGTCGTGCCGGAATGCTTGAATCTTTGAGCACAACATCATAGCGCCATTCTCTTCCAGAGACCGCTTACCTGCCTGCTAAGTATATGTTTGGCATGCAATACGTTACTCCCAATCTGTAAAAAAGTAGCATTTTTATTTTGCAAAACAACAGTTATTATATACTTTTGTTCCACTGAAAAGGAGGCGCCAATAGCTCAGCAGGATAGAGCAACGGTTTTCTAAACCGTCGGTCAGGGGTTCGAATCCCTTTTGGCGTACTTAAAATCCCCTTCATTTAATCATGAAGGGGATTTTTTTTTGCTCGCAGAATGACGCCAGTTGATTGCTGATAAAAAAGGAATACAGGTTACATCGAGCGTAGCAGCCATCCTCGTGCACATTTTCTGTCAAGACATACGACCAAAGTTAACCCGTACAACCTCCTAAGCAGCAAGTTCAGTTTGGTACAGCCCGGTTCCGCTAATAGCGTGCAGAAAAGTCTATACAGATGGCAAACTACATGATAGCGTCTTACTCCATTCCCTTGTCGAAGGCCTGATCGCCCTCCCGCGCCTGCATCCTACGCAAGATACGAACGACGTACAGCAACGAGACACATAACAAAACGGTCAGCGTGCCCAGTACAGGGATGCTATTTGTGTTCACATTCCAAGTGAGCACCAATAATAGAAAAATCGTGGTCAAAATAATCTGTAGTTTCATAATTGTGCGGTATAGCTACTACAATGATAGCATATTTCGAACATCTCCACAAGACATTTGAAATAAATATTTCAAAATGAAAGACGTAATTTTTTAGGTAGTTCGGCACAGACATTTCCACCATTCACGAAAGAAAAACGAGCTCTTCCTAAGCGAAGTTACTCCGAAATTATAATCAACACAACGATAGCTTTCCACGAAAATGAAAACGAACATTCTTGCACTTGTAATATTGACGAGACAGGTTGCCAAAACAAAAAAATTGCTCTAAATTGTTATACGATTTCACTGCATCGCCTTTAAAACAATTAAATCATGATTGACAAAAACACCTACCCAAAATTGACCTTCAAAGACTTTGAAAACATGCCAAATGTAACCATGCTTGAACGAGCTGCAGCCTTTGATGATTTCCTAGATTACCTCGACGATAACGGCCGATTAAATTACCGATTGGTGAACCAAACGGGCTGTGCGAATGAACTATCTGTACATGGCAATGCGATTGTTCCTAACGGTGAATATGTAAATTTTGTATCCAACGATTACCTTGGCTTTACACAACATCCCAAGGTAAAACAAGCGGCGATAGACGCCATTTCTACGTATGGCACCGGTGCGGGAGCCTCTCCTGCTATTGGCGGCCATTACAGTTACCACCAACTGCTGGAAAATAAGATAGCTCAATTTTTCGGAAAAACGGATGCCATTCTTTATACCACGGGCTACACGGCAAATAGCGCTACTATACAAGCACTTTTAAAGAAAGAAGACATCGCCATATTGGACATGGCCGTGCACGCCAGTATCTATGAGGGTTGCCTAACGACCAATGTGAAAACTTTTTTGCACAACAACATGGAGCACCTAGAGCAGGTACTCAAGCACAGTCAAAATCAATACCGAACTAAAATGGTCATCATCGATGGTGTGTATTCGCAGGATGGAGACATCGCAAAAATTAAGGATATCCTGCAGCTTGTGAAACGTTATGGGGCCTATCTGCTGATTGATGATGCACACGGTGTAGGCGTACACGGCAACACTGGTCGAGGGATATTGGAGAAGGAAGAGCTCCTGAAAGACGACGATATTATTATCACTGGCGTATTCAGCAAAACATTTGGGAGCCTTGGCGGATATGTCGTCGCACAACCCGAACTGATCAGAATGTTGAAGTTCCAATCTCGGCAGCACCTCTTCTCGGTGAGCATGCCACCATCGCAAGCAATGGCGGCCGTGCAGGCCATGGCCTTGCTGGATGAAGAGCCGCAATGGCAGGCGCAGCTGTGGAGAAATATAAACTATTATAAGGAAGGGCTAAAAAGTATAGGATTCAATATTGGGAACACAGAATCGGGCGTGATACCGGTAAAAATAGGTGATCCGACCTTGACGGCAAAGGCAACAAATATGCTATTCTCAAAAGGTATCTACTCCAACTGCATCATGTATCCTGCTGTGGCAAAAAAGGATGCTCGAATACGCATGTCCATGATGGCAACACACAGCATTGCACAACTAGACCAAGCGCTCAATGCATTCGATCTCATGAACGCCAAGCTGCATATCGCCACAAAGCCCAATTTATAAATCCGCTAGCGCATGCTCAACACAAGAAGATTTTTTTTATTAAAGCCAACACGGAAGCTCACTAACTGATGGACAGCCTTATAGATAAAATTCCGCGCAAAATATACGAGGTAAGATGTGTATTTCCTGCGCAGAATACTATATTAGCTAAAACAAAAATGCCCTATACGTATGTTCTACTATTGTATATCAACGTATCAATTCATTTTTTTTAAACATTAGTAAAGGATAAAAGTAAAAAAAGACGACAATAATATGGCAACGTGGAATTTAGATAAAGCACATAGCGAACTTGAATTTAAGGTAAAACACATGATGATTTCCAATGTGAAGGGACAGTTTCAGGACTTTAACGTCACCGTGGAAGCAGATTCAGCAGATTTGACGCAAGCACAGGTAACTGTGGAGATAAAGACCAGCTCGATAACAACAAAGAACGAACCGCGTGACCAACATTTAAAAAGCGACGAGTTTTTCAATTCGTCCACCTACCCGGAAATTACCTTTGTTTCAACAGAAATAACAAAGGTAGACCAAGATGAATTTACACTCTTAGGAGATTTGACTATTAAGGGTGTCACGAAACCTGCTGTTTTTACTGCCGAATTTGGTGGTTTGGCGAAGGACCCTTGGGGCAATCAAAAGGCCGGATATACTGTCTCCGGGAAAATTAACCGTCAAGATTTTGGGCTGACCTGGAACGCGGCCTTAGAAACGGGGGGCGTGATGGTGAGCGAAGAAGTAAAATTCCATGCCGACGTTCAATTTGTACTGGCATAAAGCAACTTAAAAATACCGTGTAAAAAAGCAAGACAAGAACGTCTTTGCAAATAGGATCAATAACGACGAAGCAATCTCGCTTTAGTAAAAAATAGATTGCTTCGTCCTACCTGCGCTTGAGGAAAGATTTCCCTCCATATGCAGTGACCTTTTAGGCAGTATATCGCTCTTAGCGCATAGCGACTTCCATCAACAGAAATTCAGCTTCAGTGACAGCCTTCACGGTAACCTCGTTCGTGTCGGTTATCGCTAGACCATCCCTATCGTGAAGGCTATGGCCATCCACGGTTATATGACCGCTTAGGTTAAACATATAAATACCTGTTCCCTCTCCTTTAACGTGGTACGTTTTTTCCATGCCGTCTTCAAACTTAGCAAGACTGAACCAAGCATCCTGATGCAGCCATGCGCCGTCATCTTCTGGAGAGGGAGATATAACCTGTTGAAAGGTATTTAGCCGGTCTTGAGGGTTCAGCGTCAACTGATCATACCGAGGTTCTACATTTCGTTGGTTGGGCAGCACCCAGATCTGCAAAAACTTAACCGGATGCTCTTTACTCTTATTATACTCACTATGTGTGATGCCCGTTCCGGCACTCATCACCTGAATATCTCCGTTGCGTATCACTTCGGCATTGCCCATGCTGTCCCGATGTTCAAGATCGCCCTGCAAGGGAATCGATATAATCTCCATGTTGTCGTGCGAATGTGTTCCGAAACCCATGCCCGCAGCGACATGATCGTCGTTCAATACGCGTAACGTTCCAAAACTCGTACGCTGAGGATCAAAGTAGCTCCCAAAACTAAACGTATGTCTAGACTCAAGCCAACCATGATTGGCCTTGCCCCTCGAATCTGCCGAGTGAAATAGATAATTTGCCATCTTAAAACCTTTCTATTTTTTTTTCTTAGTACAAATATCCCACAACGCCGTGGTGCACGCATTGATGTAGGGTAAGAAATGCAGCTACAGATGATCGGTATAGGAGAGTTTGCGCAAGCCCCTCTCCAGTTCTAAGCGCGATGCAGATGACAACAACTTGAATTTTGCTATTGTTTCTTTCAAATCACGCAGTTGTGCCAATGTGCGCACACCTATAGCCGCCACATCGACTACATCCTGGGTTAACGCATACGCTAATAACACTTGCGTTCGGCTGATGCCTAATTCTTCTGCTGCCTTATCTACATTACGTTTTGCATGCCCCACTTCACCAGATGTTAGTTGCAGATACTTATCCATTGCTTTATCGATCAACAGACCTTGTGTCAAGGCACCACGACTGATGACCGCAATTTCTTTAGACCGCAACAATGGGAAAACATCTTCAGGACGCCTATCTAACAAATTATACTGCATCATCACACTGGCAATATTGGATTTGCGGGCATATTCCCGGATGACGTTCGGGCGAATAGAAGAAATACCGTAGTAGCGAATTTTCCCTTGCTGAACCAGCAACTCAAAAGCCTCTATAATTTCATCAATAGGGTCTTCTATCGTGCCTCCATGCAATTGGTACAGATCGATGTAGTTGGTATTTAAACGCGATAAGGAAGCTTCCACCGCTTTGATGATATAGGGCTTGGATGCTTTCCAATCCCAAGTTGTTCCATCCGAACGCCATTGGTTTCCGACCTTTGTCGCGATCACGACTTTGTCTCGAGCAGGACGCAAGGCCTGCCCTACAAGCTCCTCGTTCATTCCGCGCTCGTAAAGATCCGCGGTATCGAAATAATTTATTCCCGAGGCCACAGCCTCTTGTATAATATCCGTATTTAATTTTGTAGCCCCACCTTTCATCGACATACAGCCGATCCCGATGGGCGATACCAATAACGTGGATTTTCCTAATTTAGTTAACTGCATTATTGTCTTTTATCCCAATCAATTCAATCTCAAACACCAGCGCGCTATACGGTGGAATATCGGCTCCAGCGCCACGCTCCCCATACCCAAGTTCCGAAGGGATGTAGAACTTATATTTCGAACCCACCGTCATTAACGGAATGCCCACTTGCCAACCTTTTATAACGCGGTCTAATCCCAAATCAATCGGCGCTCCGCGATCGTATGAGCTATCAAAGACCTTCCCATTTGCCAATGAGCCCTTGTAATGAACGGTCACTTCGTCTTCCGCAGTAGGCTTCGCCCCGGTTCCTTCCTGTATCACTTCATAAAACAGCGTGCTATCAACGGTTTTGATGCCGGCCTTACCTTTCAAGCTGGCAAAAAACGCCGTTTCTTCTTTTTTCATCAGGGCTGCTTTCTCGTCTGCCGCTTTGGCAAACGCCGCTTTGATGATGCGTATGCCTTCCTCTTGGCCTATCAACCTATTCGCTCCCTGTATACCGTCGTTAAGGCCTTTTAAAAAGCTAGCCGATTGTATCTCCACGCCGTTAGTAGACAACGACGAACCTACATCAATACCGAGGGCGTATGACACCGAATCACTCGTTGATTTCAGTGTTTGCGCTTTACCATCAATCACCTGTGCCATAGCAAGTGCCATGATACCATATCCTATCTTCTTCATTCTCTATATTTACTTGTGTTTTTCTACAATATTGGTCACAATTTCCCGTGTCACATCGGGGTAGTTGACGTTCACTTTATTTTTTCCATTCAGCCAAGCCTCAATGGCATAATCGTATTTTCTTTTCAAACTATTAATAACCGGAATACCCATTTGTTCCAGCGCTGCGGCATTAAGATGCTGCTCGTATTGATTTTTCATTGGCACGACCAGCAATTTCTTGTTCAGGTAGAGGGCCTCGGCCGGCGTTTCGAAACCGGCCCCGCACAATACACCCGACGAGTGGGCCATACTTTGAATAAAACTATCACTCTGTATCGGGTTTATCGTAACATTTTTCAACGAAAACTTCTTCTTGTTGTGTTTGGAATATACATCCCACTGCACATCAGAAAACTTGGACAGATTTTTCAACAAATGCGCATCATCATACGCCGGCAGATACACCGTGTAATGCCCGGCATCCTTGGGTTCCAACTCACGGATCGATTGTCGGATCACGGGCGTGAAAATATTCTTGCTGTAAGACTTGAAATGAAAGCCGTAAGATACGCTCGTGGGCGCATAGTTTTTCATAATGAATTTACCCAACATATCCTTCTCATCTGGTTTTGGACTTGCCGCATCAAGCGCACCGATCTGGTGGCTTAGCCCAATGCACGGTACATCCCGCGTCTGACAGGCCCAGGCCGAGATCGGCTCAAAATCATTGATCACCAAATCATACTGCTCTACGGGTAGCGTGTTTATCTCCTGCACAAACTTGCGCACCGTAGAACTTAGAAAGGTTCGCCAAAGATCCACACCGCCCGATTTACCAAAGATAAAGCTTAAGCCGTGTAAACGATACTTCACCGGAAACGGCAACTGAATATCTGCCTGAATGCCACTGACCAACACATCAACTTCTCCCAGATCTTGCAAGATGGGAATGATATCAAGCGCCCGGCATAAATGCCCATTTCCTGTTCCCTGCACAGCATATAGTATTTTCATAGTCGCATTTTTTCCGATCCCCAAAGTACGCATTTTATCCAAAATCCGCTGTATTAAAGTATTTAAATGAGTTGATTTTTTGTTAACTTTATATGAATTTATACGGACCAATTATGAAAAAAAATACGCTCACCTATATCGGTCTTCCGCTGCTATTGCTATGCTGTTCCTGGGGGTTTTTCGCACATAAGCACATCAACCAACGTGCGGTATTTACCTTGCCAGCCGACCTTGCCCCATTTTATAAAAAGCATATCGACCTGATCACTGAAAAGGCGGTGGATCCAGATAAGCGGTGCTACATTGACACTGCAGAATCTCCGCGGCATTTTATAGATATCGACGATTACGATGCCGGTGTTATCGATTCCATCCCGATACATTGGTCTGCCGCCAAGGAGAAATACCGTGAGCGGACGCTTATGGCGCAAGGTATCATTCCTTGGCAAATACACTTTACTTACCAAAAATTGGTAGCTGCATTTACCAAGAAAGACGTACAAGCCATCATTCGCTATTCCGCAGACATTGGACATTACGTGGCGGATGCCCATGTGCCCTTGCATACCACGAAGAATTACAACGGGCAGTATAGCGGGCAGATCGGTATACATGCGTTTTGGGAAAGCCGCATTCCCGAAATGTTTGCAAAGCAATATAAGCTTTTGGTCGGGAAGGCAGTATACCTGGAAAGTACGCTCGACACCGCATGGACAATTATACGGGAAAGCCATGCATTAGTAAACGATGTATTATCGATCGAAAAGGAACTTTCTGCCACATTCCCCAAACATCAGCAGCGAAGCTACATCACACGCAACAACACATTGATATGGAGCTATTCCGACGCCTATACGACAGCATACCACGACCGGATGAACGGCATGGTAGAACGGCGCATGCGCCAATCGATATGGCGAGTAGGCTGCTATTGGTTTTCGGCTTGGATAGATGCCGGGCAGCCTGAATTGAATCTGCAATACAACGCCAAGCCCGACGCAAGAGAACCAAAAACCAACGACAAGATAATAGGTCGGGAGGAATGGCACTAACGTAACTTACTGCATGATGGGCCTTTTAAAAAATTGCTAGATAAATTTTTAAAAGGCTCGGCTTGTTGCACCGTCGTTGATTTTTTTTGCGATAGCGACCTGCTATCGTGAAAAATTCGCCTCGGTTCGTTTAAAAATAGGCTATAAAAATTTCACCATGTAAATCTAAACAGACACTAAATGATTACTTTTGCCGCTTTAATACATCATGCATGTTCAAATACGCGATAAGTTTATTGGCTCTGGCGCCGCTATGGGCACAAGGGCAGGATACCACCAATATCCGGGAAGTTATTATCAACCAAAACAGGTTACAAATTCCATTCAATAAAGACAATCGGAATATAGAGATTATAACGGCCGAGCAGATCCGACAGCTGCCAGCACGAAACCTAAACGAGGTTTTGGGTCTATTGAACGGTGTAGACCTGCGTCAGCGTGGGCCATTTGGTACGCAGGCCGATATTAGTATTGATGGCGGCAGTTTTGATCAGACCTTAGTCTTGCTCAACGGCGCCAAGGTCTCTGATCCGCAAACCGGCCACCACAGCCTGAACTTACCGATCCCGCTGGATGCTATTGAACGCATTGAAGTGTTGCGTGGTGCTGCAGCCCGGATCTATGGCGTCAACGCGCTGACAGGCGCTGTGAACATCATCACGAAAACCATTGCAAATACCTCCATACAGGCCAATGTTTACAGCGGAAGCTCCTTCAAAAACAGAGATGAAGAACAAAAGCCAGGCATCTACTACATGGCCGGGACGCAGCTTGGCGCGAGTCTTTTCAAAGAAAGCCATCAGCATCAGCTCTTTTACAGTAAAGACAAATCTAACGGGCAGCGGTATAACACCGCATCAGACAATCAGAAACTGTTCTATCAAGGCAAGGCTCAGATCGATGGCGATAACGAACTGGAATGGCTAGGAAGCTACATCTACAACGACTTCGGTGCGAACGCCTACTATGCCGCGCCAGGCGACCGCGATGCTCATGAAACCGTAGAAACGGTCTTTGCCAGTGTGAGCTCCAAACATCAGTTCAACGAGCGTTTTTATGTAAGTCCGCGCATCAGCAACCGCTACAACGAAGATTTTTATGCCTACACGCCGAGCGCAGTAAGCAAACATTACAACAACAGTTTTTCCGCCGAGCTGAATAGCCGGTACAGCACGCTATTTGGCGACTTTGGTTTTGGTCTCGAATCGCGGCTGGAGCGCATAAACAGCACGAACATGGGCAATCATGCCCGGAATAACCATGGGGCTTATGCCGAATTCCGAACAGAAAATTTAAAAAATATCATCCTCAATGTAGGCGCGTATGTCAATTACAACACACAATATGGCTGGCAGGTATATCCCGGTTTTGATTTGGGCTACAAACTGGATCCGCATTGGAAAGTGGTATTAAACGCGGGTTCCAGTCAACGCATTCCAACCTTCACTGACCTCTATATCAAGCAGCCTACCAGCACAGGAAACAGCGCACTACGCCCCGAAGATGCCTGGCAGGCTGAGGGTGCCTTAAAATTTGCCAATGAGCGAATCATCGCCCACGCTGGATATTTCTACCGCAAGATCAACAACTTTGTGGACTGGGTGCGTTACAATCCCGAAGCGGGGCCCTACCAAGCCGAAAATTTAGGGGAAAACACGGTGCGTGGATTGAATACAAACGTAGATTATCAAATTCCGTTGAGCGGTACGCTTAAAGTTCGCTTGAACGCAGGCTATAATTACCTCGATCCGACGTTTAGATCGCAAAGCAACGCTATTTCCCGCTATCGCTTGGAAAACCTAAAACACCAAGCGAAGTTAGTTGTAGCGGCCTCGCAACACCATTGGAGCGCCTCCATAGCAAATCGGTTTAACCAACGCGTATCCGACGACTCCTATTTCCTTTCCGATCTACGCATAGCGTATAATTTTCCGTATGTATCCGTGTACGCCGATGCGCAGAATGTATTTGATGTTACCTACCTCGAAAGCGGCGCCATCCCGATGCCCGGAAGATGGTACACGGTAGGCCTGAAGTATCAGTGGACAAAGCGTTAATATAAGTAGCGGCAAAAAACGAACCCGTAACCTTCATTGCAAGGCAACGAAGCAATCTCCTTTTTTTATCGGAAGATTGCCGCGTCGTCGTGCCTCCTCCTCGCAAGGACGTTCAAGCACCTTAATTTCGTCATTTAGAAAGCATGACGCGGCAATCTGCATTTTTATAGACGTAAGATTGCCGCGTCGTCGTACCTCCTTCTCGCAAGGACATTCAGACCCTAGAATGCGTCATCTAGGAAGCATGACGCGGCAATCTGCATTTTTATAGACGTAAGAACGCCGCGTCGTCGTGCCTCCTCGTCGCAGGAACATTCAGACCGTTAAATGCGTCTTTGCGAGGAAGCATGACGCGGCAATCTGCATTTTTATAGACGTAAGATTGCCGCGTCCTCGTACCTCCTCCTCGCAAGGACGTTCACGCACCTTAATTGCGTAATTTAGAAAGCATGACGCGGCAATCTGCATCTTTATAGACGTAAGATTGCCGCGTCGTCGTGCCTCCTCCTCGCAAGGACGTTCAAGCACCTTAAATGCGTCTTTGCGAGAAAGCCTGACGCGGCAATCTGCATTTTTATAACGTAAGATTGCCGCGTCGTCGTGCCTCCCCCTCGCAGGAACATTCAGACCGTTAAATGCGTCTTTGCGAGGAAGCATGACGAAGCAATCTGCATTTTTTTAGACGTAAGATTACCGCGTCGTCGTGCCTCCTCCTCGCAGGAACATTCAGACCGTTAAATGCGTCTTTGCGAGGAAGCATGACGCGGCAATCTCTTACTACCAATATTTAACCTCTCGTTGGTACAGGTCTTCCCACAATGGGTTCATCTTATTGATCAATGCTTCCTTTTTCGCTCTGCTACCTGCTTTAATTCGTTTTTCCTCATGGATAGCCTCCTCTATACTCGAGAAGCTTTTGAAATAAACGAGTTTATAAAGCTTATATCTCTTCGAAAAAGATCTCCGATGTTTATGGTTGATGTGTTCATACATCCTAATCTGTAGATCTGACGTAACCCCTGTGTATAACGTGGTATTATTGAAATTAGTAATGATATAAACCGTACCGCCAAAAACCATAGTTTAACATTATGTAGTACTTCAATTTGACCTATGAATTTGCATCGACAAAAAGATTTGTCTTCTTCTGCGAGCATAGTCGAACCTCCTCCGCGCAGGAACATTCAAGCACCTTAAATGCGTCATTTAGAAAGCCTGACGCGGCAATCTGCATTTTTATAACGTAAGATTGCCGCGTCGTCGTGCCTCCTCCTCGCAAGGACGTTCAAGCACCTTAAAATGCGTGGTGCCTGACTCTTGCAAGGACATTTATCTCAAACTTTTTTACAGTGGCTGCTTATTAAAGGCTCTTTCGGTTATCGTCAGAATTCGTATCAATCAGCTTATTGTACGGATCCACACCAACTTCCGTCGGCTGTTCCGACACGATGATGGAAACCTTATTATTTACCCGAGATACCTTATGCTTCGCAAGGTAGAGCTCGTGATCGACCTCATGCGATCCCTGCTTCTTACGCTTTCCGAGAACACCGATGTCCACATAGTCTTGAAGGGGCAGCGAAGATTGGTCTTTACCGGCTATTTTTTCCTTCAACCCTTTGCCCTGTTCGTCCGTGTATGTACGCTTTCCTTTTTCATTCGTTCTGTATTTTTGAACTTTGAACGTAATGTCGACCTGATACTTTCCATTCGCTAATTTTTTGTAGGAAGCCTCTTGCACATCATTATCATAGAGCGTAATCGTTTCATACATGTCTTTAATTAGGTATTGTAACGAATCTGGCGTATGCTGTTTGAGCAAAGCGACAAATTCCAGCGAATTGGTGTACGGCGCTTCTTGAAAAGCCACACGGGCTACATATTCTTTCAAAAAATTATTGAATGTAGCTTCGCCCAGAAAATCACTCATGGCATACATCACGACAGCACCCTTGTTATAGTGAATGTACTGTTGGTTTTCATTCCGCGTCAGTGGGTTTTCCTTCAACTGCTCGTTACCCCGGCCTCTTAAATAGCTATCCAATGACTCTTTAAGAAATTTGCGCATCTGCGTATGGCCATAGGTTTTTTCCAAAACTTTTAACGAGCTGTATTCCGCCATGGATTCAGAAAGCATTGTAGAGCCCTTCACATTTGCCCCTATCACTTGATGCGCCCACCATTGATGCGCAAGCTCATGTGAAATAACGTTGTATGGATAATCTACCGCATCCGGGTTTTCATCATCCACTTTGGCGATAAAACCGATGCCTTCCGAAAAAGGTACCGTATTGGCAAACGCCTGTGCAAACGTGCCATGCGTTACGGGGAACTCGATAATCCTCATCTGATTAAACTGGTATGGACTAAACGAGCGACCATAGTAATCAAGCGATTTCTTCATAGAAGCCATCATGCGGTCGAGGTTGTAAGTATGGCCGTCGTGGTAGTAAATTTCCAAATTAATGTTTTGCCAACGTTCTTTTTTCAGCGTGTATCGCGCCGAGATAAATGAATAGAAGTTTAACATCTTCTGGTCCATTTTATAGCGAAAATATCGACGACCCTTATCTTGCCATTCTTTTTCCAAAATACCGGGTGCTATAGCGGTTTGATCCAGATCGGTACTTACTGTCGCTTCAAAACGAATCCAATCCGAATCATTCGCGATATACGTGTTCTGCCGCGCCTGCGTATCGTTTGGCTCTGCCATCCGGTCGCGATTTGGCAATCCATATTTCTTACGCACATCGTTGTCCACCAACTCCACGCCTTCTTGGTAGCCAATATTCGGGAAATAGCTATTATTGATAAACGTGCCATTACTTAAAATCGGCGACCTATCATACAAAAAGTTGTTTGGTTTGTTTTTCACCTGTGCAAACATGGCGAGACTATCGCCAGGCAGCAAAGGCGTACTTAAGGAAAAAATATCGAAGCCTGCAAGACTATCTTTTCTGACCCGCTTCGCACCGGCGATATGTATAGAATCCATTAAATCATTGTAATTGATAAAGATAGAATCGATAGCTGTTCCGGTTTTGTTTTTCAAGACATAGTTGATCTTCGCAAGAAAATTGCGTTCCGTCGGGTAAATATCCATATTTACCTTGACGTCCACAATGCGGGGCTGCGGACGCCCATCGTACATTTTGTATTTCTTTTCATAGTCCACTTGCTCCTGCTCATGCTCTTTCACCGATACATACCTCTCGAGGACATTGGTTTGCCGATAAATGGCAAAACCTAATACTAAAAATACAGTAAGGGCGAATACACTGGGAATATACACCGTGCTTGTTAAGCGGCTTTTAGCTGTACGTAAACGGTCTTTCACATCCGCAATGATGCCACGGCGCCAAAACAGCAAGGTAATACCACTTAGAAACAACACGAAAAGCAGCCAGTAAACCTTATACCAAATGTAATGGCGCACGTCAGCATAACCATTCATGTCCGAAAAACTATAGCTAGGCCCCTCGTTAAACTTAAAGATAGACTGCTCAATGCCTACTTTGCTCAGCAAAGGAACAGCAATCACGATAACCAAACACACAAAGAAGCCGACGTAGTAATTTTTAAAAAACGAGTGGATAAAGAGTGCAAACAAAATCAGGATCATGTAATTCAGGAAGTCGAGCACAAAAAGTTCATACAGATAGTGCCACAGCTCCACGTGAAAATAGCCTTGAGCGAGCTGATAGCCAACACCGGTCAGCATGCTGATGAGCTGCACCAAACAGGCGATCTTAATCATCGCAATAAACTTGGAGAGAAACAGCGTCCAATTAGGTACAGCGGTAGCGTCAACCACCAGATGCATATTGGCCAGGCTGGCACGCTGCACTAACAGGCCAGAAAACAGATAAATGATTAAGGTTAGAAAGAAGCTATAGATGCTGCTCGTATCTTTTAACATTTTCCACGTTACGGGATACGTCTCTGTACCATAAAGCTGTCCTGAAGATGAGGCCATGACGGCGACAAGCAGCACAGCAAAAATCATCATGATAATGAATATCCAATTGCGCACAATGTAGCGGAAGTCGTAATGCGACAGGCGCCAGGCTGTTTTTAGATAAGCCACAAAAGAAAAGTCAAGATTCACCTGAGGCAGATCAATCGCCATGATGCTACCAAAATTATTTTTGGTGACGCGCTTGCCAGCCTTGGCTTTACCCAACTGTATCCCCGATTGGGAGAAATCGAAATTTAAGTACACCAAAGCGAGCACCACTATGCCTAAGCCGAGCCAAATAAGACGATTGTACACAATGGCCCCTTGGAAAGGAATGTTTCGAAAGTTTTGCTCGTCAATAGTCCAATACTTCGTTTCGAAACGCATAGCCTCGAAACCAAACGGATCGATGAGGGAGGCAAGGAACTCATTGTCCATATTGCTTCGCAATTGACCCAAAAAGGCATCCAGCACAAATAGGAAAATGATAAATATAAATCCGATGTAGATATTGCGTGTATACGTAACCAACGCAAAGACGATGGCCCCGAACAGAATTAAGTTTGGTATAACGAAGTAAAAGTAGGCTTGCAGGTAAGACCAAAGATGGTTAGGCCCGAGTAAGTCTGGGTTGACATTAGGCAGGAACTGCGCCGCTAAAAACCCGAAGGTCGTCGTGCAAACGATCAGGATCGTGACGCAGAGCGAGCTTAAAAATTTTGCAGAAAGATAGGAAGCCTTGTCTAGCGAATAGGAAAACAAGACATGGTGCACATTGTACCGAAAATCCCTATAGATAGAACCACCCACAATGGTCGGTAGCACGAAGTACACAAAGATAGACAACGCATTGAGCATACCGCTCACACTTTGTGGAGAGTTGGCATAGACCGGATTCGATGTGCTGGCTGTTGCCTGATCGAATACGCCCAAGCTCGTACTCATACTGAATAGTGCAAAAGCAAAAAACAGCGCAGCATAGATATAAAATGCCGGATTCTTGATCCAACGCTTGAGCTCAAAAAGAAAAATCGAACTAAACATGCTGTGCTTCTTTTTTAAGGTTTACGAAATAGACATCCTCCAATATAGGCTTCACTTCGCGAACCGAATCGTCGGGGCGCTGCGCGCTATACATCCGAATGTTTAGGGAATTATCTGGATTGTAGTTCGATGAAATAATGTTGTACAGCAGGCTTTCTGCTTCGAAGTCTGCACGCGCAATGGTCTTTGTCCAGATCTTACCGGCAAGGCTGTCCTCCGCCTGTTGTGCCGTGCCCCGATACAATACCTTACCCCCATTTAAAATGGCCAGTTCATGGCACAGCTCGCGCACATCATCCACGATGTGTGTCGAAAAAAGCACGGTATTATCGGTACCTATCTCCCGCAACACATTCAGAAAACGTTGTCGCTCGGCAGGGTCTAGACCTGCCGTTGGCTCATCAACAATAATCAGTTGTGGCCGGTTAAGCAACAGCTGCGCAATGCCGAAACGCTGCTTCATCCCGCCCGAATAGCCACTCACACTTTTATCCCGCACATCAAACAAGTTGGTGATTTCAAGTACTTCCTGGATAATCTTCTTTCGATCTACCCTGCTCGTAATCCCTTTTAGTTGCGCGAAATAATCCAGCAGTTCCTGCGCCGATATATTCGGGTACACGCCAAACTCCTGCGGAAGATAGCCTAACACCTTCCTCAGGCTCATCTTGTCGTGCAAGACGTCTATATCACGGAATCGGATGCTACCCCTGTCGGGTTGTTGCAAGGTCGCGATAGTACGCATCAATGACGACTTTCCCGCACCATTTGGCCCTAGTAAGCCAAACATGCCCTTTCCTATTTCAAGATCAATATGATCAAGCGCTTTAACGCCATTTTTGTATGTCTTTGTTAATCCGGTTATTTGTAAACTCATGGTCTGTAGCTTTTTTTACTATAAGTAGAGGTTTGCCAGATTTTGTTACACAAGAGATCCGTTTTTTTTACCGACAATCTTCCGCCTTTCGCCTACGTTTTGGTTGCGCTCACCTAAAACCACTACTTCAATCGCCTACTGACCATGTACATTTGAAAAAACAACGACAATGGGATGGTTTACACGATTTAAGAAAAAGGAAGCTACAGCGCAGGCAGCGACGGCGGTTCCGTCGCCCGAAACAACGAAGCAAATTAGCGTTGATAATAGCCAGCTCAATGGGGCATCGGTACATGATCAGCAGGGTATTTTCCTAATCTATGCTTACCTGCAGCAGGACTTTGAAAACCGCGGCTTCAACGATGCATTGATCAGCCCTGATGAAGGGTATAAGAACGATAATATCCGGCTGATTAAGTATGATTTGGAAATTTTGGTTCACCAAATAAAAACGTACCACGAATCGCTGATGAAAGATATAGAGTTTCACATACATTCTCGCGGACGAGCCGGGTTGATCGACTTAGTAGACGAACTAAAAATCAAGCAAACAGATTTACTGGCCCATATGGAAAAAGTGAACGAATTTGAGCAATCACTGAAGAGTGACGCTGGCTTTTGTGAGCGCGCCATTTTGGCCTATAAACGTGGTTTTATGAAAGGGATGGCCTCGATCACACAAACCTATTTATTATCAAAAAAATTCTAGGAAATGAAAGATTGGTGGCTTAAACTCGGATGCTTCCTGACCGGTTTCAATTATAATCTGGTAAAAAATTCCAGTGAACAATCTGCAAAAAATGTAAAGAAATACACCTCGGCCATGCTATTGATCGTATTGGTTTGGATATTCATCGGTTACAGTTTTGCTACGCGTTATCTGCATCTGCCGCTGCTGGGTGGGATAGTCGGCGGATTACTGATGGCATTTGTCATTATCCAAATCGAACGAATCATCATCCTGTCGACAAAAGTAAGTGCCTGGTCAAGTGGCTTCCGGGTCTTGCTGGCCGTTGTGATGTCTATATTGGGCGCTTTTATTATGGACCAGATCACGTTTAAGGACGACATCGAACTCCGCAAAGCGCAAGTCATGGACCAGCGCGTAAAATTGGCCGTAAAGCAATCGGAAGACGACTTGCAGAAACAAATTGCCGATCTGGATACCATGATTGCCGCAGCGACGCAAAAGTATGACGCAGTTAGTTTAGATCTAAAGAAGAACCCCGTTATCGTCACCACGTATACCAACAACAGTGTAACGAAAGACAATACGGGAAAAGAGCTGAACAGCACGCGCTCCACGAACAGGTCGGTTATGGAGAACCCGAAGAAAATAGAAATGGAGCAGTTGCATAGACAGATCGAAACCTTGCAAACGAAGAAGTTTGAACTTGCAGCTTCGATCACCACGATCAAAGAGCGGAAAGAAAAGGAACTTAAAGCGAAAACGGGCTTCTTGGATGAACTCACGCTTCTGCATGATGTAGTCACCTCTTCAAAAATAGGAATCTTCGTCTATCTGCTGTTTATGCTGTTTTTCCTCGCTATCGAACTGTTCGTACTCGTTATGAAGCTGACGGACAAGGAATCAGACTATGACAAACTGCTTCAGCATCAAACTAATATCCGCATGCAAATGCTTGAAAAACTACGTTTACCGTAAACAAGCACGGCATCAAATTGTTGTATTATTAAACCCTTAAAAATAAAATACTATGTCAATCAAAGAAACTTTTTTCGTAAATGGCGAGAACCTTCTGAAGAAAATCAAGGAGATTATTGCGGAAGGGAATGTTACCAAAATCAGTATTTCCGATAAATCTGGAAAAGAAATCATGAGTTTTCCCGTTACCATAGGTGTTGTTGGCGTTGTTTTCGCGCCCATATTTGCTGCTGTAGGTGCCTTAGCGGCGCTACTGACCGAGTGCAAAATCACCGTTGAGAAAAAGAAAGACGATACACCTCCCCCACCGGATGGTGAAAATAATCATGAGCGAACGATTATTGAAGTTAAGTAAGTCCGATGCGAAAAAGAGGAGCAGCCACATGTTGCTCCTCTTTTTATTAGGAATAAGGAAAGAACTTAATCTGTCTACCGTTGTTTTCTTACTAACAACAAAACGAAATAGTATGGCAGACAAAAAAATAGGCATCCTCGTCGGATCGTTACGGCGCGGATCGTTCAGCAAAAAAATCGCTCATTTTTTTATAGAAAATGCTCCTGAAGGCAATAGCATGGAGCTTATTGAAATCGGTCATTTGGAGCATTACAACCAAGATTTTGATGAAGATGGAAGCCCAGCGAGCTACGGGCCTTTCCGGGAAAAAATCAAGTCTTTGGACGGCGTTATATTCATTACACCAGAATACAACCGGTCTGTACCCGGCGTGCTTAAAAATGCGCTTGATGTGGCCTCGCGCCCCTATGGACAAAGCTGTTGGGATGGTAAGCCCGCCCTTGTGGTCTCTTCATCCATCAGCAACGTGAGTGGTTTCGGCGCCAACCACCACCTCCGCCAGTCGCTCGTGTTTTTGAACATGCCTACGCTGCAGCAACCGGAGGTGTACATCGCCAATGTGCAAAACCTTTTCGACGAGGAGGGAAAACTAACAAAGGACGACAGTGCAACGTTTTTAAAAGATGTATTGACCGCCTACGCCACCTTTCTAGAGAAGCATTAAGCGTATCTAGCCCGGTTCAAATAAGCAGCATGGAAAGGCCTATTGCTAAACGCAATAGGCCTTTCCATGCGCGGTCAACGAAGTGGCTGGAAACACGCGCAGAGCGCAAGCTGCACGCGGTGCTTGCAAACTATTTACCTGCTCTCACGTTATACATACTGAAAGCAATCTCATACTTTATGCCAAAACTTTTTCAGTATAACATAAAAAAATCCGACAGCCCGTTTTGGGCTTTTGCTATCCATGATGGTCATCATATTGACCCTGCACTACTTCCCTATTATCAATTGGAAGATACGCAACAGCTGCGTGAAGAAGACCCGTATACCGGCAGTATGGCAGAACTCCCCGTCAATCAATTTATCGTGCGCACATCCCGATTTCAATTAGACATCAATAGGAAGATGGACGAAGCGATTTACCTCACCCCAGCATTGGCTTGGGGACTGGAAGTATGGCGGGAGCAACCACCAGCAACATTATTGGCCACGCTACAGGAAGACCACAGCAGCATGTACAGGCAAATTGATGCTTGGATCGAAGACACCATAGCGCAGCATGGCTACTTTATTGTCTTCGACCTGCATAGCTACAACGCCAGACGAATGAATCCAGAGGAGGTAGTCGACACGGCGGCAAATCCACAGATCAACCTGGGTACCCATTATAACCAGGAACGCTGGCGCCCGATGATTGATCGTGTGTTGAAAAGTGTCAACAACCAACAAATCATCGACCAGGCGATTGATATTAGGGAAAATGTAAAATTCAAAGGCGGTAATTTGGCGCAGCACATCCTTGGAAAGTTTGGTGATAAGGGTTGTGTACTCTCCATTGAGTTCAGGAAAGATTTTATGGATGAGTGGACAGGCGTTCCGTTTATGCCTGTCATTCAGGCTTACAAGCAGCTTCTTCTGCACGTGCTAAAGGACCTGCAAAATATGCCCGGGTATGGAAGCACTAGATAAAGTATTACCGCAGATATTGCGCGCTATTAAAGACAAAACCCCTATACACAAACAGATACCAAACACCGGGAAAATTGTCTTTAACAAGATAGTGCCCTACCTATTCATCTATAGAATACCGATGGATGGAAAAGACAGGTTACTGGCGGAACTGGCCAAGTCGGAGTTAGCCAGCGTAATCTATGCCCCTGACAAATCAAATCAAGAGATTAATAGTTGGATAACCAAAACGGCAAAAGCCTTAGCCGAAGAATTCGGCACCTGCTTGTTGGTGGAGGTTTGGAACGCCGAGGATGAGGATCAGGCATCTGACGTAGCCATACACCTATCGCAGAAGAATGCGTTGGGGCTGGCAGAGTACTTAACGAAAAACATTCGTACGGAATCTCCAGAGCTATTTGTCGAGTTGAAAAGAGGAACGAAACTACCAACTCCTCCAGAAACGCCCCCCCTGGCCGACGCTCAAGATGCAAAAGATAATCTGGTGCTTTCCCTAGGTCTTTCTATCCGTAAACGTTATGAAGACCGCGAAGGTAAACACTTACCATTGATTCTGCGCAATATGCGGGAAAGCTTAGCCAAAAGCCTTTCGCGACTATTCTTCGAGTTCGTTCGGGTACACACCAATGTGCGTGCCGCAGACTTTAAAATGAAAGTTCATGAACGCTTGAACGAAGAGATTTACGAGATAGATGCCGTGTTGGCAAAAGAAAGCCAGCGATTTGATTTTTTGCTATTGACAACGCCTATCAATGCACACGACGCTTGGTTGCAATTTAAAAAAGATAAATTCCGACAGGCTCCCGTATTTCATTACCGTCCGATGCCTATCGATCCGGATGTGGTGAAACGCAACCTGTACAACTTACGCATTGAAGATATTTACGATCCGACTATCGCCTACCTATTTCGGGATAAGCGACGAGAGCTGGATGATATGATGACGATGCTGGGCTCCCGCGGTACGCCGGATTTTAAGTACGGTAGTTTGATGGTTTTCGGAAATGTGAGCGACAATCTGTACGAGCTGGCAAAAGCGTTGTTGATTGCGATTGATAGTATCCCGCAGCCCGAACTGCACGAAGATGATTACCTGGATGCCAAGCAGTTTGCACAGCTGGCCAAGGAAGAAATATCCTTTCTTCAACAACAGGCCCCTACGTTTAGTACGAGTGTACGCATTCGGGAAGACATCTCGGGGGTGATGGTGAACCATGGCGTGTTGAATATCAGCAAACAATATAAAATAAGTCGCCGAAGAGCCACGGCGCTCATCCAGCATGAGGTAGGAACACATATCATCACCTACTTCAACGGGAAAGAGCAAACCTTCAGCCTCTTCAGGCAGGGGGTGCCGGGCTACGAGCAATTGCAAGAGGGCTTGGCTGTGCTGGCCGAATACTTGGTGGACGGATTGACTAACGACCGCCTACGTATTCTCGCGGGGCGGGTATTGGCAGTGCAACATATGTTGATGGGACATAGCTTTGTCGAGACCTTTGATATGCTTCATGAGGAGTATCGCTTTGATCAAGAAACGGCATTCACGATGACGATGCGCGTGTATCGATCGGGTGGGCTAACAAAAGATGCTCTTTACTTGCAAGGCTTTACCGAACTCATCCATTATATACAAGCCGGAAAGGATATCGATATCCTGACTATCGGAAAGATACGCGAAGACTATCTGCCGATCATCGCTGATTTAATGCAGCGGGGCATCTTAAAGCAGCCGCTATTAAAGCCTCGCTACCTGCTAGACCCTTACGTCAGTAAGATCAAAGAGGTGCATCACTTCGCGAGTATTTTTAAAATGATAAATTACGAATAAGTATATATGAACATTGCATTTTTAATCAACCAAACCCATAAAGAAGAGGTTGTATTCACGACCACGCTCTTGGCCTTTAAAGCCCATAAACGCGGCCACAAAATCCTTTACATCGGACTAGCGGATTTTTCGTATCACGGCGAACAGAGCGTGGGTGCGCACTGCCGCATCATCGAACCTAGCGAAGAGATTGCCGACGAGGAAGCCTTGCTCGCCGCACTAAGAGATAAGGAGAAAGTTTTTGTGGACTCCAAGCAAATGGATCTTCTATGGATTCGATTTGATCCTGTACTGGATATGATCAGTAGACCTTGGGCATCGGCCACCGCCTTGCAGTTTGCCCAGCTAATCAAACGTCAGGGCACCTGGGTGATCAATGACCCCGATAAATTGTTGGAAGCTTCGGACAAGCTGTATTTGGAACGATTCCCGAAAGAGATACGCCCGGAAACCGTCATCACGCGAAGCTATGAGGACGTTATCCAATTTTTAGATCGACAGAAAGATCAGATCATCCTGAAACCGTTAAAAGGCTCCGGCGGTAAAAACGTATTTCTGCTAAAAAAAGACGAGCGCCACAACCTCAAACAAACCGTTGAGGTGATTGCCCGCGATGGTTATTTGCTTGCACAGGAGTATCTGCCAGCCGCAACCAAGGGCGATATACGCTTTTTCCTCGTTGATGGCAAGCCCCTTGTCGTCGACGGTAAGTATGCCAGTGTGAACCGCGTACAACAAAAAGGAGACATCCGGAGCAATATACACCAGGGAGGAACAGCACAGGCGGCTGTAATCGATGAGAAGCTTCTTCAAACGGTGGAGAAGGTATCCAAAAAATTGCATGACGACGGCATGTATTTCGTTGGCCTGGATATCGTGGGTGATAAAATTATGGAGATCAATGTGTTTAGTCCGGGTGCATTGGGCCATGCGGGTAAGCTTAACGATCGCGACTATGCAACCGTCTTGCTGGAAGCGATTGAACAAAAATTGCTCGAAACAAAGCAGCAGGATAGGTAGGGTAAACTATCTCGCGTACTACAACATCTCATGGCCGTCTCCGCGTGTAATTGCGAGACGGCCATAATCTTTTATCATACATCCATTGTAGGTAGGATCAGCTACGGAAGCGCCATGTATTAAATTTTGTTACAAAACCTTTTAGAATACCAGTGGTTCATTGGTAGACTACTTCATTTGGAACAACCTCTGGTGAAGAATAGGTAATAGAGATGGGAACATTTAACCAAACGCTGAGTAGCGAATTTTGCAAGTTACTTACCGCTCGAGACCGGAAGGCGTTCGAACTGCTCTACGAACAGTACGGAGCAGGTATTTATAACTTGATACACCATTGCGTGGGTTCAGAGCAGCTGGCGAAAGCGCTGTTTAGAGATGCGCTATGTGCCATATGGAAAAATCTAGATGCCTTTTTTCAGCAAAAAGAAACCTTTTTCATTTGGGCTGTATCCATCGTAGGAAAAACAGTAAACTGTCATTTTGATCAACATACAGCAGGCAGCGACAAAGCTGATGTGTCTTCGAAAGAATGTCATAACGTATTTCCGATCAACCCTTCTCGTGATAGCAGGGTTCCATTTAACTTCATCCGTCCTACGCAGTCATACGACAAACCCGAAGCAACCAACGTACGCCTTTGTCCTATCCATCTGTTAGATCTGGGAACCTCTATTTCGAGCGCAGCACATCAAAATAAAACCGCTAATTTCCAAAACGCGCTGGCAAAACATATCATGCAGGTACTTCGCGAAGCCAGACAAGCGAAACAGCATGCGAACGGGAAAGTGAATCATAAAAACTCCGCTTAACAGACGACTTCAAACCTATATTTGTTAGCCCTCGTATCGCGGTTCGCACCGCATTAGCAACGAAAATACCTATACCTCTCGACGGCCATTTGCAATTCTAATTTAATTCTAATCTAATTTTTACCGAAAATTAATACGCAAAACCTATTTTTATAAAAAATAATTATCGATCGATTAATTTCGACACATCAGTTAGTTAATGCAATTACATATACAATATTTGTTTTTTTAATGTTTTATTCATGGTGGTTAGGGCTGTCTCCCTTGCTTGATATCAAGTGGGAGACGCCCTTAATTTATGTAGTGCCCACCATGTATAGGATCAAAATAGCGTATCGAAGTATCGGTTTATCGAATACAATACAATTCCTTTTATCGACCCATTTGCCCCCAGCGTAGAAACCTCAAGCCGACAGCTATTTTTCAACGCATTCATCGCATAGGTTTGAATGCCCTGTTGAATTGGTAAGGTGATCAGCGAGCCTGCATCGGCAAATTTGCCACTCATCACAATAAGTTCTGGATTAAACAACTGGATAAGATAAGACATGGCTTTACCTAAATTTTTCCCCAGGTTGTATATTAAGTCGATGGCATATTGGTCGCCTGCATGTGCCGCTTCGATAATATCCTGCGGCAGCAGCGTCTCGACATGGTAGCGTTCGCTCAACAAAGTAGGCATTTGTTGATGGATATCTTCACGGGCTCTATTGACCAATGCAACACCGGAAGCTACCGTTTCCAGACAGCCCCTTTTGCCACAATAGCAAAGCTGCCCGTCTTCCACGAAAACCATATGCCCCACTTCGCCCGAGAAGCCTTCATGCCCCATATACACCTCCCCATTAATCAGGATACCTAAACCTATGCCCCAATCCATCTGGATAATCAATACATTCTTTAGGCCGCGAGCCGCTCCAAAATTCAGTTCGCTCAGGGCGGCTGCTTTGACATCATTCAACAGAAAGACCTGTTTGTTAAAAAGACTTTCCAAATGGGCTTGTAGGTTGAAACCGGGAGCTACGAAAAATGTCTGGTTTTGCCCTCGCGCAGAATCCACAAGGCCGGGCATCAAGACCCCGATGCCACTGATCATGTTCCAATCTACGTGATGCTCCTCGACAAATCGCGTGATGATCGCGACCAATTCGCTAACATCCGAAGCCTCTTTGCTTAGCGATAGTGAGTAAGACTTAGCCTCATAGACGAGCTCATTATTATTGTCTAAAGCAACCAGGCGAACCGCAAAACGTTCTATTTCTAAACAAAGAATGGTAAATACCCCGTCACAGAGCTGGTATAAGTTTGGTTTCCTTCCACCGAGCGACTCCCCTTTCTCTCGGTGTTCTATCAGCCCTTCGTTCAACAGTTCCGTTAACATATTGTTCAACGTAGGTAGACTTAGGTGCACGCGGCTAGCGATATCGCTTACCGATAGCGTGCGGTGCTCGAAAATGGTTTTTAGGATCCGCAATTTCAGATTATATATTTTACGATCTTTTGCGGAAACCGTGTCCGCCTTCAACCGCAGCTTATCTATCGTCCCCATTTTAATTGATTCATAGTGGGTAAATGGTTCAAGTTAGCTAAAATAATCGAGTTGTAGAAACACCAAATATTTTATATTTCATAGATAGTTTAATAAAATTTTTAAAAAAGATCTCTTATTTATAACAATTTATAATTAGCTTTAAGGAATATCCGGTTGATCTATTCTGAAAGAATCTAACTTTCGAATAGACGTGATATGTGAAAAATCTACCTAACTAACGTACTGGAGCTCTTAGCTTCCGCACTTATATAAGCATGCAAGTCAACCAAACATGAATACATTCCATACTATTGAAATGAACTTACGAGACCGCTCCCCTCCCTAAGCTTTGCTTCGAAAAGCTATGTCACATTCTTTTCTCTAAACCAACAAATACGCACGTCTTTAATCAAACAAGACAAGTAACTACTAACACGATATGGATGGACTTTCCTACCCTCAGCAAAGCCGCCTATACCAAAAAACATTTATGAAACCGACATGTACATGGAGCTACACAGCGAGCCATGATATACATGGAGGGCTCATTAACCATGAAAAAACTAACTAAGAAATGAAAAAAGAGACCTTATCTGAACTCTCGAAGGTGTCCTGTCTTTTCCTCTTTCCCCTTTTTATAATGGGCCAAGAGGCGAAAGCAAGCATTTTGCCAGCATACCGTTGGCAGGTTCCCGTAACCCAACAATCGGTCACCGGTAGTATCGTAGATGAGACCGGCCAACCGATCATCGGCGCGACCATCTCGGTAAAGAACAGCAGCAACGCCGTATCAACAGATGTCGACGGAAAATTTGCTATCCTTGCACAGCCCGGCGATGTGCTGGTCATCAAATACATGGGTTACATCGCACAGGAGCTAACCCTGGCCAACCAATCCAACCTGGCTATTACCTTACAGCCCGACCAAAGCTCGCTGGAAGAGGTCGTCGTTGTGGGGTATGGTACGCAACGGAAGGCAAACATCACCGGTGCGATCAGCAATATTAAAGCCGATGATCTTGTTCGCGTATCCCCATCCAACCTCTCTAACACCCTCGCTGGGCGGGCGCCGGGTGTTAACGTCACGAACACGTCGGGAATGGCAGGCGCCTCATCGCGGCTTCGCATTCGTGGTAGCTTCGCGGAGCCTCTTTATGTCATCGACGGCATTGTGCGTGATAAAGCAGCATTTGATGTTTTGGAAGCCAATGAAGTCGATCAAATGAGCTTCTTGAAAGATGCTGCTACCGCAGCGGTGTATGGCACCCGTGCGGGGAATGGTGTGGTGGTCGTCACGACGAAAAAAGGGGTAAGCCAAGCGCCCGTTTTCAACGTGCAGAGCAACTATACCTTTAACAGCCCTACCCAGACACTATTGGCCGATCTGACGACCGCGACAGACGAGCTTATCTATCAAAACCGGGTAGCGGAATTCCAGGGACTTCCTATCCCCAATGGTGAGGACGAATTCGCCTACTTCGCCAACAGGAGCTACAACGCCAACGATTGGATCTGGAGAAATCCATTTAGCCACCGGCAATCGGTTAGCGTAAACGGAGGCGGCGATCGCATCACTTACTTCGCCTTGGTCAACTATCGCGGAGAAAATGGGTCTTATCAATCGTTGGATCACGAAAAGTTTAATATCCGAAGCAATGTTTCGGCAAAAATATCTGATGCGTTTAGCATCGATTTGAACATTGCAGCCAACCAAACAAATTCCAATCGGTTTTTCTGGCCATTCAGCACATCATCAAATGACGACGATTTTGATGTTTCCGATTTCTACCGGGTAACCTTTAATTGGCCGAAGATGTATCCATTTTATTTGAATGAAGATGGCTCACCGTCATCCTCCAAGACTCCTTTTCCCGTGCAAACGCCTATGGGCAGCTGGCAGGCCTGGAACGTGATCGACCAAGTGCTGGGCGATAGGTACATCGATCGAAAAGTACGGCAGGTAAATCCTATCCTTTCGCTAAACCTAAAATTGGACAAGCTTGTGCCCGGCTTGTCGACCAGAGTTGTGGGTAGCTACCTGGCAGAAGACTATCTACGCAAGCGCTACATGAGTTTTCAGAAAAACTACACCTTTCAGTCTTTGGATCCGTCTGGAAACAGATTCATTCCCGCCCCGCCGGATGAAAACAGGATCAACATCTTTACGTTTAGCCAGCCACAACCCTTTGTGGATTACGTTTCGCAACGCAAATGGGAGTATCAGTTGAACTGGTTCTTAAACTATGCGCGCGCATTCGGCAGGCACAACATTGACGCGATGCTATCGCTCGAGCAGTGGGAATTTGGATTGACGAATATCAACTCGCTCGCCGAAAATCCAATTACCGCCTTAGACCAAATGTTTGTCTATCCAACAGATCGCACCTTCCGGTATACCAATGCCTTTGAAAACATCAATGCCCGTCAGGCGGCAATCGGTCGCGTCAACTATAACTTTGCCGATCGATATATAGCCGAGTTCTCATTCCGGTACGATGGCGCGGTACTATTTCCGGAAGAAAAGCGATGGGGATTTTTCCCGTCCATGTCGGCCGCTTGGCGCTTGTCTGAAGAGGGCTTCTTTTCGGGTATCAAAAAAACCGTAAACGATCTTAAAATCCGTGCCTCCTACGGTACTACGGGGAACTATCTGGATGAAAATGCCGATCCCATCAGCCAGTTTACTTACGCAGAGAAATACAATACCACGACGGGTTCCATTTTTGGTGATCGCTACTACAATGGTTTGGCATATGGCAATACGCCTAACCCGTTGGTTACCTGGACCAGGTCGCAAAGCTATAATGGGGGGATAGATTTCGCTTTTTTACAGCATAAGTTAAGCGGTAGCGTTGATGCCTTCTTAAGGCAAGAAACCGATATTTTGGCCAGCCGGACAATTCGACTACCAGATACTTACGGTAGAACGCTGGCCAAGGAAAATTATGCTGCGCGAAGCTATCGCGGTGGCGAAATTACCTTGAATTGGAACGACAACCTCGGGCAAGTTGCTTACGGAGTCTCCGCCAACATCGGCTACGCCATCGACCGCTGGGATATCTATGATGAAGAGCCAGCCTATGGCCCCAACGGAAATATGCATTTCCGTTCCCGAATTGGAAGACCGCATAACCGCCTCACAGGATTGCGGGCAGTGGATCTCGTGCGCACACAAGCGCAACTCGATGAGTTGCTGGCCGCAGGCTTCACCACCTATGGAAGAGCACCCTATCTCGGAATGATCTTATTCGACGATATTCGAGGAGCAAACTTTAGCGACGGCGGCGATGGAAAAATTGATGAAAACGATGAGGATTTACTATCCACCAATAATTCTCCGCGCTATAATTACGGATTCGCACTTAACGCCGCCTGGAAAAACTTTTCCATATCAGCCTTATTCCAGGGTGTACTGAAGTATGACCGCATGATCAGCAACCAGGAAGGTGGCGGTGTTCGCCAGCACGGCGGAACGTTCAGACCGTACTATCCACTTTGGACGGACGATGTTTGGACAACCGACAATACCGACGCAAAATATCCAAGGCCGGTAGGTAGCAATTGGGCCGAATCTGGAAGTATGCCCTCCACCTTTTGGATCCGGAACGGCGCTTACATGCGATTACGCGACTTAAATATCACGTACTCCCTGCCCACCGATTGGGTAAATACGATCAAGTTGAAAAGTGTCAGCCTGTTTTTCAATGGATCAAACCTCTTTGTGCTATCGCCGATGACCGAGTTTCAAGATCCCGAACAACTCAACTATGACTCCTATCCGGTCATGAAGACATTCACATTGGGATTAGATGTTAAATTTTAAAGGACAAATCATGAAAAATATAGTTCAATTTCTATTAGCTTCCCTATTGTTCACCTCCTGCAGCAATACCCTTTCTATTGAAGATCTGCAATCGTTGGATGAGGAAAAGGTGTGGAACGACCCGAATCTCGTGAACGCGTACCTGGCCAATCTCTATACCTTATTTGGCAATTGGAACACGCAAGCCGATTTATACAGCGACCAATTGGTAAACATCAGCTTTACGACAAATTTGGTCACCATCCAAAACACGACATTCAAATCGTGGGATTATGAAGAAATCAGGAAGATCAATACTGCTATTGAAAAAGTAGCGGCAAGCACCGGCCTAAACGAAGATCAAAAGTCAAATGTGATCGGTCAGGCCTTATTTATGCGTGCCTATATGTACTTTGATATGGTGAAGCATCATGGTGGCGTGCCCTACGTAACTACTGCGCAAGACCTAGCACAGGATGATCTGCAGGTGCCGAGAAACAGTACCAAAGAATGCTTTGACCTGATGCTGAAGGATCTGGATGAGGCCATCGCCTACCTCCCCAAAACCATACAAAAAGGATCATCCGATTATGGCCGCATCGATGGCAACTTTGCAACGGCCTTTAAGGCAAAAGTTTTGCTATATATGGCATCCCCGCAGTTTAATCCAGGAAATCCATACGGTAATGTACACTGGGCTACGGCTCATGCAGCGAATAAACTGGCTTATGAACAGCTGCTTGCCGAGGGTTACAGCCTTACACCCGACTATGCCAATATCACGTTGCAGGAAAAAGGTCCCGAGGTGGTGTTCGCTGTGATCAATGCCTACCCCAACAAAACAGCAAACTGGGATTATGGCGTGCGCCCCGGGTCGGAGAGCAGAGGTCCAGCGAACGCCGTCCCTAGCTGGGAATTTGTCAAAGCTTTCCCTATGGCCGACGGCAAGCTTTATAATGACCCAACAGGCAAATATTACCGCTCAGACAACGAATTTCTACAGCGCTATTGGGAAAACCGTGACCCGCGATTTGAGAAATCAATTGTATGGAATGCTAAAGTCTACGAAGTTTCTAGAAAAGTAGGTAAGCGCCAATACACGTCATTGGGCTTGGCCGACGCATTGGATGACTTCGGCGTAAACCCTAACGCGAGTGTAAGCTCGACAAACCTGAGTCGCTATAGCGGTTTCTTTATCCTGAAAAATAGTCGGCTTTCCTTGCTACAAACCGAAGTACAGACACAGTATGATATTGATTTTGTGCTGATGCGATTTGCCGAGGTTTTGCTCAACTATGCCGAAACAGCCAATGAAACAGGAGATTTTTCGACAGCATTGGCGCTCTTGAAACAAATTCGCCAGCGTGCGGGCATTGAGGCTGGAAACGACGGTGCGTATGGCATCAATGCCAGCACGAAGGAGCAACTTCGCGACGCCTTGCTGGCCGAACGAAATATAGAGTTTTGCTTTGAGGGTCACCGCTTTTGGGATTTGCGGAGGTTACGCAGATTGGATATTTTGGATGGCACGACGAAGCACGGTGTCGAGGCCATTGCCATCAACGCAAACGGAACGGATATGAGCTTGGCTGCGGCGAAAGAGCTCGTTGATAATGATCAGCTGGTGGAAAGTCAATTTCGCTACAGTACCCTGCAAGTTCCCATCGTAGGTGAAAAAATAAACCGCGTTCCGGAAACATTCTACTTCTTCCCTATCCAGCAATCGGTAATGGACAGAAGCCCAACAGTAGCGCAAAACAGCAATTGGGGCGGCAGCTTTGACCCCACCCTCCATTAACACGATGTGTTGACATACCATCGGCCTCCACCATGATTCGGGCTGGAGGCCGACTTGTTTCGATATTATTCCTTGTACAGCTTCGTTTTTGTGTACCAACAAGCGTTATACGCTCAATCCCTAGCGCTAAACTTATACACACATACATGACTATATGTATCGCCAGGCTCTAGTATGGTCGATGGCCAATCAGATTTATTGGGAGAGTCTGGGAAATACTGCGATTCTAGGCAAATGCCTGCTTGTTTTTTATAAACAATACCTCTTTTTCCTTTGCGCGATCCATCCAGCATATTCCCCGTGTACACCTGTAGCCCCGGTTGGTCTGTATACACATCCATCTGGATGCCACTTTTGGGAGCGTATAGGCTTGCCGCAAGCCGAGTAGAATCCCGCTGTGTATTTAAAACAAAATTATGGTCTATGCCCTGTACGATGGCTAATTGATCGGCGGCATTTCCTGGTTTGCCTAAGGCATCGGCAATAGCAGTTTTTGTCCGGAAATCAAATGGCGTATGGGCGACCGGCCAATAATCGCCGGTAGTGATCAAATCTTGGCGCAAGAGCGTAAAACTATCGGCATTGACATACAAGCTATCTTGCAGTATCGTATTATTGGGGTCTCCAGACAAATTGAAGAAGCTGTGGTTGGTCATATTGATTGGCGTTCTCTTATCCGCTTTACAGGTATAGTGAATAGCTAGGCTATTATCCGCTGTCAACGTGTAGCGGACTTGCACAGCCACCTTGCCAGGAAATCCACCTTCGCCATCAGGTGAGGTATAGCTTAGCAGCAAGCTACTATCCGAAAGCTGTCTGCCCGTAAAAACTTGGTTTTGCCAGCCCGACGCGCCGCCATGTATGCTATGCTCGCCACTATTAATATCCAATCGTACGGTGTCATCATCCAAAATGAACTTTCCGTGGTCTATACGATTGGCTACGCGACCGATTGTCGCACCAAATGAAGAGGGCTTTGCCGTGTATTCGTCGATATGATCAAAGCCCAATACTACATCTCTAAATGTTCCTGATCGATCAGGAATCCAGAGTGACACGATACGTCCACCATAGTTTGTCATGCACAGTTCAGCACCTTGCGGGTTACGCAAGACAAACAGATGCGTGGAGTCGCCGTGCACGATCCCTTCAAAGTTTACTTTCTTTAGTCCGGAGTATGTGGTATCGTTATGCTGGTCCGCCGCACAACGGCAGAAAAAAAATGATAACGCCATAAGAAGCGCACTGAAATGGCATATGGTTTTCATCTGGAATCGTGGTTTTACGTTGGTAACTTATTTATCAAAGCCAATGTACGAACATTCCTGCTGAAACACCTTAATCATTTTTCTGTTGAGACGAAGCGACAAGCGGATGAGAAATTCTGCTATCTGCAGTGCTAAGTCAGCCCAAGAAATAAGTCCTGTAAAATGCAGTTCGCGCTCAGCGGGCTGGTCGGCTGTAGCTCGACGCATCATGCTTGTACGTAGCGGCAAGCCGGTGTTAAAGCCATTTTCCTAATTGGCAGTCAATAAAATCCGTCAGCATATGGAACAACAGACCTAACGTAATGAGTTGCAACACCGAGCCGCGCTTCGAAAAGAGGAACAGCACCGTGTAAATGCCTATGGCCACATAAGAGTGTAACAAATGAAAGCCCACGCTACAGCGATTGGGGTCAAATATCGGATCTGCCAAAAGGTGATCCAGATCGACCAGCATCGTGCTCAATAAAATCAACCAAGCAAACTTCCAGCGTTGACGATAAAAAAGATAGGCGATTCCTGCTGGTGCTAGAAAATGTAGCCCATAATGTATAAGCGGTTGCATGGTAGCCGATATGTCCATCCTCCAAAGATACATACTGTACCGGTTTGCCTGCTTATTTTCCGAAATATATAATAGTTTTGCAGGAGATAGACAAAAGAACCATTCATCATCACATATTATGTCGAAAAAAATCGAAACACTACTGGAGGATTTGCGTACAAAAAGAATCCAGTTTACCGATGTCATTGCGCACATTGACAATCTTTACCAACACACAGCAACCGCTTTTAGCAATGGCGAGGCTTCCAACACCGCTCATCAAAACCAAGGCAGCGCAAAGGTTTTCGCGTTTGCCCGCATCAATAGCCTTTCCAAAGCGGATACTTTACTACTCTTCGCGGAACATTACCAGGCCGTGCTGAATTCGCCGACCGGAACCGATCATCAAAATATTCGTCAGTTTAGCCAGCATGGTTGGGAAGGAATCGTCTTTGAAGGCGATGTATTAGTGGCCAAGTAACACCAAAATGATAAAGCACAAAAAAATTATATTCAAATCATTGTGAATTTAAAAAAATACTGCTATATTTAAGTGCGTCAAAACTATCCACATTTTTGTGGAGTATATCTAGTAGGAAATTCCCCGTCGTGAGATAGGGAATTCTTTTTTTACTGCTTTTTTATCGACGTGCTGAACGAACCATCTTTTAGCTCTACAGCGTCAAGCACCTCTAGGCCCCGCACGGCAATAAGGGTTCCTGAGAAAGATCCTTCTATAGCATGTTCGTTGAGGTCATCAATTTCGAAGGTAAACGCATCTAAGAGAGAAACAGTACCTCGGGTAGCTGCGAAATTCGCCTGCTGGTTATCGTTTATTCGGGAATAGGTCGCTACAATATCGAATGTAGAGTCGTCATCCAACATATAGGTGCCCACGGAAACTCTAGCATCTTTGGCCAGTACGTTGATTTTCATCCAAGAGGATCCATCTCGAGTGCCCGTAATTTCTAAGCTATTGCCCCCCTCTACCCAGCGGGCAGATACGTTATTGTAAATCTCTACTTTATCGTTGACGGTGACCTTTAAAAAATTTGTCTCATCACCCAAATTATCTTTTACCCGGTCACTGCAGGAAGTGAACAAGAGCAACACGGCTAGCAGCGCCTGCATTATAAAACCTAAATTCATTATTTTATACAGAAGTGTAAGTTGATTGACAAAAATACAACAATAATCATGCTCTACTCCTATAATTTAATTTTATTTCGTAAAATCAATAGCAAAATAGCAAAAACCCTTTACGGATGTATATTGTTCAATATTTAAAAAGATATGCACACGATACAGCTTATAGAACGAAAAGGTAATGATCTGACCTTAGAGGTCAATGATAAGGATAGCGTAACGGTTTTGGCCGAAGTAACGCTGTTCGACGATGGAAACTTCAATGCGCGTGTCGGCTCGCACCATGTCGCAGAAGAAATGAGAAATGACATTAACCACTTTTTGGCAGAAAATAAGGTTACATATGAGGAATGATGGGCCGACTAAGGATTTCATGCCGATATTAACCAACATGTAAAGTTGGGGGGATTCTTCCCCCTGCTTTACGTATTAAGGCAAGGCTCCATCAGTTAGTCGGCTAAACCTACAAGGCTTCAATGGTCCAGTTTCCCCAACGCGGCGAATAGGTCTTGACAGCGCGGCCAGAAGTTGTCACGTGTAAGCTGCTAATTGCCGAAGGCACTTATCCCCTTTCTTTCAAATATTGTATGACGGCAATAACATCATCTTGCCCGTGGCCCGCAGCACTGGCAGCTTGCAATGTTTGCATAACGGCGCCGCCGGCCGGAAAGTCTGCGCCAAGATGTGCGGCCAATGCTGTATCTTTCAACATGAGATCCAACGCAAAGGCCGGCGAAAAGTCGTTATTTATTAGTAGTGGCGTTTTCACTTTAGTAGCGCCGCTGCCGCTGGCACTGGCATTGACGATCTCTAGCATATCTTCTCTGGAAAGACCCAATGTATCGGCAAACAAGGTCATTTCGGCCAATCCTTGGTAGAGGATGGATAAAAAATAATTGAGTGCAATTTTTGCAGCTAGTCCCTTTCCGTTTGCACCCAGATGCTTAATCGTTTTTCCCATCTTTTCCAGGTAAACGCGGGCGCGGTCCACATCCTGTTCGGCACCGCCAAGCATAAAGAGCAGCGTACCTTCCTTGGCCGGTGTGGTACTGCCCGCTACCGGGGCATCAAGTAAAGAAGCTTGCTTCACTTGAAGCGCTTGCCCGATGTGTATGGAGCAATCTTGCGATATGGTACTCATATCCACAAACAATTTGCCCGCAACAGTATGTATCAATACCTGCTCATATACATCCTTGGCCGCCCGATCATCCGTAAGCATGGTAAACACAATATCGCTATGCGCCAATAGCTCCGTGATGTCATCCGCCACACGTGTCGACGGATCAAAGCCTGCGGTGCGCGCCGACGTCCTGTTGTATACCGTTAGCGGAAATCCAGCGGCCTCTAAATTCTTTGCCATAGGGTGCCCCATATTTCCCAATCCTATAAAGCCTACTCGCTCCTTATTCATCTGTCTGTTATTTTTGTTCTAAAAAAAATTGTTAAACCCTATCTGGCCAATTATTTGGCAACTCTCCACTGAAACCCATCTCCGGCAAATGATCGATCTGGCTCATTTCATCCGCAGATAATTCAAAATTGAAGATATCCAAATTTTCTGCTATACGGTCTGCCGACGTAGATTTAGGAATCACGGTTACATCGTGTTGTATCACCCAACGTAAACATACTTGGGATACGGATTTTCCATGCCGTTGGGCGAGTGCCTCCAAGAGCGGATTACCAAAGACCTTGCCACGCGCCAGCGGCGACCAAGATTCTACAGCAATTCCTTTGCTTTGGCAATATGCTAATACCTCCGGTTGCCAATAGCCAGGATGAAACTCAATCTGATTGATAGCCGGTGGCACCCGCGCAGTTTCTAGTAAGGCATCCAAATGTTCAGGCCAGAAATTACTGACACCGATTGTTTTTATCTTTCCTGCTGCTTGCAGCTCTTCCATTGCGCGCCATGCATCTGCATTGGCCTGACGCCAATTGGTATAGTTCTTTGCATTGGCCGGCCAATGAATAAGGTAAACATCGATGTAGTCCATACCCAGCTTTCCTAAAGACACCTGAACGGCTTCCTTGGTTTGCGCATAGCCTAAATTTTCTCGCCAGAGTTTTGTTGTTACCTTAATCTCCTCCCGCGGAATACCGCTTTGTTTAATGGCTGCTCCCACCTGTTCTTCATTGCCATACTTGGCCGCAGTGTCAAACAAGCGGTACCCGAGTTTGAGTGCGTGGAGGACCGCCGCCACCCCTTCCTCATTCGTCGCTTTGTACGTTCCAAATCCCAATACAGGTATCCGTTGTCCATCATTTAATTGTATCTGTTGCATGGCGAGTTTTTTGTGTTTCTATTTCGAAAGATCATTCTACGAAAATGATAAATGCAATTTAGTTGAAATCTCCCTATTATTAGCCACGCTGATATAAATAGCGCTGGTTAATTTCCTACTTTTGCTTTTATGACGATAGATGAATTGAAGCAAGCGCTGTTGGGGCGATCATTTCCTAAAGACGTGGTGATATCCCCCGACCAAGTTGTTTTTGATGCAGAACTTTTTTTGCGAACACAATTTATAATGGTGGATGCCTGGAAAAAAGACTTGGAAAAATGCCCTGCATATATCCGACTTCTGCGGTTCAAGGATGCTATCGCTAATTTAGAACAGTAAACTACGGAAGCCCCGACACAGTGAACTCGGTGCTTCTGTACATATCTCCCCTATTATGCGACTCCCTACCGGAGAATATATCCTTGAAAACATTTCCTTTGCTACCTTAACAGAGGTAGATCTGCTTGCGCATTATCAAGGCGTAGAGATACCAAGCCGCGCGGCCTTACATCGCCTGCGCGTGAGCAACCTATCCATAGGTAATGGGGAATTTACTCTAGGTGAATCTATTCCATGGGACGCACAAACGCGCGTTCGACAAACCGACACTTCACTCTCCATACATTGCTCTTGCCGGCATGCTGAAAATTTCTTGTGTTACCATGAGTTGTTTACATGGATGGCCTTGATTACAGTGCCCGCACTACGGCATTTTTTTGATACAGGCAGCAGACGCTTGCTTTTTCAAGATTATGCTCGACGCTACGGCTTGGAGCAGGAAGACAACCTTGACAGCTATTTCGAGTTGCGCTATGACAAAGGAAATTTACTCGTATCCCCTAAAAACGATGCCATCCTCATGGTCGACCCCCACAAAAGTGATGATATGCTCCAAGTGCTGACCAACCAAGTGCATAGAAAAACCGGCGTTGCAGAGAGCAAGACGCGCGTGCTCGTGCTCTGCCGGCACCGTTTCTATGATCATCTTCGATTTGAATTGCTTGATGTGGCGCTAAGCGCATCCGGAAAACCCAAAGGTACCTTTGACCTCGTCGACCCGAAGCAGCTACTGTGGAAAGCAAAAGATGCCCAAGAGGCAAAATTTTATGCCGCTTTGGCTAGTTTTGAGCAGCACTACAACGAAACGGAGGATGAAAGCACCTTCCATGCACTGCAGATCGTCGCGTCCAACCCCTTAAAATTTCCGTTCTACTACCATGACCGCGACATTTCCGAAAAACTCAGCAGCAAGTCTATCCGACCGATACATGTCAAGCAGCTGGATACTTCCATGGAACTGTTTGTCTTTAAAAAAGAACCGTTTTATGAAGTGAGCGCCTATTTGATTTGGGAAGAGAAACGTATTCCCGTAAAAGAGATGGTCGTGACGCATGGATATTTCCTCCAAAGACAAGCGGACTTATTTTTGGTTCCTAGCTTCTCCACCTTGACGCTCATACACTATTTCAAAAAGCAGCCCGCCCTGCTGTTGGTGCACCAATCCAAATACGACGATTTTTTGGCTCGGACGCTCGCTCCCATGGAACATCTACTGAAGATAAATTACGCCTACATACGTAAGGCAACGAAAGAAGAGATAGCGATACAGCAAGCAGATAGTGAGCGCATTATATACTTTAGTCAAGAGGGCAGTTATGTGCATATCACGCCCGTGATGCGCTATGGAAATATCGAAATCCCGATAAGCTCACACAAGCAGATCAGGGCGCAGGATGCCAACGGCAATCTGTATGAGCTGGACCGACACTGGACGGACGAGGATACCTTCAAAAAAATGGTATCCATACAGCACGAAGATTTTGGGGAGCAAGAGCAAGAGCGTGATTTTTTTTACCTGCACCAACAGCAGTTTTTGGAAGATGATTGGTTTCTAACGGCTTTTGAAGCTTGGAAAAATGAAGGTATCACCTTGTTAGGCTTTCAGGAGTTGGGACTGACTAAGCTAAATCCTAACCGGGCGAAAATCGACATTAAAGTCTTGAGCGGAACGGATTGGTTCAACAGCAAGTTGGAGGTAAGCTACGGAGAGCTTAAAGCATCGATCAAACAGGTACACCGCGCTATTCGGCACAAAAGCAAGTACGTGCAGCTTGATGACGGAACCTATGGCATACTGCCTGAGGAATGGTTCAACAAGATTGCACGCTTCTTTCAGCTGGCTGTGCTAGATGACACCACGCTTAAAATACCGCAAATAGCACTTTCGGAAGTCGAAACTCTTTTTGCCGAACATGCGGTCCAAACCGGACTGCGCCAAGGGATGGATAGCTATCGAGCACAAACGGCGCTATTACGTTGCCCAGCAAAAGTGGTCGTCCCGGCCACCTTGCAAACTACCCTTCATCCCTATCAACAAGATGGTTTACAATGGATGAATCAATTGGCGTCTATGCACTTAGGAGGCTGCTTAGCCGACGATATGGGCTTGGGCAAAACAATACAGGTCATCGCATTTCTCTTGCTACAGCACGGCGATAAACTTCCTAAACAAAGCGTAGTGATTGCACCGACTTCTCTACTTTTCAATTGGCAAGCTGAATTTAAAAAGCTAGCCCCCTCCCTGCGCGTGCTGTGCCTCCACGGCAGTCAACGCGAACTGGACGATGTGCATCTATCGCGGTACGACGTGCTACTGATCAGCTATGGCACCCTGGTAGCAGACATCGGAAAACTACGGAAACGCGCCTTTCAGGCTGCAATACTGGATGAATCTCAGGCGATTAAAAACCCTACATCAGCACGATATAAGGCCGCCTGCCTACTCCAAGCGCAAACCCGTTTTGCCGTAACGGGTACCCCTTTGGAAAATAGCACATACGATATCTATGGCCAGCTATCCTTTGCTTGCCCGGGGTTATTGGGAAGCAATACCTATTTCAAAGATACATTTGCGGGGCCTATTGATCGTTTTGGAGATCGCAAACGCGCCGTAATCCTCCAACAGACCATAGCGCCTTTCCTATTACGGCGAACGAAAAAACAAGTCGCGAAGGAATTGCCCGAAAAAACAGAAATCACGATCTATTGCGAGATGGGCGACGTGCAGCGCGAAATCTACGATAACTATGAGGGCGAGTTACGCGACTACCTCGAAGGGGTTCGTGACGATGAGGTCAGTCAGATCAATATGCATGTGCTGGCCGGGTTAACCAGACTGCGCCAGATTTGCAATGCTCCAGCACTTTTGAAGGAAGGATACGCCAACAGCATATCAGCTAAAATGGAGGTGTTGATGGAGCAGCTATCACAACTGACCGGAGACCACAAGGTATTGGTGTTTTCGCAATTCGTAGACATGCTTGACTTGATTCGAGAGGAACTAGATAAACGTGTTATACCATATTCGTACTTAACCGGCCAAACAAAGCACCGGGGCGAGCTGGTCAAAGAGTTCCAGGAGGACAAAAAGAAACGCATCTTTTTAATCAGTATGAAAGCAGGTAGTGTAGGCCTAAACCTTACGGCGGCAGACTACGTGTTTCTTATCGATCCCTGGTGGAACCCAGCGATAGAAACACAGGCGATAGATCGTAGCCACCGCTTAGGTCAGGACAAACCCGTGATTGCAGTGCGACTAATCTGTCCGAATACCGTGGAAGACAAAATCATGAAATTGCAAGACAAAAAAAGAGATTTGGCTGTGGACTTAGTGAAGACAGACGTTGATTTTGCTACAAAATTCAGCAAAAAAGAATGGCTCGATCTGCTGCAGTAAACGAGCCCTTCTCATCCTGATACTATTGTTTTGTCAATACCAAGCCGGTATCGAAATTAAGCTTGTTAAAGTCTTTAAAGACAAATTTTCCATCCTTTTCTTCCACATCGCCATAGCCTTCTTTGGCTGTCTTCCCATCCAGTCTGAAGGCAACCTCCCTTACGGATGTCATCCCTTCGGACTCAAACGTATAGTTGGCCAGCAATAACCCATTTTCTACTTCTCCTTCCAGCGTTCCGCTGTTATGGTCTTTCTCTTTCCAAGCGTAAGTAAGGTGTCCCATGGCTTTCGTCCCTTGAATGGTCAGGTGCAACGCTACCGTATCACCATCTTGTTGATAGGTATAAGAGCCCGCTATGTCATGTTCTGTCGCAGAAGTGCTGCTGTCTGCTGTAGTCATCTCCTCGGAAGTCGTTTTTGTCGACGAAGATCCGCAGGCTGTGCACAAAAATAGACCAGCGAAAATAAAGGCTATTGTTCTCATGTTTGTTTGTTTAAGTAGCTAACAATCAAATCATGTACCAAAAGCCAAGTGCGACGGCACTCAATTAACCAACTTGGCTGACAAATCATTCAATAAATCCTTTGCTTGATTCAGATTGGTATTCCATTCGCGGTCGCGAACAACGCTATTCATTTTTGCTATGGCATCTTTTAACTGCTTCAATTCTTCCCGTTTCCCCTTCTGCTCCAATTGCTGCTTCACCATCTGTACCTTTTCGTAATCCTGAATGCCTTCTAACAGCCGTTCATAGCGAATCGAACTTCTCCCGTGAGGATACACAATATAGGTATCGCCAGCAGGCCAAGTGCGAAAGCGTGAATCTTGAAGCGGGTTTTCCACCCAGGAATTGAAGGCCCAGCGTAGCATCCCATCGAAACCTGCCGCCTCGGCATACCAAGCCAAATAAGCGGATTCCGCAGGCTCAGAAAAGGTAAACTGGTTTGGAAAACCATCACTACAGCAAATGTAAAAGGTGGTGTTGAGTCCGCGCGACTTGCGGCTTTCAAGATCGTCCGTAGCGAATGGGTGCCCGGCAGAGATACTAATATCCTCACTATTTGGATAGCGTTGGTAAGTCTTTTGGTTGTCGGCATAGGATACACCCAACTCCGGACACACCTTGCTCAAAAAAGCGAAGGCAGCATCCATTTCTTCACGCGAGCGTTCATCCGTAGCGATATTGGTGATCTCCAACCAGCCTTTCGTGCGCAGGTGCTTGACAAAATCTTTCAAAAATGGTGTCCACAATTCTTCAAAAATCGCCGTACCTGGTTTTGCGGCCACATTGACCAGCTTATTTTGGCGTTGATCACGGTAGTGGATTTCATTATTCCAAGGAACAATGGAATAGCAGTTTATCATTTTCTTGACGCCCAAGTCCATCATAAATTGTACCCAACGGTCGAAAACCGTGTAATCATAGGTCCAGCTGCCGTCGATGTTCTTGGTCCATGTGATCATATCTGCATAGGGGTCATAGGTCTGCACATTCCACGGGTCTTTATTGAGCGTTGTGGTGATCACTTTTTGCCCTAGATCTGCAAGGGGCTGCATAGCCGTCTTTAAGGCATCAAAATGAGCATCCGACCAAACTTCAGTACCGGAAACCCGAGCTACTGCAGCCGGGTGCTGCCACTGATCGAGATGATAGATCCAAGCGGTGGGTGGCGGCAGAACTTGATCAATAACTTCGATGTCTAGCTGCAGACCTTGTTTGCTAACAGCCGGCCCCTGCACAGTTATCTGACCGCGGTAATGCCCAGCGCTTGCATCCGAAGGAATATCAACCAGCACCCAGATCGGCCTTACCGTCTTCCCTTCCACCGTGTAGGTAGAAACGTCGTCCAACATATCCGGCACGAGCGAGGAGGCAAAGTCTTGTGGCTTCCGATAACCGCAGCCCGGACCAAATTCGTCTGTCATCACATAGCGCACAAATCGGGCTTGTATCGCCGAATCGGGCAACATGTGGCCTGCCTCATTTTTAAATGCACTCGCCGTGATGCGCAGGTCTTTCAATTCAGCCGACGTCCAAAGCAGGATCTGGGCAGACAGCCGTTCTCCACGCCAGCCTCTTATGGCCTGCTGCTTATTCTCCGCAAAAGCAGGCGCTACGGATTTCGAAAATCGCTTGTCTATGGTAACAAAGGATGAATGCAGGCCAGGGGTAACTGCCGACCAATCTGAAAGGGTATCCGAGGTTGGATCGGGCAATTCTTGAAAATCACGGGGTAAGGGACTTGATGTCTGGGCGACAACATTCGACAGACACCATACTACACAGCCTAACAACCAATAGCTTTTAACAAAAGATGTACTCATAGTTTGCGATCATAAAATACGTATAAACAGCAAACTAAATAAAATACTTTGGTGATACAAATGCGAGGTCGACGCAAACGATTGACCTATTTTACGAATAGCATTTGCCGGTTGTGTTCCACCTGATGGCCTTATAAATCTATTCCACACAGTGCCCGAGCGCATGGATCAAAAGCCACAGTTACATAGCATGAGGCGCCTTAAAAAAACGACGTACTGAAATGTTCTGTGTGCTTCCAGAAGCGTCTTGATCGCAGCAGCAGGCTATTTGGTACCCAATTTTAATAAAAAAACCAAATCCCGTTCAGAGGGATTTGGTTTTAAGATAGCCTTTAGCCTAGGGTTGGCGACTTGGTTGTCCGCCGTTTCATTATGCTATCGCAAGCGTTATTTTTTCTTTGCGTAAAGTTCTTCACGCTGTGCCTTTACCACTTCAGAATTGATATACTCGTCATAGGTCATCAATTTGTCGATAATACCATTTGGCGTCAGTTCGATAATGCGGTTGGCCACCGTCTCTGTTAGCTCGTGGTCACGAGATGTGAATAGCATGGAGCCTCTAAAATCTTGCATTCCATTATTCAATGCGGTGATCGACTCCAAGTCAAGGTGGTTGGTAGGCTCATCGAAAAGTAAAAAATTGGCGCCTTGCAACATCATTTTCGAGAACATACAACGCATTTTTTCGCCCCCCGATAGTACAGAAACCTTTTTCATAACTTCCTCACCCGAGAACAACATCTTGCCCAAAAAGCCCCGGATAAATTGCTCATCAGCATCCGGTTTTGTGGTGTAGTTACGCAGCCAATCCACCAGGTTATCACTTACTCCTTCGAAATATCCTGCATTTTCGATAGGCATATCCGTTGGTGTAATGGTGATACCCCATTTAAAATCGCCCGTGTAGTCCGTATCGCGTCCGGCCAAGATTTCATAAAATGCCGAGGTTACCAAAGAGTTCTCTGACAAAACGGCGATCTTATCACCCTTATTGATCATAAAGGTAATATCCTTAAAGTAGGTTTCTCCGTTCACGGTTTTGCTCAATCCTTCCACGCTTAAAATTTGGTCGCCCGGCTCCCGATCCATTTGATTGAACATGATTGCCGGATACTTCCGGTTTGACGGTTTAATATCTTCGATGTTCAATTTGTCGAGTGCTTTCTTACGGGATGTAGCTTGTTTTGATTTGGAAGCATTGGCCGAGAAACGACGTATAAATTCCTGCAGCTCTTTCACCTTGTCTTCCATTTTTTTGTTCTGATCTGAGCGTTGTTTTAACGCCAACTGAGAAGACTCATACCAGAACGAGTAGTTACCGCTGTAGATCGTCATTTTACCGAAATCGATATCGACGATATGCGTACATACATGATCTAGAAAGTGGCGGTCATGGGAAACGACTAGTACCGTCGCCTCATACCCTGCCAGAAAATCTTCCAACCAAGCAATGGTATTGATATCCAAGTCGTTGGTAGGCTCATCCAAGATTAACACATCCGGATTACCAAATAGCGCCTGTGCAAGCAGAACCCTTACCTTTTCGTTACCATCAAGCTCTTTGACCAGCTTGTAGTGTAGTTCTTCTTTAATACCAAGGTTGCTTAACAGCGTTGCTGCATTGCTTTCTGCATTCCAGCCGTCCATTTCAGCAAATAAGCTTTCCAATTCGCCCGCTCGCTCGCCATCTGCATCAGAAAAATCCTCTTTCATATAGATCGCGTCTTTTTCTTTCATGACCTTATACAACTCCTGGTTTCCCATCATTACCGTTTCTAAAACGGTAAACTCATCAAACTGATAGTGATTCTGGTTTAACACAGACATACGCTCGCCCGGCGTAAACGATACGGAGCCCGTTGTTTGGTCGACTTCGCCCGATATAATTTTAAGAAATGTGGATTTCCCGGCACCATTCGCGCCAATAATTCCGTAACAGTTTCCAGGGGTAAATTTTAAATTGACATCTTCGAACAGTACACGCTTGCCGAATCGAAGGCTTAGATTTGAAACATTAATCATGCCGCAAAGATACGCTTTATTCTTGGATTTTTGATGCTTATTTAGAGTGCATTAACACCGATTGCCCCCATAGTTTTGTCAAAAAAAAGACGATCAGCCTCCCCCACTTTCAGAGGACAGCCTTAAAAAAGATTCTCTACTACTAGCTTCGAAATTGAGGTTTTATTAATAGGGATTAGCGGACATATAGGATAAACATTCTTTAGTCTTTAAGCTATATTTTTCAATGATGATTGCGTAATACAGATGGTAAATAAAAAAATGCAACTGCGCAAAACCTGATGAGGGTTAATTTCGGCAGATGAATTATGAGCGAATTAATACGTTCAAAGCATAAAAAAGCTATGTATTACTTATTGCAAGCCCATTAATTACCATAAAAATGAATAAAATTTTAAAAAACTGTAACAATCTGACCTATGCACCGACTAACCCTTTAAACAACTTATAACGTATGATCAAGATACAAGCAATCTTCCTAACCTTTACAGCCCTTTTCTTCTATGTATTTACGAGTGCGCAGGAAAACTCGTTGCTGTGGAAAATTTCTGGCAATGGATTGGAAAAAGATTCTTACCTATTTGGCACCTTGCACATGTCATGCGGCGAAGATTTCCGCATTCCTGAAAAGGTGAAAACTGCTTTGGGCGCTACCGATGCGCTCGCGGTAGAAGTTGATGTGACGGATCCGAAAAATGCGGCTTTGCTACAAAGCAAAATAGCACCGAAGCCACATTTCTTCGACAGCCTATCGGCGGAAAAGAAGAAAGCAATAGATAGCGCATTAATAGCGAACGAAATTCCGCCAGCAATTTTTGATCAGGTTTCACCGACCGTGGCCATCTCGCTGCTTGCCATAAAGGGCTTCGATTGCCCAAGCATGCAGGATATTAAAATGATGGAGCATGAATTAAAAAACCTACCCGAATCCAAAGAAAAGCCTATTGCTGAGCTGGAGAGTGCCACTTTCCAAATAGATTTGCTAGATAGCCTATTCTCTGCCGAAGATCTTTACAGCTACCTCACTTCATCCATGGATACCAAGGCGGTTACCAAAAACCTGGTAAAAGCGTACTTCAGCGAAAACTTACAAGAAATCGAAAAAATCACGATGAATACGGCATTTCTATCAGGCCCAAAACAAGAGCAGCTTTTAGATACGCGTAATCAAGCTTGGATGCAGAAAATGCCGGGCATGATGAAAGGGAAATCGTATGTATTTGCGGTTGGGGCGGCACACCTCGTCGGAAAAAATGGCGTTATCCAATTGCTACGCGATAGCGGCTATACAGTTACCGCTGTTAGCGAGTAGTTTACAGCAAAAAAATGAAAAGTTAAAAGTTAAAAGTAAAAAACATCTAGCTGCTACCCTATTCTACCTACTAAGTACTATCTACTAACTACTAAATCATATCTCAATTCTTACTACGGGCTACGCAATACCCTATGTTCTAAACAGTAAAGATTGCCGCGCCGATTGAAAAGTAAAAAGTTAAAAGTAAAAATTAAAAAACATGTACTCGATAGCCTATTCTGTATGATAAGCACTACATAATAAGTACTTCACCATATCTCAATTCTCACTACGACCTACGCACTACCCTATGTTCTAAACAATAAAGATTGCCGCGCCGATTGAACAGTAAAAAGTTAAAAGTAAAAAGTTAAAGGTAAAAAACATGTACTCGATAGCCTATTCTGTATGATAGGGAGTGTAACTCCAACTGTGTCAGTGGATAATTAATCTAACCCTAAAAGCCTCTATTGAGCTTGAGTCTATCCCCAAACCTAATGTAAAGTTGC
>NZ_SNZV01000012.1 GCF_004364125.1 Sphingobacterium paludis | reverse complement strand
TATCTAATCTCATTACGCCATACGCATTACCCAATACCCCAATCTATATACTAAGTACTACATACTAAAATCTATAGTATCTCAATACGTACTACCCACTACTCAATACCCGCTACCAACATCCATCCCACAACCTTTCCGCCGCCTGCCGCGGCAGGGCAAATACTTTTGTGGGGCAAAAGTATTCAAAACCCCGTCGCTTGAAACCTTTGCAAGGGATGGCGTGTGCTGGGGCAAATTTCTACATATTGCAAAGCTTTCGATGCGACATTTTTGTTAATAGAGGTTGGTACATCTGAAAGTAAAAAGGATTGTATAGGGTACCAAACCCTACATACGAAGCACTACAATCTAACTACTAAATACTAATATCTAATCTCAATTCGCATTACCCATTACCCAATCTGCCTACTACGTACTACATACTAAAATCTACAATATCTCACTACGCCATACCCATTACTCATTACTCCACACGCAAGATTGCCGCGCCCTCGTACCTCTGGCTCGCAATGACGTTCACTATAAAACACTTCTTCATATCTCAATTCGCATTACCCACTACTCAATCTACCTACTACGTACTATCTACTAACTATAATATCTCACTACGCCATACGCATTACTCCATACCCACTTCTCACTACGCAATACTCAACACGCAATACCCACGACCTAGTCCTCCTCCTCATAAAATTCGATCAACGATGCCATATAGGTATTGTCCCAACCATCTACTATATCAACGTAAGCTTCATCGGGAATGTTTATATGCTGCACCTCGAATGATGTTCCTTTTTTGTGCTCATGAAGTTTTATCGTGACGATGGAAGGTTCATCTTGGTCGCCGAAGTACCACTGCTGCACAATCTTTTTAAAAGGCTCCATACTTATAAATTTGCCAGTTATCGCACTGTCCCACATGGAAAACTCCCCTCCTTCCTGGGGATCGATTTCAACAAGGTCGCCAGTCCACAGGCGGATTGTGATTTCCGTAGTCAACGCCTTGTAGATATCCTCTGGTGTAGCTTTTACGATATAGTATTTTTTAAAGTCCTTCATTTTGGCTGTTTTTGTTATTCTTTCCTTAATGTGGTAAATTTACAGAGAATAAAACGATATATTGATGAGCAACTTCCTCCCGAATGAACTAATTAAACGATTAAGTGAAGAAGCGCATTTTAACCAAGTGTCATTCCTTGAAACGCATGAAGCAGGGGAGAAGGTGACCTCTATCCGTGTAAATCCAATGAAGGATACGCATAGGATGTTTGATGGCTTAAGTGCTGTTCCCTGGTGCGACGACGCCTACTATCTAGCGGAACGCCCGGTATTTACATTAGACCCTCTGTATCACGCCGGCTGTTACTACGTACAAGAAGCGTCATCCATGTTTTTAGGGCATATTGTAGAGCAACTTGGCCTGCGTAACGGAGACGTGAAGGCGCTCGATTTGTGCGCTGCACCAGGAGGCAAATCGACGCTTTTAAACAGCTACTTGGGAGCAAGAAGCCTACTGGTATCGAACGAAGTGATAAAGAGCAGAGCCGGCATTTTGCTGGACAACTTGGGTCGTTGGGGAATGGATAATGTGGTGATCACGAACAATGACCCATCGGCATTTGGACGGCTTCCCGGCTATTTTAACCTTATGGTCGTTGATGCGCCCTGTTCCGGATCTGGGATGTTTCGAAAAGATCCAGGAGCCATTGATGAATGGTCTTTGGCCAACGTAAAGCTCTGTAGTGATCGTCAGAAACGCATCTTGGCAGAATCCGTTTCCGCGCTTGCCACGGGCGGCTATCTTATTTATTCTACATGCTCCTATTCCAGGGAAGAGAATGAGAATATCGTGGATTGGATAATTGCCGAATACGGGTTTGATAGCGTGCAGATAGGCATCAATGCTGCCTGGGGAATAGAAGAAACCCAGTCATCCGTAGCACATGGCTTTGGCTACCGGTTTTATCCCGATAAGGTGAAAGGAGAGGGTTTTTTTGTAGCTGTTTTGCGCAAGAGGGCGGAACAAGCTTCTTTCGAATTGAGAAGAACGAAGCCGGAAAAAACGCCCGTATCAAAAGCTGTTCTGGAACAATGGTTAGATAATACGGACACGATTCAGCACTTTTTACATGGTGATCAAGTGCATATTTTCCCCACCATGTTTAGCCATGATTTCAAACTATTGCAAGACATGCTATACATCCGAAATGCGGGGACCAACATTGGAAAGTGGTTAGGTAAAGAACTCATTCCTGGACATGATTTAGCAATGAGTATCCATGTTAAGGCCGATTTGCCTGCCCAAGAGGTGTCATTAGCAACTGCGCAGCAGTATCTTCGTAAAGAGCAGCTCGATAGAAGTGACTTTGATGCGTCAACAGGCTGGTGTTTGGTACGTTATTCTGGAGTTAACTTGGGTTGGGTAAAGGTGCTACCAAACCGGATAAACAACTATTATCCGAAAGAATCTAGGATTGTTCACCTTTAGCGAGTTGATGATCTGCGATGATGTCGCAAATATCTTTCGCAATTTCTTTCTTGCTTTTCAGCGGTAGTTCGATCGTATGGAGATCTTTGCCAATAATGGTGACTTTATTGGTATCAACAGCGAACCCCGCTCCCTGGTCTTGCATGGAGTTTAAGACGATATAGTCTAAGTTTTTGCGTGCTAACTTCCCCTTGGCGTTTTCCAGCTCATTATCTGTCTCGAGCGCAAAGCCCACTAGTGTTTGTTTCGCCAATTTTTTCGCACCCAGCGTCGCCAAAATATCTGTCGTTTTGCGTAACGCAATCGTAAAGACTTCATCCTTCTTTTTGATCTTTTTACTCGCCACCTCAACCGGTGTATAATCTGCTACGGCGGCACTCATAACCACGATGTCTGCGTCTTCAAAATGCTGCTCTACTTGGGTCAACATTTCTTGCGCAGTCGTTACATTATGCCGTTGCACCTTTTCGGGCGTTTTAAGTGCAGTGGGACCGCTCACCAACATAACCTCAGCTCCCAACTGTTGAAGCACCTCTGCAATCGCGAAACCCATCTTTCCACTGGAATGGTTTCCGATAAAACGAACAGGGTCTATGGTCTCATGCGTGGGGCCTGCTGTGACCAACGCTTTTTTCCCTTTTAGCGGTAAAGCATCGTGGAAAAAAGTGGAAATGGCCTCAAAAATATCTTCGGGCTCTGCCAGCCTACCTTCTCCAGATAATCCGCTAGCTAACTCTCCCGATGTAGGCGCGATTAAGATGTTGCCAAATCCTTGTAGTCGGGATACATTATCCTGTGTGCTAGGGTGGCTCCACATATCTAGATCCATAGCTGGCGCAAACATCACTGGACATTTTGCCGAGAGATACGTGGCTAGCAACAAATTATCGCATCCACCATGAGCCATTTTGCTGAGTGTATTGGCTGTCGCGGGCGCGATCAACAAGAGATCGGCATGCAGGCCAAGATCGACGTGATTGTGCCACACACCAGTATTGGGATCGAAATAATCGGCGTAAACGGGATTTTTAGAGAGGGTAGCAAAGGTAAGGGGGGTAACAAAGGCTTTAGCCTCCGGTGTCATAATTACCTGCACATGGGCGCTGCTCTTGACAAGCGACCGAACGAGGTATGTAATTTTATATGCGGCTATTCCGCCGCATATACCAATTACAATATTTTTGTCTTTTACAGACATCGAAGATTAATCTTGTTCTTTAGTAGGGTTTCTGAAGTAAACTTTATCGTTCAGAAATTCGTCAACAGCAACAAGCGATGCTTTTGGCATGCGTTCGTAATGCTTTGATATTTCGATTTGTTCGCGATTTTCAAAAACTTCTTCTAAGTTATCGTTGTTGCTGGCAAATTCTGACAACTTACCATTCAATTCTTCTTTTACGTCTACGGCAATTTGATTGGCACGTTTGGAAATAACAACGATTGATTCATAGATATTATCCGTTCCTTTATCCAATTGTCTCAAATCACGTGTAACGGTTGAACTTGGGACAGAAGTACTTTTATTTTGACTCATTTTGTAGTGTATTAAGAATTTCTAATTTATTTCGAAGAGGAATTAACTTCACTTGTTTCTTTCGCTTCCGCTTCTTCTTTACTTATTCCAAGCTCCTTTTGCTGCTCTTCACGCATTTTGTTTATGGCATCCATTCGCTTAACGACAAATGCTATTTCTTTTTCTGCGCTAGACCGTAGGTTGTCAGCATCGCTCTTAAATTTACTTTGCGGGTAATGGTCGATAAAGGATTGGTAGTAATCAATGGCCTCATTGTAACGCGCTTCCTGGCGGTAAGGCATGCTGTTCTGCGCAAATAGATATTGCGCTTTTACGATCAAAAACTCGATTTCTTCGGCATACCGCGTATCCGGATATTCTCTCAACATGCTCTCGAAAGCAATCACCGCCGCACGATAGTCATCGGGTTGCCCCATGTCAAAGTATAATCGGGCATTGGCATAGGCTTTTTGCTCCAATTTGTCACGCAACTTCTGAATCAAATCACCCGCTTCTTTTGCTTTTTCACCATCCGGATACAAGTTGATGAACAGCTGTAACTCATCGATGGCCTTCTTTGTATTTTCCTGATCTAAGGAGAACCGTGGAGAGTCTTGGTAAAAACAATAGGCAGACATGAATCGACACTCTTCAGCACGAGGGCTGTTTGGGTAAGTCGTTGCGAAATTTTTAAAGTTAAAGCGCGCAGATGTATAATCGCGCAGACGGTAGCTGGTATAAGCGGTGTAATAATAAAGGTCTTCAGCCTCAGACTGTCCTCTATACTTGCTCATCAGCTCGTCAAAAAGAATCAATGCTTTAGAATATTTTTTCTTCTCGTAATACTTCACTGCCTCTTGGTATTTCATAGCAATGTTATTACTGGCTCGAAGTTTTTCAAACCTGCTTTTGCAACTTGTTGCGAACATTACCATGACCGCGCAAGCAATTATGGATATTATACGTCTATCTAAAAACATTTTACAAAGATACATCAAATTCGGATAAGATTCAATTAATTTTTAGTGCGGCAAGTTACCGCTAAATTTGACATAAGCATGCTTATTTAAAGCTCTTTAACATTCTTTAACCTGTCTGTTACGAGAGATGTCAATGAAATGTTGAATTCGCCCGCTATCGCTTTGTTAATCAAAATAATTTTAATATTTTAACTATCTTTACAGCATAAAACTTTATTAAGAAATGACATTAAAAGAGCGAGTAGAACAGGCATTAGATAGCATTCGTCCTTACTTGGAGACGGATGGGGGGAACGTTAGCGTGGAAGAGATTACTCCTGATAATGTCGTTAAATTGAAACTTCTGGGTACTTGCGCGAGTTGTTCCATGAGCATTATGACTTTTAAAGCTGGTTTAGAACAGGCAATTAAGAAGTCTGTTCCGGAAATTACCGCTGTGGAGGCTATCAATTTGACGGACATCAATGATCCCAACGCAATTACACCTGGACAATTGTAGGGTTAACACAATTTAACAGGCTTTTGCTCGAAGTTTGTATAAATTTGGAATATGGTAGGACGGATTTTTTTTGCGGTTGTGATTATGTTAGTTTTCTTTTCTAAGGCTCAGGCTCAGGAAAAGAAAATTATACAATTCAGCGGCCTCATCAGTTCGGTGGGAGGAGAGCTGCCCGTCCCTTTTGTTACCGTAACTAACAAAAGTCACAACAACCAAGCCCATGCGGCCGATAACGAAGGTTTTTTCTCCTTCGTTGCTCACGTTGGGGACACGATTTCCTTTACTTCAGTGGGGTTTGATCCGCTAACGTATGTTATTCCCTATACACCCACGGACAAATTTACGGCCCGGATCAACATGAAAAGTTTGGTCATCGAACTTCCTGCTGTTATGCCGTTTCCCTGGGCCAGCATCGAGGAGTTTAACTTGGCCTTTTTGGCATTGGACGTGAGTAACGATGATGCCTCCCGTATTCGGAGGAGCCTATCTCCGGAAGCATTGGCCGCGCTCTCGCAGGTGACGCCACGTAGCGCCGACGAAATCCAAACGTTTAATTCTATGCAGCGCCATATCAACATGACTAATAAAAACATCAACCAGCGCTTTGCGAATCCGTTACTAAGCCCTCTGGCTTGGGGATCGTTTATTAATTCTATCGTAAAAGGAGATTACAGTAGGAAACGATTACAATACTAATCGGCAGCGCGCATCGCATCATTACGGATTTCCCGGACACTTAGCGATGAAGCTAGGTAGGAGATAAGAATAGCCACCAGCATCACCGTAACAAATACTAACAGAAAATCGAGCGGTCGAATGTCTACTGGATATATATCCATGATAGCATTTTCGCCATCGCCGGTGCGGATAAGGCCGTATTTTTCCTGCAAGAGGCAGAAACCTAATCCCACGGCGATACCAATTATACCACCAATAAAAGCAATCATAACACCTTCATAAAAAAAGATGCGCTGGATGAGCCAATTATTTGCTCCTAAGCTTTTCAGTACCGTCATGTCTTGCTTCTTGTCGATTACCAACATCGTTAAGGATCCAATGATATTGAATATTGCAATGATGCCGATTACCGTTAAAATGAAAAATACGATCCATTTCTCCGAACGCACGGTTTTGTATAGTAGTGGGTTTTGTTGCTCACGGCTTTTAACAATGAAATCGTCACCTAAGACCTTTTGCGTCTGTTTCTGTAGTTCTTCGGACTGGTTCGGATCTTTGGTATACAATTCTATCGCAGATACCGCGTCGTATTCATTGAGTAAGTCTCTAGCGAAGTCAATCGGTGTGATGACCAAATTATCAAATCCTTGTTGATATTGAAGCAGACCGCAGGGAGCGATATTGCGGATATTGATTTCATCCATGGGGTTCACGCTGTTGCCCGTGCTTCCTTTTCTGGGAGAAAAAAGTTGGATAGTGTTATCGTAGCCCTGCAACGGTATGCGGAGGTTCGCCTGAACCTGTGCACCTATCAATGCGAAATTTGTGCTGTCTGCATAGATGTTTAAGTTGCCGGCGTACAGCATTTCTTGATGATTCGATTCGGTTAAACTTTTAGGCTCTACGCCTTTTATTTGCGCGATAAATTGTTGATGTTCATACTGTATCAGTACCTTTTCTTCCAATATTTCCGAATAACTTTTTATGGCCGGATGCTGCCTGAGGTTAGCGAACACCCTTTGGTCGGGATTGAATACCTTCCCTTTCGTCGGTTCTATTCGCAGCTCTGGCGCAAATGTGCTATATAAGGAGAGGATCAGGTTTTCCATACCATTGTAAAACGAAAGCACGATGACCAATGCTGCACTGCTCACCAGGACGCCTACCACGCTGATCGTAGAAATGATATTGATAGCATTGAGGGATTTCTTGGAGAAGAGGTACCGCTTTGCAAAAAAGATAGGCAATTTCATCCTTAGCCTTTTATGAATGGATTGGTAGATTTTTCAAAACCTACAGTGGTTTGCGGACCATGCCCGGGGTACACCACGGTTTCATCAGGAAGCGTATACACCTCTGTTTTTATTTTATCTAAAAGAAGCTGGTGGTTGCCGCCGGGCAAATCCGTTCTGCCAATGCTATTGCGAAAGAGCACGTCGCCCCCGATCAGAAACTTTTGTTCAGGCTGGTAGAAACAAAGATGTGCTGGCGAATGGCCGGGAACCAATAAGAGATGAAGCTGGTAATCGCCAATGTACACCATCCCGCCTTCCTCAAGAAAAGTTTCCGGGATGGGCGATAGCTCGTAGCGTACCCCAAACATAGGTGCGCGGTGTTCTACGTCGACCAATACCGGTATTTCGCCCTCATGCATCTGAGGAACCAAATTATACTGTTCGTAAACAAATCTATTACCCAGCACATGATCGATATGGCAGTGGGTATTGAATAAGGCGGTAGGCTGAAGTTTGTTTTCCGCGATGAACGATACGAATTGCTGCTCTTCGGCAGCGTTAGACATTCCTGGGTCAAAGATTGCACAATGTCCCAGCTCATCATAAACAAGATATGTATTTTCCTGGAAGGGATTAAAAACAAAAGAATGAATAGTCAACATAGTTCAAAAATAGGAATTATTTGCAAGTAACGGTGTGGATCGGCGTGTCGTTGTTCGCTAGGTTAAGTCACATCACCTAAACGCTTTCATTCCAGATTGACCAATTGCGTTCGGCTTGCAAAATCAACATCTCGTGCCCATTTTTAATGGCCGCGCCTCGCTCTTTTCCTTTTTTCAAAAACAACGTTTCTTCGGGGTTGTAGATCAGATCATACAGTAAATGTTTATCGCCGATGCCCGCGTAAGGTATCTGCGGGCACTGATCTATGTGAGGATACGTGCCTACCGGCGAACAATTGATCAGCAGCTTGTTTTCTGCAATACGATCTTCCGTCAGTTCCTCGTATGTCAAATCACCCGTATCTTTGTGCCGACTAACGATTTGATAGCTGACGTTCAATTTTTTCAAGCTGTAATAAACCGCTTGCGCGGCACCTCCGTTTCCGAAAACAAGCGCGGTTTGATGTTCTTGTGTTAATAGCGGATGAAGGGATCGCTCGAAGCCATATGCGTCGGTATTAAACCCCTTTAGCCGTGCTTTTCCATTTTCCCGATGTATCGTCACACAGTTTACAGCGTTGATCGTTGCAGCCTCTTCCGAGAGTTCATCCAAAAGGGCCATCACATTTCGCTTGTGGGGAATAGTCACATTGAACCCAGTAAATTGTGGATCACTTTCATAGACTTTCCGAAAATCGTTTAAATCTTCAACAGGGTACAGATCATACTCTATATCCTCGATACCCTCTTTTTCAAATTTATCCAAGTAGTATTTTTTGGAAAAGGAGTGACCCAAAGGGAAGCCGATAAGACCTAATTTTTTCATGGATTATTGGTGTATTTCCGGATAATGTCGACAATGATTTGGTTTCCTTGAAGCTGTGGCAGGTAATCGAATAAGATATAAAACTTGTCAGGATTAGTAGCTAAGCCCAACTCCAAGAAGTTTAGCGCTTCGTTATACTGTCCATTAGCAAATAAATAAGCAACGACGCGGTAATACAGTTCAGATGCTTCTGGGTTTTGCCGAATAGCATCTGCCATTACATCGATAGCCTGTACGTACTTCCGCTGTTCAAAATAAATAGAGGAAAAATCCAGCCAAGCTTCTATGTCGGTAGGATTTAGCTCCACCACCTTATTGTAGGCAAATTCGGATTCTTCGAATTGATTTAGCTTGTAGCGGGCGTCTGCTATGGCAAACCAGTAGTCAGGATTGGCATCATCCAATTCCAGCGCTTTTTTGTAGAAATGTAGGGATTCAAAGTGTCGATCGTCGAAATCTAACGTTACGCCTATACCAAACCATCCATCCGCTAATTGCGGGTCTAGTTTTACGGCTTTTTTATAGTTTTCGCGAGCTTCCTCCATGTGTTCCAGTTTCTCATAGCATTCGCCGATGGCGCAGTATACATCTGCTGTAGGCGTTTCGTATTCGAAACTTTGTTTATACACATCTATCGCTTCGGTATACTTTTGCGAGCTAACAAGCACATTCCCCTTATTAAAGTAAGCAGGGACAAAGGCTTCATTGATCAGCATCGCGTAGTCGTAAGAATCTATGGCCTCTTCAAAGCGATCTAGCTTTTCATACACCATCCCGAGGTTAAACCACGCCGCATAGGAATAGGGATCCTTGTCAATATACTGTTTGTAGAACTCAATGCTTTCCTCTGGCTTTTCCAATACTTCATAGCAAAAGGCAAGGGCATGCAAAGCATCATCGTTTTCCATATTTATTTCCAACGACTTTTTCAGATAAGCAATGGCCTGCTCATAATCGCCTTTCAGTTGAAAGAGCTCTGCTGTTTGTAGATAGGCTTCGGCTGTATCCTCACCAAGTTCTATGGCTTGAATAAAAAGGCGTTCGGCCTGTTCGATATCTCCCTGTAATAAATAAATATTGCCTTTTAGCAGGTACACTTCTCCGCTATTGGGCTCTAGCGCTGTTGCCTTATCGAGCTGCAGCAGGGCATCATCAAATTGATTGATGCGGCCAAAAATCTGGGCTTTTTTTAATAGGAATAAGGTTTCATAGGGATGTTGACTGGTCGCATATTCGGCAACCTGAAGAGCTTTTATTGGATCATTCTTTTCGATATAGTATTCAATTATACTTTCGAAAGCTTTTGCGTCAAAGAAATATTGATCTTGGTTCCGAAGCATTTCTTCGTACCGATCAACAGACAGTTTTTGTTCTTCGGGCGAGCCAAATTCGAAATCTTCTTCCATATCACTCCTTTCATTTTAATTTACAAATCGCTTGAATCCTCACTGTAGAAGAAATTTATAAAGAAAATACGACTTTTATTTGTTTTTCTTTTCCACATGTTAACATATGGCCGTGCAAATATACGGTAAAAGATTGATTATAAATAGAAAAGCCGATCCATCGCTGGATCGGCCTTCTTATCAATTTAACTCTTTTTAAAGAATTATTTTTTGATTTCAACGCGACGGTTTTGTACGCGGCCTTCTTCAGTAGCGTTAGAAGCAACTGGATTAGCTTCGCCGTAACCGTTAGCAGAGATGCTTGATGCAGAAACACCAGCGTTTACTAAGTATTGTTTTACTGCGTTAGCGCGGTCTGTTGACAAGTTCATGTTGTAAGACTCAGAACCTTCTGCAGAAGCATAACCATCTAAAGTTACAGATGCATTAGCATCACGCAATTCTTTAGCTAATTTATCTAATGTAGCGTAAGATTCAGTTTTCAATACAGAGCTATCAAACTCGAATTGGATAGGAGCGTAGTAAGCACCTGAAGTCATACCTGGAGCTGCAACTGGCTCAGGGAATTTGATAGGACATCCTGAACCATCTACTGCAGTACCTGCAGGAGTACCAGGACATTTGTCAAATTTATCAGATACACCGTCACCATCAGAGTCTTTGCTCAATTGATCAACAGTACCTTCTAAAGTAGATACGCGTTGTTTCAATGCTTCAACTTCGTTACGTAATGATGGATCTTTCAACTCATCATACAATGTAGCAACTGGGTTTGTGAATGTTAAGCTTTCTTTATCACGTGAACCTAAAGTGAATTCTAGACCACCGTAAACGTTAGAGAATTTACCTTTAACATCTGAACGACCTGGGCCGAACAATAGGTTGTCATCAGTGAAGTTCATTGTGTAACCTAAGTTCAAGGCAACAACTTCAGATAATTTGAATTTAACACCAACACCTACTGGTACGTAAGCAGCTAATTTGAAGTCACGGTCACCAACTGCTTCACGATCTCCGAAGATTTCTTCACCCCAGTTACCTTCGTTGTTGTATACTACGGTACCAGTGAAGTCATTGTTTGCATACTGAACAGGGTTGTTCGCTAATACACCTAAACCTACTTTAGCGTAGAAGTTAACTGCATTTTCTCTTCTCATGAAGTCGATAGTACCTAACTGGAAAACACCATTTAAGCTAGCTGCCCAGTTTACTTCTGTTTCTGCAGATCTTGCAGTACCAGCGCCATTCATTCCAGAACCTGCCTCGAAAGCTGGACCAGATACATCGTGGTTGAAAGTTTTGATGCGACCACGGTTACCTTCCAATTCTAAACCGAAAAGGTGAGAGAATTGCTTGCGTACAGTTAAACCATAGTATTCACCTACTTTGTTTTGGAACATACCAACTTTTTGACCGAAGTTGTTAGATCCACCAGTAAGTACGTTAGGTGCAGTGATACCACCTTGAACACCGATTGACCAAGTTCTGTATTGTGATCTTCCACCAAATACAGTCGGAGTTTGTGCTTGAGCGTTCTCAGCAAAACCTAAAGCGGCGACTAAAGAAGCTGCAACAGCTGTTTTTTTAATTGTAGAATAGTTCATACTCTTGTTTTTAAGGTTATTAAAATTTTTAATTGTTTTCACGTTTTCAATTTTAACATAACTTAACAATAACGATGCCAAAAAAATGAAGCACCCTAAAAAGTTTTGTCATGCCTTGATTTTACTGACATTCAGCAAAAAATCATCGCGTAAAAGTATGTATATAATTTAGAAACGCAAAATTTTTTGAGTTTTTTTACTCGTGAGTCGATAAAAAACTTCCCATATCGAGTTAAATACCACCTTTACAGGATAAAATGTATTACCGCAAGCGATAAACCTCCGAGCACGGCGCTAACGGGAATAGTCAATATCCAAGCCCATAATAAGCTAATCGTAACACCCCAACGTACGGCCGACACACGCTTTACTACCCCGACACCGATAATAGAACCCGTGATGGTATGTGTAGTTGATGCCGGAATACCAAAATGCTCCGTTACACCTAAGGTTACCGCGCCTGCAGTTTCTGCGGCTACACCCTCCAAAGGTGTTACCTTGGTAATCTTTGTTCCCATCGTTTTCACAATTTTCCAACCACCGCTCATGGTTCCGGCAGCGATAGCGATATAACAGGATAAAGGAACCCAAGCGGGCATGGCTTCAAAGTCTGGAATCACTTGCTCCGCAATCAGCGCCGTCGCGATAATACCCATAACTTTCTGCGCATCATTTCCACCGTGGGCAAAACTCAATGCTGCCGACGATATCAGCTGACAGATTTTAAACCATTTTTCCGCCACAGCAGGTCTGGCCCTTCGCGCCAGGTTCATAATAATCAAAGTAATGATCACCGATATAAACATACCAAGGATGGGCGCCAAAACAATAAAAGACACTGTTTTTAAAATTGCACTTTGGTTCACCGCAAGAAGTGGGTTTGCACCCATTATCCAAGCGTAGGCCATTCCCGAACCGGCGAAGCCGCCAATTAGTGTGTGGGAAGAACTCGATGGAATACCATAGTACCAGGTAAAAAGGTTCCAGGATATCGCAGCAACAAGGCCCGCAAAGATCACTTCAAGGGTGATATATTCCTCGAGCACCGTCTTCGCAATGGTGTTGGCTACCTTATGGTCCGTAAAATAGAAATAAGCCGCAAAATTAAATAGAGCAGCCCACAAAACCGCCATAAAGGGAGTCAATACCTTCGTCGATACCACCGTGGCAATCGAGTTCGCTGCATCATGGAAACCATTGATGTAGTCAAATGCAATCGCTAAGATAACGACGACAATCAATAATGTTGAAGTCATAATAAATTTGTTTTCTTGCTGCTTTTATTAAGCATTCTTTACCAAAATGCTTTCCAATACGTTCGCTACATCCTCACACTTATCTGTCGCATCCTCCATAGCCGAAAGCACTTCTTTATTTTTGATCAACGTGATCGCATCTTTCTCGTATTCAAAAAGCTCACCCACTGCTTTGTCAAATATATAGTCCGCTTTGTTTTCCACGCTATTGATGCGGACGCAAGAATCGGTGATATTCCGAATGTTTTTTAGATCTTTCAGTTCGTTAACTGCCGTAGCGACATGCTCCGTCGCCTCCACGATTAAGTCTGTAATTTCTTTCATCGCTTGACTAGGCGTAATCACTTTATACAGTTCCATGCGGTTTGACGCGCCCTGTATAAAATCGGCAACATCATCTAAAGAGCTTGCCAAAGCATGAATATCTTCTCGGTCGAATGGTGTGATGAAATTTTTACCTAATTCGAGGTGTATCTGGTGAGTGATATTGTCGCCCCGGTGTTCAAGGTCTTCTAGTTTTTTATTCAGATCAGCGCGTTTAGCCAAATCTGTGGAGTAAACCGTTTCTTGTAGCAGTTTTGCCATCTCGATAAGGTTAGCGCCTGCTTGTTCAAACAAAGGGAAAAACTTTTTATCCTTTGGAACGAAATACTGAAAAATGCTATTTAAAGACATATGGATTGAATTTCTGCAAAATTATGAATGAAATGTTAAGTTAATGTTAAGTTTTACTGATGAATAGTAAGGTGAATCTCCTATTTATCGATTTTGGCTGGAACGAGCGTGAAACCAAAGGTGGTCCCTATACCCTCTGTACTCCTTACATTTACATTTTGTTCATGCGCCTCGATGATATGCTTTACGATGGCTAAACCCAATCCAGATCCTCCTATTTCACGCGAGCGGCTCTTATCCGTACGGTAGAAGCGCTCAAATACCCGCGGTAGGTTCTTTTCTTCTATACCCAGGCCGTCATCGGTCACTTCTATCAATATCTGTTCAAAAAGAGGGTATATCGAGATGCTGGTGTGCCCATCTTTTTTACCATATTTAATGGAGTTATCGATAAGATTTATTAAAACTTGTTGGATTCGTTTGCGGTCTGCCTTGACAAATACGGGATGGTTTGCTTTGCCTTTGTATTTTATTTGTATGTTGCTACCGCTCGCTTTTCCTTCCAGATCTTCCACACATTCTTTTATAAGCTTGACTACGTCAAATTTTTCGATGGTGAGGGCAATTATTCCGGTTTCCAACTTGGAGATCTCGTCGAGGTCTTGAATCAAATAGCTTAGTCGGTCTAAATTGCGCGAGGCTTTTTCCAAAAAATTCTTCGCAATATCGGGATCATCATCAATCAGGCCGTCCTGTAATGTTTCAATGTATCCCTGTGTCGCGAATAGCGGGGTCTTGAATTCGTGGGAGATATTGGAAAGAAACTCTTTTCGAAATTGTGCTTGTTCTTTTAATGTGTTAATTTCAGATGCTTTTTGCTTCGCCCAGTCGCGCACCTCTTTTTCCGCATTGGCAATCGGATCATCGGCAATCTGTTCGCCCAACGCATCTTTCAGATCTTTGCCCAGCTTCAAGTTATGGATTAGTTTATACACATTCCGAATCCGTTTATACACGAAACGCTCGAACAGGTTGAGCAGTATCACAAAGCTCAACACACTGCTTGAGATGAATAGGAGTGCAGCTACCGAAAGATTGGCGCGGTGCATGTAATCTGTTGCAGCGACTAACACGCCAAAGCTGCAGGAGATAAGAAGGACAAAAATTCTAAAATTCATAAAAAAAGCCTCGTATAACGAAGCCTAAATTACAAATACTGTATGAATATAATGTTAAAATGTCGCGAGTACTGTTTTTCCGCCGACGACCTTGTCACCTATATTAACATTGATGGAGGTTCCCACAGGAACAAAGACGTCGACACGCGAACCGAATTTTATAAAACCAAACTCTTCACCTTGCTTTACCACATCCTTCTCATTGACATACCACACAATCCGTCGAGCCATAGCTCCGGCAATTTGTCGAAATAGCACTTCCACATCTGCACTGTTTTTTACGACAACGGTCGTACGCTCGTTTTCCGTGGACGATTTTGGGTGCCAAGCAACTAGAAATTTGCCAGGATGGTATTTAAAGTAGGATACGATACCACTGATCGGATTCCGGTTTACGTGGACATTGATGGGCGACATGAAAATAGAGATCTGAATTCTTCGGTCGTTAAAATACTCGGTTTCTTCCGTTTCTTCAATGACCACCACTTTACCATCCGCAGGACATAAAATAATGCCTTCATCGGCCGCTATGCGTTTTATCGGACTCCGAAAAAACTGCACGATCGTAATGAACAAAAACGCAGACAGAACATATAAGAACCATTTTGCATACAAAGAAGCATCGTAATAATCCGCTATCGCATTAATAGCAAAAATGAACAAAACGACGATCGCTAAACTTGTATATCCTTCTTTGTGGAATTTCATGCCTAAATTTTTTTGCAAATATATAACATTCGTTGAATTCGCCTAGCGTTGTTTTTCTCTTTCGATACGTAGGGTATGGAAATTAAATACACCTGCTTCACTAATAGTGAGTTTCCCGGACACCGTCAATGCGTCTTCGACCGGTTGTGCAGATTCGTCTAGCGAAGGGAAGTAAAAGGGAATGTCTTTAATGACCATTTCCAGATACTTATTTAGCGCCTGCGTTTTCAACGGCTGACTCAAGGTTATCAATTCAGGTTCTCCTTGTTTATCTAGGGTTACGCGGTAAATAAATTCATCTTCCGTGTTTTGAAAGCTAGGGTTTGCTGCAAATGCGGCGTTCAACCGGTCCGACAAATAGGCGTTAAACCCACTGTAGTCATCAAACGTACAGGGTTTTGATATCAGGCGTTCGCCTATAATAAAAGACTGTGTGGGGATGATGGTGAGGGGAATCCGATATTCCCGATCTTGGAAAAGGTTGTAACCTTCTGTCAACATTCCATTTTTGTCATACACCTCTTCGGTAAAGAGCACCTTTTTGTTTTTTTCATCCACCATATTGGTTGTCCAGTAGCCAGAGGGAAGTCCGTTTCTGATCCTGCCTTTGCGCTCAAAGAATGGAAAGCCGTATTCGTTGTAAAACTCGAAAGGCATTCTAAATTCATAATTGCCTTCGCCTTCCGTTACGCGTTGGCGTCCCAGTCGGTCCCAAAATGAAATGATCTGTCCGGCGCCGTTATCAAAATTTACCGTCAACATGGGTTTTCCATCAGGATAATAGTATTTCCAATCGCCGGTAGGTTTATTGTCTTTAAAGGTTACTTGCCACTGGAGTACGCCATTGGGGTGATAAGCGCTAAAGAGACCTTCCTTCACCCCTTGGTTGTGGTAGCCGGTAAGCACGACAGTTCCCCGGCTGTTGAAATCCTTAAATTCGCCATGAAAAACATTCTTGGCCACGAGGAATTGGGAAAGCCGTTCGATAGCTTTGAATTCACAATCTTTATCTACCAAATAATAATGGTTATCATAATAGAAACGGACGAGACCTTCCGGCGCTTTTTCAAACAACGTATCTCGGGATACCGAATCAGTCTGCGCCCGACAAGCTACGTATGCCAAACAGGCTACTAAAAATAAGCTAACGTTTTTCATCATATTGTTAATGTGCTTCTAACCAATTAACCCCTTGCCCCACTTCGACCTCTATCGGGACTTTCAATGTTATCGCGTTTTGCATTCTATCGCGTATGATTTTTGAAAACTGCTCAACTTCGTTTTGTGGAACATCGAAAACCAACTCATCGTGCACCTGCATAATCATTTTACCTTGAAGGCCGGCAGACGCAATATCTTTTTGAATGTGGATCATGGCCACCTTGATTAAATCCGCCGCAGACCCTTGTATAGGTGCATTGATAGCGTTTCGTTCCGCGAACCCCCTTACCGTCATATTAGCCGAGTTGATATCTCTAAGATAACGTCTTCTTTTCAGGATAGTTTCTACATATCCATTTTCTTTAGCAAACTCTACGGCTTTACTCATGTATTGCCTAATGCCGGCATACTGTTCAAAATATTGATCAATCATGGTGGCAGCCTCTTTTCGCGGAATGCCAAGACTTTGCGATAAACCAAATGCCGACTGGCCGTATATAATGCCAAAATTAACAGCTTTCGCATTGCGTCGTTGATCTGAACTTACATCATCCAGTCCTACGCCATAAACTCTGGCGGCCGTCGCCCGGTGAATATCGTGGCCGGCACTAAATGCGTCAAGCATATTGTGATCTTGGCTAAGTTCTGCAATGAGGCGCAGTTCAATTTGCGAATAATCTGCAGACAGCAATACGTGTGAGGCATCACGCGCAATAAATGCTTTTCTCACCTCCCTGCCGCGTTCGGTTCGAATGGGAATGTTTTGTAGGTTGGGGTTGGTGGAGCTTAGTCGACCTGTGGCCGCCACCGCTTGATTGTAAGAGGTGTGGATAAGTCCGGTTTGTGGATTGATAAGTCCGGGGAGTGCATCAACATAAGTAGACTTCAGCTTTTGCATTTGTCTGAAATCCAAAATATCCTGCACGATGTCTGACTTGTGTGCTAACGTCAGCAGTACGTCTTCACCGGTTTTATATTGCCCCGTTTTTGTCTTCTTCGCTTTCGGATCTAATTGCAGTTTATCGAATAATATTTCGCCAAGCTGTTTTGGTGACGCAATGTTAAAGCGGGTTTGGGCTTTCTCATAGATAGATTCTTCCAAGCGTTTCACATCCTCTTCTAATAGCTTAGAAAATGTGCGTAGCGTGTCGACGTCTATCTTCACACCATTTTTTTCAACTTCGGCCAAGACATAGACGAGAGGAAACTCAACATTTTGGGCTAGCTCCAACGTTTTTGTTTCGATAAGAAGCGGTTTTAAAACCTCGTGTAGCTGCCACGTAATATCCGCATCTTCCGCGGCATATTCCGTTATTTTAGTCAGTTCCACCTCGCGCATGCTCAATTGATTTTTGCCTTTGGGGCCGATAAGTTCGGTAATGGAAACCGGTGTGTAGCCGAGGTAGTTTTCTGCTAATACGTCCATATTGTGCCGCGTATCGGGATCGATAAGATAATGCGCGATCATGGTATCGAAAAGGGGACCTTGCACGCGTATATCATAGGACGATAAGAGGAGGATATCGTATTTTATGTTTTGCCCTACTTTCTCAATTTGTGGGTTTTCCAGTACAGATTTGAAAATATCTACCGTAGATTGTGCTTGCTGAAAATCGGTAGCGGTGGGCACGTAATATGCTTTTCCTTTTTCAAAAGAAAAGGAAAGACCAACTATTTCTGCGGATAAAGCATCTAAGGATGTCGTTTCCGTATCGAAAGCGAAGCTTTTTTGACGGGCAAGCATTTCTGCTAAATCTTGTTGTGCTTCGACCGTTTCTACGAGGATATACTCGTGCGGTGTATTATGAATGTTGAATGTAGGCGTAATGGGCTCAGGAGCTGCAGCAGCAATTTCTACGGCGGCAGGTGCAAATAAATCCATCTGCGCATTTCCTTGCTTACCTGATTCGGCGATACTAAAATCATCGCCAAACACACGCTTGCCCAATGTTCTGAACTCCAGTTCCGCGAAAAGCGGTTCGAGTGTCTCGCGATTTGGATCTTCCAATTCCAAAGCTTTCTCATCCAGTGCGATGGGGACGTCCAGCTGGATAGTTGCTAGCTTCTTGGAAATAAGGCCCTGCGCGGCGAAATTTTCGACGTTTTCTTTCATCTTGCCCTTTAGCTGGGCACTATTGGCGATGATACCTTCTACGGAGCCATATTCCTGAATGAGTTTTTTTGCCGTTTTTTCACCAATGCCAGGGATGCCGGGAATATTGTCCACGGCATCTCCCCACAGTCCTAAAATATCAATTACCTGTGATACGTCGGCAATCTCCCATTTTGCTAAGATCTCTGGCACACCGAGCGTTTCCGCACCATTTCCCATGCGTGCCGGTTTGTAGATGAAAATATTTTCAGAGACCAGCTGGCCAAAATCTTTATCAGGTGTCATACAGTACACTTGAAATCCGCTTTGCTCAGCCTTTTTGGCTAACGTTCCTATGATATCATCGGCTTCAAAGCCATCCATCGTAATGATCGGGATGTTGAAGCCCTCTATTAAACGAAAAATATAAGGAATAGAGGCTGCGAGGTCTTCGGGCATCTTCTCCCGATGAGCCTTGTAGGCTTCAAATTCGATATGACGGTTTGTTGGTGCATCTGTATCGAAGACAACAGCAATATGGCTAGGCTGTTGATTCTTTAAAATCTCTAGGAGCGTATTTGTAAAGCCCATTATTGCTCCGGTATTCAGTCCATAGGAAGTCAAACGAGGAACCTTATTCAATGCGAAATACGCCCTATATATAAGGGCCATGCCGTCGAGAAGAAATAGTTTTTTCACCAAAATATAATTTAATCGTCTTTCACAAATGTAGGAAAATAAAGAAAGTTAGGCGTCCGCGATCAACGAAAAAATCGGCCTATGTTTTCAAAGCCCGTTAAAAATAATTGATGGAGACTCCTTTTGTACCATTAAATTTTCGATTTTTGTACCATGATAGACAGGATGGTTGAAATAGGCGTTATGCTATGCGCGGGCTAGTAACTAAATCTACGGGGAGTTGGTATCTCGTTCAAGGCGAGCAAGGACAACGTGTGGAATGTCGTATCCAAGGTAAATTTCGGACTAAGGGGATTAAAACCACCAATCCCATTGCGGTGGGCGATTGGGTGAACTATGAATTGGAGCCCGACCAAGAAAGCGCTATCATCACGGCTTTAGAACCGAGAAAGAATTATATCATTCGCCGTTCTGTCAATTTATCAAAGCAAACCCAGATCATAGGCGCCAACCTGGATCAAGCCATCTTGGTGGTCACATTGGCTTCGCCCCCTACATCATTAGGCTTTATTGACCGTTTCCTCGTCACGGCGGAAGCGTATGATATCCCTGCAATCCTGCTCTTTAACAAGCTCGATCTTTTCTCGGAAGAGGGCTTGGATATTTTAGCCGAATACATGGCTATCTACGAGCAAATAGGCTATCCGTGCTATGCGGTGTCGGCACATACCGGTGAAAACTTGGAGATCATTCGATCGCTGCTGAAAGACAAAGTGACGTTGGTATCCGGCCATTCGGGTGTTGGGAAATCGACCTTGATCAATGCCCTTGAGCCAGCGGTTAAATTACGCACCGGAGAAATATCGGATTGGTCGGACAAAGGAAAGCACACAACGACCTTTGCGGAAATGATCGACCTCTCTTTTGGTGGAAAGCTTATTGATACACCCGGCATACGCGAGTTGGGTATTGTCGATATAGAAAAAGGTGAATTATCGCATTTTTTTCCAGAAATGCGCGCGCGGCTGAATGCTTGCCGTTTCCATAATTGTCGCCATATAAATGAACCGGGATGCGTGATTATCGAAGCAGTAGAGGAAGGGGATATCGAAAGCTCGCGATACGATAGCTATCTTAGTATCTATAACAAACAAGATACGCGTAACTAACAAATTTTCAAAACTTTTACGGCATCATCTTTGTTTTGACAGACAAGGAGATATCGTCTAGTACTTCATAAAGCCAAAGTTCTTAACCTATCTTTCCGTTTGCTTTTTTAACGAACATAAAGGGGATACATTCGTTGTGGGCGAAAGTGATTACCAAATATAATAGACTATTTGTATGAAACCAATTTGGAAATGGATCATCGGCATTGTTGCCATAATTGTTGTTGGTCTCTCAGTTACTGCGTGGTATTTATCTCGCAATTGGAAACCCATTCTGGAAGAAAAACTAAAAGAGGTTATCAAAAATTCTACAGATAGCTTGTATACATTGCGTTATGATAAGCTCGATTTGAATATCGCGTTGGGTAACGTGACATTGGAAAATGCTGTTCTTTCGGCAGACTCCAATGTATATGCGCATTTGGAAGAAACGAAAGCGGCACCAGATAACGTGTATGATATTCGGTTGAAATCATTAAAAATTAAAAGGTTTGGCATCCTTAATATACTGACAAACAGGAAACTAAATGTCAAATCTATTTCTTTGGAAGCACCGAGTATACATTTAAGAAATAAATACCATGCGTATAACGACACGGTATCAACGAAGCCAAAGAAAACATTGTATGAAAGTGTGAAAGACGTCCTGCAGTCGGTCAACGTGCAGGAGATCCAAATGGACGATGTCGCATTCAACTATTCCAAAATACAGGGCGGTAAAAGTTCTGATTTCGCCGTCAAGGGTATCGATATCAAGGTTCACGATGTATTAATTGATGAAACATCGCTGGCCGATACCACCCGTTTTTACTACACAAAGATGGTGGAGGTTATTGTTCCGGGGTTTACTTACAACCTAGCTGGCGGCCTATATAGCGTGAAGTTCGACGAACTTAAAATCAATACCCAAGATGAGAATGTGTTGTTAACGAATGTGGATTATAGGCCAGTCATGGAGAAAGCAGCCTACTTTAAAAAGCTGGGACGAAACAAAACCATGGCCGATTTGCATTTCGACACCCTGCGGATGGAGCAACTAGATTTTCGTGCTCTGCTTGATAACCAGCAAACCATCGCGAAAAAGGTACAGATTAAAAACGGCCACGTAAAGCTTTATAATGATAAGCGCTATCCAAAGTCGCCTAAAAGCCAAATTGGACAAGCGCCCCACCAGAAGTTGCTACGTGTGCAGAACTTGATTAGCGTGGATACGGTATTTGTTGAAAACGTCGATGTGCTATACGGAGAAATGAGCGGTAAATATTACCGAGAAGGGATTATTACGTTTGATCAGGCAACTGGATGGTTGACGAATGTGACGAATGACTCGTTGAGACTGGCAAAGAACAAATATTTGAAAGCAGACCTTCGGGCAAAGATTATGAACAGCGGAAATTTGCACGCTAAGTTTTCGTTTGATATGCTCAGCAAAAATGGATTTTACACCTATTCAGGCGACCTAAAGCCCATGCAAGCTCCCGCATTCAACAAAATATTGACGCCGCTTCTAAATGTCGGCATCGGCTCGGGAAACATCCGCAGTGTACGGTTTAATATGGAGGGGAACGACTACCGAAGCTGGGGAGATTTTCGATTTGAATACAACAACCTGAAGATAAACTTGCTCAATAACGATGGCGAGCGGGAAAAGAAAAAAATACTGTCGTTCTTGGTGAATCAGCTGGTTATCAATGACAGCAATCCAGATGCCAATGAGAAATATCATATCGGTAAAGTGAACCACAAGCGCGTTCCGGAACATACCTTCTTCAAGAATCTTTGGCAAAGCTTGTTGGACGGTATAAAACAGACTGCGGGGATTAGTGCTGAGCGAGAAGCGCGCCTTATGAATTCTGCACAATCGGCCCAAAAAGCCGTTCAAGAAACAAAAGGTTCCGTTAAAAAAACAAAAGGTTTTTTTAATAAATTATTCAAAAAAGGGGAAGGTAAAGACAAAAAGGAGCAATAGCGCTAGGCGGAGATACAAAACATTCTCCGCAAATTATCACTATGTTTGTAGCGCATGGATAGCATTATCGGTTTTCTTAAGTACTTAATAAAGTACAGGACTAGACGGGTGGATCAAGTCATGTTTTACGTGAGTATGCTTTGTGCGCTGATCACGATTACGCACATAGGCTACATAACAGATCGAGAGATAGCTAGCCTTTCTGAAAAGACAGTTATCGGCTCATTTTACGGGCTGTTTATTTTAGGATCAGTCCGCACCGCTGCAGCTATAATCACACAGCGTAAACTAAACGTTTCAAATTTTACCGGTATTGTCCTCGCTGCCTACTTCTTATTTGTCGCGCTTTCCAGACTGAATCATGTGGTGTATTTTTCTAAAATGGAGTGGATCTATTTTGGCGTTGCGGTAACCTTCCTCTCCGAACTATCGAGAAACAGCTTGTTTTTCGATAATTTTTATTTCAATCCCACGATTTTATTTGTTATTAGTTTTATTGCGTTGATCTTGTTAGGCACCGTATTGCTGATGCTGCCTCGAACAACGTTGCTTGCACCCTTAAGTTTTGTAGATGCCTTATTTATGGCGACAAGTGCGGTGTGTATCACCGGGTTGACGGTTACCGATATTTCGACAAACTTCTCTGTTTTCGGCCAAACAGTGGTTATGTTGTTGGTACAAGTCGGGGGGCTAGGAATTATGACATTTACAGGGTTCTTTGGCTATTTTTTCTCCGGGGGCTTCTCCTATAAAAACCAATTAATGTTTGGTGAGATTTTGGGCGAGAATAAGTTAAACTCCGTGATCTCGACGCTCCTTACGATTATTTTCATTACGCTATTCTTTGAATTAATTGGTGGCTTTTTCATTTTCTTATCCTTAGACCCCGCCGAGTTCGAGAGCATTGGCGATCGTGTCTTCTTCTCTGCATTTCACGCCATATCATCATTTTGTAATTCTGGGTTTTCTATTCTACAGAATGGAATACATCACGATGCTTATCGCTTTAACTATTCATTTCAGCTCGCTTTGGCCGGAGTTTTTATTCTTGGGGGCTTAGGTTTTGGCACCGTCTTAAACTTCTATACCTATCTCCAACAAAAGTTTCGACAATTTATTCAACAGGTTGTATTCCGTCGGCCTTTTGTGCACAGGTCACAATCATTTTCATTCAATACGCGGATTATTTTGCTGTGCAACGGTGTCGTTGTTTTGCTTGCTACGGCTTCTTATTTCTTTCTCGAGCAAAGGCATACACTTACCGACGACTCCTCCACGCTCGGGAGATTGGTCACGTCTTTTTTTATGGCGAACTCTTCGCGCTCCGCTGGATTCAATAGCGTGCATATGAACTTTTTGGCGAATTCTACGGTCATTATGGTGGCCATGCTCATGTGGATCGGCGCATCCCCTGGATCAACAGGAGGTGGGGTGAAGGTAACCACGGTGGCACTGGCTTTACTCAATATTATTGCTTTAGCGCGCGGCAAAGAATCCATTGAGATTCAAAAGCGCAAAATAGCTTCCGAATCGGTAAATAAAGCTTTTGCGATCATCCTGCTATCTATCGTCACTATCGCATTTAGCTTTATCCTGCTTAATTTTTCCGATCCGGGAAAGTCATTGAAGTCCTTGCTTTTTGAGACCATTTCGGCCTACACGACCTGTGGACTAAGTTTAGGGATTACCCCGTCTCTATCATCCGCCAGCAAAATGATCATCGTTTTCACGATGTTCGTCGGACGTGTGGGTATGCTGACGCTGCTGGTTGCCTTCATCAAAAACACGCGCAATAAAAGTTATATTTATCCAACGGAAAAGATTTTATTTTAGCCATGAAGTATATTGTATTAGGACTTGGACATTTTGGAAGATCGCTGGCGGTGCATCTCACGGAGCAGGGCCACGAAGTTATCGCGGTGGATAAAAGCCTAACGATTGTCGAACAACTTAAAGATAAAATAACGCATACTGTCTGTATGGACAGCACCGATAGAGAAGCGATGACTTCCTTACCGTTGAAGGATAGTAATGCCGTCATTGTGGCCATCGGTGAAGACGAGGGCGCCTCTCTACTAACCACAGCTTTGCTAAAGCAGCTGCAAGTGCGCCGAATAATAGGACGCGTTGTGTCCGAATTGCAGAAAACCGTATTGCAGGCTATGCAAATCGATGAATACATCATGCCGGAAGAAGAGGCCGCGGAAAGACTGGCCATGCGTTTGGATAATGTCGATATCATCGATTCGTTTAAAGTGTCTGATCGTTACAGCATCGTCGAAACGCGCGTGCCCGATAAATATGTGGGCATGACCCTGAAAGAGGCAAACCTTACTAATGTCTACAAAGTCATTGTGCTTACCACGGTGAAATCGTACGATAGAAGCGTAAAGGGCAAAACCGTGCACTATAAAGAGGCCTCAGGGATTGCCAGTTCCGATACGATCCTAGAGGAGGAGGATCTGCTTGTGCTTTTTGGGGAGTTGTCCGATATCAAACGCCTAATCCAAAAAGCGGGCTAAATCAAGCATTTTTTCACCGCCCTCCAATTACTATATTTATACTGGTAATTCCAATTCATTTCTATATTTTTGGCAGGTAAGAAACTAATCATGGAGATTAAATCCGTGCTGTGATTAGGCAGGAAAATAAAATATGACCTGCAGGATCGTAGATAATACCAAAAAAATAGCAATAGATATAACAAGTATATATGAAACAGTGGTTTAAGGAAAACTCTACCCACCTCGCAATAAGTGCCCTTTTTATTGTGTTGGTGTTTTTTTATTTCTCCCCTATATTCGACGGCAAGACACTTGTCCAAAGCGATGTTATGCAGGCCGAAGGTAGCCAAAAAGAACTTTTTGACTATCGCGCAAAAGACGGCCATGCGCCTTTATGGACAAACTCTATGTTTGGGGGTATGCCTACCTATCAGATTTGGTATGAACATGCGAGCAATGTAGCCAGCTATATCAATAAGGGGATCCGTGCGATTTTTCCTGTTCCTGCTGATATTGTCCTGCTGTATCTTTTTGGAGGATATTTCCTCTTCTCGGTATTGCGTTTAAAACCTTGGCTTGCTGCGGTAGGTGCCGTAGCTTTAGCATTTACATCCTATAACTTTATTTATATTGAGGCTGGTCACGTCAATAAAGCATATGCGATCGCCTACCTTGCGCCGATTATCGGATCGGTATTACTGAGTTTTAGGGGAAGCCGACTCTGGGGGCCTGTGCTTCTATGTTTGTTTTTAACACTGGAAATACGCACTAACCACGTCCAGATTACCTATTATTTATTTATTGCTCTTTTGGTATATGTGCTCATTGAACTCTATTACGCCATTCGCGATAAGAAACTACAAGCCTTTATGCGTTCTAGCGCACTGCAAATTGTAGCTGCGCTCGTTGCTGTATTGGTGAATGCCTCCGTTTTGTTTCCTACGTATGAATACTCGAAACTTACCATTCGTGGAAAAGCAAATATTCAAAAGGTTGATGCGGGTGCACAAACCAGTGGTCTCGATAAAGAATATGCTTACCAATGGAGTCAAGGTGTTGGGGAAAATATTACCTTCTTGATACCAAATGCGTATGGAGGTCGCACAGGTGGTGTTTTGGATAAAAATTCGGAAGTCGTAAAATTCTTCACAAAGTTGGGCGCACCGGAAGCACAGGCTGTACAATTTGCGGATAGAATCCCAACGTATTGGGGTGAGAAAACCTTTACATCTGGCCCATGGTATTTTGGTGCGGCTACATTCTTTCTGTTCGTGCTAGGGCTTGTTATTGTAAGGGGTCGAATTAAATGGTGGATCCTGATTGCGTCAGCCTTGTGTATGTTGTTGGCTTTCGGGCGGCACTTTCCGTTGGTTTCAGATCTGTTTTTCGACTATTTTCCAATGTACAACAAGTTTAGGGCTGTCGAATCGATTCTTGTGATACCTGCTATTTTGATACCCATGTTGGCCATGTTGGCCGTGAATGAGTTGTTTCTGCGCGCAGCAGAAATACCAAAGCTCGACAAAAAAGTACTTTATACGTATGTCGGTATAGGCGGTTTCTGTTTGTTAGTTGGTTTGATGCCGAGTCTTTTCCTAAATTTTAAAAATTCAGGACATCAAGATTTTATATCATCCATTAGTCAGCAGCTCGGGGGGCAAAGTGTTGGTAACGAGTTTTCAAATGCTCTTCTTAAAGATCGCTCATCGTTGGCCAGTGCAGACGCATACCGATCATTCCTTATCGTCACCATTGCTTTTGGGCTTGTCTGGTTATTCTTGAAAAAGAAAATTACCGTGCCCGTTTTTGTTGGCGTATTAGGCGTGCTGACGTTGATCGATCTTTGGGCTGTCGATAAACGCTATTTGAATAATGCCTCTTTTATTGAGGAACGAGCGAAGACGCATGTTGTCGAGCGAGAAGTGGATCAACTGATCCGTCTGGATAAGGATCCGAGTTACCGCGTGATGGATCTAACCACCAATCCATTCTCGGACGCACGGGCATCGTACTTTCATAAAAATATTGGCGGATACCATGCCGCAAAATTAATGCGTTTTCAGGAAGTGTTGGAGCATCAGTTCAACGGTGCGATTAACGAAGACGTGTTGGATATGTTTAATGTGCGCTACTTAATCACGCAGAATCGGCAAAATGGTGCCGAGCAGATTCAGCGTCGGAGTACCGCTTCCGGCAATGCGTGGTTTGTGAGCAAGGTGACATTCGTAAAAGATAACGCCCAGGAAATGCAGGCCATTAGTAGCTTCGATCCTAAAAGGGAAGCATTCGTTCACGAGTCTTTCAAAAACCAATTGAACACAGCCAAATTAGGACAATCGTCTAATGCTGAAATCAGGTTGGTTTCGTACCATCCCGATACCTTAAAATACGAGTCTACATCACCGAATGATGCATTTGCCGTATTTTCCGAAGTGTACTATGATAAAGGTTGGAAAGCCTACATTGACGGGAATGAAGTACCGATCATTCGTGCAGACTATTTATTGCGCGCGTTGCAGGTTCCGGGTGGCAATCACAGCATCGAATTTATCTTTGCTCCTGCATCAATACGGATCAGCAACATCATCTCACTCATCGCATCTATCGTTTTGGTGCTTGGCCTTGCGGCTGCGGTATTTGTTTCATGGCGTAACAAGAATCCGAAAGGCGTGTCCGCCACGCGTTAACTGAATAAGCAGCGCATAATCGGCTATACGAAGGTATGACAAGTATATCGCCACTGATCGGAACAGGTCAGTGGCTTTTTTTTAAAACAGTTTCAGTTGTGGGTCAGATACCCGAAATGTTTTGCGGTGGTGTGGTGTGAAGCCAAATTCCAATACGGCTTTTCTGTGCCTGATGGTGGGGTAACCTTTATTGGAAAGCCAGTCATAGCCGGGAAAATCTGGCGCAAGTTGATCCATATATTCATCCCGATAGGTTTTGGCGAGTATGGACGCCGCTGCTATAGAAAGATACTTGCCATCGCCCTTTACAATGCACTGATGGGGAATATCTTGATAAGGTTTAAACCGGTTTCCGTCAACGATGATGTAGGCCGCTTTTGTTTTTAACATGTCCAATGCTCTATGCATTGCTAGATAAGACGCATTTAGGATATTGATACTGTCTATCTCTTCCGCTGAAACACTAGCCACGGCAAAATCAAGCGCCTCACTTTCGATAACGGGACGTAAGGCCATTCTTTTTTTCTCCGACAATTGTTTGGAATCGTTTAACAACGAATTGCAATAATCGGATGGAAACACAACCGCGGCAGCAAAAACGGGACCTGCTAGGCAGCCACGCCCGGCTTCGTCGCAGCCTGCCTCCACAAATTGTTGCTGAAATGTAGAAATTAACATGACACGAAATTACAAAAAAATAACAGCGAGGCGAAGCGCCAGCTCATGCTATGGATTTCTATTCCGAGATAGCGGTCATTCCATACGCAGTTTAACGTGTAACTTATCTGTGATGCGTGGGTGTTTACATTATTTTACACTTCTTATTTTTTTCTTTGTACCGTGGTAATAATCATGGTCGGAAAGCACATTGCTTTCCAGTATTAAAACGGATGAAGAGAATTATTGCAAGTTTCTTGATGCTCCTGACGATCACGTCCATTTCTGCACAGAAAAAGCAGAAAATCGATGTGGATGTTGTGCAGGATGTTCATATTGATGCAAATCTGGACGAATGGTTCGCTTGGGTTGACGTAGCCAATGAAGGCTTGTGGGCGTATCAACTGCTACAGAATAAGGAATATGTCTTTATAGCCGTGCGTGTGTATGATGCTCTTTTACAACAAATGGCTGCCCGCCATGGCATTGTATTCTGTATTCCTGCATCAAAAGCAAACAAGGAGGTTGCGCAACTGATCTACCCTTTTCCCGATGGGGAATCGCGTCGGGCATTAATGCAAAACCCTGAGCTGCATCAAGACTACAAGCAGCAGTTGATCGAGCGGAGTCGAGGCTATGCCGTGCAAGGATTTATCGGGATACCAACGGGATTACTTTCCTTAAAGAACGCCTATGGTATACAGGCAAAAGCGAAAATCGTGGATGAGGCTTTTGTTTATGAAGCGGCCATTCCGAAAGCAGCTATCCACATGCCTAAGGAAGGCTTGATCCTAAAAATTGGGATCAATGACGGACTGTCCTTTGTGCCAAAAAGCTCCAGTAGACCTGGTTCGGGACCTTCCGCCAACAAACGTATAGCTGCGCAGACGAGACCTGCGAAGAGCAAGCAAACACGGATGCTGTTGTTGGAGACCACTATGAAATAGAAGAAGAGATAATGAGAAATATGAAACAAATTTTTACACTCGTTTACGGCCTCATCCTGTCGTTTGCAGCGCACCATGCATTTGCACAATCCGCCAAGACCGTACAAGGCATGTTGCGTGATACCGAGTCAAGGGTGGTTGCAGGCGCGTCGGTACAATTGATTACAGCGAATGACACGTTGGGGACGAGTTCGTCGCAAGCCGGCATATTCACGTTCGCAAATGTGAAGGCGCAAACGTTTACCATAAAAGTGTCCAGTTTGGGCTTTGAGCCGTTTGAAAAGCAATTTACACTATCCACCGAAGGCGATAAGATGGTCATACCCTCCTTTGAACTGAAGGGCATTGAAAATATGCTGGAAGAAGTTGTGGTGGACGGTGTCTTAACAGTACAAGTAAAGGGGGATACGCTTGAATATACCACGAAAGATCTAAAACTTCGAGACAATGCCCTTGTAGAGGACGCGCTGAAGCGCTTGCAAGGCGTAGAAGTTGATAAGGATGGTGCGGTGACGGCACAGGGTGAACAGGTGGTACGCGTGCGCATAAACGGTAAAGATTTCTTCGGGGGCGATGTGAAAACCGCCACGCAAAACCTGCCGGCAGATATCATCAATAAGATTCAGGTCATTGATGATTATGGTGATATGGCCAACCTAACCGGAAATAAAACCGGCGACGCCCAAAAGATCCTGAATATCGAGATTGATCCGGAGAAGAACAGGGGATTTACCACTACGCTTCGTGCGGGTTATGGTACAGACGACCGCTACCAAGCTACGGGAAGCGCTATTATTATGCGCGACAAGATGCAGTTTTCGGTACTCGGAAACTTGAATAATATAAACGCACCCCTATTTGATTTCAATACGCAAGGGGGCGGTGCCCGGCGCCGTATGGGCGGTGGTGGTGGCCCTGGCGGCGGCGGCATGTTTGGCGGATCCAATGGTATCACCAATACCGGGTCCTTAGGACTGAATTACCGACAGGATTTTAGCGATAAAGTGACCGTATACGGTAGCTACAGCTTCGGACATGATGATAATATTGCACTCGCATCCAGCTTGAATAGATTCATCTATCCCGACTCGACGTTGGATAGAAATACAGAATCTAACACCAATACGATCGGCAACTCGCATCGCTTTGAGGCAAACTTGGAGTGGAAGCCGTCCGAAAAAGACTTTATCAAAATAACGCCTCAACTAAGTTACCGCAGCACCAAAACGAATAGTTTCAGTTTTAGTGAAAATCTATTGAACGAAGCCCTGTACAATACGGAAAACAATAGTTTGAACGGTATTGCAAAGGCACCTAATGTAGGGGTGAGCGCTTTGTATAATAGGCGATTGAATGACAAAGGCCGTAATTTGTTTATCAACATGAATATTTCCTCGTCTGGAACGCGAGATGACCAAGATCGTATTATCGAGACGCTGGTTCGCGATCCAAACAATGCCGATATGAGCATGGATAGCCTCTACCGCCGCACGTTGGCCGAGCTGGATAACACCAGCTGGAACGGAGGGGCAACGGTGTCATACCTGGAGCCAGTGAGTAAATATGGCAAGATTGAGCTCGCTTATGATTACAATGTGAATAGTTATGACAACAGCCGGCAACAGGATGCTTTCCAGGCTGATGGCAGCGGGTTAAACGATCCACGGTATGTATTTAACCGCATGTATGACTATTCCTTCTCTACGCATCAATTCGGGGCGAATTATAATTTTAACAACGATAAAATTAAGTATTCGGTTGGTGTAGCCGTGCAACCGACGCTATTAGATGGCGATGCTTCTATAGATGGTGAAGAGATCCATATCAACAGGAGCGGATTTAACGTTGTTCCTATTGCCAGATTTGAATATAAGTTTGATCGTCAGAAAAACTTACAGTTGAATTATTCTGGACGAGCCAATGAGCCATCGATCACCCAAATTCAGCCGTTTACGGATAATTCTAATCCGACGAATATCATTACTGGAAATCCTAATTTAGATGCGGAATTCCAGCACAATGTGCGTTTACGCTTCAACAGTGGTGATTTTCAGAAAGGCAAGACGTTTTTTATGATTTTAAACGGTACCTTGACCAGCAACAAAATTGTTTCGAATAACCTGCGCCAAACGGATCCAGCATTGGGTATTATCCAAGAAACCAGCTACTTAAATGAAGATGGCGCTTACAGCATGCGCGGCTTTTACCATTACGGACGCTCGTTTAAAAATAAAGTGTATAGTCTGAATTTCATGGGGAGCGTGAATTTTAACAATAACCCATCGTATACAGAAGGAAATCTTAACAAAGCACAAAACTGGGTGCTGATGCAAGGCATGATGTTCCGCTATTTGCCGTCTGAAAATCTAGAGATTAATCCGGGCGTTCGTTATACCTGGGACCATACCTATAATACGTTAAACGACCGTTCGATCAGCATGCAATCTTGGGCACCTACGCTGATCGGATCGGTCAATATCACGCCAACCCTCGTTTTTGGTGCCGACCTTTCGAAGACATTTTTTCAGGGAAATGCATACAATGACAATCCATTTATCGTGAATACCTACATCGAGAAGCGCATGCTCAAGGGTAACCGCGGCGCGCTGCGATTACAGGCATTTGACTTATTAAACGAGCAAACAAACATTTCTAGAACAGTGACCGATATTCAAATTTCCGATAGTCGAGTGAATCGTTTGGGACGCTATTTTATGTTGCAGTTCACGTTTAAGTTGCAAAAGTTTGCTAGTGGCTTGAACCCTTTCCAAGAGGATAGGGGGCCGGGCGGCATGCGTCGTCCGCGCATGTAAGGTGGCAAAGAAGCAAGTGTTGGAAAGCGGCTGTAGTTTCAGGGAACTACAGCCGTTTTGTTTGGAATTTGTGTAACTTTGCTCGCTGGTTTTGACGGTAACGATGTAATAATCATCGATTTTTATCGGTGAAACCGGTGATTTTCGACTTTCAGCTTTAGCTGACGAAATTTTTATAGTACACACGATGGGCTTGCGGGCTCGGTTTTGACTTTTTGATTTGAAGCACACAGAATATGAAATTATCCGTTTGAGTAACGGCATCCGTGCGGTGTTTCACCGGCAGGCATCACCCATTACGCATACCTGTTTAGTGGTGAACGCAGGTTCTCGTGATGAGGAGGAAGGCAAGTTCGGTATAGCACATTTTATCGAGCATTTGCTCTTTAAGGAAACGCAGCGAAGATCCATGCAGCAAATTCTAAACCACCTGGAAGCGGTGGGTGGCGATTTAAATGCATATACGACCAAAGAGTACACCTGTATTCATGCATCGATTCTAAAACCACACCTGAGTAGGGCATTGGATTTATTTGAAGATATCATCTTCCATTCCACCTTCCCCGAGGATGAAATGGAGAAGGAGAAGGGCGTGATAGCTGATGAAATGGCCTCTTACTTAGACAGTCCAGAAGAGTCTATTATCGACGACTATGAAGACATGGTTTACAAAAACTCGGGTCTTGGGCATAATATCTTAGGACTGGAGCAAGACCTGCTTGCTTTCCAACAACAGGATGTGCAGCAATTTTTACGCAACAACTACGACACGCACGAGATTGTGATCGGTATTACGGGCGACTATGAACGTAAAGCTGTAGAGAAAATGCTTAGGCGATATTTTGAAGCGGTACCCGACAATCAGCCGCAGAGAAATCGCGATGTTGCTTTGTCGAATCTTGCTGAACATATCGAGATACATAAACCAATCAATCAGGTACACTATATGCTAGGTTCGCCGGCTTACGGCATGTTTGACGAGCGCAAAACGGGGTTGTTACTGCTGAATAATATGCTAGGCGGTTTTGGGATGAGTTCTATTTTAAACCTTTCCATCCGAGAGAAATATGGTATTGCCTATACCATCGAATCTAACTATACGGTCTTTTCAGATACGGGTTTGTTCACGATCTATTTTGGCACCGATGAAGAGAAAGTGAAGCGAGCTAAAAAACTGGTGTTTAGGGAGCTGGATAAGCTGAAGACGAAGGGCGTATCGGAAGGGCAGCTTCAGAAAGCAAAAAATAAGTTTAAAGGGCAAATTGCTTTAGCGGAGGAAAACCGCATGAGCATGATTATTGCCGTTTCCAAAAACGTTATGGACTATGACCGGGTGATTTTATTGCCTGAAGTTTTTGAAAAAATAGATCAAGTGAGCACAGCGGAGTTACTAGCTATTGCTCAAGACGTCTTCGATGATGGCAAGTTGAGTTCGTTGGCTTTTTTACCCGAGGATTAGCTATCCGGGAATCTTTTATGACTTTATTTGTTTAAATTTGATCTTTTAAACGAGTGCTTGCGCTCTAGGTTACCAAAATAATATTTGATGAAAACAGCTTATATTTTTCCAGGTCAAGGCGCCCAATTTGTAGGAATGGGGCAAGACCTGTATAATTTAAATGATGAAGCGAAAGCATTGTTCGAAAAAGCAAACGAAATTTTAGGCTTTCGCATTACCGACATCATGTTTAACGGTACAGATGAGGATTTAAAACAAACAAAAGTTACGCAGCCGGCTATCTTTCTGCACTCCGTCATTCTGTCAAGAGTGTTGGGCGATAGCTTCCAACCTAGTATGGTCGCGGGCCACTCGTTGGGAGAGTTTTCCGCGTTGGTATCTGCCGGAGCATTGTCTTTTGAAGATGGATTAAAATTGGTGTCACAACGGGCGAACGCGATGCAAAAAGCCTGTGAAGCACAGCCGTCAACGATGGCCGCTATCTTGGGGCTTGATGATGAAACTGTTGAAAAAATTTGCGCGCAGGTGGAAGAGGTAGTCGTCGCAGCAAATTACAACTGCCCGGGTCAGTTGGTGATTTCCGGTAGCATGGAAGGTGTGGATAAGGCCTGTGCGCTACTTACTGAAGCCGGTGCTAAACGCGCATTAAAGTTAAACGTTGGTGGCGCATTCCACTCGCCACTTATGGAGCCAGCTAAGCTAGAGCTGCAAGCGGCGATAGAAGCTACAGCGATTAATGCGCCGGTATGTCCTGTCTATCAAAATGTAGACGCGAAACCGTATACAGACCCAGTAGCCATCAAGAAAAATCTTATTGCTCAGTTAACCGGCGCTGTTCGTTGGACACAGACCGTGCAGCATATGCTTGCCGATGGAGCAGAGGCTTTTGTGGAAGTAGGCCCCGGCAATGTATTACAAGGTTTGGTAAAAAAAGTAGACCGCGCAGCACAGACATCCGCTGCGGTTGTCGCTTAACTATAATATAAGTATATGAGCCTCGAGTGTATCGGGGCTTTTTTTTAAGATCGTATTTTATGAGAATCTCGCTTTTCCTTTTATTGACAATAACAAGTTTGCACAGTTTTGCACAAGATCAGTTTGCGAAAGCCTATGCCCAGATTGTCACGGAAGTGAACCAAAATTCCAATGCCTATACCAATTTAAAGCAGGCTACTGAAAGTCTGGGGCATCGCCTGACAGGTTCCGAACAGGGCGAAAAAGCGGAAAAGTTGGCGTTTGATTTATTGAAATCGTATGGCTATGATGTTCGTTTTCAACCTTTCCAAATGGTTTCTTGGCAAAGGAAATCGTTGACCTTAACCATCGCTAACCAGCAGGTGAAGGCGGTAGCCTTAGCGCATTCACCAATTGAAGCACGTACGGAATCTTCTCTTGTCGACATGGGCAACGGCCTGGAAAATGACTATATGGGTAAGGATGTGAAAGGCAAGACCGTATTGGTTTATCTACAATTATTGCCAGGATCTGCCCCCGGCACAAAGAACCTACACCGCTCGGAAAAGACGGCTATCGCCATAAAACATGGCGCAGAGGCCATTGTCTTTGTCAATGCTGTGCCTGGCGGTGTTTTACTAACCGGGACCGCTTCTATCACCGGCGATCTGATCACCATTCCTGCGGCTTGTATTGGCTATGAAGACGGTATGGCTATTAAAGCTCGCCTTCAAAAAGGCGATATGCTGTCAGCGGCTATGATCATGAAAAATGAATCCGCTCGCGTGAACGCGCGCAACGTTATAGCCACCTTAAAAGGAAAAAGCAAGGAAAAGATTGTGGTTGGCGGGCATTTAGACTCGTGGGACTTGGCGACCGGAGCCATTGACAACGGGATAGGTTCTTTTGCCGTTATTGATATGGCTAGAACGCTAAAACGCATCAAAGTAAAACCTAAACGCACCATCGAGTTCGTCCTGTTTATGGGCGAAGAGCAGGGACTGCTGGGATCAAAAGCTTATGTGGCAGATGCCGCAGCAAAAAATAAACTTGATGATATCGCCTTTATGCTAAACTTCGATATGACCAACGCACCGACAGCGTTTCACAGCTCTCGCGAGGAAATGCAAAATCTATATCGCGACTGGATGAAACAGCTGCATTCGGTTGATAGTACCTTCCATGGGAAGGTGTCCTTTGGGGCCGGTTTGCATAGCGACCATCAACCGTTTATGCTAGTTGGTTTACCATATGGCGGTGGCGCGGGAGGGATACTTCCAAATAATGCAGGAGCTTATTATCACTCGGATAAGGATGTTTTTAGTTTGGTCGATAAAAAAGGCCTGGAACAGACGGTTATGCTTGGTGCCGCCCTGGCTTACAGCTTAGCAAATACGGCTCAAATCCCTGCCCATCGGCTAAGCGACGGGGCTATAAAAGACTACCTTGAACGCAATGGACTGAAGACGCCCTTGCAGGTATCGGGCGAATGGCGATGGGAATAAAACAAAAAACGGTAGGCGACAAGACCTACCGTTTTTTGTTTTATACAGTTTCTTTTGGTGGGAAGTTTTTATGTTTTCTTTTGCTGATCTTTTCCAGGTTGACAGGCTGAGGAACTTTGATGTAATAGCCTGTACCATCATATTCCCTTTTGCGGGGGTGTTCCATACAGGTGGTTGAACAACAGCCTTCCAATTCCCAACCACAGGCATCACACTGCGTGAAGTGCTCGTTGCAATCCGGATTTGCGCAATTGATCATTTTTGGTGTTACGGTGCCACAGTTTCTACAGGTCGAAACAACGGTCGGATTTACGGCGTTGACGTCAACAGTCACTCGATTATCGAAGACATAACATTTGCCATCAAAATCTTTTCCACCCGCTTCTTTACCATATTTAATAATGCCACCATGAAGTTGGTAAACATCGTCAAAACCTTCTTGTAAAAGCAAAGCAGACGCTTTTTCGCATTTTATTCCTCCTGTGCAGTAGGTCAGAATTTTTTTTCCTTTATACTGTTCAAGTTCCTTTACCTTTTCTGGAAATTCGCGAAAGTTATCGATGTCTAGTGTAACCGCATTTTTGAAACGACCCACACTATGCTCATAGTTTGACCGCACATCAAGTACAACCACATCGTCTTGGTCTTTCATGGCTAGAAACTCGGTGGGCTCGAGATGTTTCCCGGTTTGTATGTTAGGGTTAATGATCTCAGGGTTGCGCAAGCCGGAATGTACAATCTCCGGCTTATACCGACAGTGCATTTTGATAAACGAAGGTTCTTCGACCTCATCAATCTTAAACTCTGTTTTCGCAAAACGAGTGTCCGCGTGTACAGCATCCATGTAACGCTTGCAAGCCTCTTTCGTGCCGGATACCGTGCCGTTAAGACCTTCTTCGGCGACAATAATTCGGCCGACCAGGCCCAAGGATTGACAGAATTCCAAGTGTTTCGCCGCAAAATCTTCGGCGTTTTCGATAGGGCTGTAGCAATAGTACAGCAAAGTTTGATATGTATTCATATGCATTGATACCGCTGCAAACGGCGTTTAATGTTTAAAAATTAATGTCGCAAAGGTACAAAAAAAGCGCTGTTTAAAATTGATGGCGATCACTTTTTGATTAATGGCGTCAGCAGATAGCCCAAGCCATTCATTTTAATTTCATGAAGTGCTGCCAATTGTGTTCCCAATTTCCCCTTTGGAAAACCTTTCTGGCGGAACCATACCAAATAGGGCTCTGGCAAGTTGCAAAGCAACCAGCCCTGGTATTTTCCAAATGGCATTTTGCTGTTCGCCAGCTCAATGAGCAGAGCCGGTTCAAACAGATTAGTCTCTGGTTTTTCCATGCTTTAAACGGTATATAAGTAAACGAAGGGCAATAATTCCGTGGTTGATCAAATTTGGCAAAGTGCCGTAGTATTTTTTGAAGATCTGATAGCGCTCCCGTAGACTTTGCTTATGCCGCTTTTGCGACATGCCGCCCACTAAGTATTTCGCTACGTAACGATCCACAAAAACAATCTTTCGTGCTTTTTTTGACGCCCGGATAATCCAATCAATATCTGCGCTTAACTGATAGCTTCTGTCGTAGGGTTCCGTCAAGCTTCGTTTTATGTAGATCGCTTGATGGCAAACATTCATGCCATATTTGAAGGATCGCCAGCTGAAATTACGGGGTGCTTTATGGCGTCTATCACCAATTTCGTGGCGCGCTTCATCAACGAGCCTAGTTTCTCCGTAATAGATATCAGCAGCTATTTCTGTTGAAAAAACCCGCTCCAAGGTGTCGGTAGCATAAAGCTCGTCGCCCGAGTTGAGAAATAAAACGTAATCGCCGGTGGCTGCGGCCAGCCCTTTATTCATGGCATCATAGATGCCCTCGTCCTTCTCTGAAATTAAAAGATCAACAGCTGACGCATAGCGATCTATAATGGCAAGGGTGCCGTCTGTAGATGCGCCGTCAACCACGATATACTCCACATTACTGTAGCTTTGTTTAACGACTGATTTGATTGTAAATTCGATATCCCGCGCATTGTTAAATACGATCGTGATGATGGAAACCTTGGGTGTAAATTTTGTCATGCAAAAAGCCTTGTTTGCAAAAATACGAATATCTGCATTAGGTTTTCCGCAACTTTTTTTCGACATAACGAACCAAGCGCTCCATAATAGACCCTTTCCTCGTCGCGTAAAACTGTTTGATGGCCTCGTAAGCCTTTTTGTTTTCCTCTATATCATTTGGGAAGTATTTCATTTTGCTTTGCGCCAGCTCGACACGGTATGCATTGTCGCGATCAGAATGTGTGCCGGAGCCATCTGTACCGATATTTTGCACCATCGAATTTCGCGGATAAAGCACGAGCCCCTGCGCATTAAATACCGACAAGTACCAACGGATAGCCCAAGAATTGATCTTACCGGCTTTATAAGCTTTCACCTGCTTCCAAAAGTTTTCAGTCCGCTCGATACTAAACTGTTTGATATCTGCCCGGTCAAAATTATCCGTCAAGGCCTCGATATCGGGATTAAACTTATCCCATGCGCGTTTCCAAGTTGCCCAACCCCAGCTGTTGGCGACACGAAAAAAGAATGACTTTGGTAATCTCTTGGGGTGCTGTACGGGGTACATATAGCCGCTGATTTCCATCACCCTTTCTTCTGCTTGGTAGCGAAGAAGGGCATCGTTAAAATATGTTAGCGCGTAGGGAGATGTTTCCAGATCGTCCTCTAAAACAATGATTTGACCGTACTCATTGATGATTTTCGTTACCCCATCGATTACATTTTCTGCAAGGCCCCAGTTGCGGTTGCGCTCCATGATGGTGATGTGCTTAAAATTCCAAGGTTCACGAATGATGGATCGAACTTCGTTTACGGCTTCTACCGCATCTGCATTTTTCGGAGCATCTGAAATAATAAAGAGTAGCGAGCTTGACGCCAAAAGATTTTTCTCCAATGCCGCCAATGTTTTCCGGGTATGCTTGGGACGGTTGTAAACAAATAATACGATGGGCGCTAATGATGCCATATAATGCTGATCCTAAATCCAAAGATAAAAAGTTATTCTCGCTTTGGATTCTTTTCTGCTCTTTTTCTAGCTTTTCAATTAATATCTTTGTTACCTTATTCGACTAAGATTTTTCATGAGCGAGAACACCAAACAAAATACGCTGAAAGGATTGTTTTGGAATGCTATTGACCGTTTTGGGAACCAGCTGGTTACCACTATTGTTGGTATCATTACCGCACGTATCCTTACGCCTGATGATTTTGGCGTATTGGCTGTTCTTATCATCTTCACCACAGTAGCAACAACCTTTGTCGATAGTGGATTAGCCACCTCCCTCGTTCGATCGCCGAAGGTGGAAGACAATGAATACTCGACGATGTTCGTCTTTAATCTGGCTGTGAGCATCCTTTTGTATGGCATCCTTTTTTTTGCAGCTCCCTACATGGAGCGCTTTAATGGGATTGGGGGACTTGCTTTGTATGCACGTGTGCTCTTTCTGCAACTTATTATCCATTCCTTTGGTATTGTCCAATACGTCAAGTTGCTAAAGAACTTTTCCTTCAAACAAACGGCCAGAATCAATGTGCTTGCCGTCATCTTTTCGGGGACAGCGGTGGTTTCTCTCGCGCTTTTGGGGTTCGGCGTGTGGGCCATATTGCTCCAATCGCCTCTCTATTCCTCTTTCCGCACAGGTATGCTATGGCTTTGGGGCGATTGGAAAGTAAGCCTGTTCTTTTCGTTTGCTGTGCTCAAAAAACACCTTCGGTTCTCTCTTTCTTTTATGTTCGGCAGTATGTTGGGAAAGGTGTTTTCGCAAAGCTACTATGCGTTTATCGGGAAACATTTTACGCTCGCAGAAACAGGGTTCTACCTGCAGGCCAACAAGTGGGGCGAAACGCCTAATATGCTGATCTCTTCTGTTATCCAAGGAACGACACTCTCCACGCTTACGCCCATACAAGACGACTATCCTCGTTTTTTAAACGCTTGCCGTAAGTCCATGAAGACGTTGGGCTTCGTGCTGTTTCCGGTTAGTCTTTGTGCAATAGCCGTTGCCGAGCCTGCTTTTACCTATTTCCTGTCGGCGAAATGGAATGCCTCGATATTTTATTTTCAATTATTGTGTTTCGCAGGCCTATTCATTTCCTTGACAGATCTCAATGTCAACTTTTTGAATATAAAGGGGAAGTCGGATTATACCTTGTGGTTGGAGGTGATAAAGATATCTGCTGCAGTTGCGGTGTTATTGGCTACGTTCAAGTTTGGAATCCTGTATATTATATTCGGACAGATTGGTATTCGAATAGCATTCTATTGCGTCAGTACAATCTTCAGCGGAAAGATTTATGGTTATCACTTTTTTCGACAGCTAGGCGATTTATCCGTTAGCTTCTTGATAAGCGTGATGGCATTTGGTGCGGCGCTACTCGTTCCACATTTCTTTCCGAATATGCACGACCTCATCATGCTGTCCCTGCAAAGCCTTATATTCGCCATGGTATACCTTGCGGGCAATCATGTGGGAAGAAACGAAATTTGGATCGAATTGTTAGCAATGGGCAAACGTAAATTAACAAAGAAATAAATAATGGAAGTTGCAAAGGGCAATTGGGTAGGATACGAGACGATTTTTTATAATGAGCTTACTGGCAAGCACAGTACTTCCATGGAGGAGGTAATAGACTATAGCCGCCTGCAAATAGATATGAAGGGCCTGTCCGCGTATCTGGACTACGGCTACTGCGTTTTTGGCCGCACGCCCATTAAACAAGTCAAATACCTTCTCCCGAATGAGACCTTGCACCTCGAGGGGGGGAAATTAGAGGTGAAGCGTCAGGACGACGATGCTCTTCGTAAAATTGGCGTGAAAAGCCATGAGGATGATGTTTTATCGATGCTTTCGAATTCCATAAATACGTGGAGCAGCAATTTCGAAGAAGATATTCTCATTCCGACGAGTGGTGGTTTTGATTCGCGGTTGCTGAATGTTTTGTTGCATGACAAGAGCAGGATCCGCTCATACACGTATGGCACATCATTCAACCAAAACCTGTCGAGGGAGGCGGTGTATGCAGCCGCTCTGTCCAAAAAAATCGGCACATATTGGAGGCGCGTCGACCTGGGGAAATTCAATAATTATGTGCAGGACTGGTATGACATTTTTGGCCCATCGGTAGGCGCTTCTGGCACCTATCATATGGAATTTTATGGTTCCATTGCCGAAATGGAAAATCAACGGCGACTTCACTTGTTGAGCGGCATCATCGGCGATGCATGGGCCGGAGCTGTTGATGTGCCGCCAATTCTCGACCCGCAATCGTATCTTAAATTGGGCTATACACATGGTATGAGCGCAGAATCCTCGCTTGCTACGGGGGTAGATTATACATCGCTAGTGGAACCGATATTCGAAAAACAGCAAGATTATCTGCAGGCTCCAGAATATAGAATCATTACGGCTATGCGAACAAAAATGATGCTCTTGCAGTACTTGATCAAGGTGCCTTCTGTCTACGGTTTTCCGGGATATTCGCCTTTTCTAGAGGAAGATATCGCTTTAGCGATGCTGAATCTTCCAGCGGATAGGAAAGCCAATAGACAATGGCAACGCGACTTCTTCAAATCAAACGGTGTATTGTTTGAAGAGGAGCAGCATAGCTATACCTACCAAAACTCCTTAAATTATTATGCATTGATGCATACACCGTTGGAGCCCCTTCAAGTAGATGTGCTGAAAGAGGTTATGAAGCCGGCTTACTTGAACTGGATTAATGATCGAATTTCGACCATCGGTAAAAAGGAAAGATTCTTTCAGCAATTGATGCACACGCCTAAGGTAAAGGAGTTGATGAAGATGGCCGGATTTAAAAACGGCTTGTTGAAAGCGTATTTCGCTTACATAACCATTAAGCCCATTGAAATCATGTTACGAAGAAGAAATGCAGCATAAATTACTTTTTGTAGGCGATGTTGTCCTGCAATCGGAGCCTTCGTTTTCAACGGAGTTGCAAGCCTTGGTTGCTGAGCAACATATTTGCTGTTGCAACGTCGAGGCGCCGTTGGCTGGCATTGGATCTCCAGAGCTGAAAACAGGCCCCGCTATACAGCAACGTAAGGAAGCCCCGGTTTGGTTGCGCAATTTGGGCTTCAACCTTTTTGCTATGGCGAACAACCATATTTTGGATTATGGTCGTGATGCTATGCAGGAAACCAAACATGCCTTTGGCGACGACGTAATTGGCGTTGGAACGGAAGAGCAAGCTTATGGTTTGGTTGTTAAAACTATTGATAATACACGGTACGGATTTCTCGCCTATGCTGAAAATGGGTATGGCGCGCTAAACGGAGACCGTAGCCAAGGTTATGCTTGGGTTAACCATCCGCGGGTGAACACCGATCTGACCCGTTATAAACAGCAGGTAGATATTCTTATGGTGCAGGTGCATGCAGGCGTAGAAATGGTGGATATACCGATTCCCGAATGGCGGGATAGATACCGGGAGTTGATTGACTATGGTGCCGATATCGTCATCGCGCACCATCCGCACGTGGTCCAAGGACAAGAAATGTATAAGGGAAAGCATATTGTCTATAGTTTAGGAAATTTCTATTTTGATGGAATCCTGGATACCTTAGCCTGGAGGACGGGAGCGCTCCTGCAGGTCACGGTTGAACAAGGTCAAATCCAGCAAGCAGTGCTCCGTCTGACGCTTAAGAACGATACGACTGTTTCGTTAAAATCTTCCGAGGAAACGATTTTGCTGCTGAACGGTGTAAATGAAAAGCTGCGTGACGAGGTAAGCTATAGCAGGGATGTAAATAACATAGCCATCGATCAATGGCAGCGCCATCATCAGCACTACTATGCAAAACCGTTTAATGGTCTATCCGGTTTTTCGCTTAAAGCCCTCGCAAAACATATCAAAAGGCTGTTGTTTAATAGGGAGGTAGACTACAGCCTGTTGTGGCACAATATGGAAATCGAAAGTAATTTCTGGATTGCCCGCCGAGCAATCCGGAAACTCCGAAGGAGAAAATAGTTATATCACTTGAATTTGTTTGGCAAATTCAGTCAATTTCGGATGACTTGGATCAAGGTCTGTAACCAAATAGGAAACATCCCTCAACGGGGCGACGCGCATCTTTTGATTGGAATTCAGTTTTTCAGTAATGCTTAAGATGGCGAGGTTTTTAGAACATTTGATCATGGCACGCTTAATTTGAACGACTTCCCAATCGGAATCTGTTATTCCCTCATCAAGGGATAAACTGTTTGTTCCCAGCAAGCATAAGTCTACGCGTAAATCGGAAAGCTCGTTAATAACTTGCGCTCCCGTCACGATATTTGTATTCCTGGAAAGCTTTCCACCAAGCAGAATCACATCAATATTTTCTTTTTCCGCGAGCTCAAGCGCTACCAATGGGCTGATCGTAAAGAATGTGCATTGCACTTCATTCGGAACGAGTCGTGCCAGCTCAATCATCGTGGTGCCACCACCTACGAGTACCGTCATCCCGCTTTGTATCAAGGAAATAGCTTTTTTAGCAATGTCTTTCTTGGATTCTTTCGCATAAACATTACCTTCTTGAAAAGGGAATTGAAAGGACTTAGACAACGCTCCACCGTAGACTTTTAAGACTTGACCGTTTTCGGCAAGTTCGTTTAAATCACGCCGTATGGTATCTTCCGAAACGTTCAATTGCACACTTAAATCGGATGATAAAACCTTGTTATGTAAGTTTATTTGGTGAATGATATAAGCTTGTCTTTCTTCCTTTAACATAATTCAAATATTAATTGTTGATAGCTGATTTTTACGTTATTCCTACTGATTATCGTCAGTAGGTTTGTTTTTTGTTACGCCTGCTTTGAAGCGTGGCTTAAATCCTGCAGGCTTGCTGGCCGGAGTTTCCGTTGCATTATCTTCTTCTTTAGGCTCTTCGCGCTTCGGCGTTTGGGGCTGCTCGTCGGCCGGTTTTGTAACGCCTGCTTTGAAGCGTGGCTTGAAACCTGCAGGCTTGCTAGCTGGAGTTTCCGCTGCATTATCTTCTTCTTTAGGCTCTTCGCGCTTCGGCGTTTGCGGTTGTTCGTCGGCTGGCTTTGTAACGCCTGCTTTGAAGCGTGGCTTGAATCCTGAAGGCTTGCTGGCCGGAGTTTCCGTTGCGTTATGTTCTTCCTTAGGCTCTTCGCGCTTCGGCGTTTGCGGCTGTTCGTCGGCCGGCTTTGTTATGCCAGCTTTGAAGCGTGGCTTAAATCCTGCAGGCTTGCTGGCCGGAGTTTCCGTTGCATTATGTTCTTCTTTAAGCTCTTCGCGCTTCGGCGTTTGCGGCTGTTCGTCGGCCGGCTTCGTTACGCCTGCTTTGAAGCGTGGCTTAAATCCTGCAGGCTTACTGGCTGGTGTTTCTGTTGCATTATGTTCATCTTTAGCCTCTTCGCGCTTCGGCGTTTGCGGCTGTTCGTCGGCCGGCTTCGTTACGCCTGCTTTGAAGCGTGGCTTAAATCCTGCAGGCTTGCTGGCTGGTGTTTCTGTTGTATTATCTGCTAAGTCTAGCGGCTTCGTTGTGCCTGACTCGTTATTTTCGGTTTCTTTCTCTTTTACATTGGCCTTGAAGCGAGATTTAAAGGCAGGTTTCGGCTGTATGGTATCGGAAACCGCTTTCTCTTGGTCGTTGGCCGCGGGATCTTTTGCCGCCGCTGATGTTGATTTCTTAAAACCAGCCGGGTTGTATACCGTCTCGGGGGAGGCTGCATGTGATCCGTCTGCTTCCGATTTGGTTTGCCCGGACGGTTTGGTATCTGTTTCTTCCTCCAGCAAAAGGTATTTTTTTCGCAGGTTATTGAACCAAAACTTTTTCGTATGGTCAAAGCTCTTTTCGCCCATTTGGGCATAATGAAGCCTAAACTCTTCATATAAAGAGTGCTCATTAGCCTGCAGCAGCGAAATGTCTATCCTTTTTTTTGCGAAAAAATCCTCAAATGTCATCATCTACAAGCGCTAAATTTAATAAATAATACTAAGAGCCTATTTAAAATTTATCTAATTTTTTTTAGAACTCTTTATTAACAGCGGGCTCGTTATATTTTTTAAGATAGCGGCCAGCTATCGTTATACGATTTCGCTACGTTCGTTAACGATCACCTATAAAAATTTTAGCATGGAAACTAAGGGGCGCGTTAAAATGGGGATAAAATATCCTTTTCGTGCTGCGACGATCGTTTTTGTTCGTTGCGGGAGGCGCTTGTATTGGGTGATCGCTTTGGACAGTGGCGTTTTCGTTGTATCGTAGATGCGTGTCGGAGAGAGGGGCGGGGCGTGGTAAACCGTATCAGGAAGGAAGCTTAGTCATAGCTTCCTTCCTGGTTATCTTTTTAATCCATATTATGATAAACCGCTTGTACGTCATCATCCTCTTCAATCTTATCGATCAACTTGAGTACTTCAGCAGCTTGTTCTTCATTGGTTGCGGTATGGGATAAAGCGATGCGTTCCAGCTTTGCGGACTTCACTTCGATTCCCTTTTCCTCCAGCAGGCTTTGCATATTGCCGAAATCTTCGAAGGATGTTTGTACCACGACGACATCGTTGCCTTCTTCGTCAGATTCAACGTACAATTCTTCCAGACCGCCGTCGATCAGCTCGAGTTCTAGCTCTTCCACATCCAGCTCTTCGGCCGCATCAAAACGAAATATCGATTTACGTTGGAAAATAAAATCTAGGGAGCCTGTTTTGCCAAGGGAGCCACCTGCTTTGGTGAAATAGCTCCTAATATTGGCCACGGTACGGTTTGTATTGTCTGTCGCTGTCTCAATTAGTACTGGTACACCGTGGGGGCCATATCCTTCATACACATATTCTTCGTAACCTTTTGCGTCCTTTTCAGAAGCGCGCTTTATAGCGGCGTCAACACGATCTTTGGGCATGTTTACGGCTTTCGCATTTTGTACAGCTGTGCGTAGTCGTGAATTGTTTTCTGGGTGAGGGCCGCCTTCTTTTACCGCGATGGCGATTTCCTTCCCTAAACGTGTGAACTGCACGGCCATTTTGGCCCAGCGTTTAAATTTTCTTTCCTTTCTGAATTCAAATGCTCTACCCATTTTGTAAATCTGTTTTGAGGTTTTCTATCATGTCTTTTGTCATCGCTTCCAAATCATAGGTTGGTTGCCATCCCCAGTCGTTGCGTGCGTAAGAATCATCTATGCTTGCTGGCCACGAGTCGGCAATAGCTTGGCGGGGGTCATTATCAACATAAGACATCTCAAAATTAGGAAGAATTTTTTTAATTTCTTCTGCGATTTGAGCCGGGGTAAATGATATACCGGCCATATTATAGCTTGAACGGATCGTGATTTTCTCTGCTGGAGCATCCATAAGCGCTATTGTTCCGCGTACGGCATCTTCCATATAAAGCATCGGCAGCTCCGTCCCAGCGGATAAGAACGAAGCATATTTTCCATGTTTTAATGCTTCGAAAAAGATGTGTACCGCATAGTCAGTCGTTCCCCCACCGGGTGAGGTTTTCCAAGAAATGATGCCCGGATATCGGATGCTCCGGATATCGAGACCGTATTTATTATGGTAATACTCGCAAAGGCGCTCGCCGGCTAACTTACTGATGCCGTAAATGCTGGATGGATCCATAATGCAATACTGCGCGGTGTTTACTTTCGGAGAATGTGGACCGAAAACGGCGATAGAGCTCGGCCAAAATATTTTTTTAATGCCTAGGTCTAGCGCTAAATCCAATACATTCAACAGACCGTTCATATTGAGATCCCAAGCTTTTTGTGGATATTGTTCGCCGGTGGCAGATAACATCGCTGCTAGCAGATAAATCTGGGTGGGCTCGTATTGTATAAATAAGGATCGCAGAGCCTCCTTATCCAATACATTAATCGGTTCGAAAATCGCCCCTTCTTTCAAGTTGTCCGGTTTCCGGATGTCTGAAGTGATAACATTTTCATTACCAAATTTTTGGCGGAGGGCCATGGCCAGTTCTGATCCTATTTGGCCATTTGCTCCTATCATTAATATACGCTCTTTCATTGCTGCAAAGATAACTCATTTTTTGATCAAGTTGCTACACAATTTCTACCTCTTTGAAACGATTATATCTTTTATAAGAAGCTGATTATGAGTTGATAAAGACGTGTGTTTCCGACGGCATAAGTAGACACATTTTGCGGCTCTTTTTTTTGAAAATCGCCTATGGCCTATCTCGAGGATGATGAATAGAGCGACCAACCGGTCTGGGTTAGGACATCATGGTTATTATAAAAAACGAAAATAATCAGGGGTATCATTATGGTATTTTCATTCAGAACGGCGCGTCATTGATGACTTTTCAAGATTTTGAACGATCCTTTTCATAAATATTGAAAAATTAATTAGAAAAGGAGCTGCTTATTTCGTATGTTTGATGCCTTGAATAAATCTATAGAAAATTTAATAACAAGTATACAAACAAAATAAGTTTAACTATGAAAGTTGCAGTAGTAGGCGCAACAGGCCTTGTTGGGTCAGAGATCTTGACCGTTTTAGCAGAACGTAATTTCCCGGTAACAGAGTTGGTTCCTGTCGCTTCAGAAAAGAGTAAGGGTAAAGAAATCGAGTTTAAGGGAAAAAAGTATAAGGTCGTGACACCTGCCGAAGCTATTGCATTGAAGCCGCAAGTGGCGCTGTTCTCCGCAGGTGGAAGTACCTCTACGGAATTTGCTCCCTTGTATGCGGAAGCAGGAATCACTGTGGTTGATAATTCATCTGCTTGGCGTATGGATCCGACAAAGAAGCTTGTGGTTCCAGAAGTGAATGGCGATGTATTATCTGCTGATGATAAAATTATCGCTAATCCAAATTGTTCGACGATTCAGATGGTGGTGGTTTTGAAGCCTCTGCATGAAAAATACAAAATTAAGCGTGTGGTCGTTTCCACCTATCAATCGGTAACAGGAACCGGTGTGAAAGCAGTTACTCAGTTGATGGACGAACGGGCTGGTAAAGATGGTGAAAAAGCGTATCCTTATCCGATTGATTTAAACGTGATCCCTCATATCGATGTATTTCAAGACAATGGATACACGAAAGAGGAGATGAAGATGATCAAGGAAACGAATAAGATTATGGGCGATGATTCGATCCGTGTAACAGCGACTACGGTCCGTATTCCAGTTATGGGGGGTCACTCCGAATCCGTAAATATTGAGTTTGAAACTGATTTTGATCTTGATGAAGTTCGCCAACTATTGGCCGCGCAAGAAGGCGTTATCGTGGTTGATGATCCAGCAAACCTCAAATATCCAATGCCGAAAGATGCGCATGGTAAAGATGAGGTGTTGGTTGGTCGTATTCGTCGGGATGAGTCGCAGGATAATACATTGAACCTTTGGGTAGTAGCCGATAACCTTCGGAAGGGAGCTGCAACAAATGCTGTGCAAATTGCTGAGCTATTAAACAAAAAGGGATTGATTTAGCAATCCCAATTATACAACATGTGAAGGCTATTCGTTCGAATAGCCTTTTTTTCTTTATTCCTACCTAACTGATAGGCATGCCTGCGGCGCTATGAGGGTAAACGGCTCGCGTTGCCGCAGTTTTCGCTTATCGCGTCATGATGTAATCATGCGACATGCTTATTGCAGCGGAGATACAGTATATTTTGGATACAAAAAAAGGTGGCCTAGACCACCTTTTCCATTATATAGTATGTCTTTGACTAGCGTACTTGCGTAAACTGCCAAGTGTTATCAAAGTTGAATGCTCCGTTTATACCGGTGCTGATATAGCCCTTTCCATCCAACGCAAAGCCAACCGCTTTTTCGCGGGCATCAGCTGGAAGAGATTGGTGTTTATCAGTCCAAGAGTCGGAACCTGGCTCATATTTCCAAACCGTGCTCGTGATACCGGATCCATTACCTCTTCCACTTACCACATAACCTGCGTTACCAATAACAAATGAGCTAGCATTATATTTTCTAACATCATAAGTATATGCGTCGTCGCTGCGGTTCAAATCAGCTAGCGGCGCCCAGTTTGTGCCATCGAAAGCATAGAAATCTTCGGGCAATGTAGCGCTATTTGCATATCCCCCACCTACGTAAGCTTTATCGCCGATAACAAATGCAAACGCAAATGCCTTCTTGTATCGGAAAGGAACAGGAATTTCGGTCCATGTGTTTGCAACAGGGTCATAGCGGTAAAAATCACTAAATTTAGCTTCCGTTCTTGTTGAGCCTAATCCCACATAAGCATAATTTCCTAACGTAAATGCTACTGCACCGTAACGTGCTCTTCCTGGGAAAGGAGCGATTGCTGTCCAGGTATTTGTTTGTGGATCATAGCTGTAAAAATCTGCTAAATCATCGGTACCTGTAGATCCCGTTCCGATATACCCTTTTCCATTGATCGAAAAACCAACAGCCATCTGGCGAGCTTGGCCCGGGAAATCAGCAATGTCTGTCCACGTAGAGCCGTTGAAGCTAGCGCCATCATTTACCACGCCTTCATTTCTTACAAATCCTCCGACAACATAGGCTTGGTTACTTAGTGTAAAAGAAGCCGCACCATTTCTGGGATCATTTTTAAATACGATTGATCTTACCCATTCCGTTGGTCCGGTATCCGATGTATCTTCGTCGTTATTTTTCTTACAAGAGTTGAATGATGTAAAAGCAATAGCACAGGCTACGATTAGCAATAGCCAATTTTTCTTATTCATAAATTACCTAAATTTAGTGTATAATATATTCAATTTTATTTTTGGTTTCGCATTTTCTGTCGCGATAAATGCGGTATTAAATGTACTCAACGTGTTGATCCTATCTTGCTGCTGCATGACAGCATTTATCTGCGGCGGAACGACAGAACTCACATACAGTGATGTATTATCGTAGGCTGCTGAAGACTTCAAATTTTTCAAGTATAAAACCATGTCGAAGCTATACGTTCCGTTTCTACCTATTTGATTACCACCTGCATAACCAGCTATTTGTAAGCCTCCTGCTTGCTGTCCGTAAGGAACAGGTAGGAAGGATACAGGTATTCCATTGTAATCCGCGATATATACCATTAAGGCTGCAGGTGGCGGATACATCGTGTTTAGTGGTGTACTGGATTCGATGACAAGCTCTGCCTTATTTATGGAAAGATTATCATCCTGCAGAAACTCTTTTAACGATGGGATTTCTAGTTTCGCTACAACACCGGTTCCTGACTGTATATAGCTTACACCAGCTGTCGCAGTGGTGCGCAGTTCGCGGTTTGTTGCGGATAGTCCTTCAAAAGGCGTCCCTGTACGGTCGTAAGCGAAATTGTTGTACTGAAGCCCAGGATCAACAAGTGTCATTATTTTTGAGGCCGATCTTCTAAAACCATCGTTACCTGTGAAACTATAATTGACCTTAACTTGAACGGAGTCTGTGCTAAAGCCCACGACAGCGGTATTGTTCTCATCGGGCACAAGCACGAGTCCCTTAAAGTAATTTGTGAAGTTTTCGTTGGACGATGCACGTACATCATTCGTCCGGATAAGATCAAAAAAGTCTTGGCCTATAGCTTGGCTTAAGCGGATGTTAAGGCTGTCCAGTGAACGCATGTGGGGGTTGAACGTAGCAGAGCCAATTGCCGTAGGGTTGTAATCGAATGTTTGGTCATTAAAAATAGAGGCACCATTGACATAAATAGGCACCGCTGTATTTTGCATGCCTCCGGTAATTGTTTTCGTCTCCAATGCTTGGTTAAGCTGGTGAACGTTTATTTTTTGGACTTTTGTGGTGTCTCCAAAAGAATAGTTCGCGGTATTGGGTCTAATGACCAACGTCAAGGAATCAAAGACGGCATTTTCAGGAATATCATTTGTAATACTGGAAAAGCCAATTCGGAAGTAGGATGTTGATTTCACGGCTCCATAACTGGCATCAACTGCCTTTCCAACCAAAAGAGTACCTGTGCCCGCAGCGGGTAAATTATTCATTTGGACCGTGGAGGTATGTATAGTGAACGAGTCGATAAGCGATACACCGACATTGCTTGTAGCGGAATTATCTAACATCACACTCATATCCTTATCGCAGGCCCCGGCAATAATCAACAGAAAAATGGGTAATACAAAAAAGGAAATACTTCTCTTAATAAGATGATTCATATGTATTGTTTGACGAGCAAAAGTAATCAAATAGAACAGCTAACATGTGTTATATTTTGTTAAAATCCCCTCCCTTACGATGCGCTGTAAGCACCTCTACGTGCTCATGACAGGCTTCCTTGCCACGTTGGGTGCAGAGAACTGTTAATCAGTGTTATATTTTGTTAAAACTAGCCGATTACCTGTGCGAATGCAAATCTACTAATTTAAATTTGTATTAATAATGTTAAAAAAGTATAAAATCCTTCTTGCATTGATTGTGCTTACCGCTACGGGAATCACGCTGGTGCTCTCCTTTTGGCTGTATGGCAGCTATAAAAGCGAGCGGGAATTGTTTCTCGGCCGAGTCGAGCGCGGACTATTCAATGTGCTTCAGAATTATTATCAAAACGACTTTATTGCTTCCGAAAAGAAGGCGAAGAAGGATTCGTCGGACACCGAAAGGCGGCATCGGGGTTTTCTCGCTATGTTAACAAAGGTGTATCCTGATTTGGATGTGGCACCCATGCAAACGTTCCTAGACACGGCGGACTTTCGCCGAGGCCGAAACAGGCGAATGCGTGAAGATGAAGCAGGAAAAGAAGCGCCCAATGAGTTGTTGCCGTTGTATTTGCTCGAAAAAATTGATTTCAACACCCAGTTGCTCGATACATTGGAGATTCGCCTCGAAAAGGCGCTGGCCAAAAACAATATACCCACGACCTTTCAGTTATCTACAGCGATTATCCATAGAGATGACTTCGATGCATATATGCAGTATCGTCGGAAACAAGGTAATCTATATACACGCCCTATCTTAATTAATCCAGAAAGTGAACAATTTTTATTGGCCAAGTTTGATAACCCGTGGTCCTATCTGGGTGTCAGACTAAGTGGGCAACTGTTCTTGTCTTTGCTGTTGCTTACCGCCCTGTTGGGCACGTTTTTATATCTTTTTAAAACAATTAAAAGGCAGAATCAAGAAGCCGTGTTACGGAAAGCTTTTGTCAATAACATGACGCACGAGTTGAAAACCCCGGTGGCCACGGTTATGGCGGCCGTGGAGGCTATACAGCGTTTTGTTGCCAAGGATGATAAGGTGAAGATGAATAAGTATCTTGATCTGTCCAAGACGGAACTGGAGCATCTGAATAACATGATCGAACGGGTGCTGCAATTGGATGTAGATGAAACCCACCGCATTCGCATTTCCAAAAGCGAGTTTGATATGATCCCGCTGATCCACAACTGTCTAGAGTTAACGACTATCAGCGCTACCAAAAAAATAAGGACCGCATTCGATCATGCGGATGGTAAATTACTCGTTATGGCAGATGAGGCGCATCTCAAAAATGTGGTCAGCAATTTGCTTGATAACGCCATCAAATATTCGTCGGATCCAGCTGAAATACATATTGTCTTGAAAGCAGACAAGGATAAGATACATTTGTCTATTTCTGACCGTGGGAAAGGCATTGCTCCAGAGCATTTGCCCCACATCTTTGCTATGTTTTATCGTGTTCCACAAGGCACGCTGCACGAAGTTAAGGGATTTGGTTTAGGCCTTGCCTACGTAAAACATGTCGTCGAACAACACGGCGGAAACATAACCGTAGGGAGTGAGCTCGGAAAAGGAAGTATATTTACAATCGAAATTCCTAAATCGTGAAAACATGGTAGATGTATTGTATGTCGAGGACGAGTTGAGTTTAGCCCTTATTGTAGCTGATAGCTTAGAGGCGCATGGTTTTCAGGTTACACATCGTGAAAACGGCCGGGATGCTGTTATTGCCTTTAAACATAAGAAACCAGATATCGTGGTGCTTGACGTCATGATGCCCTTAATGGATGGTTTCAATGTTGCCACGGAGATCCGTAAAGTTGACTTGAGCACGCCCATTATTTTTCTGACAGCGATGACGCATACAGATGACGTGGTTAAAGGTTTTCATTTGGGTGCTAACGATTATGTGCGAAAGCCTTTTAAAATAGAAGAGTTGATTGTCCGCATAGAGTCGCTTACAAAAAGAGTAGCTGTCGCGCAAGCGATGAAGCAATATAGCATTGGAAGTTTCGTCTTGGATACGGTGAAATCTACGTTAACCTATGGGACCCAGCAGGAGAAGCTTTCTTTCCGGGAAGTGGAGCTATTACGCCGTTTGTTTGAACATAAAGATGAAGTGGTGCCTAGGGAAGAGATTATTCGTGCTTATTGGAATGACGATACTTATTTTACCGGTAGAAGTTTGGACGTTTTCATTAGCCGGATCAGGAAATATTTGTCCAAAGACGAGCGCATCAAAATTACAAATATTCGCAGTGTAGGCTACATGCTAACGATTGACTGATTTGTTCCCTTGAGCAGAACTTGCTGAACCATCCATACGAGTAATTGCCTTTGGTTCCCCAACGGGCAGGGGCAATCGCTGGTCCACTCCTTTTATCCACTTTAGCAAGGTGGTCCTACATATAATATTACGTTGTATATTGCTATCAACCCTATTGATCAGGATGCTGCTTTTGTTGAAAATCGTATCTTTGTAAAAAAGTAATGAATGAAAGATACGACGCTAAGCCGTAAGGAAAAAATAATGAAAGTAGCGCTTTCGCTTTTTGCTACGAAAGGCTACGTGGATACTTCAACCAAGGAAATTTCGATAGAAGCAGGCGTTTCCGAAGCATTGATCTTTAAACATTTTGGAAATAAAGATACCTTATTAGCTCATATCGTTAAAGCAGGATATCGGCGCGTCTTATCGCATCACCGGGGCATGATGACCTATAGAAATCCAAAAGAATTTTTGCAGAACATGATTTTCCTCCCCAGCAAGCTGGTGGCGGAAGAACCCCTTTTTTGGAAGCTGCAAGAGCGACTGTCGCACAATACGTTCTCGAAACAGCAACACGAGCAATTCATGAAACCGGTGCAGCCCATTTTAGTGAAAGCCTTTACCGAGCTTGGTTACAGGGATCCAGAGCTAGAGACACAATTTTTGTTGTTGACGATAGACATGCTTTGGAAACGAGCAGCAAGCGAAGATATTAATAACGGAGAAAACCTCTCGCAACTGTTGGAGGAAAAGTATGATCTTTCGTGATGCGTGTTTGTGCTGTTTTTACAAATATTCATGCATAAGTTTGGGTTTTTCGTTTTTTCATGTATATTAGGGCGGTAAAAAACTAAATATGATCAAGAAAATTCTCCCTGTTTTATTGCTATTGCTGGTCGGCTTATCCGTTCGTGCGCAGAAAAAGCCTGATTTTGTGAAGTTTATCAATAGCAAAAACGCGTGGGTAGACTCCGTATTCAATAAGCTTACGCCAAAGGAACGTATTGCACAGCTCTTTTTAGTTAGGGCGCATACCAATTTGGGTAAGAAATATATCGACTCTGTTGGTCAGGTTATTCAACGCGAACAACTTGGCGGCCTTGTGGTGTTTCAAGGCGGTCCGGTTCGGCATGCGCAAATGTTTAACCAATATCAAAAGCTGGCCAAGGTGCCTCTATTAATCACCTATGATGGCGAATGGGGTTTAGGTATGCGTATGCCTGATTCGACACTTTCCTACCCGTACCAGATGACGCTTGGCGCTGTACAAAACGAACATCTTATCTACGAGATGGGTAAGCAAGTGGCACGGGATTTTTTACGCATTGGCATGCACTTCAATTTTGCTCCTGTCGTAGATATCAATAATAATCCTAAAAACCCTGTCATCAATTTCCGTTCATTTGGTGATAATAAGTATAATGTAACGCGGAAGGCAAAAGCGTATATGGATGGCATGGTGGATGGCGGAATCATTGCCTCCCTTAAACATTTTCCGGGGCATGGGGATACCGAGGTCGATTCGCACCACGATTTGCCACAGCTGAATTTTACGAAGAAACGCTTGGATACATTGGAAATTTTTCCTTTTCGTGCTTTGATCAAAGCGGGCGCTCCAGCGATTATGGTGGCACACATGAATATCCCTTCGTTAGATGCCACGCCCAACATCCCTTCATCCATATCGAGAAAGGTCGTGACAGACCTCTTACGGAAAGAGTTGGGTTTCCAGGGGCTGACGGTGACAGACGCTATGGACATGAATGGGGTGAAGAAATTTTTCCCGAATGGGGAAGCAGATGTGATGGCCATTGAGGCGGGGCATGATCTGCTCGAGGTTTCTGAAAATAGCGCACGCGCCATAGACTTGGTCGCAAAAGCAGTAAAAAGCGGAAGAATAAAGCAAAGCGAACTTGACCAGCGCGTCAAGCGGGTGCTAGCCGCGAAATACTGGGTCGGACTAAATCAATGCCGGCCTGTGCCCATGCAAAACTTAATCGCCGATTTGAACAACAATGCGTCGAAGCAATTGGTACAGCGTTTGGCAGATGCCGCAGTAACCGTGCTTAAAGCCGACCGTCGGATCAAAACATTTGATCGTCGGGAACAAACTGCGATTGTCTCTGTTGGCATCTCGCAGGCGCAAGATTTTGAAAAAGAGCTTGCAGGTCAGCTTACCACGAAAACGCAGTTTTTCATCTCCGGCAAAGAGACGGAGGAGCAGCTGAAAGAGCTGTTGAAGCAAATTCGGGACTTTCGGCAAATTGTCTTGGCCATTCATGATAACCGCTCTCGCCCGCGTAGTGAGTCTGATTTGTCTGAAGCTGTTCGCACATTTGTGGATAAGGTTGCGGGCCGTCGCACCATTACGACGATGTTTACGAACCCTTATATGCTAGACAACCTCTCCATAGATCGGAGCAGCGGAATCATTATGGCTTACCAAAACGACAGCTTTATGCAAAAGGCTGCTGCGAAGGTATTGTTGGGTAAAATTAAAGCCCAAGGGAAGTTGCCGGTAGCCATCAACAAGCGATTCCAATATGGCGATGGCCTTTAACCATAAAAAGGGCGGATCAATAGCATCATCCTAAGCACGAGAATATCATACAGGGCATCCAATTTCGGCAGCGTCGATCTTTCATCATGACGCGGAAGAGGTTGGATGCCTTTTTCCTTTTTTACCTACCTACCGTTTCCCAAAATCGTAATATGATATTACTAACCAAACCTACTAACAGTTAGTAGATTGATAAATCTTTGCCCTAAAAATTAATAGTAATAATGGAGGATATTGCTGTATAAACAATATTTTTGTGAGGGCTTAAATTCTGGAAATGGCAAACGAGCGAATCTCTATTTTTGATATGTTTAAAATTGGTATCGGACCGTCAAGTTCGCATACTTTAGGGCCTTGGCGCGCAGCCCAACGTTTCGTAGCCGTTCTTAAAAACAGGGATCTGCTTAACCAGGTCGTTGGTGTAAACATATTGCTGTATGGTTCTTTAGCAAAAACAGGCATCGGACACGGTACAGATATCGCGGTACTCTTAGGTCTTAGTGGTGATGATCCTGTTTCTTTTGATGTATCGCAGGTGATGCCTAAGGTGCAGGAGATAAAGACATCCGGAAAGATTAATTTGGGAGGGGAGCAGGAAGTCGTGTTCTCGTATACTGCCGATCTTATGTTCCTCTATACCGAAAGTTTGCCCTTCCATCCTAATGCGGTTACGTTTCAGGCCTTCCTAAGCGATGGTAAGGCGGTATCCGAAACATATTATTCCATTGGTGGAGGGTTTGTTGTACAGGAGGATGATGCAGAAAGTGTATGGAGCGAAGTGGAGCTGCCGTTTCCTGTGGATACAGCGCAAGAGCTTATGGTTTGGTGCATGCGTACCGGACTGAAGATTTCGGAGTTGGTTTTAGAGAATGAATTATCTTGGCGAAGTGAAGAACAGACCAAAGAAGGAATCTTACAGATTTTCCACACGTTAAGAGATTGTATTTATAAAGGTTGCCATACGCCAGGCGTACTTCCGGGAGGATTACACGTGGAACGTCGCGCTGCGAAGATGAATAAAAGGCTGTTAGGCGGTAGGGCTTATGCAGATTACGACAGCTGGTTGCATGCCATTCGAGGCGGCGGAAAAGACTTTGGATATATACTGGATTGGGTTAGTTGCTTTGCATTAGCCGTCAATGAAGAGAATGCCTCGTTTGGTCGTGTCGTTACGGCACCTACCAATGGCGCATCCGGCGTTATCCCGGCGGTGTTGCAATATTATATCACCTTCCATGATGGTTACCGGGAAGAAAAAATCATGCAGTTTATTGCTACGGCTTCCGAAATCGGTTCGATTTTTAAAAAAGGAGCAACAATCTCGGCCGCTATGGGTGGCTGCCAGGCAGAAATAGGCGTTTCTTCCGCCATGGCGGCGGCTGCGTTAACAGAATGTTTAGGCGGGTCACAGCGACAAGTACTCATGGCCGCAGAAATTGCCATGGAGCACCACCTTGGTTTGACCTGCGACCCCATTGGCGGCTTAGTGCAAATTCCCTGTATCGAACGCAACACGATGGGCGCGGTAAAGGCGATAACCGCAGCGCAGTTAGCACTAAACTCAAATCCGGATAAAGCAAAGGTCAGCCTTGATGCGGTCGTTAGCACGATGTGGGATACCGCGCAGGATATGAATGCCAAATATAAAGAAACGGCCGATGGGGGCTTGGCTATTAAAGTGCCGTTGAGCTTGCCCGAGTGTTGATGTCAGGAGCAGGTCATGCCTCGCGGCATATTTGGAAGAAAAAAATAAAAGACATAAATTGGCGATTGCTGGATGCGCAGCAAGGGTAGCAGAAAGATCGGAACATGAAATATAGTGCTTTAGCTTCAGGGAGTAATGGAAATTGCTATTATCTAGCAAGTGGTGAAGGGGATGCGATTCTTATCGATGCAGGCATCAATACGAAGCATATCGAACTGCGTATGGCCAAACTCGGGATTGATCCGAGCCATATTTCGGCTATATTTATTACCCACGAGCATAGTGACCATATTCGTGGTCTTTCCGTTTTTTGCAAGCGTTATCAAGTGCCGGTGTACATAACGGCCGGCTCATACAAAGGTTCGCGATTAAATCTCCCTCCCGATCTGGTCCACATTATCCTGCCGAATGCAAAGGTGGAAATCGGGAGTTTATCCGTGTATGGCATTCCAAAATACCACGATGCGAAGGAGCCTTGCAGCTTTCTTGTGAGTGATGGAAAAATCAATATTGGTGTATTGACCGACCTCGGAAGGGCCTGCGACAATGTTAAACATGTCATTAAACACGCTGATGTACTGCTATTAGAAGCAAACTATGACGAAGAAATGCTCGAGAAGGGCAGATATTCGTTTTATTTAAAAAATAGAATAAGAAGCGGTTGGGGACATATTTCAAATAGATTATCGCTAGAAGTTTTTCTTGAAAATCGTAGTCCCCGTTTAAAACACCTTATTCTATCTCACCTTTCCGGGCAAAACAATACGGTGGAACTTGTAGAACAAACATTCGCACCCCACTGTGCAGATCTAACGCTTTCTGTAGCGACCCGTTATCAAGAAACCGAGCTTTTTGATGTCTACCAACTAAAAACTTCAAACGAGGTTGCGATGGCGAAACTGGAACCTACCTATACACAGCAAACCTTATTTCAGGCGGCCAGCGAGGTATAATGCCCTGCCGCGGCGAGCAGCTTATCTAAACAATCTCCATGGCAAAAAGTGCTGCGATGTGCCGTTTTAGGATATCTTTCACTTCCGCCAGATCTAATTCTCGTCCCAGCTCGCGCTGTAGCGAGGTCACATCTTTATCATCTATGCCGCAGGGAATAATATTGTTGAAATAGTCGAGGTCGGCATTCACATTAAACGCAAATCCATGCATGGTCACCCAACGCGATGCCCGTACACCCATGGCACATATTTTTCGGGCCTTTTCATTCTCGGCATCAATCCATACACCCGTGAAGCCCGCATACCTTCCTGCTTTTATCCCAAAATCGGCACAGGTAAGAATGACCGCTTCTTCCAACGTACGCAGATACAAGTGTATATCGGTGAAAAAATTGTCGAGATCTAGGATGGGGTAGCCTACGATTTGCCCCGGACCATGGTAGGTGATATCGCCGCCCCGGTTTATTTTGTAGAATGTCGCATTTTTAGCTTTCAGGCCTTCCTCATCCAGCAATAGATATTCAGGATGCCCACTTTTCCCTAGCGTGTAGACATGTGGGTGCTCTGTGAAAATCAGATGATTCGGTGTGGCGAGCTGCTTGTTTTCCGTGCGGTTTGCATTTTTAATAGCCAATGTGTCTGCAAAAACCTCTTCCTGCATCTTCCACGCATCCTGATAGTCTGTTAAACCCCAATCGACGAACTGTACTTTTTTGTTTTGCATGTGAACGATCTATAACCTCTCATCTTCTAACAAGAAGAATGTAGCATACAAATTTACGGATTTACAGGAGAAATTGTTTCATGGATTATAGAGCCGATGTCAAGAACGGATAAAAACAGCTATCTTTGTATCCTTATTATACATTGAATATCATATTAAAGGCACGAATTTTGAAAATTCAATAGTTTTTAATTTTATAGCGAATAGCTACTACAATACATGGCAAGAACAAAAATTTACGATACAGCGATAAAGCCAGAAACGGCGGTTTTGGTTTCGGTAATTACACCAGACACTACCGAAGCGAAGGCGCATGAATATTTGGAAGAACTCGCCTTTTTGGTGGAGACGGCGGGTGGCGTGAATAAAGGTATATTTACGCAAAAATTGGCCTATCCTGATCGCGCCACCTTTGTGGGCAGCGGAAAGCTGGAAGAGATAAAAGCCTATATTATTGCGGAAGAGGTGGATATGGTCGTTTTTGATGATGAGCTTTCCCCTTCGCAGCTGCGGAATATAGAGAAGGAATTCCAGATCAAAGTATTGGATCGCTCGAATTTGATTTTAGATATTTTCGCGCGACACGCGCAAACGGCACAAGCGAAAACACAGGTCGAATTGGCACAATTGCAATATGTCCTTCCGCGATTGACGCGCATGTGGACCCACTTGGAAAGGCAACGTGGGGGTATCGGTATGCGCGGGCCCGGTGAAAGTCAGATCGAATCCGATAGACGGATGATCCTCAACAAGATATCCTTGTTGAAAGATCGTTTGAAACAGATTGACAAGCAGAATGAAACGCAACGAAAAAACCGAGGTGAATTAATTCGAGCAGCTTTGGTTGGCTACACGAATGTGGGTAAATCCACGATTATGAATATGGTTTCGAAATCTGATGTGCTGATTGAGAACAAACTTTTTGCAACCTTGGATACCACGGTACGTAAAGTGGTGATCGATAATTTGCCCTTTCTCCTTTCCGACACGGTCGGTTTCATTCGCAAGCTACCGCATCATTTAGTGGAATGCTTTAAGTCTACGTTAGACGAGGTTCGTGAGGCGGATATCCTTATCCACGTCGTGGATATCTCACACCCGAACTTTGAAGATCATATCCAGGCGGTAAACGAAACGCTGAAAGAATTGGGTGCTTTGGATAAGCCCGTTATTACGGTGTTCAATAAAATTGATGCGTACAAAGCGCCAGTTTCGGAGACCGAAGAAGGCGAGGAAGTAAAAGTCACGCTTGATGATTTTCGAAACTCGTGGATGGCGAGGAATTCTGATCCAGCTATATTTATATCAGCAACCGATAAAACCAATGTGGAGGAATTTAAAGAGCGCCTGTACAGCATCGTTGTTGACCTGCATAACCAGCGTTATCCTTACAATAATTTATTGTATTAATACTATACTTTCGCTGCAAAGTCGGTTTGTAGAATTTTGCAGCGACTGCTCCCTTCGGCTACGAAATTTTATCCCAAGATATGTTTGGCCCCCGTTGCGCAAGATAGGAAACGAGTAATTTGTTTTCCTCCTGTGTAAGGGAGGGGTCTTGCTTAAAGATCTCGATGACGCTGTTTCTTGCCTCCGTCAGTATGGCCTGGTCAGACGCTAGGTTTGCAATTTTCATTTCCAAAATGCCCGACTGTTGGGTGCCTGAAATATCACCAGGGCCGCGTAACTGCAGGTCTACCTCTGCTATTTCGAAGCCATCGACTGTGCGTACCATGGTTTCGAGGCGCTTCCGGCCTTCTTTGCTTAGTTTATTGCCTGACATTAAAATGCAGAATGACTGCTCTGCGCCTCGGCCCACGCGCCCACGAAGCTGATGCAGCTGTGACAAACCAAATCGTTCTGAATTTTCGATAATCATAACGGATGCATTAGGTACATTGACACCCACTTCGATGACCGTTGTGGCGACCATAATTTGCGTCTCGCCCTTCACAAAGCGCTGCATCTCAAAATCTTTGTCCTTCACGGGCATCTTGCCATGAACAATACTGATCTTGTAAGCAGGCAACGGAAACTCGCGTTGTAGATTTTCTAAACCTGCCTCCAAAAAGAGCAGATCCATCTTTTCACTTTCTTTAATTAATGGATAGACAACATACACCTGTCTTCCTTTTGCGATTTCATCGCGCATAAAACCAAATACACGCAAGCGTTGGTTTTCGAAAAAATGTACCGTTTTTATCGGCTTCCGCCCCGCCGGAAGCTCATCAATGATGGAGATATCCAGATCTCCATACATCGTCATCGCTAAGGTTCGCGGTATTGGTGTAGCGGTCATCACGAGCATATGCGGGGGGATCGCATTTTTGCGCCAGAGCTTAGCGCGTTGCTCCACACCGAAACGATGCTGTTCGTCAATAACGACAAAGCCAATATTTTTAAACTTAACCTTGTCCTCAATCAAGGCGTGTGTACCGATGAGGATATCCAAACTGCCGTCTTCCAGGTCCTGATGAATGCGCCTGCGTTCTTTAGCTGGCGTCGATCCGGTCAGTAGTTTGACACGACACAAATCTTCACCCAATAGACTACTAAGCCCGGTGTAATGCTGCTGGGCTAAGATCTCTGTGGGAGCCATCATACAGGCTTGGTAGCCATTGTCAATCGCTAAAAGCATCGCCATTAAGGCAACGACTGTTTTTCCTGAACCTACATCACCCTGTACCAAGCGATTCATCTGTGCACCGGTATTCGTATCTAAACGGATCTCTTTCACCACACGTTTCTGCGCATTGGTAAGCGGAAAGGGCAGGCGTTCATTAAAAAACGTGTTAAACTTTTCCCCAACCTGGTCGAATCGATGTCCTCGGTATTTCTGTGTATTCAGCTGCTTGTTGCGCAATAGCCTTAGCTGTATAAAGAATAGCTCTTCAAACTTAAGTCGGCGTATCGCCGCGTTTAGTTCGTCAACGTGTTGAGGAAAGTGGATAGCCAGCAACGCCTGCGGGTAGGGCATTAACCGATGTTTCTCAAGCAGATAATCGGGCATGGTATCCCGCAGACTACGGAACACAATTTCCAGCGCTGCTTGTTGCAGCTTTTGAATGCCTTTGCTATCGAGGTTAAATTTTTTTAACTTTTCTGTAGACGAATAAACGGGCTGCATCGTCAAGTTCCCTATTTTTTTCTCCTGCGCCGAATATAGTTCCATTTCGGGGTGCGTAATGGATATTTGGCCGTTAAATTCCGAGGGCTTGCCATAGCAGATATATGCTGCGCCTACTTTTAGACTTTTCTGCAGCCATGTAATGCTTTGAAACCAAACCAGTTCTATGCTTCCCGTGTCATCGCGAAATTGGCCCACCAGCCGGCGGGCACGCTTTTCGCCTACTTCTTGTAGTGACGTGAGGCGACCAAGCACCTGCGCGCCTACCATATCAGGATGTATTTCCCGAAGTTTGTGAAATTTGGTGCGGTCGATATAACGGAAAGGGTAGTGTTGCAGCAAGTCGCCAATGGTAAAAACCTGCAGCTCTTTTTTGAGCACATCAGCCTTCTGCGGACCCACACCCTTCAGATATTCTATCGGAGTTATTACAGATAAATCAGCCATTTTGGAACCGACTAATTTACTAAAATAATCTTAGCGCTCCATATATTTAACGGATAAGGCTGAGCAATTCGTTGTGGTAGCACCCCTTGATCGATAGGCGTGCTATTGCAAACCTGAAAAATCTAATACGTTAATATGGGCCTTTCGTCTCGGCAAGCTATACCTTTAGGCTCCTGATAGGCTATACAGCTAATGCGTGGAGCGATAAGGGGTGCGTAAATCTCAATGACTGCTTCGTAATCGCGAAGTAGACGGCGTAGCTCCGCCTCATCCGCGTTTTGATGATAAACGAGGTGATTGCGTCCGCAAACGCTTTGCATATCCATCATTTTCCATTGTTTCGCATCGGTGCAAGGGACATGTTGAGCGAGCGCGATAATGGCTCCATATTTTTCATTTGCTAACTTTTCCAGCTCAGGCTCGGGAAGGTTGGCATAAGGATTTTCATGCTGTTCCGCCTTGCTACACGCGCTCAGCGCAAGAGAGAGGCAGCACAGTACGATAAAACAAAGTTTCGTGGTGATAGTCATTGGTGAACATTCTTTCATATCTTTTTTAAGCTCTTTGGGTTTGATATATATCATACGTAGAAGATTTAAATAGCGCGACAGGTTGGGGAGATTAATTTATTGCGCGTGATGCGTACAGGCACTGCTGTACCGTATCGCCGTCGTATATCATGTCTTAACATAGCATCCCATGATTTCACCTGAATCTATAATAATTTTTTAAAAGCTTTTCTGGTCAATCCCAAATATTCCAGGCATAGTGCTACCTTTAAACCATGATGGAAAATTCAAAAGATCCGTTGCACGGGAAGCGGCTGGATGCGATTTTGGAAGAGCTGCTGGAATACTTCGGGAGTTTCGATGAACTTGGTGAGCAAATCAAGATCAAGTGCTTTACAGACAATCCTAGCATAAACTCATCGCTTAAGTTTTTACGAAAAACACCTTGGGCGAGAGCCAAGGTGGAGAGTTTGTATCTGTATATGTTACGACAGAAAAAGAAAAGCGGCTTATAGAAAAGGAAGTAGAGCCGCTAATTAACTTTTGAACACAACGATCTGTTAGCAGGGAGATATCGAGCGAAGAGTACGCGAATACGGAGCTACGCCTCAGGCCTTAGTGCCTTGCGAACGCAACAGACCGACCCGTGCGCGTATCACAGTTATCGACACTACGAAATAAGAAAGGGGCAACATGCTCTTGGCTGATCATTATTTATCGGCGTATCATGCTGCGCAACGTTGTGGAGTTAAACAGCATGATGGCCACGATCAAAATACCATAGGCCATATATTTATGGGGGTCTACCTCTTCTTTAAAAAAAAATATAGCGAGTAGGAAGGCGATAATAGGATTCACATAAAGTAACACGCCCGTCGTGCTTGAAGAAATTTTTGATAGTGCGTACATGCTGAGAAATAACGGGATGATCGTGAAAACCACTGCAATCAAAATGATGGATGTCCAAAACGTAGTCCCGTGAGGCAAAGGATGTCCCTGAATAAATAGGATTGGGATGATAAATAGCGAACAGATGGCCAGTTGTACAGCAAGTACATTGAGTTTGTCGAAGCCCTGCAAGACACGTTGGCTGATCAGATAGAACGCGTACAACGATGCGATACCTAAAGACCACAAACCGTCTATTAGCGAGCCGCTGGCTAACAACCCTACACTAACAAGGGCTAAAGCTAAAGCAATCCACTTGATGACCGAAAGCTGCTCCTTTAGGATGATAAATGCGGCGAAGGTGGTAATCAATGGACAGATCATATACCCGAAGGCGGCCGATTGTACGCTGATATTATTAATGGCGTAAATGTAAGTATACCAGTTGCCAAAGATGCATATAGAGGCAAATAGTGTCAGCCCGACAGCGTTTCGCTTTCCCCGGGCTTCCAGTTCGCGAAAATGATGGAGGTCTTGTTTGAGCGCTTTGCGCCTAAAGACTAAAATATAGCCCCACAGCATTAACAAACCGGAGAGGATGCGGTAATTCAAAATGTCGTCAGCGGACCAGTCCCTTACCCAGCGTACTGGTATAGACATAAACCCCCAAATGAGGGGTGCCAAAAAAGCCGCAAGAAAATAAGTTCTGCGGCTTTCCGTATTTTCAATTTTCTCTGCCACGATTAATCTTTCCAAGCGATTACGGAAATTTCGACGTTTACATTTTTCGGTAAGGTTTTGACGGCGACGCACTCACGAGCGGGCTGATTGTCCGTAAAATACTGCGCATAAACCTCATTGATGGTCGCGAAATCAACCATGTCGTTTATGAAAATACTGGCTTTCACCACATCGTTGAAGCTATAGCCTGCATGTTCCAGAATGGCATGTACATTTTTCAAGACCTGATGCGTTTCATCAGCAACACCTGAGCTAATAAGTTCCATGCTGCCCGGTATCAAGGGAATCTGACCGGAGACGTATAACGTGTGTCCGGCCTTCACCGCTTGGTTATATGGACCAATAGCTGCCGGAGCATTTTCTGTATTTAAAATTTGTTTTTCTGCCATATTGCATCATGTTTATTGTAAAAATGGAATGGTCAATACACCATCTGCCCAGCCGGGTGTTAACGCTTTTGCTTTGCTCCAGAACAAGCAGACGTAGCGATATTGCGGCTATTTCGCGAAAAATACTTTATAGATAATCGCGAGGATAAAAACCGAGATCGCTATAATATTCATCGTCCGCATCGCCCTTAGATTAAATCGAGAGGACTTAGACAGTTCGGGTTGATGGTGTTTCGACTTCATCAGGCTAATTTACAATCCCTAATCTAAAATAGCAATGATGAATTGAACATAAAGCACGAACCTTAATTTTTCCATTCGTTCAAAATTCATTAAATTGTCGGTTTGGACGGGTAGGATGGATTGCAGCTCGTCCGTAAGATAGAAACCTTCGATTATGCAAAAGCAGAAAACAGCGCTCGTCAATGGGCGAATCTTCAATGGTGACGATAGCTTTTTGGGTCATGCTCTACTTTTAGAGGGAGACAGGATTCACGGAATATTCCCCCAGCACGCTATTCCCGAAGACTATATACAATTAGATGTCGATAATGGAAATATCTGTGCAGGGCTTATCGATTTGCAGATTTACGGCACCGGCGATGACCTCTTTTCCGCACAATTGAGTGCGGAGTCGCTGCACAAGATAGAACAGCAAATATTGGCTCAGGGCTGTACTTCTTTTATGATGACCTTAGCCACCAACACCTTATCGGTGTTTAAGGAAGCGATCCGGATTTTCGAAGCTGCCCAGCCGAAAATTGCTTTAGGCTTGCATCTAGAGGGGCCCTTCCTGAATGTGAACAAGAGGGGAGCACATCCGGCAGCGCTGATCTTACCGCCAACGCCAGAAAACATAGATCGGCTGTTGGAAGAAAATCAAGGATCGGTAAAAATGATGACGGTGGCTCCTGAGCTTATCGACAAAGACGCCATAGATTCCTTACTGGAAAGAGGTATTCTATTAAGTGCAGGTCATAGTGCGGCCACTTTCGCCGAAGCTACGGCAGGTTTTCATCGTGGAATAAAGACTACCACCCATCTTTGGAATGCGATGTCTCCATTGCATCACCGCGAGACCGGGCTCCCCGGTGCCACAGTTCAGCACCAAACGACCATGGCTTCCATTATTGTGGATGGTATACACGTGGATTATGAGGCTGTAAAAATCAGTAAACAGCTTATGCAAGACCGCTTGTTTCTTATTACGGATGCGGTTGGGGGCTGTAATGAGGGGGTGTATCAACATGTGCGAAACAACGATCATTATACATTGCCGGATGGTACGCTGAGTGGCTCAGCCCTAACCATGTTGGGCGCTGTAAAAAATTGTGTAGAGCAAGCGGGGATTCCCCTTGAGGAAGCGATCCGCATGGCAACAACATATCCGGCGAGATTAATCGACAGAGAAGATCTCGGAAATTTAAACAGCGCTTCAGTGGCCAACGTATTGGTCTTTGACGCCCATTATAATGTTCAATCTGTTTTTTTTGAGGGCGTTAAGCGTGTGTGATAAATCCCTGCGAGCAGATGAATATTTGGCCAACTTTCGTTAGGTAGGCGTAAAAAGTGTAGTTTTGCAATCTATGAATTTAAAACCGATAAAAAGTACGGTCGCAATGGCGCTCGTCATGTCTGTTGTATTCTTTTCTTGTGCATCGCGTAAGCATAAAAAAGCGGCAAAGGAGTTAAAATCTCCGGCAGTGGAGGTCGTAAAGACGGATAGTGTGCAAGTCAACAAGCCGTTGCCGGCACCTGTTAACAGCCCCGCGGTTAAAAAGTCCGAAAAACCGGCTATTGAAGCACCGCTACGGGTAACACTACCAACCGTGAGTAGGGAATTTCGTGGTGCTTGGGTGGCGACAGTTGCCAACATCAATTGGCCTACACGCGGAAACTATTCCACGGAATCGCAGAAGCGGGAAGCCATTCAACTATTGGATCTTTTAAAGGAAAATAATTTCAATGCCGTAATCTTTCAAGTAAGGCCTTCAGGGGATGCCATGTATGATAGTCCCTATGAACCATGGTCCTACTTCTTGACGGGCACCACAGGCAAACAGCCTTCCCCATACTATGATCCGCTCAGTTTTTGGGTGGAAGAAGCGCATAAGCGTGGGTTGGAGCTTCACGTGTGGATTAATCCTTATCGTGCACATCACGCCAGTGGAGGATCGGTAACGAGTGAGTCCATCGTCAAGAAAGCGCCAGAACTGATGCTGCGTCTACGCAATGGTATGTATTGGTTTGATCCGGCGAATCCGAAAACACAGGATCACGCTGCACGCGTGGTGTTGGATATCGTGAAACGTTATGATATTGATGCTGTGCATTTCGATGATTATTTCTACCCGTATGCGGAATACAATGGTGGCGCTGACTTTCCGGATGATGCGTCGTGGAGCGCTTACCGCAAATCCGGCGGTACGCTGTCACGCCCAGACTGGCGCCGAGATCATGTAAATAAGTTTATCGAACGTGTTTATAAAGGTATCAAGGCCGAAAAAAACTACGTTAAATTTGGCATCAGTCCTTTCGGCATCTGGAAACCGGGCTATCCAGCGGGTATCACAGGTTCTTCGCAATATGATGAATTATATGCAGACGCGAAGTTGTGGCTTAACAAAGGTTGGATCGATTACTTTACACCACAGCTTTACTGGCCTATCCAGCCGGCAAGACAGAGTTTTACGGCCCTTTTACGGTGGTGGGAATCTGAAAATACACAAAAACGGCACCTGTGGCCAGGCTTAAATACAGTGGAAATCCGCTCGCCGAATAAACCGCAGGAAATTGTTAACCAGATCGAAGCCGCCCGCCAGATCGTGCCTAATAGCATGGGCGTGGCACATTGGAGTATCGCTGGATTGACAAAAAACCCTTCCATGCTAAAAGCTATTAAAGAAGGTCCTTACCAACAGAAAGCACTTGTTCCTCGGACACCATGGCTGCAGGCGAATCCGCTATTAGCGCCGACACTCTTATTGACGAATGAGACAAGCAGTGTGTTCGCGAAATGGCTACATAAACAGCCAGACCAAGTGTTTCAATGGATCGCTTATGCCCAATATGGAGATACATGGGAATATGAAATCTTAGATGTGCAGCAAAGCGAAAAAAGCTTTCCAAAAGTAAAAAATGGGAAAAATTTGAAAGCAATAGCCGTAAAAGCCGTCGATCGCTTGAGCAATGAAAGTGATTACATTGCAAAAAAAGCGATGTAGGTTGTATAACGAATAATTTTCTGGAACTGCCTGATTTTTTAAAGGAGTTTTGGTTTTAATGGGAATGAGGATATTAGGATTATTTGTGGTTTTTGTGCTGTGCAATGTGTGCCTTCGTGTGTCAGCACAAGACAGACCTTATATTGTTCAAAAACCAATCCTTTGGGATGCTGAGCGCGACTCCTTATCATTAGAATATATGAGGAACAGGCACGGCATTGAAAATCCATCCGTTGAAATCGTTCCGAAAATGGTAGTCGTCCATTGGACAGACGTATTATCTGTGAATAAAACGATCCGCACGTTTAACCCGGTATATCTCCCCGGCCGGCCTAGCCTGCGCAAAGCAAGTGCGCTCAATGTTTCTGCACACTTTGTTATTGGGCGAGACGGTACGATATTTCAATTGTTGCCAGAGACAACATTTGCAAGACACACCATTGGTTTAAACTATTGCGCTATAGGCATTGAAAACATAGGCTCTGCTCGTTACCCTCTCACGGATGCACAGCTTCAGGCCAATACGCAATTGGTGAAATATCTTATGGCGAAGTATGCCATACAGTATGTCATTGGCCATCATGAATACCAAATATTCAAGAACACCGAATGGTGGAAAGAGACGGACCCCGATTATGTCACCAAAAAATCTGATCCCGGCGACGAGTTTATGGGCCAGTTACGAATTAACCTAGGGCTACAGGGCGATGTCTTTGGCGGAAAGTAATGTGTAGGCCAGATTTTATTGGGCTCCATTGTTTCATAGGTCGTCTGTTGTAGCCGAATGCGACATTTTGTGCGTTTTTGTCCTTGTTTTATGTCTTCGAGGCCCTTTCGGCGCCCTTTTTAGCGAAAATTGTATTTTTTTTGTTTCGTTTTGTTAAAAAAACAGCGTAAAGTTGCAACTGTAACGAAAAAGAGTTAGTATTGCTGAATATAACATCTGGTATTCCTTTTTCCAGATCTAACTAACACAATCGATATGCATAAAGCTCTTCTTTTGACAGTGGCTTTAGGATGTGCAGGCCACAGTTCTTACGCAAATACTGCCACCACAGATTCGGTCATAGCACCCCGTGAATCTCCTAAAACAAGCATTGTCTATCAAAATCAGATTTCCGGGATGGTCAGCGATGCCTCCGGTCCATTAGCAGGGGTCACCGTGACGGTTGTCGGAACATCGATAACTGGTCAGACCGGAGCAGATGGGAAATTTATGATCACAGCACCGGCAGGGAGCACGTTGCGGTTTTCTGCAATAGGTTTCAAGCCCAAGGATGTGACAGCGTCTAATAATCAACTCACGGTTTTTTTGGAAAATGATGACACCTCATTGGATGAGGTCATTGTAACGGCATTAGGGATTAAACGTGAGAAAAGAGCCTTGGGATATGCCGCGCAGGATATTAAAGCTGACGAACTTATGAAAAATAAGAATCCCAATATTATCAATTCCTTAAATGGTAAAATCGCGGGGGTTAATGTCACCAACTCGGGTGGTGCTCCGGGCGCCTCAGCAAATATTATTATTCGGGGCGGTACTTCCTTAGAACGGGATAATCAACCGCTGTTTGTGATCGATGGCGTGCCGATGGATAATTCGACGGGGCAGGGCGATAACTCAGCTTTTGATGGCAATACCAACGCATCCACGACGAATAGCAACAGGGCCATGGATATCAACCCCGAAGACATCGAATCCATTTCGGTGTTAAAAGGGCCTTCGGCCGCAGCCCTGTATGGTTTGCGAGCAGCCGCCGGTGCCGTTATTATCACGACGAAAAAAGGTAAGGATGGAGCTACACAAGCGAGTATAAGCTCTCGTTTTGGCGTAAATTGGGTCAATAAGCTGCCGGAACAGCAATCGATGTTTAAGCAGGGCTCGTATTACAATGGGTCTTTGGTAACCCAGACATTCGAATCGTGGGGAGATCCGTTTGGCGCGAACGAACAACGGTATGATAACATGCGGGATTTCTATGAGCTGGCCAGTTCGTACGACAACTCCTTCAATATTTCGGGTGGTTCTCCAAATGGTAACTTTTATCTTTCTGGATCGAACATCTATCAAACAGGCGTCGTTCCAACAACAGATTTCAACCGCTCGACGGTTCGTTTCAATGGCGAGCAAAAGTTGGGGAGAGTGACCATGGGAGCTAACGTGTCGTATTCGATGAGTGATACCCGGAAAACGTTAACGGGCTCTGGCTTATGGGGATCGGGTGGTAATGGCTATATGGAGGGTGTGTTGCTCTGGCCGGGAAATGATAACATGAAGGATTACTTGAATCCTGACGGATCAAACAAATTGTTACTTCCCGAAATTGCACTAGAGAATAATACGGACAACCCATATTGGCTCATTAATAAAAATCCGCAAAACGATAAGACCGATCGTATTGTCGGAAACGTCTATACCCATATCGATGTTGCGGATTGGTTTGATATTACCTATAGATTAGGGATTGATAATTACACGACGCAGTTTAGCTCGTTAACTTCCGCAGGTTCTAGTGTCAAATTGGAGTGGCAGGATGGGATGATGTCGAATACGGACAAGAAATACCAATACCTGAACAGCAATTTAATGCTGAATTTTAAAAAGCAGATCAATGATTGGGATCTAGGCTTATTACTCGGTACAACGGCAGAAGATACCAAGGTTAAATCCACTTCTGTACGCGGTGAGGGATTCGAGATCAAAGGCTTTGAAAGTATAGAAAACTTTGCTCCAGCCAATAAGTATTATAGACAGGTGTATGACAATAATAGACTTGTGGGGGTCTACGGCGATCTGCGCGTTGGCTATAAAAACTTAGCATTTTTGAACTTTACAGGGCGTAACGACTGGTCATCTACATTACCTTTGGCCAACCGTTCGTTTTTCTACCCATCCGTTTCCACTTCCTTGATTTTTACTGAACTCTTTGAGAAAAACTCCATATTATCTTATGGTAAACTTCGTGCGTCTTGGGCTTCTGTAGGTAAAGATACTCGGCCATACGTCACCAACACCTATTTATTTGGACCGGAATTAACTATTGGGGGCGGTTTCCGAAATCACTGGACCCGCGGCAACGATATCCTTTTACCGGAAAAAACAAATGCTTTTGAGGTTGGTACCGACCTCCGCTTCTTAAACGATCGGATAGGGCTGGAATTTACGTATTACCAAACGAATTCCATTAACCAGATTTTGCAACCACGTGTCTCCAATGCCACCGGCTATATTTTGACCTACTACAACATTGGAGAATTAAATAACCGAGGTGTGGAGTTTACGTTGAATGCAACACCAATAAAACGAGAAAATTTCACATGGAACACCATGCTGAACGTCTCCCATAACACCGGGCGCGTATCTGAATTAATAGGAGGTTTAGACATTTTATATGTTACCGATGTACAAGTCGGTAATGGAAAGGCGGCTTCTTACAACAATGGTGATTTTATGGCTATTAGCGGCTCGGTGTGGCAAACCGATGATGCCGGAAATTTATTGTTGGACTATAATACAGGCAGACCATTGGTAAAGACCACCACAACGGATTATGTGGGTAATAGGGAGCCCGATTTTATTGGCGGATGGAATAATACCTTCAATTACAAAAATTGGGAGTTGTCATTTCTATTTGATTTCAGAAAAGGGGGCGATATCTATAATGCCTCTGATTACCTGATGACCGTTTACGGAACGAGTCAAAGAACGGCGTCTCGGGGCGAGACCATCAGCTTTACGGGAAGTGCACTCAACCCGGCAACACAAGCTTACGAAATGATTACGCGCGATGTGGTGGCTGATGAAGCCTTCTACAAAGACGTCTATAGCAGACATACGCCACATTTTGTGGAGAATGTAAACTGGTGGCGGCTGCGCGCCGTTTCCTTAAGCTATTCGCTGCCTCGCGATCTGCTGGCGCGGACGAAGTTTATAAAGGGCGCGACCTTTAACGCTACGGGAAATAATTTGTGGCTGTTAACGAATTATTCTGGTGTGGATCCGGAGACGAGCGCGGCTGGTGCTGGTGTGGTAGGATCGGGGTCTGCTGGTATAGACTACGCCGGTGTACCAGCAACAGCAGGGTTTACAGTTGGTGTTAATTTAAGATTTTAAAAACCATGAAAAAAATACTTTATATCGTAGCTGCTTCTGCAACATTGATGTTGGGAGCGTGTGATAAATGGCTGGATGTCAATGATAACCCCAATAGTGCCAACGCATCGGTACCCTTGCCGGAGCAGCGATTACCACCCATATTAGCACAATTCGCCGATGGTTATGAAAGTGCGGGCACACGGGCCGTTCATGTAACGCACCAGTTGGCTAATGTATACAGCGCCACCGCGCGTAACTACCTGCTGACCCGCTGGTATTCCGATGCTGCGGCAGCAAACTGGCCTTGGCAAGCTTGGTATGTTAATACAGCCGTCAATATACAACCCATGATCGATAAGGCAGAAGAGCTGGGTGCCTACCATTATATAGGCGTAGGAAAGATTATGAAAGCTTGGGGATTCGGTTATCTAGCGGACTTCTACGGTATTTTGCCCTATCAAGAATTTGATAATCCCGATATCATCAGCCCGGCTTTTGACGATGCCGAATACATTTATGGACAAATTATACCCTTATTAGATGAAGCTGTTGTCGAACTGCAGAAAAACCAAGAAGCGACAGCACCTGCGCTGGCACTGGGTGATACCTACAATGGTGGAAAGGTCGAAAATTGGATCAAACTTGCTTATGGATTGAAGGCACGCTTTCTATCGCATCTAAATAAGAAATCTATTTACAACGAAGACGCCATCTTAGCGGCGCTGGCCAATGCTCCGCAAAGTGAGGAAGAGTCTACCATATTTCAGTATGTGGACCAAACCGAAACTACGGCAGCTACTGTGCAATCTGCATTGCAGTATGTAAATACGTCTGCTTCAACGCGCGTATCGAAACTGTATATCGATTACATTTTAAATCGTTATACCGGTGCGCCTACCGGTTCTCAAAATATGCAAGATCCACGATTTGTGTTGTTAGTCCCACATGCACAGGAACCTGACGGCACTATGCGGGCGACTATTGGTGTAGATTTTTCCTCGCCAGTGGTCCTTAATGGCCCAGCGGCTTATAGTTATTCCGCGGCCACGAACACCTTCAGCAACAGGGATTCCGTATATGTGCAGCTCCGCGAAGCGGTAGCCAACAATGGAAGGGTGTTGTCAACCGGTACGTGGTACAATCACAAAGACTCCAAAGGGCTCTTACTGACTGGCGCGGAAATGAAATTTATTGAGGCGGAGGTTCGCCTACGCCGCGGAGAATCAAGTTTAGCACTTGCTGCCTATAAAAGCGGCATGCGCATACATATGCAAATTATGGACATTGATGCCGCTACGATCGAAAATTTCCTGAATAGCACGTCCGTCGTGCAAAATGCCAGTGCGCTTACGCTAAGTCATGTTATGATCCAGAAATATATCGCGCTGTCATATTCGCCCGAACAATGGGTAGACATGCGTAGGTTGGACTACTGCCTAGACGCGTCAGGAAACTATAATGAAGCGACAGGAGTCTACAAAGGTTATAGAAGGCCGGCGCATGTTTATGCGGATTCTTACCCAACCGCCACGAGTTGGCCGCGCCGTTTTGCAATGGCCAGCTATGAGGTGAATTTTAATAGCGGGCAACTGCGCTTAGCAGCACCGACCTATGATTTGCCGACGTACATCAGTGAACCTGTTTGGTGGGATCGTGCTGACTAAACGGGTCATTTAAAAGATTATTTAACATCCCGAGAGCTCGCTCTCGGGATTTTTTTATGCATAGTAATTCGTTTTAAGCATGGATTTATACCTGTAATCTGTGTATGATACGCTCTCTTTCATCCTTCAAAATGGATGTTTACTATTCGTTTTTATGCTGTTTTATGAAGGAAGGAACTTTCTTTAACTGCGAAATTAAATTGAAAATCGTCACCAATCTTCCGCTAACCCATTGAATTTCGTGGTTTTCTGCTCAAAGTTGCCCTAGATTCCCCGATTTGTCGATCTAAGATTGTTTGCAATAGTTACAAAATTGATTGTTTAAGCTCGAAATGCAACTTTTTTTGAATGTTGTGATCGAATTTATGATATATAAATTTTGTTCAGATTGCACAAAACGGTTTAGCTTGCTCATATTTGCGTTTTTGTTTTTATTTTAAGATAAAATCATTATAAAAGTGCATAAATGTTTGTGATCTTGCTTTTCTTAACTATATTAGTGCAGGTTTTAGCGTGTAGCAATTTTTGTAGTGTGTAAAAACGCAACTAACCAACCTTAATTTGTTTGACCATTTCAATAATTAACTAATCAACCAATGAGAAAATCAATACTATTTTCTTTTGCAATGGGTTTTGTATTATGCACAGATACAAACTTCGCTCGCGCACGAGAACATGTTACTTTTCTTCCGAGTTATCCTTTTGCGCAGCAGGAAACGGTGCGCGGAACAGTTCGGGATGCGCAGGGACCGATTTTTGGAGTCACCGTAACTGTCGTCGGTACGAACACATCAGCAATGACCGGAACAGATGGGAAATTTTCGATCACTGCACCGGAGAAGGCAATTCTGCGATTTACTTCTGTGGGGTATAAAAGCCAAGAGGTAAGAATAACCAAGGACGATCTTGAAATTGTTTTGGAAGCTGATGATAACTCACTCGAACAAGTCGTTGTCGTCGGTTATGGACAACAGAAGAAAGCAAACTTGACGGGGGCAGTTTCATCTGTGGACGTTGAAAAAACATTAGGAAGTAGACCGATCCCCGATTTTGCCCGAGGATTGCAGGGAGCCATCCCGGGGTTGTCTATCCAAATACCTAGCGGCGAGGTTGGGTCTAACCCGGTCATGCGTATACGTGGACAAATCGCATCACAAAATGGATCCAGTAACCCTTTGGTCTTGGTAGATAACGTGGAAGTGCCGAATGTTCAGGTTGTCAATCCTGACGACATAGAGACAATTACTGTGTTGAAAGACGCGGCAGCCAGTTCAATATACGGGGCAAAGGCAGCGTTTGGTGTAATCTTAATTACGACAAAAAAGGGTGCAAAAAGTGATCGGACAGACGTAACCTATTCGGGGAACTACTCCTTACAATCACCTTTTACAGATATACAATTGGCTGGGGTCGAGGGGCTGCAGTACACGTTGGATGCTCACGACAATATGAAACAAGCCGGGCCTGCAGGTGGGTTTTGGAGGCTCAATTGGGAGAGTTTTGAAAAGATTAAGCAATGGCAAGAAAAATATGGCGGTACAGTGAAAAATAGTGATCCTGTTGTTTACGGCCGAGATTGGTACTTTGATGGAGTCGATAAATACGGCTATCGTGTCTACGATGCGGCAGATGCCATGATCAAAGACCGAGCTTTCTCCCATCTACATAATGTTGGATTGAATGGTAAACGAGGAGATACCCAATATAATTTTTCAGTGGGGTATCTTGGACAAGAAGGGATGATGAAACCTGCGCAACACGATGACTATACGCGATTAACATCGAACCTCAATGTGTCAACAAAGGTTTCCGATTTTCTTACGTTACGAGGTGGCGCTAGATATGCCGATGGAACCAAAAGGTATCCCAATTCTACGAATTCAGGTGGTTTTACTGCTGACCCATGGCTTTACTTATATCGTTGGAGTTCACTCTTTCCAATAGGGGTCAAAGAAAACGGAGTTGACCTGCGTGATCCAGCTACGGACGCTTCCTTGGCGCATACCACAGACAAACGCGACCGTTTCATCAATCTTAATCTGGGAACAACCGTGCAGCTGGCAAAAAATTGGGATGTACAGGCTGATTATGCCTATACCTCCCAAATTAATACCTTGTTTCGTTCGCAGCCCACTATTACTGCTGCAGAGCCGTGGTACAACCCCGTCATATGGAATGATGAACTTGGTAATCGCATCTTTGTCGATGAAAATGGCAATCCGACCGATAATGGTGGTTTGCCAGGCTATAAATTTCCTTTAGTCAATTATGGTACTAAAGCAAACTCTTACGTATATCGCGATGCCTTCGACGCACAAAAGCATACGTTCAACGCATTCACTACGTTTCAAAAAAGCTTCGCGGATGCCCATGATCTTAAGATTATGTTGGGAACCAATATTGTTGCGGACAATCAACAATCAAACTGGTCGAACAGAACGGAGCTTATCAATAACGACAACCCACAATTTAATTTTGCGACGGGCGTGCAAACATCGGGCGGTACAGCTGACTGGCAGTCACAGTTTGGTGTTTTTGGTCGTGTAAACTATGCGTTCAAGGACAAATATTTGCTCGAAGGAAACTTACGCTACGACGGTACTTCCCTCTTCCCGGAGCGTCTCCGTTGGAGATGGTATCCATCGGCATCTGCGGGTTGGGTTGCTAGTAATGAGTCGTTCATGGAGCCGCTAAATCCAGTATTAAGTTTCTTGAAATTTAGAGGATCGTATGGGGTCATAGGTGATCAGTCGGTGTCCAACGGACTTTACTGGGCGCGGATGGCTATAACCCAAAATAATTGGCTGACATCCGATGGACAAAAGTTTTTTCAATTGGGAACGCCGAATCTTATATCCGATGGGATAGGATGGCAAAACATTGAACACCTGAATTTAGGAGCTGATGTACGGTTATTCAACAACAAATTAGGCTTTGTCTTCGAATGGTACCAACGCTCGACAAAAGATATGATTACCGGCGGCGACGCACTGCCCGCAACCTTAGGTGCATCAGCGCCCAATGGAAATTACGGCGACTTACGTACACGAGGTTGGGAAATTGCGGCGGATTATAGTCACCAATTTGCGAGTGGTCTTCGCTTAACCGTGAATGCTAATCTTGCCGATGCTGTAACCATGATTACAAGGGCTGCAGACCAAAATACGCCATTTGAAAATAGAAATATTCACAACACCTGGGTTACGGGCAAGCGTTATGGCGATGTGTACGGTTATGTAACGGATCGACTGTATCAAAAAGAAGATTTTATATATGACGCGAACGGTAATTTCACGCAGACCACCATTGTTTTTGACGGTAACGCCAAGCGAACCAATATGCTTGCAGGTGACAACCCCATCTATCAAACATTTTTCGAAGACGGCAACCAAATATTGTTGATGTCTCCGGGCGACGTGAAATTCGTTGATGTAAATGGAGATGGTTATATCACACCGGGGAACAACACCTTTGGTAACATGGGCGATCAAGTTGTTATCGGCAACACCACTCCTCGTTATGATTTTGGGTTTAGATTGGGCGCAGATTACAAAGGATTTGATTTGGCAGTCTTCGTACAAGGAATTGGCGAAAGAAAAATTTGGGGCGATGGCCAACTTGCTATCCCAGGCTATTTTGCCAAGGAAGGAGGGATGCCTAAAGTTTTTGCCACCGACTATTGGCGTGAAGATCGCACGGATGCTTTTTATCCACGAGCTTGGAACTACAATGGGTCAAATTCGAGTTTCGTGATGCGGCCACAAACAAAGTATATGTTGGATATGGCATACGTTAGAATCAAGAATATCACTTTCGGTTACACTGTGCCCTCACAACTGCTGAATAGAATTCACCTTTCGAAAGCTAGAATATATGTATCGTTAGAAAACATGTTCACATTCGATAATCTTCGTGGTTTGCCGATTGACCCGGAGACAATCTCGGGAAGTTCAATGTTGTTGTCTGGCGGGAATTATAACCTTGGCCGAACCGGTACGGCAAATCCGGCGTTCAAATCGGCGTCCATGGGTATTCAGATTGGTTTATAGTAAAATTGAAGAAAAATGAAATTATCAAAGATAACATATGCTATCGTAGCGCTATCCACCTTGTTAACAAGCTGCGATAAATTTTTAGACAGACCGCCATTGACTACAGAACAGGACGAGACAGCCTGGGTAACGGAAGACAACGTCAGGCTGTATGCCAATAAGTTCCTGCCTGATTTCTTTGTAGGCTACAACACGGGCTTCACCACGACTTCAGCTCCTTTACTAGGTTTTTCTTTTAGTGACGATATGCTTTCACTTGGTAACCAAAGTAATTTTACACGATCGGTACCGATAAGTTCAATTTGGAGTTATACCAATGTTCGGTCGTTGAATGTGATGATTGACCGTGTAGAAAATAGAATGGCCACCGTTTTGTCGGACGAAGCCAAGCAACATTGGTTAGGGGTCGCTAGGTTTTACCGAGCTTGGCGCTATGCGCAGTTGGTGTTTAGTTACGGTGATGTGCCTTATTATGATTATCCGGTTAGCGATACGGATTTAGATGCACTCTTTAAACCCAGAGATCCGCGCGATGTTGTTATGGATGCCGTGTTTGACGACCTAACCTTCGCTCTTGAAAATGTCAGACTAAATGATGGGGATCAAAACCTTAATAGATACGTTGTCGCTGGTATGATCACACGTTTAGCCTTGCAGGAGGGAACATGGCAGAAATATCACTATGAAAATAATGCGAGGGCACAAAAATTTCTGGAACTCGCTGTTTCGGCTGCCAATTTCCTTATGAATAGTGGCAGGTATGATATCGTCACGGAATACCGTACACTGTTCACCTCAGAAAGTCTTAAGGATAATAAAGATTGTGTATTTTACCGTCATTATGATGAGGCTATCGGCGTGCAGCATGCTATCGCTACATACTCCAATTTGAGAGAGACCCTTGCAATCGGAGCAACGACAGATCTTTTTAAGTCGTATTTATGTACCGATGGTCGCGTTTGGGAAAACTCTTCACTAAATGATGCTGCTAAATTTGACTTGGCCAGTATGATAAAGACCCGAGATCCACGCTTCGAAGCAACTTTTCATCGGAATCCGTCGGCGCTGAACAGAGCTTCCTTATTTTATGTAACGAAATTCCTGCCTCGGAATATTGAAACCATACATGAAAACCCAGCAAACGCACCGGTCGTCAATTTTACTTCCAATCGCAATACAACAGATTATCCCGTGCTGCGTTATGCAGAGGTTTTGCTAAACTGGGTTGAAGCGAAATTTGAATTATCCACTTTAGGAAGTGCTGCCGTGACACAAGATGATATTGACAAGAGCATTAACAAAATTAGGCAACGTCCTATTGCTGCAGAGGCCGCGGCCAGAGGCGTACAAAAAACCGCTGCTCTATCACTAGGAGCTATTCCATCTGATCCGCAGCGCGATATTACGGTCGCGGCATTGCTTTGGGAGATACGCAGAGAACGGCGGATGGAATTTGCTTTTGAATACTCCCGGCTTGCCGATTTAGAGCGCTGGAAGAAACTAGAATATATGGATACACAGTTAAATCCAGATTTGCTTTCCGGTGGTTGGGTTAATTTTCAAGCGCAGCTCCCAGCGCTTATAAATGCCGATCTTGGTGTTGTATCCCTCAATGGCACTTATGTACCTTACAACGGGTCAAATGCAGCGCTCATGAGTGGATTCTACAGGCATCGCAGCAATGCCGATAGATTACCATTTTTAAACCAAACGAATATTAATCCGTATCTCTCTCCGGTAGGACGAAACCAGATCGATGACTATCAGGCGCGAGGCTATGCACTTCAACAAACTCAGGGCTGGCCTCAGAACTAAATACAGAATTATTAAACCGAATGAAGATGAAAAATTATATTCTAAAACGCCGTGGCATAGCTTATGGATGGCTGCTATTGAGCATAATAACGCTATTCTTGAACGGCTGTAAGGATGATTTTCCGCAGAATGTAGCATCGAGCAACTATACGGAACTTTCTACGATAAAAATAATGAATGCAGGCTCCAACGGGTCCACGGTGGTGGAAGGCGTCATTGATGAAGATCGTAAAACAATTTCTTTTCCAAGATTAGATCCGGAGACTGACTTTTCAAATATCCGTTTTGAAGCAACGCTATCCGATGGTGCAAAGTTGGATAGGGAAAATTATGTTTTTCCCTTCGTAGAAGGAGATTCTGAAAAGACTATTGTCGTCAAGGTGACTAATGCAGCTCGATTTAAAGAGTACTTTGTCACGTTACGCTTACGTATACCTGTTTTTGGCGCGGATGTTTCTAAAAGAAAAGTGTTCGATTTTACGAACAATGAGTTGGGAAATCCTATTTACGAGACCTTTGTATCTGCATTGACTAGAGGCTCGGGCTTTGACGGCGAACATGTTTTAATTGTCACGCGACATGCTGCTGGTTCACATTTATTGAAAGTCAGTGATTTACGTGATGGTGTTGCCAACAAAATCCCACTTAACATGACTGGTGTATCGCAAGGAACCTTCGCTGTATCGACGGGAGATATTGTCAATGGGCACACATACATTGCAAATTTGTCTGGGAATACGGCAGCCAGTCCGTTGAAAATCTATCATTGGACAAATCCTGCTGTTGCACCAGAGGTGATAGCGAATATCAATGTTGGACAGATTGCAGGTGCTGGCGTACGGCATGGTGATAACTTCACTATCAATTTGGATGATTCGGGTAATGGCTTTATTTTTCTCGGTGATAATGCTGGTACGAAGGTGTTGAGGCTTCGTGTGTCCAATTACACAACGGTCGGTAATCCCCTCGTTATCACATCAACGATCAACGTGGGTTCTTGGAGTTCATTCACACAGGTGGGGAATACGGATAACTACCTGTTCACGGGCCACGATGCGCCGATTATGGTTGTAAATAGCGCCGGTGCCCTGACCCACACCCTAGGCAGAACCGCTATTCCCATTCGGAGTTCAGCCGCGCGGGTAGTTGAGTTTAATGGTGAGCGTTATTTACTAACAACAACTGCCGCCCGTACCGGATCTGAAGGCACGGTAATGTATCTGTATGATATTACGCGTGGGACTGGAATTGTTGATGCTTTAACCGCTTTCGAGCAATCCGAGCGAAGACCGCTGTTGGAATACTCGTTCCTTGGCCCAGCAAATACTTCGCCTTCCACACAGACAGGATGGGCTGTAATAAAAGATGAAGAAGGGAAGGACGAAACCCTGTTACTTTATTCAGGAGCTAGCGATGCAGGGTTTGTCGTAATGGAATTACCGAAAAAAGAACCAGAAGACTAAATTAAAAATGGTAAGCACTTAACGAATGTGTGGTGCTTACCTTATCATATTAAACCTAATAGATCAAAAGCGATGTACACTACTGTAAAAAGAAAAGCAGCAATATTTGCCTGTTTCTTAGGTGCTTTGTTGGTAAGCGCGTGTAGCAAAAGTAGCGATGCTCCAGCTCCGGAGCCGATGCCTCCAACAGGTGTGGAGCAACTATTGTTCCCCAAGAAGGAAATGCGAGCCGTGTGGATCACTACTGCATGGGGACTGGATTGGCCATTGAATGATTACACGCAGGTAGGGCAGAAACAGAAATATATCCAGTATTTAGATAAATTTCAAGAAATGGGTATCAATGCTGTTTTTTTTCAAGTCCGCGCGATGGGTGATGCCTATTACACCTCGGCCTATGAGCCTTGGAGCGCTTCATTAACCGGGGTTAGAGGAAATAATCCTGGATATGACGTTATGAAGTTTTTAATTGATGAGGCACATGCACGAGGCATTGAATTTCATGCTTGGATGAACCCGTATCGCATTGCCACCCGTTCGGGAACAGGGACTGCCTATCCTGCCTTACACAATTCCATAAACGCTAGTTGGGTCGTAAGTCATGAAAAAATACAGATCTATAACCCGGCACGTCCAGAAGTACGCGAGCGTATCGCAAACATCGTGAAGGAATTGATATCTAACTATCAAGTAGATGGTGTGCATTTAGACGATTATTTCTACCCAGATCCTGCTTCTGCAGGTACTATGGTTTCGGATCAGCAAGATTACCAGACGTACGGATCTGCGTTTAGTAGTATTCAAGCATGGAGACGTGATAACGTAGATAAAGCGATTGAAGGAATACATAAGATGATCGTGAGTACGAAACCGAACGTAGTCTTTTCTATATCGCCGGCAGCGAACAAAGATTACAATTACAACACCCTGTATGCTGATTTAGGGAAGTGGTGTCAACAGGGTTGGGTAGACCTTTTAATTCCGCAGCTTTATCAAGAGATTGGGAATGCCTCAAATAATTTCCAAACCAATCTGGGTATTTGGGCACAATATAATTACACTGCAGCATTGGTTATCGGTCATGGGTTGTACAAATTTGGAGACCCGACACAACCTGCAGCTTTTCAGAATACACAGGAACTGGAGAAGCAATTTAATTTAACAAAGTTGAATAAAAAATCGGTGGGCAGCGCAATGTATAGTGCACGTTATATTCTTGATAATAAAATCGGCATTGCAGATAAGCTGGCTAGCTTGTATGCCAACCCCGGAGTAATGCCATTTATGGGCAGAAGTGTCGCTCCTGCGCCTGCGGTTCCTGGAAATCTGCGTTTGGAGGCAAATACCTTACATTGGTCAAATAACTCTGGAAGATCCGTAATATACAGGTTTACAGATCTCAAGGCAGAGGGGCAAGTGTTTGCCATAACCACTGAAAACAGTGTGTTATTAACCCAACAGGGGTTTTATGTCGTCACTGCCTTGAACGAAGATAATCAAGAAAGTACAGGTACAAATCCTTTGGAAAGAAAGTAGGTTTAACAACATAACTATAGGAGTTTGATTAAGATAAATCTTTCGTGTACGATCAAAAGCATTTGCTTTGGCTTATTGCTATGTCCGATTTTTTCGTTTGCCCAGCAATCCTTCAAGTTTGCGCAAGTGACGGATACACATGTGGGTGGAGCTACCGGTGCTGACGATTTACGGCGAACGGTGGAAGATCTCAACAAACAGACAGATATTGACTTCGTCATACTTTCAGGCGATGTGACAGAGTTTGGGGCAGATGATGAGTTGCACTTGGCCAAGCAAATTTTGGATAGCCTACAGCTTCCATTATATGTTATTCCTGGAAACCACGATAGCAATTGGTCGGAAAGTGGCGCTAATTCATTCCGCAAGGTGTTTGGTAGCGAAACGTTTTTCTTTCGGCACAAAGGCTATATGTTTATGGGAACGACGTCGGGGCCTAACATGCGTATGGGGCCAGGGCAGATTCCACGTGAAAACCTGGTGTGGATGGACTCAGTGTTCGCTGCTAATCCAGATGTGGAGACACCCCTTATTTACATCAATCATTATCCACAAGATTCTTCGCTGAATAACTGGTATGAAGCAATCGATCGATTGAAAAAGCGCAATGTGCAGCTGATGATGTGCGGGCACGGGCATATTAACAAAGTATACGATTGGGAAGGGATCCCGGGCGTGATGGGGCGATCCAACTTGCGCGCGAAAGATGCGGTTGGCGGATATAACGTTATTCAGATAGCAGATGGCGAAGCCCGATATGAGGTTCGTAAACCGCAGGCGCTGGAGCGAGTAACTTGGGCAAAGATACCTTTGCTGAATCATCATTTTGAGAAAGAAACGGAACACTTTAAAAGGCCTAACTATGACGTTAATAATGTATCAGCAGCGCGTGTTGAAGAGGTTTGGCGGTATCAAGATGTCGCTGATTTAGGAGCCGGGTTCGCACACTATAAAAAATTATTGATCACAGGTAATACTGCGGGAACCGTTTTCGCTATCCATTCCGATGACGGAAAGAAAATGTGGTCTTTCCAAACGGGAGGTAAAATTTACTCTACGCCGGCAGTTTGGAAGAATACCGTTGTCGTTGGTTCGTCCGATGGGCATATCTATGGGCTCGATGCCCGTAGCGGTGCCGAACGATGGCGGTTAAAGACTGCGAAAGCTGTATTAGGAAGTCCTGTTATAGCGAACGGCATCGCTTTCATTGGCGCTTCAGATGGCGTGTTTCGAGCAGTAGATGTGGCATCTGGGCAAGTCAAATGGCTTTTTGATCAAGTCAGTGGCTACGTATCCGCGCGGCCTACTTTGTCTCGCGATTTCGTGATTTTCGGCTCTTGGGGCAATGGGTTTTACGCTTTAAATCAGAAAACGGGAGCGTTGGAATGGAGCTGGAATAATGGGAATAGCAATCGCATGTTTTCTGCGGCAGCCTGCTATCCCATTGCCGTGCACGATCGTATTTTCGTCGTGGCGCCTGATCGTTACATGACTTGCTTAAATGCCGAAAATGGAAAGGTAATTTGGCGGGAAAAAAGAGATAGCATCCGTGTGCGAGAGTCGATGGGACTATCCGCTGATAAACGTTATGTCTACGTAAAAACGATGGATGGGAATGTTCTTGGCATGGATTCAAAAAGTTCGAAGATGCATGTTGGCTGGCAATCCGCATTACAGCTTCCTTATGAGCTTAATCCATCCGCTATAGCTACCCTAGGCAAACAGGTGCTTGTGCCAAGCCATGCAGGTGTTATTTCCGGGGTTGACAACTTTAGCGGCGACGTTTTGTGGCAATATAAACTGTCCAACGCGCTGATCAACCCGCTTTTGGTGACAAGAAAGGATGATATTGTGGTGTCAGCAATGGATGGCGTTATCGTAAAATTAAAGATCCATTAACCGCAGGTGATCCGTCTTCAGAACGCTCAACCTCGGTCAATGCATACGCCCGTTTTTAACGAGCGTTTAGTAACCCTGGTAAAAAATGGTAACAAAAAAATTACTTTTTTTTCCAAGCGCATTCAAAATACATATTAAAATATCTATGTTTGACGTTTAGTAAAGGGGTGATTTGCAAATTGAGGGGAAATCAAATCTTTTTGAATGATATTTTATCGCCTGCATATGGGGGTGGTATTAAGGGAGAGGAAAGCGAAAAAAACGTTGCGTTTTTGTGCGTGTTTCTATTTGAAATTTGCATATTTGTATAATCGAATAAGTATAGATTTTTGCTGTAACATATGATACGAATTACGGAAAAGGAGTCAAATTATCAAGACTTAGATAAAATGTCTGTTCATGATCTTTTAACGAATATGAACAACGAAGATAAAACAGTTCCCCAAGCGGTGGAGCAGGCTATTCCGCAATTGGAAGCATTAGTCGCTGTTACGGTTGAAAACATGAAGCAGGGAGGACGTTTGTTCTACATTGGGGCAGGCACTAGTGGCCGCTTGGGCATCCTGGATGCTTCAGAATGCCCGCCTACCTTTGGTGTTCCATTTGATTGGGTTATCGGACTCATTGCTGGTGGCGATACGGCCATTCGGAAAGCCGTGGAATTTGCGGAAGATGATACCGAGCAGGCCTGGAAAGATATGCAAGAGTATGGTATGAGCAAGCATGACGTCGTTATCGGTATTGCCGCGTCGGGAACGACACCTTATGTTGTGGGGGGCTTAAAACGCGCAAATGAAGAGGGCTTGGTTACGGGCTGTATTGTTTGCAATAGCGGTTCTCCAATCGCAGAAGTAGCGCAGTATCCTGTCGAAGTAGTTGTCGGTCCTGAATTTGTAACAGGCTCTACACGGATGAAGTCGGGCACGGCGCAAAAGCTGATTTTAAACATGCTGAGTACCTCGGTGATGATCCAGATGGGGCGCGTCAAAGGAAATAAGATGGTGGATATGCAGCTGTCAAATATTAAACTTGTGGCGCGTGGTGTGCGGATGGTTATGGATGAGACCGGCGCAGATGAAGAGACCGCTACGGCCTTACTGGAACGTTACGGAAATGTCCGCGAAGCGATAGAAAATAGTAAAGCTTTTAAAGAGTAGTGGCTATCCACTACTCGCTAACCCATACTTACTTTTCAGTTATTAACGATGTCACCACTTATACTCCTCGCCTTTTTATTCGTTTATTTTGGAATGCTGCTCAGTGTTTCTTACTTCACATCAAGAAACACCTCCGATAATTCCACGTTCTTCGTCGCAAACAGAAATTCCAAATGGTACATGGTTGCCTTTGGGATGATTGGAACTGCGCTATCTGGCGTTACTTTTATCTCTGTTCCCGGTGCCGTTGGCACATCCAATTTTAGCTATTTCCAGTTTGTGCTGGGGAACGCGCTTGGCTTCCTAGTCATAGCCTACGTGTTATTGCCACTATATTACCGCATGAACTTAACCTCCATCTATACCTATCTAGAGGAGCGATTAGGGCACAAAAGCTATAAGACGGGTGCCATGATTTTTTTGGTTTCCCGAACTATTGGATCAGCCTTTCGGCTTTACCTTGTGGCTATTATCCTGCAAAAGTTCATCTTTGATGCATGGAGCGTTCCTTTTGGAGTTACCGTCGCGGGATGTTTAATCTTAATCTGGCTCTACACGAATAAGGGTGGATTAAAGACGATTATCATTACCGACACCTTACAAACATTTTGTTTGCTATTGGCGGTGCTCCTGTCTATCTATTTCATGGCTGATGGTCTTGGCCTTACTGTTTTGCAAGCCTTCGAACGCGTTAAAGATAGCTCCTACGCACAGATATTTGTTTGGGAGGATTTTTTAGGGAATAAAAGCCATTTTTGGAAACATGTAATCGGCGGCGCATTTGTGACGATAGCCATGACAGGTTTGGATCAAGATCTTATGCAGAAGAACTTGAGCATGCGCACCATTGGTGAGGCGCAAAAGAATATGTTGACATTCACCAGCGTTTTTGTCGTTATCAACCTCTTTTTCCTGGCTGTAGGCGCTTTGTTGTATATCTACGTAGGTGATAAGGGTATTGATATCTCGATGCTGCGCACCCCTGATTATTTGTATCCGGAGATCGCGTTGAATAGCCTTTCGGTAGCTGCAGGTATCGTTTTCATGATGGGGTTAACAGCAGCGACATTCGCTACCACAGACTCGGCGTTGACCGCCTTGACAACTTCGTACTGCGTCGATTTTCTGAACTTCAATAAAAAAGAAAACCCGAACGACCCCGCCTTGGTGCGACAACGAAATGTCGTTCACTTTGTATTCAGTGTCGTGATGCTGATTGTTATCCTGCTTTTCCGCTTAATCAATGACGACTCAGTCGTGACCGCCATCTTTACCGCCGCTAGTTACACCTATGGTCCGTTATTGGGGCTATTTGCTTTTGGTATTCTTACCCGATACGCCGTGAATGACAAATTGGTGCCGTATTTTTGCTTGATCTCGCCAACGATTTGGTTTGTTTTAAATACGTACTATATCATTCCGCATACATCGTATCGCATAGGCTTTGAGCTTATTGTATACAATGCGCTGACGATCATCCTGATGCTATTTGCTACCTCTCCTGGTAGGCTAGCGAAGGGAGCACATAAATTTTAAAATTATTTTAGCAAGAATTTCTTCGGGACTGATCAAAAAAATTATCTTTGTGCATCCTGAAGAAATTTAATGCGGGAAATTAGCTCAGCTGGTTTAGAGCACTACCTCGACAAGGTAGGGGTCACTGGTTCGAACCCAGTATTTCCCACGCAAAAAAGTCCGATCAAATTAAGGTCGGACTTTTATATTATAACGCTCTCCTCTTTCTATTCACTGTATAGCGATACGATCACCAGAAGCTTCTATCCACTTTTTACAAAAAAAGGCAAGCTAATAGGCATATAAATGAGGTTTTGCTTTTTACCCCGTTAATCTATGTTAAAGAGAATACCGCGCCTTCTCTCAAGCTTGTGGGACAAAAAAAAATAAGTTATGTTTGAATAAAAACATTAACATCCCATGTATCACTTCATTATAGAGACGGTCAGTGCAATTCGCCGCAAAATTGGCGATTTCAACCCTGAGTTTGGTATTATACTGGGCACGGGCTTAGGAAAATTGGTAGACGAAATCGAGATAGCGTACCAGCTTATGTATTCCAATGTGCCCAACTTCCCAATTTCTACGGTGGAGTTTCATACCGGCAAGCTTATTTTTGGTAAGCTTAATGGTAGAAATGTCGTCGCGATGCAGGGGCGACTACACTATTACGAGGGCTATAACATGCAGGAGATTACGTTTCCCGTCCGTGTGATGAAAGCTTTAGGGATACAAAAATTATTTGTATCGAATGCATCCGGCTCGCTCAATCCAAGCATTCTGAAAGGCGATATAGGTATTATAGACGATCATATAAATTTGCTTCCCGATAATCCGTTGCGGGGGCCAAACGATGAAGATTTTGGCCCGCGATTTCCGGATATGAGCCAACCTTATAATCAAGAAATGGTCCGTCAGGCGCTTGATATCGCTGAACGATTGGACATTAGAGCGCACAAAGTGGTCTACGTTTCTGCGCCGGGTCCTAATTTGGAAACACGTGCAGAATACCGCTATATGCGCATTATCGGGGGGGATATCGTTGGGATGAGTACTGTGCCGGAAGTTATTGTCGCCAACCACATGGGGATTCCTGTGTTCGCCATATCGGTGATAACAGATGAGGGATTCCACACCGATCTGAAGCCCGTCTCCTTGGCCGAGATTGTGGAGGTAGCGGCCGCGGCTGAGCCTAAAATGACAAAGATTTTAAAAGAATTGATCGCATTGCAATAAATGAAAATTTTAGCCTTATTTTTGGCAATATTTTAAGAACAAAGGCATTGATGAATAGGTATGTAAAGCAGCTTTTACTCTTTTTTGTACTGGTAGTAGCTGGCGTAACGCACAGTGCAGCGCAAACAGAAGAGGAGTTTAGTAGTGCGCTGGATTCGGCTCGGGCGAAGGAAGATAATAAAAAAGACTCGGTCGTTTTCACCGCGAAATATGTTCGCTATACGACCTTGGCCATGATGAAGCAAGCGACGCGCACGGTGCAAATCGATACATCCCATGTCAACTTTCAGTATTACAATAAGCAAAACCTTCCATGGAATCCGTCTATAAATCTGGGGTCTTATGGATTGGCAACACGGGATTTACTGTTTAATCCGAACAAAAAAATAGGTTTCCAGCCAGGCTTTTACGCGTTGGAACGCTATCTCTTGCATCCCGACTCCGTGCAGTATTTCCGGGCACGTGCGCGCTATTCTGAGCTCTATACGGTGGGCTTTTTCTTTGACGACCAAGTCTTTAGGGCCCGTTTAGCTCAAAACATCACCCCGCAATGGAATATCGGGGTGGAGTACCACGCAACAAATACGGATGGTTACTACAGGAACCAAGACTATAGTGATCGGAAAGCGGCTGTATTCAGTTGGTATGAGTCGAAGGATAAGCGTTATAACTTATTAGTCAACGGAACGTTCAACAACCTTGATGCGCCTGAAAATGGCTCTGTTGTGGATGAACGGATTGTTGGCGGCGACGTCTTTCAAGATACTTCGGGTACGGCCAATATGGGCTATCTTACTCGCTTAAGTGGAATAAATGCAAATCGGCCGTATAGCAGGTGGCGAGATAACGGCATGTTCCTTCGGCAGTCGTACTTTCTGGGGCGCCTAGATACCGTCAATAAAGGCCTGCCAGAGATGGAGATCCATCCGACGAACGCTGTAGCACACAATTCCTCCATCAGGCAGCGAAAGTTTATCTTCTTTAAAAATGAACCCGATCTATATGGCGCTTTTCCACTGGGCGATATTGAACGTGTAGACGATACGACGAACATCACGACAATATCCAACGAGTTTATCTATAGCTTTTACCTGCGCGGCAAGGGTGTGTTTAAAAATGAGGCTAAACTTGATCTCGCATTTCAGAATGACCTGATCTGGTATAGCGATAGTCTGACCTCCAGCTTCTATCAAAACAGCATGTTGAAGGGAAACTTGGGTTACAAGTTTAGTGATCGGATTGATGTGCGCGCGCTGGTGAACCAAATTGTCGTAGGCGCGCAAGCTGGTGATTTTTTGTATGAGGCTAATGCAGATATCATGTTAAGCGAAAACGCAGGCAAGATAAGTCTGGGGGCATATTCGCAGAATAAATCTCCAGAAATGGTGTTTAACCGCATGAATTACACCTTCCATCAGTGGGAAAACAATTTTAATAAGACCAAAACGCAGAATCTATCTTTCGCTTACCAAAATAAGAAAATAGGCTTTTCGGGCAAAGCGGAGTACTTTCTGATGGATAACTATTTGTACTTCAGAGAAGTGGATAATCCGGGAAATGACGAAGCCCTGTTAAGACGCATCACGCCAGCCCAATCCGGAAATTTAAACCTGCTGAAGGTCTCCGTTTGGCAGAATTTCCGACTTGGTCGTTTCCACCTTGATAATATGGTGGTGTATCAAAAAACAGATGCAGAAGCGATATTGGCTACGCCGGAATTTTATACTTGGCATAGCTTCTACTATACCAACAAGCTGTACAACGTGATGGACTTTCGCCTAGGGATGGACGTGCGTTTCAATACGCCTTTTCGATCACCGTCCTATGCGATTAATGCCGGTCAATTTTACAACGACAACGTGGGCATTAACTATTCCACATACCCAATCGGCGATGTGTGGTTTACGGGGAATATCGACCGGGTAAACCTTTTTCTCTCGTACAATTTCTTCAATCAGTTTGCCTATCCCAAAGGGTACTACACTGTTCGTCGATACCCGATGAATGATGCGAATTTCCGCTTTGGCGTATCTTGGAAATTCTATGATTAAAGGATGCAAATTTATTTGATTGACAATAAGCGTATTGCTGAGAGGACAAATAAAAAGTGTAAAAATAATTTTGCAAGTCGGATTTTAGACCTATATTTGCACACGCAATAAGCGAAAAAGCAAGGAGAATTAGCTCAGCTGGTTCAGAGCATCTGCCTTACAAGCAGAGGGTCACTGGTTCGAACCCAGTATTCTCCACCATATACAGAAGGAGGCTTAGCTCAGCTGGTTCAGAGCATCTGCCTTACAAGCAGAGGGTCACTGGTTCGAATCCAGTAGCCTCCACATAGAGCATCGGAATTCCGATGCTTTTTGATTTTATAAGCTTTTATTAGGTTTTTTTCTATTCTTATATCGGATAGGCTGTTTCATTTTTTGTTTCCGATAATACAAAATATGTCTGCACCGTATTTACCTGTGGGAGCACTGCTAGTTTGTGGCGTAAAAAAATATGGTAGGCCTCCATATCCTTCGTGGCGATGCGCAACATAAAATCATAGGATCCCGCCATTTGATAACATTCCATCACTTCAGGGAATTTTGCTACCTCACGTTCAAATTCGTTCAGGACTTCTGCCGTATGTGCCTTTAAAAACACTTGGGAAAAAGAAATCAAATCAATACCCACACGCTTCCGGTCAAGTATAGCTACCGTTCGTTTGATATAGCCATTTGCTTTAAGCTTTTTAACCCGCTCATGTACCGCTGCAATCGATTTGTTTAAATGATAGGAAAGCTCTTTGTTGCTGAGTGACGCGTCCTTCTGCAACAGCCGCAATAGTTTCATATCAACCTGATCCAGCTCCATACTATCTTTTTTTGATTCAGGTCAAAAATAAGAAAGTAAATCGGTATATTTTCAGATATACGGAAGATTTCAATAAAATTTATTGAAATTGATATTATATGTTGAATAATATATCGCATAGAAGCAATTTTGTAAGATATTTTTATCATATGATTGCAACAGAATTTAGTGCATGTCTTTCACCGAGTCTTGATAGTAAGTTTAAACACCTGTGGTGTTTGGTTGGTAACACCCCCATGTTGGAATTGCAGTATACCTTCCACGGTAAAGCCCGACAGATCTATGTAAAATGTGAGCATTACAACTTGACCGGCAGCATTAAAGACCGTATGGCTTTGTATATCCTCTACAAGGCGTATATGCATTGTGCAATCCGTCCGTCGGATACCATTATTGAAGCAACGAGCGGCAATACAGGGATTGCGTTTTCCGCCATTGGTAAAGCGTTAGGCCATCCTGTAAAAATCATTATGCCCAATTGGTTGAGTAAAGAACGCATCGATATCATAAAAAGTATGGGAGCCGATATTCAGTTGGTCAGCAAAGAAGCAGGGGGCTTTTTAGGGAGCATTCGCTTGAGCGAGGAGCTTGCTACGGAGGGCGGTGTGTTCTTGCCACGACAGTTTGAAAATCAATACAATGCGGAGGCACATGAGCTGACCACCGGACCTGAAATTGTTGAGCAGTTGCGGGTGGTCGGGAAGTTGCCAGATGCTTTTGTTGCCGGAGTTGGTACGGGGGGTACCGTGATGGGCGTTGGAAACCATTTACGCAAGATAAATCCTTTTGTCAAAATTCATCCGTTGGAGCCGGCAGAGAGCCCTACGCTTACCACGGGCTATAAAGTAGGCTCTCATCGTATTCAAGGTATATCGGATGAATTTATTCCCGCTTTGGTCAAACTCGATCAATTGGATGAAGTCATTCAAGCCTCCGATGGAGATTCCATTTTGATGGCGCAAAAGCTCGCCAAACAGCTTGGCCTAGCGGTTGGAATATCCTCTGGAGCAAACGTTATTGGAGCCATGAAGCTCAAAGAGCAGCTCGGTGAAGATGCAACGGTAGTTACGCTTTTGTGTGATGACAATAAGAAATACCTGAGTACAGATTTAGTGAAAGATGAACCTGTAAAAGATGGCTTCATTTCTACAGCGGTAGACTTTCAAGGGTTTCACCCCATTGGACGGGTTGCTACAAAGTAAAAAGTAAAAAAACAAAAGTCAAAAGGAATAGGTCGAACTTAAAAATTCAAAAGGGGAAAGTCAGCATTCGAAAAGATAAAGTGTCTAGATTTATTGTTTAGTGTTCAAGATAAGGAGCGGCCCACTCGGGCTGCTCTTTTGGTTTCTGAGGATAAACGAAATGTCTCAGCGAATTATCAGAGCCTTATTATTTTGATATTTCTGAATGATACGCTATCGGTATGGTTCTGTAGTGCAATCTGTCCGGATGGATATTTCGCAAAGTCGGGATAGGCCTTCATGCCGCTACTTGCTATCATTTGTTTGAAATCGTCGGTTTGGGTTTGCCGTTCGAAGGTTAGTTTGTTATTTAACCAGAAGCTCACTTTTCCGTTTTTTTGTACAATACGACTTGTATTCCAATGGCCATGTGGATTAGGGTACGAATTCTGCGCGATACAATCCACCGCATACAGACATCCTGCCCAATGCGTAGAGTCCGTTTGATGCCTCGCCTCCGCATTGCTGTTATCCAGCAGTTGCATTTCTAGGCCAGTCGCAAAAGTTGCGGCATAGCTGCTATCTTCTTTCACATTAATAAATACGCCGCTATTGCCGCCCTTGGTTACCTTCCATTCCAACTGCAGATCAAAATTTTCGTAAACACTATCTGTTATCAGATCGCCGAAGATTCCCTCTTTTTTGGTTGGATCACATAACAGTTCGCCATTGTTAACCGTCCACTTTGAATCCATATTGCCCTTGTTGTATACGTGCCAGCCGGATAACGTTTTTCCGTCAAATAGCAAATGCCAGCCAGCTTCCTGCTCTTCAGTGGTCAGTTGATTTTGTTCTTCTTGTGATGAACAGGCCATTAAGAAAAGGCTGACAGCTAGTAAAATGCTTGATTGTATTTTCATAGTCCCAGATGTTTGTGATTACGAATATAAGGTTTGTTAATGAAGTATTGCGTAGTGGGAAATGTATTAGAGCTTAGTATCTAGTAGGTAGAAATATGAAGGACCTCTTCATAGCAGTGAGTAATGCGATAGATCGTTGTATGTAGTACTTCGTATGTAGACCTAATATATTTCTGCGATTATTGCTTCTACCCTAATTAACAGGAGATGTCGCATCGAAAGCTTTGCGATATGCAGCAATATGCCATCCCGCAAACCATCCCTGCAAAGGTTTCCAGCGACGGGCTTTTGCTACTTTTGGCCTACAAAAGTACGGCCCTGTCCTGGCTAAGGACGGAAGGGATGTGGGTTGGACAATCCTAAAAAACTGTAATCTACAAGTAGTGCCTTGCTGCGGCAGGCAATATCACCTTAATCATCATAAAATTGACAATTATTTAATCTACTGACAATCTTCTATTCATATTAAACAGGTTACTTTGAAAAAACGAATATGAAGCGAGAAGTTGAATTAGTCGTTATCTCCGATGTGCATCTCGGAACATATGGATGTCGCTCCGATGAGCTGTTGAGCTACCTATCATCCATTAATCCCCGCAAACTTATTCTCAATGGCGATATTATCGACATTTGGCAGTTTCGGAAAAGCTATTTCCCAGAATCCCATCTCCGGGTGCTAAAATATATTTTAGACCTTGCTTACCAGGGTTGTGAAGTCACCTATATTACTGGAAACCATGACGAAATGTTGCGCAAATTCGGGAAAATGCAGTTTGGTCATATCACCTTAACCAACAGATTATTGCTGGATTTAGATGGTAAAAAAAGTTGGATTTTCCACGGCGACGTATTCGATGCTTCCATACAGCACACGAAGTGGCTTGCAAAGTTAGGTGGCTGGGGCTACGACCGGTTGATACAACTCAATAACGTCGTGAATTGGGGGTTGACAAAGTTGGGTCGAGAGAAGTATTCGCTTTCTAAACAGATAAAAAACTCTGTAAAAAAAGCCATAAAATTTATTTCAGATTTTGAAGAGACGGCATCGCACTTGGCGATTGAAAATAGGTATGACTATGTTATTTGCGGACACATACACCAGCCCCAGATACGCAAAATAGAAACAAAAAAGGGCAGTTGTATATACATGAATTCCGGTGATTGGATCGAAAATTTAACAGCGTTGGAATATGACAACGGCACCTGGGAAATGTTCAGCTACGAAGAGAAAAAAGCAGCACTTATACAGTATCCTGCGGAGTCTATGAAATTCAGAAATAACCTTGACGAGCTGCTCGAGAACATCATTAAGGGAACGATCTAAAACCGAATAATTTCTTCGATCTGTTCGTGCACGAAATTGCTTGTCAATTCCTCTTTGAGTTGGCCATCGGTACTGAGTTCGTCTTGGATTTTTGCCAAATGAATCTTCAAAGGCAATACGTGCATCCGTAAATAGTTGCATACGCCCGTGAAGTGATCCACACCGCGGATATTACCATATTTGCCGCTTGAAAGGCCTACCAAGGCCGCTTTTTTGTGATGGAAAGATGCGGGAAAGGCACAGGCATCTATAAAAACTTTCAGGATGCCGGGAAAGCTGCCATTGTATTCCGGGATAATAAAAATAAATTTTTGTGCATCGGAAACAGCTGCTTGAATGGGCTCAAAAAGTTGGCTGCGTTTTCCGTACAGGTCCGTAGAGTTGATCTCGGGCGGCAGATCTGTTAAGGATAAAATTCCCCACGATTCTCCCTTCCGTTCCAACTCCTGCTGATAGTATTGCGCAATTTTTAACGAGTTGCTACGCTCCCGATTTGTTCCTGATATGATTAAATTCATGCAAATAATTCTGTGACAAAAAGCGCCAAAATCTTTATCCGGTCATAACGCTATTTTTCGTATCTTAGCACCCTTAGCCGCTGGTTAAGAGCTTTTGCCAAAAATACTAATTTTAACATCATTTAAGCATTTCCTTCACAAAGGGATTGTAAATTTGCGGTACTTTTGAGCAATATCTATAGCATCGGTATTTAGGTTTTAGAAAGGATTTCACTCTCATGGGAAAAATTATAGCAATTGCTAATCAAAAAGGTGGCGTAGGAAAAACAACAACTTCGATTAATTTGGCTGCGAGTTTAGCTGTTCTCGAACATAAAACGTTGTTGGTGGATGCGGATCCGCAAGCAAACTCGACTTCAGGAATAGGTTTCGATCCGCGCGGAATAAAGGCGAGTGTCTATGAATGTTTGGTAAATGACCTAGATCCACGTGACGCTATTCAACATACGGATACACCCAATTTAGATCTGTTACCGGCACACATCGATTTGGTGGGTGCAGAGATCGAAATGATCAATATGCACGAGCGGGAATTTAAGATGTTAAAAATGTTGGAGGTGATTAAAGACGATTACGATTTTATTATCGTCGATTGCTCACCATCGCTTGGTCTTATTACTATCAATGCGTTGACGGCGTCAAATTCTGTTATCATTCCTGTACAGTGTGAGTATTTTGCCTTGGAGGGATTGGGGAAATTGTTGAATACAATCAAAATTGTGCAAACGCGCTTAAATACGAACTTAGAAATCGAAGGCATTCTACTGACGATGTATGACGTGCGCCTGCGCTTGTCGAATCAAGTCGTGGACGAAGTGCGTACCCACTTCAGTGAGCTTGTTTTTGATACGATTATCCAGCGGAACACGCGTTTAAGCGAGGCACCAAGTTTTGGTATCTCGGTTATTATGCATGATGCGTCCTGTAAAGGTGCAGTAAACTACCTAAATTTGGCGCGAGAGATCTTACAGAAGAATGGATTGGTTATAAAAGATACGCAAACAGCGACAGTATAAAGTATGGCATTACAGAGAAAAACAGGTTTAGGGAAAGGGCTGGGCGCTTTGTTACAAAGCGAAGATGTTCAAATGCCCCAGAGTTCAGCAGGAAACAACGCTGTCGCAAAAGAAGGTTCGAACGCTACGGCAGGCAGTATCAATTTTATTAAAATAGAACATATCGCGGTCAACCCATTCCAGCCCCGTACAGATTTTGATGAACAAGCCCTACGTGAGCTAGCCGATTCCATCGAAACGCAAGGTTTGATTCAACCGATCACGGTTAGGCAGTTAAGCAAAAACGAATACCAGCTCATCAGTGGCGAACGCCGCTTACGCGCATCCAAACTTGCAGGTATTGATGAAATACCGGCGTATGTGCGTACCGCAAACGACCAGCAAATGCTGGAGATGGCCTTGATCGAAAATATACAGCGTGAAAACTTAAATGCGATTGAGGTAGCCTTAAGCTTTCAGCGGATGATTGAAGAGTGTAACCTGAAACAGGAGCAACTGGGCGAACGTGTCAGTAAAAATCGCTCTACGGTAACGAACTACTTACGTTTGCTGAAATTGCCGCCGGCTATTCAGGCAGGTATTCGCGATGGGGAAATCTCGATGGGCCACGCCCGCGCACTGATTAATGTTGGAGAAGTGGAGAAGCAGCTTTTCGTCTTTCAGGAAATTATAGACAAGGGGCTGTCTGTTCGTATGACGGAAATCCTGGTCCGCAATATACAACAACAGACGAAGCCGCAGAAGGCGCCAGTAGGCAAGCAGCTTGACTTTCAATATCAAAAAATTGAGGACGACTTAGCCTCTCGGTTTTCTACGCGTGTACGCGTGAATTTAAAAAATAGCAAAGGCAAAGGCGCTATTGAAATTCCTTTCGATAGTGAGGATGATTTAAGCCGTATTCTTGAACTATTAGATTGGTAATGCGATATATCCTTCTAGCGCTTTTTTTGTTTAGTATCTCCGCAAGTCTTTACGCGCAACAGCAGGACTCTACGAAGAATGGCTCCTTGAAAGAAAAAATGCAAGTGGCCGATTCTATTGCGGCAGCGCAAGATACCGTCAAGAAGGAGGAGACGAGAAAAGAGCGTAAGGAGCGGGAGCGTGCAGAGAAAGAACGGGATAAATACTATTACAAAGGTATAAAGAAAGATTCTGCCCGCTTAGAGATCGAACATGTGTCGCGCGTAGCTTGGAAGCGCTCCCTGATACTTCCTGGATGGGGACAGTATACCAATGGTGGCCTATGGTGGGTAAAAGTTCCCATTATCTATGGCGGCTTGGTAACAGGTTATTTGGTTTTTGACTATTGGCAATGGTATTATAAGAAATTTCTCGACGAGCTAGCTTATCGTGTAGAAACAAATGGGCAAGGCGATGCGGGCGATCCCGATCTTCAATTTTATGAAACGCAGGGGCTTGTTACTCAGAAAGATTACGGCCGTAGAAACCGCGATTTAACGATACTAATTACGGTAGGCTTTTGGGGGCTTAATGCCATTGAGGCCTATGTTGACTCCATGCTTAAAAACCGTTGGAATATCGGCCCGAATACGACGATGAAAATCGGCCCGACACTGATGCCAACCTATGGGATAGCGGGCGGGCGCGCACTGGGGGGCTATGGCTTTACCCCAGGCATCAAGCTAACAATGAATATGAATTAGTTAGACCGATCGGCAAGGGTTTGGTTGTTTTTTCTTAGACCATATATCCTGCCGTTAATTATGTATATTCACAGGTTGTAATAGTAAAGAACATATAATTTGCGTTGTGCATGGCAGTTAAAGGAGCTTAGGTTGTGCATAAAAACAGGCGCATAAAAACAATATATAGATGAAAATAATACTGTTAGGTTATGGAAAGATGGGGCAGCAGATTGAGAAATTTGCGCTAAAGCGGGGCCATGAAATCCAACTAATTGTGGATAAGGATAATCGAGAGTCTATTACGGCAGCTTCGCTAAGCGGAGCAGATGTCGCGATCGACTTTAGTGAGCCGGCAGCGGCAATAAACAACATCAGTCTCTGTTTCGAAGCAAACCTACCGATTGTAGTGGGCACAACGGGCTGGTATGAGCATCTTGAAGAAATCAAAGCTGTTTGCCTTGATGCAAACCAGTCTTTACTTTATGGATCCAATTTTAGTATAGGGGTAAATGTATTCTTTCATGTAAACCGGCTGTTGGCCAAAGCCATGAGCCCCTATAAACAGTATGATGTACAGGTTGAGGAGATCCATCATATTCATAAACTGGATTCGCCGAGCGGAACGGCCATCACGATTGCCGAAGGGATACTGGATGGGGTCGAGGGAAAAACACAGTGGATTAATAATCTTGTTGGCGAGGATGAAGAGCGTATTCCGAAAGCAGATGAATTATTAATCGAAAGCCATCGAATTGAAGAAGTTCCTGGCACACATACGGTACTTTATAGCTCTGAGGTGGATCAGATCGAATTTAAACATACGGCACATAGCCGCGCTGGTTTTGCACTGGGCGCCGTCATTGCTGCAGAATGGTTGCAGGGCCGGAAAGGCTTTTATCAAGTAACCGAAATGTTTGCGTTTTAAAGCGAATTTTGAAGTTGCTATCGGGAATTCTCATCGTATTGCCGCTAGATGTTGCTCTTCAAACTTTTAACTTTTAAATTCTTACTTTTAACTTTTGAATTTTTTACTTTTTACTTTTCAACATGTGGTATATCATCTTTATAGTCTTTACTATATCCGCGCTATACGGATTATGGTTGCTGTATAAGAAAGCGGGCAAACAGGGCTGGGAATCAATCGTCCCGTTCTACCGAGAATATGTGATGGCTCAGTTAACGGCCAGACCAACATGGTGGGTGTTTTTATTGCTCGTGCCTATTGTTAATATCTTTATATTCTACGGTTTATATTTAGATTTATTGAAAAGCTTTGGCAAGCGGAGGTTTTGGGAAACAGCGGTGGCCATTTTGTTGCCCTTTATTTTCCTACCCCTATGGGGGCGAGATCCTTCGGTTAACTATTTAGGGCCTTCCAATACGGAAGAATTCCATAAGAAATATCCTTATAGAAAGACGGTAGCACGTGAATGGGCCGATGCGATTATCTTCGCTACGGTGGCTGCCACATTAATTCGCGGCTTTCTGTTGGAAGCCTACATGATCCCTACGGGATCCATGGAACGGAGCTTGCTGATAGGCGATTTTCTGTTTGTAAGCAAGCTTAACTATGGTCCGAGAGTGCCCATGACGCCGATAGCTTTCCCATTCGCGCACCACACTATGCCTGTCACCGGAGGTAAAGCCTATTCTGAGCTTATTCAGTTGCCTTACAAGCGATTACCAGGATTTCAAAAAATTGAACGGAATGATGTCGTCGTCTTTAATTTTCCGGCGGGAGATACGGTGGTTCTTGAGCATCAAGAGCAAACCTATGCCGATATGGTACGCTATATGGGTAAAGATGTGGTGCACAACCAGTTCACCGTAGTCACCCGACCGATCGACAAACGTGAAAACTATATAAAACGTTGTGTCGGCTTGCCTGGCGATGTTGTTTCTATGGAAAATGCGCAGTTGATCGTCAATGGTGAGGCTGGGTTTGTCCCGCCGGAAATGCAAATGGACTATGTGGTACTTACCGATGAATCGGGCTTAAATCCACAACGGATGAAAGACCTTCGACTGGAATATTTTCCGCTGGAAAACCCTGGGATGTTTCGTGTTTTTATGACGGCAGACGAAGCACAAGTGGTAAAAAGCTGGGGTAATGTAAAAGCGGTGGAAATGGCTGTGCTCGATAAATCGCAAGCCATGGGCGATACGTATCCACATGAAAGACACTATACTTGGAATTTCGATAATTTCGGCCCTATCACCATTCCTGCGGAGGGCTGGACGGTTACGCTTGACTCCCTTTCGGCGCCTATGTATGCCCGCGCCATACGCGACTATGAAGGCAACAGTTTTGAACATAAAGCCGATGGGTACTATGTGAATGGCGCTAAAGCCACAAGCTACACCTTTAAACAAAACTATTACTGGATGATGGGTGATAATCGTCATAATTCGTTGGATTCTAGAGCTTGGGGCTTTGTTCCGGAAGACCATATCGTCGGCAAAGCGCTGTTTACCTGGATGAGTTACGATAAGGACGGTAGCTTCTTGTCTAGCATACGCTGGAACAGAATATTTAAGGGAATTAAGTAGTATTGAGTACTTAGTAGTTAGATTATTGAATTCGAGTTTTTAATTAAGGGTATAGTACTGATTACTTCGTAGTTAGCGTATTGAGTTCAAGTTGCTAACTTTTGACTTCTAACTTTTGAATTTTTACTTTTTACTTTTGAATTTCACTTTTCAACATGTGGTATAGCATTATAGCAATATGGACAATAGCCAGCATTTACGGATTATGGCTTTTATTTAAGAAAGCCGGACGTGAGGGTTGGGAAGCTGCTGTTCCATTTTACCGGGAGTTTGTCATGGCCAAATTAACAGGTCGACCAACTTGGTGGATTGCACTATTGCTCGTCCCGATTGTCAATATTTTTGTTTTCTACGCGCTGTATCTGGATCTTTTAAAAAGTTTCGGCAAGCGCCGATTTTGGGAAACGGTAGTGGGCATCGTATTGCCTTTTATTTTCTTGCCCATGTGGGGCCATGATGTCAACGTCAAATACTTGGGTGCCGCAAACAGCGATGCCTTCCGCAGCAAATACCCCTATAAAAAATCTATTTTACGCGAGTGGGCGGATGCTATTGTGTTTGCCACCGTTGCTGCAACGCTTATTCGCGGTTTTCTGTTGGAAGCGTATATGATTCCAACGGGGTCTATGGAGCGAAGACTGCTTATTGGCGATTTCCTTTTTGTGAGCAAGCTCAATTATGGTCCACGCGTGCCTATGACGCCGCTTGCTTTTCCATTTGCTCATCACACTATGCCGATAACGGGCGGCAAAGCCTATTCTGAATGGATAAAGCTTCCCTATACAAGGTTACCGGGATTCCAAGCGTTAAAGAGAAATGACGTTGTTGTATTTAATCTTCCTACAGAGGCTGATCCACCGTATAGCCGACCGATTGATAAGCGCGAGAACTATATCAAGCGTGCGGTAGGTATCCCGGGCGATAAGGTCGAAATGCGTAAAGGTGAGCTACGCATCAATGGTCAGGACAGTTATGATTCGAATGATCTGCAACAAGCCTATTTGGTCTATACAGATGGCACCGGTCTCAATGTGGAGCGATTAGTGGATAAAAGGATTGATTATGCGAAAGACCCGGCGAATGGCCTTCCTTTTGCAGAGCCATATTTGTTGTACGTCACAGCGGAAGAGATTGCAGAGCTGGCCACCTGGCCCAATATTAAAGAAGTTTTACCTTACGAAAATAGCGGATCCGCTTTCCCGCACGACGCCAATACGAAGTGGAATTATCACAATTTTGGACCTTTCGTCGTCCCGAAAAAAGGCGACCACATTTCACTTAACACCCAAAGTTTGCCGTTGTATGATCGAATTATCCGCGTATACGAAGGAAATACATTGGAAAGCCGTGCCGACGGCATTTACATCAATGATGTGAAGACGGCCGATTACGAAGTAAAGATGAATTACTACTGGATGATGGGCGACAATAGGGATAACTCAGCAGACTCTCGGGAGTTTGGTTTTGTACCGGAAGACCATATTGTGGGCAAGGCCCTATTTACCTGGATGAGTTACGATGTAGATGGTTCCTTCCTGACAAAAATACGCTGGAATAGGATCTTTAAAGGGATTGAATAGTAGATCGTATTTAGTACTTAGATAATAGATTTTAGTTGGAAGATTATTGTGGTTTTACCTTGGTATCCTAACTTCCATTTTTTTAGCATCCTTACTTTTTTAACTTTTTACTTTAAAATTACTACGCCTTCAGCGCAGCTAGATAGCGTTTTATCGTCTCTTCTAAGCCTAGATACAGCGCATCGGCAATTAACGCATGGCCGATACTTACTTCGAGTAAGCCCGGTATATGTTCATTAAAATACTTGAGGTTGTTTAGATCAAGGTCGTGCCCGGCGTTTAGTCCCAATCCGACTTCTTCTGCCTTCTTTGCCGCTTTGTAGTAAGGCGCGACAGCCTTTGCACTGTCAAAGCCAAATTCAGCCGCAAATGCCTCTGTGTACAATTCGATACGATCGGTTCCTGTTTCGGCGGCAGCCTCGACCATATCCTCGTCTGGATCGACAAAGATCGAAACGCGGATGCCTTGGTCCTTAAATAACTTGACCATGTCCTGTAAATAGCTGCGATGTTTCACCGTATCCCAGCCATGGTTGGACGTAATCTGGTTTAGCGCGTCAGGCACCAAAGTAACCTGCGTAGGCTTATTCGCCAGTACAAGATCAATAAATTTTTGCTCCTGGCAGTTGCCCTCAATATTAAATTCGGTGCTTATTTCGGCTTTTAAATCGTAAACGTCTTGGTAGCGTATGTGGCGTTCATCTGGTCTAGGATGCACGGTGATCCCTTCGGCGCCGAAACGTTCACAGGCCAATGCCGTTGCCAATACATTAGGTACATTTCCGCCTCGCGAATTGCGCAGCGTAGCAATTTTATTGATGTTTACAGATAGCTTTGTCATGGTGCACTCGCTTGTTACGCTACAAACATAGATAAATTTGAGGGGATAAAAAACTAAATTAGGACGGCATAGAACTATACCTGAGGCTCTGTTCGTGATTCGTCACCACTGCATGTTGCGCTGCTTTCCAGGTGGGCTCAATTTTTAAAATACGGAATTCCAAAACAGTAGCATACGCGTAAATCCCTCACGCTCCACTGGCGATCTATCGGTGAGAAATTATCACAATAACATAGAATAAGAACGTAGTAAAAAATCTACATACGAAATATTGTTTTTCCATTCTATCATATTTTTTAATAAATATTTATCTATATTAGATCTGTTGTTAAACTATGAGATTTATAATGAATGTATTAACCTCGATGAACTTAAAAAACTTTCGTTAGTCAAATTCACGTAATCCCGCGTTTGAATGGAACAATTTTCCAAGCCAGCTATTACATTCCAGCTATTATGAATTTTACAAAACATATCATTGATCATACGATTTCATGGCACTGAATCGTGCATATGAGCTATGATAATTTATGCATTATAACAATAAAAGTAATGAACATACATTCATGATTTTGCAAGCTGTAAACGTATTCAGTAAGGCTCAACAGAAACAAATCAAAGGAAGCGGATCAGGTCGTGCTAAAATGAATGACATAGCATGTTGGTATAGAGCTCCAGATTTGATTAATCTCCATTCTTTTCGAAAGAATGATTATATGTCGATGGAGCTATGATTGCCCATCACTGATCTTAGTATATGAAAAATATAACACTTATAATTCTGGTCTTCTTATTTTTTTCCTGTAACGGAAGAAGTCATAAAGAAGCAAATTCAGGTGATCAAACGCAAGATAGCACTGCACGACTTCGAGATAGTAGTATAGTGTTCAGCATGAAGAACACGGATATAATTTGGCTAAATATGGACACTGATATTTTTAGTGATCCGGATTTGCTGGCCCTGGATACGGAGAAAACACCCACAAAAACAATTATCGCAAGGGACACCGTTTATGCAAGTGCGGGGGAGACTGTAACGCGAACTGTGTCAATGGAATAATTTGATAAGATTATTTATATTTAATTATTCAAACGATACGGTCATGAAACAACAGACCCCAT
>NZ_SNZV01000011.1 GCF_004364125.1 Sphingobacterium paludis | reverse complement strand
GTAATTAGGACTGTGTTGAAAGGCTACGATGCGATAGCCTCTGGGGTTCATGTCGGGAAATACACTTCTGTTTACGTAATTATTCTTTAACGGTACCATGATCACAGGGAAGCCCGGTACTTTATTATTGAAGTATTGGTTATCCCAGTCAAAGTCATAGATTGGTATATCGGTTTCGAGCACGGCGCGACCAGATTTTGGGCTTGAAGACTTTGTCTTGCGACGAACCTCGCTTTGTTGCGAGAGAATTCGCGCTGTTTTTTTTGCCTCCTGAACGGTGAGTTCCTTCTTCGAATTGAGTTCCGATAGTTCATTTTCGACCTTGCAGCTGACAAACGTGAAAATGAAACAGGAGAAGATCAATGATTTTCTTAACTTCATATTTTATAATCGAATGTTATTTTATGTGAGGACGATCTTGTGAGTAAATTGTCCCATTAAACAGACAATGGTAGAAGGAAAAATAGATTGACTATTTGGCGACCTGCCTCCAAAACGAACCTATGAATATGTCTACTGAAACTCTTATAATTAAACCCTGAAACGAGCAGCAAAGTTTTCAGACAAATTCTCAATCATATTCAAATACAACTAATGCTGTGAAAGATGGCTTCCAGACAATGGCTAGATATTTAGCTTCTTCATAAACCCATTTGATAGATATTTTATAATATCAATTTTAAGTTTAACATACTTAGCTTTATAATGAAATTATATTAATATTTTGTTTAATTGTGTTTAAAATTTTATATTTATATTATTGGTAAATTTAAGCTCATTTTTTTGTTTCTTTAGTCGTTTTCAATTTTTCATGTACTAAGGATGATACAAGCAAACCAGACATGGCTGTAAACAAGCTTATAGGGATATGGAAGATGAGTGAATTATACGAATTCCGAATTGATGGTGGAGCTAAGTTTAATGATTCAAAATGAGACTACGACCAGGATGATCTTTTTTTTGCATTTCATGAAAATGGAGATGTTACAACCCATGATATAGAAGGAAAAAAAATGACCGAGAAACATACACTTTCGAGCATGCTAGGAAGCTAATAAATGTTACTGTAGGACGGAAATAGGCGAGTTTAAGATAGCGGAACTATCACCGAGTCTGCTTAACTTCACAGTAATTATAGAGAATGGAATGACAAAGCTCCACTTGATCTTTACTTTAGCACGCGTGTCAATTTCCCGAAGACACGCTAAAAGAATAGTTACGAAAGATTATATTAGTTGTTACAAGACGTGATTCAGAAAAAGATTTTCTCTCCAATATTTGATGCGTTTCAACTGTAGAGCGGCGAAACGCATCAATAATCGGCTAGTAAATATGATTTTGTACAGAATTATAGCCGACCAGTTAAATTCAAATATGTAATTAATATGGATGCTGGTTGATAAGTTTCTGCAAGTTTGTCAGCTATGTCAAAACACAAGAGAGGTTTCCTAGAATTTTATGAAGAAAGTTATCGGAACGGAGCCTAAAGATATATCTACAAAACGCTGTCCCACTTGAGTGTAGGAATTTATAGTACCCTAAATATGTTCCAGTTCTGTCTGCTCTACATTGTTTAGTTCTTGATAGTTATATCCGAGCGCAAATCCATAGGATAGACCACTTCGTCTGCCGACACGTAATTCGTGGCTTATCGCAGTTTCTAACTTTACACCGCTATGATCGACGGATTCGACACTAATGGAATAGCCAGGTTTTAGATTTATAAAGAAGGTTCTCGTACGTGATACACCGAAGCTATAGCTCGCATCAGCGAAAATTGGCATGGAAAATCTGTTACGATCCCCTAGTGTATACAAATCCATATCCATACCAATACCCAAGCTATAGCTCTCTGAGAGGTTCTTTCCAAAGGACAGACTCAACGGTCTCCATTAGTTGCTTTCGTGGTTTGTTTGGTTTTGACGCAAGTCGGTTGCATCAACATATACATTGCCATAAAAAGTTTTACCGCTATCCTTTATGTTCACATCTCCCCAAGCAGGTTGTGCAGCAACAGCTAACTTCAAATAAAATTTCTTTTTATTTATTTTTTGAGCGCTCGTTGAGAAATAAATGAGCAAAAACAGTATGAATAGGCTTGATCTTTTGAACAAATATTTGACAGTGATCGCCTTCATTTTTTTATACGTTTCTGTTTTGGAAGGACTCAGGCTATTCCAGCAGGCAATGCCCAAGAAAATCCAAGTGGATAACGGATCGGAGATTATTTCCAAGGATCTCGATAGGTGGGCATATGAACATCAGGTGGAATTAGTATTCTCCAGACCGGGAAACCAACAGATAATCCGTATATTGAGTCATTCTATGGACGTTTTCGGGACGAGTGCCTAAATGCGCATTGGTTTCTGTTATTGGAAGATGCGAAGGAAAAATTGAAATCTGGAGGGAAGAGTACAATACCTTCAGACCCCACAGGTGTTTAGGGGATATGACGCCTGAAATGTTTATCGAAAAACAGGTAAAAACGGCGGAATTTTCTACTTTAAAACACTCCTAAATTCGGGGAGAGGTCATTAACTCGTATTTTTAGTATTTATTCATGTTTGAAAAACTCGAAGGCTTCAAAAATAGGTAAGTCTACCAGATTACTACTATTTGCCGATTATTGTTATATGTACATTAATAAAGCTGGATAAAATACCAAAATTGAAGTAAATCCTAGTTAATAGGATTTTATGTATAGTTAGATATACTTTTGTGGACTTTGAATAGTTTATGTGTGGTTTAATATACTTTTTTTGCTTATTCGATTTTATTTATATTTGTATATTAATCCATACAAATTGTTCTTATTAAGTTTAAATGTATTTTAAAACACACACTTTTATGTTTAATGCTGTTAAAATAATAGATGTCAAAAATTCTATTGGTGAATTCACGCGTAACCTGCGCAAGCAACGGGGGCTTACACAAGATGATTTGGCTAGTCAGCTGGGACTTTCTCGGTTGACAATTCTTAAAGTGGAGAGTGGCGCGAATTTTAAGATTGATACCTTACTGTTGATCTTTCAGTATTTTGATGAACTCGCCACATTGAACGATTTCTTTAAGAATCATAATAATAAGTTTGGCCCTATAAAATCGCTATATTAAATATGGCTAAGAACAGTTTGATAACGGTAAGCTGTCTTGGAACGGAGATCGCTAAAATTGGTTATGATGAGAATAGAGATGAATCTTATTTTCAATATAGTCCAGACTTCTTGAACAGTGGGGTCATGGCCAATTTATTTCCCGATACCGGAATCTTGAGACGTATACCACAGGTGCAGGTGATGCGGAGATACGCTGGAGATACATTCCGATCGCTTCCGCCAATGATAGCGGATTCCCTTCCAGATATGTTTGGTAACATCATCTTCAAGGAATGGTTAGAGAGTAGAAACAGAGATTATACAAAAATTACAGTTCTCCAGCAGCTTGCATACGTGTCAAACCGTGGGATGGGCGCATTGGAGTATCATCCCGAGATTAGCATTCCAAAAGGTACGACTATAGATATTAATGAAATCTTGGAGGTCGTTAAACAAGTTCTGCAAAGCAAGGAGAGCGCTTTCGCTGAAGGGCTGGATCACCGATCGCTGCTTAATGTATTCAAAATTGGATCTTCCGCAGGAGGGGCGCGACCAAAAATTCTGATTGCCGAGCACAAGGCTTCCGGAAAGATCTATCCGGGCGATGTGTTTTATGGGCAGGAGTATGATTCATATTTGATTAAGCTGAATCTGGGCGACGTATCTTACGATAGGGAGGTGATAGAGTATAGTTATTACTTAGCGGCATGTGAGGTTGGTGTGCAGATGATGTTTTCCAAGTTGGTGGATGATAAGCATTTTGCAACGCTACGCTTTGATCGTCAGGATGGTGAAAAGCAACCGGTGCTTACAGCCTCGGGTATGACGGGTTGGGATTTCAAAGATTTAGCGGTTTCAAGTTACGAAAATCTATTCGAGCTTGCGCTGCATTTGAAGCTTCCACACGTACAGATCGAGCAGCTCTATCTGCGTATGGTATTTAACGTTGTTTTCTGTAATGCTGACGATCACTTGAAAAATCACAGCTTTATTTACGATCCCGCGCAGGATCGCTGGAGCCTAGCGCCGGCATATGATCTTACATATTCCCTAAATCCACTTATCAACTTTTCGAAAGTTAGCCGTGCACTTTCCATTAACGGAAAGCGTACCGAGATAACCCTTGCAGACTTGGAATATATAGCCGAAAGGTTTACCATTAAAAATGTGAAGGGCATGATCCAAAAAGTACAGGGGGTGATTCCCTTTTGGATCGAGAAGGCAAAGCAGCTCGGCATTCCAGAAAAGATTATAGAACGGATTCATAACGACTTTGTAAGGCTGATTTGATGTTCTTTCGATACTGTTCGTTATATTTTGGTGATCTTTGTGCGATCCAGAACACATGCTATTGCGTCATGGAGTCGCCGCTAGATTCCTCCCGTTTAATGGTCATTTCTGTTGCTCGGCAGGAGAAGCCTATTTGCTCATCTTTGCGTGAAGCATACTAGGCTCGGCTCAAGTATTTTTTAACTTTATCCACGTACTGGTTATCCATATCACGGACAGGCAGGAAGAAGACGATACGTCCCTGCTGCCAATAATCATCGCAAAGTGCGTTGATCTTTTTGATCATACGATCGGTTTCCAGACCAAGTCTTTCAAATTCTGGATGTAGGTCGGTTGAGAAATCTTTAGGCTCATAACGTAATGACTGTTGATAGAGGTTGTTTTTCTCATCCACTGCAAACTGCAATCCCATCAGTACTTTTTCCACCTGACTTTTATAATCTACGGCAATCTGGAGTATATTTCTGCTTTCCTGCACAATCTCTGTATCAAGGACGAGCAATCTAACCTTGGATAGCGCTACGGAGAGATGCGGAAAGGAATCGATCTCCCGCCGCAGTTGTTGTATTTCGATCGATGTCATCAGCTTGGCCTGATGGATATCGATTGCGAAGAGCCGCTGGATCCAGTCGTTGAGCTTTCCGTGAAAATCTATAAGTGCGTTTTTCTCTTCTCCACGATGGCTACCCCGGAGATTGGCTTGTAAATTGACCTCGCTTTTAAAGATTTCTAGATTTTTTTGAAAGCTTGATTTAGCCTGTTCGACCTTGGAGGTCAGCTCGGCAATATCCTCCTTGGACGCTTGGTTTTCGGCCTTTTTTTGCAAGTAACCTGTAAAATAGCTCCTGAATGCCAGATGAACGATTGAAGTGATTGCTGCGTTGAATAAAACGATGGAAACGGTATCCATGTGATGGTTTGGTTAAAATGTTGTATTAATATGTTTGGATGGATAACTTTATGCTGGACAAATGTATCCCTGAAACGTTCGGTTGTTTAGCAGGTATTACGATTCGATCAATTTTAGTGTTTGCATATCCATTTTACCTTCGAAATAGCGATCCAGCACCTGCTGGAAAATAGGATGATTACCGCTTGCTTTAGCAAAAAGTGTCATGCTTGACTGTAATTTAAGGTTATCTGGCCAGCCCAACACCTCGAGTGCAGTTTTTCCTTCAATAAGCAAGAGTTCTCTGGTGATTTCGATCAGGTTTTCTCCCAAGATGGGATGCGCAAGGTATTGCTCTGCTTCTTCTAAATTCTTCATAATGTAGAACTGTGCGTTTTCGCTTTGTCCCAATCCTTGAATCTGCGGGAAAATAAACCATATCCAGTGCGATTCTTTTTTTCCGTTCTTAATCTCGTATAACGCCGTCAGATACGCTTGATTTTGCGCATTCAGAAAACGTTGCAGGTCGTATTCCATTTCTCTTGTCCAGTTGAACGTTGCAAATGTAGATATTTTCGGGTTTTTTCATGCCGAATATTAGCATAAATAAAGGTTAAATTATCCTTGGAAAAACGGTTCAAAAAAATCCGGTGTCTCATTGGTGTCGATATCCATTGCCTATCCGTGGTCACTGACTTGAGTTATAATTCTGAAAATAAATATTTAAATAGTATTTACAAAACTGGTATTAGTTTATATCTTTTTAGAGAAGCATAGGTGGACTAGGAGTAGTTTAGATCCTGTGTGCAATAGAAAAAATATATATAAGATGAATAATAATTTAATAGAAATTGTAACGGAAATAAACCGCGAAATGACACTGCTTGACTTAGATAATAGTCAACCCATTAATAGGCTGCCCGTTCCCGCAGATGAGATGCGCTCATAGTTATAAAAGACCTCTAGAACATTTCTGGAATAAAGCATTTTTTTTTAACGATGAAACGGTAAGGTACGCTGCAATAGTGTCGGTATTCGTCTAAGCACACGTGTCCGTTCTTCATTACCGTAGCGTAATGGAGTTTTTTTAAACTTGTAACGGGATACTGGCAGTCCGCCGAGTACAGCCCGCTCAACGTCTTCAAACTGCTGCCTAAGGCTGTAGTTACGACCCTTTCAGCATCCCATTGTTATGATGTTCCTGATGCTCCTGTATCGCAGCATTGAGATCCTTTAGGCTATGCTATGTATTTTTGTGCAGCGGAGCATATATTCTACTGTAGACCATCTTCACCGCTCCCTCCACTAGAGCCTTGTCCCGTGGGCGATAGGCTCTGGTAGGCAGAACACTGGTCTGGTAGTGATCAGCGAAGTAGGCAAAAGTTTCGTTCAGAGTGGTTCATACCGATTACTCTTGGTTACGGCCGCTTTTAGATTGTCTGGAACAGTCGCCAAAGGTACACCGCCAAAATAGTGTAGTGCGTTTTCGCAAGCACTTATCAGATCCTCCTTGCCCTGGCTCCCGTTCATCAGGAAAACATTTATCTTTTTTGGATACGGGTCATCGATATTGCTATTCAACCGAATCCTTGAAAAAGCACTGTCGAAAACGGAGGTAGAATAATTGAAATAAGCGAATAATTATATGAAATCAAGATTTTGTGTACTGGGCGCATTCATGTTCTGTACTTTGAAAGTTCGCTCGCAACCTCAAAAAATGGGGTATTTGGAAGGTAAAGGCGCAAGGATATTTACTACGGCAAATCCGATACGCGCTTTAAAAAAGATGCCCGCGTAGTGCTGGGCTTTAGAGTAGGAATAGGTAATTCGTCAATCGTCATCGGTGAAAGTTTTAAGATCATCCCTGTTGGTATCAACTATGTTTATGGCAAAAAAGAAGCGCATTACTATTGGAGTAAATGCAGCATTAGGTCTCTATGATATTTCAAAAGGTTAGCAAGAAAACAATTATTGTCATTTCGTGCCTTCTTTGGAAGTTGGATACAGATTTAGGCCAATGACAAAAGGAGTAGCTTTTTAAGGGACCTACGACCCTCTTTTTGACACGGTGGATGGAACGATGCCTGCATATTTCGGTGTGGGGATCAAATGAGGAGATAATGTCTGTAAACATAAAAATCGCTCCAAACATTACTTTTTTAACGTCAAAGCCCGACATCAACAATGTCATAAAAGGACCGGACAGTGCAATGACAAATGCGAATGACTTGAATAGCATACCGGCTTATCGATAGAGATGATTTAGTGTGCTGCAGTTTACAGTAAAATAACAATGAATCCGAGTTCGGCACCAATAACGGTAATAAAATCCAAGCACCCGATGTATGCGTATTTTTTCATATAAATTATCTAAAGAACATCCTTCAATTTCTAAAAAATCATAAAGCTGCAAAGCCGTTCTATTAATGCTTTCTCAACGAAGCCATCAACTTTCGGACTTTAAACGCTTCAAAATAACAGAACATAAATGCGCTTCATTTTTGTCGCCCCAATTCCATCCGCAGTCCGGCAAATTGATCCAAGGTGTCGGCTCGGTACACTGGTTCTAGGTCGTTCATAAATTCCTTTTGGTCCTTACTGACGACATACTTTAAGCTGTTTCGTATCTTGTGTAAACCTGTCAACTTTTTGCTGACGATTTACTTAGTGCACAGTACAGATCAACAACGAACTTGGGTATTTTGCCAATTTCCTATTGCCTTTTCGCTACAAGGATTGGATAGAAATTTTTATACCACAGGCACAATATTTTTGCAAGACGGAGTTCTGAAAGTTCAATGATAGTGTGATAACCATTTAAATTGATGAGGGACAAACCTCAAACTGACGCGTCTTCTGTTAAAGTACTTTTATATTGGAAAGAGCCTGAAGGGACTATCGTCAAGATTCTTGTGCAAATGATAAAAAAGCAGCCATCTTCTTTTTCTTTAAAATTTTATAACCATTTAAATGAATAATCTTAACAATGAAAGCGAGCGTTTGATTGATCGCCTAAGCGCGCTGGTGGCGGTGGTCCCCACTATTAGTTTTGCAGCAGGATGTTTAATAACCTATCTTCTGAGGCGATAGTGACAAAAAGATTTAGGTCTTTAATCTACAAAATCTAAAATATTAACTTTTGATATTAAAAAATAATTTATTTTAATTGCAACTATGTTGCAATAATATTAACTTAGTACTGTTGCAACCGGGGATAAGCTGAAAAACCCGTTATCACAGTAGGCATTACAATTAAATTTAGTAGTTATGAAAGATTCAGTAGAAAAAATCAAGTTAAATCTGGAGGATCTCCAATTAGAAAGTTTTGTAACAAGTATCGATAGCGAGGTGGCAAAACGCCTGTCTGGTGGTTTGGGAAATGTGTCCGAACCAACACATACCGAGCCTACAGATGATCATCATAACCCGCCGGTCAGATGTACTACGGTAATCTGTTAATGTAATTATAAGGATAGGGAAGTCAGGTCGAGTACCTGACTTTCTTGCTTATACCTCTGCCGTCGTCAATATGCCGCTTTCAAACAGCAGTCGGATCTGGGTGTATATGTGGGCCTTTAGGGAATTATCCTCATCCAGTTTCCCGATCATGGATCTCAGTTTGTTGCTGACCTGATCACACAATAAGGCTCCTGTTAGCGTTGTATTTTCCACCTGTTGTACAATCAGCATACTGATCAACCCAATGTAGCTGCTGCTGACGCCCCATTCGTCAGCTATAAATAGGACTGCCAGCTTATCTGAAGGGAGTGCCAGGGCTTCCCGTAGCGCTTCGTTAAGTAGATAAAAGCTTACGTGGTCGGCCAGCATAAGGGAATGCGGGGTTAGGTCCAACATTTTGCCATCCGTTAGTTGCTGGATCTTACTTTTGATATAGGCATTTTTCTTGCTGTAACACAAATAGCCTTTATGTTGTTTCCACAGCTTATTTTGGGTCTGCTCCAGTGCAAAAACAGCCTGTAAGCTAGGGGCTGGATCAGCCTGAAGGAGCTGTTCGGTCAAGCTGTTTTCAAAATCATGGAGACCGTTCTCCTGATCAACGATCTTGCGGATGGTGGGTTGCTCCTCTAGATACTGTAGGGTCAAGGGGTAGTACTTTTTCAAAAGTCCTCGCTGCAGGTCCCTAAGGTTTAGCTTGATTGCTTGTTGTACTGATTTATGAAGAGGCGGAAGGCTTGGGCAGAAGATAGAAGACATATTGCTGTCAAGCAGCTGCAAGATACTGTAGCCGATTCCGGCCGCACCGGAAAGCAACCCATAGTCGTCACGGCCAGCAGAGATATAGCTGTTATAACTGCCGGTAGTCTGGTACTGCAGCTGCGCTTTATCAATGACATGCAGTAGCAGTTCACTATTGTATTCCTGTGCCGTATGGGGATAGGTTAGCATAAAAGGCAATAGCCCGGCAGATCCACTGCAGACGGTATAGTCATGCCGTTCAGCCTGAAGGATAGTACTGCTGCATTTTTGGGCGATGTGGCGGCATTGATCCAGGTATACTGTTTTACCCGTTGCCCGCCAGGCTGCGAGCCGGGCCAGGCCGATCCCTGCGGCACCATGTGCCCAGGAATTGAGCTCTTGGATATGAGGCAGAAAGTTTTTCAGCTCCCAATGCTGTATATTGGCGGCTTGGAGACGATGACTTCCGAGGCGCAGATCGAGCCAGTTGCCAAAATCGGCATGGAAATATTGCATTTCGTAGAGCAGTGCCTCTTCGGCAAGGTACAATAGGGCCTTATTGTCAAAATATTCGGCTACTTGCAATAGTATATAAGCGATTCCCGAGGCACCATGAGAAAATCCGGTCAGGCTATCGTAGGCGGATTTGGATTGGTTGTAGTCCCATTTTAATCCCTTTTCGGAAGGACGAGCTTCGCTGACCAGGCGGTCAATCAGCTCTTGGATTAGTTTGATCAGCGCTGGCTCGGGGTGATAATGTTGTAGCAGGGTCAGTACAAATAGGCTCCCTGAGTAGCCACTGAGCAGATCAGCTTTAATGGTCTGCCGCACAAGTTGCTCCTGATAGGTCAGGGCTAGCGCATGGGCCCGGTCAAGATACTGCTGACCGCCGCCAAGTTCGAATAACCGAATATAGGTGTAAATTACTCCCGAAAGTCCTGTAAATAAGCCAAAACCCTGCGGGCTGTTCTGCTCCAGATGATCAGTGATAAAATCCATTGTCCGTTGGGCGATATGCAGATCGGCTTGCGATCCGCTATACGAATAACGGGCAAGGAAGAAAAGTGCAATACCGCTATTGCCCTGAAAGAGGTCGGCGGTGACCTTAAAATCGTAGGTTGTTGCACTGGTATAATACGGGCTCAACCAATATAGCCCACTTTGGTGCTGCCGGCAGGCCTGGAGGATGTGTTGGGTCACCTGTTCGAGATGATCGGTCAGCCGTTGCCGCTGGGTACTGTTAAAAAGAGTTGTCATATGGGGTTTTGGGAAGATAAAATAGCCTGTAAAGAGTGCCGAAGGCAATAGGATGCATAGGCTTCATCCAGATTGGACAAGCCTACTCTGTTGTTGTTCATGTGGATCAGGCTCCCACATATAGCAATCTTTTTTTTGGGATGATCCACGGCTGCTAAGTAGCTGCGGAGCAGTTGTGCACTTGTTGTTAAGAAGACCATCCTGTCATCAGACTTTTCTTTGTTGTCGAGATCGCTCCAGAGCTGAGCAATAGCAGGTATGAAAGTTGCTGCCTTGCTATTGAAGTTTTTCTCGAACTGGTCTGACCAAAACTGGTGCTCCGCCTCGGGATCCTGCAAAGGATCGAACAGGCGGCGTATCCAACCACCGATAAAATAATCGAGCAATTGGCACAGGCGGGGAATCTCCCAGCCGAGTGCCTTGAGCAGGATCAGCTGCAGGTGTATGGCTTCAGTCAAGGGCGACCCACGCTGCGGTTTTGGGACAACATGGGCCAAAATATAGCGGGAGGAAAGGGAAAAATAATGCTCGGCCAAATGGATCGTGTGGGCATTGCCATAGCGGTCTATTTCGCGTTCGTAAGCAACAACCTTAAGCTTGCATCCCAGTGATGGTACCGATCGGATCTTTTGGTCGAGCGCATCCAGTAGATCGGGCTCCCTAACAGGTGGTACCTGCATACGTAAACGTATATGGCTTCCTTCATCCCAATAACGGATAAAGAAAAAAGAATCAGCGGATGGTATAAAATGGTCTGCGAGAAAAGGCCTGACTATATGGAGCAGAATCAGATCTAAACTCACGGCGCTATAAAGGTGTACAGATAACCAATTGTCTCTCATTTTTTTTGTTAATAGTTGTACCATTGGATAAGGTATTCTTTGACTTGATCCTGTGCTGGCCCTGCTGTAGGATCGAGGGCAGGGAGTACTTCCTCAAGGATAAGGTACTGACCGGCACGAGCAAGTAGCCGAACAAAGAGATCGACCAGAATCGGCTGCTCAAACGAGATATACTGGGGCTTGTAATCGTCAGGCAAAAGTTTTTGTGCTTGATGACCCTTGACGACTTCCTCGATAGCAAAGGAACGTTTCCGTAAAAATAAAAAGACGGTAGCGGGTACGCCTGCATCCACTCGCCAGCTGTTGAGGCGTACAAAGTACTGCGCAGCGGTCTCCGTCCCTTGCGGCGCGGGTATAACACGCCGCTGGATGCACCAAGTTTTGCGCCGGATAATGACTGTTTCGGCATACACAATACGTGGTAGCAGAATCATGGGCAGGGTGGCCGGATCCTGGGGGAGATATTGTCGGTCGATGCAGTTGATAAAAGGCTGCAGGTAAACTTTGTCATCGCTGTTAAAATGTGCCATCAGCTGATAGAAATTGGAGCGGTTGTAAAAGGATTCCAGACAAAGGTCATAAGCAAATACTTCCTGCTCCCGGTAAAATAAGGACAGAAAGTCTTCGCCTTCGATATGGCAAACAGATAACTCGTGTACCGGAATCTGTCTTTCTGGGGGGTAATGTCGATGTTCGTCCGAAAGGCTGCATTCCTGAAAGAGCAATGGCGGATGGATGTTGGCGTTAAAGAATGAGCCATCGCTCAGCTCGGCTTTCAGCACCTCGGGATGGAGTCGCTCATTATGATTACGGATACTATCGCTCATGGCTGGGGGGAATAGGTGCAGAAAGCGGCCGCTGACTTTTCCCATCCCGGGCAACACCGCATTGATAACCCCTATAAGCGGGCTCTCGGAAGCGTTATCTCCAGGTTTCGCGTAAAACTGGACGAATATTCCACGTGAGTAGCCTGTTTTTTGATGCCCATTTTGAGCTTGGGACATAGCGTCGAAAAAATGTGCATCAAGATAGAGGATGTCCTGACCGGGAACCACGATTTCTTTGAAGTGCCGGTCAAGGTTTTCAATCCATGGGCCGGAATTTGTAAGCTGTGGCGGAGCCGCCTCTTTTTCCTGCTTTTTGACATTGGAATAATAGTCGAAATAGAAATCCAGGATATTGACGCTGGCCCTGACAGGATAATGCTGTTTGAAAAAGGAAAGCATTTTTTCTCTTTCGGGAGCCATGGCCTCCATAGGGCGGAGGTACTGCAGCAGGGCATCTGTTTTTTCAATAAACTGGCGGACTGGAGCTGCTGGAAGGTTGTACGTTAGGTCGGTGTAACAATCCTCGTAAATAAGCTGTCGCCCTGAAAAATGCAAGGGGTCGGGAGTTGTTTTTTTGAATGGCGCTGCTGCACTGTTGGCAGTAATCGCTGGGGCTGCGGCGCCTGTTTCAGCCTGGAGCTGTTTAAGAGAGCTATTAACTTCTTTTTCCGCGACTTCCAGCAGCTCTTTCCGTAGCATGACATTGGCCTGCGGGTAGGCTGCCTGAACCGTAGCAAGGCTGTCGAGCAGCCGAATGAGGAGCATCATATCGGGATGGTTGCAGTTTGTCGCGCTTAAAAAATGCCTTAAGGCCTGGCTCCAATGGTGGTCCATCGCAGAAATATCGGTACTTAGCTCCAGAAAACCTGTATCCACCAATTGCATAAGATGTTGTTTTAACTGGCGCCGGTCTGCAGGAGCAACTATAGGTTCCAGCATTTGAATCAACGCAGAGAAAGTCATATTGGAAGTGCCTGCGGTACGCAGCTGTTCTAAAATATAACGCTGCAGCCCGACCGCGGGAAGCTTCTGGAAGGATTCGATATTGTGGTGGTTAAATAAAAAGGACAATTTATGCTCTTCGAGCCGGACGGTATTGTTGAGCCTTACCAGCAGATATTCGTTGAGGACAGGATGCTGATTAAGGATGGATTTAATGTATTCAAATAATCCGTTATGGAGGCGGATGCCACTTCGGATCGACGGTTTTGCGCTGTCGAAAATAGCATTATCGTTGCCGATAAACTCTGCTTGTCCAGTATAGGTGAAGCTGCTGAATGGCGATGTCTTGAAGGTCATTCGCGTCAGGTAACGGAGCAGGCTAAAGATCAGCCGCCATTCCTTTGGACCAAAATCTTTAGGATCTTTGCTGATATAGTCGGGGAGCTGGCTGTACAGCACTGGACTGGACAATAGGAGTCCATTTTGTAATAAGGGATTGCCCGCGAGCTGTTGAAGGTGGCGATGGCTATTGCTCAGATGTTGCTGGTAATCTGTTTCCTGATTGCTTTCGGCAATATTTATGGCAGTTATCAGCTCAAATAGTTTGCGCAGTTGTGCCTGTAATGCGGGCGGCAACAGCGGGCTACAGTCGGTCAGTAATTGACCACTGATGGTTTTGTTGTTGTGGATGACCCGTTTGAGCCGAATCAGATTGATACGTTCGGTATCACCTGGCGCAGTTTGCACCAATTCGTACAGGCTATCGCAGATGGCCGTCTGCAGCAGCGAACGCTCATCATGCATTTTATGTAGACGCTGTAGCCGCTGCTCTAGACCTGCAAGGTGAAATGGGGCAAAAGTAGCGACGGGCAAACTCGCATAGCGGACGAGGGAATAGGGAAGGATTTCAATCATGATGCATGGATTTAATAAAGTTGGAATAGCAATCAATTTGTTAACTCAAGCTGATTTTTGATCAGTTCGTAATAACTGCCTTTTTTTTTGATCAGCTCTTGGTGCGTGCCTTGTTCGACAAGGGTGCCCTGATCGAGCACAATAATCTGATGGGCATTTTTCACGGTGCTGAGGCGGTGGGCAACGATCAAGACAGTCTTTTCCTCAAAAAAACTGTTTAGGTTATTGACAATCGTTAGCTCATTGTGGGCGTCAAGCGAATTTGTGGCTTCATCGAGAAAAATATAAGGTGGATTGCGATAGATCATCCTTGCGATCAGGAGGCGTTGTTTTTGACCACTGCTCAGCCCATAGCCGTCCCGTCCTATAATGGTTTGGTAGCCGAAGGGCATGGTTTGGATGAAATGGTGCATATTGACCAGTTGTGCGACCTCCTGCAAGCGTCTTTCGTCCTTGACTAATGCACCGGCGTAAATATTGTTGGCGATGGTATCCATAAAGATGTAGCCATCTTGCATGACAACACCACAACGGGCACGCCAGGCCTTGGCATGCAGTTGGTCGAGTGGGGTATTGCCGATCATGATTGATCCCGGATTGGTCCGATAAAATTTGAGCAGTAGCTTGATCAGTGTTGTTTTGCCGCTGCCGCTAGTACCCACAATGGCTGTGATCTTGCCGGCTGGAATATGTAGGTTGATATCCTTGAGGACTGCTTCGGTGTTGGCCATATCGTACCGAAAAGTTAAATTGTTGACATGGATAGACTGCGGACTGGCGGCGATAGGCTGGCTGGGGATATCCTGATCTTCAGCAGTCTCCTGATGTACCTCCGCCATGCGCTGCAGGCTGAATTTGGTGTTCTGAGAGACACGGGCAAATTCAATCAATTGGGTCACGGGGCCATTTAACTGTCCACAGATATAGGTGATGGCCAGCATACCGCCCAGGGTTACATGTCCTTGGATAACCAGCATTGCAGCTGCATAGGTGATCAGGACATTTTTGATTTCATTTAGAAAAAAGCCAACACCCTGCATAAGTTGATCCAACTGCAGGGACTCCATTTTCAAACCGTAGGATTGATCTTGGATGCCGGCCCAGAGTCGCTGTTTCTCCTGCTCGCTACCCGTCAGTTTGATCTCCTGCATCGCATAAAAGATTTCCAGCAATAGCTGCTGATTGGCAGATAGTACTTTAAACTTTCGCTGGTCGATCACCTTTCTTTTGTGCTGGAAGGAATTGGACCAGAGCACACTCAGCAGCGCACCGATGAGAAAGATGGCAAAAATCTGCCAGTTGTAGTAAAAGAGAACTGCACCAAAAACCAGCAGTGTGATGGCCGAAAGCATAAAATTGATCAGAGAATTGGTCAGAAAATCTTCGATACGCTGATTGTCATTGATACGTTGCATATTGTCGCCAGCCTGCCTGTTGTCAAAAAAAGAAAACGGAAGTTCCATCAGTTTGGCGAGAAACTCCTTGAGCATCTTGATGCTCGTCCGGGCGCCGATAGCAAACAGGAGTCTCGCCCGAAGGTAATCCATGAGCATTTTGGCGCAGAATAACATCAGCTGCCCCAGACAGATCAGCAGCAGCAGATGGGTGTTTTTATAGGCGATGCCTTTGTCTACCGTGAGCTGTGTCAAAAAGGGAACTGAAAGGGATATCAGACTGGTAATCAGTAAGCTGATACCGATTGGGATCAGCTTTTTGCGGTGGCCTTTGAGCAGGGGCAGCAAGGACCAAACAGATGCAGACGGATCAGCGATGCTGGCTTGGGATTCAAAATCAGGGCTCGTTTCAAGCAACAATGCCCGGCCGACACCTGTACCTACGGCAGTCTCCCAGGAGCGTAGGAAATCCATTGTTTTGATCTTCACTTTACCGTTCATTGCCGGATCTGCAAGGTAGGCATACTTGGTTGTGATCCGATAAAGTACCACATAATGCTCACGCTCCCAGTGCAGGATGCAGGGTAGAGGAGCCTGCCTGCTCAGTACCTGATAGGATAATGATGCCGACAATGTTTTGAAACCAAGCTGCTGTGCAGCCTCAGCCAGCTGATGAAAACTGGTACCCTGCTTGCCGATGCGGCAAAAACTTCGAAAATGGGACAGTGGAAATGTTTTTCCGAAATATTTTGTGATGATCTTGAGGCAGGTAGGACCACAATCCATGGCGTCGGGCTGCTTGTAAAATGGAAATCTTCGCTTTGGTCGAAAGGACAGGATCATATACCAACAGTTTGAATGAGTGTTAATGCATCAAAGTTGCAAATATTATTATTTATTTGCAACTTTGATGCATTACTTAATTTACGATGAATAAGTCCTTATCCCTTAGCTTTAGCTTGATCAAAAAAGAATTTCAAGTTGCTTACCGCGACCGGACGATCTTTATTTTTTCCTGTATCGTATTTGTATTGCTGACTTTAAGTGGTCTTTTGGGGATATTGCAATATCGGCAGGATGCGCAGGACCGACGGGAGAGCAACAAAAAATTTAGCAGCGAGCTGCGGACATTCCACGCAGATGCGCATGATGTGGCCCATTATGGTACTTACCTTTTCAAGCCTTTGAGTCCACTGACGGTTTTTGATCCTGGGCTAAATGATTATTTCGGGACGAGCTATCGGGTGGAGGCGCATGTGCAGCATGAAGTCGATTACAGCAATGCGGAGGGTGCAGATGCACAATTGCGTTTCGGAAGCCTGACATTGACCTTGATCTTGCAGGTATTGCTCCCCTTTCTCTACCTGACGATGTGCTGCACGATGCTGACACAGGAGCGCGAGCAGGGCACCCTAAAGATGCTACTGACGCATGGTTCCAGTCTTTCCAGACTACTGTGGTCGAAAATCATCGCCTATTATATATTTGCAATACTCTGGTTGCTACCTGTCTTTATGGGTATGCTGGTATTATTATGTTTATTTGACCCTGAGCATCTGTTGCTGGGCAGATTTGGCTTTATGATGCTGGCTTATCTGGTCTTTTATTTTTCCCTGACCCTAATTGCTGCGCTAATTTCTTTGTACAGTCGTTCGTCGCGTTCGTCGATACAGCTCGCGATGGGAATGTGGCTGTTGGGAGCGATTGTGCTGCCAAAAATCGGGACGACATGGATTGATCAGCGCTACCCTTTGTCCTCAAGGGCTGAATTTAATAATCAGGTCCGACAGGGCTATCTTAAAGGGATCCATGGGGAAGGTGACAGTAGATCCCGTGTAGAGAAATATCTCGAACAGGTTTGTAGCCAATATGGAGTCAAAAAATTAGCGGAACTGCCTCTGAACGTCGATGGTCTAGTCTTGCAGTATAATGAGGATTATCAGCAAAAAGTATTTGACTATTACTATGCTAACGTGGAAAAAATAATTGATCAACAGCAACAAAGCTTATCTGCTATGGGACTGTTGAACCCCTTTACGGCATTGAAAAGATTATCCATGACCCTGTCTGGAACGGATTTTTTTCACCATCAGCTGTTCTTCCATCAGGCTAAGGATTATCGAAATACCTTTATTCGCCGACTCAACAATGAAGTTGCTAAAAAAACGAAACAAGAGGAACTGCATAAGGTCTCGACAGAGGCGCCCGCCGCACTGTTCCCTGCTTTTCACTATCCTCTTCCGAAGCTTGCCGTTCTGCTGTGGCGGGAGGGTATCCCTCTTTTTGGGCTCCTGATCTGGCCATGTGTCCTGGCCCTTGTGTTAGGCTTCCGTCTGAAATTTATTAAAACTAGGCTATGAATCTCCTTAAACTTATATTTCGATTCGAATGGAAGCAGTTTATTGCACAGCCCCTGCAACTTGCTCTACTACTTTTCTTCATTTTGCTTGGGGGATACAGTCTGTACACGGGAGGGCATTTTGTCGAGCAGCAGCTTAGGGGGCTCGATACCCTCCAAAGGAATCAGCAGCGGCAATTCGCAGAGTTGATACAGCGGTTTGACAGTGATACCAGCACCATAGAAGGGAAAAATTTGGCTATTCAGGCGGGACTGCCGCAGGTTATCGAATACCGGGCATCGCCAATCGCCACAAATCCCCCGGCAGCACTGGCGCTGATGGCAATCGGACAACGGGATATCCTGCCATCCTATGATGTAGTCAATAGCAAAAGGGACTTTTTTACGCCTCCAAATACCGCTATAGCCAACCCCGAAAAATTGGCTGCAGGCAATTTTGATTTATCTTTTGTACTGGTCTACTTGATCCCGCTGCTGATTATTGTGCTGTCCTATGACTTATTCGCCCGAGAGAAAGAACAACAGACGGATCGCTTGCTGCGCCTACATGGAGGTAGTCTGCGACGCATTCTTTTATATAAATTACTCTTTAGGCTCGGGTTGCTTTGGCTGCTGCTATCGGCATTCAATGGTATCGGTTTGATGATAGCGCCGCCGGCTATACCAAAAGATGGCGTTGATTTTCTGCTCTGGAACCTGGCGACCCTAATTTATCTGTTGTTTTGGTTTGTGCTGGCCTGGATGGTCGTCCTCCGTGGAAGCTCATCCCGCAAAAGTGTACTACTACTAATGGGCATCTGGCTGCAACTGACGATTGTGCTGCCTGCGCTCTGCAATCGGCTGGTTGCACTAAAACAGCCTTTGCCACTACGGACGGAATTGGTGTCCAAACAACGGAAGGCGATGCTCGATACTTGGGAGATGCCTATACCGCAGATTGTTGAGGAATTTTATAACAATAATCTGCAATATGTGCCGTTGCGGCGACCCACAGATACCGCACAATATGGAAATAAAAGATTTGTAGCTTACTATGATCTGCTGGGGCGAAGAATGGATAAAAATATCCGTGCATACCAGCAAGAAGCACAGCTGCACCAGCGCTGGCTGGATAGGACCAGCTGGCTCAATCCTGTCACCCAGATGCAGTCCCTGCTCAATGAAATTGCCCAAACGGGATTGGCCGACTACCTGCATTATCAGGGGGATGTCGCTCGATTTCAGCACCGCTGGGTGCTGTATATGAATGGCTTTTTGCTGCGGGATGCCAAACTTTCGAAAGAAGATCTAAAGCACCTTCCACAATTTTCTCCATCTACTGATCCGGGAAGAATAAGCTCCATTGCCTGGAAAATAGCTGGCATACTGTTCCTGACATTAGCTGTCTGGGCTGTAGCAGAGAAAATGCGACCGATGGAAAAGAAATACTAACAACGAATCATATCAAAAATGAAAAGCATGAAAATAAAGCATTCCCTCATGGTATTTTTATCTTTATACCAACTTGCCAGTCATGCGCAAGCGACAAAGCAGGATACCATCTACCGTACCTACAATCTCAAGGAAGTCCGTGTGCAGCAATTGCGAAATACGAAGGTAAAATCAGATACCTTGTCCAATACGATGAAGCTGCAGTTGCCACTTTTGGAAATCCCTCAAAATATCATCAGCATCTCCTCGGGATTACTACAGAGCCAGGGGGCGCTCGAATTGAAGGATGCCGCACGAAATGTAAGTGGTGTTTACTTTGGTTACAACAGTACACCATTCGATAATTCGGCTATAGTGCAGATGCGGGGTTTTATGGGATATACGACCCTGAATGGGATGTCCCGACGTTTTAACTACGGTGCTGTAATAGACGATGAAGCGCTGATCGAAAACATTGAAATCGTCAAAGGGCCCGCCGGTTTTTTGAATTCTTTTGGTGAACCTGGTGGTTCGGTCAATATTGTGACTAAAACACCCAAGCATAAACTGCTGAATGTGACTCAGTCACTGGGCAGCTTTAATTTCTTCCGTACTACGGCCGATCTGGGGTCTGCGGTAAAAGATAAAGGGTTTTCATATCGTTTAAACCTGGCTTATCAGCACCGTAATTCTTCCCTCGACTATTTAAAAACAGATAAATATGCCCTAGCTCCGGTAATCCAATACAATTTCAGTCCCAATACCTATATGCTGGCGGAATATAATCTGGTGCGTGGTGAAACAAAAAATGGAACAGCAATTGTTAAAGTGCGCAATGAAGCCGATAAACTCAAAGGACCGATTGCTGTGAATTACAGTGCGGGGCTTGGTCTGCCACGAAGTTATGCCCAGAATCAGACCGCACGATTGTATGGAGTCCATAAATTCAATAAATCCTGGCAGTTGACTTCCCAGTCTTCATTCCTCTGGTCACCTTACCGCTCCTGGAATATGACATCTGCAGGAAGTCTGGTTAATTTTAGGGATGGCGATACCACACGCCGGCGTAGTTCGCTGACGATGGGTGCGGGGAAGACCTTCTCCACCCAGTTATTTGCCAATGGAACGGTCACAACAGGTGAAATAAAACATCAGCTTGTACTTGGAGCCGATTACATCAATAGTAAGGACTCTCTATCGCTCAACAATGGAACAGCGCAATTTGTCTACCTCCGAAGCAACCCGGATAATCAGGTCGATGCAGCGGTGAGCAAGACGGTAAGAGCTTCGCGGCTCGATCGAAATACTTTCCTCCAATCGGTTTATGCCTACGATAATATTGATCTGCTGGAAAAATTGCGACTCACACTGGGTGCCCGATATACCTGGTACACAAGTGATCAACAGTCCGTCAACGCCAAAGGCGTTGTTCGCACAAATACATACCATCAGAAGGCTATTTCGCCACGTGCGGCACTGACTTATCTGATGGATAGGGCTACAACCTTTTACTTGCTCTATGATGAGACGTTTATTCCGCAGACAGGGCAGAAAGCGATTGTAAATGAGGGGAATGAAGTGGTGGGCTCTGAAGCTGTCAACCCTGAATACGGTACTAATATGGAGCTGGGAATCAAGCGGAATTTTTTCGGTTCCCGTTTGTATACAGGGCTGAGCGCGTTTCGGACGGTCAAGCGAAATGGTATTATCACCGACCTCGAACATGAGGGCTTTGTCAAAGAACTTGGTCAGGTGATCAGCAAAGGGATCGAACTGGATGTCATCGGTAATGTTACAGATGCGTTATCCCTGGTTGCAAATTATACTTTTGTAGATGCTGTAATTACTAAAAATAGTGATGAAAGCCTGATCGGGAAACAAACGCCCCAGACGCCACAACAGATCGTAAATGCCTGGTTACAATATGGTTTTCCCTTGAAAAATAAGGCGGTACTGAAGCTCAGCGTTGGTCAAAGTACATGGATAAAACGTAGTACCTCCGAAAAAGATCTGTTTATTCCTGATTTTACCAAATTTGATGCTGGGCTAAATTACACGCACAACAGGCTTTCTGTACAGCTTATCGCAGATAACCTGACCAACCGGCGTTATATGGCCTCTGGCGATATCATTTCATCGTACCCTTATGAAGGACGTAATTATTACTACATCGATGGCGATCCCTTTAACATTAGGGCAATAGTAGCTTTTAAATTTTAGCAGATATGATGTTAGAAGCAGTTGAATTGACGAAACTCTATGGCAGCCATATCGTGCTGGATCACCTAAACTTGCAGGTGAAATCGGGCGAGGTATTCTGCCTGATGGGGCAGAATGGTGCTGGAAAAACGACAACCCTCAATTTATTTCTTGGTTTTATTGCCGCTAGCTCCGGTCAGGCCTGGGTGGACGGAAAGCTGGTATCTCCTGGACAACAGTCATCGAATATCGCCTATATACCTGAAGTGGTGATGCTCTACCCGTATTTGAGCAGCCTGGAAAATCTGGATTTTTTTAGCCGGCTCGCGGGATACAGGTATCCAAAAGATAAACTCTGCGACTACCTGAGTCAGGTGGGACTGCAGCCGGAAGCATTTGAAAAAAGAGTGGGACAGCAGAGCAAAGGCATGCGACAAAAGATCGGGATTGCAATTGCCATGGCTAAAAATGCGAAAGTGATATTGATGGATGAGCCTACCAGCGGGCTGGACCCACAGGCGATGTATGAGTTTAATGAAAATGTGCGCGCGATGAGGGAGGCTGGAAAGGCAATCTTAATGGCTACGCACGATATTTATAGTGCTATCCACTGCGGTACACGTATCGGGATCATGAAACAGGGATCTCTGGTGAAAACGCTTCGCGCAGAAGGGATGCCAGCCGCCCAACTTGAAAATATCTATTTAACGGTTATGTCTTCAAAATAGGATTTTTTAAAGAAAAGGTTTTCGTGCATTGCGCAATAGTTTGATTGGCTTTTAACAGTGTGTTTATCGCTTTTAAGATGTTTGTTTGTTCTTTCATTTTTATTTGGATGATTTGCAATAGGGATAACCAACATGCTGAAAACGATTGATTTTTTTAAAAATAAATTATTCTTGATATACTAAATTTATAACGGATGAAAATAACTGCAATCCAATCGCGATTATTATTTTTGATAGCAATGAGCTGCGGCACAATAGGTCTATATGGACAGAAGAATTACGCACGGCCGAAGGTAAAACCTGAAAAAATAATTGATCTTAAATATGGTTCGCTTGTCAAAGCGTACCGCTCAGATGCAGCCATGGAAGCTTTTCGCAGCTATGGGCTTGGTCAATTTATACACTGGGGGCTATATGCGATTCCTGGGAATGAATGGGAGGGCCATATTTATACGGGAGCATCCGAATGGATAAGGAGCTGGGGCGGACCATCAAAACCCGAAGGCTGGGCGACAATCTATGATAATTTGTATAAGAAGTTTGATCCTACGGATTTTGATGCGAAAAGATGGGCCAAACAGGCGAAAAAAATGGGGGCGAAATATGTCATCTTCACAACAAAGCATCACGATGGATTTGCATTATGGCCAACCAAATTTTCGGACTATAACGTCTCAAAAACACCTTACAAAAAAGATATCGTCAAGGAGATCGTTGATGCTTATACCGCAGAGGGCATTGATGTGTTTTTGTATTTCTCCGTTATGGAATGGAACAATGCAAATTATATGGGCAGCAAGCCGAAGACCGACGATGAAAGGCAGAAGTTCGGCCGTTTTTTGGAATATACTAGGAACCAGATTTTCGAATTGCTCAACAATTATCCACAGGTTAGGGGCTTATGGTTTGATGGTACTTGGGATGAATCTTGGGTTTCCTCCTATGACTACACTTATAATCTTGAAAAGGAAATTCGTGATAAGTATCCACGGCTAATTATGGGGTCACGCTTTCGAAATGATGAGTTTGGGAAAAGGCATTTTGATAGTAACGAACAGCTCATGGGCGATTATGAACAGGTATGGGAGAGAAAACTGCCAAAACATGTTGGTTGGCTAGGAGGAAATGATTGGGAATCGGTGATGACAATTACCCCGGGGGACTGGGGCTATACCAAGAACTGGAATAATATGTATATCAAGACCAGCAATGATATCATTGGTCTAATGATGAAATCGGTATCAATGAACGGTAATTTTGTACTGAACTTTGGACCGGATGCGCTTGGTAATATGCATCCCGGAGAGGATAAGATTGCACGGGAACTTGGTGAATGGATGGAGGTCAATCGGGAGGCAGTCTATGGTGTAAGAAATGCCTCCGAATTTCCCGATACAGACTATGGATACTATACGCAAAAGGGGAACACGTTGTACCTGACAGTTTTCAATAGACCGATCGATGATCTTATTAGACTAGTTGTGTCTAAAGATGCCAAGACGGTCCCGGCAACGGCCAAATTGTTGATTGATGGGAGGATATTGGATATTAGGCGTGCCGACATCGGTTTTGATGGTGATAAGGACAATTATTTTGATATCAAACTACCGGAAAACCTGAAAACGAATAGGCCTTTTGTTGTCAAAATCAATTTGGATGCGGTTAAGGGCTCTAAAAAGCAACAAGCGGACGCGCATATGTAGCAGGGAATGAAACTTCCGGCATATGCAGATCCAGAAACAAACATGACTGTCAATCAATATGATCTTAAATATCAAGAATTGAATTTTTTACAGTTATGTACAGCTTCTGTCTGACAGCACTGCAGGAAGTGACGATCCGTATTGGATTCCAAAAGCAGGAGAGGGCTTAATTCGGCGTTGCTTTATCAAACCACCTTCCATTTTGACAATAGCTTCGAATCCGGAACAGGAGTAAATAAATTAAATTTTAGAGACATTTCTTCTTATTGGCCGTCTTTAATGAAATAGATGGCAAATTATAAAGAATAGGTTTAAAGAGATTTTGCTTGAATATATAATATAGGTTTTTTCGAACAGTATATAGTAGGGCATCCATATAGTGTGACAAATAAATGGTCTAATGGGCTTTATAACAAGTAAAACAAAAAAATATAAGAACAAATCTAATTTGTAGCTTTAGTGGGTTGAAAAATTTTAGAATACATATAAGCCTTTTTACATTGTTCTGTTTGGTGTTCTCGACCATGCCGAGTCAGGGCTATGCCTGTTCCAAAAAATCAACAAAGTCTGAGCATTCTTCCTGTTCAACGAAGGAATCCAAGAAATCTACGCATAAAAAGGTTTGCAAGGTCAAGTCCTGTAAAAAATGCAAAGAGGACAATTGCGGGGGCAAGTGCAAACATAGCTCTTGCAGATGCGTTGCTTCAGTCGCTCACCTAAATGTCGCCACTGTAATCGAATTAGAGGAAAGAAGCAACTTTGCAGCAGCTGAAAATCAAAAATTCGGTTTCAAAAAAGTCTACTGTTCTTCGGGCTTTTTCTCCATTTGGCTACCGCCTAAAATAAGCTAATCTATGGCTTGATAGCCATAGGTGCGTCCTGTTGAAGCTGCCAAGGCTTTCGCAAATCTCCTATCAGTATTGTTTATTTAAGGTTTAGAACAGAAATAGGTTTATAATTCACCTGTTTCTCAAATTTATTATAATGAAATCATTATCAAAAGTAATGATGGTAATCACCGTGTTACTATCATCAATAAACGGAATCGCACAAATTAAGAATGCGAAAATTGAAAGCGTCAAGATTTACGGCAATTGTGGTATGTGCAAAAGCGCTATCGAAAAAGTAGGTAACATCAAAAATGAAGTCAGTGTGGATTGGAACAAAGATACGAAGGTTGCTATACTCAGATATGACGGCGAGAAAACAAACATGGATGAAATCCTCAAACGTATCGCTTTGGTTGGTTATGACAGTGACAAGTTCCGTGCACCTGACGACGTTTATGCGAAACTGGCCGGATGCTGTCAATACGATAGACCGCTGAAGACGGTGTCTGGAAATAAAGACGCAAAAGTACACATGGATGCCGGACATAACAATACCGATTATAGCGAAATGGCAGAACCCGCTCATAAAGATGCCGGCCAAAAGCAGTCACAGCTGAAAGCTGTATTTGACAGTTACTTTTTACTGAAAGACGCTTTGATAAAAGCCGATGCGGCGACCGCATCGGCCAAAGTTGCTGAATTGGCGGCATCCATTAAAGCAGTTGATATGAATAAGTTATCGGCAGAGGAACATAAGGTTTGGATGAAGTTAATGCGAGACTTGACGGCCAATGCAGAAAGCATTTTAAAAGCAGCAGATGTTGCAAAACAAAGAGCTGGTTTTGCGGCACTTTCGGTAAACATCTACACCTTGGCTAAGGTGACTAAACTGGACGCCCCAATTTATTACCAGCACTGCCCTATGTACAATGAAGGCGAAGGAGCCAATTGGCTAAGTAAAGAGAATTCCGTTAAAAATCCATATTATGGCTCACAGATGCTCACCTGTGGCAGTACGGTAGAAATCATTAATAACAGTTCTGAAAACAATGGTAAGACCAGCAGGGAACTGTAGGATTATAGTTGGTTTTTCTGACTGCCGGTAAGGTACATGAAGGAGCTTGAAGCTGAGGCAGAGGGTTTACGGTTACGCGAAGCACATGGGCTTGAAAGTGTTGACAGCAGCGTTATTAACAATACCGCGGTCAACGTTGCCTTTGTCGGTAACCGACTAATCGACATGATTGCCGCGTGGTGGCGGTAGAAATGTAGCTGAAACTGCATGCATCGTATTGCTCTGTCAAACTTGGTTACTTCGTCAAATTGATGGACTTCGGCAAACTCGCTTATAAAAAGGTGGTAAAAAACCTGATATGGGCAATTCGGCCACTACGTTGTAGCGGATGCTGCTTGCCTTAGACGTACTTGATCAAAAAACTATTTTTATCCCAGCTATGGAGGCTGTGCAGACCTGCAGAAAGCGCCGCTGTAGTGGCTATTCATGCAAACTTATTAGAAATAAAAAAATAAATAGAAATGAAAAACTTAATATTATCCATTATAGCCTTTACTATGGCATTTTTAACAATATCATGCAATCATGGATCGAAAAACGAACAGTCTTCAAATAATACTGCCGTTTTACCACAAGATCAGACGGTGTCACAGCCAAAAGAGGTCGGTACAACAGGAGAGAAAGCTGTGCGTGAAACAGCTAACGGTCCGGAATCAACAGTAAAGCAACCGGTAAAAAGCTTTTCTATCGCGGCCATTATTACCGATTATCTATCGTTAAAGAATGCTTTGGTTTCGGACGATGACAAAGCCGCTGCCAGCGCAGGGAAAAAGCTGTTCGCTACTTTGGATAACGTTGACATGACGGTCATCCATGCCGATAAACACAAAAAATATATGGACATAGCAGAAGATGCCAAAGAACATGCAGAACATATTAGCGAAAATGCCGGTAACATCCATCATCAAAGAGAACATTTAGCTGTATTAAGCAATGATTTGCAAGATCTCATTGATTTATTTGGTACATCACAAATCCTTTATCAAGACTACTGTCCGATGTTCAATGACGGAGAGGGTGCTGTGTGGTTCAGCGAAAACAAGGCCGTCAAAAACCCTTACTACGGATCTAAAATGATGACGTGTGGTAAAGTGGAAAGAACAATTAACGGTAAATAAATTTTAGGGTTATGGAAAATAAACGAAACAGCGGCAACATTCGGCATCCTTATATCTATGATATCTTGTTGCGCGCTAGCCATTATGAAATCGGAAAGACGCATTTGACGATCCGGGAATTAAAAGAGCTGCAAAAAAAAAACTTAAAAGCGAAATTCCTGCAAGCCGCTGGCCTAAGTACCAGACTCTTGCAGCGGTTGCCTTTACAGGGAACAACCATGAAGTACACTACGTATGCAAGGATAGCGAGGGTCATGAATTAAAAAAGGGAAAACAGTAATTTCCTGAAAAATCAAGCTACAATGAAAAATGTATGTCAATAAAAAAGAAAATCATGACGGGGTTGGCTATCGCCCTTTTAATTTTACAGTTCTTTCAGCCGTCACTTAACCGGTCGGATGAATTATCAGCCGCTCATATTGAAAATGTTTACGTCCTACCCGAAAATGTGAAGGCTATCCTGGTCCAGTCCTGTTATGACTGCCACAGCAACAATACCAGATATCCGTGGTACAGCCGTATACAGCCCGGAGCGTGGTTTATGGCCAAGCATATCCAGCATGGCAAAGCGGAAGTCAACTTCAGCGACTTCGGAGAATATTCTGTCCGCAGGCGACGAAGTAAGTTCAGGGCTATGTCTGGACAGATTAAGAATGGAGAGATGCCTTTGTGGTCATATACACTAATGCATCACCATGCAGTGTTATCAACAGAGGATAAACACATTTTGATGGATTGGTTTGGTAGAATGGAAGATAGTATAAAATAAAATTTTCAACTAATGGATAGATATAAAAATATACCCAAAAGGATATGGCAAGCAGCGTTCATACTGCTTTGCACACAAACGCTGTTTGCACAAAAAGTAGTGCACTACGATTTGTACGTGAAGGATACACTTGTCAACTATGCAGGTAAGCAAAAAAGGGCGATTGCCGTAAACGGGCAAATCCCGATGCCAACCCTTACCTTTACCCAAGGTGACACTGCTGAGATTGTGGTACACAACCAGTTGAAAGAAAGTACATCATTACATTGGCATGGTGTTTTTTTACCCAATAAAGAAGATGGTGTGCCCCACCTTACGCAACAGCCCATTAAGCCCGGTACTACCTATATATACCGTTTCCCTATTATTCAGCATGGTACGCACTGGTATCATTCCCATTCAGGTTTACAGGAACAGATAGGTATGTACGGCAATTTCGTTATGAAAAAACGGGAAAATGATAAAAGCTATAGAAAGGGGATTGACGATTTGCCAACCGTACCTATTATCCTAAGCGAGTGGACAAACTACAACCCCAACAATATCAACCGGATGTTGCACAACGCCAACGATTGGGCTGCTATAAAGAAAAATGCAACCCAATCGTACCTTGAAGCCATTAAACAGGGGAAGTTCGGTGTAAAAGTAACTAATGAGTGGAAACGGATGCTCGCGATGGATGTGAGCGATGTGTATTATGATAAAATCCTTATGAATGGCAGCAATTCTCCCGAACTGAAAACAATCGATGGCAAGACCATAAAGGCAGGAGATAAAGTACGACTTCGCATATCAAACGGCGGCGCATCTTCGTATTTTTGGCTTCGCTACGCCGGAGGCAAAATGACCGTGGTTGCAAGCGATGGCAATGATGTGGAACCTGTTGAAGTGGACAGGTTGATCATTGCGGTATCTGAAACTTATGATGTGGTAGTCACCATCCCCAAAAATGGCTTGGCTTACGAATTTTTAGCTACAACCGAAGACAGGACACAATCTGCAAGCTACTTTATCGGTAACGGTGTCAAGCAGCTTATCTCTCCGATGCCACGATTGAAGTATTTCGAGGGTATGAAGATGATGAATGATATGATGAAGATGAATGGTGATTTAGACGATATGGGCATGAATATGAGCCTAAACCAAATGGACATGAACGTGGTCATGTATCCCGAAATCACAGGAGAAGAAGGAAAGAAAGCAGATCACAGCCAACATCAGGATATGAATACCGATAGCGAATCCAACCGTTACAATGCAAATGCTTTGGCTGATATTGTTACCCTAAATTATGCCATGCTCAAATCTCCTTACAATACATCGCTTTCCAAAGATGCGCCTATAAGGGAAATGAAAGTTACGCTTACTGGAAATATGAACCGTTATGTTTGGAGCATGGACAACAAGGTGCTCTCCGAAACGGATAAAATACCTGTCGAAAAGGGCGAGATATTGCGTATCACCATTTACAATAATTCCATGATGCGCCACCCGATACATCTGCACGGGTTCGATTTTAGGGTATTGAACGGCAATGCTGAAAATGCGCCGCTTAAAAATATCATTGATATCATGCCGATGGAAACAGACACCATTGAGTTTGCCGCCAATGAAGAGGGCGACTGGTTCTTTCATTGCCATATTCTATACCATATGATGTCGGGGATGAACAGGGTTTTTTCCGTGGGCGATTACCAAAATCCATACTTGCCCGACAAGGCGAAAGCCTATAATGCGCTAAAGCGGGAAAGTAATATGCCCCATTTCATGGCGCAGAATGATTTTGCAACAAATGGAAATGACGGAGAGGCAATGTATCAAAACACAAGATGGTCATTAGGTACAGAATGGCGTTTAGGATATAATGATATGCACGGTTATGAGGTAGAAACACATTTAGGGAGATTTATAGGTAAAATGCAATGGTTTAAGCCCTTTATCGGATTTGATTGGCGATACCGTAAAATGGGAATGGACGAACACGAAGCAAATTTGTTCGGGCAAAAAAATGAAAAAGATACACGTCGAGCCTTTAGCTTAGGTTTTATGTACACTTTACCGATGCTGGTCAATTTTCAAGCAGAAGTATATCACGATGGTATTGTGCGTCTGTCGTTAATGCGTGAGGATATTCCTATCTCCAAGAGGCTAAGGGGCGGCTTTATGGTCAATACAGATTTTGAATATATGGGCGAACTCAGATACATTATCAACAAGAATATAGGTATTAGATCCCATTACGATAGTGATATGGGGTTTGGGGTAGGTCTTGCCCTAACGTATTAAACTAATTAATTAATAGGGTTGTAACCTGCAAAATCGTAGGAATTACTTTTGAAGCAGTGGGTGATGCGGGTATGATACGTAGTGATTAACCTGCATCATACCACAACCTATTAAGGCCGCCGAAAGATCTATCTATCGTGGCATTACCAACTTGAGGGCCCTATTCCACACGTAATCGTTCTTCTTCTAAATCTAATTTATGAAGATGACGTCTGATAAATTCTTCGTCGATGAGCGGATTGTTTTGATTTTCCAGTCTAAGCCACGAACGTTGCTTTTCAATCGTTGCAAAATAGACATCCTTTCCATCGTCAGAAAGTCCCAATATGGACTCTTCATATTTTTCCTTTTGCCATCTCGCTAATATATTCTTGATATATTTTTTTTTGTCGTTATCATCTCTAATTTCTTTATTTAAATAACTTAACGCAGTGTTTTTTATTCCGTTTTGCAATAATAATGCGGCTTCTTTTTCAGATAAATGATAGGTCGTTTGGACGGGGATATTTAGCCATTTTATTAACGCTGGGAGTGTTAGTCCTTGAAGGATTAATGTAACAAGAATCACAACAAAGGTTATAAACAATATCAGGTCTCTATGCGGAAATGGCAAACCGTTATCAAGCGCTACAGGAATTGACAACGCAGCAGCCAATGACACTACGCCCCGCATTCCCGTCCAGCCGAAAAGCAAGGGCGATTTTCGATCCGGATTCGGATCGGCAACCGCAATAAAGTTTCTCATGATCAATGTTACCAGTACAGCTGCATAGGAAGCAACAAATCGTAAAATTATCAAGATAGCCGTGACAAGTAATCCATATCCGATAGCCGTTGATATTTTAGTACCCTCGTTCTTTAATCCTTCTGTAATTTCTGGTAAATCTAAACCGATTATAAGAAATACGATTCCATTTATCAAAAACGTAAAACTTTCCCAAACATTAAATCCTTTCAAGCGTGATTCAGGTGTTTTCAGAAATTCGTGCCTCCTTACGGAAAGATATAGACCTCCACTTACTACAGACAATACACCTGAAGAATGAACTTCCTCGGCGGTGATGTACATAACATAAGGTGTGATCAAACTTAGGATGACGTCCATATTAACATCTGTAGGGAAATTTTTATGAATCTTCAAGAAGACAACTGCTATAGCCAGTCCCATTCCGACACCGCCAACGACCATCCAGCAGAAACTTAGTGCAGCTTGCTGCCAAATAAATTGTCCAGTTGCTACCGATATCATTGCAAATCGAAGAATAATCAGAGAAGAGGCATCATTAAATAGACTTTCTCCCTCTAAGATAGTCGAATAATTTTTCGGGACCTTAACATATTTGAGAATTGCACCTGCACTGACAGCATCAGGTGGCGAAACGATCCCTCCCAAAACAAATCCAGCAGCTAGCGAAAAGCCGGGTATATAGGTATTAGCGATGAAGGCTACAACGATTGCATTAAGAAAAACGATAATGAAAGCAAAGCTTGTTACAATACGTCTTAACTTCCATAATTCTTTCCATGATACCTGAAAAGCAGCCTCATACAACAGTGGCGGGAGAAAAATAATAAAAATCAATTCCGGATTAATTTTAATCCTATGAATTTCTGGTATGACGCTAATCAGCAGGCCAGCAATTACCAAGAGAATTGGATAAGCAACCCTTAGTTTTTTTGCAAGCATAACGGTAAATACAATGGCTATCACAAGAGCCAAATAAAAAGTAAAGATCTCTGCCATGATTAAGATAAATGGTGTTTTTTCTGTCCAAGTCTATCGCAAAATTTTATGATCGCGTGCATTTTCAATTCGATTTCTGATAAATGACTGAGCTAGTCCATAGTACTTTATAAAATATTTTTACATTCATTGACTTTGGACAATATTGGTTCGATAATGAGTTTTTTTATATAAAAATAGCCGTATCAATCGCCGATAAAGCTATTTATGTTGATTTTTTTTGCCATAAGTAAGCAGATAAGCATCGCTTTACGACGCCAAAGAAGTGATTTCATCTTTCGTATTTTAAATAGCTTATATGGTTGACTTAATTTTAATTATGCGATACCATATCGCGATTAATAGACGCTTTGGTTATCGTATTGTCCCAGATTATTTTGCCAAGCTGGTAGAGCTTAAGGGCGCTTCTATCAAGCGTTGAAAGATCGTTGCCAATGAAAATTTACGGAGACCTTATTGGGTAATTTCTTGATAAGTTACGATCCTGGATATCAATTTCTATTTTTTTTAGGGACAATTGCTGTTAACGATCGTCTTTACGGTTAACGCCACAGGAGAGAGATGTAGTTATCGATTGCTGATTATCCTTATGCGTATAAATGATCACAAAAGTTACAGCTTGTCTGTAGCGTATGAGTAATACTAAAAAAAATGGATAAAAAAATCAAAAAATTTTATGTGCCACCGGTTATCGAAATGACGTTGGTCGAGATGGAACAGGGTATCGTTGTCGGTTCAGCGATCGTTAAGGTGGGATCTGCAAATTCACAGGATGTCCCACAGGTCGAAGATTGGGAGGATCAACAGATTGGCGGCTCCTCGAAGATCGACTTTTAATTCGAAAGATCATCCGGGACGGACGATTGCTTTGCAATGCTTTAATTTTGGCTTTTTTATGATATCGAAGATAAATTTGTTTTTCTGCGCGGCATTTTTTGCGTTGCTGTTGCAATCGTGCACGCGTGATGGTGAAGATGGTACGCCGAGTGGCGGTACGTTGCTCAATGTACAGGTCAACGGCATAGACGGTGATGACGGCAAGATGCAGGGCATGCATACGGGTAGCGGGCAGGGTTTGCTGCGTAGTGATGTAGGCTCTTCTTCCGGTTCTTTCTCCCAGCCGTCAGCACCCGTGCTGGAAGATAGGGCATCCGGTCTGGAATACCGGGGCTTGGTGGAAATCCGGGACATGCCTTCGGGAGTGCATGGCGGTGGAGCGCTTCGAAAGGAAGTGGCTATGTCCAGTCCGCAGAAGACGCTGCAATCGGCCTCGAGCTCACCCTTGCCGTCCGGTGTCAAGTACAGGCTGCAGATCTACAATACCGCTGATAAAAGCAGGAGCACGCCCGTTGTGGATATTGTTGCGAGCGTTGGTTCAGCAACCCAGATCAACATCGATGCGGGCAAGTCGTACGACTGGTTTGCTTTTTCAATTAACGATGCGAATGTTGTTCCGCAAATTGTTCGGGGAGTAGTGTCCGGGAATGACACCAAAGCTAAGGACGTACTGCTGGGCTCCGGCACGATCAACACCGTTTTCGGAGAAAACCTGCTGAACATAACTTTCCAGCGGAAGACCTCCAGATATGAGGTGGTGCTCGATGCCTCGGGAATGTTCGGGGGGATCGATGCGAGCACAACGATAAGGAATGTTGTCAACGCCTCGGGGGCCGGAGTGCTCAAGTACGGCGACCTGAATATATTTACGGGCAACTACTCGAACATAAAGAACTACGACCTTACAGGTGTGCTTCCGACAACCACGAGCGCCCGGACCTGGACGTACAATCTATATTCGGTTGACAATTCGACTAACCTGGCGGCAAATGCGCTTGCTCTGCAGTCTGGAAATATAAGGATAAACAAATCGAGTGGTTTTTCGAGCGAAGCCACGGTAGACTTTCCGGCCTCCACATTGCCATTTTCGCATGTGGCATTCAAGAGCACGATCGGAAGTTCCTATAAGCTCTCCATTCAGATGATTGAGTCGCCGGTGACAGTTGCCGGTGTGCGTTGGGCAAGGACGAATTTGGTTTTTTCAAGTCCTCGGTCACTCATGGCCAATCCGGAATCTCCGAGCAATAGGCCGAACACTGGCGCTGCTGCTTTTACAACAGTTTTTCAAGTTGGAAACCCATCGGGTTCCGATCCCTGCCTTGGGTTGGCTCCGCAGGGCACTTGGCGGCTGCCCACGGTGAACGAAGTGACGTTGTTGACCGAAGCAAAATATTTTAACGAAACCGCTAAAGTGGTTCGTTTTGCTACATCGGCCAATAACAACGGAGGGCTTTTCGGAATTGAATACAAGTTGGATGCCGGCACGGTGGTTCAGTCGAATTATCCCCAGTACTCCCAAAAGCTGTTCTTCCCTTTGGCAGGAGTATCTTATATTACTGCGGGAGGCATAGGAGGATATGGTTACGCAATCAGGGAGAGCAGCAATGAGGCGCCCCTAGGAAGATATTGGGCGCGTGATGCAAACGGCAGGGTGAGGGCTTTTTCGATCAGTGTATCGAAGAACGGCGCGATCATCAGCGACTGGAAAGCCACGATAATTGACCAGATAAACGATATCAGGTATTCTGTTCGATGTGTTCGGGCGCTGTAGGATCAATAATGGTTCGGAATGGGGTGTGATAGCATCATGTAAATATTTCACGAGCATATCTTGAGGATTTCACGTGGCTGTTGTATATCTATCGTTCATCATATCATTACACGAAGTAAATAAAGAGGTTAATATTGTCTCACCTCAACTGATTAACAGAAGGATTTATAATAAACATTTGAAATAGCATAAAAAAGACGAAATGAACTTCAGTTAAAAATCAACTAGGTATTCGCTGACGTTGTTTTAACAAAATGTATTTTTTTTCATAGGTAAAAATATGTGATTCAATGGTTCTTCTTTTTAATGATGTTGATCTTTTATAATTATAAACTTTTTTTTTAAAATACCTATTATAAACTATTTGCTAATTAATTTATTCGGTTATGATAATTAAATTAATCAACTATTCGAGGGTAATAGTCAGCGGATTGGCTATCCTGTCGCTTAATGCGTGTCAGAAAACCATTTTGCAAAGTAATGTAGCTGCCGACAGCGAAATTTTACCAAGCGTTGGAAAACCTGTTGTTTACGATCGTTTTGAATCTGCAGCTATTATTGAAGCTGAGGCCGCTGCTGGATACAATAGAGGTGATATCATACCAGATTTCAGCCGGGTCGGATATCGTTGGGGCGATGAATCGATTCCTACAGTGCCGGTGGCGATAACCTTGCAGGCACCCGCCGGTGGAGTCGATGCAAAAGAGATGATTCAGAAAGCAATCGATTCGCTATCAAAATTCCCTTTGGTTGGGCGTCATCGCGGAGCCATCCTGTTCAAAGCGGGAACTTATAATGTTTCTGGCCCACTTATCATCAACGAAAGTGGCATAGTATTAAGGGGAGAGGGAGCTTCAACATCCGGTACGGTGTTGATAGCGACGGCTACTACCCAGCATAATTTTATTACGTTCGCTGGTGACGCAAAATTGAACGGTTCACCCGCCGGAAACAGAATGAATGTAAAAGACAAATATGTTCCGGTGGGACGATTTTGGGTAACGGTGTCAAATCCTGATGAATTTCAGGTGGGCGATGATGTAATTCTACATAGGCCGGGATCCCAGAAATGGATCAATGACATAAAAATGAACAAGCTTACCAATCCTTGGAAGCCAGATGATTACATTATCCGACAGCAAAGGGTAATCACGCACATTTCCGGGGATACCCTCCATTTTGAAAATCCGAATGTTATGGCTTTGACCGAGGACTATGGAGGCGCAGCCGTTTACAAATATAGTTATGAAAAGCGGCTGAGCGAATGTGGCATTGAAAATATGCGGCTGCAGTCTGCATACGTCAGTAATGCAAACGAAAACCACGGTTGGGAAGCGGTACAATTTAACTGTGTGGAGCATAGCTGGATGCGCAATGTGCAAAGCGCACACTTCGGCTACAGTCTGGTGTCGATAAAAGTCAATTCGAAAAATGTTACGGTGATAGATAGTGAGTGCCTTACGCCGAAGTCTACCCTCAATGGTGGCCGACGGTATAACTTTGAGGTAAATGGATCCTTGAATTTGGTAAAGAATTGCCGGTCTACCGAGGGTAGACACGATTATGTGACTGGCTCAAAACAAGCAGGGCCGAATGTATTTACACAGTCCATAGCTGAAAAATCGCACTATGATTCTGGTCCGCACCACCGTTGGAACATGGGGACATTGTGGGATGCACTAACCCTCTCGGGAGGAAATGGAGGGACACTATTTGTACAGGATCGTCAAAATGCCGGGACTGGGCATGGTTGGGCGGGCATCAACCAGGTTTTATGGAACGTTTCCGCTAGACAGGTTGTTGTACAGCGTCCGGATTCTTCGGGCACAAACTTTTCCATCGGAACCAAAGGTAATAAGGTACGCGGCTCTTTTAGCAGGCCTGACGGTGTCTGGATCAGCCAAAACATACCCGTTGAACCACAATCGTTGTATGAAGCTCAATACAATTATCGCAAAGCTAGATATCCCGGAGGTGTTTTCATGGTATTTTAAGCTAACCTACTCTTTTTTTTAGATTTCGGATTCTGGGCACTACTTAGTTACTGCCTAGAATCCGAAAATTCATAAGCGTTGTCATAGCTTTTTGACCCTTATCCGCTAAGTTGGATGAAATATCGGTTTTTATTGCATCTTTAGGACAAAAACTGCGTATTGTAATTTCGCTAGTTCATACTGATAAATATCCCATCTTCTATGTGCATTTGGAGTCAAGACTGCAAAGCAATTTATCACGCAAGAGGTGACTTTTAAAATATCGGTAGTGCATAGGGTTTCTTAAAATCAGGTTCCAGATGTACTATTTTTAAGCGACGCTTGTAAATCGGAATTGATAATGTCGATCATATCTGAAGCTTGTAATAATACAATGATGAGGTCGAATGATTTCTTTTACGACTATAGTATAGGTCTTATTCGTGCGAAATAGCTTGTGGATCAAATCGCTTCTTTGGCGGTAATTCTTTCTATCGTCCATCATCTTAATAATAACCACCACAATTATCTACTTAATTATTTTTTACCGAAAATTTATATGCAAAACAAACGATCTGAAAATTTTAAACTGTTAAATGTTCATGTATTGCGCAGGTCCACCTTGATAATGGCAGGTTTTTTTTCCTGCTTAGGCCATCTAATGGCAGATGGATCTGCTGGCGTAGGAAATAGACCAGGAGCAATCATAAATAGTTCGTATTTGCGAGTGCAAGTTGAGATCACAGGCCGCGTCCTGGACCAGGACGGAGCTCCTGTGAAGGGAGCAACATTGACAGCAGTAGGCACTTCCAACAGCGTCTCTACAGACGAATTTGGACGATACAAGTTGATAGCCCCAAAAGATGCTGTCTTGGAAGTAAGTGCAGTAGGCTACAAAACAAGTTCTGTAGCTATAGAGGGACGGACTATCGTCGATATCACCATAAGCTCAGCCGTACACGAACTTGACGATGTGGTTATAGTCGGATACGGGTCACGCCGCCGTAAAGACGTTACTGGGGCCATCGCCTCTCCTGATCTTAACCTCCAGAAAGAGGCCCCTAATGGCAACGTAATGTCTTCTTTGAGGGGTACTACCCCTGGTCTAAACATTGGGCAAACTACTCGAGCAGGCGAGAACCCTGCTATATCGATCCGAGGTACCAACTCTATAAATGGGTCGACAGCGCCATTGATCGTTGTTGATGGAATGATTTATCGAGGGAGCCTATCCTCTATTAATCCTAACGATATCGCCAGCATTGACCTGCTGAAAGATGCGAGCGCAGCGGCGGTCTATGGCTCTCAATCTACCAATGGTGTTATTATCGTTACGACTAAAAGTGGTACGGTGGGTGGTGAACGCGTGAGCATTGACTATTCTGGAGGCTTCTCGATACAGGAAATGACTAACAAACATATGATTCCGCTCGACGGACCAGGTTTTATGAAAAAAGTAGGCGATTGGTTTTTGGACGAAAGTCGGCTAGCCAGCGACCGCACCATGTTGGATCCTGAATGGGATCCAGGTTTGAAATTCGATCCAATAATCCAAGAAAACTACCGTAATGGGCATGAAGCCGGATGGTGGAATCTACTAACCAATCCTAACCCGCGAATTCATACCCACAATCTGTCGATAAGCGGCAATACGCCACAGAGTAGGTATTTTCTTTCGTACGGATATTTTGATCAAAATAACCTGATCAAAGAAGACAAATACAAACGCCATACTCTTAGACTCAATCTGGAGTCAAAGATATTACCATGGATTACAGTAGGTGGTCAGACTTCGTTTACGGCAAATGACTTCAGTGGAAATCCACCGAGCTTTGCCGATATCGTACAATTGAATCCTTACAATTTGCCATTTGATCCGCAAACCGGTGACCAGTTAGAAGTTTATAAAAACACCACAGTACCAACAATTCTTGAAGTTATGAGAAGGAACAGAAATCAAGATTTGAACAAAAATTTCGTTGGAAACTTCTTTGCCACAGTCAATATTCCAAAAGTGGAAGGTTTGAATTACAGGATCAACTTTGGGAATAACTACACCGAATACAAGGAGTTCAATTATGAACGCACTGAACCTTTGGGAAAAGCGTTCAATTCCCATGCGTATGACTATTATTTGACCTTGGACAACATTTTGACATATAACCGCCGTTTTGGTAAACACGGCATCGACGCCACCTTGTTGTATGGTATGGAGCGTAATAGCAATTTTGGAACACGTACTAATGCGGAAGGTATTGAAAATGATGTGTTGGGTTTCAATCGTCTAGATGCGGGAAACCCCGCACTATTAACAGTGGTCAACACCGGTTGGAGAGAGCAGATGCTTTATCAAATGGCTAGATTATCGTACAACTTCGATGATAGGTACATTTTTACTGGAACAATACGTAGGGACGGGTTTTCCGGTTTCTCAGAACTCAGCAAAACGGCTGTCTTTCCTGTTGCGGCCGTTGCTTGGCGTATCAGCCAAGAAGGATTTCTGAAGTCTAACCGGGTAATCGATGATTTGAAATTACGCATTTCCTATGGTACCACCGGTAATCGGACAGTAGGCAGATACGCTACATTATCGCAATTAACGAGTACCATCCAAGAGGGTTACCACTTTGGTGATGGCGCTGCTCCTCAGATAGGGTCCTTTATCAGCACGATGGCAAATACGTCCTTGAGATGGGAAAGAACAACATCTTTCAATGTCGGGTTAGATTTTGCGCTACTGGAAAATCGGATTTCCGGATCATTTGAGCTGTATAATTCCAAAACAAGAGATCTTTTGAATGAGCGAGAACTGCCAACGGTAACAGGGTTTTCATCCATATCGATCAATACCGGTTTGATCGAAAATACAGGTCAGGAGCTAAGTATCACGGGGATCCCTATCCAGACGGAGAATTTTACTTGGCGTATCAGTGCAAACCTTTTTCGAAACAGAAATAAAATAGTGGATCCAGATGGAACGGGAAATGACGTATTGAAACCGGATCAAACGCAAAGTTTAATCGTCGGACAGCCACTCGGGGTGGTGCGCGACTACCGCATTTTGGGCATCTATCAAGAAGCGGATGTAATCCCGCAATCGCTGATCGATCAGGGCTTCAGAGCGGGACAATACCAATTGGAAGATGTCAATGGTGATGGCCGAATTACTGCAGACGATTTACAGATATTAGGTCGCTTGGACCCATCTTACAGTTTCGGTGTGGGCAACGATTTCAAATATAAAAATTTAGAATTCAAATTTTTCATCAATTCCATACAAGGCGGGAAAAATTCTTATCTGGGTACTCCCGGTATGCTTCTGCGGAATCCAGACAACTCGCGATTCAACAACTCTTTTGACTTCGATTATTGGACGCCGGAAAATCCGGATGCCACCTATAGAGCGATTAATTATTATACTCCGGCGTACGGTGCATATGCTGAGAACTTCCACCCTTATCAATCCAGAAGTTTTATCCGTCTGCAAGATGTCACATTGACTTATCGCTTACCGGAGTCTTGGGCCGGTCGCGCAAAATTGGCCAATGCCAGTGTGTTTGTCAATGCACAAAACCTCTTAACCTGGACAAAATGGGATGGTTGGGATCCCGAAAGCAATCAATTTGATAGCAGCTCCGAACAAGCTGTAACGCGTTCTATCGATCGTGGGAGCTTTGGTTCTTCAACAGGGAGAACACCGATTGGAGTTGGTTTAGATCTAAATGGTTCGCCTGTTATGAAAACCTATTCTTTCGGTATCAATGTTAGTTTTTAATGTAAAAAAATTTAAAATGATAAAAGTATCTAAATCTATTATCTATTTAGGCTTGGCCACTGGAGTATTTACTTCTTCCTGTAATCGTGATTTCCTGAACGAAGAGGCAATCACGATTTACACACCGGAAAACTCCCTTCAGAATGCAAGCCAATTTCAGACGGCAATAAACAATCTTTACAATGGTGTGCGAAATATCCACTACGGGAATGATATAAATTTAGACGCCTATTTCGGATTATTCTATGCAACTGACTTTGCTTACAATGCAACGGATTACGCGCCCGCTGCAAAATTAAATGAATACGAAGCAACAATGTTACCCTCGTATACCGTTCCACAGGAAATTTGGACGTTGATGTACAAGATCATAACAAATGCTAATGTAGTCATTAATAGGGTAGGCTCGTCCGAAAGTCTTTCCGACGATGAACGGAACAAATTCTTGGGTGAGGCGTTGTTTTTTCGGGCATATTCGTATAACATGTTGGCGAATTTGTATGGCGGAGTGCCTTTGGAACTCGACGGGCAGACGGTCCCAAGATTTGATTATACTCGGGCTACCAGAGCGGAAGTGTACCAGCAGTGCCGTATAGATTTTGAAACCGCGATATCAATGCTTAAAAACATAGAACAGGTTCGAGATGGAGAGGTCAACAAGCAGATAGCGCAACATTATCTTGCAGAAACCCTGATTTCCCTAGGGGATCATGAAGCTGCGGTCACCGCAGCAACAGAAGTGATCAATCATAGCGGTTTGCACTTAATGACGGAGCGTTTCGGCAGACGCCTCAATGATCTGCCCAAAAACGATGTATACAGAGATCTTTTTGAATATGGCAATCAGAATTATAGTTCTGGGAATAGGGAAGGGCTTTGGACCCTTCAGTCTACTTTTAACAATACTGCATCTGTCGGCGATCGATTGGTATGGGCCATTGTCCCAGCTTTAGGTAGTTTGGCTTTGCCTTCCTCTGTCGATCCAGGTAGAACATCACGTTTATTTTTAAATGGATTGTTCAACGACGAAGTGTCGTTAAGAGGCGTAGGTTGGATAAGACCTACCTCACATTTCTTATATACAGTCTGGTCGGACAAAAATGATATCCGAAACTCTCCAGCGAATATTGTGCGCGACTTTCGCATAGAGGGAGTACCGACCTCTTCTCCGCATTATGGTAAATGGTATGTTGCTGATGGATATAAAGCTCAAGTGCTTCCGGTGGAATTCAGAGATACGATCCGTAGTTTCTATCCGGTTATCCGAAAAACAACTGTATCTAGAGGTGATTTTCCAGCACCGTATCTGAATGGGACACCGGCTCCTTTTGGTGGAAGCCAATTGCGCAACGAGAACTTCACCTGGCGCGCAAAATACGTGGCACGGCTGGCCGAGACCTATTTGTTAAGGGCCGAAGCCTATCTAGCTATGGGCAATACAGGATTAGCAGCCCAAGACATAAATCTTATAAGAGCTAGATCGAAAGCAGGTTCGGTGGCGGCAGCACAAATAGATATCGATTTTATTTTAGATGAGCGCCTCCGCGAATTATACGCAGAGGAATTTAGAGTAGTCACCTTGGGGAGGCTGAATAGGAGGTATAATAGGGTGTCAAGATACAATCCGCTTTCTGGATTGACCATAAAAGAATACCATAACCTTTGGCCGATTCCACAAAATGAGATAACTCAAAATACGGACGCCGTTATCGATCAGAATCCGGGTTATCGAAATTAGTATTTAATTGTTTTATTTCCCATCGCATCTATTTAGGCCATCTCGTTCGGGTGGCCTTTATTGTGCGCGGGAGTGGTCCGGGCAGAACAACATACAAGGGGAGTTTATCCAGCTGGGCAAGCCTACCCAAAACAATTTGATAGGAGTGGTCTAACCGAACTTTCAGTTAGGATGATGAGTTGCTAAATGTTTGACAGCTTGCCCGGGACAAGGAAATATGCAGATGCGTAGCCATAGATGTACAACAATGAAAGACCTCATTGTTCTTTGCGGCATTTAACGCCGACATAATTCCTGTTGAAATAGGGAAAATTCTGATTGTTATCAGTTTGGATTTGTGATGGAACTCTTCACTATACATTCGTTTTGCTAGATGGCATTGGAGAAGCAAAACGGCAAGATTAAGCCCATGTAGATAGATGATTTATCGTAAATTACATTCGGCTTTGATCTAATGGCGTCAAGGTATATATTTTGTCTTTCTCGGTGGTAAGACCAATCGAATAACCAACGGCTATATCCAGTTCGTTTAACGGTACAACTGCATTATTTTTGTAGGTAATTTTTTCCGGAATAATCAACAGGGGATTTTTAATTGCGCCAGCAGACAGTGGAGTTGTCTTTTCAACAACCTTTACCACTTCAGCTGTCCTAATTTTAATATCGCCTCCCAAATTGGATCGTATAACAGCTTTAGTCAATTTACCTTTATCCCACTCTATATCGACCGTGAAATTACCTCTGGCCTTGAGCCCCTGTACGCTTCCCTTTCTCCATGCGTCTGGTAGCGCAGGGAGGAGATGAATTTCACCATTGTGGCTCTGCAAAAGCATTTCTGTTATACCTGCTGTTGCCCCAAAATTGCCATCGATCTGGAAGGGTGGGTGTGCATCCAATAGATTCAAATATACACCTCCACCGCTGAGTTGCTCTCCCTGCTTACTCTGATCAACATAATTAATTGCAGTTTTCAATATGCTGTAGGCGTGGTTGCCATCTAGTAACCTTGCCCACCAGTTTACTTTCCAGGCCATTGACCATCCCGTACTCATATCGCCGCGATGAACGAGCGATTGTTTGGCTGCTGCGGCTAATGCTGGTTGATGCCTAGGATCGATCTGATTGCCCGGATACAGACCGTATAGATGTGATAGGTGCCTGTGTTTATCATTAGGTTCGTCCCAATCTTGATACCATTCTTGCAATTGCCCATATTGTCCGATCTGATAGGGATAAAGCCTTGTTTTGGCTTGCAAAATTCTTTCTTTCAACTCCCCATCTACATCTAGCAGATCGGCCGTGCGGATATAGATGTCGAATAGATACCGGATGATAGACATATCCATGGTAGAAGCCATTGATAACTGATATTCTTTGCCTTGTATTTTAACGGTATTTTCTGGAGAAGTTGACGGGTTAGTTACAAGATGAGGGGATTTCAAGTCATCAATCAGCCAATTTATCATGAACTGTGCAGATCCTTTTATCAATGGATATGCTCTGTTTTTTAAAAAATCGGTGTCCCCAGTAAAAAGATAATGTTCCCACAGATGGGTGCACAGCCAAGCTCCTGCCATTGGCCAAGCCGACCATTTGGGCATTCCTCTTGGATCCCAATCGTATCCGCCGGGAGGAGATGTCTTGGCCCAAATATCCGAGTTGTGATGGGCCGTCCAACCTTCTTTTATTCCATAGTTTACCTTCGCGGTAACCGCTCCATTGATCGCTAAATCATCTAAAAAATCAAATAAAGGATAGTGACATTCGGAAAGATTGGTATTCTCTGCCAGCCAATAGTTCATCTCGGTGTTTATATTGGTGGTGTAATTACTGCCCCAGGGAGGTTGAATGAGGTCATTCCATATACCCTGAAGGTTTGTAGGTAGGCTTCCGGGTCTAGAGCTCGAGATGAGTAGATATCTTCCAAATTGATAGTACAAGGCTAAAAGCGCATTGTCTTTACCACTTTTACCAAAATGGATGATCCTTTGATCTGTCGGTAGTTTAATGAGGTTGTTGTCGGTTCCTAAATCAATTTTTACTCGATTGTAGAGTTTTGCATAATCGTTGATATGGCGTAACCTTAGTTGATCATAGTTGAATTTTTTCAGGCGTCTCATATTCGTTTTGGCTTCGATGCTAGGATCTTTGCCATTAAAGCCTGGAGATTTGTCATATCCATTAAAACTAGTAGCTTCAGTAAGCGAGATAACGACTTCATCAGCATTTGTAATAGATAGTTTTCCATTTCTGTATTTGCTATTGCCACCTTTCAGACTTACTGTTGTATGGATTTCGAAATTCATCCCTTCGCCCTTATCGTCATCGTAGACAATCTGTTCGCTTTCGTAAGCACGGTTGGCTACAAATTTTGGTGCTTTACCAAAAAGTACTAAGTGGTTTTTATTCGTTGAGGTTGTCCTGTGACGTAGCCTACTCGTTAATGATATATCAACGGAAATCCTCTTTTTCTTATTGGATTTCAAACGAATTATAAGCGCTTTGTCGGGGTGGCTTATGAAGGATTCTCGCGTGTATATCGTCCCATCTATTGTGTAACGTACAGTGCTTATGGCTTTGGTTAGGTCCAGATCACGGTAATATGAGGAAACCGAAGAATTGTGGTCAGGAAAATCCAGTAATAGATCACCGAGCGGCAAATAGCGTGCAGAGTATGGTCCTTGCATTTTCCTCCAATGTTTTTCAGCGTCCAGATATCTTCCGTCGAAGATAGCCTGCCGCACCTCAGGTAAGATTGTGGGTCCATTTGGGTTGTTTCCCGGGTCTGGAAATCCGGACCACAGCGTGTTATCGTTTAACTGATATCGTTCGGATTTTATTCCACCGAAAACCATTGCACCCGACTTTGCATTACCTAATGGCAACGCTTCCTCCCAAATAGCAGCTGGCTTTTCATACCACAACTTAAATAAGTTATCCGGCATGGTTTTTTGAGCGAACACACTGATCTTGCTCAAAAGTACGACTGTGGCGACCAATACTATTGTCGAAATATTTCTGAATTCCATGCTCATTAGTGGTTTTGGGTAGAGAGGATCGCAGTAGGTATCTCTGCTGATTTTACGGAGGCCTTCCAATCATCGGAGAACGTTCGAACCTTTATCCGAGCTCGACCATTATATGCCTGTACCTTGCGGGCTCCATCCGACGTTCCCAAGTTATCTAAAAGCTCTGCATCGCCGGTCACGTCGAAATGCAACCATTTCTTTGTGTCAAGACTAATGTTCCCGTCTTTATCAAGAAGGGTCGCTTCCAGGGTAATCAAGTCACCTTCTCTGGCAATTTCACCTAATCTAACTTGCGTTGGACTACTCCATCGTTTTGTTTGGTAGTTTTGCTCTATTTCATCGACTATTGTCTCGTTACCAATCTTTGCCAAAGCCTTTATATGATTCTGTCCTTCTTTTAGATCAACCATCCATCGTAGTCCTGCCGAGGGAAAGTCCTGTGAGTTTCTCTTACGTGTGCCTTGACTTTGACCATTGACGAAAAGTTCGACTTCTGAGGCATTCGAGTACACTTTAATCATCTTCTTTTCGTTGGCTTCGCCCCAGCGTACGGGCCAAGAGTGTCCATATATGTGTATCATAGGTTCCGTAGCCCAATATGATTGGAATACGTAATAGCTTTCTTTCTTTTTAAAGTCACGTTCAACTACGCCTTTTTGGTTTACATAAGGCACGGGATTATCTGGGCGAACAGGTGTCGAGAAGTCCTTGAATGGCCAATATGCAGTACCGGTAAGCCATGGCATCGTTTCCTGTTCCTTCAAATGCCAATCGATTAGATTGCAAATGTAGCTTTCGCTCCAATCACCGTCTTTCGATACGCGCGGTGCGCCACCGGTCAGCGATGCATCGCCAGCTCTTTCGTCGTTACCGTATCCACCTTTAATGTTGCTTAGCTCTTTGTCCGGATTTTCGGCATGTCTTCTTGCGTGGCTATCACCACCCCATTCCACATGAAGAAAATGTGCTACGTCTTTCATTGCATCCTCAGACGTTTTTTTGTAGTCTGTGTATACACCTCGGTACCAACCGGCCCAGATAGAGGGCGAATACACATCGACGATGTCCTTACAAAACTCACAACGTCGAATAGCGGTTTTTCGAAGCGGGTCCAGTTGATGCGAGAGATCGTGGAGCTCCTTCATAAACATGCGGATTTTCTCCTTGTCAAATTCTGAAAAATCACCCGGCCAATCATTCTCATTGCCGATCCCCCAAATGATGATCGATGGATGATTGTAGTGTTGCTCAATCATATTGGTTAACATTCTCCGACCCTGCTCTTTGTAAACATCACCTCCGATACCGCCACGGCACCATGGTATCTCTTCCCAAACCAATATACCTAGGCTGTCACAAGCTTCTAGTACGGTTTTGGATTGTTGGTAATGACCAAGCCGGATAAAGTTGACGCCCATATCTTTGATCATTTTCATCTCCCTGAGGATCATTTCGTCGGTCATAGCAGCCCCAACCCCGGCATGGTCTTCATGCCTATGGGTTCCCCTAAGAAGTAGACGTTCGCCGTTTAAATGGAAAGGTCCATTTTTAATAAATTCAATGTTTCTAAAACCGATTTTAGTACGTTCGGTATAGGTATCCCCGCCAGCTTTGATCGTCGTAATCAATGTGTAGAGGGCAGGCTTAGACGGGCTCCACAAGACAGGCTCTTTGACGATGAAATCTCCAATAACCTGTTCTTCGACAAGATTCATGGAAGGAGCCGGCAAAGTGATCTCTTCGCCATTTGGATCGATCAGCTTTACTTGCATCTCTGCCTTGGCAGGTATAGCATTTGCCGTGTATATCCTGGTCTTCAACGACACCTTTCCTTCTTTCGTATTTTGATCGAACATTGCCGTTGCAAAAATTTTATCGATGCCTATTGCCGGCACGTAGCGCAGGTTCAACGGGCGGTATATCCCCCCGTAGAGATTAAAATCGGATAAATTTGAGGGTATCATATTTAAATCTCTTGAATTATCCACTCGAATCGAAATGGGGATATGACCCTTGAAAAGATCTACATATTCCCTAGTTTGACTAAAGTTCCTTACCGCTTCCGTAATGTCCACGGACCATTCGTCGTAGCCACCTACGTGCTCACCAACCTTGGTTGTGTAGACGTATACCTCAGCTTTTTGTCCAACGCCTTCAAAATGCAGTAGTGTGCGACCATTTTGGTAAGGGTTTCTGATTTTTACAGATTTCCGGTACCACGCTGGTCCTTGATAATAGTTCAAATCGGGGTCTACAGCGTCGAATGCGTTGTAGCAATGGGGGAGATCTATCGTATCCCATATTGGAAGTGATTCAGGATTGCCCGATTCGACTGGTCTCACCGCTTCCCATATCCCTCCAAGATCGCTGCGTAAAAAAGACCAGTCATCGCTGAGCCGTTCTGTATGTTGAGCGTTGGCAACATGGATCTGTAGGAACAGTGATGTTATGAATAGGAGTAGTCCAATTTTTAACATAAGAGTAATATAATATACTTTTCTCGATTAAAGTGTCGCTATTTTCCCTCATCCAGCGCGCCGCTGTTCATACTTTTTTTGGGGTTCTGTACGTTCGCATCTTGAACGTGACCTTTCACTTCAAGTCGTATAACGGATGCGATGTCGTTAGGGGCTTTTTGAGGGATATCGATAAGGGTTTGATTACCATCTAATTTCGTGTTCAGTCTTTTTCGATCGGAGATTAATTCTGCTGAAACGACTTCATGTGATAGCCCCGGTATTCTTAATACTCCGTCACTCGGCCAGTCAAAGACAGATAGGTACAAAATCGTATTCTCTTGGTTATGCTTTGCTGTGCATCGACCCCATTTTAAAGGCCTTAAAGGACTAGGTTGCGTGGCGTAGATCGCCTCGCCGTTAACGGCCATCCATTCGCCAATCTGCTTTAGTCTTTCTATGCTTTCCTCTGGAATGGTTCCGTCCGGCTTCGGCCCTATGTTTAAAAGGTAGTTGCCTCCTTTGGACGCAATATCGATCAAGTTGTGGATCAGCGTCTCTGTGGATTTCCAGTTGTGGTCCCAGCTTTTGTACCCCCAACTGCCATTCATCGTCATGCATGTTTCCCAATTGCTGCCGTCGAGCTCTTCTCTTGTAGGAATACTTTGCTCTGGAGTCTTGCTATCGCCTAGAAAATTAGGTCTTTTCAATCGATCATTTGTGATGATGTTCGGCTGCAATTTCAACAGATCATGGAGTTTCTGGGCCGCCTCATCGGTCATTCCGACCGGGGTATCCCACCACAATACAGCAACATCGCCATAATTGGACAAGATCTCGCGAACTTGGGGTACGGCCACCGAATCGATATATTGCTCAAAGCTCTTACTGTACTGTATGGGATCCCAATGCCCGTTGTGAGCAGCTGTGTAGGCGTCTACCTTCACTGAGTCGGGATTAGGCCACCCTTCTCTCATAAGCTTTCGCGCAGCGGTACCGCCGGGGTTGTTCCAATCTTGTGCTTGAGAATAGTAAAAACCCAATTTAATTCCATGTTTCCGGCAGGCTTCTGCCAGCGGTTTTAGCAGGTCTTTCCCATACGCGGTAAAATCCACTACGTTGAAATTGCTAGCTTGTGATTTGAACAGCGCAAAGCCATCATGGTGTTTGGCCGTAATAATAATATATTTCATTCCGGCATTCTTAGCCAAAAGTACCCAGGACTCTGGGTTATAGTTGATGGGATTAAATGATCTAGCGGTGTCTTGATATTCTTGCACTGGTATTTTCGACCGGTTCATGATCCATTCGGCACCATATCTCGCTTGCTGATGTCCGTGATAGACCCCTCCCCATTGGGCGTAGACGCCCCAGTGGATAAAAAGTCCGAACCTGGCCTCTTTCCACCATTGCAAGCGATCTTGGTTGGTGCTAGTTGGGGATTGAGCATGCACGTTGGAGAACGAAAAACAAACAATTAAAAATAATATTAAATAGTTTTTCAAGCTCATTATGTGTAACATTTGATTTTTTTTTTGCTTAACGCGCGTTTCCGCCCATTCGTCGCTAGAGATGAATGTTTTCATATTTATTGATGGTTTTTTTATTGCGTTATTATCAACATTTTATTAAATATTCTTCACGGGAAAACTGACCAATATTTTATATCTAGCTCCTTTGTAGCTCCGAGCTATAAGCTGCATCATAAACCATCAGGCCTTCCGTGTCAACTTTCTCCGATCTTAATATCTGGTTTATATGCTATATTTAAATGCGGCTGTGGTATTAAGACGTTCGAAATAGGAAATTGTCCCCAGAGATTAATGAGTTAAGGAGGCTCGGTCCTATATATCTGATATAAATATCAAAAGTACGGTTGTAACGATGGTACATGGCATCTTTGTTTTACTATTTAATCAAAATTCAAGGAAATTTTTTAATCCCAAGCGGCATTTTATGCTGTGGAGCAACTTAAATTAAATAGTTTCGTAAACCTAACGATATAGGCTTCCCGCAGTTTTCAGAACTAGCGTTATTTGATCAGCATAGCATCATAAAATTGAATGAGTTAATGAAATCAATTTTGATTTACCGCGAAACCTTCAATATGATATCAAGGCTGGAAATCATTTTGTACAATAAATCTACATTCTGTTTGTCTATTTTTTTTGATATTCCGGGACAATATAATACCTCGACCGTCTAAAATAATAACTATTAAAAATTCTGTTTGTAACCTTGGGGTTCGTTGTTTCAATAAATATGAATGTGTACTGCCCTAATCAGGATGGTGCACATTTATTATATAGAGTTCTACGAAAATCGAGTTTAAAAAAATAAAGCGAACAGATCCATCGGCTGTTTTTAAAGCTGACATTTTTTTTGTGAGCAATAGTTCGTCCTTTATTAACTGAAATATGGAAGGCAATGTGTTCATATTCGTTAGCGTTATTTAGATACTTCTGATTTTTTCATGGGACAATTACTGTTAACGATCGTCACTATGTCTAACGCAAGATAAAAGATTTATTGGTTGTCGATGAACAATAGTCCTCAAGCATATAAAATGATCGCAAAGGTGATAGGTTGTCTTCCGACTTTTCGAAGCTTTCATATCGATCAGCGTCGTTCAGCATATATTTTATTAAAAAGGCGAATTATATCGGGGGCAATGTGAATTTTGATCATTGACTCACTCAAAGGCTCTGAATTCGATTGTTAATGAGTTTTTTACGTTGAGCATTCGTTATATGGAACCGACGAATCAATAGCAAAATCCCGATGTAAAGTGTAATCTATTTATTAAAAAATAAAATAAATATTTGAAAGGAAATGAAAAAGTTAATAGCAGGATTATCTGCAATTTTGCCACTTGCACTTTATGCGCAGGAGAGCGTTAAGATCTCGGGTACTATAGCCGGGACTTCAGGGAATGAAAAAGTATTTCTGCATTATGGGGAAAAATCGGATTCCCTGCGTCTGGAAAATGGTAATTTTATTTTTTCTTTTGACTTGTACGAACCAACGCCCGCTGTTCTCCTGGTGGGTGAATCGCTTGGGCAGTCAAGAAGTAATCCACGTTTATCATTCTATGTAGAGCCCGGCAATATTACGATCGCCGGAAAGCAAACCGAGTTGTCCAAAGCAAATGTGCTTGCCGGTAAGGTAAACGAAGATTACCTTGAGTTTTTAAAAGTCGCTCAAGAGGTACAGAACCTTACCAATGATATGTGGGAATGGTATGGACAAGCTGGGGAAGAGGAAAGGAACACGGAGGCTTTTAAGGCGCAAGTGAAAGTCAGAACTGAAAATGTTGCCACCGTTGGAAAAAACATCTTTTCGGCGTTTGCCAAATCGCACCCAAATTCCATTATTAGCATACGTGCTATAGAAAGCATTGTTGATGAATCTGATGTTGAGTTTCTGGAATCTCTTTTCCAGGGCCTCGATGATAAGGTGAAAATTAGCGATGCCGGAAAAAAATATGCAATGGCCTTAGAGACCATTCGCAAAACACGTATTGGAGCCATGGCACCGGTTTTCGTACAGCCGGATACTACGGGTCAGGATATCTCTCTGGCAAAGTTTCGCGGCAAATATGTTTTGCTGGATTTTTGGGCGAGCTGGTGTCCACCCTGTCGTGCCGAAAACCCAAACGTGGTCAAAGCGTTTCAGGCCTTTAGGGATAAGGACTTTACCGTGTTGGGCGTTTCGTTGGACAATGAGAAAGGTCATGACAAATGGCTGAACGCGATACACGATGATGGATTGGGAGACTGGACGCAGCTTTCGGATTTAAAGGGATGGGAGAATGCTGCAGGAAGAATGTATGGATTAAAGGGTATTCCCACGAATTATCTCATTGATCCATCCGGAAAAATTATCGCAAAGGATCTTTTCGGAGACGATCTAATAAAGAAGCTTGAGGAAATATTTTAAAATCCCGACCTTCAGTCCGATAGTGAGGGGAAGTTGCCGTTCTTTAGCGAACAGATCCTTGTTAAAAGCGTTTTTATGGATAACTGACCTCGTGCATTTGGCGAGCTTAGGTACTGTTTTTCTCGACTAAACATGTAGGTATACGCTTCAGAACGGAATATACATGGATCGTCTGCTTTATGTTATCTTCGGAAATCTATTAGGGTAAGCTATATTAATTCTCAGCCACGGGGCGGGCGATAAAGTGTCTGCGAGGATATGCCGTGTTTTAGGTCCACCGTTCATTCATCATATTTTTTACCAAATTGAACAGGCAGGTGTGTAACTGTGGTAAATAGATAGGGACAAAAGATGTGTTTTGACGTCTATTATAATTGAAATAGAGATTAACACTAGATCAACGACTTTATGGGTATCATCAATAACACGATCAAGGATTTGCAGGATCAAGTTAAAACAAATTTTATGGTGAAGGAGCTGTCCTACCATGACTCATTATATTTTATCTATGCGACGGATTTGAAACCTATATTCGTTGTCGACACGGACTACAATTTCATTCTTTTAAAAAGATCGGATCTGGAGCTTTACCCCCATAATTTTGTTTTTCATGCTGCTTTGCAGGACGCTCCATTTACAGCTCAAAAAGAATGGACAAGGATTGATTCTATAGACAGCTTATTATTTGACCACATCATCAACTTCCTTGGCCACTATTGTGAACGCAAAATACATAGCACTGTAGGTTAGATTGCTAATTGATTAAAGCAATGGATATATGGTGCACGCTGCAGATCAGCTACCCGTTTGGGTAGTTGCCGGTTTCCTATTGTTTGTCGGGTATTAGGATTGATTAGAAATTTTTATGCCGCAGGCACAATGTTTTGGCAATATGGAACTTTGAAAGTTTAATAATGATGTGATTATTCTTTTAACGAATGAGGGACAAACCTCAAATCGGGCCGTCTTCTGTAATAGTGCTTTTATATTGTAAAGAGCCTGAGCAGAAGTGTGGCGAAGGTTCTGGCAATAATGATGAAAAAGCAGTCATACACCGTCATTTTTTTAAATTTTATAACCATGTCAATGAATAATTATAACCCGGAAAACGAGCGTTTTACTGATCGTTTGATTGTGCTGGTGCTGGTGGTTCCTGTTGTCAGTTTTGCAGTAGGATGTTTAATCACCTTTCTTTTGATGAGATAGTGATAATATAATTTAGGTCTGTCACGTACAAATCTTAAGATATTAATTTTTGCATATTGAAAGATCATAATTTTTTATCGCAACTATATTGCGATAGTATTGGCTTAGTAATTTTTTAATCGAGGATAAGCCGAAAACCGATTACCATAGTAGGTATTAAAATTCAATTTGATATCGTGAGAGATTCCGTAAATAAAATCAAATTAAATCTGGAGGATATCGAATTCGAATGTTTTGTAACACATGTCGTTGACGAGGTAACAAAACGATAGTTTGGCGGCTTGGGAAATGTGTATGGGCCGATATAGCGAGCCTACGGAAGATCATGATGGCTCGCTGATCAGCAGCAGGACAATCGTCTGCTAACGTCATTGCAAGAATAGGAAAATCAGGTCTATTGCCTATAGCTTTGCCGTGATCAGCGAGCCGCTTTTATACAGAGGTCGGATCTGCGCAGATAAATCGGGCTGCTTTCGGATGTAGAACAATGTCTTTAAAGCCAATCTGTATGGTATTCTGCCTCCGAAAGCGATAGGGAGCAAATTTATTTGCTCTTTTTTAGGGACATAATCATTTCTCAACCGTATTTTAAAATAAATACACACGAAATATGAAACAAGTATATTATGCTGATTTTTTATGAGTAATTAACTGGGATGTTGAACCTGTAAAAGTTTAACAACACTTTTTAGCAACAAAATTCGGTTGTTTGCCGTAACATGTGTTCTTTTGATAGGATATAGAGAAAACAAAAATTATATAGCAGTGAATATAAAAGCATCATTAGTAAATTACGTAGATTATAATATCTGGGTTACAACACAATTGGTAGACTGGCTTTGGGAGCAGAGTGATGAAATGTTATATGAGGAATGCCGATCAAGCTTCACCAGTATAGCAAGGACACTCAAGCACATTAGTGACACTCAATTATACTGGTCTTCAATGATCCGTGAATCGCCCACGCCAAATTTCGACTATAATCCTATGGAAGTTGACGTGAGGAGTGAAATGGATAAATTGCTAAATGAAGCGAAGTTGCTGGCTGATTATGTAAAGGATAACGGTGACGATATGTGCAAACGCTATTTGATCGACTCCGAATGGTTTTCGTCAAATTTTCCGAAATACGAATATTTATTTCATTTAATTCTACACACGACCTATCATCGAGGTCAAATTGTAACTATTGCACATAATGTCGGAATTCCAAATCCCCCAATGTTGGATTACAACTTTTGGAATGTGTTGCATCGACAGACTAAGTAAAATGCATTTGCTAACGAGGTAATAATAGTAGTGGTTTGATAACCAGCGAGATACTTAGTTATGTAAAATGGAATACTATATAAAAAGGATCTTGTTTGGTGAAGAGTAATTGACGCCGATGTACACTATTACATTTTCTGGTCCTGGTTGTCCATATAAATTTTATTTTATCGGGACAAACAGGATCGCAAATCGTCTTATTTTGAAATCATTTTTTCAATGGAATCAAATAACGGAAGTCGCCTTGTTTATATTTATTTTTTTAAATTAGAATCGATCTTAATTGTTCTAAAAGTTGCTGCTTCAGCATTTTTAACGCTAATCGTTTATAATGTAATTTTTGATCCTCCTTTCACTGAACTCATGGAAGGTGCCATGTGTGCGGCGGCATCGGCTAGATCAGGTGTTGTAGCTGTAGCCCCATTTACTCAAACTTTGCTTGTTTTTATTGATTTTCTGACAAAGTTAAGTGTCTCTATTTTAATATTTCTTATCTGTTTACTGCCTTTGTTCTTTAGATATATGCTGTCAACGACTGTTTTTTTCTTAAGATATCTATGGCATGTTGGCTCATCCCGGATTTTTAGGCGTCGATAAGTTGAAGCGTACAATTTTGCCACGCGGTACAGCAAGAATCGGAACCCCTGACTTTACAGAAACGTATCTTAAGCCCCTCAACTTTGCATTGAATGAAGCGGCTTTAGTGTTTCAGCTCCTGTTGTCGAATTAGTTGACGATTGGGATCTCGATATCTGTAATGAAGTGCATCGGATATTTTCTATCCTTAAGGTGCAAGGCGTCCATTCCAATAAACCTGAGAGAACGAAGGCAATGGCTTTTTCTGTTGATCAGTTTCTTTACCAGCAATGATTACTTTTACATTCCCCGAATAACATTAGGGATCATGTATGCTATCCTAGAGATGATGATTTTTGGTGACCACACGTTCGTTTACACAAATGATCGCTTACTGGGATGAAGTCGAGACCGAGGACGCAGAAATTATGAAGTTCAAAAATGTGAATTGTAAGGACTGCGATTTGGCGGATGAATACTGGCAATTGTTTAGTGCCTTTTTTACCCGGAAACAACGATTGCTGGATAGTGTCAAGAATGTATACTATGCGCACATCGACGCTTCAGATCTACAAAAGGGTAAAGATGCCTTTCTAGAAATGGAGGATATTAAAAATAACGTTCTGAAGAATGAGATGTTGGATCAACAGATTCAAGCAAAGATTAAACAGTTTAAAAGTAGTCCGGTGTCTACCTTCTTCCTTTTTTATCAGTTGTTTAACCATAGAGAGTTTAAAAATACAAAAACTGTTATCAAGCTTTGGTAGGAGAGGCAACAAAAAGCAAATACTACAGAATGGTCTCCAAACAATACAGAAGCGATAATGGATGATCCACTCTCTTAAACGCTGTTAAATCTTTAAATAATTTACAATTGGCCGTTGTATAGAACAATTTATAAGCCATAATTTCTTTTAAATTTATTTATATATTTATTTGAAATATTTATTTCAATAGTAAATATATAGAAGTTTATTATGAAATAATTTTTCTTATTTATATTATGCATGTATTGGAAACCATTAAGGTCTAAAAAATAAAAATTCGGGACAATAACGGGAGTTCATCGTCTTGTTTAAATTGATTAGATCAAAATAACTTGGAAGCAATGCTTTGGTCTAATTCATATAATTGTGAAAAATTAACTAAATCAAATATATGAACAACTTACCTTTTAAAGAATGGCTCGCAGAAGCTCATGGATTATCGGCAGCTACACTTAATCTAATAAAAAAAATTAAGTGTTTTGTTTGTTTGTTTTTTATGACATTAGGTTTTGCGACCGCAATGGAGAATGATGCAACGCTATCTTTGAAAAATGCAATTTACGGAATTGTTCCGGGCGATATGGCTAAACAAAGTAGAAGCTGGGTTGCCTATAGCGATCTAGTACTTACAGATTCACCTTCCGAAATTATTGATAATAGTGAGCGGGAATCCATGAATATGTTAGGTTCGCGAATAGATGACGGTAACGCCTCTTCTCCCATAGTAAATGATGCAGTATCTTTTCGAGATGTTAACAAGCTTGCTGAAGAAACTTATGTAAACCAACAAATTTTAATTTCAGGAAAAGTTACGGGCCATGACGGGGCTGCTTTAGCTGGCGTCTCGATTGAGGTGAAAGGTACGACAGTCAGTACCATCTCGGCAAATGATGGTACCTATTCGATTAGGGTGCCGGAACGAAGCACTTTATCTTTTCGTTACATTGGCTACATCGCTCGTGAGGTATCGGTAAAGTCGGAAAAAAGGATTGATGTTCAATTGACATTAACCGATCAAACGATAGAGGAGGTGGTTGTTACTGGTATGGGCCAACGTGTCGACAAGCGCTTATTTACCGGTGCCACATCGCAATTATCGGGCGAGGCCGCACAGATAGGGGGACAAATCGATCCAAGTCGTGGTTTGGAAGGACGTGTGGCCGGCGTGTCCGTACAGAATGTGACAGGAACTTTTGGCACGGCTCCCAAAATTCGCGTACGTGGATCAACTTCAATATACGGTAGCTCAAAGCCGCTATGGGTCGTTGATGGTGTAATCATAGAAGATGTTGCAGATGTTAATGCTGACGCGCTTTCCTCTGGAGACGCATTGACCTTAATCAGTTCTGCAGTCGCAGGTTTAAATGCACATGATATTGAATCGTTTCAAATTTTAAAGGACGGTTCCGCCACTTCTATTTACGGTGCACGCGCTATGGCCGGGGTTATTGTTATAACGACAAAGAAAGGTGCCGCCGGACGCAACTCACTAAATTACACAGGGGAGTATACATCAAGGGCGACGCCACGTTACTCAGAATTTAATATTATGAATTCCCACGAGCAGATGTCCGTTTATCAGGATATGTATGAAAAGGGCTATATACGTTTTGCCGATTTAAGAGTAGCAAGCAATAGCGGCGTATATGGAGATCTGTATAGAAATATTCAAACGGGCGAGGTCTCTAACGATTTATTTGGCGACAGAAAAAATGTAAATAACTTTCTCAGAGAAGCGGAATACCGAAATACGGATTGGTTCGACGAATTATTTCAACCTAGTTTGCAACATAATCATTCTGTCAGCATGTCTTCGGGTACGGAAAAGTCACAATATTATTCTTCTATAAGTGCATTAGTTGATCCTGGCTGGGCTAAAAGAAGTGGTGTCAACAGATACACTGGAAATTTAAATGCTAATTATAATATTTCAGATAAAATAAAACTAAATATCATAACAAATGGGTCATATCGAAAGCAGCAAGCTCCGGGTACATTAGGGCAGTCTACCGATGTTGTTTACGGTGCAGTAAAACGTGATTTTGATATTAACCCCTACGCTTATGCCATGAACACATCACGGACGTTGGATCCGAATAGATTCTATACGCGGAACTATGCCCCGTTCAATATTTTGCACGAGCTCGAAAATAATTACATGGATGTTAATGTTGCAGATTTGCGTTTCCAAGGCGACTTAAAATGGAAGGTTATTCCTGGCCTGGAATTGGGAGCATTCGGATCTGTACGTTATCAATCTACTTCCCAACATCACTATATAAAAGATCAGTCGAACCAATCCATGGCCTATAGAGCGGGAATAAGTCCAGAGAACGCAACAATTAGAGACAGAAATCCGTTTTTGTATAAGGATCCGGATAATCCATATGCCCTACCAATATCTATCCTGCCGGAGGGGGGAATCTACAATCGTACGGATTATACCTTGTTTGAACAGTTGTTGCGCTTTACGGCTCAATTTAATAAAACATTAAACCAAAATCATATTATCAGCGCTTTCGCTGGTTCGGAAATCACCGCCTCAGACAGGAATAGCACTTGGTTTAGAGGTTGGGGTTTACAATATGATCTCGGGGAAAGTCCTTTTACCGATTACCGTGTGTTTAAGCGTGCACAGGAGGAAAATACACAATATTATGGGGTAAATAGAAATTCGTCTAACGAACCTTCCACTATCCGTTACAAGCAGGCTGCTTTTTTTACCAATTTAACGTACTCGTACGCCGGTAAGTATACATTAAATGGTACATTTCGTTACGAGGGGGCCAACAAATTGGGTGAGGCAAAGTCTGCTCGTTGGATGCCAAGTTATAATATTGCGGGTGCCTGGAATGCACACGAAGAAAGTTTTTTTGAGACATTATCACCTGCGCTCTCTCATATGATGCTCAAAGCATCATATAGCTTGACAGGGGACCGTGGGCCATCGACGGTCACTAACTCTTTTGCTGTATATGGTTCTTATACACCCTGGAGGCCTACCGCTGCGGATGCAGAATCAGGGCTTCAAATTTTTGATCTGGCAAATAGTGAATTAACATATGAGAAGAAACACGAACTCAATGTTGGCGCCTCTATAGGTTTCTGGGATAATCGTATCAATATAGATCTTGACTGGTTTAGACGAAATAATTTTGATCTCATCGGCGTCATTAATACACAAGGTCTAGGTGGATCGATTTCCAAATTTGGAAACGTTGCAGATATGAAGTCGGGCGGCACAGAGTTCACGCTTAGCGGTAACATCCTGCGGGATCGCGCATTCAAATGGACTTCGAACCTGGTGTATTCCTATGTTAAAACGAAAGTTACACGTTTGGACACTCGGAGTCGCGTCATCGACTTGATTACAGGAAACGGGTTTGCCGTGGAGGGGAGGCCTGTAAGGGGATTGTATTCTGTTCCTTTTCTAGGTTTGAATGAGGAGGGATTGCCGGTTTTTGAAGGTCCAGATGGCAATGAGACCATTACCGATATTGATTTCCAAGAACGGGACAAACTAGATTACTTACAATACGAAGGATCGATAGATCCAATACATACAGGGGGATGGGGAAATACCTTCAGCTACAAAAACATCAGCTTGAACGTATTTTTGACCGGTTCCTTTGGTAATGTCGTGCGCCTAAGTCCGGTTTTTAGCAGTCAGTATTCCGATCTTACGGCATCCACTAAAGAATTTGCGGATCGATGGATGGTCCCAGGTGATGAAGAATTTACGAACGTTCCTACTATTGCATCTGTCGGGCAAAATCGAGCATACAGCAGCAAGTTGGCATTCGCTTATAATACCTATAATTACTCATCTGTACGCACAGCGAAAGGTGATTTTGTTCGGATGAAAGACGTTTCCCTATCATACGAATTTCCAAAAGATTGGGTGAATGCTTGGAACGTTAGCTCGTTAGGCTTGCGTTTCAATGCTACAAATCTTTTTTTGATTTATGCAGATAAAAAGCTTAACGGTCAAGACCCTGAATTTATAAACGCCGGTGGAGTTGCGGCGCCAATCGCTAGGCAATACACATTAACATTGCGTTTGGGACTATAACGAAATTTTAAGATTGAGTAAAATGAAAAGAACAAATAAACTATGCATCGCAATGATACTGGCCTGTGGTCTTAGCCTGCATTCTTGTAACAAATTTTTAGATGAACTTCCCGATAATCGGGCGACATTGAACACTGAAAGCAAGATTGACAAACTCTTGGTATCGGCATATCCACAAAATGCCTATTTGGTTTCCGCCGAGTTTTCCTCGGATAATGTGGATGATTATGGTATAAGTAATCCATATAGTCAACGTGATCTGGAGCAATTGTTTCGCTGGGAAGATGTGACTGAGGATTCGAATGACAGTCCCAAAAGTCTTTGGGAAGCTTGCTATAATGCGATTGCTAGCGCTAACGCTGCCTTAGCGGCTATCGACGAAGCCGGCAGCCCATCGAGCTTGAATCCACAGCGGGGCGAGGCTTTGGCGGCTCGCGCAAATGCACACTTTATTTTAGTAAATATATTTGCGCAGCACTATCATAAAGATCATGCCGCAAGGGATCTCGGCGTAACTTATATGCTTAAACCAGAAGATGTGCTTAATCCAAAATATGATCGCCAAACGGTGCAGGAAGTTTACGATTATATCGTGAAAGATTTACAGGAAGCTATTCCATTGATTGATGATTCTTCGTATGGCGCAACTCCAAAATATCATATGAATACCCGTGCCACGAATGCGCTGGCTGCACGTGTTGCACTTTATATGCAAGATTGGGAAAAGGCAGTAAGTTATGCAAATACTGCCATTGGAGAAAATCCAATGAATTTACTGCGCAATAACGAGGAAATATCTTCAAATGCGGTGGGTCAAGTTACTGATGCTTCGATTTACTACAACCGCAGTTCGATCAATGCCAATCTAATGTTGTCTACAGCAGTAACGGATCATGGTACATATTTTGGTGCGTTTTATGCTGGTGCACGCTTTTCGCATGGTGGATATCTTGCAAATACGGAGACATTACTAGCTAATGCACCATATGGTCGTAAGCGATCGAATGAATTTAAACCGAGGGTATATGTATATAATGGAACAAACTTAGATAAATGTTTGGTGCCTCGTGTTTCTTATATGTTCGAAATTACGGATCCAGTTGCACGGACCGGTTTGCGTCGGGGAGTATATGCTCCTTTTACGACCGAAGAGACGATGCTTGTGCGCGCTGAAGCCTTGATTCATTTGAAGCGGTACAATGAAGCTATTGTCGACATGAAACGTTGGGTAGACAATACGCTAGTTAGCAAGCCCACCACTTTCACCGTTGACCTTGTGAATGCATGGGCTAATAGCTTGGCATATTATACGGCCTCGAATCCCACTCCTAAGAAAAACCTTGATCCCAATATGATTCCCTTTGAAAAAGGCACGCAGGAAAATATGCTTCACGCGCTGCTCTTCATAAGACGTTTTGAGACCATGCATACAGGCCTGCGTTGGTTTGACGTCAAGCGCTACGGAATTGAAATCGAACGTCGCCTAATTACGTCCTCGAACATCGTATCCTCCGTCGAGACTGCTACAAAATTAAAGGCCCGAGATAATAGACAAGCATTGCAATTGCCATCGGACGTCATAACGGCTGGCTTAACCCCTAATCCTAGATAAAATGAAAAGAAGATTAAATTTCACACTTTTATTATCTTTATTCCTTGTGTTCTCTTGTTCGGAGCAAGATCTTGATCCAAAGAGTGTGCTCATTGATGGAAATATTGAACAAAATGAGTTGGATAGCTACATAGAAAGGCAATTTACGAAGGACTATAATATTGCTGTCGTTTATAAATTTGTTGAAGCTGAATCCGATCTCGATTATAACCTCAGTCCAGCCACTTATGAAAGCTCGGTAAGGATGACGAAACTATTGCATTATCTCGGTGTCGAACCCTATGATAAAATTACCGGCAGCAAGATGTTTATCCGATCTTATTTTCCAAAGCTTTTGAACTATATCGGGTCACCTGCCTATAAAAATAATGGCACGTTTGTGTTGGGTACTGCAGAAGGTGGTACAAAAATTACGATGTATGCACTAAATAGTCTTAACGCCAACACGGGGAAAGACGTCGAATTTTTAAATTCATTTTATTTTCATACCATACACCACGAGTTTGCCCATATATTGCATCAAACAAAAGACTACCCTTCGTCCTTTGATCAGATAACAGGATCAGGATATGTTGGAGATTCTTGGAGTGATATCTATAATGATATATCGGCACTTGAAGAGGGTTTTATTTCTTCATATGCCTCTAAGGAGGCGAATGAAGATTTTGTGGAGACCTATAGTTTCTACATCACGCTCTCCCCGGAGGCCTGGGATCAGCGACTTCGTGATGCGGGAACTGTTGGGAAAAATAAAATTGATGCCAAACTTGATATTGTGCGCAACTACTTTAAAAATGCTTGGAATATTGATTTGGATCAGTTAAGAGAAGAAATCTTAGCTAGACAAGCTGATTTATCAAAATTCGATCAATTATCCCTAAACTAAAATTTGTATGAAAATTAAAAAAGCAATATGTTTTCTAGCTATTCCGGTACTACTCCTGCATTCTTGTAAAAGAGAAACTGATCGTGTATTTGAAGAGAATGCTACCATTAGACTGAAGGACGCTATTGAAAATGCCTATTCCGTATTAATGGAGAATAAAGTAGGATGGATGATGAAAGTATATCCAGGATTGAATCAAGAATTTGGTGGCTATACAGTTTTTACCAAATTTATATCGAATGCACAAGTGTCTATTGCTTCGGATCCTTTCGATGGGATACAAACAAGTGACTACGCTGTAATTCAGGAATCCGGACCAGTGTTGACATTCAATGGATTTAACAAGAATATACATTGGTTTTCGGAACCCGGAAAGGATAACGGCGGCATAGGTGCTGATGATACAGGAATGCGTGGCGATTTTGAATTTATCGTATTAACGGCTAGCGCGGATTCTATAGTTTTAAAAGGCCGGCAAAGCAAGTCGAAAGTGATCATGTTGCCATTGAAAGATAAAAATTTTGAATCTGTGGCGACAGAATACCGGGATGCGGCGCGTCAATTTAGTAAATTGAGAGTGTTGAAATTGGAAGGCAAGGACGGAAAAACCCAATCCTTGATATACAATCCAAAAATGCGTGTTTTTCAGAATCCTAAAGATAATAGCGGGCAATTGCTATCTTTTCGCATAACGCCCATTGGGCTAGAATTTCAAAAGCCTTATGAGATTGAAGGTGTGACGGTGGATTTTTTGACCTTCAATCAACCCGCGCCTAATTATCCGAATGGTTACTATTCCGACGATGAACGTACATTTAAAATTTTCTAATAGGTAGTAGTTCGGTTTAGTACATATCTTCTAGGCCATCTAAACTAAGGCCTACTAAGATACGTACTACCGATTACTTTTATGTGTGGGGTGTAGATATTGTTGGGGCAATAAAGTTTATTAGATTTCGATCTGGAATCGAAACTCGAACTTCTTCCGTTGATTAGTGGAAGCGGATATCGGCTCTGTATTCTCTTGGTGTTTCTACGTTACAACAAAATATTCCGTGGACATCAGGGACAAATGGATATTGTCGGGCGTTTTAAAGTTAAATAAGTTCCGAGGCTAGGAGCGGACTGATATCACGTAATTTATTTGACAAGTTTTACCAATAAAAATAAAAATATGATTTCAAATGACGAATTAAAAGACAAAGTAGTCTTGATTGCTGGGGGCGGAAAGAATTTGGGCGGTCTATTGAGTAGAAATTTTGCGCAATGCGGTGCAAAATTGGTTATACATTATAATAGCGATGATTCCAGAGCTGAATCGGAGGCTACGTTGCAAGCTGTTCGCGAATTCGGTGCTGAGGCGATTTTGGTGCAAGGCGATCTTTCACGAATAGCAAATATCGCTGAACTTTTCGATCGCGCTATAGACAAATTTGGAGGCATTGATATCGCGATCAATACGGTTGGAAAGGTATTGAAGAAGCCTATTATAGAAACTACCGAACAGGAATATGATGTGATGAGTAATATAAATGCCAAAATCGCTTATTTTTTTATTCAAGAAGCTGGTAAAAAGATAAATGATAACGGGAAAATCTGTACGATCGTTACTTCGTTGCTCGCTGCTTACACAGGGTTGTACTCTACTTATGAAGGTATGAAGGCTCCAGTTGAGCACTTCACAAGAGCCGCCTCAAAAGAATTTGGACATCGCCGCGTTTCTGTTACAGCGGTAGCTCCCGGGCCGATGGATACACCGTTTTTTTACGGACAGGAAAGCCCGGATGCAGTGTCGTTTCACAAAACCGCATCTGCCTTGGGAGGTTTGACCAATATTGAAGATATTGCTCCGTTAGTGCTCTTTTTGGTAAGTAAAGGATGGTGGATAACGGGACAGACTATTTTTGCCAATGGAGGATACACGACCAGATAACGATAATCAGTGTGCTTCAGACTAGTTTTTTATGGATTGGTTGTAGAGCTGTTAAAGCTTACGGTCCGGTCGGTTGAACAGTTGGTCAAAACTTTAGTGGTAACAAGGTTTTCACCAACTGTTCATTAACGACAACAAATTTGCTTTGTGTAAAAGAGCTTTGGGATTTAAAGAGCATCTATTGCTTGTCGTATTCACAATATGGCGCAAATATCAGCAGGGAATTTATATTCATTATTTTTAATTATTTATCCGTTTACTAGATTCCTTTCCAATTCCCTTTTCATCAGACTAAGCGGCAGAATACATTCAAGTGTACGTATCTGGAGGTTCGGTGTCAAAAAAAATAATATCAGATGAAAAGTACGGGTTCGTATTCTCGTTTGATGTAGTTACCATCAGAACTTGGAAAATTGTGTAGATCCATCCAAGGAGGCTATGCTGCAAAGAAAGCGAAGATGAATATTGTAAACTCAATTTATTATCCTTCGCAGTGGTCACTTTACTCAGAACCGTGTCTATTTACGAATCAATTTTTTTGTGCATCATAGTTCCGGCATCATGTCTTACCGAGGTATGTATATGTATTCAACACACGTTTAATTTTTTTAATAGATAAAATAAATAAACTCCAAATGTTAATTGAATTTTTAATAGGTAATTTCCAAACGTTTTTTAGTTTTTCATTTTTTTATTATGGTTAGTAGGTAACAAATAGTAAAAAGATCATCACAATATATTAATTTTTGTTCTAAAGCCATTTGGTTGATTGTCAGCCTAAAAAACTCACCCATAGCTAAATTTTTGGAAAATGGTGGTATATTTGACTGATAAATTTGAAATAGCATGTCCAACTTTTATAAAACAAAATCCGATGAGGAACTTTATGAGCTTGTAAAAGATGATGATAGAGACGCGTACACGGAACTTTACGATCGATTCAAAAAGCCTTTACTTGTATTCGCATACAAGAAGGTTGGCATGGACGAGGCAGAGGATCTGGTGCACGATTTGTGGATAAAGTTATGGCATAACAGGTCGTCGATAAAGCTTGAACGCAGCTTCGTCAGTTATATATTTGGAGGATTGAAAAACCGAATTTTAGACCATATGTCCAAGGTTGATCATGCTGACAAGTACGTTGACCATTTGAAAAGCTATAGTTCAATATATCAACATAGTGACGGGGCAGATCACCAAATAAGAGAACAGCTCTTTTGGCTTCAAATCGAAGCTCTTCTTGATCATTACGGACCAAAGGCTAACAGTATCATTAGGTTGCGTATGCAAGGATTTAATAACCACGAAATCGCTGAAAAGTTGAATTTGTCGGAAAAGACAATAAGAAATCAACAATCAGCTATCATTAAATACCTACGTTCGAAGTTGTCGATCCTACGAATCTTTTTATTTTGGCTTCCGCTGTTCTGTGCGCTAGCCTTTTACCCCTTAATTATTACATCGTGTTAAATTGCAAATATGAATATTGATAGAGACATACTAAACCGATATAATCGTGGCGAGACAACCGACAACGAAACCAATTTAGTAGAGGATTGGTTCAATAGGCTCGGAGAGGAAAATGTTCCAGATGATAACGAGCTTGAAAAACGCTTAAAAAGCCTTGATCGACGAATAAAGCCCCAGAAAACTTTAAATAGAACTATTTATCAATGGGGGGCGGCGGCAATTGTGATAATTTTATCATCTTTCTTCGCCATCTTTTTTTATCAAAGGAATGCGGGGGCGAATGTTCATTACGATAACATAGCGCAAATAAAGGCACCTGATTTGACAGGTGCGATGTTAAGGGTTGGTCCATCTACGCATATCAATTTCGATGGTTGGAAATTATATGATACTGTTACGGTAGACGGAATTCTGATCACCAAAATAGGACAGAATAAGATTGCTTATTTGAAAGACAGTCATATACGTAATGATGTCGACTATTATCATTCCATCACCGTCCCGAGGGGTGGCGTCTTTTACGTCAAGTTGATGGACGGATCTTCGGTTTGGATAAATTCGGACAGCGAACTGCAATATTACGTAAGAAATCAAGACTTAAACCGGAAAATTCATTTAAATGGTGAAGCGTATTTCGAAGTAAATTCATTGCTATTAGGCGAAAGAAGGGTTCCATTTCAAGTAATCGGTGAAGCCGGGGAAATAAATGTATTGGGTACTAAATTCAATGCCAAATTTATGGATGGAATAAGCTCTGCTCTACTCGAGGGAAAGATATCTTTAGTCGACCACCGCGCGGGATCCAATACGGCAAAAAATCGAGATAGCTCAATTATTTTGAGTGATAATCAGGTTTATGATGGTAAGAATGTCTTCACAGACAGTGACGTTAATCGCTACATCAGTTGGAAGGATGATGAATTTGATTTAACCGATTTGAATTTGCAGGAATTTTCAAAGATTTTGTCAACTTGGTATGGTATATCGATTCGTTTGGAGCAGGATGTCCCTGCTACAAAACTGGTGGGAAAAGTAGATCGGCGGAAAGATTTAGCTAGCATCTTAAAGATGGTTGGACAAATAATACCTATTCATTATGAGCTTCGTGATGACGTGATCTGGATTTCGAAGCAGAGATAAGGGAAAAGCCAATTCTTTGTGCGGCTAAAATATAAAGCTTGGTAGAGTGTAAGTTTGTAATGTATGCGCTGTTTTATTTTAGTAGTTTGTTTTATTATTGGCGGCCAGATAACCTTAGCCCAGGTCGTCAATTTAAAGCGCAAGCAGGTCAAAGTTATTGACCTGTTAAACGAGATAAAGAAGCAGACCGGTTTCGGCTATATGGGAGATCTTTCCATTCTAAAACAAATGAAACCTCTTCAAATAGTTGCAGAAAATAAGCCATTGTCCGAGGTGTTGAAAATTTTGGAATCAACGCAGGATATCAGTATCAAATTGGTTGATAGTACGATAATAATTAGCAGAAACCCAAACACAAGTTATCCGAAGGTAACGCCCTCGCGGTCGGGAATCAATAACGTACAATACCTTATAAAAGGCAACGTGCGTGACAGCGGAGGCAACTTTTTACAGGGAGCAACTATTGAATCTAGAAGCGATCTATTTAATTTTCATACCGCTTCTGATGCCTCTGGTAATTTCACTATCCAAGGGTATGGAACCGGATATCTCCACGTCAGACTGTTGGGTTACGAGCCATTAACACTACCGATTCTTAAAAGAAGCAAAATAGACATTAAGCTTCATCCAATACAAACAAATTTGCCCGCAGCTGTTGTTAACACCGGATATTTCCAAAAAGATTTGGAGTCCTTTACAGGAAGCTATTCTTCCATATCTGTTAAAGATTTACGTGATTTGAGTGGAGGCAATATTTTGTCTACTTTGCAAAACTTGGATCCTGCATTTCGTATAACTGAAAACAATATCAATGGTTCCAATCCCAATATTTTACCAGATATTAGTGTAAGAGGTGTATCGAACATTGGCGGATACGTAGCAAATAATCCGATATTTATTTTGAATGGTTTTGAGGTTCCCTTGAGTAGGATCTATGATCTGCCAGCTAACCAAATTAAACGCCTATCTCTTTTGAAAGATGCGAGTGCCACGGTATTATACGGATCTCGGGGAGGAAATGGGGTGGTTGTGATCGAAACTGTCGAAGAACCGAAAGAAAAATTCTCTCTAAGCTACGAAATGAGAACTAAATTGTCCGTTTCAGATCTTAGTAGTTACAATTTGATGGACGCGCACGAAAAATTACAATTCGAAAAAAATGTGGGTTTGAACGATATTAGATCTCCTTTTTACACCAAAAACCCTGTTCCGAATCTCTCTCAGGACCTATTAAATTCTTGGTTTTTGGAAAAAGAGATGCTCGTGAAAGATGGCGTCAATACGGATTGGTTAGGTAAGGCCTTGAGTCAAGAAATTTCAATCTCCAATGATTTGGAGCTGTCTGGCAAATTAAAAAAAGGATCCTACAGCATATTTGCAAGCGATAACAACGAGCAAGGTGTGTTAAAAAAATCCAGTAGGGAGCGTTTGAACCTTTCGGCCATGGTATCCCATAGATTTAATGAAAAAATCCTGATTTCCGGCAATATATTTTATCAAATATCGTTAGCGGAGAACTCGCCCTTTGGCTCCTTTGACACCTATACTAAACTAAATCCCTACTGGCCTCTTTACGACAATTTTGGTGAATTAAAGAAAACTTATCGTTTCGATGGCGCGGATTCTTTAATTTACAATCCTCTATATAACGCTTCCCTTCCATATGTCGATCGTGAAAAATATCAGACTTTCAATCCGAATATATTTTTGGAATGGAAAGCGAATTCCTTTTTGAAAGTAAGGGCAAGGTTGGTGATGGAAACGGAAAATGCCGAAGCGATAATTTTAAGATCGCCTATGCACAGCAATTACCAAAACTTAGGGGAGGGGCTTAAAGGTGAATATATAAAGAGTACAACCAACCAGACCACGCAGTTTGCACATCTGAATGTGTCATATAAAAGAAAGATGGGAAAACATCTTGTTAACGGCGGGGTTGTATTGGAGGCTATGGACATGAAAGGTAGATTGGATACTGTGAAGCGACTGGGAATCGACGATGTTAGGGCCGATATCAACTCTTTCAGAGCCTCTGACGGCGCTGTCAATAATGCCATCAACTTGGTTCAGCATAAAAGGTTACTTTCGTTGCTCGGTACACTAAACTATATATATAATGCAAAATACTTTGCTGATTTTTCAATAAGAAATGATGGTTCATCACGATTTGGAAACGCTGATCCTTATGGCCTCTTTTGGACAGTTGGAATGGGATACAATTTACATCAAGAAAATTTCTTCCATTCTGATGCTATCGAACGATTGCAGTTCTTCTTTAATGTAGGCAAAAATAGTATCACAAATTACACGACGGAGATGAAAAACACCTTGTTTATGAACGATTTCAATAGAGGGTACTATCAAGGCCCTGGCGTTGTTTACATTAGAGAAGGGAACAGTAATCTGAAATGGCCTGAAATTTTTTCGTATAGCTATGGTTTTAGAAGTAGTCTTTGGAAGGACTTTTTGCAATTGAATGTTTCTATGTATCGCCGGAGAACCGAGAGAATGATTACCCTAATGAGCACGCCACCGTCTGTGGGCTTAGCTCAGAACGCCTATTTTGAGAATATCGGGACTGCAATTAACAAAGGTATTGAATTTTCTATGACCGTTAGAGCAGTAGATAATCCCACTCGGCATCGATATTGGTCCACTACAATCTTCGTAAACAGTAACCAGGGTAAACTTTCAGGAATAAACAGCGAACTATCACATATTAATTTTGCAAATTTAAAAAAAAATATAAACGGTGAATATTTGCAGACAGTCTTTTATGAAGAAGGCAAACCACTAAGAAATATAAAAGGGGTTAGGTCTATCGGGATCGATCCATCTTCGGGAAGAGAGATGTTCTTAAATAAAGAAGGCAAGATTGGAAGTTTTTGGAATTATAATGATCTTGGCGTTGTTGGTAACCTGGAACCGCTAATTTTTGGCGGATTGAACTCCGAGATACGTATCGGACGTTGGACAGTTCAAGTTTTTTTTGATTATAGCTTAGGAGCGGACGTATATAACAGTTTTTTGGTAGATCGGATCGATAATATTGATCCGAGGACAAATACAGACAAAAAGGCTGACGGAGTTCATTGGGAACAGGTGGGGGATTTAGCAGCATTTAAGCAAATCGGTTCCCCTCCGACATTATTATCTAACCGCTTTGTCGAAACGGAAAATTGTGCTAGTCTTTCTCATTTGATATTCCACTACGACTTCAAAGTTGACAAACTGTACAAATACAGGATGAAACAATTGAGGATAAATTTCACCATGAGCAACTTATATAGATATAGCAATTTACGTATGGAGCGCGGAATAGCGTATCCATTCGCTAGAACTTTTGTGCTTGGGGCAACGATAAAAATTTAAAACTACTATGAAAACAGCGTTAATAATCTGTTCTTCGCTCTTGCTTATTGTCTTTTCTAGCTGTAAAAAATGGCTGAATGTTAACGAAAGCGGTTTTGTCACCCAGGAAGAGCTGTTACAAGATAGGGAGGGATTTGAAAAACTATTATCTTCAATATATTTAGATTTAGGAAAACCTGAGCTTTACGGTCGCGAATTAAAATTTGGCATGTTGGACGCGATAGCTGGCTATTGGCAGGTCCCTGATGTAGGTTTTTATCAATCCGTATATAATGTGGATTATGAAAATCCTAATGTTCTTAATCAAATTAACGCCATATGGTCGGGGTTGTATGGCGCAATACGTAAATGCAACGTCATTCTTGAAAATATCGATAAGCTTGAAAAAGATGCTTATCGCGATTTGATTGAAGGGGAGGCAATCGGTTTGAGAGGATATCTGCATTTCGAGTTATTTAAGCTCTTCGGACCTATAGTTGTAAAGGACGGATTGCAATCTCCCTCCATACCTTATTACAAACAGGCTAGCAAAGTGCCACAAAACCCGTTACTTAGCGGTGAAGTGCTTGATTTGATTGAGCTAGATCTCTTGGAGGCCGGTGCATTGTTGGAGAACGATCCGCTAATTAGCAATCTCCATGCGAAGTATGAAGTTCAGAGCAAAGAAAATTATACCACACTTTTGGATCATAGAAGCGTTCGAATGAATTACTATGCGGTATTAGCGCTTCTCGCCCGGAAATCACAATGGGAAGGTGATGCAGTGCAAGCGGGAAGTCGAGCCGAGTCCTTGATTCGCAAAATAGAAAGTAGGGCGGTATTTAAATTGATATCCTTCTGGGATATTTATTCACCTGGGTTTAATGACCCTAGGTTTTCTACTGAAAATATTTTTGGACTTTATGTCCCTGACCACCGGAAATATGTATCCGGATATTTCGGCACTGTCAATCAACCAAACGCAATTTTCCAAGTGTTACGATCGAATGAACGTGACGCATTTGAATATTTACTTAAGCTTAATGTTAGAAATCAGCACTGGTATGCTAATCCAAGTGGTCTGTTTATAAAATTTGATATCCCTGAAGAAAGCAGATTAGATACACTTTCGCAACTGGACAGGTCAAGATTTTTTGAGATCCAACTGATAAATTTGCCGGAATTATACTTAATCGCTGCAGAGGCATTTCTCGCATACGATAAAGCTAAGTCACTTCATTATTTTAACATCCTTTTAAAATCACGCAATCTCAACCACGAAGATCTTACCAGTAGCGCCGCTTTAGAAGATCAAATTGCATTGGAGGTACAGCAAGAGTATATTGGGGAAGGATATTTATTTTTCTTCAATAAACGCCGTAACTTGCCTTTGTTTCGGTTAAATGGAAATCTACAACCCAGTCAATCTGTGTATGTTTTTCCACAACCCGAACAAGAGTCTGTTTTGAGAAAGTAACGGTTTATAATGATGTTGAAAATTAACTATATATACATATTAATAGCGTTCAGCTGTTGCAAGCCTGATCCTTTGGTTTTTATCACAAACAACGCTTATCTACAGTTTGCCTTCCGGGATTCCCTGAAATCTACTGATATAGCTGAGGTGTATTTAGATAGTATGATATATTCTTTCGGCGCTGTACCAAATCATATAGACGAAGCGGTTGTTGCTATTCCTATCAAATTAATCGGACAGCCCCAATCACAGGATAGAAGGTACAATGTTCGTGTTCAACATTGCTGCGAAAATGGTTTGGAAGATGGAATAAGAATTTCAGAAACGATCCTACGATCAAATAGTTCCTCCGATACACTTTTTCTAACAGTTTCCCGATCGCTTGTACATAAAGAAGATTTCGTTAACATAGATTTATATCTTGATAATAGCGAGGGATTTACCAATGAGTCGGTTATTTCTCGGCACTTTCGCTGTAAATTTACAGAGAAACTTTTAGAACCAGATTGGTGGTTTAGTTGGAGAAGTAAATTTGGTCAATTTCATCAGGAAGTATATAGGAAGTGGATCGAAATATATTATCCAGGATCTGATCCTTCAGATCCTGTTGGTAAGGATAAGCGTGGATACTGTTGGTATAATATGCCAAGCACTACAGCATTTAATGAGGTACCGGTGACTTTTTATTATATACAAAGGCTACGTGCATATTTTGAGCAAAATATCGTTTATCCTGACGGAAATATTAATGAGCAAAGAATATTACTGCCCAGATTATGAAGCAAACGATCAAGCTTATATTTATAGGAACTGTTTTATTGCTATTTGGATGCAAAGACAGTTTAGAGCAAGATGGGCGGGGCTTGGGAATGGTTCCAATTATCAAGATGGCCAACGGTGAGCTTTTGCAAAATCGAGTATTCTATTATAGCTTATTCGATACCGTAAGGATTGAAGCTTTTATCGATATTGAAAATGGAAGTTCTTTGCCTAATTCATTGTCGTATTTTTGGACAGTGAGCGGAGATACCTTAGGACGACAGAAAGATTTTAGCTATGAGGTGAGTAAATTGCCTACAGGCATATCAGACTGTAGACTGGTTATCAAGGATGTCACCCGAGATGTTGTGTACACGTCCGATTTCAAAATTTACGCGCTAGCCGGCGTTAAAGAAGGTTCTTTTATTTTGAGTAGTGATGAAAAAAAATGCACACAAATTGAAGTTTTCGGATACAAAAGTGTCGATGATGATAAAGTTATACGTTACAGAAATTTTGCAGGTCTCGCCTTAGGCCGTGAACCAATCAATCTACACCTAAGTTACTTAAATACTGAAAACAAAGCGAAGAATTTTATAACCATGCGTGTGGTAAGTAAATTTGGAGACTATCCGATAATTGATGTTGACTACAAAAGTCTGAATATACAAAGCCTTTACGCAAAATATACAGCAGTGATTACCGGAGAACCATTAGTGCCAACGTATAGCTGGTCCAGCTCAGACAAATTCTTGAACGGTAATCTGTACAATATCATTTTGATAGACGGGCAGGCACATATGGTAACCAATGGCGTTGTAAGTGGTAATATATACGAACAAGATAAATATAATTTTGGTAAATCGGGTTTAATCGTCTCTGAGAATAATTCAACTCCTATCGTAGGGTTTGAAAAAGGGCTAGGTTTTCGGGTCTTCGAGGAGATTTATTTCAATACAGTGAATGGCTTTCCGAATCAAGTTTTTCTCAGATTTGACTCGTTGTACTTCAAAGATAGGGAATTCGTCGCTTTAGCAGGTGAGAATGACTATTCGGATGTTGAAGTTATCACAAGAGATCAAGATAGTTTTTCAGTGGTTAAATCCAATGATGCTATTCTTTCGCCATACAAAGCTGAACCGGTCAATATCATTGATCCGTTCGGGATTATGCGCAGATCCGTGCATTTTTTATATCGTCAAGGTAGTTGGTTCTTTGCTATTGATCGGTCCTTGTACAGGCTCTCTTCCAAAAACGGAGTATTTGAAACCTTCTTAACTCTTCCCAATGACGATTCCGGTGATATTGTAACATGGAACTTCAGTCATGATTTGGATGATAAAATAGGCATTGCAACATTCAACCCAAATGCGAAAACCGATAGGAAAGGATCCTACTATCTCTATAACCTAAAGGGAAATGTGTTGGAAAAGAAATACCTTTATCAACTAAACCGCGCGACTAAGATCGAATTTGCGATTTCAAATGAATCTAACGGCGAATAAGAAATCTTAGTTTTGTATCCTACTGTCCATCTTCAATAGGATACATACTTGATCAGCTAATTTTTTGGTCGCGTAACTAAAATTTAGGAGCCGCCGCCGGCGGCTCCTGCTGAAAATTTGAACACAGAATGTCATGATCCTGTATTTAATGACGGCCATCTATCTATATTGTCCCAGTAATTCTTACACTGATTTCGGCGGGTGTATTAAAAATACTTATGACCAGCAATTTTCAAAAAAGTATGGGACAATAGTGCTTTCAAGTCGTCTATTACATTGTTCTTGTTGTAACGCAATAAGTTAAGATGTTTCCTTTTACCGTAGTTGTTTGTGTGCCGCCTCAAATGGGGCGGTATATTTTTTTAAAACAAGGTTTGACCTTGTTGTTTACAAAAGATGTGAATAAAATTTATGGTTAATCGTGTGATGATAAAATGTAATACACCTGCCGAGCTTAATTGCATAACCGACAAGGTAAATTGGTTATCGTGATAGTTCAGCTATTCAGAAACTTATAACGCTGCAAGGAAATACGATGTTCCATACAATCTACTTCTAAAAGAGGTTTGTTTGGGTATTTTAGGAAAAAAAGATAGGCAAATAAATTTCAATGCAGATTAAATTTTTTTAAGGGACAATAGCGGTTAACGATCGTCTATAATGTGAACGCGATAGGGAAGACATTTAGTTATTGATAGCTAATTATCCTTAAGCGTTAAATGATCGCAAAAGTTACAGCTTGATCTGTAGCGTATCGAGTAATACTAAAAAAATGGATAAAAAAATCAAAAAACTTTATGTGCCACCGGTTATCAAAATGACGTTGGTCGAGATGGAAGATGGAGTCCCTGTCGGTTCAGCGATGGTTAAGGTGGGATCTGCAGATTCACAGGATGTTCCACAGGTCGAAGATTGGGACGATCAACAGATCGGGGGTACCTCGAAGATCGATTTTTAATTCGAAAGATCATCCGGGACGGACGATTGCTTTGCAATGCTTTAATTTTGATTTTTTTATGATTTCGAAGATAAATTTGTTTTTCTGCGCGGCATTTTTTGCGTTGCTGCTGCAGTCGTGCACGCGTGATGGTGCAGAGGGTACAGCGGTTGGTGGTACGTTGCTCAGTGTACAGGTCAACGGCGTAGACGGTGATGACGTTCAGATGCAGGGCATGCATACGGGTAGTGGGCAGGGTTTGCTGCGCAGCGATGTCGTACCTTCTTCCGGTTCTTTCCCCCAACCGTCAGCGCCCGTGCTGGAAGATAGGGCATCTGGTCTGGAATACCGGGGCTTGGTGGAAATCCGGGACATGCCTTCGGGAGTGCATGGCGGTGGAGCACTTCGAAAGGAAGTGGCTATGTCCAGTCCGCAGAAGACGCTGCAATCGGCCTCGAGCTCACCCTTGCCGTCCGGTGTCAAGTACAGGCTGCAGATCTACAATACCGCTGATAAAAGCAGGAGCACGCCCGTTGTGGATATTGTTGCGAGCGTTGGTTCAGCCACCCAGATCAACATCGATGCGGGCAAGTCGTACGACTGGTTTGCTTTTTCGGTTAACGATGCGAATGTTGTTCCGCAAATTGTGCGAGGAGTAGTGTCCGGGAATGACACCAAAGCTAGGGACGTGCTGCTGAGCTCCGGCACGATCAACACGGTTTTCGGAGAAAACCTGCTGAACATAACTTTCCAGCGGAAGACCGCCAGATATGAGGTGGTGCTCGATGCCTCGGGAATGTTCGGGGGGATCGATGTGAGCACAACGATAAGGAACGTTGTCAACACCTCGGGGGCCGGAGTGCTCAAGTACGGCGACCTCAATATATTTACGGGCAACTACTCGAACATCAAGAACTACGACCTTACAGGTGTGCTTCCGACATCCACAAGCCCTCAGACATGGACGTACAACCTCTACTCCGTGGACAATACGACCAACCTGGGGGCAAATACGCTTGCACTACAGTCAGCAAAAATAAGGATAAACAAATCGAGTGCTTTTTCGAGCGAAGCCACGGTAGACTTTCCGGCCTCCACATTGCCATTTTCACATGTGGCATTCAAGAGCACGATCGGAAGTTCCTATAAGCTCTCCATTCAGATGATTGAGTCGCCCGTGACAGTTGCCGGTGTGCGCTGGGCAAGGACGAACGTCGTTTTTTTACTTTCTGGTAGTAGGTTAAAAGCCAATCCGGAGTCTTCAAGTGAATATCCAAATGCTGGCGCTGCCGCTTTTTCAACCGTGTTCTCTATTAGCAATCCTTCGGGCTCCGATCCCTGCCTTGGGTTAGTTCCGAAAGGCACCTGGCGGCTGCCCACGGTGAACGAAGTGACATTGTTGACACAGGCAAGATACTTTAACGAAACCGCTAAGGTGGTACGGTTCGCTACGGTCGAAAAAAACGATGTCGGACTTTTTGGCCTTGAATACCCTTTGGATGCCGGTACGGTGGTTCAGTTAAATTATCCCCGGTACTCCCAAAAACTATTCTTCCCTTTGGCGGGCTATACCCGTTCGGACGCCTTACTGGGCTATGGCTACGCAATTACGGAGAGCACAGTAGTATCACCTCGGGGGAGGTATTGGGCGCGTGATGCAGACGGCAGGGTGAAGGCCCTTTCGATCGATGTATCGAAGAACGGCGCGACCATCAGCGACTGGAAAACGTCGATAATTGACGAAATCAACGATGTCAGGTATTCTGTTCGATGTGTCCGAGCGAATTAGAATCATATGTTTCGGACTAATGGAGAATGCTGCAATTTAATAATTTCCATCGTCCTTATAGCGAGCTTACTTCCAGTTTTTCTCGACTGAATAGATAGATACAGATTTAATACCAGTAAAAATTGAACGTGCAAACCTAGTTGACCCCGAAAAAAATTAAAAACCAAGTGTGATTCCACCGGAAAACCAATCAATCCTCGTAATAAATAGACAGAGATAAATATGAAAACAGTTTTAACAGCTCTTGTGTTATTTTGCAGTGCATGGGCTACGGCGCAGGATTTAACGGATGCCAGCAAAATGTACCTACTTAAACCCAGCGATAATACAGTAGGAGTTAAAATTGGGGGCAAGCCTGTCGATTTCCAAAATGTCTTTGGACTACCTACGAGTAAATCTTCTCGATATGATGAATTTTCGGGAGAGACAGTACAATCTCTAAGATATAACAATTGCGTGATCAACTTTATCAAACCTGATAATGAAGATGATTACCATTTAGAGAGCTTTGATATTCAAGATGCGACAATAGGATTTGGTCAAAAGAACGTTTATGTTATCACGACTGGGCAGACCGTAACCGATACTAGATATCCTAAAAATCACCCTCTTTTTGGGCGCGTTGCAACCAGGTCAATTAATGGCGCGAATCTTACTAAATATTTAAAGTATGAAGGGAGCAATGTGAATCAAGTTTACGTCGATAAAGCTTTAAATTATGCTGGCGAGAGTACCGATGGAACTTTATCTCTGATATTTTCCGGATTAACTTTAAAAAGGATTTTGATGGAATATAAGAGTTACTAAAACTTGGTAGACTTGAAATTAGAACCTCCATGCCCGAGTATTTACTCGTCCAAGAATAGTAGGCTCCATTAATATCCATAGCTGTTTTAAGGGAAGCTTACATACTCGCTGCTGAATGGCTAACCATTATTTGTCACAAGACCAGCGAACTTTAACGGATAAATTAAATAGCTGATCGATTTAGCTTTTTTTTAAAATTAGGGACAATTTGAAATTTCAGTCGTCTAACTTGTATATGATATGAACGTGCTAAAGTTTTAAACTGAAGGTGATTTTTCCCTTAACCAATTGTATTTCCGAACAGTGATGAAGGAAATAATCCGATGATACGACATAGAAGTGATCTACTTCTCGTCTTTTTACGATAGCGTGCAAAGAGGGACCGGGTTTTCCGGAATAAAAGGCTATTCGAACTATTAAGCCTGATCAAACTATTCGACCTCGTAAATTTTGAGGTTCGTGGACGAAAAGTTTATGTCAATCGGAATAATGAGCTTGATGAAATTAACATAATATAAACCCAAAACAACCTGTAATATGAAAGAAAATCAAACAGATAAATGATTAAAAAACAGTTATACGTAGATAGCTTATGACGCTGTTTAAAATTTGGCGGACACGCTCTAAAAATGAATATTATTACTCTAGATGTCTGTACTTTGGAATATTTAGGCAGACTGTATCACACACTACATTAAGCAAATGTATATAAAATATCTAATTAAAATGGATCTGGTGGGATCCCTATACCCAAAAGCATTAGTGGTTATGCGACTAACTGTCTTATTACTTTTCGTATCATTTATACAAGTTCGTGCTGTTACGATGGCACACCGGATCACTATTGATCAGGGTAATGCACCGTTAGGATCCATGTTAAAGGAAATCCGACAGCAAAGTGGATATGATCTCTTTCACGATGGCAATTTAGTATCCAGAAGCCCAAAAGTGATGGCCAATCTTAGCAATGCACCTGTTGCTCAGGCACTAGCTTCGTACAACGTACTGCATCATGAACTAGAGAAAACTAAGTCGGAAAACATTAGTATACAACCTATTGAGGGAGTTGTGCGAGACAGTTTGGGGCGGGCGCTGGCAGGCGTTTCTGTTGTCAATCGCAGCAGAGGAGGAAGTACGTCCACTGACATCAGCGGACGCTTCCGACTGGAGGCCGAATTCGGAGACACTCTCGTACTTTCATCTATGGGATACCTTCGCCAAGAACTGCGATTAGGCCAACAAACCCAGCTTGATATCGTGTTGCTGGCGGAGCAAGCACAATTGGAGGCTATCGTGGTAACGGCCTTGGGGATTAAGCAATCCGTAAAAGCATTGACCTACAATGTGCAGGAATTTAAAGCTGAAGAGATTACCCGAAACAAAGATGCCAATTTTGTCAACAGCCTAACAGGAAAAATTGCCGGCGTTACCATTAATTCAAGTTCGTCCGGCATTGGGGGCGCTACCCGCGTCGTGATGCGGGGGACCAAATCGATTGCTGGTAATAATAATGCATTGTATGTCGTTGATGGAATTCCAATCCCGAACACAAATGCAGGCGCCGCGAATGGCCCATTTGAAGGCGTGGTAAGTGGAGAGGGAATATCCAGTTTCAACCCTGAAGATATTGAAAGCATTACTGCGCTCACTGGGCCCTCTGCTACTGCGCTTTATGGTAATCAGGGAGCAAATGGGGTATTATTGGTGAATACAAAAAAAGGTACCAGTGGCAAGATAAAAGTCAGTCTTTCACACAGCTCTGATTTCTTCTCACCTTTTGTCATGCCAAGGTTCCAGAATACATATGGACAGGCAAATCCACAGGAATATGCGAGTTGGGGAGCAAGACTACCCCAGGCTTCGAACTATAGTCCGCGCGAATTTTTCCAAACAGGATTCAACGTTTTTAATTCTGCCAGTATCTCGGGAGGTACAGAACGGAGCCAAACACTGTTTTCGGCAGGAGCAAACAATGCAGAGGGACTTATCCGGAACAATACATTTAACCGCTATAACTTTTATCTACGGCATAATAGCCAGCTTACTGACCGGTTGACAGCAGACTTTAGCGCCATGTATGTGAGACTAGACGATAACAATATGGTGGCACAGGGACAATACCAGAATCCGATAGTGCCGGTATATCTTTTTCCTCCAGGAGATGACTTTAGGAAGTATCGGGTGTTTTCGAGGTATGATCCGAATAGATTGATTTCTACCCAATTTTGGCCATATCAAGATCAAGGACTTGGTATGCAGAACCCCTATTGGATTTCCGATGCACAAACGCGTGTCAATACGATCGATCGCTACATGATGAGCGCCACAGCAAATTATAAATTGTCTAGTTGGTTAAACATTACTGGACGTGTTCGTATTGATAACAGCATTGCGCATAACGAAACAAAAAGACCAGCAGGAACTTGGGGATTATTTGCCTCTGAATTCGGGTATTACCTCACCGGCAAAACAAGCAGTAAGAATACTTACCTCGATTTGATAGCTAGTGCGCAGCACCAGTTTTCTGATAGGTTTTCATTGCGTGCTAATGTTGGAGCGAGCTATCAAGATGACCTTGTGGATGGATTGGGTGCAGGGGGAAATCTTCTTCGGCTAGCCAATTTCTATTCTGTTGAGGAGAATACAGATAATCCAGCGACACAAAACTACAGTCGTACACAACTACAATCTACATTTGCTACGACCCAATTCGGGTATGAAAATTGGTTGTTTATGGATCTGACAGGACGATATGAGTGGCCCTCTCAATTGCCAAAGGAATTTGCGACAAGCTCGTCTTATTTTTACCCATCAATAGGTGTGTCCGGTGTGATTAGCGATAAGTGGAATATTTCAAAGGAAGCAATCTCCTTTGCTAAAGTGCGCTTTTCTTATGCTGAAGTAGGAAATCCTCCACGCTTTGGAATCGCCAATCCGGTGTTCTCTTTAGTAGACGATTCTTTTCGTCCAGCACCTTTCGCTGATTACAGACCCGAGCGTACGCGGTCTTATGAGGCAGGTATCGAACTTCGCTTCTTGCAAGATCGCTTAACACTGAATGCTACGGCCTACCAATCGAACACCACGAACCAGCTCTTAGAACAGCCACTTTTGGGCAGTAGTATCTATACGGTTTTCTTTTACAACGCTGGTGACATCCGCAACCGCGGTATTGAAGCAAGCTTGTCGCATCATGGTAAGTTCAATCAGTTGGATTGGACATCGGGACTCGTATTCTCTCTGAATAGAAACCGTGTGATGCGTCTTTCGGATGGTTTTATAAACCCAGCTACCAGTGAGCCTTATGAGAATGAACAACGTCTTGTTGGCGGCTTGGGTGATTTCCAGAACGTTTTAACCGTAGGAGGAACGATGGCTGATTTCTATATCTCTCAAGTTTTGAGAGAAGATAATCAAGGTAACTTATGGGTTAATCCGATGGATCGATCCATTGCGCAAGTGACGATTCCTCGTCGCTATGTGGGGAGTGCGATGCCCGACTTTAATTTAGGGTGGAATAACCAGTTTTCCTACAAGGGCGTCGATTTGTCCTTTCTTATTGATGCGCGTGTTGGAGGAATTGGAGTATCCTATACGCAGTCGATGATGGATGCATTCGGTGTTTCTGAACAATCTGCGCTGGATCGAGATAATGGTGGTGTAATGGTTTACGGCAGCTTGTATCCCGATGTGCAAGGCTATTACAATACGCTTGGCCTTGGAACGAGTGGTATGGCTGGTTATTACATTTACAGTGCAACCAACGTACGTCTGCGAGAGGTGGCGCTAGGATATAATCTTCCAACCGCTTGGTTTGATGACAAAGGTCCTGCCATACGGCTGTCGTTAACCGGCAGAAACCTATTTATGTTTTACAATAAATCACCTTTCGATCCTGAATCTACATCCTCCACCGGCACCTACGATCAAGGTGTCGATTACTTCCGCCAACCCAGTTATAGGAGTCTTGGATTTAGTATCAGAGCCCAATTTTAAATTCAACGTGTACACTCATGAAAAGTAAAAATATAATATGCCGACTTTGGTTTTTTACCCTCGGTACTGGAATGGTCAGCTTCTTTTTAGCCAGTTGTACTAAAAACTATGCTGAATACAACACCAACCCTTACAACGCTACGCGTGAGCAAATGGAAGCAGATGGCTATTTAATCGGTCGGAATTTTCCGATCATGATCAATGCGGTAATTCCGGCTGCAGATGCTGGAGCGGGCACGACTTTCGTAAATAGCTATCAAGTTGCTTTTAACCTTGCTGCAGATTGCTATTCAGGTTATATGGGCCAAGCCAACAACTGGAATGGAAATACGAACAACCTGACGTATGGGTTTAATCTTCAGTGGGTCAATGAGCAATTCAGTCTGTCTGGGCGGTTGATGAATGCCTGGAAGCAGGTGGAGGAAGCGACAGCCCTTTCGGGCGATTCACTGCAATTTTCTGTTGCACAGCTTATTAAAATTACCGGTATGATCCGGATGACGGATAGTTATGGTCCTGTGCCCTATTCTCAGATTCCAACAGGTACCTTTACACCGGCCTATGACAGCCAAGAGAGTCTATATCGGACGTTTATTAAGGAGTTAGGGGAGGCAGCTGATGTGCTTCATAAAAAGGGTGCTTCGGCAGGTAAAACTTTGGCACCTTATGACCAGATTTATGCCGGTGACTATATGCAGTGGGCGAAGTACGCTAATTCCTTAAAACTTCGGCTAGCTATACGTATGGTCTATGTTGATCCTGCCAACGCACGCCTTTTAGCGGAAGAAGCTGTAAGACATCCTGCCGGACTGCTGGACATCGTTGCAGATGGAGCTCTCCAGAAACCTGCAGCAGGACTGAACTTCAAAAATCCTTTGAGAACATTAACCCAAGACTATAATGAGGCTAGAATGGGAGCATCGATGGATTCCTATCTTAGAGGGTACAAAGACCCTCGGATCGCCAGCTTCTTTCTACCTTCTGTTATTCGACCCGATGAATATGTCGGTGTTCGTACAGGAATTAATGTCGTACCGGCACTGTATCAACCATTCTCTCGACTCAATGTATCAGACGATACCGGGATTCCTTGGATGCGTGCATCTGAAGTATATTTTCTACGTGCTGAAGGTGCATTACGTGGCTGGAATATGAATGGTAATGCTCAACAACTATATGAGGCTGGTGTACAGCTTTCTTTTGCGGAACTTGGTGTTAATATGCCAACCGGATACCTTAACGATGAAATATTGCGGCCCGCCGATTACACGGATTACACGTCAGGCGGTGCCTACAGCCGTACGTCTATGGGAGGTGTGTCTATCAGATGGAGAAACTCAGATACTTTCCAAGTAAATCTAGAACGTATAATTACTCAAAAATGGATAGCGACATATCCAAACGGTCAGGAAGCTTGGACAGAATTTAGGCGTACAGGATACCCTAGGCTGTTTCCTGTTGCACTGAACCGCAGTGGCGGCACAGTTGACCAAGCTGTTCAGGTTCGTCGATTGCCATATCCACTTCAGCAATATCAAGAGAATGGCGCTCAGGTGGAACAAGCGATATCTCTACTTGGTGGCCCAGATAACGGAGGAACGCGCCTTTGGTGGGATGCACGTCCCTTATAGTGTTAAAGATTAATATGAAAATCAGATTATTAATACAGTCAACCAGATATTAGAAAATTAGATATAACATGAATGCAATCAAATTTCAATTGTACGTTATAATTTTAATAACGTCATTATGTTTTTCAGCAGCTTGCAAAAAGCATAATGATCCTCTCGCCGAAGCGGTAGAGAGATTAACTCCCCAGCGAGATGATGTGTACTACGAAAATCTTCGAGCTTACAAACGTAGCGACCATCAAATCTATTTTGGATGGTGGGGAGGATTAAACACACCTGGAAGTCCGGAAACTATGAGCGTAATAGACCAAATTCCTGACAGTGTCGATATAGTCGCTTTCTGGGGTGGGATGCCGCCTTTGGGATCGCACAACTGGGAGACGATGCAACAGATACGTAAAACGAAGGGTACTAGATTCGTAATAACGAGTTTTGGTAGTGGCGTAGAGCAGATTATGCGACGAAATGATCCACAGTTAGTGGAAACAGATGTCATGAAGGCTATAGACGATGTGGCCAGGGCGATTGCTGATACCATCGCATTATACAATATTGATGGATTTGACTTGGACTACGAACCCTCGGAATCAGCAGAGTTCAATTCAATATTCGGTAGCCGATATGCAGTTAACGGTCGAAACCCTCACGTTTTGCGTTTGTTTGAAGCTTTGGGCAAATATTTGGGGCCAAAATCGGGCACGGATAAGCTATTGATTATTGACGGCTACAGCCATACCGAAATTGAGCCCTATTATAATTATTTCATGCAACAGGCCTATAACTCAAGTTCTCCAACAGTGCTTCAAAATCGCCTTCGCACTTATGGGCTTGGTGAATGTCCACCGCACAAATTTGTTCCATGCGAGAATTTTGAGGCAAACTGGCGAAATGGCGGGGTCACTTTTTCTGACCCTCGTTATGGAAGAATTCCATCTTTATTGGGATTCGCATACTGGAATCCCATCGAGGGCCCCAAGGGCGGTATCGGAAGCTATCATACCGAATACGAGTATCCGCTAAACCCAGATTACAAATGGACTAGGGAGGCGATACAAATTTTGAATCCGGCAGTACAGTAGTACTGTTCTATAACTTTTAGAAGTATGAAAAATAAAATATATAGTTTGTTGTATGCTGTTTTTATTGTGTGCTCTATTTGCAGTTGCAAAAATGAAAGCCTCAATGCAAGCAGTGTTTACTTAACATCAGCTGAGGTTAGTAATACCGGCCAGCTGACAGTTGATAATAGTGGCGGAGAACAAGCATTTAACATTACAGCTACGCAACCTGCCGAAAGTTCAGTAAGCGCTGAGATTGTTGCCGACCCTTCTTTGATCGCATCCTATAATGAACGTTTTGGAACCTCATATGAGGCGGTTCCCGATGGTGCATATACTTTTTCCTCAGGCATGGTTTCAATACAGCCAGGAACCACATTGTCTAACTCAGTAACATTCCGAATCACCGGCACCGATAAATTTGAAGTCGGTAAAGCATACATGATGCCGATCACCATACGTGAGGTATCTGGTCTGCCACTTATTGAGGCATCTAAAACCTTCTATTTGATCATCAAGCAGGTTATTATAACTAACGCTGCCGTGCTGACCAATAATTACTTTAAAGTCGATTTTTCAAAAAATAACGAATCTCTTCGGGCTATGTCAAATATTACCATGGAGACGCGCGTGATGGCGAATAGCTTTCAGACAAGCTCTCCTTTTATTAGTAGTATAATGGGGATTGAAGAAGCATTTTTATTGCGTTTCGGTGATGTTACGGTACAGCCTAATCAACTTCAAGCTGCAGGTGGGGTAACGGCTACCAATGTGAATTTCGCATTCAACACTGGAACATGGTATCATATCGCTGCAGTTTATGATGCCGGCAAGCTTCGCGTTTATGTCGATGGACAGCTATTAGCAACTACTACTGCTAATAGAGTATTTGATTTGACCAATACCAAGGACGGCTTTTATTTCGGTCGATCAGCGCAAGGGCGTGGTTTAAATGGCGCTATAAGCGAGGCTCGAATTTGGTCAAGGGCTTTATCTCAGGCTGAGATAACCAATGGTATATGTGGTGTCGATCCCTCAAGTGCTGGACTTGTTGGTTACTGGAAGTTTAATGCAGCAGAAGGTCGTTCAATAAAGGATATAAGTGGACATAACAGAGATGCAGTTGCGGCAAGCAATATACAATGGACACCAAGCATACGCTGCGAGTAGGAATTAATTTGTAAAAAGCACGTTTAGCGAATCACAGATCATCAAAATTTTATCACGCCAGGAGTCGGGTCATTCGTTTTCGGAGATCTGCCGTGAGCGCGGCATCAGTCAAGGAACGTTCTATTCCTGAAAGAGCAAATGTTCGGACATGGAGGTCTCACAACTCAAGTAGCTCAATGAAATGGAAAAGTGGTTGGCCCGGTACAAAAAGATTGTTGCCGCGCAGACTTTACGGATCGCCGTTTTAAAAGACGTTATCGAAGACCGATCGGAGTGAGTTCATCGTGCCACTAATACAAACACAAACGAATAAAAAGCTCTAGGGTCTGACCAAAAGCGTGAGCTCGTAGGTTGCCGCGCGAAGATTTCGGGATGAGCCTACGGTAGACCCTTGCAATATTCTGCCTAATTACATCTGTTTTTTACTACCGAGCAAAGCCTAACAATGACACGGAAGTCATCGTTAGGCTTTCCAAACTGTCAGAACTCCACCGGGCGTGGGGTTTGTGGATGATGCATCACCGGCTCAAAAAGTTGCACCATGTCTGGAAACATAAGCGTGTCTACCGTATTTGTACAACTATGGGGGCCAATCTGAGGAACAAACGCAAGAAACGTTTTTTGGCACGCTTAGAAGCACCATTACGCTGTCCTAAAGCACCGAACATCACCCGTAGTCTTGATTTCATGCAAGACACGCTGGCCAGTGGAAAAACGATATGTACATTGAACGTCATGGACGATTTCAGTGAGAGACGCTTTCCATTACATTGGATACCAGCGTTCACGCACAACGGGTAACCCGGCAACTGGAAAAACTAATTACATCCATAATTTTCTTTTTCATTCTGCTTCGCAGGCCGCTTCATTCGCAGCTCAAAAGGAATGGTCAAGGATTGATTCTATAGCTCGCATATTATTTGATTATACCGTCAACTTTTTGGACCTGCAAATCTTGAACGCTTGATAGTTTGAAACATAAATAATTTCACAAATACCAAACTGAATTGGTCATATTCTTATTTCCTATTATTTCAATGGGACAAATAGCATCCGAAATCGTCCACTGTTATACGAATATTATTCAATGAAATCAAACAGAAATAATCCATTTTTAAGTTTTTCGTTATGCAAGTTCAATATCATGCCAACTTTTATGCGAATTGCCATCGCAGCATTTTTTTGCAATAAGTGGCTACAAAAAGCTTTTTGATCCTGTATTTATTGAATCAATGGATACAGCTATGAAAGCAATAGGGGTACCTCATCCCATTTTTGTTTCAGGTTTTTTGGCTACAGATGAATTGATATTCGGTTTGTTATTCTGTGTGGGATTTCTTACTCGTATATGTGCTTCGGTGTTAATTTGTATGCTCTTTGCTGCACTTGCAGCGGTCGATATGCATACTATGCCAAGTAATCTTGACTTTCTTCTATCATGGTATAGTTATTTTTTTTATCTTCCGAAGTTTCCGTATACTATAATACTTTTTTCTTTCGTCCAATACGGTGAAGGGGATTGGAGTATTGATAAGATGAGCTGTTGATATACCAAGAAAATAGCAGATTGATGGAATACTATCAGAGGGATTTGGATCTAGAAGCCAACAGACTCTCATAGCTACTTATTCCAAGGCAGCCTTTACCTCCTAAAATAAATTAAAAAGCGCTCACGCAAACGGTATCTGTGAACTTTTTCATCGAACTATTTAAGGTGGGTCTTGTGCAGTGCTTTCAGAAAGAAGGCATATCGTACAGTTCAGGGGCTGCAACTTATACAGATCAGCGGATGATTTATTATGAAGATCAACTTGTTACTTATCCAACATATGAGAATAAGTAACAAGTTGCATCTATAGATTCTGCCGATACCTTATTATACGGAAATAGGCGAATTGACGTTTTTAAAGACAACCAACGGTCATATCCAGCAGGGTCTTTCACCATATATATCGATAGTGACTAAATGTAGGTATATTACTTTGTATAGACTCGAACACCTCGCCAGATGCCGTTTCTCTTTGATGCACCGAAAACGTCGGCTCGAGTAAACCGAAACCCATTTTTGATTGATTTTTTAAGATTATCAAGTGTTTTTGGATCGAAATTTATACTTTTAAAATCGGTGGAGACTTTAATTTCAAAATCCTGAATAGCGAAAGCAAACTCTTTTTCGATCTTATCTTGATTAAACTCTCTTGTCACATAAGGCATCAACACACATCTCACTTTACCGTCCGAACCCGCTGTTTCTACCTTTTTGTATATTAAGCCTAACTGAGCCTTATCCAGTTCTGCCAACGAAATTTCTTCAATAGTCCCATCTTTAACGTTGATGGTTTTTACTTTCGTTCCAATGGGTGTTTCTAATTTTTTCTTAAGCGCATCCCATCCTTGCTTTAAAAGTGGCTTTACAGTCTTTTCATTGATCTTAAACTCTCCCGAGAAATTATCTGGACCGATTGGGAAGATATTTGGAATATCGTAAGGGACAAGAATTTGAAAGATATCACCAGCTTTATATACCGGAATATAATCAGGCTTATTCCATGTCGGATCTGTGAAGCTACGCCAAGCATCAGACGTTAAACTCATTGGAGGTATAAGATCTAATGTCTCAAATTCTACCGCAGTCCAGCCAGCAACGATTTCCTCGGCATTAACCTTTCCCCAGATGCCTAGCTGAAAAAAGCCGCCGGCTTTTTGTTGCTTCACTTTAATTCCAACACTTCTTGCGAAGCCGTAATTTCGATTATACAGTAAAACACTCGTTCTATAATCACTGTCATCAAAGTAGTTGTACTCGGTACTATTTTCAAAAATGGTTTTTAGTAGTTTTCCTTCTGGATTGTTCATCTGTCGTACCAAGAGGTTTTCAAACATTGCCGGATCAAGCTCTGATCCTGAGGTGATAAGGTTTTCGCCGGTACGAGAAGGTCGAGATGTACCATCACCTCCACGACTGGGACGAGGTCCATTCGTAATTGTGGAACCATCACCTCCACGGCTGGGGCGGGGTCCGTTCGTAACTATCGAACCATCATCGCCACGACTGGTGCTATCTATGGGCTCTCTTCCTTCGCGACTTGGGCGTCCGGTATGTTGGTCATCCTCCGTCATAAAATCGTCTAATCTTGATGGTCTCGTTGGTAGATTGAGCGATTTGTCATCCACGAAGGTCGGTATGAACCCAATATTATCTTTCAAAAAAACCATATCTTCCCCAAGTCCCAGGTCTGCGTTAACATCTATAAATGCGGATAGATCTATTCGTTTATAAGAATCCTCATCTGTTTTGATAGGATAGGATTTATTTATTGATTCGTAAAGTTTCGTAAGATTTTCAGCATTATCTTTACCAGCAAAGAAGGTTCCATACGGCGTAACTTTATACAATACGTCACTTACAATAATCTCACCATTAGCATTTAATATCGCTTCTACGTAATTATTATCAATTACAGAAGTAAGCAACTCGGCATACGGGTCAACATTTGCTACAGAACTCAGTGAATTAAAGTCGTCTGGAACATTCGGTAAGCCCGAATCTGCGGTCGAGGACTTCAACTCTATTTTTGCCGGCTTTGGGTATTCGGCCTGGTCTAAATAGTTCCTTAATTCTGCATTAGAAAAACTTAATATCTGAATGGACTTTTCCTGACGTTCACTCAGCGTTTGTAGATGTTCTTTTCTGCATGATATTAATACGAACAAGCCTGTCAGAAGGCATAAGATGATCGGGGTACTTCTCTCCATTTGTTTGTGCTTAATTTGATTGTTACTTTTATATAAGTATAATTGATTGGTAAGTTTTCTAAATTAGGATACTCCGCGTTTAGATGGATTTTTCGATTAAGTTTTCATTTCTAAAATCTCCGAGCAGCTTTATGACTTGGAGCTGTTGTATGACGCCAGATTAACTGTTCCTAGATTACCTACTTTAAATAGGTCGGTTGAAAGGTGAAATTGTCCTTAAATTTTTTATTATAACTTCTTGATGTATTGTTTTGGTGCGCAACGGGATTAGTTTGGTAAGCGACATCCGCCACTGTAATTTTTTATAAATTATTTTATTATCATGTTTTGGAGTCGCTCGTTGCCCTTTCTTATGGAGATGCGCCAAAAAAGGGTAGGTAGTTAAAACTTGTAATCCCGAAAAACGGGCTTTGGTATTTGCAACAGACCTACGCATTTAGCCCTACATATCTAGGAGGGAAGCCGAAATTGCAAAATATACGGAGAGGTTCAAATTATATCGGGACAATTTGTTATTTCGGCCGTCTATAATACAAGCTACTCGGTTTTTCACAAACAACAAAATGATATGAAAAATATAAAAAAAAGTCAAATTATTGCTACGGCTATCGTGTTTCTTTCCATATTTTATGGCTGCAAGAGTGAAGTTATTCAACTTCAAGAAGCGAATACCGCGGTGATAAACAACGAGCAAAAGTTTATTGCCTACTATATAACTGATGGCCGTAATCCAGATTTTAAACTAAAGGATATACCTGATGGTGTCGACATGGTTATCCTTTTTGGTGTTAAATATTGGCAATATCAAGATACCTTAAAGTATCCTGCCGGCACGGGGATGATGAGTAGCTATAAATCATATGGAGCTTATTTTGACGATATCAAAACACTCCAAAAAAGAGGCATAAAAGTACTGCAGAACGTGGACGATGACGCTAGTTGGCAAGACGCAAAACCCGATGGTTATGCTACACCAGAGATTTGGGCAAACAACTTGAAGACGTTATTACTGGACAAACACAAATTGGATGGAATCAGTCTTGATATCGAACATAGTGGAAGAAGACCTAACCCTGTTCCGCCATTTCCAAAATATGAAGAAATTGGTTATCGTGGTTGGTATAGTAGTGCGATGGATGCCAATCCTGAATTTATGTCCTGTGTAGCAGCTTTGACCAAATATTTTGGGCTCAAAGCCCCTGGCAATAAGCAATTGCATACGGCCAGCGGACTGGATATCTATTCGTGGAATAAGATTGCAGAACAATTTGGAGATGCATTCAATTATTTTCAAATACAATCGTATGATCGCACCTTAGAGCAATGTCAACTTATGATGAACTATGTGACCAGTGTCAATAAAATACCTGCTTCCAAAATAGTTTTTGGTTCCTATATCGAAGGGGGCAGGTCCCTTAAAGAGGATTTAAAGATTGCCGAATGGACGCCAACACAAGGAAAAAAAGGTGGAATGATGGTTTATACTTACAATTCTAAACCTCAAGATGCCAAACTGGTGTTAAACGCTATTTCGGCGAACCGATAAGATAACGAAAGGTTGGACATTTTACTCAAAGAAATATATAAAAAACCACTGTCTTACACGTTCGCACAGATTTAGAGATAATTTTTTTATGAAGCGATAAAGAATTGTCTAACTTCTGAGAGCTTTATATGAGTTCTAATTGATTTCTTTTTATAGAAGTCTTCGCTTGGTTGGATATAACTTCGCTTGGTTGGATATAATCTATAGGGACACGGCTCTTGCATCAGTCATTAGATGAACGACTATGAATCCCTTTTATAAAATATCTTATTCACATATGTCCGATCGATTAACGAACGCTCCACTCGAATTGATTGTTCTGAACGGTTTAAGCTACAGAAAAGATAACTTGAAGGAGCCGTTTTCCGGAACTTTTAACTGGTCCGAAGGTAACTGTGACGTCGTGTCTATTTACGAAAATGGAATCCGTTTAAACCAAAAGATTTACGAAGAAAATCGTCTGGTCAGTGACGTCGTTTATAGATCCGATGGAAGCGAAAACGTCAGCCTTTTTGATGATGAAGGAAACATCAGTGTGATAAATAACTTAAAAAACGGCAAGCTGGACGGTGTTACGAAAGTTTTCATAGGTGGTGTGCACAGAGTAACAATGACCTACAGAAATGGAAAAAAAAATGGGAACTTCATTATCTATGACCTGAATGGACACATGTTGCTGGTAGAGTATTATGTAGATAATATCAAAACAATTTAATTTTTCAAAGCAGATATCCCTAACCTTGTTGGTATCACTTTTTTTATTGTTTTCTGAAGTTAAACCTACACACGAAATCTCGCATAACGGAAACTTTGATCCTTTTTTTTCTGGCCGAATTATCGGCCGAAACGTATTGTCAGTTGATCGGGAATCTACAGTATTGGCTTATAATGATGGCCAAATAGCTATAATACAGAAAGAAAGTAGTGGCAAGCCGTAAATTTTACAAATCATTTCCAAAATACTGCAATACCAATTTTCTTTTTGTCGCTATTTTGGCAATTTGAAAATCGTAAATTTGAATATTAAAATTCTTTCAATATACGGTGCGAGCATACAACAGCTATGATAACACTTTTCATCAAAAACATGGTTTGCGGCCGCTGTATTATGGTGGTGCAAAATGAATTCGACAAACTAAGTATAGATATTAAAAATATCCGTCTCGGCGAAGTCATAGTAGACAAGGAGCTTACAGACCAAGAAAAGAAACAAATGCAAGATGTGTTGCTTTCCTTGGGCTTTGAGCTTATAGACGACAAAAAAGGCCGCATTATTGAAAAAATAAAGAACATCATCATTGACCTTGTACATTATCAGGAAACTGACACCAAAACCAATCTCTCTGATATATTAGGCAGGCAGTTACATCATGATTATAATTATTTGTCCAATCTGTTTTCTGAAGTAGAGGGAACAACCATCGAGAAATATTTCATCGCTCAAAAGATTGAAAAGGTAAAAGAACTATTGGTATATGATGAACTTTCATTAAGTGAGATTGCTTTTCGCCTGAACTATTCGAGTGTAGCCTATTTGAGTAATCAGTTCAAAAAAATAACAGGACTGACACCTAGCCATTTCAAGCAAATAAAAGAGGATAAAAGAAAACCATTGGACAAATTGTAAATGTTACAAATCAAATCCAAAATTCCACAATAAACGCCCCTGATATAATTGTCAATTTTGCAGTACTTAACAAAGGATACAGCATATGGCAACGAATAATAATAAAGAAATCATTTATCTTCCGTTGGAAGATGTCGAAAGCGAGCATTGCGCGTTAATCGTTGACAGGGGGTTAGCGCAGATAGAAAGTATAGACACCCACAGTGTGGAGCTGAATAACCGCAGAGCGGTTATCACCGTAAAAAACAACAAAGCAGTAGGCCAAGCGGTTAAAGCAGTTAAAGATTTAGGCTATGGAATTTCCACCGTAAAAAATTCCTTTCCTGTATTGGGTATGACCTGTGCATCCTGTGCAGGCAGTGCGGAAAGCATTGTAAAGCATCAACCCGGCGTAGTAAACGCATCGGTAAATTTTGCTACCGGAAATCTTACGGTGGAATATTTGCCCACTATGACCGATGCTGCTAAACTACAAAAAGCCGTGCAGTCCGTAGGTTATGATTTATTGCTGGAAGATGAAACCAAACAGCAGGAAACATTAGAAGCAATTCACGCCCAGAAATTTCAAAAGCTAAAAACTAAAACCTTATGGGCAACTATCCTGTCTTTGCCTGTAGTTGTCATTGGTATGTTCTTTATGGATATGCCCTACGGCAATGAAATAATGTGGGCATTCTCCACACCTGTGGTATTATGGTTGGGCAGGGATTTCTTTGTAAATGCGTGGAAACAGGCAAAGCACCGTTCTGCCAATATGGATACACTGGTTGCGTTGAGTACAGGCATCGCCTATGGTTTCAGCGTGTTCAATATGTTGTTTGCTGATTTTTGGCATCGGAGAGATTTACATGCTCACGTTTATTTTGAAGCAGCAGCCGTTGTTATCGCATTCATCCTGTTGGGCAAATTATTGGAAGAAAAAGCCAAAGGCAATACCTCATCAGCCATTAAAAAGCTGATGGGCTTGCAGCCAAAAACCGTGATCGTGGTACAGGCGGACGGGGCGGAAAAAATAACTCCTATTGAAGATGTAAATGCGGGCAATGTTATCCTCGTAAAGCCAGGCGAAAAAATTGCGGTGGACGGGATGGTTACATCGGGCAGCTCTTACGTGGATGAAAGTATGTTAAGCGGAGAGCCTGTTCCGGTATTGAAAAAAGAAAATGAAAAAGTTTTCGCAGGAACAATTAACCAAAAAGGCAGCTTTCAATTTAAAGCTGTCAAGGTAGGTAAAGAAACAATGCTTGCCAACATTATCAAAATGGTACAGGATGCACAGGGAAGCAAAGCTCCGGTACAAAAATTAGTAGATAAGATTGCTGGGATTTTTGTTCCTGTCGTGATAGGCATTGCTCTTCTTACTTTTATTTTATGGTTTGTGCTTGGCGGCGATAAGGGCATAGTACAGGGATTATTAGCTGCGGTTACCGTATTGGTTATAGCTTGTCCCTGTGCGTTGGGACTGGCTACTCCAACGGCTATAATGGTGGGGGTAGGCAAAGGTGCAGAAAAAGGGATTTTGATAAAAGATGCCGAAAGTTTGGAATTAGCCAAAAAAGTAGATGCCATTATCCTCGATAAAACTGGAACGATAACAGCGGGCAGACCGGAAGTCTCAGGCGAAAAATGGTTGAATGAAAATGATGCGGAAAAACAAATTCTGTACAGTATAGAAAAACAATCCGAACATCCATTAGCAGAAGCGGTGGTAAAACATTTGGATAGAATATCGGCCATCGCTTTATCAAACTTCGACAGCATTACAGGTAAGGGAGCCACAGCCAATCACAACAACGAAACCTATTATGTAGGCAATAAAAATCTATTGGCTGAAAACAACATCAATATTGCAGAGGAATTGCAGCAGCAAGCCGATGAATGGGAACATTTGTCGAAAACCGTTATTTGGTTTGCAGACAGCAAGCACGCGCTTTCCGTAATAGCTATAGCTGACAAGATTAAAGAAACATCAGTAGCAGCTATAACGGAAATACAGGCGATGGGAATTGATTTGTATATGCTCACGGGCGATAATGAGGCGACAGCCAAAGCCATTGCAGAACAGACCGGCATCAACCACTACAAAGCGGAAGTATTGCCACAGCACAAAGCCGACTTTGTGAAGGAGTTGCAAAGCAAAGGTAAAGTCGTAGCCATGGTAGGCGATGGCATCAACGATAGTACAGCTTTGGCAACAGCCGATGTAAGTATCGCTATGGGAAAGGGGTCGGATATTGCAATGGACGTGGCTAAAATGACCATTATTTCATCAGACCTGACCAAGATACCGCAGGCGATAAGATTGTCAAAGCAGACCGTAATCACTATTAAGCAAAACCTGTTCTGGGCATTTATCTATAACCTGATTGGTATCCCCATTGCCGCAGGTATTCTGTATCCAATAAACGGCTTTCTATTAAATCCGATGATAGCAGGTGCGGCAATGGCATTGAGCAGCATCAGTGTAGTAAGTAATAGTTTGAGGTTGAAGTGGAAAAAGTAAACTTGTAGCAACCTGTAGAATACAATCCGTAAAAATCACAAATTAAATCCAAAATAACACAATGCCTATCGCTGTAAGAATAGGGAACTTTACATATCACAAAATAATAAGTATTATGATACAGACAAAATTTCAAAATTGTATTGAGGCTTGCCAACAGTGCGTGGTCATCTGTAATCAATGTGCAGTAGCCTGTTTAAACGAAAAAGATATTGAACATTTGAAAAAGTGTATTCAGCTCAACTTGGAATGTGCAGCCATTTGTTCGGCAGCAGTAAATGTATTGAGCCTTGACGGAAAATTCAGTAAAGAGCTTTGCAAGGCATGTATAGAAATCTGCAATGCCTGTGCCAATGAATGCGAAAAACACGTAGCAATGGGTATGGAACATTGTAAGCAGTGTGCTGATGCCTGCCGTGAATGTGCAAAGGCTTGTGAAGAAATGCTTGCAACCGTATAGCAAAAAAATCCTGTAGGAAAAAATCGCTAACGGCGCCACTTTTATCTTTTAAACCGTTTTGATAAAAAAGGTAAAAGTGGCTTTATTAGTTGAAATAGAAATCAGTAAAAGTCAGAAATAAAATCCAAAATAACTTTTTAATTAAATAAAATATCAAGAAAATGGAAAATAAAAAATTTCAATTTAAGACCAACCTCAATTGCGGTGGATGTGTATCTAAAGTGCAGGCGGATTTGGATCATGCGGACGGCATTTGCGAGTGGGACGTAGATACCACCAATGCAGATAAGATCCTAACCGTAAAATCGGAGGGCATTACTGAAGATGAAGTAATAAGTATTATTAACAGTAAAGGCTTTAAAGCGGAGCCTTTAAACTAACAACTATTTCCGATAGAGATAAACTGTTTAAAAGACAATCAAAAACAAATCATCAGATATGGGAAACCAACAGCATATTTCAGCTGAATTTCAGGTAAAGCTAACTAATTCGCCACAAACAGTTGAAGCGGGAAAGAGCGTAAACCTTAAATTTTCTATTGAACAAGATGGTCAAGTCGTTCCTTTGGATGTTTTCCACGAAATGAAAATACACCTATTGGCTGTCGATGAGGATTTAACTTGGTTCTGCCACGCGCACCCCGTGGAACAGAAGGATGGAATATTTACCTTAACACAAGTATTTCCTCACGGCGGGAAGTTCTTTCTGTTTGCTGATTTCAAGCCATCTGGAGCTGAGCAGACCGTGAAGAAGCTCGAAATTCTAGTAAAAGGGAAAACGATGTCAAATCATGAAGAAATTTCAAGTAAGTTGGTGTCGGAAGTAAGCGGTTACATAATAACCCTCGAAAACGGAAGCAATTTTAAAACGAACAGAACACAGCCTTTGGAAGTATCAGTTGAAGAGAATGGAAAAAAAATGCACCAAAGTGACCTGCAACAGTTTTTGGGTGCATTTGCTCATATTGTGATGATTCGCAAAGTTGGCAAGGAGTTTTTGCATATCCACTCCATTTCAGAAAGAAATTATCCAATTTATGCAGAAACGCATATTGAGAAATCAGGTATATATAGGATGTGGATCCAGTTCAAAGTAGCGCAACAGGTACATATCGCTGATTTTACCGTTGAAGTAACAGAGGGTAAACCAAAAGACGATGGAAAAAATCCGCATCACGCACATGATCATTAAAATTAAAAAATATGAAAAAGTCATTTTTAGCATTGGCAATGTCGCTGTTAGTATTTTCAGCGTTTTCCCAAAATACAGACAAATTATTAGGCAATTACATCGGCGTAAAAAATGCGTTGGTAAACGGTGACGGTAAAGCAGCCTCTGAAGCTGTTCATACACTGTACCAGTCCTTAAAAAGCGAGGAAAACTTCACACAAAAAGCCGAATTGCTGGAAGCAGCAGAGAGGCTAAACGAAGCCAATGGCATAGAAAAACAAAGAGCCGAATTCAAGAATGTTTCGATGATAATGTGGAAATGGTTAAAAAACTCCGATAAGGTAAATCACACCATTTACTACCAATACTGTCCGATGAAGAACGCTTATTGGTTGAGCAACGAAAAAGAAATCAAAAACCCTTATTACGGTGCATCGATGCTTACCTGCGGCAAAGTATCAGAAACGAAAAAATAATTGGAACCGGCATTGCCTAGCAACCTGAATACCTGAAGTCGGGGTTTACCGCACCTGATCTCTATGAATCGGAGATAGAGCACCGATATACGGAGTTTGTTTGCTGTCATGCGTGTTAATTTTTGCTAAGCTCTACTGTTCCGTATAAAAACAAGCACCAAACCCGGCGCGTAGGGAATGGCAATTTTCTCATATTTATTGATCTTTTGGCAAGTAGGGCCTGTTGTCCAAGGGCAGGCCCCATTGCGGATTAAATTGTATGATAATGTTGGAAATTGGCAGACTGAAAAATTCGTTGTTGACCGGCGCGGTATATTCCCTGTCGCCAATCCTATGCACGACTGTGCTCTTGCACCAAGGTTTACCCGTGTCCAAAGCAAGCCGCTTTATATCAAAAGTACGTTGAAAGGATTCTATTGGTAACTCGCGACGACGCTCGTTTAGGATCTCCTGCAGCAGCTGGTCTTGGTTTAGTTCTGTCCCATTGGCCAATTCTCTGTTGTTCCCGGAATACCTATACTTTCGCAATAGATTGATGTCGGCAAGCGCTTCAGGAAGATTGTTTAGCCTCGCATTTGCTTCCGCCCGCATCAAAATCAGCTCGGGGTAAGTTAGGCCCTGGTTGATATTCATCTTGGCGCCTTTATAGTACTTTATTACCACGCCGTCACTGTATGTGTTAACACCTTGTTTGGTATTGTAGCCCAACGATTTAAGTGCAAAAAGTTGATATCTACGATCGTTTTCTTTATCAAAATTGTCCAAAAAATCATCAGAAGGATATGCTTCCGTTCCTTGGGGAGCTATTCTGTAAAATAAATTTTCCCTATGGTAAGTCTGTTGCAGGTTCTGGTCGGGACCGACCAGTTCTGAGCTGACCTCCACATCGACCCCAGGTGGGGGAGATGCCCCCGTACGCACGTTGTAGGAAAAGGTGTTGTAGTCATAGATCAGTCCGTCCGGTCCTCCTTTTTGTGCTATGGCCAGTTCCCAAGCTTCGTTTGCATTTTGGACCACCGCAGCCCAATCACGTTTATACATGTAAAACATTGCCCTTAACCCGTAAACAGCTGTCTTGTCGGCACGGCTAGGATTAGAAACCTGAGCGGGGGCGTCCAGCGCTGCCTGGAGATCTTCCTCGATAAGATCAAATAGCTCCCGGGTGGTCGATAGCTGGGGATTTGCGCTGGATGGATCCGCAGAGACCCTAAATGGAAGCACCTTTGCGCTGTTATCACCATTGGGATCGTAAATAGGTCCATATCCCATTGTAGCGACCATATATGACCAAGCTCTTCCAGCTTTGGCCTGGGCTACGACGGTCTTACCCAGCTCAGTTTCTGTAGCTTTTAGCTCAGCTACACCGGAAATCACGGTATTGAATAGACCTACTGCACTATATATACCCCATTCCCAAGTGTATTGTGGCTTATTGGGATCCAAATAAGGCCGATAGAATGTAAATGCAGCATAACGGTCAATATTTGGATGCGTACTGACATAAAGAAATCGAGCCTGGTTATCACTGATTGTGAAATTATCTCCTAAAAATGCATAAGAGCTGCCCCTGTTATTGTCAAAAAAATGATAGTCCAATGTAGTGCTGCTGTTCAGGATATTTTCAAAATCTTCGACCTGGGAGGGAATAAGACGTCCAACTGGCTTTACATCCAGAAATTCCTTACAGGAAACATGGAGAAAAACGAGGGCAAATATGAATATATTTTTCATGACTAATACTTACTGTTTAATTAAATGATACAGAAATCCCCATAAAATAAGAACGGGGCAAGGGCAGGGAGGTAAACCCCTGCTCGCGCATTTGACTTGTAGCACCACTCTCGTTAACTTGAGCTGTCTCCGGATCTATGTCGACTCCCTTTGCTGTGATGGTGACCAGGTTTCTTCCCTGGACAAAAACTTTTGCATCGCCTAATCCGATCCTTTTAAAATATCTGCCCAGATTATAGGATAGCGTTATATCTCTGAGCTTGGCATAATTGGCATTGCCAATAAGCTTATCAATGTAAGGGAAGTATGAATTATCTGAATTGGAATTTCGTAATACGGGATAGATCGTATGCAGCTCATCGCCAGGATTCCGCCATCTCTCCGAGACGTGTCTATTTATATAGTTCGTACCCGAAAATGCATCTCTACGATATTTGTTTCCGAATTTTGCAATCCACATCATGCTCAAGTCCCACCCCCTGTAGTGAATCCTGTTGGTTAGCGATAAATCAAATTTCGGCCGCAGTGTTCCCTGGTAAACGACATCGGCAGGTGTCGCATTTCCAGGTCTTATGACCCTTCCATCGGCGGAATATACCTGCGTTTCCCCGAGCTCGTTCAGACCTGCAAATCGATATCCCCATAGCCCGTCGGCGGGATAGCCCTCTACCAATATACCATAAGATCTAACGTAGCTGCCCGCATAATCACGACGGACGTTGTATGACTTTACTTGGTTATAATTGTAGGTAATATTGGGAAGTATGTTCCAACGGAAATCTTCTTTCCCTATCGCCGCAATATCCAGGCTTAGCTCGATTCCCCGATTCAACATCGCGCCTACATTTCGGGTCATCGAAGAAAAACCGGATGTAGGATCGTTTGCGTCCGGCGCCAACAGCTCGGAACTATTTTTAAGATAATAATCAACGCTGCCATTCAGTCTATTGCCAAAGAAAGAAAAATCGGCAGCGAAATTTATGTTTTCGGTTTTCTCCCATCTCAACTGGTTATTTGGGGGAGATTCTACGTCGTACGGTACACCTCCTGTGACCTTGTCAAAATCATATACAGAAAGAATGAGGAAGGGTCCTTCCGTCAGGGCTATGTTCCCATTGATACCATATGATGACCTTAAATACAGCTTATTTATCCAAGATGTATCGAAAAACTTTTCATCAGAAAGCTTATAGGTTCCACCTACGGACCATAAAGGACGATACCTGTATCGATCATCGGTCCCAAAGAAATTGGTCAAATCCAAACGGATGCTTCCACTGACTATAAATCTGTTATCATACTCGTAGGAGCCGTTGCCATACCAGGAAGCAAAGCGATCGTCCCTAAATGAATATTTGCCTGAAGACAAATTTAGCACACGTCCAACGAGCATATCCGAATCGTAAACCCCCGCATTATAGTCACGATTGTTCATGGGAATGAAAGATCCTGCTATTGCATTATATCCTACCCTGGTACCGATAGCATTGTTATTGAATGTGGCCTTACGCACCTCGTTACCGAACATCATATTGATTCGGTGCCTTGTCCCGTGAAAATTCCGGATATATGACGCCTGCGTACGGATCGTCCAATCTTCATTGATGTTTCTGCTTTCATTAATAACATCGCCGTCAGGTAGATAGTGATAAGCGTTATTTGAAATAGATGTGCCATCGTTGTAGCCTGTTCTCAAGATATAGGCTTCTGCACTTCGGAGTTGGACGCTGTTGTAATTTCCTCGTTGCCAAGTTCCACCAATCTCTAAAGATAATCCTTCGATAAGTTGTGCACGAACTGTTCCTCCCACTCTAGTCTGGAAATTTCCCGTGTTCACGGTTTCTTTTCCAATATCATCCAACGGTACGTAAGACCAATCCTTCATACCGGGTGTATTGGCATATATTCCCGCTTTATACTGGCTTATGCCCCAAACCGCTGCAGGATTTCCCTGTGCATCGACCAAGGAGGTGTAAGGCTGCAAATTAGAAGACCTCGAGTAGCTCATCAAATCACCATACTGTAGAAGGGGGCTTTTTGATCGGTTGTAGACGACATTTGCATATAGTTCGGTCGATAGAAAAGAAGTTAAATGAATCTGGTTCTTGATGTCAAGTAACAATCTATCCTTGCTGCTTTCTATAAAATTATCCCTCCCGTTTTGTAAATTCATGGCAATGTTGTAGTTGTAACGTTCTGCCCCACCATCCAAACGAAAATTGTGCTGATGGTTAATTTCATTCCGAAAAAAATGATCCTCGATTTGTTTCACTCCGTTTACACTTTTCAAAGACTCAATCTCCCTCGAGACTTCTTCTTCCGATATTTTCCCTTCGCGTAGCTGCATCATCAGATAGGTCACCCGGCTCATATTGGATAAAGAAACGGTTGAGGGAGCATTGATATCCTGTCGGTATAGATCTAGTTCCGCATCAATGTAATCGCTCGAAGAGGCTCTGTTCAAACCATTGAGGTTCGGCTTGGACACAATGTTGACCAGGCCGTTATAGGATAGTCTCGGCTTGGCGCCTGATCCCTTTTTCGTGGTGATTACAATGACACCATTTGCCGCCCTGGAACCATAGATCGATGCTGCCACGCCGTCCTTGAGAACCGTTACCTGCGAAATATTGTTGGGATTTATATTATTGATATCTCCTTCGAAAGGAAATCCATCCACGACCAGCAGTGGCTTGCGCTCAGCACGAAATGTTGCAATACCACGCACCTCCATGCCACCATCTTTATCGACCACTAGGCCGGCAACTTGGCCTTCTATAAGATTCTGCGTCGTTAAGGAAAGCTTACTCTCCAATGCCTCCGGTTTAATAATTCCAAATGCGCCGGTTGCGCGTTCTCGGGAAATCTGCTGATATCCCGTACTTACGACTTCAACAGAATCCAGTTGATTTGCTTTGGGTATTAAGGTGATCGTGCCCAGATCAGGCTTAGCCCTGAGACGTTGGACGAGATATCCGACATATGATATTTCGATAACGGCCCCTTCGGCCACTTTTGCAATACCGAATTCACCATTCTCTTTGCTTACCGTTTGCATGCCCGTCCGCTTTCCAGCTTTGTCTATAACGAAGATGGATGCTCCCTTGAGTGGATCACCGGCCGCATTAACAGCCCTACCTTTCAACGAGAATTGTAAATCCGATTCATCTTGTTGACAAAAGAGACTGTTTGCAATCAAAAAAACAAAAGCCAGTGTGCAAAAGTAACGTAGGAAAATTCTACTATTTCTCATTATTTGATTTTGCTATTATATAAGACGTCAAAAAATTATTGGAATGTAGTCAGGCGATAGAACAGTATCGGACAATCAACTTATTTCTTGGTTTCCTCTGTATGGAGTTGTCCATTTCCGGGCAACATCTTCGCTGGGATATTCTAAACGAGCAATACGGTTCTTGTGTTCAGGAATATGAATTTATCTCCAACATAAGGCTGAAAATCCCCGCTAAAATTGTGTCCATCCGATAGTAGATTAGTTATTTCATTCATAATTTTTAAGAATCACAGCTAAAGGAAAAATGAACGTTACACCAACCTTCTTCCAAGAATGCTTTAACCTCTTCTTATTCTATTCAGAACTCTTGTATCTAGGACGATTCAAAATATTAAATGTCCCTAATAATTATTAAATTCATTTATATGAATATATTAAAAGATTGATATTGAGATAATTATAAATTAACTTTGTTGTCACGGCCTTTGTTCTGGCATTTCATATTCGCTGGGGTAAAAGGTCTGGTGGCCAGAGAGATTACGGAAAAGTGATTTTATATTATTGATGTTCGATTTATAAAGTTTGCCGCCATGTGTAGGGAAATCCAAGTGGATACAGGATCGGAGTTTATCTCCAAGTAGGTCAATAGATGGCCTTACGAATATCAGGTGGAAACGGTACACTCCAGATCCGGGAAATACCAACAGATAATCCTCCATCCAATCACAGCTTTTGGAAAAGTGGTCTACTTACAAAGCAAATATTGATGTAGCAATTAATAACGGCTCATAGATATAATACGTTAAAATGAAATGTCAGGACAAAGTCAGAACTTACCGTCTTATAAGAAATCACTTGGTAGACTAGAGCACGAAGATTTCCTGTAGGTGGTGGCAGGAAAATCCAAGCTTGACTATTATGATGCTAATTTTCGAAGCACGACTTCGTTTATTTAACCATTTGATATATAGATTTTTACAAAGTTATTCTCCCGGTGGCGTTATGCAATCGATTGATATGTAATAAATTTTTTTAAAAGATACACCTTGGAATATATTGTATGATAGAGTATGAAGATCTTAGTCATTATATCGCTTAGCATCGCTTTTGTGTGTGTAAATTGCCTTCTATGCTCGTGTGCAAAAGATGATCCCATATCTCAAGTTTCCCGAAAAGTAAATACTGTCCCAGTGTCGGTCGACTACAAGAAATTTGATTTTGGGCAAATGGCAGCTATAGGTAGTTACGCAATCGAAGATACGCTATGGAATACGGATAGGACAAGGATTACAGGATTCAATCTTAGCCACGCTGCAGATCGTTGGTTTTTGTATCCGCATCAGCAAGGCGATGTCTACCCTATTACGGGTGCGTTGGTTTCGTCAAAATCTCTCGATAGTCTGTATGCAGAAAAAAACCTATTACCGGTCAATAGTCGCCGGATACCGCGATTTGCGCTAAATGCCTATGATCAAAGTTATGTACTTCAAGATTTCCTATTGCCTGATTTTAAAACTCAGGAACAGCATATCCATACATTTCTGCAGCGAGCAGGAGATCTTCGATACTACAGCCACCGGGACTATATCTACTCCTTTTACGACTACGAAAATCTAAAGCTACTTTTTGGCAGGGACGTGGATATTAAAAAGCTTTTCCAGATCAAATCGTCTAATTATCCAAATTTAAGTGGAGAAGGATTGCTTTACTATGCCTTTAATTGGACACTTAGATTCAGGTCTACGTTTATGGAACGGGATTATACAGATTACGTGCCTTTGGAGAATGTTTTGGCAGAAAATTTTTCTCGAATAAATTTTGTCGACTACGGCAAAATAGCGCTGATGGCAGTGGACGGTGAGGCTGCAATGGTGAAATTGGCTGTTTTGAAAATATCAAAAAATATTGATTTGTCTTTCCCAGAGCGTGACGCGATAAGCAAGGCTATTGTACATTTCTATTTCTATGGGCATTCCGATCTCGAACTGGAAAAATTTAATAAGGCTGAGGATAATTACAACAAAATAGTAGTATATATACAGCTTTCCATCGACGTTGAGAAGCTTAAATTTGATGAAAATTCCTACGGTAGACCCATCCAATTCGAATTAAGTACACATAGCGCAAATAATGATCAATTCAGAAAAACCAAATATTTAAATAGTTTAAAATTCTCCCAATGAAAATGAAAATTCAAATGCTGTCTTTAGTTATACTCGGATTGGGTATAGCATCCTGTCAAAAAGATTCCTATTCCGGTTTTGATAAAAGCGATCAAGACGATCTCTTGCAGGTTTTTCAGAACCGAAAAATTGCAGATCACCCGATGATAGACCTATCCGGTATATCGAACAAGCAAACTTCTAAGTCTTTAAAATCAAATAGCACTGTACGGGATAGCGCATGGGCCAATCAGCAAGGAAAAACCTATTTTGTGGAATCGAGCAATATTATGGTTTCTGACGAAACTGCCGACATCATCTATCCTGGTGCAATATTGAGGAGTAACGACATCATCGATGAATATCCGTTCGTCCCACTATCGGCTAGAGACTATGATCCTTTACCTATACGGGCAAGCCTATCGATACCTGGATCGAACGTTTCCGGAACGAACGACTATCCCAGCCTTGATGAAACACGGAATTTTTTAGGGGAGGTATTGGGACGTCAAGGAAACATCGAGCAGATAAATAGCTTTTCCTATACATCGAGCGAATTTAAAGATTATAATGAATTGAAGTATTCATTCGGTGCGAATGTTGATGTTGCCAAAATTGCAAATGCAGCGCTTACTGGCGGAGGGACAAAGATTAGTAATAGAACGGGGGTCATTGCTAAATTTGTACAAGAAAACTTCACCTTGGATATGTCTCTGCCCAAGAAAACGGAGCTTATCGGAATAGATGATGCCAATGCCTTGCAAGATGAATATGTTCCCACCTACATCAGCTCTGTTACTTATGGACGGATGGGGGTATTTATGGCAGAGACTGACGTATCGTACGAAGAATTCAATCTTGCTTTCAAAGCTGGTGTAAATATTGGCGTTGTCAAAGCTGACGCCCATGTTACGACCGAGCAAAAAGCAATTTTAGACCGAGCTAAGATCACAATTTATATGAAATTTGGTCCGGGTCCTGCGTACGCACGAACGGTCGAAGGATACGAGGCGTTTAAAGCGGCGATACTGGAAGGAGCAGCTGTCGCTTCTAATTCCTATGGTGGCCCCATTTCTTTTCGTATGAGGAACTTAAAAGATTTTTCTTTGTTCAAGTCAGTCTTTAAGATCGATGTTAGCAACTAAAAATGTTGCTTTCGGCCTATTTTTCCTAAAAGCAACGATGCTACTTTTTTTACTTCAAAGCTGTAGTCAGATTGATTTAGATCCAACTTCATTTACCGAAGGTTTGTCACAAGCATCTGTGGAAGATGTTACGACCTATTCTTCTTCCGAAATGACGGTTATGGATCACAATTATGAATTGGTCTATCTGGGCTCTATGCTGAATGGGCAACAAATTATCAATAACGGCATATTTGCACCGCTCACCGGATATCCGAAGCTACCAATAACTGTTAGCACTTCCATAGCAGGTACATTGTCAAAAGAAATTCCCGTACCTAGGTTATCCACTTTCAGACAAGCCGTTCAGGACATTTTGCGGGAGAGCTCTACAGCCGGAACCGAAGTATCGTCTTTTTTATTTTTTCAGAGACCTTTTTTTGATTATAACGAGATCAAAAAAGAATTTGGTTATGAAGTGAATACGCGTAGTCTATTCTCAACTAGCAATACCTCTGTTATAAACCGATTGACTGTCATCGAAAAAACATATGACATCGTTATGGGCTTCGAGCTTATTAATTTTACTATCGACATGTCATTGCCGCGCGCGAATGAATTGATTGCACTGAATTCGGCTGAAAAGCTGATTGCCGAGACGACAACTCCTGTATATATCAGTTCTATATCGTATGGTCAAAAAGGAATTCTTGCAATAGAGTCTGATTACACTACAGAGGAAACAAATAAGGCTTTCGAAAAGGTAACAAGGAAGATCTTCAAAAAAACAACGGAAAGCTTAACGGAGCGGGAAATACATATTATCAACAATTCGACTATCCAAGTCTACTTAGTCGGCGGAAGCAATTCAGGATCCGTCACGCGTGTGGAAGGTTATGATAGCTTCATTAATTACATTAAAGATCTAGGAACATTCAGCGCTGAAAATCCCGGCTTCCCGATATCTTTTAGATGTCGCCATCTACCCGATTATTCATTCTTTAAATTTGAATATTAATGAAAAAAAGACATCAAATGCAGTCGTTTATAGCTTGTATGTTTGTATTCGCGACATTCTCCTGCACGAAAGAAATTGAACAACAGCTGTCAAACCAAACAAGTACAGAGCCGGAGTTCGATAATGTATTGCTAACTGGTTCTACCGGTATGGTTCATCAAAATATAGGAAATCAGTATAAGGCGCCACAATAACTTTTTTCAAACGGAGGACTACTAGCAGCCAGGAGATCCGACAGGAATGGGGCAGTCTATATTACGGATAGTCAATTCTGGGCAGAAGGAATTCAACCTGGGATGACAATTGAAGGCTATGCTGACGAGTTCGTAATTATTCCCGAATGGTTAGGTAGACGAGATGTTTTTCATTTAGGAAGTCTGATACAGGGGAACACATTGCAGAATCTTTCCTTTACGCCATTATCGGAACGGGAAGGCCACTACGAAAGCAGGCCGATATTTGCCTCTGTATCTTTTCCTGCCAAGACTGTGTCCGGCAGCTATTTGCCGGACATTATGGCTACTACTAAATTTTTCAGTAATATCATGCAGGAAAATAATCTCTCCGATATGCAAAACAGCACTTTCCGTTACGAAATTAAAGAATTCAGTTATTATAATGAAGTAAAAACTGTATTCGGATCTAACGTAGATGTAAGAGCACTATTTTATGCTTCGAATAGTAGTGCAACTGCCTTTTCTGGACGTATCCAAAAAACAAATGGGCTCATAGCTTCCTTTACGCAAACAAATTTTACCGTCGATATGGACATTCCAGAATCAGGCGAACTGTATCAAAATTTAAATTTGGATCTGTTGGGAAATGTATATCCCGCTTATATCAATTCAGTGGCGTATGGTTCAAAAGGCGTATTACTGATAGAAAGTGAACAGGATGCAGAAGTTTTGCAAACAACTTTTAATAAAGCCTTCTCTGTAATGGGAGGGCTGGTAAGTGGAAGTCAATCATTAGCTTCCGATGAAAAAAATATCATCCAGAACGCTGATTTGCAAATTTTCTTTACAGGTATAACTGGTGAAAGTGTTAGAAGGAAAATAGGGTCTTTCGATGAACTTATCAGCCTAATCAAAACGGGAACACATTTTCCCCATCAACACCGGGGGGGCCGATTTCATTTAAGATGAGGTCTGCCAATACGAACCAAGCAATAACTAACAATTTTTCAATTCAAATTCCGTTTAAGCCTTTCTTTGTAAAAGAAGAGTTTAGACTAGATCCGGAAATTCCAAGTGCTCCAAGACATGAGTTACATTTGACATTCTTTGCAGACGCTAGAGCACGCATTCCTATTCAATTGCCTGTCGCAACGCCAATTTTTATTAATCAAGTAATCCGGCATGAAAGGGATGGCTCCAATCGTACGGGGTTTACCATGGTTCCAGTGACTGCCCCCAAGCCCTTTTATAATACTGTGCCTAGCCATACAATGGTTCGAAAACCGGTATTGTTAATTAATAATTTAAGCATACCAGCAGATGGAAGTTATAAAAAGGGCTTGTAATATAAATATGTGGCAAGTAGCGAGATTGACCCTAATGATCTGCTCTGAAAGTTACAGATTTTTGTATAAATTTTTAAAATTTGAAGTTTGAATATGGAAAGTAACTATTTTTGAATAAAGTATAATGGTCAAGAAATTGACTTAAAAATTGAATCAGGTCAGCTTTTATTGACCCAAGCCGATGAATTTGAAGATCAAATAGGATTATTTATTAACATCCAGGCAAAGGGAATGGAAATAGATTTTTAGACAAAATAGAGCAAGAAACCTATCAGCATTATATCAAACCCAGAATTCACACGGAGTGGCTTGACATTCCGACTGATTATATCTGTATGTCTTCAAACTAAATTAGACACATAAGTCGAATTCCTTAAGGAGTATTTTGCGTTATAAATTTATTAATTTTTGTTGATTGTACAATTTTCTTCTTTGCTGTATTGACTCGGCTTTTATACGTTTTCTTTTTTCGATGATCTGCCCAGATCGTCCATAATAAACATCCGCTGGTGTCAGGTTATTGAGCGATTCGTGATAACGTCGGTTGTTATAGTTGTCCACAAACTTTCCCAAGGCTTCGACAAGTTCTTCTGGATGATAAAAATGGTTTAATTTCACTACGTTTTTCATCGTTCTGTGGTACCGTTCAATTTTCCCCTGCGTTTGCGGATGCATCGGTCTTCCGTGAACCTGTTTCATCTTCAGATCCTCTTTCATGTATGTTTTGAGCTCGTTTGAGACATAACAGGGGCCGTTGTCAGAAAGTAACTTTGGCTTTGCTTTAGATTTTAATTTTGCCTTCTCGATAGCGGTATTTACTGTTCTTTTCACATCTTCTGCATTCATTGAATCGCATAACTCCCAATGGATAATGTAGCGGCTGTAATCGTCTAAAACCGTGCTCAGATAGTACCATCCCCAGCGATAATCTTAAAATACGTAAAGTCGGTCTGCCACATTTGGTGCACAAAGCTGGTTTTATCCTTGAACTCATTTGCTGCTGAGATAAGGATATGATTCGGCGCAGGGATCAGATCCCGCTGCTTCAATATCCGATAGAAACTGGATTCTGATATGAACACACCTTGTTCATCGGTGATTTTGTGGGCCAGTTCCCGGGAGGATAACTCCGTATGGTCCAAAGCAACTTCAACAACTAGATCTTTCTGTTCTTCCGGAATGCTGTTCCATTGTCTTCTAGATACTCTATGGCCTTGTTCTAGGCCGTCATAACCGTTCTGAAGATACTTCTGATACCATTTGTAGAATGTACTTCTATGGATGCCGAAGCTTTCCAGTGTCCGCTTCACACCGATCTCACTACTGGTGGCGGTTTGTATGATCTCGTATTTTTCTGCCGCTGATAATCTCATATATTTTCCGTATTTATGGATTAATCTAGCATGTTTCTCTGGTCACATCCCCGTTCAGACGCTTCTTGCCTGCTTCCATAAACTCTTTGTTCCAGGCGTAGAACTGAGACTGGGCAATACTGTGCTTTCTGCATAGTTCTGCCACAGAGGTCTCGGCTCTAAGACCCTCCATAAAGATCAAAATCTTCTGTTTAGCGGTAAAGATACTGCGCGTATTTTTACGAATATCTTTTACAAAGGATTCTGTGCTATTTTTCTTTGATGTTCCCATATTTAAATCTAATGTTTTTGATGAAAACACTCCTTATGTTTTTAAAATAACGTGTCCACTTTTTGCTGACGATTTACAGTGTTGCGCAAATGTAATTGCCACAGTAGATAATAATAGTAAGAAGCTTGTTGTAATCTTTTTCATCATTTTGTATTTATGGTTTGCAGGGGTCTTATGCATTTATATTTACTTAGAAATCACGTTTTACCGCTTCATTCTGATCTATATCTCCAATTTTCTGAATATTTAAACAATCTGGTAATAGTTAGTTGTATCGGAGAGGTGAATGTTTTGCTTTCGAAGGATGCTTTGAGCTCGGGATAGTCACGCGCAAAGAATAGGAAGTATGCGACAAAAAAAAGGGGCGAAAATAAATCCGCACCCTTTCTCAATCAACCAAATGATCTCCCATATAGGAGGTTTTTTTCTACTATTTTGTTTTGAACATGTAATTGCACTCCTAGTTAGGACGTTCATATATTCCGTTTGTCCCTTAAAAACGTTATTTAGATTATTCTTTAGCCCATCATCAGCTTTATCTCTTATTTGTGAATACAGCTGATAACTAACATCCAATATCAGATACGTATAAAAATGACCGATGTAACGTATTAATATTTGCAGATCTCTACCTTTTTTTACGGCTGTTTACCCCTGAACTTATTGGAGGTTCTGGGTTGGCTACAGTAGGAGAATAAGGCTCAAACTGTAGGTTATTGATGAATGCATTAACAAATGTTTCCCTCATTTGCTCACTGGTTGGATTGATCTTTATCGTCCCCCGAACCAGCTCCCGCTTTTCCATCGAAAGGATGACAAAAAATACAATATGGTGTTTGGTATTGTACATATAGCCGGCATGTTTAGTATCATTTTTAATGTACCGTATGACCCGTGTATCCATAAATTCTGGTACAGTAAATGCATTAAAAAGTTTCGTGGTCTGTTCCTCGATGGTGGTTGTCGATAATCGCGAAGATTGAGGATACCATGATATGGATATTAGACAAGGTTGAGCCAACCCATAAGGCTGAACCAACCCTGTCGAAGGATATTGCGTGCGAAAATAAGCACGCCCTGGATTTAACTTTTCAATCATGCTTTCGTAGCCAGGAGCATAAATTTGCCTTGCTATAGTATTATCTAATGCGATGATCGTATCAAGATCGGTAAGGTAGCCTTCCGGCTTTATGTGATAGCTGTTTACATGTTTTAAGATGTCCTGTTGTGCAAATGAATTTGCCAAATTTAACAATAGTAGTAACAAGCTTGTTGCAATCTTTTTCATCAATTTGTATTTAAGGTTTGCACGGGTCTTCTACGAGTATATTTCCTTCTGAATCACGTTTTACCGCTTCGTTCTGATCCGTATCTCCGAGTTTCTGCTTATTTAAATTGAACATTTTTCCAAACAACTGAAGTAGTGCCGATTCTTGACTTCTTTGAATATCCAAGTTACTGTTCGGGTCACCATGCAAATTGTCAAAAGCTTCGAGTGAATAATCGGTATATCGAATATTTTCAGCAATTTGCCTTTCCCCGTAAAGTTCTTTTGTCATATATGCGAATAGCTGTGCATCCTTTATCGTAATGGTGTAAATAT
>NZ_SNZV01000010.1 GCF_004364125.1 Sphingobacterium paludis | reverse complement strand
AATGGACTAAGTCCGTGGTTATACGCTAAAGAATATTTAGTTTCTTAATGCGTATTTTTATATTTATTCAATGTTTGAAAAATGGGAAGGCTTCAAAAACAGGTAAGTCTACCGGCTGAGGGTTTGGAGGTCACCACCTCGGAAGTAATGGACTTTAAAAATAGAAAATAATCTGAGAATTATATCCAGTTGTAGCTTTTGTTCTTTCTATTGAGATAGCAATACATTTGTTCTTTTTTCAGTTCAGGGAAAAATGCGACGGCACTTTCGATGCCGTGATCCGGTAGGAAGTAGATCTCATTTCTTAGGGCAGCGAGCACTTTGCCTCGTCCATAAAAACGCAAAAGTTCATCAATCTCTTTCTGTCCCCCTCGCTCTATAATTCGCGCTATAACGGAAAGGTATGCCTTTTGCCAGTCAAGACTTTCCACATCCGTATCCCAAAAGAACTTGGGGTGGATGTTGGGTTTATCTGAATTGTTGTCAAACTTTTCCATAGCCTAAATTTACCAATTTTCATGCTTTTATCCTAATAGATTTAGAGTCCTCGTCCGCGTTTTGGCGGCTTTGTTTTTAGAGGTAGTCTTCGTTTTGCGAAGTCCATTTTTGGATCCATGGCGGCTTTTCGGAGTCGTTGCGCCATGGTATCCCAGCTGCATTCCTTCCCCTTCAATATCGATACGTTGTATTCCCTTCGAATATTGTCAAAATAGGTGAGCGCATATTTTGCGAGATCCGGTGAGCCGTTGTATTTCCGTTCATACGCGTCCAGATAGTTTTTCAAAGGCGCATGATCAAGCAAAAAGTACATATCTACAAAATCCTTTAGCCTATCGCCGCTTTGGAAGATTGCATGAAGTTTCATGGCTCCAATATCTTCCTTGGATGCTAGCCTTATGCCGTCACGGGTGTCAGGCGGCACCACATTTTGATAATCGTGCTTCAATAGGTCAACCTTGATATCGTCGATATAGGTCAGCACCGTATTGTTAAAAGTTTTACTATCGCTGGCGCCGTAGGTTTCCCTAAGGTATACCAGTAATTTCTCAGCATCAAAATCCCTAGCAGTGAATAGATCAATATCCACCGATAGCCTATGGCCTATTCTAAGCGAAAGTGCTGTACCGCCGACCAGTGTAAAATTGTTCAGTTTCTCATCGCTCATCAGCTTTTGTAAGAGATCCCACATTTCCCTGCTTACCGTTTCCTTGTGTAGCATAGCCATTTTTTTGGAAAAATAAGCTTGGGTAGGGAGGTTGTTAGACAAGTGGTCGTCTTGGTATTAATTTGGCAGCGAATGTCAAGCAAAAAAAATTGATTAGAACAGAACTTACCATAAATTCCGCTTAGGCTACTTAACCGCAAGCGAGGGGAACTTGGATCAAGGGCGTTCGCAGAACGTTTGCATGCCCTTGTCCTTTTCCAAAGCGAGGGAAATTTGTCGGTGCGGAGATGATGGGAGCAACGTATAACCCAATATATTAATTGGTAGCCAACACAAACCGAAACTCACTGGCTTTTGTCGGATGCCATGAAGGCCGATATTCTAGATAGCCTTTCGCGATAAGATGGCTCAAACATTTATGATAGGTCGTTACACTCCTGATCCCGGAATACTTCATCAGCTTTCGCCTGCTTGCACGAAAAGGTGATGAAAACAACAGTCCGTCGTGAAAGAAGAACAATCCCAGCATGAAACTAATGTGTAACGGAGATAACTCTCCCTTTTCACAAACCATTTGATAATAGCTACGGAAATCGCCGTAATGCTTGATCGCTTGACTATTTTCCATCATCGCCTCCTTCCATAAGCTGATGGATATCGGATAGTTTGTAATACATGCTTCCACCGATCTTACGGAATGGTAGCGAACCGTTGACACGTAGGTTCTGCAACGTGCCTGGGGATATACCCAATAACTTTCGAACCTCGACGCTTTTCAGCCAAGTTTTATCTTCCTGTTTTGAAACCTTTCCGTTTAACGACTCTTTGATTTCGATCAGGAGCGCCTTAAGCTCCATGAAATCTTCTCTTGTAACATGATCAATTTGCATAAATATTCCTCTTTATTGATGTTCAGGCAATCTAAAAAGGAGATTTAATAGGTCAAAGATCTGTCGCAGAGAGGCATAAATTGGCTCTAAATGATCCTGCAGTTAAGAATGCAACTTAAAGAGTATACCGAACGGTATACCAAAAACCGCCTAAGCAGTTTAAAGAAGTGCAAAGGGTATCCCCGGAGGATACCCTAAAGTCCGTTTGCAGCGCATACGGCAAGCAAAGTAGGGCCCTGCCCAACTTCCGCTTGCTCTATTGTCTTGTCCTGAAATAGGTTTACACATTTTTAATGATTATCCTGCAATAGATTTACAACTCTGCGGCTGAAAGCCCTGCCTCCCGGGCGCAATTTCAATGGGCACAGTGTACATCTTGGCCCCAGTGGGTGTCGAGGATGAAGACATCGGAATCTCGCCTACATCTTTAGTCGTATCAACAGGGTAAGAGTTCGGTACATGGTTATTGTTGAATGCCACGGGCGCGCCTTTGGCCTTTGGGGCGGTCTGCAGGGCCTGTACCACCTCTTCCGGCATAAATTGTATGGTAGGTTCGGGGTACAGTGCTTTCTGTAGGGAGTCTTCCCACTGGGCAATCTGCTCATCAGTCTATTTTTCAAAATCGGGAATATTTTTTAGGGTATCGATATTTGTCTCTTGAGCCAGCACAAATTTAGTGCAAATAATCAGGGATAGAATGAGCGTAGATAATGCTTTCATAACAAATGGTTCTTGGTTTACAATTTTCGAAGATTCCAGATAGATGTATGGGTTTCGGAGGACAGCTTTAAGGTATAGTCTCCGCTTGGTAACGAATTTAGACATATGGATGTAGCTTTCGCATGCAGAGTTTTATTTTTAATCACCTTACCGTTTCTATTTGATATGGAATATCGTCCTTTGAAAGTAAATTGGCTATCTTTTATATCAACTAACAGCTTCGTATCTTTAAGAGTAGACGTAATCCGGATTTGCTTTCCTCCTAAGGAATCAACGTAGGTTCGTTCTTCCAGGACCACATCCGTGGACATATTCTGACTGTCGACTACAATAGTTCGGCTGATGCGATTTCCCGCACCATCGTAAGAATAGGACAGATTCTGCTGTCCTCTGGCAACAAATATGGATAGGAAAATGATGGCGGTAAGGATCATTGTTTTCATATTCTTGAACTTTAAAATGTCTATTCCCGAACCAAGACTCTTATATAAATATTATCTTAGCTTTATACTATAATCAATTTTTCCAGTACTTGCAGTAAAAGTGTATCGATTATAATACAAAGTTCGGTCGTAATGATAGCACAAGTCGGACAAAATGAAAGTTTTTTTGTAGCAGAATGGCCGTAGGATGCTATGTTCTGTTCACTTTAAGCCTAAGACATAATCTTTGGGGGTAGCGGGGTGAAGCTAAGTTACGTTTGTTCGAGACGAAACTACCGGTTCAGGTATCACAATAGTTTGTTACAGGATTGCTTTCGGTACTCCAGAGGACTGAGGCCGTAGACTTTGCGAAAAAGCCTGCAGAAATAGTTGGAAGTTTTGAAACTGGAATTGCAGCATAAAAAGTCTCCACTTTTAAGTTGCAATTCCACTACGTGAGTATATCGGATTGCCGGATACCATTGTATTTTCTGGGGGATATCGGTCTGTGTCGCCGGGGTGCCGAGCGGTGTGACGAGGAGTATTTTGAAATTCCACAATTTATAGTATTTTTAGGAAAAACTAAGCAAATCATATGAATACGGATAGAATTGAATATATCAGAAATGACGAAAATCTAAGAAAAAGTTTCATTAAAGCAGGTAAACTTCTTCAAAGGTTTAATTCAATAGATTATGAAAACACAATAGATAAAAAGGAGATCTTAAAGGAACTTTTTGGAACAATAGGAAGTGGAATTTCCGTTGAGCATAATTTTCATTGCGATTTAGGCAGTAATATACACGTCGGGGATAATTTTTATGCAGGATTCAATTGTACTATCCTTGATATGGCAGAAGTCAGAATCGGAAATAATTGCTTAATTGCACCAAATGTAGGGATTTATACAGCAGGGCACAATATTGAACCGATTTACCGATATAAAACAGGTTTTGCAAGACCCATTACAATTGGAAACGATGTCTGGATCGGGGGACATTGTGTAATACTCGGAGGGATAAAGATCGGCGATAATTCGATTATTGCAGCAGGTTCTGTTGTTACGAAAGATGTTCCCGAAAATTCAATTTTTGCAGGCAATCCAGCAAAAAAAATCCGGGATGTTAAAGAATAATAACTACCGTTAACGTTTTCTATAGCTGACGTGATTCTCAACTTTTTGGCTGTGGCATGTCAAATTGAACTAACTGCTTTTTTAGGCCATCGAAATAACTCTGAACAAACAGATCGATCATTTTTTTAATTTAGGACCGGTCTTCATAATCGATGAATAAGAAAAAGTAAATGCTGATAAGCTCTTGTAACCAACCAGTGCGGCAATCTGACTTAGCGTATATTGGTTCGTATCCATCAGTTCTATGCTCTTCAGTATCCGGATCAACTGCGTATATTTTTGTAGACTAATGCCTGTTTGCTGTTTAAATATCCTTTGCAAACTTCTCACGGACATTTTTGCCATATCTGCAAGCTTATCTATCTGAAATTTATATTGATAATTTGTGTTGATATGGTTACAAACCGGTATCAGACGGCTATCGGCAGGAGCAGGAATTTGCAAAGAACTGTTTTCCTCGCAGAAATAAGGAAGGCTATGGAGCATTGCTTTTATAAAAACACATTTTTCCTCACCTTCATTTAAGAGCTTGCTCCACTTAGAAGCATACAGCAACATTTCCCTTAAGACAGCAGGTGCGGAAAAAACATGCACTTTTCGATAAAAGTCAAGCTCAGGAACCGTTCTGAACAATAGAAGCATCAGGTTGACGGTTTTAGCTTCTGAAGTTGTCCGGTGTACTTTAGAAGACGGTATCCAGATAACATGATTTTGCGGAACGAGATATATTTTCTCTTCAATATGGAAATATTGATATCCTTCCTCTACGAAGGTCAACTGGTACCTTTGGTGGGTATGCTCGTATTCATCGTGCTGCCAATCCTTTTCATACCACACATAGGCATCTGTCAAGATATTATCCACATAATGACCTTCACTTGTCTCATTCAACCCACATTTCATATTGTCGTTTTGTATATAGCTTTTGGCAAAGATAATAAAAACGTCATTTGTAATTTTACTGTGTAATTTATGCTAAAAAAAATGAAAAAGTTTTGCAGTTTTTTGACACTTATAGTTTTCACATTTATAACAAATACAATGATGGCGCAAGAATATGGAACTAAGGTTCTGATCCTTTTTCACTCTGATAATGGCGGAACCTACGAATTGGCAAAAGAGGTTGCCAAAGGCATAGAGAATGATAAAAAAGTCCGTGCGGTTATCAAACAGGTTAAGGCTTCCACCAATCCCAAATTAAAAGATGTCCCGATAGCTTCAGTTGAGGAACTGGCAACTTATGACGGTATTGCTTTTGGTTCGCCGGTTTACTTTGGCAATATCAGTACAGCAATGATTGAGTTTATAGCAAAAACGATAGACCTATGGAGCAAACACGCTTTGGAAGGGAAACCTGCTACCGTGTTTATGTCTGCCGGCAGCGGTGCGGGAAAAGAATTGGCGCTACAGGCATTTTGGAATACGCTGGCTGTGCACGGAATGGTATTGGTTTCAAATGGTATCAGTGGCTATGAAAACATTGATAAAAACATTCCTCAGGGAAATTCGGTATTGGGAACTACAAGCCTTGCCTCATTGAAATCTGTGGAAAGACCGAGTAAAAGTGAGCGTTATTTAGCCGAACTGCAAGGCAAAAATTTTGCAAAAGTTGCATTTGCATTAGGAGGAACAAAATCAAGCGAACCTATCAAATCTTCAAACATCGTGGAAAATACAACAGATATCAATCAGGTTTTGAAACAAAAGAACATCATTTTGCCGGCGTTGCCTAAAGCCGTGGGAAATTATGAATTGTTTGTCCGTTCCGGAAATCTAGTGTTTATCAATCAGGTGGCTCTGAAAGACGGTAAAATATTCAATCCTGGCAAAGTGGGTATCGATGTAACGGAAGAACAGGTAAAGGAAGCAACGAAAGTTACGATGCTCAACATTATTGCTATCCTGAAAGAAGCTACCGGTGGGGATCTGAACAGGGTAAAACGATGTGTACAACTTATCGGTACTTTCAATACGAACGACACGTATACCAATCACGCTGCTTTGATGAATGCCGCTTCAGATTTAACGGTAGAGATTTTCGGAGAAAAAGGAAAACACACGCGTAATACTTCGGGAGCTTACTCCTTACCTGTTGGTTCATCTGTGGGTATCCAGGCCATCTTTGAGATAGAATAACCAGAAAGTTTACTAATTGTGTAATCTTCCCCGAAAACAGCTACGATTATTAATGTAGTTTTATAATCAGGGATAGAGGCAATTTCTGTCTGCAAGAAAAGAAATAGTAGATGCGTATGAAAAAGATAGGACTCATAGCAAGTGATACTTCTCGTGGCGAGCAGCTTTTTTGATCGTCATAGATCCTAGGAGCAGTTGCTTTTAAGAACTTCTGTAATTTGCACCAATCGCATCGTCTAGGTTTAACTCGTTTGTAGATTTAGCTCGTAACCGAAGTGATTTCCAACTGTTAAGTTGTCGATCTCGAAATCTAACCGCGCATATTTGAATTCTCTTTTCTTTGATTGTTTACGGAATTGATTTAGTGAACTATTTCTGCGAAATAAGATTTTATTGTTCAATATTTTTTATATCTTCATATCAACAAGGTACATTGAATGATTGTAGAGTATTATGGCAAGAAAATACAATATGCTATTAAGCAGCATAGATTTAAAGAGACCTATTCGGTTACCTATCTTAATATTTTAGAGTGTATCGGCCATATAATTAACGATATAAAAGGGAGGTGACAAATCCTGCCACCCCGACACAAAAAGCTCGACGAAAGTCGGGCTTTTTATGTTTTAGGGGTTGGCTGATGAGAACCGTGGTTCGATCCGCAGGAGATTCAGGCTTAGGTGCGGGACATGTGCGGCTGAAGCAATCCTGCCACCCCGACACAAAAAGCTCGACGAAAGTCGGGCTTTTTATGTTTTAGGGGTTGGCTGATGAGAACCGTGGTTCGATCCGCAGGAGATTCAGGCTTAGGTGCGGGACATGTGCGGCTGAAGCAATCCTGCCACCCCGACAAAAAAGCTCGACGAAATTCGGGCTTTTTATGTTTTAGGGGTTGGCTGATGCGAACTCAATTTAGGATTTAACGAACCGCCGTATATGGATTTATGCCAAAGGTCGAAATGGTCAGTAACCCCGCTCGCCTATCCGCTTTTAATGAATGTTTAGAAAACTGTAAGCTAATAGAATAAATAACAAAAGCAACATAAAGAAGCTATTAGCGATAAAGATCAAAACTCCCCTTAGGATTGTTATTCTTTTCCTGCTTCTATAAACATGATGATGTGCTACAAAAAAATAGAAGATGGTATAAGAAAGGATGAAGAAGGCGATGATACTGAATAGCGTATCTACAGGAGGATAATTTACACTTTCGACGACGCTTTGTATAGCTGTAAATAACAACGTTATAACTAATAAGAAGGAAAAGTAGTGCAATGTAAAAATGCCATGATCAAAATACCACCATCGTTTCTTGTTGTGAAAAACCCACAGGAAAAAAGCAAAAAGAGGTAAATAGATGAATAGTGCTTTCGGAACCGCTTGTAAAAACTTGTCCGAAATTTTATCTTTAAGCTCACCCCTCGTCACCCCTTTTTTGCTCAATTCAAAGAATTTGACAACAAACGGGCGGAAGAGTTTGCCGAAAAACCTATTTTCTTTTTCAATAGACTTATCATAATCTTCTAGGGAACTGGAGCCGATAAGAGATTCGTTATTTCTGTCACCTTCTTTCTCCTTCTCTATTTTTTCAATGGCAATTTTCGATTGTTGTTCAGTAAGAAGTCCTTGTTCTTTTAGTTGCAACATTTCCTTGATGGCAACATTCTTTGATTCTTCACTGCTAACAAACGATTTAAAATATTCATCTTTTTCCGTTTCAGCTTTTTTTTCTGAAGGTAAGATGCTAAGGAAGAAAAATACACTAAAACTCACAAAGATGTAGAGTTTTACGGGAGGTACAAATTTTTGTCTCTTGCCTTGTAAATAAGTGTTTGTTAGCCTTCCCGGTCTGAAGATTAGATTATTCATGGTTCCCCAGAATTGCCCATCGTAATGCGTGAAGTCTTCTACAAAATGCGTGAATAGATAATGAAAAGGTTGGCGGGTATGGGTATTTTCTTGCCCACAATGCGGGCAAAATCTTTGTTCAACAGTATGTCCGCAATTCAGACAATTTTTATCATCTCTTCGTTTTCCGTGGCTCATTTATTAGATTTTGAAAAAAAAACAACAACACTTCAATAAAAAGTGATATAAATAATTGAAAACAAGCAAGGTGGGTTTTTTAAAATAAATATTTTAAATTACTGATAGTTAGTGTTTTGCTTGTGTGTAGTGGTTGTTAAAAATTGACAGTTATCCCGTTTCAAAGATATTGTATTTTCTGTACTTCAGGAAATTTAAGAGAAAATAGATTATAATATACCGTTGTAATCGCACTAAAAAAGCTGCAATTGTTCCTGTGGTCATTTAATTCTGTGAGTATGTCGATCCCAGTGTTGCTTTTAAGATTTTATCCGGAAGATATTACGAGACGTGGTGCAAAAAATCGTATGTAAAATTTCCGCGTATCTGAAGCCTTCCCGTTGACCATATTTACATTATTCACAATGTGTTCGAAGGAATCTCAGTTGCCGGATCTGAGTAATAAAAAGACCATTGAGTTAAGATTCAAAACGGAACTATAAAAGAAAAATTATATTTGGAGAAAGGTGTCTGGAACACAGAATCTAAAACTTTGATCAAAAAAGAATTCAGGAATTCCAAAACAGGTCAAAATTCTTATGGATATACTATTAAAAACGAAGATAAAAATCGTTCGTCAGATAAGAAATCGAAGGCGTATTCTATAGAAACTGGTTTGTATGGTTGGAACGGACGCTGTTTTTGTATGGGGAACACTTTAAACCGGCGACAATGGAGAAAGTATCTTTGTGGCCGCAAGTATCTCTACACAACTATTGCTGAATGTTTGTCCTGAGGATGGGAGTGTTTATTCAAAGAAAAAACGTAAATAAATTGCTGATTATGAATAGGAAAAACATTGTTTATATAGCTTTAATGCTTATGTTATGCCCAATTTTAACAAAAGCGCAAAATAAGAAAGATACGCTGGCTATCCTCGAAAACGAAAGTGAAAAGCAAAGAATATTAGACTACAATTTCAATGAAAGCAAAAAAAAGGACTCCGTACTTATCCTTTACAACAACAAGTTTTATCGTTTAACAGATTTCGATTTAGCCAGTGTAGTTTCTGAAAATCGTCCATTCAAAATAATAAATGGACGAGATTCTATAGCTGAAATTATATCAAAAAGTGTAAAATCACTAATTATCATTGAGGATACAAGTAGCAGCAAGAAAAGTAAATAATAAGATTTCTCCAACTTATTTCAAGTTTTACCGTTTTTAAATCCTCTGCTTATCTAATAAGCGAAGTGTTAGCCTTGTATGCTTTCCACACAAAATAGATATAGTTGAATGTAACAACGTGCTTTACACTGCATGTGATCAACCATCTGCCAAAGGTAAATGTGAGCAAACAGTTAATCGTTTCTTTGGATTTATTTTATTGATATTTAGATATTTGCGGGCGATACGGAACGCCCTGATACTTCAATACAAAGAGCTCGACGAAAGTCGCGCTTTTTATGTTTAAGTACCAGTCAACTAGTGATTTTCGGTTTTTTGATACAAATCGACAAAAGACTGAGCTGCTATGGAAGATAATTTTGATTTACTTTGATCGTGTGTTAATGATACCGTAGGATTATTGCTGTCGTTCGGGATTCGTCTTTCACGCAACAACAGCATGTAAGCGATTTATAACTTTTGTGCGTCAGGATATGAATCGATTGTTTCATAAACCTATCCAGGAAACGGTGTTAGACTAGCCAGTATGATCATCTACTATTATAAAAAATATCTTTTGCCACATGGGAGACTGTTTGGCTTATTGCTAACACTGTTTTGCGTTCAGCTGGCTTTAGGTCAAAGCCCAGCTAAAGATAAGCCTAATATTGTTCTTATCATTGCCGACGATATAGGCTGGGCTGACATAGGGTTGTATGGCAATAAGGATGTTAAGACGCCAAATATCGATGCATTGGGGAAAGCTGGATTGCTGTTTAAGAATATGTACGTAACCACAAGCAGTTGTAGCCCAAGTAGAAATAGCATCATTACCGGTCGTTACCCACATAATACCGGTGCGCCCGAGTTGCATGAACCGCTACCTAATGATCAATTTATTTTTCCCGAGAAATTAAAAGATGCCGGCTATTACACCGCGCTTTCGGGTAAAAATCACATGGGTGGCACTGTAAAAAAAGCTTTTAATCGGCTGTCTGCTGGTGAAGGTCCTGGAGGAGAAGAAGATTGGGTTCGTATACTGCAGGATAGGCCAAAACATAAACCGTTCTTTCTGTGGCTTGCAGCGCATGATGCGCATCGGGACTGGCAAATAGATGATAAGGGCGTGATCTATGACCCCGATCAGCTAAGCGTACCGCCCATGTTGTACGATGGTGCCGAAACCCGAAAGGATTTGGCCAATTACTATCATGAGGTTTCGCGATTAGATTACTACGTGGGTCGTGTTGTGGATGAACTGAAAAGGCAAGGGGTATTAGAAAATACCTATATCATTTTTATGAGCGATAACGGCAGCCCATTTCCAAGAAACAAGGTTCGGCTTTATGATAGTGGCGTAAAAAGCCCCTTCATCGTGAGAGGTCCTGGTGTGCAGAACGCTCAAACCGAAGCTTTGCTCATGGCGATCGATATAGCCCCTACCGTACTCGAGATCGTTGGTTTACATAAACATCAACGTATACAGGGTGTCAGCTTTAATGCGCTATTAAAAGGAAAGTCGCAAGCTATTCGTGACTTTGTGTTTACCGAGCATAATTGGCATGTTTTTCAAGGTTACGAACGCATGGTGAGAAGCGGAAGTTGGGTATATATTAGAAATGGTTTTCCAGAGCGCCGTGTGATGGCAACGGAGTCGTCTAAATTATTCCCGGCCGGGAAAGAACTCTGGGAAAAACATGATCAAGGCCTTACCCAAGCCACACAAGAAGATGTTTTTCTCGTGCCCAGACCGTCAGAAGAACTGTTTAATGTCACCGAAGATCCATTTCAATTTACCAATGTAGCGACCGCTGAAAAAAATAAGAAGATACTTGATTACTTGCGTGTAGCGCTGGATACATGGATCCTAGAAACCGGAGACTCCAAGCCGAAAAATCCTACCCCGGATCGTGATGATATAGATGGCAATAAGTTACCGGGAAAATGGGGTAGAGGAGAAAAGCCTGGCGATATCCATCATGCAAGTCAGATCAACCTGCCTGGGCCCATCTTACAAAAGGATGTTAAAATGGAAAAACCTGTTGATTTATAAGTCTTAACGGTACGTGAGGAAATAAGGAAATAATAAGGCTGAACTGAACTCGACGCAAAGTTAACCGGAAATATTTCTTAACTTAATTCCGTTACTAGGATGGTGTTATGAAGTGTAAAAAACTGAAGGGAGCCATGACAAGGTAGTAAGTCGATGACTGTACACGAGTAACCTTTCCGTATTTTTTCGCTACGCCGTACTTAATTCAATGATCAATTATGCGTTTATATAAGACTAAAGGAAAGTTTTCATGGCTATTAGCCTTGGGAACTCTTATTATTTTGGGGTTTACACACGATGCGGACCCTGCCTTTGTTCATCCCGTGGAGTCCCAGAATAAGCCTAATATCATTATGATTTTTATCGATGATATGGGATGGTCTGATCTTTCCAGCTTTGGCAACACGGACGTTAAAACACCTAATATCGATAAACTAGCGGCTGAAGGCCTTAGCTTTGACCAGTTTTATGTAAATGCCCCTATCTGTTCGCCTTCGCGGGTGGCCATGATGACAGGTACCTATCCACAGCGATGGAACGTCACGTCTTTTTTATCCAACCGAAACGATAATGCCCAGCGGGGAATGGTCAATTGGTTAGATCCTGCTGCGCCAATACTTGCCAAAGACTTGAAACAGGCAGGTTATGCCACGGGGCATTTTGGTAAATGGCATATGGGCGGTCAGCGTGATGTCGATGAAGCGCCCAAAATTACCGAATATGGCTTTGATGAATCGCTGACCAATTTTGAAGGAATGGGTCCTAAATTACTGCCGTTGACCAAGGATGCCACCGGAAAGGTCGGCCGAATTTGGGAAGATGCGCAGCGGCTTGGGGGGCCTTATACATGGATGCAGCGGTCAGAGATCACTACCGGCTTTATCGATGCCGCCATGAATTTTATGCAGCGATCAAAAAAAGAGAGCAAACCCTTTTTCGTGAATATTTGGCCGGATGATGTGCATAGCCCCTTTTGGCCGCCTTTCGAGGAATATGGTCTGGCAAAAGCAGATGGCAAAAGGGCTTTATACTTAGCGGTGCTTGAAGCCATGGACAAGCAGTTCGGAAAGCTGTTCGACTATATTCATAACGATGATGAGCTTCTTAAGAATACACTCATCATCTTTTGTTCGGATAATGGACCCGAGGATGGTGCCGGAAGATCCGCTGGCCTTAAGGGCTATAAGGGACATCTATATGAGGGAGGAATTCGTTCGTCTTTAATCGTCTGGGGGCCTGGTTTTATTGATCAAGATGCTGTCGGGACTCGCAACAGCACGAATTATTTTTCGGCCATCGATCTTAAACCATCCATTTTGAAATTTATTGGGTTGGATACAGAAGCGAATGCAATGGTTGACGGGGAGAATATCTTGCCAACCTTGCTCGGTAAAACTTCGCAATCGAGACAATCGTCCATATTTTGGGCTCGTCCACCAGACCGGAAAAACTTTAAAGATTTTGACAAGCCGCTACCTGATCTAGCTGTTCGTGATGGGGATTTTAAACTCCTCTGTGATTTTGACGGCAAAAGGCCAGAACTTTATGATCTAACCAGCGATCCAGCAGAAAATAACAATCTCGCGAAGCGATATCCCAATAAAGTCAAACAGATGAGCAAAAGAGCGACAGAATGGTATCATGATATAAGGCCGTAAAAAGTATGTCGTTTTACAGCTGCCTGTACGTCTTTTTATATGACGTGTACTGCGGGCAAATGGCAGAACAACAAACAGATCGACTTGTAACAGCAGGAAATGCAGAAAAGGTTAAATACTGGTTTCTAAAGCAAATCAATCACCATTCCTGTGCGAGGACCGGAACTGGTAACGGGTAGTAAGCTGAAAATAAAATCCCTATCTATCAAAAACGATTGGACGACATTACTAGTAGAACATGCTGATTTTCATACTTATGGAAACCGAACTTAAAACGCACTCGTAAAATCAACGGATATCCATAAGGCGTAGATACGCTTTGCACATGTCTTAGATGCCTGTTATCGGAAAAACTTGAACCATATAATTATTACAATCACGCATATAAGGCACAATAATGTTTGACATGTAAATTTCACTTTCACGAACATTTTCTCCAATCGGTTTTTTACACGAGAAGAGCGTTGTCAAGGCTATTGCAACATTGATTTATTGGGTAATTATGCGAATATTTAAATCAAGAGTGCGGAATGAAAAAGATCCGTGAGATTTGATGGAAAGTTTCAGAACCGGACGGCTCCGACATAAGAACTCAAGTTAGTGAGATTTTAGAAAGTGGTGAAGCCGCGTTCAATGAAAGGGCAAAATGCTGACGTGTTACCATTAGCTAACCTAAAACCTTCTACCTGTTAATATCAAACCATGATTAGCTAAAATTAACGAAATGAAGCAGCCGGAAACTTTATACTTTTAGCATAAACTATCAAGCACGAGATTACCGAATGGGATAAGTTGGTTTACAGGCGATTATTGCGCGTTTAGCCATATTTCGGATGCGCATTACGAACGATTTGAAAGAGAAGCGTTGTTGAACATATGGATACATACTGGCAAGCTTTACTGACCTAGCTTTTGCAGAGAACGTCTCCTAAACCAAAGCCATACACACTGGTACTACTGTGCTGAAAATAATGTAAATATGAAAATGCATAAAGTATTCTTGCGTGTTATCCTGCTCGCCGTTGTGCTGAACAACAGTTTGGGGAGTGCGCAGGCACAAAGTGGTGACCAGATACTGGATGGTATCGGCGAAACGGGAATGATTGCGCGGTATGTCTTTGATGGCGATGTACGAGATTGGTCGCGAAACAACCTGCACGCCACCTTTCATACGGGAGAAGCGAAGTTTGTGCACGATGAGCAGTTTGGAAAAGTATTATCGCTAGCCGGTGGGAAAAACGATTATTTAAGTTTGCCCGCAGCGGCATTGACGGATCTGGAATCCATCAGTATCTCCGGTTGGGTTTTTCTGCGTGCAGACCAAGCAGGACAGCACTATTTTGACTTTGGACAAGATCAAGATAAGCATTTTTCTGTCGCTCCGTTAGGAACAAAAACACGGAAAGGGCTACAAGCACAGATTACCGCAGGAGAGGGAAGTGTGCAAGCCACCGTATCCCCGAATATCGCCATGAATAAATGGGTGCACGTAGCTGTCGTGGTTGATGTGCCGTCAAAGTCGTTGACAATGTATGTTGATAGCAAGCCGGTTAGCGAAACGAAAGATATACCGTCGGAGTTGACAGCGGTCTTCGGACAAGCAGACGCAAAAAAACAACTGTTCATTGGAAAGTCGTTGTCGCCTGATCAGCCCGCATTACAAGGTCTGTTACATGACTTTAGAATCTATCGCGTGCCGTTAAGCAGGCAGCAGATTGCGCGTATCTATTATAACGCGATGAAAGATCTGCATGAAGATTCGGCTCATATGGGTAAAGCTGAAGACGATCTGCCAAGCTTTTCGCTCAGCAAAGCACAGCTTTACAATGCCTATTTGCAGCATGTTTCCAACGTAACCGTGGAAACGCAAGTAGGTGAGCTTCCTAGATTGCCAAGCTACGTGGCCGGTACGTATAAAGATAATATGGTAGGCCCGAAAGTGCGTGTGATATGGCCTTCGCCAACCGATAATAATGCGGTGTTAGAAGCTGGTACCTATACCATCACGGGGCGTGTGCCGGGTACAGATCTGCAACCGAAGGCGGTCGTTACCGTCAAAGGTACAGGTAAATCCAAAACGCCAAGTTCCAAGCTGGTCGCTTTTAATTTAGATCAGGTTGCGTTGAATACCGATGCACACAACCAGGAAACGAAGTTTATTGAAAATCGCGATAAGTTCATCGCTACGTTAGCAACGACAGATCCAAACTCCTTTCTGTATATGTTTCGTCATGCTTTTGGACAGCCGCAGCCGCAAGGTGCCAAGCCGTTAGGCGTGTGGGATAGCCAAGATACCAAGCTGCGTGGACACGCAACAGGACATTACCTGACGGCTATAGCGCAAGCCTATGCCGGCACGAGCTATGACAAAGTGCTTCAAACAAATTTCGCGGAGAAGATGGACTATATGGTCAATACGCTTTATGCATTGGCGCAATTGTCGGGTAAAGCGGGGACGAGCGGTGGCACCGCTATAACGGATCCCACAGCTGTGCCTAAAGGCCCGGGAAAAACAGAATACGATTCAGACCTGAGTGCCGAAGGCATCCGAAACGATTATTGGAACTGGGGAACGGGATTTATCAGTGCTTATCCACCGGATCAGTTTATTATGTTGGAAAATGGTGCTAAATATGGCGGCCAAAAAAATCAAGTTTGGGCGCCTTACTATACCTTGCACAAAATTTTGGCTGGCCTAATGGATGTGTACGAAGTCAGCGGCAATGAAAAGGCGCTGGCTGTAGCTACCGGAATGAGTGATTGGGTTTACGCGCGTCTCAGCAAGGTTCCAACAGAAACGCTGATCAAGATGTGGAATACCTACATCGCGGGCGAGTTTGGAGGGATGAACGAAGCGATGGCTCGTTTATACGCGATCACGAAAGAACCAAACTACTTAAAGACAGCACAACTGTTTGATAACATTGCGATGTTTTATGGCGATGCGGAACATGCACACGGCTTGGCAAAAAATGTAGATACCTTTCGTGGTTTGCACGCCAATCAGCATATTCCGCAGATTGTAGGAAGTATCGAGATGTACAAGGTTTCGAATAACCCTGATTATTATAAGGTTGCTGATAACTTTTGGTACAAAGCGGTCAATGATTACATGTATAGCATTGGTGGGGTGGCCGGCGCACGGAACCCCGCTAACGCAGAGTGTTTTATCAGCCAGCCGGCAACGCTGTATGAGAATGGTTTTTCTGCAGGCGGACAAAATGAAACCTGCGCCACCTATAATATGCTGAAACTAACGAGCAGCTTGTTTCAGTTTGACCAGCGTGGCGAATTGATGGACTATTATGAGCGCGGCTTATACAACCATATTTTGGCTTCCGTTGCCGAAGATAGTCCGGCAAACACTTACCATGTGCCGTTACGACCAGGGTCGATCAAGCAATTTGGCAATCCGCACATGACGGGGTTCACTTGTTGCAACGGGACGGCGATAGAAAGCAGTACGAAGCTGCAAAATTCCATTTATTTTAAAAGCAAGGATGATAAAGCGCTGTACGTGAACTTGTTTATTCCGTCTACGTTGGAGTGGACGGAACGTAATGTTGTGGTTGAGCAAACTACAAGTTTTCCGAAGGAAGACCATACACAATTGACGATTAAAGGCAGCGGTAAATTTGATGTACATGTGCGTGTGCCGGGTTGGGCGACCAAAGGTTTCTTTGTTCACATCAACGGAAAAAAACAACAAGTTAACGCCACGCCCGGAACCTATTTAAAATTAAGCCGAAAATGGAAAGAGGGTGATGTTATCGAATTAAAAATGCCTTTCGACTTTCATTTAGACCCCGTGATGGATCAGCAAAATATCGCAAGCTTGTTTTACGGACCAATTCTGTTGGTTGCGCAAGAGCCAGAAGCCAGAAAAGAATGGCGCCAGGTGAGCTTCGACGCGAACGACATCGGTAAATCGATCAGCGGTGATCCACAGCAGCTGGAATTTACCATCGACGGTGTGTTGTTCAAGCCGTTTTACGAAACCTATGGGCGTCATTCGGTTTACCTTGATGTTACGTTGAAATAGTAGTTAGTCTTTCCAGCAGTGTACACAACCCGGGGTGATGCCGAGAAGCGTTCCAAAGAAATATGGAACCCCTTGTGGTCGATCGAAATGGAGGATACCGAGGAATAATAGCCTAATGGATCGTTTTTTTTAGGGATTGTGCTGTGATAAGGTGATTTGGTAGTTGTTTATACAAAATATTTGTTTAGTTAGTCTAGTTTAAGCCGCATTTCTTGATAAGATAGTGTGGCTTTTTTTATTTTTTGCTTTTGCTAATGCGTTTTATCTGATTTTTAGTTGTCCTGTTAATTAAAATATTGAACAATTATCATTTTTGGTGAATATCCGGTTGTTATGTGTTAATAATCGGTCTGTATGGTCTGTCTAATCTGTCGAAATTAGATTTATTAAATATTGAGTAACTAACTAAATGACAAAAACTAAATGAACAGACGTAAAATTGCTTTTTTAGCAGCTAGTTTATTGCTTTCTACGGGTTTGTTTGCGCAAACGCAACTGAAAGGTAGGGTTGTCGACGAAAAAGGGATGCCAATTCCTGGAGTTACCGTCACCTTAAGAGATGGAACGGCTACACAGACGGGTGCAAATGGAGATTTTTCCATCACCTACCAGCAGGCCGGATCCTTAAACGTGACAGCAATAGGGTACAATCGTAAACAGGTTAGTATATCTAATCAAACAAACATTGAAATTATCCTGGATGCTGATGCGAACGATTTGGATGAGGTCGTTGTCACGGCGATGGGGATTTCCAGAGAGAAGAAATCGTTGGGCTACACGATTCAAGATGTCAAGGCAGAAGAGCTGACAAAGGCTGGGCAGATCAGTGTGACGGGTTCGCTATCGGGAAAGGTCGCCGGTTTGCAGGTTAACCAGTTTGGTGGAACGGTGGGTGCTTCATCGCGGATTTCTCTAAGAGGAAACTCGTCGCTCAATGCAGATCAGCAACCGCTGATTGTCTTGGATGGAATTCCGATTTCGAATGACACCCAACGTTCGGGCGACAATACCTACAGCGGTGTCGACTATGGATCAGGAATCAATGATATCAATCCCGAAGATATTGAGAGCGTTACTGTGCTCAAAGGTGGTTCTGCGGCGTTGTATGGTATGCGTGCCGGAAACGGGGTAATCTTGATCACTACAAAATCCGGAAAAAGTGGTGGCAGAGGGATTAAGCTAGCCTACGATGGAAACCTAACGATTGATCAGGTTTCTACATTGCCCAAGTATCAAAATTTATACGGCCAAGGCTACAACGGTAGTGAGTTTTACTTTAATCGGGATGGCAATGGCATGTCTTATCAAGATTATGCCCTAGCAAATTCTTTCGCTTACGTTGACGGAACGGGAAGCGGTGGCGGCGTATACGACGGGTTTGACGAGTCCTGGGGCCCACGACTTGATGTAGGCTTGAAATTGCCACAATTTGATAGCCCTATTGTTGGTGGCGTGCGTCAGGCGACGGACTGGATTTCGCATCCCGATAATGTTCGGGATTTCTTTCAACTCGGTCGCTCGATGAACCATAACCTCTCGGTGATGGCTCAGACCGAAAAATCAAGTACACGTGCATCGCTCTCCTTTCGCGACCAAGTGGGAACCGTACCAAATACCGATCAGAAACGGTATGGCGTTCAGCTGAATACCAACATGACTTTGTCCGATAAGTTCTCCTACGATTTGAGTACCAACTATACGCGTACAGAGAGTGATAATATTCTAAGTCAGGGCTATGATGGTAACAACCCGATGAACGGCTTCATCTGGTTCGGTAGGCAAGTAAATAATGCAAGTTTGCGCGACCGTTGGGACGAAAAAGATGATCGAGGGAACTATACCTACAATAACTGGAATACGAACTATCACGTCAATCCTTATTTCAATGTCAATGAAAATACCAACGCCTACCAGCGCGATCGCTTTTTCGGGAAGACTTCTTTGTTTTATCAGCCTATAGAATATTTGAAGATCGAAGGACGTGCTGGTTTAGACTATTACAACGCGAAGACATTTGAACGCAATTACTTCAACAGTGCCTACCCATTTGGAGGTTTCCGCAACGCTAAAACCGATAATTCGGAGCTCAACTTAGATTTGATAGCTACCTTCAATAAACAAATCGGTGATTTCAACCTGATGGCCTTGGCCGGAGCAAACTATCGTAACCTGCAGTGGGATCGGTCGATGTTGGGCGCAGATGCGTTGACCGTATTAGGGGTTTACACAATAGCCAACAAGGCTGGTGATGCAATAACCGAAATGGACCATAGCCATATCCGTTCAAATTCTGTTTATGCCTCCGGATCCTTGGGTTGGAGAGATCAGATCTATTTAGACGTCAGTGCACGTAACGATTGGAGTTCGACGATTAAGGATGATTTCTTTTACCCATCAGCTAGTTTGAGCTGGCTGCCGACCACCACATTTGAAAGCTTACGAGGAGATGTCTTGAGTTTCTGGAAATTGCGTGGTGGATGGGCGGAGATTGGATCGGCAACAACGGCTTACCGTAACCGAAGTTATTACTATCCGCAGCCACAATCTTTCAAGGGTGTAGGCCAATTTTATAAAACCATGATCTACCCCAACGAACAGCTTCGTCCGGAAAGCATCCGTACCTGGGAAGTGGGTACCGAAATCGGGCTTTTTAATAACCGCGTGCACGCAGATATTGTCTACTATTACAAGAATACGAGAAACCAGATTATGGAGATCCGCACGTCAAATACCGTAGGCTTTAGCTCGATGCTGCTCAATGCTGGTGAAATTGAAAATAAAGGGATCGAAGTGCAATTACGTGGAGATATCATCAAAAAAGAAGATGGCTTTAATTGGTCAACGACTATTAATTACGCCAAAGATCAAAGTAAAATTATCGAGCTGTATCCCCAACTGGATTTAGACGTATACCAGATTGGTTGGACTTGGGGTATCGCTAACCAAGCGAAAAAAGGCGAACGCTGGGGAACCTTGGTTGGACCTGGATTTGATCGCGTGGAAGAAGGGGACATGAAAGGTGCCATTAAAGTAAACAATAGAGGTTTGGTTGTCAATAAAAATGCGCAAAACCTAGGGAATGTCACACCAGATTTCTTGGCCAGCTGGCGCAACGATTTCCGCTATAAAGATTTTTCTTTTGGCTTCTTGTTAGACCTACGTGTCGGTGGCGACATCTGGTCGCAAACGATGAATCACAGCTATGTGGCCGGTGTGGCAGAAATTACGGCTGAGAACGGAATTCGGGAGCGTGCGATTGTTGCCGGGCGTGATGTCATGACTGACGAACGTTTTGTGATGCAAGATGCGAACGGGAATTGGGTTGAAAATACCATAGAAACCGATGCGCAGACCTGGTATGAGAGCGGCGGTATTGCGGAGATGTATGTATTTGATGGTTCATTCTTAAAAATTAGAGAGGCTTATCTTACCTACAACGTGCCGACTCGTTACCTACAACGCGTGAAAGGTATTAACCGTGTCAACCTCTCGTTGATAGGCTCCAACTTAGCGTTATTGTGGACACATAAATCAAACACCATGCGTCTCGATCCGGAGACAGGAGGCGTATCCAGTGACAGCAGAGGTGTCGGCTTGGAGCAGGCATCTGTGCCTGCGGCACGAAGTTTTGGACTGAAATTAGGCGTTACATTCTAACCTGATGCAAAAGATTATGAAAAGTAAAATTAGTAAATTCATTATAGGAGCCTTTGTACTAGCAGCTACAACGGGCAGTTGTACCAAGTCATTCGAAGAAATCAATACCGATCCGGATGCTTTCGAGGAAGTTCCGCCGACAAACTTATTGGCCAACGTGCTGCGTAATACAGGCGAGTCCTTCGGTGGCGATATCGATGGCTACGGAACCTTTGCCGGGTACATTGTTAAAATACAATATTTAGATTACATGGCAGGCCTTACGCCGACGAATAATACCTATGGGAATCGTTGGGCAGCTTGTTACTACAACATCACCCAGTTGAACGAATTGCTTGCTATTACAGAAGAAACGGCAGATATCGATAAGAACGTCCGTTATGTAGCGCGCATCTGGCAATACTATATGTGGTCTTATCTGGTCGATGGTTGGGGGGATATCCCTTACAGCGAGGCTCAGAAGGGAGCAGCCGAGTTGGGTAGTATTGTTCGTCCAAAATACGATAAACAGGAAGATATCTATCCGTCGATTTTAGAAGGACTCAAAGTGCTTGCAGATGAGATGGCCGAAGATCCGGGCACAGATGCTGTGGGCGATGGCGATTTTATCTATGAGGGCGATATGGATAAATGGCAGAAGTTCTGCAACGCGTTGCGTCTGCGGATTGCGATGCGTATTTCGGGCGTGGCTCCAGACTTGGCCAAAAGTACCATTGAAGAAATCTGCGCAGATCCGATGGCTTACCCATTGTTGGAAACAAATGCGGAGAACTGTTACCTCACCTATCCTGGAGCAGCTCCGTACTGGGAGCCTTGGTATACCACAGGCTACACCGGTGATCGTCGCGTCGACAATTTCGGTATGGCCGATATTTTTATCGATCACTTAAATGAGACGGCAGATCCACGTATCGCAAAGGTGGCTAATGTTGCGGCAGATGGCGCATATCGTGGTTACCAGAACGGTGCGGCAGCAACACCACCCAATTTGCGTAACATATCTTTTATTGGTGATAAATATATGAATGATGCGGTTGGTTTTACGCCTTTTTATAAATCTTGCGAAACGTTCTACATGCTTGCAGAAGCTGCTCTATTGGGTTATAATGTTGGCATGACGGCGCAAGAAGCTTACGAGCAAGCGGTGCGTCTTTCCATGCAGGATAACCAGATTCCTGAGGCGGCGATCACGACTTACCTTGCCGGTGCAGGGATGTGGGATGGAACGAAAGAACGCATCTGGTGGGATATGTGGGTGGCGCTGTTTAAGGAGAATTTTGAAGCGTGGAATCTATACCGTAGAACGGGCATACCGTCTACCAATTATCCATCTTTGAATTCGGTTTATGGCGATGCACACAACGATCAGCCTTTCCGTTTGCCTTACCCCAATAATGAATTCTTATACAATGCCGAAAACGTAAATAGTGCGGCAGCAAATGTCGCCGATTTCGTCTGGGGAGAGCAACTCTGGTGGGATCAACGTACTGGAGTTTATTAGATCATCACTTAAACCTGAGATAATTCAAGCCGTTGCATCGATTCGATGTGACGGCTTTTTTAATGTTGTAGACCAACGGTGGAAGTTTTTTTGTTCCGGTCTCAAGATAAGTGATCGCTCTTTCCGTGTGGATAAAAATAGCTCAGGTAGAGCTGTCGGCCGGAGTATACGCGGAAAGCGTGCACATCTGTAGAGAAGGCACGCTTTCAACGTTTACGAAAATGTAAACAAACTCTTATTCTTCGTCTTTTACCAGTTTGATAGACGGTGTCGTATTCGGAATCACATAGCGACCCTGTTGGTCTTTTTCAAATTCCTTCAAACGATAGCCACTGTTTTCCGCTACTTGAAGCAGCAGCTTGGGGGTAAAGGTCGGGTTAAGCGTCTGCAAACTAAGTTCGATTTCTTTGCTTTTTGGATCGTAGGTTAACGCCGTGATTTCTCCTGCATCCATCGTCAACCAAAGCTTTTCCGCTGCCAGAAACACGCGTGCTTTAGCCGCGGTGGTGATAGCAACGTTGATCTTGCCTTTGTTCTCGCTCAGTTTTCCGCTGAACGCTAGCCAGCCAAATTCGGGATGGTTGATAATATAGGTGCCAGAATTTACGGCATACCCGTAAAAGCCAGATCCATAGTCCCCTGAAATGCCGTCATTTGCTAATGTCGACGGGTAAGAATGGAATGCTCCCGGAGCAAAGCCATCTTGTGTAACATTGGCGAGCGCACCCATCATGCCGGCATGGCCGATACGAAGTAGGTAGAAATCATCGGGATGCTCCCGGTAGTCCGCAAGAACGGGTATCGCATTTAATGCCGAGCCATAGTGATGTATTTGCCGCTCAATTCGAGCAAGCTTGCCGCCGTATACAAAATCCCAGTAGCGCCTTGCGCTACCGTTGTACCCCCAGTGCGGTACCGTCGGCATATAGGCAAGAATAGCGTTTAACGTGACCTCTGCCTTTTCATCAAAACCAAAATATTTTGACCAGACGTAGACCTCTTCCTGTCCGGTAGAATCCCAAGGCATCTCACTTCCAAAAGGATAGTTAAGCGTTTTCCAGTGCAAAGCCCGCTCTTTCATCAAGACTTCGAGCTTTTGGGCAGCTTCTGTTCGTCCTTCTTTCTTCAAATCAAGGAGGATCAATAAAAAGATACTGCCTTCCATCTGTCCAAATTGTGCATAGTGCGGGGCTTTTTCGACCATGGCAACGGTTGTTTGAAAGGCGCGGTCTAAATAGGTTTGCCAGTTTTCTTCCGTAACGAGCTGCTTGTAATTTCGCGCCAATCGGTAAAGCACCCAATGTGCCGCTGCCACATGCGGATAGTTGTATGACCGACCAATATTATCGGCTTCTTTCTTAGGCCAAGCCGCCCATGTTTTGTAATTGATGGAGTCACTGTAGGTGCCCTTTGGAAAAGAGTCGGGTTCGTAGTAGAACAAGCTTTTTACGACAGCATATTTATTTTCACCATCTTTATGTTGGATCCTGCCAAATAAAGTCTCATTTGCAAATCGTTTGAGCTTGTTGATTTCCTCCACATTGGGCTGCAACAGCTGTTTCATAATCGCGGCCAACCAGCTTGCGGCGCCGGCCTCATCACTTAAGCCCGCAAACCAAGCATTGCGATGCTGTGTAACAGGCGTTTTGGTTTCGTAATCGTAGGTGATGACCGACGGGGAACGGCCAAACGGATCATTAGGGTTTTCGTACCATTGGCTGGTTGTCAGGAAATGTCCCAAGTCTTTCACGACTTCTTGTTCGGGTTTAATGATCTTGTATTGAATCGTTTGCACCAAGCCATCGTCATAGGTGATTTTCAGTCGTGCGCGCCCCCAGGTATTTCCCTTGACCAGGTAACTTCTCCATTTACCCGCCGTTTGCGGCAAGTTTTCCAGTGTCAATGCTCCGGCCGGATAGACCTCCATATCTTTGACCTTTTTTCCATACTTGAGAAACAATTTCGCAGGGTTGTCCAACGGTACCAGATAACCGGGTGCGCCAACAGCAACTGGTCGCTCTTGGCGAACAAGCTCTTCCTCAATTTGCTTGATACTTGGCGCCAGCACGAAGCGCAAAGCATAGCTTTTTGATTCGCCTGCTTTTAACACGATTGAACTGGCCTCATTCCACTGTTCTACGCCTTTCCACTCATTTTCTGCGTAGGCTTTGCTATGGATTGTCCATTCGTGGAAACCTTCAAAGGTGATGCTCCTGGGGGTAGGGTCGCTATTCAATGGCGTATAGGCTTCGAAACCCGCATTTTTCTGTGGTACAACAAGTAGGCTAGGCCCTTTTCCGTGCAAACGGTTCACCTGGAGGTAGCCCGCATCTTTACCGATGTAGGGGTCAAAAAATACGTTATCGGCATGAGCGCTATCTAGATTTTTCCAATCCATGTTGTTGTTGAAGATCATGGGGATGCCGAGACCGCCGATTTCGTAGGATTTTTTACTGTTGTTTTTTAGCACAAAGCGTAGGCAAAGGTTGCCGTCTTTCTCTTCCCAATAACGCATGACCTGCAGAGGGACATCGCCTAGACTCGCTGTGATATCGGCGGCGGCCAATGTTTTTCCGGATGTTTTTAGTGGCACCACAGGTTTGCGAACCGTAGCCGATGAATAGGCCGTCCATGATGTTCCGTCTACCGGACGCAGCGCTAAGGTAATATCGCCTAAATGATAAAATTGATCACGATCGCGTTTCGTCAGTAGTTCGTCTGGGGTATAATCAAACTGTTGATCGTCCTTTAATTTTAAAGCAGCTGCGGTTTGCGATGAGTTCAAAATGCTGATGTTGAGCTTAGCGAGCGAGAAACTGGTGCTGCCATTTTCTACTCCCAGTGTCGCGGGCTGTTTTTTTACTTTTTCCCAAAATGGATTTTGCGCATACAGCTGTTGCGTGATCGGCGCTTGCAAGAGCAGCAATATAAAGGGAATTTTGAGTGCGTTGCGCATAGACATGATTTATGTTTTTTTAATAAAGGTTATCTGTTGTGTGTTGTTACTCGAGAACTTCAACAAAAATAAAGGCTTCCGCTGGCCTTTTCCTGTCGGATATTGGCTTTCATTTTTCGAAAATTAACCCAAACATCCATTTTTGTAACGCTTTGGCCGCGCCTGATGTTTTCCGTCGAGGTGCAGATAAGCTATTGCTGAACATTGCCTGCTTGTCGGTGCACGGTTTACGAATCGAACTGTGAAGATTATAGTAGCAAGTTGTTGATTTAATGTAGACGGGCTTGTTTTTCTATAAGAATAAGGGCTTGTTTTGTTGAATTAGGTGGCGATTGCATTCAAAAATAAGAGTAATTAAAGTTAAGGCACTCCGTTGCAAAAATCATATTGCATTTTAACCAACTATCCTCTTATTTTCACCATAACAGTTCCCTGCTCTTGTTAATATTGTGTTAATATCGTAACTTTCAATCATACTAATCAGGAGTGTAAGCAAGGTTTTTTAAAATCTAACACGTTCTACTATGAAAATGATTCAATTTAATGTGCCGTCACCGAAGGATAAGTCTGTGTATGTGCAAGAAGACAAGTTGTCCGATTTTTACCCCTATTTTCATAAACATGAGGAATACCAATTTATGTGGATCGTGAAGGGAGAGGGCACACTGTTTCTTGCCGATAGTTTTCATCCTTTCCGCGCAGACGATATCTTCCTGTTGGGGCCGAATCAGCCGCATGTATTTAAAAGAAATGCCGATGATTTGGAACATCTTGAAGTCGAGTCGGTATCCATATTTTTTAATCTTAAAGGCTCCTTGTCCAGTCTTTTTAATATGCCTGAATTGGGCAGTATCTTGGCGTTTATTCTGCAAAATACAAATGGTTTCAAGGTTCCGCATGCGTATACCAGTCGCATAAAGCGTCGGATAGGATTGTTGAAAAAAGCCGATATGATGGATCAATTGATGAGCTTTGTCTTCCTATTAAAAGAGCTTAGCTTGGTATCGCATGAGCTGAAGCCTCTTTCGGTTACTACGGTGCTCAACAAAGACGATGGCTTCTTGCGCATAAATGATGTGTGCCGCTATATAAAAGATAATTTTAGACGAAGCATCACACTGGAGGAAGCCGCGGATCACGCTAATTTAACGCCGCAGGCATTCTGCCGATACTTTAAAAAACATACCGGACTTACCTTCGTCAGTTACCTGAGTGAACTGCGGATCCAGGAAGCGTGCAAGTTGATTACTTCGCAACGGTACGAGAGTATTGGTTTGGTTGCGTACAACTCGGGCTTCAACAGTATCACCAATTTTAATCGAGTTTTTCGCTCTGTAACTGGTTTTTCGCCAAAAGAATACTACGGAAGGTATAAAAATAACGTGTAGTAGTTTGTACGTGTTAAAATGTGGTGAGATTTGGTTCAATCTCGACTAGCAAATACCTTTAATAGGCCATAGTTTTGAAAAAAACAATTATTATTTATGGCTAATTTAAATTGGAGTGGAATTTTTCCGGCGATGTTAACACCGTTTCATGAAAATGGTGAGTTAAACTTTGACATGCTTGCTGTTAACATTGAAGCGCAAATTGCCGCAGGTATTGAAGGACTGATATTGGCAGGATCTCTGGGAGAGGCAAGCACCTTGACTACAGAAGAAAAATTTGAACTATTAACGTACACCCTGAACGTAGTAAATGGACGCGTACCTGTTCTCCTTAATCTTACCGAAAATACAACGAAGGCAGCTGTAGCGTTTGCACAAAAAGCTGAAGAATTAGGAGCTAACGGCTTAATGGTACTTCCGCCGATGCGCTATAAAGCGGATGATCGCGAGGTTGTAGCTTATTTCCGAACCATAGCGCAGAGCACGCAGCTCCCCATATTAATTTATAACAATCCCGTTGACTATTCGACCAATGTAACGTTGGATATGTTTGAAGAATTGTTGCAAGAGCCGACTATCCAGGCGGTAAAAGAATCCACTCGCGACCTTACCAATATCACGAGATTACGCAATCGCTTCGGCGATCGCCTTAAAATATTAGGTGGTGTAGATACCATCTTCCTAGAATCGGTGGCCTTAGGCGCAGATGGCGTCGTGGGTGGACTGGTTGATGCCTTCCCGAAAGAAACGTATGCAATCTACGATCTGGTTAAGCAGGGACAAATTGAAAAAGCCCTGAAAATTTACCGATGGTTCATGCCACTTTTAGAATTGGATATCCATCCTAAACTGGTACAATACATTAAGTTAGCAGCAAGCAAAGTAGATCTGTGTACGGAACATACACGTGCTCCACGTTTAGCGCTTATTGGTGAAGAGAAAGAAAGAATAACGAAAATAATAGATGATGCATTAGCATCTAGACCTCAACTTTAATTTTATGCGTATTGAAATGTCCAATGAAAAAATCCAAGCTATCATTCAAGATTCACTAATTGGATACCAGTATTTGCAACGAATTTCGTTGGCAGAGCGTGCCGTACTAATGCACGCTATTGCCGATGAAATTGAAGCGCTGGATGACGAGCTCATCCAAACGGCCCATGCCGAATCCGCCTTGCCATTAGCGCGGTTGCAAGGCGAGAAAGGAAGGACGATCCATCAATGGCGTTCGTATGCGAATGCGGTAAAGACCGGTATTTATGCCGAAGCTCGAATCGACAAAAGCGATGGCGCAGCCAAAGCAGATATCAGAAAATATAATAAAGGGATAGGGCCGGTCGCCGTTTTTGGCGCAAGCAATTTCCCTTTCGCTTTTTCAACGGCCGGCGGTGATACGGCAAGTGCTATCGGTGCCGGATGCCCAGTAATAGTGAAAGAACACCCGGGACATCCGAAAACCTCTCAATTGATGGCTGACGCCATCTCGCGTGCATTGGCTAAGTTTGGTGCACCGGCTTCTGTATTTGGTTATGTGCATGGCGAAGGAAATGCCGTAGGTGAATCCTTAGTGCTGCATCCTGCCGTTAAGGCGGTTGCGTTCACCGGATCATTCCGTGGCGGAAAAGCTCTCTTTGATTTGGGCGCAAAGCGTGAGGAGCCGATTCCTGTTTTTTCGGAAATGGGCAGTGTAAATCCCGTTTTTGTATTGCCTGAGTATTTAGAAAAGAACGTCGCCACATTTGCTAAACAGTATATGGCATCATTGACCTTGGGTGTAGGGCAGTTTTGTACCAACCCTGGATTGCTTGTCGCGTTGCAAGGACCGGTGTTGGATCAATTGAAGACCCTACTGCAACAAGAAGTACGGCAAGTATCTGAAGCAACGATGCTACACAGCGGTATCGCCAGCGCCTATAACACGAGTAAAACAAAGCTCGCCAATCAGCCTTCGGTTAGTCTTGTAGGCGAGCGGATGGAAAGCGAAAAGGAAGCGGCAGGAGCAGCAGTCTTCTGTACCGATGGAGCAGTATTCTTGAAAAACCACGAATTGGCAGAAGAGGTTTTTGGTCCGGCAGGATTAGTGATCGAATGTGCCGATGCGACGGAGATGCAGGACGTTATGGAAGGCTTGGCCGGACAGCTAACCATTACCTTTGCAGCCACTGCGGCCGACGTCCAACAGCACTTAGCTCTGTTCGAAATTGCACAAGAAAAATGTGGACGTTTGCTTTTTAATGGTATGCCTACGGGTGTAGAGGTGGTGTATGCAATGCAGCATGGCGGCCCATATCCATCCACAACGGATAGCCGTTTTACCTCGGTAGGGCCGGATGCCGTGAAGCGTTTTTTACGTCCGTTGAGTTTCCAAAACTGGCCGAACGAATTTTTGCCAGCCGAGCTTCAAGACGAAAACCCGCTGCAAATAGAACGGATAATTGACAATAAAAGAGTGTTAGGATAGGGCTGATTAAATGAAGAAAACATTTTTTTGTATAGATGCACACACCTGTGGCTGCCCTGTGCGTCTCGTTACAGGTGGTGCTCCTCTACTTTACGGAAATTCCATGATGGAAAAACGACTCCATTTTATAGAAGACTATGACTGGATCCGTAAAGGGCTCATGTTTGAACCCCGAGGGCACGATATGATGAGCGGAAGCATGCTTTACCCGCCTGTTGATCCGCAGAACGATAGTGCTGTGCTGTACATCGAAACAAGCGGATGCTTACCGATGTGCGGGCACGGCACCATTGGTACGGTCACCATTGCTATTGAAGAGGGGATTATCATACCGAAGATCCCCGGAAAATTACGCCTAGAAACGCCTGCTGGCCTTGTGTTGATAGACTATAAGCAGGTAGGCCAGAAAGTAGAGACGGTGAAACTGACAAATGTACCTTCGTTTCTGCATAGCGAAGGTCTGCTTGTCGATTGTCCTGATCTGGGTGAAATCCACGTTGATGTCGCTTATGGTGGAAATTTTTACGGCATTATTGATCCGCAGACAAATTTTGACGATATCCGTAGTTTTTCTGCTAGCCAGCTTATTCACTATGGCAAGATCATTCGCGGTTTATTAAATGAAAAATATGAATTCGTGCATCCAGAAGATCCCAATATCCATGGATTGAGCCATATCCAATGGACGGGAGCTCCAACCAAGGAAAATTCTTCTGGCCGTAACGCGGTATTGGTTGGTGAAAATGCGCTCGATCGATCGCCGTGTGGCACAGGCACCTCCGCGCGCATGGCACAATGGTATGCCAAAGGCAAGTTGCAGCAAGGACAGGAATTTGTGCACGAAAGTTATATAGGTTCTCAATTTATCGGTAAAATCGAAGAAACGGTAACCGTAGCAGGAAAGCCTGCCATTATTCCTTCGGTGGAAGGCTGGGCACGTATCATAGGATATAATACGATCATTATTGATGATGATGACCCGTATAAAGAAGGATTTCAAGTAATGTAAATGTAGATAATTCGATAATAGCGTCAAGTGGAAACAAATAAAGGAACGGTAGTGGTTATTGGTGCTGGGATAGCAGGTCTATCTTCAGCTTTTTATTTAGTGCAAGAAGGATGGAAGGTCATCATTTTAGAGAAAAATACGTTAGCAGATAACTGTTCATATGGCAACGCGGGCATGATTGTTCCGAGCCATTTTACGCCCATGGCGGCTCAGGGTATTGTTGCGCAGGGAATAAAATGGATGTTTCATAGCAAAAGTCCTTTTTATGTGCGGCCCAACCTCAGTTGGAACTTGGTCAATTGGGGGCTTAAATTTTTGAAGCATGCCAACAAGCAACACGTAGACCGGCACGCCGAGGCTATTCGTGACCTGAATCTTTACAGCAGCACCTTGTACGATGCCTGGTCGGCGCAACCGACGTTTGATTTTGAATTAGAGCAATCGGGTATCATGATGTTGTATAAAAGTAAGGAAGTACAACATGAAGAGATCGAGTTGGCCAAGCGAGCGCAAGACCTGAACCTCGACGTTGATGTGCTGGATGCCGACGGCGTACAGGCCTTAGAGCCCGCGTTAAAACTGGATGTATTGGGCGCGGCTTTTTACAAATGCGATGGCAAGCTATACCCTCCTAAACTGATGAGCCAACTCATTGCATATTTGACGGAGCACGGTGTGGAATTCCATGAGCAAACAGTTGTCACGCACTTCACGACCTCTTCCCGTAAGGTGAAAGAAGTGGTAACCAATAAAGGCAGCTTCAGCGCCGACGAGATCGTCGTCACGGCAGGGGCATACCTGCCACAGTTGACATCGAAATTAAGCCTAAAAACACCGCTGATGCCCGGTAAAGGCTATTCGTTTATGTATAGCCCGCAGCAAGATAAAACATTGAAGCACGCAGCCCTTTTGCTGGAAGCACGTGTCGCCGTGACGCCCATGAATGGGCAGATTCGTTTCAGCGGTACCATGGAGCTGGGCTCTGCCGATGACAAGATTAATAGCAATCGCGTGAAAGGTATTGTGGAGGCTATACCGAAGTATTTTCCAACGTTGGAAGTTCCCTATCCGGAAAATAAGATTTGGTTCGGTTATCGTCCATGTCCACCGGATGGATTGCCCTATCTGGGTCGTACGGCCAAGCTATCCAATGTAACGCTAGCAGCCGGCGGCGGCATGATGGGACTGAGCTTAGGCCCTGCCTTTGGGAAAGCCGTAGCTGATATCCTTTCTGAACGCAAAACAGCAACCGATATCAGCGCGTTTAACCCAGATCGATTTGATTGAAAATAAACATAACACCCTGAACGATTATGATATCCTTAGAAGCATTAACCAAAAAGTCTATACTCTGTCTTTCGCTACTTTTCTCCAACAATATAACGATGGCCCAATCTACCGATTTATACGCGCACACCACCCCCATAGAGCCACTCGTTGTTCAATACGGTCATGATGTACAGGCAATAAACTATTTTTATGGCCCGATGCCGAAAGGTTGGGGTAATCAACCTGCAGCAGAATCGCCAGAACAAGTAGATAGGCTGCTGCAGCTGGATCAATCCTACTTGGATAAACTAAAAGCTTTTCCCTATAGCTCCTTGGAAACCAATGGACAAGTTGACTTTGTGCTCTTGAAGCGAAAAGTAAAACAGGATATTGAACAACTGACAGAAAAAAAAGAAACGTATCGGCGGCTTGAAAAACACCTCCCGTTTGCCCAAGATATTTATGCTTTTGAAAAGTTACGCCGACGAGGTACCGCTATCGACGGAGAGGCTGTTTCAAAAAGCCTTTATGATGCGGCAGGTAAGGTAGAGAAAGCGACTGCACAGCTCGAATCACTCCAATCGTTGCCCTCTTCCGATGTTGACTTTCTCAACAATATGGTGACCTCGTTGAAGTTGCGCTTAGCAAGTTCATACGACTTTTACAACGGCTACGATCCGATGTTTACCTGGTGGGGGCCGGCGCCCTACAAGCAGCTTGTCGAAAAGCTCGATGCCTACGAGAAGACCGTGGCATCCAAGAGTGACTGGAAGGTGTTTGACGACGGCAGTAGGATTGGCGGAACACCGATCGGACGCCAAGAACTGAATAAGCAATTGAAAGATGAAATGGTAAACTATACGGCTGATGAACTGCTAAAATTGGCCGATCAAGAGTTTGCTTGGTGCGAAGCCGAGTTGTTGAAGGCTTCCCGAGAAATGGGCTTTGGCAATGATTGGAAAGCAGCACAGGAGAAAGTGAAGCAATCTTACGTGCCCGCGGGTCATCAGCCTGAGCTGATCTTAAAGCTGTATAATGATGCGCAAGAATTTATTAAGAAAAATGAATTGATGGATATTCCGGCATTGGCCGATGAAACATGGGGCATGATCATGATGACGCCGGAACGCCAATTGGTTAACCCCTTTTTTACGGGCGGTCGTGAAATCAGTATTTCATATCCTACTGATGGGATGACGCAGGACCAAAAGCTGATGAGCATGCGCGGTAACAACCCTTTCTTTTCGCGCGGCACGGTACAGCATGAACTCAACCCTGGCCATCATTTGCAATATTTTATGAACAGAAGGCATAAGCCTTACCGCGAGCGTGCATTCAATACACCATTTTGGACGGAAGGCTGGACACTTTACTGGGAATTACTATTGTACAGCAAAGACTTTGCGCATACCCCCGAAGAACGTATCGGCATGCTTTTCTGGCGCATGCACCGTTGTGCCCGTATCACCTTCAGTATTAAATTCCATTTAGGTGAATGGACGCCACAGCAATGTATAAATTACCTGGTTGATAAGGTAGGCTTTGAAACGGCAAATGCGCACGGTGAGGTAAAACGCTCGTTCGAAGGACGCTATAGCCCGCTTTATCAGTTGGCCTATCTGGTGGGCGGACTGCAGCTGATGAGCATCAAAAACGAACTGGTGGATACAGGCGAGATGTCATATAAAGCATTTCATGACCGCGTGATCAAGGAAAACTATCTGCCGATGGAGATGTTACGTGCGATCATGACAGACCAAAAGCTGTCGCCCGATCATGAGACGTCGTGGAAATTTTACAACTTTAAGTAAGCTCCATGGAAAGCACGAAACCATCATTTCATAAATCCATGGGCTTGCTCGATGCCACGATGTTGGTGGCGGGAAGTATGATTGGATCGGGGATATTTATTGTCTCCGCGGATATTGCTCGCAATACGGGTTCTGCGGGCTGGATGATTCTGATCTGGGTAATCTGTGGCTTCATGACCCTGACGGCGGCATTAACATACGGCGAGTTGAGCGCGATGTTTCCAAAGGCAGGCGGACAGTATGTGTATCTCCGCGAAGCCTACAATCCGTTGGTCAGCTTCGTTTTTGGTTGGACATTTTTCGCCGTAATTCAGACAGCTACAATTGCCGCCGTGGGCGTTGCGTTTGCCAAGTTCACGGCCTACCTTTTTCCTTTTCTGGATGAAGACGTTTACCTCTTGGCATTGGGCGACTATCGGGTGTCGTCGGCACAGGTATTATCCATTGCCGTCATCGTTTTACTGACATTTATTAACTCCCGTGGAATAAACAGTGGAAAGCTCGTGCAAACGACACTGACACTGGTGAAAATTGTAAGCTTATTATTGCTTATTCTGTTCGGCTTCATGGCCTTAAAATATGAGGTCTGGAATATCAATTGGCTGTCTGCAGATATCTGGAGTCTGAGAAAACTTAATGTAGATGGCACATTTGAAGATTACAGCACGTTCGGTGCTTTTGGAGCGATCTCTGCGGCATTGGTTGGCGCCCTGTTTAGTAGTGACTCTTGGCATTCTTCTTCTTCTGTAGCTGGAGAGATCAAAAATCCACAGCGGAATATTGGCTTGAGCTTGGCGCTGGGCACAACAATCGTCACCATTATTTACATCCTTACCAATTTGATGTATACCGGCGTGCTGGATCTACATCAAATGGTTAATGCCCCGAAAGACCGTGTCGCGATGCGTGCCGCACAGGAAATTTTTGGTCCTTTCGGTATCACGATTATTGCCGTGATGATCATGATCAGTACATTTGGCTGTAACAATGGTATTATCTTGTCTGGTGCGCGGGTGTATTACTCGATGGCGCAGGATGGCTTGTTCTTTAAAAAGGTAGGCGTATTAAATCAGAATGCAGTACCGGCATATGCCTTGTGGTTACAATGCCTGGTGGCCTCACTATGGTGCTTGAGCGGCAAATATGGCGATCTCTTGGATATGATAACTTGCGTTGTTGTGGTGTTCTACGTTTTGGCCGTTGCCGGTGTTATTCGTCTGCGTTACACCCGGCCACATTTGCCAAGGCCTTATAAAGCCTTTGGCTATCCCGTGCTACCGATTATGTATATGCTGATGGGTACAACCTTTATCGTACTGATGCTGATCTATAAGCCAAATTATACGGTGCCCGGAATCCTCATCGCGTTGGCCGGTGTTCCTATTTTTTATCTTGTTAATAAAAAACGAAACAACCATGTTTAATCGATATTTTTATCTGTTGATGTTTTGTGTGCTTGCCAGTGCGAATAGCTTTGCGCAAGGCACCGTCGACGATTTTAAACGGGCCAAAGAGCTCCGTGGTAAAATGACAAATAAGGTCTATCATGTGCCTGCACAAATCAAATGGAATGAGCAAGGCGACCTCCTGTGGTACGAAAAGAATACAGCTGCAGGGAAGCAGTTTGTACTGGTCGATCCGAAAGCAGCCTCGAAGAGTACGCTCTTTGAACTTAACGCATTGACTGACGCACTGAAAGCAGCCCTCAATAAGCCGGTTGATGGCGCTTCCTTGCTGAGCGATCATATCAAATTGATCGATCGCGATCTGTTGGAATTTACCTACGATGGCTATGTATGGTGTTGGAACCGATCGACCAATAAGTTGGATAAGAAAGAAAAAGAAAAGAATGACCGCCGCGGCGGATATTGGGGGCAACGATTTGACGATAGCAAGGGCGAACCTATCGCTTCGCCAGATAGCTCGCTACTTGCTTATATCAAAAATAGCAACATCTATGTGGCTAAAAAAGACGAGCCAAAATCGGAAAGGCAACTCACGTTTGATGGAAGTCCTAGCGATTATTACGCGGCACACATCCACTGGTCGCCCGATGGAAAGAAGATCGCAACCAGCAAGGTAAGAAAGGCCGAGCTGCGTATCTTGACACTGCTGGAATCGTCACCGACGGATCAATTGCAACCCAAACTGCAGACGCGGGATTATCCAAAGCCCGGCGATGCGATATCGCAATATAATCCCGTGATTTACAATTTGGAAACCAATCAGCTTCTTCCGGCAGATCATAGACTGATTGATAACCAATTTTCTATTAGCCGGATTAATTGGCGCGACGACAGCCGTGCGATTACTTTTGAATTTAATAAACGCGGACATCAGCAATATGCCGTACTGGAGCTTGACGCTACCAAAGGAAGCAGCCGCTATCTAATCAATGAGCAAAACAAAACCTTTATAGATTACAGCGGCAAGCGATTCCGCGAAGATATTCAAGACGGAAAGGAAATGATCTGGGCATCAGAGCGCGATGGCTGGAACCATTTATATCGTTATAATGGGGAGACTGGCGAAGTGATCAACCAAATTACGAAAGGGGATTGGGTTGTGCGTCGCGTCGTTAACGTGGATGACGTGAAGAAGCAGATCATTTTTGAGGCCAGCGGAAAAAATAAAAAGCAAGATCCCTACTTCATCCAGTACTATCGGATAAATTTTGATGGGAGCAACTTGCAGGAGTTAACACATGAGGATGCTACCCACACCGCTACGTTCAATAAAGACTATAGTTATTTTGTCGATGTCTACTCCCGCATCGATCAAGTACCGACGGCAGTTTTGCGAGATCGCCAAGGTAAGGTTGTAATGGCCTTGGAGACAGGAGATGATGCCGCGCTTCGTGCGTCGGGATGGAAGGCGCCAGAGGTATTTACGTCGAAAGCCAGGGATGGAAAAACCGATATCTGGGGCATCATTATCCGACCGACCAATTTTGATGCGAGTAAGAAATATCCTGTGATCGAATACATCTATGCTGGCCCGCACAGTTCCTTTGTGCCTAAAACATTTATTCCCAATCCAAGCGGTATGCAAGAACTTGCCGAGCTAGGTTTTATTGTCGTGCAGATTGACGGCATGGGTACGTCAAATCGCTCTAAAGCTTTCCACGATGTATGCTGGAAAGATCTTAAAGATGCCGGGTTTGCGGATCGTATTATCTGGATGAAGGACGCCGCAAAAAAATATCCGTATATGGACTTAGCGAACGTCGGTATTTATGGTACATCTGCCGGTGGACAAAGCTCAACAGCTGCCGTTCTATTCCACCCCGAATTTTACAAAGTTGCGGTCTCTTCTTGTGGATGCCACGACAATCGCATGGATAAGATATGGTGGAATGAGCAGTGGATGGGCTGGCCGGTAGGACCGGAATATGCGGCTTCGTCCAATATCGATCATGCCGGAAATCTACAAGGTAAATTGATGCTCATCGTGGGTGAGCTGGACGATAATGTTGATCCGGCTTCTACCTACCAATTGACCAATGCATTGATCAAAGCAAATAAAGATCACGAACTGATCGTTGTGCCCGGAATGGGACACTCCTCGGGTGGCGAATATGGCGAAAAGAAACGCCGTGATTTTTTTGTCAAACACTTGATGGGCGTTAATCCACCATCTTGGACTGTACATTAGCACACACATACTATTTTTGTTTTATCCTCCGATCAATAGGCTCTCCAAACAGCCTATTGATCGGGGGATTTTCTATTTGTTTGACGGTCTAACAAGTCAAAATAGGACGGTCATTTATCAAAATGCGAAATATGCTATATTCTTCAGGGCATTGTGAAGATCATACCTACCGCGTGCAATATGTAAAAAGTAAAAGCGGTTCGTTCGGCCTATACGAATATCCGGAGGAAAATCCAATTTTGGTAACGAATGAAGATGGTAGCATACAGCGCAAGGACATTACCAAAACGTCAGTATTCCAAGGAATTCCAATAAGTTGATTATGATGATTCCAGAAAAGGAGGTGATCAACAACACGTTGGTTGTTCAAAATCCAAATCCAGATCAAGTGCCTGTTTTTGTTCCCTAAAACGTAAAGCTTAAATAAAAGACCGGAGACTAGCTGCTCCGGTTTTTTATATTTTGGGCCGGCTTATTATGAAAAGAAATTAATTCTTATATTTAAGATATGAAGATCGCTTTCTTTTCCACACAACCGTATGATCGCCTGTTCTTTGAACGCGAGAATGCAGCAGGCAAATTTGCCTATCAATTTTATGAAACGCACTTGGGACCGCACATTGTGCGGGCAGTGGAAGGAGTAGATGTGGTCTGTGTCTTCGTGAATGATAAAGTAAATCGGGAAGTTATCTCCGTTTTGGCGCAGAAAGGCGTGCGCTTAATTGCCTTGCGTTGCGCGGGATTTAATAATGTGGATTTAGCAGCCGCAAAGGAATACGGTATTGCCGTGTGCCGAGTACCCGCCTACTCTCCAGAAGCGGTAGCGGAACACACCGTGGCGATGTTGCTAACCTTGAATAGAAAAACACACAAAGCGTATAATCGCGTGCGCGAACAGAATTTTTCGTTAAATGGCCTGTTGGGATTCAATTTACATGGACGTACGGTTGGTGTCGTGGGCACAGGTAAAATCGGTAAAGCATTTTGCCGGATCATGCGAGGTTTTGGTTGCAGATTGCTTGCGTTTGATCTTTATCATGATGACGAACTCGTGAAAGAGGGCTTACATTACGTATCGCTTGACGAGCTATATCGCGAAGCGGATATCCTTTCGCTACATTGCCCGCTTACCGAAGATAATAGGCACCTGCTGAACAAAGCGTCGCTTGAGCAGATGAAAGATGGCGTCATCGTTTTAAACACCAGCCGCGGAGCGTTGATCGATACAGTTGCGGTTATTGACGCACTCAAAAGTCGTAAACTCGGCGGTTTGGCTATTGATGTGTATGAGCAGGAAGAAAAGGTCTTTTTCCGAGATTTAAGCGATACTGTTATCAAAGATGATACCTTGCAGCGGTTGATGAGCTTCCCGAATGTACTGATCACGGCACACCAGGCATTCTTCACCGATGAAGCCCTTGGACAGATTGCCCGAACGACTTTAGCGAATGTCGAGAAAGGCTTGCAACAGCAGGTTCGTGAGGATGATCCAGCTTTTCGTTTTAGTAGATGAACGTACGACAAAGGATGCAACAAAAATAAACGACAGGGTTTTGGGGCAAAAAGGGTAATGCGTACCGCGTATTGCGACAAAGTGCGACCGCTGGGAAGAGGTTTTTATTAGCAAGTCTTATGTGATACAACTATGATAGCGAAGGAGTCATTGAAGCGAATGAGTGTTTTAGGTGCTGCAATCAGTGATCGCGGCGATTGACCAATGTACATAAAAGAACATTGATGAACGGCACTTTAACGTTTCATCAAGCGATGGCCAAAGTAGGATGCTGCCGTGGCTTGGTAAGGGGGAGAGCATTAGATTATGTTCCAAAATCCAATCGAAAGGATTTTTGGACGTCATCTTCGCCTGGTAGGCAGCAGACTATTGCGGGTTGGACGGTGCGCAAAATCGCCTCGATGAAACAAAGATTTTTTGCGTACCTTTTTCATCTGAAAAAGTATGGCCCAGTCTTGGCAAAGGACAGGAGTGCTATTGCGTTACACGCAACCAAACCTCTTCAAAACTGCCTTTATACTCTTCGCCCATAAGACGCCGGTAGTTCTCTGCAAAGCGCTTATAGAAGGATCGCGCACGGTTTTCAAGCTTTTCTTTCTGCAAAGCATAAAGCCCCTGCTCGAATGCACGTTCGTTTGTTGCATCCACCATGATTAACGCCTCTGCCGCCCGGAATAAAGAAGACCAGTCTTTATCTGCTCGACTTTTAGCCAGTTGCTTTTCAAAGCGGTCAATCAGCATACTTTCGATATCATGTTTGGACTTGTCAAAAATAGGATCGTCCATGCCCAGCAGAAATTCACCCCTTGCCAGCACATATAAAATTTCCGGTGACAAGATATCGGCGCCTTCGACGAGTAGTTGCTGTAGGCGCCAATAATCACAGTAGCAGACCGCATCGAATACAACCCGATAATGCCCTTCTTCGTAAATAATTTCTATACCATCCAGTTCACTCAGTACCTTTCGCAGGTTATTGATGGCTACACCCCTTGAGGTTTTCGCTTTATCCTTTGGTTTGTCGGGCCACAGGAGGTGGGTCAATAGATTAGAGCTGATGCCCGTATGGGCGCTATGGAAAAGCACAAGGCAGAACACCTGTTGCAGGCGAGTACTAAACAGATGGGAAACATCTACACCTCGCCGATCCAACACAGTGAAATCGCCAAAAAGGTTGATGCGGTTAACCGCCGGTTGCTCGGGCAGCGTTGGCGCATCGGGCGCAACAGCGACAGGATCTGGCTGTTTTCGCCGACGATACCGTATGTAGAGAAAGGCACCCACACAGAGCAGGGCTGCTCCTAATAGGTACAAGCCCCTGTGGTTCCGGGTGCCGGAACCTGGAAAAGCATCAAGTTCGGATGCACTGATGGCCGGAAAATCCAAACTGTATAAAGTAAGGGTAGAGCGAACATCATCGTCCGATTCTTGTACCAAAGCAACTAGCTTATTGAGATTGGGATCAAAATATAAGTTGGCATGGGTGCTGATTCTGTCCGAGTAAATAGGGATGGAGTCCCCCAACGCTTCATACCTGCCGTCTTGCAAAGCAAAGCGGCGCAACTTAATAAAGGAATGGGTCAAATGCTCCGGATAGCCGAGCATATAGATCCAGTTCGAGTCAGGGATCACCAATCCTCGTGCCGGGACGAAAGGGCCATCTCTGCCGTCGACGTCCCAAAGCTTAGTCGTCTTTCCACTGCTTGGGTCTAAACGATAAAGGTCGTAGAAATATTTTCTGCCAACAATATGTTGACCAGATTCGTTGCCCATACCGCCAAAAATGTAGATTTTACCATCTACTGCTGATCGTCCTGCCGAAGTAAAATAACGCGGCAATATGGAGTCGCCGCGTATGGGCGCTTTTGACCATCGCTTATCGTGTAGGTTGTAAAATAGCAAATCATTGCTGTACACCATGTTGCCGTATCCACCAAATAATAGCAATTGGCGGCTGTCGGCTAGGTAGGAAGCGGCATGGTGATTGAGCTCGCGTTGCAGGTAATCGCTGCTCTCTATCCGCCAACTAAAATCCGCTAAATCGAGGCTGGCCACGGTAGGGCCCGTGTAGGGTGTGGTGTAATGCGTTTCATAGATATACAGCCTGTTCACTTCTGGAGCGATAAAGCTATTGCCTAACTTAATTTCAACGGGGCAGGGGGTTGAAAAGCGGACATGTCGTTGTTCCCCAGTTTGAATTTCGTAGATCGATATCGAATCCTTATTGACGTAGTAGATCCGCTTTGTTCTCGGATCATATACAGCACCCGAAGGCGTCGAGGATTGCATAGTTGTATGTTTATGCCAGTGATAGGCGTCGTTCATGAGCCAAGTACCGTTTGTTACCTTTCCCAAGACCTCCCCAGAAGCGCTATGAAGCTTGTCGCCCTTGCTCTCCCTTAGCGGAAAAACGATTTCGCGCTCTTTATTGCCGATGCGGAAGTTCCGAAGCGAAAAAGAGGGCACATCAATCATGTAATCGCTTCTACCAAAGGTAACATTCGCGGCATAGGGCGACGTAATGGGTACTTTAGCCGTCTTTATTTCTTTACCGGCAATTTGCAGCTCGACTTCCCCCTTATCCAAATCGTAGGCTATGCGCACCGGAAACCAGTGTTGCTCGATCAGTAATTCCAGCGGAATGTGAAACGTAATCAAATTCGCTTTCCCTTCTTCGTTTAGGCGGAATACCGCCCGCCCACCTTCTTTTTCATAATGCAAATTGATGATGGAGCGCTGATCGTCCTCTTTTATCCGGACGATGTAGCCCATCGTACTATTGTTTGGCACATGCAGATCAAAGTCAATCACAAACCGATCATGAAAGGTAAACGCGGCGTCGGAAAAAAACGTGGCTGAGGTACGCTTTTCAATAGGTTGACTACTGCCTGTAAACCGGATTCCCTGCCCGAAAAGCACAGCTGGCACAACCGAAAGGGTCGCGAACATAAATAGACAAAATAGGAAATATGGCGTTCGATCGATGTGCATGTCTTGACTTATCATCGTCATAAATAGGTTAGACAATTTATAACTTGTTGCAAAGGTAACTAATATTATATGAAAAAAATTACGCCGAATGGGTAGAAAGGTAGACTATCCTGCCCTACTGCAGACGGTGAAAAAAATGCTTAAAATAGGGGGGTTAATGTTTTTTTTACCGGTTAATTCTCAATTTTAACCCTAGTTTTAATCCTAGGTCTCCTATTTTGCCTGTGAAATGTGTCGGAAGACCATTACGCCAATTTGAATCGTGTTATAAACCTTATTACATTCGGAATGAAGATTTTTTTCATCGCCTTATTTTGCACCATACCCTGTTGTCTGGTCTCGGCAGCAACGGCTTTGCCAAGATGTGTTACAAGCATATTCACTAAGGGCGCCGCAGCTTATCCGGCCCCTGCACACGCGGAGGCGCTAGCTGTACAAAATTTGGACCGGGCCATCGGCTTGATCGATGTGACCATTGGAGCCTATTTTGACGCAGAGACCTTCGAGATGCGACGTTTTTATAATCCTTTTACAAAAGCTAAATCGAATGAGCAAGCTTCCGTATGGATGTATACGGCAGGAATTGAAGCCGTTAACGCGGTGCTTTCGGGCCTTAAAACGGCAAAAGAAAGCGGGAACAGCGATCTGTATAATCGGCATTACGTGCGCTATGTGGAATTGCTAGAGAAGCTGTATGCAGGGGCAGATTATTACTTGGGAACCTTTGAGCTTGTTTCGTATACACAGACAAAAACATGGTCAGTGTATGCCGTGGATCGCGTCAAGGAGAAAGGCAAGGCCAATGTGACAGGCGTCCTCAACGTGTATGATGACCAGATGTGGCTGATCCGAGAGTTGTTGGATTCGTATACATTGACAGGCAAGCGCGCTTTCCTCGAGAAAGCCGAGTACCTTACTGCTTATGTGTTGGACGGCTGGGACGTCACGCGCAATAGTAGCGGGAAAGAAAACGGTGGCATACCTTGGGGGCCGGGCTACACCACGAAACATGCCTGCAGCAATGCGCCGCTGATCAGCCCCTTAGTTTGGCTACATGAACTTTACAAAGGGAAATCCGATAACGTAGAACACCGCTTTATCGATGGGCGAGATCGGAAAACGCGCCGTGTCGAACAGCTGTCGAAAGAACAATACTACCTGCACTATGCACGCTCTATTTATGCCTGGCAAAAAGAACACCTGCTCAATGCAGATGGTGTATATGCGGATATGATGGGCGGCTGCGTGCCAAATTGCGATATCCGCTACGAAGAATTGGAGGGCACGCGTTACCGCGCGCATACCCCTTTGACGAAAGCCGTCGGAAAAGCCCATACCTACAACAGTGGTACGATGCTGTCTGGCGCAGTGGATCTATACCGTGTGACGAAAGAAGACCAATATGCCGAAGATGGCCAGAAGCTCGCCAAAAGCAGTTTTCAACAGTTTGCCGCCTTGGGGAAGGATGTGCCGCAGTATTATAGTTTCGAAACCAACGGTTTTAGCAACTGGTTTAATGGCATCCTGCTGCGCGGCTATGAAGAAGCTACGGAATTGGATGCACGCATTGGCGACTTTGTAATGGCCTTCCAGCGAAATCTGGACTATGGTTTCGATAACTTTCATCAGGATGGTTTCCTGCCAACAGATCTGTTGCGAGGTTGGGCAGCAGAGAAAGAATCGCAGGGCGTGGAAGGTATGTTTATGTTTACCTATGCTGCACAATACGCCGTTCTAGCCAAGCATCAGCTGGAGCAAGATTTGTAAACGCCCGCTGTACGAAATGATGATCCTACTAAAAACGAATATTTTGCCTAAAGAAGATAAATCCAAATACACCTAATAAACCAACAAAAAAACAACCTTAAAAAACACTGACCATTTAAAAAACTAATCGGATGAAAAACCTAAAAAAATTAATCCATGTGGCGTTAATCACGTGCATGGTCATGCTGCATATGGGCTGCAAAAAGGAACACGATTCTCCGGATAACCGGCGTGGGCAAGTTATAGGTACCATTACAGATGCCAACGGCGCACCTATCGCTGGAGTAAAAGTCACCCTTTCCGGTATCAAGGAAGAAGATCAGGTGGCCACAAGTGGGAATGATGGAAAGTATGCCTTTAGCAATGTAACCTACAGAACGCATGCTGTGACCTTTGAAAAAGATGGCTGGATGGCTGTTGGCCTCACCGTAACCGCTGCTGGCTTTGATGAAGCAGGAATGGCGACGGTCGATGTGGAGATGGTTAGTGCTTCGGCTCAGATTGTCGGTACGGTAACCGATGCGCTTAATGCTGGAAAGCCACTTGCAGGCGTAACCGTCTCGATTGGCGCAGTAGGTGGAACTGTAACGACTGATAGCAACGGAAAATTTGTCATTCCTAACCTCATTGAAAATAATTATAGTGTTTCTTTCACCAAAGGTGGATATGTCAGCATCGTCAGAACAATCACCGCCGCTGATTTTGTCGATGGTGTAGTTACGATCAACATCCCGATGGGGGGCGTCGAACTTCTTCGTGGATTAACAGCTATTGATCTGCAAAAGGCCGAAAAATGGTATTATAACGAGTACCGTGGCGGGCGCAATGCAGATGCCTACCCACACTGGGACTGGGCCTGTAATTATATGAGTGCTCTGGACTTTAGAGGTGCGTGGCAAGAGCAGAACGAAGGAACCACCTTACAGATTCGTAATGGCGCAGATCAGCGGGCTAACCCTGCCAATATGGATGTTTTTGACTCATTCGTATTTGGTAGCAAACTGATCACCGAAGACAACAAAATCCTTTCGCTGCGCGCACAAACCCACAATGCCGATGCAGCAGCGCCAGCCTATTTTGGTGTACAGGTCATTGACCTGAGCGCCGCAGAACCGAAGACAGAGAAGGTCGGCAATACCCGTACGCACGGAGGTGGCTATGCTGATTTCGATTTTGATCTGAGTGCATATGTCGGTAAGGAGGTCATCATCGCCATTGGCATCTATAGGCAGTCAACAGGCGACTATTGGAAACAACTGGTCCTTCGCGCAATTCGATTTGCCGATAGGAAGGTAGAGAACTGGGATTGGCTTCCTGGAACCGAAGTCGTCCCGGGTTGGAAGCTTTCGCAAGAAACCGCACGATCGACCATGCCGCACACGAAAAAAACGTTTACGGGATTGAGCCCTATCAATGGTAACCGCGACAATTACGTGGATGCCTATCGTGCCTGGAGAAATGTGTCTCACGTGGCCTCCGAGTGGATGTTTATGCCATTAAAGAAGGATCCGGAAGTATTTCCTTCGGAGGGCTATATCATCAAGACACGCAACACACCAGACGTTGATACAAAAGTGCCTGAAGCCTACCTCTATGCGAAATATTCGATCGCGGCTGGTAGCAATAAGCTGGCACTGAGCACCCGTAATTTCGGCAATAACTTCACCTATTTTAAACTAACAGCAATAGCGAACGACGGCACAGTAACGCACCTTTCGCCTATGGCCAACACAGCACAGCAAGCATCAGCAGCAAATGATGGTTGTTGGCGGTTCAAACATGGCAATGGCGGAGCCGGTAATCCAGAGGCATACGCTGTGTTTACCTACGACCTCTCGGCCTTCAACGGCAGCGATGTGACCTTAGCGCTCGGCGTATATAATGGTGAAGCGAATACAGGAGAGAATAAACTGGTGATACACACTATTAAAATAAACTAAAGATGAAAAAAAGTATGATGATCGCGATGGGGAGCCTGCTATGCTTCTTCATCTGTGCCTGTGATAAGGCAAAGAGCGATGGGGAAACGGCGCCGCCAGAAGATAAAAATCTGGCGACTAGATCCCTGACGCGCGCTATGGAAATTACCGATAATGCGCTCACGGCCTATTTTTCGGGAAGTGGGATGACCATGGCGAGGTATTACAATCCCTACACCGATAGACGGTCGGCAGAAGTAGGTAGTGTGTGGATGTATACGAGTGCCATCGAGGCTGTGACGGCTATTATGCACACGTTAAAGACGGAAAAGGAAAAAGGCGATGCTACGCGCTACAACGAACACTTCAGTCGGTACGAGCAAGAGCTGATGAAGCTCTACGATGGAGCCGAGTATTATTTAGGGACATTCACCCTTACCTCATATACAGGCACGAACGAATGGACGGTCTATGGCGTCAATCGTGGAAGTTCCAAAGGCGGTGCACGGGTCGAAGGTATCGAAAATGTGTATGACGACCAGATGTGGCTAATACGCGAATTTTTGGAAGCCTATAAAGTGACGGGTAATGCTGATTTTTTGAGCAAAGCGGAATACCTGACCGAATATGTGCTTGATGGTTGGGACTGCACAATGGACGCAAATGGAAATGAAGTCGGCGGTATATCTTGGGGCCCAGGTTACGCCACGAAGCATGCCTGTAGCAATGGCCCTATGGTCAGCCCACTGGTTTGGCTGCACGAACTTTACAAAGGGAAAGGCGACCAGACAACGCATCATTACATTGATGGAACCGATCGAAGAACGCGAAGACAAGCACAAATGAATAAGGCGGACTATTACTTAATGTTCGCTAAAAAGATCTACGATTGGCAGAAAAAGGCCTTACTTCGCGCTGATGGCGTATACGATGATATGATGGGGGGATGTACGCCAGGATCTCCCCAATTGGAACAGATAAACGGGGTGAGCTACCGCAGAGGTACGACCTGCCGTGACCGGGTGGGGCCTGCCATTACCTATAATAGTGGTACGATGTTATCAGGAGCGGCCGACCTGTACCGCGTCACGCAAGACGGCAAATACCGGGAGGATGGAGCAGCTTTGGCTAATGCATCGTTCTCGTATTTCGCAAAAAAGGGAGTCAATGTTGCTGAACATTACACCTTTGATATCAGCGGTTTTAGGAACTGGTTCAATGGCGTGTTGATGCGGGGTTATGTAGACCTTTATCCTGCGCACAAAGCGTCTGACGCATACATTGCCGCGTTTCAGCAGAATCTAGATTATGCCTATGAGCATTATTTCCACAACGGCCTATTGCCGACAAACTTACTGGTGGGCTGGAACCGCGATCGTGGTAAAAACGATACAGAGGGGATGTTTACTTTCGCCTTTGCAGCCGAATACGCGGTTTTGTCTAGATATGAACAAACAAAATAGCTAACCCATAGCAAAAATAAACCTGTATGATTAAGAATTTAAAGATGGAAACGAGAACATGGATACAGACGGTAGTGTTTGTATTTCTCCTAATTCCTGCCATGTCGTTGGCACAAAATAGATATGTTTCCGGGATCGTGACGAGCGCTGACGGGCAGGCGCTTGCCGGCGTATCCATATCCGTGAAAGGAGCATCTCCGGAAGTGGCGACCAGCACCGATGTGGAAGGAAGGTACAGCATTCAGGCGCCTGCGGGCGCTGTGCTACATTTTTCCTTTGTCGGTTTTGTCCATGTGGAAGAGACCGTCGGCAGCAGAAGCCAGATAAACGTCGTTTTGCAGACGGATGAGTCGGCCTTGGATGAGGTGGTTGTTGTGGGCTACGGAACACAACGCAAAGTATCCCTCACCGGGGCTGTCTCGAACATTAAAGGCGACGAAATGAGACGCACCAAAAATGAAAACCCGCAAAATATGCTGACAGGGCGTATTCCGGGCGTGCGTGTTTGGCAGCGCAGTGCAGAGCCGGGAAATTTTAACAATAGTTTTGACATCCGCGGCCTAGGAAGCCCGTTGGTGGTGATTGATGGCATACCGCGTACCACCGCCGACTTTCAACGGCTGAATCCCAATGATATCGAAGATATATCCGTATTGAAAGATGCATCAGCAGCTATCTATGGTGTTCGCGCAGCAAATGGGGTAGTACTCGTCACCACAAAGAAAGGAACAAAAACAGGCAAGGCTAGCATAGCACTAAGTAGTGCCTACACCTTTCAAAAGCCATCGGGACTGCCCGTACTGGCCGACCCCTATGAAACGATGACCATCTACAATGAGATGGCCCGTAACAATATCGGATCGCCGTATGATATCATTTACACGCCAGAGCGTTTTGAAGCTTTTCGATCCGGAGAGAGCCGTACCACCGACTGGACATCGCTACTTTTTTCTGATTATGCGCCACAAAGCCAGTCCGATTTGAGTATAACCGGTGGCGGAGAGAAAACGCAATATTTCATCGGTATGGGCTACCTGTATCAAGAAGGGTTTTTCAAATCCGGAGATTTGAACTATAACAAGATCAATCTGCGTTCAACCATCAATACGGAAATTGCCAACGGCCTCACGTTTGACATCAACCTAAGCGGTGTATTAGACAAACGGAACAGCCCTTACTCTTCTTCGGTGGATATTATTCGGAACTATTGGCGGCAAGGTGTGCTCATTCCAGCCTACGCCGATCCGGGGAACACCATGCTGAACTATGAAGGATTGGATCTGGAAGAAAATAGCATCGCCAAAATGACCTCTGACATTTCGGGGTATCGTAACCGTGCCCAACGATATTTTCAATCTTCCGCTAGCCTGAACTATGATTTTGGTACCGCCACGGAGGTGCTTAAAGGTTTGTCAGCAAAGGCTTTGTTTAGTTACGATTTCCGTATGGATGATAATAATATCAATCGCCGGGAGTACTACCAATATGCATATAATCCGTTGACGGAAGTGTATGATCCAAAATTGTATAATATTAGTTCGCCCAATCAGATCCGGCGCGAGATGTTTAACAGGCAGCAAATGCTGGGGCAGTTTATTTTAAACTACAACAGAACATTTAATAGCGACCATCATGTCTCTGGTTTATTAGGGATGGAAGTACAAAAGCAGACGGGCGATAATTTCTACGCGCAACGCAATCTAGCCTTTGCCATGGATTATCTGTTTGGCGGTGTTGCCCAAGATCAGCAGGGCGGGATGAACAGCTCATTAAATGATATTTATGAACTATCCAATGCGGCGCTCTTCGGAAGAGCCAACTATACCTTCCGTGACCGCTATATTGCCGAAGCGCAATTTCGCTATGACGGTTCATCGAAATTCGTACCGGGACGTCAATGGGGTTTCTTTCCCTCGGCTTCCTTGGGTTGGCGAATCTCTGAAGAGCCATTCTTTAAAGATTGGTCGGCTATGTCTTTTGTGAACCAGCTGAAGCTGCGCGGAAGCTACGGTGTATTGGGCGACGATGGTCAGCTGGAATATGATTGGGCAACCGGCTACGTGTATCCAGCAACGTCTGGAAATGCCGAAAATGGCTATTACAACCAATATGCACCAGGTTACATGTTTGGAAACGAGTTTATCTATGGCGTTTCTACATTGGCATTGCCAAATCAGATGAGTACTTGGTTCACCTCGCATACCTTAAATCTAGGCGTTGACTTTGAAGGATGGAATGGTCTTTTCGGCTTTGCTGTGGATTATTTTGAACGGGAAAGAAAAGGGCTGTTTGCGCGCCGTTCGGGCGAGCTTCCTACAGTGATTGGCGCTACTGCTCCACGGGAAAACCTTGATAGCGACAAGCACTTTGGGATGGATGTGGAGCTTTCCCATAGGAACAAAATTGGTGAGCTGTCCTATCGCATGAAAGCCATTGCAACCATAACCCGGCAGAAGCACCTCGTAGGCTCGGAGAAAGGGCCTTGGGGAAATTCCTACGATCGCTGGCGTAATGACAACCTAAATAACCGCTACCAAGGCATGCAATTTGGATATGCCGGTGCCGGTCGTTATCTGGATTGGGATGATATCCGGAGCTTTCCGATCTACAAAGATCGCGACATACTGCCCGGTGATTACAAATACGAAGATTGGAACGGTGATGGCGAGATCAACGGCTTAGACATGCATCCGCAGGCGTTTGATAGTACGCCTTGGTTAAATTTTAGTTACAGTTTTGACGCCAATTATAGAAATTTTGATATGAGCTTCTTATTGCAAGGATCTGCCTTGGGCTCCATGCAATACAGAGAACCTTTGTATGCCATCTGGGGAAGTAATGGCGGTGGTGTGCTTGAACAATATACCGATCGTTGGCGCCCGGTAGATCCACAGGCGGATCCATGGGATCCTTCCATCGAATGGACCAGTGGCTATTATGGATTTTCAGGAAGCTATCCGTTTGAGACCTCTACTTTCAACCGCGTAAGTACCACCTACCTGCGTCTTAAGAGTATCGAACTGGGTTACACCCTGCCTAAATTTCGTGTAGGATCATCCATGAATATAAGGGTGTTTGCAAATGCCTATAATATATTCACATTCACAAAGGTGAAGTTCGTCGATCCGGAGCATCCAGAAGACGATTTGGGCCGGCTCTATCCGCTGAACAAAACATTTACGGCAGGGCTTTCGCTCGGCTTCTAACCTGTTTGTATTATGGATCCTATCAAGACAACAATCAAGTAACATACACATGAAAAAGATAATTCAATTTGCACTGGCGTTTATCGTGCTATTCGCCTCGTGTTCAGATTTTTTAGATATACCGCCAAAAAATATAATTGGCGATGACAACCTGCTGAGCAGTGAATCGGGGATGGACGTATACCTCGCCAGAATGTACAGCAATATGCCGTTCGAAGATTTTAAGTACATGGCTCAATGGGGTGTGGAATTCAATGGGTGGCTAGCGGCGATGGGTATTGAGGGTACGGGTGAAGCGCTTAACCGCGATGGTATTAGCTCCGCATTTACGGGCGAGCGCACACCCTATTGGGGGAAGGCGATGACCTTGCTGCGGGATGCCAATTACCTAATCGAGGCGCTCCCACAATATGGCACCTCATTCCCCGAGGATATCTACAACCACTATCTCGGCGAAGCCTACTTCGTGCGGGCAGTTGTATTTAATGCGATGGCCAGACGATTTGGCGGCGTGCCGTTGGTCACAAAAGTCATCCAGTATCCAGCCGATCAAGCGGAGCTGGAACTGCCTCGTGCGAGCGAGGAGGAAACCTGGAACCAAGTGTTGGCCGATTTTGACCAGGCCGCGCAACTGCTGTTGCCAGCAAGTCCTAAACGCGGATATGCCAATAAGAATGTAGCCTTGGCATTTAAGTCAGAAGCCATGCTCTACGCTGGAAGTGTAGCAAAATACAATGAAACAGTACCAGGCCGTCTTACCGGATTAGGAGAGAAGACGGGCGTACGGGTTATCGGCTTCGCGGAAAACGCATGGCAAGCGGCTTCTGCCAAATATTTTAGAGAGGCCTACCTCGCTGCACGAGCGGTGATGCAGAGTGGCAACTATGCGCTCTACAAGAAAAGATGGGCAGCAAATAGCCCGGAAGCGCAATATCAAAATATGGTTGATATGTTTAGCGATTTGGAAAGTCCGGAAAATATTTACATCAAGGAATACACGTTTCCGATCTCCACCCATGGATACGATGCCTATAGTGCACCCTTTATCTTTAAGGCACCTTTGGCATCAGGCACCTGTCCAACCCTAGACTTTATGGAGCTTTTTGAAGGTTTTGACCGTTATCCAGATGGTACCATTAAGGTGACCACTGGTAGTTCAAACACGCAGGGCGATTATTTGCTGTATGATAGCCCTATGGACTTTTTTAGAAATGCCGAACCTCGGTTACGCGCCTATGTTATTTTCCCGGGCGATCGCTTCAAGGGCGCAGATATTGAAGTTCGTGCAGGCATATATACCGGCGCCGTACCCGTACGACCGTTGTTTAACAACTATTCGTATCAAGCGGCGGAAAACAGGTATCAAAACCTAGATGCTTACCGCGCTACTCCGAAAACGCTTTATCTAAGTCCGCGGGAAGGAAATGCGCAGGAATTGGTGAACTACAACGGAAGACAAATGACTGCCGCCGGAGCTAACGGACCATTTTATGACAATGGAGAAGGAAATTTAACCGGCCTTTATGGGAGAAAATGGTTAAACCCAGACCCGTCGGCCGTAGCTGGTGAAGGGCGGTCGGATCAGCATTTTGTGCTCATGCGTTATGCCGAAGTACTGTTAAATGCTGCAGAAGCGGCCGTTGAACTTTCGCTCGCAGGAGAAAGATCGCCTGATGGATCAGACTTGATGCAGGTGGCCACACAAGCGGTGAATGATATTCGGGAGCGTGCGGGCGCATCGTTGCTCGCAGGGCAACTCACGCCAACAGAAAGCGGACGCAATACCGTGCGCAAGGAACGACGCAAAGAACTGGCGCTCGAGCATAAGTCCAAATGGGACATCCGCCGTTGGAGAGTGCAGCATTATGAAGGACGCAATGGTTTCTGGGGCGAAAATAGAAACAAGGATGCGTTTAGCAATAATATCCGCTATCGTTTCCGTGGGCTTTACCCGTTCTTTTCGACCAACAGTGGGAAATACTTTTTCGATGCTCGGTTTCAATGGGTGAGTTTGAAAACCTTTGAGTACAATGTGATCGACTATTATTTCGCTATTCCGGGAGGAGAAGTCGCAAAGAGTGCATTGATAGACCAGCAACCTAACCGATAAGGCTGCGGTGTATAGTGCGGAAGTAAGAATGAATTTGAACAAAGAAAATCAAAAAATAATCATGAAAAAGACAAGCATTTTTATATCGTTAACGTCTGTTTTCTTTTTGGCCTCGTGCAGTCTGTTCGAACTGGATAATTATCCAGCTCCGGCTGAAACACTGCAAGGGGAAGTGGTCGACGTAGCTACTGGAGCGCGTGTGCTAACGGACCAAGGAAGTGAAGGCATCCGGGTGCGCCTCATCGAGACGAGCTGGGGCGATAATGTGACCCCAAATCCAGATTTTTTCTGTATGCCAGACGGAAGTTTTCAAAACACGAAAGTTTTCAAAGGAACGTATAATGTACAGGTAGACGGTCCGTTCATCCCGTTATTGCGGGAGGATGAACGGGGTGTGCCTATTGCTGATGAAACAAAAGACATCGATATCGAAGGCGTTACCCAAGTTAAATTTGAGGTGCAGCCCTTTCTGAACGTGGAATGGGTGGGGGAACCTCAAGTGGTCAATGGCAAGATACAGGCCAAAGTTCGTGTGAGCCGAGGAGTGACAGAAGATGAGTTTCGTCAAAAAATTGAGCCCATGGGCGGCTATAACAGCAGTTTCCAGAACGTCACCGATATACAACTTTTTGTCAGCTATTCCTCGTCAGTGGGCTATCGAGCAAGAGACGAGCGCTGGACGAGCGCCATCGACTATACAGGATCAGCGTTTAATAGTCTGCTGGGGCAGACCGTCACCATCGAGTCAAACGGAACGATCCCCTCTGGCCGGATTGTCTTTATCCGCGCGGCGGCCCGTATTAACTACGATACCCCAGCGGGAAGCGGCACCAGACGCTATAACTATACGGCTGCGAAAGAAGTATTTGTGAATTAAGGACAGGAAAATAAATCGGCTATGAAAAATTGGACTGTATATGTAGGCATGGCCGTTCTGCTGGGAGGCGGATCGGTTATGGCCCAACAAAAAACAGATAGGGTAAAAACAACCTTTCAAACCTCGCGGGAATGGCGCCCGACGATTGATAATCGTGCCGATGCGGTGATGGTTTACGGTGTAGGGGGCAACCCCTCGGACAAGCACAAGCGGGTGCCCTTTGCCGAGCGCGTGAAATCATGGAAGGACCGCGGCTATACCGTACATTTTATGACGGGTATCGCGTGGGGCGAATACCAAGACTATTTCACCGGGCAATGGGATGGGCAGTGGCATTTGGATGAAGGGCAAGTAACCCAAGCTCAAGACACGATTTGGCATGGGCACCTGGTGCCCTATATCGTGCCAACGGATAATTTTCTAAAGTATCTGAAAGAACGCCACGTAAAGCCGGTGATCGACGCCGGCATAGATGCCATATTTATGGAGGAGCCGGAATTCTGGGCAAGGGCAGGATACAGCAAGTCTTTTAAGCGGGAATGGAAGAAATACTATGGTTTTGATTGGCGCCCGCAACACGAATCGCCACAGAATACGTACCTCGCAAACAAGCTTAAGTACCATCTCTACTACAAAGCCCTACAGGAGGTATTTACCTTTGCTAAAACATATGGAAAATCCAAAGGTATGGATGTGAAATGCTACGTGCCTACACATTCCCTCGTCAACTACGCCCAATGGATGATCGTATCGCCAGAGGCTAGCTTGGCCTCCCTGCCAGCGGTGGATGGCTATATAGCGCAGGTGTGGACGGGGACCTCCAGAGAACCGAACTATTTTAATGGAAAAGAGAAAGAGCGCGTCTTTGAAACCGCATACCTAGAGTACGGTTCCATGGCGTCGATGACAGCGCCAACCGGTCGAAAAATGTTCTTTTTAACGGATCCTATCGAGGATCGTGCGAAAGATTGGGTAGATTATAAAACCAATTATCAAGCTACCTTTGTGGCGCAGCTGCTGTATCCGCAGATAGCCGATTATGAGGTCATGCCTTGGCCGGAGCGTATCTACGAAGGGCTATACAGAACCAATCCAAACAGTGATCAAAAACAGCGAATTCCGCGTCATTATTCCACGCAGATGCAGGTCATGATAAACTCCTTGAATCAGATGCCCTTGAGCGACAATAAATTGTCGGGCAGCGAAGGCATATCGGTATTGATGGCTAATTCGTTGATGTTTCAACGTTTCCCCACGCACGCGGGCTATGACGATCCACAGTTGGCCAACTTTTATGGCCTCACGCTTCCTTTTTTGAAACGCGGGGTGCCTGTAAAGACCGTCCATATCGAGAACCTTGGATTTGAAAAGGCATTGACGGATACCAAAGTGTTGCTGATGACCTACGCGAACATGAAGCCATTGGATCCGATTGCACATGAGCAGCTGGCCGCCTGGGTGAAGTCGGGTGGGCAATTGATCTATTGCGGCACGGATAAAGATCCGTTCCAGACGGTGCAGGAATGGTGGAACACCAAAGGCAATATCTATCCAGCTCCTGCAGATCACCTTTTTGAAAAAATGGGCATCGCTGCTGGGGCTAACGATGGTTTGTATGCCTTTGGGAAAGGGGCGGTGCAGATTATGCGAGTAGATCCTAAGGAATTTGTCCTGAAAACAAACTATAGCCAGCAGCTGACGAAGTTGGCTCAAGAGCGTTATCAAGCGGCTACTAAAGAAACATTAGTATTTAAGAATAACTTTCACCTGCAACGTGGCCCATTTGAGCTGCTCGCGGTGCTGGATGAAAGCGTTAACGAAGATAACTATACCATCAATGGGATGCTGATCGATCTCTTTGACCCAAAGCTTCCCGTATATCGGACGCGATCTATATCCCCGGGCGAGCAGGCCTATTTTTTAAACGTTGATTTGGTTAAAGACAAGCAAAAGCCACAAGTGCTAGCCGCCGCCAGTCGGGTGTACGATGAGCAGATGGGCAAATCAAATTATTCCTATGTCGCTAAAAGTCCTATAGAGACAACGAACATATCGAGGATACTGCTGCCCAAACGGCCAAGAAGTGTGCTAGTGAATGGCGCAGAGGTGTTTGACCAGCAACACTGGGATGAGGCATCCAACACCTACCTGCTAGGCTTTGAGAATAACCCGGAAGGCATTGCCGTGAAGTTTTTGTGGTAAACCGACAACGTATTGGTCATCGTGACTGCAATTAAAAAATAAGGTATGAAATGTCCATCTTTGGAAAGCGCAAACCCGCATGAATTTGCCAGCTGGCAAATGGCCGTTAACACACAAATGATATACATATGAAACACAATTCTTTTTTTCTGTTTGCCTTATTATGGATGCTGTCTATCCAGAAAATTGCCGCACAATCGCTGCAACCGGTAGATTATGTGAGCACATTAGTGGGGACGTTATCCAAGTATGAACTTTCGACAGGAAATACCTATCCCGCTATTGCCCGTCCATGGGGCATGAACTTTTGGACGCCGCAGACCGGAGATATGGGAGACGGATGGGTATACACCTATTCGGCCGACAAGATTAAAGGCTTTAAGCAAACCCATCAACCCAGTCCGTGGAATAACGATTATGGACAGTTTTCGTTGATGCCTATAACAGGAAAGCCTTTATTTGACCAAAATGCGCGAGCCAGTTGGTATTCACATAAAGCGGAAATAGCAAAGCCCTACTATTATAGTGTATTCTTAGCAGATCACGGTATAACGACAGAGTTCAGCCCGTCAGAACGGGCCGTCGTCTTTCAATTTACTTTCCCCGAAACGGATAGTGCATATGTTGTCATCGATGCTTTTGATAAGGGCTCTTTCGTGAAGCTGATCCCCGAAGAAAATAAGATTATCGGATACAATACGCGCAACAGTGGGGGTACACCCGAGAACTTCAAGAACTATTTTGTTATTGAATTCGACCAACCGTTGGACAGCTATTTTTTAGTAGACAACGGCAACCTGAAAGCCCAAAAAGGTCTTGAGGTAACCACAGATCACGCAGGAGCGATTGTCGGATTCAAAGGACTAAAAAAAGGGCAGCAGATAACGGCTCGCGTCGCTTCCTCATTCATTAGTTTTGAACAAGCCTCCTTAAATTTAAAGGAGGTACGTGGGAAGTCACTGCAGGAGGTTGCAAATGAAGGGCGTGCCGCGTGGAACGATGTTCTTGGACGTGTGCAGATTAAAGATAAGAATCTAGAACGTTTGCAGACTTTTTATTCCTGTCTATACCGTTCTACGCTCTTTCCCCGCGACCTTTCCGAAATAGATGCGTCCGGAAATCGCGTACACTACAGCCCATATAACGGAAAAGTACTACCCGGAGAGATGTTTACTGATACAGGTTTTTGGGACACGTTCCGTAGCTTGTTTCCGTTACTGAATTTGTTGTATCCTTCGATGAACGACCGCATGCAGGAAGGCCTCGTTAACGCGTATAAAGAAAGTGGCTTTTTACCCGAATGGGCTTCCCCGGGACATCGCGCCTCCATGATCGGAAACAATTCGGCCTCTGTTGTGGCAGATGCCTATCTGACCGGGCGAAAGGGCTACGACCCAATGCTACTTTGGGAAGCCGTGCAATGGGGAACAAATAACGTGCACCCTACGAATACCTCTACTGGAAGATACGGCCATGAGCTGTATAATACTTTAGGATACATTCCTGCAGATGCGGGAATATCGCAAAATGCTGCGCGAACATTGGAATATGCCTATAATGATTGGTGTATATATCAGTTTGGCAAGGCTTTAGGACGACCAGACGCCGAAACCAACATATATGCCGAAAGGGCACTTAATTATAAAAACCTGTACGATCCATCCACGAAGCTGATGCGAGGAAAGAATAAAGATGGGACATTTGTTAAAAATTTTGACCCCAGCGCCTGGTCAAAGGAGTTTACGGAAGGCAACTCGTGGCATTGGAGCTTTTGTGTATTCCATGATCCGCAAGGGTTGATCGACCTGATGGGAGGCGATAATGCATTCACCGCGATGTTAGACACCGTATTTGTGGTGCCTAGCCAAGAGGGAATGAAAAGCCGCAGTATGATTCATGAAATGCGTGAAATGCAGATTATGAACATGGGGCAGTATGCGCATGGTAACCAACCTATACAGCACATGCCGTACTTATATAATTATTCTGCCTCTCCTTGGAAGGCGCAGAATAAGGTGCGCGAGATCATGGATAAGCTCTATTCCGCAGGCCCGGATGGCTATTGCGGTGACGAAGATAATGGACAAACGTCAGCCTGGTATGTGTTTTCATCCTTAGGTTTTTATCCGGTTGCGCCAGGGGCTGGCGAATATGTGTTGGGGTCTCCGCAGTTTGATGAAGTAACCGTGAGCCTTGAGAATGGAAAAAAAATAATTATCTCCGCAGAAAATCAGTCCAAAGAAAGTGTCTACGTGAATCAGCTACGTGTCAACGGAAAAAAATATACACAAAACTATTTGCGTATCGAAGATTTGTATAAGGGGGCTAAACTTAACTTTAGCATGTCCGCACAACCTAATTTTTCTAGAGGTACAGCAGCGGCGGATAAACCGTATTCTTTTTCTCGAGGCCGTTAAAAAGGGAAAAGTGAAGCAGCTTAGCAATGCGTGCTTAAGGAAAACGAAAAATGAACAGTTGGTGCCATTTTTTGAATATTATCTGATAGTTAGGGCAAGGAACCTTAGCGTATCTTTAACACAAGTGATAAACTGAATAAAATACAATATGACAGAAATAATGAAGTGTAGCAGACGAGGAGTGCGTAGATGCTTATGGCTGTTCGCGTCGGTTTTCAGTGTGCTGGCGGCTTCCGCCCAGAACAACCAGGCTCGGAAGGCTCCAGCTTATCCTTTGGTGACCCATAATCCCAATTTCAGTATTTGGTCAACGAGCGATGTGCTGACCGATAAGGCTACAGAGCATTGGACGGGGGTGGCACATGGCTTGACCGGGTACCTCGAGGTAGATGGCACAACCTATCGTTTTATGGGCATGGATGCTCCGCAGTACCAAACGATTATGCCACGTGTAGGAGAAGAGGGGAAAGCAGCGGTGATGTATACCGAGAAAGCCCAAGCGAAGGATTGGCAGGCATTAAGTTTCAAAGCCGCTGATTGGAAGGAGGGCGTGCTGCCCATCTCTGATAATAAATCGGTATCCGGCACATTTTGGAATTCCGATAACATATGGGTGAGGCGGGAGTTTTCGCTGGATAAAGTAGTTCAAAATGAACCGTTGTATCTGAAATTACATCATGATGATAATGTCGAAGTGTACCTCAATGGGAAACTTGTTTTTGAGAAGGAGGGATGGAATAATAGCTTTGAGTATTTTGATATTTCGTCCAAAGCCAAAGGGCTGCTGCGTGTAGGCAACAATGTACTTGCGATACATGTAAAGAATACAGCGGGCGGGCGGTTTCTCGATGTTGACTTGGTAAGCAAGCTACCATCTGGCAAGGCAGGCGTGGCTGTTGCGCAGCAAACGGGCGTAGATGTGCATGCCACACAAACGGTGTATACATTTGACTGTGCCGGCGTCGCCCTAAAAGTAACGTTCACTTCACCACTCTTGCTAGACAATCTTGATCTTCTCGCGCGGCCTGTTTCTTACATTGCCTACGAGGTCAGCTCGAAAGATGGCAAGCAACATCGTGTTAAGGTTCACCAAGAAGTGTCTTCGGACATCGCGGTATACATGTCCGATCAGCAAGAAGTCGAAGGATGGGCTTACACGGATGGAGAACTTTCTATCCTGAAGGCGGGTACTGTCGAACAGCCAACTTTACAAAAAGGCGCAGACGATATGCGTATCGACTGGGGTTACCTATACGTTGCGGCACCTGCAGGTAAAGATGTCAAACAATACCTGTCGGGGAGCAATGCACAAAAAAAGGACAGTCCATATCGCGGCAAATCGCTATCGTTGCATACCGAAATCTCATTAGGCGCGGTGGGAACTTCCCCTGTAGAGCGTTTTCTAACCATCGGATATGATGAAGTGATCGCTATTCAGTATTTTAACCAAGATCTACGCCCTTGGTGGAACAAAAATGGCGACCGTGCTTTCGAATCGCAACTACAGGCTGCGGTGGAAGATTATAAAATACTAATGCAGCGCTGTGCTGATTTTGATAAAACCCTACAACAGCAGGCTTATGCGGCCGGAGGAGAAGAATATGCACAGCTCTGTGTTATAGCATATAGACAGAGTATCGCTGCGCATACCTTAGTGGAAGGGCCGGCAAAAGAAGTATTGTGGTTATCCAAAGAAAATAATAGCGGCGGATTTATCAACACGGTGGATGTGACCTACCCATCATCACCTTTGTACCTGCTCTACAACCCGGTGTTGCTGCAGGGCATGCTCAATGGTATTTTCCATTTCAGTGAAAGCGGAAAGTACCCACATCCGTGGGCTGCACATGACCTGGGAACGTATCCGCGCGCGAATGGACAGACCTACGGCGAGCCGATGCCCGTCGAGGAGTCAGGAAATATGCTCATTATGACAGCAGCGATAGCGCAAGCCGAACGCAATGCCGCATATGCGGCTAAACATTGGGACATATTAACCAAGTGGACGGATTACCTCGTCAAAGAAGGGCTCGATCCAAAAACGCAGCTTTGTACCGATGACTTCGCTGGCCACCTTGCTCGGAATGCCAATCTTTCGCTGAAAGCGATTATGGGTATCGCCAGCTATGCACGGCTTGCAGAACTGCTGGGAAAGAAAGATGTTGCAGATCGCTATCAGAAGATTGCGCAGGAGATGGTGCCCAAATGGATGGCCATGGCCGATGGCGGAGACCACTACGCACTTACCTTTGATGACCCCAATACCTGGAGCCAAAAATATAACCTCGTCTGGGATAAGGTTTTAGATTTTGGCTTGTTTCCAAAAACGGTGGCTGCAAAGGAAATTGCCTATTACTTGCCGCGTATGAATCGTTTCGGCTTACCCTTGGACAGCCGGAAGAACTATACGAAAAATGACTGGATACTATGGACGGCAGTCTTGACAACGGACCGGCCGACCTTCGAAAAGTTTATACACCCGGTGTTTCAACATGCGATTGAAACACCATCCCGCGTGCCGCTGAACGATTTCTATGATTCTACGAATGGTATTCGGGAAAATTTTAAAGCGCGTAGCGTTGTCGGTGGATTCTACATGAAGATGTTAGCAGATAAGTGGAGTAAATAGAAGTTGTTAGGGCGTGAGCGATAAGCTCATGCCCACAACGAATTTTCCATCATCCAATCCGCAAACATATTCTTTACCTTCCCGCCTAGGGAAGGAAATAGTAAAGATTTGATCAACGTCATTCTTTTAGTACATGGCTTTCGATCGCTGTCAAACGGTATGGTGTAATGCGATGGGTCAGTGTGGTACTTTAATCTTATCGCTCCCTACCTTCATTACCACTTGTGTTTATTAATGCCTCTTCATTTTGAAGTAGCTAAAAACGGCAGGCTCATTTGCGTTGCCTACATGTATTAGGCCGGGGCGTGCAACACGATCCCATCGGGTCAGCGCAGCGGCATCTATAGCTTCCTTATTTATTTTATTCCAGGCTTGACCGTCTGTGCTCCAAAAGAAATCACAATACACACCACGGGTTACTTCAACTTTGAGGTACATAGGATCTGCTTTGTGAACGATTGTTTGAAGTAAGGTTTCTTGTCCATCCTTCACCGATTTTAAATGAAGTTCCTTGCCCTGAGTATACAAAAGAAAAAGGTTTTTATGATCTCCGTAAAGCGTTAATCCTTTTGCCGCATCATTCTGATTAACAACCTGCGTCTCAAAGCTGTAGTGTTGAGTCGTCGGGCGGATACACATCACGGTTCCGTAGTTATTGTCCGACTTTGGCGTTCCTTTTAAATGAAGCTGTTTATTTGCTAGTTCGAATTCGTTAGTCGCAAAAGCGTAATTCCATGTCCATGCTGGTTTCAGGCTTTGGCTATCAAATGAGTCCTCAAAATCCGGAGTTTCCTTCTGCTTCTTGGCAGCCTCGATCAGCTGTTGATTGCGGACAGCTTCTTTTCCGGTAACAAAGTAAGGCCAACCTGCTGCGTCCATTTTGATCTGTTGCAGAATAGGCTGACGCCCCTGATAGACATTGTCGCCGGCAAGATAGCCGTGGCATAAATAATAGTGGTTATCGTCCAAGCCTTTTACTCCCGTTCCGTGCCCTACAGAAACGTATTCCTTGCCGCCGGTTAAGATCGGATTACCTTCATATTTTTCGTAAGGTCCGGTAAAGCTTTTGGCGCGTGCCACGCGGACATCATAGTTGCTTTTCGGGCCGCAGCAGTCGCGAGCAGCATAGATCAAATAATAATAGTCACCCTCTTTGTAATGATATTGGCCTTCCATACCAATGCCTTCATCATCGCGCAGCAAGGAAAACAGCTCTCCTTCCAGCCGTAAACCATCGGCAGACAATTTACTTCCAACAATTTCAATGTTTCTTTCATCCAGCCCATATGCTTTCCAAGTGATGTACAGTTGGCCCTCATCCTCAAAAACAAAAGCGTCTATAGCCTCTGTTCCGTGATCGATCAGGATGCCATGATCCACAAACGGACCTTCCGGAGAATTAGCTATCGCAACGCCAATGCAGGTTACGCCATCGGAACGGCGTCGAGCCGTATAGTAACAATACACTTTTCCATTGAGCTCGTAGAGCTCGGGTGCCCAAAAAGAAGATGACGTCCATTCGGGTTGAACGTCGAAAATATGTCCGATTTGTGTCCAATTGATCAGATCCTTAGATTTAAAGTAGGGATAAAAGGGCGCCCACTCCGACGATGTAGATGTTGCGTAATAGGTGTCATGGATACGGATGACACTAGGGTCAGCGAGATCGCCTGAAATAACGGGGTTTGTGAATTTTTGTGTGGATGAGCACGCGGTGAGTAGCACTAATAAAATTAAATATAGAGGGCATGGAATGAATGTATTCATAAGTGGGTTAGCTTCGTTTCATAAAGGATTACACGTCCAGTGTGCATATAGATGCTTAGGTTTTACGTATGCCCGCTCGTGGCAATAGTGTAGACATTATCAAATAATACGCCACTGGATTACATCCCTAAAATAGCATGTATTATTTAATTATCCTTGCCTTTCATACTTTTGTTACGCATAAAACGACGCATGGTACAACGTTTTTTTAACTCAAATTTTTGAATTCATTAGGCGTCACGCCCTCTTTCTGTTTAAACAGGCGGCTAAAATGCTGCGGATATTTAAAGCCCAGCTCGTACGCAATCTCGCTGATAGATTGGTCACCGGCAGAAATCCGCTCTTTTGCTGCATGGATAACATGCGTTTGAATATATTCCTGAGCAGACACACCGATTTCCTTTTTAATTAAATCACCAAAATAGTTGGTCGAGAGGTTTAGTTCACCAGCACACCAAGAAACGGATGGTAGTCCCAGTACCTGTGGCTTATCCGATAAGTAGTAGCTCCTAAGCAACTCCTCAAAGCGTTCCAAAATACCTTTATTGACATGCTCCCTCGTGATAAATTGACGATCGTAAAAGCGGGTACAATAATTCAAAAATAGCTCGATATTGGAGACAATGAGCTTTTTACTATGCTTGTCAATAGCGTGCTGCAACTCATATTCAATTTTCCCAAAGCAATCATGGATAATCTTTCTTTCCTGTTCGGACAAGTGCAGGGCTTCATTAACCGCATACGAGAAAAAATGATAATCAGTCATGTTTTTACCCAGCGTGGTTCCGGCAATTAAATCAGGATGAAACACGAGCGCAAGTCCTTGTGGCTGATAATAGGTATCACCACTTTCGCCGATAGCCTGTTGAGGAGCTAGAAATATTAAGGTTCCTTCCTCGTAATCATACGTATTCAGCCCGTAGCGCAAATCACCACAATATATCTGTTTGAGAAAGACCGTATAAAAGCCGTAGCGCAGACGTTGAAGTTTCCTCGGAGCAGCTTTTTCCAAATGAACCACACTGACCAAAGGGTGAAGCGTCGCATTGTTGTTGAAATCATTGTACTCTTTAACACTGCCGAAATAACGTATATCTTCCATAGCCTCTATTGTTTATAGCTTACAAAGCAAAATTACGAAATCATTCTCCCCATTGTTGCCTGTTACATGCGAATCAGTGATTTTGGTAACGAACACCGTAATCGGTATACGCCGGAAGCCAACAATTAACCACAACTTTGTTCTGTTCACGATATAGGACTATGATCACCTGGAGATAAGGGTATACACATTATACGCAGCATGATAAAAAATAGCAATTGGATAACGAAAATAGCAGTCCTTATGTGGGTGTTGCCATTGTCTTGTACTGCCACAACGGATACAGCAGGTCAATATGAACAACCGGGCATCGAGCCCGAACGCGTGCTGATCGTTTATGTATCACGAACGAACAATACAAAGGCGGTTGCTGGCATTATTCATAAACAGGTTGGGGGTACGTTGCTTGCATTGGAATTAGAAAACCCTTATCCCGAACATTATCAGACGACTGTTGATCAAGTAGCGGAAGAAAACCGGAGGGGATATCTGCCGCCACTCAAAACGAAGGTCGAGGATATTGCAAAATACGATGTACTGTTTATCGGCTTTCCAACGTGGGGAATGCAGTTACCTCCACCCATGAAAAGCTTTTTAAGCCAACACGATTTAAGCGGTAAAATAGTAGTACCTTTTAATACGAACGCCGGTTACGGCATCGGTAACAGTTTCGAAACGGTAAGGCAGCTGTGTCCAAACAGCACCATCATGGAGGGTTTTTCCACGCAGGGTGGTAAAGAACGCGATGGCATTTTGTATGTAATGGAGGAGGATAAAGAAAAACAGGTGCAGGTAGACGTAATAAAATGGTTGCAGAAAATTCAAATGAAGCACTAAATAGCAAGGTATGATGGAGAAACGACAAAGAGGGTTAATCACCCTGTTGCTTATCGTAAGTATTGGCATGGCAGGAAATTTACAAGCGCAACAGAACATGACACACGAAAGCGGATTAAGTCCGAAAGAACAAAGCATTATAGCAATTTCGGCATTGACGGCAAAAGGTGATTTAGAACCGCTGAAAATAGCGTTAACCAGCGGACTTGAAGCAGGTTTAACCGTTCATGAAGTAAAAGAGGTCTTGGTGCACAGCTACGCGTATTGCGGGTTTCCGCGTAGTATTAGAGGCTTGCAAACGTTTATGGAGGTGATAGATGAGCGAAAGGCAAAAGGCATAGCCGATAAGACAGGCAGAGGTGCGTCGCCCATCGACCAAAAAAGCAGTAAATATGCGCGCGGTAAAAAGATTTTAGGGGAATTAACCCAAATGCCGCAACCCGACACACTTACAGGTTATTCAGCCTTTGCGCCAACCATCGATACGTTTTTGAAAGAACATTTATTTGCCGATATTTTTGAACGGGATGTATTGACCTATGCCGAAAGGGAATGGGTGACGATCTCGGTAATAGCCAGTATTGAACATGCAGAACCCATGCTACGCTCGCACCTAGCCATTTGCTTGCAGGTAGGGTTAACGCCGGAAAAGCTGCAGCAATTTGTAACGATTATTAAATCAACGGTAGGAGATAAGGCCGCTAAAGCAGCGCAAAGCGTTTTAAATGAAGTGCTCGCCACGAACAAACTAAAATAAATTGAAAATGAGAAGTATAACCTTTCTAATAATAGCAATATCGATGTCTGCTCATATACATGCACAAAACAAAACGACAGAAATGGAAAGAAACGTGTTGCTCATCGAGGAGCAGGGCAGTTTTGCCGTCGGAGGAAAGAGAATAGTAAAAGATGGAAATTTCGATTTAACAAATCCACTACAACCTGATGGACAAACCTATCACGGCGACCATGCCTATGTTTTCTATCAAGTTCCACCGAAGGCTCGAAAATACCCGCTGTTTTTTTTACATGGCGCAGGGCAATCGAAAAAAACCTGGGAAACGACTGCCGACGGGCGTGAAGGATTTCAAAACATATTCTTAAGAAAAGGCTTCGGTGTGTATTTGCTTGACCAACCGCGGCGTGGCGAAGCCGGCAGAAGCACGGTCGAAGAAACTATCAAAGCAACGCCCGATGAGCAGTTTTGGTTCACCCAATTTCGAATAGGCAACTATCCCGACTACTTTCCGAATGTTCAGTTTCCGAAAGACGAGGCATCGTTAGCACAGTTCTACCGGCAAATGACTCCGAATACAGGGGCCTTCGATGGCAAGGTGATCACAGATGCGGTTTCGCAGTTATTCGATAAGATTGGAGAGGGCATTTTGGTAACTCACTCGCAAGGAGGAGGGCCTGGCTGGTTCACTGCAATAAAAAATGATAAAGTCAAAGCGGTAGTGGCCTATGAACCGTATAGCAGCTTTGTATTCCCTGAAGGCGAATTGCCCGAACCGATTCAATCAACGGGGCTTTTTGGCGCATTGAAGGGCGTGGAAATTCCGTTGTCTGACTTCGAAAAACTAACCAAAATTCCGATTGTCGTTTATTACGGCGATAACATAGCCAAAGAACCTACCCAAGTATGGAATAAAGATCATTGGCGGTCGGGGTTAGAGATGGCGAGGTTATGGGCAAAAGCCGTCAATAAGCATGGTGGCGACGCAACAGTGATACACTTGCCCGAGATCGGCATTCATGGTAATACCCATTTTCCATTTTCCGATTTGAACAATAGGGAAGTGGCCGACCATTTGGCAGCATGGCTGAGAGAAAAAAGCTTAGATTAATTAATAGATATACAATACAATTTACTATGAAAGCAACAATTATAGGACTGTTTTTAATCGCTATCGCCACACAGTGGTCATGGGCCCAGCATGCTGCCACAGAGCGGGAGATCATTAATCTCTCGAAAGAAAAATGGCAATGGATGTCAGATAAGAAGGTCGATACCTTGAACGCCCTTTTCCACGAGAAAGCGGTTTTTGTCCACATGGGCGGCAGCATGACAAAGGAACAGGAACTCGGCGTTATCAAAAGCGGAGGTATACATTACAAGCAAGCCGATATTCACGAAGTGTCGGTAAATTTGATAGGTAACGTCGCCATTCTGTTAAACAAGATTACACTGTTGGCGGTCGTCGGCGGGAACGAAGTAACCAATCCATTTATGGTAACGGAAGTGTATCTGAAAGAAGGGGTAACATGGAAATTAGGCTCTATGTCATTCACCCGATTACTAACGCCTTCCGACCGATAATGAATTTTATAGCATAACAAAAATACCTCATGAAAAGTTTAACATCCATTTTAGCTGTAGCCATGGCATCAATAGCAACAGAGACGGTAAACGCACAATACCATCAAAAAGCCGAACAAAACCCCTATACCTTGGTGTATGACGGAGCAATAACAGCAAATGAAAAAGGAAAAGTAAATATACATCCTGTAACGTACAAACTGAACAATATTGACATTGCCGCTAATGTGTATACACCAGCAGATTACGACGCTTCAAAACACTATCCGGCGGTAGTGGTAGCCCATCCAAATGGTGGTGTCAAAGAACAGACGGCAGGATTATATGGACAGAAGCTCGCCGAAGCTGGATACATCACCCTGGTGGCAGATGCAAGCTATCAGGGCGGAAGTGGCGGCGAGCCACGCCACACCGATAAGCCCCAATACCGAACGGAGGATATTCAAGGTATGGCTGATTTTATCGCACAATACGCAGGGGTGGATGCACAGCGTTTAGGAGTTTTGGGGATTTGCGGCGGTGGAGGCTATACGTTAAAAGCAGCACAAAGCAACAAGCGTTTTAAGGCGGTGGCAACGTTAAGTATGTTCAATTCAGGGCAAGTAAGACGGAATGGCTTCCAAAACACCCAACTGAACACTATTCAAGAACGCTTGCAACAAGCAGCAGAAGCACGTGCACAAGAAGCCGCAGGAGCCAACGTAGCCTATGCCGGGGTGGCGAGCGTAACGGATGAAGAAATTGCAAAAACGTCCATGGATCTCTATCGGGAGGGATATGTATACTACTATAGATCACATGCCCACCCAAATTCAACCTTCCTGTATACGATGAGCAGCTTGATGGATCTAATGACGTGGGATGCAACAGATCAAATTGAACTGATTGACCAACCACTACTTATGATGGCCGGTAGTAAAGCCGATACCAAATATATGACGGATGAGGCGTTTGGCAAAGCGATCCATGCAAAAGATAAAGAACTGTTTGTGCTTGATGGAGCTACACATATCGAAACTTATTGGAAACCCGAATATGTAAAACAGGCCGTCGATAAATTGGTGGAATTCTATCAAACGAACCTATAAGATCTAGCGCAATGAAACATCATCTTAAAAATTTGCTACCTATTGCAGTCGTCCTAGTTGCAGCATGTACCAATAATCAGAAAACGGTGGAAGCAACAAAAAATGATCAACCCGTTTTTCCGAAAGGCGAGCGGGTATCAAATGCCAATTTTACAGGAACGGTGTGGGTTAATTATCTGGCAGAAACAGATACCGTGCATCATGTCAATATCGGTTCTGTTACGTTCGAGCCCGGAGCACGCACGAATTGGCATTACCACAAGGGCGGTCAGATACTTTTAGTTACCGAGGGAAAAGGGTTGTATCAGGAAAAGGGCAAGGCCGTACAGGTAATTAACCATGGCGAAGTCATAAAATGCCCACCCGATGTAGCGCACTGGCACGGCGCCACACCGGATGAAGCTATGACACATATCGCCATCGGTACGAATACAAATATTGGCGGTGCCGTTTGGTTGCAACCTGTTACGGAAGAAGAGTATAAATACCCCGACGAAACGAAATAGTAGCTGCAATCGCATAACGCTCCTGAAGAACGAGGTAACATAAGCATGCCGTCCAGGCTATGGTGGCTATTCGGCTGGACGCGTTTAAGTTTGTACTTAACCGGCGACGATGACCTGTGTCGCCAAATTATATAAAACAGTAGCGTCAATAGCCAAAAGCAGCCACGTGAAGCGGTTGCTAGGTTGGCTTATCAGCTGTTCTTCGAAGAAATTGCTGATTTGCTCGTACAGCTTTTCCGCAGCCAAAGTCGGGTTACCGAGCATGACGTCTTCTTTTACGTCGATAATAAATTTGCTAATGGGTATGCGGCTGAACAATTGTGTGATACCCGATTGAAAGAATACCGGTACGTGCTGGTAATACCTGTAGACCGTTTGCGTCCAATTGACAACGTTCTGAAGCTGCTCCTGTTTGATATCCTTTCGGCCACTAAAAATTTCGGTTGCCCGTTTGATAATATCTTGACTAATCAGAACGCGTTGCGGCTGCGTTGCTTCATACACTTTCCAAAAGACAAGCGCAATCATATATCGATAAGTAAGAAAGCAAGCTATTGCGGTGAAACAAATGCTCATGAAGAGCACAAGTAGAACCGCATACAAATTTGTCCATGAAAAGTCGAAGCTAAAAAAACGGACGAACGTAAAAATGACTAGGACGGTGTTTGTAACCCCATAAGCAAAAAGCACAAAAAAAATGATCTTGACGCCACTAACACCAATATCCCTACTTAGCTTTAGCATAGTTCTTAAAGAAGGATATTTGGGTCTTTTCGAATCGATACGTTCCATTTTACGCTGATAGTTTCTACGGTTTTACTGATCGATAACAGTATTCGACCGCCTGCTTTTGAAGCTTTTCGTGGCAGGGCTATTTGTCACCTTAATATTACTATTACCTTTTTAATAGTTCAAAAATAAAGAAATAATTATACGTTGAAAAGAAAGCATAGCGTGAAAATGAAATTGCTAATTATTTAAAATACGCCTATACGCGGAGAAGTTTAGGCGCAAAATTGAAAGACCATTACATCTTCTTCATATTGCTGTCTCTTTACGGTATAGAAAAACTAGGCATAGATTACCGCATAATTTTTTATATTGTAGTATAAAAAAGAATCTATGCTGTACCCCGCTGGTTAAATCTCTGAATGGATGAAGCCAGCACAAAATCCAAGAAAATGATAAAATCAAGTATGTTGAGTTTTGTATTCACCCTAATTGCCTGTAGCACTTTTGCGGAAGGTGCATTAAAACTTGCTGTCGCCGGATTAAGTCACGGACACGTCGACTGGATTTTCAATAGAAAAAATAAGGACGATGTACAGCTAGTCGGCATTTATGAGACGAATACCGCGTTGATCGATCGCTATGCCAAGCAATACGGCATCAGTAAAAATATGTTTTTTACGGACTTGGGAAAAATGTTAGATGAGGTTAAGCCCGATGCAGTATCCGCTTTCGGCGCCGTCAGCGAGCATGTTTTGGTCGTTCGTGCGTGTGCGCCAAGGAATATCCACGTCATGGTGGAGAAACCGTTGGCGAGTACGCTGGAGGATGCCGTAGAAATAGAGCAACTTGCAGAAAAACATCATGTCCATGTGCTAACCAACTTTGAGACCTCGTGGTACGAAAGCAACCAACAGGTGAAAAGTTTGCTTGATGCTAACAAGTTGGGTGATATTCGGAAGGTCATGGTGAATGATGGACATGAAGGTCCAAAAGAGATTGGCGTGAGCAAGGAGTTTTTCGAGATACTGACCGATCCAGCGAAAAACGGTGCTGGCGCGCTGGTTGATTTTGGCTGTTATGGCGCCAACCTTATGACCTGGTTGATGAAAGGCGAAAAGCCGCTTTCGGTAACCGCCGTAAGCCATCAAAATAAGCCAGATATTTATAAAAACGTCGATGACGAGGCATCTATCATATTGCAATATTCGGGCGTGCAGTGCATTATTCAAGCATCGTGGAACTGGCCTTTTTCTCGAAAAGATATGGAGCTGTATGGAACGAAAGGCTATGCGATAGCTGCTGAAGCGACAACGCTGCGGTATCGTTTGCAGAACCAACAAAGCGAGAAAACCGAAAAACTCGCCAAGCGGAAGGCTCCCTTTGATGACCCATTCTCGGTACTGTCTGCCGTCGTGAAAGGAAAGTTGATACTGGATGAATTTGATTGCTATGGCTTACCAGCCAACGTCATCACGGTGGCGATCCTAGATGCCGCCCGAAAATCTGCTGCGGATCATAAAACAATTTATTTAAGCCAATAAGCAAGGTCCACAAACAACGTTTCGACCAAAGATGCACCAGTCGGGTAACACGGTTCCAAAACCCAAAAGCTGAACGCGATTTCTGAAAATAGCGCGCTTAACATGATATTGATTACAAAATAAAAAACACGGAGCTGCCTTCGGCCTCGCGAACGTTACCTCTTATCGGGGTAACGTTCACTTTTTGCGTTTTAGACAGCCTCGTGTTTTTTAGAAAAAATAACCGCCTCCGTGTATTACCAAGTGCGATCCTTCATGATTTCATCCAGTTGTTTTTCCGTCAATTTAACATCTGCAGGGTTTTCGTGCAGCCATTTTAAGAAGGATGATTTGATTTCAGTGGTCCATTGATTATCAATTTGGCCCGTATTGTACTTCCCATTCTTGATCATTTCGAAACCAAACTTATCGCGCAGTAAAATAAATTCTGCTCGGGTAACTACATGCTCCACCAAGTGTGCCGGGATAAACAACACGCCTTCCCTTTGCGCCAGTACTAGGTCGCCAGGCAGCACAATAGCGCCGCCGATGCGGGTAGGGCCATTGAGCCCCATCAACGTAGACTCTTCGAGATAGGACGGGTGATAATCACGGACAAAGGCGTTAAATCCTTTTATTTCCATAAGTCCCTCCAGATCCCGTACAGAAGCATCAAAAACAACGCCATTGCCCGTTTTGTTGAAAATAGCATTACCCAGTGTCTGCCCGATCAAAGTGCCTCCAGCGATCTTGCCAAAGCCGTCTGCTACGTATACATCGCCTTTGGTTAGCACTTCGATAGGCCAGGTATTGCTGTTGCCCTGCCTACCATTTTCGTGCCCACGCGTTACGATATGTTGGTCTACGTCGGGACGGCTCGGCATGAATGTCGCCGTTACCGCGCGACCAACAATGGGATGGTCAGCATGCAGCGGCTTCCAGCCACCAACAAACTGATTGTTATACCCTTTGTTCTTCAGGATTGTCCAAGCATCGTCAAGTCCAATGGCACGCGCACGATTTATCCAATCATCAGCGATTTTGGGCCGTCCATCTTCAAAGCGATCACCAGTCCAAGACGATGTTAAAAAGGTCAACTCTGCTTTGGGTAATACCTGCGCTTGAACGGCATGGTGCCTTAGTTGCCCACCTAGGCATAGCGTCAGGCACAACAGTGTTCTGGAGAACCTAAACATAGGCTATACAGTCCATCTCCACCAAAGAATCGCCCGGTACCCCGCCGTATGTCGCGACAGTCGTCCTGACGGGAGGTTTTTTGCCAAACCGGCCGCGGTAAGCTTCGTTCATTTTGTCGTAGTCTGCCAGGTCGGCCAAGTAAACATTTACTTTCAGTACCTTCTCCATAGAAGAGCCGGCACTTTTCAGTTCTTTTTCCAACTCATCCAGCACGTGCTTCGTGTGCGCGGCCACATCACCTTTGAAATGCGCGCCTTTACCGGCCACAAATACCAAGTTGCCTTGTTTGGTGTGTCCAGAGAATAGCGGAATTTCCTGATCGGTGCTGATGTTGCCAACCTGTTTTTCCGAAGAGTGGATAGCGGTTTCCGCTTTCGCTAGAAAGCCCATGCCAAAGATGCCTGTCGCTGATGCCGCGATTTTTTTAAGTAAGGAACGACGTCCATTTGTTGTAGTTTTCATATGTATTTAATTTAAATTGTTATACTTTTTTGATTGGTTTCATCGGTTTTTAGGCGGCCTTGCCGCGCAATAAGGAGTGTCAGCACCGTTGCAGCCACTAGGCTCAACGACATGAAAAGATAAGCGCTGCCAAATCCTTGTGTATAGGCATTCAAGATCCCCACCAGATAGGCACCACCAAAAGATCCCAGCGCCCCCATGCTGTTGATCAGGCCGATGGCTCCACCAGAAACATTGCGGGGCAAGACCTCGGTCACTAGCGCGAAGAAGGGGCCGTATGGCGTGTACATGGCGGCACCTGCAATGGACAGTAAAATGTAGGACATCCAAAAATTGGACGAACCCACGACGTAGGATAAGAAAAAGGCCAGCGCAGCAATCAGTAAAAATGGCCATATAAAGCTTTTGCGGCTGCTCGCTTTATCGGCATAGAAAGAGGCAATCAGCATGCCCGCGATGGCAAACACGTAGGGCACAGCCGCCAGCCAGCCCGTTGTGACTATATTCATGTTTGGCGCCGATTTAATAATGCTTGGAAGCCACATAACAAAGCCATACACACCCACATTCCAAAGGAGGTATTGCGCACAAAGTAAAATAACGCTGCGCGAACGGAAGGCCTGCGCGTAGTTGGTCACAGGTTTTATCGCTTTTTGTTCCTCTTGCAGAGCAACCTCTAGATCGCTTTTCTCATCGGCATTTAACCAGTTGGCATCATTCGGTTTTTCATCGACTAATTTCCACCAACAGAAAGCCCAAATAACGCCCGGCAGTCCCTGAATAATGAACATCCAGCGCCAACCCAACGAATCGATCAAATAACCGGATGCCACCGACATCCAGAGTACGGTAGCGGGATTGCCCAAGATCAGAAAAGTGTTGGCCCGCGAGCGCTCGCGCTGGGTAAACCAGTTGCTTAGCAGGATCAACATAGCTGGCATGACTGCACTTTCAACCACGCCCAGCAAAAACCGGATGGCGATAAGGCTGTAGGCGTCGTTAACCATACCTGTGGCCGCCGCCAGCCCACCCCATAAGATAAGGGACCAAAAAATCAATTTTTTTGCCCGCTGTTTCGCAGCGTAATAGGCGCCTGGAATTTGAAAAAAGAAATAGCCCAGGAAAAATAGCGAGCTCAATAGCGAGGATAGCGCCGGCGTAATGCCGATGTCTTCGGCCATGCCGCCGGCGGCGGCAAAGCCAAAATTTGCCCGATCCAAATAAGCTAAACTGTATGTGACAAATGCCACCGGCAATAGCCGATACCAACGTTTTGCGGAGAGTTTGGTGGTCGTGCTCATCCGCTTAACGTTTTACGGCTTGCCGTGCCAGTAAGCGCACCTCCCCATCTTGCTTATACCATACCAGCAGCACATGCAAGTTTACATCCGCTGGCGCCTTGCCTTGGTCTGCGCTGCGCCCTGTTAGTACATGGCGAACGATAGCGGCACGGTCGCTTAGTTCGATAGCTATCTCTGAAAAGTTCAACTGTTCGAATTTAAACCTCCCCGAGCTGAGCGAGGCAATGAAGCTATCGCGGTTCTCCATCATCCCCGAGGAGTGCCCGTAAGATAAGGAAGGTGCAGCTAGCTCAAGAAGCGACTCCCGCTTTGGCGAAAGCAGATTTTGTCGCAATGCTTCCATAGCCGCTGTCACCTCTTGCTGGGTTATACCTTCGCTCGTTGTTGTCGATGTGTCGACCCGCTCTGCACAGCCCTGCTGCACAAACAGGGTGAGCAGGAGAAGATAAATGTTCTTTTTCATACGTAAATACTGTTTATAATGACCATGGAATGTGTCGATGTATCGTTTCAGGTTGCTTTTGACAACTATAGACATCCATTTGGGTTAGCGTGTATTGCGGCATACTAATGTTCGCGCAAGGTTTTTCGTTTGATGTTTTCTTCCCGTAAGTAGTTTCGAAAATCTACGTTTAGCGGATTAGCTAGCCCATTGTAATCATAGACAATGCTGCCGCCCCTGACCGTCACTTGGCACTCCAGCCGCTTTTTTGAAGCCAAGCGATGCCCAATGTAGTCGAACAGTCCGAAATTACCCTCCCGAATACCGAGCACGGCGATGTCTGCTACCGCACCCACCGACAAATTGCCCAGCTCCTCACGTTTGATAAGCTGTGCGGGCTTCCAGGTCGATGCCTCAATCACCGCCTGCAAACCCATGCCCATCGCCAGAAACTTGTCCATCACGGTCAGCATGTCCTTCATGGATCCATTCATGCTTCCGATATGGATATCGGTGCTGATCGCATCCGGGTAAAAACCCTCGCGTATGGCCGGTATGGCCTGAGAAAAGGCAAAGCTGATGCCGCCATAGCCCACGTCGAACTTTATTCCGCGCTTGCGCGCTTCATAGACAAAAGGTTTCACTTTTTCGGTCTGCATATCGACCAGGTATTCACGAGCGCCCAACTGCGCAAAGGCATGCGTAAAAATATCGCCGGGTTGTAGTTTCTCCATAAACAGCTCCCGGATGGGCAGGGGAGGCGTGCTGCCGCCGAAGTCGATCATCGTGGGCAGTCCACCGGCCAGCTTGCCTGCTTGCACGGCCCGTTCTACGGGCGTCCAATCATAGCCCTCGTAGTGCGCGACCTTGAAGCCAACAATGTGTTCGGCATATTGCCGAGCCGTTAATGCCGACATCTTGGCGTCCATATCTTCGGTATTCTGCTCATAGGGGCCACCGCGCATCCCTTGTCCCACAATATTTAAAAAGGCCAAAACCCGCGTTTTGGAGAGGTCTATTGTCTGCTTTTTAAAATCAGGGAATGATGTCCAGCCCGAGCTTCCAGCGTCCACCACGGTGGTAATCCCGTTGCGAAAGGTAAAACCGTCTGGTGGAAAGGCGCTTGGGCCATTCATGTAGTTTTGATCCAGTTTTGTCCCCCAGAAATGATGCGTGTGGATGTCGATGAGTCCGGGTACAACATAAAGTCCACGGGCGTCAACGACCTGCAGCGCTTGAGCCGTGTCAATATTCTTGGCGAGCAGGGCAATGTTGCCCTGGCTGACCGCTACATCCATGACTTCATCGAGCTTATTTTTCGGATCGATCACGTGCCCGCCTTTAATAACCAAATCATATTCCTGCGCGCATAGCGTACCTGTCGAAGCAAGTAGGTAGAGCACACAAATCAGGGATACTATCTTTATTGAATGATGCATAATAATTTTTTTAGGGTTTACGCTTTCGCCTGTTGGAGTTCTTCAACCAGTCTTCCGGCCACAATATCTTCTTCTCCGGGTTTCATCATCCATACGGTGAGCGATACCATATTGCTCTTGACTTCGCCCAGTTCAATAGACGGCGTTCCTTTTCGCAGTCGTTCGGCAAGTGCTTCGCCCGACAGTTTAAAAGCGTCTCCTTTCCAAGAGATCTCCAGATTCGGCGTTACATTCCCCAGTTTCGGTATGAATACACGTGTTTGTATGCCAGGAAGCTTCTCGATACGCTTTGCAATTTTAGCGGTACGCGCCTCCCAATCCTTCCAGGTAGCATCGTGATCCTGATTTACAAATTTTTCGAGCGCGACATACATGCCCAGCACTTCCTCTTTGTTCACTTTCATACCGCGACCAATGTTGAATCCGCGAGGAGGCATACTTAAGCGCGCGGCATCAATAATGTTTTTTCTCCCCATTAAGATCCCCGCGCTCTGCGGTCCGCGCATAGCTTTTCCGCCCGAAATGCAGACAAGGTCAAAGCCCATATCGTTGAAGCGCCAAAGGTTGGACACCGGTGGTACATCCGCTGCGATATCGATCATCGTCGGTATATTGTGCGCTTTCCCTATCTTAACGAATTCCTCGTGCCCAATTTGCCCTTTATCAGCCTCAATATTGAGGAAGAACAAAAGTGCCGTTTTTTCAGTTATGGCATTTTTAAGTTCCTCGGCGCTTTCCACCATAATCATCTTACAGCCCGTATTGGTCAGGGCTTTGTTGTAGACGATATCGTGCGATTTTTGGCAGATCACTTCAGATTTCATGCCGGTGCCTTCCAAGTTCGGAAGCTGGCGAACCTTATATTCATCCATTCCGGTCAAGACGCCGGCTAGACCAAGGGTAAGTGCCGAAAAAGCCCCCGAGGTGACCACTGCCGCTTCAGCGTGGACGATCTTCGCAATGCGCTCCCCAACTTTGTCTTGCACCTCGTCTAGCATGCAAAATGCTTGTGCACCATCTTGTATGGCGTCCAAGACTTCTTGGTGCATCAAGGAACCCGTCATGGCTGTAATGGTACCACGTGCATTGATAAAGGTGCGGATGCCAAGTTCTTCAAATAAATTACGGGATGCTCCCGATGTAATCGCTGTAATACTTTTTTTATCTATAGCGTGCGCTAGTTGTTTTGGACCAAACACGCCACCCAAGATGGAGGCGGCCGATACTAACTTTAAAACTTCTCTTCGTTGCATGTCTTTGTTTCTTATGTAGGTGTAGCCGTTCAAAAGAAGCCCATGACGGCGCATGCTACGCTGCTGCCGCCGGGCTTATAAATAGGTGTGGTTCGCGTTTTATTCCGCATCCCACCACACCCTGGTGGTTAGGTTGTCGCCTGTGAATTCGGAAAAACCTTGGCGTTGTAAGGCCTCCATATAATTTTCACGGTTGGTGAGGTTTTCGTTCAGCGGAATGTAGAAACGCCGGAACATCTTGCCGCCCGTCACATTGCCGGGATAATTTACCGGCATCAATGTCGGATAATTGGTGCGACGCCAGTTCGCAAAAACTTCATAATCGTCACCGAAAAGGCTTACCCATTTCTGTGTGTTGATCTGCCCAAATTGTTGTTCGAAAGATCCTGTCGCAAGGAAAGGGTTCTGGGTGAGGTAGTTGCTGATCTGCTGGTCAGAAATTCGCCCGCTGTGCGGCGCCACATCCGGCCATAAGGCCCATTGCTTCATGGCCATACGCACACCTTGATTGTAGGCTTCGGCAGCGCTGCTGCCCGTGTACCAGCCGCGGATCGCTGCTTCTGCCAAAAGCAAATAGGCTTCCGCCGGACCCAAAATAATAATAGGCGAGGAGGTGTTTAAATAAAGCTGAGAGGGCTCCGAGTAGCTGTCAAAATCACTAGGAAAGGTATTTAGGCTGCCATTGATCATGCCGCGCTGTGTGCCGATGCTGTTATCTGCCCGATAGCTGCCGTCGGCATTTCTAACCCACACGACGGAAAGAACAGGTAAACGCGGATCTGCCGTGTTTTTGAGGTGGTTGATAAAGGTAGCGGCATATTTTCCACCTTCGACATTGTCGCCGCCCGGCGAATTGTAATCGCCATTCACCAAGCTATTGATCTTGTAATTTAGACTGCCAGGCGTCGCTGCATACGATAAATAAGCGATATCGCCTTCCTCGCTCATCGGACCGCCCGCGATAGCCCGTTGTACCCAAGTTTGAGCCGTACCTTGATCCACCTTGGTCAGGCGCATGCCCAAGCGAAGCATCAGGGTGTAAGCAAATTTCTTCCATTTGACGATGTCGCCCGCAAAAAAAAGATCCGCATTTCCAAAACTTGGGCTATTGGCAGTAAGTGCAACAGCAGCCTCATCCAGTTCCTTTAAAAGGTCCTTGTAGATCGCTTCCTGTGTGTCGTATTTGGGGCTTAATGTACCTTGCTCGCCCAGTCGCGCTTCAAAGTACGGGATGTCGCCGGCCACATCGGTCAGTTGATGAAAGAAATAGACCTTTAAAATACGTACCAACGCTAGTTTGTTTGTATTGTCTATTCCCTCTTCAGCCTGACTTTCCAAGGCTTTTTGTATTTGATAGAGTCGGTTGAGTTTTCCGATCCACAAATTGTTCTCCGTGGTGCCGGTATAATAGAAGAAGGGTGCTTCGGTACCGTTAAAGCTGTAGTATTTGTCGCCCACACCGGCAACCTCTTTATAGGTCGAGAAATATTGGACCCCCTGCGCAATGACGGTGTAGCTGTGCTGCGGAAGATCCAGCAAGGCACCGGTAAACATGTATTCGGGTATAACCTCGTCAATGCGGTTGACATCCCGGTTCATTTCAGTCAATGACTCTGGGTTGCAGCTGCTATACAGGAGAACAGCAAATACACCGTAGAAAAGATTTTTGATAGGTTTTATATGCATAGTTTTCATCGTGGTAGCTTTAGAATGTAACACTTAAATTGAATCCGAAATTTCTGGTTCGCGGTTCACCGGTACCGGCGGTACCGGTTGCATTGCCCACCGTTTGCTGCATTTCGGGGTCAAGTCCTGCCGCGCGAACTGCTTTGTCCCGGTAAAGGATGGCAAGGTTACGACCCACGATGCCGATGTTTGCAGATTCAATGCCCTTAATGCCGAGCCTTTTGGCTGGGATGCGGTAGTTGAAGACCAGCTCGCGTAGTTTGACGAAGTCGGTGCTGAACGTCTGCAATTCCGAATACATAGCACCGCGGTTGTTGTAGTAGGTGTCCAATTGTTCTTGGGGCCAGGTTTTACTGAACGGATTTCCGTTTCTATCCACCCCTTCCAGCGTGAGACCGTTCGGATTATCACGGCCGGGTAGTGTGCTTTCCGTTAAACCGAAACGCATAGCGTATGTCCACATGTTGTTGAAAGCCACCGCGCCGAATTTTGCATCAAAAAGAAAGCTGAGGGAAAAATCGCCATATTGAAATTGGTTATTCAACCCCATGGTATGCGGCGGGTTAGCAATACCAAGATCGGCCTCTACGCGTTCTTCGTAGCCACTTGTGGCGTTGTACACCTGTCTGCCCTGCTCGTCTTTCAACAGTTTCCATCCGCGGACAGTACCGTAGGGCAGGCCGACAGCATTCAGTATGCGTACCGCGCCCGAGATACCCGTGCCCACTTCAACAAAATCCAGTCCCGGTGCAAGTTCTATGATTTTACTCTGGTTATAGGCGTAGTTATAGGTAATGTTCCAACGGAATTTGTCTCTCCGGATAGGGGTGCCCGTGATCATCAGTTCCACGCCTTTATTGCTAATCTTACCGGCATTGATAAAGCCGGATAGAAAGCCGCTCGTTTGCGATATATTCGGTTTTAGGATATCGTTTGTGGTGATGCGGCTGTAGTAGGTGGCATCTATCCCTAAGCGGTTGTTGAAGAAATTCATTTCGAAACCGCCTTCGGACGTGGTTACCGTAAGGGGTTTGAGGTTAACGTCTATGAGCTCGCTGCTACCGTCTTGTACAGTCGTGCCGCGAAAACCACCTGTACGGATTTGGTACATGCGGATCACATCGCCAGGCCCCACATTGCTGCTGCCCACCTGCGCCCAGTTCGCCCGGAGCTTCAGGAAATTCATCTTCCAGGGTAGCGTAACCAGATCCGAAAGAATGAAGCTACCACCAACCGAAGGATAGAAGATCGCATTGTTCTGCCTATTCAACGTAGAAAACCAATCCTGACGACCCGTTACGGTTAAATTTAGGAAGGATTTATAGTTAAAATCTGCTTGCCCAAAAGCGGAATTGGTCCCCCAACGCGTATCGATTCGGCTGGGATTGTCTAAGATAGAAAGGTTCGTATAACTGATAAAATTGGGTACGATAAACTCTCTTCCGTTTATCGCACTAAACGTGTAGGCATTCCGATCGGCCTGACCACCCAACAATGCTGTGAAGCCAAAATCTTCAGAGAAATCCGATGTGTAATTGATTATTCCCAAATAGTTTGTTTTGACGTTTTGCTCTTGGTTGGAATTGAACAAGCCGCGCGGTGTGAATGCGGTACCTATAGGACTGTAGTCCATGTAATCGATGGATTCCCAATCACGAGCGATGGTTCCACGTACATACAGATTTTTCATGAGGTCAACCTGAGCCGAAAACTGCCCTATGAAACGATCCCTATCATCGCTATTGCCCGTGTTGTTTACAACAAACCACGGATTGGGTGCTGCAGGCACAGGGTTCCACTGGATTTCATTACCTTCGGCGTTGGCACCCGGCCGAAGCGAATTGATATCAACCGTGTTACCGATCAAGTAAACGGCCCAAGACGGATTGCGCTCGGCATAACCCACCCCCGCAATATTGTTGCGGTCTTCTCGGTTATACTGGATGGTCGATTCCAGTTTCAAAAAATCGTTTTTCCCCAACTTAGACTGCAGGCTCAGGTTACCCGTTTTTCTTTTAAAAGTGGAGTTGGGTGTTTGCGCTTGCGAACGAAGATCCGAGAGCGATACACGGTAGTTTATGGTTTCCGATCCGCCGCTGAAAGCTAAGGAGTTGGTTAGGTCTACACTCGGTCTGTAAAAGCTGTTGATATTGTCGCGTACAGAGACGGCAGAATAAGGGCGAGTGACGCCATCAAACTGCACGACAGGCGAGCCATCGATCGGCGCGCCATAAGAGAGACGCCCGGCGCTCAGTGCCTGCGCTTGCGTAGTGGGCTTCACACCATCGTTTCCAGATCCGTACTGATACTGGTAGTTTGGATAGGCACTTGGTGTACCGATCATAGCATTGGAGCGAAATTCTACACCAATACCTTGACGGGCGGCACCTTTTTTCGTTGTGATCAAGATGACACCATTTGCTGCCTGGCTACCGTATAAGGCTGCGGCGGCTCCACTCTTGAGCACAGTCATCGATTCAATATCGTCCGGGTTGATGCTCGATATCCCGTCGCCACGGTCTATATTCAAGCCGGTTGTATTGGTGCCACCGCCTTTATTGTTATTGTTCATGGGGATACCGTTGATCACATACAGTGGTTGTTGGTTGCTGTTTAGGGATCCATTTCCCCGGATTACGACACGACTGGATCCGCCCGGTCCGGAGGCAACCTGTGTGGCGTCCACACCGGCGATCTTACCGGTCAGTGCGTTGGCAACATTGGTTTCACGGGCCTCATTCAACGCCGATCCACTGATCTCCGCGCTCGAGTATGCCAGTGTCTTGCGCTTACGCTGTATGCCCATCGCCGCCACCACCACCTCTTCCAGCATACTGGAAGAATCGCTAAGCACAATATCATACCACGTTTGCTCACCAACAGCGACCGGCATAGCCTTGTAACCTACATAGGATACCGACAGCGTGGAATTGATGGGCGCGTTGATGGTGAATTTTCCGGTAGCATCCGTAAGGGTGCTTTCCGTTTTTCCTCCCTGTACCGTGATAGATGCCCCGCCTAAGGTGTTGCCATCCGGTGTCTTTACCACACCCGATATTTTTCGGATCGTGCTGTCCTGCTGCATAGTGCCCTTGGCCGTTACAGCACGCCGCTGCACCAACACCATATCATTTTTGATGGTATAGGTGACGGGCTGTTTTTCGAACACAGCTTGTAGTATCGTGTTGATAGGTGAGTTTACAAAAGTCAATGTCACCGGCTTTGTCCCTTTTAAGTCGGCCGATACATACAGAAAATCATATCCTGTTTGTTTGCGCAGGCTGGTGAAGACTTTCTCCAACGACTCGTTTTTCACTTGGATAGTAGCCTTTTGCGCAAATACTGCTGCATGCACGTGCACGACAGAGATGAGCATGGCAATGCATAGTTTCACGGTTATGATCAGATTAGTTAGGTAAAAAGATCCTTGGCTGCCCCTTTTTCGGGCAGTAAAATAATTGTATATTTGCATGAATAGGTTAGTTAAAAATTGTTACCGCAATTGTTTGACCTAATAGCAGCTTTGTGCTGTGTAATGAACCGGGCGTGTTGGAGCACTTCCGGTTTTTACATTTAGGATGATATATTATGACATAATCGTAATCCTCCTTCCTTCTCGCTTCATATAAAATCCACCCAGTGCGCTCAAGTAATCGATTAGCTCATCCAGGCTGCGTTTTCTAGAAAATGTACCGCCAAATTCTTTATCGGTGATCTCGCCTTGATAGTCCACCTCAATATCGTACCAGCGCGATACTTCGTTCATAATTTCGCGGATATTTTGTTTGTCAAAAACGAAATATCCGTCTTTGCTCCCTAGCACATGAGCAACATCGACATGCCGCACGCGAGCGCTCGTACCGGTTTTGGCCATCCATTGCTGATTAGGAGATAGTTTCGCTACGCTAGGGCCGGCATGCACATCTACTTTACCCTCCACCAATGTCGTGCTCAGTTGCTCTTCGTCAAGATAATTGCGCACATTGAATTGGGTGCCCGTAGCGCGTACTTCCATGCCTTTTCCAGCCACAATGAACGGATGGACCTTGTCGGAAGCCACTTCGAAGAAGGCTTCCCCCGATAGATAAAGCATCCGTTCTTTTTTCACGCGGCTGGTAGGAAACCGTAAAACCGTTTTCGTATTGACCCAAACTTTCGAACCATCTGCCAAATAAAGATTTAAATCTTTGCCTGCCGGTACGCTAACCGTATGGTAGCTCAGCTCGTCGGTTTCCATACCATCCGTACGATAATGTAAGTTATTTGCTCCGCGCTTCACCACATACGCGTTGCCAATATGCAGTTCTACATTTTCCGGGAGGTCATCAATGGAGTAATCTCGGTCGATGGTAGCGATTTTAAATGCGGTTGGGTTCTCCGCAGCCGTAGTTACTTCCCGTGTTTGCACCGTTACCACACCGTTTGCCCGTTGTATTTCGCTGCGACGAGGTAGCGCCACGAAAATTAAAACCAGTGCCGCCACGGCGCTCAAAGGAAGTATGTATTTTTTGTAACGGCGAAGACGAACCAAGATAGGCAAGCCTTGATCCGCATCTTGGGGATAAGGCGAGATGCTGTCCACGACATGGATTTTCGCTAAAAGCTGTTGCTTTACGCTGTCGGCATTGCCGATTTCTACCTGCACTTTTTCATCATGCCCACGCTTCAGTAGCCATAAATCTATCCGTTGGCGTTCTTGGCTAGTGCAAGTTCCGTTCACATACTTTTCTAGTAAGTCATCTATATCAGGGCGGTGCATCGGCAAATAGTGTGTTAGTATGCCAGTAAGTGTTCGTTTCGCGAGGGAAGTAGTAGTGCGAAAGTGAATAAAAATGTAACTATCTGTAAATCAGATAAAAAAAAATTAAAGAGCGTCCATCAACGTGAGCGCTTTACAAATACTTACCGCGCTAACAGACTTTGTTAAATACACGGCGTCGATTTTTTGTTTAAGCTGTTTTATAGACGAGCTCACTTGTTTCTTTACGGTATTCTCGGATATAGACAGTTGTTCCGCGATCTGGCGGTATGACAAATATTCGTTTCTGCTTAACAAAAAGATCTCGCGCATACGGGGAGGAAGATTCTGAATCTCTTCGTTGATCAAAACGGCTAATTCGCGTGCATTTACTTCTTGCGCTAGCTTATCGTCGTGATGTGGGAAATATTGGCTCAGTTCGTCTTTTAAGTTCCGAAGTTTGATGTTGTTTTTTATGCTTTTGACAGCCTTGTGGTGAATTATGGTATAAACATACGCTTTGATAGACTGTACATCGGTTAATCTCTCGCGCTGTTCCCATATTGCGGCGAACGTATCCTGCAAAATATCCGTACTTTCTTCCTGATCATGAAGGATGCGGTATACGTATGCATAAAATTCTTCCCAATAGGTGTCAAAAAATAGGGAGAAAGCACGTTGCTTGCCGCATATTATTCCTTCGAGTAGTTCTCTTTCATTCATGCCGATCGAACTTGCTGGTTAGTTAGTTTAGTGGCTGCCTGAGCAGCTGGTTTTTTGTGTTGACCCATGTAAATCTAAAAAAATAAAACGAAAATGTAAATCCTTGAGCTTTTTTTAAACTTTCGAGGAATGGAAACAGCTAAATTGTTTTATGAATAGGGGATTCGTATATCATTTTGAATAGTCGGCACTTTTTTAAGCAAATAATCTCAGGATTGAAGCCTCTGTTTATGTGGAGGGGCGCTTCCTCTCAATGCACGGAATGCAGGTAGCTGCTAAGGGTTTTTGGTTTGCGGTATTACCGGTGGAAATAGATGTTGCTGATAGATGCAGAACAAGTTGAAACGGGGTATCCTACGAATGATGGCAAAAATAGTCATGTAAATTTCCACTATTTGAAGAATAAATCCTGTAACTTAATCGTCCAAGCGAAAGATAACTATAGCAAATTGATGTCGAGAAAAATTTCCAGTCTTATTTATGTTTTGTTGTGCGCAACGTGTTCATTCAGTCAGATTAAACCAACGTTATCCGTATCCGGCTGTGGTTTCGAGGGGTGTGTTAGCATTTTCGATTACAACAACAATAAATGGTTGGTAAATGAAGAGGTCGAATCGTTTAAACAGATGGTTCCCGCCTCGACGTTTAAAATTATCCATCTATTAATTGCGTTAGAGACAGGTACTATAGCTGATGAACATACCGTAATAAAATGGCCGGGATCCATTGATACTGCCCTTTATGGCTATCGACCTTCGACATATAGAGATATGACCGTCAAGGAAGCTTTTGAGGTTTCCGCTGGCTGGGTATTTATGGAATTAGCGAAGAAGATTGGGCGGGAAGAATATGTCGAATATTTAGAAGCTTGTAACTACGGCAATCTCAAGGTTTCAAACGAACCCGATTTTTGGAATTTTGGGCCATTGGCAATTTCGACGCGTAATCAGGTCGAATTTCTAGTAAAGATTTACGAAGGGAATGTTCCCTTTTCTAAGAGGAATCTTGAGATCTTAAAAAGGGTAATGGTCATGGAAAAAAATTACGATTATACACTACGTGCAAAAACGGGTTGGGGCTGGAAGGACGGTAAAGATGTGGGGTGGTGGGTTGGCTATGTGGAGAAGCACAATCATGTGTATTTTTTTGCCACTAGACTCGCTAAGGATAGGAACGATAAAGATCCAAGTTTCTCGCAGTGTAGGATTGCTGTTACCCTTGAGGCTCTCAGAAATATTGGTGCCTTCTAAACTTGCGAAACACCATATAATGCTCGCTTGAGCCTGAAATTTCGTTCCAGCCTACCTATGTTGCCCAGTAACTTTAAAATGTAAGGTTTTGCTGCCCCAATCAAGCCGTCAATGTTTTTAAATACATCTTGATAGTATTTCGTGGGAGAGCGATACTTTTCGATAAAATAGCAAATGGTACACGGCACGTTTTTTAGCGCTCTTATTCCTGTTGCATGAACCTCAAAAAGTCCCGGTTAGCAGCAGGCTCAAACTTTCAAATAAATGTATTTTGTTTGCAAAATTTTAAAATTAAAGTAAACCTTATTTGGGAAATGGTGTCATGCCGTTTTTAAAAGAAAACGAATGCGAGTGTATTAAAATTAATATTTTGTTGATGTATACTTTGTTTATTAACTTAAGATTTTTATATACATTTGTTAAGTTGTCAAAATCACAAAGATGTTAGTATACCAAATACAAGGTAACCTAAGAGAAAACGAGGAGATTCAGCAGATGGCATTGGGGGTTGTGTCTGCTTTTAACTGGCTATACAATCATTATCATCAAAATGTCTATCGTAATATTTTTAAATTGGTAAAATCCGAGGAACTGGCCACGGAATTGCTGCAAGATGTCTTCCTCTCGCTGTGGCAAAACCGCCATAAATTTGCCGGTAAAGACACGGTAGGCGGATGGCTGTTCATGGTGAGCTACAATAAATCGTTGAATGTGTTACGCGGTAAGCTCAAAGAATCGGTTCACTACGTGGCAGAATACCCTACAGAGCCAATCGAATGCGGTGAGGATAGTATACAACAGTTTGACTTGTACGACAAGCAGTTATCGGTTTTAAAAGAGGCGGTTGACATTTTGCCTGCCCGTAAAAAACAGGTTTTTATACTGTGTCGGTACGAAGGCCGTACAAAAGAAGATGTGGCAGCAATGTTGGGCATCAGTAAGCAGTCGGTGTCCGATTACCTCAAGCAATCCAATAAAGCAATTCGGGACTATGTGCGGCATAACTACCCATCTTGTATCAGTCAATTGGTGCTGCTATTTGCTATCCTCAAAAGCTAAAAGTTAACGCGATGGTTTATTTTTAATTTTTTTAACCCGAAAACATCCCCTTTTTTCGTTTCTGGTGTATTTACCAGTAATGAAAGAGCAACTTAAAAAGCGTATAGCCGATTTTTGGGACGGTCGTTTAGATACGGTGCAGCAGAAGCGCCTATTGTCTGATCTGGAAAATGATGATGGCGATTTGCGCACGCAATTGAAACATGAATTTCAGAAAGGCGACGAGGATAAGGCCGATCGTCTAGCCGACGCTGATGCGCAATCTATACTGGAAGTGTTGCATCGCAAAATGGGTCTTGTAACTGCGCTTCCTGTTAAACGTCGATTGAAGACGTACTGGATGATCGCGGTAGTCATGCTCGCTGTCGTTGGCTTCGGTCTTTCCATTATGCGCTGGCGAAGCAGTGCTCCTGTAGCACATGATATCAACGGCAATTTTCTTGTAGCAGAAGACACCGTACGCTTAATAAACCGCAACGCAACCTCGAGGAAAACACAGTTGCCTGATGGTTCGACAGTGATTCTTTCCCCCGGCAGCGAGCTGGTCTTTATTAAGAGTACGGTCAAAAATGACCGCGTTTTTCACCTCCGTGGGCAAGGGCAGTTTCAGGTCGCGCATGACCCTTTGCACCCATTTGTGGTTTGGGCCAATGGTTTCACCACGACCGCGGTCGGTACAGCGTTTGCCATCAATGCGCACGCCTCCGAAAAAATTGAAGTAGAGCTCCTATCTGGAAAAATAATCGTAAAATCTACAGCCCGTTCAGCCATGCAAATTGCTGACCAATACCTCATGCCCGGGGATAAGTTGCGCATAGATCCACAGGTGCAATCCCTAACCTTGAATGGCACGTCTGCGACAATTTCAGGATCTGCTACGCACACGAAGGTGATGAAGGTGCAAAAGCACGATCTACCTTTCGTTTTTGTCGAAACACCACTAACCGAAGTCTTTGCCGATATCGCATCGCGAAAACACGTGCAGATCGTGATTGATTCGCTCGATCTTAAAGGCCTGTCTTTTACAGGAGAATTTAGTAATACTGAGCCCACATTAACCATGATCCAGATTGTTTGCCAAATGAACAACTTGGATTATATAGAGCAGGAAAATCAAATTATTATCAAACATGAAGAACATATAGATACAGTCTCGCCAATAGAAGAAAAATCAGATACACCTAATTAAATTCAATGAGAAAGAGAAGCATTTTTAGTAATGTTCGGTTAGCCTTGAGTGGGCTAGCTCTTTTCGTCGCGGTCAATGTTCATGCACAAACTAGTGGACAGCTCCGAGGCACGATTATGGACAGCAAGGGGACATCTATCCCGGGGGCAACGATACAACTGATCGATGCCAATGGTAAGACGGTGACGCAAGTTTCAACCGATCAAAAAGGCATGTTCGTCTTAGCGGGGTTGGACGCTGCCGGTCAATACCGCATTAAAGTCAGTATGGTGGGCTATGTACCCTATGAGACGGCGGCCACAGCGATAAAGTCGGGTGAAAGTAATTCGATGTTAATCCGTCTAGAAGAACAAAGTTCGGCTTTGGATGAAGTTGTTGTGGTGGGCTATGGAGAGCAAAAGCGCGGTGATTTGACTACCGCGGTTAGCTCCTTGCCTAATGTGTCCGATCAGGTCAATAGGCCGGTATCAAATCTTGAAGGTATGATGCAGGGCAACGTGGCCGGCGTGACGGTCATTTCTTCCGGAGGGAACCCTGGCGCTGGTCCGCGAGTGATGATTCGCGGCATGGGAACGCTAAATGGGGAATCACCGCTGTATGTGGTGGATGGAATGCCAAACTACGGCGGCCCTATCAACCCGAACGATATTGAAACGGTAGACATCCTGAAGGATGCAGCTGCAGCAGCCATCTATGGCGCGCAGGCCTCGTCTGGCGTTATCGTCATCACAACAAAGAGCGGGAAATCCGGTGCGCCAAAATTAAATGCCGATGTATACCGTGGCTGGCAAACGGCGAGCAATTTACCGTCTGCCTTGAACGCGGAACAGTATGCGCAGGCCTATAACACGGCGGCAAGAACCGACGGAGTACCCTTGAGTGCAGGACATGATGCGGCTCAAAATCCTTGGGGACAGGTAACACGCACCAACTGGATGGATGAAATTTTCCAAACCGGAACTATCCTCAATGCAAATGTGCAGTTGTCAGGGGGAGGTGAAAAATCCCGATATAGCTCGTCTTTCGGTTACCACGATAGCAAAGGTTCGTTGCTTAATACCGATTACAAAAGATTTACCTATCGCTTGAAATCGGATTTTGACTTTTTCGACCGTGTAACCGTTGGTCAAAATTTTTATGTAACGCACACCACAGCGCGTGGTGCGAACACGAGCGACAGCTATAGCGGCACGATCATTAATGCCATTTACATGAATCCCGCTGCTCCAGTCTATGACCAGAATGGCAATTTTCACGGTACGGTACCTCCCGAACTTGCAGGCTTTTCCGGGACATATGGCGATACCTACAATCCTGTAGCCTTGTTGCTAAGACCTACGGTAAGAAATCCTTCGTTAAGCTTAAACGGTAACGTTTTCGCTAATGTCAATATTTTCGACGGCTTGACGTTTAAGTCTAACTTTGCTCTTAGTTTGGTACGTTCATCCAGCAAGCGCTTTGAACCTAGAGTTCCGGAAATTGGTCGCGCGAACCTTAACAATTACCTTTACCATGAGGAATCTCAAGGAGATCGCTGGATTTGGGATCAGCAGTTGAACTACACGAAAAGTTTTGGCGAGCATAATCTTGATGTAGTTGCGGTTTATTCGGCTCAAAAAATGCGTGATGAAGGATATTCAGTGCGAGGGGTGGGATTCGAGCGCGAAGATCCGTGGTATCAATATATCGGAAATGCAGCATCCGTCCCGACTCTGCCCGGCAGTAGCGTATCAGAAGAATCGCTGACTTCTGCTATCGCACGAGTAAACTATAATTATGCAAACCGCTATTATATTGGCGCCAGTATCCGCAAGGATCGCTCATCGCGTTTACCGGTAGAAAATCGCTCCGATGTCTTCCCTTCCATTTCCGGTGCCTGGAAGATCTCATCTGAACCTTTCTTTGACAAAACTGTCGTCAACGACTTGAAACTGCGGGCTTCTTGGGGGCAAATTGGCAATATGCAGTCCATTCCTAGGTATGCCTACAATATTCCACTATCCACAGGGACATCTACGCCGCTTGGTTCAGATTTCGGGCTGGTCAGGCATTTTTCGGTCAACAAACAATACAACCCTAATATTATTTGGGAAAGATCGCAATCTTTTGATATTGGTGTGGATATGACTGTTTTAAATAAACTCACCTTAGCAGCGGATTACTATGAAAAGAAGACTATTGGTATGGTGTTTACCAATGATCCTGATCCGCATGTTGGTTTTGAAAGTGGGCCAACGACCAATATTGGCGATATCATGAACAAGGGCGTGGAAGCCACCATAAGATATAATGATACCTTTGGTGATTGGCGTATTGCAGCACAGGCCAATATCGGTGTCAATGACAATAAAGTCTTGCACCTCGACGACTATTCGAATGCCTTCATTCAGCATGGCGATAACGTGCGCAATGCATTGGTGCCTTATCGTACTGCACCCGGGCAGCGCCTCTATTCTTACTACTTAATTCCCAGTGATGGGATCTTTCAATCGCAGGAAGAAGTAGCTGCGCACGGCGTTCAGCCACGAGCCCGCCCTGGCGATTTGCGTTTTGTGGATACCAATGGCGACGGTAGAATTTCGGATGAGGATCGGGTGTACATGGGTAGTGCCATTCCGAGATTTACTTACGGCTTTTCCTTGAATGTAGATTACAAGAACTTTGATCTGAGTGTGCTAACCTACGGGGTGTCTGGTGTGAAGATCTTCAATGGCTATAAATTTACCGCGTATAATGCGGGTTCCAATGGTTATAACTTAGACAGCCGCGTATTAAACGCATGGACACCACAGAACACCAATACGGATATTCCCTTGCTGTCTAGACAAGATCCCAATAATAACTTTGGAACAGCCTCCGATTGGTACTTGGAAAACGGCGATTATTTCCGTATCAAGAATGTAACCCTAGGATACAATCTGCGCAATCTTTTTGGAAAATTACAAACGAGGGTGTATTTCTCGGCAGAAAATCCATTTACTTTCACTTCGTACTCGGGTATAGACCCTGAGGTAGGCAGTACGGGGTTGGATATGGCCAACTATCCACTGCCAAAAACCTACACGTTAGGGCTTAACCTTAATTTTTAACTGTAAACACTATAGAAATGTATTTAAAAGTAACTAAATATATCGCATTCGTTCTGCTCGCTGCAGGATTGTGTGCACAATCATGCAGTAAAAGTTTTACAGACTTAACACCGCAAGGTTCTATAACCGATGCTAACTATTGGAAAACCGAGTCTGATGCCATTTTTGCGGCAAACGGCCTCTACCAGCATTTTAGTTATGACAATATGTTTGGCCGCGGTCTCTTTTGGTTTATCAACGCCTCAGACGATATGGTAACTGGGCGCACGGATGCGGGTTCCGCAGCCGTACGTAACTTTACCGCTACCGGCAACGAAAACCGTATCAATAGCATGTATAGAATCTTTTATCAAATCATCCAGCGCGCCAATACGATCATACATAAGGTGCCGGCAATGCAGATTAATGAAAGCATCAAGCGGCGCGTGCTTGGGGAAGCATATTTTATGCGGGGATATGCCTACTTCTATTTGGCGCAGTATTACGGCGATCAACGCGCTGGTGTGCCAATCGTCACGGAAGAAAATATGCTGGAAACATCGTTTGTTAGACCACCGCACGTACGGGAAAATTTTCTGCAGATCGAAAAAGATCTTCTGGCAGCAGCCGACTTGTTGCCCTTGTTAACGACTTACGATGCTAATGATCTCGGACGTGCCAATAAGGATGCCGCTTACGCATATTTAGCGAAAACAAATATACAGTGGGCACGCTACGACAATGCTCGCTGGGCAGAGGTCGTTAAGTACTGCGATATGGTGACGAATTCTGGGTCGGGTCGTAAGCTTATCGATACGGATAGGCCCGAAGAAGATTTTGCCAGTGTCTTCTATATTGCGAACAACTATTCTTCGGAATATATATTCTCTGTCGTCTCCAATAAAGTGAATGGCTGTATTCTTCCGGCGGTTGTTTTTGAAAACACCGGTTACGGTCTTTACAATGGCTGGGGATATTTCCATCCCTCTTTAGAACTCTATAACTCCTTTGAAGCGGGCGATGCGCGAAAAAAGGCAACAATACTGGAATTCAACGATAGCTACACCCTATTTGGCGAGGAACGCAGGTATTATTCGGCCAATTCGCAGACTGGCTTTCAGTTTAAGAAGTATATGGAGCCTTTTCGCTACCCAATCGCGCAGCATCTAAATCCAATTGGGGATTATCCCACCTCGGATCTGAACGTTCCTTTGGTGCGTTATGCGGATATACTCCTGATGAAAGCCGAGGCAAGCATCATGTTGGGCCAAAGTGGCGATATGGAAATCAACTTGGTGCGCAATAGAGCGGGCTTACCCGCGCTTCAGGGCGCCACGCTCGCCGATTTAAAACGAGAAAGAAGATCGGAGTTTGCGGCAGAGTATACCGATAGGCATTCCGATTTAGTGCGTTGGGGTGATGCACAGGCAGCCTACGCACGTCCTGCAACAGGTAGACAGCATGCCAACAAAACGGATCCGACTTCTTCTTATACCATAGTAGAGGTTTGGAGTGGGCGCAGATTTGATCCCTCCGTTCACCATGTTTGGCCGATCCCGCCACCGGATCTAAGCAATTCTGGAATAGCGCAAAATAACGGCTGGTAACAAATTTTCTGAAAAGAAAGCGTATAAGCTGTTTCCCTAATCTGTACTTGGGGAAGCAGCTTATTTTTTTACAGCGAACGGTAAGGTGTTAAAGATTTTAGTGTTCAAGAAACAGCGGTAAAGCTCTATATGCTGTGCATGGATCTTGTTTAGACAAAAATTAGACCGGGTTGCCCAACGTGGATGATCTGTAGATCAATTTTGCGTCGAGTGTAACCGATTGACATGGAGCCACTGCGTTATTGATTTTTTCCATAACCAATGTTGCTGCCGTTTCGCCCATTTCCACCAGCGGCTGTTGCACATTGGATAGTGGCGGGTGAACGATTGTGGCCATTTCTGTTCCGGAAAAACTTGCAATCGCAATCTGCTCGGGAATCCGGTATCCTTGTTCCAATAAATAGTTCATCGCGCCAATGGCTAAGGTATCGGTAAATGCGAAAATACTATCGAAAGCAATGTTTTTTTCGATAAGCTCCTTGGCTGCATCGCGTCCGTGCTGAAACAGCATCCCTTGCGGCTCCACAAGAAGCTGCGGATCAAACAACTGATGCTTGGTCAAAATCCGACGGTAGCCACTAGCGCGTTCCTCTGCATTACGTATGCTGGAAGGGCCTTTTAAATGTACGATCCTTTTTCTTCCGATACTGATGAGGTGCTCTACCATAAGCGAGGCTTTGATGTTGTCGTTGACCAACACTTTTGAAACATCCAACGTGCGCGGTGGGATACGGTCGAAAAAAACCATAGGGATGCCCTTTTCCATTACCTGTTGATAGGTTGCTTGATTAAATGTTTCATGACACAGGTTGATGATGATGCCGTCTACATTAAATTCCTCCAAAAGCAACAGGTTCTTTCGTTCAATTTCAGGATTTTCGTCAGATTGCATAATGATAACCCTATAGCCCAATGGGTACAATACGTTTTGCACACCGCGTAAAACCGTGGAAGAGAATGGTGTCGTCATTTCGGGTACAACAAAGCCAATGTTTTTTGACTTACCATACTTTAAACTCAGTGCCATGGGGTTGGGGCGATAACCCAGCTTTTGAGCACCTTCAAGCACGATACGCTTGGTTTCTGGATGGATATGTTTATCGTCTACAAACGCTCGTGATATCGTAGAGGTTGATAGTGCCAGGTATTTGGACAAATCTTTAATAGTTACGCGCTTCATAACCTTTCTCTCTGTTTAATTATTTTCTCAAAGGTAAGTATAAGAAAGTTACTTTGGGATCGTTCCCTTAACTTTGGGATCGATCCCATATGTATAATATTGATTTTCAATTTTTAATAAACATGCTATTCGGTAGTTTTGGTTAACCAGTAAGATTTTATTATAAACCGGTAAATTGTTATACGATGGGAAATCAACATAATTTTGATGGCGAGCGCATGAATTGCGGAATTTTGCATATCGGTGTAGGAAACTTTCACCGTGCACACCAAGCTTTTTTTATTAATCAGCTGTTAAGGGATGAAGACCAAGCGAATTGGGGTATCTGTGGGGTTTGTTTATTAGCTTCAGACAAAAATACCTTTCAAAACTTGACAGCGCAAAATTTACGTTATACCCTTACGGTATGCGGAAGGGACGGGCGGGATGAACTGCATGAAATTGAGGCTATAAAAGAATTGCTGTGGGCGGTTGAACAGCCTGATGCTGTTCTGGATAAGATTGCGGATCCTGCTATTAAAATCATTACCCTGACCATCACGGAGGGTGGGTATAACCTCGATAAATCGACGCAAAGCTTCATCTGGGATAATGAAACGGTAGAACATGACCTAAAACGTCCTTCAGCGCCAAAAACGATTTTTGGTTTTATTGCAGAGGGATTGCGGCGCCGTCGTGAAAAGCAGGTCGGTGGCCTCACTATTTTATCCTGCGATAATTTACAGCACAATGGTGATGCCGCGAAACAGGCTTTCACCACATTCATTGCCGAGCAGGACGAGGATCTATTCCATTGGGTTCGCGACCATGTCAGTTTCCCGAACAGTATGGTCGACCGTATCACGCCGACAACCACTGCGCAAGATGTAGAGCGATTGAACAAGAAAAGTGGCATAGCCGATAAAGCGCCCGTGTATTGCGAAGATTTTATACAATGGGTAATCGAAGATAATTTTATTGCAGGAAGGCCGGCACTGGAAAGAGTAGGGGTAGAGTTTACCGATAATGTCGAGCCTTTTGAAAACATGAAACTAAGTTTATTGAATGCTTCTCACACACTGTTGTCGTATCCGTCTATGCTCAAAGGTTACCGTAAGGTTGACCAAGCGATGCAGGATGAGGATATACGGGCATTCATAAAAACATTTATGGATTTGGATATCACGCCGCATGTGCCAGCGCCAAAGGGAACGGATTTGGAAGAATACAAACAAACATTAGTCGAGCGTTTCGGAAACAAATCGGTAAGCGACCAAGTGAGCCGTTTATGTGGCGATGGGCTTTCTAAATTTCCAGTCTATATCGTTCCGAATCTTAAAAAGATGATCGCAGCAGGCCAAGATCTCAGCCGTGTCGCTATACTCATTGCAGCTTATCGACATTACCTAGCCTATCTAAAGGATGATACGGGATCAAGCTATGAAATTAATGAACCATGGCTAACACAACAGGACTTAGATCTTATAAAGGATGAAAATCCACTTGCCTTTTTGGCAATACCTCCATTCAAACATCTGAATTTAGCAGATGAAAAAGGGTTTGCCGAACACTATGTCAATTATGTAAAACGCATAAAAAATGAAGGGATGGGGACTGTGCTAGCGAATCAATCTTTATCTCATTAATCCATTTAAATCATTCAAATAAATCTAAAGGTTATGACATCCAATACACGTAATAGCATATTGCCATTTGCTACAGTAACTTTTATATATTTTATTGTAGGGTTTCTGACAACTGTAAACGAACAGTTGCAGGCGCCATTAAAAATCACATTTCTTGCTGATGCGGGTCAGTTAAAAAATACATTCACCACGTTGATCACCTTCTTTTTCTTCTTAGGTTACCTGTTAAATGGCACAGTAGCCAGTAAGTGGGTGAACCGTTTGGGCTACAAAAGTACCATCTTGCGGGGACTGTTCTTTATGATATCGGGTTTGGTGATGTATTTTATTTCCTCTTGGATCGGATCACAACACACGCATCTCGTACTGCAGCTGGGCGATACGATTGTACCTTATGGCTTTATTATCTTTGTGATGGGATCGTATTTAATGGGGACCTCGGCAGCCGTTATTCAGGTGGTTGTGAACCCTTATGTGGCGTCTTATGAATTGCCTGGAACGCAACCCGTGCAACGTCTCAATATCACGACGGCAATTAATTCTATCGGTACAACATCTGCACCTTTCTTTGTAACGGCAGTGATGTTTGGCGGGGTTTCCATCGCAGGTATTGAAATTAAGCAATTACTATTGCCCATCGCTGGGCTTGTGCTCTGCGTATTGCTGGTGACACTTGTTACCAAAAACCTCAACATTCCTGATATTGCGCATACGCGTGCTGTCGACGGTGAAAAATTGGAACGTAGCATATGGTCTTTCCGGCACTTCGTGCTTGGTGTACTGGCTATTTTCTTTTATGTGGGCACAGAAGTTGCCATTGGCGCCAATATAAATCTGCACGCTTTTGAGCTGATGGAATCGGGGCATCCGCTTACTTTCTTCGGAAAAACAGATATCATTATTGGTGGCATGGATCTCGGTATACATGCTTTACTGTCCACCTTATATTGGGGCGGTTTCCTGGTTGGACGCGCGATATCCAGTTTCTTCAATAAGATATCCGCCAAAACACAGTTGATAACCACAACTATTTTAGCAACGGTGCTCGCTATCATCGCCATGGTTACCCAGAATTTATGGTTTCTAGTAGCTATTGGTCTGTTGCACTCTTCGATGTAGAGCTGTATCTACTCGCTATCGATAAAAGGCTTAAAGAAATACACCTCCAAAGCGTCCGGCGTGTTTATTTCTGCCGTTTTCGGTGGTGCCGTGTTCACCCTTATCCAAGGCGGCTTGGCCGATCTGCTAGGCTCTTGGCGTTGGACTTGGATGTTGACCGTGGTCTGTGAATTGTTAATGCTGGCCTACGCTTTATTTGGATCGCGCATTCGCGCCAAAGATATACTTGACTAAAGCAGGTTATTGATTCGAGCGCCCTTCGGCAACGATATACTAACAAATTTTATTATCAAACTCTATTGCAATGAGACAAGCTAAATTATTGGCCATGCTATGCCTATGGCTTGTGGGGTCAGGGATGCTTTTTGGGCAGGAATTACACTCATCCTTACAGCTTCGGAATAACCACCTGTGGCGAGGTATTGAAGTGGCATCTGGGCTCGTTTACACCGGGGATATAAAGTTGGCCTACAAAAATGTTTACGGTGGGTTTTGGGCTGCCGGCAATACCAGTGGCTCCTATAAGGAATTTAATAATTTTGTAGGCTACAAGCATAAACGCTTCGCCGTTGAGCTATGGGATATCTACAATTTTTCCCCCGATGCCACCTATAATAACACCGAGTTTTTTAATTACCGAAACAACGAAACCGGGCGATTCTTTGATTTTCGAACATTTTATACGTTAAGTGAAACTGTACCGTTAATAATAAGCTGGAATACGGTGCTGTTTGGACGAGACAGAGATCTCCAAAATTCCAAAAATAAATTTTCTACATTCGTATCTGGGGAGTATCCGATTGTAAAAAATGAGCAGATTGAAGTGCGAGGACGCTTAGGGTATAGCTTTGCATTAAATAACGGCGAAGGGGAGCAAGCGAACTTTTTTTCAAGGAATGCGGGCTTTAATGAGATTAGTTTGATGCTAAGCAGAAACCTGAAAGTGGGAGATATTGTGTTGCCATTAGGTCTATGGGGGATGTGGAATCCGGTAGATAACCGGGCCTTTCTTCAGTTTTCGGTACAGGCCTATTCTTTCTAACCAAAAATTCGGAAGGCTTTAGCAGAGGCTTAGCAGGATAAATAGATCGAAATAATAATCACGTAAAAAGTATATCAAAATAGTATGATGCAGGAAAATAAGATTAAAGTAGCATGTTTCGGAGAGTTGTTGTGGGATATTTTTCCTGGCGACAAACGGAGAATTGGCGGGGCGCCGTTTAATGTCGCTTACCATCTATTTAAAATGGGCATCGATGCCACGATGATCAGTGCGATTGGAAGCGATGATTTGGGGCTGGAAGTGCTGAATCAGCTTAAGGCCTGGAACATGTCAACCGAAGGGCTGCAAATTCATGAAAGCTATCCCACAAGCACGGTCGTTGCCCACATGGATGAAAATAACGATGCTCATTATGATATTGTGGAAAATGTCGCCTGGGATTTTATTGAAAAAACCATTGCAAACCAAACCATTGTTCACGAGGTAGATGCGTTAGTGTTTGGTACGCTATCCACCCGCAATGAGGTGTCTCGGTACACCTTATTTGATTTCTTGGAACGAAGTAACTATAACGTGTTTGACATCAATCTACGGGAACCATTTTACCAGGTAAACACGATCAAGGATTTGTTGTATAAGACAGATCTGGCGAAGTTTAACAAGGCAGAACTGCGTATGATGCTCGATTTTATGGGCAAGTCCTACAGCAGCGAAAAAGACAGTATCAACTATCTACAAGACACTTTTGATTTGCGGGAAGTCATTATTTCTAAGGGAAGTAAAGGCGCCTTGTATGCTCGGGAAGATAATTTCTATTTGTATCCTACGGTTCCCGTTGCGATAAAAGATACGGTTGGCAGTGGTGATTCCTTTTTGGCTGGTTTCTTGTCAAAGCGGTTAGAAAAGGACGCCACAGCTGAGCAGACTATGCGGCGGGCGGTTACCCTGGGCGCATTTGTCACGGCCAAAGAAGGCGCCTGCCCGGAATATTCACTCAACGAGTTTGTGGATTTTCATGATCAGCATGCTGTGGCCCCACTAGATTTTACCGATAACTAATGTTTGCAAGTACGGTGTATAAACAATAAAATTGATCATGATGAAAATTGATTTGCGTAGTGATACCGTAACGTTGCCCACAGCGGGCATGCGTGCGGCGATGGAAATGGCTGAACTGGGCGATGATGTCTATGGTGAAGACGTCACAGTTAATAAGTTGGAGGCAAAAGTAGCCGATATGTTTGGCCGGGAGGCCGCTTTGTTTTGTCCTACTGGAACCATGACCAACCAATTGGCGATACGGGTGCATGTACAGCCCGGAGATGAGGTGATTTGTGACAAGCTAGCCCATATCTACCTGTATGAAGGTGGCGGAATTGCGTTGAACGCTTTTGCTTCGGTGAGGCCGTTGGATGGCGACCTCGGGAGGCTTACCGCGGAAATGGTCGAGCGATCGATCAACAATCCACATGATATACACCAGCCGATCACAAAACTTGTATGCCTCGAGAATACGGTTAATAAGGGCGGGGGCAGCATGTATGATTTTGACGAAATAAAGCGGATCAAACAAGTTTGCAAAAAGAATGGACTTATCTTACACCTAGACGGAGCGCGACTCTTTAACGCCTTGGTCGAGACGGAGCAAACACCGCAAGACTATGGGAAAGATTTTGATAGCATCTCCATTTGTCTGTCAAAAGGGTTGGGCTGCCCGGTAGGGTCGGTGTTGATCGGTTCCCAAGAGTTGGTAAGCAAGGCACGGCGTTTTCGTAAAGTGATGGGCGGAGGATGGAGGCAAGCCGGTGCACTAGCTGCTGCAGGGATTTATGCCTTGACCATCATGTCGACCGCCTAAAGGATGACCATCGAAGAGCAAAAGACCTAGCCGATATATTGACGCAAAACTCCCATGTAAAGGGCTGTTATCCGGTGTCAACAAATATCGTAATGGCCGAACTGGACGGCAAGATGAATGCTGCAACCTTCGTGTCTAAATTAAAAGATGTGGGCATATACGCTGTGGCATTCGATACCTATTTAGTTCGCTTTGTCACACACTTGGACATCACCGATCAACATTTGGATGTGCTAAAAAGCAAATTGAGATTTTAGTAGTCCGAGAATGAAGACCATGTCAGGAGAAGAGTTTCGATTAAATATTTATTTTAAATAATGATCATTGGAAATATTGCGGCTACATTAGCGCTTCTGGAGGTAATAAATGTAAGTAGATTGAGCGTCGAATATGTTTATGTGTTTTGAATATTTCATTTAGATAGAATAAATACTCTTTTTATGCTATTTAATGTAATTATTTTGTTATATTTAAATCGCTTTATGATGATTGATTAATGAAGGAGGGTTTGCTAATGGCGAACATCTGTTGTGGGATAAATATTTGCTGATATTGGCCATTTTGGGCTGCTAGAAAGGTTTGGGAGCGTACGTTTGTCGCGTAGTAATTTGTATATGCTTTCGAGAGTAATGTTTCAAGCGGATGATAGTTGGGATTTAGGTTTGGTAATTTGTTTTTACTGGTTTACAGGTTTTGTAGCGACTATGATAAGCTGACATAGGTAGCAAGCCGGCACATGTCTTCAGTCTATGCTGATGAAAATTAATTTTCTCGTGAAAATACGTGACGCCATCTATTGTCGTGGCTGAAACACGGGAATGCGTTTTAAGAAATTAAAAGTCAAGACTATGAGCTATTTAATCATGCAAAAAACTGCAAAATTTAGAAACCTCGTTTTAGGTCTATCGGCCTTATTGTTTTTATCCTGCAAGCAAGAGGTACTCGACGTGGCACCCGCGGAAGAGGCGCTTATCACATCCAACCAAGATCAGCTACCGGTGGCTTCTGCGGAGAAATCTACCGGGATTAAGATCGTCAGTTGTATGGAAGTAAATGACACGAACCCCCTTAACAACTTGAGCTTGACCTTAAAAAATAGCGGCAAGCCGTTAGTTGACATGGTCATTTTATTTTCTTCCAATATTAATTACGATCAGCAAACTGGGAAAGTGCGTGTTACACACAATGATAACGTTACGCACCTGTTGGAAAATAAGGATAAATATTTAAAGCCGCTGAAGGATAGGGGCATGAAGGTCATCCTTAGTATTCTTGGCAATCACGATCGTGCAGGTGTGGCCAATCTGGATGAGCAAACAGCGCGTGACTTTGCCAGTGAAATTCGGAATGTTTGCGCAACATATGATCTGGATGGGGTTTTCTTCGATGACGAGTACTCTAGGTACGAAAATCCACCGCCCCCGGGTTTTGTCACACCTTCCTATCGGGCTGCAGCACGCTTATGTTACGAGACAAAAATGGCGATGCCCGAAAAGCTTGTCATGGTGTATGTTTATAGTTTGACCGGAGACTTCGGAGGTGCAAATGCAATACCACAGGCGCAAGCCGGCGCGTACATCGATTATGCACTGCATGATTACTTAGCATCGTTTGATTTAAGCACTAGATACCCAGGCCTGCCTCGGTCAGGTTGGGGGATGTCATCTGGTGAATATGCCCTGAACAGATATCCAACCACGGCAGCGCTACAAAATCTTAGGTCTGGCGGATATGGCGCACACCTGATATTTGCCTTTGATCCAAATCGGGCAAACTTCTCCAGCCGCCAAATGCCCGCCTTGCAAAATATAGCTTCTATTTTATTTGATGACGAGTTGGTTTTTGACACCACGCATCGATATACAAAAGACTGGTAACCGGTAAATTGTTTTTCTTTTGAGTAAGTGGTCATTTCGATTGTGTAAATGGCCGCTTCTCTAAAAGAAGTAATGAGTAATAGGGTTATACGTGTGCATCAATGCCCTATCTAAACCTAGTATCGGCAGCTCTAGACTACATTTCTGGATGAAAATATGCCGTTAATTTTTCATTATTTTTTGAGAAATAATACCTTTCCGCTTGACGAATATCTTTTGTTTTACTATTATTGATAACTGCTCATCAAACGACCGTCTTTATTAAACATCATCTCGCATGGAAGAAAAACAAAAGTTTAAAATCTGTCTGACGATGGCGGGAGCCGTCTCTGCTGGCGCTTTCACTGCCGGTGTTATGGACTACCTTTTGGAAACCTTGGATCTGTGGGAAAAGGCAAAACAGAAAAACATAGCACGTGGGGTTACACATGCAGATTATGACCATTCCATCCCGATGCACGAGGTAGAAATTGACGTGATCAGTGGGGCGTCAGCCGGTGGGATAACGGGCGCGCTGACGATGCTCAATTTGGTTGACAAAGATTATCGGCCTGTCAATAAGGATAACCCGCAGGGCAAAATGAACCGATTTTATCAAAGTTGGGTTGAAATGGCAGATGACGATCAGTCGGATACTTTCGAGAAGATGCTGGCGAAAGACGACCTTAAGAAGCTTAAAAAGGGGGAAAAGCCTGAAGCGCTTTTGAATGCAGATCCTATTGATGCCATAGCAAACAATATGTTGCAACTTAATCAGCTGCAAGAATACCCATCCTATATTTCACCAGATCTCGATCTCGTATTAACCACCACAAACTTACGCGGCATCAATTTTCAGCTGGATTTTGGAGGCTACGGAAAAACCGGCCCTATGATCACAAGCCACGCGGGTTTTTTTCGATACAAATTAGCGCATAAAGATTTGCCCGAAGGGATTCCTCCCGGGAATGAGCTGTACTATGTCCTCAATCTCCGTAATCCAAGAGATATGAATTACCTAAAGGAAGCTACGCTCAGTACAGCGGCGTTTCCAATAGGTTTGAAATCGCGTGAAGTAGCCATATCGCAAGAATTTATAAGCCGTTATCCAAACTATCTTTTCGGGCAGCAAAAAGGCATCCGACCGCTGATTAAAGAAAGCTCGGTATATAAATTCAATTCAATCGACGGTGGTCTGATCAACAATGAACCCTTTGCAGTAGGTCTAAAAGTGCTTAGGGAGAAAAACCCAGCCAATTTAAGCGATCGATACGCCGTCGTGATGATTGATCCTTTCCCCAATAGTGATCACGATGTGGAAGACGAAAACCCGCGCCCGGATATTATTACGGTAGCGAAAGGGATGTTTAAGGCGCTGCGCAATCAGGCGATGTTCAACCAAGATGGGATATTGGATGCCATCGAAGGGCGCGACCACACCAAGTTTCTGATTCAACCCGTTCGTAAACTTAAAGTGGGCAAGGTGATGACTCCCGTGAAAAAGCAGCTAGCCTCAGCCCCCTTCAGTGGCTTTGGAGGCTTTATGGATAAATCGTTCCGATTACACGATTATCATTTGGGAAGGTTGAATTGTCAAGCGTTTTTACGATACTATTTTGCGCTGCCAGAAGGCGAAGTGGCAAGCAGGCTGGGGCGCGAACCGCACGATTTGGCCAAGGTGAGATTCGCATTTAATGAAAAGCAATTTGATGTGCAAAGCCGAAATCTCTTTCCAATCATACCTGACCTGCGGGTGATTAAAGCACGAACCAACGAGATGGATCACGAAAAGTTCGGAGCAGACGCCCAGTTAGATTTTATGGACTTTCCGGTAATTGCCGAAGCCGATTTTAACAAGCGCTACAAACAAAAGATTAAGCAACGATTGGAAGCGGTTTTAAATGCCACCATTGGAAATTTCTGGTTTAAGGCACTCAATCGTTTATTTATCCGTAAGTCGGTCTCGAACATCATTATCGATGCTATTTTGAAGGATTTTCGCGAGAGCGGACAAATCCGTTAATGCAGCTCTTTAGCGTCGTTTCTGCCCGATGCACAACTAAAAACAAATACTATCGTCGGCTGTTCATAGCGTATGGCAGCGCTGGAGAAATACAATCAAAAACGAAACTTTGAAAAAACAAAGGAGCCGAAGGGTGCCCTCTCCGGCAAAGGGAAGAAGCTGCGCTTTGTCGTGCAGCGGCACCATGCCTCCCGCTTGCATTACGACTTTCGTCTGGAAATGGAGGGTGTGCTTAAGAGCTGGGCCGTGCCCAAAGGCCCTTCGCTAGATCCTAAAGACAAGCGTTTGGCCGTTATGGTGGAAGACCATCCCCTAAGCTATCGCACGTTTGAAGGCGAGATTCCAAAGGGTAACTACGGCTTTGGGACCGTTTCTATATTCGACGAAGGGTACTACACCGCGCTAGAAAGAGGCGAGGGGGAGCAAGAACTCTTGGAGGCACTTGAAAAGGGAAGTATTAAGATTGTGCTGCAGGGTAAAAAGTTAAAAGGCGAGTTCGCGCTTGTGCGTATAAAAAATCCACAAGAGGATAATGCTTGGCTCCTTATTAAACATCAGGATAAATATGCGATGGCCGATGGATACAATGCGGAAGACGAAATACCGGCAGCGATCAAAGAGCAGGGTAAGTTATTCCGAAAATCGCAACATGGAGGTTCGGGACGCGGCGGAAAGAGGTCTGCCGATAAGCCTGCTGCCACGGATAAAAAAAGCGCAGAAACGAATGATAAGGAAGCCCGCGGAGCGATATTCGAACCGATGCTTGCTGTACTTTCCGAAAATGTTAATGAGGACGAGGAATGGATCTTCGAGCAAAAATTGGATGGCTTCCGGACTATTGCCCAAGTAACGGACAAGACCGTGAAGCTAACCTCCCGCAACGGCATCAATTTTAATAGCAAATTCCCGTCCATAGTCCAGGCGCTCCAACAGCTAGGAAAATCAGTCATCCTAGACGGCGAAGTCGTAGCGGAGGATCCAAAAGGCCAGTCCAATTTCCAGCTCCTGCAACATGGCGAACCGCTACCTGCGAAATTTAAATTGCGGTACTATATTTTCGATATACTCATGTTAGATGGGAATGATCTTCGGGATTTTCCCTTGTCAGACCGTAAGGATTTATTGCGCCGGTTATTTTCGAAGCTTTCGTTGGCCAACGTGTTGATGGTGCCCGAATTAAAAGAAGATCTGGAACACGCCATGCAGCGTGCCCATAAGAAGAATTGGGAAGGTGTTATTGCCAAACAGGCCGATAGTCGCTACGTATCTGGCAAGCGATCAGCCTTATGGCGGAAACTCAAGCTGCAACAATCGCAAGAGGCTATTATCGTAGGTTTTACCAAGCCAAGCGGAAGCCGAGTAGGTTTTGGCGCATTGGTTCTCGCGGTGCAAGGTGAGCAAGGTTTGGTCTATATTGGTAATGTAGGTACCGGCTTCCCCGACGATGTGTTACGCGAGATGAAACATGAGCTGGATAACGATATTGTTGAGAAAAAGCCATTTTCAAAGGATGTTGCGGTGGCTAACGAGAAAAGTGTGGCCTGGGTAAAACCTAAACTGATCGCTGAAATAGTATATAGTGAATGGACCGCTGACGGCCATCTCCGCCACCCTGTGTTCAAGGCACTTCGCGACGACAAGGCCTTGGCAGACATCAAGCGCGTTATTCCGATAAAAGATATCCAGAATGAAAGAGAGCTTACCTTTGGACGCAAAAAGTTGAAGCTTTCCAATCAAAAAAAAATATATTGGCCAGCGGAGCAGATAACGAAAGGTGACCTGCTGGATTACTACGAGCAAATGGGCGATTTCATCTTGCCTTATTTGAAGGATAAGCCTATCTCTATGAATCGCTTTCCCAATGGCGTAGAGGCATCCAGCTTTTTTCAAAAAGATGTCGATAAGGGTACAGGACCGAGCTGGCTAAAAACCGTGGAGCTGGAATCGGAATCTACAGGAAACGTTGTCAATTACCTACTTTGTAACGACCTGCCCACGTTGCTTTGGATTGCCAATATGGGGTCTATAGAAATTAATCCCTGGCTTGCCAGTTATCGAAAAAAGACGAACCCGACGTTCGCAGTACTGGATCTCGATCCAAACGGAGCAGATTTTGCCGAGGTCGTCGCTGTAGCGAATACAGCCCACGATATTTTGGAAGAAGCGGGCGTGAAAAATTTTGTAAAAACTTCAGGTTCCACGGGTCTACATATTTACATTCATGTTGCCGGGCAGTATGATTTTGACGTGGCACGAGATTTCGTGCAGATGGTTGCCGAACTTGTGCATGAGCAGCATCCACAGACCACAAGCCTAGAACGGTCGCCCACGAAGCGAAAGAATAAAATATACCTGGATTATATGCAGAATAAACGCGCGCAAACGGTGGTAGCGCCATACTCCGTAAGGCCTAAACCCGGCGCAACGGTCTCTACTCCGTTGGAATGGTCGGAGGTCAACGATGAATTGACCATTCAGCAATTCACCATGCAGACCGTGCTCGAGCGAATGGCTTCAAAGCCTGATCCCTGGAAAGACATTTTTCAAGAGAAGGCAAACCTTAAAAAAGCGATTGCCTCTTTTTAACAGGATAGCGCACGCACATCCCGCGACTTCGTTGTATGACCTGTCGTGCTAGCGCTAGCCTAAACTCGCTTTTAGTTTGGCCAAGAGCTCTGATGCCTTGGTATTTTCTTTGTCCACATTGATCTTGCGAATCGTTGCGCGTTTTCCCTGCGCTTTCTTCTTGATAATTTTCAAAAGTTCTTTGCTATATTCATTGCGATAGCCGGATATGTCAAAGTCCGAGCTGTTTTGTTTAATCAGTTTTACAGCCATATCCATCTCTCCTTTTGAAATACGGCTGTTGGGCACATTCAAATCTCCGGTATCACGAATTTCTTCTTCAAATCGTAATTTGTTGAGCAGCAACATACCGTCGCGCGGACGGACGATTGCCAGGTTTTCTGTGGTGCGCATGACAAATGTGCTCAGACCCACATGCCCGGTTTTTTCCAGCGATTTATACAGCAGCGAATATGCCTTTTCGCCACCTTTTTGCGGTTCCAGATAGTACGGCGTATCAAAATAGATACTGTCGATATCTCTTTCTTTGACAAAAGTCTGTAGATTGATCATCTTGTTTTTCTCGGGCAGGGCATCCTCAAAATCCGCCTCCTCCAACACGACATACTTATCTTTCAAAAAGTAACCCTTCACAATGTTGTCCCAGGGCACTTCCTTACCCGATTTGTCATTTACCCGTTTAAAACGGATGTTGGACAGGTCCTTTCTGTCTAACATATCTAGATCCAGCTGGCTAGTCTGGATCGCGCTAAATATCTTAATCGGTATATTCACCAGGCCGAAGCCAATTGCCCCTGTCCAAATTGCGCGCATAGTAAAACGTTTTTGTTGTTAGAACGACGCAGATTGCTAAATGTTTTTCAATAAATACGGCTAATCAATCGATTGCGGTACGTAATTTGTCCTATATTTAGCCTTTGTAAAAAAATTAAACGCAATTATTTATGTGTGGAATTGTTGGCTACGTAGGTAGCAACTTAGCCTATCCGATCCTTATTGACGGATTAAAAAAATTAGAATATCGTGGCTATGACAGCGCCGGCGTAGCGCTTCATACAGGAAACGCCCTGGAGGTGTATAAAAAAGAGGGCAAGGTCGCTGCGCTGGAAGACTTTGTTTATGGAAAAAATATTCAGGCGACCGTGGGAATTGGCCACACGCGCTGGGCCACGCACGGGGTGCCTTCAGACAGAAATGCACACCCACACTATTCCAACTCGGGTAATATTGCCATGATCCATAACGGCATTATTGAAAACTATGCGCAGCTCAAAAGCGAACTGCAGCAGAAAGGGTATACCTTCGCCAGTGATACGGATTCGGAAGTGTTGTTGAACTTTATCGAAGATATCAAGATTAATAATGATTGCTCGCTCGAAGAAGCCGTTCGTGTAGCGTTGAAGCGCGTCGTTGGGGCCTATGTCATTTTATTGATTGATAAAGATCTGCCGGACACAATAATCGCTGCAAGGAAAGGTAGCCCGTTGGTCATTGGTATTGGGAACAATGCCCATTACCTAGGCTCTGATGCCTCGCCCATGCTCGCTTATACCAAAGAAGTGGTGTATATCAACGATTATGAACTGGCGATCGTAAGACCCGATGAATTGATCTTGAAAAACTTAGGTAATGAGCGAATTACCCCTTTTGTGCAAAAGTTGGATATCGAACTGGCTGCGATAGAAAAAGGCGGTTATGACCATTTTATGCTTAAAGAAATATTTGAACAGCCACAAACCATTTTCGATTCGCTCCGCGGGCGTCTGGATGCGGAGCATCAGCACATCACATTGAGCGGAGTGGACAAGATCAAGGAGAAGCTTATCCATGCAAACCGCGTCATTATCGTTGCTTGTGGTACAAGCTGGCATGCCGGGCTGCTTGCCGAGTATGTCATCGAAGAGCTTTGCCGCATAAACGTTGAAGTAGAGTACGCCTCGGAGTTCCGGTATAGAAACCCGATCATCACGGACAAGGACGTGATCATTGCCGTATCTCAAAGTGGAGAAACGGCGGATACATTGGTCGCCATTGAAAATGCAAAAAAACAAGGAGCAACGATTTTTGGATTGGTCAATGTGGTTGGATCGTCTATCGCTAGGATGTCTGATGCAGGAGCCTATACGCATGCGGGACCAGAAATTGGAGTCGCCAGCACAAAAGCGTTTACGGCGCAGTTGGCTTTATTGTACCTCATCGCATTGAAAGTGGCGTACGAGAAACAGACGATCGATCAGACCTTGTTTAACAAATTGTTGGGGGATTTGGCCAAGGTTCCACAATATGTTCAGGATATATTGGAAGAGCAAGATGCTGCCATTCAAGAAATCGCCCGTAAATATGCGGATGCGAATGACTTTTTGTATTTAGGCAGAGGATTCAATTTTCCTATCGCCTTGGAAGGAGCTTTGAAGTTAAAAGAGGTATCGTACATACATGCCGAAGGATATCCTGCGGCTGAAATGAAGCACGGGCCTATCGCACTGGTTGATGAAAATCTTCCTGTCGTTTTTGTGGCTACCAAAGATAGCTATCACGAGAAAATAGTGAGCAATATACAAGAAATCAAAGCGCGAAAAGGACAAGTAATTGCTGTTGTTTCGCAAGGGGACAACGTGGTAGCCGGCTTGGCCGATGATGTAATGGTTGTACCGCAGATACATGAAATCATTGCACCTATCTTGTCCGTAGTACCGCTCCAATTGTTATCATATTACATCGGAATTAACCGCGGGCTGGATGTCGATAAACCGCGAAACCTCGCCAAATCGGTAACCGTTGAATAGCGCATATGTCGAAAATTTTAAAAAAGAAACTCACTGATTTAGGGTATGGTTTCGTGCCAGAAGCCTACCTGCAAAACGGCGACGAATACGTTTACCGAAACCAACAGTTTCAATCGACAGCTACGTTTAGACCGCTGCGTGAGGATGAGATAAAAGTCCTGCTGCGCAATGATAATTTTGCCAGCAACTGGAAGGATATCTGGGTTACCGATCGATTTTTACCAGAACAGATACAAAACAGCAAGTTTTATGGTATGGTACGCATCGGTGATATGGATGATGTGTATCTCGATTTCCGGGACCTGCGCCTACCGTGTGGTATTTACAATTCGACCATCATCAGCTGCGACTTCGGCACTACGGTCGCGGTGCACAACGTTCGGTATATGTCACATTTTATTATCGGTAACGATGTGATGCTGGCCAATATCAGTGAAATGGAAACCAGCAGCTCGGCGAAGTTTGGAAACGGTATACTGAAACGGGGCGATGTAGAAGAACGAAGAATACGGTTAGAGCTGTGTAATGAAAATGGGGGAAGGTCTGTATTGCCCTTTGATGGGATGCAGGCTGGCGACGTGTTTCTGTGGTCACGCTACCGCGATGATCATAAACTACAACGCCGTTTTCAGGAGATGGCAGAAGCACAATTTTGTGTCGAGCATGGCTACTACAGCGAGATTGGCGAACGCTCCGTCATCAAAAATACCCATACCATAAAAGATGTCAAGATTGGTGGGCATGCCTATATCAAAGGGGTTAACAAACTGAAAAACCTAACGATTAACTCGTCTTCGGAATCCTATACACAGATCGGAGAGGGCTGCGAACTCGTCAACGGCGTTATCGGTTATGGTTGTCGTATTTTTTATGGTGTCAAAGCTGTCCGGTTCATTCTGTCATCCAATTCGCAATTAAAATATGGCGCTCGTTTAATCAACTCTTTTCTTGGCGATAACTCAACGATTTCGTGTTGTGAAGTATTGAATTCATTGATTTTCCCTGCGCACGAACAGCACCATAACAATTCTTTCCTTTGTGCAGCAGTTGTCAAAGGCCAAAGCAATATGGCCGCTGGCGCAACGGTGGGATCCAACCATAATTCGCGCGCCGCCGACGGTGAGATCGTCGCCGGAAGAGGTTTTTGGCCAGGCTTATGTGTCAGTCTAAAGCACAATTCGCGCTTCGCTTCGTATACCTTGATTGTCAAAGGAGATTTTTTGCATGAGTTGGATATTAAATTCCCGTTCTGCTTAGTGAGTAATGAAGTCGATACCAATCGGTTGGTCATTTTGCCCGGCTACTGGTTTTTGTATAATATGTATGCGCTGATGCGTAATACCTCGAAATTCGCAGCTCGAGATAAACGCAAATTCAAAAACCAATATATTGAGTACGACGTCTTGGCACCGGACACAATCAATGAAATGTTTGATGCTTTGCGCGAGATCGAGACTGCGGTAGGAAAGACATGCGCAGCGGAAGGAACGTCGAAAGAAGACTGGACAGCTTTAGGTCGCCGCATGCTCAACGCCAACGATCCGCTTGCCGGAAACTCCGTATTACTCGATAACGTGGAATTCTCCAAGCGAAAAGTTGTGTTGGCAAAACCCCGCGAATCGTACCATGTCTATAAGCGCATGATTCGCTATTACGCATCATTAGAAATTATCGCTGCACTGGAAACGAGCGATTCCATCGCTTCTTTCTGGACACTTATAAAAGGCATTGACCAAGACAGAAAGAGATTTGAGAACATCGGAGGGCAACTCATTCCTGCCGCGAAGTTGAACCAGCTTTTAGATGATGTGCGTGCTGGCGGGCTTTCTTCCTGGCATGATGTGCATGACCATTATCACGCTTGGAGTAGGGATTACCTAAGCGATCGTTTTGAACACGCGGTGTCATCATTGGCCGAGGTGCATGAAAGCGAGTTGTCGGATTGGGATGATCTGTTCCTCCGCGATCTATTGACGGACGCGCTCGAAACCAAAAGATGGATATGTTCCGAAATTGAACACGCACGTGCAAAAGATTATCAAAACCCGTTTAAGCAGATGATTTACAATTCTTATGAAGAAATGGAGGAAGTTGTGGGTAAATTGGCAGACAACGACTTCATCAATAAGGAGAAAAGTGCGCTAGCAACATTTGAAGCTACTGTCGATAAGCTTATCAATAAGCTCTAGGAACAATTCCTAGAGCTTTATTTTAGATACTTTGTAAGGTTTTTTTACAGCGGCATGTGCCGCTTTTTTTGCTATGGTAGCCTGTAGATCGGTTATTGACGCTGGCTTGTAGCTGTTGTTGCGCACATCCTCGTGGAAAAGCTTTTCAAACCAGGTGCAGGCGGCAGTGAAGCGGCCATAGCCCAGCTCTAAGTGATAGCCGTCGCGCGTATAATGGTCACCGATGGAGCTGCTACGCGCGTTTTGAATCGCGGTGCCCGCTGGAACAATTTCTCTGAAATACCCAAGTTTTTTCACCTTTTTCGAGGTGTTTGCAATCGCACGATACATCAGCCGCTGATCGCTATTGTAGTTTTTAAAGCCATCATGCTGCGCATCGTTCTGGTACGCCCAGGTTTGATGATAAACAAAATTTGGCCGAGGGCCAACCTTATTGCGGACATAAGCGACCAACTCGGGCAAACTCGCTACTATGTTTTCATATTTTCCGGATAGGGGGCTCGCTTGTTGGAAACTGATGTAGTCCCACTGTTCGTCGTGAAGCGCCTCGGCTATACTAACATCGGCTGTTGTCTTCTTTGTGCCATCTAGGGAGATCTTGCGATAGCTATAACTTTTCGCATCGTTACGCACATGTTGCACATGCAAGGAAAGCGGCGCACCGCCAATGTACAAGTTCCCAATAATGATGTTCTTGTCGGCAGCGGCGGCCAGCTCATGAAGATAATTCTCAATACCATCTTCAGAAAAGCTATTGCCTATGGCTAAAATGCGCAAAACTGTATCTCGTACCGTAGCCTGCTGCGCATGGCCGAAGAGATGAAAAAACAGTGTTATAAAGACAATAAATAAGGATTTTCTAGTCATATGAATGTTTTCTTATCGGTGTAAAGCTAGCAGGCCAAGCCAACGGATACGAAGCATGTTAAGCCTTCATTGAAACAGTTTTAGCGTTAATCGCCGGAAAAACTACTTCGCTACGAAGGTAAGGAAACCCTGCGGCTTATAGCACGTTGACCTTAAACATTTTGCAATTTAATGTCTCGAATGTGCCTTAACAATGGTATTTTTGAGGTCTAATGGCGTATAAGTTTGTAGATAATTACCGGGAAAAAGGCGCGCGAAAGCAGCTTGTGAACAACTTGGAAAAACGGGGGATAGCGGATAAGCGTGTCTTACAGGCCATCGGTAAAGTGCCTCGCCATTTTTTCTTTGATGAAACATTTTGGAATCAGGCATACCGTGACATCGCCTTTCCCATAGGCGATGGGCAAACGATATCGCAGCCCTATACCGTAGCCTATCAATCAGAATTACTCCATGTTAGCAAAGGCGACAAGGTGTTAGAAATCGGAACAGGATCGGGCTATCAAACCTGTATTTTGTTGGAACTGGGGGCGCAGGTTTTCACCATTGAGCGTCAAGAAAGTCTTTACCAGCGAACCATTCAGGTATTACCTTACATGGGGTATCAACCCCACTTTTTTCTGGGCGATGGTTCGAAAGGTATTCCAGAGCATGCCCCTTACGATAAAATTATTGTGACTGCGGGAGCGCCATTTGTTCCGGAGCTGATGTTGAAGCAACTCCGGTATGGAGGACTTCTGGTCATACCCGTGGGCGACGAGAAATCGCAGAAGATGGTCACGATCCTGCGTGTTGGCGAGAATGATTTTGAACGAATTGAACTTGATACCTTTCGCTTTGTGCCATTGGTGGGCGATCAAGCGTGGTGAGGACGATAATTAATTTACATATAAAAGCTCGGTACTGCCGAGCTTTTCCTATTTTTATCGCATGATATATCAGCAATACCAGGAGCATATTCAAAAGACTGGTGAAGAGATTCAACAAGTAAACAAACACATCAATCAAAATAGCTTTGCCCGCCTATTTGTTATCCTCGGCGGTGGAGCACTGCTGTTTTATAGTTTTCAACTGAACAGTATTCTCTTGGTACTGTTGTTAACAATCGGGATTATCTTGCTCTTTGCTTTTCTCATTGGTAGGCAAGCCAAGCTGGAGCGGAAGCGGGACGATATGATGTCTTTTTTGAAGATTAATGAAAACGAAATCCAGCTAAAAAATACCCGGCAGGGCGTATACGATAATGGCCAGACATTTGAAAACAATGAGCATCCGTACACGGCTGACCTGGATATCTTCGGCCCGTTTTCTTTGTTCGCTATGCTCAATAGAGCAGCAACAGCACTCGGTAAGTCAACGTTGGCCACTTGGCTGACGGCCGCTGGCAGCAAACCAGCTATTGAAGAACGTCAGCAGGCTGTGGCCGAATTGGAAGCAGACTTGGACTGGAGTCAACATTTTCAATCCAGGCTTGTTTTTAATCTGACGCAAAAAACCGAGGTTAAATCATTTCTGGCTCGATACTTTGAAGATTCGGGGCTGTCCTTTGGTACACCGCTTTTAAAGATTTATGTCACCATCGTCCCCTTTATCATGGTGGTGCTTGTTGCGCTCTCGGTATTTGTGTATCCCTTGTGGCCTTACGTGGGTGGCCTCGCACTCATCCATTTGCTGTGGACACTGGGTATGGCGGGCAAAGTAAGCCTGTTTTCCAGTAAAATTGATAAGGTCGGACATGTTTTAGCCGCCTATGCCGATGGGCTTGCACTCGTTGAAGGAAAACAATTCCAGACAGCACTTACAAAGCGCTTACAAAATCAGTTGCGCATGAATGATACGCAGCTTTCCACCGCTTTTAAACAACTATCGCGTCTTATCAATAATTTGGATGCCCGCAATAACATGCTGGTTGGAAGTCTGCTGAATATGTTTTTCCTGTGGGATTTTAAGTATGTCATGAAAATCGTCCATTGGAAAAGTCAATACGAAGCCAATATTTTGGTCGCTTTTGATGTGATTGCGGAATTTGAAGCGTTGAATTCGTTGGCGGTTTTGAAGCGAAACCATCCGGAATGGACGCTTCCACAGATTCTAGATAATCAGCCGGACGCGTCCTTGAGCACAACAGGTATAGCGCATCCATTAATTCCGGTGAACACATCTGTGCTGAATAATTACACAAATCAAGGGCATCACATTGCCTTGATTACGGGATCCAACATGGCCGGGAAAAGTACGTTTCTGCGCACGGTAGGAATTAATGCGGTATTGGCTTATGCCGGAGCGGTCTGTTGTGCTAGCTCCTTTCGCTTGCCTATTTACCATCTAATTTCTTACATGCGGATCAAAGATTCGCTTAACGAAAGCACCTCTACCTTTAAAGCAGAACTAAATCGAATGCGTTTTATCCTCCAAACTGTCGAAACAGATAAGCAGAGCTTTTTTCTTATTGACGAGATGTTGCGCGGTACAAATTCCGTGGATAAATATTTAGGATCCCGCGCCATCATTCAGAAGTTGATGCAGATGGAAGGGCGTGGGATGGTCGCAACGCACGATTTACAATTGGCTAGCCTCGAAGAGGAGCATCCTGGAAAAGTGCAAAATTATCACTTTGACATTCAGGTAGTAGGAGGAGAGATGCTATTCGATTACAAACTGAAAAACGGGCGATGTACAATTTTTAATGCATCGATGCTGTTGAAAGGCATCGGAATCGATGTCGAAAAAACAAAAGAAATTACCTAAAACCGATAAAGAATGACACTAGAGGAACGGATACAGCTTGCTGAAACACGTGTGTGCACGACTGTTTTCCCATTTTTGACCAACCATCACGATACCCTTTTCGGAGGAAAAGCTATGGCCATCATGGATGAAGTATCTTTTATGGCCGGAACGCGGTTTTGTCGCAAGCGCCTAGTCACTGTCTCAACGGATCGCATTGACTTCGAAAAAGCGATACCATCGGGCAGTATCATCGAAGCCGTGGCGAAGGTGGCGAGTGTAGGCCGCACCAGCCTTAAGGTAAAAGTGGAGATCTACCTGGAAAAGATGTATGAAGAAGGACGGGAATTAGCCATTCAAGGGATGTTCACTTTCGTCGCTTTAGATGATGATAAGAAGCCCATCCCCGTACTAGAAGGTTTGGATATCGAAGCATAGCATAAAGAGGGGAGTTAACCCCTCTTTATTGTTTCTTTTGCGCGAGCATATTGATCGGCCCAAGCTAGGTTTACATCCAGCTCTTGCGCCGCATGATAGGCCAAATGTGGATCGTCCAGAAAGGCGCGTGCTACCAGTATCAAATCAGCGTGTTGCTTTTGCAAGATCTCTTCGGCCTGAGCCCCGGAAGTGATGATGCCCACCGCAGCCGTAGTGAGACCAGTACCCTCTTTGATCGTTTGCGCGAACCCTACTTGGTAATTGGGGCCCACATCAATTTGCTGATGGCGCACTGCACCACCGGATGAGACGTCGATAACCTCTACACCTTTTTCTTTTAATATGTTGGTAAGGGCGACACTCTGTGCTACATCCCAGCCGCCATCAGCCCAATCGCTAGCCGAAATCCTGACCCATAGCGATTGGTCGGTAGTCACTTCTGCAACCACCTCGACGATCTCCAGCAAGAAGCGAATCCTGTTTTCAAAACTTCCGCCATATGCATCTGTTCGTTGGTTAACCAATGGCGATAAAAATTGGTGGATAAGATAGCCGTGCGCAGCATGAATCTCAATAATGTCATAGCCGGCTTTTACGGCACGCTCTGCTGCTTCACGAAAGCGTACGACAAGGTCGCGAATCTCGGTTATCGTGAGTGCTATCGGTGTGTGGTCTTTCTCGTGAAATGGAATTGCCGATGGCGCGACCGTTTGCCAGCCATATTCGCTGTCTGGCGCAAATTGTGCGCGACCCTGCCAAGGTTTATTGTCACTGCCCTTGCGTCCGGCATGCGCCAGTTGTATACCCGGAATGCTGCCTTGGGCCTTGATAAAGGCTGTGATCTGCCGATATTTTTCGATGTGGTCATCTTTCCAGATGCCCAGATCCCAAAAGGAAATCCGACCCTCCGGAACAACAGCCGTGGCCTCTTGTATCACGGCACCGGCCTTACCGATCGCAAACTGGCCCAGGTGCACCAAGTGCCAATCGTTAGCAAAACCATCGTGCCCGGAATATTGGCACATGGGAGATACCACAAGTCTGTTGGGGAGGGTAATCCGTGGAAGAGAAAATTCGTTAAATAGTATTGCCATATAATTGTTTTTCGTAAATAGTCTTTATTCGCTTCGCGATACAGGTTCGAGATCAGCAAGTTCGTCCTCGCTGAATAAGCGGTAATGCACCTTAAAGGTTTTCCCTAAAGGTGTCTCCAAAGAAAAGCCCCCTGGGCCAAAGCCATCGAGTACATCCAATGTAAAATGAGCGTGCTTCCAGTATTCAAAAAGGTCACGATCCACCCAAAACGGGAAGCCTTCCGCATAGCCGATCAGCGCATCGTTCATGCGTGGATAGTATCCTCCCATTTCAAAGCACTGCGGCTGTGTACCTTCACAGCATCCGCCGGCTTGGTAAAACATTAAATCGCCATGTTTCTCGACCAATTCTTTTATAAGTTCTTTGGCCTTATCTGTTACATCTAATCTACGTATTGCCATAGCTGTCTTTCATTAATACAAATGGGATTACTCTCATAACCCCATTTGCACCGTTTATGTTTATGTTCTTTAGAAAAATCCGAGTTTCTCTTTGTTGTATGAGATCAACATATTTTTTGTTTGACGATAATGATCCAACATCATCTTGTGATTTTCTCTACCAATACCGGACTGCTTGTAGCCACCGAATGGTGCTCCAGCCGGGTAGGAGTGGTATTGATTCACCCACACTCGTCCTGCTTGAATGGCACGCGGCACCTGATACAGCTGATGTGCATCTCTTGTCCACACCCCGGCGCCAAGTCCATAGATCGTGTCATTAGCGATTTTTATTGCCTCTTGCTCATCTTTAAACGTCGTGACGGCAAGCACCGGTCCAAATATTTCTTCTTGAAAGATGCGCATTTTATTGTTTCCTTTAAATAGGGTAGGCTTGATATAATACCCCTCTTCAAAACCCTCGCCGATAATGTTCTCATCGCCCCCTGTCAAAACTTCAGCACCCTCTTCCTTTCCTAATTTGATGTAAGACATAATCTTATCTTTTTGAATTTTGGAGGCTTGTGCACCCATCATGGTATTTGGGTCTAATGGGTCACCGACTTGGATTTGGTTAACACGGTCTATTACTTTTGCAATAAAACGATCGTAGATGTCTTCTTGAATCAGCAGCCGCGATGGGCAGGTACAAATTTCACCTTGGTTGAGCGCGAAAAGAACAGCACCCTCGATAGCTTTATCCAAAAAGGCATCGTCATGGTCCATAACGGAGCTGAAAAATATGTTGGGAGATTTACCGCCCAGTTCCAAAGTCACGGGAATAATATTTTCCGTAGCATATTGCATGACCATCCTACCGGTAGCTGTAGAGCCCGTAAAGGCGGCCTTCGCAACTTTTGGATTGGTCACCAGCGTTCTGCCCAGCTCGGATCCGAAACCATTCACAATATTAACAACGCCCTCCGGTATAAGATCGCCGATAATTTCCATCAACACCATAATGGATGTGGGGGTACTTTCCGCAGGTTTTAGCACTACGCAGTTTCCAGCAGCTAGCGCTGGCGCTAATTTCCATACGGCCATTAATATCGGGAAGTTCCACGGGATAATCTGTGCAACCACCCCCAACGGCTCGTTGACGATGATAGAAACGGTATCTTTGTCTAACTCATTTATGGAACCCTCTTCAGCACGAATGACACTGGCAAAATACCTGAAGTGATCAATAGCCAGTGGAATGTCTGCATTTAGGGTCTCGCGTACTGCTTTGCCATTGTCTATCGTTTCCACAGCAGCGATGTATTCCAAATTTTCCTCGATGCGGTCTGCAATTTTGTTGAGCATGATGCTGCGTTCCGTTGCGGATGTCTCCCGGAAACTCGCAAACGCTTTATTTGCTGTGTCAACCGCCAGTTCGATATCTTCTTTCGTAGAATGGGCTACTTGCGTAAATACTTTCCCATCTAAGGGCGAGATATTGTCAAAATATTTTCCCAATGCGGGCGCTACAAATTTCCCGCCGATGTAATTGTCATAACGCTCTTTGAACGTTGGTTTTTTAATTGCACTCATGATACTTAATTTTTAAAGTGGTTTTGTTAGCAAAACAAATATATCCTTCCCCATGTTGTAACAGTAGCATTATCTGCTCAAATAATAGCATTATACAGACAGTATGGATTTGCAGATGGTCTTGAAATCGCTAAATTTGATTGTAAACCGTAAACAGTGAAAGGTCGTAACATGTCTAAAAACCATTCGTTAAAAATGCTTCCCTTGTCCCGTAGCGAGGAGTTAACAACCTTGGTAGAAAACCGTCGAGCCTACACATTGCCGCATTATGAACTTAATGTGTTCGAAACATACGAAGCGAGTGCGCTGGTGCCACTGGAATTCGATGACTTGGTGATCATCAATATGATCGAAGGAAAGAAGGTAATGCATCTGCAGGAAAAGGTATCATTTGATTACTTTCCTGGCGAAACCCTTTTGCTTCCTGCGTACACCAAAATGCAGATTGACTTTCCCGATGCTCGACTGGAGGCGCCTACACAATGCACCGCCATCACCGTTGATGGCGCGAAAATTAAGGAGGTCGTCAACTACCTCAATGAGTTTTATCCAAAGGATGGTAAAGCTAGCAACTGGCGCTTCCAACTGGATAAATTCCATTTTTCAAATAGCGAGGAGCTGGCGCGATTGACGAACAAACTTTTTCAGGTAAGCCTAAGTGGTGATTTGCATAAAGAGGCTATTGCCGACCTTGTCTTGAAGGAGCTTATGATTCGTATTATGCAGATGCAGGGTCTACTCGTTTTGGAGGAAACTACGGTTGGTCAGGATGATTCCGCTTTCTACGGGGTGAAGCAGTATATTCTCGAAAACCTCACCGAGAAGCTTTCCGTTGATAAAATATCGGCGAAGGTTGGGATGAGTAAAAGTGCGCTGTCTAGGTTTTTCAGAAACGAATTGGGCGTAAGCCCTATGGAATTTGTTATCCGCATGCGCATTCAATACGCAAAGAAATTGTTAAAGGAAGTTAATAGTGTGAAAGAAGCCTGTTTTGGTGCTGGATTCTCTGATGTCAACTATTTTATCCGGCTTTTCAAACAACGGGAAGGGGTAACGCCGGGGCAATACATGCAGCCATAATTGCAGCATAGCATTAATATTTCATCACCCGATCAAGCTCCCGTTTGCTTTCTCTTTCCTTGATCGTTTCGCGCTTGTCAAAATCTTTCTTTCCTTGTGCTAAAGCAATCTCCACTTTTGCAAATCCGCGTTCACTAATGAAAATTCGCAGCGGAACAATGGTGAAACCCTTTTCTTCCCCTTTCTCCTTCAGCTTCTTTAGCTCGCGTTTGGTCAGTAATAATTGCCGGTCTCTCTTTGCCTCGTGGTTATAAAATGAACCAAATGAATATTCTGCAATATGCATATTGCGGATATACAAGCCATCGTCAAGGAAACTGCAAAAGCTATCGTTGATATTGGCTTTGGCCTCCCGAATAGATTTGATTTCAGTACCCAGCAAGCGAATACCCGCAGTATACCTATCCAATAAATGATACTCAAAAGAAGCGCGTTTGTTTTTAATATTAATATTTCCTGATATGCCCATTTTATCCTTGCAAACAGCAAAAATAGTGAAATTAAGCTTCGGTCGAAATTTTAATTGCAAACTGTTGTTAATCTCTTAACAATAATTTAATTTTATGATATTCATATGGTTTTTAGATGTGGTTAAGTCAATCGAGTTTCGTATGTTTGCAGCGGTTTTTTTTAGGCTGAATGTATACAATATTTATTTTTAATCGCTAATCCAGATAATCTTATGGACAGTTGGCATCATTAAAAATTTTAAATTGTATATTTTTGTTTATAATTATATTTTTGACGATTAATACGTGAAAGTCAAAAGTTAAGTCAGCTTTCATTAATGAAATTATATCACAATAAATAGAATACCTACAGCATGAGCAAGGGAAAGTTAAGTGAAAGAACATCGAAGTTCCTACAAAGTGAACTGGAGCCCATCAAGTCTAATAATCTATATGCTTATTTTAGACCCATTCAGTCTAAACAGGATACCGAGGTTATCATAGATGGGAAACGCGTGTTGATGTTCGGCTCAAACTCGTATTTAGGACTAACAACAGATGTTCGAATCATCGAAGCTGCACAACAAGCCCTCGCGAAGTATGGCACAGGTTGCGCCGGCTCTCGGTTTTTGAATGGTACGCTTGATATTCATGTTGAACTCGAAGAGCGACTAGCTAGCTATGTAGGTAAAGAAGCTGCGATCCTTTTTAGTACGGGTTTTCAATCGAATTTAGGTCCGCTATCCTGTCTGACAGGTCGCAATGACTATATCCTTTTGGATGAGCGTAATCACGCATCCATAATAGACGGAAGCCGATTGTCCTTTTCCAAAGTGATCAAGTATGCACACAATGATATGGAAGATTTGCGTGCAAAAATAGCAAGATTACCAGAAGATAGCTTGAAGTTGATAGCAACGGATGGGATATTCAGTATGGAAGGTGATATCGTAAATCTTCCGGCGATGGTGGCTATTGCGGAAGAATATGATGCTGCAATTTTATGTGATGATGCACACAGCTTAGGTGTCATCGGAGATAGAGGTGCAGGTACGTCCTCACACTTCGGTCTTACGGATAATGTAGACTTAATCATGGGGACATTTAGTAAGTCTCTTGCCTCTTTAGGCGGTTTCGTCGCAGCAGATGCACAAACCATAGAGTATTTAAAACACCGTGCGCGTTCGCTTATGTTCAGCGCGAGTATGACACCGGCTTCTGTAGCTTCTACGTTAAAAGCATTAGAAATTATCCAGACAGAGCCGGAGCATATCGAACGTTTGTGGGCGAACACCAACTACGCTAAAAAGTTGTTGTTGGACAATGGATTCGATTTGGGGTCTACAGAAAGTCCGATTCTTCCAATTTTTGTACGCAATAACGATAAGACATATTATGTTACGAAGATGCTTCAAGATAGCGGTGTTTTCGTAAACCCGGTGGTAGCACCTGCAGTTCCAGCCGAGGAATCGTTGATCAGGTTCTCCTTGATGGCAACACATACATTCGATCAGATTGATGAAGCTGTGGACAAAATGGCCAAAGTTTTCAAAACGGTGGAAGTCGAATCTTTTATGAATGAGTAACATGGTCACGATTGTTCCTGTTGAAACCAAAAAGCAACTTGCTGCTTTTATTGATCTGCCGCATGATCTCTATGCACATGATCCGAATTATGTGCCAGAGCTGTTTCTTGGGCAGCAGGATCTACTGACGCCTACCAAGCACCCTTTTTATAAGCACTCATCTGCGCAAGCATTTCTGGCCTATAAGCAAGATCGTCTTGTAGGACGTATATTGGCCATTTGGAATGCAAATCATAATGCGTTCAACAACGTCTCCGAAGGCCAGTTTGGCTTTTTTGAAAGTGTAAACGACCAAGAGGTCGCTGATAAACTTTTGAATACGGCGACAGCTTGGGTAAAAGAAAGAGGTGGAAACAACATTGTTGGGCCAATTAATTTGACAACAAATGATACTTGCGGCCTGCTTGTTGATGGTTTTGATCGGCCGCCGATGGCCATGATGCCCTACAACCCGCCCTATTACATCGACCTCATAAAAAACGCAGGATTCAACAATAAGGTGGATTTACGCGCTTATTTGGTAACGACGGAAACAGCTAGCCGGCGTTCGGTCATGCTGTTGGATCGGTTGGAAGAGCGCTTGAGGCGGTCTGGCATTACACTACGGCAAATCAATCTAAAAGATTTCGATAACGAAGCAAAAAAGATAAAAGCAATTTACAACAAAGCTTGGGACAAAAACTTAGGTTTCGTTCCGATGACGGACGAAGAGTTTCATCATACCGCGAAAGACCTGAAAATGATTGTCGATCCAAAGTATTGTATCGTGGCGGAGAAAAATGGAGAATTGGTTGGTTTTTCGCTAGGCGTGCCCAATGTCAATGAAGTCTTAATTAAAATTAAACGCGGAAGATTATTGCCTTTTGGTATTTTTAAACTGCTTTTTGGTTTGAAAAAGATTAAGACCGTTCGCGTGTTAATGTTGGGTGTGCTGGAGAATTATCGGAAGCTCGGTATTGAAGCTTGTTTGTACGGACGAATTATAAAGAACGCTATTCCATCTGGCATAGTTGCCGCGGAATGTTCGTGGATGCTAGATCATAATTATATGATGAACCATGCGATAGAACAGATTAACGCTGATCTTTATAAGCGTTATCGTCTGTACGATAAAGCCGTATGAAAATGAAACTTTTAGTAACAGGAGCAAGTGGTTTTGTTGGCTCTCACCTCGTAGAGCTCGCTAGCAAAGAGGGGTATGAAGTGCACGCTGCTGTTAGAAAATCAAGTGATATCTCTTCTATAAAACCCTACGTATATAAATTTCATGACATCGATTTAGCGCCTGACAAACTAAGCAGCTTTTTTGAAACCGAACGCTACGACTACGTTATTCATGCAGCCGCGATGACAAAAGCAAAATCGGAATCGCACATCATGGCTGCCAACGTCGCGCTTACAGAACGCTTGCTGGGTGCCGCATTCGGATGTAGCGTCCCTCCACAGCGCTTTGTGTTTGTGAGCAGCTTGGCCGCGATAGGTCCCGTTGGCTATAATGACGAGGATATAACTGACGATGCCGATTACAGACCTGTGACGCTTTATGGCCGCAGTAAGCGAGCCGCCGAAGAAATGATCAAACAGAAGTTTACGGATAAGCCAATCTCGATCATCAGACCTACCGCTGTATACGGCCCTCGGGAAAAAGACTTGTTTATCCTTTTTGATACGATGAATAAAGGACTTGACGCTTACATTGGTCGTGCACCTCAGAAACTATCATTCGTATATGTGAAAGACCTTATTCAGGTTTTGTTGAATGCGTGTACGGCTCCACAGCCTGTTTCAGCATCTTTCAACATCACCGATGGTCATGTCTATTCTCGCTACGCGATGGCTGAAATTTTCAAACAAACGTTTACCAAAAAGCTGGTTCGACTGCATGTGCCATACGCACTTGTAAAACGTGCTGCCCAATTGTCTGCATGGATATTTCGAAATTCAACAAAAACCCCGGTGATCTATCCCGAAAGGCTAGGCGAGCTTACCGCACAAAATTGGAGCTGTGATATCTCCAAAGCAAAGCATATTTTACATTATCAACCAAAATACGATTTGGCCGAAGGACTGCGAGAAAGTTTACTTTGGTACAAAGATAATAAGTGGTTTTAAACAAAGTCCCCATCCCCATGAGTCAAGAGATTAATAAAAAACTTTTTGAAGATCGAAAAAGAACAAATGTACTGAGTGTCCCCGAGCAGAAATTTATTTCCTACCTCGTGCCTCGTATTCCAAAATGGGTGTCTTCAGATGGTTTGACGGCGATAGGTTTTGTAGGTTCCGTAATGATTTTAGGAAGCTTCCTTTTGGCAGAATATGTGGCAAGACCGCTATTGCTATTGGGAATTGTTGGGTTTTTCGTGCAATGGTATGGCGATTCATTAGACGGACGCATTGCATTCTATAGAAATAAATCACGCAAGTGGTACGGTTTCGCTTTAGATATCGTGATGGATTGGATCAGTACCGTGATGATCGGTTTGGGGTACGTTTTTTATGCCCCTGATGATTTTAAATACTCAGGCTTCGCATTGGTCTCCCTATACGGTTGGGCCATGATTATCTCGCAGCTCCGGTACCGTATTACCGATAAATATACCATTGATGCAGGCCTTATGGGGCCTACAGAGATTCGGGTTGTCCTCTGTGCGGTACTACTGGCAGAAGTGGTTTTTCCAGGCAGCATTAACTACCTCGTTATAGGTATTTGTGCTATACTCTTTGTCATCAATTGCGTGGATACCAAAAATTTACTTCACCTCGGTGACTTGAAAGATTGGGAGGAAAAAGCGAAGAAGAACGAAAAAACACCTGCCCATGAATCCGAAGTATAACTATCCGAAACGTGATTTTATACTTTCTTTCGGTAAAGCACAAGTGTCAGCCTTCTTAGGTGGTCTTGCTGATTTTGCCATTTATACTTTTTGCTTGCAGGTTTTAGGTTTTTCCGCCCACGGCTCTAATATCGTTAGCGGCTCGTTAGGCGCTGTCGTCAATTTTCTTCTCAACAGATATTGGGCTTTTGAAAGCAAAACAGTGCCTTTAGGCAACCAGTTATGGAAATTTATCCTGGTCGTAGTAGGCAGTATTACACTCAAATCTTCCGGCATCTATCTTTTGGTCGATCATTTTTACCTGAACCCTTTTTATTCTAAGCTTATCTTGGAATTGGTGGTGTCGCTGGGCTTTAATTTTACCATGCAGAAGTATTGGGTTTTTAGAAAATAGTTCCCATCATGGCATAAGCTAATAAAGGCTCCATTTTTTATGCCATGCTGAAAAGACGGGAGTATGCTTTCTTTTGTTTCTAATCAAGCGGAGATTGCGGCGATTGTTGTTCGACTGTTGCCGCTCAAGCGTCCTTTATGAGTGTGTGGCGCTGGAGAAAAGTTAAAGCTGCCTGATGATGGCGCGTTTTTCACATTGATTTTATGCTTGCCATTATTTTCTGTCCCACAAAAAAATCCGAAAAGACGACAATAATTGGTTAGGTCTTTTCGTTATTCTTATCCGAGCAAAGGTAAAGCTTTTGGTTTTTGAAAAATATCCCACAGATCCCCAGTGTCTTGCGGTGTTTTGGTAGGAAATAAGCGGGGATTGTTTGCGGGGATCGTGCCAAAGTTCTATCTTTGCACCACTCCGCAAGGGAGGGACGATTGAAAAGCGAACACGTGGAGATGGAAAAGCCTGTATACAAGGGGCGTTCC
>NZ_SNZV01000009.1 GCF_004364125.1 Sphingobacterium paludis | reverse complement strand
ATGGGGTCTGTTGTTTCATGACCGTATCGTTTGAATAATTAAATATAAATAATCTTATCAAATTATTCCATTGACACAGTTCGCGTTACAGTCTCAAACGTTCATTTTAGCTGACCAAAAGTTTGTAGCCTTTGCCATGCACATTGACAATTTCCACGTTTGGATCTTCCTTGAGGTACTTCCGCAACTTACTTAGGAAAACGTCCATGCTTCTTCCGGTAAAGTAGTTGTCATCGTGCCAGATTTTAACCAGAGCTTCTTCCCGCGTCAATACGTCGTTTTTGTTAAGGCAAAGCAAACGCAGCAGTTCTGCTTCTTTGGTCGATAGTTTTTGCTGCTGCCCTTTATAGGAGACGATTTGGCTTGTATAGTCGAAGTAGTATTCACCAATCTCGAATTTATCCGCAACTTCCTCTTCCTTATCTTTGGAGACTCTTTTTAACAAAGCGTTTATACGCAGCAGCAACTCCTCCACGCGGAACGGTTTAGTGATGTAATCATCGCCACCCAACTCGAAAGCCTGCGTTTTATCCTCCATCATTCCTTTCGCTGTAGCATAAATGATTGGAACTTTTTTGTTCATTTTCCGGATGTCTTTGCCGAGCGAGAAGCCGTCCTTTTTTGGCATCATCACATCGAAAATACACAGCTCATAATTGTCTTTGCGGAAAGCGGCGAGTGCTTCATCGCCATCTTGGCATAGTGTCACATCGAATTTTCCCTTAAGTTCTAAATAATCTTTTAGAAGCTCCCCCAAGTTGGGATCGTCTTCTGCTAATAATATTTTTTGCATATGAATAATCAATTTAAGCTCCGTTCAGATTAGCCCCTTTCAAAGGAAAGGATAGCTCAAAGATTGTGCCCTTGTCTTTTTCGCTCTTGACCTGAATTTTACCATTAAGTCGTTTTACAATGTCATTAACATAGCTTAAGCCAAGCCCAAAACCTTTCACATTGTGCACATTTCCCGTTGGAATACGATAGAATTGGTCAAATATCTTTTCTTTTTGATCTTTTGTCATGCCCATCCCTTTGTCTGCAATGGTAATGACGATATTGTTTTTCAGATTAAAAGTTTTTACCGTTATATCGGGTGCGTCTTTGCTATATTTTATAGCGTTGTCAACTAAATTAAAGAATACGTTCGATAGATGCAATTCGTCACCTGTAACTAAATCGTTAACCGCGGCCATATTTGTTGCCAAGCTGCCGTTTGCTTTTTGTAGTTGCAATGCCATGCTGTCGAGCACGCCCGATACCACCTCGTTGATATGCACGTTAACTTTTTCAATCTTTAGGTTTTCCTTTTCCAGTCGTGCGATATTCAATACGCGCTCGATATGATTTCCCAACCGCACATTCTCATCATAAATAATATTGGCAAGACGATTTACGCGGCGTTCATCCGATGATATTTCGGGGTCTTTTAGCGATTCGCTGGCTATCATAATCGTGGCTACTGGTGTTTTGAACTCATGCGTCATGTTGTTCATAAAGTCCGTCTTCATGGCCGATATTTTCTTTTGCTTAAAGATGATACTTAAGGTGTAGGCGAATGCGCCGATCAGTAAGGCCAGTAGGGCAATCATCGGTAACAGCAGGTAGCTGATGTTGTCTCGGATAATGGACGGCTTGTTTGGAAAGTAAACCGTGACACGCCCTGGAGATCGTCCCAAATCGTTTTCAAAAAGACGTGTGCTGTAATTCGCTCGGGCAGCACTTTTCGCGCCTTCTTTTTCACGCCAAGTTTCGTACACGAGTAGGCTTCTGTCGTCCCGAACTTCGAGATTAAATGGTGCGTAGATATCGCGTTTGCTGAGTTCGTTTTCCATCTCGTTTTTGAGATAGGCAAAGTTCACGCGATCCCGGAAAGGACGCTTCGAAAGTTCTTCGGCGGCAGCTACGCTAGTTACCAATTCTTTATTTTTTCCGCCCATCACCGCAACGCTATCAATAAGTGTCTGCGCGGTGTTTAGCGCCAATTCCTGTTCGAGCGCATGAATTCGAAAGGCTATCTTTAAATCCCCTCTCGGAGGCAATACGCGCACCACCCAATTGATGTCATTATAGGAGTTCAAGAAAGCAAGATACCGCGTGCTGTCATCCTTGGCAGGAATCATGGGTATTTTCTTCGTTGCATAAACCTCGACAACGTTGTTCTGTATGTCGCGGTCGATTTCGCCGGGCAGTATGCGTATTGTGACGAAGTCGTTGTAGCGCGTTCTTTTGATATAGGTTTCGTAGAACGAATTCTCGATATAAGCAATGAGCGGATAGCGGGAGCGCAATAAGTCCTCCTCGTCTTTGAACTTTTGCTCCAGTTCATACTGTTGTATGCGCAATTCTTCGATACGCTTTTGTAGAGCCAGCTGTTTGGCCAGTGTTTTCTGCTTCGCCTGTTCCTTCCTGTACTTTTCCCTATCGATCTTTTGCTGCTCCTTCACAAAATCATACACTTCGCGTTTCTCAATCTTACTGGCAACGGTCAGCAGGGAGGCGGTTACTGCTTCGTCAAAAAGTTGAGACTTCTGTTTGTATGACTCACGGACAAAATAATATTGCATAGCCATTACCCCCAAAAGGGCAATAGACATTAACCAAATTATAAGCGTGATGCTCCTTTTTTTCATGTGTTACAAAAATAGGTATGCAAAAGCTTCTAAATGTGCATTTAACACAATTTAACAGCTGATTTTACGGGATCAATATCGGCATTTTTAATGAGTATCCACGATGTGCATAGGGTAGATTCCAAGCGATCAACCTCGTACGAACATCCTTGCATAACCCGTCGATCTATTTTGCTGTTTGAAAAGCTAAAGCTTTCTTCGCTGGCTGTGCGTAACCGGAAAACGGGTAGCTTACCGGATGCTTAGCAAATTTTTGTGTGATCTTAAGGGATGGTGATGCTCACTGTGCAGAAACGAATCAATGGGTTGGGTTGGTTTGAACAGGCATCGCAGCGTTTTGGATTTTACCGTTGCAGTAATTGCAGTCCGTTAACAACATGAACGGACTGCAAAGGCCAATATGTTACATTTTTAGTCCGATCTCACGAAGTCTTTCATCCAAATACTGTCCCGCTGTATAGTCCGCGTAAGCTTTTGGATGTTCCTCTGATATGCAAGAATCCAAGCTAGCCAAGCTCATGCTTGCTTTTGGGTGTAAAAAGAATGGAACGGAAAAGCGCGAGGTACGCATCAATTCGCGAGGTGGATTAACCACGCGGTGCGTTGTGGATTTTAGTTTGTTGTTTGTAAGACGCTGCAGCATGTCCCCAACATTAACAACGATATCTTCGCCTTTCGCTTTTATTGGAAACCAGTCTCCCTCTTTGGTTAATACTTCCAGCCCATCCGCACTCGCACCAATTAATAGTGTGATGAGGTTGATGTCTTCATGAGCGCCTGCGCGAACAGCATCTGGCGAAATGGTATCCGGATTTTCAATAGGAAAATAATGTATGGCACGAAGAATCGAGTTGCCGTTGATAACAAATTGCTCGAAGTAATCTTCTTCCAGGTTAAGGTAGGAAGCGATGGCTTTTAGCAGGTTTCGTCCGGCATCTTCCAATTTCTTGTAGATCTCGGCCGTTACTTGGTTGAAACGAGGAAGTTCATCAACCAAAATATTATCGGGAAAGTCAGCCTTGGCGTATTCTTCGCCGATAATAGTCTGGCCTCGTTGCCAAAACTCTTTTAAATCGGGCGTGTTTGCATCTTTGGCTTTTTCCTTTCCCTTCGAGGTATAGCCGCGCTGTCCGGCTAGTTCAGGATATTCATATTTTCGCTTCACAGCGTCAGGAAGATCGAAGAATGCCTTTACCACTTGGTATAATTCATCAATTAGTTCGGGGCTCAATCCATGGTTCGCTACGGTGACAAAGCCGGTCTCGTTAAAAGCTTTACCAATGTCCTGGACAAATTGATCGCGCTCCGCAGCGGAACCCTGCGTATAGGTTAAAAGATCTAAGCGGGGTATGTTCACTAATGCCATATGCTTTTTTATTTGTTAGCAAAGGTAATGCAATAATTGATGCATCCTGCTGCCTATTGTTTATAATCTACCTTGTTCGTCCTTTAAAGTTAAGAAAATCAATGCGTAAAAGTTTTCCACATTCCAAAAAGAAATGCAGCCTTTTCGTGTTATACTAGGGTGGGGTGCTCCGTGGTCGCTACAAACCGAGCAACGGGTTGGGGCAACAAAAAACGAAAAAAGAATTGCTTTTATCGATTCTATCGTTTAAATTTGTTATGCTTGCATAGTAAATGTAGATCAAGTTATGAGCCAGGAAAATACAATTGATTACTTTTTAAAGACCTGTTGGCAGACCGTGGCCAATAAATATAATGTCATAGCCTCTCAATTTGGGTTTACCCAGGCTGCCGGCTATATTCTTATCAATATACATAAAGACGGCACCTCTGTATCGCAAATTGCAAATTCAACGGGTGTAAAAACCACATCTCTTTCTCGAGTTTTGAATAATTTGGAATCGCTTGGTTTTATTTACAGGGAGATTAACGCTTCTGATAAGCGTTCTGTAAAGGTGTACCTCACGCCACTCGGGCGCGAAAAAAGACAACTGGCGAAAAACGTGGTGCGCGAGTTTAATGAATATTTAGATGCGCAGATTCCTGTGAAAGAGCGTCAGCAGCTCTTGGAGTCGTTGCAAAAAATCAATGCTTTGGCGGCCAGCTATGTGCCTAATGTGGAGCAAGATGTTAAATAGTTAGATGGTATAAACGAAATAAAATAGGATGACATGAATAGAAATATTAAAAAGGTAGCTGTTCTGGGTTCCGGTGTGATGGGGTCTCGAATTGCCTGCCACTTTGCCAATATCGGGGTAGAGGTTTTACTTTTAGATATTGTCCCGCGCGAACTCCTTCCTGCTGAAGAGTCAAAAGGGTTGACCCTACAGAGTCCGGCTGTTCGAAACCGAATAGTGAACCAATCGCTCGAAACGGCTTTAAAAACCAATCCCTCCCCCATTTATAGCAAGAGCTACGTCTCTCGCGTTACTACAGGCAACTTCGAGGACAACATGAAAGATATCGCAGATTGCGACTGGGTTATCGAGGTGGTGGTCGAACGCTTAGATATTAAGAAAAAGGTGTTTGACCAAGTCGAAGAGCATCGCAAGGCGGGCACGCTTATTACTTCCAATACCTCCGGTATTCCTATACACCTCATGGCGGAAGGCCGTTCGGCAGATTTTAAATCAAATTTCTGCGGGACACACTTTTTCAATCCTCCGCGTTATCTCGAACTTTTTGAAATTATCCCAACGGCAGACACTGATGCCGCAGTAGTGTATTTTTTAAGCTACTTCGGCGATAAGATGCTGGGAAAAACAGTCGTCCTCTGTAAGGATACGCCTGCTTTTATCGGTAATCGAATTGGTGTATACTCCATGCTGGCGTTGACGCACCTGGTGGAGAAACTCGATCTTTCCGTCGAAGAAGTAGATAAATATACAGGGCCAGCCATGGGGCACCCGAAATCGGCAACCTTCCGCACCGCGGATGTTGTCGGATTAGATACCTTGGTGAACGTGGCTAATGGCCTAGATCAGAACGCGCCAAATGACGAAGCTAAGGGGGTATTTCAGTTGCCCGCTTACATCAACAACATGGTGGAGAATAAGTGGTTGGGCGAAAAGACGAAGCAAGGTTTCTACAAAAAGGAAAAAGATGATAAGGGTAACTCCGTCATTCTTTCTTTGGATTTGAAAAGCTTGAGCTATAAAGAGCAGGAAAAAGTGAAGTCAACCACGCTGGAGGCTACTAAGCCAGTGGAAGACATCCGGAAGCGCATGAAAGTCTACGAGGGCGGAACAGATAAGGCCGCAACGCTTTTCCGTGCAATGCACTATCCATTATTTGAGTATGTTTCGAATCGCGTTCCCGAGATCACGGATGAGTTTTACCGCATTGACGACGCCATGCGCGCCGGTTTTGGTTGGGAACTAGGCCCTTTCGAGGTGTGGGATGCGCTGGGCGTGCGCGAAACTATAGCGAAGATACAAGCTGAAGAAAAACGCCTGCCGGGGCAGCGCGGCGAGGTTGCTGCTTGGGTGCACGATATGCTTGCTGCGGGTTGCGACAGCTTTTATAAAGTGATTGATGGCGTGAAAAACTTCTATGACATCGCTTCCAAAAACTATGTCCCTATCCCCGGTGCAGAAGATCTAATCGTGCTGGATCATATTCGTGATGAGCATACCGTCTGGAAAAATTCAGGTGTCACGATCATCGACTTAGGCGATGGTGTCATTAATTGTGAGTTTCATACTAAAATGAACACCATCGGAGGCGATGTTATTCAAGGGCTAAACAAGGCCATTGACTTGGCCGAACAGCAATATAAGGGTTTAGTCATCAGCAACGAAGGGAAGAACTTCTCTGCAGGAGCAAATATCGGAATGATCTTTATGATGGCTGTGGAGCAAGATTACGACGAGCTGAACATGGCGGTTAAAATGTTTCAAAACACGGCTATGCGGATCCGTTATTCGTCGATTCCGGTCGTAGTAGCGCCGTTCCAGCTTACACTAGGTGGCGGCTGCGAATTCTCTATGCACGCGGATTTTGTGCAGCTGCATGCCGAGACGTATATGGGGCTTGTCGAGTTTGGGGTAGGCGTTATCCCTGGCGGCGGCGGGTCTAAAGAGTTCGCACTGCGTGCTTCCGACGAGTACCAGCCTGACCAGATTGTGCAAAATACGTTAAAGGAAAGATTCTTGACCGTTGGACAGGCTAAAGTTTCTACATCGGCTGTTGAGGCGGCGGAGCTCGGCTACTTGCAGCAAGGAAAATACGCCATTACCATGAATCGCAAACGCTTGTTAGCCGATGCGAAAGCAAAGGTGCTGGAGCTGGCCAATGCCGGCTATGTACAGCCTGCAGCCCGCAAGGATATCAAAGTCCTCGGAAATCAAGGGTTAGGGATTGTGTATGTGGGAGCGTCGTCTATGCGAGCAGGTAATTACATCTCTGATCATGATAAAAAGATCTCCGAAAAACTCGGCTGGGTGATGTGCGGCGGAAATCTATCTGCGCCTACGGAAGTGTCCGAGCAATATCTACTCGATCTAGAAAGAAAAGCATTTTTAGAACTGTGCGGAGAGCGCAAAACATTGGAAAGAATACAGCATATGTTAACTAAAGGAAAGCCTTTGAGAAATTAGTGGAGTATTGCGTAATGTGTAAGGAGAATTGAGATATGCATAAGTTTCGCGAGCTGAAGTTATGGCAAAAGGCGATGGATTTAACCGTAGATGTCTATCAACATACAGATCATTTGCCACAATCTGAACGCTTTGTGCTTCTTTCTCAAGTAAGAAGATGTGCGGTCTCTATCTGCTCTAATATCGCAGAAGGTGCTGGGAGAAATTCGAATGGAGAGTTTATTCAATTTTTAGGCATGGCAAATGGCTCTGCTTACGAATTAGAAACACAAATAGAGTTGCTCCATAAACTGAACTACATCGATGAAACAGTGAGAACGACGTTGTTCAATCAAGTTGACGAGATACAAAAGATGCTATTTAAATTAATGAAAGCATTAAAAAAATAAGCTGACGCACCACACAATACTCGCTACTAAATACTGAAAAAGCTGATGGTTTCATTGTGTCAATACGCAATACTCGCTACTAAATACTAAAAAAAGCTGATGGGTTCATTGTCTCAGTAGGCAATGCGCATTACTAAATACTAAAAAAGCTGATGGGTTCATTGTCTCAATACGCAATACTCACTACTAAATACTAATTAAAATGGAAGCATACATTATAGCAGGATATCGTACCGCAGTGGGCAAGGCCCCGCGGGGAGTTTTTCGTTTTATGCGTGCCGATGATTTGGCCGCAGATGTTATAAAGCACATGGTTACGACGATTCCAAATTTGGATGTCGAACAGATCGACGATGTTATCGTCGGAAACGCGATGCCCGAAGCAGAACAGGGTTTGAACGTAGGGAGGTTAATCTCTTTGATGGGCTTAAACACCGATAAGGTACCTGGCGTAACCGTTAATCGGTACTGCGCATCGGGTTTGGAAACCATTGCCACCGCGGTGGCAAAGATTAAATCCGGTATGGCCGACTGTATCATCGCTGGCGGCGTGGAGGTCATGTCGGGTATGCCTTTTGGCGGATGGAAGATTGTACCCAATCCGGTGGTTGCGAAAGAGCACCCCGATTGGTATTGGGGCATGGGGCTTACTGCGGAGGCTGTTGCGAAAGAATATAATATCTCTCGAGAAGATCAGGATGCTTTTGCGCTGAGATCACATCAGAAGGCTGTTGCGGCCCAGCATAATGGACATTTACAGGCGGGGATCGTGCCTATCAAAGTCGAAGAGACCTATATCAAAGACAATAAAATAGCAACCCGAGCATATATCGTGGATAAAGACGAGGGGCCGCGAGCAGATTCTTCTGCGGAGGCCCTCGCGAAATTACGTCCGGTGTTTGCTGCCGATGGCTGCGTCACGGCCGGCAACTCTTCGCAGACGTCTGACGGAGCGGCATTCGTGTTGGTGGTATCCGAGAGCATGTTGAAACAACTGCAGGTGGAGCCTATCGCCCGTTTGGTTAGCTATGCTGCAGCCGGCGTTCCGCCACGAATCATGGGTATTGGTCCGGTAGCGGCTATTCCCAAAGCGCTAGCACAAGCAAATCTACGCAAGGAGGATATCGATCTTATAGAGCTGAATGAAGCTTTTGCCTCGCAGTCGTTAGCGGTAATTCGCGAGCTGGGCCTCGACGAGACGAAGATCAACGTCAATGGTGGCGCAATTGCTTTGGGGCATCCCCTGGGCTGTACCGGAGCTAAGCTCACCGTCCAGCTGTTGAATGATCTGAAGCGAAGAAACGAAAAATATGGTATGGTCACCATGTGTGTGGGGACCGGGCAGGGCGCTGCCGGCATTTTCGAAATGCTGTAATACCGCTACACAACAACATAAGAGAGAATAAAAAAGCTAAATAAAGAGATATGAGCAACGCAATAAAAGGAGGGGAGTTCGTTATTCGTGAGACTCCATATACCGAAGTGTTTATTCCGGAAGAATTTGATGAGGAAGCCAAGATGATTCGGCAGACCTGTCGGGATTTTCTCGATAGTGAAGTCTTGAATAAGTTAGATCGCATTGACGCTCAAGAGGCGGGACTTATGCAAAACTTATTGGAAAAGGCGGGCGAGCTGGGCATGTTAGGTGTCTCTATCCCCGAAGAATACGGAGGCTTTGGGAAAAACTTTAACACGTCTATGTTGGTTACGGATGCGGTGGGTGGCGGCTATTCTTTTGCCGTAGCCCTTTCTGCGCATACGGGTATAGGTACATTACCTATTCTGTACTATGGCAACGAGCAGCAAAAACAAAAGTACATTCCTAAACTGACGAGTGGTGAATGGAAGGCTTCGTATTGCCTTACCGAGCCCAACGCAGGATCTGATGCCAACTCTGGTCGTACATCGGCGAAGCTGAATGCGGAAGGAACGCACTACCTGATTAATGGGCAGAAGATGTGGATTACCAATGGCGGCTTCGCTGATATTTTTATTGTGTTTGCCAAGATTGATGAGGATAAAAACTTGACCGCCTTTATCGTAGAAAAAGACTTTGGGGGCATCAGCATGAATCCGGAAGAGCATAAGCTAGGCATCAAAGGATCTTCAACGCGGCAGGTTTTCTTCAATGACTGCCCGGTGCCGGTGGAAAATCTACTTTCCGAGCGGGAAAACGGGTTTAAGATTGCCGTGAATATCCTTAATATTGGGCGGATCAAATTGGGCGCGGCAACGATAGGGTCTTCTCGGTCTATTATTAGCCAAGCGATCCGCTATGCCAATGAGCGTTCGCAGTTTAACCTACCCATCTCTAAGTTTGGTGCGATACGCTATAAGCTTGCAGAAATGGCTACGCGACTGTACGCTACGGAGTCGGCTACCTATCGTGCGGGCCAAAATATCGATGATGCGTATGAAGCTCTAGTGGCTTCGGGGATGGATGAAGCTAAGGCCAAACTGAAATCAGTCGAACAGTTTGCGATTGAATGTGCAATTATCAAGGTCTGGTGTTCAGAAATGTTGGATTATGTGGTAGACGAAGGTGTGCAGATCTATGGTGGTATGGGTTACTCGGCCGAGGCGCCTATGGAGCGCGCTTATCGCGATTCGCGTATCAATCGGATTTTCGAAGGAACGAATGAGGTCAATCGCTTACTAATCGTGGATATGCTACTTAAGCGTGCCATGAAAGGGGAAATAGATTTAATGGGGCCAGCCACCGCCGTCGCTAATGAACTGATGGCGATTCCTGATTTTGCGGATGACGAGCAGCTACCGTTTGCAGCAGAAAAAAAGATCATCGCTAATTTGAAGAAGGCCGGTTTACTGATTGCGGGGGCAGCGGTGCAGAAATTAATGATGTCCCTATCCAAAGAGCAGGAGATCTTGATGAATATTGCGGACATCATTGGTTATGTATATGTTGCGGAATCTGTCTTGCTACGTGCTGAGAAGCTCCACCATACTGCGGGAACTGAGGCGGCGGCACTGCCCACAGATATCGCCCGCGTCTACCTGTATGGAGCAATTGACAAGATTCAGGTGGCCGGTAAGGAGGCACTGTACTCGTTCGGTGATGGTGATGAACTGAAAATGATGTTGGTCGGCTTAAGACGCTTTACAAAAGCGGAGCCTTTCAACGTGAAAGAAGCACGTCAACGCATTGCTAAAAAACTTATCGACGAAAATCGCTATACCTTTTAAGCGCTTAACATTCTTTGAAAAGCCTGTTGCAGAATTGTGACAGGCTTTTTGCGTTCACGGCGGCGCTCGCATTGCTATTCTATTTTAATATGCTTACTTTCATTGCATCATTTTTTATTGCTAATCAAACCTCAAATAGATGTCAGTGTCGAAAAAAAGTGTCGTTACCGAAGATTGGGCCGTAGTCATTTTAGGTCTTGCCAGCATAGGCCTAGCGTTGTGGGGGCTTGTTATTCCCAAACCCACCTTTTCTTGGAGTTCCGTTGCTGATCTCCAAGGCCGGGTTGCTGCGCTGGACAATATCGGACATATAGGGAGTCAATTCTTGTTGGTATACGGTATAGCTATCCTAGCGGCCATACTGTTGAGAAAGCCCTTGAAGGCCTTGCTTATTGTGTTTCCAGTCGTATTTCTTATCACGCTACTCGCCCTCCTTTTGGCAGGAAACGGCCTCGTAAAAGATCTCAACCTAGAAGCCGTCATTTTTAGTTTGGCCATAGGCTTAGCCATCAGCAATTTGTTTACCCTACCGGAATGGTTTAAAAATGCCCTTGCAACGGAACTGTATGTGAAGATAGGGTTAGTTTTACTAGGGACAACCGTTATTTTCGGGGATATATTGAAAGCCGGATCGTTAGGCTTGATGCAAGCGCTTATTGTGGTTCTTTCTGTTTGGTATTTCTCGTTTTGGTTATGCAAAAAACTAAAGATTGATGAAGAGATGTCGATGATGCTGTCCAGCGCGGTTTCCATATGCGGCGTTTCCGCGGCTATTGCAACATCAGGCGCCATAAAAGGAGATCCCAAGAAATTATCCTACGTTATCTCGTTGGTATTGATCACAGCTATTCCAATGATGATCGTTATGCCGTACTTAGCGAGCTGGATGGGGCTCTCGCAGGAGGTTACGGGCGCGTGGTTGGGCGGAAGTATCGATACCACAGGAGCGGTCGTCGCTTCTGGTTCACTCGTTGGCGAAGAGGCGCTAAAAATAAGTACCATTGTTAAATTCTCCCAAAACGTACTTTTGGGAATTGCAGCCTTTGCCATTAGTATTTACTGGACGTATTCTAAATCTAAAAGTGCAGCACATGCCGAGAAGCCTACATTAAAGGTGATCTGGGAACGTTTTCCAAAGTTTGTCATAGGTTTTGTGTTGGCATCGCTGTTGTTTTCATTTGTTGTTCCATCCGGTCAGGTGGCAGCGGTCAAGGAAAGTTTAAAAAGCGTTCAGGGTTTGTGGTTTGCTTTGGCCTTCACCTCCATCGGCTTAGAAACGAATTTCAAGGATTTATTTGTGCATACAAACAAAAAGCCGCTTTACGCTTTCTTAGTGGCACAGTTTTTTAATGTCTTAATTACCTTGGTTATTGCCATTCTTTTATTTCGATAAATGTTGCTATGAAAAAAATATATGGATTTTCTTCAAGTAAAGCATCTTATAGGTGTAGAAAAGTAGTATGAACGAGAAGGAACTGTTACATGACTATAAGCGAACAGGTGATATCGCCATATTAGGTAACTTATATCCGCCTTATATGTCGTTGCTTTATGGTGTGTGCTATAAATACCTTCAAGACCAAGATTCTTGTCAGGATGCGGTGATGCAAATTTTTGAGCAGCTGATTGAAAAGTTGCGTATTCACGAAGTGGATAACTTTAAAAGTTGGCTGTACGTTTATGCGCGCAACTACTGCCTGATGGAGTTACGCAAGGATAAAGCGCGAACATTTGTCGATATAGAAAACCATTTGCTGGAATCGGAGCAAAAGCTTGGCATGTTGGAACACGAAGATCGATGGTCTGATCGAGATTTCGAACAGATGCAGTCCTGCTTAAACACGCTTCAGGAAAAACAGGCTCGTTGTGTCCGGATGTTTTACATCGAACAAAAGTGCTACAAGGACATTGCGGAGGCGTTGAAAATAGATTTAAACCAGGTGAAGAGCCATATTCAAAATGGTAAACGCAACCTGAAGATATGTATGGAGAGTAAAAAAAATGGAAAATAATTATCAGTTGTCAAGGATACATAACTATATCCATGGTTTGATGAGCAAGGAAGATATGCATGCCCTCGAGCGCGAGGCCCTGGAAGATCCTTTTCTTCAAGATGCAATTGATGGGTATAGGTTACAGAACGGGGTAGATGCTAAGCCTCTTAGTTTGTTGCAACAACGTTTGGAGCGTCGGGTGTTAGCCCATGCGCAGCGAAAAAACAATTATTTTTTTGGTTGGCAGCGTTTGACCATCGGTCTAGTCGCCGCGGTGATGTTTATTACGGTGTGCACTTTGGTGTTGATGCGGCATTTACCCAAGCGTGGAGCGAGCGCCGTTACCGAAGTGGAATTGATGGATGATACGCTCGTCTCGGGCGTAGTGGTTCACCCGCTTTCAGGGGCAGATGCTGTCCCGCTTGATGGATGGGATGCATTCTCAGCGTTTGTAGCGGAGCACGCTAGCGCTGCTAGTAAAGAAAAGCGCGTCACGGTTTTATTCAAGGTGGACGGCGAAGGGAAAGCCTATGCCATACGCCCGCAGGTAAACGATGCTGCAACGCAAGAAGAGATTGTTGATTTATTACGAAAAGGGCCTACATGGAAGGGCCGGGAGGGACATATTGAAATTGTTTATCAAAGATAGGGCATAAAAAAACCTTGATTTTCATCAAGGTTTTTTTATTTCTTAGAACGGTAAATCGTCATCATCAGCACCGGATGATGTAATATCTACCGGCGGCATGTCTGCATACCCAGGTGCAGGAGCCGATTGCGCTGTATTGGCTAACTTCGTTACGCGCCACGCTACAAGGGAGTTAAAATACGTCGTAACGCCATCTTTGTTTGTCCAAGGACGACCGCGTAAATTGAATGAAACCTCAATCTCATCGCCGATAGCCAAGTTGTCAAATATATTTACACGATCTTGAGTCGACTCAAAACGAATGTATTCTACAAATTGCGGGTTTTCTGCGTAAGCAACAATTAAATCTCTCTTTTTGAAAGACTCGGTAACCTGTTGCGTTGCGCCTATCTCGTGAACTTTTCCTCTTATTTCCATATCAAAACGTATTAAACTGTAAAATTAAGCATTTTTTGCTAAGCAGAATAAGTAACTTTGGAAAAATATGATGGAAGTTTTCAACACCCCCAATAAGGTAATTATAACCTGTAATCGACGATTATCTCCCTATTTGGAGCAGGAAGTCAAGGATTTAGGCTTTTCTATCGTCCGTGCTTTTAATACCGGCGTAGAAATAAAAGCGTCTGTAAATGAGTGTATTCGATTGAATCTTAATCTTCGCATTGCCAGCCAAATTCTTTACGAAATCAAGTCTTTTCGTGCGAATGATCCCAATGAACTCTACCAGAATTTGGTTACTATCGCTTGGGAAGAAATTATCCCATTTGACAGTTATTTCACCGTAACATCGACCGTTCATAACGAGACGATTACTACGCCACTTTTTGCGAATGTAAAAGTAAAAGACGCTATTGTAGACCGTATCAAAGATAAGAAGGGTATGCGCCCAAATAGTGGTCCGGATATGCATAAGGCTGTTGTTCACTTACACTGGATGGAAGAGCGGGCAGAGATCTTTATCGATACCTCGGGAGAAACGTTGGCCAAACACGGTTACCGTAAGCATCCGGGCAAAGCACCTATGTTGGAAGCACTTGCTACATCAACAATACTAGCCACGGGCTGGGATAAAAAATCGCCATTTGTCAATCCGATGTGCGGATCAGGAACGTTAGCTATAGAAGCGGCTTTGCTGGCGCAAAACCGTGTGCCGGGATTACAGCGCATGAACTATGCTTTCATGCATTTTATAGGATATGATGAGGCTGTATTTTTTGAAGAGCGCCGCCATATTAAAGAAATTACCGATAAAACGAACCTGCCACCGATTATAGCATCCGATATCGCTCCCGAAGCGATTGAAATTGCAAAGCTAAACGCGCGCACTGCCGGTGTGGAGCATCTGATTACGTTTGAGGTAGGCGACTTTGAAGAAACAACCGTGCCTGAAGGCAACGGCGTTGTTATGTTTAATCCGGAATACGGAGAACGCTTGGGTGTACATAGTAAACTGGAAGAGACATACAAACGGGTGGGCGACTTCCTCAAGCAGCAATGCAAGGGCTATCGTGGCTATGTCTTTACGGGAAACCCGGATTTGGCCAAAAAAATAGGGTTACGTGCATCCCGTAGATTTGAATTTTTCAACGGTAAATTAGACTGCCGATTGCTTCAATATGAGCTATACGAAGGCACAAAAGAAAACTAAGAACTATGCAAGACTCGTTTATCGAACAAACCGTGACATTTGTTAAAGAGCGTTTACAACATGCAGAATCCGGGCACGATTGGTGGCATATACAGCGTGTTTGGAACAACACCAAATTGCTGCTGGAAACAGAGTCTGCAGATCGCATGGTGTGCGAATTGACGGCCTTGTTGCATGATATTGCCGATAGCAAATTTCATGATGGCGATGAGGAGATCGGGCCGCGTATTGCAGGCGAATTCTTAACACGTATAGGAGTAGAAAAGGAAATTGTTGAGCATGTACAAAATATCATTCTGCACATGTCGTTCAAAGCATCTTTGGGCAAAGTCACCTTTCACTCGAAAGAACTGGAAGTGGTACAAGATGCCGATCGGCTGGACGCTATTGGCGCCATAGGCGTGGCCCGTGCCTTTAATTATGGCGGCTATAAAAACCGGGAAATCTACAATCCTGATATTCCTGTGGATCAACATCTGACAAAAGAGTCCTATAAAAACACCCAAGCACCTACCATCAACCATTTCTACGAGAAGCTACTCCTTTTACGAGATAAGATGAATACCGCTGCGGGGAAGAAAATCGCTAACAGTCGACATCAGTTTATGGAGTCGTTTCTGCAACAATTCTATGGCGAATGGAACGGCGAGCGTTGATTTAATATTAGGTTAACTTCAATTCGGTATATTCGTCTTACAAAACATTCGGACATACAACAATAAAAGTAGATAATAATGAAAAAATCACTGGTGCTATTCACACTTTTTTCGACTATGAGCTTGGTTTCCTTTGCACAGACACAGATGATTGCGCATCGGGGCGCTTGGAAAAACACCAAGGTGCCTCAAAACTCTATAGCCTCCCTACTGGGGGCTGTAAACCTCAAGGCGTGGGGAAGCGAATTCGATGTACACCTCACCAAAGATGATGTATTGGTGGTGAATCATGATAATGATTTCTATGGCCTAGACATCGCGACATCAACCTACGAGGAATTGCTAACGAAAAAACATCCTAATGGAGAGTCCATCCCTACAGCAGAAGCTTATTTGCAAGAGGGATTGAAACATAAGGGCACGAAGCTTATTTTCGAGTTAAAAACCAATAAGCTAGGTACGGAAAGAACGTTAAAGTCCGCAGAGCTGTCGATAGCTTTGGTGAAAAAATTGAAGGCGGAAAAAGCGGTCGAATACATTGCTTTTAGCTATGACGCTTGTGTGAAATTGCGTGCTTTGGATAAATCGGCCATGGTGCACTATTTGATGGGTGATAAAACACCACAAGAAATCAAGGAAGCAAAATTGAGTGGTATTGACTATCATCTTGCCGTTTATAAAAAAAATCCGACTTGGATTAAAGAGGCAAAAACGCTGAAATTGAAAACCAATGTATGGACGGTAAACAAAGAAGAGGATATGCGTTATTTTATTGAAAATAAAATTGACTATATCTCTACTGATGAGCCAGAAGCTTTGCATAGCTTGCTCGGTAAATAATACATGCTGAAAACCTTTTTGAGACCTGCATCGATTTGGGAAGAGCAGGTCTCTTTTTTTTAATTCACTAAACTTTTATTCCTATGAAAAGTACCATGTTGTCTTTAATCCTGTCTATCTTCATGCTGTTCACGCAGGCACAAGACATGACCGTCGCATCGTTCAATATACGCATGAAGACAAATTCCGATGTCGGAAACCTGTGGGATGACAGAAAAGTAGCCTTAACAAACCTGATCAAATTTCATGAGTTTGATATCTTTGGCATTCAAGAAGGATTTTATGTGCAGGTACAAGATGTCAAACAGCATTTACCAGGCTTTAACTATGTTGGTGTAGGACGGGATGATGGAAGGCAAGAGGGGGAACATTCCGCTATCTTTTATAATGAAAAGCGTTTTACAGTGTTAAAGAGTGGCACATTTTGGCTTTCAGCAACCGACACAGAACAGCCGAACAAAGGCTGGGATGCTGTGTTACCCCGCATCTGTACCTGGGGCGTGTTCAAAGATAAGAAGAGTGGAAAGCAGTTTATCTTTATGAATACGCATTTTGATCACGTCGGTGTAGTCGCTCGGCGTGAAAGTGCTAAGCTAATTTTAGCGAAAGCCAAGGAATTTGCGAAAGACCTCCCCTTAATATTGACCGGAGACTTCAATGTCGATGAAAATAACGAAGCTTACTTTACTTTAGCGAAGAGTGGCGTGGTACAAGATGTGCACGACCTAGCCAAGATCGTATACACGCCTAATGCCAGCTTCAACGGATGGGGTAAAAACTTGGAAGCTCAAGGAAGAATCGATCATATCTTTATTACGAAACCTTTTACCGTACGTAAATATGGTATTCTTACCGATACATATTTAGGGAAATTCCCGTCTGATCACTTCCCGGTCATGGCGGAGTTAACTTGGTAGATGCATGGTGTTTTGTTTTTTGAAAAATGGCTACTTTTGGTGTGAAGAAATAAGAACTGTATGAAATTTTTTAAAATATTCACCATAGGCCTGTTGTTTTTTTCGGTATCGTTTACACAAGCGCAGGTCTCGTCCAAGCTTAAAGGTGTGCTGGAAAAGCTCGGCTCAGCAGCGGATACTACAAAAAAAAGCACGACCTCCACGACAAAGCCATCCACAACGAGTGCTACTATTACGACCACAGAAGCAAACAGTGCGATAAAGCAGGCGCTGGGTAATGGTTTGCAGGAGAGTATTAAATTGTTAGCTGTTAAAGATGGCTACCTTGGCGACGCCGTGGTGAAGATCATGATGCCGCAAGAGGCACAGAAGGTGGAAAAGGCGCTGCGGTCGGTAGGGATGGGTTCATTGTGCGATCAGTTTATCACGAGCATGAATAGAGCGGCAGAGACGGCCGTCTCCGAGGCAGGTACTGTTTTCGTGAATTCGCTTTCTAAAATGACAATCAAAGATGCCTATGCTATCTTGTTAAGTGGGCAGCAAAATGCGGCCACTACATACTTCAAGACCACAACGAACACGGAATTGACTAGCCGGTTTACGCCCATTATCCAATCGGCAATGGGCAAGAACAATGTTGCTGATTATTGGGGGCAATTGACTTCCGCTTACAACCGTCTGCCGTTTTCTAATAAGGTGGAGACAAACCTGACAGCCTACGTGACGCAACGCGCCATCGATGGTCTTTTCGTTAAAGTGGCTGATCAAGAATTGAAGATTCGGCAAAATATCGGCGGCACACGGAGCACAGACGTCTTGTCAAAAGTTTTCGGTTGGGTGGATAAACAGTAAATAGCCTTCTGTTAGGCCTTAAAATACGCGATAGCGTATAGGCTTTGCTAACAAGCAATTGCATAATAAGCTTACATTGTTATGCAGAACTTGCTATTTTTGAAGGATCAAAACAAATAAACATGAGTTCGTTCGATATAAATGCGATAAAAGATTTTGAGGTGGCAGAACGCTTCATGCGCTACGTGCAGGTGGATACGGAATCTGATCCCAATTCTACTAGCTTTCCTTCTACAGAGAAGCAAAAAGACTTAAGCCGTATGTTGGTCGAAGAGCTGCAGCAGCTGGGCGTAGCCGATGCACACCTGGATGAATATGGGTATGTTTATGCTACTATCCCTTCCAACACGGATAAACAGGTTCCGGTAATTTGCTTCTGTTCACATGTGGATACATCGCCGGATTGTTCCGGAAACAATGTAAAGCCTATTGTTCACGCCAACTACCAAGGACAGGATTTGGCATTGCCTGATGATCCTGCTGTGCAGATCAAGTTTAAGGAACATCCGGATCTCAGCAACCAGATTGGAAATGATATTATCACGGCTAGCGGTACGACTTTGCTGGGCGCTGATGATAAAGCCGGTGTGGCGGAGATTATGGATGCGGCACGTCTGTTGATGACGCATCCGGAAATTAAGCATGGAACCATCAAAATACTTTTTACACCCGATGAAGAAATCGGAAAGGGCGTTAATTACGTAAACTTGGATAAATTGGGTGCCGACTTCGGGTATACGATGGATGGGGAGAAAGCCGGAACGATCGAAGACGAAACATTCTCTGCCGATGGCGTTCGCGTTCGCATTCACGGTGTCTCGGTACACCCGGGCTTCGCCAAAGGAAAGATGCTTAGCGCCGTCAAGATCGCTTCTGAAATCATTCAGGCTCTGCCTAAAGACCGTTTGTCGCCTGAAACGACGTCCAAAAAAGAAGGCTTTGTGCACCCGAACCATATCCAGGGCGGCGTTGATAAGGCGGAAATTGATTTTATCATCCGAGACCATGCCACCGCTAACTTGGAAAAGCACGAAGATGAGTTGCGTGGAATCGTGGAAAATGTGGTTGCGCAGTATCCAGGCGTGACATACGACTTTATCGTGAATGAGCAGTACAGAAACATGAAAGAGGTGTTAGATCAATATCCCCAGATTATGGAGGTGGGGTTGGAGGCCATTACTCGCACCGGCCTTCCCGCAGAGCGTCGTAGCATCCGCGGTGGTACAGATGGTTCGAGGCTATCATTTATGGGCTTGCCTTGTCCCAACGTTTTCGCTGGTGGTCATGCTTTTCACGGAAAAATGGAATGGGTAAGCCGTCAGGATATGGAAAAAGCCGTAAGCACGATATTGCACATTGCTACCATTTGGGAAGAACGTGCTTAGCAGGGATAACTATCTATTTTTGTACTAAACAAAAGTTGATCCACACAAGATACCAAACGGTTGGGCGATACTAAGCCATATCAAGGCTTGACAGCGTAGCCGTTTTTTTACTACATATAAATTCAATACAGTAAGATATAACAAATGACAAACGACGTATTAAAAGCCATACACTATAGAAGGACGGTCAATCAAAACAGTTTTACCGATCAAGATATCAGCAAGGAAGATCTGCTAACGATCTTGGAGGCGGCCAATGCTGCTCCTACACACAAACGCACGCAGCCATGGCGTTTTGTGGTGTTTCAAAAAGACGGCTTGACCCGCTTAGGGGCAGAATTGAGCCGGATCTACAAAACGATCACGCCAGCCGAGAAATATTCGGAAGCGACGGAAGTTAACATGGGCAAGAAAGCAACAACGGCTAATGTGGCGATTGCTATTGTGGTTAATTACACGGGCGATTTGCCCGAATGGGAGGAGCTTGCTGCCACGTCGTGTGCCGTTCAGAATTTATGGCTCGCCGCGCATTCCATAGGCATTGGCGGTTATTGGGCAACACCAGGAATGATCAATCATCTTGGCGAGTTCTTAGGACTTGAGCCCAATCAAAAATGTGTAGGCTTGTTCTACCTTGGACATCATGAGAGTGAGCCACGCGAACCCGTGCGCTCCTCCATCGAGGAAAAAGTTCGTTGGGAGCAATAAGATAAAGGGTGGAGCGTGTCAGTTTTGGCGCGCTCTTTTTTTTTGCACCAAGCGTGACTCGCATACTGGCAGACAATTTGCTGGTATAGCAAAAAAGCAAAGATGAAAAAATTACTAGGTTTAGCTGCGGTATGTGTGTCTTTTCTGGCCTGCACAGGTTCGTCGTCGTCCTCAGGAGGCAAGCAAACGGCAGATACAGTCGCCGTTGGCGGCGAAACAGCACATACCGACAACGCGCATAACTCCCAAAATTCGCTCGATTGGCCCGGCACGTATGAAGCAACCTTGCCTTGTGCGGATTGTCCCGGCATCAAGACCAGCATCGTGATCAATCAGGATGAAACCTTCCAAATCCATAGCGAATATCTGGAAAGAGACTTGAAGACGGAAGACAGCGGCAAAATCATGTGGCATGATAACGGTTCTGTCATTCATTTGATGGGGAAAGACACCAACCTAAAATTAAAGGTGGGGGAGAACCAGCTCTTTCAGCTGGACCAAGAAGGGAAGATTATTGAAGGCGAATTAGCGTCCCACTACATCTATAAAAAGAAAGCCTAATGTCAAAATTAGTATGGAAAGTCTGCTTCTCATTGCAGGCTTTTTCTTTATTGGCTACCTTGGCAAGCCTATAAAGCTATTGTATGCAAACGCTATCTTCAAAGCCTCAACTCACGCCTGCCATTTTATGGCTCATGACTATCCTCTCCGGTTTGGTGGTGGCTAATAACTACTATAATCAGCCGCTGCTCGGATTGATTGCGAATGATTTCCACGTAGCCGAATCCACGGTAAGTAAAATTCCGGTGCTCACGCAGCTGGGCTATGCCTGTGGTTTATTGTTCATTGTGCCCTTGGGCGATAAACTATTGCGGAAACGTCTGATCCTGTTTGACTTGGTGCTTGTTATAGCGGCGTTATTACTGATGACATTTGCGGATCGTTTATGGATGCTTTTTGTTGCCAGTTTCTTTATCGGGGTAACATCTGTCATCCCGCAGATCTTTGTACCGATGGCTGCTGAGCTTTCATTGCCGGACAAGAAATCTGCCAATATCGGCTTAGTGATGTCTGGTTTGCTTATGGGCATCTTGTTGTCACGTTTTTTTAGTGGCATTGTTGGTCAGTATTGGGGTTGGCGGTCTATGTTTGGGCTCGCCGGCGGGGCAATGATCGTCACTTGGCTATCGGTTTTTTTCTTACTGCCGGAGCTTAAGCCCAACTTTAAAGGATCCTATATTTCGCTTATGCGCTCCGTTTGGCACCTAGCGAAAACAGAACCGCGGCTACAGTTGGCTGCCTTTCGCGGTGCGATGGGTTTTGGGGCGATGTCTGCCGTTTTTACGACCTTGGTTTTTCACCTAGAGGGCGCTCCTTTTTTTGCTGGCGCTTCCATCGTTGGAAGTTTTGGCTTGGTGGGTGCCGCAGGTGCCTTGGCGGCAGCTTTCGTCGGAAGGCTTCATCAACGGTTTTCCATCTATCAACTGATCTATTTTTCGCTACTGATTTTATTGTTGAGCTGGGGATTTATCTATTTCGGAAGAAACACCTATGTCGGTTTGATTATTGGTATCATCCTGATTGACCTGGGGTTGCAAAGCGCCCATATTATGAATCAAACCGACTATTTTTCGATACCGACCAATGCGACAAGTCGTTTGAATACCGTGTATATGGTTTGCTATTTCATGGGCGGCTCGCTCGGCACCTACCTGGCAGCGCTTGCTTGGGAGCAAGCTGGTTGGCCCGCTGTATGCGCCGTAGGTGCTTTGTTTAGTCTGTTGGCGCTTGTGGCACATCTGCTATTTTCCAAGCAGCGAGCATACCCCACAGAAATATCCTAACCGCTCACATAGGCTACATAGGGAATTTTGCGTAAAAGGAAGATAATCGCGCTTGATGCCAATAGGGTAAGCAGCGTAGCCAGCGGTATCTTCAGAAAAGTATCAAAAGGAATAAGCGGGTGCACATAGTTTAGCACGATTATATGTACAAGATAAATACCGAAGCTAAGACGGTCTAGGTACGCGAAGGCAAATGGTAGCGGGCATGTCACTAATTTTTTAACAAGAAGGAAGACGGCAGCGGCTAGTATCGCGTTGTTGAGGCCGAGATAATTGTAAAGCGTTGGCGAAAACCCGTTATTGGACTCACTGATATAAAATGTTCCCCAGGTATTCAATAAACCGATTGCGGCAATAAGAAACACCAAGAATAGCGTGGGGATATGCCATGCCTTTTTAGCAAGGTAATAGCCAAGAATCATGTATCCGGCATAGCCGGAAAAGAAGGTCAGGTCTATCTTCGGGACATATGCATAATAGCTCTTCTCCATGATGACCAGTGACAGTGACCATACTAGCAACAGAATCAATAGCGCTCGTTCTTGGCTATAGGTGACCAAAATACGCAAAAAAGGCACAGCAAGATAGAGGCCGACAATCATGTACAAAAACCATAGGTGTGCACTAGGCCCATGTAAAAGCTTATCTATACTGATTTCGGCCACGCGCGATAGCGGCAGAACATCAAAATTAGTGTATCGGTAGAAATAGTATACAAGGTAGACGAAAACCCAAAAGGCAAAAGGCCCCAAAATTCTGCTCACCCGTTTTTGGTAAAAAACAACAATATCTTCTTGCTTGTTTAAGAGGAGGGCTCCTGAGATCATGACAAACAGCGGCACCGAGAATCGGGAAAAGCTATTCAGCGCATTGGCGAAATGCCAATCGGTAGATGCAGGATGAAAGTTATTGAGATAGCCGGTGGACGCGTGGATTAGGATGACCAAGATGGTGGCGAGCACGCGTAATGCTCCGATATAGGAAATGGACTGTTGCATAGGTAAAGGTAATTTATTTTTCTGTGCAATAACATGGTTAAGGACTGGGGTGGGAAATGAGCTTTTGCTTTACGGACAGATTGTCAGGATTATTCCATATTCATTAGGTTTAAAGCCTGACGGATACGGGCTGCAGCCATTGGAATAAGAATTGATACAAGCTATTAAGTTATATCTTAAGGAATTAAAAAAAATAAGTAAATTGCAGAATGGGATTCGCGACAAAGAAATCTAAACGATGGGAGCTACAGCAACTTGCATGGACGTTTATATCCATCCTGATGTTTGTTCCCCTTCCCGTACACATCTTTCCGTTTGTGATGCTTGCCCAGGCTCGGAAGAGTAAGATTCAGTCTTGGTACGCCACTGGCGTAATTTTGTTGCTGGTTGAGGTTGCCCTGTTTGCGTCGTTTGTTTATTTTTTTGGCACCCTTTCGCAAGCCATGTTGCTTACTTTAGGTGGGTCTGTGACGTCATACATTGTCGGTAATGGTTTGCTTCTAAATCGAGCGCGGCCTTACTTGCAACGGCTGGAGTTGGCTGAGGTACGGCCGCTTGCCTGGATTCCGACGGCAGCTTCCCGAAATAAGATGCAATTATTGCCGCAGGCCGTACTGGATACGCCGCAATTGTTTATTGAGCGGCTGATGCACTGGCGGAAAGAGATAGACAACCGCGCGATGCACCGCGATATTGATAAAATCATACATCTTTTTCAGCTCTTGGAGCAGAGCGATAAAATGGAAGCTGAGCGATTTTTAGTGCGGCATTCTACCGTTGTAAATGTACTGATGAAGTATGATGAAATTGAAAACTCGCGCTTAAATAATAGTGTTACGGCAGAGTCTAAGAAAAAGCTGGAGGATGTTATTGCCAAGGCGGCAATAGCTATTGAGCAGGAAGTTACCAACCAATTTAAGTCGGGTATTTTAGATGTATCCGCAGAAACGGATGTTTACATCCAAAGCTTAAAAAATAGAAACCTTTTAAACGAATAGACGATGGCAAATCTCGACTTAACAATAACGGACGACGGTCAAGAAGATAAGAGCAAAGCGATGGCGGTGAATTTCACACCGGAGGAAAAGTCGCAAATCGAACAATATAAGAGTAAGATTAACCTAACATCAACTACCGATGTTATTCAATATGGTGTGGGTAGCCAAACCAAGGTGAGTAATTTTTCCAATGAAATATTGAAACAGGTGCGCACCAAAGACATGGGGGGAGCGGAAGATATCTTATTGAATCTGCGCTCTGACATTAAATCGTTTGATGAGAATCTGAACAAGAAGCCGCTTATCCCGTTTTTTGATAATTTCAAGAAGAAGTTGCAGCGCATGCGCACGGAGTATCAATCGGTGGAAAAGAATATCCACCAAATCGAGCTCAAGCTGGAAGGGCACTACAAAACCATGGCGAAAGATGTGACAATCTTTGACAAGCTGTTTGTGGAAAATCAGAACTATTTTAAAGAGCTTTCGCTCTATATCGCCGCCGGAGAAGAGAAGCTTCAGGAGGTCCATAGCACCACCTTGCCACAGATGCGGGCAGAGGCGGAAGAATCTGGGGACCAGCACAAGATACAGGCTTACAAAGATATGGAACAACACGTTGTTCGCTTCGAACGCAAGGTGCATGATCTGAAACTAACGCGTATGGTGGTGTTGCAAACGGCTCCGCAGATTCGATTGATCCAAAATAATAGCTCTGCTTTGATGGAGAAAATACAGTCTTCGTTGGTCAACACGATTCCACTATGGAAAAACCAAATGGTGCTTACTCTTGGTATTGCCCATGCACAACGAGCTTTGGAGGCACAAAAAGCCGTGACCGATGCTACCAATGAGCTGTTGCGGCGTAATTCAGAAATGCTTAAAGAATCCACTATTAACGTAGCGAAGGAAACGGAACGGGGCATTGTGGATATTGAAACGATTAAGAAGGCTAATCAGGATATTGTTTCTACCATCGAGCAGGTTTTACAGATACAGCGCGAGGGTCGCGAGAAGCGAAAAGTTGTGGAACAAGAGCTTATACAAGCCGAAACTGACTTGAAATCACACTTGTTGAAATCAGCAAGTGACGAGAATAAGTTGATTAATTAATACGATTAAGAAAATAAAGAAAAGCGTGTATCTAATACCAAGATGCACGCTTTTTTTATTTTTTTAGTCATGTAAGTGCACATTAGTCTTCCCAGCGGCGCTTTGGCACACACGAAATTGCTTGTGTTTTTCGAAGAACAACAGGACGTTGGTCGAAACGGCTTTCGAGCACAAGTGAATCAGCACTGTGATAAGCTATACGATACCGAGGGAGATAGGTGCCCGTTTTGTAACAGCCCGCCGTTTTGTATTTGCCATTCTCTTTGGTGTAAATGCCTTCCGCGATCAAGCTGTCGCCTCGGATAACGTAAACACCTTTCGCATATTCTGTCCACTCCCCCTGTTTGTAGCACGTGTCTGGTATACGCTGCGTCTTTGCATGCACGCGCATGGTGGTGTAAACAGAATCGCAAATAAATTTGAACTCATGCAGGGTGTAGTCCATCATCTCCGCTTGGTGGGGGATGCTATCCTGAATCCAGGCTCCTTGCAGATAATCTGCTCCTTCTGTCTGCATTTCCGAATGCCTCACGCAGCTACTGATAAGAAACAGCATGCTTGCCAAAATGGCCAAGCATGCTGCTGTTTTAACTATTAATTTTCGAATATCTGTCACGTGCTTATTTTAAGCTTCCGACCATCTCTTCTGGTTTTACCCATTCATCAAATTCGTCCGCTGTAACGTAGCCTAAAGCAATTGCTGTCTCTTTCAGCGTGCTGTTGTTCTTATGGGCGGTTTGCGCGATTTCCGCAGCTTTGTAGTAGCCTATTTTTGTATTAAGCGCGGTAACCAACATTAATGAATTGTTTACTAACTCTTGAATACGGGCATGGTTAGGCTCGATGCCGATTGCGCAATGCTCTTCAAAAGAAACACAGGCATCGCCGATAAGCCGTGCAGACTGTAAGAAATTGGCCGCCATCAACGGTTTGAACACATTGAGTTCGTAATGCCCTTGTGTACCACCGATAGTAATAGCGACGTCGTTACCCATCACCTGTGCCGCAACCATTGTTAAGGCTTCGCACTGGGTGGGGTTAACTTTGCCTGGCATAATAGAAGACCCTGGTTCATTTTCTGGAATTAAAATTTCGCCAATACCAGAACGCGGACCAGAGGCTAGCATCCGGATGTCATTGGCAATTTTATTTAAGGAAACAGCAAGTTGTTTCAATGCGCCATGTGTTTCCACGATCGCGTCATGGGCTGCTAATGCCTCAAACTTATTGGGTGCTGTGACAAATGGTAAGTTGGTAAATGTTGCGATGTGCTTCGCCACAACCACATCATAACCATTTGGCGTGTTTAGTCCTGTGCCCACTGCCGTTCCACCTAAGGCCAGCTCGGCAAGGTGTGCAAGGGTATTTTTCACAGCTTTTAAGCCATGGTTTAATTGCGCAACGTATCCAGAAAGCTCTTGTCCTAGCGTGATTGGCGTTGCATCCATCAGGTGGGTACGACCAATTTTAACGACGTTCATAAACTCGGTTGATTTGCGCTGCAATGTATCGCGAAGTTTCTCAACACCAGGAATTGTTACTTCAACTACGGCCTTGTAAGCTGCAATATGCATGCCCGTAGGAAAAGTGTCATTCGATGACTGTGATTTGTTAACATCGTCATTTGCTTTAAGAACAGCTTCCCCTTCGCCAATTTTACCACCAGCAAGTACCTGCGCGCGATTGGCAATAACCTCATTGACATTCATATTGGATTGGGTTCCAGAACCTGTTTGCCAGATTACCAATGGGAACTCTTCGGTAAGCTCGCCAGCGAGAATTTCATCGCATACGGCTGCAATTGCATCGCGTTTTTCTATAGGTAAAACGCCAAGCTCATGATTGGCATAAGCCGCAGCTTTCTTAAGGTAAGCGAAGCCCTCAATAATTTCTTTTGGCATAGACGCTGCCGGTCCAATTTTAAAATTGTTACGTGAACGTTCGGTTTGTGCTCCCCAATATTTGTCAGCAGGGACCTGCACTTCGCCCATCGTGTCTTTTTCTATTCTGAATGACATAAATTAACGTATTTATTTGATAACAAAGTTAATGAAAATAATAGAGAAGCGGCGACAAAACCCTGCTGCATTTACTACAATCGCTACATGCCCAAACGCTTGTTAATCCGTTCTTCGATGTGGTGGTAAAGTTGCTTGGGCTTGAGGGTTCGCCATGGGAAGGTATTAAAGTCTCCACCGAAATGTATGTAATAGTCAATGTTTTGGGCTTTAAACTCATCTACCACATGGTCTCTGAAATTTATCGCAACGATCCAGCCATCGGCGGTATCTTCGTACCACTCTTCATAATAGGAATCGTCCGATCCATGGAAGTTCAATACATTTTCACCGATTAAAACGAATTTATGTATGCCTTCCCCAGTCAGTATATCAATGATCTCGCGTTTCAACAGCATGATATCGTTGTAAATAGCATCATTCCACTCGCCGATGAGCTCTAGGATAGCGAAGCCCTTATCATAGTCTACATATAAAATTTTTAGGTACAAGGTCTGCGAACCAAACTCATCCCACTGCGGATGCAATAAAAAGTTATAGATTTTCTTGTCAAACTCAAATTCACTGTAAACCACTCCGTAAAACGGCGAGCGTTCATCATCGGCGGCGATGTAATCGTCGCGCCAGTTGTAATAGGGTTCTATCTCGTGCAAAACTGATATTCTTTAAATGTACAAATCTCTTACCAAATGGGACGCGCGATGTTTTTGCGCCATTGCATAAAATTGCAAATTATTCGTCGGACAGAAGCTAAAATTTTACCAAAAAATATGAACAATAGTGACTTTTAAACGTATTTTAATCAAATACTTATTAATTTACCGCGCAAGTTTGAGAAAACTAATTAATTTTGCGAACGAATCTTAGTACATGCAAAAAGGCACTAAACGGAATCTCTTTGTGGCAGCTACATATGCAGCAGTATTGCTTTTGGGCATTCTGCTCGGTCAGAACTATGTGGATGAGCAAGGGAGCAAGCCAGGAAATAGTTTAGTGCCCATTGGCTTATCAAACAACACTTGGAAGATCCAGCAACTCTTGGATTTGGTGACCGACAGTTACGTGGATAGCGTGAACGTCGATTCCATTCAGAACGGCGCTATTAATCACATCATTTCCCATTTAGATCCATATTCTAGTTATTTAGTTCCTAATGAATCTTTGCGTCAAACAGAAATATTAGAAGGTACTTTCGAAGGTATTGGCATGGAGTATTTCAATTTGAACGACACCTTGATGATTGTTTCGCTGATTAGTGGCGGTCCTGCGGAAAAATCGGGCTTTCGTGTAGGGGATAAACTGTTGCGCATCGGAAATAAGACCGTCGCCGGTGTCAATATTTCTCGAGAAAGCGTAGAGAAGCTTATCCGGGGTCGCCGCGGCACATCACTTAGCATTCATATTAAAAGGGATCGCGAAGATCTGGAGACACCAATAAAAGTCGTTCGGGATCAGGTTACGGTAAGTTCGTTGGATGTAGTGTACATGATTCGTCCGGGCGTTGGCTATGTCAAAGTAAGGCGCTTTGGAATGAATACCGGCGACGAATTTCGACAGGCTGTCGTCGAATTGAAAAAGCAAGGGGCTAATAAACTTGTTTTAGACCTTCGCGACAATGGCGGAGGCTATTTTCATATGGCCATTAAGCTGGCCAGTGAGTTTTTCAGTGATCGTCGTTTGGTGGTGTATACGGAAGGAGCCCACGAAAGTAGACAGGAATATTTTTCCGATGAAGGGGGCAACTTTTCGACGGGAGCGCTGGCCATTCTCATCAATGAGAATACGGCTTCAGCCAGTGAAATTGTGGCTGGGGCGATTCAGGATTGGGACCGCGGGACCATCATCGGCAGACGTTCTTATGGTAAAGGAATCGTGCAGGAGCAGTATGATTTTTCGGATGGATCTACTGTAAACCTTAGTATTGCCCGGTATTTTACGCCATTGGGAAGAAGCATTCAGAAAAAATATACGGCCAATTGGTCCAATATGGTTGATTTCAACAATATGTATGAAGGGCTGTGGGCTTTGGATACGCTATATGCACACGGGAAAACGTTTAAAACCCGTGCGGGCAAACCCGTGTATAGCGGTGGCGGTATTATGCCTGACGTTATTGTTCCGCAAGACTCCAACGCGTTAAACTTGTTTTACCAGGATTTGATTCAGTATAGCTTTATCGAGCAGTTTGTGTATACCCGGTTTACCAAGAAACTTCCGGCCTATTCGATCGATAATTTTCTACAAGGATATCACCTTACCGATAACGAATACAACCGTTTCATTGGTTTTGTGCGCGGCGAAGGCTTTGTCATTTCCGATCGTAAGAAGAATGATCTCAGGAAGGTTATCGAAAGCGATATTGAAGCGCTTGTAGGCCGTTTTTACTTTGGGCGGGAGGCTTATTTTAAGGTTAAGAATAGGAGCGATCCTTTTGTCAGGCAGGCGCTGGAGTTTCTAGAGGTGCCCCCATCCTAAGGGCGCCACAAGCCTTAACATTTATTGCAGCACAATATCAGCCCAAACCGGGTAATGGTCGGATAGCTTTTCTTTGACGATATTATAGTGCTGCACGTTGAAGGTTTCGCTGCAAAAGATGTAATCGATCTGGAATAACGGCAGCATTTCATAATGGGTAACACCCCAGCCTTGCCCCTTTTCTCGGAATGTATTCTTCAGCCCTTTACGGATAAGGTTTACGCTGTAAGACATGGGGGTATCATTGAAATCGCCCATAACGATAATTGGATAACGTGTGTTATCCATATGATCGCGAAGGGCTTCGGCCTGTCGGCTACGCCCCTCGAAAGCATACTTTAATTTCCTGCCCACTCTTCTTGTCGCATGTTCTTCATTCGCGGTATGGGAAGGGTTTTGAATGAATTCCTTGTCTTCTGTTTGGAGGCCAAATGACCGCAAATGAACGTTGTACACTCGAACTGTGTCGCTGTTTCGTACAATGTCGGCAAAGATAATTCGATTTATCCCGTATTCGTTTTTCGTGATGGTACCGGAATGAACGATAGGATATTTAGAGAATATAATTTGCCCATAACCTTCATGTTCGCTTTTCATGGCGGTTTCAAAGTAATAATCTTCAAAGCCGGCTTCCTCCATAATGCGTTGCGTCATTTTTTTCGTTCCTTTTATTTTAGAAAAGAACTCTTGGAAACAAAGCACGTCGGGGTTGGTTTTTTTAATCAGGGCGATGACATCGCTCTTCACATCGGCAGATGGAAGTTGCTCCATGTCGATGAAAAGATGTGCATTGAAGGTCATGATCCGCATGGCGCTATCCGGTTTTACAGCATGGGTTTGCGCGCTGTTGAAGCCCATGTGTTGGTTTAGTAAATTCCATCCCAGTAAAATGGGCAACGACATAAATAGTGCTATTTTGGGCTTGCGCAGCACCCAGAAAATGACGAAGCCAACATTGACGAGCAGGATCGGGAGATATCCTAACCCAAAAAAAGCAAGCGGCCAAAATGTTTTAGGATTAATGAACGATGCGGCATAGCTCAACAATAGAAACAATGTGGCCAGCACGTGGCAAATAAATACCGTTTTGCTGAGAAAACCCAGATCTTTTTTAAAGACGCGCTTCTTTGCCATATTACCTCTCATCGTTACTTGCTTTGAATAGCACTTCTTTCTCCTGAGAGGTTAGGCTATCGTAACCGCTTATCGAAATTTTATCTAATATCTCGTCTACTTCTTCCTGATTAGGGAGATCGGATTGATGCCGGTAAGTATGTGCAGATCGTATCCCTTTGCTGTGTACTACTTTAAGTTTTGACCTCTTTTTAAATTGAAAAAATAAACTGAAGTCGTTGCCCTGTTGCAACGCACGGACAAAAAATAGCCCCCAGAAAGAAGTACATAGGAAAGTGACTGCACCGGCTTTATTGACCATCCCGATCAATATTGCAGACAGTGTAATAAAGACAATTGCTAGGTTTTTAAAAGAGACATTTCCAAATAGCAATAGCCTAATTTCAGACTTCGGAACGAGTGTGGCTATAGCCGCTACGATGGAGCCTAGCGCAAAGGAAGCTCCGTAGAACGACAAGGGTGTGTTTGTATGAAAGGCAGGAATCAACCCGAATAGCGGGTAGAGCATGCCACCTACGAGCACCGCTGAACTATATAAAAATAAGAACTGCCTGGTGGTTAAGAAGTTCAGAAAGGTGTTGCCTATCCAATACAACCACAGGCAATCGAAAAGAAGCTGAAAGAGCCCTTTATAGATGAATGAATACGTTACGATTGTCCAGGGCTGCTGTATAAAGCGGGTGGGTGAAAGGGGTAAGGTAAGGTGCGTGCTTATCCATTCCTCCAAGGAGAATTGAACGACATTCAAGTCGACAAGAAGTTCGAATAAATGAATCAAAACGAAGACAAGCACCTGCACGGAGATGATGAACGGGATTGGAGACCGACTTTGGTAGGTGTCCCGCCAAAATGCTTTCAACACGCTTTCTTTCATACTAATAGCCTTTACGAATGCCCCATAATTTCATCAGCAGGAAAGCGAAAAGAGCACCACCGATATGAGCCATATGGGCGATATTGCCGCCAGACTTTGTGATAATCATATACAATTCAATAACGATTAAGCCACCGACTAAGTATTTTGCACGAATAGGTATGGGCGGGAATAAGAGCATCAGCCTCATATTCGGATACAGATAGGCGAAGCCTAATAAAATACCAAATACAGAACCCGAGGCACCCAAAATAGGGGTGCGGTAGATAGGTTGTAGGAAAGCGCCTGCATTTTCAAGCGAGACGCCGCTTTTAAGTGGAAAAAGATGGCCAGTAGCCTGATATATATTGATGGCGTCTACTGAAAAATGTAAAACGAGTGCACCTAAGCCACAGATGAGAAAGAAGTTTAAAAAGCGTTTTGAACCCAATGTTTGTTCGAGAATAGGGCCAAACATCAACATCGAAAACATGTTGAAAAAGATGTGCCCGATATCGGCATGCATAAACATATAGGTAATTAGCTGCCAGATATAGAAGTTTGGCGAATCGGGGTAGAACGCTGGTAAATATATGTACAACCCAGGAAGTAAGCGAGAGCCAATGAAAAATATAACATTGGCGATCAGAAGATTCTTTACTACGGGTGTTAGATTTGAAAACATATGTTATAAATAAAGTATGTTGATAAAGTCAGTGTTTTTAATTTTTATTAAAGCGTTCCATAAGCTCCTGCAGCGTTATCGTCACGATAATAGGTTTTCCAAATATGGAAATACTTGGCGATTCGGTAGCAAAAAGATTGTCGATCAGCTCCGCCATTTCTTGATTGTCCAATGATGTGCCGGGTTTGATCGCAGCATTTTTTGCCAAGCTGCGGGCCAGATTATCTCTCTTATTAAGTTGAAGGGCGTCCTTATTGTTTTTAAAATCTTCTAGAAGTTGCTCTAAAATCTTACTTTCATTGATACCGGTGCCTAGGTCGGCCGGAATCCCGTCTACAATAAACGTTGTTTTTCCAAATGGCCGTAGTTGAAAGCCTAAGGTCTGGATTTCAGGCAAAATATCTTCCATCAACGCAAAATCGGCACTATTCAGTTCCACCGTTTGCGGGAATAAACTCTGCTGACTGATGCCTTGGTTGTTTTCCAATTGTTCGATATAGTGCTCGTATAAAATACGTTCGTGTGCGGCTTGCTGGTCGATCAAGATAAAACCGGAATGTATCTGCGAGACGATGAAGCGATTGTGAAGCTGGAAAAACTGCTTTTTTACGGCTAGTTTTTTTTCTGTTTCCGCTTCAAGAGCTGTTGCGTTCGTCGCTGAGGAATTTTCATCCGGCATTAATGAGATTTGTTCCGTAGGCTCCTGTTGGGATATCTTATATAAAGTATCCCAGTTTTGTGGTATTCCTGCTTTTTTCTCAAAACCTTCCGCATAGGCCGACGAGCGCGAACTGGCCGTGGATTTGGGATTCTCAAAAGGATTGAAGTTTGGATTAAAGGAAATGGTGGGCGCTTGGATCTCTTCCAGCGGTTTGCTGGTTATCAAATTCGTAAAACTTGTTTCTTGGTCGAAGTCTAGCGTTGGAGCGATGTTGTAGCGGCCAATGGAGCGTTTCAGCGCCGAACGTAAAATGGCATAGATCGCCTTATCATCTTCGTATTTAATTTCTGTTTTTGTAGGATGTACGTTGATATCGATCTTCGCGGGATCAATATCGATAAACAGAACATAAAGTGGAAATGTTTCGGATGGCAGGATATCTTCGTACGCATTCATCACCGCATGATTGAGGTACGGATCTTTGACGAAGCGGTTGTTCACAAAAAAGAATTGTTCGCCACGTGTTTTTTTGGCGTATTCGGGCTTACCAATAAATCCTCGTAAAGAGATAATGGTCGTTTCCTCCTCGACAGGTACTAGCCGCTGGTTGTAGCTATTTCCAAAAAGATGGACGATGCGCTGTTTTAACGTTTCCGATGGCAAATGGAAAAGTTCGTTACCATCGCTATGGAGACTGAAGAAAATGGTGGGGTGTGCCAATGCTATCCGCTGAAATTCATCGATGATATGGCGCATTTCTACCGAATTGCTCTTCAAAAAATTCCGGCGTGCGGGGATGTTGTAAAACAGATTCTTCACGCAAATGGTTGTCCCGGCGGGCAGCGCTTCCGGGTACTGTTTTACGACTTTCGAGCCCTCGATTTCTACGACGGTACCCAGCTCATCTTCCACGCGGCGCGTTTTTAATTCCACTTGCGCAATGGCCGCAATGGAAGCCATTGCTTCCCCACGAAACCCCATGGTTCGTATGGCAAATAGGTCTTCCGCCTTGCGTATTTTCGAGGTGGCATGTCGCTCAAAACAAAGGCGCGCATCCGTCACACTCATACCACAACCATTGTCGATGATTTGAATCAACGACTTTCCTGCATCCTTTACTATAATTTTGATCTTATCTGCTCCTGCATCAATAGCATTTTCAACCAATTCCTTTACGGCAGAGGCGGGGCGTTGAACCACCTCTCCAGCAGCAATCTGGTTGGCGACCGAATCGGGCAACAACTGAATAATATCTGACATACGAGAGCAAAGTTACAAAAATGATGGCGAAAATTTAGGCAGAAACCGAACTTCAAAAAGTTAGTGTAGGCGAGATGACAGGACCAGGTACTGCACGATTTTTGCTAGGCTAGACTTCGTAAACTTCTGCACCTTAGTACTTATTATATGCACGCTATTCGAAAGGCTTTTACTTCTAGATGGATGTTTCTATCCATCTTCTTACCGTTACTTCACTTATCAATTGCTGCGTTTGCCCAACATAACGTTTCGACATTGCCCTCGCCGAAAGCGCAAGGTCAGGATGTGTTCGTCAGTAACCCAGACGGGGTACTTTCGCTTGCTGCAGAGAATGAGTTGAATGCGCTTGCCAGCACGATAGAACGTAAATCAGGAACCGAGTATGCCATCGTTGTAGTGAATGATTTTGAAGGCTATGATGTTTTCGAATTTGCGCTACAGCTGTTTAATACTTGGGGCATAGGAAAAAGCAATGCAAATAGTGGGTTGTTGCTTTTTGTTGCTAAAGATAGACGAGAGTATCGTTTCGTATCGGGTTACGGCCTGGAAGGAATATTTCCTGATGTGTACCTCCATCGAATAGGGGAAAAAGAGTTGGTGCCCAACTTTCGGAACGGAGATTATGATGGAGGTGTGTTAGCCGCGTCAAAAGTGATCGAACAAGCCTTGCAGGCGGATGACGTGCAGGCCGAATTAGCAGGGATGATGCCAGAGGCGCGACCATTTGTCAGCCTACGCAATAATAGCTTTTTGTCGGCGGTATTTGTACTATTTCTGTATATAGGTTTGTATTTCTGGGTGCATAGGCTTGGAAAAAAATACCGCGGCAAGGAGAAGGATAAAAAGACTAAGGGTTGTAGTGGCTGGTTCGTGTATGTGTTGCTCAGCATACCAGCCGCTGGTTTCACGATGCTGTTTGTCCTGCTATTCTCCGGAGTTTTCTCCGGAGGCGGGAATGTCTTTTTCAGCGCTTCTGTCGTTCCCTATATGTTAGCGCTTTGCGCCAGCTATGTCCTGCTATTTAAGCTGTATGAGGTACGGACGGGCATCAAAACATCTTTCTTAGATGAGGAAAATAAGTTGAATGCACTCAAACAATTCCAGCGTGCCGCCATTGTGCCCTACCTGTTCTCGCCCTTGATGCTGTTTAGTTTTTTTGCGCTGTTGCGAAAATACCAAAGAACAACTGTTCGCTTTGCGCCTCCAGATGATAGCGGTAACTGGGAACGTCAAAACCGGGATACGGTAGATTCTAAAACCATAAAGGGCTACTTGAAAGCAGGGCAACTTAAAGAAGAGTCGTTAGGGACCAAGGTGTATGAAATTTGGATACATAGATTAACCAAGGAATCGCGTGTGCTGGGTTGGGATGGCAAGTCTACGCATAGCGTTTGCCCAGCCTGTGGTTTTAAAACCTATACGCTGCGCGCAACAAAAACATTAAAGGCAGCTACTTACAGCAGATCGGGCTCTCGCCAAGTGTTTAATACTTGTGCACACTGCAAGCATACGGAAGATTTAGGAACAGAAGTTATTCCTAAAAAGGTGAGGAGTTCTTCGAGCAGTGGAGGCAGTTCGTTTGGCGGTGGTGGGTCATCCAGTGGCGGCGGCGGTAGCTTTGGCGGTGGTTCATCTGGCGGCGGTGGGGCAGGAGGGAGATGGTGACATCGTTACCATCTCCGTATCATGCATGCCGATATTAGCTTTTACCTTGTATAGCCTGGATTATGCCTTCCAGATTTTCATTGAAAGACAGCAGTTGCGCAAAAACCTTATCGTCTTTGCCTAGACCACCGTGCTTGTTGTTTTTTCGGAATATGCCAACAATCTCTTCCCAACGTTCTTGCTCTGCTGGGCTGCTGAGGCCTGCTAGTTCTTTGAGCTTAAGGAGGTTGCTTTCCGTATCGGCTGTCAGCGTCTGCGACTCACTTTCATAGTGCGCTAAGATAACCTGATCAATTTCCTGTTCATTCATCATGGGAATAACTTGCGGCACCAGCTTACTCATGTTCCGGTATGAACCCTGCATCTTGAAAGGGGGCTCTGTGCGATAGCTGTCTTGCATGGCAGCACTTCTAATGTAGTTTTTGTTGACCTTTATTACCACATCCCGAATCTTTAGCACATGGCGGAGAACAGCGATAAAATCATCTACCTCTTGTTTCAAGTAGTTGCCCTCTAGATCGGGGAGCTGCGCTGCGCCAGACTCCACATATGCCGTAAGGGCGTAAAAATCCGGGAAGGATTTACCCGCAATTTTGGCTAAGTAGCTGTTTTCTATGGCTGCATTTTCGACTAAACTGAGGTTGAAAAGATGCTCGGTGTCGCCGATAACGTCGCCCAGATTATATACGTCTGCACGGTTAGCTAACATATCGGGAATTTGAAATTTGGCACCACTTTCTGTATACGGGTTTCCCGCCATGACGACACAGAATCGTTTCCCACGCAGGTCGTAGGTTTTGCTTTCGCCTTCAAAAATACCATCGATCTTGCGCTGTCCGTCCGCCAAGGAGATGAACTTTTGTAGAAACTCCGCACTCAAATGCTGAATGTCATCCAAGTAAAGCATCACATTATCTGCCATCTCAAAGGCAAGGTTAATTTTCTTTAACTCTTCCCGTTCGCCAGAGGTCTTTGCTTCAATCGGGTCTATGGATGTGATGGAATGGCCTATCGTAGGTCCGTTCACTTTAACAAAATGCAGCCCCATCGTTTTGGCGAGGTATTCCATCAATGTTGTTTTACCATATCCTGGGGGCGAGATGAGTAGAAGCATACCCATCCGCGCGGTACGTTTATTGTCGCCTGCGGCGCCCATCTGCTTGGCTAGGTTATTGCCTATCAGTGGGAAATACACCTCGTTAATCAGGCGGTTGCGGACGAAGGATGTTAGAACTTTGGGCTCCAGCTCCTGAATTTTAAGCTCTTTCTCGTATGCCTTGCTCAGTTGTTCCTTTACCTGGCTGAATGCGGCAAAACGCGGGACATCATTCGTTCTAAAGGCCTCCAGTTTCTTTATAAAATCATGGTAACGCAAGATCAGCTGTCCATTTTCCAGCAACGAATGGTTGCCCTTCAGATTTGCTATACTTGCCTCATCCTGACCGAAGACAAGATGGTATGCCGCATCGGGAAATAGTAACGCCGCCGCCGTTTCCGGCACTAACTTGGCTAAGGAGCTGGCGTTTTCCCTTTGATCGACGAAAGAATGCAGCCAGTTCAAGCACAGGTAATAACGCTCTGTAAGATCGAAGATGTCGCTATGGATATCCTGATCAAAATCTTTATGTGCTTTTTTATCCGCAAGGAAGCGTACGAACTCCTGTCGAAGATGGTCGGCGGCCTCACTTAGCGTGAACTTGCCGTAATGCGTGAATGTTTCAAAAAGATAGGTTGCTATGGTCTGCGCATCTATTGCTGACACTTCAGTAGCGCTCGGTGTAGTGATGTAGTGCTTCGCAATTTCGTCAATGGCAGACTGGTAATGTTTGGAGTTGCTAAACGTCTTTAACATGCTATGCGTAGCGCGAATAAGTTGGTTCAGTCGACTCCTGTCCTCATCGGGAAGCGCTTCCCAGAATAGCTGAGCAGAAGCGCGTACCACACCTTCGTAACGAAGAAGCTCAAGCTTTTTATCCATCTTTTGCAGTGCACCATATAGCAGCAGGGCGTCCACATTGTGTACTCCTTTGACATAGCTTTCTGAATATTGCTGTTCTGTGATCTGTGTGATGAACTTTTCCGCATCGAATCCAGGATTGTTTTGGGATGCAAGGAACGCCTGGTAGGCTAAGTATTCGCCGCGATACACCGCCTTGTTCTCCGATATCACCTCTTGCTCCCACAGGTCAGCATAACTTAACAATTCATCGTGGTTTACCTTTTGGTAAAAGCTTGTTCCTGTCAAGTGATAATATAACGCTTGGTTCCGGCGTACCAATGTCAAGCTTAACGCCTGTTTGTTGACAGCAAATTTATGGATGCCCAGCGCGATAATATGATCACCATCAACGTAGAGCTCTGACTTATCGCGCAGCGTACGGAGTGCATCTTCCTGAGACTTTTTCAGCAAGTTTTCCAGATTCTCCGCTTTGGAGACATCATTCAGCCCCCGAAGCTCCTCCGTCAGCTGTCGCACCTTATCAATCATCAAGTCGGCTGCGTAAAAGCTGGATATTTCCTCCCGGCTCTTAAACGTCAGCGATTTGTTTTCGATGTTTTTTAATACGCGTAGGCCGATCTGTTCCAAGGAAAGACTCCTTTTATTGAGCTGTTCTACGATTTGCTCGCGCTTGCTGTTAAATGCTTTGATAATTTCGTCGCGCTTGTCGGCTATTTTTAGGGCAAAATCATCAAATTCGGAGAACCTGCTTTCCAGCTCTTCCAGCTGCACCAAGACCTTGGTGTAGTATTCATCGACTTTATCTGCCGAGGAGGAGAGCTCGAGGTAGTTGGTCACAGACTGTTCAAGTAGGGTCAGTTGTGCAGAAAATTCGGCAGTGGCTTCACTGCTTCGCAACGATTGCAATTTACGCGTTAACTGGGCGCGAACTTCGTTGAGGGAGGAGAAGATCACCGAGATCTTCTCGACTATTTTTGTGGTCTGGGTTGCATCCTCAATCTTCAGGCTGTTCAAGATGTCGATAAGCAATTCCAACTCGCTGGAGATCGCTGTATTCGTTTCTTCTATGGCGCGTGCGTCAAATGCTTTTTCGATAGCGTCTACTGCCGCGCGTTGTTGTGCAACTCGCTTTTCATAGCTTTGCAAGGCATTGTCTTGTAAGAGAAAGCCGATGGTGCGTTCCGACAGGTCTGCCGTAAGCAGATCCAGTTGTGCTAATATCTGGTCCGTTCGCGATAGGTCAACATATCTGACCGTTTTGAGTTCGATCACCTCGCCTATAAACCGCCGCGCCGCTGCGAGCTGGCTAACCAACTGATCCAATTCGCTGAAACTGCTGCTGTTTTGGAAAAACTGAAGTTCTTCCAGCTTTTTGTTTACGGCTAAAATGGCATCGTCAGCATGTTTTCGCTGTGCCTGCACCTTGACAAATTCGTCAATGGCGGTATTGGCGATGCCTTGTATTTGTTTCAGTGGATCGCCTAGTTTTTTCAAGGCTTCATCCTGGATCCAGAAATACGAGTCAAGCAGGCTGGTGGATTTCTTTAAGATGTCTTCATAAAGCCCCTCGTAGCTGTCTTCCTTATAGACCAATTGTATCACTTCCTGGGCTTCTGCCATGGCCTGTACAATCTGCTTGTTGCCCACTTTATAAAGTGGGTCATTCTTCTTTTCTTCGTTTTCCTGCAACAGCGCCATATAGGGTGTTTCCCAAATTTGGACTTGATGATGCCGGGTAGCTTCCGCTTCCGTCCGGAAATATGTCAAACTGCCGTCTTGAAAAATGGTAAAGCCATTACAAATTATGGGAGTTTCGACAGCTTGCTGGATAATATTGTAAGACATCAACACATAGGTGTTGGTCTCGGATTGTGTGAATACGTACAGAAAATCTTCCCCATTTGGAGACGCTATCTTACGTAGAAAGGTTACATCGTCAAGAACGCCGTCGAAGAGCTTATGTGTGCCGTTTTGCAGGTAATAGCCGTTTGAGAAGATAATTCCTTGATTATCGGGTAGTAATATTGCCGAATCGTTTAGCGATTTTAGATTGATGACTTCTTTCGTGCGTTGGTTAAACACGTAGGCGCGCATCTCTTCTTGGTAAGGTTTGATCCGGATGGCGATGAGGTTTCCAAGGTCTGCATAATAGTAATCCGCATCATCCAGTTGCTGATCCAGATTGGTTACTTTTTCTGCATAAATGCCTTTTCCACTGTCCGTATTATCCTCGATTTTAAAGGTAATATCGCCATGCAGCGCCTCAATAAAGACCTTATCCCGGATAGAGATGTGTGGAAATTTTCCTAATCGACGATCTTCCAGTGTGGTTTTGGTCCATTCGAATTCAAACTGCTCAGGCAGTCGTACGTCGTGTATACTGCGGTCATCCTGATAGTGCAGCTGCCCATCTTTGATCAGCCATTTAAACGCTTTCAGGTCCGTGGTCTTTTTGCTGGTTTGGAAAATCATGTACAAATAATTTTCCGTGCGGCGAAAGCGCGCGAAAATAGAGTCGCGGTAGTATTTATATAAATTTTGGTAGTCGGCAATAAACGCCGGGTCGTTAATGAGATCGAGCGGTTGCGGAACAAATTGGTTATTTTCAAATAGGTAGATGCTGAATACATCTTCCAATCTGATTTCCGAGCGCAGTCCGAAATGCACGTTGTATCCAAAGATGCAAACCGTATCTAAAGCGATAATGCCACGGGCTACACAATTGTTTTCGGTAGTGATGCGCTGGTTTGCCTTCAAGACAAAGGCCGTGGCATTGAAGACTTCTTTTCTAGCCGTATTTAAGGCATTAAGCCTTTTTATTAACTCGTCTCGCTGTGTTAGCAGCCGCTTGCGTATAATTTCATATGCGCCTTGGTCGAGGGTATCTTGTTTAATTTCTTTTGTTTCTTCCATAAAAAATCTTTCAGGATCTTCTTTATCGATAAGCGTACAGTAAAAAGTGGATGAGTTTGGTCCAGGACGGTCAGTGCTTGACGAGAAAAAGGCGTCATTGCGAGGAAGTATGACGCAGCAATCTACATTTTTTCAAATGTAAGATTGGTTTCCTTCGGAGCTGCCTCCGGCGGTCGTCGTCGTTCCTCCTCTTCGCAATGACGTGCATGCTCGTGTCAACGCAGTCCCATCCGAAAATCTCGTATTAACTCAGTTTTTGGTTCGTTACGCCCAAGTTCTTCGCTAGCCCAAACAACGAGCTAATAAATCCACTGTCTGCAGTATCTGCCGAGGCAGCTTGCTGTAATTTTAGTAAGGCAGCGGATACTGTTAAGTTTTTGATATCGTTTGAAGAGATGCCGTATTTATCAGCCAGTCCTCTGATTTTCTCTGCAATATCGCCACTACCGTTTTCTCCTAGCAAGGAGTTTTTAATATCCGTTGCATGGCTTGATTTGTTGATGAGCTGGTCAAAGCCTTTGGCATTGGATACCTGGCGGACGATGTTTTCGAAGAACATAGTTTCTCCACCGACAATATCGATCTTCGCCGATTTCAAAGCCTCGGATAATACTCCGGCTTGTGCTGAAGCAATATCCTTTTGTATGTTGATATGCGCCAGTTCGATGTCCCGTTCTTTTTGCAGTTGCAGTTTAAACTCTTCGTGCTCTTTGCCCACACCGTCAAGCTGCTTCATAGCTGCGGCTTTTTCCTCAATACCTTTCGCTTCTGCTAATGCCTTTTCACGAACCACTTCTGCCTGTGCTAAGCCTTCCGTACGGAATGCAGCTGCTTTCTTCTCGATGATGCTTGCTTCTGCTGTTCCTTGTTTCTCTTCGGCTTCCGCTTTTGCGATCATAACCTCCGCTTCTGATAGGCCGATAGCAGCTTCTTCTTTCGCTTGTGCTTCCGCTATGATTTTGCGCGCTTCGGCCTCTTTGGCTGATGCTTCCTTTTTTGCCTCTGCTTCAATCAGCAGCTCTTGTGCTTTCTTCTCGGCAATCTGGCGAGAAGCTTCCGCGTCGATCACTTTTTTCTCGGCTTCCTGCTCGGCGGCAATCTTCGCTGCTTCTGCCGCTTTGACCGTTGCGATTAACCGTTCTTCTGCTTCTTGCGATGCCGCAATAACACCCGCTTGTTTCTTCCGCTCTACTTCACGGAAAATCTCCACATCTTTGACAGACTGTTGTTCTTCGATAACGCCCTTTTCCAATTGAACACGCTCTTTGATCACGTTTTGTATACCTTTCTTTTCGGTCTCTACGGAACGCTCTTTATCGATCTGTGCCAAGGTGACAATACGCTCGCGTTCTGTAGCCTCCAAGGCACGATCTTTCTCTACACGCTCGGTTTCTATGGCGTCGGTGCGCAGTTTGTTTTTCTCTGCAATAATGATCTGGCGGAGCTTATTTTCTTCCTGAATAGCCAGTTGCTCTTCCGTTGCGATACGTACGGTTTCTGATTTCAGACGTTCTTCCTCGCGTACTTTCGTGATTTCAGCGTCTTCGCGCGCCTTGATGTTATCGATTTCGCGGCGTTGCTTTTCCTCCTTCTCTGCCAGTTGTCGGTCTAGCTCCAAAATTGCTTCCCGAGCTTCCACGTTTTGCTTTTTGATGACCTTCTCTTCTTCACGGCGAATGAGGTTGGCATTCATATTTTGCTGTGCAGTCAGTTCCGTGATTTTTTTGATCCCGGCAGAGTCCAAGATGTTATCTGGACTTAGGAATCGTAGTTCTGTTTGTTCCAGGTAGTCAATCGCACAGTCGTCTAAAATGTAACCATTTAGATCGGTACCAATGATATTTAGAATTTCGTCGCGAAACTCGCGGCGCGCCTCGTATAATTCAATGAAATCGAATTTCTTACCCACTGTTTTTAGCGCTTCTGAAAATTTTGATTCGAAAATATTCTTCAATGTTTCGGGCTCACTAGCACGATCGCAACCCAGGTTTTGCGCCACGTTGATGACATCGTCCACAGACTTGTTAACGCGTACAAAAAATGCGACCTTAATATCGGCTCGGATATTATCCTTACAAATAAGACCATCATGCTGCATTCTGGCAATCTCAATTTTTTTTACAGAGATGTCCATGATTTCCATCTTATGAAAAACCGGGACAACGTACATGCCTTTGTTGAATGCGACTTTTGAGCCTCCGATACCTGTCCTCACGATGGATTTTCCTTGTGGGATCTTTTTATAGAACATGCTCAGCACCACGAAGAATGCTAAAATGAGGAATATGATGACGCCAACGGCAATCAATACGATTCCGGTGAGTCCATCTACAAATAATAAAGGGTTGCTTGTCATACTTAAATAGATTTTAAAGGGTGTGTAAGTTTATTTCTTTCTTTACGTAATAATATTTTCTGTCTGCTGTTTCTCCGGTGATGACAACGGAATCACCGTATGCGATTTTATTCCCGTCTTGGCTTTTCACATTGAGGCGTATCACATCGCTGTCGATAATGATTTCTACTGAGCCGATGCGGTCGCCTTCCAAAGAGGTGCGCATTTTCCCGCTGCGGCCCAAGAAATCGTGGGGCTCTTCGCCGGTGTAGCCTACCTTATTGTATAACTTCGCTACCGGAATGGTGACGTAGTGCATCAGCAGGTAGGTGAGTATAAAGATGGGGATCAAGACCAGGACAGATTTCCATCCGAACTGGGCGAGATTTAGCGCCAGAGAAGAGGCAATGGTGATCAGCCAACCGATAAATTTAAACAGGGTTACAATGACCATCAGAGGTGCTTTTCCAATATTGATAAAGTTCATCGCTTTTGAAAATAAGGAGGTTTCGCCATCGCTATGCACCTGGGCATCGTCGGGGCTGTCTACCTCGTGGACGTCTGCACCGTCGAAATCGACGTTTGCATCGGCATCGCCAAAATCAAAGCCATCGCCCAAGAGCATGGTGAAAAGCCAATACAGCAGGGAGATACCGGTTAACACCGTCATGATGGCGTTTGGTAGCGGGTTGAATAGCAGGTGTAAGATAGCGTCCATGTGAAATGATTTTTTTAATCAAGGGATCGTTTAAAGGTATAGTGGAACGTCCATGAAGTACCGTTGACGGCCAGGTCTTGCATGCCGACAAGCTCCCATCCTTCTTGGCCGAGTGCATTTAGTATTTTGTCAAGCTCTTCCGGATCTAATTTCGTTTGCCAAAATCCCTTTGGCTCTACTTTTACGGTCTTGTATTCAAATTTTTTCATATTCGTTTGGTTTGTGTTTTGTTGCTGTATAGCCTTTCCAGGTTGTTTGTATGTGCAGTTGGCGATCCTGGATATTGCTTGTTAGTCAATCCCCATTTGTTTTTTTAGCGCGGCTAATTCATCATGAACAGCTTTGCGTTCGTCGGGCAGTTCGATTTTGCTCTGGGCAATTTCGGCATAGGCCTCTGCAAGGGCTTCATCATTTGCTACTTTGTTCTTTACCCTATGCAACATATCTAACGTGCTGTTGCTATCAATATTTGCCATTTGACGGTTCGCGAGGGAGGCCGCCTCATTCACTTTTTGCTTGGCACGTAGGGTGGTGAGTTCTTTTTCCCATTTGGAAATATTAACTTCTAATATGTCGATATGCTTGTGGATCTCCTCGTGTTTGATTTCATATTCGTTGATCTCTGTGCGCAGTGCCTGCACATCCGCTTGCATTCTTTTTTTGATCAGGAGCGCTTCTGTGGCCAATTTTTCGCCTTGCTCGGGTGTTAGTTCGCCTTCCTGAGCTTTAGTCAAAGCTGATTTTGCTTTGTCGGCTAGCAGTGCTGTCTCCTGTTCTTTTTCCACAATCATATTTTCTGTTCGAATAATGGAGGCCCTCACCTTGGCGGCAGATTCGGTTGTTTCATGGAGCTGTTTTTTCATGTCACGGATTCCCTGTTCGGTTAGGCTGATCGGGTCTTCCATCATGTCTACCAATGCATGGATCTCTGCCTGCCCGATCTTTAAAATTCTTTTAAAAATATTCATCACGTTATGGTTTTGAAAATTGTATAAGCTGTTCGTAGTATTCGCTAAGCAGCAATGACAATGAATTAACGGCTGCATCAAATTCGTTTTGATCAAGATTGTGCACCTGCAATGTGTATCGGAAGATGACTTTCTTCCCGTCTTCCGTCAAAGCGAAGCCCCCATGAACAATGTCCCGGTTCTTAATAAGTAAAGCTTTAAAGATTTCCGTACGGTCCTCAGCTAATGAAAAGAGATAGAGTTCGAAGATGATGACAGGTGGAGCAACTCCGATGATCAGGTTGCGTATACCATCGGCATCGCTTTCAATAATAAACAAACCCTCTTGTTCATTCTTCTTGCTGATGGTGAAACCGGTATTCTCTATATATTTTTCAATCTTATTAAAGTGCATTGGCTAATTAAATTGTATATTTGCTTATATTCTTTGCATAAAGATAGGTAATGCAAAATAATTTTGCAATAGGGTGTACAATTTTTTTTGAAAATTTTTTTTAAATGAGCCAAATTGGGAATAATATTAAGAAGCTGAGAAATGTGAAGGGGCTGAGTCAACAGGCTTTTGCAGACCTATTTGGACTAACACGGGGTAATATATCGTCTTACGAAGAGCGGCGTGCAGAACCGAAAATAGAAATCATGCTGCAAATTGCAAAATATTTTAGCATACCCATTGCTGAGCTGCTGGAGAAGCAGCTTACCGTGAATGAGATTTTAAATTTCGAAGATTACTTTCCTGTTGAGTCGGTAATTGTCGATGCTGGCAGCTTCGCGAAGATTCCTTATTTGGATCGGGAATATTTTCGACAGTATACTGCTGGGGACAATACGTTGGAAAATCGTGCAGCCATACACTTGCCTGTAGATAGTAATAACAAATTTCTAGCGATCGAGAATAGTTCATTCGTTCCGCATCCGGCGGGATTTGCTTTTGACGAGCATATGATATTATTTGTGGAGCAGGTGACGGTTGATATATTGCATACGTTGAACGATCATTTCGGTTATTTCGGTGGGGCAACACCTTTTTTCGGACGGTATGAAATTTCAGGAAAAGAGATTGCGCTTGTTTTAAACGATTGGAAAAAAGAGGTATACAGTGCCGGGAACGCCGCCCATTTTTGGAAGCTGTTTGGGAAGTTTGAGCGGGTGTTGTAGAAGAAACTAGAGAGGGCTTACGCCATCTCTAGTTTTAAAAACCGTGCTGTTTCGTTCTTTTTCTGTTTGATCAGGTCGTTTGGTATTCCGGCAAACATTAGCTGTCCGCCGTTCTTTCCGCCTTCTGGGCCCATGTCAATAACCCAATCCGCCGTTTTTACCACGTCTAAATTATGCTCGATGATCAATACGGTATTGCCTCGGTCTACAAGGCGATTGATTACGCCAAGTAGCACATTGACATCCTCGAAATGTAGACCTGTCGTTGGTTCATCTAAGATGTAAAATGTGTTTCCGGTATCTTTCTTCGAAAGTTCGGTAGCGAGTTTGACACGTTGTGCTTCACCGCCGGAAAGCGTGGTCGACGATTGCCCTAACGTGATGTATCCTAAGCCTACATCCTGCAGCGTCTTTATTTTGCGGTAGATAGATGGGATGTTTTCGAAGAAATCGACGGCTTCATCGATGCTCATATCCAGCACATCGGAGATCGATTTTCCCCGGTAACGAACCTCAAGGGTTTCCCGGTTGTAGCGTTTGCCTTGGCAAGTTTCACAAGGCACCTGCACATCTGGCAAAAAGTTCATCTCGATAATCTTCATACCGGCGCCCTGACACGTTTCACAACGGCCACCTTTGACGTTGAATGAAAAACGACCAGGTTTATAGCCACGAATTTTGGCTTCCGGCAGTTGTACATACAGCGTCCGGATATCGGAAAAGACGCCCGTGTAGGTAGAAGGGTTTGATCGTGGTGTGCGACCAATAGGGCTTTGATCGATCTCAATAACCTTATCTAAGTGTTCCAACCCCTCAATAGATTTATAAGGCATCGGGTTTGTTTTTGCCCGGAAAAAGTGCTTATTTAAGATAGGGTATAGGGTGCCTGTTATTAAGCTGGACTTGCCCGATCCGGAAACTCCGGTGACTAATATCAGCTTACCTAATGGGAAATCAACGCTTACATTGCGCAGGTTATTTCCGGTAGCGCCTTTCAGGGCTAGCGTTTTTCCGTTGCCGGCACGGCGCTCTTTCGGTATAGCGACTTCCCGTTGGCCGTTGAGGTAGCTGGCTGTCAAGGTATCCGCTTGCATAATCTCCTTCGGTGTGCCCTGCGCGACAACACTGCCACCATGCACACCTGCTTCCGGGCCCATATCAATCACATAATCGGCATGGAGAATCATATCTTTATCATGCTCCACGACCAATACCGAGTTGCCAATGTCGCGTAAGTTTTTTAACGAATTTATCAGCCGCTCGTTGTCGCGTTGGTGCAGCCCAATGCTGGGCTCATCCAGGATATAAAGCACATTAACCAGCTGTGAACCTATTTGTGTCGCTAGGCGTATACGTTGTGCTTCACCGCCGGATAATGTTTTTGATGAGCGGTCTAGTGTTAAGTAACTTAGCCCCACATCGAGCAGAAAACCTATTCGGGTCCGAATTTCTTTCAGTATTTCTGCAGCAATGGTGTTCTGCCGATCATTCAATCGTTTTTCAATGCCGGTAAACCATTCCTGCAGGCTATCGATATCCATGCCTGCCAGCTCAGAAATGTTTTTGTTATCAACCTTAAAGTGCAAAGATTCCTCTTTCAGTCGGGCTCCTTTACAAACCGGGCAAGTTACTTTTGTTCGGAAGTCGTCCAAAACCGGCGCGTCATCTCCACCTTTGCCATTGATTTCTTCGAGCATTTTAAAAATACCCGAAAACTGCACCTTATATTCTCTGGAACCATAGCTGCCGTATGACACGGTAAGGCCGATAGGCTCCTCTCCGCCAAAGAGTAGCAAATCGAGTTGTTCATCGCTGAGCTTCTCGATGGCTGTGGTCATGCTAAAATCTAATTTTTTCGCTACGGCTTTCACCACTTGAAAGGTCCATGATTCACGCGCGGCTCCCAATGGCAAAATAGCGCCTTTTTGTATGCTCAGTTTTTTGTCGGGTATGACAATCGCTTTATCGATTTCAAAAATGTAGCCTAGGCCATCACATCGCGAGCAGGCCCCATAAGGGGAGTTGAACGAAAAGGTGTTTGGCTGCGGTTCATCGTAGGAGATGCCGGATTCGGCATCCATCAAGTAACGGCTAAAGAAATGTTCGCGACCTTCCTTATTGGCAATTTTAATAATTCCTTTTGCTGTTTTCATCGCTTGCATCACCGAGGTGTACAAGCGCTTTTTATCGCCCTCCGAAGCATATAGGCGATCGATTACCGTTTCGATGTCATGGATTTTGTACCTATCGACCTGCATCTTAGGCGCGATGTCGAGTATTTCTCCGTCAACACGCACTTTGGTGAAGCCCTGCTTACGGATTTGCTCGAACAGCTCGCGATAATGCCCTTTACGGCCTTTTACCACCGGAGCTAGGATGTATATCGGCTCATCTTTAAACTCGTCCATGATCTTATCCACAATCTGCTCTTCAGACATGCGCTGCATCAATTTGCCCGTAGCGTAGGAGTAGGCTTCACTTGCACGCGCATATAGGAGGCGAAGAAAGTCATATATTTCGGTGATGGTGCCTACCGTAGAGCGTGGGTTTTTGTTTGTGGTCTTTTGTTCGATTGAAATTACCGGACTTAATCCTGATATCTTATCTACATCTGGTCGCTCCATACCGCCAAGAAATTGCCTGCTGTATGCGGAAAAGGTTTCCATATAGCGGCGTTGGCCTTCGGCATAGATGGTGTCAAAAGCCAAGGATGATTTGCCGCTTCCGCTAAGGCCGGTGATGACGACAAGCTCGTTTCTCGGAAAACTAACATCAATATTTTTTAGGTTGTGTACACGGGCGCCGAATACCTCTATTTCTTTCTGTTCACCTAAATCAATGTGGTTGTGCTGCTTGGAGGAACTCATTCTATTTTGTTCTGAATTTTGCAAGTTACAAAGGTACAGAAATTTAAACGGACAAATACCCCCGCGGGTTGTGGAAATGATAAATTGTGAAATTTAAATGATAGGTGAACTCTTTGGCTGATAATTTGTATTATTGGATATCTTAACGGGGAACGCATGGTTAAAAAAATAGACCTTACAAAGCAGGAAAAGGAGTTGGTAGAGCATGTGCTCACCCACTGGAAAGACACTGAGCTGCTTGATGCCGCAAAAGTGGAAGAACTGAAGCTGTCTATTGATGAGAAAGGATTTGAATGGAAAATCCTTGCGCGATATGCGTTTTGGGTGGCTTTGGTCTCCCTTGTTTTTTCGGTGTTGTCACTCTTTGCAGACGATGCGCTGGTCACGTTCGTCAAAGAATTTTACGAGACCCCCAATATTGTATTCTGTTTATTTTTCGCAGGATTGGCTGTATTGTTTTACTTGTTAGGTTTCCGCAACAAAAAGAAATATCCGGAGAAAACCTTTTCGAATGAGACCATGATGCTTGCCGGCTCTTTTTCTACGGCCGCTTGTATAGGTTTTATGGGGCAGGTGCTCGATCGAAGCACAAGCCAGTATACGCTTTTGTTTCTATTATCTATTGTGATTTATGCCGTGTTGTCTGTCAAACTGAACTCCAAATTGATCTGGGTTTTTACACTGGTGGCGTTGGGTATTTGGTTTGCTACAGAAACCGCCTCGCACAGTAACTGGGGGTTTAAGTTTTGGGGAATGAACTATCCCTTGCGCTTCACGCTGTTTGGGCTGCTGTTGACGGCCTTTTCTCTATGGGGGCAACCGAAGGTGAAACCCCTTCAGCCTTTTCAATCTACCAGCTATGTGGTGGGGCTGCTGTACACTATGATCGCGCTGTGGTGCTTATCAATCTTTGGTAACTACAGTAGTTTTGACGCCTGGACGCAGGTTAGGCAATACCACATTTTATACTGGGGGGTGTTGGCTGTCGCGCTATCGTTGGCACTTGCTCTTTACGGGATGAAAACCAAAGATACGGTGTCCAGAGATATCGGTTTTGTGTTTTTTATTCTCAACCTCTATACCCGATTTGTGGAATACCTCTGGGACAATATCAACCGGACCATTTTCTTCCTGTTGCTGGCCGTTTCGTTTTGGTTTGTCGGGCGATGGGCAGAGAAAGTATGGAGCAAAGATCAGGCTACGCGAATCTGATGCTATAGGTAATATCTACGCCGCCTGCTGCCAACATATCATGCACGGAGCAATATTTTTTAACGGCTAATTCGGCTGCTTTTTGGGCTTTCTCTTCGTCGATATCGCCCTGAAGTGTAAAGGTGATGTGGATCTGCGTAAATATGTTGGGGATTTCCTCGCGGCGTGTACCCTCCACTTCAACCTGAATATCTTCTATCGTCTGCCGTTGTTTTTTTAGTATCGTACTGAGGTCGAATACGCTACACGATCCAAGTGCCATCAAAACCAGCTCCATCGGGCGAACGCCTTTGCCCTCTCCACCAATGCTTTCTGAGCCGTCTATGTTCACTTTGATGGAGGATAGCTCGCTTGATGCTTCAAAATGTACAGCATCATTTTTACGATTTAAATGAATTTTCATAGTTCTAAATTTTTCCTGAGCGCCTCGAGCCTCATGCTTCTTTTGAATAGCAGAGGCACCGCGCTTTCAACGTTCGCTCAAACTTAGATAAATTGCAGGTGATATGCAACACTATTGCCTGGTACGAACGTACATTTTGTAGCGTACGGCAGGAGTTTTCCGAAAGTGACCAATAGTTTTTCTTTGCAAAAACTAGCTAAGAAAAGCGTTTGACATGTTAGGTATTAACAAAAGCCTACCGTAAAAAAAGCCCGGCGTTTTATTTGCCGGGCTTTGTAAAGCTTATTTATCCGTTGCGTTACTTATGGGAACTTTACGCCCCGATATTTCGTCGCATCAACCTTTGGTATTCGACTTCCATATTGCCTGTTTATCGCGTCGATAAATAGGTTTGCTATCAATGCATTTCCCATAGGCGTTAAATGTACACCATCCAAAGAAAATGCATTTCCCGTAATAAAAGAAGCGTTGACGCCGACCCCGTTATATATGATTCCAGGGCTCCTTACGCTGTTGAGAAAGGCTTGGGCATCTGCTACTGCCAATTTTTTATTGGCTGCGGTCGCTTTAATGATTTCGTTGAAGGCGTTAACGCGCTCTGTAATTTCCACAATCTCATCCCTATCTAACGCTAATTTATCTTCCAGCGGATTTAACGGGCTCAAGCCGTAGCCCGGAATGCCGTTGCGTGTTTTTCCAAGCGTATCTGTCGGGAAAGTTAGTGTAAACAGATCCTCACTTGTCGCTGCGCGCGGTCCGGCGGCCGTTGCAATGAAAATTCTGGTAAATTGCCCGTTTGTGCTTGCAGAGACCCCCGCTTCCAAACGCGCCGTCGTCACTGTGGTGAAAAATGGGATACTGGTCACTGTTGGAATTGTCGCTACGACACCCTTTTTGTCACCCTCAGTCAGCCTGTCAATAAATCTGGTATACAACGCGCTGAATGTGGCAACGCTGGTTAACGCCGTGGTAGGATTTTGTGGGTCTGCGAATCCGCCATTCATGGCATAGCCTAGCACATCATTATTCCCGAGCCAAAAGCTAAAAAAGGTGTGGTTTCTGTTGCTGACGAAGTCAAAATACGGTTTGTTATTTACATCAGCATCCGGCAGAAGACGTTCGTAATACATATTGAGTGCTCCAAATTGAGGTATAAAAGCTAAATCAAGGCGCATGCCTGGAACACCTAAGTTTTCGATATCATCGGTGTACTTCGTTAACCTGCCGGCAGCACGATAGCCTAAGTTGCTCGTCACGTTCGCTGTTTGCGGCTGTCCATTTACTAGGGCTGTCAATTCCAGATAGCCGGATCCATTACGTTGATCTTCCGAGAAAAAAGGACTGCGAAATTGTCCAGCACCTACTTGCGTTAATTGTTCGGCAATCAGATTTGGAAATGCGACCTGTTGCCCTTCTAGGTAGAGCCCTCCATCGGCAAAGCCCGCTGTTAACGAGTTACCCACAGCGATAAATTTTGTAAAATCGGCTTCTCCAGCACGCGGTTGAAAACCTTCAATCTCAGGTTTACAAGAAGAAAAAGCAAGGGCTAGTAAGCCTATATTGATCCATGTGTAGTTAAATACTCTTTTCATCGTTTTTACCATTTGTAAGTTAACATTATACCGGGTGCATGGATATTGGTTTTATAGGTGCCGGCTAGACCTGTGGCGGCACTTGTTACGGTTCTTTCCAAGAGGTGCTGAAACACATAGGCTCCTGTCAGATCCCAGCGGTCGTTGATGTCATAAGTAAAGCCTACCGAGCCCATTACGCGGTTGTTATCGGGCGTTTCTGGCGATACGTAAGGTCCTCGGACCGGTGAATAGACGTAACCTGCTCCGGCACGAAGTGTTAAGTGATCGGTCGTTTTATAATTTACGCCGACTTTTCCGGAAAACGCATTTTCATATTTTTTTACCTGGCGCGTATCTTCCAATACCGGTGTATTGTCTCGGTAATCAAAGACCAGCTCTTTATAGATGTCGTATCCAATCAGGGTAGCATCAGCCGCGATATCCAATTTCTCTCCGACAGGGAAAGCCAAACCTACGTTAAAAGATGCGGGTAGCGGTAGTTCGGAATTAAACGTCGTGTTTGGAAAGGAGGTGGCCAGTGCAGGCGGAACCGTAAATTCGGCATCGCCATCACGTAGTTTCGTAATCACCTTTGATCGGTAACTTAACGATACAGCAAATTCATTTTCCAAGTGGTAGTGTACCCCCACATTAAAGCCCATTCCCGTTCCTGTGCCGGTGAGTTGGGCTTGCGCCATCTGGCCATCAGCTCCGGTTAGCGGGAGGGAGCGGGAAAGATCTACTTGTCCGATGTTATAGACAAAACCCCCGCCTATACCGAAGTTTTCCGTAATCCTGAAACTTAGCGTAGGTTGAATAAATATAGCGCGAAGCTCTAAGTGGTTAAGCTCATACCGGCCGGGCCATTCGGTGCCCCAATTTACCGATCCACCAAAGGGTGTATACACCCCGATACCGGCTTTCCACCAGGAATTTTTAGGGCCAAATGCTGCAAATGCAGAAAAAGGTGGGGTAATCTTAAATTTCGTGTTGTGTACATCGTTGCTGTTCAGCTCGCGGAAGGCCGACCGATACATGACCCCGCTTGCTCCGATAGAAATGGCGTTATGATCCATTTTTGACAATGCGCCGGGGCTATAAAAGATAGAAGCTTCATCAATAAAAAGTGCAGAACCGGCACCTGACATGCCCACAGCTTTTTGGCTTTGTGTGTTTACTTGCGAACCTTGTGCCCATAACAATGTCGGGCTGGCTAGCATCAATCCGAGTAGTAATCTTTTCATACAAATACTTTTTGGTTAGCGGATTTTTACGAATAAAATAATATGCTAACATAGTATTTTAATATGAGAAAACAAATATTTGGCGAAAATAAATAACAACATGTTGACCTTTCATACGGGTCTATTTGCCATGATACGTTATCTCGACGCTACTGTGTTTTCTATGCCGTTAGATTTCGCTGCTGGAAGTCTGCAAAAACCATTCCCCAAAACGGAAACAGCCGGTTGCGGTGTTGGGGTTTTGATATTAACAGCCACGGTACTAGAAAAAAGAAAAAAACATATCAATTTACTAGACTAAAAAATTAAATTTGCTCATCATGGAAAAGGATCAATCTAGAATTATTCGGGAGCAGGTTCCGCGTTCAGCCACGCGTGAGCATTCCGCTCCGCTATATTTAACATCAAGCTTCATATTTGATAGCGCAGAGCAGGGAAGGGCAATTTTTGCTGAGGAAGAAGAGGGGATGGTTTATTCGCGTTATGCGAATCCAAACACGACAGAGTTTATCAACAAAGTTTGTATTTTGGAGGGTGCAGAGGCGGGGCTTGCTTTTGCTTCAGGCATGGCAGCTGTTTTCGCGTCGTTTGCCGGATTTGTGGAGCATGGCGATCACATCGTATCGTCGCGCGCCATATTCGGATCCACACATCAGCTATTTACGCAGTTGTTTCCGCGCTGGGGAGTGACCCATACCTACGTGGATGCCGTAGATAATGATGCCTGGGAACAGGCCATTCAACCAAACACGAAGATTGTTTTTCTGGAATCGCCCTCCAATCCGGGATTGGAATTGGCCGATCTGGCTTTTCTTGGTCAGCTAAAAGCGAAATATCCACACATTATATTTGCGATCGATAACTGTTTTGCGACGCCTTATTTGCAAAAGCCCTTGGATTACGGATTTGATCTTTCTATCCACTCTGCAACGAAATATATGGACGGGCAGGGTCGCGTTTTGGGCGGTGTCATCGTCGGAAAGCAAGAGCTTATCGACAAGCTTATGTTTTTTATACGTCACACGGGGCCTGCGATGTCGCCTTTTAATGCGTGGGTGTTATCGAAAAGTATTGATACGTTGGGCTTGCGTATGGATCGTCACTGCAGCAATGCACTGGCACTGGCTGAAACCTTGGCAGAGCATGACGAGATTCATGATGTTAAATATCCTTTTCTGCCTTCTCATCCACAGTACCAGCTTGCTACCCAACAAATGAAGGCGGGTGGCGGTATTGTTACTTTCGAAGTGAAGGGCGGCAAAGAAAGAGCATACAAGTTTCTAGACGCTTTAAAAATGATTTTGTACACGTCCAATCTTGGTGATGCACGTTCTATAGCTACCCATCCGGGTTCCACAACGCATTCAAAATTATCCGAAGAGGAGCGCCTAAATTTGGGGATTAAGCCAGGAAGTATTCGTTTGTCTGTCGGAATTGAAGACAAGGCGGATATTATCGGGGATATCTTACAGGCGCTAGACGCCTCGAAATAAACGGTGACTATAGGATAAGGCCTCCAGAAAGCATGTGACTTTCTGGGGGCCTTTTTTACGGTGTGACCGTGGAGCGACTATACAGAGGCTAACGCCTGTTCGTAGTTTGGTTCATCTGCTGTTTCTCCGACCTGTTCCGTGTAGGTTACTGTGCCTTCCTCGTCGATAACGACCACTGATCTGCTTAGTAAACCGGCTAGCGGGCCGTCAACAATTCTAAGCTGATATGCTTCCGAAAAATTATTGTCTTTATATTCAGAAAGCGATACCACATTTTCAATCCCCTCGGCAGCACAGAAGCGACTCTGAGCGAAAGGAAGATCGCGAGATATACATAAAACAATGGTGTTTTCTAACCCTGCGGCTTCCTCGTTAAACTTCCTGACGGATGCGGCACAGGTACCCGTATCCACACTCGGGAAGATATTTAAGATCACCTTCTTGCCTTTAAAATCGCTTAAGCTTTTTTCGGATAAATCTCCCGCTGTCAATTTGAACTCCGGAGCCGGTGATCCAACTGTTGGCAATTCCCCTTGGGTATGTATTGCTGTTCCTTTAAATGTAATTTCTGCCATTTTTCTACAATTTTAATTCTGCCTATTAAGGTACGCATTATAATCAGTTTTAACAGACTATGCTGCTTTAAATCTATAGTATCTCTTTCGGGGCGGGCATGCATGTTACATCTTCGCTATCGAATAGACCGTAAGTACCGGCGCAGGGTGTGGGATAGTTAAGCCGTATTTCGTTTTTCTGTTGTCTTCTACGTTGGCAGAGGTATGCTGTTGCATAGGATATGGTTACACATTATTTACTGTTTTAAACTTGATCGGTTTTTTTGTATCTCGGCAATTATCGTTATTTTCACTGGCTCAAGTTAATTATAATGAAAAGATATAAATCCTTTTTGCTGTCTCTGATTTTTCCAGCTATGATTCACGCTCAAGAGGCGCCTAAGCCTTACGGGGCGTTGCCCTCCGAGCGACAATTGCGCTGGCATGAGATGGAAACATATTGTCTGATACATTTCACACCGACAACATTTCAGAATAAAGAATGGGGCTTTGGCGATGCTGACCCTAGCATCTTCAACCCGAAGCAATTCGACGCTCTACAGATTGCGACTGCGGCGGCATCAGGCGGTTTTAAGGGTTTGATATCCGTTGCCAAGCATCACGATGGCTTTTGCCTCTGGCCAACGGCGACTACCGACTACAGTATTGCAAGCTCTCCCTACAACGATGGTAAAGGGGATATGGTTAAGGAATTTATGGAAGCTACCCATAAGCAAGGGATGCAATTCGGTGTTTACTTATCGGCCTGGGACAGAAATGATGTGCGTTATGGTACTCCAGCGTATGCTGATGCCTACCGGCAGCAATTGACCGAGCTGATGACACAGTACGGCGAATTGTTTACTTCATGGCACGATGGGGCTAACGGTGGCGATGGCTATTATGGCGGGCGAAATGAAAAAAGGACGATTGATCGAGCGACGTATTATGCCTGGCACGAGAAAACCTGGCCCATTGTCCGAGCTAAGCAGCCTATGGCTATGATCTTTTCGGATGTAGGGCCTGATATGCGTTGGGTCGGAAATGAACATGGATTTGCTGATGAGACGAGTTGGGCAACGTTTACACCCCGAGGTCTGGACGGTAAACCACCTGTGCCAGGGCAGGCCGACTACAGCGAATCACCGTCTGGAACGCGTAACGGTACGCATTGGATCCCGGCAGAATGCGATGTGCCGCATCGCGCCGGATGGTTTTACCATGCAGACCAAGATGCTAACGTAAAAACTCCTGACGAACTCTTTGAGATCTATCTCAAGTCTGTAGGGCGTGGTGCCAATATGAACTTGGGGCTAGCACCGATGCCTGATGGCTATCTGCATAAAAATGATGTGAAGTCATTAGCTGCATTTGGCGAAAAAATAAATAAGACCTTCGCTGAAAATTTAGCAAAAGACGCGACTATAGTGGCATCAAACGTACGGGCAAATGCAGAAAAATTTGCAACGAAATGGATGCTGGACGGCGACCGTTATAGTTACTATGCATCCGATGATAATGTCTTGACTCCGGAACTTACGGTGACCCTAAGTGGAGAAAAAGAATTCGACATTATTCAACTGCGCGAAAATATAAAACTTGGACAACGTATAGATAGTGTGGTCATCCAGGTTGAGAACCAAGGGACATGGCAACACCTGACGTCTGCGACCAGCATCGGAGCCAATCGCTTGATCAAGTTGGCCGCTCCAATTCAGGTATCCAAGCTTAAGTTGAAGGTCTATGCTCCCGTAGCGCCTACGCTAAGCGAATTTGGTCTGTATAAAGAATTTACCGAAGCTTTTTCATACGACGAAGCAACGGCGGTGAAGACCAAACTTACTGCGGACGAATTTCAGGTAAAAAGCAAGCATCGCCTAGCAAAAGCTTTTGACGAACAGGCCGGAACGTTTGAAAATATTGCCGCGTTTCGGGATGGCGTTATATTGGAATTAAGCCAGCCCATCTCCGCACTTTCCTATTTACCCCGGCAAGATGGGATGAAGGAAGGTATTGTATTGAAATATGAAATAGAAGGCAGTCGTGATGGCAAGAAATGGCAGCCGGTGAAAACGGGAGAGTTTTCTAATATTCAGGCAAACCCTATTGCGCAGACTATTCATTTCGAAGGCTCTTTTGCTTTTAAATTCTTGCGGTTTATTCCAAAAGAGACTGTTGGGAAATCGTTTTCGGTAGCCTCGTTCACTTTATTTAAATAACGCGTGATGGTTACGATTCGTCTTTTCGTTGCTTCTCTGTTAAGCATTTGCCTCGTGCAGGCCTATAGCCAAGATCTAATGATGTGGTATGATAAGCCTGCCGCACGTTGGGAAGAGCGTGTCCCCTTAGGGAATGGACAGATCGGTATGATGCCTGATGGGAAGGTGCATGATGAGTCCATTGTACTGAACGAAATTTCGATGTGGTCGGGAAGCCCGGAAGATCCCAATAATTATAATGCACATCAAAGTGTGGGGCGCATCCAGCAGCTTCTTAAGGAAGGTAAAAACGAACTTGCCGAGCAATTGGTCAACGAAAATTTTGTCTGTAAGGGACTGGGCTCGGGATTAGGAAACGGCGCTTCTGTACCCTATGGTAGTTTTCAGAACTTTGGCTACCTGAATTTCTTGCATACCATTGAAGGCGATGTCACGGCATATAAGCGAACGTTAGATTTATCAAGAGCCGTAGCTACTACCACTTTTAAAGCGGGCGAAACGACATATTTAAGGGAATACTTCACGTCTTTTGATAAAAATTTTGCCGTGATACGGCTAACGGCTACAAAGCGAAAGGCAATTACCTTTGCAACACATTTCTATCGAGATGAAAACATCTCGGATATGCGTGTTACCACAGATGACATGACCTGGTCAGGGAATTTGCCCGATGGATTTGCCGGGAAAGGGATGGCCTTTGCGGGTAAAGTAAAGGTTTTGACCAAGGGGGGCACAAAACTGGTGTACGACAACCAGATTATTGTGAAGCAGGCCGACGAGGTATTGATTTATGTGGCATTGTCAACAGATTATTCTAGACATGATCCTGTTCAAGCGAATGCAAAAATGCTACAGGCGGCAAAACGCTGGCGGTACCGTACGCTTCTCGCCCAGCATCAAAAGAACTTTAGCGCGGTGTTTGATCGGGTATCTTTACAACTGGATGATGTGCAACGTAAAATGGCAGAACCGACGGATGTCCGCATTCGAAACTTCTTCGAAAATCCAGGGCAGGATAATGGCATGGCGGCGCTCTATTATCAGTTTGGCCGGTATTTGAGTATAGCCAGCACCGCGCCCCATGTTAAGGACGCGTTGCCGCCTAACTTGCAAGGGCTATGGGCGCACGAAATACAGACACCTTGGAACGGTGACTACCACCTGAATATTAATGCACAAATGAATCATTGGGGGGTGGAGAGCGGAAATTTATCGGAATACCATCGGCCTTTTATTGATTTAATCAAGCGACTCGCTGTATCGGGAACTAAAACCGCGAAGGCGTATTACGATGCGCCTGGCTGGGTAGTTTATATGATGACGAACGTTTGGGGGTATACTGCGCCGGGCGAACAAGCCTCATGGGGGGCTAGCACAGCTTCCGGATGGCTCTGTAATCACCTATGGGATCATTATTTGTTTACACAGGATAAAAAATATTTGGCGGAAATTTATCCGGTTTTGAAAGGGGCTGCGGCATTCTATCATGCCACACTGGTGCAGGATCCGCGCTCGGGATGGTGGGTAACATCTCCTTCCGTTTCTCCGGAAAATGCTTTCCGACTGCCGAATGGTAAAACTACCGCCGTCGTGATGGGGCCGACGATCGACAATCAGATCGTTCGGGAGCTTTTCGAGTCTGTATGCAAAGCAGATGAAGTGCTCGCATTGCAGGATCCATTTGCGAAACAACTGGCCGACCGGCTGCCTCATCTGCCGCCGCCCGTCGTTATCAGCCCTTCAGGCCGCGTGATGGAATGGTTGGAAGATTATGAAGAGGTGGAGCCACAGCATAGGCATGTGTCGCATCTTTACGGACTTTACCCCGCGTCATTTATATCACCGGTTACCACGCCAGACTGGGCTGCGGCAGCACGAAAAACACTAGACGTACGGGGCGATGAGGGTACGGGCTGGTCGCGAGCGTGGAAAATACTTTTTTGGGCGCGGTTGCATGATGGCGACCATGCGCTGGAAATTTTAAGACAACTTCTTAAGCCAGCCTTTGCCAACGACACGAGTTACGATGGCGTAGGCGCAGGCACGTATCCTAATCTGTTTTGTGCGCACCCACCCTTCCAGATAGACGGCAACTTTGGCGGATCTGCCGGTATTGCAGAAATGCTGTTGCAATCTCATGATGGTTATGTGCACCTGTTGCCCGCACTGCCAAAAATGTGGAGTAGCGGGAAGGTAAGCGGACTTAAAGCGCGAGGTGGGTATACCGTAGATATCGCGTGGGAAGATGGGAAGGTGAAAGATTACAAGATTTATGGACAAAAGGGCGATCAGGTAAAACTGCTCGTCAATGGAGAAGAACGCCTAGAGAGATTGTAGCGGTAACGGCGAGCTGTTTATTTTTTTGAAAATAGATAGGTTTATGGATGGTTTTGTGATTGTCAAAATAGCAAAGAATACAATCTGAACATATCGATAGGCCTTAAACATACATTATTGATTTATGAAAAACGTGTTTCTTCTCGCCAGCCTCGTGTGCATATTTTGTTTCGGATGCAGGCAGCCGGCCCCGCAAGCTGTTTCTTCACAGGATAGTACTACATTTCCTAACCGCATCACGGTGCATATCACCGGTGATATCTCGTTGCCCGATAGTACCAATGTATTTATCAATACGGATGAAAATACAACACAGCCGGTGTTGGCGGCGCAAATTGTAGACGGACGTTTTGAACTGCAGGGGGAGTTGGCGGAGCCAAATTTTTATAACCTGGTTATCCAGAAACAGAAGTTCAACGTCTTTCTTGAAAACGGTAAGACATACCATTTCAAGGGACAGGCCACTGCGGGATCGCTACCGACAGGGCGTTTTGAAACGACTTCGCCCGCGACGAACGACTACCAACAGATGCAGCAGGAGGTAAAACAAAATTTAGCGGCGCTACAAGCACAGCGCGCAGCCTTACGATCTGCATTTGATAATCCAAAGACCTATCAGGATGCCGTGTTGCGCGCAGAGAAAATCGAACAGCAAAGGCAAGAATATCCCGAGAAACTAAAGCAACGCTATCTGCAGGACGACAAGATCGCTGATGCCTTTAAATTGTATTTAATAAAAGAGGATAAAGTAAACAAGAATAATTATAAAACCTATCAGACGATGTTAACATCCGTGTCGGACAGCGTAAAAGCACTATCATTGTATAAGCAAGTAGCTGCCAAAGTCGATCAGGTGCGGGAGTTTTACGATCATATGCCTAACTTTCCTGATATGCATCCGCGTAATATACAAGGGGATAGCCTACACCTGTCCGCGTTTAAAAAGGAGGGCACCTTGCTATTTGTTTTTTGGGGTAGTTGGAACAAGGAAGCAAAGTCAGATATTCGGATGATTAAAGATGCGGCGCCGGCGCTTAAAAAGCTCCATATTACGCCCATATTCTTAATCTGGGAAAAAGACTTCGAAGCTTGGGAGAAAGCCAGCAACGCATTGTCATTGGGACAACATAATTACAGGCTCAACGCTACCGACCAAGATTTTGTGGTGACGAATTATGCGGTACGCACGTTACCTCACTACATGCTTGTGGATGCTGCCGATCTTTCTATTAAAAATTATAATTTTACGTATCCGCTGGATGGGAGGCTGGAAAGCAAGCTTAAGAAGGAGCTCGGTTTGTAATCAATAGTGATGCAATTACTCACGTATAACTCGTTCAACCATGCCTCCCATTAGATGCGGTGCTAGATAGAAGATTTATGTTTTTTTACTCGGAAGCGAATTAAAGGGACAGGTCGAATCCGACTTGGGAAGCTCGTCAAGTGGAAAATACGAAAAGAGTGGGCCTTGACTAGCGGCCAACTCTTTTCGCTGAAATTTAGTTTTAGTTGTGACCTAAAGTTAAAACAGGTAGGAGATACCGGTTCTCACATACAATGCGGGGTTACGCTCGGTTAGGCCGTCCATAGCAAGGGCTGGACCTGCGAGAAAGTTTACCTGAAAACCACTGTCTTTAATTTGTTGTCGTATACCCCAAAAAATAGCCCCTCCAAAAAGAAAGCTTTCGTTGTCGGACTGTTCTATTTTATTAATAGGGAATAGATGCGAAAAAGTAGTAGCGCCAATGAAAGAAGCGCTATTTCCATGAATGTTCCTACCGTTCCTCTTCCTAGAAGCAATATTATAATAGAATCGGTAGTCAACAGATATTTTAGATCGAAATTGAACGGCAAAATCATCAAAGTAATAATTAGAGGATATCCCAATAGATCCCTCTAAAGTGGATCGATCAGCAATAGGGAACTCTTTTGAATAGTTTACCCCTGTAGCAAACACATCCAAATTGATCCTATTCAAAGAATGAACAAGTTTAGTTTGGGAATTCGCCGAAAATATTGACAACGCTAGCGTAATCGCAGATAAGTAAATTTTCATATTATTTTTTGTTTTTAACAAGTACTCCTGTTTTCCATTGGCCGTTCAATTTCATAATATAGTTAATTTCTATTTTAGTGGATAACTACAATTTTTTACGAAAATACTGGTTTAATTTTCTGAAATTTACGTCGTATTTAACCTTTATAAAAAAAGTAACAGAATACCTACATTATATCGTCAATCACACGCCCAACATGATTTGGTGACGCGGTGTTCCTATCGTGAAAACCATAACAATATCGCTTTGTGCGACACTACAGGTATGAATTATAAAAGACCATCAGGTGGCGTTGGCGGGGATGCATTTCTACTTTTTGATGCATGTTATATGTCTAAGCATATTTTTGGTTTTAAATAAGCTTTAAGACCTTCTTTTAGCGGTCCGAATAGAGGTTAATGACATTTGTTGCCGTTTTTAGTCGTTTAACATCGCTTATCTTTCCTGATCATTTGTGAGCGCGTTTAATAAGTGTTAGTTTCGGTTTACCAATTACAACTTGCTAAAGTAAAGTAATATGAAAACACTAACCCACCTATTGCGGTATAGCTTTTCTGTTTTACTTATCATCGTTTACGCCAGCTCTTGCAAAAAAGATTTCGATCCGAAATACGATGATAAAAAAAGCTATACGGTAGCGGTCAAATTCCAGGAATTTGATCAGCTTATCCGCCCGTTGCGTAGCAGTGTGCGGGCACAAAAAGGCCTATCGAGCAATGCCACGGCATTGCGCTCACCCCAATCTGGCCAAGAGGGCTACCTGTACTATTGGTCTTTTAATCAGTCGACGCTAGAGCCTGATGTATTTGTAGCAGGCGGATCCTCTATCACGTTCAATCAAGGTCAGATTCCGGAAACCTTTGCTACCGGCTGGAGCTATGATACGTACAGCGCCGGCTTCGGACTAACAATCAGTGGCGCTAGCGAAATTGTTCTGAAAATGCCCTTATCGGGTGTTGTACAGGTACGATCGTTCGGACTGGATATCAGTTCATCGGGCACGGGGCCGAAAGCCTTTTCGTTATCGTATTCACAGGATGGACGAAACTATACACTTCTTACCGAGGATAATCAATTCAGTAATACCAATACTGCGCATGCCCGGAGCACCTTTGTTTTTCCGCTGGAATCCCTAGCTCTTGACTTGCGACGCGACCTGTTCTTAAAGCTGATACCGAAAGCAGGCTTTCGGGGTGAAGCTAGCGACTACCGGGAAGCGACCTCCGTTGTAAAATTGGATAATATACGTTTGACCGGAACGAGCGGTATACGTAGTGACGCCTCAATAAAGGCCCTGCATTACTATATTTATGAAGCGGATAATAAAAACCTGGTAAGTACAGGGGTATATGATTTTGCAAGGCAAAGCCTCGCCGACTTTTCCCTTTCGCTGCCAGCCGGCGACTACATTGCCTCGTTTGTCAGTAACGAATCTAGTGAAAAGTTAATGCTGCCTGAGGCAGCGGCAGCAACGTCGCTCTACATTGCAAATCGATTTTCCAATCACCAAGCGCGGATATTTGGTGTGCTGGATACCTTCACTGTTACCGGAGATATGGAACGACAGATTGTATTAAGACGATACTTTAGTCAAGTAAAATTTGAGTTTACAGATGCTACGGATTTAAAGCGAGTAAACAAGATTGTTATCAGCAGGCGTCATGATCCTGAGTTTTATGCTCCTTTCCATACTTCGCTGGTCAACCCCATCGTCGATGCTTCGCAAATCGTGGTTTACCCGGAATTCAGCCAGGGAGACCATACTGTTGCTTTCCATCAATTTATTGGTCAAGTATCTACGCCCTTTCCTTTGACATATACCGTGGATGCTTATGATGCTGAAGATATCTTACTGCGAAGTTTTGAGGTATCCAGCGCGTTGCGAAATAATATGCTACTCATTTTTCGGGGTGCATTATTGCCGCACCATGAAGCGGTCAAGAACTTTCAGGTGCTTTTTAATGAAAATTGGGACGGACAGGAAATCTCGCCCTTTGACTAAATCTTAATAGTGAGCAGTAATTGGGGGATAAAACAGACGGCCTACATGCTATACACGTGTTGTGTAGGCTGCAGGCCGTCTGTTTCGTGCCTTCGTCGCTTATTGGGCTGACGATTGGTTACACGAGTTTCTCAAGTAGGTTGTTCCAGCTCACCAAATCACCAATAATCTTGGCTAGTTCGGTGGCAGGCACACGCTCCTGTTCCATGCTATCGCGATGACGTATGGTCACCGTGTTGTCTTCCAACGTTTGATAATCCACGGTAACGCAAAAAGGAGTTCCTATCGCGTCTTGACGGCGGTAGCGTTTCCCAATAGCGTCCTTTTCATCATAGTTGACATTGAAATCAAACTTCAGTTTAGCCATGATCTCACGTGCTTTCTCCGGCAGGCCGTCTTTTTTCGTAAGCGGTAAAATAGCCGCCTTTATTGGCGCGATAGCTGGGTGAAACTTCAGGACGACGCGTGAGTCTTGTTTTTCCGCTGTCGATAGATCTTCTTGTTCCAACGAATTTGCTAAAACGGTCAGGAACAAACGATCTAATCCAATGGATGTCTCGATGACGTAAGGAATATAATTTTGGTTGATCTCCGGATCAAAATATTGCATCTTTTTCTTCGAAAATTCTTGATGTTGCTTTAAGTCGAAGTCTGTGCGGGAATGTATACCTTCCACTTCTTTAAATCCAAACGGGAATTGATACTCGATGTCTACAGCGGCATTGGCGTAGTGTGCCAGTTTTACGTGGTCGTGGTATCGGTATTTATCTGGATTTGAGCCTAGCGCCAAATGCCATTTCAGACGTGCTTCTTTCCACTTTGCATACCATTCCAATTCAGAACCCGGACGAACAAAAAATTGCATTTCCATTTGTTCAAACTCGCGCATACGCATGATAAACTGGCGAGCGATAACCTCATTCCGGAAAGCCTTACCAATTTGAGCAATACCAAACGGAATTTTCATGCGGCCGGTTTTTTGTACATTTAAGAAATTCACAAATATACCTTGTGCCGTCTCTGGTCTTAGATAAACCTGCTCAGCACCATCAGCCATTGCGCCCATCTGCGTAGCAAACATTAAGTTAAACTGGCGTACATCCGTCCAGTTTTTGGTGCCTGAAATAGGGCACACAATATTATGTTCTTCAATAATGGTCTTTAATCGAGCAAGATCGTCTGCATTTAATGCATTATCCAATTCCTGTTGCAGTTGCGCTGCTTTGTCCGTTTTGCCATCTTTCTCGTAACGATCTATTTTATCTTCGATAAGCTGGTCGGCACGATAACGTTTTTTGGAGTCCTTGTTGTCAATCATGGGATCGTTGAAGCCATCCACATGCCCGGACGCTTTCCATGTCGTAGGATGCATAAATATCGCGGCATCGATACCGACGATATTTTCGTTTAGCTGCACCATGGATTTCCACCAATAGGTTTTCAAGTTGTTTTTCAGTTCAGAACCTAGCTGACCGTAATCGTAAACAGCGCTTAAGCCGTCGTAAATTTCACTGGAAGGGAATACAAAACCATATTCTTTCGCGTGAGAGATAATATTTTTAAAAAAATCGTCTGTTTGCTTGCTCATAAGAGGCAAATATAAAAATTACTAATTAGATATAAGTAGCTACAGGGTAGTATTTAGTAGCATAGCACAACATCGTTATCCCTGATACAGATCCCGAATCTGTTGCGTAGCATTTTTGTTGTCTACTTTTTTGATAATGTGTTCGATAATTCCTTTTTCGTCGATGATGAATGTTGTACGCGCGGTGCCCATGTATTTTTTGCCATACATATTTTTCTCCACCCACACGCCATAGTCGTTTACGATTTTTTGGTCTTCATCAGCGAGAAGATGAAAAGGCAGTTCAAATTTACTGATGAATTTTTGATGCGACTGCTCGCTGTCTATGCTAACCCCGATAACTTCAAAGCCGTCTTTCAAAAGAGCCTGATAGTTGTCTCTGAAGTTGCAGGCTTCCGTAGTACATCCCGGGGTGTTGTCTTTTGGGTAGAAATATAAAATGACTTTTTTCCCTAAAAAAGACGATAAGCTGATGCTTTCTCCCGATTGGTTTTGTGCGCTGATTGCTGGGGCTTTGTCGCCCACTGTAAGTTCTGCCATTTTACGTAACGTTTTTTAGTTTTAAATTCGGCGTTTTAAGCCGCTCTTGTTTGTCTGAGGGGAAGCATCAAACGACGTGTTTATCGAATAAAAGATGCTTCGTAAACCTTTTCGTTGTCTTTCCAGTCCGTAACGATAAGTTTGAACGTATGCCTTCCTTTGGTTAGCGAAGGGTCAAACCGATGCCACAGATGCCTGTTTTTTGAATCGTATTCCATCAGCACCCACTCTCCATCGATATAGCCGTTAAATGATTGTATACCCGAGAAGTTATCACGAATGGTAAAGTCTATTTTCGCTTGTGCCGCGACATTTTTGCCATCGCTAAAATTTCGCGGAACGATGGTGGGCGCGATGCTATCCACCGCCACATAGAAGCTGCCGAAATTTCTGGTGTTGACCGTTACCCATCCATTTTCAAACTTACCGCCTTCGGCGCCATTTTCCGCCGATGCAATAAGCGCCTTGCTTTGCAGGTGTGCGGGGAGGTTTGTAGGTTTGATGCGTAAATTGTAGCTGGAGAATAGCGGAATGAGGCTGTGGTGCACCTGGTGCGTTAACGAATAGCCCCCAACTGGTTGTGCCGACGTTTTATACTCGAAATCAAGATCGTCATACAATACGCCTGTTGGCATTTGAATCTGCATATCGGCGGTTTCATACTGGTTATCCTTATTATAGCGAAATAGTGCTACGCCCAAATTTTTATTAGCCCTGTTGCTGAGCATTGTTTCGTTTTTCACTTGGAAATTAAGCTCACTGCAATTGCCCTGTATATCTTTAACCACGTATTTCACATCATAGACCTTATCCTCGTTTAGTTCAATAATGCCATTGTTTTTTAGCCCTTTAAATATCTCGATCGGATTTCCGGGGTCTTTAAAGCTTTTCTGCACTTTGGCTTTAGTCTTTCTCCAGTGCGGATAATCAATATAGGCATGAATGCCTCGCGACGTGTTAAAATCCAATTCTTCAAACAACACGGTGGAGACTGCTTTTCCATCCAAGAAAAGCTCTATCGAATACACGCCATTTTGAAATCCCCCTGCCCGATGCCTGTCTACTGCACTGATGCCCAATCCAAATTTGCCGCTTACTGAAAGTGGGGCGGATGTAGAAAGGGCGTAGCGACCTGCCGAGAGCGCACGTACGCTTAAAGGACGTCGACCAGTACGTTCGTTGAAGATCCCATCGTTTAAATCGTAAACCATCGCGCTATTGATCGTTGGGTTAAAGCGATCGTTAAACCGCAGTCCGAACAATTGTGGATTGAGGGGGTGCTGTGATTTTGTATCTCGAATTTCAAAATGCAGATGCGGTCCTGCGGAGCCGCCGGTGTTGCCGGCATTGCCTATGACTTGTCCTTTTTTAAGGGGTACTAGTGCCGGATCCACCGTAATATCCACATCAAAGCGTTTTTGCTTGTATTGTTCCGCCCGAACAATGTTGGTAAGGGCATCGTTGAAACTATCCATATGCAGGTATACCGTGGTATAGCCATTGGGATGGTCGATATAGACCGAGTTTCCGCCACCGCCGATCTGAACGCGCACGCGCGATACGAAGCCCTCAGCGGCAGCATGTAGCGGAAGGCCTATTCGCTGCTGCGTGCGGTAGTCGTCGCCGGCATGGAAATGTGTGGAACGAAGTTCGCCGAATGTTCCGGAAGCATCCATGGGAATATTCAGCGGATTTCTGAAATAGCCTTGGGGGTATACTCGGGAGCGGATTATGTTATCGGTCTGTGCGTGGGAACCGCTGAAAGACAGCGCCGCGCAGACCACTAAAAAGCCGTATTTCTTGATTATTTTCACAGGTAAGCCTGGGTTGTTGATCATGTACATGCGAGGTTAAACATTCTTACTTGATGGCGCAGTTGAACATTGGGCGCTCGCCAATAAAACCTTCAAATTTATCACCGATAGCGATGGGGCCTACGCCAACCGGGGTTCCCGTATAGATAAGGTCGCCTTTCCGAAGCGTGATGTATTTCGAAATAAACACAATCAACGTTTCGAAGTCGAAAATCATATCCCCGCTATTTCCAGACTGTACTACCTCTGCATTTTTTTGCATGGAGAAGGCAATGTTTTTAAAGTCGGAAAACTCTTCCTTCGGAATTAGCGGGCTCATCACGGCAGAGTGATCAAATGCTTTTGCCAATTCCCAGGGAAGCCCTTTTTCTTTATGCTGCGCCTGAATGTCACGTGCCGTAAAATCAATGCCTAGACCAATCGCATCATAATATTTATGTGCAAATTTCGGCGAAACATGTTTCCCTTCGTTACAGACGCGGATAACAAGCTCGACTTCGTAATGCACATCCTTCGAAAATTCGGGATAGTAAAAATCTTTATTATCCTTTAAGAGTGCGGTGTCTGGCTTCATAAAAATTACCGGCGTGCTCGGTACCGGGTTGTTCAGCTCTTTCGCGTGATCGATATAATTTCTTCCTACAGCAATTATTTTCATTCTAATAGTTGTTCTTTAAATTGATAAAGCTACCGATTTATTCAGCGCGCTACGCGGCCTGAAAAATAACGAAGCTTGAATAGGTATTATCTGTTTTGCCATAGCGCTGCTCGTGGCTGGCGGGGGGAGTCTGTCAATCTTCCGCTGCTAAAAAGCGTTATTGAAAACGATCACTACTCCCTACCTCGCGTCCATACGCTATCAAACAAACTTAATAAAATGTATAAGCAATTACAAGGTAGCCGGTTTATAAAGTTAGTGCTGGACCGATTGCGAAGAAATCATGCTCACGATGCTTCGTGTGGGTATTTTGTTTTGAAAGGCATCCTTTATCCTGAAGGTTGCGTGTGTAGCCAGGAAGTTGGGGATTTCCTTAGACAGCAAGGTTGCCACGCCTTATTCACAAACATCGACCTTCGTCTTATACGTAAATACATAGCGCAATCCTTTGCCGCAGGATGTAAAAATGATATAGCGAAAACAGGTAAACTCCATGTTCTTGGTTAAAAACGCCTATTTTTATGCGATGAAACATATGCAAGCCGTGCTTTTTGATTTAGACGGGACCTTAATAGATTCAGAACACTTTTACTACAGCAACTGGAAGCCAATCTTGCAGAAAAACTTCGGCCTGAAGATCGATTTCGAGGACTGGCTTACATTTTTTGCTGGGCACACGCTGGTTAGAAATGTGCATTTCCTGCGGGAAAAGTGGGGTATCGAGACGACTGATGAGTTTATGTGGAAGGAAACCCGTGCGGCTTATGCCCGAGCTGATATGCGAACGATAGGGCTGATGCCGCATGCGAAAGAAATTTTAGAAGATCTACAGCAAGCCGGTAAACGGATAGCCCTAGTCACCTCCAGTTATCAAACGACGGTTGATACGGTTCTGGGGCATCATGGCTTGTTGGGCTTTTTTGAGTTTTTCATTACGCGCGAGCGCGTAGAGCAGCCCAAACCAGACCCAGAACCCTACGCCCTGGCGATAAAATCGATGGCGCTACCTGCCGACGAAATTGTTGCGATTGAAGATACCTCCACCGGATTAAAAGCGGCTCAGGGCGCCGGATTAAGCTGTATCGCTGTCTCACGCCAACAGGTCGAGCGCGAGCGGTTATCGGCCGCTGAATGTATGGTAGACAACTTGGCCGCGGTGCGGGAGATTTTGTTGTAACTGTTTTGGGATGACGAACCATTTTGTACCTAATTGCCTTTTGCTATTCTTGATAAGACCCAACCTATCATAGATTTTCAAAACAGATTTGATTTGTGTGTCTAGCACGCTTATCACCCTCAAAAACGTTGGGTTTCTGAGGTCGATACATGGGACTTGCTAATTGGTAAAGCCTTCGAAATATTTGAAAATGTTACTACAATGTGTTAACTTTGGTTATAACATGAATATATGGAAACCAAGATCAGGAAGATAGGAAATTCTCTCGGCGTGGTGCTATCTAGATCAGTTCTCATGGCCACAGAGCTTAAAGAGTCGGATCGCGTTGTGATCAGCAGTCAGCAAGGGAAAATCGTCATTGAGAAAGCAAGATTACCGCGCGAAGGTTGGGCTGAGATGATTATGCAAGCAAAGGAGGAAGAGGAGCGATTCTTTCCGGAAGAGTTAGAGAATAAGTTTGATCAGGAGGAATGGACGTGGGAGTGATGCGGTTCGATGTTTACTGGGTAGATTTGAATCCAACGGTAGGTACGGAAATTAACAAGATTCGACCCTGCGTCATTGTGAGTCCCGATGTGCTTAATAAGACGCTGGATACAGCTATTATCGCACCGCTAACGACCACCATCCGTAAGTATCCTTCACGGATCAACTGCACGGTAGCAGGTAAGCTTTCTCAGGTGTGTTTGGATCAGATCAGAGCGGTTGACCAAAAAAGGCTTCTCAAAAAGATGGCGGTTATAGATTCGTCGACACAGGTGGAAGTTAGTGAAGTATTGGTTGAAATGTTTGTGCTGTAATCAGCGATACCTGTCGTGTTTCGCTATTGTCCAATGCAACTGCACCTTCAGATAAGAGACATAGAAGAAATCTATCGGTATAAAAAACGGATACATGCGCTTTAGGAACGATTAATTATTTCTAAATTTAAGCTTTTAATTACAGCAAGGTATGGATAGAAGATCAGCCATCAGGCAAATGTTTGTTTTGGCAGGCGGGATGATGATTGCCACGTCGTGTTCTGGTGACGGGAGTGCAGCATCTATCGAACTGAATAGCATTAAGATGTCGGCATCTGATGAGGCTCTGCTTGCGGATATCGTGGAAGGGATTATTCCGAAGACAGATACGCCAGGTGGCAAAGAGCTTAAGCTTCATTTATTTGTGATGAAAATGGTAGATGACTGTCATAGTCCGGAAGAGCAGGAGCTGTTTCTGGCGGGGTTAAAAGACGCCAAAAGCTTGAAAGGGAAGGGGACTATCGATGTGCAGTCGTATTTACAGCAGTTAGGCGATGAGGATGCCTTTGCGAAAATTCTCAAACAGCGGACGATTCAGGGCTTCCTGAATTCGGAATATGTAATGAAGAACAAGATTATTTATGAGTTGGTTCCTGGTCGATACAATGGAGCTGTAAAGGTGAACGGTTAAGGATGGCGAATTTAAATATAGACTCGGAGAAAGATAGAACCTACGACGCGATCGTTATCGGTTCAGGGATCAGCGGCGGATGGTCGGCGAAAGAATTGTCGGAACGTGGATTAAAGACGCTCGTGCTTGAGCGCGGTCGGGATGTGCAGCATGTGAAAGATTACCCGACAACAAATATGTATCCTTGGGAATTTGAACACCGGGGCGAGATGCCGTACAGCGTGCAGCAGGAAAATCCCATTGTGAGTCGTTGCTATGCGTTCCACGAAGATGCGGCTCATTTTTTTGTAAAGGACAACGAGCATCCGTATGTACAGGAGAAGCCTTTTGACTGGATTCGTGGTTACCAAGTGGGGGGCAAGTCCCTACTGTGGGCGCGGCAAACCCAGCGTTGGTCAGATTTTGATTTCGAGGGACCTGCGCGTGATGGCTTTGCTGTGGACTGGCCCATTCGCTACGCGGACCTAAAGCCTTGGTATGACTATGTGGAGCGTTTCGCCGGCATATCCGGTGATCGGGACGGCCTTCCCGAGCTTCCTGATGGCGAGTTTCTTCCGGGCTACCCGCTTAATGTGGTCGAAAAGTATTTCAAGCAAAAAGTGGAGGCAAAATATCCGCAGCGGAAGGTTATATCTGCACGGTGTGCGCATATATCTAAGCCACAGCCTATCCATATACAACAAGGAAGAACGCAGTGCCAAAACCGGACGCTGTGTCAGCGTGGCTGCCCGTTTGGAGGCTATTTTAGTTCCAATGCGTCGACATTACCCTGGGCAGCAAAAACCGGAAATATGACGCTACGTCCTGACTCGGTCGTGCATTCCATCCTTTATGATGATAAAAAAGGCCGGGCGGTAGGCGTGAAAGTGATTGACCGGAATACCAACGAGGAAATGGATTTTTACACGAAGCTTATTTTTGTGAATGCTGCCGCGATCAATACCAATTTGATTTTATTAAACTCGAAGTCTGATAGGTTTCCAGATGGTCTCGGGAACGACAGTGGGACCTTGGGAAAATACGTTGCGTTTCATAATTACAGCGCCCGCATTTATGGCGAGTATGAAGGGCTTTTAGATTTTAAAACGGAAGGGCGTAATCCGGCGGGTGGCGGCTATATACCGCGCTTCCGAAATTTGCATAAACAGGAGACTGATTATCTTCGAGGGTATGCCGCAGGCTTTGGCGCATACCGATCGGCCAAGTCTGATCGATCGGGTTTGGGTGAAGATCTCAAAAGTTCGCTATTAAACCCTGCGTTGGGTAATTGGACGGTTGGCTCCCATATGATGGGTGAAACCATTCCGAAAGCGTCTAATTATGTTGCGCTAGATGAGAAACAAAAAGATCAATGGGGTATTCCGTTGTTAAAAATCTCGATTGATTACGATGAGAATGACGCCAAAATGAAAAAGGACTATCTTGATACCTTGGAAGAGATGTTTGTAGAAGCAGGCTTCAGCAATGTACGTCGTGATGACCGCTGGCAGCCGCCAGGGCTTGACATCCACGAAATGGGCGGTGCGCGTATGGGGGCCGATCCGAAGACTTCGGTACTGAACGGATGGAATCAAATACATGCCGTTCCCAATGTTTTTGTCACCGACGGGGCCAGTATGACATCGACGTCAACGCAAAACCCATCGCTTACCTATATGGCTTTTTCTGCACGGTCGGTAGACTATGCCGTAAAAGAAATGAAAAAGGGAAATATCTAGCTCTATTTCATCCCTATCTTGTTAAAAGTTGCATGAACAACGTTGCGTTCATGCAACTTTTTTATTTTAGCACGCCCCCTGAATTACCTTATTTGGTTTGAAATATTTATACCGTAAAATGAGTATTTACTTGCGTGTGTTCATCGATTTCAAGTTGCTAATATCGTTTTAGCACAACGACTAAAAGGTTTAAAGTTTTAAAAAAAACGAAGGATAAAGTTTCATTGTTCAAAATTAATGTGTTAATTAGTGTTAACGTTATACTAATTTAAACCCGTTTGTCTGGATATTTTCCTTTTCCCAGGAAGATTTTCTGGATCAACACCAATTGGTAAATCGGAAGGCTAAACTACATTTTACAAACATTAGATTTATGTGGAACATTGACAAACTAAAGGCATCAAAGGGGGCACTCTGCGCGTTCTCCTTAGCCGTGTTGGCGACCAGCTATGGTCATACCTATGCCAACGGAATTTTGCACAACACGCCCCCCTCTACAGTTTTCTCGAAACAACAGACGGTTTCCGGACGCGTAACTGACGCCGCGACGGGTGAGCCGATTGCTGGGGCTACCATTACGGTTCGCGGTACCACCACGGCAACACAAACTGCAGAAGACGGTACTTACAGCATCCAAGCGTCTGCTGGACAAATTTTGGTGAGTAGCTTTTTGGGCTATAAATCGTTGGAATTGCCCGTAGGCACGGCGAACGTAGATTTTCCGCTGACGGCTGATGGTGAGTCGTTGGATGAGGTCGTTGTGGTAGGTTACGGTACGATGCGCAAATCGGATGTAACCGGTTCCATTTCGATGGTGAAAGGACAGGACATGATCAAGAACCAGAGCTTTAGTGCGTTGGACAATTTGCGCGGACAAGCTGCGGGGGTAAACGTGTATTCGAACTCCAGCCAGCCTGGTGCCTACGCTAACCGGGTAGTTATCCGCGGTACAGCAACGATTAATTCCGCTTCTAACCCGCTATATGTCGTGGATGGCGTAGTAATGGAGAATTTTCACTTGTTGAATCCGAACGATATCGAACGGATGGAGGTGTTGAAAGATGCATCCTCGGCCGCGATCTATGGTGCGCGCGGTGCCAATGGCGTCATCTTGGTGACGACAAAGCGTGGTTCTAAAGACGGCCGCCGCAATTTGAGTTATCAGGGATCGACCAGTGTGAGCTCGCCACAGCGCTACATGGATCTTTTGGATGCCAACGAATGGGTTGATGCCTTTATGATTGGTTTGGAAAATGAAAACAAATGGCAAGCTGAGTTTTTAGAAGCGCGTAATCCAAATTGGCAGCCATGGTCTTTGGACAGAAGGGATTGGTTTAATGACCCCAATTATTTTGATCAAAACGGCAACCCGTTATTTAATACCGATTGGCAGCGTGAAGCGACGCGCACCGCTGTCTCGCAAAACCATCAGTTGAATATACAACAGGGCGATGAAAACTCCTCTATGGGCGCGTTCATCAACTATACGGACCAACAAGGTATTGTAAACAATACGTTTAATAAGCGTTTAAACGGTAAGCTAGCCTATGATACGAAAGTGAAAGAATGGCTTTCCACAAGCATTAATTTGACGGCTAACCACACTTGGGGTAGGTTTACTCCGGAAGACGGTGGCGGGCAGGAAGCACGTCGTACGATGATTGAGATGCTCCCTTGGCTGCCAGTTTACGAACCGGGGAGTGGCGCTTATTCCTTTGCGGGATCATCGACCGTGAATGGTGTTTTGGGTTTTGAGGGGATGTCGAATCCAGTTGCTATTTTGGATCTTCAAGAAAGACAACGTGCAAACACGCAGATTTTTGGTAATGCGGCTTTGACTTTTCACTTGGCAGAGGGGCTTGATCTGAAAACGCAATATGGCGTGGATAAGCAACGAAGACAGTACCGTGGCTATTCTTCCATATTACTGCATAATATCTCACGTCCGAATGGCTGGGCAGAGATCGAAAACGAAGATACCTTTTACTGGCAACAGGAAACTTACCTGACATACAATAAAGATTTCGGCAACCATCGTATCAACGCCATGGCAGGTTTATCTTGGCAAGAGCGCACGCGCGATTTCAGTTTCAACCGTGCCGAGGGCTTTACCAGTGATTTCTTTAAGTGGAACAATATGGCTGCCGGTTCTATACCACAGGCTCCGGAATCGGCATATGATCGTTGGGCAATGAACTCGTACTTTATGCGGGCATCTTATACGTTGAATGATAAATATACTGCTACGGTGACGGGGCGTTATGATGGATCGTCCAGATTTGGTGCGAATAATAAATTTGCGTTTTTCCCATCTGCGGGTCTAGCCTGGATTGCCTCCAAAGAGTCATTTTTGGAAGACGTATCGTGGTTAAGTAATTTAAAATTACGCAGCAGCTTTGGTATTACCGGTAACTCCGAGATTAGCCCCTACCAAGCCATCGCGCGGGCATTAAATGGCACACAGCTATTAAATAATACCCGTGTCCCGTATTCTTACTTACAATTTTTACCGAATCCAGATCTTCGCTGGGAGAAAACGGCTACGATCGATGCTGGCTTTGAATTGGGCTTGTTTCAAAACCGTTTAAACTTTGACATCTCTTATTACAACCGGAGAACGACAGATCTATTGCTCGAGGATCCGCTGCCTCACTCATCCGGTTTTCAGTTTGTGATGCGGAACATAGGTGCGGTAAACAATAAAGGTTTGGATATCATGATTAGCGGTAACCCTATACGAAATGATAATTTCCAATGGACCTCTACCCTAAATATGAATTACAACAAAAACGAGGTGATTCGTTTAGGGGACGACAACGCCGATATTCTATTAAATGACTTTGTTGGCGCGCCTAATAGTATCATTCGGGTTGGGGAAAACTTAAATAGCTTTTATGGCTACCGCCGGGATGGGATTTTCACGGTGGAAGATTTTGATAATGGCTTAATTACAAGAGACCAAATCGGTAGGCCAAACCGTTCGGCAAATCAGGAAATTTTAGGTAAGGGTATTCCAGATTGGTCTGGAAGTTTTATCAATACCTTTGCTTACAAAGGTTTCGACATGACGGTGGATATGCAAGTGGTGTACGGGGTTGAAACGTTGCAACAATTCTTTCACTCGACCTATGACCGCTTTGGTATAACGAACGGTTTGCGTGATATCTTAACGGATGCATACAACGGTTCCAACCCAAATACCATGCAGCAGGCGATTTATCTGACTAATAATGGGCACGCTGGTCAAGATACCCGTGTGGATTCATCCTGGATTGTTGACGGATCATTCTTGCGTTTTAACTTAATACAATTGGGTTATACCTTTGATTCAAGTTGGGCACAACGTTTAGGTCTTTCTTCTTTAAGAGTTTACGCAAGCGCAAACAATCCTTGGGTAATCACGTCGAAAGATTTTAAAGGCTATGATCCAGAAAGCACATCAACCGGGGATGATAACAAATTTGGCCAGAACGTAACCTTTTTCTCTTACCCAAGAGCAAAAACGTTTACGTTTGGATTGAACCTTAGTTTGTAATTTCACTACATAACATAGATAACAATGAAACTTAAATATATAATACTTGGACTTTGTGGTACAGCGTTGCTGTCTATGAATTCCTGTAAGGATTTTTTGGACGAAAATCCCAGAACAGAAGTCGGAGGAGATAGTTATTACCAGACAGCCGACCAAGCTCAAGAGAATGTGAACAGTCTTTATCGACGAGGCGCACCTACTTTGTATGGAGAGGCTAATGGAGCTTATCAGGCGCCTTTTGCTTCGATTCCGGTTATGCTGACCGGATATTTCACCAACAGTTATGAAGGACAGGAACTTATAAACCAGTATTCGCGCTTACTGACTAGGCAGCAAAACACTCGAGTGGTGTCAAACAGAATCAACGGTATTTGGGAAAGGCTCTATTTAGCCATTAATATTGCAAACGGTGCGATCAAAAATATTCCGAATATCGAGATGTCCGAAGAGACGAAAAATAGGTTTGTAGCCGAAGCGCGGTTTTTTCGCGCTTTCAACTATTTCTTTTTGGTGAAGATGTTTGGGCCCGTGCCCTTATCAACAGAACCGTATGATGGATTGGATCGAGACTTTCTATTGAGCCGTAGTTCTGTGGATTCTGTCTATGCCGTCATTGAATCAGACCTGATTGCTGCGGTGGATGTATTACCAGCGGGCACATTTAACAGCAGCGGACGGCGGGTGAATAGGAATGTTGCCGCGATGGCCTTGGCTAATGTGTATTTGCAGCGCAACAACTATGTGGAAGCGGAAAAATACATTGACATTGTTCTACAGTCTGGACATACCTTAGAGCCTAATGGCGATCTTGAGGCCAATAGCGCGTATAATAAGCTTCGTACATCCGATGATTTAGCAGAAACTATTTACTCGTTTGAATTTGATGCGATCATCAATGAAGGCGGCGCATGGCCAGCCTACGGTTTTACGTCCTCGGCTAGCGAAATATTTGAAAAATATACGCTCTTTGAACGGACTTACGGCCCTACCAATCGATTCTTAAATGTATATGAGTCTGATGATTTGCGGTTTCAACCAAGGCAGTTTTACCATTGGACCTACACCAACCCCAATAATGGTAAAACTTGGGATGGCGGTGGCACGGCTGGCGTGTGGTTTTTTGTCGATGAGGATGCACTACTCAATACAGGTCGTTCTACCAAGGATAGAAACATTTACCGCTATGCGGAGGCGTTATTGATTGCTGCTGAAGTGAAAGCACGGACTACGGGTGTTGCTAATGCGGCTATACATCTTGCAGAAGTGCGAGCACGCGCCAGTACAACGGGCAGGACAGTCGCTGCTATTACCAGCGAATTACAGGGGCTATCGGTACAGCAGTTTGTAGAAGAGGTATGGAAAGAGCGCCTACGCGAACTGCCGTTGGAGTTCAAAATGTGGGACGACTGTCTGCGTACGGGGATGTTTCCGAATATTTCTACTGAAGTTAAAGGTCAGATTACCTTCCAGCCCCTGGTGGGAGCATCGAACGGATCTGGTGCGATCTTTAAGCAGTCGGATTTAGTATACCCGATCTCTTTGGATGAGTTGCAACGTAACCCTAATCTCGTTCAGAATCCAGAATATCAAACGAACTAGTAGGTCTGAAAACTAGTTTCGAAAGGAAGACGAAGCAATCTTGCGTTTTTGGAAATGCAGATTGCTTCGTCCTACTTCGATGACGCATCTTTTGGTATTAAGTACTGCATTCGGTTGTTGGCCGCGTCATCGTAGATCAACTCAGCTGTCTTGAAAGCGATACGTCAACGTTTTTGGGAGAAGGAGGATAGACGATAAAGCATGCTAACGCTTTTGAAAATGCAGATTGTTTTTTATCGATCGGCAATGTAGCCAAAAAAAGAGGCTGTCTCGTGAAATTGGAGACAGCCTCTTTTTAATATCCATAGTGGATTTATCTTTTAAATTTCAATAGCCACTTCCATTTTGAAATCATCATCACGCAAGTGTACAATCTCCATGGCCTTTTCGTAGTTTGTTGATTTCTTGGAGAAGAAGTCGTGCTGTGTGGTTTCGGTATTCAGACCGTTTAATACGATTGGGTTGACCTGTTTCACTTCGAAGATAGGGTCGAAGCCTAAGTTCATGAGTGCTTTATTACCATTGTAACGCACATACTCTTTTACTTCAGCTGTTAAACCCACAACGGTATACAACTCTTCTGTATATTTTAGTTCGTTTTCATACAAGTCATTCAATAACGTTAAGAAACGTGCTTTCACCTCTTCTTTGTTAGGAAGACGGCTGTACACCTCTTGTGCAATCAGACCTACGAATACGCCGTGGATAGACTCATCGGCAACAATCTTTTTAATGATGTCTGCGGATGCAACCATTTGTCCCTGACCGCATAGCCATAATGGTAAAAAGAAGCCGGAGTAGAACAAGAAGGACTCTAACAACACTGATCCCGCTAAAGCCATAAATAGCTCTTCATCGCTTACGTTCTCTTTATCGATCGCGCGGTAGTATTTGTCAATCGTAGAGGCTTTATATTGCAAGAATTTGTTTTCTTGTACCCAGCCAAACACGTCATTGATTTCGTTTGTGGTTGATACCGTCGTGAAAATAGTCGAGTATGATTTAGCGTGGATGGCTTCCATCATACACATATAAGATAGTACGGCTTTATTCTGTAACGAGCTGATATGGTCGATGATTTTCGGCATACCCGTATGGCTTTGCAGCGTATCCAATAGCGTTAAACCACCTAATGCCTTTTTATAGCATTCTTTCATATCCCAACTTAATCCCTTCCAGCTATCGATATCTTTAGAGGGAATATACTCGGTGTCAATCCAAAATTGTTTGATATTTTGTTCCCAAAACATCAAGACGTAATCGTTGTCTGGTGTATTCCAGTTTACGGCGGTAAATTGTTTGCTCATGCTTATTTATTTTTTGGAGTCGCACAATGCCCGTTTTGAGCGAAGAAACGGAAGGAGAAACGTAGATAAGTGGTGTTATCAGTTTCTCCTTCACCTATGTGTTACCTTCGTAACGATTGTGCTTGACTTGTTTGTTTATTCTTTCGTTAAATCGCTTCGTGTTATGCCGAACATGAAATACACTCTTCTACGGTAGATTTGCGTGTACGCGTATAGTACAGTGATTTCAAGCCTATTTTATGAGCATAGATATAATACTTGGCCAAATCGCGCGTCGAATCTTTCGAATTGGTGTGCAAGATGGTCGATACCCCTTGATCAATATGGCGTTGTATCACCGAGATCAGTTTAAGCACTTTGTACTGATCCATGTCATACGCCGATTTGAAGTAGAAGTAGTTGTCGTTTGTTAAATACGGCATTGGGTAGTATGTTGTACTGTCACCGTATTCACGCACTTCGATAATATCCACTACGGGCATAACCGATGCGGTTGCGTTCATGATATAGGAAGTGGATTGGTTTGGTGCGATGGCCATACGGTAAGCATGGTAGATACCGTGCTCTTTCACCTGTGCTTTTAAGTTTGCCCAATCTTGACTTGTGGGTACATGAATGCCTTCAAACAATTCTTTCACCTTATCGGTAGTTGGTTGGTATTCGCGCTCCGTATAGCGGTCAAAGTATGTGCCGTCTGCATAGGCTGATTTTTCGAAGCCTGTAAACGTAGCGCCGCGTTCCTTCGCTATTTCCATCGATGCTTCTAACGAGTAGTAGTTCATCATCATGAAGAACGTATTGGCGAAATCTAACGCTTCGGTAGATTCATACATGATGAAGCTTTTCGCTAGGAAGCCGTGCAAGTTCATCGCACCTAAACCTACGGAATGCAGTTCGCGGTTTGCTTTGGCGATGGATGGCACCATGTCGATATTGGTTACATCGGTCACCACGGTCAGTGCACGCATGGCTGTCTTCACCGTTTCTTTGATACGTTTATTATCCATAACGGTGGCGATGTTCAGCGAACCAAGGTTACAGGAAATGCCATAGCGGATCGTATCTTCTTGTCCGTAGATATTGATATCAGAAACTTCAGACACCTGCATAATCTCTGTACATAAGTTCGAAAACTTCACGCTACCCAAGCCATTTAATGCATGTGCTTTGTTTGTATTTTCTTTGAAGAATATATATGGGTAGCCAGACTCTTTTTGCGTTTGCGCGATGCGCACCAAAAGATGACGTGCGTTTACCTTTTTCTTTTTAACGTTAGGGTTGGTGATCAACTCGTCATACATCTTATCCATATCCAGCTCGTCTAGATATTGACCATATTCCTGCATCACGGTGTGTGGGTAAATGAGGTAGCAGGCTTCATCTTTCTCCGCGAGCTCCATAAACTTATCCGGAACGATGATACCGATAGAAAGGGATTTGATACGCACTTTCTCATCCACATTGATTTTCTTACAATCTAAAAACTCTTCAATATCGGAGTGGAAGATATTAAGATACACTGCGCCAGCACCTGGGCGTTGGCCAAGTTGGTTGGCGTATGAAAACGTATCTTCCATAATTTTCATGATCGGAAGTACGCCACCGGCGCGGCCTTCTACACCTTTGATGGCTTCGCCACGGGCACGGATTTTAGAAATATTAAATGAAACACCGCCACCAATAGAGGAAAGCTTCATGGCCGAATCAACAGCATAGCCAATACCATTCAGATTGTCGCCGATCTCATCCAAGAAACAGGAGACAAGCTCGCCGGAGCGCTTTTTACCAGCATTCAAGAACGTCGGGGTAGCAGGTTGATATTCTTGATTGATCATGATTTCGGCATACTCGATAGCTTTTTGTACACCTTCTTTGCGCGCTAGGAAAAGAGCCACAGCCACTACGCGGTCTTCGTAGCGCTCCAGGAATTTTTCCCCAGAATCATCCCGTAAGGCATAGCTTTGGAAAAATTTGAACGCAGCCATGAATGACTGGAAACGGAACTTTTTCGCGTGCACGAAATTAAACACCTTTTCAATTTCTTCGAATGTAAATGACTCGTAGAAATTGATATAGTAGTCGTTTTCTATCAAATAGTCGATTTTCTCTTTCAGGGTGTAAAAGAAAACTGTGTTTTTGTTGACGTATTCTAGGAAATAGGCGCGTACAGCTTCCTTATCTTTGTGTAAGCTGTACTCGTCATCATGCTTAATCATGATTTCATTGTTAAGCAATATCCAATTTTTTGCTACCTCGTTTGCTATCATTGTATTGGTGTTTAATAATGTCAATAAATTGGTTGATATCCTCCATTGTTCCGGAAAGCTCAAACTTCATGGCCAATGGGATATCGTAACCTTCTGATATCTTATTAGCGGCTAGTCCGAAATTTTTACCCCAATTTCGGTTTCCGCTCGATGTTACCGAATAGATTTTGCTGGCATAGTTATCCATAAACCGCTGTGTCTTATCCGGCACAGCGCCCATTTTTGTCGTAAACGTTATCAGATGTCCGGCATTTTCTATTGCTAGATTGTCTTCAATTTTATGGGCGTCCCAACCCGTAATTTGAATGACCTTATTGATAAAGCGTTGAACATTTCCGGTTTTCGAATCGTAATACAGATGAACCATAGCGCGCTAGATTTTCATTTTCGGATCAACTCGTCGTAAATTTACAAGGCGATTAAAGCCAACTCTTCTGGCTTAAATCCTATAATGCGTTGTTGAACTTCCTCATTGTTTAAAACAAGAACCGTTGGTACGGTGCGGATGCGAAATTTTGCCGCTAAGTCAGGCTGATCAAAAGGATTAATCGTTTCGTATGTTATACCCTTATTATCGAGGTATGCTGACACCTGTGCGCATGGTGCACAGTCATTTTTTTCAAATTTAATGATTCTTGCCATGATGTTGTTAAGTTTATGTGCCGGATGCCTAGACACCCTAGAAGTTTAGAACACGAGTCTCAAAAGGCAGACTTACTTTTTGAGTGAAACAAATATCCACTATTTTATCTGCGGCAGTTAATGATACTTTTCCACATGCGAACCGACGCGAGCCCATAAAGCGCCCTATCTGATCGTTTTTTATTATAAAATACTGGTAGACAGTGTGTGATAGGAATGTTGAAAACTTTAAAATCAAATTTCTTGATAAAAATCCTTCGTAAAAAATGCGTAATATTTTACGGAATCCAAAACTATTTGAACGGTATTTGAAGGGCCTATTTCAACCCTCCACTTATTCGTGGTTAAGAACTGCAACATTCTTATTGTAATCGCTGCAAGGCCCAAAAAAATGTTTAGATTCGTAGCATCTAATTAACATATGGAGGATCCACGATCTTCGACCAAAATATGAATAATACAATCTAGATCCACGAGTTGGCAGATGACAATTAAACAACAAAACAGCTATATATGAAACCATTTTTTAGTGTTATGTTTCTGTTGTGGGGGGCTACAGCCTTTGCACAAGAAAACATAACGTATCAAAAGCCTACGTCAGAAATTCTGCAACTTGCCGATTATCAACGTCCCCCGTCCGTAAGCATTAGTCCGGATGAAAACTGGATTTTGCTATCTTACCGTTCTACGTACAAGAGCTTAGATGATTTAAACCAACCGGAAGTGCGGTTGGGTGGCTTGCGCGTCAATCCTGCGACCAACATGAGTAGTGCAACCAACTACGTGAACAATCTAAAAATCAAGAAATTTGGTGCGTCTGAAGAAACACAAGTCAAAGGGCTACCCAGCGATGCCCGCATTGCCAACGTCAGCTTCTCGCCCAACTCGAAGAACTTAGCATTTACCAATAGCACAGGGGCCGGTCTAGAGCTTTGGCTTGTAGATATTGCCACAGCTACGGCAAAAAAACTAACAGAAGCGGATTTAAATGCCAGTATGGGAAACCCCATTCAGTGGTATAGAGATGGCTCGCAGATGTTAGTTTCCAAGCTACCGGCAAATCGTGCTGCTTGGATAGACAGCAGCAAGGATCTGCCTAAAGGACCCACTGTATCGACCAGCGATGGTCAAATATCGCAGTTGCGGACGTATCAAGACCTCTTGAAAAACCCACAAGATGAAACGAATTTCGAAACATTGTCGACCTCGGAGCTTTATACCGTCAACTTGCAGGGGCAGCAAACGAAAATGTTCGATGCAGCGATGTATAGCCAACGTTCGTTCTCTCCAGATGGCAAGTATGTTTTGCTCGCTATGGTGAAGCGTCCTTTTTCATACGTTGTTCCGTATTACAACTTCCCGCAAGAGACAGCTGTTTTTGATCTGGCAACAAAAAGTAAGGTAAAGGTGGTCAATGAATCGCCTTTGATCGAGGTGTTGCCGAAAGGCTTTTCATCCACCCGTACAGGCAAGCGCAATCTATCTTGGCGTACCGATAAGCCAGCTACTTTGGTGTATGTCGAGGCTTTGGACGGTGGCGACGCTACGAAAAAGGTGGAATGGCGCGATGAACTTTTCTCTTGGGATGCTCCTTTTGATCAGGCTGCAACCTCGCTGATGAAAGTTGCCGATCGATATGCCGGCGCGCTATGGGGCGATAAGGAGCACGCGTTAGTTTATACGCAGTGGTATGATACGCGGAATGAGAAAATTTTCTTGTTGAATCCCACTACGAAAAGTTCAAAAGTGATCTCCGAACGCAATTCACAGGATGTGTACAGCGCTCCGGGCAATGTGCATACCGTAAAAAATGAATTTGGCGCTTATGTGATGCTGGTGGATAACGGAAGAAGTTATTGGATCGGTGATGGTTTCACAAAAGACGGACAGTTTCCATTTGTTGATGAGCTCGATTTCAACACATTGAAGAAAAAACGACTGTACAGCTCTAATGTAAAAGGAAAAAAAGAGGATATCTCGCGTATCATCGACTTGAAAAAAAGCGAAATCTTGGTGTCGATTCAATCGCCAACGGAATATCCAAACTATTACGTTAAAAATATGAAAACGGGGAAGACGCAAGCACTTACGCAACTTGAAAATCCGTTTAAAGCGTTGACAGGTGTTCATAAGGAAGTTATTCATTACAAACGCAAAGACGGTGTAGATTTATCGGGTACGCTTTATCTTCCTGCCGGCTACGATATGAACAAAAAGGAAAAGCTTCCTTTATTAATTTGGGCCTATCCTACCGAATACAAGGATAAAGCAACCGCAGGTCAAAACACGGCAAGTCCTTATGAGTTTACCTATCCATCGTACGGTTCTTTTGTATATTGGGTGACCAAAGGATATGCCGTACTGGATGATGCAGCATTCCCAATTATTGGTGAAGGAGAAACAGAGCCGAACGATACGTTCATCGAGCAACTCGTAGCGAATGGTGAAGCAGCTATTGACGCTGTGGATAAATTGGGTTACATAGATCGGACAAAAGTTGGCGTAGGGGGGCACTCTTATGGCGCTTTTATGACGGCAAACTTACTGACGCATTCCAAGCTATTTGCGGTAGGTATTGCGCGTTCTGGCGCCTACAATAGAACGTTAACTCCATTTGGTTTCCAACGAGAGCAACGTAATTATTGGGATGTGCCCGCGATATATAACACGATGTCGCCCTTCATGAATGCCGATAAAATGAAAACTCCGATGTTACTGATTCATGGTGCAGCAGATAATAATCCAGGAACGTTTACTTTACAAACGGAACGATACTTCCAAGCGTTGAAAAATCTGGGTGCCCCTGTAAGGATGGTGCTGCTTCCATTCGAGGCGCATGGCTATGCTTCGGAGGAAAATATCCTGCACACGCTTTGGGAGCAAGATCAGTTTTTGGAAAAGTATCTGAAAAACAAAAATTAAGCGGGTTATACCCAATATAAAAGGCGCGTCTGTAAGGTTAATAGCCTGAAAAAAATAGTCGCAACAGAGGATGACAAGACGAAGCAATCTTACGTTTGTAAACGTGCAGATTGCTTCGTCGTCGTTTCTCTTTCTTCATAACGCTAACATCTCGCTTTGAGACAACGTTTTTTTAGCAGTTGCCAGCTTGGGCTTATTTTGCAGCCTTTACGCTAAACGGAACTGTATATGTTCCCCAACTGGATGTTACCGTACCGGAAGGTGCTACTTGTATGGTAAATTGTTCTTGATTGGTGGCGCTTTGCACACTGCTTACCTCGACACGCAGAGCATCTTGACTTTCATCGTACTTCGTGCCCCATTGATTCCATGTTTTGTTGAAAATGATAGTAGACTGCTGTTCGCCCGGGATACTGTATAAACTATATTTTCCCGCAGGCAAGGCTTTCCCGTCGATAGTTACGTTTTTATCCACTGCAAAAGTCGTTGCTTCGTTGGCTCCCATACGCCATACTTTGCCCACTGGAGCGATGTCTACTCCCAATTGCCGGCCCTTCAACGAAGGCTTACTGTAATGAATGGCTATAGTCACGCCATCCGTAGTTTTGACCTTTACGCTATCTGGTGGACTGGGTCTTTTGCTCTTGTCTGTTTGTCCGAATGTGACGAAACTTATCATCGTCAGGAAAAATAAAATGCTTGAAGCTTTCATAGGCTTATTTCTTACGTTTACCAAGTTAAACAATTGTTTTGCAGTATTGTTTGTCGTTTATCACCTATAAAATATGTTAAATTTAGACGGCGAAATCCACAGCATAATATTTCGTCGTATATTCGTAATAAATTGCTAATTTATTGAACTAGATGAAAGTAAGTAAATATTTAATGCTCCTGCTTTGCATCGGCTTGGCTATCGGGTGTAAGAAAGATTTGGATACACCTACGCCCGAACCTGTCGACACGAAGGAAGAGCTGATACGCGATAGTATCTATTATTATTACAATTTACAGTCTTTGTGGACCGAGTATGTGCCCGACAACCGCATTCTTAGGACGTTCACAGCTAATTATACTAGTAATCTCAGTTTGTTGAATGCCCTTAAAGGGCTTACGCCTTATCATGCTGGATATGCTGGAAGTATAGACCGCTTTTCATTTTTGGAAAATGCAGACGGTTCTCAATTGGGGCGTAGCAGCGGCGTACGCATGGATACCAATACGGGGTTTGGCGTGTATTTCAGTTGGCATATTATTTCCGAGACAGCGGCTGCCCCATATGTTTACTTTGTAGAGGGCGGATCGCCTGCGCAGCGCGCGGGAATCTCGCGGGGCGCGATACTGTTGTCGCTGAACGGTGATGGGAATATGACGGCTCCCTATGAGTGTCAGGGTGTTGGTGCCACTAGGTCTTGCCGTGTCTTGGGTTCAATCCCTGGAAGAATTGACGCCGCACTAGATGCAGGCACCATGAGCTTGAAAGTTCGAAACGTGAATGGCGAAGAAGTCGAGAGTAGCTTGGCAAATGAAACGTATACCATCAGACCTATCCTCGCGGATACCGTTTATAATGGTACGACGAAGATGGGGTATCTCGCTTTTTCATCTTTTGAAGAGGTGACCAACTCCAATCAAAACTATCAGGATTTTCAACGTATTTTTCAGCGTTTTGAAACGGAAGGGATCAAAGAACTTATTGTGGATATGCGCTACAATACAGGAGGCTATGTGCACACGGCACAATATTTAGCGAACAAAATTATACCGGCATCCGGCGCGGGTAAACGTATGTTCACTTACCAAGTTAATGCAAATTTGCAACCTTATACGGTACGTGCGTCAAGTGAGTACGACTTTAGACCTGTTAATTTCGTCCGAAACAATAACTTGGAATTAACCAAGGTATACTTCTTAGTTACGGACGCAACGGCTTCGGCCGCGGAGCTATTGATCAATGTCTTGAAGCCCCATATGAAAGTAGTCCTGATTGCCGAAGCAAATCGTACCTATGGTAAGCCCGTAGGTTTCTTCGGGCAGGAGATAATGGGCGGTGAAATTTCTCTTTGGGCGGCTTCCTTTAAAACGTTGAACAGTAACGGCGATACCGATTATTGGGACGGCCTCTTCGTCGATGTACCTAACGTATACGATGATGTTTATCGGAACTTTGGCGACCCTCGCGAAAATATGATCGCACGGGCAATTAGTGAGTCTAACGGCAGCGGTGCCACGGGTAGTACCTTAAATCGATCTGCTGTTGCTCGGGGGACGGCTTCAAATCCGTCAAGACAGACGAAGATAGGCGTTGTTAATAAACCAGCCGAAAAGAATTTGATAAAATAAGTGCGTAGCGCGATTTGGCACTGTAAATAGCGCTGAAAAACAAATGCCCCCGAAAAATATAGGTTTTCGGGGGCATTTGTTTTTTTCCTGACTGTCTATACCAAGTACTCGAAGAGGGTTTGATCTTTATTGATTTCTATAAAGTCAAATTTATAGGCTTTCATGCGTTCAATAAAGCTGGTATAATCTTTCGGATCATTAAGCTCGATACCAATCAACGCTGGCCCTCGCTCACGCTCTGTCTTTTTGATATACTCAAACCTTGTAATATCGTCCTTGGGCCCGAGTACTTCGGTAACGAGCAGGCGAAGTGCACCAGGTCGTTGCGGGAAACGGACGATGAAGTAGTGCTTAAACCCTTCATAAAGGAGTGACATTTCCTTGATCTCGCTCATCCGATCGATATCGTTATTTCCTCCGGAAACCACACAAACCACTTTTTTTCCTTTAATTTCTTCTTTGTGAAATTCCAAAGCCGCGATAGATAGTGCACCAGCAGGTTCGGCCACAATCGCGTCTTTGTTATAAAGTTGCAATATCGTTGTACAGATCTTTCCTTCCGGAATAGGTTTGACGCTATCCAATAATTGGCTGCTGATCGCGTAAGTCAATGCGCCTATTTTTTTGACAGCGGCGCCATCCACAAATTTGTTGATTTGCTCCAGCTCTATAGGGCTACCGTTTTCTAACGCGGCTAGCATGGAAGGTGCTCCTTCGGGTTCAACGCCGTACAACTTCACTTGCGGAGCAAACTTTTTCATATGATAGCTTACACCGGAAGAGAGACCACCGCCACCTATCGGGATAAAAATGGCATCCAGATCGGGTAGATCTTCTAAAATTTCGACAGCTACCGTTCCTTGCCCTTCAATAACTTTTACATCGTCAAAGGGGGGAATAAAGGTCATCCCATGCTCTTGACTATAGTCCAAGGCTGCTCGTTGACAATCGTCAAAGGTATCTCCCGTCAGGACAATTTCAATGTTTCCATTACCCCACATTTCTGTCTGTGTAATCTTTTGTCGCGGGGTAGGGCCGGGCATAAATATAACACCCTTGATGTTTAATTTTTTGCAGGAGAGCGCGACACCCTGTGCATGGTTGCCCGCACTGGCGCAGGTAACGCCTTTGCTTCGTTCTGCTTCCGAAAGGCTGACAATTTTATTGTAGGCGCCACGAAGTTTATACGATCGTACCACTTGTAGGTCCTCGCGTTTTAAATAAATCTCGGCGTCGTATTTTTCAGACAGATGTAAGTTATACTGTAGCGGTGTGCGATAGACGACATCTTTGATGCGCTCTGCAGCCTGCTGGGAGTCTATGGTCAGGGTCGAAAGATCCATTTTTAAAAGTAAAAATTAAAAATTAAAAAGTCAAAAGGGACGGGGTAGCGGCTAAAAGTCAAAATTATCTCGATAAGCTTCCTCCGCTCGGTTAAAAAGTCAAAAGGGAGGGGGTAGCGGTTGAAGGTCAAAATTTAAAATTCAAAAACCTTTTCTGATTAGGAAACCCTCAGCAGTATTGTTGTAGTGCCTGTACATACTATGAAATTTATGAAGGGCTATCTAACCTGATTATCGATGAACTAAAACATACGTCATTGCAAGAAAGTGTGACGAGGCAATCTGCATTTTGATTTTGTGAGATTGGTTTCCTTCGGAGCTGCCTCCGGCGGTCGTCGTCGTCGTCCCTCCTTCTCGCAATGACGAGTATTAATCGCTTTATAGACGGCCTGTTTATAATTTTCGTTTAGGACTGCATTAATGCCTTAAGATCATCGTCGCATAGATCTTTCTTGGCATCAGCGATGACCAAGAACTTTTCATACGTAGCAGCAAGCTCTTCTTTATCCAATTGGTAACCTAGTCGCTCGAGGTGGTGTTTTAAAGCATGGCGTCCGGAGCGAGCCGTTAAAATAATACCCGCTTCATCTAGTCCCACATCTTCTGGCCGAATAATTTCATAGTTTTCCCGATGTTTCAAGAACCCGTCTTGGTGTATTCCTGAGCTATGCGCGAATGCATTTTTTCCAACGATCGCCTTATTGGGTTGCACCGGCATCCGCATCATGGAGCTTACCTTTTGCGAGATAGCGGTAAATAACTTGCTATTGATGTTAGACGTTAATCCCGGGAATTGCTGTTGGTGAACTTTCAAAATCATGGCAACTTCTTCCAAAGATGTGTTTCCCGCACGCTCGCCAATGCCGTTTATCGTACATTCCACTTGACGGGCACCATGTTGAACCGCGGCAACAGAGTTGGCGGTTGCCAATCCCAAGTCGTTATGGCAATGTGCTGAAATAATGGCTTGATCGATATTGCTGACGTGTTCTTTCAGGTAGGCGATCTTCGCACCATATTGATCGGGCAGGCAATAACCATTGGTGTCGGGAATGTTGACGACGGTTGCTCCCGCTGCGATAACAGCTTCGACCATCTGCGCGAGGTAGGCCAGATCGGCTCGTCCGGCATCTTCTGCATAGAATTCCACATCTTCCACGTATGACTTCGCATGCTTAACAGCAGCCACTGCCCGTTCTAAAATCTCTTCACGCGTGGAGTTGAATTTATATTTGATATGCATGTCTGATGCTCCGATTCCGGTATGTATACGGGGGCGCTTCGCAAACTTTAGCGCATCTGCGGCGACATCAATATCGTTTTTATGTGCCCGTGTAAGTGCACAGATAATTACATTTTCTACAGCCTTGGAAAGTTCGACGACAGATTGAAAGTCGCCGGGGCTGGATACCGGAAATCCGGCCTCGATAATATCTACACCCAATGATTCCAGATCTTTCGCTATTTCGATTTTTTCCGGTGTGGTTAACTGACAGCCTGGTACTTGCTCGCCATCGCGAAGCGTGGTGTCGAAAATATATAAGTGATTCGGATCGTGTAGCATAACTGATAAAAATTAAAAAGTTAAAATTAAAAAGTCAAAAGTGACAAGTCAAAATTCAAAAAGCGATAAGTCAAAAGTTAAAATTCAAAATTATTAAGCCGAAAGTTAAAAATCCTATTAAAAGTAACAAATCAATTGTTGAGTATGACTTTCATCGTTTTATCCTATTACTTCTTGAAAAAGGATAGCACTTTTGCTCCCATTTCGTTTGTTCCCAAAATGTTATGGGCAGCTGTTTCGGCATTGGCAATATCGCCTGTTCTCCAACCGGCTTTCAACGTTTCGGCTACAGCGTTCGTCACAGCTTTGGCTTCTTCCTGAAGTCCAAAAGCAATATCGAGCATTAATGCTGCTGAAAGGATAGAGGCTAACGGATTTGCTTTGTTCTGTCCTGCAATATCGTGAGCCGATCCATGTATAGGCTCGAAGAATCCGGTACCATCCCCAATAGAAGCTGATGCAAGCATACCCATCGATCCGGCAATTTGTGACGCTTCATCCGTCAAGATGTCGCCGAAAAGATTAGCCGTAAGCACCACGTCAAACTTTTTAGGGTTCTTCACCAACTGCATAGCGGCATTGTCGATAAACATATGCTCGGTCTCTACATCGGAATACTCTTTTGCGATCTCTTGCACCACCTCGCGCCATAATCTTGATGTTTCCAAGACATTGGCTTTGTCAACAGAACACAGTCGCTTGTTACGGGTGCGCGCAGCATCATAGGCTTTGCGCGCAATGCGCTCTACCTCATAGCGGTGGTAGTTCATTAAGTCCGAAGCAAAGCTGTTATCTTCGTTCCGTTTTTTCTCGCCGAAATAAACATCACCAGTCAACTCCCGGAAGAATAAAATATCTGTTCCACGTAGCACCTCCGGCTTCAGGCTGGACGCGTCCAACAATTCATCGAAAAGAAGAATGGGTCTGAGGTTCGCATACAAGCCCAACTCTTTACGGATTTTTAATAGACCTTGTTCGGGACGCACTTTTGCTGATGGATCATTGTCATACTTTGCATGCCCGATCGCGCCGAAAAGAATGGCGTCTGAAGCTTTGGCTTTTTCGAGTGTTTCATCTGGCAATGGGTTGCCGGTCGCCTCAATTGCAGTATGCCCCATGATAGCCTCATCGAAACTAAAATCATGACCATACGCCTGTGCTACTGTTTCTAATACCTGCTTTCCCCAGGTAGTAACCTCTTGTCCGATGCCGTCGCCCGGTATAATTAAAATATTTTTTTTCATCTTGCTTACCTTGGAAAGTATAACGGCTGTCGCGTTTTGCTGTACATCCTGCTGCTGTTTACTTTACCTATTATATTTACTTAATTTTCTAATTTGTAACCCGTCTCCCTGCACCACGCATCGGTAGCTAATCTAATATACTGTTGTTCTGTTTATATGTTCGGAAATGACCACTTCCCCTTTTTCCAAAACCAGTCTATTGTCTAAACAAGCCGGAAGTTGCGATTCATAGTGCCCCACATAAATTAGCGTTTTTCCATAGCCGCTAAGTTCATCCAGTACGGCATTGAAGTGCGCAGTTTGCGATCGGTCCAAGCCTTGGCAAGGCTCATCCAAGATCAATAGTTGCGGGTTTTTGATAATGGTGCGCGCTAGAAGTGCCAGCCGTTGCTTCCCTAAAGGGAGGGTGTGCAGCAATTTATCTTTATCTTCCAAGAGATCAAAGAAATCCAACAGCTGTTCGATTTGTTTTTTCTCTTCGTATTTTACTTGCAAGAACCAGCCGATGCTGTCGTAAAAGCCGGATGCTATGGCGTGCCATACCGTAGCATTTTTGTCAAAATACCAATGGAGCTCCGGCGATATAATCCCTATTTTCTGTTTGATATCCCAGATACTTTCTCCCGATCCTCGTTTGTTCCCGAAGAGGAAGATAGCACTGGTGTAGGCTTGCGGATGATCACCATTTAAAAGGCTGAGCAAGGTGGACTTTCCAGAGCCATTTGGTCCTTGTAGAAGCCATTTTTCGCCCGCCTGCACGCGCCAGCTGATGTTTTTCAATACTTGTTTTTCGCCGTAACGCACGGACACGTTCCGCAGCTCGATCATCGTATCGTTATCCACAGCGGGTGCTTTTTGTAGAAAGTAGGGGAAGGGCTTTTGTTGCCTTTCCTCGTCCTGCTTGATTTCATCCAGATCGGAAACCGGATGGAGTTGTCCATCTTCGATCTGTGCATAGCGATTGACGGCATCTGGAATGTTGCGGTCGTTGCTAATCAGCACGAGCGTGGTTCCCACGTTGGCCATACCATCCAATATGCTGTTGAGGTTTTTGCGTGAGCGTTTATCTAAGCCTGTATAGGGCTCATCAAGGATGAGCAGTTGCGGCCGAAGCCACAGTGCTTGCACCAGTTGAAGCTTTTTATGCTCACCACTGGAAAGCTCGATAAGTTGCGTTTCGCGGCAATTTTCGAACCCCAGAGCCTGTAAAATGGGCTCTGCATCTTGAAAGTTAAGCTGGTATTTTTTTCCGAAGTGGATCAGGTCAGCATAAACGGTCAAGGTATCGTTTTGTTGCTGTTTATTATAGCGTTGTTGGTAATAGAAATTGCGATCCCCCTCCAGATTCGCGAACTGATACCAATTTGCGACATAGAATGCCTGTGCAGGCATAGGATTATCCGGGTCAAACGTGAAGATGACTTCTCCTGAAGCTTTTTCCTGCTTCACCATAGCTTTGGCCAATGATGATTTGCCCGAGCCGCTTTTCCCGGCAATGACCCAATGCTCGCCCGGATATATACGCCAATTTAGATTGCACAGCACCGGAGTTCCGGCGTATTGCAGATTTAAGTTGACGATATGGACGACGGGGTTTGACATTATCTGTTTTTTTCGAATTGCTCGATTTCGCTTTTGTGGCTTAAGATGAAATCGATGTCATCATAACCATTAATCAAGCATGATTTTTTGTAAGCGTTGATCTCAAAGGAATAGTTTTCCCCGGTCTCGTCAATACTCACCATTTGGGTTTCTAAATTTACAGATACCGTACTGGTAGGATTTGCAAAAACTACAGTAAAGATCTTCTGCAAAAATTCCTCGGGTACCTGAATGGGCAGTACGCCGTTATTTAAGGCATTTCCCTTGAAGATATCGGCAAAGAAGGAGCTGATGACCACGTCAAATCCGTAATCTTGAATAGCCCAAGCGGCATGTTCACGACTGGATCCGCAACCAAAGTTTTTCCCGGCAACCAAAATCTTACCGGAGAACGTTGGGTTATTCATCACGAAATCCGCTTTGGGCTGGTTGTCGGCTTCGTACCGCCAGTCACGGAATAAATTATCACCAAAACCTTCCCGTGTTGTTGCCTTTAGAAAACGTGCAGGAATGATCTGGTCGGTATCTATATTCTCAATTGGTAGCGGCACCACTTGAGACGTTAATTTTTCAAATTTTTTCATTTTGAAAAGTAAAAAGTTAAAGAAGTAAGAAGTTAAAAATTAAAAGTCAAAAAACTAGAAAAGTGGGAATAGAACACTAAAGCTATCTTTTCAACGTTTAAATTAACTGTCGAATATCAACGATCTTACCGGTTACAGCTGCTGCTGCGGCAGTCAATGGACTGGCCAGCATCGTGCGCGCATTCGGCCCTTGGCGTCCCTCAAAGTTTCTGTTTGAGGTTGATACGCAATATTTACCGGCTGGTATCTTGTCTTCATTCATGCCTAAGCATGCGGAACAGCCTGGTTCACGCAAAGCGAAACCTGCTTGCTCGAAGATCTTATCAATTCCTTCTTCCTTAGCTTGTGCTTCAACTTGCTTAGACCCCGGCACAATCCATACCTCGACGTTTTCCGCTTTTTGTTTTCCTTGTACAAAAGCCGCAACCTCTCTTAAATCTTCGATGCGAGAGTTGGTACAGCTACCGATAAAGACGTAATCCACTGCTTTACCGAGTACAGATTCGCCATCATGAAATCCCATGTAGTCGATGGCCTTTTGGTAAGATGGGCGTTCGCTTTCCGGTTGTGAAGTGGTTGTCGGGATGTTTTCCGTGATACCGATCCCCATTCCTGGGTTGGTACCGTAGGTAATCATCGGCTGGATGTCTGCCGCGTCGTATTCAAGAACGGCGTCAAACACAGCCTCTTCATCAGAGTACAACGTTTTCCAATAAGCCAAAGCTTTGTCCCAGTCTGCTCCTTTTGGCGCAAACTCGCGCCCTTCCACGTAGTCGAACGTTGTTTGATCCGGAGCGATAAGGCCGCCACGTGCACCCATTTCGATACTCATGTTACAGATCGTCATACGACCTTCCATGCTCAATCCGCGAATGGCAGATCCGGCATACTCTACGAAATATCCAGTTCCGCCAGCTGCGGATATTTTAGAGATGATGTATAAGATGATATCTTTTGCACCCACACCTGCAGCTAGCTCGCCGTTCACCTCAATCTTCATCGTTTTGGGCTTTTGTTGCAATAAGCATTGGGTGGCAAAGACCTGCTCTACCTGTGATGTGCCGATACCAAAAGCAATGGCTCCAAAAGCGCCGTGCGTTGAGGTATGGCTATCCCCACAAACCATGGTCTTTCCCGGCTGCGTGATGCCTAGCTCGGGACCGATAACGTGCACAATCCCTTGATAAGGATGCCCCAAGCCATAGAGCTCCACCCCAAATTCCGAGGTGTTTTTCGTCAGCATGTCCACCTGATAACGCGATAATTCTTCTTTGATCGGCAGGTGCTGATTTAGCGTAGGCACGTTGTGATCGGCTGTCGCTACCGTCTGTGATGGACGAAGTACTGGCAAACCGCGCTTACGTAGGCCATCAAAGGCTTGCGGCGAGGTTACTTCATGGATAAGGTGTGTGTCGATGTACAGGATGTCGGGGAAGCCCTCTTCACGCTTGACAACATGCGCATCCCAAATCTTCTCTACTAATGTTTTTCCCATTTTCTCTTTCTCTATAATTGCTGAAAAGTATCTTTTTTAAAATCAGAAAGATCGCTTAAACGTCTTTCTTGCTTCCTGATTCAGCTATTTCAGGAAGGCTGGTAGTTGAAGGAGTCTGTCTGAAGATAAGATATGACGAGCGTAAAAATGCGTCATTGCGAGGAAGTATGACGCGGCAATCTGCATTTTTTCAAACGTAAGATTGCCGCGTCGTCGTTCCTCCTTCTCGCAATGACGTGCATGTCATGCTTTTTACATTACTCCTTTTTGGCCGTCTAAATTACGAAAAATTAGACAGTTTTAATGGTTTTCATCGCTGTCATGGCTTTACGCAATTTCACACCAACGACCTCGACCGGGTGGCTGCGTAAAATTTCGTTTACCTGAACCAATTGTACATTATCTACCGATCCGTCTTTTCCTTCGTTAAAGTTTTTGCCTACTAAGTCTGTATCTACCTTTTTCATGAAGTCGGCCAATAAAGGCTTACAAGCTTGGTCAAATAGGTAACAGCCGTATTCTGCGGTATCAGAAATCACACGGTTCATTTCAAATAGTTTTTTACGTGCAATGGTATTCGCGATCAACGGCGTTTCGTGCAGGGACTCGTAATACGCAGATTCTGGCTTGATACCGGCTTCTACCATGGTTTCGAAAGCCAACTCAACACCAGCTCTTACGAAAGCGACCATGAGTACATAGTTGTCAAAATATTCTTGTTCGCCAATTTTCACATCGCCAGCTGGCGTTTTTTCGAAAGCTGTTTCGCCTGTTTCTGCGCGCCATTTCAGTAAGTTCACATCGCCGTTCGCCCAGTCTTCCATCATGGTTTTGCTGAATTCGCCAGACATGATATCATCTTGGTGTTTTTGGAACAACGGTCGCATGATATCTTTTAACTCTTCAGAGATTTGGAAGGCTTTGATCTTCGCCGGATTTGATAAACGGTCAAGCATGCCGCTTACGCCACCATGCTTCAACGCTTCAGTAATGACCTCTACACCATATTGTACCAGCTTGGACGCGTAACCCGCATCGATGCCTTTTTCCACCATCTTGTCGAACGACAGGATAGAACCTGTTTGCAACAAACCACAAAGGATAGTTTGCTCGCCCATCAAATCTGATTTTACTTCGGCCACGAAGGATGATTTCAAAACGCCGGCATGGTGTCCGCCCGTCCCTACACAATAGGCTTTTGCATAAGCCCATCCTTTTCCTTCCGGATCGTTCTCGGGGTGCACGGCGATTAAGGTTGGTACACCGAAGCCTCTCAAGTATTCTGCGCGAACCTCAGAGCCTGGACATTTTGGGGCCACCATCAAAACGGTGATATCTTTACGGATCTGCATGCCTTCCTCCACAATATTAAATCCGTGGGAATAAGAAAGTGCAGCACCTTGTTTCATCAAGGGCATAACTGCATTGATTACTGCCGTGTGTTGTTTATCTGGGGTCAAGTTGATCACAAGGTCAGCCGTAGGAATTAACTCGTCGTATGTGCCGACAGTGAAATTGTTGTCCGTAGCATTTTTCCAGGAATCTCTTTTTTGTTCAATAGCTTCTTTACGTAGCGCGTAGGAAATATCGAGACCGCTATCTCTGAGGTTCAAACCTTGGTTTAAGCCTTGTGCACCAGCACCTACAATTACGATTTTTTTACCTTTTAAAGCGTTTACTCCATCTGCGAATTCTGCTGTTTCCATAAATTCTGCATGACTCAACTGTTCTAGTTGTTCTCTAAGCGGTAATGTGTTGAAATAATTTGCCATTGTTTTATTATTAATTTTTTTTGTTTTTAGAAGTCAAATACTATTTTTTTACTGCTCTGCGTTGCGCTAGAGCATAACCAAAATGTAGGTTATCATGTCCGACAGTTGTGATGAGTACCTCTTCGATGCTGTTGAGGCTGGATTTATAGGTGGATGTTTCAAACGGAGTAATGGCGTTGAAAATCCCCTTGTCGTAATCGGCATGAATCTGCTGGATAGTCGATAAAGCTAGCGCGCGTAGATCTGCAATTTCTTCTGCATCGACGGTATACGTAGGTTTTGTGCCTTTGGCGTAAGCGGAGAGATACTTGATAAAAGAGCTGTCCGATTTGATGCCGGTGCGCAGGTAACAAAGACCCTGTGTACTGACTACAATATGGCCGAAGTTCCAGATGATGTTATTGTTAAATCCTTCTGGAATTTGATTGAGCTCTTCTACGGATAGGCTATCGATCAGTTCGATAAAGGCCTTACGGGTGTCTATAATGAAGTTGAAAACGTTGTCCATGTCGTATTACATTGTGAAGACGTTATCGCCTTGATCTAAAAATTCATTTTCCACCACTTCAGGCGCTGGTTCTTCACGCTCAAATTGCTTGAGCTTGGTGTGGAATCCAGCACTGTCTTTGATGATAGCGATGCGGGCACCCCGTACAAACTCAATCAATCTGTATTTGGTTAGCTCGGCGGTTAGCTTGTCAATTTCCTCGCGGTGTCCAGCGGTTTCAAAAACAGTGTAGTCGTTGCGGATCACGACGGCGGAAGCACCGTACTCACGTAACAAACGCTCTACGGGCGCCTTCTCCGCAATAATGTCCGTTGGTACTTTATACAAGGCCTGTTCCTGCCATATGAGCTCTTCATCGGTGTTGTAGTATGCTTTTAAAACCTCGACCTGCTTCTCAATTTGGCGACACAGTTTACGCACCACTTCTTCTGATTCGGTAATTAAGATCGTAAAACGATGTATATTTTCGACCTCAGATGGCGAGGTGTTTAAGCTTTCAATGTTTATTTTCCGTCTGGAAAATATACCCGAGATACGCCCAATCATACCGATAGAGTTCTCTGTGTACAAGGTGATGGTATATTCTTGTTTTTCCATTTTTTAAAAATTTAAAATTCAAAATTAAAAAGTAAAAAAAGCTGGAGCTTACACACTTGAAGCTGCTTTATTCTTCAAAATAATTGTCGCCAGAATCTTCGTAATTTCTTCGATTTCCTCGATCAATTCTTCGATTTTTGTTACCTGAACTTCCAATGTGTCCTTAATCAACCTCAGCCAATACGTTGTTTCATTAGCAGATTTCAGTGCGATGATGTGGAATTTCAAGAAGTCATTTCGTGATGAGCCCGATTTTCCTTCAGCAATATTTGCACCTACAGAAGTGGCACTTCGAACAAGTTGAACAAAAAGAGACATAAAAACACGTTCGATCTTAACCGTTTTGACGAAGAAGATGACCGCTTTAGCAAACAAAAATGTTCGCTCTTTAATATCAAATACTTTATCACCACCAGTTGCCATTTTTTAACTTCTTACTTTTTAATTTTGACTTATCACTTTTCCGTCTTTTAACTTCTTACTTTTTAATTTTGACTTATCACTTTTTTGACTTTTTACTTTAGTCTTATCTCCGATACGCTTGTCCCTTGTGCAACCATGGGGAAAACATTGTTTTCTTTGCCAACCATTACTTCTAATAGGTAGGCGCCATCGTGATCGAGCATGGTTTTTACGGCCGTGTGCAGATCTTTACGCTCAGAGATTTTGTTGCCTTCGATATAATATCCTTTGGCTACGGCTACGAAGTCTGGGCTGGTGATGTTGACAAATGAATAGCGTTTGTCGTGAAACAATTGCTGCCATTGTCGTACCATGCCCAAAAATTCATTGTTTAGAATCAAGATCTTCACTTTAGCACCGAATTGCATGATTGTGCCTAACTCCTGTATGGTCATTTGTATACCGCCGTCGCCGATAATGGCTACGACGTCACGGTGTGGGGCACCATACCAAGCGCCAATGGCTGCCGGAAGACCAAAACCCATGGTGCCTAGACCTCCCGAAGTAACATTGGACTTTGAGCTGTTAAATTGCGCATACCGACAGGCGACCATCTGGTGTTGACCAACATCGGTAACGATAATGGCATCACCACCGCTTAGTTCGTTCAATACGCGAATTACTTCACCCATTGTCATAACGTCGGAAGTCGGATTTAATTCATCGTGGATGACTTCTTTAATTTCTTCTTTTTCGAGCTCGCGGAACTGTGCTAACCACGCACTATGATCATTTTCTTGCAACAACTCGGTCAATAAAGGAAGCGTTTCTTTACAGTCGCCCCATACTGGAACCGTTGCTTTTACGTTTTTATCAATCTCGGCCGGATCAATATCCAGATGAACAACCTTTGCCTGTTTCGCATACTTATCCAAACGACCGGTTACGCGGTCGTCAAAACGCATACCGATGGCGATTAAGACATCACACTCGTTTGTCATGACGTTTGGCGCATAATTGCCATGCATACCAAGCATACCAACATGTTGTGGATGGTTTGTTTCCAGGGCACTTAGACCCATAACGGTTGTCGCTGCTGGGAAACCGCCCTTCTCAATAAAGTTTTTTAGATCCTGCTCAGCCCGTCCTAAAATGACCCCCTGTCCAAAAATGACGAATGGTTTTTTCGCTTGGTTGATCAGTGCAGCCGCTTGCTCTATATATTCTTTGCGGACAATCGGTTTAGGCCGATAGCTGCGGATATGATCACATTTCTTGTAACCTTCGTATTCGAATAACTGCAATTGTGCACTTTTCGTGATGTCGATTAGTACAGGCCCAGGTCTTCCTGTTTGCGCGATGTGGAAGGCTTTGGCTAGCACACTTGGAATTTCTGTGGCGTCCGTCACCTGATAGTTCCATTTGGTAACCGGTGTGGTGATGTTGATAATATCAGTCTCTTGGAAGGCATCTGTACCCAATAATGATGCAAATACCTGGCCGGTGACACAGACGATGGGGTTGCTATCAATCATGGCATCGGCAAGGCCAGTGACCAAGTTTGTTGCGCCCGGGCCGCTTGTCGCAAATGCGACACCGACGCGTCCAGACGTGCGTGCATAACCTTGCGCCGCATGTATTCCTCCTTGCTCATGGCGAACCAGAATATGCGTCAGCTTCTCGTTGTAATCATACAACGCATCGTAAATCGGCATAATTGCACCACCCGGGTAACCAAATATGGTATCTACGCCCTCGTGGATTAAAGCTTCCAAGACGGCTTGCGAACCACTTAATGTTGTTTGCTCTGCCGTCTGCTCTTCAAGCTTTACTTCCATTTTTTCCAGTGTACTCATTTTTTTCAAGTCAAAAGTCAAAAGTAAAATGTCAAAACATTATTTGACGTTCTAGCTTTTTAATGTCTAAATTTCCCCTTTAATTCTCTATTGATCCGTTACGCAGCCTTCTGAAGCATCTGCTACGGTTTTTGCGTATTTGTACAACACCCCTTTGCTAACTTTTAATGCCGGCTGTATCCATTTTGCACGTCTTTCTGCTATAATGGCATCGCTCACATCGAGATGCAGGGAGTTGTTCACCGCGTCGATTTCAATAATATCATTATCCTCGACCAAACCAATTAATCCACCAGAATATGCTTCGGGTGTGATGTGGCCTACTACGAATCCATGCGTTCCGCCCGAGAAGCGGCCATCTGTGATCAATGCCACCGAATTTCCTAAACCCGCTCCGACAATTAGGGAGGTCGGCTTTAACATTTCTGGCATGCCCGGCGCACCTTTGGGGCCTGAGTTTTTAATGACAACAACATCTCCAGGTTTGATACGTCCTGTTGCAACACCTTCTACCAATTCGTGTTCGCCATCGAAAACGCGCGCTGGCCCCGTGAATTTTTCGCCTTCTTTTCCTGAAATCTTCGCTACCGATCCTTTCTCGGCCAGGTTTCCATACAAAATCTGTAAGTGGCCCGTTGCTTTGATCGGGTTGCTTAAGGGCTTTACTATCGGTTGATTGTAGTCGATGATGGATTTCACATCGGCTAAGTTTTCTGCAACAGTTTTACCCGTCACGGTCATGCACTCGCCGTGTAATAAACCCTCATCCAATAGATATTTCATGACCGCTGGTGTTCCACCATATTGGTGCAGGTCTTGCATCAGATATTTGCCTGACGGCTTAAAGTCTGCCAATACAGGCGTTACATCTGACATGCGTTGGAAATCGTCTTGGGAGATATCCACGCCAACAGACTTTCCTATCGCAATAAAGTGCAATACGGCATTGGTACTGCCGCCTAAAATGATAATGGTGCGCAAGGCATTTTCGAATGCTTTGCGGGTCATGATATCGGTAGGTTTGATATCCCTTTCCAACAGTATGCGGATATATTTGCCGGCGTCGATGCATTCTGTCTTTTTATCTTCGGACTCAGCAGGGTTTGAGGAAGAGTAGGGCAAGCTCATGCCTAGCGCCTCGATAGCTGCAGCCATGGTGTTTGCCGTGTACATGCCGCCACATGCGCCAGCGCCGGGGCAGGTATGTTTGATGATACCTTCATAATCTTCATCGGAAAGGTTGCCACACAGGCGTTGACCCAAGGCCTCAAAAGCCGAAACAATATTAAGCTCTTGTCCTTTGTAATGTCCTGGTGCAATCGTTCCGCCGTAGACCATGATCGCGGGCCTATCTAGCCTACCCATGGCCATCACGGCGCCTGGCATGTTTTTATCACAGCCTGGAATGGCAATAAGCCCATCGTAGTACTGGCCCCCGCAGATGGTTTCAATGCTATCTGCGATGACATCTCTAGATACTAAAGAGTAACGCATACCATCCGTACCGTTGCTCATCCCGTCACTAACACCAATGGTACCAAATGTAAGCCCTACAAGATCATTACCCCAAACGCCTTTTTTTACTATCTGGGCAAGGTCGTTTAAGTGCATATTACAGGTGTTCCCATCATAGCCCATGCTCGCAATGCCGACTTGTGCCTTTTCCATATCGGCATCGGTCAGCCCGATACCATATAGCATGGCCTTAGCAGCAGGCTGTGTTTCATCTTGTGTAAAGATGCGGCTGTATTTATTTAATGCTGTTTCCTGGTCAGATGATGACTTCATAATTCTCTTCTTCTAAAACTAATTTTTTGTATTTCCTTTGGATAGATGCACCGATGGTATGTTCCCAGTCCTCTTCGTATGCCATGCCGTCAACCTCTTTGATGCCGATGATTTCTGACGCTGTTCCGCAAAGGAAAGCACTATCCGCAGCTAAGATATCCGCGACAGTGAGCTTTTTCTCAACGATATCGACGTTTAGCTCTTTGCAGAGCGCAATCACGGTTTGGCGTGTAATACCTGGAAACACATTTCCCAATGGTGGTGTGTATAATTTAAAATCTTTTTCTATAAATAAGTTCTCGCTTGATGCTTGCGCGATATAGCCCTCTTGGTCAAGCAATAAAGCTTCATCAAAACCTCTTTTAATGGCATCGCTTGTCGCTAATATCGAGCTTACGTATTGTCCGGATACTTTCGCATCAATGGGAAGGGATTTCGGATTTGGACGTTCCACATCAGAGATGCAGACGCGGAGTAGGTTTTGTCCCAGGTAGGGCCCCCATTCCCATGCCGCTATCATGATGTTGGATGAGCTGGCCGCTGTGAGATGCATGTTCGGTCCGGAAAATACCAATGGCCGTATGTAGGCCGCACGCAGGTTGTTCTTGCTAAGGAGCTCGTAGGTGCTGGCAATCAACAATTGCCTGTCCCACGAAAAGGGAAGATTAATGGCTTCGCAGGATTTTTCCAGACGATCAAAATGCTCCTCCGCTTTAAAAATGCGTATCCCATGATGCGTGCTATATGCACGTAACCCCTCAAATGCGGCATAGCCGTAATGAAGCGATTGACCAAAGAAATCAGCGCCGGCTTCCGCCGCCTTCACGAAATCTCCATTCAAATAGATGTACGTTTCCTGACTGTAATATTGCATGTATGCTGTTGCTTATATCTGCTCTCGAAATCTGTTACCTCCCCCAGATAGCACGCAGATGAATTTCACTTTTGTTAAGTTAGTTCTAATCAAAATTCTTTACAATAGTAAAAGTGTATATTTTGAAAAAGTTTAATATTTCATAATATCAATATCCACAAATTTAAATTTCACAATAAAGTCTATTTACAAAATATTGTACTTTCGTTAATAGACTAAAATGAGATTGGGTATGTTTTTATGTTTTTCCTCGGATTGTGAAATTCATCGAAATTCTTCTTAAAATGCTTCAAATCCTCAACGGAGTTATAAAAAAAGCCCTTAAAACGTGGAAGTCTTAAGGGCTTTTTTTACGTGTATTCTCGTCAGTTATTCTTCAATGATTCCTTCAGCTAATACGGTAATGTTATTGTCCTTTGCTTCCACAACGCCGCCTTTAATGACCAGAATAATCTGCCCATCATTGGCTTGAATAATGACTTTTCCATCCTCTAAAGTAGATACAATAGGGGCGTGGTCTTTCAAAATTTGAAAAGAGCCAGCGCTTCCAGGAACAGTAACTGCTGTAACCTGCCCTTCGTAAGCTAATTTATCTGGTGTGATGATTGTTAAATTCATTTTTTGAAAAGTATTGAGTACTTAGTATTAAGTATGTAGACCTTTATGAGTATATAGATGATTTGCCAGCAAATTAGTCATTTGCTTCTGCCTATATGCTATTTACTTACAGACCTTTCATTATGTATTTAGTAGCTAGTGTAAAGTGTAGACCTTTTACCAACGAACAGGTAGCATTTCTATCTATATACTATCTACTAAATACTAACTACTATTTTTAAACTGCTTCTGCTAATAGTTTTTTACCTTTTTCGATAGCGTCATCGATACCACCCACTAGGTTGAATGCTGCCTCAGGGTACTCGTCTACTTCGCCGTCGATGATCATGTTGAAACCTTTGATAGTATCTTTAATATCAACCAACACACCTTTTAAGCCTGTAAACTGCTCTGCTACGTGGAATGGTTGTGATAGGAAACGTTGAACACGACGTGCGCGGTGTACCGTTAATTTATCTTCTTCCGATAATTCGTCCATACCTAAGATGGCGATGATATCTTGTAGCTCTTTATAACGTTGTAAGATTTCTTTTACACGTTGTGCCGTGTTGTAGTGCTCATCGCCCAATACTGCTGGTGATAAAATTCTTGATGTAGAATCCAATGGATCTACCGCAGGATAGATACCTAGCTCAGCGATTTTACGTGATAATACGGTCGTTGCATCCAAGTGAGCAAATGTTGTTGCCGGCGCAGGGTCAGTTAAGTCATCGGCAGGTACGTATACGGCCTGAACAGAAGTAATGGATCCGTTTTTGGTTGATGTAATACGTTCTTGCATTAAGCCCATCTCCGTAGCAAGCGTTGGTTGGTAACCTACCGCTGAAGGCATACGGCCTAATAGGGCAGATACTTCAGAACCTGCTTGAGTGAAACGGAAGATGTTATCGATAAAGAAAAGGACGTCACGACCTTGACCTTGGCCATCACCATCACGGAAGTATTCTGCAACAGTAAGCCCGGAAAGCGCAACACGCGCACGTGCCCCAGGAGGCTCGTTCATTTGTCCGAAGACGAATGTACATTTTGATTCCTTCATCAATTCGTTGTCAACCTGATCAAGCGGCCATTCCCCTTTTTCCATGCCTTCCATGAAGTGCTCACCGTATTTGATAATGCCGGACTCCAACATCTCACGCAATAAGTCATTACCTTCACGGGTACGCTCGCCTACACCAGCAAATACCGATAGACCACCGTGTCCTTTCGCGATGTTGTTGATAAGCTCCTGGATCAATACTGTTTTACCAACACCGGCACCACCGAATAAACCAATCTTACCACCTTTAGCGTAAGGCTCTAACAAATCGATAACTTTAATACCTGTAAATAAAACCTCTGATTCGGTTGAAAGCTCATCAAATCTTGGCGGCGTATTGTGAATAGGGCGACCGTTTGATTTATCCAAGTTTTGAATACCGTCGATAGCGTCACCCACCACGTTGAAAACGCGACCTTTGATTTCTTCACCAACAGGCATTTTAATCGGAGCTCCGGTATCAACGACTTTCATTCCACGAACCAAACCTTCCGTTGCGTCCATGGCGATTGTGCGGACACGATCCTCGCCTAAGTGTTGTTGAACCTCCAGCACGATGCGTTGGCCATTGTCTTTCTCAATATACAATGCATCATAAATCTTAGGAAGATTGTCATTGTCGGCGAAGTTGACATCAACTACGGGGCCGATAATCTGCGCTATTTTACCAATATTGGGCATATTATAGGGACTAAATAATTATTAATCAATTTAAAACAAGTGTATTTTCACACTTAGATTTTGGAAGGCAAAAATACGCTATATCTATTTAAAAGCAAAACGCTTAGTGATAATAATTTTATTTTTATATGGAAGGGCCATTGATTAACAGGTATCGCCGCATTCCTGAAGAATGGTCGCAGCGATAAAAGCCTGCTAGATGCTACGCTTTTCAATAGCAATAGAAATGTTGTAATCGCTTTTTTTGTACACATGCTGCATCGTTTATAGGGAAGTAGCGTCTTGAAAAAAGCAGGACTTTTGTAGAAGAAATTTTACCTTTCCTTCGATGACTTTTTCGTATGCATTGCTTAGATTAGGGCTGATTTCTAGTCAACATTATTTTTATACCTCTATCTATGAAGATACACATTCTTGCCATTCTGGTCTTTTATCCTTTTTTGGGCTGGTCGCAGCTCGATTATCCCTCTTATTCGCAGCTCAGCGCCCAAATTAATGGTTTGGTGCGACAATCTGGGGCTGGAACCGCCGCTATTGGGAAAAGTTATGGGGGCGAAAATATTCCCATCATTAAAATTCAACAGTCGCCAAAGCCAAGACCCACCTTACTGGTTGTGGCGGGTATTGATGGCAAGCATCCGGCAGGCATACTGAGTGCTGTAGCGCTGGCCAAAAATATAATGGAGTTGCCCAAAGATTCCTTATCTATGCTCCTGAAAGACCACTCCATCTGGATCGTCCCTATGCTCAACCCGGATGCTTATAAACGGAACGTTGCTGCTGCTGTTTGGCTTTCGGGAAATGCGCGGATCATCGACAACGATCGTGATGGACGGTTAAATGAGGATCCGTTGGAAGATCTTAACAAAGATGGCGTTATTTCGCAAATGCGCGTTCGATCACTCGGAGGCAAATACATTGCTCATAAGGAGTATGCCCATTACCTTGTCGAAGCCGATCAACAAAAAGGGGAGCGGGGCGCCTACGAGCTGTATGCAGAGGGGATGGACAAAGACAAGGATGGTCTATTTGGTGAAGATGGTGATGGCGGCGTCAACATCAATCGTAATTTTACGTTTAATTATCCGGCATTCACAGCGGAAAGTGGCGATTATGCTGCTTCTGAACCCGAAACACGAGCGATCGTAGATTTAATTTTTGACAATCCCCAAATTGCTACGGTGGTGCACTTTGGCTTTGGGAATAACCTCAGCGAGCCCGAACGGTTTGATCAAGGCAGAGCGAGCGACCGCATCATAGGTTCATGGTTGGCGAATGATGCTACGGTGTCTACTTATGTAAGTGATCTTTACGCGAAGGCTACATCTGGCTTGGGCGTTGCGCCGAAGGAAAGCATTGCGGGAGGCCATTTTTCAAGTGCGGCCTATTACCACATGGGTAAATATAGTTTTTCAACACCTGTATGGTGGCCTTCGGTGGTGGATTCCAGTGCACAGGCTGACAAGGGGAAAAATCGTCAAGGTGCCGATGCTTTTTTGCAATGGGCTAACGCCAATAATGTCGCGGGAGCAATTTTGCCTTGGACTAGGGTAAATCATCCCGACTTCCCAAATCAAGAGGTTGAAGTGGGAGGCGTTGTTGACGTTTTTCGAAACAATCCGCCCCAGAAGTTTTTAACGACGAACAATCAGGCACATGTGGCATTTACCTTGGCGTTGCTCCATAGTATGCCTAAGCTTGAGTTTCCGCAACCCGTGGTTACCGCACTGGGCGATGATATTTTCCGTGTGGATCTACGCATCGTCAATACTGGATTAATGCCTACCTATCCAGAAATTGCCGATAAGATCAAACATGTCTCCAAGATGAAGACGGTATGCGAGCTGCAGAAAAATCAGAAATTTTTATCTGGCAAACGCTTACAGTTATCCACCACGCTAAATGCCGGAAAAACGCAGCATTTCTCTTGGCTTATCCAAGGGAAAGGAACAATTGAGATTACTGCAGGCTGTCCTACGGGAGGAGAGAGTACCATTAAAGTTACGTTATAAATGCTAGTTAAAATGAAATTACATCGTATTATATTACCCCTATTTATAGGCTTTGCACTACCTTTTCTGGTTTCCGGACAGACGGAAGATCGCAAAACGGCGGTAGAAATTGCCGGTCTACGCGCGATAGGTTCGCCATCGAACCCGAAAGTACCGATGAATTGGAGTCGGTATCATGATAATAAACAGATTGAGCAGTTTTGCCAGGATCTTCAAAAAGCGTATCCACAACTCATTCGCTATGAATCCATCGGTAAATCGTATGAAGGGCGCGACATGTTGGTGCTCACGGTTTCCGACTTTTCCAAGGGAAACGTAGATAGGAAGCCGGCCATGTGGATTGATGGCAATATACATGCTAACGAGCTTCAAGGTTCCGAAATCGCCATGTATACCGCTTGGTATTTGGCTGAAAACTTCGGTAGTGTCGCTTTTATAAAGGAGTTGCTACAGGACAAAGTATTTTATATTGCCCCCACGATCAACCCCGATTCGCGGGATTATTTTATCCACGAGCCCAATACGATGCACTCTTCGCGCACGGGAAGGCGTCCTTTTGATAACGACGGCGATGGTGCCATAGCGGAAGATTTGTATGACGACTTGGATGGCGACGGAAATATCGTGATGATGCGCAGGAAGTCTAAAACGGGTCGTTACAAAGTAGATCCGGAAAATCCAAACCGGATGGTGGTCGTAAAACCGGGCGAGGTAGGCGATTACGAATTGTTGGGTTTTGAGGGCATTGACAACGACGGCGATGGATTAGTAAATGAGGATATCACGGGCACTTATGATCCGAACAGAGATTGGGGATGGAATTGGCAGCCCAACTATGTACAAAACGGGGCGTTGTACTACCCGGGAACTTTGCCCGAGACGCAAGCCGTCAAAAAGTTTTTCTACACCCATAAGAATATAGCGGGCGCACAGTCCTACCATAATTATGGTGGTATGATCTTACGTGGTCCGGGCGCTGCGCAAGACGATAAATACTACTCGCGGAAAGATGTGCAAGTGTATGATGCACTTGGTAAAACGGGCGAGCGCATGCTTCCTGGCTATAACTATATCGTTATCCATAAAGATCTTTACACCGTTTTTGGTGGGGAAATCGACTTTATTGCCTTGGCGCGGGGCGTTTTTACGTTTTCCAATGAATTGATGACGACCTATAAACTGTTTAATGAAAAAGCTGGGCAAGGTTTACGACAAAGTGACGAATATTATGAGTTTGACAAACTTTTGCTTTTTGGGGATGCGTATGTTCCGTGGAAGGAATACGATCATCCACAGTTTGGGAAGATCGAAATCGGCGGTGCGAAGAAAAACTATACCCGAAATCACCCGGGCTTTCTGCTGTTGGAGGATGCACACCGAAATGCTGCTTTTACGATCTACCATGCGCATCACACACCAAAGCTAGAGGTTTTGGATACAGAGGTAAAGCCCTTAGGTGGAAACCTGTATGAAGTGAATGCCACAATTTGGAATAGCAGGATCATTCCTACACATTCCGATCATGATGTGAAATACAAGATAGAGCGGCCGGATCATATCCGCTTAGAAGGCGCTCAAGTGATTACAGGCTTGCGCGTTCTGGATCGTGATTTCAATGTCACGTCAGAACAAAAGTACATACCTCATCAGATCGAGATACCCAACATTGAAGGGATGAGCGAGGTTAGGGTGCGCTGGATTGTGAAGGGAAAACCCAATAAAGCAAAGCTGGTAGTGGATAGCGAGAAGGGAGGTCTTGTAGAAAAGCTGCTGACAGAGAACTAAACAAAAGAGGTTTGCATCAGTCGTGTACGGAGCAAACCTCTTTTGTTTATGATAAGGTTTATGAGTTTCTTTTCATTTGCTCATCCAGCAGCTGCCGTTTGAGGATCTGCTCTTTTTCCATGGATTTCTTACGAAGAGTTTGCAGCTCCTCCTGAAGTTCTTCCGTCGTTTTTTTATGTTCGTTGGTATCGACTTTCGCCTTTCTAAATGATCCCAACGTCGCTAAAAATGCAATGGCCAACACAACAATAACGGTCCAAACAACCGTATGATAGGTTCCTTTCGCAAAATCAATCCCCAAGAATGAGATGCTATCCGTTTTTTGTTTTTCAGCTTGCAACTGGGTATCGAGTGTACTCACGGAATCTTTCAAATTCTTTACAGTGGTTACCGACGAGGAAGAATTGGCTTTCAACGTAGCAATTTCCTTTTGATACACCGATATAGAGTCTAACACATTCCGCCGTACAAGCTCAAGATTTGTTTTGCGAATAATTTTAAAGTCGGCATTCTGCGATTTAGACAGATTGCTCAAATTCGTGAATTGTTCGCTCAATGAGCCTTTCTGGATCGCGTATGGAAGCATGGGCTTCGTTTGTCCTAGTGCAGAAAGTGAACATACGGTAATTGCGATTAGCAAGAGTTGTTTTAACATAAATGTGATGTAATTAACATGGTGTATCTTATTTATAACACCATAAATTTAAAATTATTGTTGAACCACGAATGGTTAAAATTGAAAAATAAATAACGTAATTGCAAAAAAAGATCATATTAACCGTCCTTTTCATTCGCTTAGCGGGGTCATTATTGTAGTATTTTGGCAGGATTATAACGATTTTATTACCTTATAATCCTTCGCATGATAACATATTGTAATAAGTGGATAATTATACAGAGGAATGTCGAGCAATAAAATCGTTTTTTTGAAATCCGTTATAAGCATGGGTGTTCACACAGATTTCGTTAGGTCATGACATAGTCGTTTCTGCACCTGTGTCAAAATCGGCTCCCCTATGCATTTTGAGATGAAGAGAAATTATGGTATTTCAACATAAAAAATCATTTACATTATTATTCATTTGGGGACTGCTCAGCCTGAGTAGTTCCTTCGCACAGACCACCGAGATTTTGTTTGTGAAAGACGGCGTCAAAAATGAAGAGCGATTTCATTTTGCTGTGGAACGTTTGGCCGCTTCTAAACAACAGAACACGAAAAAGAACATTCTCTTAACGCCTAAAAAAGTCAAAAAGAATGCTGTTATCGTTGGCGTGAAGGCGGCCAACGATTGGGGGAAGTGGGTGCCGCCGACATTGTTAGCGTCTTTGACTAAAAGCGAGTCATTCTTGCTTTATAGAAAGGATAAGAGTGCCCCGCTCGTTATCATCGGCGCCGATGAAACGGGTTTGCTTTACGGTTGCGAAGAGGCGATTCGCCATGCGAACTACGCAGCGCAAGCCGTTTCCATCGTTGATGCGCCAGAGATGGTGCTTCGGGGAACCGCTATCGGGATGCAAAAAACCGAGTATCTTCCCGGCAGAGATGTATATGAGTATCCCTACACCGAGGAATTATTTCCTTGGTTTTATGATCGGCAATTGTGGCTGGACTATTTAGACATGCTTGTCGAAAACCGCTATAATACCCTATACTTATGGAACGGCCACCCCTTCTCCTCGCTGGTCAAGCTGAAAGATTACCCGTATGCGCTGGAGGTGGATGATGCTACGTTTGCGAAGAATGAGCAGATGTATAAGTTCCTGACGGAGGAGGCCAATAAACGGGGCATATGGGTGATACAGATGTTTTACAATATCATATTGCCCAAGCCGTTCGCTGATAAGCATGGTTTGAAAACGCAGGAACGAAACCGCGTGATCACGCCACTTATCGAAGACTACACCCGGAAATCCATTGCCGCTTTTGTGGAGAAGTACCCTAATGTGGGGCTATTGATTACATTAGGAGAAGCTATGGAGGGGGTGGGGCAAGACGATATCCATTGGTTTACGAAAACTATTTTGCCGGGCGTGAAGGACGGCCTGCAAGCGATTAACAGTGCGGTAGAGCCACCGGTGATCCTACGCGCGCACGACACCGATGCACCTGCTGTCATGAAAGAAGCACTCCCCATTTATAAAAATTTGTATACCATGGCCAAGTACAATGGCGAAGCGCTTACGACCTACACGCCGCGCGGGAAATGGGCCGAGTTGCATCAGCGTTTAGGCAAAATAGGCACAGTACATATCCAAAATGTACATATCCTTGCTAACCTAGAGCCGTTTCGGTATGCTGCACCGGACTTTATAAGACAGTCGGTAAAAGCCATGCATGACGTGCATTTGTCAAATGGCATCCATATTTACCCCCAAGCATCGTATTGGGACTGGCCCTACACGGCCGATAAAACAAAGAAACGCCTGTTGCAGGTTGATCGAGATTGGATGTGGTATAAAGCATGGGCACGTTACGCTTGGAAGGCGACGCCGAACGTAGAAGAAGATAAACACTACTGGTGCAACGCACTTATTGATCACTACGGTATAACCGATGAGAGCGCTCATGCATTATTGACCGCGTTGAATGAGGTAGGCGAGATTTCTCCGAAAATCTTACGCCGCTTTGGTATTACGGATGGCAACCGCCAGACCTCGTCGCTCGGGATGTTGATGACCCAGCTTATCAACCCCTATCGATATGGCTTGTTTACCCTCTTATACGAATCGGAAGCACCGGAGGGAGAAATGATCATCGACTATGCCGAGAAGCAATTCAAAGGTGAGCAGCATGTCGGCGAGACACCGATACAAGTAGCAGATGAAATTGTGGCACATGCTGAGCGTGCTGTTTCGCAAATACAAAAGCTGCAAGTGGGGAGCAAACAGCCAGATGAATTGCGCCGACTGATTAATGATATTTATATACACGAGGCACTCGCTAAACACTATAGTTTTAAAGTTAAAGCAGCAGTGCAGGTCTTGCAGTATAAGTATACGAAAGATGTGCAATCCTTGAAACGGGCCTTGCCCGATTTAGCAGCAAGTGTAGCTGCTTATAAAACGCTGGCGCAGTTGACTGCTGACAGCTATCTTTATGCGAACAGTATGCAGACCAAACAACGTAAAATTCCTATGCGTGGTGTCGATGCCACGTTTAAGCACTGGACAGAAATGCTGCCTGTGTTTGAAACGGAACTTGCTAACTTTGAGCAGGCTATCGATGCGTTGGAAACACATGGCGCAGGCGCGGAAAAAGGACGAAAAACTTTAGCAGCAGCCGCTGTTAAACTTGCTGCAGATACGCGTTTAGTAACATTGAAAAAAGGTACAAATCTGTATCTCGACCAAGAGCTTGTTGTTACACATTTGCCGCCCGAGTTTGAAGGTTTACAGGCCGTGATGGTAGATGCCGCTAAGCAAAAGCTGGAAGGCACATCGTTGCGTTTTGAAGCGGCCACACCGGTCAAGGTGCTTGTGGGTTACTTTAACAGTACCGATAAAGTATTTGCGCCTAAGCCCGTGCTTGAGATTGATGCTACAGCGAACGATTACGGCCAGGCCGATACTAAGGTTAGAAACGCGCTGCGGGTACAATATATGCCTATGATTGATGTGCATACCTATTCCTTTGCTGCTGGAAAAAATGAACTAAAACTACCCAAAGGAGAGGCGATCATTCTCGGATTTATAAAAGACGGCGAACTACAACATCCGTATAATGCGGATGTCGATAATCAAGGGGACGACGTGGACGATTTATTCGGCTATTTCGGAGAAACTAAACTGTAATGATGATAATAAGATGATGATAAGACTTTTATGTACACTAGCGCTGTTGATTCCTTGTTTTGCCTTTGCACAACAGGATGTAAACAGCAAGCTCAACGGCTATGTGGCGCAATTCAATCAGGATGATAACGAAGCCGTTGTCAATCTCATCCCCAATAAAGAATCGGCAGCTTGGATGTCGGCTAATATTCCGCTTCTGGATTGCCCCGATTCGGCCATCGAGCAGATCTACTACTTCCGTTGGTGGTCTTTCCGGAAACATATTAAAAGCACGCCGGAAGGAACTATCGTGACTGAATTTATTGAACCCGTCAAGCATGCCGGCAAATACAATTCCATCAGCTGTGCACTTGGGCATCATGTTTATGAAGGCCGCTGGCTACGCGAAACTGATTTTTTGAAGGAATACATCGATTTTTGGTTTTACCATGCAGATAAAGACCAAAACAGGCCCCGCTTTCATCAGTTCAGTTCATGGATAGCTGATGCGCTATTGGCTTATTATAAGGTTACGGGAGATCAGGAATACATCCTGTCTAGATTGGATGCACTCGACAAGGACTATGCCGTTTGGGAAAAAGAAAGGCAACTTGCCAATGGTTTATTTTGGCAGCACGATGTAAAAGATGGAATGGAAGAGTCGGTTTCTGGCGGAAGGCGCGAAGAGAACATGCGACCTACGATCAATAGTTATATGTATGGTAATGCCAAGGCTATTGCGACCATCGCGACGATGGCCGGTAAGCGAGATTTAGCTGATGCCTATAATCTAAAAGCCGTAAAATTACAGCAATTGATCTTGGATTCGCTCTGGGATAAGGACGATCAGTTTTTTAAAACAAAATTAGAGAAGGGCGGCCTGCATCCCGCCCGCGAAGCGATAGGCTTTATTCCTTGGTATTTTGGTGTCGTGCCTGATGAGGCCCAGTATAGTGCGTCTTGGGCGCAGGTTACCGATACCGCGGGATTTAGGGCGCCTTGGGGGCACACCACTGCTGAGCGGCGCGAGCCCAGCTTTCGTACGCGCGGCACAGGCCACAGCTGCGAATGGGACGGTGCCATTTGGCCTTTTGCCACATCGCAAACCCTACGTGGGATGGCCAATCTTTTGTCTACGTATACACACAAGGGTGGAATTGATGAAAAAGATTTTTATCACGAAATACAGCAGTATGCAAAAGCGCATGTCATGCACGGTAAGCCTTACATCGGCGAATACCAAGATGAAAAAAACGGGGAATGGTTAAAAGGAGATCATCCACGGAGCAAGTTCTATAATCATTCCACATTTGCCGATGCGGTAATTCAGGATCTCATCGGTTTTAAGCCTTTGCTGAGCCAAGGTTTTGAACTAAAGCCACTCATTCCTCAGGACAAGTGGGCGTATTTTTCTCTTCAACATATTCCGTACAAAGGAAAGTTGATCAACATCTTTTGGGATCAGAAAGGCGACCGCTATGGAAAGGGGAAAGGGCTGCGTGTTTACGCGGACGGAAAGCTCGTGGCAAAATCTAAGAAGTTAAAATCGCTAAAAGTTAAACTATAATGATAAAAAAAGGAATCTATGCCCTTTTCGTGTTTATTGCGGGGCTTACGCAGCTGGCCGAAGCACAGTCGTATTACAACGTATTAAAATATGGAGGGAAGAACGATAGTACAGGCACCAATACCAAGGCTATCGCTAAAGCTATTGACGCCGCTGCGGCAAAAGGAGGTGGCACCGTTTATTTTCCGGCAGGTAAATACATTACTGGTCCCATTCATTTCAAGAGCAATATTACCTTATTTATTGATGCCGGCGCAGAGCTGCACTTTAGCGATAATTTTGATGATTACTTGCCGATGGTCGAGTCGCGCTGGGAGGGAACTGCCGTGACAAATTTCTCACCGCTGTTTTATGGTAATGGTTTAGAGAATATTGCTATCGTTGGCCGCGGAATTATTGATGGCCATGGAAAAAAATGGTGGGGATATTCGGAGATCGAAGTAAAGAAGCAGACAGAAGACAGTAAATGGCAGAAAGAGTTTAAGCGCTTGAATCCCAACGTGCTGGCGCCTGATTTGCCAGGTTGGATCGAGCGCGGCTTTTTACGCCCGCCATTTATCCAATTTCTTCATTGCAAGAACATACAGATAAAAGATATAAAAATCCAAAATTCACCCTTTTGGACGATCAATCCACAGTACTGTGATAACGTCACTGTAGATGGGATTACTATTGATAATCCGCCTTCTCCGAATACCGATGGGATCAATCCAGAATCATGCAGCAACGTACGCATTGCAAACAGCCACATCAGTGTGGGGGATGATTGTATCACGATCAAATCTGGTAAAGACCGTTCCGGACGTCAGATTAACATCCCCGCGGAAAACTATACCATTACAAACTGTACGATGTTACGTGGCCATGGTGGCGTGGTGATTGGTAGCGAAATGTCTGGTGGCGTAAAAAATATTGTTATTTCTAACTGTGTTTTTGACGGAACAGACCGCGGCATCCGTTTAAAGACAGCACGTGGCCGAGGTGGAATTGTCGAAAACATCCGGGTGAGTAACATCGTTATGCGCAACATCCGTGATCAGGCGATTGTCATGGATATGCAGTATGCCAAGACCGATGTGGAGGCTGTTAGCGAGCGTACACCGCAATTCAGAAACATATACATCAGCGATATGGCCGGCAGTACCAACCGTGTAGGCTTATTGCGAGGTTTAGATGAAATGCCGATAGAAAACGTAAGTTTCAATAATATCAACATGCAATCGAAGGCAGGTTTCTCTTTAGAAAACGTTAAAAAGATATCATTTAACAATGTGCAGGTGGATGTGGCGAATGAGCCATTTATTAAAGCCAAAAATGTAGATGTCCTAGAGGTTCGCGCCATCCAAAACTTTACACCATTGGCTGATCGTCCTTTACTCCTATTGGAAGATGTGCAACATGTGAATATTCAGCAAAATTATCCGATGGCTGGAACAAAGGTGTTTCTAGAGCTTGTCGGTCAGAAAAACAAACATGTTTTTATTCACGGTAATAACTTTAGTAATGTGCAGACCGTGGTGGCTGGTCAATTGGAGGCCGCGACAACAGCGAACAATATCGACGCAAAAAAATAAGGTTCATATGCACATTCGCGTAATCATTTTCCTCGAAATAGCGCTATGCTTTGGCATACCCTCGATAGCGCAGCAACGATTGTGGTATAAGCAGCCCGCGCAACAGTGGGAGGAAGCGCTGCCTATAGGCAATGGCTATTTGGGAGCCATGATTTACGGCGATGTACACGAAGAAGAAGTTCAGTTTAATGCCGCCACGTTGTGGACAGGCGAGCCACGCGAATACAATAAAAAGGGAGCCTATCGCTACCTGGACAGTATTCGTGCACTTCTAGACCGTGGGCAGCAACGCAAAGCCGAGGCGCTAGCCCAAGCGGAGTTTATGGGATTAAAGAGTGCATCGGATGATCCGGAAGCTTGGCTATCGAAGGTGACTGCTGAACGTGAAAACCCAAACGGGGCAGCGAGCTACAGCTTTGACGACGAGGGTTGGAAGACTATACACGTGCCGGCATATGAAGGTTGGGAAGATGTTGGCTTGGAGGGGATTGATGGCGCGGTTTGGTTTCGCACGAGTGTTGTCCTAACGCAGCAAGATCTTCGGGAAGACTGGGTGTTAGATCTCAACAAAGTGCGAGAGGAAGACTATACGTTTTTGAATGGTCAGGTACTTGGCCATACCGCGGGCGATCAAGCGAAGCGTGTCTATCGGATCCCAAAAGAGCAGCTGCGCGTTGGAAAAAATGTATTGGCCATTCAGGTGATTAATCTCAGCGGCAAAGGTGGGATATCCGGATATAAAGATACCAGTCAAGCGATTGGCCTGCGCAGTAAGCAAGGGAAGTTCATTTCCGTTGTAGGGCAATGGAAATACTGGATACAAGATAGTAACGCACCGAGCGTAGGCGCTTATCAAGCCAGCTATCAGCCTTTTGGTTCGTTGCGGCTTCGGTTTCCCGGTGCCGATGCCACACATTACAGTCGAAGCCTAGATTTGGAGAAGGGGATCGCAACGGTAGCCTACACGCAAAACAACGTGTCCTTCACGCGTACCTACCTCGTCAGCGCGCCCGATCAGGTGCTTGCTTTGCATCTGACAGCCGACAAGCAGGAGCAGATCTCGTTTTCGCTGACAATGGATGCGAAGCATCAAGGTTGCCGCGTCTGGAAGGTAGATGACCATACCTTGGGTATGCAGGTTAAGGTAAAAGACGGTGCATTGCAAGGAACTTCCTCTGTTAGTATAAAATTGCAGGGTGGTTCTATCCGCGAGCAAGATGGTTGGTTGGTTGTGGACAAGGCCAATGAAGCCAGTATTTACCTGAGCGCTGCGACCAATTTTGAGAACTACACCACGCTAGATAGCAGCTATGCTGCACAAGCTGCGCAACAACATAAGCGTGTGCAAAAAAAGTCTTTTAAAAAGATATTGGAGTGCCATCAGCAGGATTACGAAAGCCTGTTCCGGCGTTTCTCCATTAACCTTGGCGGGAACGCAGCTGATGCGCTGCCAACAGACGAACGGCTACGACAGTTTGTGGAAAAGGACGATCCGGCGCTCGTAGCCCTGTACATACAGTATGGTCGCTACTTGCAAATCGCGAGCTCGCGAAAAGGTACGCAGCCAGCTAACCTTCAGGGTATTTGGAACCACTTGCTGGAACCCTCATGGGGCAGTAAGTATACAACGAATATCAATCTGGAGATGAACTATTGGCCAACCGAGATGCTGAATCTTAGCGAGCTGCATCAGCCGCTGTTTGAAATGATTCAGGATCTGTCTGTTGCTGGTGCAAACACCGCTCGAGAGTATTACGGAGCCCGCGGTTGGGTATTGCATCACAACACCGATATTTGGCGCGGTACCGCGCCCATTAATAATTCGAACCACGGCATATGGCCTACAGGTGGTGCTTGGTTGGTTAGGCATTTATGGGAGCATTACTTATATAACCAGAATCCCAAATTCATAAGCAGCTACTACGATATTATTAAAGGCGCTACGCTATTTTTCAAGGATGTGTTGGTCAACGATCCTAAAACCGGCTTGCTCGTGAGCAGTCCATCAAATTCGCCCGAAAACGGCGGTCTAGTGAAAGGGCCTACGATGGATCATCAAATCGTTCGGTCGCTGTTTTCTATATTCATCCAATCAGCACAATTGGTTGGAAAAGATCATGCATTGCGTGATTCTATTGAGCAGATGCTTCCACAGATTGCACCCAACCAAATCGGTCGTTATGGGCAGTTGCAAGAGTGGATGGAAGATATCGATGATCCAACAAATAAACACCGGCACGTCTCCCATCTTTGGGGGCTTCACCCGGGGAACGAGATTCATGCAGAAACCCCCGATATGTTTGAAGCGGCAAAAAAATCGCTGTTGATGCGCGGCGACGACGGTACGGGTTGGAGCTTGGCCTGGAAAATAAACTTTTGGGCCAGGTTAAACGATGCAGAGCATACCTATAGCATGGTCAAAATGCTGTTGCGTCCTGCCGGTAAAGCGGGCGGATCTTACCCCAACCTTTTTGATGCGCACCCGCCTTTCCAAATCGACGGCAACTTTGGTGGCGCTGCAGGCATCGGGGAAATGCTGCTGCAAAGCCATGGTAGCTACATCGACATTTTACCCGCCCTTCCGGCTGCACTGCCTGAAGGCGATGTGCGCGGATTTAAAGCTCGCGGTAACTTCGAAATTGCATGGCAGTGGCAAGATCGAGCGCTAAAAACCATTCAAGTAAAATCCAAAGCAGGAAAGCTGCTGAAACTTCGTTACCAAGGGAAGACTGTTGAGTTAAAAACTAAGAAAAATAAGGTATACTCCTTTGATGCCGAACTTAATCTATTGTAATCATGCGTAAAGCTTTTTTTGTCCTGTGTGTGCTATGTGTAGGGTTGTACGGTGCTAGGGCGCAAGATGTGCGGCAAATTTTGCACTTGGATAAACGGTGGTCTACGGCAATGGACGAGCACGATACGTTGCGGTATAAAGGTTTCGAGAAAAGTTCCTTCCGAGAAGACAAAAATTGGAAAACTGTAGACGTGCCCCACAATTGGGACAGCTATGCTGGCTACCGCAGGCAAATTCATGGCAACCTACACGGTTATGCCTGGTACCGGAAAGCGTTTACGATAAAGGAACGCGCAAAGAACAAACGGTTTTATTTATTCTTTGAGGGGGTCGGCTCTTATGCGACCGTATGGTTAAATGGCATACAAATAGGCTACCACGCGGGTGGGCGCACCACCTTCACACTCGATGCTACAGATGCTATCTATGTGGATGGGCGGCAAAATATGTTGGCGGTGCGCGCAGATCATCCGGCCGAGATCCGGGATCTTCCTTGGGTGGATGGTGGCTGCTCTACCGAGCGGGGCTTTTCGGAAGGCTCGCAACCGCTTGGCATATTTCGGCCAGTAAGTCTAATCGTTAAAAATGACGTCCATGTAGCGCCTTTCGGCGCGCATTATTGGAATGATGAAACGGCCAATCAGGAAAAGGCGACCATACAACAACGTATAGAAATTCAGAATACAACGCCCAAACCCCGGAAGCTGAAGGTGGTGACCTATCTTTTAGACGCAAAAGGCAAGCGTGTGGGAAGTTCAACAGATCAACTACAGATCAACGCATCCACGACTAAAGAAATCTCCTTAAGCAGCATGCAGCTAAGCAAACCTCAGCTGTGGGAACCGCAGGATGCTTACCTGTACACCATAGAAACAAGTATTCAGGAGGGAAACAAGGTGTTGGATAAGCTGCAGACACCGTATGGCGTAAGAGCCATCCGCTGGCCAAAAGGTTTAAATCCGGTGGGCAGCAATCAATTGCTGGTAAACAATAAACCTGTTTTTATACATGGTATTGCTGAGTATGAGCATAAGCTGGGTAGCTCTCACGCTTTTAGTGAACAAGAAATTTCTGCTCGTGTACGGGATATGAAGGCCATGGGCTTCAATTCTTTTCGCGATGCACACCAACCGCATAATCTACGTTACAACCGCTATTGGGATGAACATGGCATATTGTTATGGACGCAAATGGCAGCCCACATTTGGTTTGATACGCCTGCTTTCCGAGCAAATTTCAAGCAGCTGTTGCGGGATTGGGTGAAGGAGCGCCGAAACAGCCCCTCCGTATTTTTGTGGGGCATAGAGAATGAAAGTACCCTGCCCGAGGACTTTGCTCGTGAATGCATGGATATTATACGTTCGATGGATCCCACAGCCTCCGTACAGCGTTTGGTAACGACCTGCAATGGCGGGAGCGGCACCGATTGGGATGTGCCACAAAACTGGACCGGAACATACGGCGGCGATCACCATACCTATGGCGAAGATTTAAAAAAGCAGTTACTCGTTGGAGAATACGGCGCTTGGCGTACACTGGAACTACACAGCGAAGCTCCTTATCTACCGAATCACTCCGTTTACAGCGAAGATCGGTTTACAGAAATCTTAGAAACCAAAATACGCTTGGCAGATTCCGTCAAGCAGGAAAGTATCGGGCATTATCTGTGGCTTTGGAATTCGCATGATAACCCCGGGCGTGTACAAGGCGGAGAAGGATATCGCGATATGGATAAAATAGGTCCTGTAAATTACAAAGGTTTGTTGACACCATGGGGCGAACCCACGGATGCCTATCATATGTACCGTGCGCACTATGGTGAAAAATCGCGCCCGATGGTTTACATTGCTTCCCATACCTGGCCAAATCGCTGGCTAACTCCCGGCACAAAAGATGGCCTTCGTATTTACTCCAACTGTGAAGAAGTGGAGCTGTTCAACGATGTAGAATCGATAACATTAGGTAAGCTGAAAAACCCAGGTTTAGGTAGGGCTTTCGAATTCAATGGCATACCAATTCGTTATAATGTGTTGTATGTAGAAGGTAGGAATGCTGGAAAAGTGGTGGCACGTGATACTGTCGTTTTGCATAATTTACCAGCAAGCCCCAATTTCGAAAAACTGCTGGATCGCCAATCTGAACTTGTAAAAGGGGAGAAGGCGCTTGACTATATCTACCGCGTAAACTGTGGAGGAGACACCTACACGGATACGTTCGGACAAATTTGGCTTTCCGATCAAAGTTATGCCTCGTCGGGGAAATGGGGCTCGTATTCTTGGGCGGATAATTATGGAATAGCCTCATTTTTTGCAAGCCAACGTCGCACGTTCGACCCCATAAAAGGTACTGCCGATTGGCCACTGTTCCAGAGCTTTCGCTATGGACTTGATCAGTTAGGCTACCGCTTTGCTGTGCCCGATGGACAATACCGCGTAGAACTCTACCTCGCGGAACCTTGGATAGGAACGGGCGGCGGCGGTGATGCCACAGGGATGCGCTTGTTTGATGTGGCTATCAATGCGGAAATAGTAGCGCGTGATCTGGATATTTGGAAGGAAGTGGGACACGATAGCGCGTTGAAAAAGGTGTATACGGTAGACGTACGTGATGGCCAACTGCATATTCATTTTCCACATGTGGCCGTTGGACAAGCCATCATTCAGGCTATTGCAATTGCTCGTGTAGGTAGCGTAGAAAAGGCATCATCAGAGCATGTGCAGCAGACAAGCCTTCAGCTCAAAAAAGGGACAACTTCGCCTGTGCAGTCTTGGATGGACATTGGACAAGTGTACAACAAGGCGGAGAACTTGTCATTCCATTATCTCCCCGGCTTTTTATACGGATCTAGTTTTTGTGAAACGCAGTCCTCAAATCCCATTGTTGTTTTTAAAAAACCAACAAACTTGTATGTCCTTGGACGGGCAGACATCAAGGGAATGGAGCGTACCAGTGATTCCGTAGTGAACAATCGAGGCGAGGCTTATCAGGTTTACCGCAAGGTCCTCGCAGCGGAAGAGGAATTTCCAGTGCCTGTTGAGACACCAAGCCTTCTTGCTTTTCAAGAACAAAGTGGGCTACAACCGGCATATGATCTGAAAGAATCAGAAAACTACAAAGCCAATGCGGTGAAGGTGTTTCAAAAGATGGATAAAGTTGACTTTCTAAAGCAAGAGCGTTTGCGCTATGCTGAGAAGGATGGTTTCCTAGAGTTCGAAATCAAAGTTGGCGTTGCTGATGTCTATGCACTGACCTTAAAATATCACAACGAATTTCAGGACAGCAAAAGCCTGACTTTGGAAGTGCGCACAGTAGATGGCTCCCTATTAAAGCCCGCCGAAAAGCTGCAGCTTGATCCCACACGAACAGGAAAATGGAATTACGTGACCACCACAACAGGATCGATGATCAATGCTGGAACCTATCGTGTTATCGTGCGCGGCTTGGATGCCAAGGATATGTATATTGATGGGTTGGAGGTGCAGTAAAAAGTAAAAATTAAAAATTAAAAAGTCAAAAGGGAGAAGTCAAAAGTGAAAAGCCAGAAGTAAAAAGTCAGAAGGTCGAAGTCAGAAGTGAAAAGTCAGAAGGTAGAAGTCAGAAGTGATAAGTTAAAATTCAAAAGTTACAAGTCAAAATTGAGAGGTTAAAAGTAAAAAATGAAAGGTCTTGAATAACTTATCTTATTACTAAGTCCTACCTACGACATACTATCTACTACATACTAATTCCTGCTCAAATAGCGTTTTTTATATTCTAGAGGCGTAAGCCCCATCACTTTCTTAAAGTGCCTGTAAAAATTGGAGACGTTGTTAAAGCCACACTCAAAACAGATCACCTCGGTAGGCAGTTTGTTTTCCACCAGTAGGCGGCAGGCATGACTAATGCGGATCTCTACCAGAAAATCATAGTAGGTTTTGCGCGTCATCGTTTTGAAGTATCGACAGAAAGAGGTGATACTCAAATTTGCAATATTCGCAACTTCCTCTAACGTGATATCGTCTTTGTAATGTGCGTGGGTGTAGTTAAAAATATTATTTAAACGGATATTATCGGCCTCGTTGGATTGATGGAAGGTAGTCTGCGTTTTAACGATCGTCTCACATTCATCGCTTTCCGCCAAGACACGCAATATTTGCAATAAGGCGATCACTTTCCCAAACCCTGTTTCATGGACACAGTTTTGCATCAGCTCTGCGACCAGCTTTTTTGTTTCGCCTTTGATGATAAGTCCGCTTTTAGCCCTTTCAAATAGTTTCGGTATCAAATACGACTCGGGCAGTTGGAGAAGTTGCTTGCCCAGACAATCAGGAAGAAATTGTAGAACTATAGCTTCGATGTTGTAGTCGGGGTTATTTTGGAAGTATTCGTCTTTACAACGCCATGCATGCGATAGCTTCTCGCCCACGAGAATTATTTCTTCGGGCGCGAAACTGCTGATGTTGTCACCAATGAAACGCACACCCTCTCCGCGAATGGTATAGTGTAGTTCCAGCTCTTCGTGATAATGCCACACGTTGCCGAAATTAGGCATGACATCATGCCTAGCGGAAAACGAACTTTCCAGTTTCGCAGGAAGTTTTCTGTACAAAGGTTTCATAGTCTTCGAAAGCATTGTCTAACAATGGGTTTACAATTTTTATATCGGTTTGCTAATATACATTTTTTATTCAACGTATATGGTAATATCTTATAATTAATAGATAATGTTACATAAAAATACGTATGGGCGAATTCGTTTCTTTGCTATAACAATTATAAAGCTATAAAACTCTTTTTGGCTGTTCATTGCTCATTCCCGAGCATAATTGAAATAGAAGTGAAACAAGATAGTTCGCAGTACCGATAGTGAAAATGGCTTATATCCATTCCGCTTGAGGTGACGTACATTCTATTAAGTTTTCATATTCAATACAGCCCATGTGTGCGGATGTCATCTGTGTTAAGGTCTCGTTTTATGCTTCGTTTTAAAATGTCATTTACCTGATTGAACATGAATTATAAACTTACTATTAAAAACGGAATACGGGCAGGGGGCCTATGCTGCTTCTTATCGGTAATTGCTTCGTTTCCCTCCCAGCTGCATGCGCGATCTACCCAAGGCAACCTGCAGTATGTGCAGCAACAGCCACGCGTAGTGGATATTCAAGGCACAATTTTTTCCAATACTGACGAGCCTGTCGTGGGAGCCACCATACAGGTGAAAGGAAAAAACATCCAAACGCAGAGTGATGTGGAGGGCAAGTTTAGCTTGCAGATAGACGCTTTGGGTGAGACGCTGGTGATCAGTTACGTGGGATACGAGACACAGGAAATGCAGGTGATTAGCGTGGAACCGCTGCAAATTCGTTTAAAGCCATCGGGAGTTTTGGATGAAGTGGTGGTGGTGGGTTACGGCGTTGTGAAAAAGCGCGATCTCACGGGTGCGGTGGCCTCGGTAAAAGCGGAAGAGATTATGCGCACGCCAACGGCCAACGTGATGGATGCCTTGCAGGGCAAGGTTTCGGGTATGGATATTATGAGAAATTCCGGACGTGCAGGCGCTAATGTAAATGTTGCTTTGCGCGGAAGCCGATCTATTTATGGCGATAATAACCCGCTTTATATTATCGATGGTATTCCGGGAGATTTCTCCCGGTTAAACCCAAGTGATATCGCTTCTATTGATGTCCTGAAAGATGCTTCGTCAACAGCCATCTATGGTTCTGCAGGATCGAATGGCGTCGTGATCATCACCACGAAGCAAGGGAAAGCAGGAAAGACTGTCGTCGATTTCGATTCCTACTTTGGTTACAACGGCTTTCCAAAGTACCCACACGGGATGACCGGTGATGCCTACCTAAATCTAAAACGAGAAGCTTATCGTACGCAAAATGGGAATTACCCCGAGTTTTTAAACAATATCTTTAAAAACCCAGCCCACCTAGAGGCTTATGAACAGGGCAAATGGGTGGACTGGGTCGATCAGGTATTACGCGATGGTATTCAGCAAAACTACAGCTTGGCCGTAAACGGGGGCACGGAAAAAACAAATGCCTACCTCTCTCTAAACTTCAACGATGAGCAGAGCATGATCAAGATTGATCGGTTTAAGAAATATGCTGTACGGACCAACGTGGATCACAAAATATCATCGGTGTTTAAACTCGGTACGAATCTTCAATTGACCCACACCGACAATGATCAGGCGGCACAAAATATTTTTGGTAATGCGCTGACCTTTTTACCGCTTGGGGATGCGTTTGATGCACAAGGAAATATACAGCATATTCCTGTAGATGGCGTGACAAATCCCTTATCGGATCAAATAAAAGATCAATACGTCAACAATACCCTAAATACCTATTTTTCGGGTAACGGATTTGTTGATATCACCCCGATGGAGGGTTTGTCTTTTCGTTCTATCTTTGGAGCCATTTTAGGCTCTTCGCGTACAGGGCGCTATTTCGGCACGCAGTCTATCGCTAATCCCGAAGCGGGCTTTCGCGTGCCAGCCGCCGTTATCATCAACGATAGAAACTACGATTATCGCTGGGAAAACATCCTCACCTATGCCTTTGATATTCAAGACGACCATCACTTTACCGTGACGGGCGTGACCTCTTGGGCTAAAAATCAGGCCGAGCAAGCCTACGCGGGAGCTTCTGGCTTTGATCTGGATTCGTATTCTTTTCACAACCTGAGTGCAGGCACAAATCCCATCATCCGGTCTTCCTACATTCGCAGCCAGTCAATGTCCTATGTCGGGCGATTAAATTACAACTACCAAGGAAAATATCTATTTAGCCTTTCCAGCAGGTGGGACGGCGTGTCGCGTCTGTCGAAAGGAAACCAGTGGGATATTTTCCCGGCGGGAGCCTTCGCTTGGCGCATCAGTGACGAGAAATTCTTCATGCCGCTGCAAGCTGCGGTATCTGACCTGAAACTTCGGGTGGGCTATGGTGTTACGGGAAATTCTGGTGGGGTAGGCGCCTACGGCACACAGGCTGGCGGCTTTAACGCGCCGCGACCTGTAGGCTTTGGCGATACGCCGGCGCCGGCATTTATTCTGAATCAACAGTTGGCCAATAATGCCCTGGGCTGGGAAAAATCCTACACCACCAATATCGGATTAGATGCCTCTTTCCTAAACCAACGTCTTAACCTAACCATCGATTGGTATAACGCCGATACAAAAGATCTATTATACCTGCGGGATATGCCCGCTTCATTGGGCGGCTCTTGGGGCGCACCATTTAAGATGTGGCAAAACGTAGGGGCAACGCTCAATAGAGGGTTGGAAATATTATTGACCAGTAAAAATATCGAGCGCGATAATTTCTCGTGGGAAACGACGGTGACATTCGCTGCGAACCGTGAGCGCATCGTGACGCTTCCTGGAAACAAAGACCTGATATCAACCGGCTTGTTCATCGGCCATCCGATCAAGACCTTCTTTGATTACAAATACTTAGGGATATGGCAGCTTGAGGAAGAGGCGGAAGCCGCTCGCTACAATTCCTTGCCCGGCGATATTAAACTAGCCACTGATGGCACATTCAGAGAGGATGGAACGCATGCCTACGGTGCAAACGATAAAATGATCCTAGGTTCGGCGGTTCCTGACTGGACCGGCGGCTTGCAGAATAACCTGCGCTATAAAAGTTGGGATGCCAGTATCTTTTTCACCGCCCGTTGGGGACAGATGGTCTCCAGCAATTTGATTACGCGCTATAACCCGACCACGGCAGAGGGAAATAGTCCTGATGATTCGGACTATTGGACGCCAGAAAATCCAGGAGCCTATCTTCCGCGTCCCGGTTTACACGCTACCGCAAGCGGCTACATTGGCTTCGAATCCCTGAAGTATGTTGATGGCTCGTATTTTAAGATCCGTAACATCACACTAGGTTATACCTTGCCGGAATCCATTGCCAAAAGAGCGGCTATGAAACGATTTCGTATTTACGCAACAGCTAATAATGCATTGATCTGGACGAAAAGCGATTTGCTGAAATACCAGGATCCCGAATCTAACGGGTCAGACAATTTCCCGCTCACCAAACAATTTGTGGTAGGCTTAAACATTACGTTCTAACATTATAATCCAATGAAGAGAAGAAATTTATATAGCTATATATTATCAGGGAGTTTGCTATTTGGCGCATGCTCGCTTGACGAACTTAATCCCTCAGGGATTACGGTAGACAAAGTTGCCGAGAACAAAGCCGGTTTTGAAAAGCTAATCAACAGTTGTTATTTTGATCTGCCGCGCTATTTTTACGGGCGAAACTTATTGCTGGTGACTGAAGGCGGTACAGACTTATGGACAGCAGATCTCAACTCCAACAACAATCAAAATTATCTGAAATATGCATCCGGAGGAGCCATGTCCTTAGATATGGCGAAGGACTATTGGAATGGTGCGTATGACGCGATCAACTATTGCAACTTGGTTATCGATCGGGTCGGGCAGGTCACGGATTTCGCGAGCGATGAGGAGCGGAATGCGAAGGTTGCCGAGGCCCATTTTTTGCGTGCGTTATATTATTTCCATGTGGTCGAGCAATTTGGGGCATCACCGCTCACCTTGCATGAAACGACCGAGGCCAACACCGAGTCGGTGCGCGTGGCCCCCTTGGAGATTTATGAAAAGGCAATCTTGCCCGATCTACGTTTTGCGGCTGACAACTTGCCGACAATTGCTGCCATTGCCGGAAAACCGTCGAAGAAGTCTGCTTTAGGTTTATTGGCTAGGGCTTGTCTGCAAACGAAACAATATGGTGCCGATACCTATTTGGAGGAGGCACTCGCGACAGCAAGAAAACTGATCGAGCAAGGAGCAAATTACCAAACGCAATTGTTCGCCAATTTTGCAGATAATTTCAACGCAGCAAACAACAAGCGAAATACGGAGGCGCTTTTCCAGATCACCTACTCGCAATCGTATGGCTCAACGAATGTCTACGACCATAACAACGATTTCAAGCGGTTTTACTGTTACCCTACCGCTTTTGGCGCGATCCAGCTAGCGGGGTTTCAAACCACCATTGGGCGTTGGTCAGGCGGCAACTTTATGCCGAGCGCACACTTGATGTCTGTTTTCCGTAATCCGGATGGCACACTGGATCCCCGCTACAACCTATCCTTTCAAACCAGCTGGACGTCCAACGTCAACTACAATTGGGGCCGGGATGCGCTGGTGCAATATGATCGTAATTCAGCGACCGTGCAGGAGGGCAGTAACCTGCCTAATGGTGCTCTGGCCATTAAAATAGGGCGCCCAGAAGAATCCGATTACGCGACAGAAAAGCCAACTCGATTATCTAAGAATTACCTTTGGGTCGATTTAGCAGATCTGTATGACGTGGATAATCGTGTTAAGATGCGATACACGCGGGTCAACCAACAGCCGGGTCAGGTTGACAACCCGTTTATTAGTTTCTATCCTTCCCTAACGAAGTTTAATTCTGGATCATTGATCAGTCCGCGGACAAACAGCTTCACGAGCGATGCGTCTGCGACGGTGATGCGCTTGGGCGAAGTATACCTTATTGCGGCCGAAGCGGAATTTCATTTGCGTGGCGCCACAGGCACGGCTGCAAATTTTGTCAATGTGCTACGTCAGCGGGTAAATGGACAACAGATTGCCGCTGGCGATATTACGCTGCAGTTTCTACTGGATGAAAGAGCCCGCGAGTTATGCGGCGAATACAGCCGTTGGTATGACTTGAAGCGCACCGGAAAATTGACGAAAGCCTACCTCATGGAAAAAAATCCAGACGTCGGTCAATACTTCGTCGATGCAATCCACAGCGTTCGCCCTATTCCGCAAGGACAGATAGACGCAATTAGCAACCCCGGGGGCTACCAAAACCCCGGCTATTAATGCATACAATATTGCTTATTGGTTGTGCACCGGCATAGCGCGACCAATAAGCAATATTTTGGCACATTCCTCTATGTGCTCCCATTTGTAAGCTATTCAAAACGTTTTAGCTTCGGCCCAACCACGCTTGATCGATAATTATTGGCAATTTCCTGACTACAAGCCGATGATAATATCTTATAATAAATAGATAATCGCAAATATTATTAAAGCATTAATATTACGTTAATTTGAACAGGCGATTCTACGTGTAGTGCCTGTTAGAGACTTGTGTTTATCATTCATGATGCCTGCGGAGGCGTTTTCCTAAAAAGAAGTATCATGCATAGTCGGCTTTTTAAAAGCAGTTTGCTGCTTGCAAGAGTCTACATTGTTGACATACGACAAGGTCTTAAAGGTTAGAAAGCCTGAGAAAAAAGTGTAATGAAAAACGTGGTATAGCATGTACCCACCAATATAGATCAAGATTAAAAACAACATTTAACAATGAAAAGAAAAATACATATTTGCTTAGCGGTAGCGTTGCTATGCCTGTTCAAGATGACGTTTGCACAGTCCGATCGCGAGAAGTACCTCCAAGTGATTACCGAGCGTTCCGACAAGATCATCGCGCAATTGGCCATTACGGATTCTGCGACCTATAAGAAAGCACGCACTGTGGTTGTTCAACAGTATGATCAGTTGAACACGCATCATGAGCAGCGTGAGGTGAAGATTAAGGCGCTTAAAGACAAGTATGCCGGGCAAAAGGAAAAACTGGATAGCGAACGCAGCAAGCTCGAAGCGAAGGAAGATGTATTCTTGCAGAAGCTGCACAAGCAATACATCGGTAAACTGAGCAAATTGCTACGTCCACAGCAGGTCGAGCAAGTAAAGGATGGCATGACCTACGGTGTCTTGCCGCTGACGTATGGCGCCTACCAAGACATGATTCCTACGCTAAACGAACCGCAAAAGGAAAAAATCCTGACCTACTTAACCGAGGCGCGTGAGCTCGCGATGGATCAGCCGGGATCCCGGGAAAAGCATCAAGTGTTTGGAAAGTATAAAGGCCGAATTAATAATTATCTTTCTTCCGAAGGCTACGACCTCAAAGAAGAAGGACAGAAGTGGGAAGAACGAAAGGCGCAAAAACAGGCCAAAAAATAATGTTAAATACGGAAGGATTTACGAACTGCTGTTGGTAAATCCTTTTTTGCGTCAGTATGCTAACTAAAAAAGAGAGAGAATAATTTATAAGCTGTAAACCTATTTTTATAAGAGAGTAACGATGAGTTTTAATTCAATTTTTAAAAGCAGGCTTCTTTGGCGGGGTTTAGGACTTTTTTGTCCTGTACTGATTATGATGCCGCAGGGGGAGATTTTGGCTTTCGCAAAGCCTGCTGAGATGGCGTCCGTTTCTGCCAGATTTGTCAACATAACGGGAAAGATTTTGGATGGCCAGGGAAGGCCAGTCATCGGCGCAACCGTAACCATCAAAGGAACCAATACCAGCACCCAATCGGATGAAACCGGGGTATTTCGGTTAAACGCGCCTCCCGGTAGCGAAATGTTGGTCGTAAGCTTCGTGGGCTTCGAAACACAGGAAGTTGCGATCAATGGAAGAACGACGATCGAGGTAACGATGGAGCCGGTAGCGGCGATTGATGAAGTTGTGGTGGTAGGCTATGGTACGCAGAAGAAAGAGCATCTTACCGGTGCAATTCAAACAATAAAAGCAGAGGAGATTGAAGATATCCCCGTTACCAACGTAGGAGCAGCTTTACGAGGTCGACTTGTCGGAGTAGGGGTTAGTGGCGGAATCAACCGTCCGGGGCAGCCAGCCAATATTAACATTCGAAATGCCTATACCGTGTCGAAAGATGGTGGGACGACACAACCTTTGTACGTTATTGATGGCGTTATCCAAATCACCTCTCAAGGTGTTCCAGACAATACGTTTTTCAACACGCTAGTGCCCTCAGAGATAGAAACAATCACTTTTGTTAAAGATGCTGCCGCGGCTGTTTACGGCTCACGCGGTGCGAATGGCGTAGTAATCGTGACAACAAAGCGCGGCAAGACAGGTGAGCCAAGGATCAGCTATTCAGGTTCATACGCTTTGAACGACGAGTCTTTTCGCCCAAAAATGATGAGCGCTTACGATTTCGGTCGTTACATGAATATCATGAATGGTCCCTATGGTGCAGACTTACCCTATGAAGAAAATAACTTTTTCTCGCCTGATGAGTTGGAGCACTTTAAGACCATCGATCATGATTGGTTAGATGCTGCATGGTCTCCTTCACATCTCACACAACATGCATTAAACGCAAGTGGAGGTACAGAAAAAGCAACCTACTTTGCGGGAGTATCCTATCAAGAACAAAACGGAAACTTAAGTACCGTAGATTATTCGCGATGGAATTTTCGTGCGGGTGCAGATGTAAAGGTATCTAACGCCTTAAAGGCAGGAATCCAAGTTTCAGGTAACTACTCCAATAATATTAAAACATATAACAAGATATCTGGAGAAAATGACGATAATGATTACCGCACCTTGGTTTCAAAACCGCGTTATATCCCCATGTACATTGACGGTTATCCGGTGAGGGGCCCCGGCGCGAATGATTTATCACAATATCATTTCTTTGAAATTGATAAATACAATAACGTTTCCGATCGTAAAGGTCAGGCAATGACAGTCAATTTTTTCGCCGAATACCAGGTGCCCTATGTCGATGGCTTGAGTGCTAGGTTTAGCTATGGACGTAATTTTGAAAGTAGCAATACGCAACGTATCGGCGGGCGTTATGACCTTTACACATTTAATATGGGTGGCGAGCATAACCATATTTACGACGGCGCCACAGTAGACCGCGCGATCAATGTCAAAAATGATGATCGCATTTCTTTCATCAATACCAATGGTCGGTCGCAGCAGATGAACTTCAACCTGAATTACAACCGAAAGATTGGCTTACATGAAGTAACAGCACTGTTTAGCGTAGAACGGGCTGAGTCGGAATCAGGTCAAGAGAATGTGATGCGTGACCAACCGCTGCAAAATAACAATGGCCAGTTCAACACCGCTTTTGGTGAGATTTCTGGAACCACTTTCGCTTACGAGTCTGGATCGCTCGGCTACATCGGTCGGCTAAATTACGCCTACGATGATAAATACTTGGCTGAAGTGCTTTACCGCTCTGACGCATCCACACGCTTCGCGCCGGAAAATTACTGGGGCAACTTTTACTCCACATCAGTAGGATGGGTACTATCTAGAGAAAACTTTTTCAAAGCAGATTGGGTAAACTTCCTTAAAATTCGGTATTCCTATGGGAAACTGGGTACTGACGATACACGAGCGTGGAACTGGCGTCAGCGGTATACCTTTCAAAATGGTCAGGGCGCCGTATTTGGAGGAAATGGAATAGCGGGAACCGGGTTGAGAATGGAAGCATCACCAAACAGAAATGCCAGATGGAGCGACCATTACAAACAAAACTTTGGTATTGATGCGAATTTCTTAAACAACAGACTTTCCGTAAACGCCGACGGCTATTATAATAAGGGCCGAAATTTGTTGATGGAGCTTACAGCCAATGTCCCCGTAACGGTGGGTGGTACCATAGCATCAGAGAATTTTGGAGCTATTGATACATACGGTATTGAAGTGTCGACGGGTTGGAATGATAAAATAGGAAGTGATTTCAATTATGGGATCAATCTTCGCTTTAGTTGGAGTGACAACAAAGTAATCAAAGGAAATTTCAATCAGCAGGATATTTTGTTGCCATGGCAGCCAAAACCCGGACAGTCGAGCGACAACGGTATGTGGGGGCTGGATTACTTAGGCATGTTCCGCAACCAACAAGATATCGACGCTTATGTGAGCCAATATAACATTCGGGAAGTGTTTGGGGTACAAGCCGAAAACCTGCAACCTGGAATGCTGTATTACAGAGATGTTCGCGGCACTTTGCAGGCTGACGGTACCTTCTCTGGTCCTGATGGTATCATCGATGAAAATGATCAAATACAGTTAGCTCGAAGACGCGACAGCCACTTTGGATTAGGCACTACCATTAATCTATCTTACAAAGGAATAAGCTTATCGATGGTCGTTAGCGGTAGCTTAGGCGGATGGGCAGAGCATGATGGTGGTGCGCGTAAAAAATTAAACAACAGCATTTCAAGGGTATACGAAAATATGCCTGCTTTTTGGTCTGATATCTATGATCCAGAACTTAACCCGACAGGCAGATATCCCAACCCACACTGGGAAGACATCAACCTAACGCCTACGTCAACCTTCTGGCAGGTTAACTCATTCCGTATGGCCATGCAGAGTGCCTCATTAAGTTACAACCTGCCGAAGCATGTCGCGGAATACGCGAATCTAAATAATGCACGGATTATCTTTTCCGCAATGAATCCTATGACGTTCTACAATCCTTTTAATTACAGAGACCCCTACACTTCTTTCGACGTTTACCCTAATTTAAGAACCTACTCTTTAGGCGTAAACTTAACCTTTTAATGATTTAGACGATGAACAATATGCAAAGAATAAGAACAGTGATCGTGATATGTATAGCATCGGCGCTAGTTGCTGGTTGTAAGGATGATTTTCTAGAAGAAAAAAGAGATTTAACCGGTATCAACGAAGAAGTTTTTGAAAATGAAAGTACCGCGATTGCTTATGTAGATTACGTTTATGGATTGTTTCAGCCTGCGTCGAATAGCAGCAATTCATTTTATTGGTCACTTGCTGTAGGTGGCGATAATTTAACGAGGACAACGGAAGAGCTTTCGGGCCAAACTGATATCAATAGGCCTTGGACAAACATTGCATTCCATCAGGCGCATGCACTGCCTTATTTCGGCAACCGCCTAAGTTCTTCCATTTCAAATAATACATGGACACGAATCCGCCAGATCAATATCTTTTTAGCGGAGATCGATAATCACGGGTTGTCCGAGGAAGTTACATCGCCTTTAAAAGGTCAAATGTATTTCTGGCGAGCCTTTCAATACTTTGATTTGCTGCGTCTGTATGGTGGCGTTCCTCTGGTGCTGGAACCGCAAGATCCGGTAGGGGCAAATGGCGTCAATTTAGAAGTTCCACGGAGCTCATCTTCGGAAACGTTAGCACAAGTTATAAGCGATTTAGACGAGGCCATACGATTACTCCCTGGCGAGTGGGATACGAACAATTGGGGACGTATTACACGTGGTGCAGCTGCGGCATTAAAAGGTAGAGCACTTCTTACTTGGGCGAGTCCTTTATTTAATAGAAATGATGAGCAGGCACGTTGGCAACAAGCTTATGAAGCAAACTTGGCGGCAAAAAATTTATTGGAAGAAAATGGGTTTGGCCTTTTCAAAACAGGTAGCTTAGCCAACGCAGAGGCGTGGGGCAACATGTGGTTTACCGAAGTTAATAATCCAGAAGCGGTAATCGTTTACGGATTTAATAACAGCACGACGGATCAACTTGGTAAAAACAATTATTGGGAATACGCTGCACGTTCTACCGAGACTAATGGCAATGGATCTATATCGCCCACGAAGCAAATGGTAGATGCATTTCCTATGAAAGACGGTAGATATCCTGGCAGTTCAAACTACAGCTACGATGAGAAGAAATTTTATAAAAATAGAGATCCACGGTTCTATAAGACGTTTGCATACAACGGTGCGCGATGGCCTTACCGAGAGAACCCCAATTTTGTGCAGTGGAGCTACCGCTGGTATAATGCTACTGCGAATGTAGCCGGCAATCCAAACCAAACGACGGAAAAGCAAGGGGCAAATGCTAGCGGCATCTATCTGGCGAAAGCGACAAACCCAAATGCGTCCAATGTAGATAATTTTTCAATCAGTGGAACCGACGTTATGGAGTTGCGCTTTGCGGAAGTGGTTCTTAATTTGGCAGAGTCCGCCATTGGAATTGGACAACTTAATGAAGGAAAGCAATTGATTACGACGATCCGGGAACGAGCGGGAGTGGAAAATTTGGATGGCTCTTATGGTCTAACCGAAGCTAACAGCAGGGACCAACTTTTTAAAGCGGTTCTAGATGAACGTAGAGTGGAGTTCGCTTATGAAGGAAAGCGTTTTTGGGATTTAAGAAGATGGATGCTTTTTGACGAATCAAGTCCGACCGTAGCTAGGTTGGGTATGCAAGGCCAGACATTAAACGGTACGCGACGGACGGGATATTTTATTATTGCGAAAAATGCGGACGGTTCTCGGTATCAAGGTGATAGCGATCCATTGTTAGCTTCTGCGTCGGGGGCGGCACCTGTGATAAACAGAGAGCCTAGTACTTACCCTCCAGGCATTACCACATTCGAGCAATATGTCGACTATCTCTATGACAACCATTTTGAAATTGTTGAGAAAGATGATCTTGATCCGATAAATCCTGCAGGTTGGGTGTTTTCATGGTATGATCAATATTATTTCTTCGGTCTAAGTCAAACAATTATGAATTCCTCACCCTATTTAGAGCAAACAAAGGGGTGGAACGGCCTAAGCGGAGCGGGCACGTTCGATCCTCTGCTTTAAATTTAAGACCATTTAAAAGCTGTAAAACGAGGTCGACAGAATATGTCGCCTCGTTTTTTTTATATCCTACCGAATAGCTTATTTCCGTCATAGTATCATGACGCGATAAGCTAATATGCTACACGACTGGCTGAAAATAATACAACCAACCAAGCTTTTTGCGAGCGCTAAATCGTTAACCTGATGATTGTAGGATATAATCCTACAGGTCTTAGGAAATTCATATATTTGATTCATCAAATATATGCTGAAATTGGCTTCTATCACGGTCGTTAACAGTCGAAATTCAAGAAAATTTGAGCTGAAACAAAAGATAGGAACGTTTCTCTGACTACTATTGAATTAGGAATAAGGAGCTGGTAATATCGTATAATAAGTAGATAATCGCTTATAAAATTTCTATGTAAAGAATGCGTTACTTTGAAACGTGATGGGATCCATGTTCATGTATGATTTGTAGCTAACCACAACGTTATACAGGTATTTAGATAAACCGACAATCTTTTCTATTCGGAAAGAAAGATGTTTTTATCCTTGGGTCGATTGGCAAGCACTTTAATTAAGTTAATTATATAAACCTAGTTATTATGAGATTTACAAAGATTTACTGTTTAGGATGGGAACAATCAGGCATAACAATCTTGCACACGGTCCGCAATAGTTATGTAAATTGTCGCTAATATTCGATTTTAACTAATCATGACCTTTTAACCTAGCACAATGCAAGTTTAGCTTTTTTGTGCATACGAAAAATGTAACTGTTAACCTATTTTTCTTTTTTAGATTAAGTATTAAAATTAATTAAATAACCTAATTATCATGAGATTTCCAAAGATTAATCCAATGAGGCTATTTTATCAAGCGTTGTTTCTGACCTTAGTTGCCGTCGGCATTGGCGGTTGCAAGAAAGAACCAACGGTTGGTGATCGATTCAGTTTGACTAATTTTAATGGTGCTGTCCAGATGTCGCATGCCGATACATCTGTTACGTTTAGCTGGGAGCCTGCTTTAAAGACATGGGAAGGGGATCGTCCTGCACCCGAGGTATCGTACGAGATCACCATCGCGAAGGATGCTGAATTTATGGATCCTGATGCGATAAAAGTTATTCAAGATTCCTTGACGTTTACCATCGGCAAAGAAACGTTGACACCTTACCAAAGCTACTATGCGCGTGTCAGGACTGTGGCAAGTCCAAGCATGTCTGGGTCTGCGTGGGTGAATTACGTGAGTAGCACCAGTGCAAGAACGTTTAGCGTGTTGCCAGAGATTAGTTATTTTAAACCTTCTAAAGTGGGTGATGTAATAGACGTTGCGGCTAGGTTACGCTGGATTCCCAATTCACAGGTTACAACGTTGGTGCTAGTGTCTGAAAGTTCAGGATTCCGTAAGGAGCTCGTACTTACGGATGAGCAGAAAAAAGATGGCTTGGCTACAGTGAATGAGCTGCCAGCTGGTGAAAGTTTACGTGCGGAACTCTACCTGGTAGTTGGAGAAAGAGGCCTTCAAAGAAGAGGGCGGCAATCCTTCCGTACTAAACCCGATGTGACCGGCGCGGGCTATACGGATTTACGAGGTTCTGCTGATCCGCTGGTATTGGTATCAACTTTACCAAATGCAGCTCCCGGAGCGAAGCTCGTGCTCAAACGCGGTGTGACGTACACATTTCCGACAAGTTACCGATTTGATCGTTCAGTCACGATTATGAGTGAACCAGGATTTGGTGAACCAGCGCATATTCAGATCGCTTCATCCCTGAATGTACAACCTGTTGGGACGATAGATTCTATCAAGTTTGATGATGTTAGGCTAAGTAGCAGCCAGTCCGGATATGTGTTTAACATAGCTGCGGAAGGAAAAGTTGGTAAAATTGAGTTTGAAAACTGTATACTTTCAAATCATAAGGGTGTGGCTCGTATTACTGCTACAACCAACACGGTATTTTTCGAAGTGTCAAGGTATGTTGTTAACAATTGCATCATTCAGGATCTCAATGATCTAGGTGTGGCCTGTGTAGGTAATGCAAATGCAAATGCATCTTTCAAAGATATTTCCATTACGAACAGTACCATCATCAATTCACAGCGTTTTATTTATAACCAATTGAATAAGCGGACAAATCACGGAAACTCTTGCGCGGTCAATAATGTGACATTTTATAACGTGGGAAGTGGACGGTTTTATGATCTTATGAATGACGGAACCTTTACAGGGGGGCTTAGTATAAGCAACAGTATAGTCGGTGTGGGGACATCTTATGGGGATGTGAATATACGCGGAAACTCCAGTATGGCTGTAACCGTATCGAACAGCTTTGTCACATCTGATGTCAGAGGACAAATACTAAACATTCTGAGCGCCGCTAACACATCGTCTACTAACATTTTCCAAGATCCTGCAGCGCGGAATTTTACGATCCGAAATCCAGTCTTTAATAATGTGGGGGATCCAAGATGGCGACCATAAGTGGAGATGCTTTTAGTTATAATATTATTCAAGGGTAAACTAATTTAATGATGCTAAATAACACTATAAATTTACCAACTCCTTTTCGGGCATTGGTTAAGGGATTGGCGTTGGCATGCGTGCTTTCCACGCCGATGGCAGGAATTGCCGCTAAAAAAGCGGTGAGTGGTTATACGTCCAAAGCAGCGCTATTTGTTAACATTACGGGAAGGGTTGTGGACGTAAATGGCAAACCTATTGCTGGGGCTACGGTACTTGTAAAAGGCTCGAAGGCTGGCGTTCGAACAGATCAAAACGGTACCTTTCGCATCAATGTGCCTTCGGAAAATCCTTACATCGTGGTCAGCTTTGTGGGCTACAAGGTGCTGGAAGTCAATGTGGCGGGTCAACAAGACATCACCGTAGCACTGGAAGAGTCCAGCGCTGCAATCGATGAGGTGGTCGTAACAGGATATGGTACGCAAAAGCGTTCGGAAATTGTAGGATCGGTGGCTACAATAAAGGGAGAGGAGCTAATGGATATTCCTGCTCCAAATATTGCGGGAGCATTGCGCAATCGTATAGCTGGGCTTGGCGTGTCGGAAGCTTCCGGCCGTCCAGGAGCGCGTATTTCTTTGAATGTTCGTAATTCGACAACGAGTGCTGCTGGTCAGTCTATCGGGTCGACCAGTGAGCCTTTGTATATTATTGACGGTATTACCGTTAGCAGTGATGTTTTTGATAACCTCGATGCCTCCATGGTGGAGAATATTACGGTGTTAAAAGATGCTTCTGCCGCGATCTATGGAGCTTCAGGTGCGAAAGGGGTTATCTTAGTGACGACCAAGCGCGGCAAAGTTGGAAAACCGAGTATTTCCTATAACGGCTATGCCGGGATTACGGATGCCGCCAGAAAACCCGATATGTTATCGGCCTATGAGCTGGGTGTCATGTTGAACGAAGGGTATAGAATGAATAATGCCTCTGCTGATAGATACTTCAGTAATGATGATCTAAAATACCTACAGGGATTGAATGCAGATAGCTGGTATGACCAACTTTGGCAAGCGTCTTTGACGCAACGTCACAACCTGAGCATATCTGGCGGTTCCGAGCGAATTACTTTCTTCGTCGGCGGTGGATATCAGAATGAAAACGGCAACTACGCCGGTACCAAACAGGATAAATACACACTGCGTAGTGGGATGCAGGCAACCATCATTGATGGCTTAAAAGCAGATGTGAACTTCAATATTGATAACCGTATTCGCAAAAGCAACAACGGATTGGGCAATGATACTGACCAAACATTTTTTGAAACATTGCTTTCTACGCCGGATTGGATTCCTATGGAAATTAACGGTTTGCCGGTTAATTTCGCGCGCACGGGCACACGCAATCCTTTGGGTCTTATTAACTCGGGATTCTATGATGAGCGAAATTCACAAAACTATCGCGTGAATGCCAGCTTGTCCTACCAACCGAAGTTTCTGAAAGGCTTCACGGCAAAAATACAGGTGTCCACAGGCGGGGAAACTAACAACAATACACAATATTCCCCACCATACAATTTGTATACGTTTGTGACCATGGGTAATAACCAACAGTTCTATTCCACACAACTAACGTCGAACCCCGAATACCAACCTGTAACGCCGCAGAGTTCCGATTTGACAACGTTGGTGTCTCGTTTGAATAGTACGCAAGGTTTTGTTACATTATCCTACGCTAACACGTTCGGCAAACACAGTATTGACGGGGTACTCGGGGGCGAGCAGACCATGGCTTATGGCGAAGGTCTATCATCCCGCTATATCAATCAGCTGATTGCTGGCTCTGATGAATATTGGGCATTCGACATCAACACACAGCGGACGGTACGAACGATTGCGGAAAGTACGAAGCGATCATTTTTCGGTAGAATTGCATATGATTATGATAAGAAGTACCTTTTGCAGATTGTTTCTCGTCTCGACGCTTCATCAAACTTTGCTACTGGCCAACGTTGGGGATTGTCTCCAAGCGTCGGTTTGGGCTGGGTAGTGAGTGAAGAAGGCTTCTTCAAAGATAATATATCCTTCATCAATTTCTTAAAGCTGAAAGCTAACGTGGGGATTGCGGGAGACGACCGCGTGGCAGACAGGTTGTGGCAAGACCGCTATGCCATAGATAATGATAACGGCTATCTTTTTGGTGAGAGGTATGGTGTGGGGCTAAACCCAACCGCTTATCCCAACCCTTCCATAACCTGGGAGAAAAAGCGTACCGTCAACGTTGGTGTGGAAGCCACTTTGCTAGACAATAAATTAAATTTTGCTGCCGAGTTTTTCCAAAATAAGGTTTACGATGGTTTCGATCAAGGTGGTGTGACATCCAACCCGCTATATTCGGGTATCATCGCGCCACCCGTCAATTACAGGGAAGCATATAACTGGGGCTCTGAGTTTTCCATCGGCTATAACACCCGTGTAGGCAAGGATTTTAGGATCGGTACAAGTATGAACTTTGGATGGGGTAATTCCGTCGTGACGCAGATGCTATTTGCACCAGCGAGTTATCTAGTAACTGATCGTTCGGATGGCAACTGGTTGGGCAATCAATTTGGTACAGATCCGAGACGCTACAATAGCAGCAATGTAGGGTATAAGGTATTAGGCATGTTCCGCACACAGGAGCAGGTGGATGCATACCTTCGTGAAAATCCGAATTATCGCATTGGTGGACAGGTCCCGCAACCCGGTTGGTTGATTTATGAAGATGTTAACGGAGATGGTGTTGTTACGACACAGGATCAAACGTATCTATTTGATCGCACAAATCCGTTCTTCTCAACAGGGATTACGCTCAACTTAGGCTACAAAGCGTTAAGCTTGAGTACAAATATCTTCGGGAGATTTGGAGGCAAGGTGTTTATTGACGGAAATTCTAGATCGGCGCCGACAACGACACGGAACGTAATGGCGTTTTGGAGAGATCGATGGACACCTGATAATCCTATGGAAGGAACATTTCCTCGGGCGGATGATCCCCTTATTGGTGTAAATGCAGATTTTTGGGCGTTGAATGCGACGACTATACGGATCAATAACATGACGTTAAAGTATGCGCTGCCAGCGACGGCCACCAAACGGGTCGGTTTGTCTAATGCAAGCATCTTGTTAACGGGTAATAACCTTTGGACATTGGTGAATCCATTTAGCTATAAGGATCCGTACACGAATAATGCGTATAACTATCCAACGGTGCGCACGATATCAATTGGTTTTAGTGCTGGTTTATAAATGAAATTGTGATGAAAACAAATATAAAGACGATAGTAAGAAAAGGTCTCGGTATCCTACTGATGTCTGGCATGCTCACGGCCTGTAACGATGATAAATTTTTCTTGTTGGAAGATCGTAATGGTCTAGGCAGCGATGTGGTTTGGAACTCTGAGGGTTCGATAGACTTTCACCTGAACAAAACTTACGAACTCATTATTCCCAAATGGCCACATCAGGTGATCCCCAATCGGTGGGAGATACATTTAGCAAATGACGAAAACTATTTTGCCTCTGTCGCGGGACATGCTGCGCGGGCCATGGGAATCAATGGAGAGGCGCTTCACAACCATGATGTATTTTACGTGGGAAACATCTACACGTTGAATTACGGCAGTAACCGCTATATGGATATTGCACGATGTAACAATGCGATAAAATTCCTCCCTGAAAGTACCATAAGTGAAACCTCAAAACGTCGGTTTCTGGGGCAATACCATGCTATGCGAGCCATGGTCTATTTAGAATTAGTGAAAATATATGGAGGAACCCCTTTAGTGCTGGAACCCCAAGACCCGCAAAATTTAGAGGCAAAAGGACGAGCGAGTGCACGCGCGTGTTTTGACGTCATTATTGACGACTTGACAAAGGCGGTAGAGTACCTGGAAGGGGTAACCTATGCAGGCGCCGATTTTGGGCGTATTACCCAAGAAGCGGCGGCCTCGCTGAAGGCAAAGGCGCTTTTATACTGGGCTAGCCCGCAGTTTAATCCGCTGAACGATCCTAAGCACCCTTACGACGCATCTCGATGGCAAGCCGCCCTAGAAGCTAATAAGGCAGCCTACGATTTGTGTGTGACTAAGGGACATAGCTTAGTTGCCGATTATGCCGAGATTTGGCGAACAAAAGGGGCAGCAAATAAGGAGGCGATTATTTCCAGATCTTATTCCTCGACACTTCCTAAAAGAGGACACAACGAAGAACGGAAAAACCGTCCGGAATCGGAGGGTGGAGCGCCTGATCGCGCTTACCGAGCAACTTGGAAATTGCTCCAGGCGTATCCGATGAAAGATGGTAATCGCATTGATCAAGCTGGCAACTACAGCTACGACGCGGTCATGTTTTGGCAAAATCGTGACCCTCGCTTTACAGCTACATTTGCGTACAATGGCAGCGCTTATCCGCTGAGTAACAAAGGAAATAGTCGAATTCAGTGGACTTATGTGGGAGCTACTGTGGATGGGATTGCAGAAAGCGCCAACTGGGGGATATATACCAAGAAGTTTACGACGCCGACGCTACCTGCGTCCAATGTTCCGTTGGCAAACGATGTAGGTGGTAGCGGTATGGATTGGATTGAGATGCGTTTGGCGGAGGTCATGCTTAATTACGCCGACTGTGCCAACGAAACAGGTGATATTTCCACGGCAAAAAATATGGTTCGCACCATAAGGCAGCGGGCCGGTATCGAGGTAGGGAACAATGACTACGGCCTCGGAAGCGCTGCAAGCATTGCAGACATGCGCGATCTAATTTTGAATGAACGCATGATTGAATTTGCCTTTGAAAATAAGCGCAATTCTGATCTACGCCGTACGCGCAGGTGGCACCTGCTATCGGGCGAATCGTTAGAAACAATTCGTATTGAGCTGCAACCGGGTGTCGATGCAGCAGCGCTAAATGCAGGCAGTAGGAACAACATCAATGTGGAGAATAAAGCGCAATATCAGCAGAATTTTAGAATGTCCATCCAACAACAAACTACAGGCTTTGGTTCTATAAACATTCCGGAGTATCACAATTTCTATACCTTCCATAATGATTTTGTTTGGCGAGGAGTTGATATCTACCCGACGATTGGATGGGCTGGCGGAACGTTTGATCCTTTGGATAATTAATACGGTATTCAAAAAAACTAATCAGGAAATATGACAACGAGAAAAATATTGGCTTTTATGACCGTCCTTGCCTTGGCTACGTTGGCGTCATGTCGTGTAGAGTCAGATAACATTTTTAACATGTTCGACGACGTCAAGATAACGTATCACAATGATAGTGATTATACGGTTACCGACTATAGAAAATACAATGATGGCGATAGTGTGCATATTAGTTTCACTATTACATCGGCGAATCGAGACATGATGAAGATAGTCGTGGAATCGACCACGGGTAACGGCGGATCTAACGAGCGAAATGAAGTTATCCTACAGAGCAATGAACGAAGGTCATACAGCGGTAGACTTCGGCTTAAGATGCGCCGAGATGGCCGGGCTACATTTCGTGTTTTTGCATTGGACGAAAAGAATGTCTATATGGGGGATGGTTATAAATCGGTAACTATAGAGGGCGCGCCCAGCTATACCATTTTGGCGGATAGAAAGGTTTACCGCCCCAACGCTGATAAGCCGGAACTACCAACTTTTTACGCCATTGCACAAGGGAAAGCGTATACGTATGCTGAGGGCTTAGCAAATTCGTCGGATATCGATTTTGGTATCTATGCACGAATAGATCAAACGCAAGCAAACTTGGGTCGTCTGGTGTTTAATTTATATTCCGTATCTGCTGAACCCAATCCATATCCCGCTTTTGATTTGTCTAGTTGGACAAAACGCAGGACGTTATTTAGTGCGCCCATCAGAAATGCGGGCGGGCCAAGTGGAATTTTTAATACCACCTTAGTTTCATCCAGCAGAATAGAGGAGGAAGCTAAGAAGCAAAACATCAACCAAACGCAAACAAACCTAACGGAATTTACAACTGCCTTAAACGCAGGTACCTTGCTATACTTTTTAACACCAGAAGGAAAATATGGCGCTATACTTATTAATCAGAGCACGGTTGATGCGGCTAATAACGAATACTTGAGTATAAGCACGAAAATCCAAAATTAAGAGCACTTCATGCCGTTAGGTGATGGCAAATATTTTGGCGATGCAAATCCCTGTCAGTAATCTTGCTGATGGGGATTTGCATATCATTGTAACAATCATGTATAATATTGCTTATTTCATCGGCGATAGTCGAGTCATCTATGCTAATATGGTAGAATAACATGATAACGTAAGCTATTTTACACGGTAAAAATCTGCGTTACTTTGATTATGCCATTTATAAATGAGGTCGTATCTGTGCGCCTCAACGGATGGGTGAGTAGGAAAGGAAACAATGTCAAATTTTAATTAAAATACAAAAAATGAGATTTTTAGTAACTCCATTGATGTTAATGGTGTTTGCTTGTTTATTGACGTTCAAGGCAAGTGCACAATACCCAAAAATTCCAGCTGAAGTTAAAAAGGCTTCTGATGATATGATGAGCGCTGCAAGAAAGCAGTCTGACGCAGCATGGGCAAAGGCATTGCCAGTTATCGAACAGTACGCCAAACAAGGAAAACCTTATATCCCTTGGGCGGGCCGCCCTACTGATTTGCCACAAGCAGAAATTCCAGCTTTCCCAGAAGCGGAAGGTGGAGGCAAGTATGCCTTTGGTGGTCGAGGTGGCCGTGTTATCGTGGTAACAAGTTTGGAAGATAACGGCCCCGGCTCGTTACGTGAAGCTTGCGAACAAGGCGGGCCACGAATCATTGTATTTAACGTTGCGGGTATTATCCGTTTGAAAACGCCCTTAATGATTCGCGCGCCGTATATCACCATAGCGGGCCAGTCAGCTCCTGGCGACGGCGTATGTGTGGCCGGAGAATCGGTGTGGATTGATACACACGATGTAATTATACGCCACATGCGGTTCCGTCGCGGAGAAACCTTTGTTGGACGGCGTGATGATGCAATCGGTGGTAACCCTGTCGGTAACATCATGATTGATCATGTCTCGGCTAGCTGGGGGCTCGATGAAAACATGTCCATGTACAGGCACATGTATAACGATAGCACAGGAAAACAAGAAGAAAAGCGGGGTACAGTAAATATCACGATTCAAAATTCGATCTTCTCGGAAGCCCTAGATACTTGGAACCACGCTTTTGGAAGTACGCTGGGAGGCGAAAACTGTACGTTCATGCGTAACCTTTGGGCGAACAACGCAGCTCGTAATCCATCTATTGGATGGAATGGTATTTTCAATTTCGCCAATAACGTCATCTACAATTGGGTACATCGAGCTATCGATGGTGGCGACTATCAAGCCACATACAATATCTTTAATAACTATTTTAAACCAGGCCCCGCCACGCCGGCCGGACAGCCCATTAGTTACCGCATTTTAAAACCGGAATCCGGGCGGAGTAAGTTGCCTTATGTTGTTTTTGGCCGCGCTTACGTAGCGGGTAATATTGTAGAAGGAAATGATCAAGTAACGTCCGACAACTGGAACGGCGGCGTGCAGGTGGAAAACAAAGAAGGTAAAGGCATGACGTTCGAAGAAGCTACACCATACTTTGCCGCAATGAAAGCAGCTAAGCCTTTTCCGCATGCGGAGTTTAACATTATGAGCGCAAAAGATGCATATGGTTATGTACTTGAAAATGCAGGAGCAACCTTGCCAAAACGTGATCCGGTAGATTTGCGTATTGTGAAGGAAGTGCGCGATGGGAAGCCTACGCCGTTGAAAAATGTGAAGCTGCCGGAAAAAGATTTTGAACACCGTCGCTTAGCAAAGGATTCTTACAAAATAGGTATCATCACCGATATTTCACAGGTAGGCGGTTACCCAACGTACAAAGGGAAATCCTACAAAGATTCCGATAACGATGGTATTCCTGACGATGTGGAACTAAAAATGGGCTTGAATCCGAAAGATGCTAGCGACGCGGCGAAAATCACCGAATCAGGCTATGCTAATATCGAGATTTACCTAAATAACCTCGCTTCAAAATAAATTACAATGCAGATCACGTTTAAAACCGGCATGCTGGCTTTGGTCTTTGCACTGCCCCACTTAGCAAACGCACAATATCCTGTCGTCCCTGATTCGTTAAAGGCAGTGGCTGCACGTCGCGAGCAGTTAGAGCAGCTGCGTGCCGACAAGGCTTGGGAGGAAGCGCAGAAGGTTATGAAGCAAGAAGGGAAACCTTTTATTCCAAATGCGGCAGAACCAAAAGATTTGCCGCAGGCTAAAATTTTGGCTTTCCCGGGGGCAGAAGGTGGCGGAGCCTACACCGCTGGTGGTCGAGGTGGTCGAGTTATGGTAGTGACTAGCCTTGCCGATAGTGGACCGGGGACATTGCGCGAAGCTTGCGAAAGTGGTGGAGCTAGGATCGTCGTTTTTAATATAGCAGGTATTATACAGCTGGAAAACCCAATTACGATCAGAGCACCTTACATCACGATCGCCGGCCAAACCGCGCCAGGCGATGGCGTATGCGTCGCCGGTGAATCCTTTTTGATCGATACGCATGATGTGATTGTGCGCTTTATGCGTTTTCGCCGAGGGACGACAGAGGTGACGCGGCGCGATGACGCGCTCGGCGGCAATGGCGTAGGCAACATCATCATCGACCATGTATCTGCCAGTTGGGGGCTTGACGAGAATATGTCTATGTATCGACATGTGTATGATCGTGAAGGTAAAAATCTAAAATTGCCAACCGTAAATATTACTATCCAGAATTCTATTTTTTCGGAAGCATTAGATACCTATAATCACTCTTTTGGTAGTACAATCGGCGGATTAAACAGCACCTTCATGCGCAATCTTTGGGCGTCAAACATCAGCCGAAACCCTTCGGTAGGGATGTACGGCGACTTTGGCTTTGTTAACAATGTGGTGTGGAACTGGTGGAATCGTACAGCAGACGGTGGAGACCACCGCTCGTTCTACAATTTTATCAATAATTACTATAAACCGGGACCTATAACACCGCAGGGGCAGCCGATTTCCTATCGCATACTGAAGCCAGAATCCGGACGCGACAAAGAGTTTGCTAATACCTTCGGTAAAGCATATGTACATGGCAATGTGATTGAAGGAAACGAGAAAGTAACGAAAGATAATTGGGATGGCGGGGTACAACCCGATGCGGATGCTTCCGTGTTGTCGAAAATTCGGGTAAACAATCCTTTTCCGCTTGCTGCATTTGGTAAAATTATGTCTGCCCAAGAATCGTATACCTATGTACTGGCCAATGTCGGTGCAATTTTGCCAAAGCGGGATGCTGTGGATGAACGTATTGTAAAGCAGGTAAAAACTGGGAAAGTGTTTTACAAAGAATCTAAGGATGCGATCGAACCATCGCCTTATGTGAAGCGTCGACTCCCGGCAGACTCATACAAGCAAGGCATCATCACGGATGTAAGGCAGGTCGGTGGCTATCCTGTTTATAAAGGAAAGCCCTATAAGGACTCGGATAACGACGGCCTACCAGATGATTATGAACGGAAAATCGGATTGAATCCACACGACCCCAAAGATGCAGCGCTAATTAGTGATAATGGCTATGCTCATATTGAAAATTATCTAAATAGTGTGGTTCCATTAAAGCAGGTTAAACCTTAACAAATTCGTTAAATTATTGAAACGGGGCTTATCGCAAATGTGATTTAGCCCTTTTTTATTGACTTAGCTAAGGAAATAGGCGAATGCTTTGTACGATACTATTATGCCTATTGGCAATTTTACTCAATTTCGCGTGTTCAACGGCTAAAATGATACAATAGCTAGAAAAAATAATACAACCATGAACATCCCTTTTTAGCTATGTTTGTAATAGCAATAAAGACAGATCATCCCTGTTTCTTTTATTTAAATAGAGAAATATCTAGTTGAGTAACTTCTTTATTTTTAGCTTTATAAGCCTTATTAATTCGCTTTTACGTTGGGAAAACTTTTTGTATATAGTAGTTTGTGTGTTAGAAAATTGGTTTCCATTTTTCTGGTTGTTTTCGGCGCATGTCTTGTAGGATATGCGCAGAAGCAGCTCTCGCCCATAAGCCTGCAAAAAGATAACACCCTCCTCTATACGGCTGATGAGCAGGGAAATCGTATTCCCGACTTTTCCTACGCGGGCTATGCGGGCGGCGATGACGCCATTCCATTTGTCAAAGCTAAAGTTCTCGTGCCTGTAAAGGATGGCGATGCAACAGCACGCATCCAACGCGCGATTGATTATGTATCGCAGCTTCCTGTTGATAAGGATGGTTTTCGTGGCGCTGTGCTGCTGGAGGCGGGTACTTATCAAATCATGGGTTCCCTGACCCTGCATAGCAATGGCGTCGTGTTGCGCGGAGCAGGCTTTGCTGACAAAGGAACCACACTTTTTGGAGCGGGCACTTCTCGCGAAACGTTCGTTCGAATAGTAGGCAAGGACGATCGTCAGTATACGCTAAATCAAGAAATTACAGATCAATATGTTCCCGTCAATGCCATGACCTTCACCGTGGCCGATGCAGCGGGCTATAAAGTAGGTGACGCGATCGAAATAACGCGACCTTCTACCCAAAGTTGGATAGAGGCGCTGCGTACGGATCATTTCGGTGGAGGAATCACCTCTCTGGGCTGGAAACCCGGGCAGCGCGATATCGTTTGGCATCGCCAGATCAAAGCAATTACGGGCAATAAAATAGTTATCGATGCGCCTATTACCACGGCGCTTGACAAAGCCTTTGGTGCATCCAACATTCGTCAATGCTCCTGGTCGGGCAGGATCGCGCAAGTAGGTATAGAGAACATGAACCTTACTTCAGCTTTTGATGCAGCCAACCCCAAAGATGAGGATCACCGCTGGATGGGTATCAGCGTGGAAAACGCGACCAACGTGTGGGTGCGTTGCATACAGTTCAAGCATTTTGCTGGATCAGCGGTTTATGCGTTGCCGACGGCCAGTAAGGTCACCGTGCAAGACTGTTTGTCCCTCGCCCCCGTTTCGGAGATTGGCGGACAACGCCGGTACACCTTTTATACCAAGGGTCAGCAAACATTATTTCAACGGCTCTATGCCGAAAAGGGCTATCATGATTTCGCCGTGGGTTACCTTGCCGCAGGGCCAAACGCATTTGTGCAATGTCAGGCTGTGGAGCCCTATAGCTTTAGCGGTGCTGTCGATAGCTGGGCATCAGGAATTCTCTATGATGTCATCGATATTGATGCACAAGCGCTTAGTCTCAAAAACCGTGGCCAAGATGGACAAGGCGCAGGCTGGTCTGCCGCAAATAGCGTCTTCTGGCAAATTAGCGCCGCATTGGTGGAATGTTATCAGCCGCCAACAGCGCAAAATTGGGCTTTCGGCGTGTGGGCGCAGTTTCAGGGCGATGGATTTTGGGATCAATCAAATGAACATATTAAACCGAGAAGCCTGTACTATGCGCAGTTGCAAGAACGTATAGGCGCCAAAGCAAAAGACAGAACCGTGTTGCTTCCCGTTCTTAGTGAAGCGTCGAGCAGTCCGTCGGTTGATGTGGCAATGGAATTAACCCAGCAAGCTACACAGCCGATATTGCCGTTGAAGGACTTTATCGCGCAAGCTTCCAAACGGGAAGACTTTGCTGACAATTTGAAGGGAATAAAGACGGTAGATCAGCTTCCTATGGTCAAAAAAGTTGCTCCAGCAATGGCACCGGATATGAAGCTTGCCCAAGGTTGGCTGGTTCGTGGCGACGCAGTGCTGGTTGGAAAAAAATCCGATATTCAATGGTGGAACGGCAGTGCCCGCCCACATGGTGTTGAAAAGGCGAAAGCCCATATCACCCGCTTTGTGCCGGGCGAAGAGGGCTTGGGCCTGACAGACAACCTGCTTGCCACTGCAGACAGCATGCTGGCTACACATACACTAAGTATAGATCATAATTACGGACTTTGGTACGATCGTCGCCGTGACGATCATGAGCGAATCCGCCGTATGGACGGCGAAGTTTGGCCGCCATTTTACGAGTTGCCGTTTGCACGAAGTGGACAGGGGCAAGCATATGATGGATTGTCAAAATACGACCTGACGAAATACAATCAGTTTTATTGGGGCCGACTAAAGCAGTTTGCAGATATTGCCGATCAAAAAGGGTTGGTACTGATTCATCAAAATTATTTTCAGCACAATATTATTGAAGCTGGTGCGCACTATGCCGATTTTCCGTGGCGTACGGCAAATAATATTAATGAGGTAGGCTTTCCAGAGCCGGTGCCGTATGCGGGTGATAAGCGCATCTTTATGGCCGAGCAGTTTTACGATGTGGCACATCCGCAGCGTCGTGCCTTGCACCGAGCCTACATCCGTCAATGTCTTGATAATTTTAAAGATAATACCGGCGTGATCCAGATGATCAGTGCAGAATATACCGGGCCGCTACATTTCGTCCAATTCTGGATCGATGTGATTAAAGAATGGAAAAACGAGACGGGCAAAACACCGCTTATCGCACTCAGTGCGACCAAAGATGTGCAAGATGCTATTTTAGCAGATCCAGAACGTGCGAAGGAAATTCAGATTATCGATATCCGTTACTGGCATTACCAAGCGGATGGGTCAGCTTATGCGCCGAAAGGTGGGCAAAACTTGGCTCCTCGTCAGCACGCGCGCTTGCTGAAGCCGAAAAAGACATCGGCTGAGCAAGTGTATCGCGCAGTAGCCGAATACCGCGCTAAATATCCGGAAAAAGCCGTCTTATACCATGGTGACAATTACCCGGATATGGCTTGGGCGATCTTCATGGCCGGCGGATCCATGGCCAACCTTCCTGCCGTAAACAATCCTGATTTCTACAAGGCGGCGTCAGGTATGAAAGCTGCTATCGAAAACAAGGTCTGGGTGCTTAAAAGTGCCACCGGAGCTATCGTCTACAATAATGAAGCGGGTGCGACCTTAGATTTTTCTAACCTAAAAGGTAACTACAACGTAGTCCACATCAGTCCGAAAACTGGAGAGATACTCCATACCGAGCCGTTAAAGGTGAGCAAAAGCACGACACTAAAAAATTATAAAAACACTGCAGAGATTCTCTGGATCACAAAAAAATAAGCATGACGATTAGCAAAAAACTGTTACCTATTCTTTTGGCGGGAGCTTTATTTTCCTGCACGTCTGAGCAAGACAAACAGGAAATCGATGTACTGAAGGTTTCTGAAAACGGCCGCTACCTTACTACAGCGAATGGCGATCCGTTCTTTTGGTTGGGCGATACGGGTTGGCTGTTATTCAATAAGCTCGATCGTGATGAAGCGGACACCTATCTCGAAGATCGTAAAAATAAAGGGTTTAACGTTATCCAGGCCATGGTTTTGCATACCGTGCCTTCGGTAAATGTATATGGCGATTCGTCTATTGTGAACAAGGATATTGCTCGCCCTTTCGTTACGGATGGTAATAACCCCGACAACGCAGAAGAATATGATTATTGGGATCATATAGACTACATCATCGACAAAGCGGCCGAAAAAGGGTTGTACATGGCGCTCGTTCCTGTTTGGGGCTCGCCCGTGAAAGATGGAAAGGTTTCTGTTGAGCAGGCGAAAGTATACGCGCGTTTTTTAGCCGAACGCTGGAAAGAGAAAAAGAACATCATTTGGTTAAACGGTGGTGATATAAAAGGATCCGATTCGATAGCCGTATGGCAAGAAATCGGGAAAACGATAAAATCCATCGATCCTGAACACTTGATGACTTTTCACCCGCGCGGACGCACAGCATCCTCAGACTGGTTTCATGATGAATCTTGGTTAGACTTCAATATGGTACAATCAGGGCACAGACGCTACGATCAAGACACGTCTAAGAACGAGGATAAGCACTACGGTGAAGACAATTGGAAGTTTATGGCTGCAGACTGGAAACGTACGCCTATTAAACCAACGATCGATGGCGAGCCATCCTACGAAGGTATTCCACAAGGTCTCCATGATATTAAAGAACCACGTTGGACAGCTGCGGATGTTCGTCGCTACGGATATTGGTCCGTCTTTTCAGGAGCCTTTGGGTACACCTACGGGCAAAACTCAGTCATGCAGATGCATTCCCAGTCTGACACGTCTACGGCATACGGTTCTAAAGAATTGTGGACTGCGGCTTTGCAAGCTCCAGGGGCTACGCAAATGAAATACATCAAAGACCTGATGCTCTCTCGTGGCGACTACTTCGACCGCGTGCCTGACCAAAGCATCGTGGCTGATAATGGCGAGAAGTATAACCAACTGTTAGCAACACGGACGGAAAAATATGCTTTTATCTATACCTACAACGGTCGCGAGATGAAAATCAATATGGGTAAGATTCAAGGCGATAAAGTAGAGGCATCCTGGTTTAATCCACGCACTGGAGAAACGAAGAAAATCGGCGAGTTTGATAACAGCGGCGTGCAAAGCTTTCAGCCTGAAGGCGGAACGAAAGACGGCAACGACTGGGTGCTGATATTAGATAGTATATAATGAAATTAGTTATTAAGGTTTTAGTTTTTGTGTTAGTAACATCCCTCTTGGCATCCTGCCAAAGGGATGTTTACCTGTTTACATCGTTTCGTGAGCCCGCAAATGAAGGTCTTCGTTACCTGTACAGTACAGACGCCTATCATTGGAAAGAGATACCGGGTGTCTACCTAAAACCGACATTGGGATCGCAAAAGATTATGCGCGACCCGTCTATGCTGCGCGATAAGAATGGTTGGTACCATCTTGTGTGGACCATCGCCTGGAAGGGCGATCAAGGTATCGGCTATGCCCGATCGAAAGATTTGATCCATTGGGAGCAGGAAAAAATTATTCCGGTGATGGCGCATGAGCCGACCACGGTGAACGTATGGGCGCCCGAACTTTTCTATGATGAAGACGAAGATCGCTTTGTCATCATTTGGGCTTCGACCATTCCACATCGATTTCCGAAAGATGCAGAGGCAGAAGACAACAACCAACGGATGTATTACACCACAACGAAGGACTTCGATACCTTCACGCCAACGAAGCTCTTCGCCGATCCGGGTTTCAGCATCATTGATGCGGTGATCGTAAAAAAAGAGAAGGATAATTACGTATTGGTACTGAAGGACAACAGTCGCCCGAACAGAAACCTGAAAGTCGCCTTTGCGGATAATCCACTAGGCCCGTTTACGGATGTTTCCGCGCCGTTTTCAGACTACCTGACAGAAGGCCCGAGTGTGGTAAAAGTCGGGAACGAATGGCTGATCTATTTCGACTCGTATGGTAGTAAAAGCTATGAAGCCGTGGCGACAAAAGATTTTAAACATTTTGAAAAGGTAAACCATAAAATAGGCGTGCCTGAAGGACATAAACACGGAACTATTTTTAAAGCCTCGCAAAGGGATTTAAAAAGGTTGTTAAAAGGAAAGGAATAACGATGAAATTGAAAATAGTAGGGTTGGTTATGCTGTGCGCTTCATCCTATGCCATGGCTCAAGATACAGTAAAATATGTCGGCGAAACATTGTCTAACGTAGATTATCACCACGGACAGCTGACGCCTGCTGTTGGCACGCACAATATCCAAGTGTTTCGTGCAAATCGAGAGTTTCCTGATTTAGCTGGCGGACATGGGTTTACCTACAATCACCAACCGTTCTTAGCCTATTGGAACAACAGTTATTATTTACAGTTTTTAAGCAACCCTATAGGTGAGCATATTGCAGAAGGAAAAACGCTGCTCTTAAGCTCAAAAGATGGCTATTCTTGGTCCAAGCCGCAGGAGCTTTTTCCGCCCTATCTTGTTCCGGAGGGTTTCACCAAACCTGGACGAGATGATAAAGCTGGGAAAGATTTGTATGCCATCATGCACCAGCGTATGGGCTTCTACACCGCTACAAACGGGAAGCTATTGACCATTGGGTACTACGGCGTGGCTTTAGATGCTAAAGATGACCCGAATGATGGGAATGGTATTGGCCGCGTCGTGCGTGAAATTAATAAAGACGGCTCGTTTGGGCCGATCTATTTTATCCGTTTTAATAGTTCTTTCAATCAAAAGCTGGCAAAATATCCCTTCTATACCAAGAGCAAGGATAAAGCATTTGTAGCAGCTTGCAAAGAGCTTATGGAAAAACCGCTGATGATGCAACAGTGGGTGGAAGAAGCCGATCGCAATGATCCGCTAGTGCCTTATAACCGGCCTATAAAAGCATTTGCTTACTACCATTTACCTGACGGTCGTGTCGCAGGCTTTTGGAAACACGCCTTGACATCGATCAGCAATGACAACGGAAAGAGCTGGGCCTATACGCCATTACGGGCGCCCGGATTCGTCAATAGCAATGCCAAAATCTGGGGGCAAAAAACAGCTGATAATCGTTATGCTACCGTGTATAATCCCTCCGAATTTCGGTGGCCCTTAGCGGTGTCTACCAGCGATGATGGCTTGCGATATACAGACTTACTTTTGGTGAATGGTGAAATTAGCACCATGCGCTATGGCGGTAACTACAAATCGTACGGACCACAATATGTACGTGGGATTCAGGAAGGAAATGGTACGCCGCCAAGTTCGGATATGTGGCTAACCTACAGCATGAATAAGGAAGATATGTGGGTCGCTAAAGTTCCTGTGCCTGTCCTTTCTACTGTTCAAGGCGTGGTCATGGACGATTTTAACAAAGATGCGGCGGCAGCTTACAAAAAATGGAACATTTACAGTCCGTTGTGGGCGACTGCGAAAATAGAGGGAAATGCGCTCGTGTTGCGCGATAAAGACCCTTATGATTATGCAAAAGCAGATCGCGTTATAGCGTCCGCAAAGAAGGCCAACATCGAATTTAAGGTGTCACCAAAACAGACCGATCGTGGTATGCTCGAAATTGAGCTAACCGACGATAAGGGGCAGGCGGCTTGTCGCCTGATCTTTGACAAGGATGGACAGATTAAAAATAAAGCGGGCTATAGAAATGCCGGCGTACAGGCCTATAAAGCCGAGGAAGTATATGACATTCGCCTCGTGGTCGATGTCACTACACGTTCTTTCCAACTATGGATTAACGGGGTAGATAAGGGCACAAGACTATTTTTCCAACCGGTGGCGAACATCAGCAAAGTATCTTTCCGCACCGGCGAAGTACGGCGTTATCCCGATGCAGATACGCCGACAGATCAAGATTTTGATGTGAAAGATGCAGGAAAAGCCGTGAATGAAGCAGCCTATGCTATTTTATCGCTGGCTGCAGAAAAATTGAACTAATGAAAGGACTAGCAGCTGCGATCGTTATGGTATGCCTGTGGTTTTCAACGCAGGCTTCTATCGTGCTTCCGAATATTTTCGCGCATCATATGGTGCTGCAACAAAAGCAACCCGTCGCCATCTTCGGGATGGCGAAGCCGGGAGAAGAGGTGCAGGTTCGTTTTAACGGTCAAACCAAGAAAGATCGTGCCGATGCCCAAGGGAAATGGCAAGTGCTGCTTTCACCCATGCGTGCGAATGCAAAGGGACAAACCTTGGAAATTCGAGGTGAAAATACCATCCTTTTAAACGATGTGTTGATTGGCGAAGTATGGCTCTGTTCCGGACAGTCTAACATGGAGTTCCAAATGCGCAAATTAGCGAAAATAGCGGCAGCAGATCAGGGAGGTGATTTTCCAAAGGATGCTGTCAAAGAGGCTAGTAACCCCAACATCCGTCTGTTCTTGGTGCGGCGTAAGTTTTTAGACAAGCCAGATAGCACCTATGCCGGCTGGAGCATCGCGCAAGATTCCGCCTTGAGACAATTTTCCGCACCGGGATATTTCTTCGCTAAAACGTTGCAGGAAAAGTTGGGTGTTCCCGTTGGCATTATTTCTTCCGCCGTAAGCGGAAGCCGTATCGAACCTTGGATTGCAGCAGAAGCCTTTCAAGAAGAACCGTATTTCAACGATAAGAAAGTCAGTGGCGACCCAGGAAAGTTTTTCGGTTCGATGATTGCGCCTTTGGCTCCATACACACTAAAAGGCGTACTGTGGTACCAAGGTGAGACGAATGTTTTTCTGAAAGAAAATATCGATTACACCTATAAGTTCAAAACCCTTATCCAAAGCTGGAGAAAGCAATGGAACAATAAAAAATTACCTTTCTACTTCACGCAAATAGCTCCGTTTGCCTATTCTGTCGATGAGAAGGGAGAGGAGCGTATGGCGCGTACGGTACTCCCGGAGTTTCGCGAAGCACAGGATATGTTGCTAAAACTTCCCCATACAGGCCGCATTGTGACCACAGACCTCGTAGACGATGTAAAAGATCTGCACCCGATTAATAAATGGGACGTAGGCAAACGCTTGGCCCTGCAAGCATTAAAGAAAACATATGGTGTACAGGTAGAGGCTGACGGTCCTACCCTGTCAAAAATACAGCACAAAGGCAATAAAGTGATTGTTCATTTCCAGCATGCCGACGGTTTACAAACTGCCGATGGAAAACCCATTACAGGTTTCGAGGTTGCAACAGCCGATGGGCAGTACGTTTCCGTGCCAGCACAGATTGTCGGTCGAACCGTACAAATCCAACAACAGACAAGTGCTGCCATAAAAAATGTACGATTCGCTTGGGATGAGGCAGCACAGCCCAATCTCGTGAATGCTGCGGGTATACCTGCATTGCCGTTTCGCACCGATAATCCATTTAAAAACATTAAACTCAATTAACGAATGCCGCACATGAAGTATTATGCCAACATGTTCCTGTTTACTTTGCTAGTTATCCTCACGGGCCAAACCATGGCCCAAGAGTCGATCAAGCAATACCTTTCCGGAAAGGGAAAAGATGACGGCATACTTTGGGATTTTAAGGTTTCTGAAGGCATGAAGTCGGGGGAATGGACCAAGATTCCGGTTCCATCGAACTGGGAGCTTCAAGGATTTGGGAAATACAACTATGGTTTTAATAAGGAGGCGGATAAAGGGAAAGAAGTGGGGAACTATAAGCACCGCTTTTTAGCCGATCGTGCCTGGAAAAATAAGCAAGTGAATCTGGTGTTTGAAGGGGTGATGACCGATGCGACGGTGAAGGTAAATGGAAAAGTAGTAGGCCCCATTCATCAAGGTGCTTTCTACACGTTTTCTTATGATATCTCCAAACATATGCATTGGGGGAAGGAAAACCTATTGGAAGTCGAGGTTGCGAAGCATTCTGCGAATAAATCCGTCAATGCGGCTGAGCGCGAAGGCGACTTCTGGGTCTTCGGTGGAATTTTCAGACCCGTATTTTTAGAGATTTTACCGCAAAACCATATCAAACGTCTGTCCGTTGATGCAAAAGCAAACGGCGCACTTCGTTTGAAAGTGCAGGCGAAGGGCAGCGCAGATGAAGTGGCGGTCACGTTGTATGATGCCGAGGGTAAGAAATTCGGTAAAACAATCCGTAAACCGCTAAGCGGTTCGGAAACCTGGCTGGAAGGAAACTTTGAAAAGCCAGCATTATGGTCTTCGGAGTTCCCGAACCTCTATCGTGCAGAAGTAACGCTCTATGGCAAAGGAAAAGAATTACACCGTGTGCATCAAAAAATCGGTTTCCGGACGGTAGAAGTTCGGCAACGAGACGGCGTATACATCAACGGGCAGAAGATAAAATTTAAAGGCGTTAACCGACACTCTTTCCACCCGGAATCTGGACGTACCACAAGCAAGCAGTTAAGTGTGCATGATGTACTTCTGATGAAGGAAATGAATATGAATGCCGTTCGCATGGCGCATTACCCACCAGATACCCATTTTCTGGAAGTCTGTGATTCGTTGGGTTTATACGTGATGAATGAATTAGGCGGATGGCATGGCCACTACGACACGCCGACGGGTAAAAAACTCTTGAAAGAGATGATAGCGGTTTCCGAAAACAATCCGTCCATCATCTTTTGGGCAAATGGAAATGAAGGCGGGCATAACGCGGAATTAGACAGTACCTTTTTCGAACAAGATATACAGCAACGTCCACTAATTTATCCTTGGGCGGTGTATGGCGGTTTTGAAACCACCCATTACCGGGAATACAATTATGGTATCGGTACGTATGACCACGGGCACAACATCGTCATGCCGACGGAATTCTTGCATGGCATGTTCGACGGGGGGCATGGTGCTGGTATCGAAGACTATTGGAAAGCCATGTGGGCAAACCCACTCTCAGCAGGTGGTTTCCTATGGGATTTTCAAGATCAGGGAATCGTCCGCACAGACAAAAACGGCATGCTGGACACCGATGGAAATCGTGGGGCAGATGGTATCGTTGGCCCCTATTACCAACGCGAGGGAAGCTTTTATACCATTAAAGAGGTATGGAGCCCGATTTTCGTCGAAAAACGCGAAATGACAGCTGCGTTTAACGGCGAGTTTACCATCGAAAACCGATATGCATTTACCAATACATCAGACTGTACGTTCAGCTATGAACTGCGTAAGTTCGACGGATCTACGGCCAATACGAAGACGGGTACTATTGCTGCTCCGAGCATTGCACCTTATGCCAAGGGCGTATTGAAAGTCGATCTGCCTAAAGATTGGTTTAGCTATGATGCGCTGTACGTTTCCGCGAAAGATGTATACGGGAAAGAGCTGTTTACCTGGAGCTTCCCGATCAGGTTACCTGCTAGCGTTGCGGCGACAAAAATAAAGCGTGAAGGGACCAAAGTAGACGCGCAGGAAACTGCTGATGCCTTTGTCGTGAAAGCTAACGGCATACAATACCGATTCAACAAAAAAGACGGCTTGCTGGCCGAAGTTTCCAATAGAAAAGGAATTATTCCTTTTAATAACGGGCCTGTATTACAAGAAGCCGTCAATAATTACAAATCGTTCACGATGCGTCAAGTGGCGGATACCGTTATTATCGAGTCTAAATTTGACAAGAAGGAAAGTTACAACACGCTGCAATGGTCCATCTATCCATCCGGCCAATTGAAGATGCATGTGCAGTATTTTCCTGAAAGCTACTTCACCCGTTTTGTGGGTGTCAACTTTGATCTTCCGGAAAAAGAAATGCTAGGCGTAGCATACATGGGCATGGGCCCTTATCGGGTATGGAAAAACCGGATGAAAGGCAATCGTTTTGGGATTTGGGAAAAAGCCTACAACGATGTCGCTACAGGCGAAGTGCCGTTCGAATATCCTGAATTTAAGGGCTACCACGCCAATATGTACTGGACGAAATTTAACCTGAAATCGCAGTCGTTTAGCGTGTTCACTGATAGGGAGGATGTATTCTTGCGCTTATATACGCCAAAGGAACAGCAAGATACCGAATGGAAGAATATGGAGCCTACATTCCCTACAGGCGATATTTCGTTTATGAACGGTATATCTGCTATCGGTACGAAAACCCAAAAGCCAGAAACAACCGGACCAATGGGCATGAAGCATGTGTATTATGATTTTGAGAAGGAACCCATAAGAGCCTTGCATATGCAATTGTATTTTGATTTTTCGGGCAAATAAACGATTGGACTGATGAAGATGAACGTGTTGTCATATAGTATAATCCTATTGCTCACTATCCTTTCGGGTAGCTTGCATGCTGCTACGCAGGTCGATGAACTACGCTGTGAGCTGCTTGTTAACCCACAAGGTATTGCTATACAGCAGCCGCGCCTTAGCTGGAAGATAAAGTCGAAAGAGCGTGGTGTACTCCAAACAGGTTACCATATACTCGTGGCCTCTTCCTTAGAAAATCTGAATAACAATATCGGCGATTTGTGGGATTCGGGGCACAGTGCATCTGCGAATAGCATTAGCGTTTATTATGCAGGGAAAGGTTTAGGATCTGGCACGGAGGCCTATTGGAAGGTCAAAATCTACAGCAACAAAGGCGAGTCTGCCTGGTCTGCTCCAGCTTCATGGAGCATGGGCTTACTGCACTACAAAGACTGGACAGGCCGCTGGATTGGTTTTGATGATTACCAGCAAACCGATGACAAAGCATCTGGAACGCTTTCCGCCCGCTATTTCAGAAAAGAATTTGCATTGCGCAAGCCCGTTAAGAAAGCGACAGCCTATATTATGGGGCTAGGCCTTTATGAGCTTTACCTGAATGGCAAAAAGGTAGGCGATCAAGTGCTTGCACCATCGCCGACCGATTATACTCAAAATATAAAGTACAACGTCTTGGATATGACGCCCTTTGTAAAACAGGGTGCGCATGCATTAGGCGTCATCTTAGGCAATGGCCGTTTTTATGCAATGCGCCAAGCGAAGCCTTATAAGGTAAAAAGCTTTGGTTTTCCTAAGCTACACATGCAGCTCATGGTGACCTACACAGACGGTACAACGGAGCTTATCAAAACAGATGATAGCTGGAAAGGAACGACAGATGGGCCTATCACCGCCAATAATGAATATGATGGAGAAAGCTACGATGCACGCAAAGAGATGCCGAATTGGGCAGCCGTTGGCTTTGACGACAAAAATTGGTTAAAGGCGGAGTATGTGCAGGAACCCGGAGGGCGCTACGAAGCGCAATTGAATGGCAACATGAAGGTGATGCAGGACATAGCGCCCGTATCTGTAACGAAGAAAGCTGCTGATAAATATATTGTAGATTTCGGGCAGAATTTTTCCGGATGGGTGAAAATGCGTGTACGTGGCACGCAGGGCACGGAAGTCAAGCTGCGTTTCGCTGAATCCCTTACCCCAGATGGCGAGCTGTTTACCACCAACCTGCGGGACGCCAAAGCAACCGATCTCTATATCTTGAAGGGAGGAGAGCAAGAGGAGTGGGAACCACGCTTTACCTACCATGGATTTCGGTATGTGGAAGTGGACGGCTATCCCGGCAACCTCCAGGCAGCAGACCTTGTCGGGCGATTTGTGTATGATGAAATGACCAACATCGGTACGTTTCATTCATCAAACGCGCTGTTAAACCAAATCCATAAGAATGCTTGGTGGGGCATTGCCTCCAATTACAAAGGCATACCTGTAGACTGTCCGCAACGCAACGAAAGGCAACCTTGGCTGGGCGATAGGCCTACCAGTGCCTACGGCGAAAGTTTTCTTTTCGACAATACCTTGCTCTACAGCAAGTGGTTAGAAGATATCCGTTTGTCGCAAAAAGAAGATGGTGCCATTCCTGATGTAGCGCCCGCTTTCTGGCGCTATTACAGCGATAACATCAGCTGGCCGGGTACCTATCTATTCATCGCCGATATGCTTTATCAGCAAACGGGTGATATCCGCGTGTTGGAAACGCATTATCCAGCCATGAAAAAATGGATGGAATATATGCATTTACGTTACACCGATAAAGACGGCATCTTAACAAAAGATAGTTATGGCGATTGGTGCTTTCCTCCGGCCAGCATCGAAGAAGGGCGTGGCAAAATCGCAGATAAGAAATACCCAAGTGCATTGATATCATCTGCCTTTTATTATCATTTGTTGCATACGATGCAACGCTTTAGCGTATTGACTGACCATGCGAAAGACAGTGTGATCTATGCCGATCAGGCACGTCAGCTTAAAAAAGATTTCAACAAACGCTTTTACAACGCACAAGGGTACTACGGTGCCAATACCTTAACAGATAATCTTTTAGCGATGTATTTCAACCTTGTCGAGGGCGAAAATAAGCAGCAGCTTGCCGCACGTATTGTAGACATCGTCGAAAAGGAAAACCAAGGGCACCTCAGTACTGGCGTTATAGGAACCCAATTTATCATGCGTACGTTGACCGAAATGGGGCGTGCCGACTTAGCCTACGGTATTGCAACAAAAACAACCTACCCGTCTTGGGGATACATGGTCGAGCATGGCGCGACGACCATTTGGGAATTGTGGAATGGTGATACGGCACATCCTAAAATGAATTCGCAGAACCATGTGATGATGTTGGGCGATCTGCTGGTCTGGTACTACGAAAACCTGGCCGGCATCAAAACGGAGACCAACGCATTTGAAACCATCCACATGAACCCTAGTTTCGGTTCGGGGCTCACGCATGTTGATGCAAGCTACCAAAGCCTGCGTGGGGAGATAAGATCTTCCTGGAGATTGGATAAACGACAAATGATTTGGAAGATCCGCATTCCGGCAAACAGTAAAGCTCGGGTGTTTATTCCGGCTTCGAACCCTACAACCATTAGCGAAAGTGGAAATAAGCTCGACAAAATGGAAGGTGTTAGGTATGTAGAAACACTGAAGGATAGGGTTTTGCTTGAAGTGGGCTCTGGCGAATATGAATTTAAGATAAGACGATAGAATATAGATGATGACAATCGATAAAAGAATAACGACGATGCTGTTTATGCTTGTGTCTTTCATGGCTACAGCACAGGAAAATGCGCTTTACAAATGGCGTCAAGGAATTATAACGGATGAATTCATCTATGATAAAGCGCCGTTTCCTTCCTGTCATTCCGCGACTCTCGCGGAGGCACAAAACGGACTGGTCTATGCGTTCTTTGGCGGTACACGTGAGCGTGATCCGGACGTAGAGATCTATGTATGCCGTTATGAAAACAACGCTTGGACGGCTCCCGCTTCCGTAGCGGATGGTGTGCAAGAAGATGGAAGCAGACTGCCTACATGGAATCCTGTGCTCTATCAAATCCCAGGTGGCGATTTACTTCTTTTCTACAAGATCGGTCCTAAGCCATCCGCTTGGTGGGGCATGTTGAAACGTTCTTCGGACGGAGGCAAAACCTGGTCAGCAGCGGAAAAACTACCAGAGGGCTATCTAGGGCCAATAAAAAATAAGCCTGTTTTACTTAGCAATGGCAACTTGATCGCTCCGACCAGTACCGAGGGAAACGGTTGGAATATCCATTTCGAAATCACCTCCGACTTTGGTAAGACTTGGCGGAAAGTGGGGCCTATTGCACGCGGCGAAGATGATCTCAATGCCATACAGCCTAGTGTGCTGGATCATGGCAATGGCAAACTCCAAATCTTGGCACGTAGCCGGAACTGGGCCATCGTAGAATCTTGGTCAGCAGATAACGGCGAAACCTGGTCGCCGCTTAAAAAAACGACGCTACCAAATAATAACTCAGGTACCGACGCCGTGACAATGAAAAACGGAACGCACGTGTTGGTATATAACCACGTGCTGCCACCGAAAGAGAACCCAAAAGGCGCACGTACACCACTGAATGTAGCCACGTCGAAGGATGGAAAAAATTGGGACGCCGTATTGATATTGGAAGATTCGCCAATCAGTCAATATTCCTACCCCGCTGTGATACAAACGCAGGATGGCATGCTTCATTTTGTCTACACCTGGCGCCGGCAAAAGATGAAGCATGTCGTTGTGGATCCCACTAAACTGAAAAAAAGAAAAATTAAAAATGGTATTTGGCCAGCGGTGAAGGGGTATAAGTTGCCCACATTAGAGACCTATAAAGCCGAAGAAGAATAATATAAAAGACGAAATAAACTTATGTCAGCGGAGCGTATATTAAAGATAAATTTTCCAGGAAAGCTCATTTTTGGAAACGGGGTGATTGGACAGCTAGCCGAAGATATTGTTGCGCAAGGCTGTAAAACCGTCATCATTATGACGATCAAACCCTTGCTTGGAGCGTTAGCAGATTTTTGCAATCATTTGAAAGAAAATGCTATCGAGATCGTGTTGGATACAACCATCGAGCAAGAACCATCATTTGCTGATTTTAACACTATTTTGCAGCAGTATAGTCCGATCAAAGCCGATATGGTTATTGGTATCGGGGGCGGCAGCGTGTTGGATGTGGCCAAGCTTGTTGCGGCACAGCTCAACAACAGCCAATCGCTGGAAGAAATCGTAGGAAACGGTTTGCTAAAAGGGAGAACAATCGGACTCATCTGTGCACCAACGACAGCAGGTACAGGCAGTGAAGTGTCGCCAAATGCGATCTTGGTGGATAATGAGAACCAAAAGAAAGGCATTATCAGTCCGTTCTTGGTTCCCGATGCGGTTTACGTAGATCCTTTACTGACCATAGGCGTACCCGCCGCTATTACTGCCGCAACAGGCCTTGACGCGTTAACACATTGTCTAGAGGCTTATACCAATAAATTTGCGCAGCCATTCATCGATATGTATGCTTTTGAAGGTATGCGCCTTATTGCAGCCAACTTGGTGGAAGCGGTGAAGAATGGCGCTAATGTACAGGCGCGTAGTGAAGTTGCTATGGGCAGTATGCTGGGCGGATTCTGTTTGGGCCCTGTGAATACGGCTGCCGTGCACGCTTTATCCTATCCATTAGGCAGTATGTTTCACCTTGCCCATGGACTATCTAATGCACTCTTGTTGCCTTATGTGATGGAGTACAATTATCCGGCAGCGCCGAAACGCTATGCCGATGTAGCGATAGCGCTCGGCTGTGAAAGACAGGCTACCGACGAGGAAACTGCGCAGGCAGGTATAACGAAAGTAAAAGAACTGATCAAAGCATGTGGCATTCCCGCACGTTTGCGCGATGTCAATATCCCACGGGAAGCCATTCCCCAGATGGCAGAGGATGCCCTGAAAATAACAAGACTACTAATCAATAATCCGCGAGAAGTCACTCTGCAGGATGCCATAACCCTATTTAATGCCGCCTATTAATATGAAACAAGAAATGAAGAGTAAAGAGACCATTGTCCCGGTCGTTGCACCGTTGAATGAAGACCTCAGTCTTGATCAAGACGCTGTGGCGCGCATATTTATGTATTTATATGCTAACGGAGCGACACCGTTTATTCTCGGAACAACGGGCGAATCCGCTTCCTTATCTACTTCCTTTAAGGAAGACTACCTGCGTGCAGCGGTAGCGAACAAACCCCAAGATAAAAAATTATATGTGGGCGTCTCCTCTAATATTCTGGAAGACTCGATCGCATTTGCCCAGTTGGCTTATAGCTTGGGTGTGGAAGATGTTGCGGCAACCCTGCCGACCTACTATAAGCTCTCCGAAGTGCAAATGGAAAAGTACTTCCTGGATTTGGCAGAAGCCATCCCCAATAACCTGATCATCTATAATATTCCGGCGACAACACATATGTCGATTCCACTCGATCTTTTGGATCGCTTGAGCTATCACCCAAAGATCGTAGCCATCAAAGATTCGGAGCGTAGTCTGGAACGATTGGACCAGTCGCTTCAACTGTGGAAAGACAGAACGGATTTTAAACATTATATGGGCTGGGCCGGTGCCAGTGCGTATTCCCTATTGCATGGTAGTGATGGTATCATACCCAGTTCCGGAAACTTCGCACCCGCAATTTATACCGAGATGTGTAACGCGGCGGAACAAGAAGACGCGGAGCGTGCGAATCTATTGCAGAAGCAATCGGATGAGCTAGGTGCCCTCTATCAAGCCAATAAATCCTTAGGGGAATCCCTATGGGCCTTGAAGGTGTTGATGAAGCAGTTGGGGCTGTGCGAGCCGTTTATGATGCCACCATTATATGCGTTGGCGATCGAAGAAGAACGCTCTCTTGTCGATGCCTTTAGAACCTTAATCACGAATGAAAATATTAAACTGAATTTAGTCAATCATGTATAAACCTATTATAGGAATCACGATGGGTGACCCGGCAAGTATCGGCCCCGAAATTGCTTTAAAAGCACTTTTAGATGCACGCGTTCGCGATATCTGCCGACCGATTTTAGTGGGTGATGCCGTCGTGTTTCAACAGATAGCCACGCAATTACATATTCCTTTAGAAATTCATGCGATCAGCGATGTTGCGGACGCTCTTTTCAACCCAAAGGCGGCAGACGTTTTTGATCTTAAAAATACGGATCTATCGAAAGTAACCTTTGGCGAAATTTCCGCAGAAGCTGGAAAAGCTTCTTTTGAGTCGGTAACCAAGGTCATCGAACTAGCCCTTGCCGGCACTATTGATGCGACGGTTACGGGCCCAATTAATAAAAAGTCAATTAACGAAGCTGGTCATCATTTTGCCGGACATACCGAGATCTACGCGCAGTATACGGGTACGAAGAAGTATGCGATGTTGCTTGTGGAAGATAATATGAAAGTGATCCACGTGTCTACGCACGTATCGCTGCGTCAAGCCTGCGATTTGGTGAAAAAAGATCGGATTCTCGAAGTAGTCGAGTTATTGCAACAAGGCTTGATAAGTTTGGGAGAGCAAAATCTGAAGATCGGTATTGCTGGCCTAAATCCGCACGCCGGAGACTCGGGCTTGTTTGGAACAGAAGATGATGAAGAAATATTACCAGCAGTGATAGCCGCACGCGAGAAAGGATACGATGTGGATGGTCCCGTTCCGGCAGACACCTTGTTTTCGAAAGCCGCTACCGGTCATTACGGTGGTATTGTCGCGATGTATCACGACCAGGGGCATATTCCGTTTAAACTCACCGGCTTTAAATGGAATGCGGAAAAAAAGCAAATGGATAGCGTAAAGGGTGTCAACATCACCATGGGGCTACCCATTATCCGTACCTCGGTAGATCACGGGACAGCGTTTGAGATTGCTGGAAAAGGTGTAGCCAGCGCAGACGCGATGATCTTAGCCATCGAATCAGCCGTACAACTAGCCGCTAATAAAAAGTAAAGATGAGTCAGGGATCCATATTGGTTATTGCAGACGATTTGACCGGTGCCGCCGAAATAGCGGGCATCGCGCTTCGGCATGGTCTGTCCAGCCAAATTGTCCAGCACCTGAACCAATCGGTTACGGCCGACGTACTGGTGTTGAACAGCAACTCCAGATCCCTAAAAGCAGAAGATGCCCGTGCTCATCGGGCGGCTATTTTCGCAGGACCGAATACAAAAACTTGGGATTGGGTTTACTTGAAATTTGACTCTGCCTTGCGCGGACATATCAAAGAAGAGTTAGCCTATTACCAATCTTTGTTACAGCCTGAATATGTATTCTTCAGCCCGGTGAATCCCAACCTGGATCGGCTTATCTTGGGAGAGCAGTACCTCGTGCAGGGTAGACCCATCGCAGATACCGATTTTGCGCGCGACCCTGAGTTTCCCGTTCGGTCCAGTAACCTATTGGATTTACTGGGGAAAATTGAATGGTCGGTGGTCGAAAAACCTTTACTGTGGAAGCGAGAAGCGAAGCAGGTGGTAGCGGCTGCCCAATCTTGGGATGACGTATACAGCTGGGCAGGCCATATCCCTAAAAATGCGCTCTGCGCCGGTGCTGCAGCCTTCTTCGAGGCCTTGTTGAATAAGCGCTCGGAGCGTAAAATAGTAGAACCTCAGGAATCTTCTTTACATAAAAGGCCGATCCTGTATATCTGTGGATCCAATCATGAGCAAAGTGTTACACGAATAAGCGCGTTATCGCAGGAAAATATAATATATTGGCAGCGAAAAGGAAGCGAAAGGGAAGTCGCTGAAAAACTGCTCACCTTACTTAACGAAAAGAAAATTGCCGTTTTCGCGGTGCAGCCCGGGTTGGTTGCCGAAGCGGAAGTGATTCGCAAGAGCATGGCCGATACGGTGTCTATACTCCAGGGGCCTAATATGCCTCAAGAGCTGATTATTGAAGGCGGAGCAACAGCACAAGCTGTGCTTGCCGCCCTACAGATTGAGATGCTCTTACCTACGGTGGAACATGCGCCGGGCGTAATCAGGAATGAAGTCCCCGATAAGGAGCTCGCCATTACCTTGAAGCCGGGCAGCTATCCGTGGACAGAAGAATTATGGGCCTTTGGCCCACAACGTAAACCTAACAAATAATGAATAAACCTATTTTAAGTGTTTTTGATTATGGTATTATCGTAGCCGTTTTATTGGTTACCTTATATTTCGGGTTGAAATATGCCAAGAATCAAAAATCTACTGAAGCCTATTTTTCAGCAAAAGGAAGAGTACCGTCATGGGCAATCGGTATGTCCCTTTTAGCCACCTTGATTAGTAGTGTTACCTTCTTAGGCTATCCTGCGGAAGGCTACGCGAACAATTGGATTCTATTGGTGCAAGGATTAATGGTGCCTATTGTGCTGTTGGGTACGGTGTGGTTTATCGTGCCTTTGTATCGTAAAGTAATCGGTTTAAGTACCTATGAATATTTTGAAAAGCGTTTTGGCAATTTTGCACGCTATTACAGTTCGATTGCCTTTGTACTCCGGCAGTTTTCGGGTATGGGTACAGTGTTATATTTACTTGCCGTAGCCCTGTCAAGCATGACTGATATTCATACCTATTGGATCATTATTGTTGTGGGATTGATTATTGTCACCGTAAACTTATTGGGTGGTATCGAGGCGGTGATATGGCTGGATGTTTTTCAAGGCTTTATGCTCTTTGCCAGCGGTATCCTTTGTTTGCTGGTGATTATATTTTCTGTGCAGGGCGGCCTACCCGAAGTGTGGCGCATCGCGTCGGAGAATGGACGAACGGGCTTTGGTCCCTACGACTTAGACTTCACGAGGCTGACCTTCGTTGTCATGGCCATTAACGGTATGTTTTACGCCATTCAAAAATATGGTACCGATCAAACGGTAATACAGCGCTATTTAACAGCGCGATCAGATAAATCAGCCATCCGGGCCTCTTTGATGGGTATTTTATTGACTGTTCCGGTCTGGTCACTATTTATGTTCATCGGAACAGCATTATTTGTGTATTACCAACAACAGCCCTTACCAGACGGCATTGGCCCCAATAGCGTATTTCCGTATTTTATTATGAGCCAGCTGCCTGTCGGTGTGGTGGGATTTATACTGGCCGCCATGGTGTCTGCTGCCATCTGTAGCTTAAGTGCCGACTTAAACTCTCTTGCAGCGGTCGGGATAGAAGATTACTATAAAAAGCTACGCCCAAACCGTGTGGATAACGAATACCTGAAAGCAAGCCGTACCATGGTTGCTGTCGCTGGACTGATCTCCATGGGCATCGGCTTCATTTATATCGAGTTGGGGAGCGAGAGCATACTTGGAATCATCTTTACGCTGTACGCGATATTCTCTGGCGGTATTGTCGGGATTTTTCTCTTGGGTGTATTCTCCAGACGTGCCAATCAGCAAGGCGTTAACATTGCTATTTTGGTCTGTATTCTTTTTACAGCCTATGCGTTTCTAAGCAGCACGGAGATCGAGTTTGCTGGCGAAAAACACCTGTTGCTGGATCTGGGGGCATTTAATTTCACGCATAATAAGATGATGCTTGGGGTGTACAGCCATTTGATCGTCATTATAGTCGGTTATCTGGCCAGCTTGTTTTACCCAAAACCCAATCTCGACCCCAACCTATACTTCTATGGCTGGCGCGCGAACCGTAAATTGGAACAAAAAGAAGGAATAGATCATGTTTAAGAGCCTTGTCACCTTCATTGCGCTCAGCCTGTTCAGCGCAAGCACTTTTGCGCAGCAAAATTCAGATGATCAATACCGTAAGCCTTTGGTCGAAGTGCTCCGCGACTTGGAGCAGCGTTATGGGATAACCATCAAATATGATGAAGCGCAGGTGCGTGACAAATATTTAAATTATGCCATGTGGCGATTCCGGACCGATGTCGATGAAACGTTGCGCAATGTATTAGCACCGCTTGATCTAAAGGTCAATAAGGAAGGTGAGAAGAAATATAAACTTAAGCCGTATGAATATTACCGTTGGGAGGTCAAAGACGGTTGGGATTATTTGGATCAGCTCGCTACACAGTATCACGACAAAGAAAGTTGGGAGAAAAGGAAGGCAGCTATCCGGCCAGCGCTGTTTACCGCACTTAAGCTCTCGCCACTTCCCGCCAAGCCAGCATCAAAACCAATCTTGACGGCAAAAAGGAAATTTGATGGTTACAGCGTGCAAAATTTTGCATTAGAAATATTACCCGGTGTTTATTTGAATGGATCGATTTACAGGCCGGAGAAAGCGAAAGGTAAAAGTGCCTTGGTGTTAAGTCCGGACGGACATTGGGGCGATCACCGCTACCGAAAAGACGCACAGATCCGCTGCGCCATGTTAGCAAAAATGGGCGCCGTCGCTGTTAGTTATGACCTGTTCGCTTGGGGCGAATCCCTTTTACAATTTAAGTCCGAGGATCACCGGAAAAGTTTGGCCATGACCGTGCAGACACTAGGAGCTATCCGTTTATTGGATTATATGCTTGCGGAGCAAGCGATAGACCCATCCCGCGTGGCTATTTGCGGCGGTTCCGGCGGTGGCAGCCATGCAGTTTTAATGACGGCACTGGATGAACGCATAACCTTAAGCATTCCTGTTGTTTCCCTCTCGTCGTATTTCTATGGTGGCTGTCCTTGCGAAAGTGGGTTGCCGATTCACGCCAGTGGCGGCGGTACCAACAATGTGGAATTGGCGGCTTTTGCGGCACCGCGCCCACAGCTTGTCATCTCAGATGGAAAGGACTGGACAGCACATATGCCCGAACATGATTTTGGCTATTTGCAAAAAATATACGGTTATTACGGAAAAACAACAGATGTAGCCAATGTGCATCTGCCTAATGATGGCCACGATTTTGGATACAGCAAACGCAAGCCCGTTTACGATTTCGTAGCGCGCTATTTCAATCTCAACAACAAAGGATTGAAAGACCAAGCGGGCGAATACGACGAATCGGGATGTACTATTGAAAAGAAGGAAACATTATACACCTTCGGTGCAAGCGGAGAAAACTTACCGGCAAATGCCCTGCACGGCTACGAAAACCTAGAAGAACTGTTTCAAAACTAAAACGATATGGATAGAGCGAGAAGAAGTTTTATACGGCACAGCGCGCTAATCGGCGCCGGCTTATTGTTCGCGAAGGATCTGTGGGCATTGCCTGCAGTAAAGCATCGCTATAAGATTGCCGTAATTGATTTAATGATATTAAAACGCCAGAAACTAAGCGCCTTTGAACTTTCGAAAGAAATCGGAGCCGATGGACTTGAAGTTGATATGGGCGGTCTCGGCAATCGGGATACCTTCGAAAGCAAGCTCGCCGATCCTGCCGCGCGCGAAGAGTATTTGGCGAAATCCAAGGAAACGGGTGTGGAAATTTGCGCGTTGGCTATGACGGGCTTTTACGCCCAGTCCTTTGCCACACGACCTACTTATAAGCAAATGGTGGGCGACTGCTTAACCACTTGCCAGCAAATGGGTGTTAAAGTAGCTTTTCTTCCTTTGGGTATTCAGGGAGACTTGCGTCAACATCCCGAGCTGCGCCCGGCGATTGTACAACGGTTAAAAGAGGTAGGCGAAATGGCAAAGAAAGCAGGTGTCATCATTGGTATAGAAACGGCATTGGATGCGAAAGGAGAGGTGGAGCTGTTGAAAGAAATAGGATCTAAAAATATCCAGATCTATTTCAATTTTTCCAATCCACTGAAGGAGGGACGTGACCTCATCAACGAACTGAAAATTTTGGGTAAAAAGCGCATCTGCCAAATCCATTGTACGGATGAAGACGGTGTTTGGTTAGAGAATAACACGCGTTTAAATATGCCACAAGTGAAGGCAACATTAGATAAGATGGGTTGGAGAGGTTGGCTGGTGATTGAACGCTCGCGTGACGCTAGTTTATCCCCACGAATGGTTAAGGAAAATTTTGGCGCCAACACGCGCTATATGAAGCAAATATTTCAATGAGAGATGTCCTTGGCATAAGTATTTTGTTGCTTTTTGCGCTATGCTTGGGCTGTAAATCCATTCCATTGGAAAAACAGCTGGAAAGCAATTTGCTAAAAGCGGATCAGGTTGGGGCAGACCATCTTCCCGAAGCCATAGAGCCGGTGCGGTCGCCTTTTTTCGAGGCAACCTTCATTCGGCCTACTTTTCCGCAGCAACAAGATACTGTACGTGCCGGCGAGCAAGACATACAGCAACGTATAGACCAACTTGCCGCCGCAGGTGGCGGAACTGTTGTTCTCGACAGCGGTCATCATCTTTCCGGGCGAATTGAATTAAAAAGTGATATCAATCTGCACCTTATGGAAGGTGCCGTCCTCGAATTTAAGGCTGATATAGCGGACTTTCTTCCTGTTGTCTTTACGCGCAACGAAGGCGTCGAGCTTTACAGCTTGGGCGCATGTATTTATGCAAATGGTGCAAAAAATATAGCGCTAACTGGAAACGGGAAATTAGTTGGCCCAGGCAAGGGGAGTGTGCGCGAAAGAACCATGACGCACGATGTTATTGAAAACATCGTGAATAGCAAAACTCCAGTTGCCGAAAGATTGTATGACGGAAAAACGGCCGACTATATATTCCCGCCAGCTTTAATTGCACCGATCAACTGCCAACAGGTTTGGATAGAGGGGCTACGTTTAGAGCGGTCTGCATTTTGGAACGTTGTCCCCACTTACTGTGAAGACGTGGTCATCCGCGGGCTTCGCATTCAATCGCTGGGCATACAGCGTGGTGATGGAATTGATATTGAATCCTCCAAGAATGTACTGGTTGAATATTGTACGTTGAATACAGGCGATGACTGCATCGCCATAAAAGCAGGGCGCGGCTATGATGGTTTGCGCGTCAATCGTCCGTCGGAGAACATTGTCGTGCGTTATTGCCTTTCGGCCCAAGGGCATGGCGGGTTTACAATCGGTAGTGAGACGGCCGGGATGGTGCGCCAGGTTTACGTACACGACTGTGTGTTTACCGGGACGGATGTGGGTATTCGTTTCAAAACACGAAGACCACGAGGCGGCGGTGGCGAGAAAATTCGTTTTGAAAATATCCGGATGGATGTTGTACATTCCGCGCTACGCTGGGATATGTTAGGACAGGCACTGCACGTCGGCAATCAAGCTAGTCGCGAGTATGAAGTAGCGAAAAACGCATTGACTCCACGTTTTTCGGAAATTGACTTGAAGAACATCTATATCGGAGCCGCCAGCGATTGCATCAACGTAGAAGGCATTCCTGAATCTGTTCTCGAACAGGTCTCTTTTGACCGGATATACGGGCGCGGTACACGCTATCTTTCTTTGAAAGACGCCAAAGATATCCAGATTAAAAACAGTACGTTTGTTTGTGATGTGATCGCTGTAGACAGCGTAAATGTTTCCGGCTTGGAACAAGATAATGTAGTATTAACCCAAAAGAAGCAGCTTTAATTGTACGAATATGAAATTGGTGATCGATAGCATCCTGCGGAATAAAAATATTATTGTCTTTATGACACTATTTAATATAGTGCTTCTATCAGGCCATGTTTCGCCAGTATATGCAAAGCTAGGTATTCAACAGGTATTAATTTCCGGACGAGAGAATCCATTAGGTATCAACACCCTTTCGCCAAGTTTCAGCTGGCAGTTGACTAGCGATAGCCACGATGTTTTGCAAAAAGCATATAAGATAGAAGTAAGTATAGATCGACACTTTTCTGGGGGGAGAAATCTGCTGTGGAACTCTGATTGGGTTTCTACAGCACAGTCGCTGCATGTTATGTATGCAGGAGCTGCGTTGACCGCAGGACAGACCTATTTTGTGCGCTTGCATGCGCAAGACAATCAGGGAAATACCGCGGTTAGTGCTGTTCAGTCTTTCCACATAGGTCTACTCGAGCCGGCAGACTGGGGCGGAGCAAGATGGATAACAAAAGATGTATTGCCCGATTCGTTGATCAATCCGTTGCCGCTCAGTTCGAGTAAATTGCGTATGGATAAAACGTATGATCTGCCTGTTTTCAGAAAAACCGTGCAGGTATCGCGAAAATTGAAATCATCTATTGCATACATCTCGGGCTTGGGACATTATGAACTGCTTTTAAATGGTAAGGTGGTAGACGACGCGGTTTTGCAGCCCGGCTGGACAAAATATGATAAAGAAGCGTATTACGTGGTTTATGACCTAACCAAATCTTGGAAAAAGGGCAAAAACAGCTTGGCCGTGCTATTGGGTAATGGCTTTTACTATATCCCGCCTATTAAAGGTCGCTTTCAAAAGCATAAGGTAGCCTTTGGCTTGCCTAAGCTGAAAATGAAAGTAGTCAATACTTACGAAGACGGAAAGCAAGAGGTTATCGTGAGCGATGAAAGTTGGAAAGTAGCGCGATCGCCAATTACCTTCTCCAGTATGTATGGTGGCGAAGATTACGACGCCTCTGTATTACCCGCATCGTGGACCATGCCACACTATGATGATCGTCAATGGAGCAACGCACAGCTTGTTGATGGACCAGCGCTTACAGCACAGGAAACAGAGCCGGTTCGTGTGATGCAGGAATTTCAACCGAAAAATATACGGAAAGATGCCGATGGACGAAGTGATGTTTACGACTTCGGTCAGAATGCATCCGGGATCGTGTCGTTGAAAATGAAGGGAAAGCCGGGCGATACGGTTCGTGTTTACCCCGCCGAACTGCTTAATGAGGCCGGACTACCCAACCAAAAGCATTCGGGCAGCCCGTATTATTTCCAGTATATCTTCGGAAAAGAAAGCGAAGTGGAGTGGCGCCCACGTTTCACCTATTATGGCTTTCGCTATGCACAGGTGCAACGGCGTCCTGCACAAAACGGAAATATCCAGATCCTCGACATAAAAGCGCAGCACATCCGTAATGGCGCACGGCAGATCGGTGCTTTTCAAAGTTCCGATAGCTTATTCAATCAAATTCATGGCCTCATCGATTGGGCCATCAAAAGCAATATGGTAAGCGTATTTACCGACTGCCCACATCGTGAGAAATTAGGCTGGCTAGAGCAGCTCCATCTCATGGGGCCATCGGTTCACTACAACTACGATGTGGCCCGCTTATTCAAAAAGTCGTTGCGCGACATGCGCTTTTCGCAAACGGCAAACGGCTTAGTTCCCGAGATTGCGCCGGAGTATGTCCAGTTTGATTGGGGAGGCGACATGTTTCGCGACTCGCCAGAATGGGGTTCTAGCGCGATCCTCTTAGCTTGGTACGCCTACCAATGGTACGGCGACCTCACCTTCCTTACCGAGAACTATCCTATGATGCAGAAATATGCGGACTATCTTCAAGCAAAAGCGAAAGATAATATCCTGTATCAAGGGCTTGGCGACTGGTACGACCTCGGCCCCGAGCGGCCTGGCGTGTCTCAATTAACGCCGAAAGGGCTGACGGCAACGGCCATCTACTACGACGACCTAAAGGTCTTGGGAAAAATAGCAACACTATTGGATGATGATGAGGGAAAAAGGCGCTACGATTCCCTAAAAACAGAAGTATATAACGCATTCCAAAAAACATTTTACAAGGCAGATGTGGCCAGCTATGGCTCTGGTAGCCAAACTTCGTTAGCAATGCCGCTCTATATGGGCTTAGTCGACAGCCTTAATCGGGATGACGTGGTTAACAACCTAGTCGCAGCTATTGTGAAACAAGATACGTCCTTTACCGCTGGCGATATAGGGCATCGTTATCTCTTGCAAGTACTCCAGCAGGAAAACAGGGACGACCTTATTTTCGCGATGCATCAGGACGATACGCGGCCTGGCTATGGCTATCAGATCCGCAAGGGGGCTACGGCGCTTACCGAATCTTGGGCAGCACTACCGAATGTATCCAATAACCACTTTATGCTGGGCCATCTTATGGAATGGTTTCATGCTGGGTTGGGTGGTTTAGGACAAGAAGACCATTCTGTTGCTTACAAGCATTTGCGTATAGAACCGCGAATGATTGACACAATAAAACAATGTAATCTGGCTTTTGAAAGCCCATATGGGAAAGTATCTTTTCAGCGCGAGGACAAAAACTATATGTTAGACATTCCGGTCAACAGTCTGTGCACACTCGTTCTGCCTGCTGATACCGACTTTTTGGTGAATAACAAGCCGCTTAATATGTTCAAGACCCTGCGTGTTGCAGATACGCTGGAGCTGGAATTAGGTTCGGGGATTTGGAAGATTGTCCCCCACAAGAAGTAAAGATTTGCTCAAAGGTCGTAGCTAAGTAAAGTATAGATGAAGAGCTAAAGAGGATAACAAGTCCATAGGCTTTAAAAAGAAAATAATAAGATGAAGAATACCATTGTACTAGTCTGTCTACTGTTTGTCGTTCGGCTATCGAATGCACAATCAGGCCATGTTTCAGAGGCAGAAATGCAAGCGCTCTATCAGGAAGTAAAAACAAGCTTTAAGTATGGCTTAGTCTTGACGCCGGCTAAAAGTACAGACCTGATGGATTGCCCAAGTATCTATAAAAGCGGAAAGACGTGGTATATGACCTATATCGTGTTTGACGGGGTCGGTTACGAAACCTGGCTTGCCGAAAGCAATGACCTCCTTTCGTGGAAAACCTTAGGCAAGCAAATGTCAAAAAAGGACGATGGAAAATGGGATGCCAAGCAAAGGGCGGGCTACAATGCCCTCATTGATACCAAATGGGGCGGAAACTATAAATTGCACAGCTTTCAAGGGAAATATTGGATGTCTTATTTCGGAGGGTCTACCGCTGGATATGAACCCGAGCCTCTCTCTATCGGTATGGCATTTACCACAAAAAAACCAGTAGCGCCCATGGAGTGGCAACGCCTGGACAAACCTGTTCTGGGTGACACCGATCCAGACGTGCGCTGGTGGGAAAATCGCCATAAACTATTTAAAAGTTATGTCATTGAAGATCCGCATAGTCATACCGGGCATCGCTTTATCATGTATTACAATGCTGTCGGCGATTCGCTGGAAAACAACAAACCGACCCGATGGTACGAGCGTATAGGCATGGCTGTTTCCGATGATATGACAACATGGAAGCGCTACGGAAAAGATCCGGTGGTGCATCATCCCGTAGGAATTACCGGCGACCCCATGATCCAAAAGATCAACAATACCTGGGTTATGTTTTATTTCGGCGCTTTCTGGAAAGATAGAAGCGGTGGCTTTAATCGTTTTGCAGCATCGAAAGATCTGATAAACTGGACAGATTGGCAAGGCGAAAACCTGATTGAATCGTCCGAAGATTTTGATCAGCAGTATGCACATAAATCTTTTGTGCTCAAGCATAAAGGCATCGTCTACCACTACTACTGTGCAGTGGATAAAGACGGCAATCGCGGAATAGCAGTGGCCACATCAAAAGATCTGGGCAAGAGTAGTTTACATTTTAAGAAAAATTAGTTAGTAGATAAATAGATAATGGATATGACTCGGATTTTATATGTATTTCTTTCCTTATTCGTCGCGACAACAGCCTTTGGACAATCCCAAAGAACGCTTAAATTTAATGATGATTGGCACTTTTCGCTAGCTGACGATTTACAATTTCGCCAAGAAAATTACAATGATCGTCAATGGGAGAACGTCACGCTGCCGCACGATTGGAGTATCCTATCAGACTTCGGTGCTGAGTTTCCTGCAGGTAATGCTGGAGGTGCGCTGCCGGGCGGCATCGGTTGGTATAGAAAAACCTTTCAGGTAGCTGCAAAAGATAAGGACCAACACATTAGCATTCACTTTGGCGGCGCCTATCGCTATACCGAAGTATGGATCAATGGAAAATACTTAGGGAAGCACAGCAATGGCTACCTATCCTTTTCACACGACTTATCGCCGTATCTACGCTATGGAAATTCGCCCAACGTCATTGCCGTTCGCGTAGACAATAGCCAGCAACCCAACTCCCGATGGTACACGGGATCCGGCATCTACCGGGATGTGCAGCTGAAGTATCAACAGCAAACACATTTCCTGCCGGAAGAAACCTTTATTACTACACCTGTAGTCTCTCCGGATAAGAGCACCATGCGTATACAATCGCAACTGCACAATCCAGAAAAAAGAAAACTGCAGGTTGCACTGCACCTATTGGATCAACATGGAAAACGCGTGGCTTCCAGTAAGACAGCAGTAAAATCAAATAAAATTGATCAAACCCTATCGTTAGAAAAGCTGCAGCTGTGGGATGTGGCGACGCCAAATCTCTATACCCTACAGTTGCTGTTGCAAGATGAGCAGGGAAAAGAACTCAATTCCCTTACACAACGCGTAGGCTTTCGCAGCATAGCATTTGATGTGAACAAAGGGTTCTTTTTAAACGGTCAACCATTCAAAATACTGGGTGTCTGTCTGCATCACGACCTTGGCGCGCTTGGTGCAGCCTTTAATAAATCAGCCGCTAAGCGTCAGTTAGTGATGATGAAAGAAATGGGGGTCAATGCTATCCGCACGGCGCATAACCCGCCTGCAAAAGAAGTGCTTGATCTTTGTGATGAGATGGGGCTTTTGGTGTATGACGAGGCCTATGATATGTGGCAGAAGCGGAAAAACAAATTTGATTACCACCAAGATTTTAAGGAGCATCACGTGGCCGATTTGCAAGCACTTGTGAAGCGCGACCGCAACCACCCCTCCGTTATTATGTGGAGCATAGGCAATGAAATTCGTGAGCAATTTGATAGCACGGGTACGGTGCTTACCAAAGAGATGACGGCTGTTGTAAAAGAGCTTGACAACACGCGCCCTGTCACCGCCGCACTAACCGAAACAAATTACGTGAAGAACTTTATAGCACAGGCGGAGGCGTTAGACGTGCTGGGCTTCAATTACAAATATGGGGACTACGATAAACTGCCTGAGGAATTTAAAAATGTACCGCTTATTGCGTCCGAAACGACATCTGGTTTGCAAACCAGAGGAGTGTATGATGCCCTGCACGATACCATCCAACTGTGGCCGGCATCGAGCAAGGATAAATTTGTGACCAATGGGAATCCAGATTTCACCGTATCAGCCTATGACAATGTAGCCGCCTATTGGGGCACATCGCACGAACGGGCATGGCTGGAAGTAAAGAAGCGTGATTTTCTTGCCGGCATTTTCGTATGGACGGGTTTCGATTACTTGGGGGAACCAGTGCCTTATCCGTACCCTGCGCGTAGTTCCTACTACGGCATTGTCGATTTGGCTGGCTTCCCGAAAGATGTGTATTATATGTATCAGGCGGAGTGGACCGATAAGGACGTACTGCACCTCCTTCCACATTGGAACTGGAAAGCCGGCGATACGGTTGATGTATGGGCCTACTACAATAACGCAGATGAGGCGGAGCTTTTTCTAAACGGCAAAAGCTTAGGTAAGTCATCCAAAACGGCAGACCGCTTGCACGCTGCCTGGAAAGTTCCTTTTGCGGCGGGGGAAATTAAAGTAGTGAAATATAACAAAGGGAAAGCCGTACAGGAGCAGGTGAAGCGCACAGCAGGTTCAGCAAAAAAATTGACAGCACATGTCACCCATAATGATTTTAAAACCGATGACGATCGTGATCTTTATTTCGTGGAAGTGCAACTGGTCGACGAAAAAGGAGAAGCAGTGGCGCACGAGGATATAGAACTCACTTTCCAAGGACATGCAGGTGTCGAAGTCCTGGGTACAGATAATGGATTTCAGGCAGACCTGCGCGGCCTAAGCGATCCAAAACGAAAAACATTTAAAGGTAAAGCACTTGCTATTGTGCGCATGGGGGATGCGGCAACGACAAAAGCAGTGCTTATTAAATCCAGCTTGGGCGATCTCACCGTTCCGCTGGACAAAACGAAATAAACCAAAAATGCTAACGACTATAAATCTTAATGTATGATGCAAAGAAAAGTAAAACAGAGCGCCATTGGGCTACCTCAGCTTACCAGGCGCCACTCCGGCAAATGGGGAGCGTGGGTGTTGTTGCTCGGATTGCAGCCCGTTGGGCTGATCACCAAAGCAGCTAACGAAACCCCACGGCTGTTACATGTTTATCAGCAGGAGGTAACCGGAAAGGTAACAGATGAAAATGGGCAGCCCATTGCCGGGGTAACAGTTGCCGTTGTGGATGCGGTGCTATCTGCCGCTACGGACGAGCAAGGAGCATTCAGCTTGCGGTTGAATAATGCGCAAGCTCAGCTCTTGTTTTCCGCCGTAGGCTACAAAGAGCAAACCGCTGATGTGCGGGCGGGGCAAGCCTTGAATATTGTCCTGCAACGCGATGACCAAGCGCTGGACGAAGTCGTGGTCATCGGTTTTGGAACTGTGAAAAAAAGGGATTTAACAGGCTCTGTCACTTCCGTGAAGCCCGAAGATATTGTACGCTCTCCGGCATCGAATGCGTTGGAATCCATTCAGGGGCAGGTTCCAGGATTGGACATTACCCGTTCTTCAGGAAGTGCCACATCGGGCGTAAATCTGACGATTCGTGGAAAGCGATCCTTATCAACGGCAGAAGGCGCAAACAGTCCCTTAGTCATTATCGACGGCATGCAGGGCGGTAATATCAGCGATATACATCCGCAGGATATTGCGTCGATGGAAGTATTGAAAGATGCGTCATCCACCGCTATTTATGGTTCGCAAGGTGCGAATGGTGTAATCATTGTGACGACAAAAAGAGGCCGAGAAGGGCGCCCCGTGGTTAACTATAACGCTTACGTGGGAGCAAACGGCTGGGCGCAATATCCGGATATGCGAACGGGCGATGATTATATCGCACTGCGTAGAGAAGCAGCGAAAACAGCCGGGCAATGGAACAGCCCAGCCGACGATCAAACCTTGTTTACGGTGGGCGAATGGGCTGCATTGCAGCAAAACCAATGGGTAAACTGGAAAGATGAGGTATTTCATACCGGTATTGTACAAAACCACCAATTATCGATTAGCGGGGGTAACGCCAATACGAAAGGATTGCTTTCCGGTGGCTACTACCGCGAATTAGGCTCGTTTAAAAATGATGCCTTGGATAAGTTCAATTTGCGCCTAAATGTAGACCAAAACCTTGGGTCTATCGTGAAAGTGGGGACCTCCTCGCAGATCACGCACTACGATGGAAACGAACGTGCGGATAATGTGTTGTGGCGAGCTGCGACCAATGTGCCGTTAGGCGTTCCGTATGATGAGCAAGGCGCCGTGGTCCTTTGGCCGCTGGGGCGGGAGGGGAAAGTGAGTCCATTGGCCGATGAAGCGAGCGAATTTACGGCACAACACCGCACCGCAAATACCAACATCATCACCAATGGTTTTCTCGAGATAAAACCCTTTGCAGGCTTATCTTTCCGTTCTAATTTAGGCGTCAACCTGCAGTACCATAAAAATAATGACTTCGAAAGTGAAAGCTCGATTGATCGCGCAGGCGAATTTCCAAATTCCATCGCGAGCATCGACAGCGAGAACAGAAGTTTCATCAACTGGGATAATATTATCAATTATAACGTCGAATTCGGCAAACATAGCCTAGGGTTAACCGCGCTAACCTCCTGGACACAATCAAAATTAAACACCTCGTATATGGAGGGAACCGGACAGTTAGTGCCGCAGCAATTGTGGCACAATATCGGTGCGAACGAAAAAGATTCTTACGTTATTCGTTCCGGGTATATTCAGAGCCAAACCCTTTCCTATGCCCTTCGCGCGAATTATTCTTTTCAAGGACGTTATCTGCTTACCGTCTCGAATCGCTGGGATGGTGCGTCACGCCTTTCCAAAGAAAATAAATGGGCATCTTTCCCGTCGTTGGCAGCCGGTTGGCGGGTAAGTGATGAAAGCTGGTTTAACTGGAAACCGGTAAATGAATTAAAGATACGGGCCAGCTATGGACAGACGGGGAACTCTGGTATCAATGAATACGGCACGCAATCTGGTGTCACGGGGCACACCAATGCGGCGTTCCAGGATCAAGGTTTCGTTTATTACGTCTACAACAGGCTGATTGGAAATGAAGATCTTGGCTGGGAACGGTCAGCATCTTGGAACCTCGGTTTGGACGCACAGTTTTTCAATAGCCGTATTAACCTGACAGCAGATTTCTACGACACCAAAACCACCGATATTCTCCTCCCGCGTACCTTGCCTACATCCATGGGCTCAGGTAACAATACGCCCTTCCAGATTTATCAAAATATAGGAAGCAGCAATAACCGTGGTTTAGAGATTATCTTAAACACCAAGAACCTAACCGGAGCATTCCAGTGGAGTACAGACTTTACCTTTGGAACGAATAGAGAGAAAATCGTCGACCTTATCGACGGACGCGATATCATAGGGGCGACCACGCGCGAAACCGAAAGCTTGCTGATCGGGCGACCACTGGAATCCTTTTATACCTTTAAACGGCTAGGTATCTGGCAAGCCAACGAGGCGGAGGAAGCCGCGCGCTATTTCAGGGATGCCGAAAAAACGCAGCCATTCAAACCCGGCGATATCAAGCTGGCCGATTTGAACGGAGACTTCGTGATCGATGATGTTAATGATGTTACCTATATCGGTACCACATCGCCGCGTTGGACCTTGGGTTTTAACAATACCTTTTCCTACAAAAACTTCGATGTTAATATATATGCATTAGCAAGATGGGGGCAAATGATGGATTACGAGTTGACTGGAGCCTTTGATCCACAAGGACGCGGAAACCAACCGGCTTACCTAAACTATTGGACGCCGGAAAACCCAAGCAATGATTTCCCCCGGCCGAGTATGACAAATTTCTACAACTACCTGGGTTATCAGACATTCAGCTATGTGGATGGATCATATATCAAATTGAAGACCGTAACACTGGGCTACCGCCTACCAAAGGCAACATTGGAGAAGTTTAAGATGAATAGCGTGCGCTTTTATTTTAGCGGAAACAACCTGTTCTCCTGGGCCAAGAGTGATTTGGTGCAGAACTATGATGCAGAGCGCGGTGGCTCAGCCAAAAGCCCGCTGTTACGTCAATTTGTCTTTGGTGTTAACCTAGATTTTTAATCATGAAAAGAATGTTAAGATATATAATAGGAGTAGGTCTGGTTTGTGCGCTCAACGCTTGTAGTTTGGACGAATACAATCCCGGCGGCACCACATCCGATGTGGTCTTTTCTAACGAGGCAGGAATCAATGCACTCGTCAATTCCGCTTATGTGTATTACGGTGCGCAATTTTATGGTCGTGAAGATATCCTGATGCTGACCGAGGGCGGTACTGATCTTTGGATCAACATCGCTAACTCCGGCTATGGCCGGCAAATGACGAAATACGACGGTCTTAATTCTACAGTGGGGCAGATTCGTAATACTTGGAATCGCCTATACGAAATTGTAAACTATTGCAATGCAGGTTTGGAACGCATTGCCGAGATTCCATTCAGCAATGAAGAAGAAAAGAAAGCAAGACTGGGCGAAATGTCCTTTTTACGGGCCTATGCCTATTGGCATCTGGTCGAACAATACGGTGCTGTCGATCTACGGACCGAAGAAACCAAGACGGCAGTTTTAACTGCTCAACGGTCTCCGGAGTTGGCTTTCTACGATTTAATGCTCAGCGATCTGGATGTCGCCATCGCCAATCTTCCAGTTGCGCCGATTCCGGCAGCGGATATCGGTCGCGCGACGCTGAAAGCAGCTTACGGACTTAAAGCGCGGGTGGCACTTACGCGCGTCGCGTATGAAGGATCCCAAACAGAAAAGGATAGATATTACGCGGTGGCTGCCGAAGCTGCGCAGTATGTTATTAACAACCAGGCTGCCTTACAAACCTCGCTGTATGCAACACCCGAAGAGGTATTTCGACCGGCGAACAACAAGAATAACCGCGAAGCCTTGTTTACGGTGACACATTCTACTGTAAACTCGTTGAATCCGCAGCCGAATAATCCGAATAGATTGCATATCTGGTTCAAAGCCAAGTATTCGGCCAAGGCTGGTATGGTTCGCGACTTGGAATATGGCGCAGATCGTAATTCCAATTCGGGAGGAATGTGTTTTATGCCTACCCGTCATCTGCTAGAATTGTACAATGAAGATATTGATCGCCGCTATGAAGACTGGTTTCGGGAGAAGTACTATCTAAATGTCAATCAATATAATTGGACGGCGGATGACCTGGCTGCTTTCGAGAAGCCTAGCGGTTTGGTTGGATCCGCATTATCACGGGGAGACTTAGCGTTGTGGTTTACGAAAAAGAAGGTGACGACCGAAAAACGGAACCTTCCTTATGCGTTGGTCGATATTGATGATACCTATACCGGTGCCCGCGTAAGCAGCAACGCCCGCTTCAACGTTCATTTTCCGGCATTGAAGAAATACGACGATCCTAATTTACCGGAAGCCGGCTCACAGGTAGGGTCAAAAGACGTGATCGTGATGCGTTTGGCCGAGATGTATCTCATCGCTGCTGAGGCCGAAGCGTTGCGCTCGGGAGGTGACAAAGCAAAAGCGACAGAGCTTATCAACGTGTTGCGCAGACGCGCGGCACAACCTGGGCGCGAAGCCGATATGTTGATCGCGCAGGATGCCCTTAACCTCGATTTTATTTTAGCGGAAAGAGGACGTGAGCTTTGCGGCGAACACATCCGTTGGTTTGATCTGAAACGTACAGGGAAGCTATATGACTATGTGCAGCAGTACAACCCAGACATCACGTTCGTGCAACCTCACCACGTTAGGAGGCCTATACCCCAACAATTTTTAGATGCAATAACAAATCCAGCAGAATTTGGTCAGAATGAAGGATATTAAAGCAAGGCTCTGCGTAGCCGTATTTACCCTGCTGTTTGCTTTTTCCGAAGCGGTAACGGCGGGTGATATCTATGTCGCCGCAGGTAGTCAGACAAAAGGCAATGGTAGTAAAGAGCAGCCCTTTGCTAGTTTGGAAGCAGCACTCCGCGAGGCGCGAGAATGGCGCCGCCTAAACGATCCGCGCACCGTCGGCGGCATTACGATCTGGGTGAACGATGGCCTGTATAGGCCATCACAAACCATCCTGGTACGACCCGAAGATAGCGGCACTGCAGAAAGCCCTACGCGTGTTAAAGCGGTAGGGGATGGCGCTGTTTTCTCCGGGGGCATTTCTATCAGCGGTTGGAAACCAGCAGGCAAAGTAAATGGCCTCCCCAACAAGGTGAGCCACAAATTGTTGGTGGCCGATGCACCGCGTTCCGGCGGGAAGTATTTTGCGTTTCGGCAATTGTGGGTTAATAACCACAAGGCCATTCGCGCGGAGAGCCATGATGACCAGCATCTGCCCCGCATCCTGAATTGGGATTTCGAGAAGGGCACCGCGACGATTCCAAATGTCTTCCCAGGATTTACGATGGAACCTGGGATGGAGTTTTTCATCCACCAATGGTGGGCTATTGCACAGCTGCGCATTCAAGATGCCACAGTCTCGCGGGATAGTATTGTCCTGAGCTTTCATGAGCCCGAGCGCCAATTGCAGAACGAGCACCCCTGGCCAAAACCTTGGCTATCTAAAGAACATGGTAACTCGGCTTTTCGATTAGTGAACGCGTTGCAGTTCCTCGATCAGCCAGGCGAGTGGTTTCTCGACGAAAAGAACCATAAGGTATACTACTACCCAAGGGATGGGGAAGATATGAAAACGGCGACGGTAACGGCGCCGTATTTAGAGACCATTATTCAATTGCAAGGCACCTTGGAAAATCCGATTTCCCATGTGCAGTTCGAAGGATTAAAGTTTCAGCACAGCACCTGGCTAAGGCCGCACACACACGGGCATGTGGCGCTGCAAGCAGGCATGTACTTCGTTGATGCCTACAAGTTACAAAAGGCGGGAACCCCAGATAAAGCTGGTCTGGAGAACCAAGCTTGGGTAGGGCGGCCGGGCGCAGCCGTGCAGCTGAAAAATACAAAATATACCAGTATCCTGAATTGTAGCTTCACGCATTTAGCAGCCACAGGGCTAGACTATCAAGAGGCAAACTTCCAAGATACGCTGCAAGGCAACGTATTTCAGGATATTGCCGGATCGGGATTACTGCTGGGGTCATTCTCCGACCCAGAGATGGAGGCACACCTTCCATATCTGGCTAGCGACGAGCGTCGAATGACAGATGGTACCTACGTTGCCAACAATTTGATACAACAGGTCGGTAATGAAGACTGGGGAACCGTTGGCATTGGTGCCGGTTTTGTGCGCAACCTAGAGATCGTACACAACGAACTACTGGAACTGCCCTATACCGGAATAAGTCTGGGCTGGGGCTGGACACCGACCGTCAACAGCATGAAAAACAACCGGGTGCAGCATAATAAGATCACGCGCTATGGGCAATATATGTATGATGTAGCGGGCATATATACGCTTTCCGCACAGCCCGGAACGAAGATTCAGTACAATGTGATCGACAGCATCTACGTGTCGCCATATGCCCACATTCCCGATCATTGGTTTTACCTCTATACCGATGAAGGATCGGCCTACATGACGGTTTCCGACAATTGGTTTCCATCAAATAAAATATTACAGAATGCCAATGGCCCTAGCGTCGAATGGAAAAATAATGGCCCGGGCGTAGCCGAGCAACTCGTCGCAAAAGCCGGCTTTGAAGAAGCGTATCAGCATTTGGCAGGAGCGCGGACTCCGCTCAGCGATGCGGCAGCGTTCAACGCGTATGTGCCGTTTACGAAGCCGGTGTTTTTCCAGATCTATGATCCGCAAAGACGTGTGAAGCCTGCTGATGTAGAAGCCTTTTTTACCCGCCAAGGAGCCGATGCATCCAAGCTGTTTCGTTGGAAAGAATATACCGTACTGCAAACGACAGATGAGCTTGGTAAAAAACTGGCTGGAGCCTGGCTTGCCAACTACCCGGAGGTGGCCTATAAAGTGTTCAATAACCTGTTTTACAGCTTCGACAAGAGCCGCTGTGCAGGCACATCTGCCGCCGTAGAAACGGATTACGTATTGTTAACCGCACAACTCGTAGACGATAAGGCGAAGCAGGAAGCCTATCTGCACGCCCACGAAGAGCAATATGAAAAATGGCCAGAAGTAGCCAAAGGTTTTTGTCAAGCAGGCTTTGAAGAGGTGTTGTTATACCGCAACGATAGGCAGCTCATGCTATACATCTCTTTTCCAAAAGGACAGCGGTTTGAAGATATCGACCCCTTGACGCTTAAAGACAACCCACGCGTCAACGAGTGGAATAAATTGATGGGCAGCTATCAGGAAGGTATCGAAGGTACAGCTGCAAATGAAACTTGGATTTTTTATAAGAAATAATCATGCAATCAACAGAAAAATTAAGATTAGGAATTTTAGGTCTCGGTGAAGGACGGAGCACCATGTCGGCCGCTCTACAAAGCGAACACATCGATTTAGTGCAGATTTGCGACTTGAATGAAGAGCTCGGGCGTAAACGCATGAAGGAGTTTGACTTCCACAACTATACGGCAAGGTATGAAGACCTATTGCAAAATCAGGAAATCGAAGCAATTGCGATTTATACGCCTGATCATCTCCATGCCACGCACATCCGATTGGCTTTAGAGCACGGCAAGCATGTGGTCTGCACCAAACCATTTATCGATAACTTGGCCGATGCGAACGAACTGCTCGCACTGGCAAAAGAAAAAGGTAAGCGCGTTTTTGTAGGACAAAGCTCACGTTTTTTCGAGCCCGTTAAAAAGCAACGCCAAGACTATGAAGCGGGGCTGATTGGTGAATTAATCACGATTGAAGGCTATTACCATGCGGATCACCGTTGGTTTTTGGACAAACCATGGTCTTTGCAATCCTCGTTTAAATGGTTGTATGGCGGGCTAAGCCATCCGGTAGATTTTATCCGCTGGTACCTGCCAAATATTGAAGAGGTCATGGGCTACGGGATGTTAAGTGCAAACGGGCAAAAGGGCGGCTTGCAAAATGCCGATACCATGCACTTTATTTTTAAAGCTGAAGATGGCCGCATAGCACGGGTTAGTGGCGCCTATACCGGTCCGGTGCAGCCCGTCACGCGCGATAGCGAAATGAGTTGCATTCTTAGAGGGACGGAAGGCTGTAGCCAGGCCGATTACATGGATCTGCGCTACGCCATTACCGACAAAACTGGCGAAGAGCGGATGCTAACCTGGGAACATAAATTAAAGCATTATTTCCGTTTTGAAGGCAAAAGCCACCATGCAGGTGAATACCAAAACTACTTGGAATATTTTGGCGATGCCATCCGAAACAATACGCCGGCATTCCCGGATATGAAAGAAGGAATCGGAACCATTGCGCTGTTGCAGGCTATGGATGAGTCGCTGCGAACAGGGAAGCCGGTGCGCCCGAAAGACCTGCTTGAAAAATATGGCGTCAACCTGTAAGCTGCTATGAATAATATACTCGATAAACTAACGATAGTCGACTACGGTATTGTTATCGTCTACTTGATCGCGCTGCTGGCAATTGGGCTTTTTTCATCCCGTAATCGTGCGGAAGGTGCGGCGCATTTTCTAGCGGGAAAATCGTTGAGCTGGTACAGTATAGGCTTTAACATGTGGGCCACCAATGTAGGTCCCTCCATGTTACTCGCCTTTGCTACAGTAGGCTATACCTCGGGCATTGTAGCGGTAAATTTTGATTGGTATGCCTTTGTGTTTTTGTTCTTGCTAGCGGTCGTCTTTGCGCCCCGTTATATCGCATCGGGCGTGCGAACGCTGCCTGAGTTTATGGGCAAGCGCTTTGGGCCAGATACACAGACCATCCTAGCCTGGTATTCGCTCGTAAAAATGCTGATCTCTTGGCTTTCGCTGGGCCTATTCGCTGGAGGCTTCTTAGTTCGCCAAATTTTGGGGATCCCGATGTGGCAGTCCGTAACGGTGCTCGTGGCACTAGCCGGAGTTTTCGCCTATACAGGCGGACTGCGTACCGTGGCTAAAATCAATATCTTCCAGATGATCTTGCTTATCGTGGTTTCTGCTTTGCTTACCTTCCTCGGTCTGTCGAAGATTGGCGGTATCGATGGGTTGCTTGCGAATACACCGGATGGATACTGGTCTTTGATCCGCCCGGCCAGCGATCCCGATTATCCTTGGTATGCTATTGCTTTAGGTTATCCTGTGGCCGCTATCGCATTTTTCTGTACCGACCAAGCCATGGTGCAATCTGTACTCGGAGCAAAAAATCTTAAGCAAGGCCAATTGGGTGTGAACTTTATTGCCTGGCTGAAGATCTTATCCCTCCCGCTGTTTATACTAACGGGTGTTATCTGTTATATCCTTTTTCCCGGCTTGGAAGATCCTGCATTAGCCTATATGACGATGGTTACCAATTTGTTCCCTACGGGCTTAAATGGATTGGTCATCGTGGTGCTGATTGCTGTGCTCGTCGGAACCATAGGCTCATCGTTAAATTCTCTGAGTACCGTGTTTACAATGGATATCTACCTGAAACATATCAACCCCGAGGCCGATAACCGCACGGTAACGCAAATAGGTCGCTACACCATTATTGTTGGTTGTTTGGCATCTGTGTTGGTGGCTATTGCTATCGATCAAATAAAGGGGCTGAATCTCTTTGATGTCTTTCAATCTATTTTAGGCTTTATTGCGCCACCTTTGGCGGTGATTTTTCTGTTGGCCGTGCTCTGGAAGCGAACCAATAAAGCTGCAGTGAATACGCTGCTAACTTTCGGCGCTGTATTAAGCCTCGGAACAGGCGTCCTTTACCTGTGGGTATTCCCCAAAGATGTGTACAACTTTTGGCCACATTACCTCATGCTTTCTTTTTACCTCTTTGTGGCACTACTCATCTTAGGGATCGTTATCTCCCTGCTTGTGGGCAAGTCGGAATTTGAAAAGCAAAATCAAATGGCCTACCGTATTACCATAGAACGACCCGCCTCCGCTGTTAAATGGGCGTGGGGAATCCTGTTTGTGGTGATGGTTTGCCTATATTTATTCTTTAAGTAACAACACAACAATAACTTGATATCTACCACGCATATGGCAAATAAAATTCAACTAAAGGGCATCACATGGGGGCATAGCCGCGGCTTGCTGCCAATGGTTGCCACTGCGCAACGCTACGAAGAGCTTCACCCCAATGTGGAAATTCTATGGAAAAAGCGTACCCTGCAAGAATTTGCTGATAAATCAATCGAACAACTCGCCGCAGAATACGATCTGTTGGTGATCGACCACCCTTGGACAGGACATGCTGCTGCCAAAAAGATTATCGTGCCTTTCGACGATCATCTGGATGCAGCCTACCTCACTGATCAAAAATGGAATAGCGTCGGTCAGTCTTACCCCAGTTATAATTTTGAAGGAAAGCAATGGGCGCTGCCTATCGATGCAGCAACACCCGTCGCGGCAAGCCGCCCCGATCTGTTAGCATCTTTGGAAACCTCCCTACCTAAAACTTTTGCGGACGTATTAGCGCTGGCAGACCAAGGTCGGGTCGCTTTTTCCTTGTTGCCTATTGATGTTTTGATGAGCTTCTATATGTTTTGCTGTTCGCTGGGCGAGGATCCCTGTCAACAAGAAGATGAAGTTATCAGTTCCGCTGTGGGCATAAAGGCGCTACAGCATTTTAAATCGTTAGCCGACCGTGTGGATGCGCGGTTTTATGAGAAAAACCCTTTTATGGTGTTTGAAGATATGGTGAATAACGATGAAATCGCCTACTGCCCATTTGCCTATGGCTATTCTAATTATGCACGGGAAGGGTATGCGCGCAAGCTCTTGCATTTTCACGACTTGGCCATCTTGCAAGGATCGGAGCCTATGACCAGCACCTTAGGTGGTGCCGGCTTAGCCATTTCTGCGAATTGTACAAACGTGGATATCGCGATGGATTATGCGCAATTTGTAGGTAGCGCGCCCGTTCAAGCGACCTTATACGTGGATAACGGCGGGCAGCCCGGACATTTGAAAGCTTGGGAAAGTGGCGAAGTGAACCGTCGCACGTCGAATTTCTTTCAAGATACCTTGCCCACACTACAGCGCGCGTTTTTACGGCCGCGCTATTTTGGCCATATGCATTTTCAGGATCATGCCGGCGATGTGGTCGTTGAATACCTGAAAAATGGGGGCGATGAGCAAGGCGTGCTCAATACGTTAAATGAGATGTATAAAGAATCACGATTAATGGAAGACCAGCATGGATAATAGACCACTGGAAGGCCTCTTGGTATTGGAGTTTGCGCAGTTTATGGCTGCGCCAACAGCCGGTCTGCGCTTGGCCGATTTGGGTGCGCGTGTCATCAAGATCGAGCGCCCCATCAGCGGAGAGGCGGGCCGACAAATAGCGATTAAAAATATCTTCGTAGATCAAAGTAGTTTGGTCTTTCATACGATTAATAGGAATAAAGAATCCTATGCGGCCGATCTTAAAAGCGAAACTGACTTAGCAACGATTCACGCCTTGATAAAAAAGGCCGATATTATAACGCATAACTTCCGACCCGGCGTGATGGAGAAGATCGGCTTGGATTACGAAGCGGTTCAAAAAATTAACCCTTCCATCATATACGCCACCGTGACAGGTTATGGACAGGAAGGCCCTTGGGCAAAAAAGCCGGGTCAGGATCTCTTAGTGCAATCTGTATCGGGGCTCACTTGGCTGTCGGGCAGTGCAGCGGATAACCCTGTTCCATTTGGCTTAGCCGTGATCGATATGTATTGCGCTACGCACCTGACGCAAGGGATCTTGGCCGCGCTGCTGAAGCGCTCACGTACCAAGAAAAGTGTGCTTGTAGAGGTAAGTTTGTTGGAGTCCGCGTTAGATATGCAGTTTGAAGTGTTGACCACGTATTTTAATGATGGCGGTAAATTGCCTCAACGATCGGCAACTCGAGGCGGCGGGCATGCCTATCTCAGTGCGCCCTACGGAGTCTATAAAACAGCCGATGGATTCTTGGCCCTGGCAATGGGCGACCTGCCCAATATTGCAGACACGCTAGGATTACCTGGAGAAGCATACCTGGATCGCTCGACGTGGTTTAAGCAACGCGATACCATTATGCAAGCCTTTGGGCAAACGCTCTCCCAGCAGCCTACAAAAAACTGGCTAGACAAACTGGAAGCAAAAGGCATCTGGTGCGCTGAAGTAAACAATTACGACGAGTTTTTTGCTGCGCAAGGGTTCACCGACGCGGAAATGCTGCAGGATATTGCGCTGCAGGATGGCAGCAAGCTGAAAACCACACGTAGCGTTTATAATATCGATGGAGCATACCTCTTTTCCAACAAGCCAGCACCAACAGTGGGACAGGATAATGAACAAATCAATGCAGACTACCTAAGACCGTAATATGTTACCATTAGCAGATTTTATTATCGTAGACTTTAGCCAATTTCTTTCGGGACCTTTGGCCAGTTTGCGCTTGGCCGATTTAGGTGCCCGGGTGATCAAGGTGGAGAAACCTATTACCGGCGATATCTGTCGGCAGATGTACACGTCGGATACTATTTTAAACGGCACATCCACCGTGTTTCATGCAATTAACAGAAATAAGGAAAGCGTAGCTTTAGATATAAAGGATGATGCCGATCGGGCGATTATCCGCGATTTAATAGCAAAAGCCGATGTCGTTATGCATAATTTCCGTCCCGGTGTGATGGAAAGGCTTGGCTTTGACTACAGCCAAGTGCGGGAAATCAATCCGAATGTCGTGTATGCAGAAATCTCTGGCTACGGAAAACGAGGCCCCTGGGCTAAGAAGCCGGGACAAGATCTTTTGCTGCAATCGTTGACGGGAATGACCTGGCTTAGTGGCGATGCACCACATGGCCCTGTTCCGATGGGGCTTTCTATCGTCGACATGTTTGCCGGGATGAACTTAGCCAGCGCTATCCTAGCCTGTTTGTACCGCCGCGCGGTACAAGATATAGGCGCGCATGTGCAGGTCAGTATGTTAGATTCTGCTGTAGATATTCAATTTGAAGCTGTGACCACCTATTTCCGTGATGGCAAGCAATTGCCGCAACGCACCGAAGTAAGCAACGCGCACGCCTACCTTGCTGCTCCATATGGCATTTATAAAACGGCGGACGGCTTCCTCGCGCTGGCCATGGGCTCTATTCCTTTCTTATCGAAACTATTGGATTGCCCAGCATTAGCAGGCTTTGCAGACGGTGAACAGGCCTTCCAAGAACGAACAGCCATCAAAGAGGTGTTAGCCAATCATCTGGCTACACAAGCTACCGCGTTTTGGTTAAGCCTACTCGAAGCGGCCGATATCTGGTGCGCTGATGTGCTCAACTGGGATCAATTAACCGCACATGATGGATTTAAAGTGCTGGAAATGCTGCAGCGCGTCAGTATGGGGGACGGGTTTTCCTACGATACCACACGATGCCCAATCCGCATTGACGGCGAGCGACTGACGGCGACAAAGGGATCGCCGGCGCTAGGGGAGCATACCGAGAAAATAAAACAGGAGCTATATGGTTAAATTACGTTTTGCGGTACGCAAGTTTGATCCATTTGAGCGGCATTTAAAAGCCTGCTGGGAAGCTTATCGGCAATCCGTTGATACGGCGGTCGAAATGGAATTTGTCCCCATGGATCTCGAAGAGCTTTACAGCAGCCTATTCGAAAATAAAGGGCTGCACAACGGCGATTGGGATCTCGTTCACCTCAATACAGATTGGCTTGCGGAAGCGCATCAGCATAACAGCATCCATGCCTTAGATCGCTTCGTCGATGAAAAATTGCCGGAAGGCGGACGAACAGCGTGGGCACCGAGTTTGATGGGCATGCAAACCTTTGACGGTGCATTGTATGGCCTGCCTTTCCACGACGGCCCCGAATGTCTGGTTTACCGTAAAGACCTTTTTGAGGCGGAAGCAGAAAAGCAAAATTTCCGGGAAAAGCACGGACGTGAGCTTGCTGTACCAACCAATTGGGAGGATTTTTTACAGGTTGCTGAATTTTTCAATAGGCCAGAAGATCAACTTTACGGAAGTGTTTTTGCGGGCTATCCCGATGGGCATAATGCGGTGTTTGATTTTTGCTTACAGCTATGGTCGCGCGGCGGGGAGCTGCAAGATGCTGCCGGAGGCGTATCGCTAAATCAAGCTGCCGCTATTGAAGCGCTCGATTTTTATCGACATCTTTTTCAGGCTGGCGATGTGTTGCACCCGCAATCCTTGGCATACGAATCCGTACAGGCCGGAGCGGCCTTCGCCCGTGGCGAAGTAGCCATGATGGTAAATTGGTTTGGGTTTGCCTCTTGGGCGCAGATTGATAAGGATTCCGCCGTCCGCGGCAAGGTCGATGTGGCTGCGATTCCCGCGCAAGGCGAAGTAAAGCCAGCTTCGTTAAACGTCTATTGGGTGTATGCCTTGCCAGAAGGAAGTGCACACAAAGCACTCGCCTACGATTTCCTAGCCTTTGCGGTGTCTGCCGCAAATGATAAAAACTTAACGTTAGCAGGCGGCGTGGGCTGTCGCTACAGTACTTGGCTCGATGCCGAAATCAATCAGCAGATCCATTTTTACGCGAAATTGGGATCGCTGCACGAGTCCGCCAGAACACTGCCGCGGCTGGCAAACTGGCCGGCCATAGCGCATATTATCGATGAAATGGTAAACCTTGCCGTCCAAACAAAACGCACTAGCGAAGAACTTTTAGAAGAAGCACAAACGAAGATAAATGTATTGACATGATAGATATTCCCTACAAAGCAGTTTTACCGAAAACCATGTTGCCGATCATTATTATCGGCGCTGGCGGCATTGTCAAAGACGCCCATTTACCTGCCTATAAAAAAGCCGGGTTTCAGGTGTATGGCATCGTCAACCGGACGAAATCCAAAGCGGAAGCGCTTGCGGAAGAGTTTGGCATACCCCATGTCTTTAATACGGTGAAAGAGGCCGTAGCAACGGCGCCGGCAAATGCTGTTTACGACATCACCATTATGCCCAGCCAGTTTATAGAAACTTTGGAAGCATTGCCTGATGGCGCTGCCGTATTGATTCAGAAGCCTATGGGCGATTATTTCCCAGAAAGTAAGGCTATTTTGGAGCTGTGTCAGCGTAAAAACTTAGTTGCAGCGATTAACTGCCAACTGCGGCAGGCGCCCTTTGTCAATGCAGCCCGTTGGCTTATCGAGCAAGGACATATCGGCGAGGTATACGACATGGAAGTGCGCGTCACCTTGCATACGCCATGGGACTTATTTCCGCATGTGATGGTACACCCGCGCCTGGAAATATTATACCATAGCGTACACTATATCGACTTGATCCGCTCTTTCTTGGGGAACCCCAACAGCGTCTATGCAAAAACATTGAAACATCCCGCAAAAGATTTATCATCAAGTCGTACCACGCTCTTGTTTGATTACGGCGATACACTCCACGCCGTGGTAAACACCAATCACGATCACGACTTTGGCCCCGATCATCAGGAAAGCTTTATCAAGTGGGAAGGGACGAAAGGTGCTATCAAAGCCAAAATGGGACTTTTGATGGATTACCCACATGGTGTTCCAGACAAGTTTTCCTATTGCATCAAGTCCCCAGACGGTCAGTATGAATGGATAGACTATCCGATAGAAGGATCGTGGTTTCCCGATGCTTTTATCGGCAGTATGGGCAGCCTGATGCGCTTCAAACTCGGCGAGATCGATACATTGCCAGCCGCTGTAGAAGATGTTATTTACACGATGGCCGTCGTCGATGCCGCCTACACAAGCAGCGCCACCGGAGGTGTCAAAATTGAAGATATAGCGTAATAAGATATAGCGTAATAAGATACAGTATAGCATCATATTGTTTATACATACGTCATGAAGAGATACAGTTTTGCAAAATCTACATCGACACTCCTAACGCATAACTTTTGACTTTTCAATTCTTTTTACTTTTAAAATTTAACTTATCAGTTCTTCTAATTTTTGACTTCTAACTTTTGAATTATTACTTTTTATTTGTTTTGACTTCTAACTTTTGAATTATTACTTTTTTTACTTTTTAATTTTAACTTTTTACTTTAAAACCATGCATTTCGAATCTATATTTTTTGAGGATTATACCTTAACAGACAAACGCGTGACGTTGGGCAGGACCATCACAGAGACTGATTTTGTCGTTCACGCGGGGCACACCGGCGATTTTTTTCCGCATCATATGGATGCCGAGTGGTGTAAAACACAACCCTTCGGCCAGCGGATAGCACACGGCACCATGATCTTCGCTATTGGTATCGGGTTAACAGCTTCGGTCATCAATCCGGAAGCTTTTTCCAAGGGCTATGATCACTTGCGCTTTGTGAAGCCCGTGTTCATTGGCGACACGATACATGCCGAGGTCACGATCTCGGAAAAGGCCGACGCCAAAAATCCCGCATTTGGTACCGTCACGGAGCATGTAGAAATACGCAACCAACATGGAGAAGTGGTGCTTGTCGCCGATCATATTTTGCTTGCTAAACGAAAAGAGGCAGGTTCTTAACACCATTTGTAATCCAAGAAAAACCTAGACTTATGCACGTCAATACCCACGAGCCCGCGCCCATCGACCATCACTCCTCGAGAGGCTATCTCTTTCCGTTTATATTGGTGGTATGCCTATTCTTTTTATGGGGTATGGCACACAACCTTAACGGTGTTCTTATTCCCCATCTAAAAAAGGCATGTCAGTTAGATAATAGTCAATCCGCGTTGGTCGATACCTCGGTGTTCTTCGCCTATTTCGTGATGGCACTACCCGCAGGGTTTTTATTGCGAAAGTGGGGCTATAAAGCCTCTATCATCGTCGGGCTTCTCGCTTTTTCGCTCGGCGCTTTCCTATTTATTCCAGCCGCAAATATGCGCATGTATGAACTTTTTCTACTGGCCTTATTTATCATAGGTTGTGGATTAGCCGTTTTAGAGACCGCGGCTAATCCCTACGCTGCGGTGCTGGGGCCGGCGAGTTCAGCCACACATCGCCTAAATTTGGCGGCATCATTCAATGGGCTTGCAGCCATGATTGCGCCCATAGTCGGAACCATGTTTATTTTATCGGGTAAAAGCTATTCCCCAGAACAGATGGACGCCATGGGCGAAGCCACGCGCGTCGCTTACCTTGCCGAGGAGGCCGCTTCCGTAAAGTTGCCCTACCTCGTTTTAGGTTTAGTGCTGCTGCTGATAGCCATCATCTTTGTGTTCGTGAAACTTCCTGAAATAAAAGATACGGCCGACTCAGAAACGACGCAGAAAACCGGACTATTTGCAGCGCTGCGGCACCGACACCTCGCGTATGCCGTGGTAGCCCAGTTTTTCTATGTGGGCGCGCAGGTATGTGTCACCAGCTTCTTCATACGGATGGCCCAACAAGGGGCAGGCGTGGATGAGAAGACTGCCGGTTATTACCTGGGCGTGTATGGTCTTTTGTTTATGGCGGGCCGCTTCGTCGGCACCTTTTTACTGCGCTACACCACTGCTAGTCGGTTGCTATCGCTTTACGCGTTCATCGCTATCCTTTTAGCAGCCGTCGCCATTTTCGGCTCGGGCATGGTCGTGCTTTATGCGCTTGGCGGACTAGGCTTCTTTATGTCGATCATGTTTCCAACCATATTTTCGCTGGGTATTGTCGGACTTGGGAGAGATACCAAGCAAGCATCTTCTTGGCTCATTATGTCTATTGTCGGTGGAGCGATCTTTCCTTTCTTGACTGGAGGGATTATTGATTTTGCCCATGATGATACGCAGGTTGGCTACATCGTTCCCTTGGTTTGTTATGCAGTGATCCTGTGGTATGCGCTAAAAGGGTCCAAGCCGAATCCGATTGTAAAGTTATAGGCTTAAACCGAACTCACGTTGTAATACGGTCATAAATTGGTTATTTTATACCTATATTAAGGTTTAATGGTTCTATAAGTTGTTTGGTAGATTGATTTTATCTCCGACGTTGTTAAAGTATCCAGTGTAGTCCAAAAGTTTTGGATCTATCCAACTAATGACATCATGAACATCATTCAGTATCTGGGAAGCAAAAGAGAAATCAATTGAATTTCCACGAAAGCAGATCGGTTCGTTATGATAAATCCGGTTTCTGAATTCTCTGATATTTTTTAGCTTCGTAACGACGGCCGACCTGTTTACCGCAGCAGGCTTATTAGGAAATGCTCCCATTATTGAGCCCTGTAGCAGAATGTAATGGTGGTTGTCAAACAGTGCGGTCCAAAATCCTAGTGTCTGTTCGGAGACCAATTTTCCTGGGGTAATGGGGTGCGGACGGATTTTTGTTTCGGCTTTGAGGACGCATCCCCGCAAAAAGTAACGCGATGGAGCCAAACTTGGATGGTTCATAAATAAATTCTTCTGTGTAGTTATCCAGTCCTGATCATTGAAATGTAGCGACAATCGGTTATAAAGTGCGTTGCGTAAGAAGATTTCGAATAAGTTCATCACTGGATAGAATGCCTGGGCAACCCTGAGATTGATTTTATAAAGCTTCTGTGCCTTTGTCTTCGAATTTCCACACGCCCTCAAAAAGCGGTTGAGCCTAGGTTGGGAAACGTATAATTCAAGTCGTGCGTATTTCACTAATAAATTGGTTTAATTAAAAATTTTCGTTAAGTTTGGCATGTTATGCTTAGTCAAGCCTCCTCTTGTTCGCAAGAGCGTAACTAAGTAAAAGTTTTAGCCCTGGTCGTGTCCAGGGTTTTTTGTTTAACTCAATTCTTTTGCGCCATTTACAAAACTAAAGAATTCCGTTGTGGCTAACAAGGTCGTCAAATCTAAAAACAAAGTATTCTAATCTAGAAATCAGACATCAGCGATCCGAATTGTTTGATCACCAAGTAACAAAAAATTACTTTCTAGGGGGCAGTATGCTCCAGCGCCATGAGTTGGAAAAACACATTTAGGGGGCACATCAGCCCGTACGGTAGGTGATTACAAGCCTTAAACGCAATAAGGGCTCCTAAATATAATTCTATTTTGAGGGGTCAGCTTGCTCCAGTATATACAATACTTACCTAGGTTTTCCGGGCATATTCATTATAATATTAACGTTTGCACAAGACAATTGTAAGAGGGGTGTCACCATATGTGAGGAAACACTCATATCTCCGGAATATACAAACGTGTAAATTAAACTGCTTGACCAATAGGTAGTTGGGGTCTCGAGCTCAGAAATTAGCAATTTGATAGCAAGACGACTGAATTAACGCCCTGCGGGGCGTTAGTTCAGTCACTGACACAGTTTGTTTTACACTTCCTCGTTATTTTCCTACGAAATACTACATATTAAAACAAATGCAGATCTTATCTTTTCTAAAACAGCGTGTTCGTTGGCCCAGCAAACGAACACGCTGCCTTTTGTTGTAGATCTTTGCTGCCCTATCCCGCTCTATATCTCCAATTCGCATAGAGCATGGCAATATCTTATAATAGCTAGAGAAAATATCATAAATACAAAATAAGCATTTCAAGTATGTTTGTAGTTGGTGCCATGCATAAATCAATGAGCCGATTGCGATGCTAGAATAGCTGATAACTTGTGTTAAAAGAAACATGCTGCGAGGAGTACAACCTGCGCAGTGCCTGCAAGCTGTCGACTGCGATTGTTGAATCCAATTTGTGCTTTCCATAACATACAAAACGAAGCGGTATGAAAAGGTTTTCAAAAGAAACCCTGATCATCCGCTTACGCATGCAAATAAAATAGAGGAATGAAAAAACTAATCTTAACCATCGGCTGTGTATTGATCACTGTCTTGTTGTTTGCTCAAAATACAGCTACCTGGATCTGGTATCCCGGTGATTTTGAGGTTTGGCTGAGCAACGATATGCAAAACAGACGAACAGAGCGCGGCACGTTTTTTCCTCCGTTTTGGAAAATGGATAGCCATTATGTACTGGTAGAGTTTCATAAAGAGTTTGATTTACAGCAGGCGGAAGAGATTAAAATCCATGCCGAGGGCAAGTACAACGTCAAGGTAAACGGCAAGATGCTTCCCGGCATGCCAAGCAGCATAAAGCTGGATAAAGGAAAGCAAAAAATCAATGTCAAAGTATATAATCAGGCGAAGGTGCCTGCGCTGTTTGTAGAAGGCAAGCAGGTCCATACTGATAAGGATTGGCTAGTAACGTTTGAAGATAAGGAGTGGATCGATGAAACAGGAAAGGCGTCTGATCAATCGGGCACCACCTATGTAAAGGCGGGCTACTGGAATTTCCAAAATGCAGCGCAGCGACCATCTACCTTTAGGTTGCCTACGCGCCATGAAAAATCTTTAACCAGCACAAAGCAAGGTAAGGGAACGCTTATTGACTTTGGGAAAAATACCTTCGGTTTTTTAACGCTACATCAGTTGAAAGGCAACGGAGAACTGGCCATTTACTACGGTGAATCCAAAGAAGAAGCACTCGGTACCACGACCTGCGAAACGCTGGATATGCTCACCGTGAAGCAGCAGTCTGCGCAGGATAGCACGCTTGATCTGTCGAAAGCATTTCGGTACGTATACATCGAGCCAAGAGGCAATGTTACGTTTGACCAAGTTTCCATGGAATATGAATACCTTCCAGTAGAAGACCGCGGAACATTCAAGAGCTCAGACGAAGAATTAAATAAAATCTGGGAAGTAGCGAAGTATACGATGGAGCTTACCTCCAGAGAATTTTATATTGATGGCATTAAACGCGACCGCTGGATCTGGAGTGGTGACGCTTACCAGTCATACGCCATGAACTATTATTTAGGCTTTGATTCGGAAACGGTAAAGCGTACCATCCTGGCACTCCGCGGAAAAGAACCTACCGTGAGCCACATCAATACCATTATGGATTATACCTTCTATTGGTTTTTGAGTATCTACGACTATTATCAGTATACAGGTGATAAAGAGTTTATCGCCGGCATCTATCCACGGATGCAATCCTTGATGCAGTTTTGCTTAGATCGCCGTAATGAAAATGGATTGATGGAAGGACTGTCGGGCGACTGGGTATTTATCGATTGGGCCGATGGTCTGAGCAAGCGAGGCGAAGTGAGTTTTGAGCAGCTGCTGCTGTGCCGCAGTTTGGAGACGATGGCACTTTGTGCCGAGCTGCTTGATGAGTCTGCAGATAAAGCGCATTATGCAAAAGAAGCGGCACAGCTGAAAGGTAAAATATTCGACTACTATTGGAATGAACAGAAAGGCGCTTTTGCACACAGCCGGGTTGCCGGTAAGCAAACAGATCAGGTCACACGCTACACCAATATGTTCGCCATCTTCTTCGACTACTTATCCGCCAATCAGCAAAAAGCCGTAAAAGACAAAGTTTTATTAAACGATGCTATCCAAAAAATCATGACACCATACATGCGCTACTACGAGCTGGAAGCACTGTGCGCACTAGGCGAAAAAGATTATGTGATGCGTGAAATGAAAAGCTACTGGGGGGGCATGTTGAAGCTAGGTGCAACAACTTTTTGGGAAGAATATAATCCCGATAAGAAGGGGGCGGAGCACTACGCGATGTATGGGCGCGAATTTGGGAAAAGCCTCTGCCACTCTTGGGGAGCGAGCCCGATCTACCTCTTGGGTAAATATTACCTGGGCGTAGAGCCTACCGCTGCCGGGTACGAGCGGTACACCATCAATCCCTACTTGGCTTCCCTAGAGTGGATGGAAGGGAAAGTACCGACACCGGCTGGTGAAATAGAACTGGCCGTGTCGAAGAAAAAAATAACGGTTAAATCGCCTATCGGAACAGGGACGCTGCAGTTGAAGAGCAAGGTGGCGCCGCGATGTAAGCAAGGGAGAGTGGTAAAAACAGGAAAAGATCAGTACAGCATCGAGCTAAAAAAGGATATGACTTATGAAGTGGACTATGAGGCGTAAGGTATACCATTGTTTGACCATGGCGTTCAGTTTGTTTTGGGCAAGCTCCACTGTACACGCGCAAACAGTAGATGGTAAGCCCGCCGTTATTCCGCCGGTTCCGGATGGAAAAATTGCTTCGGCCTGGGAAAATCCCATGATCACGTCTATCAATCGCGATCCGGCCCGCGCCACCGCATATTCCTATGCCAGCGTAGAAGCGGCTTTAAAAAATGACCGCCAAAGCAATGACCGCTTACTTTTTTTGAATGGCGAATGGGATTTTAAATTCGTATACAAACCCGCTGACGCACCGCAGGATTTTCACCTGGCAGAGGTGAAAGGCTGGGATAAAATACAGGTGCCCTCCAATTGGGAGATGAAAGGCTACGATATTCCGATCTATCGATCGGCGGTTTACCCGTTTCAACCTATTGATCCGCCGCGTATTCCAACCGACTACAATGCGGTAGGTTCTTACCAACGCAGTTTCGACCTCCCCAAAGCCTGGGATGGCATGAATGTCACGCTACATTTCGGTGGCGTCATCTCTGCCTACCACCTGTGGGTGAATGATACCTATGTAGGCTATGCCGAAGATTCCTGCTTGCCTTCTGAGTTTAACGTAACACCTTATCTTAAAGCAGGGAAAAACCGAATTTCTTTACAGGTTATCCGTTGGAGCGATGCCTCTTACCTCGAAGATCAAGATCATTGGCGTATGAGCGGTATACACCGCGAGGTATTTCTGATGGCTGAACCGAAGGTGCGGATCGCGGACTTCCACTGGCAGGCGAAGCTCGATAAAAATTACCAGGATGCTACATTTTCGCTGCGTCCTAAACTCGATAATTTCTCGGGCGATAGTATCCGCGGCTACGTGGTCAAAGCGCAGCTTTACGATGCCAACAAGCAGCCGATTCTGAAAGACCAGTTCCAGAAAGATGCAGACCAGATCTTCAATGAAATCTACCCCCGGCTAGACAACGTAAAGTTTGGTTTGCTGGAAACAGTCATTTCAAATCCAAAAAAATGGTCAACCGAAGATCCGAACCTGTACACCTTAGTGATCAGCTTATACGATAAAGAAAACAAACTCTTAGAGGCTAAAAGCTGTCAAGTTGGATTTCGGGATATCGCCTTTTCATCGACAAACGGGAAATTGCTAATCAACGGCAAAGAAACCTACCTGTATGGCGTAAATAGGCATGACCATCATCCGAAGCGTGGAAAAGCATTGACACGGGAAGATATGGAAGCCGATATTCGGCAGATCAAGCAGTTCAACTTCAACGCTATCCGTACCTCACATTACCCCAATGATCCGTATATCTATGAGCTATGCGACCGCTATGGGATGATGGTGATGGACGAAGCCAACCTGGAAACACACGGCTTGGGCGGCAAGTTAATGAATGACCCGATGTGGTTGGCCGCGCATATGGAGCGCGTAACACGCATGCTGGAGCGCGATAAAAATCATCCGTCGATCGTCATCTGGTCGTTGGGCAACGAATCTGGTCGCGGCCCGACGACCGCAGCTATGGCGGCTTGGATCCACGATTTTGATATCACCCGCCCCGTGCACTACGAGCCAGCAATGGGTAGTCACCAACTGCCGGGCTATATCGACCCATCAGATCCGCGCTACCCAAAATCCAACGACCACTCCCATAGGCTGCAAAACATAAAAGATCAGTACTATGTGGATATGGTATCGCGTTTCTATCCCGGCATATTCACGCCGGAACTTCTGCTGAACCAACAGAATGGCGACAACAGGCCTATTCTCTTTGTGGAATATTCACATTCCATGGGAAACTCGACCGGAAACATTAAAGATTTCTGGGATATCTTCCGCGCGCATCCCCGATTAATCGGTGGCTTTATTTGGGATTACAAAGATCAGGCATTGATCAGAAAAGATAGTGTCTATGGAGAAGTCTTGGCCTACGGTGGCGATTTCGGGGAGAAAATCCACAACGGCGCCTTCAGCTTAAACGGTATTGTCGATGCATGGAACAGACCAAAGGCAGCCATGTGGGAAAACAAGCGTATCTACCAAGCAGCCGAAGTGACTTTACGCGATACGCAAGATGCACGTGTCCGCATAAAAAACCGGTCAAGTTTGCTAAACCTCGATCATTATCAAGCGACCCTGCTGATTCGTGAAAATGGCAAGATCATTCGGGAATCGAACTTACCAGCGATCGCCGTAGCTGCTGGCGACTCGGTGGAGCTATCGCTATTACCCTATATCCAAACAAAAAGGAGCCCTGACAGAGACTATCAGCTTGATCTGCAATTTCGGTTAAAGAAAGAGGAAGCCTGGGCACCCAAAGATTTTGTCGTATCCTCCTCGCAGCTGAATTGGCAACACGTACAGGGTTGGCACCTCACCAAGCTAGACAAATCGAAGGCAATAGATTTGCAGGAGCAAGATAGCGTATACCTCGTCGTAGGAAAAGATTTTACGGCTACGTTCAACAAAAAATCAGGGGCGCTAACGCAGATGTTATATAAGAACGAGAAAATTGTAAACAGCGCGTTGTTGCCTAATTTTACCCGCCCAGCAACCGATAATGAGCGACGCGGCTGGAAGCCGCACGTGAAACTTAAATATTGGTACAATGCGGTGGCCCTGCAACACACAGCAGCCCAAAAGTCTGCCGATAGCATTACCGTGGAAAGCAACTACAGCTTGCCGGGAGATTCTGCCCAGGTAAGCATACGCTATACCGTACACGGCGACGGGATAATCACGGTGAATTATCACCTGCTGACCAATCATCCCCTGCCTAACATCCCGAAAGTGGGTATGCAGTTGGGTGTTAATCCTACGTTTGAGCATATCCAATATTACGGACTGGGCGATATGGAAAACTATCCGGATAGAGCATACGGTTTTGACTTGGGCGTTTACAGCAGTATGATCGATGACTTTATGGAGCCCTATCTATACCCGCAGGAAAATGGCAACCGCATGGAAGTACGCTGGTTCCGTTTGCAGAACAAAAAATATGGTTTGCTCGTAGAAGGTAAGCAGCCACTGCAAATGGGGGCTTGGCCATTTTCACAAAAACAAATAAGCCAGACTAAGCACTGGTATAAGTTGAAAAAAGAAAACAGCATCACGTTGAATATTGATCTTTTACAGATGGGGATAGGTGGTAATGACACCTGGACAGATGTGTCGCAGCCCTTGGAGAAATACCAGATTCCGGCAAAAGAATATCACTATTCATTCCGATTAAAACCGTTTGAAGTGGGCAAAAAGTGAGTTACTGATGAAGATAAAAAGCTATATACTATGTTGCGCGCTGCTGTGCGTTTTGACACTACGCGCACAGATTAAAGGCATTCCCGCTTCGCTACTGGCGTTGGACCAGCAATCCTATGAAAAGGCAAAGCCGTGGGTGGTTTGGTATTTTATGCATGCCAGCTACTCCAAAGAAGGAATCACGGCTGATCTACAAGCGATGGCTGCCAATAATATTGCGGGAGCCTACTTTACACCCATCAAAGCAAAGACAAACCCACCTTTGTTTGAGCCCGCTTCCGAAACCTTAACGCCGGAATGGTGGGAAATGTTCCGCCACATCGTGTCTGAAGCAAAGAAGTATAATATCAAGATCGCCCTATTTCCCAACGACGGTTTTGCAACCGCCGGTGGGCCTTGGATAACACCGGAAAAATCTATGCAGAAAATTGTTGCTGCTGATACCGTCGTCTCAACCAACGGAAAGAAAAAACTTCGCGTGCAGCTGCCACAGCCCGAGCGCAACGAAGGCTACTACGAAGATATTCAGCTCTATGCTATTGCGCAGCCCCACATTTACAAAAACAGTTCGACCTACCCGCCAACGGTAAGCAGCAGCTATGATGAAGATCTACAACGTTTAGTGAAAAAAGGCAATGACAAACATTTTGCTACTTCTCAACCCGGCTGGATACAGTATGAATTCAAAGAGCCGTTTGCGGCCAATGCCTTAAAAATTGAATGGAAGGCATCCAATTACCAGGCAAATCGTTTACAAATACTTATCAGTGACGATGGAAAAAGCTTTCGACAACTAGTACAGTTGCAGTCGCCGCGTATGGGATGGCTCGATTGGGATAATGGGGTGACGCATACGCTACCCTACGCGAAAGCAAAGTTCTTCCGCTTTGTCTACGATCCGAAAGGATCTGAGCCGGGCGCGGAAGATCTGGATGTCGCGAAGTGGAAGCCCTCGCTGAAATTGTTGGGCATCACGCTTTTTGAAGAAGCAAGAATAAACCAGATTGAAAGTAAAACGGCCGAAATATGGCGCGTTTCATTGCCCACAGCAAGCGCAGCTATTCCCGACAAAAACATCATCCAGCAGCAAGATATTCGCGTGCTCCATGCGCCATCAAAATCCGGCATCATTGAGCTGGATCTGCCAAAAGGAACATGGAAAATATTGCGCATCGGGCATACCAGTACCGGTCATAAGAATGAAACGGCGGGCGCAGCAAAAGGACTGGAATGTGATAAACTCGATGCCGATATTGTAGCCTTTCAGTTTGAGCAATGGTATGGCAAAGCCAAGAAAGCCGTGGAGCCCAGTTTGTCGAAAGATGTGCTTACGGTATTCCATATCGATTCTTGGGAGTCAGGAAGCCAAAACTGGACGCGGAGCATGGCTGGAGAATTTCAGAAACGCCGTGGCTATTCCCTTGAGAAATATATGCCGGCGCTGGCCGGATACGTCGTCGGTAGCGCCGAAGCCTCTGAAGCTTTCCTGCACGATTACCGCGAAACGATTGCGGAGCTGCTCTTGGACAAGGGCTTTACGACGCTAAAGCGTATGTGTGACCAATATGGCGTGGAATTTACCGCCGAAACCACGGCCCCAGTAATGGCCAGTGACGGCTTATCACACTTTAGCCTCACCGATCGGACCATGGGTGAGTTTTGGTTCAGAAGCCCATCCCATGATAAGCCTAATGATGTATTGGATGCCGTATCGGGGGCGCACATCTATGGCAAGAATGTAGTCATGTCAGAAGCCTTCACGCAGATTCGTATGGAATGGGACGAACATCCACGGCTATTAAAACCTGTACAAGATTTAAATTACGCCTTGGGCGTAAACAATTTAGCGTACCATGTCTATGTGCATAATCCTTGGATGGACCGCAAGCCGGGCATGACATTGGACGGCATCGGCACCTATTTCCAACGCGATCAAATCTGGTGGAAACCAGGAAAAGCTTGGGTGGATTATGCCATTCGTACACAGCAATTGCTTCAGCAAGGTAAGCCCGTAAAGGATGTTGCCGTATTTATTGGCGAGGAAGTACCTCGACGAGCAATCCTTCCAGATCGACTCGTAGGCGTATTGCCTGGTATCATTGGTGCTGATCGGGTTGCGCGTACTGCGGAAAAGCTGGCCAACGAGGGGCAACCTTTGCAAAAGATAGCTAGCGTGAGCACCTCTGCTAATATGTATAGCACGATAGATTGGATTGATCCACTCCGCGGTTATGCCTACGATTCTTTTAATCCGCATGCGCTATTGGAATATGCGAAGGTAAGTGATGGCGCCGTGCAGTTTGCTAATCATATTGCCTATAAGCTTTTGGTTGTGCCCGGAAAACACCTGTTAAACCCAAATCCAGAGGCAAGCTCACTGGCTGTCCTGTCCAAACTAACTTCTTTGCTGGAAGCAGGAGCGACCGTTGTATTCGAGACAAAGCCTACAAAATTAATCGGTCATGCCTCTCCAAGCGATTCTTCCAAATTTCAAGCGCTGCTAAGCCAATTGTTTACCGACATGAAGAGCGAGAAGGGGATGTGGACAAAAACAATTGGTCAAGGTAAAATCTACCTCGGTGCATACAAGGAAGCCGACTTTAACGCATTGGGTATAGCGGAAGACTTGATTATTGACGATAAAAAAACAACGGCCATCGCGTGGAACCACCGCCGGTTTGCCGCAACGGATAGCTATTTTTTAAGCAATCAGGACAGTGTAGCACGTAGAGTGGCATTTTCTTTCCGAGCCAATGCTTCTCATGTTTACTTGTATGATGCCGTACGTGACGAATTAAAACCCATCGCTGCAGAAAGGAAAGGAGAACGTACGGAGGTATCGGTAGATTTTGCACCTCATCAAGCGCTTTTTGTTTTATTAAGTGAAGCGGATGTGCGCTTACCGAACTGGAAAGTACAGCGAACAGAAACGATAAAAGGAGACTGGACGCTGCATTTGCAAGGGCAGGAAGACAACAAAATAAATCAGAAAATGCCATCTTTTTGGACGGAATCCACGACGGATGAGCTGCGTTATCATGCTGGAAGAGGGACCTATGCACTCAACTTTAAGCCAGCGAGCAGCACGAACGACCAACGTGTAGCGCTTCGTCTTGATGATGTGGAAGGAATGGCTGAAGTGCTGTTGAACGGCCAGCCTGTAGGTGTTATCTGGGCTAAACCCTATGAGATCGATGTGACCGATTATCTTAAAAAGGGCGAAAATCGATTGGAAATTAATGTCTACCACACCTGGGGCAACCGGTTTGGCTACGAAGCTAGCGGTAAGGCCAAAGAGAAAATAATGCAGACGACGGCAACAGCTAAATTCCTGAAGCCGTTGCAACCTGCCGGCTTATCCGGTAATGTGGAATTGCTGTGGTACAAAGAGGTCCAAGAGGTACAGGAGACACAAAAGGTACAAGGAAAAAAATAGAGAATTAAAGGCGAGGGATAAATGATGATGAATAGAAAAATATACGGCTTGGGTTTGGCATTCTTTTGCTTAACCACGGGTGTAGCGGCGCAGGAAAAGGCAATAACCAACACCAGTGCTAGCCCATTTGCCGTGCAAAAAGCGGTAGATATGGGCGATGTGTCCTGGACAAAAGGCTTTTGGGCCGACCGCACGGCGACCTGCTATCAACAGATGGTACCGAACCTGTGGGACATGTACACCCGTGCGGACATTAGCCATGCCTACCGAAATTTTGAGATAGCGGCAGGATTGGAGCAGGGAGAACACAAAGGCCCATCTTTTCACGACGGCGACTTTTATAAAACGCTCGAAGCGGTTTGCGCACTTTATGCACAAACGAAGGATAAGAAACTGCTCCAGATGATTGATCAGGTCATCCCCGTGATCGCGAAAGCGCAGCGTGCAGATGGTTATATCTACACCAAAGCAACCATAGACCAGCGCAATGCCGGTGAGAACATCGAGTTTCAGGATAGACTAAGTTTCGAATCGTACAACATCGGTCATTTAATGACGGCTGGCTGCATTCATTACAGGGTTACCGGCAAACGGGATCTATTGGATATCGCAATAAAAGCGGCCGACTACCTTTACGGATTTTATAAAAAATCAAACCCTACCCTAGCGCGAAATGCCATCTGTCCTTCGCATTATATGGGTACGGTTGAACTTTATCGTACGACCAAGGAACCGAAGTATTTAGAACTTGCCAAACATCTGGTGGACATCAAAGGCGAGATCGAGGATGGCACCGATGATAACCAAGATCGCATCCCCTTTAGAAAACAAAATAAGGCGATGGGCCATGCGGTACGTGCCAGCTACCTGTATGCCGGCGTGGCAGATTTGTGCGCCGAGCTGCAGGACACAACTTTAAGCAACCGCCTGTTTGCCATTTGGGAAGACGTCGTAAAACATAAGATGTATATCACTGGTGGTCTTGGTGCGCTGTATGATGGAACCTCGCCAGACGGTACATCATACGACCCTACCGAGGTGCAAAAGATACACCAGGCTTTCGGTCGGGATTATCAGCTGCCCAACCTAACCGCGCACAATGAAACCTGTGCCAATATAGGCAACATGCTATGGAATTGGCGGATGACGAATTTTACCGGCGATGCAAAATATATGGATGTTTTGGAATTGGCATTGTATAATTCGGTGTTATCAGGCATCAGCTTAGACGGCGATAAATTTTTATATACCAATCCGCTAAGCTTCTCTACGAATTTGCCCTTCCAGCAGCGCTGGTCGAAAAAACGAGTCCCTTATATTGCACTGTCAAATTGCTGCCCACCCAATGTCGTACGTACGATAGCCGAGGTCGCTAACTACGCCTACGGGCTATCTGACAAGGCCGTTTGGGTGAATCTCTATGGCGGGAATATGTTGAATACAAACTATAACGGAAAATCCATCAGGATCAAACAAGAATCAAATTACCCTTGGGATGGCGACGCGGTATTCACGCTGGAAGATATTCCACGCGACTATGTGCTGAAATTCCGGATTCCGGGTTGGTCGTCCAATGCAGAGATAACGCTCAATAACAAAAAGGTGAATGTCGAAATGGATAAAGGCTACGCTGTCGTGAAAGGTGCTTTGAAAAAAGGCGATCGCATCCGTGTACATCTTCCTATGGAAGTGGAGTTTATGGAGGCTAATCCTTTGGTGGAAGAGACCCGTAACCAAATTGCCGTAAAACGCGGCCCTGTAGTCTATTGTTTGGAACATGCTGATGTTGATCATGAAAGCGATCTTTTCGCGCTGAAAATAAAGACGGCAGAACGCTTTGAACCCGTTCATGATGCCGTGCTGGGTCAGGATCTTGTGTTTTTGGAAGGAAAGGCGTATACCGATGAGCGCAGCGAATGGAATAGCTTATATCGGAAAGTATCTACGGATGATAAAAAAGCAGTGTCCGTGAGACTTATTCCTTATTTTGCCTGGGGAAACCGCGAGTTTGGTGATATGTCGGTGTGGCTGCCTGCGTTTTAGTTGTCGCTACTCATTTATAAATTTTGATTTGCTATCGGTGAAAAATCTAGTTTTAGTTCTGTTTCTCTGCTGCTCACTATGCATAAAAGCCGAGGTTCGTCTTTCCGCCATTTTTACGGATGGAATGGTCTTACAGCAAGAAAAAAGTGTTCCGATCTGGGGATGGGCAAAGCCATCTTCACAGGTGGAGGTGCGCACCTCTTGGGATGGGAAATCCTATTCTGTACGTGCAAATAGTGAAGGCGCTTGGCGCTTGGATATACGTACAGCAAAGGCAGGCGGGCCCTACACGGTTCGCGTGAAGGAAAACAATACCATTACCCTGCAAGACGTGTGGCTGGGCGAAGTATGGCTCTGCTCGGGGCAATCCAATATGGAAATGCCCATGAAAGGATATCCAGCGCAGCCCATCGCCGGAAGCACAGACGCAATATTAGACAGCGAAGATAAGCTACTTCGCTTTTACACGGTACCGAGAAATCCTTTGCTTAAACCTGCTTCCGATAGCAAGCCTAGCAGCTGGAAAGCCGCTAGCCCGGCCACAGTGGCTAATTTCAGTGCCACAGCCTATTTTTTTGGAAAGCGCTTACGGCAGCAGTTGAATGTGCCCATTGGGCTCATCCACAGCAGCTATGGGGGCTCCAATGTCGAAGCCTGGATGGATGCCGCTTGGTTGGCCGATCAGCAGGATGTTGTCATCCCGAGCAATACAGAAGGACTGAAAGATAAGAACAGGGCACCTACCATGCTATACAACGGGATGATACATCCCATCGTAGGCTATGGTATAAAAGGCATAATCTGGTATCAGGGAGAGTCCAATTATGAGCGCGCAGCAAGCTACGACATCCTCTTTCCCCGAATGGTGGAAAAATATCGGGAGCTTTGGGGCGATGCACAGTTACCCTTTTATTTTACGCAAATAGCCCCCTTTAACTACGCATCCTTACCGCCGTTCCATGTGGAAGACCGGTATAATTCGGCTTACCTGCGCGATGCACAACGAAAGTCTTTGGATAAGCTTTCCCACAGCGGCATGGCCGTGACCATGGATTTAGGGGAGGAAAATTGCATACACCCGGCGAAAAAGAAAGAAGGTGGAGACCGTTTGGCTTTACTTGCCCTTGGTTGTAGCTATAGCTTTGACGCTATTTCCTACCGCAGCCCAGTCTATGACAGCATCGCGGTGCAAGGAAGCACGGTTCAGGTCTATTTTAAAGATGCGCCATTGGGGCTTACCGCCTTTGGAAAGGAAATAAAGACCCTAGAAATCGCGGGGGAGAATAAGGTTTTTGTTCCTGCTACGGCTATCATTCAAGGAAAAACATTGGTGGTCTCTTCACCGCGCGTTGCAAAACCTGTTGCGGTGCGCTATGCCTTTAAAGATTTTGTCGTTGGCGATTTGTTTGGTGTCAACGGCCTTCCGGTAAGTTCATTCCGTACAGATGCCTGGTAAAGGAAAATAACTATGAAATTCAACAATCTCTTCCTCGTTCTCCTTTGCTTTTTTTGTCAAGCTACATCCTCGACGGCGCAATCTTTCTCTTGGAAGGATTACAACATCGTGTGGACAAGCCCGAGCAAGAATGCTTCGGAATCCATGCCCGTAGGTGGGGGGGATATCGGTCTGAACCTTTGGGTGGAGAACGGTGAGGTCTTCTTTTACTTGGGCAAGAGTGGAGCGTTTGACGAAAATAACATGTTGCTCAAACTAGGACGTGTGCGGCTTAAAGTCGCTCCAAACCCATTCATAGGCGACAGCTTCCGCCAAGAGTTGAAGCTGGAAGAAGGATATGCGCGTATCCTAGGCGAGGCAAACGGCGTAAAAGCGGAGTTGCACGTGTGGGTAGACGTGCATGCACCAAATGTGCACGTAGAACTCAGCGCTGATAAGAAAGTGACCATGGAAGCCGTTTACGAAAGCTGGCGATTTAAGGATTTATTTCCGAAGAAGAAGGAGAATAATGCAAACTCTTGGAAATGGGCGCCGCCTACGCCTGTCGTTACGCATCAGGATCGTGTCGAAGCAGTAGACAATACCATCGTCTTCTACCACCAAAATCGGGATACAACAGCCTTTGATATTGTTGTGAAACAGCAGCAGCTTGACGCTGTCAAGGATTCTCTTTTCAATCCGTTGAAAAAATTGATCTCGGGCGGCATGATGCAGGGTAAAGGGATGGTCTTTGCCGGCGAACAGCAGGGGCGTTACATGGACACCGATTACAAAGGCTTTTCGCTGAAGAGCAAAAGCCCCGCGCGGAAGCAAAACCTACAGGTAACCCTTTTGGCTAAACAAAGCCCGCAACTTGCACAATGGACAGCCGACCTGAAAAAAATCGCAACGCTAAGCCAAAGCCATGCTGCAGCTCGCCAAAAAACGCTAAGCTGGTGGAAAGACTTTTGGTCGCGCAGTCATATTGCTATTCACCCTTCAGGGCAACATCAAGAAAATCCGGCATGGCAAGTCGGGCGAAACTACCAACTGTTTCGCTATATGCTCGCTTGTAATGCCTATGGCGCATATCCCACGAAATTTAACGGAGGCCTGTTTACCTATGACCCGTCTGCCGTCGACAGCAGCTTTACGTTCACGCCCGACTTTCGCAACTGGGGTGGTGGCACACATACCGCACAAAATCAGCGATTGGTGTATTGGCCGATGTTAAAAAGTGGTGACCACGACATGATGGCTTCCCAGTTTGAGTTTTACTTGCGCCTGCAGCAAAATGCCGAATGGCGTAGCAAAGTGTATTGGAATCATGGCGGCGCCAGTTTTACCGAGCAGCTTGAAAATTTCGGCTTGCCAAATCCCGCAGAATATAATTGGAAGCGCCCTAGCGATTACGACCCCGGGCTGGAATACAATGCATGGCTGGAATATCAATGGGACACCGTCTTGGAATTTTGTATGATGATGCTGGAGACGGGTAGCTACGCTGGTCAAGATGTGAAACCTTACCTTCCGTTTATCGAAAGCTGTATTCGCTTTTTTGATGAGCATTATCAGTATCAAGCACGTCAACAGGGTAGCAAAGTCTTGGATCAACAAGGACATTTGGTTTTCTACCCGGGTTCTTCGGCAGAGACTTACAAAATGGCCTACAACGCCTCCACCACGGTAGCCGCATTACAGGAAGTGACGAAGCGCGCCTTACGTTTGCCAGATGCTTTGCTGGATAGCAGCCGTCGCGGCTACCTGGAAGGTTTCTTAAAGAAAATACCACCCTTGCCCAAACGTCAGCTCGATGGGCGAGCAATGCTTGCGCCGGCACAGGTTTGGGCACGTGTCAATAACACAGAAGCGCCGCAGCTTTATCCGGTATATCCTTGGGGAATTTACGGCGTCGGAAAGCCTGGCCTCGACACGGCACGCAACACGTACCTGCATGATCTGGATCTGTTGAAATTCAGAAGCCATGTAGGCTGGAAACAAGACAATATATTTGCTGCACGACTTGGCTTGACAGAAGAAGCGGCACGGTTGACGCTGCTCAAACTAGGGAATGCGGACAGACGCTTTCCCACATTTTGGGGACCTGGATTTGACTGGGTGCCTGACCACAATTGGGGCGGATCCGGCATGATCGGCTTGCAGGAAATGTTGCTGCAAACGGCCGATGAAAAGATCTTGCTTTTTCCGGCCTGGCCCAGCGATTGGGATGTCGATTTTAAACTCCATGCGCCACAACAAACAACGGTAAGCGGGCAGTTGCGTAACGGAAAACTGGTCGATCTGCAGGTTTTTCCGGCACATCGATCGAAGGATGTCGTCAATATGCTGGAGTAGTATATGAACGGCTGGATAGCCGTGCTAGGCAGCGTAAAAGGTGTTAGCATGACAGTGCATAACAGTTTTTACCACGAATCCCTTTATCTTGGAACATCATTATGAATCTATCTTATTTTAATACATAATTTATGAATGCATTAGCAGGAGTTATCTTTCACTTCATTGGAGGATTTGCGTCGGGAAGCTTTTACGTTCCTTACAAAAAGGTGAAAGGATGGTCTTGGGAGGCCATGTGGATCTTGGGTGGACTCTTCTCGTGGATTATTGTGCCGCCCATTGCTGCGTGGATTACTATTCCTAATTTTCCTGATATTATCCGGGAAGCCGGAGCCTCTACTCTAGGCTATACCTTTTTATTCGGTTTGCTTTGGGGAATTGGCGGTCTTACCTACGGTTTAGGTGTTCGCTATCTCGGGGTTTCCCTAGGCAGTAGTGTGATCCTAGGCTTAAGCATGGTATTTGGTTCATTAATGCCTGCTATCTATTACTTTTTCAATCAAGCGCCAGGCAAGCAGGGCATCGATTATTTCTTCACAACAAATGCCGGGTTATGTGTTATGTTCGGTTTGCTGGTGTGCGTAGTAGGAATCTACCTATGCGGACGGGCTGGTATGCTGAAAGAGCGAAGCCTTTCCAGCTTGTCGGCAGAAACAAAATCAGACTTTAACTTCGGCATCGGGATCGGCGTTGCAATTGTATCTGGCGTATTGAGTGCCTGTTTCAACTTTGGGATCGAGGCCGGAAAGCCTATGGCCGATGTCGCCAATGAACTTTGGAAAGTGACAAACCCCGGCCAGGGAGAGTTTCTCTACCAAAATAACGTGACGTATATCATCATCCTCTGGGGGGGCTTTACGACCAATGTGTTGTGGTGCCTATACCTCTTGACTAAAAATAAAACCTTCTCCGATTATGGAAAGGCCTCCGCACCATTTGGGAAGAACCTTTTACTGTGCGCGCTGGGCGGTACAACCTGGTATTTACAGTTCTTCTTCTACGGGATGGGAGAAAGCCGTTTGGGCAATGGCGCAAGTTCCTGGATCTTGCACATGGCCTTTATTATTTTGATCTCCAATGCATGGGGCGTCATTTTAAAAGAATGGAAGGGCGTGAATAAGTCGACTTATACCGCAATTATCGCAGGTATCTTGACCATTATCCTTTCCATTTGTATTGTTGGATTTGCAAAAACATTAGAATAGTAAACATAAAAAATTTGAGTCGTGAAAGAATATAAACACGTAAACTACCTGTGGGATGACGCGAAAGCAAAATCTCTTGAAGGTGATGAAGTTGCTTTATTGTTGTATCGTTCCAATTTATTGGGATCAGACCTTAGAATTACCAACTATGGCGGTGGTAATACGTCCTGCAAGATGATCGATAAAGATCCGTTGACGGGCGAAGAAGTGGAAGTGATGTGGATCAAAGGCTCAGGTGGTGATATCGGGACACTTAAAAAATCAGGGTTAGCAGCCCTGTATGTGGAACGTCTGCGTAATCTTGAGAAAGTATACCGTGGCATCGATCACGAAGATGAAATGGTGGAATTGTTTAACCATTGCATCTTTGACTTAGCATCAAAAGCACCGTCTATCGATACGCCGCTTCACGGTTTTTTGCCTTTCAAACATATCGATCACTTACATCCAGACGCAGCAATTGCGATCGCTGCAGCTAAAGATGGAAAGAAAATAACACAAGAGCTTTTTAACGGCCAAATAGGTTGGGTAGAGTGGCAAAAGCCAGGCTTTGACCTAGGCTTGCAGCTGCGCGACTGCCTTGCTGAAAACCCGGGCATCCGCGGTATTATGTTAGGCTCACACGGCTTGTTTACCTGGGGGGATACAGCCTATGAAAGCTACGTCAATTCCTTAGACGTCATCGAAGCTTGCGCAACCTATTTAGAAGAAAATTACGGAAAAACAAGACCTGTATTTGGCGGTCAGAAAGTAGAAAGCATTGCTGCCGAAGATCGCAAGGAGCAAGCCGCGAAATTGGCACCTATCCTGCGCGGTTTCTGTTCCAGTGAACGTCCAATGATCGGTCACTTCACCGATGATGAAAAGGTCTTGGAATATATCAATTCGAATGATCTAGAGCGTTTAGCACCATTGGGTACAAGCTGCCCTGATCACTTCCTGCGTACCAAAATTCAGCCGTTGGTTTTACATTTGGATAAACATGCTGACCTCAGCGACGTGGAAGCCGTTAAAGCACAATTGGCACCCCTGTTTGATGACTACAGAGCCATGTATACCGAATACTACGAGACCTGTAAACACGAAAACAGCCCCGCAATCCGCGACCGCAATCCAGTGATCATCCTGTATCCAGGTGTCGGCATGTTTGCCTTTGCCAAAGACAAGCAAACGACACGTGTGGCCGCTGAGTTTTATATCAATGCTATCAACGTCATGAAAGGATCCGAAGCAGTAAGTGAGTATACCTCCTTACCGCGTCAAGAAGCGTTCAATATCGAATACTGGCTACTGGAAGAGGCAAAGCTGCAGCGTATGCCGAAACCTAAGCCTTTGTCGGGCAAGATAGCCTTGGTAACAGGTAGTGCAGGTGGTATTGGTAAAGCAATTGCAAAGAAATTTGCCAGTGAAGGGGCAGTGGTTGTGTTAAACGACATGAATGCAGAGCGTCTTGCAGGTGCCGAAGAAGAATTTATCGGTTTATTTGGTAAAGACGCCGTAACCACGGCAGAATTGGATGTCACCAACCAAGAACAAATTGAAGCAGCATTGAAGAAAGCAGCATTAGCATTCGGCGGTGTCGACATCATCGTTAATAATGCAGGTTTATCCATCTCTAAAACGATCGAAGATCATACCCAAAAAGATTGGGATTTGCTATACAATGTGCTCGTGAAAGGACAGTTCTTGGTAACACAGGCGGCTACCCACGTGTTGAAAGCACAGGCAATAGGAGGCGATGTAGTAAACATAGTCAGCAAAAATGCATTAGTTAGTGGTCCTAACAATGCCGGATATGGAAGTGCGAAAGCTGCGCAGCTGCATTTAAGTCGCTTAAACGCGGCAGAGCTAGGTGCTGCCGGAGTACGTGTAAATGTCGTCAATCCCGATGCGGTAATTTCCGACAGTAATATCTGGGCCGGTGGATGGGCGGAAGGACGCGCGAAGGCCTATGGCGTCAGCGTAGAAGAATTACCAGCCTACTATGCAAAACGTACGTTACTCAATCAGATCATTTTACCTGATGATATTGCAAACGCATGTTTCACGTTTGTGGGTGGTCATTTAAGTAAGTCGACAGGCAACGTGCTTAATGTGGACGGCGGCGTAGCCATGGCATTTGTACGATAAGGATTAGTTAAAGATAAGGATATCTGAAAAGTAGATGGCCACGTCATACTTCCTCGCCATGACGCATTTTTGTCTTGCGAGACGGAGGAACACGGCGATCAGGAAGGGAAGCCAATCTTGTGTTTGAGAAAATGCAGATGGCCACGTCATACTTCCTCGCCATGACGCATTTTTGTCTTGCGAGACGGAGGAACACGGCGATCAGGAAGGGAAGCCAATCTTGTGTTTGAGAAAATGCAGATGGCCACGTCATACTTCCTCGCCATGACGCATTTTGAATTTTGACTTATCACTTTTGACTTTTAAATTTTTACTTTTTAAAATGAAAATAGATAAAAAAAGTATAGAACAACATAACGAGCAGTTGAAAGCAAAGCATGAACGTGCCTTCGCTTACCTCGCTGAAGATATAACGAACGTTGAAGAGGTTATTGCAAAACTGGAGAAATTCCAGATTGCTATTCCCAGCTGGGCCTTGGGTACCGGAGGTACGCGTTTTGGCCGCTTTTCCGGCAAAGGCGAGCCTGGAACCTTGGAGCAAAAGATTGAAGATGTAGGCCTATTGCATGCATTAAATCAATCCAGTGGAGCGATATCCCTGCATATACCGTGGGATATTCCCGAAGATGCGGAAAAAATCAAAGCATTAGCCGCCTCATTCGGCTTAGCGTTTGATGCCGTAAATTCCAACACCTTTCAGGATCAACCCGATCAGGAATACAGCTACAAATTCGGCTCTTTGCAGCATGTAGACCCTAATGTACGCAAGCAGGCTGTGCAGCATAATATCGACGTCATTAACCACGGTGTCGCGTTGGGATCGAAAGCATTGACCGTATGGTTGGCTGATGGCTCCTCATTCCCAGGTCAGTTGAACTTCCGCGAAGCCTTTCAAAATACATTAGAAAGTTTAAAAGCGATCTATGCGCATCTTCCTGAAGATTGGAAGCTATTTGTGGAATACAAAGCATTTGAACCGAATTTCTACTCGACTACCATTGCGGACTGGGGACAGTCCTTGCTATTGGCTAATAAATTGGGCGACAAGGCCTACACGCTTGTCGACTTGGGGCACCATCTGCCAAACGCTAATATCGAACAAATTGTTTCCCTATTGCTGATGGAAGGTAAGCTCGCCGGTTTCCATTTCAACGATAGTAAATATGCAGATGATGATTTGACTGCAGGCAGCGTAAAGCCTTACCAACTGTTTCTGATCTTCAATGAATTGGTTGAAGGGATGGACGCAAGAGGCATTGATCACGCCACCGGACTTGGCTGGATGATCGACGCATCACACAATTTGAAAGACCCGTTAGTAGACTTGCTACAGTCCGTGGATGCCATAAAGCTAGCTTACGCGCAAGCGTTGTTGGTGGATCGGGAGGCATTGAAAGCAGCACAACAGCGAAATGATGTGGTGGCGGCGCAAGAGATTTTGCAAAACGCCTACCGCACGGATGTACGCCCTATTGTGGCCGAGGCTCGCCTGCGTCAAGGAGCGGCACTTAATCCTGTTGCCTTGTTTAACGAACTGAACGTTAGAAATAAACTAGTAGCAGAGCGTGGTAACCAATCGGTAGCAACCGGTTTATAGTACATATTTATGGGTAAAACACGCATACCGGTTGTCGCTATTTTTGATGTAGGAAAAACAAACAAGAAACTTTTCCTGTTTGATGAACGCTATCAGATCGTCTTCGAGCGATCGGCTAGATTTCTGGAAACTGAAGACGAGGATGGTGATGCCTGTGAAAATTTGGAAAGTCTGCGGCTATCGGTTTTTGACTCGCTGCACGAGGTGTTTCGGCGTGATGAATTTGATATTAAAGCTATAAATTTTACGTCTTACGGAGCAAGTTTTGTCTATCTAAATGAGAGCGGTCGTCCATTGACACCGCTCTATAACTACCTCAAAGAATACCCGAAAGATTTGGAAAAAGCCTTGCATGCACTGTACGGTGGCGTGGGGGAATTTTCGCTGCAAACCGCATCACCAGCATTGGGCAGCCTTAATTCAGGATTGCAGGTTTATCGAGTTCAGCAGGAAAAGCCTGAAATTTTTGAGCAGGTGAAGTTTGCCTTGCATCTACCGCAATACCTCAGCTTTCTGGTGTCTGGGCAAATGTACTCTGATATGACAAGCATAGGCTGCCACACCGCATTATGGGACTTTTCAAAAAAAGCCTACCATCAATGGGTCTCCGATACCGGTATCGAAGACAAACTGGCTCCCATTGTTCAGGGCGATGAAGTTTTCTCGGCTGCCTTTCCGGGAAGTACCTACAAAGTAGGCGTAGGCCTGCACGATAGCTCATCCGCCTTAATACCCTATCTGCTGAATTTTCATGAACCTTTCGTGCTTATTTCCACAGGAACATGGTGCATTTCCTTAAATCCATTTAATGAGGAGGCGCTCACGGAAGAACAATTGGAGAAAGACTGCCTGTTTTACATGACCTATGCGGGCACACCGGTAAAAGCATCTCGCCTGTTCGCAGGCTATGAGCATGAATCACAAACAAAACGCATCGCCGAGCACTTTCAAGTAACAACAGCCAAGTTTAAAAATATCGAAATCAATTGGTCGCTGGTTGAAAAGCTCACGACCGAGAAAAATACACCGACAGCCTTAGACGCCTTTCGCAATGGAGATCTAAGCGAATTTACCGATTATGTGGAGGCGTACCATGCCCTCATCGTTTACCTCGTGGCTGCGCAAGTTGCCTCGACACAGCTTACCCTATCCAATACCAAGATAAAACGCATCTTTGTCGATGGCGGATTCAGTAAAAACAACATCTTTATGAACCTGTTGGCAAAGGCATTTACAGATATCGAAATTTATGCCGCATCGATGGCACAGGCTACTGCAATTGGCGCTGCGCTGGTCATTCACAAGGAATGGAATAGCCAGCCCATCCCGACGAATATCATCGAATTGCGCTACTATAGAGCCTAGCGTTCGTCGGCTAGTAGAACATGAAAAGCGTGGAGTCCCTTGGGCTACACGCTTTTTTTATGCATCGGTGTAGCCATAAAGCACTCATAATGCCCCTAAAACGTTTTCGTAGATAACCATCTTTTTACTCGGGATGCTAGTAAATAATTAATATACTTGTATCCATAGCCAAGGCGACATGATAAACCATTGCCTTGTTATCCGCTACGTAAAGAGGGCGGCGGCGCGATAAGCCGAGAAGCTAACGATAATTTATAAACACTTACATACTAAATATTCATGATCATGAACTACGTTAATTCGTTCAAAAGATTACTGCCCGCCTGTGGGTTATTGTTCTTGTTTTGCTTACCCGCAACAAGTCATGCACAGCAAGCAGCATCCAAAAAAGGTTGGAAAGACCTGTTTGATGGCAAAAGTTTGCAGGGCTGGAAATCAGTGGGGGGCAAAGCTCCATACACCATTGAAAATGGGAGTATTGTAGGCACGATGACAAAAGGGACACCCAATTCGTTCTTGATAACGGAAAAAGAATATGGCGATTTTATTCTAGAACTCGATATTAAGCTGGAGGGTGACGAAACAAACTCCGGGGTGCAAACCCGTAGCCACATTGATGCCGCAGCAAATAACGGTCGTGGCCGTGTTTACGGTAGGCAGGTGGAGATTGATCCGTCAGCACGTGCCTGGACAGGTGGCATATATGACGAAGCCCGCAGAAACTGGTTGTATCCGCTGGATTTAAACGAAAAAGCAAAGACAGCTTACAAAAAAGATCAGTTTAATCATGTCCGTATTGAAGCAATAGGCGATGAATTGCGCACTTGGATTAACGGCGTGCCTGTCGCTTACGTTGTCGATACTATCGATGCAACAGGCTTTATCGGCTTGCAAGTGCACAGCGTGCCTGATGCGCAAGATGGTAAAAAGGTGTATTTCAAGAATATACGTATTCAAACGGAAAACCTTAAACCCACCGCTTTCCCGAAAGATATCTACGTTGTCAATCTTAAACCCAATGCCTTGAGCAATGCCGAGAAAAATGCTGGCTACAAGCTATTGTTTGATGGAAGCAGTTCGAACGGATGGCGAAGTGTGCGCGGCGACGCTTTTCCAAGCAAGGGTTGGGAAATCAAAAATGGAGAAATCAAAGTATTACGGTCTGACGGTGGCGAATCTACAAATGGGGGAGATATTATTACCAATGATCAATACGCCGTATTTGATTTATCGTTCGAGTTTAAACTGACGCCCGGCGCAAATAGTGGTGTAAAGTATTTCGTGACATTGAAGGAAAAGACCTCAGGTTCAGCTATCGGATTGGAGTACCAAGTGCTTGATGATGAAAAACATCCTGATGCCAAACTCGGAAGAGATGGCAACCGTACACTAGCCTCGCTGTATGACCTCATGACGTCGAACAGAGATGGACGCGCCCGCCGCCCGATAGGCGAATGGAACCGTGGCCGTGTATTGGTAACTGCCGATAATATGGTGACACATTATTTAAATGGCGTAAAAATGCTTAGCTATAAACGAGGCTCCAAAGAGTTCAAAGATATTGTCGCGATCAGTAAGTACAAAGATTGGGAAAATTTCGGAGAAGCCAAGGCAGGCCACATTTTGCTGCAAGATCATGGCGACAACGTGTCTTTCCGAAGCATAAAGGTGAGAAAAATCAAATAGCGAACCCCTAAATAAGCAAAACCTATGAATCATTATCTATCACGTCGTAGCTTTATAAGCCGCACCGCTATGGCAGGGGGCGCCGTATTATTATCAAACAGCATCCTTGGTCAAGTCAAGATGGCCAGTCCGAATGAACGCGTTAACCTTGCGGGCATAGGGATTGGTAATCGTGGAGGCGAAGTCATCAAAGAATTGTATAAAACGGGTCTATGTAATATCGTCGCTCTGTGCGACGTGGACATGGGCGCCAAGCATACCCAAGAGCTGATCGCCATGTTTCCCGATGTGCCTCGTTACCAGGATTTTCGAAAGATGTTTGACGAGATGGGCAATAAAATAGATGCTGTTACCGTCGGAACACCAGATTTTGCACACTTCGCTATCACGATGATGGCTATCGATCTCGGAAAGCACGTGTATGTGGAGAAACCAATGGCGAAGACCTTTTGGGAAGTAGAACTCATGATGCAAAAAGCCAAGAAGTTTCCGAAGGTGGTCACGCAGATGGGTAATCAAGGGCACTCCGAAGCAAATTACTTCCAGTTTAAAGCATGGAAAGATGCCGGCATCATCAAAGATGTAACGCGTATTGATGCACATATGAATATGCCGCGACGCTGGCATGGCTGGGACACTAAAATCAGTAATTTCCCTGCAGCAGAGAAAATTCCAGAAACGTTGGATTGGGAACTGTGGCAAATGCAGACTTTGGGACACAACTACAACAAAGATTTCATCAATGGGCAGTGGCGTTGTTGGTTCGATTTTGGCATGGGCGCTCTCGGTGATTGGGGAGCACATATCTTGGATACCGCCCATCAATTCTTGAATTTAGGATTGCCGACTGCAGTAGAAGCCGTTTCACTTGAAGGACACAATTCCTTTTTCTTCCCGATGTCATCTACGCTTAAATTTAGCTTTGCAGCACGTAAAAAAATGCCCGCTTTGGATATTAATTGGTACGATGGCTTAGACAATCTACCGCCTATCCCAGAAGGATATGGGGTATCCGGGCTAGATCCTAATATTCCGCCGCCAAGTACGGGGAAAATAGAGCCAGCGAAGCTAAACCCGGGAAAAATTATCTATGGGAAGGACCTAACTTTCAAGGGTGGCTCACATGCCAGCACCTTGCAAATCATTCCAGAAGCGAAGGCGAAAGATTTAGCGAATAAGCTTCCGGTCGTGCCAGATTCTCCGTCCAACCACTTTGCCAATTTCTTAAAAGCCTGTAAAGGACAAGAAGAAACGCGATCGCCGTTTGCAATTGCAGGGCCGCTAAGCCAAGTATTCTGCCTAGGTGTTTTAGCACAGCGACTGAATGGTAAGCTTCAGTTTGATCCACAGAAAAAGGAAATTGTGAATGATAAGTTCGCACAGGCGCTATTGGTAGGGCCTCCGCCTCGAAAAGGATGGGAACAGTATTACGTTGTCTAAAGGGTAATGTGTAGTAAGTATTGCGTAGTGCGAATTGAGATATGAGTAGATCGTGTTTAGTACATAGATTTTAGTACTTAGTAGGTAGAGTAAGTGTCATCGCGAGGAGGAGGAACGAGGACGAAGCAATTTCCGGTATTGCGTATTGCGAATTGCGAATTGAGATATGAGTAGATAGTATTTAGTACATAGATTTTAGTACTTAGAGCACTCATCACCGCGAGAAGTAGAACCGACGGCGAAGCGATCTTTCGGTAGTGCGTAGTGCGTATTGCGAATTGAGATATGAGTAGATAGTATTTAGTACATAGATTTTAGTACTTAGAGCACTCATCACCGCGAGAAAGAGGAACGACGACGAAGCGATCTTTCGGTAGTGCGTAGTGCGTAATGCGAATTGAGATATGAGTAGATAGTATTTATTACATAGATTTTAGTACTTAGAGCACTCATCACCGCGAGAAAGAGGAACGACGACGAAGCGATCTTTCGTACAGCGAAGTGGCAGGATGTAAAATATATTTCGGTATGCCTAGCTAATATGTAAACGTTCGATGTGCTTGGATGGTGATAAGAAATTGCACCCTCGAACCATTTTAAACCGTGTAGGAATGACCCAACGGGGTCAAATGTTTATAGCCAGAAAAACTGTTACGATTTTCGACCCCGGAGCGGGTCGCACTAGACAAACGATCAATAGATATGCGACCCACTACGGGGTCGGTTAAATCCTCAATTACTTGCTATATATATGTGACCTTTGCGAGGTCAATTGTTATGTGTTCATGTATACTGTACCAGCGAACTACAATTATTCTGCGCACTTACTCCCCCTCCTTTAAACCTCTCCGCCGCTTGCTGCGGCAGGACATCACTTTTGGGGACAAAAATGACTAAAATCCTTTGTCTCCTTCAGGTGCTCTGTTTCGAAAACGAATGGTAGTGCGTAGCGCGGATTGAGATAGTAACTCTATCGGAAGCGTACTCGTCATCGCGAGAAGGAGGAACGAGGACGAAGCGATCTTTCAGACAACGAAGGAGGGCAAAGCAATCTTACAACGCAGCGACAACTGTCTTTATGGAATAGCTATAAAAAAATAAAAGGTTTTCAAACGGGGAGAATGAAAACCTTTAGCTAACCAATTATAAACCTAAATTATGATAGTACAAATATAAGACTTTTTCCACTATCGACAAAATCATACGTGGAAATTGTAGTACTTAATTGACAGGAATTTGACTAAACTGCGAAGGTTGTCTGTTTCGATTAAATTAATGTCTGATTTAGATAACACGAAGCAGACTTTCGGGTTCATGGATGATATACCTAGCGCCGCTTTTGCGTAATTCATCTTCTGTTCGGAATCCCCAGGTAACGCCAACGGCCGTTACACCGGCTTTTGAGGCCGTGATCATGTCTACAGATGAATCACCCAAATAGTAGCACTGATCTTTAGCAATGCCCAATGTTTCTAACGTATCGAAAACAATGTCTGGATCCGGTTTCGCGGGTCGATCCGCACGGTGGCCTAAGACCAGATCGAAGGCAACATCAGGAAAATAGAAATTCACGAGTGCAACGGTAGCCTCATGATATTTGTTGGAAGCGACACTGAGTAAGTACCCCTTTTCTTTTAATTGTTTTAAAAGCGGCGTAATCCCCGGATAGGGTTGGGTATGGTCTTGTGCGTGTATACTATAATAATCGATAAAGTCTTGCTTGACCTTGTCAACTGTTTCCGCATCGCGGGCACTTGGCGGGAGCGCCCGCTCCACCAACGTGCGAACGCCATTTCCAACGAAATATTTATAAGCGAGTTCGGCATGCGTTGGAAAGCCGTTTGCCCGCAAGACATGGTTACAACAGTTTGCCAAATCTTGTAAGGTGTCAACCAAGGTGCCGTCTAAATCAAAAATGATCAATTTCATAGCTGTAAAATTTATTCTTTAATTGTCATCAATTGTCATCCGCCAGCTGACAGATCGTTCTTTTATTCATCAGTATCTGCGTTTTCCAAACATGGATACGTCATATCGAAATAACTAACGCAAGATCTTGCTACCCTCTATTTGTTTTAATAGCCTTTGAAATATCTAGCATATTTTGGTACGTGTTGGTGTTCGGCATTGCTGAGGATTTCTTCTGTTAGAAACCGCTGTTTCTTCGTGCGTTGCGCTCGAAGCTCAAGCTGTCATTGTACTCTTTCGATCGCGGACCTGCCAAGGCTTGCAAAGCTAAGAAAAAGGATGGCGAAGAAAGCAAAGCTCTCCCGAAATTTATTTGTTTAAACAGGTAGTTCTTTTTGTGTACGAAAATGTCGAATATTCAGTAAATGACGGAGTTGAGTTTGCTATTTAAAGAATAAATACTATCTTTATAGAGTTTGTCGAAGTTCGTTGTTTTTTGAGCAAAAATCCGACAAAAGCGGGACGTAAAATAGCCCAAAATAGCGTAATAAAGTTTGCGAATGTATCGCGGAATCTGACCCCTAAACCTTTGTGCGCGCAATTTTTTATTTAGGAAAGTAGAGGTTGTGTTAGTCAACCTGATTTTCATATATGTTGTTTAGTTATCAAAAATGAATGCCCTAGGTTCTCGGACGCCCGTCGGAGAACTTAAGGGCATGCTTTTTTGTACCTGCTTGTTCTAAGCCACCCCAACCGTCACTTTTTGTCATACGCCACTGAAATTATGCTGAATAGTTTTACCTTTGGGGGTAGTTTGCGGTGAAGCAAAAGAAATCCATGAAGTTAACAAAATCAAAAAGCTGCGATTATTCCTGTTTTATGTGCCGACACGTCGAGCAAGAATGGCGTAACCAAATCGATAATAATAAGCAGGTTATCAAGCTGAAGCGTGGCGAACGGTTCATCGAGGAGGGCGGCGCGGTGCGCGGTGTTTATTTCGTGCAATCAGGACTTGTTAAGGTGCACAGACGCTGGGGAGATAAAGAAATGATCGTGAGGTTTGCCAAAAATGGCGCTATCGTTGGTCATCGTGGCGTAGGCGCCACGCAAGATGACTATCCGATATCCGCAACGGCACTAGAGCCCACGGTGCTTTGCTTTGTAGATATTGCCTTCTTTATGTCAACGCTACGGTTCAACACAAATTTTACCTACCAGCTGCTGTTGTTTTTCGCAGATGAATTGCAGGTTTCCGAGCAGAAAATGTCCAACATGTTGCGGCTGCCCGTTAAAAATCGATTAGCTTGGAGCCTTGTGCTGCTCTACAAGATGTTTAGTACGGGTGATGGCGATGGATACTTGGGTATAACGTTGAGCAAAACGGATTTGGCGGCCTATTTGGGAACGACCTACGAAAGCATCTATCGCGTGTTGGTTGAGTTTACGGAGACAGGCTTGTTGCGCCTGGAGGGTAAAAAGATATTTCTCGCCAATATGCCAGCTTTGAACGTGCTGGCCTTGCAAAAGAACCCATAAAAAACGAGGCGGGTAAAGCTTGCCCGTAACTTTACCCCCAAGCCCCGTACTTCCCTAGTATCTCCCGTTAAAATTTATAGCCTATTCCCAGCCCGACTTTCCACTTGCCATCCGTTGTAGCCGTCTTGGCCGTATAAAAGGCGGGCATCTGAAGGGCAAAGTGACCAATGCAGGCCGTCATGCCAAAACCAAGTGTAGGTGTTATTACCGAATTTTTTGGTTTTCCTTCCTCGACTTTATCTTCTTTAATTTTTAGGGTGGGTAGTAGCCCGAGTAAAATGCTTGCGCCGGGGCGGCTGTATTTGACCGCAGGACCTGTACAATTAATGTAGGCCCCTTTGTCAACATAGCCGGCTACCACCGTACCCTCAAACAGGCTACCTTTGATCGTTCCCTGCTGCGCGAAAAGTGTGTTGTTTTTCAGGCCGAAACACAAAAAAAGTGTCAGGGCTTTGATTAAGTTATGCATAACGTTCGTTGTCTGTGGTGTTATCTTAATTATACGGCTGTATGTGTTTCTTTGCTATTGTGCGTGTAGTAGATGGCCATGCCGGTAAAAAGCAGACCGCCTACTATGTTACCGGCTGTAACGATTAGCTGGTTGTAAAGCCACCAGTCAGAGAAGCTTACTTTCGCGCCAAACATCATGCCTGCAGGGATCACAAACATATTAACCACCGCATGCTCATAGCCCAACGCAAAAAAAATAAAGATGGGAATGCCGGCTGCCAAGATTTTGCCCAGCGTAGATTTGGATGTCATCGACATCACGACCCCCATACACACCATCCAATTGCATAATATCGCTTTTACAAATGCTGCAAATAAGCCGGGTGCACCATGCAGCCCGTAGCCTAGCGTTTTTTTCTCGCTTATCGTGACCAGCGCTTGCTCAATGGCGCCCAATTGGGTAATTTGTCCTGTCTCGGTACTCGCTGCCCAAAAGAGCGTGGCGAAAAGTACGCTGCCGATCAGGTTTCCGATAAAAGCCCAGAAAAGATTGTTTAACATGGCACGTAAGCTGATTTTTCCTTCCAGCCAAGCAAGCGGAACTAACGAGAAGCTACCTGTGACCAGTTCGAGTCCTAAGATCACGATGATGACAAAGCCAACGGGAAATACAAACGCTCCAACCAGGCTGAGTCCTGTTTGCGTGGTCGCCATGAGAGCCAGTGTAACGGATATCGCCAGTAGTGCACCGGATAGCGCGCCTCGGATAAGTAAGTCTTTAATCTGCAACGACGATTTGTGAATTGCGGTGCTCATCATGGCGCCGGCAACTTCTTTTGGGCTGATGTAATCCATAGTTTTGAAGATGATAAAGGAGTGAGATGTTTATTGCATGTCCAGTGTCGGGGTTTCACGTGTCAGAGCGATGTACACGCGACCATTTTCAACTTTCACTGGATAGGTTTCGATGGCACATTCATCGCCTGAAAGGCATTCTCCCGTATCCAGTGCGAACGTTTTTTTATGAAATGGACAAGCGACTTTTGGCGTGTCGCCAAGTGATCCGAGCATGCCACGGCTTAAAATCATTTGCCTTTTATGTGGGCATTCGTTTTGCGTCGCATACCACTCGTTGCGCCTGGTGAAGTAGAACAGCGCAATTTGTTTGTCTTGCAGTTTGAGGCATACCCCTCCGTTTTCGATAGCATCTTCGGTGCGACATGCTTCAAGCCAGTTTGTGTTAACCAAGGTTTCCATATGTGTTTAATTTTAGCGGTTTTACTAAAGTACGGGGGTATTCCAATCTGCTGCCTTTTTCTGGCCTCGGAAATCGTCGAAACGCACGTTGCTATCTTTCTCGTCCGGAGCATTGACAAAGTGTACAAATCGCTTTCGGATGTTTGGATCTTCCACCGCAACTTTCCATTCACATTGATAGGCACTAACAAGTTTCTGCATGTCCTGTTCCCACGTGGTAGCCATGTTCAGGCTGTCGTTTACCACAACATTTCGTAGGTAGTCGATGCCTCCGTCCATTTTATTAAGCCAGGTCGCTGTGCGTGTCAGCGGGTCTGCAGTACGGATGTAAAACATCAGGAAACGATCGATATAGCGAATACAAGTCTCGCTGTCAATGTCACTGGCGAGTAAAAGAGCGTGTTGCGGTTTGCTGCCCCCGTTGCCACATACGTAAAGATTCCAGCCCTTTTCCGTAGCGATAATGCCAAAATCTTTGCTCTGTGCTTCCGCACATTCGCGTATGCAGCCGCTTACCGCTGATTTAAATTTGTGTGGTGCCCGGATGCCGCGGTAGCGCTCCTCAATCTGAATAGCAAATGAAACGCTGTCATGCAGTCCAAAGCGACACCAGGTGCTGCCTACGCAGCTTTTTACCGTGCGCAAGGCTTTCCCATAAGCATGTCCACTTTCAAAGCCAGCCGCAATAAGCTCTTCCCAAATGTTTGGCAAATCGTTAATGTGGGCGCCAAACATGTCAATACGCTGTCCTCCCGTGATCTTCGTGTATAGCCCATATTTTTTAGCTACCTGACCGATGACGATCAGTTTGTCGGGAAGGATTTCGCCGCCTGGAATGCGTGGTACGACCGAGTAGGTGCCTCCTTTTTGAATATTGGCGAGATAACGGTCGTTGCTGTCCTGTGCGACATCATTTCCTTTGCGCAGAATCATCTCATTCCATAAACTGGCTAAAAGCGAGGATACCAAAGGCTTGCACGTCTCACACCCATGGCCCCTTCCCAATGTATCGATGACCTCATCATAGCTCTTAAGCTCGTGTATTTTTATTAAATCATAAAGTTCTTGCCTGCTGAGGTCAAAATGCTCGCAAACGGTATTGCGAACATATTTTCCCTGTTGTTTCATGCTAAAGGTTACCAAATCCTTGATCATCGGCACACAGCCGCCGCAGCCCGATCCTGCTTTTGTGCATTGCTTTACCGCGTCCGCGTTCTCACAGTTCTGCAACGTCACGGCATCGCATATCTGTGCTTTGCTGATTCCCTCACAACTGCATATTAATGCGCTGTCAGGCAACGCGGCAATGCCGTTTGATATTGATTTTTCGCTGTTTTTCTTTTCCTCGAAAAGGAGCTCCGCCGGATTTTCCGGTAGCGGAAGGTTGTTATTAACGGTTTGTAAAAGCATGTTGTATGCTGCCGCCTCGCCAACCAAAATGCCTCCTAACAAACGCTGGCCGTCTGGGCTCACGTTTAGCCTTTTGTATATGCCGTTATGGCTGTCTTCAAAAACTATGGGGAGCGCATAAGGGGCATCGATAAATGGATCCCCAAAGCTTGCCACGTCAACCCCGAGTAGTTTAAGTTTTGTGCTCATGTCAAAGCCGGAAAACGATTTTTCGACACCTAGTAGATGGGATGCCGCTATTTCGGCCATCTCATAGCCCGGTGCCACAAGTCCATATATCATATCGTGTGCAAGAGCACATTCGCCTATAGCGTAAATGTCGGGGATCGAGGTCTGCATCTGTGCATTTACCATAATTCCGCCGCGTGGGCCTACGGCGAGGCCAATCTTTTTAGCAAGCTCATCCCGAGGGCGTATGCCAGCTGAAATGATCAACAGGTCTGTTTCCAAGATGCTGCCGTCAGCAAAAGCAATCTCTTCAATCTTTTCCTCGCCGCGGATCGCTATAGCCGATTTTTGAAGAAGGCATTTCAAGCCCAGTTCCATAAGTTTTGCTTCCAGGACGCGGCTCGCGGCATCGTCAATTTGGCGAGGCATCAAGCGCGCAGCAAATTCAACGATGGACGTGTCTGCCATGCCTAAATCCAGTAAGGCCTTGGCAGCCTCCAGCCCTAAAAGTCCACCACCCATAACCGTGCCCTTGCTTGCCGTTGCAGCGTAAGCTTGAATAAGATCAAGATCTTCGATAGTGCGGTAAAGGAAAACGCCAATCTTGTTTACACCTGGGATAGGGGGAACGAAAGCTTCAGATCCGGTGGCAAGGATTAAAAAATCGTATGAACGATGGATGCCGTGAAGAGAGGATACCTCGCGTAAAATGGTGTTGACGTCGACGATCGGGTCATTCAGATGTAATTCGATCTCATTTTCTTCATACCACACCTTTTCTTTTAAAAAAAGGTCTTCCACGGCATTGGTTTTGAAGTAATCTGTTAGATGAACCCTATCATAAGCACGAATTGGCTCCTCGGAAAACATAACAATGGAGAGGTTTTCGGATTTCGAGCGTAGTTTTTCGCAAATCTTGTTGCCAACCATGCCGTTTCCAATTATGATGACTGTTTTCTTTTTCATACCGGTAGAATTTCGTGGTTAAAATCCATATTCTAAATTTTATTATGCTAATCTATCAAATTTAAAGTTATAAAATCGATAAAAACATGATATTTGTAATATTTTTTTATTCAAAATTTGTTTTTATTGAATTTTTATATGACTTGTGCCATATATTTTGATAAATTTGAATACGTTTAAAGTTTAAAAATGACAGTTTAGTATGATTGATGCACAAAACAAGTTATTCATAGTCGGATCTGGGCCTGGAGATCCAGAATTACTAACGATAAAAGCCTATAAGGCTATAAAAAATGCTCAAGTGATCTTATTTGATAATTTAATCAATGATGATTTGCTGCATTTGGCACCAAAAGAATGCATAACCTGTTATGTAGGTAAAAAACCCTATGGCGAATACGTAGGTCAGGAAAATATAAACGAGCTGATCGTCTCTTTTTGCAGTAAATTCCAACGAGTAGTCCGGTTAAAGGGAGGCGATCCCTATATTTTTGGACGAGGTTTTGAAGAATGGTTGACTGCGCGTGCCTATGGCATCGATGTGGAGTATATTCCGGGTATAAGCAGTATGCAGGGAGCCGGCATGAACGCAATACCGTTAACCCATCGCGATGTTAGCGAAGGAGTTTGGGCCATGACGGGCATGAAGCGTGACGGTAGCTTTGCCACAGATCTTTCCTTAGCTGTGCGTAGTAAATCAACGGTCGTCATTTATATGGGCATGCGGAAATTGCATGAGATAGCGCGTGCATACGTATTATATGGAAAAGGCGATATGCCGGTAGCTGTAATACAAAACGCCTCCCTTCCGCAGCAAAGGGTGGTGCAGGGCGCCATTCGGGATTTGGCAAAGATATGTGAACAGGATAATGTTTGCCATCCTGCCATCATTGTGATTGGCGAAGTTGTCAATATGCGCTATGCACAAGGGATTACCGCTGTTCAGCAATATGTGATCTAGGCGCCGTCTGTAAGGCAAAGATTGGCAAAAGGTTGATATATTTTGTTTTCAAAAAGTATTGAAAAATAAAATTTTAAGTGTATATTTGCTCGATTTATTCACGGTTTGTAGAGATTTGTTGTTTACCTCGTTGCTAAGCCTCAAGCAGAAAGCAGCAAGGGAAGTTCTAGGGGAGGGAGCTGTAGTCGTGAAGTAAACTCGCCTTTAAATCGTGCAGTATGTTAAATAAAGTAGTTAAATCCATTTACGCCGTTCCCGCAACTCTCAAATTGTTTTGGTTAGTGTTAGCGCTTTTATTCGTCGTGTTTTTTCAATTGTATCATTTGGTTTAACAGGCATCGTAAGCGAGCCAGATCTTTGAAAGGGTAGGGACAATCTTTTTCGTCAATTTGACCTATTAGATTTTAATACAAGAAATGGAAACAGGTGCAAATGATGTTTGAGGGGGTGTTTTGCTTAATTTTTGTTAAAAGGTGTTAAAAGCTAGTTTACAAAACACTATTTCCAACGTTGCGGCGTTTTAAGAATAACAATAGAGTAATTTTTTTCATAAATTAGGTTAGTTAGTAATTGGTTAGTAAAAAAATCCTGAAGTACCCAACTTCAGGATTTTTTTATGCGTGTTTGTAGATAGTTAGCCCAAAACCACATCCAAAGTCATCATCACGATAAAGCCACCAATAAAGCCAATCGTGGCTAAATCAGAATCTTTGTTTTGCTGTGCCTCCGGTATAACTTCCTCTACCACGACAAATATCATGGCGCCGGCAGCAAAAGCCAGTGCGTAAGGCAAAATAGGCGTGAAAAACCCCACTGCTAGTGCACCAAGCACGGCGGCCATAGGCTCTACAATGGCCGAAAGCTGACCGTAATAAAAGCTTTTGCGGCGCGATATGCCCATGCCACGCAGCGGCATAGAAACAGCGATACCTTCCGGAAAATTTTGTAGACCAATGCCTAGGGCTAGGGCCACAGCACCGCCGATACTGGCATCAGGAATGCCAGCGGCCACAGCGCCAAACAAAACGCCTACAGCCAGTCCTTCGGGGATGTTGTGTAAGGTAATGGCCAAGACCAAAAGTGTCGTTTTCTGCCACGGAGATTTTACACCCTCGACCTGCTTGAAATTAACATGGAGGTGGGGCAGCAGTTTATCCAACGCAAATAGAAAACCCGCGCCCATGAGGAAACCCACAATGCTAGGCAAAACTTGGGCGAAGCCTTCACCATCACTCATATCAATGGCAGGTATTAATAAACTCCAGATGCTGGCCGCGACCATAACGCCGCCGGTAAACCCCAGCATGGCATCCAGAAAATTGCGGTTCATGGTTTTGAAGAAAAATACAAATGAGGCACCCAATGCGGTAACCAACCATGTAAAAATGGAGGCATATAATGCCGCTAAAACCGGGTTTATTTCGGAGAAATACGTTACGATTGCGTCCATAGAAGCTGTTGTTCAATATGATTCCACAAAAGTAATAAGTTCAAGCAGATCATCTCTATTTTCCACAAGTTTTCGCAATACCTTTCACCATGAAAAGGTGAGGTTGTATCCTGCAACGCATTTATGAATGTTGTTTGCGCTGCTCACTCCATTCCTTCGGGCTAATACCGAACTGCTTTTGGAAGTTTCGAATAAAATGAGACGAGGAACTAAAGCCCACCATGCTGGAGATCTCATAGACCTTGTAGTTGCCGTCATTTAAAAATTCTGCCGCTTTCCTCAGCCGCGTCATATTGATAAGCTCATTGGGCGATAGATCGGAAAGCGCTTTAATTTTTCGGTAGAGCGTAGGTCTGCTCATGTTCATTTGATCAGCAAGTAAGTCCACACAGAGGGTTTGCTCGGCCATGTTGTCCACGATCAATACATTCAGTTTTTCGAGAAAAATACGATCGGATTTATTGAGCGCCGTGCTTTGCATAGGGCTGCTGGGCGAGTGGTTGTAGTGTGCCCGTACATGTTGCCTGTTGCGCAGCAAGCTCGCGATTTGTGCCTGAAGAAAAGTAGGCGAAAAAGGCTTTTCGATATAGGCATCTGCACCATATTCCAAACCTTCAATTTTAGATTGCAGGCTGTTTTTCGCCGTGAGCATGATAAAAGGAATATGGCTAAAATGAATATTTTCTTTCAAGCGTGTGCAAAATTCATAACCGTTTACTTTGGGCATCATGATGTCGCTAACGATAAGATCCACGGCGTGCATGTCGATACAATGCAATGCCTGTTCGCCATCCAATGCTTTGAGCACATGGTAATGGTCGCTCAAATCATCTGCGATGAAGTCAAGAATTTCTTGATGGTCATCCGCTACCAAGATGGTGGGTTTGAGTACATTCGCATTAATCATAGGTTCCTTGTATTGGGATCTTCAGTACGAATATATTTAAATTTTCCGAGTTATCTAAATAAAAAAGTTTGCCTCCATGCAGCTCTGCAAAGGAGTATGCCAAGGCTAGCCCGAGTCCCGAGCCCTCGATTTGGTAATGCTCTGTGGATCGATGAAAAGGCTTAAATATGGTTTCAATTTCAGCAGATGATAGTAACCTGCCATCATTTTTCACGGTAAAATAAAAGTCCTTTTCCTCCGCAGGCATGGACAGTTCAGCGATCACGCGTTCATCAGCATATTTCACGGCATTTGTAAGCAAGTTATCCAGAATTTTAACCATAATTTCGATATCAACCAACGCCTCAACATTTACTGCACAGTGATAGGTCAAGGAAAGGTGATACTGCGTGAAAACGGGCTGGAATTCTTGCAGTCGTTCGCTGACCAGCTGATTGATGTTATGCCGTTCGAGCTGAAGATTATGGGCGCTGCTTTCGATCTTTCGAAAATCCAACAGCTGATTGGTGAGGTTAACCAATTTTTCGGTGTTGTGTCGCATCGTTTGCAACAACTTAGCCGTTTTGTTATCCACCCCTTCGTTCAGCATAATCCTTTCCAAGGGTGCTTTTATTAAGGTTAGCGGCGTTTTGATTTCGTGCGCTATGCGAGCAAAAAAATCCATCTTGGTTTTGAAAAGTGCACGTTCACGATGTGACTTGATAATCTCTAGTCGGCGCCGGTTCTTCTCCTTGATTTTTGTGTCGTAAGACCGGACGATAAGATAGATGGCACCTGCACCGAGGATCACATACAGCAACAAGGCAAAAGTAGTTGCCCAAAAGGGCGGAGCGATGTGTATGCGGAGGCTTTTTAATGCGGAAACTTGTTGGCCGTTTGCATCTACAGCTTTCACCTTGAATACGTAATCGCCCGGCGGTAGTTTGGTGAAATGTGCCGTGCGCGCGTTTCGAAGGAGCGTCCAATCGCGATCAAACCCCTCCAGCATATACATGTATGACATGGAATGCGCAGAAACAAAGTTGAATGCAGCGAAGTCGATGCTGATCGTGGATTCATCGTAATCCAAGGAAAGATCTTGCAGGTAGCTTACAGACCGGTCGATACGTGGGCGCGATTGTCCCACCGTAATTTCCTGTTGAAGCGATCGGATACGGGTGATAAACAAAGGGCTACGTTGTTCCGCAACAGCAGTATGCTGTATAGAGTCCGGATGAAATTGAATAAAACCCGATGAAGAACCAAAGTAAAGCGTGCCCAGGTGGTCTTTAAACGTCGAGTTGTAATTGAATTGTAAGTCCAACAGTCCAGATTCTTTATCATAGATATGCAATCCAAAATCAGGTAGTTGCATGCGAACCAGCCCGCGCGTCGTTGATATCCATAGGTTGCGATGCTGATCTTCCTGCATAGCAAGTATCAGATTGCTGGGCAGGCCGTCCGCCTTTGTGAATCTTCGTAGAAAGCGGCCATCTTGCGTCCACATCGCCAACCCATTCTCTGTGGCGATCCAAATTTGGTTGAAGCTATCCTGAAATATACGATTTACCCGGTTGCTGTTTAAGCTTGTAGCATCATCTTTGTGATGAAGAAACACCCTGGTGCGCCCCGTTTTATAATTAATATAGTACAGGCCATCCCGCCACGTAGCTAACCAGATGTTTTCCGAACTATCTTCAAAAATCGATGTATAAAAAATATAGTTGGGCGCTTCCTTGATTGTGATAAAGGTATCTTCACCCGGTATAAACTCACAAAGGCCGCGTGCGGTAGCAAGCAATATCCGCCCCTTTTTGGTGCGGTAAATTTGGTAGATAAAGTTGTTGCTTAAGCCCGTGCTATTCTGGGTGTTGAAGTGCTTAAGTATTTTCTCGGTCCGTACATCGATCACATCAAGCCCACTATCAAACGTCCCCACCAATAAACTATCTCCGGCAAGCGCCAATCCGTGTACGTTACTGTGCGAAAGGCCATTTGCTGGCGTAAATCCACGAAAAACACCACGCCGCTTATCCCAGGCGTAGAGTCCATTATCTTCGGTCCCGATCCAGATTTTTCCCTGCTGATCTTGCGTAATCTCGCGCACAGCATGCCCCTGTATGGAACTCGCCGAGAGGCGGGGAAAGACTTTTTGAAAGCTGTTGTGCGCCGAATGGTGGTAGTTCAAGCCGCCGAAAAAAGTGCCAATCCATAATCCGTGTTGCTGATCTCTGCAAATGCTGTACACCGCGTTGTCAGACAAGCTCCACGGATTATCGCTCTCATGTCTTAACAGCGTTCGCTGTTTCGTCGCCCGATTATATACAATAACCCCACTTTCAGTAGCAATCCAAAACGTGGCTGCATCAGTCTGCTGTATATCGCGAACGAATAGTGGCGATCCATCCAGCGAAGGCAGTTCGTGGTCGATTGTTTTGCGTAGGGGATCTAGCCTATACAAACCCTGTTTGGAGGTCGCAATCCAGCATTGTTGTTGATCGTCGAAATAAATCTTTTGTATCCACTGCGCTGCATCGGGCGTTTTCGGTAATGCAAATGATTTTCCGGTAGTTAAATTTTTGACGGATTGGCTACTGCCAACCCACACGTCGCCATATCTATCTATTCCGAAAGCTGATACAACCTGTTCCCGGATGGATGTGTGCTGCTTTAATTGCCCGTTGATGGGGCTGAAAGAAAATAGCTGATTGTTGGAAATAAACCAGATGTTACCCAATATATCTTCCGCCAGTTGCAAAATTTCACCATGCTCCTCGGCGGTAAAAGCTGAAAAAATTTCCAGATGCGGGTTGTATATAAAGATCCCCTGATCTGTTCCTACCCAGATATTGTTGCTTTTGTCAACAAGGAGGCTGTGAATAAAGTTACTCCCCAGCCCATTGTTGCTATCTGTATCGCTGTAGAATTGTTTAAACGAGTAACCGTCAAAACGGTTTAACCCATCTTTGGTGCCAAACCAAAGGAAGCCGTTCTTATCCTGCACGCTGCATAAAATCGCATTGTTTGAGATTCCTTCATCCACGCCGAAATGGTTAAAGTAATAGCTTTGCGGACGCCCGACTGATACTGTCAGCAGAAAACAAATGAATACGAATAGAGCTTTGTGCATCAATAGATCTAGGTTATGCGTTATTTTGAGACAAATTAGTGATTAATTGAAATAAATAAGCAATTCATTCCGAAAATGATTTTACAAATTTGAGAGATGAAAAGCATGCCATCTTTCGTTGCTAACAGAAAATTATGGAACCTGCACTACTGGCTTTGCCTCAGTTTAGCGATTCTTTTGGCCTCGATCCATTCGCCTTGTTTGGCAACGAGACGCTCCGCCATGACGCTTGGAAATGACACGATTCTCCAGTATACAAACCCCGTTTTTGAACCGATCCTCGCCGATCCAACGGTTATTCGCGATCCTAAAACAGGTCTTTTTTATGCCTATGGTACGCAAGATGACTGGGGAGATGGCCAAGGAAGCCGCTTGATGCCTATTTTGCGATCCGCAAATTTGATAAACTGGGAATATGTGGGCAATGTGTTCCAAGAGAAACCGAATTGGAAAAAAGGCGGCGGACTCTGGGCGCCGGATATTAACTTGGTGAATGGTCAGTATTATCTATACTATTCTTTCTCGCTATGGGGCGATCCTAACCCCGGGATAGGCTTAGCGATAGCCGAAAAAGCCGATGGCCCCTTCGTTGACCAAGGAAAGCTTTTTAGCTCGAAGGATATAGACGTGCCTAACTCTATCGACCCGTCGCTATATCAAGAGGAGGGTAGCAAACACCTGATCTGGGGAAGCTTCGGAAATGGGCCGAATCAAGGGATTCATATGATAACGCTTGATCAGGCAGGCAAGCGTATCGCTGAAGGGGTAAAGAAAATAAAGCTGGCCGCCGGTGATTGGGAAGCAGCGATGCTGCATAAGCGTGATGGCTACTACTATTTCTTTGGATCCAAAGGCAGCTGTTGCGACGGAGCCAATAGTCAATATCGGGTGCTAGTCGCACGATCGAAAAACGTACTCGGGCCTTATCTAGATCGAGCTGGCAAAGCCATCACGGAGCGCGGTACAGGGACGCTATTGCTGCAGGGCAACGAGATGTTTGCCGGCCCCGGACATCATGCCAAAATAATCACAGACGATGGAGGGAAAGATTGGTTGCTGTACCACGGAATACGTAAAGATAACCCCAAAGTACGTACAGGTGCATCCCGGCGAACATTAATGTTGGACGCGCTCGTTTGGGAAAACGGCTGGCCAAAGATGCAGGACAATGCGCCCAGTACGCAACAACATATAGGACCAACATTCAAAAACTAAATCATGAGGTACAAATTTATTTTAACTTTTATTTGCGTAATATATTGTGGCATGATAGCGTGCGCACAGCAAGTGAAAACAAATAATCCATTGGATATTCCGCTGGGTGATCCCTACATATTATATGATAAGCCTTCGGATCAATACTACCTGTATGGAACAGGAGGTACGGAAAATGGGTTCGTTGTCTACACATCAAAAGACTTGAATGCATGGGCAAAGCATGGTGTAATCTACTCGTCTAAGCAAGCGACTGCTTGGGGCACAAAAGACTTTTGGGCGCCAGAGGTTTATGCTTACCATGGAAAATATTACCTGTTTTACAGCGCACACTGGAAAGATAACCCGAATAATGAACTGGAAAATTACCGTATTGGAGTTGCTGTGTCCGATAAACCGACAGGTCCTTTTGAAGATATGACGGGTAGCCCGCTATTTGATCCGGGATACCCTATCATTGATGCCAATGTCTATTTTGCCGAAGACGGAAAGCGGTACCTGTATTATTCCCGTTGCTGTTACAAACATCCCGTGCAATCCGAGATTGCCAAATGGGCAAAAGATAAAGGTATGTATAATGAAATCGAAGAGAGCTGGGTATACGGTATAGAACTGGCTGCCGATTTTTCAGGGGTTGTTGGAGAGCCAAGACTACTGCTCAGGCCGCCCGTCAAAAAAAATGATCAGCAAGCAGAGTGGGAGAGCCGCTCCGTTACCTCTGGCGAGGTAAACAGACGCTGGACAGAGGGCTCCTACCTATTCAAGCACAACGATCTGTATTACATGATGTACTCGGCTAATCATTTTGCCGGGGAAAACTATGCAGTAGGTTATGCGACGGCAAAGCATCCCTTAGGACCTTTTAAAAAGTCTGCCTTCAACCCTATTTTACAGAAAAACACCGATAAAGGAGGTGTGGTGTCCGGGACAGGACATAACAGCGTGCTGATCACAAAAAATGGCGAGCGTTTATGTGTGTACCACGGCCGTACCACAAAAACCGGTGATCAACGGTTAGTATTTATAGATCCGCTGACGATCACGAAAGATGGCCAATTGCAAGTAAAAGGGCCGACAGTGGGCACAGTGGGGAAAAGCGGACCAAAGAAAAAATAACTTTTTCTACGTATTGAAAAACGCGTCCTCGTGCTCGCAGCGAGCACCGCACAAATGAACGAGCAAAAGAAATTACGTAAGCCGTGTATGATCGTGAAACAAAGAAAATTAAGTAATAGGCGTGTTGTCAGCGCAGGCATGGCTTTGCTACTGTGTATTGGCTTATTGTATGGATGGGTAACACAAGCTGTTGCTGCAGTTGTCCAAAAGAACGTCACCGCAAAAACAGGCGAACCGATAGCAGAGTCTAACGCAAACAGTGGTAAGCAGAAACCATATAATGTCTTGTTTATATTGGTTGACGATTTGCGACCCGCGCTTGGGGTCTATGGCGATCAGGTTGCACAATCGCCCGAGATTGATGCGTTTGCAAGAAATGCCTATGTATTTGAGCGTGCCTACAGCAATCAGGCGGTATGCGTGGCTTCTCGCTATAATTTACTACTGGGCGCGCGGTCAACCTCCACGGGACTTTACGATTTTGGGCGGGCTTTCCGAGAATTTTATCCGGAGGCTACTACGATGCCCGAGCACTTCAAAAATAAAGGCTACTACACGGCAGCCATAGGAAAGGTGTTTCACGTGGGGCACAACACCTATAATGATAAACAATCGTGGACTGTGCCGCACGAGCATGATTTAGTGGTAGAGTATGCGGATAAGTCGAAAAAAGGGCAAACGCGAGAGGAAGCGCTATTCGGGAATGTGCCTTGGGGCGAGGCAAATAAACTCGCTAAAGGGGCTGCCTGGGAATGCTTGGATGTTTCCGACGAAACCTATGCTGATGGCCGCGTGGCCAAGCTTGCCGCAGCGCGTCTCGCACAGCTCAAGCAGCAAGACCAACCTTTTTTCTTGGCGGTCGGCTTCGCACGACCGCACTTACCCTTTTCCGTGCCCAAAAAGTATTGGGATAAGTATCATCTAGATCAACTGCCGGTACCTAAGCAACAATCAAATCCGATAGGGTCATTAGCTTATGCAAACAAGCGCGATGGGGAAATCGTGCAGTACCAAGGTATTCCGACAGCTGCTGAGACTGACCCCTTTCCAGATAGCTTGACGCGTAAGCTTATTCATGGATATTACGCCGGGGTGAGTTACGTGGATGCGCAGATTGGCAAGGTACTGGCGCAGCTCAAAGAAACGGGCTTGGATAAAAATACCATCGTCGTGCTATGGGGAGACCATGGATATCTATTGGGTGAAATGGGCATGTGGACAAAACATGTAAACCATGAATTAGCCAACAGAATTCCTCTTATCATCCACATCCCCGGACAGACAACTCCCCAAAAAACGAAGCAGCTTATAGAAACCGTAGACATTTACCCCACACTGGCCGAATGGTGTGGCATTCCTGTGCATGCTACCCAACAACCTATGGATGGCAAAAGCTTTGTCCCTTTTTTGAAAAACACCGCAATAAAAACAAAGGACTATGTGTATCATTGTTTTCCGCGGGATGGCAAGCTGGGGCGAGCCATTCGCGACGAACGGTATAGGCTTATCGCTTGGCAGCCTTTTCAACAAGGTGCTCCTGTTGCCTACGAGCTGTATGACTATGAGCAGGGACTTGTGGAAACGGAAAATATCTGGAAGCCTGATCACCCTGCCTTTCTTAAGCTGAAAGCTGCTTTGGATCGCGAACCTTTTCCTGCCCCATTCCGACCTGAAAGTAAAGCAATAAAATAATATATGAAGAGAACACAAAATATGATGATGAAAAAGACAATGGCGATAGCCTGCGTATTGGCTACCTCCCTTTCCGTAAGCTTCGCACAACAGTGGAAGCCTGCGGGCGACAAAATTTTAACGCCCTGGGGCGAAAAACTCGATGCGGCAAAGCCACATCCGGAATACCCTAGGCCGCAACTAAAACGTAGCGGAAATTGGCAGAATTTAAACGGTCTTTGGAAGTACAAGATCACGACCAAAGACGAGAAAAATATCCCGACATCGTGGGATGGCGATATCCTCGTACCATTTGCGGTGGAATCAGCGTTGTCTGGCGTAGGAAAAAGCGTGAACAAAGATCAGGCACTGTGGTACCACAATGACATTAACCTGGACAAGAAGGTTCAAAAGGGAAAAGTTCTCCTGCATTTTGGAGCGGTGGATTGGCAATGCGATGTATATGTGAATGGAAAGCATGTAGGGCAGCATGAAGGTGGCTTCGATCCATTTTCTTTCGATGTAACGGCAGCTTTAAAAAAGGGCGCAAAGCAGCAAGTTAGCATACGCGTATGGGATCCAACTAGCGATGGCCCGCAGCCGCGCGGAAAGCAGATCAATAATCCACATGGTATTTGGTATACACCGGTAACCGGTATATGGCAGACCGTGTGGTTGGAAGCGGTGCCGCAAACCTATATTGTTAATACGAAACAAACGCCAGATGTGGATGCATCATCATTGACCGTATCGGCCAACTTGGAAGGTGCGCAAGCAGGCGACATGCTTTTGGTGGAAGCACATGACCAAGGGAAAAAAGTCGCCGAAAGCTCGGTCGCAGCCGGAACGGAAGCACAACTGAAGATTGCTAACCCACAGCTTTGGAGCCCTGATAGCCCGAAATTGTATGATCTGAAAGTGAAAGTCGTTCGCAAAGGAAAAGTCGTTGACGAAGCAGATAGCTACTTTGCTATGCGTAAAATAACGGTGAAGAAAGATGCGAAAGGCATACAACGGATGTTCTTGAACGATAAGTTTCTGTTTCATTACGGACCATTGGATCAAGGCTGGTGGCCAGATGGTTTGCATACGGCCCCTTCGGACGAAGCATTGAAATTTGATGTGGTGAAAACCAAAGAAATGGGATTCAATATGATCCGTAAGCACATCAAAGTAGAGCCTGCGCGTTGGTATAGACATTGCGACAGCTTGGGGATCATGGTATGGCAGGATATGCCCAGTGGGGATCTTGGTGGAAACGTATGGGATATGCAGCCCGGCAAGATTTCCAACGGACAGCATGATAAGGATCGTACTGCAGCATCGGAAGCCATTTACAAGAAGGAGTGGAAAAGCATTATGGATGTATTGCACAACTTTCCGAGTATAGTGATATGGGTGCCTTTTAATGAAGCGTGGGGTCAATTTAAAACCAAGGAAATTACAGAGTGGACCATGAAGTATGATCCTTCACGCCTTGTCAATAGTGCCAGCGGCGGAAATTTTTCGTTTACAGGACCTATAGTCGATATCCATAATTATCCGGATGCAGCAATGCCAGATCCAAATATCTTCGGAGAGAAATTTGTGTTAGTTTTGGGTGAATTTGGAGGGTTGGGCTTGCCCGTAGAAGGGCACACCTGGCAGCAGAAAGATAATTGGGGTTATCAATCATTCAAAAATAAAGAAGAGCTTCAGCGTCGTTACGAAGAGGTTATCCATAACGTATCCAGTTTGATTCCGCTCGGTCTTTCGGCTGCCGTGTACACGCAAACCACAGATGTGGAAGTGGAAACCAATGGATTGATGACCTATGACCGTAAAGTGATTAAGATACCGGAGGCTAGCCTAAAAGAAATACACCGTAAGTTGTATAATGTTGATGTAACCAAGTAGTTTTAGCAGAATCGGGGTTGTCTTTATGTTTTTTCAAGCAAACATACCAGGCAGCCCCTTTTTCTTTTCTTGGTTTCTGCTAATAGCCATCGAGAGCTGCCTATTTTGGGAAGCTAATACTCTTCAAAACAAGTTCAAAATTTGCTCGCTTTGTGGCAACAATGTAAAATGCTTGTGTCAAAGGAAAGCCTACTTCGCTATTGGTCTCATTTGTTCCTACATTTGCGTCGCAAATTCAGTTCATTATGCGACAGAAAGTTCTTATTTATAGTTATTTCAAGCTCATTATAGCGGCTGCGGCAGTGGCGGCACTTTGTTGTGTGCTTGCCTTTTCCTTAAAACATCTCACCGAACACGTACAGTATTTTATTTTTAATCAGGCGCAACGCACGAGCGCCTATCTGTTTGTTATTCTTCCTTCTATCGGGATCACTGCGATCTATTTTTTGCGCAAATATGCCTTCCATAATAGGAAAAATAAAGGCATTAAAGAGATCTATACGACCTTAGAAACGCGCAAAGACCATTTACCATTTTTTAAAGTAACATCACATTATGTCAATGGCTTTTTGACAGTGGCATTTGGCGGTTCTACCGGTATTGAGGTGTCTACCGTTGTATCTACAGCCACGATAGGAAACCAAGTGTACAAGCGTCGATTTATGCCTTTAGCTTTTAAAAGGGAGCTGGTTTGCGCCGGAGTGGCTGCTGGCGTTACTGTACTATTTGGAAGTGCTTTCGGCGGCTGGTTATTTGCCGTAGAAGTCATTGCAAAGAAATTTCAAAAAACAGTAATTCTTAGTTGCACGGTTGCCGCATCAGTAGCCTTTCTTTTCATACAGAATTTCGAGCCAGGCTTTTTAATCAGTATGCCCGCCATGGAATGGCAGTGGAAAGCATTGCCTTTTATGTTCGTACTCGGAATGCTGGCCGGGCTTCTAGCCAGCTATTTCACGCAAATTGTTATTTATTGCAAGAAATGGTTTAGTCATATCGAAAGTAATTTTTTACGTGTACATATTGGTGCATTGACGGTGGGCGTATTGATCTTAGCTTTTCCAGGTTTATATGGAGATAGTTACCATGGCTTAGCGAATATTTTATCAACTTATAGTAGTGCCGATGCGGTAAAAGCAGTGCCGTATACGCTTGCACTGCTGGTGCTTTTCAAGCCGCTTGCCGCTTCGCTGACGCTAGGGGTCGGTGGAGACGGGGGCGTCTTCGCACCAAGCATCGTGGCAGGTGCTTTTTTGGGAATCCTCTTTGCACATATCAGCAATACCTATTTTGACACCTCATTTTTAATCATAAATTTCGCATTGATAGGTGCTGCGGCGACACTGGCAGCAGCTATACATGGCCCTTTTACCGCGGTATTTTTGTTATGTAGCGCTGCCCCTAATGGCTACCAATTGATATTGCCTTTATCCATAGGCGCGTTCTCCGCCTACCTGTTAGCGAAGAAAATCTGTGCCTATAATGTGTACTCTTATCAGGGATAGATTTCGGCGACAACAAGGTTGAATGTGAGGAAGAAGCCGTCGGAAAACGACATGGATGACAAAAGGCTTCATCGCGAGCAAGCATAACGCGGCGATCTCCATGTTTACGAACGAAAAGGTATCTTCATCGTTTTACGTAAGAGCAAAGGTGTTTGCAGCTCGCCTTTAAACAAAGATTTAGGTAGGTTGTGCGTAAAGACAAGCAGCCAATACAGACATCTTGGGATATTTATATTGGCTGCTCATGGTATTTGTTAAACACTAAGGGTTTGTTGAAAATATAGACGCATTAGCGATCAACGCACGCTTGTTGAATTTTAAGATGTCTACAATTAGCTCGGCAAAATCCTCCGGTTGCAATACTTTATCCGGATTTCCATCAGTAATCTTTAGGTCAGTCATCGCCATATCAGTCGCAATCGTGCTCGGCGTGAGCGTCGTTACCCGGATATTCTCCTTCCGCATTTCATACATCAGCGATTCTGAAAAGCCAATTACTGCAGATTTCGACGCGCTGTAGGCGGATGAGTTGGCGCTACCTTTTAACCCGGCTGTGGAGGCTATGTTGATAATATCACCACTACCTTGTGCCTTCATAATCGGTATAATCGCTTTCGCTACGTAATAAACACCCAATACATTCACCTGAATAATTTCCTCCCACGTGCTGCTCGGCATTTCTTCCACCGTTCCGAACGATGCGATACCCGCATTGTTAATTAAGATATCTATCTGGGGGAAAATGCTGTGTATGTTGTGAATTCCAGCTTCTACTTCCGCTTGGTTACCCACGTTTAGGGTGGCGTATGTGGCCTTGATACCCAGCGCGGTCAACTCTGCAACGGTATCTTCAAGTTGCTTTTCGTTGCGGCCACTGATCGCTATATTCACGCCTTCTTTAGCCAGGGCAATGGCGGTAGCCTTGCCAAGTCCGCGACCGCCTCCGGTGATAAAGGCGGTTTTTCCGTTTAAATTCATCATGATGATTTTGTTTTGATACAAAAATAAAGATATCGCTGCGGATTATGCCTCTACGGTTTTTAAACTTTTTGTCAATTTGCGCTTATCCGCATAGGTCAAGTAGGCTAGAAGGGTCAACCCGAAAAGCGAATACCCTATCAGCACAACAAGGCTAGTTGGGCCCACGGCAAATCCGGATACGTCCGGTTGTCCTAAGAAGGAAACTAGGGACAAGCCAATACCAGCACCTAGAAAATACGACGTGCTCGTTAAGCTAGCAGCAACGCCGTAATGCTCCTGCGGTACATTTTTTACACCCAACACGGATAAACTGGTGAAGCATATGGTCATGCCAATGCCGGAAATGCAGGCCGCTCCGCTCAACACTAAAACTAAAGGGTGGTCGAGGTAAACAGATGCCAGCAGTAGCGCCAATCCGCTAAACATGCACAGCATGCCTAGGATCCCCAACTTGGCAGGACGCAATAACCTGCTTAAAGTTGGAATGGCGAACTTTGCAATCATGGCCGATAATATACTGAACGGAACCAACATCAAGCCCGACGTAGCGGCACTATAGCCCATGTCATTTTGTAACATCAGCGATATCAGAAAAAGAAAACCGATAAAGATGGCGCCCAGCATAAAGAAGGCAAGGTTCGAGATAACCAATGAACGGTTTCGAAAAATCCCAGGCGCAATAAGCGGATCGTCGAGCGTAAGGAGTCTTTTAATCAGTAAGGAGATCAACAGAAAGCTGGCAAGGAAACAGCCCGTAATCAGGTAGGGCCGCTCGTTAAAATGCGCCATATCATGGATGCCGAAGGTTAAGAATAACAGACCTAGAATTAACAGTACAGCAGAAGGGATGTCGTTTCCACGATGTTGTGGAGCAGCAGTCGCTTTGGGGAAATAGCGCAGGGCAAAGAATAGGGTGATAGCCAAGATAGGGACGTTGATCAAAAATACCCAGTGCCAGCTCCAATATGTACTGATCAAGCCACCGACGGAAAGCCCGCTGCCCGATCCTATCGCTGCAAAAGAGCTGAAAATACCGATAGCACGGCTTCGTTCTTGTGGCTCTGTAAACGTTTGGGTCACAATAGACAATGATGCAGGCATCAGCAGCGCTGCGCCGAGCCCCTGTAGCGCGCGAGAGATGGCCAAGATCGTGAAGTCCGGAGCCAGCCCAGCACTCAACGAGGTTAGTAAGAAGAGCAACCCGCCACTAATGAACATCGTTTTTTTACCGATTTGATCTGAAAGCTTGCCACCAATAATTAAAAATCCACCGAAAAATAAAACGTACAGCGTTTGCAACCACTGTACCGTATCATAGCTCATGTTAAACTGCTGTTGGATAGCGGGGATAGTGAGATTAATTATGGCGATATCAAGTGCCTCGACAAAAGTGCCAACCGATGCCAAAAGGAGGATAATCTGCTTCTTATTGTTCATACAACTATTTTGATGCAAAAGTAATTTAACAATACATACGTTTTGTTTTCTAAATTAATTTTGGAACATTTGTTCTATTTTAACGTTTTTATTGTTATTTTGTTCTTTTGGCGACCCGATTCTATGAACAAAAAAGAACAGATTAAAAGTGCCACCTTTATTCCAGATAATAAAGATCTCCAAATATTACGTTTGTTGCAGGCAGATGCAAAGCTGAGTGTTCGCGATATTGCACTAAAAATACATTTAAGTCCCACACCCACACATGAACGGATCAAGCGTTTGGAGCAGCAGGGCATCATTAAAGAATACATCGCTGTGCTCGATAAAAAAGCAATAGATCGTGGCTTGGTGGTGTTGTGCATGGTTGCGTTAAGTGTTCATAATAAAAAAACGGCAGGTAAGTTTATTGAGGCTGTGAAGTTGCTCCCAGAAGTTGTTGAGTTCTATAATATCAGCGGGGATTTTGATTTTATGCTCAAGATCGTTTCTTCAAGCATGGACAGTTTTCACGAGTTTTTCGTCGATCGTCTGTCCGAGATAGATGGTATTGGCCAAACCAAAAGTATTTTCGTCATGAATACCATAAAAGAGTCTCACCAAATTTTATAAGCTTTTTTATCAATGAACATGTAAAAAAGTATATCTTTGCAAATCATCATATCATCAGATGAATTTGTAACATGATAAAAAGAACTTCATTGGCGGAAGAGGTTTCCGAACGGATCAAAGCTAAAATTAAGACAGGAGAGTATGGCTTAGGCAGTCGTTTGCCGACTGAGCCAGCCCTGATGCAAGTTTTCGGCGTAGGGCGATCGAGCGTACGCGAGGCTATTCGCATGCTGGCAAATCTGGGTTATCTCGATGTGCAGCAGGGGGTGGGCACCTTTGTTGCTGGTAGCGATGGAAATGAGGCATTAGGTGAGGTCTTTGAGAAAGCCCCTTTAGCGGATCTGCTGGAAGTCCGACAGTTATTGGAAATTCGGATTGCGGAAAAGGCCGCTGAAAACCGAAGTACGAAAGACCTGGGACGTATGGCTGCAGCGCTTAAAAAAAGGAAGATAGAAGCTGATGCCGGAGCATTAGAGACCTGTATTGAAGCCGATATCGCCTTTCATCAAGCAATAGCTGACGCCTGCGGTAACCCCATACTGATGGAACTTTATGGCACCTCCTCAAAGCATGTGGCCATCGCTTTTAAGCAAATCTATGCCAATACAACCGTGTTTGTAAGCACCCAAGTCTCGCACGAGCGCCTGTTTTTAGCCATAGAACAACGAGATGCGGCTCAGGCACGATCGCTACTGAACGAAATTATTGAATCGGTTTAATGAAGACCATGAAAACCATGAAAACAACCATAAACACCAGTACGTCGCCTATTGTAAAAGGCACGGTATACAGTATTTTATTTGCCATCAGCTTTGGACATTTGCTTAACGACCTGATGCAGTCGGTTATTCCCGCCGTATATCCGATGCTAAAACAACAGTTTAATCTTACATTTACACAAATTGGATTGATTACACTGGTTTTCCAGCTTTCGGCTTCTATACTGCAGCCCTTCGTTGGCAATTATACCGACCGTAAACCAAATCCGCAATCCTTGGCTATCGGCATGGGCTTTACGCTGTTAGGATTGCTATCATTGTCAATAGCTGACCAATTTGCGTTTTTGTTATCGTCCGTAGCCTTAATCGGGATAGGTTCCTCCGTTTTTCATCCCGAAGCTTCTCGTGTGGCCCAACTTGCTTCTGGCGGTAAGAAGGGTTTAGCACAGTCTATTTTTCAGGTAGGGGGCAATGCCGGCAGTGCAATCGGTCCGCTAATGGCCGCATTAATTGTAATTCCGCATGGGCAAGGGCATATCCGTTGGTTCGCGGCGTTTGCCATAGGTGGAATGATATTGCTCTCTTTTGTTGGACGTTGGTACAAGGACAATATTGCGGAACGGAAAAGGCGCCCTGCGCCAGTGCAACAATCTGTTTACGCTCCCGGATTAACCAAAGGTAGGGTGCTAACTTCTATTGTGATTTTACTCGTGCTTATCTTTTCCAAATATTTCTATATGGCATCGATGAGTAGCTATTTTACGTTTTATTTGATCGATAAATTTAAGATTGGCATTCAAGAGTCTCAGTTTTATCTGTTTGCATTTATGGCTGCTGTAGCCTTGGGAACGATAGTCGGTGGGCCACTGGGTGATCGCTATGGGCGCAAAGTGATTATTTGGGTTTCTATATTAGGTGCTGCTCCTTTTACGTTGTTGTTGCCTCATGTCGGGCTCGTACTGACCGTCGCCTTAGCGATGATTATTGGCGTCATTATTTCATCGGCGTTTTCGGCGATATTAGTGTATGCGACAGATTTGGTTCCTGGTAAAGTAGGTACCATTGCCGGTCTGTTTTTTGGGTTTGCATTCGGCATGGGTGGCGTTGGGTCGGCCTTGCTGGGTTATGTAGCCGATCATACCAGCATCAATTATGTCTTTCAAATTTGTGCTTATCTGCCGTTGATTGGCATTGTCACCGGGTTTCTTCCTAATGTGAAAGGTAAGTAAGGAGACCTTTAGTTCGATAAAAATATCCCACAGATCCCCAGTGCCTTGCGGTGTTTTGGCAAGAAATAAGCGGGGATTGTTTGCAGGGATCGTGCCAAAGTTCTATCTTTGCACCACTCCGCAAGGGAGGGACGATTGAAAAGCGAACACGTGGAGATGGAAAAGCCTGTATACAAGGGGGCGTTCCGCCGGTTTTTGCCCTTTGGGGCAGCGAAAAAAAAGTTCAACTTTATTTTGCGGATCCGGAAAAATCTTCTACCTTTGCAGTCCCAACGAAACGGAGGGAAACGAAAAAAGATAGTTCGGGCAGCGATGCCACGATATATAGGATGCCAAAGCGCGACGCGGCGGCGATAACAGTTCTTTAAGAGATATGATCATGTAGCGTAACGAGTAGTCGGAAGATGAAAGTTATACAATAACAAACAAATCAACCTGTCAGTTCGGAACGTAAGATACAACAAAACGATTCTGATTATTTATTGATAAATAGTCGGGAGTCGAACAATTCATTTTTACAATGGAGAGTTTGATCCTGGCTCAGGATGAACGCTAGC
>NZ_SNZV01000008.1 GCF_004364125.1 Sphingobacterium paludis | reverse complement strand
GCAGGGCAAATACTTTTGTGGGGCAAAAGTATTCAAAACCCCGTCGCTTGAAACCTTTGCAAGGGATGGCCTGTGCTGGGGCAAATTTCTACATACTGCAAAGCTTTCGATGCGACATTTTGCTTAATAATAGTTAGTGCAATTGAAATTATCTTCGATGAGCTCGCTACGCTCGGTTGAAAAGTAAAAATTCAAAAGTAAAAAAACCTACACGGTACCTTTTCTACTTACTACGTACTATCTACTAACATCTATACTATCTCACTACGCTATACGCATTACTCACTACTCAACACGCAAGATTGCCGCGCCCTCGTACCTCTGGCTCGCAAGGACGTCCACTTTAACACACTTCGTATCTCAAATCGCATTACCCACTACTTACTACCCATCACGCATTACTCACTATCCCAATCTACCTACTAAGTACTACATACTAAAATCTATAATATCTCATTACCCACTACCCACTACTCACTACTCACTACTCACTACACATTACCAACATCCATCCCACAGCCTTTCCGCCGCATGCCGCGGCAGGGCAAATACTTTTGTGGGGCAAAAGTATTCAAAACCCCGTCGCTTGAAACCTTTGCAAGGGATGGCCTGTGCTGGGGCAAAAAGCGCACTATCTCGCCTTTACTACCTACTCTTCAATGATTCATCTGCTAAATTAACAGCAAGTGAATTCTTTTTTAACTATGTTTGCGTAATCAATAGGGATGGCAAATAACATAACCATAGTAGAACTGGCTGCGGCGTTGGGACTCTCCAAGTCCACTGTTTCACGTGCTTTTCGCGACAGCGAGGATATTAATCCTAAAACGCGAGAGAAGATCCTTCAAAAGGCAAGCGAGCTCGGTTTTTCCCCAAATTTGTATGCTAGTAATCTGCGGGGGAATAAAAGCCATACGATTGCGATTATCATCCCCGAATTTGGAAATAAATTTTTCTCACAGGCCATAAAAGGCATTGAGTGGGTTGCTCGTAACAACGGTTACCATGTATTGATTTACGTGACGGATCATAGTGCGGAGAAGGAAGCGGAGATCATTCGGACCTTGATGAATGGGCGTGTTGACGGTGTGATTATGTCTGGATCCGGCGAGGGCAATAACCATGAATACCTAACTCTGTTACAAAATCATAAGGTTCCATTGGTATTTTTTGATCGGTATTACGAGGATGTCGATACAGCCTGCATTACGGGAAACGATTTTGAATCGAGCTACCAAGCTACCAACCATCTGATTACAAATGGAGCACGGCGAATAGCGTATTTGGCCGTTAATAAAGATGTATCAATTGGAAAGATCCGTATGGAGGGATATAAGAAAGCACTTAAAGAAGCCAATATCCCGATCAATGATCAATTTATTCTAGATACCTCCAATGTGGTCGATGTGAACTATGCGGACATCAAGAAGTTGATAGAAGATCATCGTCCTGACGCCATATTTGCATCTGTGGAGCGGCTAGCGATGAGTACAATAAGGGTAGCCAAAGAGCTGCAACTCGATATCCCTCGTGATCTTAAATTGATTTGTTTTTCCTGCCTTGATATTGCCGATATGCTGCAACCTTCGCTTAGCGTTGTCAAGCAGCCAGCCTATGAAATGGGCATCGCCGCAACAAAAAAATTGTTTGATATTTTGTGCGGTCGAAAACCTGAGGGAGTACGTGAAATCGTTTTTCTAAACTCCGAGTTAATATTTCAAAAATCGAGCAGTAAATCCTAAAATATTTTTGAAGTTTCTTTGTGTAATTTGATTTTTATCCTACCTTAGTACCGTTTTGGGAACGTTCCCGGGAACGTTCTCGTTTTGAGGGGCATTGGCTAAGACCCCGATTATAAATAGAAGGGAAAATACGTAATAGCTTAATATGATCTCCGGACTGGTTTCGGTGTATTCCATGGTAAGATGTACAATCTGCCGGGGAAGCTACGACCTATAAACGCAAATACAAAAAAACATATATAAACCAACGTAATATTATGATCAGCAATTTTACATTACGCACAGTGATGAGCATGGGCTTATTAATGGTGCTGTTCATGTCTGCTTATGCACAAAGCAATAGCTTGACGGGACGCGTCTCGACGCGGAACGGCGAAGCAGTACAGGGAGCAACAGTTCGTATTTTAGGTACCACATTCATTATTTCAACCAACGAAGCAGGTGATTACGCCTTCAGAGGGATCGACTTGGGCAACCAAATGGTATCTGTGGAGTTTGTGGGGCTGGAAAACGCCCAACAAGCTATTGTCATCAAAACCGGATCCAACACATTGAACTTTCAGCTCCAGCCATCGTCGAGCGACTTAGAAGAGGTTGTCGTTATCGGCTATGGCACCCAGCGCCGAGATCAATTGACCGGTTCCATTTCGACAATCGGATCAAAGGATTTCCAAAGTGGTGTTATCACTACGCCGGAACAATTGATTCAGGGTAAAGCTGCGGGTGTGCAAATCACGTCTTCGGGGGGGCGTCCAGGAGCTGGTAATACCGTTCGTATTCGTGCCGGGGCATCATTAAATGCTAGTAATGATCCGCTTTATGTGATCGACGGTGTACCATTCAGCCCAACAACTGTTACGGGTTCTGCTAGTCCAATGTCTTTAATCAATCCAAACGATATTGAATCCTTTACGGTCTTAAAAGATGCGAACGCTACAGCTATTTACGGATCTCGCGCATCAAATGGTGTTGTTTTAATTACCACCAAAAAAGGAGCGAGCGGAAAGCCGCGCATTAATTTTAGTACAGTAGCATCATTATCCACCATCGATAAATATTATGAGGTAATGTCAGCCGACAGTCTGCGATCTTACGTCAATGCGAATGGCAATGCGCAACAGATCGCGCGTTTGGGCGATGCAAATACCGATTGGCAAAAGGAGATTTATCGTCCTGCGTTTACGACAGATAATAATGTTAGTATTGCTGGTACTTGGAGAAATCTGCCCTATCGTGCATCCGTTGGTTACCTAAATCAGCAAGGCGTCTTGAAAAGAGATGTAATGGATCGCACCAGCGCCAGTGTCAGCCTGACGCCAAAATTTTTTAATAATACCCTTAAAGTTGATCTTAATTTAAAGGGCTCGTTACAAAATTCCATGTTTGCTAATGAAGGCGCGGTCGGCTCTGCTATCGCTTTTGATCCTACACAACCTGTATATCAGGAAAACGCCTTCGGTAATTATTTCGAATTTATGGAAGGTGATGTTCCTGCTCCACTTGCACCGCGCAATCCGGTGGCACTACTTGAGTTGCGGGACGACAAAGCGAAGGTGGCACGGAGCTTTGGTAATATCCAATTGGATTATTCTTTGCCACATATAGCGGGCTTGCGGGCTAATTTGAATCTGGGTTATGATATATCCCGTGGGCAAGGAGATGTATTTGTCCCCGCATTTGCCGCGCAAGAGTTTAGAACCCAGGGATTGCAAACGCGCTTCATGAACGATTATACAAATCTGGTAAGCGAGTTCTATTTAAACTATAATAAAAACCTCTCTGCCATCAATAGCCATTTGGATGTAACAACAGGTTACGGTTATTACGATTACAAAACGTACACCAATAATTATCCGACACGGAGAGCCGATGGTTCGGTACTGACGCAGCCGGTGTTCGCATTTGATATTCCACAAAACAGACTTGTTTCGTACTTCGGACGGGCTACGTATACGGCTAATGATAAATACATCTTATCCGGAACTATCCGTACGGACGGGTCTTCGCGTTTCAGTCGTGAAAATCGCTGGGGAATATTTCCTTCGGCGGGGGCTACTTGGCGGATTAACCGAGAGTCTTTCTTAGCGGATGTCACAGCTCTTTCTAAATTAAACCTTCGTCTAAGTTACGGGGTCACCGGTCAGCAAGATGGAATAGCTAACTATTCTTACATGGCCAACTATTACCAGAGTGTAAATGAATCTCAATATCAGTTTGGGGATGATTTCTATCGTACATTTTCGCCTATTGCTTACGATGCCGACATTCGCTGGGAGAGCACGGCAACGTACAATGCAGGGATTGACTTTGGTATATGGGGTGATCGTGTCGATGGTAGTCTTGATATATACCGAAAGAAAACGCGCGATTTGTTGAGCAATATTCCCATCTCTATCGGGACGAACTTTAGCAATTTCTTGTTGACGAATGTCGGAAACATGGAAAATACCGGTGTTGAACTCAACGTAAACGTCATTCCCATTCGTAAAGAGGATTTCAGTTGGAATGTAAATTTCAACTTCACATACAATACAAACAAAGTGACCAATTTGACGGCTGTTGACGACGAGAACTATTTCGTGCCTGTTGGCACGATTGCCGGGGGCACGGGCCAGCAAGTGCAGGCACATGTGGTGGGTTATAGTCCTTTCACCTATCGGCTGTACAAGCAAGTGTACGATGATGCAGGTAGACCTTTGGAAGGCGTTTATGCCGACTTAAATGGTGACGGAATTATCAATGATCAGGATCGCCAGTTATTTGGATCGCCACTTCCTCGCTATATATTAGGGTTTTCTACGGGCGTGAACTACAAAAATTGGACGTTTAGCACCGTTCTTCGTGCCAACCTTGGACAGTACGTTTACGATAATATCACCTCCAATCTCGCTATCCGGAACGGCGTCATTAGCCCCGCTGGATTTATCAACAATGCGCCACCTGAAGTGAGCTTCTCGAATTTTACATCCAACCGTGCAATGAGTGATTATTACCTGCATGATGCTTCTTTCCTGCGCATGGATAATTTGTCCGCGGGTTATACCATACAAAATGCATTTCGCACGGGCAAAAACGTACGTATTTCCGCCAACGTGCAGAATGTGTTTGTGCTCAGCAGTTACAAGGGTATTGACCCAGAACTGCAAAACGGTATCGATAACAACCTCTATCCTCGTCCAAGGACATTTGTATTGGGTTTAAACCTTGATTTATAATAGATTTTAAAGAGTAAAATAGTATGAAACGCAAATTTCTAAAATATATATTAGCCGCTGCTATAGCTTTTGGCGCTTCCGCATGCCACGATAGGTTGGATTTAGAACCTGTAAATGATATTACAGCTGGAGTGGTTTATCAATCCGTTGAAGGCTACAAGCAATCCTTAGCAAAAGTGTATGGGAGTATGGCCATGACGGGCGGTGGCGGTACTGGATCAAGCGATATTCAAGGTATTGACGCCGGAGCTTCCGACTTTTTACGCTTGTACTGGAATCTGCAGGAAGTTGCTTCCGACATCGCCATCTGTGCTTGGGTGCAAGATCCGGGTGTATCCGAGATCAATAGTCTAACATGGTCTTCCAATAACGTCATGCTGATGGGGATGTATGCCCGGTCGCTGTATCAAATTACCGTAGCCAATGACTTCCTGCGTGAGAGCACGGACGATAAATTGGCTAGCCGTGGTATTGGAGGGGCAGATGCCGAAACCATTCGTCAATTCAGAACAGAAGCTCGTTTCTTACGGGCCTTTCAATATTGGGTGCTGATGGATTTATTTGGGAATCCACCTTTCGTAACCGAAGACAATACCATTGGTAAAGTTCCCCCCGCTCAGATTACGCGTGCAGAATTATTTAATTATGTAGAATCCGAGTTGTTGGCCATTCAGGATGCCATGATAGCGCCACGTCAAAATGAATATGGTCGTGCTGACCAGGCTGCCGCTTGGATGTTATTGTCGCGATTATATCTGAATGCCGAGGTATATACGGGTACTGCGCGTTATAATGATGCGCTGGCCTATGCATCCCGTGTGATCAATTCGGCGTATACGCTGAAAACGAACTACGCACACTTATTCTTGGCAGATAATAACCTAGGTCAAGATGAGGTGATCTTATCCATCAATTACGACGCTATCCGAACACAAAACTTTGGAGGTACTACGTTCCTGGTCAATTCTTCCAGCGGGTCTGGTATGAACATGGCCAGCTTAGGCATTCCAAATGGGGGATGGGGCGGAAACCGTAGCCGACGTACTTTATCCGCTAAGTTTCCTGATCCGAGTGGACAAACGGATCGTCGTGCGATGTTCTTCGGTGACAACCCCAATATTGCGGATCCAAGTATTTTCCAGCAAGGTTTAGCCGTCACCAAATTCAAAAATATCGACCGTGCAGGCAATGCCGCACCGTCCAATGATGGTACGCAAGTATCGGTCGATTTTCCACTGATGCGTCTTGCGGATGCCTATTTGATCTACGCTGAAGCCGTATTGCGCGGAGGTGGAGGTACTATGGGCGAAGCCGTAAACTATGTAAATACGGTACGTCGTCGTGCCTTTGGCAATACTACTGGCGACGTGAATAGTATCAATCTAGATTTTATTTTAGATGAGCGCGCCCGTGAATTTTATTGGGAGGGATACCGCCGTACTGACCTGATTCGTTTTGGCCGTTATACGGGTAGCAATTATGTTTGGCCTTTTAAAGGTGGCACGGTATCGGGCACTTCTGTTCCTGATTTCAGAACGATTTATCCGTTGCCAGCGTCTGATGTCATTGCCAATCCAAACCTGACGCAAAACCCGGGATATTAAACCAAACTCATTTTGAAATTAAGGAATATACAGACATGAAATTCAATCATATTATCGCCATGGTCATGGCATGCATGAGCACGGTATTGAGCTCCTGTGAGAAGGATAATGAGGCGATCACCGTGACCACGGGCGAGCTTCCTAACTTGACCACGACGGTCGACTCCCTGGTGCTGCTACAGGAAAGTGCAGCGGATACGGCAGTTACATTTAATTGGTCTCCCTTGGAGGTGAATTGGTCGAATGATGGCGTAAGCACACCTATTCTTCGCTACAGCCTTCAGATCAGTAGCAAAGAGCAAAACTTTCAGGGCGGGTCCCTGCTTGTGCTCGACGCAGCAGGGACTTCTGCAAGCGTTACCGTTAATGCGCTTAACACCGCTTTATTAGAAGCTAAAGCTGCTCCTGAAGCACCGATCCTCTTATTGGCTAGATTGGCCATGACGCTGGCACCTAATAAGGTCGTCTACTCCAATGTTGTTGAGCTGCAGGTAACGCCATACGAAGATGTGGTGATGTTGCCTTCTTTATTTATCGCTGGCGCGTTGAACAATTGGTCGCATAGCGCAGACTTTCGCGTGGGATCTATCAACGGAGATAGCCAATATGAAGGATACGCCAATTTTACAGCCGGAAATCTAGCCTTTAAGTTTTCCAGCCAAGCAAATTGGAATGGCACGAATTACGGCGCGGGAGCAGCGGCTGGGAAAATGAGTGCTGCGGGTGATGCTGGAAATCTAGAAGTGGTTGGTGCGGGTTACTATTTGCTAAAAGCCAATACGGAAACGTTAGATTGGTCCGCTACACCCGTGAACTGGGGTATCATTGGAGCTGCGGCCGGAGGTTGGGGCGACAATGATGATGTCGCATTAGTTTACGATGCAGCGACTGGATTATGGACAGCGACATTGAACATGACTGCAGATGAATTCAAGTTTCGCGCCAATAAAGCCTATACGATCAATCTTGGCGCAGGCACACGGAATGGCATATTAAGCAATGGCGGCGGAAATCTGCGCATTGCCGAAAGCGGCCGTTATCTGGTGACGCTCGATCTTCGAAATGCAGGCCATTACACCTATACTATAGAAGCACAATAAACACGATATCGATGTATCTCCCCGGCAAAGGGGGGATACCATTTTTTAGTAGTAAGACAAAGAAGTATGAAGATGCAACCGTTTTTTGCCAGCTTAATCTGGTTATTGATTTTTGGAAATACCACCGCATTCTCGCAGCAAATGAGGAAAAGTGACGAACCCCGAATTGCCCCGTTAAGTTGGTGGGTAGGCATGAATAACCCTGTTGTACAGCTTATGGTCTTCCACAAAGACGTTGGGACCCGCATCCCAAAAATTGATCATAAGGGCGTGGAGCTGGTCAAGGTGCACCGGGTGGAAAATCCAAACTACCTATTTCTTGATCTAAGAATTGATGCTCAAACCAAAGCTGGCGAATTTAACATTGTATTTTCTGAACAAGGAAAGTCAGATATCGTGATGCCCTATACCTTATTGGCACGCGATCCGCAGCAAAAGAAAGCACAGGGCGTCACCAACAAAGATTTTATTTACCTTATTATGCCCGATCGCTTTGCAAACGGCGATCCTTCGAACGATGTGATTGCGGGAGCACGCGAAACCAGCTTACATCGTGACTCCCTTTATTATCGTCATGGTGGCGATATCCAAGGGGTGATTGATCATCTGGATTATTTGAAAGATATGGGCGTTACAGCGGTATGGCTTAACCCCGTGCTCACCAACGATATGGAAAAGGCGTCTTATCACGGTTATGCAGCTACCGAATTTTACCAGGTTGATCCAAGATTGGGCACCAATGCACTATATCGCAAATTGGCGGACGAGCTGCACAAAAGAGATATGAAGCTGATCCAAGATTTGGTACATAACCATGTTGGTTCAGCGCATTGGACAGTCATGGAAAAACCCTATGCCGATTGGCTAAACAACTGGGATGAATACACCAATACAACCTACAAAGATCAAGTATTATTTGATCCCTATGCTTCGCTATCGGATAAGCGGAAGATGACCGATGGTTGGTTTGTACCCTCTATGCCAGACCTCAATCAGCGCACCACATTCATGCAAAACTATATTACGCAAAGCCACATCTGGTGGATCGAGTATGCTGGAGTCGATGGATTTCGCTTGGATACCTATGCTTATAACGATGCAGATTATATGGCCAAATGGGCAAAAGATATTTCAACAGAGTATCCGAGCATGACCTACTTTGGAGAAACTTGGGTCAATGGTATTACAAATCAGGCCGTGTTTACTGAAGGGAGTACCATCAACCAACATTTTGACACCCATTTGCAGGCCGTAACAGATTTTCAGACCTATCACGCTATTAATAAAACCTTCACGGAGCCTTTTGGATGGACACAAGGGGTGAACACGTTATACAGTGCCCTCGCCAGTGATTATGTTTACAAAGATCCGACACGTAATGTGGTTTTCTTAGACAATCACGACGTCAGTCGTTTCCTATCCATCGTAGGGGAAGATATGAATAAATACAAATCGGGCTTGACTTGGTTATTGACGACGCGTGGAATTCCACAGTTGTACTACGGCGCTGAGATCGCAATGAAAAACTTTGCGGATCCAGATGGCAAGGTGCGGGAAGATTTTCCCGGAGGATGGAAAGGCGATTCGCTAAATAAGTTTCGCGAGGAAGGACGAGATAGTACGGAAAATGAAGTGTTCGACCATGTCAAAAAGCTGGCGATATACCGCAAGCATAACGCCGTACTTCAAACCGGAAAGCTAATGCAATTTGTGCCCGAAGACGGGATTTACGTATACTTCCGTTATGATGACCAGAAAACTGTGATGATCGTGATGAACACCACGGAGACAGAAAAATCGATCAAGACCGACCGCTTTGCGGAGCGCATGCAATCGTATACAAAAGGTTGGGATGTGTTGGCCGAGCGCGAACGGGAACTGAAAGATCAAATAACCCTATCTGGATTTACCGCTACTGTGTTAGAACTACGATAGCTAGCGATACCCTATACACACAAAAAAGAAAATGACACAAGAAACAATCGTGCTATTAAATCGGCCAGCCTATATTTTTGATCTGGATGGTGTACTCGTGGACACTGCGGTGTTTCACTACGACGCTTGGAGACGTCTCGCAAATGAGCTGGGTTTTGATTTTACATCGGCACAAAATGAACAGTTAAAAGGAGTAAGCCGGGTGGAGTCGTTAATAAAAATTTTGAATTGGGGCGGGGTCCGAAAGAGTGAAGTAGAGCAGCTAGCGCTTGCGGAGCAAAAAAATGAATGGTATCTCGATATGGTAGCGAAAATGACGCCTTCCGATCTGCTGCCAGGCGTGTTGGAGTTCTTGGAGCAAGCCCATGCCGCTGGAAAAAAAATTGCCTTGGGATCTGCCAGTAAAAATGCACCTCTTATTTTGGAGAAAACGGGCATTTCGCCATTTTTCGAGGCCATCGTGGATGGAAATGAGGTTACCCTATCCAAGCCCGATCCGGAGGTGTTTCTATGCGCAGCCCGCAAACTTGGATGTGCTCCAGAAGAATGTTTGGTGTTTGAAGATGCCGAAGCCGGCGTAGCTGCTGCAATAGCTGGTAAGATGGCCGTAATTGGTGTCGGCGAACAAGGAGCATTGCCCGAAGCACATACACAGGTATCGAATTTGGGCGAGTTGGTGCAATAAAGAAGGCCTGAAAGCGCTAAAACAACCCTATCTGCAAAACAGATAGCGTATTACATAGAATATGTCTACAGAAAGATAACACATACATGAAAGATTATATAATTAAGGATCCCTGGCAGATTATCGAAAACCAGTTCAGGCCCGAGTATAATGAGATCTCCGAAAGTATTTTTTCTATCGGAAATGGTAGGATGGGCCAACGTGCGAACTTCGAGGAAGATTATTCCGGGAAGACAATGCCAGGTAGTTATGTGGCTGGCGTCTATTATCCAGATAAAACCCGAGTGGGCTGGTGGAAAAATGGGTACCCGGAATATTTTGCCAAGGTGATCAATGCAACGAATTGGATTGGCCTCCATATCACGGTAAATGGAACCATCCTAGATCTGGCGAACGTAACAGTTACCCGTTTTGAAAGAAGATTAGATATGAAAGCCGGTGTTTTGCATCGCGAGGTAGCGTTGACCATGCCGGATGGAACACAATTAGCGATCAACGCTCAACGTCTATACAGCGTTGCCGAATCACAGTCTGCGGCGCTCTCCTATCGGATACGCGTGGAGCGGGGAACAGCCAATATTATCTTGGAAAGTGGTTTAGATGGTGATATCAGCAACCGAGATTCTAACTACGATGAGAAGTTTTGGGAAGAAGTAAGTCGTTCTGCGAATGAAGAGCACATCAGCTTGCAGCTGCGCACCAAAAAAACAGGTTTTGATGTGCACAGCCGTGTCACACAGCAGCTATTGAGCGGGGGACAGGCTATCCCGGTGAGGCAGGTTGTTGACCGGGAAAAGTATGTAGCACAACACTATGAATGGGTAATGAAAAGTGGGGAAGAGGCTACGTTACTAAAATACGTTGTCATACTGACCAGTGAAAATCACCCGCGGCCCGCGCTGCCCGATCATGCAGAAGAATTGCTGCATCACATCGCTGCAATCGGCTTCGAAAAGTTGTTTATACAGCAAGAGGAGGGGTGGTCGAAGATATGGAAAGATAGTGATATACAAATCGAGGGCGATGTGGCTGCCCAGCAAGCTATTCGCTTTAACATTTTCCAGCTTTATCAAACCTATACCGGTGAAGACGACCGATTGAACATTGGTCCGAAGGGTTTCACGGGCGAAAAGTACGGCGGTGTCACCTATTGGGATACGGAAGCCTACTGTTTGCCGTTTTACATGGCGACAACCAAACCTGAAATTGCCCGTAATCTACTTATATACCGCCATAAGCATCTGCAAAAAGCGATTGAAAATGCAGAAAAATTGGGCTTTACGGATGGCGCAGCGCTGTACCCGATGGTGACTATCAATGGCGAAGAATGCCATAACGAGTGGGAGATTACGTTTGAGGAAATTCATCGCAACGGAGCCATTGCTTTCGCTATCTATAACTATGTTCGCTACACCGGCGACGAGCGTTATCTTCAGGAATACGGGCTTGAAGTCTTGTTGGCCATATCACGTTTCTGGTCGCAGCGCGTGAACTGGAGCGAAGCCAAACAAAAATACGTTATGCTCGGCGTTACTGGACCAAATGAGTATGAAAACAACGTCAATAACAACTGGTACACCAACCGCATTGCGGCCTGGTGCTTGCACTATACATCCGAGGTTATCGATCAGCTAGCATCAAGCGAGCCGGAAGCCTTGCAGCAAATTTTGCAAAACGCATCATTTGACGCAGTGGAGAAAGATAAATGGCTTCATATTGCGGACAATATGTACTATCCGGAAGATTTGGAGCGCGGTGTTTATCTACAGCAAGATGGCTTTCTCGATAAAGAATTGATTGCCGCAAGCGATTTGCCGGCTTCGGAGCGGCCATTGAATCAAAAATGGAGTTGGGATCGAATTTTACGATCTTGCTTTATCAAGCAGGCTGATGTCTTGCAGGGCCTCTACTTTTTAGAAGATCAATACGACTTGGATACCATTCGTCGGAATTACGACTTCTATGAGCCGATGACGGTGCATGAAAGTTCATTGTCTCCTTGCGTACATGCTATCATGGCTGCTAAATTAAGAAAGGATGATAAGGCATACGAATTTTACCTCCGGACATCCCGATTGGATCTTGACGATTATAACAACGACACCGAAGACGGTCTGCACATCACCTCTATGGCCGGAACGTGGATGACCATTGTTGAAGGATTTGCTGGCATGCGTGTCCGGGATGGGAAAGTGCATTTTCAACCGATTTTGCCGTCGCAGTGGGCAAGCTACAGTTTTCGTGTTACTTTTCGTGGGGCAGATTTGCAAATCAAAGTTAATAAGGTGGGCGTACACATCATGAATGCCGGCGAAAAAGCTGTACAAATTGTTCTAGCGGATAAGGTGTATAGCTTGCCTGCAGCGGATATCTTGGAGGTGTCGCATCCGACATTGGCCCATATGTAGTATCCATTCAGTAGTTATTTTTATGGGATAACTACTGGATTCTTATCACAAGGAAATTGAACTAAACAACGATTGTATCGTACTCATAAAGCATCAGATCGTATACTTAATCTGATCATCTATATAATACAACATGAATTACACAAGATACCCACATGTCTGTATGCTTTTGCTGCTTGCTATACTTATGGGATCATCCTGCGCTTCGCATATGCATAAATTAGAGCTGTTAAACAAAGAACACACCTTAAATGAACCGATAACGGACAATAAATTCGTCATCTATCAGTCACTGGTTAGACACTTTGGAAACAAAAATAAGACAAATGCCTATTATGGTTCCATAGCGGAAAACGGCGTTGGTAAATTTGATGACTATAGTAGTAAAGCACTAGCGGAGTTAAGCGACCTAGGCATTACGCATATGTGGTACACTGGAGTGTTGGAGCACGCAACAATGACCGATTACAGCGCCTACGGTATTGCCGTCGATGATCCCGATGTGGTCAAAGGCCGGGCGGGATCACCTTATGCCATAAAAGATTACTACGATGTGAATCCAGATTTTGCTATTGATGTTCCTAATCGCATGCAAGAATTTGAGTCTCTCCTTGCACGAACGCATCAGGCCGGTATGCAGGTGATCATTGACTTTGTGCCTAACCACGTGTCACGTTCATACGGCTCGGACCAAAAACCAACCGACGTACGCGATTTGGGGGCTGATGATAACACAGACGTAGCATTCGCGAGCACGAATGATTTCTATTACTTACCGCATCAAAAGTTGCAGGTACCGCAAGGCTATAATCCTGGTGGCAATGCATTTCAATCGGCAGGCAAAGATGGTCAATTTGATGAATTCCCGGCAAAGGTCACCGGTAACAATGTATTTTCAGCGAGCCCTTCAAAAGATGATTGGTTCGAAACAATCAAGTTGAATTATGGAGTGGATATATTGCAGCACAATGTGCAGCATTTTAAACCTGTGCCACCACTTTGGTACAAGATGCGCGATATCCTCCTATTCTGGGCGGCAAAAGGCGTAGATGGCTTCCGTTGTGATATGGTCGAGATGGTTCCGGTAGAATTCTGGAGCTGGGTGGTGCAGGAGGTAAAACAGCAGTATCCAGACATCCTGTTTATTGGGGAAGCCTATAATAAAAATGAATACGCCAATTTCTACGATATAGGCAAATTCGATTTTTTATATGATAAAGTTGGATTATACGATACGCTCCGCACGTTGGTTCGCCATGAAGATGAGGGCGGTGTACAGGGTATACAAGATGTTTGGCGACGCGAGGTAACAGGATATTCATCCAAGATGCTTCGCTTTTTAGAGAACCACGATGAGCAACGCTTTGCATCCAGTTATTTTGGAGGCGACGCTTGGCGTGTGGTTCCAGCTATGGTCGTTACGGCAACATTATCGACCGGTCCCGTCATGATTTACAGTGGACAAGAGGTCGGAGAGCCAGGAGCTGGTGCTGCAGGATTTAGCGGCGAGGATGGCCGCACGACGATCTTCGATTATTGGGGTGTACCGCAACACCAGAAATGGATGAATGACGGTGCCTTTGACGGAGGGCAGTTGACCGAAAAAGAAAAAGATTTGCGCCTGTTTTACCGAACGCTATTGCGCTTAGTTCGGCAAGAAGAAGCCATTAAACAAGGCGGCTTCTATGATTTGATGCCTGCGCAATATAATAATGCGAGCATGCCGCGTCGGGTATATGCTTTTCTTCGCTACACCGAGAAAGAGCGATTGCTTATCATTACTAATTTTGAGCATCAAGAGGAGCAATTAACCATTCACTTGCCCGCGGATGTGGTTGATGCTTTCCATTTACGTGGTAAAGACTTGGTATTAACCGATCTATTGACGGGTACAAAGTCGTCAGTCAAACGTGTGGAGTCGCATATTCCGATACAGATCCCGGCGGATCAATCTGTTATTTTGAAATTTTAATTTTGTAAAACAACTCGAGCAGCCCGGACAGTGTAAGACGATAATGACTCCTGCCCATTGCTGATCAATATACACCAACTATCATGCACAATCCAATACGTAAACCATCATTAAGCTTAACGCAGATTTTTAACATGAGCTTTGGCTTTCTGGGCATCCAAATGGGATTTGCCTTGCAAAATGGTAATGCCTCACGTATCCTTCAGACCTTTGGAGCTGACGTCGAGCATTTGTCGTTGTTCTGGTTGGCTGCGCCTTTGACAGGCATGATCGTGCAACCGATTATTGGGCATTACAGTGATCGCACTTGGAATAGTTTGGGGCGAAGAAGACCTTACTTCTTGGGAGGAGCGCTGTTCACTGCAATAGCGCTGATCTTTATGCCAAACTCCGCCGTGCTCGCGGCCATGCTGCCGCCGCTATTGATCGGCGCAGGTATGCTGATGATTATGGATGCATCCATTAATATTACCATGGAGCCCTTTCGGGCGTTAATAGCCGACAACCTGCCTAGTGAACAGCGAAGCTTAGGCTTTTCCATGCAGACGTTTTTGATTGGCCTTGGCGCCGTGTTAGGTTCATGGCTACCTTATATACTTGCGGAATATGGTGGCGTGTCTAAAGTTGCTGATGCTGGCTTGGTGCCTAACAACGTGATTTATTCCTTTTACGTAGGTGCTGCGGTACTTATTTTAAGCATATTATGGACTGTTTTCACGACAAAGGAATATTCACCGGAAGAATTAGAACGTTTCGAGTCCGGCGAAACGGCTGCCGTTGCAGAGCCTTTGAATAAGCGGGGATTTTTCAAAGGCTTGACTGAAGACATTAAGAACATGCCGCTCGCCATGCGCCAGCTGGGTTTGGTGCAGTTTTGCTCATGGTTTGCCTTGTTTCTGATGTGGGTATTTTCGACACCAGCCATTGCAGAGCATATCTACACAGTTCCCGCCGGAGACACCACCTCCGTCGGCTACGCAGATGCGGGTAACTGGGTTGGTGTCTTGTTCGGGATTTATAACGGCGTATCGGCGATTTATGCACTATGTTTACCGCGTATTGCTCGTGCAATAGGTCGAAAGTCAACGCACGCCCTGTCGCTAACCATTGGCGGAATGGCGTTAGGATCTATTTATTTCATGAGTACACCAGAGATGTTGATCCTTTCTATGGTAGGCATTGGAGTTGCTTGGGGAAGTATTTTAGCCATGCCTTACGCGATATTAAGTGATAGCTTACCCGCTCGCAAGATGGGGCTTTACATGGGGCTGTTCAATTTCTTTATCACCTTTCCACAGATCGTCAGTGGATTGACAAGTGGCTATTTAATTAAGTATGTGTTTCAAGGGCAAGCTATTTATGCACTACTTGGGGCAGGTGTCCTTATGATTATCGGGGCTATCAGTGTGCGCAAAATCAAAGTTTGATGTTAAGATTAAAAAGTAAAAAGTCAAAAGGATTGTATAGGGTACCAAACCCTACATACGAAGCACTACAATCTAACTACTAATACTACTAATACTAATATCTAATCTCATTACGCACTACCCACTACTCAATACGCCATACGCACTATCTAACCCACAAGATTGCCGCGCCGATTGAAAAGTAAAAAGTTAAAAGTAAAAATTAAAAAACATGTACTCAATAGCCTATTCTGTATGATAAGCACTACATAATAAGTACTTCACCATATCTCAATTCTCACTACGACCTAAACACTACCCTACGTTCTAAACACGAAGGATTGCCGCGCCCTCGTCCCTCAGGCTCACAAAGACGTTTGCTTTCATCACATTACGCGCTACGCAATACCCAATCTACCTACTACGTACTATCTACTAAAATCTATAATATCTCACTACGCCATACGCACTATCTAACCCACAAGATTGCCGCGCCCTCGTTACTCTGGCTCGCAAGGACGCCCACTTTAACACACTTTATATCGCATTACACTCTACCCAATACCCAATCTACCTACTACGTACTATATACTAAGATCTAATCCCACTCCCAACTACTACATTATGTAGATTTTACTCTACAAATTTTCAAATATCATAAAACTATAATCCTTTTTTATAATGCACTAAAATTTGAAAAAAAAATTTCAGATGGTCAATCCCGACTTTTATTTGGCAATATTTTTGGTGATGTCTGCTGTTTTTTTTCAACACAACCTTATTTAATCCTCGTTATTACACCTCCAGGACGGATCAATCAGGCTGGTTTTAAATGATGTAAATACCATGTTTTGAGTATTTTAGCCTTGTCTTATTGACGCCTTGTTCGGAGCTCTATACCTTTCATATTAAACGCGCAAGTGAACTTGCAAACGTAGTGAAGGGATAAACCATAGCGACGAATGAGCTCTATAAACTAACACTATGAAAAACACTTAATGCTATACATCATGAAACATTTCTTATCCTACTTACTACTGTTATCGGTGGTTTTCACTTCTTGTGATTCTTCTCAACTTGGCGACCTTCAGCCTTCGCGGCCGCTAGAACCCGTCCGCCAAGACTTGCCAGGTGGCGCAAACTGGATGAGTGCCATACCGGGCGATCGATCACTTGTAACATTGAGCATTCCGGGCACACATGGTTCTGGTGGTCTTATCGAACCTTTCCCGGGAACCGCAAAAACGCAAAATCTGACCATCGCCCAGCAACTGAATGCTGGCGTGCGTTTTTTGGATGTGCGGTGTCGCTTTATCAATAACAACTTTGTCATCCATCACGACCGTGTTTATCAGAATCTCAATTTCGATCAGGTATTGCAATCTTGTGAAGATTTTTTAGAGGCTAATCCCTCAGAAACGATCATCATGAGTGTAAAAGAAGAGTATACCCCCAGCGGCAATACGATGAGTTTCGAGCAACGGTTTATGAATTATGCCAATTCCTACGCGGGTTTATTTCGATTAGATGCGGATGTCCCTTCTTTGCAGGCGGCAAGGGGTAAGATTGTGTTAGTGAGAAGGTTTGGAGCAGGCCAAACGTTAGGAATTCAAGCGTCTAACGGTTGGTCAGACAACGCCGCTTTCACCATCCAAAATCCCGAATCTACGTTGCAGGTACAAGATATCTATAGGGTTACCAATAATACAGACAAGTGGAACGCCATAACGTCATTGTTCAATACAAGTAACAATGCCGGCGCAGCAAATAAAACATTCTTCCTGAATTTTACTAGCGGATTTCAAAACCCGTTTCCAAGTATTCCCGGCATCCCTGATATTCCAAATATTCCACTCGTGTCAAACGAAATCAACCCCCGACTTGCAGATTTCTTCAAGCAAAACCCAAAAGGGTATTTCGGCGTGGTCATTACGGATTTAATTTATCCAGATTTGGCGAAGAGTATCTATTACACCAATTTTTAGGTAGCACGAAAGCGTTGATATGATATTTGGCGGATAACAATCTTTTATACCGACTGTATTGGCGCTTCTTATCCTCATTCTATCAAACAGCTTTTTTTATGCTGTTTGCATCCCAAGCATACGCTTAACCGTATGCTTGGGATTTATATTTGCTATGTATCCTTTCATGAACAAGGACAACGATATTATCGCAGAATAAGGCTGTGTTCTAGGAAGAAGCGACCAGTTGCCTCTCGTAAAATCAACGTGTCCTGATATCTTTGGTTAGCGAAATCATCCAATACCATTTTATAGTAAAGAGCGGCCAAAAAGCAGATCTTACGGGCGGTTATCCTGTGCTTATGGTCTATTAACTGCTAGGCTAAAACTAAGCTGCTCGCGCGGTGCAGATCCCCTCTGTGTGGTAGGTGGAAGTATTTTTATGTTAAGATTTTTACAAGTCGGTCTGGCCAAATAGCGGTATCTTGTGCCACAAATTCAATCGCTTTATTGTCCACATAAGACAGCCATGAGTAAGAAAGTTTCTATATTTTTGATTGCCGTTCTTGTTATAATAGGAAGTTTGGTGGCGTATCGTATAATGGTCAACAATAAGAAGGCTAACAGTAGTGGTGGCGGTAGTCGGTCATCCGAGTCTAAGGTTTACGGCTTTGTTGTACAAGGTAAACCTTTTTCTGATTTTCTGTCATTGACTGGAGCTATAGAGCCTAATGAAATTGTTAGCCTGCGTTCCGAAATTTCGGGTATCGTGGAAGAATTAAACTTTTCCGAGGGCGGAAAGGTAGGGGAAGGTCAGGTATTGATCCGGATTAACGATGGTGAACTTCGTGCACAGCTTGCGCAAGCGAAAACCCAGAATATGCTTTCCGCCGAAAATGAAAGACGTGCCAAACTACTTTTGGAAAAGGAGGCAATCAGTCAGGAAGAATATGATATTGCTAGTGCAGAGTTCAGAACAGCACAATCGCAGATACAGCTTATCGAGGCACAGTTGAGACGAACGTTGATCAGAGCACCATTTTCTGGAACGGTAGGGCTGCGCAATATTTCCAAAGGCAGTTACATTACCCCTACAACCGATATTGCTCAACTAGCGAATTTAAGCAAGGTGAAATTGCAGTTTTCTATCCCTGAAAAATACGCTAGTAAAGTAAAAATAGGGAGTCACGTCAGATTTACTGTACAGGAAATAGCAAAAGAATTTTCGGCTCGCGTATATGCCATAGAGCCAATCGTGGAAGCCACTACCCGCACGTTACGGGTGCGCGCGATGGCGGAAAATGGCGATAGCCAATTGATTCCGGGTACCTTTGCAAATGTAGTTTTCCCTTTAGAAACCATAGAGACGGGGTTGCTTGTGCCTACGGAGGCCCTAATTCCTATTCAAAATGGTAAGAAATTATTTGTGCTAAAGTCTGGTAAAGCGTCTGAGGTGTTGGTAGAGACAGGCGGTAGGACCGACGCTGAGATTCTAATTTTGAAAGGCATCAGGGCAGGCGATACTGTGCTAACATCAGGAGTTATGTCATTACGGGACGGCAGTCCGGTTACGGTAACACTTCGCTAAAAAGCAACCATTATGAGTCTATCGACATTAAGCATAAAGCGGCCGGTTTTAGCCATAGTCATGAATCTGATGTTGATTCTCTTTGGCATTATTGGTTATACATTTCTGGGCATTCGGGAATATCCATCGATAGACCCTGCGCAGATATCTGTACGTACGAATTATTCTGGCGCGAATGCCGACATTATTGAATCGCAGATTACAGAGCCGTTAGAAAAATCGATCAATTCCATAGATGGTATTCGAAATATTTCATCGTCCAGTAATCAGGGTAGCAGCAATATTACCATCGAATTCAATTTAGGTAAGAATCTCGAAGAAGCTGCTAATGACGTTCGGGATAAGGTATCGCAGGCACTACGCAATTTGCCACAGGATATTGATGCGGCGCCCGTTGTGTCAAAAGCCGACGCCGATTCAGAGCCTATTATTACGATGACGGTACAGAGCACGACAAAAAACGTGCTCGAGCTTTCTGATTATGCCGAAAACGTCATCGCGCAGCGCTTGCAAACCATCCCCGGTGTAAGTTCTGTACAAATTTGGGGGCAGCGGAAGTATGCCATGCGGTTATGGATTGATCCTAACCGCTTAGCGGCTTATGGGTTGACGGTGCTGGATGTGCGCGCAGCGTTAAATAGTCAAAACGTAGAGCTACCATCAGGAAAACTGACCGGCGCCAATACCGAATTGGCGGTTAAAACGATGGGCAATCTTGCCAGTGAAGCCGAGTTCAACAATATCATCATTAAATCGGATGAAAACCGAAATATTCGTTTAGGCGACGTCGGCACCGCGGCCTTAGAGGCGGAGAATTTCGAGACTAAGATGTCCGATTCCGGCTATCCAATGGTCAGCTTAGCTATTATTCCACAGCCGGGCACGAACTATCTGGATATTGCTGATCAATTCTATCTGGAGTATGATAAGCTACAAGACGATTTGCCACCGGGTTTCGATTTGAACATTGCCCTGGACAATACGCAATTTGTGAAAAAGGCTGTCCTTGAGGTGTTGGAGACGTTAGCAATTGCTATCGTCCTGGTGGTCCTGATCATCTACTTGTTTTTTAGAAACTGGGCTATTGCCTTCCGCCCATTGATCGATATTCCCGTGTCGTTGATTGCCACATTTTTCATTATGTATCTCTGTGGCTTTTCGGTTAATGTGCTGACGCTGTTAGCGATTGTGCTGGCTACAGGTTTAGTGGTGGATGACGGTATAGTCGTTACGGAGAACATTTTTAAGAAAGTGGAAGAAGGCATGTCGCCCATTGAAGCCGCAATAAAAGGCTCTAACGAAATTTTCTTTGCCGTCATATCCATCTCCATTACGTTGGCCGCCGTTTTTCTACCGGTTATTTTCTTGGAAGGTTTTGTAGGGCGGTTATTTCGCGAGTTTGGCGTCGTTATTGGCGCTGCGGTGCTTATTTCTGCTTTCGTGTCCTTATCCCTTACGCCTATGCTCAATGCCTATCTCATGAAGGGTGGCGAACAGCAACGATCTAAATTTTACGACAAGACGGAGCGTTACTTCGTCATGATGAATAAAGAGTATGAACAGTCTCTACGTGGATTCCTTCGCTTTAAGTGGTTGAGTTTTGCGGTGATTGCAGGCTGTTTTGTATTAATATATTTCTTCTATTCCGTTCTTCCCAAGGAAACTGCTCCTTATGACGATCGTAGTTATATAAGCTTGCGCGTCACCGCACCTGAAGGTGCTTCGTATGAGTACATGGATCGATTCATGACGGATCTTACGTTGTTGATCAACGACTCGATTCCCGAAAAGACAGTTAGCTTGGTCATCACATCCCCCGGCTTTGGGTCATCATCGGTAAATAGCGGTATTGTACGATTGGGGCTTGTTCAGCCCAATGAGCGGGAGCGCTCGCAGGAAGATATCAGTAACCATTTATCAAGCCTTACCAAACCATACTCTGAAGCTCGGGTGGCGGTGTCTCAGCAGCCCACAATTTCCGTGAATAGGCGTGGTGGCCTGCCGATACAGTATATTATTCAGGCTCCCAATTTTCAGGAACTTGAAGAAAAGATTCCTGTTTTTATGGATGAGCTGAGTAAGAACAATACGTTTTCTATGGTTGACGTGAATCTCAAGTTCAATAAGCCGGAGATTTTTGTCACGATCGATCGAGTCAAAGCACAATCCCTAGGCGTTTCGGTTCTGGATGTGGCGCAAACCTTACAGATGTCGCTATCGGGGCAACGTTTTGGGTATTTCATGATGAATGGTAAGCAGTATCAGGTGATGGGGCAGTTTGATAGGAAAGATCGGGCTACGCCGATGGATCTGGCCTCTATTTTTGTGAAAAGCCAGAGCGGGCAGCTCATTCAGCTCGATAATATCGTGACGATGGAGGAACGGAGTAGCCCACCACAACTTTACCATAATAATCGGTATATGTCTGCCACGGTATCTGCGGGCTTAGCACCGGGAAAGAGCATGGGTGATGGCATTGAAGCCATGGACGCGACCAAAGAAAAAGTGTTGGATGCAAGTTTTACAACAGATTTAGGCGGTGAAGCGCGCGACTTTGTGGAGAGTGGTTCAAATACGATGTTTGCTTTTGGCTTAGCGGTACTTCTCATCTTTTTAATTCTTGCAGCACAGTTTGAGAGCTTTATCGATCCGATCATCATCCTGTTGACGGTACCAATGGCCGTTGGCGGCGCCCTGTTTTCGTTATGGCTCTTCGGCCAAACTTGGAATATTTTTAGTCAGATAGGCACGATTATGCTTATCGGGTTGGTAACAAAAAATGGGATTCTCATTGTGGAATTTGCCAACCAACTTCGGGATCAAGGATTGGATAAATACCAAGCAGTCGTTACGGCTTCGGAAGCGCGCTTGCGCCCTATCCTGATGACCTCATTGGCCATTGCCTTGGGGGCACTGCCCATTGCGCTGTCGCTTGGCGCGGCATCCACTAGTCGTATAGGTATGGGGGTTGTTATCGTCGGCGGAACCATGTTTTCGCTTATCTTAACATTGTATGTTATTCCAGCCTTCTATTTGATGATGTCAAAAGCGAGAAAAAAGCGACCAGAATTTGATGAGATTGAAGCATAATGTCATGAGTAGAGTATTATTTTTATTTTTTTTGTCTTTTGGCGTGTGGGGAACAACGGCTTGGGGTCAGGATATACTGCGCGTACGGGAAGCCGTGGATATTGCTCTTGAGAACAATTATGATATCCGTTTATCGAAAAACACCCAACGTATTGCCAAGGAAAACAACACATACGGTACTGCCGGCTTACTGCCAACGGTAACGGGTAACTTAACCCAGAGCAACAGCATCCAAAATTCCAATCAAGTTCAAAATAATGGTATAGAGCGCTCGTTGGACAATGCGCGAAATAACAACCTGACCTATGGGGTCAATATTGGTTGGACAATTTTTGACGGGCTAGGCATGTTTGCTAGGCTGGACAGGTTGCAAGAGCTAGAGAAGCAAGGTGAATTGGAAATGAAGCGGGCGGTGCTAACGACTGTTGGCGACGTGATCACCTTGTATTACACCATTGTGGAGCAACAGAATATGTTGTCGGCACTCGATTCCAACATCCATATTTCAAACGAACGTCTTCGAACAGCACAAAATAGATTCTCCATAGGCAAGGCCGCTAAACTTGAAGTACTGAACGTACAGGTGAATTTAAATGAAGATGTATCCATGCGCTTACGCCAAGCCGAAACGGTTAAAAACTTAAAAACATCACTGAATGGACTACTTGCGCGCGAGTTGGATATCGATTTTGCCGTAGACACCCTGGTATCCATTGATGGCGCACTGGTATATGCTGACTTATTGGATCAGGCTGACCGGTTCAACCCAGATTTACAGCTTATCATCCTGAACAAACGATTGGCGGAGCTCGATTTAAAAAATATTAAAGCGGCCCGATATCCTGTGATTCGGCTGAATACCGGCTACAATTTCTCGCAGTCGGAATCCAGCTTGGGATTCGTTGCGCAATCCAATTCTCGGGGATTCAATTATGGCGTAACGGCTGCTGTAAATATATTCGACGGATTTAATCAACGGCGTAATGAACGCATCGCCAAAATAGAGATTGAGAACGCTGGGCTACGTATAGAGCAACAGCGCCTTTTGGTGCAGACTAACCTTCGAACCGCCTACGAAACCTACCTTACCAATTTGGAGTTGGTAAAGCTGGAGAAAAAAAACGAAGATATCGCTCGGCAAAATCTTAACATCACGTTGGCCAAGTATACCATCGGTTCAATAAGTGCGGTGGAATTTCGTGACGCCCAGGAAAATTTTATCGCTGCGCTCTCGCGTTTCAACACAGCGCAGTTGCAGGCAAAGCTATCCGAAATACAGTTGAAGGAATTGATTGGTCAAATCGATATCTAAGCGCTATGGATCCAAGCTCGTTTATTGAAAAATGAACGTTCGGCTAACCCTAAAAAATTAAGCAAACGTTTGCTTTACAATTTCATTTTTATTTCACTTTTAATAAAACTATACTTGCATAGCAAAGGCTAACAAATGGCTTTTAAAATACCATTTATATCCCTTTTCATCTACACGTGAATAGGTAATATTGAACTGTTTAGTTTGTTTTAAAATAGGTGATTTAAGGGGGGCGCTTATTGCCCCCTTTAATGTACATGAAATTATCAAATATGAACTCCAATAGAAGAGATTTTTTAAAGAAGGCTTCCTTATTATCCGGTGTTGCCGTTTCACTGCCTGCGCTTCACCAAGATGCGTTCGGGGCGTCGGCCAGTTTTAATATGAGCGGCTATGCGGCACCAAAAATAGACAAGGTAAAGGTTGCCGTTATCGGACTTGGGATGCGTGGTCCAGGCGCTGTTGATCGCCTATCGTATATCGAGGGGGCAGAGATTGTAGCCCTGTGCGATAAGCACGCAGATCGCGTCGCGAAAGCTCAAAAATTATTGACTAGCAAAGGCCTCAAAGAAGCCAAATCCTACTCGGGCGAGGATGGCTGGCAGCAGATGTTGAAGGAGACCGAGCTGGATCTTGTATATATTTGTACCCCTTGGCCTTACCACGCACCGATGAGCATTGCCGCCATGAAAGCAGGGGCACATGCTGCCTGTGAAGTGCCTATCGGACTTACGGTCAAAGAGTGTTGGGACGTGGTTAAGACATCGGAAGAAACGAAGAAGCATTGCATGATGCTGGAAAATTGCTGCTATGACTTCTTTGAAATGCTTACGCTGAACATGGTTCGACAAGGGCTTTTTGGTGAATTGATCCACGCTGAAGGCGCCTATATCCACGATCTTTTGGAGCTGAATTTTAATAAAAATGGGTACGACAACATGTGGCGTCTGCGGGAAAACATCAAGATGAACGGCAATCTGTATCCTACACATGGCCTAGGGCCGATTGCACAATGTATGAATATTAACAGGGGCGATCGCATGACACATTTAGTAGCTATGCAATCCAATGACTTTATGATGGCTGAAAAGGCCCGGGAATTGGCCACTTCAGACTCCTTTTTTCAGGAATTTGTAGGCAAGAAATACCGCGGGAATATGGATACCACATTGATTAAAACGGAAAAGGGTAAGACCATGATGCTTCAGCACGATGTGACATCACCAAGACCCTATTCCCGCCTTCATGCATTAAGCGGAACCAAAGCCTTTGCGCAAAAATATCCGGAAGAACGCATTGCCTTCGGGCACAGTTTTGTAAAAGATGAGGAATTGAAAGGATTGTACGATAAGTATACGCCTCAGCTTATCTCTTATATCGGTGAACAAGCTAAACAAGTTGGTGGACATGGTGGGATGGATTTTATGATGGATTGGCGCTTGATTGATTGTCTGCGCAATGGTCTGCCGCTAGACCAGGATGTCTATGACGGAGCTTCTTGGAGTGTGATTGTGCCCTTGAGCTGTGAATCTGTAGCCCGTAATAGCAAAACGGTGGCTATTCCCGACTTTACCAAAGGGGCTTGGAAAACAAATCAGCCTCACGATTTGACGCTTAACGGCGGCGGAAATACGGGCATACGACCAAAAGTTACGAAATCCCAAGAAAATCAATTGAACGTAAAGTAAGAATTCTTTAAACATATAGCTTACTGGTTTTCCCAGGTTGAGTGCCCTCCCGAATACGCTGTATTCTCGGAGGGCATTTCTCTTCATAAGCTTTTTTATTTCTGTATAAATAGTGGTATATTGGAAGTTATGAATAGCATGACCTTCGTCTCACTCTTTCTGCTACTGGTGTGTTTAGGCTGTACATCCAGTTCGCAACAGCGGCATACGAGCGATCCTTCGGATGCAGTCGCCGTTTGTCACGTTGGCGTTATCCCTTCTCGCTTCGCGCGGGTTCAACAGGATTCACTTGTCCGAAAGAGAGGTGCCGATGATGCGAATATGGTATTGATTGAAGCCGGCACTTTTCAAATGGGGTCGGTCTCCTTTCCAGATGCGCAACCTATTCACGAGGTGTCTCTTCGCTCTTTTTACATGGATGAGCACGAGGTTACGAATGCCCAATATGCCCAATTTGTCAAGGAGACGGGCTATGTCACGGTTGCTGAGCAACCGCTAGATCCGAAAGAATTTCCGGGCGTAGATCCTGCGGTATTGGTTCCTGGATCCGCGGTGTTCACACCTAACAATGATATTTCAGGTCTGGACCAGCCTTTGCAATGGTGGACCTATGTACCTGGCGCAAACTGGATGCATCCCGAAGGACCCGATAGCTCGATAAAGGGAAAGGAGAGTCATCCGGTGACGCATTTGGCCTATCAAGATGCGGCTGCTTATGCAAAGTGGGCAGGTAAAAGATTGCCCACCGAAGCCGAGTGGGAATATGCAGCGAAAGCGGGAAAGCATACAACAGAACCCTATTACTGGGGAAATGACAAGAAAGAGGATGGCAAATGGTTAGCCAATATTTTCCAAGGAAAATTTCCGGCAAGCAATACCCTGGAAGATGGTTTTGAGACGACGGCACCTGTGGGCTCGTTTCCGCCAAATGCCTGGGGTCTGTATGATATGGAAGGAAATGTCTGGGAGTGGTGTTCGGATTTTTACCGTGCCGATGCTTACAGCCTAAACGATAGCAAAGCCAACCCAACAGGGCCTAAAGATTCGTATGATCCGCAGGAGCCGGGTTTAGTAAAGCGTGTGCAGCGTGGTGGTTCCTTCTTATGTAATGATGCATATTGCGAACGTTATAAAGCGGGAAGCCGAGGCAAAGGCGAGGTTAATAGTCCGACAAACAACGTAGGCTTTCGATGCGTAAAGGATATCGACTAATAAGGGATATGCTACAGTGTGCCGAAGAAGCTGACACACCATAGCCAATCCTATTTATTTATTAAATTCTTGAGCACCCTTGATGATAGATTCCACCACTGTCGGGTCTTGAAGGGTAGAGGTATCCCCTAAGTTTTGCGTTTCGCCCTCTGCTATTTTCCGTAAAATTCTGCGCATGATCTTTCCAGACCGCGTTTTCGGTAAGTCAGAAACAAATTGAATAATGTCAGGTTTCGCTATTGCGCCGATAATTCGGGAAATCGTCTGTAAAATATCTTTACGTGTGCTCTCTTCGTCAATATGGTGGTTGGCGATAACATAGGCATAGATTCCTTGGCCTTTTACCGGATGCGGATATCCTACAATGGCAGATTCTACAACGTCAGCATGCATATTGATAGCATTCTCGACTTCGGCTGTACCAATACGGTGCCCTGAAACATTCAGGACGTCATCTACACGACCTGTAATTTTATAATAGCCATCGGGGTTTCTGTAGCACCCATCACCGGTGAAATATTTGTTTTCGTAAGTGGAAAAGTAGGTTTGCTTGCAACGCTCATGGTCGCCCCAAGTGGTACGTAACATGCCTGGCCACGGGAACTGGATACACAGATTTCCGGAGACATCGTTGCCTTCAATTTCCTGTCCCTGCTCATCCATCAAGCAAGGCTGTACGCCGGGCAATGGTAGCATCGCATAGCCAGGAATAGTAGGAGAGACCCCTGCCAAGGCAGATATGAGAATTCCACCATTTTCGGTTTGCCACCAGGTGTCTGCTATCGGTGCCTCTCCTTTGCCCACTTTATCGTGATACCAATGCCAGGCCTCTTCGTTTATGGGTTCGCCTACCGATCCCAATTTTTTGATGCTACTTAAGTCTTTGTTTTCGATAAACTCATCGCCAAAGGCCATTAACGAACGGATAGCAGTTGGTGCCGTATATAGGATGTTTACTTTATGTTTTTCTACGATATCCCACAGCCGACCGGCGTCAGGGTATGTCGGTGTACCTTCAAAAAGCAATGAAACGGCGCCCTGCGATAGCGGACCATAAACAATATAGCTGTGTCCGGTAATCCAGCCTATATCTGCCGTGCAGAAATATACCTCACCGGGCTGGTATTGAAATACATTCGAGAACGTATAGCCGGTATAGACCATATAGCCCCCGGTGCTGTGTACCACGCCTTTGGGTTTTCCGGTAGAACCGGAGGTATACAAGATGAACAACGGATCTTCGGCGTCCATCTCCTCGGCGGGGCAGGGCGGATTCCCTTGCGTTTCTACCTTTTTGATCTCATCTTCCCACCATACATCGCGCCCTTTTATCATCGATACCGGGGTGCGGGTCCGCGTTAACACAATGACGCGTTCCACAGATTTGCATTGCATCAGGGCGTCATCTACGATGGATTTAAGTTCTAGCACCTTACCAGCACGAAATCCTCCGTCCGAGGTCACTACAAGCTTACACTCGGCGTCGCTAATGCGATCTGCGATGGATTGCGCAGAGAAGCCGCCAAACACGACGGAATGGATAGCGCCAATGCGCGCGCAGGCTAGAACAGCAATAACAAGCTCGGGAACCATCGGTAGATAGATACACACCCTGTCGCCTTTACCGATATTGTTGTTTTTTAGTACATTCGCAAAGGTTTCTACTTTATCCAGTAACTGCTTGTAGGTCAATATGCGGTGTGCTTCGTTTGGATCGTTGGGTTCCCAAATGATGGCCGGCTTATCCCCCATATTGTAGATGTGACGGTCTAAGCAGTTTTCCGTAATATTAACTTTCCCACCTTCAAACCATTTAATATCCGGATCGGTAAAATTCCAATTTAAGACATTGGTCCATTTTCTTTTCCAAAAGAAATTTTCTGCAATTTGTCCCCAAAATTCTTCCGGGTTTTCGACGCTATGTTTGTATGCGTCTTGATATTCCTCAAAACTTTTAATCTGTAGGTTCATAGTATGTGGTGCAAAATTATTTATTCAATAAAGACAACTATTTATTAATAACTGTCTGCAATGAATACGTATAAGCTAATTTAGTTTTTTTTGCCATGAATGTCAATCTTTTTGTCGGATAATTGATGGACTTGAAGGCACGTTAGCTAACTATTGGTATCTTTAACTATGAATGCGTTGCGGCAAAGCTATTACTTCCTTATTCATACAAATCTGCTTATCGCGGCCGCGGCGATGGCGCAGTGCGCACTAACCTATCTCTTTTTTGATGCGCCTTATGACTATGCCATCATTGCTATCGAGGGTGCTGCCACTTTGCTGTTATACAACTTTAGTTTGCTTCTTTCGCGTCCCAAGGAGCCCAGTAAATCCATCTACAAAAGAACGCGCTGGGTGTTTAAACATGAATGGGTGCTTTGGCTAAATAGTGGGGTTGCGGTGTCGGTTCTGGCTTATGCCATTTTTAACATTCATTTCTATAGCTTACTCTTTTTAGGAGCCATCGGTCTGTTTAGCGTTGCTTATTCTTTCCCGATATTTCCCTACAAAGGAAAAGTGGTGGGGTTACGACAACTTCCGGCGGTAAAAATTTTTCATATTGCACTGGTGTGGACATTGAGCTCGGTTTGCCTTCCCGCTTTTGAGTTGTTCTTGAACGGGGTGAATATCGATACACAACGGCTCGTTATGCTATTTGCACTGAAATTTATCTTTTTGCTTATCTGTACGTTGCCTTTCGATATTCGTGATATTAAACAGGATTCGTATTACCACTTAAAAACCATTCCGAATATGATTGGCGCCCCGCGCGCTATCCGTTTGTGCTATATGCTAATAGGGCTACATAGTTTTTGTGTTGTGCTCACGCATTTTCCATTACCGCTCAAGATCGGTATCCTTTCCACCAACTTGTTGATCGCCCTGGTATTGCGCACAGTAGTGTTTCGGCAGGCCGATCGTTATCACCATGCCTACTTATTAGATTTTGCCTTGGTGATCCAATTCCTTTCCGTACTCCTCTCTTTTAGCTTGTTCTAAGAAGCGTGATAATCTTATCGGCAAGGATCGCCGATAACTTATAGTAGCTTTCGAAGGTCCACCCAGCGACGTGCGGACTAACTAAAACATTATCGCGTTTCATAAAATCCTCAAACCAAGGTTGCTCGCTCAAGGCTGGGAATTTTTCAACAGGAAGCACGTCAAAAGCTGCTCCCAATATTCTTCCCTGGTCCAGGTAATGCAAAACGGCGGGTATATCGGCAATGCCACCCCGTGCACCCATCAGAAAAAATATTGGTTTGCGAAAATGGAACAGGTATTCTCTGTCAACCATACCTTTTGTTTCCCGCGTAAGCGGAATGTGGAAGCTTAGCACGTCAGCTTGTTTTACGACTTCTTCCATAGAAACTTCCCGGGCATACTGATCGGAAAAGCCGGTTTTATATTTATCATACGCGATAACGTCTACCTCAAAACCGGAGAGCTTCTTCGCCATAGCTTGACCGTTATGGCCATAGCCGATAAGGGCCACCGTACGGCCTTTAAGTTCGTAACCTCGATTTCCTTCTCTCCGCCACTGCCCGTTTATGATTTCGCGGTGACCCCGATTGAGATTGTTCATCAAGCTTAGCAACATGCCTATCATATGCTCACCTACAGCATCGCGGTTGCCTTCATTCGCGGGAATCAGTGCTATCCCCCGCGAGCGCGCATAGTCTTCATCGATGTTGTCCATTCCTGCGCCGGCGCGAGCAATGAATTGGAGGTTATTCGCTTTCTCGATAAAGTCCTGATCGACCTGAAATTTTGAACGTATGATGAGTCCTGTGTACCTACCAATAACCTGCTCGGCCTTGGATTTGTCAAACTCGGGCCGGTAGTTAAAAAGAATAGCCGCACTTTCCAGCTTTTCCAACAGTACTTCATGTACATCATCAACGATTAAAATAGCGTGTTCCATCATCCTTTGTTAATAGACATAAAATCTTCTTTCATTAATTTTTGCAATGGGATTTGTTTGATCTTTTCCGGCAAGATACGCATAGCTATATTCCGAACAGCGATCAATACGGGATTTTCCCATTGGGCAATTTTGCCGATTTGCCAAGAGGTATCCGTAATATAGCGCGTCCGCGACAGGCGGCGGCGGTTAACGTGCTGAAAAGCCTCGACGAAGTCCTGCTTGCGGCGTAGCTCATCGACAAGCACCGCTACATCTTCAATAGCCTGACAAGCGCCCTGTCCCAGATTCGGTGTTGTAGCGTGCCCAGCATCTCCCAGGTATATTATGCGGCCATCAGCAAGGCTGCGCAACGGCTTTATATCAATTATATCGTTCCACAAAAGATCCTCATCTGCAGTGTGGGCCAATACATCGCTTACTGCCGAATGGTACTTGTTGAAATGCTGTCTTAAGTCTGCTACCTTAAAATGCCGATAGACATGGCTATTGGGTGCTGCATTGATACAGGCATACCAGTAAAGCTTGTTGTTAACGAGTGGTGTCATGCCGAAGCGACCTCTTGCGCCCCAGGTTTCGGTGCCTAGTTGGATATTCGTCGAGCTATTGTCGATAATGGCGCGCCAGCAGGTATAGCCGGAATAGCGCGGTTTCGAAGAAGGAATCAATTGCTGCCGAATAGGCGATTTCACGCCGTCGGCGACGATCAAGGCCTCGACTTCGATGCTACTTCCATCGGCAAAATGGACGACTACCGTTTGCTCCTTTTTGGAAACGCGTATCGCTTCTTTGCCCAGCGTTACGGCATCTGTCGGCAATTGCGCCAATAAAAATTGATGGAGGTCGCCGCGGTGTATGGAAAAGTTCTTCTGATGGTAATTTTTGGTTATATCTCCGGTTGATGGCGACACCAATACTTTTCCGTTTTGATCAAGAATATTGTAGGACGGTAAAAAGTGCCCAATTTGCTCCACACCGGCGCGGAGACCGAGGTAGTCGAAGGCCTGCATAGCGTTGGCGGCAAGGCCAAAGCCGGCTCCGATACCGCGCAAGAGTTGCACGCGTTCAAAGACCTGCGCACGTATACCGAGTTTGTGCAAGCCTATAGCTGTGGTTAATCCGGCCACGCCTCCGCCGACAATTGCGACCTTTACGTTCATACAAGCTTGTGTTAGAGCGCCGCGCCAATTTCACGTGTGAGGCTTTCAAAATCCGCTACCGATAGCCTCTCGGCGCGTAATTCATACAAGGGGTTGTCACTCATCTTATCCTTTGGAACAATGGCTGATAGCGAATTGCGAAGCGTCTTACGCCGTTGATTGAAGGATGCCTTCACTACACGCCAAAACAATTTTTCATCACAGTCCAATGTTTCCCGTTTGTTTCGCGTCATCTGCATCACACCAGACAGTACTTTGGGCGGTGGGTTAAATGCGCCAGCCTTGACCGTGAATAGGTACTGCACATCGTAATAAGCCTGTAAGAAAACACTGAGAATGCCGTACTCTTTACTCCCTGGCTTCGCTACACAGCGTTCGGCTACTTCCTTTTGAAACATTCCAACCATTTGTACGACACGATGCCGCTCTTCCAGGATCTTAAAAAGTATTTGCGAAGAGATATTATAGGGAAAATTTCCAATAACTGCCATTGATGACGTAAAAAATTGTCCAAAGTCCAGATTTAAAAAATCCCCGTGTATAAGCCGATGCTCCAATTGGGGGTATTTTTCTGCTAGGTAACCTATCGATTCATCGTCGATATCGATGAGCCACGTTTCATAAGCCTCCTTCTCCAATAAAAAGTCAGACAAAACACCCATGCCTGGACCAACTTCCAACACCTGTTTAAAGCCAAGCGATGGGTTCAGTGCCTCGACAATTTTTTGGGCTGCACCTTTATCGTTTAGAAAGTGCTGTCCTAGATGTTTTTTTGCGCGTACTGTGCTCATATCCTTTGTTTGTGCAAAGATACTATTTTTTGCGCAGAGCTCTCCCGCAAGGCGAGTGCGTATTTCGGCTTTTGGACAACATAAGCAGGTTAACTTAAGAATACCTACAGCGTGCCTTGTTACTTTCCCGCATTGATGTCTATCTTCAACGCTTTTTTATTAGCCTAAAATTTGTAATTTTGATTTAAAGCTTGAACAAATGAGTGAAAAACTGAAAATAGGTATTACTACAGGGGATGTTAATGGGATAGGGTTAGAAGTCATCATCAAATCGTTAATGGATAACCGGGTCCTCGAATTCTTTACACCCATTGTTTATGGTAATACGAAAGTGGCTTCTTTCCACCGCAAAGCCATCGGTATTCAGGATTTCAGCTTCCACGTCATCAATAGCGCTGATCAGGCAAACCCAAAGCGCGCCAACATGATCAACTGCTGGCAAGAAGACGTGAAAATAACACTAGGTGAGCAAAACGAAATCGGAGGTAAATATGCGTTTTTGTCGTTGGACAAAGCGGTGGAAGATCTGAACGCAGGACGTATTGATGCCTTGGTCACGGCACCAATCAATAAGCACAATATACAGCAGGAAGGATTCAATTTTCCCGGACATACGGAGTTTTTACAAGCAAAATCAGAAGCGGGTGATGTGCTGATGTTTATGATTGCCGACGAGCTTCGTATCGGTGTGGTAACAGGCCATATTCCGGTGAAAGACATAGCCGCGTCCATACGTAAAGAACCCATCATCGCAAAATTAAAGATGATGCATGACAGCCTGAAGAAGGATTTCTGGATTCAGAAGCCGAAAATAGCCGTTTTGGGACTCAATCCACACGCCGGTGATAACGGTTTGATCGGTACGGAAGATGACGAGATAATCAAGCCAGCTATCGAACAAGCCAAAGCGGAAGGCATTTTCTGTTTTGGACCTTATCCGGCCGACGGCTTTTTTGCTAGCGAAGCCTACACCAAGTTTGATGCTGTGCTAGCCATGTATCACGATCAGGGACTTATCCCATTTAAACATATAGCCTCTCGAAAAGGTGTTAATTTTACCGCAGGGCTTCCGATTGTTCGTACATCTCCAGATCATGGAACGGGCTATGACATCGCCGGGAAAAATATAGCATCGCACGAATCTTTTCTAGAAGCGATTTTTGCGGCCGTACATATCGTGGAAAAAAGACGAGAGCAAGCAGAGCTAACCGCAAATCCGTTAGCTTTCCGAAGATTATCAAAGGATCGGGATTAGGGTTCATTCTTTCGAATCCCTTTTTCCCTATAGCTTGTCTATTCAGGGGTTGAACCGACCGCGTAGCGTGTCGCCTATGTGTTGATGATTGCTTCTGTTTTATGACCCCGAAGGGCGCGCAACTGGTCACAGATCGTTGACTATAGATCGTTGACGCCGCTGGACTCATTCTGGATTCTTCTCGCACTACACATTACCCACTACGCATCACGCTGTTCCTTCTTCACTTTATCCCCGACTTTCTACTAAATAATCCTTATTTTTGCTCGCTGATGGGTTCCGGCCTACGAGAAGATTGCTATGCGAGAATACTTACAACATCCTATTTTTCAACTAATCAGAGACTTAGCAGATACAGAGAAGATTGAATGCTTTGTTATTGGCGGCTTTGTTCGTGATCGGATTATGGGAAGGCCATTTAATAATGACGTGGATATCGTGGTGCTTGGAAGTGGTATAGACTTCGCTACCAAATTAGGCGATCGATTGAAGACTAAAGTGGCCGTTTACAAAAGTTTCGGCACCGCTATGCTTGTCTATGACAACATCAACATCGAATTTGTGGGCGCCCGAAAGGAGTCCTACCGATCAAACTCCAGAAACCCGATCGTGGAAGATGGAACGTTGGAGGATGATCAGAATCGGCGAGATTTTACCATTAACGCCATGGCATTAAGCCTGAATACCGCAACCTTCGGCGAGCTAGTAGATCCTTTTGATGGGGTACAAGCAATCGAGCAACGCATAATTCGTACGCCTTTAGACCCGGCCATTACCTTTTCAGATGATCCGCTGCGTATGATGCGCGCTATACGTTTTGCTACACAGCTGGAGTTTAAAATCGACGTGAAGGCAATTATGGCGATTTCGGAATATGCGGAGCGTATCAAAATAATATCGAAAGAGCGTATTGCAGACGAGCTCAACAAAATCATTCTTTCCCGTAAACCGTCCATGGGCTTTCGGTATCTTTTTGATACCGGTTTATTGGCGCTGATTTTCCCGGCCATGCAAAATTTGCACGGGGTAGACATTATCGACGGGCGTGGACACAAGGATAATTTCTACCATACTTTAGAGGTGCTGGATAATGTGGCTTCGTTATCCGATGATTTATGGTTACGCTGGGCTGCTATTATGCATGATATTGCCAAGCCCGCCACAAAGCGGTTTGATAAAAAGGTGGGATGGACATTTCACGGGCACGAAGACAGAGGTGCTAAAATGGTTCCCAAACTATTTGCCGAACTTAAACTGCCCTTAAATGACAAGATGAAGTTCGTGCAGAAGCTGGTGCAGCTGCATCTTCGGCCAATTGTACTTGCGCAGGATATCGTAACGGATTCTGCCGTCCGGCGATTACTCTTTGATGCGGGAGATGACGTCGATGCGTTAATGATGTTATGCCATGCCGACGTAACGACTAAAAACGAGTTTAAAAAGCACAAGTATCGGGATAACTTCGAGTTGGTCAAACAAAAACTGAAAGATGTTGAAGAGCGCGATCAGATACGTAACTGGCAGCCACCGGTTTCCGGAGAAGATATTATGCAGCTTTTTGATCTTGGCCCCGGACGAACGATAGGCGTCATAAAAAATGCGATGCGCGAGGCCATTCTGGAGGGCGAAATTGCGAACAGTCGGGAAGAGGCGTTGAGGTATGTCGCCAAAAAGGGCGAAAGCCTTGGATTGCGACTTAAGAACGCGGGTGTATTATAAATTTTTAAAAATTATTGTATTTTTATCTTTTGATTGATAAAATACTAAACGATACGATTAGAGAATGGCTATTTACAGATTTCGAGTAACTTTTGAGGACTACGAGGATATATATAGGGAAATTGACATGCCGTCCAGAGCGACTTTTCTAGAGCTGCACGAGGCTATACACAATTCGACCGGTTACAGATCTGATGTTTCTTCTTCTTTTTATGTGAGTAACGATCAATGGAAAAAAGGCACAGAAATATCACTGCTTCCATCGGATCGTAAAGCAGAGGCTGGCGTACTTACTATGGAAGCTATCCGTTTGAGCAAGTTTATTGACGACCCGCACCAAAAGTTTTATTACGTATATAACTTTGATCGGCCCTATGATTTCCACGTTGAATTGGTGAAGATCCTAAAGGAAGAAGATGGCAAAATCTACCCATTGATTTCCAAATCTGTTGGTGAGGCGCCGAAAAATGCTGCTGCAGCAGCATTTCCACTTTCTACCGGCGTTGACGACGACGATGATGACGACGATGAAGTTGCGGGTGATGAGACGGAATACGGTGTGGATGATGAGGAAGAGTTTGATATGTTTGATGACGAAAGTAGCGAAGGCGATAGCGAAGAGCAGTCGCAAAAATCAAACGGCTTCGAAGACGAATTTTAGAAACTTTGAATAATTTATAGAGTTAAGGATACCTTAAGTTAATAGCTTAAGGTATTTTTATTAGCGTATGACAGGTAACAGAAAAAAGTTGATTGCAGTTGTGGGGCCTACCGCGGTCGGCAAAACGGCTATGGCCATTCGACTTGCCCAGCACTTTAATACGGAAATCCTTTCTGCAGATTCACGTCAGTTTTACAGGGAGATGTCGATTGGCACCGCGAAGCCTTCTGAAGAGGAGCTAGAACAGGCCAAGCATCATTTCATTGACTCCCATTCCATAGCCACTGCATATTCTGCTGGCGACTATGAGCGCGATGCTTTAGCGCTACTGAAGGGTCTCTTCGAGACGCGTGACATCGTCGTGATGGTAGGTGGCTCAGGGCTGTTTGTTCGTGCCTTGTGCGAAGGTCTGGATGATCTTCCACGTGCACCAGCAGAGGTTCGGGAGACGCTGAACAAGCTATATGAAGAGCAAGGTATCGCCGCGTTACAGGAGAAGCTACGCCTACTAGATCCGAGCTATTTTCAAAGCGCGGACGTGCAAAACCCCCAACGCGTGATTCGTGCACTGGAAGTTATTGATGCAACAGGTCTTCCTTTTAGCTCGTTTCATGGAAAGATGCAAAGCGCCCGACCATTCGACATTATCACCGTAGGTCTCCATATGGAGCGCGAGCAACTGTATGAACGCATTAATCAGCGTGTTGACCAGATGATGGCTGATGGATTACTCGAGGAGGTACGAACGTTGCTTGCATATCGTGATAAACCAGCGCTGTTGACTGTAGGCTACGCCGAACTTTTTGCCTACCTGGATGGGGATATAACGCTCGAAGAAGCGGTGGCTCGCATTAAACAAAATACGAGGCGCTACGCGAAACGGCAGATCACTTGGTTTAAAAAATATGGCAACACGCAATGGTTTACGTCCTCCGAATGGGGGTCTCTATTACGATACATAGAAGAGAAATAAGAAAGGGGCCGATTAAGCCCCTTTCTTCATTATACAATAAAGTTCCATCCGAAAGGATCTTCAATTTTACCATACCGAAGTTGGTTTAGGTAGTCCAATACTTTGTTGGAAAACTCACGGCCTTCTACCGGCGGCAAATCATAGTCTTTGCTTTCAAAGCCTATCTTTGATATATGGGTGACGGTTGCAGCGGTACCGGCGGCAAAAGCCTCCGAAACGCTTCCATCTTTGATACCATCGATTAATTCTTGCACAGATACCTTACGCTGTTCAGCTTTGAAGCCCCACTTTTCGGCAAGCTCCATAATTGTACGTCGCGTGACGCCGTGCAAAATTGTATCCCCATGTGGCGTGATAATCGTGTCGCCAATACGAAAGATCAAGTTTGCTGTACCCGCCTCTTCGATATATTTATGTTCGGCAGCATCGGTCCACATGATTTGATCGTAGCCTTCTTGATTTGCCAATTGCGTAGGGAATAAGGACAATGCATAGTTCCCTGCATTTTTGGAAAAGCCCACACCGCCATCAGCTGCACGCGTATAATATGTTTCTACTTTCAAGCTGATCGGCTTGCTGTAGTATGCACCTACGGGGCAGGTAATGATGACAAATTTGTATGATGCCGACGGATGCACACCCAAGGCGGCTTCTGTAGCAAACATAAAAGGACGGATATACAGCGAGGTACCTTCCGCCGAAGGAACCCAAGCTTGGTCCACCTGCAATAACTCTTTTAAGCCTCCCATGAAAATTTCTTCCGGAACTTCTGGCATCTGCAGTCGAGCAGCAGATTTGTTGAATCGCTCCCAGTTTTTGTCTGGGCGAAAGATACTTACGGTACCATCGGGGAATTTATATCCTTTTATGCCTTCGAAAATAGACTGTCCGTAGTGTAAGGCAGACATGGAAGGACTAATACTCAGATCACCATACGGCACAATGCTGACATCTGTCCATGCGCCATTTTCATAGTTGGCCACAAGCATATGGTCAGACATCATTTGCCCAAATTTCAAGTCATTGAAATCTACTTGCGAGAGTCTTGATTGTTTTGTCGGCTCTACGCGAATTAAATAAGTATTCGTCTCGCTCATCCCTTTAAAATTAAGAATGTGCAATTTAGAAAAAAGAATTAATAGATGATAACCGGAATAGTCGAAATTGTTTAGGCGTTGATCATTTTAAGCAATTCTTCCAGATAGATGCGGTCATTTGCTAAACGCGGAACTTTATTTTGCCCGCCGAGTTTCCCCCGGTGTTTCATCCACTTATAAAACACATTGGTCTTCGCATTATGGACGATAGGAAAGCCTAAGGCCATGTTTTTGTACCGCTTTGCATCATAATCTGAGTTGATTTCGCGAAGTGTGTCGTCAAGAATTTCGCAAAACTGCTGAAAGTCGCTGGGTTGTTTTTCAAACTCGATAATCCACTCATGTGCACCGGCTTCTTTATTTCTAAAATACACTGGCCCCGCGGTGTAGTCTTTTATAACGGCATCCGTTTTCTTACAGGCTTGTTGTAGAGCTTGTTCAGCATTGTCGACAATCAGTTCTTCCCCAAAGGTATTGATGTAATGTTTTGTCCTGCCTGAAATCTGGAAGCGGTAGGGGGAAAGCGATGTGAAACGTATGGTATCGCCAATCTTATAGCGCCATAATCCGGCATTGGTGGAGATGATTAGCGCATAGTTTTTGTGAAGCTCAACCTCATGGAGACCTAATGTTCGAGGATGTTCATCGTGGATATTTTCCATCGGCAAAAATTCGTAGTAGATACCATAGTCCAACATCAACAGGAGATCATCTGAGTCCGATTGATCTTGCAGACCGAAGTATCCTTCTGAGGCGTTGTAATTTTCCAGGTAGTACATGTTTTCCGACGGTATTAAGGCCTTAAACTGCTCCCGATATGGTTTAAAACTGACCCCACCATGTCCATAGAATTCTAGGTTTGGCCACACTTCTAAAAGGTTGTCTTTACCTGTTATTTCTAAAACACGTTTTGCCATGACAATATTCCAGGTAGGCACGCCGGCAAGACTGGTGACGTTTTCTTTAATTGTAATTTCCGCAATTTGATCAATCTTTTCTTCAAAGTTGGGATTTAGGGTCACTTCCAAATTAGGCGTACGTTTAAATTCAGCCCAGAAGGGGAGGTTCCGAATAAGGATAGATGAAAGGTCGCCGTAATAGGAGTCAGGACTAAAATTATTGATCTGGGAAGACCCGCCAATGACGACAGATTTTCCGGTAAACACCTTATTCTCGGGTTTGTTGTGGCAAAAGATGGAAAGCATATCTTTACCGCCTTGATAATGGCAGTCTTCCAATGCTTCCATGCTAACGGGAATAAATTTTGAACGGTCAGAAGTTGTACCTGATGATTTGGCAAACCATTTTACATCTGTAGGCCAGAGCACATTTTGCTCGCCTTTAATCATGCGGTCTACATAGCCTTTTACATCATCGTAGTCCTGTATCGGCACCCGTTCTTTGTATTCTTCTGGGGTGAGGATACTATTATAGTCGTATTTTTTTCCCCATTCGGTAGCTTCCGCAGTAGCAATTAAACTTTGGAACCATTCCTCCTGCACATCATGTGGATATTTCATAAAAAGCTCAATCTGATGAATGCGCTTTTTCATAATCCACGTAAATAGAGAATTAAGTAATTCCATGGTCTATAGTTCTAGTTGGCTTGCAATTATAGTTTTTTCCGCCGTAGCTCGAAATGGCGGCCCAAATAAAATTTACGTGCCAGCTCGTTATCAGCAATCTCTTCTGGTGTGCCTGTAAGCATGATCTTACCTTCCGTCAGCAAATACGCTCGATCGGTTATGGAAAGCGTTTCCTGCACATTATGATCTGTGATAAGCACACCAATGTTTTTACGCTTCAACTTGGAAACGATGGTTTGGATTTCTTCTACGGCGATCGGGTCTACCCCGGCAAACGGTTCATCCAACAGGATGAAGTGCGGGTTGGCCGCCAAGGCGCGAGCGATTTCTGTACGGCGTCTTTCACCGCCGGATAATAGATCGCCACGATTTTTGCGCACGCGGTGCAAGCTGAATTCTGTCAGCAATTCTTCCAGTTTAGCTAGGCGTTCTTCTTTATTAGGATAATGGATTTCTAGAACGGCGAGAATATTATTTTCAACGGACAGCTTTCTAAAAACGGAAGCTTCCTGTGCAAGGTAGCCGATACCTTTCTGTGCCCGTTGGAACATCGCATCCTGCGTAATTTCTTGCTCATCCAGGAATACATGGCCGTCATTTGGTTTGATTAGCCCTACAATCATGTAAAAAGAGGTGGTTTTCCCTGCGCCATTGGGGCCCAGTAGACCCACAATTTCACCCTGTTCCACATGAAAGGACACATCATTCACAACAGTACGCTGCTTGTATTTTTTAATCAAATGTTCCGCCTTTAAAATCATCAGCTCCTTAATCGTTTGATTACAAATATATTTTAATATCGAATTGCTTTGATATTTAATTGCAAATTCTTTTTGCCGCGCCAGGTGTTTTCCTCTATCGTATAACAAATGTCAAATGCGTGGCCCGCATTCACATGCTGTATGTGTTCAGCCAATCCAAAACCTATACAGTCGAAAGGAGAACTTCCTTCTTGGCGGACCGTAATTTTAATATGGTTGGTGCCAACGATATAGCCCGTTCCATACACCTTCTTTGTCAAAAGAATAGGTGCTTCATTTTGAGGGCCAAATGGCTCGAACTGCTTGAGTAGCCGATGAAATTTAGCATCAATTTCTTTCAGCTCCAATTCGGCTTCGACCAGCACTTCCTGCTGCAACATTTCTGGTTTGATGCTGTTGCTCACAACTAATTCAAACTTTTCCTGAAATGCCGGCACGTTTTCCAAGCGCATGGTTAAGCCTGCGGCATACTTGTGCCCACCGTATTGTTCTAATAATTCACTACACTCGCTCAGCGCTTCATACAGATCAAATCCAAGGACAGATCGTGCAGATCCGGCTATATGTCCATTCGTCTGGGTCAAAATAATCGTTGGGCGATAGTACTTCTCCGTCAACCGGGATGCCACAATACCAATCACCCCTTTGTGCCAGTCTTCCTTAAAAAGCACGGTGGACTTGCGTGCTTGCAGGATTTCATCTTCGCCGATGATAGCCAAAGCTTCTTCCGTAATTTTCAAATCGAAATCCTTGCGGAGGTTGTTTTGGTCATCTACGGTTGTTGAAAAATCTTTCGCTTCCTGCAGCGATTTGGATATGAGCAGTTTCACCGCATCCTTCGCATGCTCTATTCTTCCTGCAGCATTTATCCTCGGCCCAATCTGGAAGACGATGTCATTTACAGAAAATTGCCCAGTTTTTTTCGAAGAGAGGTTAATTAATGCTTGAAGTCCGCAATTTGGATTGCTATTCAGTTTACGCAGCCCAAAATGGGTAAGTATACGGTTTTCACCCGTGATAGGAACAATGTCGGATGCAATACTGACTGCTACCAGATCTAAATACTGATATGCGAGCTGTATATCCATTTCGTTCTTTTGTATGAATGCCTGGATAATCTTGAAACCAATGCCACAGCCTGAGAGCTCTTTGTAAGGATAGGGACAGTCTATACGTTTAGGGTCAAGAACCGCTACCGCATCTGGAATGCTGGCGCCAGGGAGATGGTGATCGCCGATAATAAAGTCGATGCCCTTCGATTTAGCATAGCTTACTTTGTCAACCGCCTTAATACCGCAGTCTAAAGCGATAATCAGGGAGAATCCGTTTTCGTGCGCGTAGTCGATCCCTTTCGTTGAGATTCCGTAGCCTTCGAGATACCGGTCTGGTATGTAGAACTCTAATCCGGAGTGAAAATCCCGGAAAAAGCTATACACTACGGAAACAGCTGTCGTACCATCCACATCATAGTCGCCGTAAATAAGGATTTTTTCTTTATTCCCAATCGCACGTTCTATGCGTGCAATGGCCTTATCCATGTCGCACATAAGAAATGGATCGTGGAGCATGTCTAAAGATGGGCGGAAAAATGTTTTAGCAGATTCGAAGGTGTCGATGTCCCGATGGAGAAGCAAGGCTGCGATGATAGGGCTTATACCCAGCTCATCACGCAGTTTGTTGGTTTTCTGGACATCATTTTTTGGCTTTACGACCCACCTTTTTTGCATATCTTTGCAGCTGTATTAACGTGTAAATATACGTTTTGTAAATTGGTTTACCTAATAGATGCCCGTTCGGCCGGGTGAACGCCTTGGGGCTTACGGGATTATAAAAAAATAAAAAATGATTAAAGCTTATTCACTTTATGAGGGATCGTTTTCTGTCGATGCTTCCAAAGCATTCGTTCCTTTCGATCCGGAGAAAGATGATCCACATACACGCAAAGGCTCTATTTTCGTACATGTTCATCCTTTCTTGATCGTTTCGGAAGATGGCCTTATCCTCTGCGATACGGGTTTAGGCTTTGCTGACGACGAGGGCGGACTGCTGTTGCACGAAAACATACGCAAACTGGGCTACGATCCAGCCGATGTGAAGTACGTATTGATGTCTCACCTGCATAAAGATCATACCGGGGGGATGGTCGCTTTTACAGATGGTGCAGCGCGTGTAGCTTTCCCAAATGCCGAATACTTTGTGCAGCGTGGCGAGTGGGAGTATGCCTTTAGTGGTGAAAACTCTTCGTACCGCACGGAAATTTTTGACGTCATTCAGCGTAGCGGGAACTTAGTGTTGCTGGATGGAGATGGACAGATTAACGAACAGATCAGCTATGAAGTAAATGGGGCGCACACGCCATTTCATCAAGCTTTCCATATCCATATTGATGGTGAACATTACTTTTTTGGCGGCGATGTTTTACCGGATCCGGCAGAGATCTTTAAGAATTTTATCGCCAAGTATGATTATGATGGGCGTAAGGCTCGTGACTTGAGGAACCAGTACTGGGAAGAGGGGCGTGCGGCCAATTGGACCTACCTGTTTTACCACTCCAAAACGATGGCCATCGGCAAAGGTGAACAACGCGAAGACGGCTCATACCATATTATCGATGTTGCTAAAAAATAATAAAAGAGAGCAGGGCTCTCTTTTATTATTTTTTAGCTTTTATTTTAACATCCAAAGTAAATTCATCTTCTATAGCGCGGTTGCCTAAATCAGCGAAAAAGCTTGCCGAACGATATTTGATATCAAAATCAAGCCTGTTGATTTTGATGCCCATTGCCTCCGCTTCCAATCCGCTGCCATCAGACTTCGTTACTTTTGCCGGAAACGATATCGCCTTGGTTTTGTCTTTTATCGTCAGATTTCCATGAAGCACGGGGTTAGCTTTGCTGTTATCTACTTTGGTAATAACAAGCTTCGCAGTACTATACTCCGGCACGTTAAAAAAGTCTTCATTCTTTAAATGGCCGGTTAATTTCGGTGCATCGGTACAAGCCAGCGAATTCATATCGATGATAAACTCGCCTCCGACGATCTTACCTTTATCAGTTTGTAGCGATCCGCTTTTCAGGTTGATCGTGCCTTCGTGGCCACCCACCACCTTCTTTGCCGTCCAATGCACGGTGGATGCTTTGGTATCGATAATTAAATTTGTACGCTGCGCCATAGTTGCGGTGATGACGCTTAAAAAAGCTACCAGTAAAATTGTTTTTTTCATCTTGATTTGTTGTTTGTCTTAAGTTTATCAAGCGATTAGTGTCCGATTCACCGTACACTGCTGTATTCAGACAGAACGGCTTCATGTTGTTGTGTTAACCTGCTTAATTTACCCATTCAAACATAGGCAAAAATCAGTTTCAATTATAACGGTTAGATGATAAAAAAGTGGGTGAGGGGATGTATTTTTACGCTGTTACATTCCGGTATGTCTTAAAATTCACCTCTTGGAGCGTCGGCATGGTATTACCCCATCTGCAACGGGCTTAATGTGTAATATTTTTAGTAATTTTGTAGCCAAATGTTTGTAGTATTTACAGATACAAAAACAACTAAATTTTTTTACTATGTCTATAGTTAGAGAAAGTGACTTGATTGGTATTGGGAAAAAATACCAAATCGATACAGAAGCAGGCGATAACATGGTTGTTGTTATACACGATGACGGAAGACGAGAACTTTACCGCTCAGAGGACGACGACAGCGAAACGCACTGTGTCATGACGCTATCGGATGAAGAGTCTCGCCAAGTTGCCGGTATTATTGGAGGATTGTCCTACAAGCCAAAAGCCTTGGAAACCATGGAAGTCGCCTTAGACGATTTGCGCATTGAATGGTACAAAGTTGGCGCATCTAGCGATGGTGTGCATAAGAGTATCGGAGATCTGGGCGTACGTCAGCGTACAGGAGCGTCCATTATTGCAGCGATCCAGGAGGATGAAACTATTATCAATCCCGGTCCTGAGTTTGTTATCACGCCAGGAACGACATTGGTTGTTGCAGGAAAAAAAGCGAACATTAAACTTTTGAAAGAAATTCTAATTTGATTCTATGTTGTCACCTACCTTAATATTAGAAGTTGGTATTGCTGTTTTTTTAGTTGCGGTCGTTGGGCTTTTAGCGAATAGGCTGCGTTTTTCGGTAATTCCTTTTTTTATCATTATTGGTATGGTGGTGGGGCAGCATGCCCCGCAGTTCTGGCATATAGATTTAACGTTTACCGAGAGCAAGCCTTTTATTGATTTCATGGGCAGGCTCGGCGTGCTATTTCTGCTGTTTTATTTAGGCTTAGAGTTTTCGGTGGGCCGACTGATGAAGTCGGGAAAAGCCATCGTTACCGGAGGCTCGATTTATGTTCTCCTTAACTTCGTATCCGGCCTACTCATCGGTTGGCTGATGGATTTACCGTTTAAGGAAATGATGGTGCTGTGCGGCGTCATGACGAGCTCATCGACAGCAATTGTTGCGAAAGTGTTAACCGATCTAAAACGAACGGCTAATGCGGAGACAGAGATTATTATGGGCATGATTATGTTTGATGATCTCTTTATAGCCATGCATATCTCCTTTTTATCAGGATTGATCTTGACTGGGGGTACTTCGTTTTGGTCCGTGGCTGGAACGTCCCTATTAGCCTTAGGCTTTATTCTGACCTTTCTTGTGCTGGGAAGGAAGTTGGTTCCCGCGATTGATAAGCTTTTGCAAGAGAAATCTTCCGAGCTTTTTATCCTTATCGTGTTCAGTCTACTGTTTATTATTGCTGGGTTTTCAGAAACCATTCATGTAGCCGAAGCGATTGGCGCTTTAATGGCAGGACTTGTTTTTGCTGATTCGAAATATATTAAGAAGATTGAGGGCATGATTGCTCCTTACCGGGATTTTTTTGGTGCCATGTTCTTTTTCAGCTTCGGTCTATCTATTGATATGTATACATTGGGTGGTGCTGTGGGCTGGGCGGCTTTGGCGGCCTTTATTACTATTTTAGGGAATTTGGCGTCTGGGTATTTCGCCGCCAAGTTTTCGGGTAGAAAGCCGAAAGCGTCTTTTGATATTGGCTTTACGCTGTCTGCGCGCGGCGAGTTTTCCATTATCATGGCTAATATTGGTAAGGCGGGCGCTTTGTTGCCGATCATTCAGTCCTTCGTTGTGGTGTACGTGCTCATTCTTTCGATTATTTCACCATTGTTGACCAAAGAATCCCGAAATTTATGGCAAGTGCTTTTCGGTAAAGATCAAGTACCTGTAAAGGCGAAGAAGACACTTGAACAGTTGGAAGAGTCTATTAGTAAATCGTCCTAAACTGTAGGCTAAAGGCAACTTCGGACATCCGGTAACGGTAGACCAAGCACATCAGGCCATTTGGCGCGATGGCTTGACAATCTTAAAGCAATGCAGATAGGTGGTTGCTTTTCAACCGGAACTTCTTATTGGAATTCGCCTCTTAAAGGAAACCCAGTTCCAGTTTTGCTTCTTCGGTCATCATGTCCTTTGTCCAAGGCGGGTCGAACGTTAATTCCACCAAGGCTTCACTTATGCCGGGCACAGCGGCCACCTTTTCCTGAACCTCGTTCATGATTTCTCCAGCCACGGGGCATCCAGGTGCTGTTAATGTCATCACGATCTTCGCGATCCCGCCCTCTTTAGTGATAATTTCGTATACCAATCCAAGATCCACGATGTTCGCGGGGCGAAGCTCCGGATCGTATACTGTTTCGAGTTGTGCCTGAATCTCTTTCGCAAGATTCAGTTTATCCATAATGATGATACTCATACCTTTATTTGTTTTTTTGTTCGGTTATGACAGCCTTATACATAGCTAATAACCGCTCCATATTTTTTGCCAACGTGTAATGCTTCGCATATTCATTCCGGCAATTTACTGCCACTTCAAGCTTTTTACCAGTAGCAAGTTCATTCCAAGCGACAATACACGCTTGGATGTCCTTTTTCTGAAACGGGTTAAAATGCATGCCGGTATACAAAGGTACCACCATTTCTTTTAAAATACCAATCTCGCTCGCGAGCACGGCAGTGCCTTGTGCAAAGGCTTCGATAATCGTCATAGGCATTCCTTCGTAGCACACGGAAGGTACAACAAGTGCATCGGCCTCGGCAATGGCTTTCGTGAGCACTTCTTGGCTTTGATAGCCTTTGTATTGAATATGTGGATAGGGGGCGATCAATTGCTTAACAATTTCCAACTGTGGCCCTGTTCCATAGATGTCTAATGGAATATCCATTTCACTGATCGCATTCAGAAGTTGCATAATCCCTTTTTCAGCAGACAACCTGCCGATATAGAGTAAACGTCTGTTTTTATCGGCTTGGATAGGACGCAGCTCCATACTGTTTGGTCGGACGACAAATCGGGCCGGATCAACAGGAAAGGTGCTTTCCGCAAACATTTTTTTTGCGAAATCGGATAGCACAATATAGCGATTTACCTGCGCCCAAGTGCCTAGCTTGCGGTGTAGCCAGTATACAAAAGCGGTGACCAACGTCTTTCCCAATGAATGGTCCAGCGCGCGTTTTTTTACGGCAGTCCAAGGGAAATTTTGCTGCACGCTATCCGTAAAAATTTCACCTTCAACAAATAGGCTCGCCGAGGGGCATAGTAAACGGAAGTTGTGTAAGGTCATAACTACTGGCAATCCTCGATTCCTTAATCGCCGTATAATTAAGGGGCCTATACTGTAATGAAGATTGTGAATGTGCACGACATCAGGTTGAAATTCGTTTACTTGCCCCATGATCTTCCTGCCTTCCTCAACATTCCAAACATAACGGAGGAACTGGACTGCTCCCGTTAAGCCCTTCATATTTTTTACGGTGTATGCCTTAACATCATGCTTTTTCGATAGCTCTCGCACTTCTTGTTCGAAAACCTGATCTTCGCCGCCGGCATGTTGATAAAAGTTGTGAATAACGAAAATACGCATGGGTGCATGGGTTTACGCAAAGATACTATTTAAGTGAGAATCCGTATCTTCGCCTATCATTTTTTAGCTATGTTCCATAAATCAGTACACGCACAGATTTTTCAAGACTACATCCATACGGTTGAATTTCCATCTTCGCCCGCAAATCTATACGACCCGATACGTTATATCCTTTCCTTATCCGGAAAAAGGATACGTCCGCTTTTGGTGAGTATGGGTGTTGAATTGTTTGATCCTTCCTGTGTACAGGCATCGCTGCCGGCAAGCGCAGCGATTGAATATTTCCATAATTTCTCGCTTATCCATGATGATATCATGGATAAGGCGCCTTTACGCCGGGGGATGGAAACCGTGCATCAAAAATGGAACGATAGCGTAGCTATTCTTTCAGGCGATGCGCTGCTTGTTAAGGCTTATGAAGAGCTTGCGAAGTGTCCGGCCGATAAATTGGGGCCGCTCATACGCCTGTTCAATAGGACCGCGCTGGAAGTCTGCGAAGGGCAGCAATACGACATGGATTTTGAACAGCGGGATACCGTAACGCAGGATGAGTATATCAATATGATCCGGTTGAAGACATCCGTTTTATTGGGATGCGCATTACAGATGGGCGCCATAATCGGTCATGCCGACGATACCGCGCAGGCACTGCTCTATGAATTTGGTGTGAACCTCGGTATAGCTTTTCAACTTCAAGATGATTTGCTGGATGTGTACGGCGACCCCAAAACATTTGGCAAACAGGTGGGGGGCGATATCATCGCGAACAAGAAAACGCTGTTGTTTATCAAGCTTCGCGCATTGCTGCAAAAAGCAGACGAAGCCGAGTTTGTTCACTTGCTAGCGAGCGATGTAGAACAAGAGCCAAAAAAGGTTGAAAAAATGAAGGCGCTTTACGCTAAATACGACATACAGGCGTTAGCAATAGATCAAAAAGAGAAGTTCACGGCAATAGCTTACGAGAAATTGCGCGCTATCGACGTAGAGGAGTCCAGAAAGGTAGCGCTTTTCGCCTTGGCAGACGCACTTATGATTAGGGAGCAATAGTAATTTGGTCTAATCATTGCTTAACAAATAGTTTTTTAGTAATTTGTCAAAACATCAATTTTAAATTTAGAGCGATTTCGCATGGCAGGTATGGAACCGATAAAGATTACGACATTTCAAGCATATTTATTTTGGGAAAACGTGGAGAAAAATTTGCAGAATTTATCTTTACGGTTGTCAGGGTTGAAGGAAAAGACAGATTTAATTATCCTACCTGAAATGTTTAACACGGGCTTCACTATGAATGTAGAGAAGTGCGCAGAAACCATGAATGGTCGAACGATGCATTGGATGTATGAGCACGCGAAATCGTATGACTGTACGGTTGCAGGCACCTTGATCATTGCCGAAAATGGTAATTATTACAATCGCTTTGTTTGGATGTCTCCAGATGGTAGTTTTGTTCACTATGACAAAAGACACCTCTTCGGTATGGCCAATGAAGATCAGGTATTTACGGCAGGCAATTCCCGCATTGTGTTAGATCTAAAAGGCTGGCGGGTTTGCCCGATGATTTGCTATGACCTGCGTTTTCCGGTGTGGTCTCGTAATTTCGGTACCGCCTATGATTTATTGGTGTATACCGCAAGCTGGCCAGATAAGCGCTCTAGCCATTGGAGGGCCTTGATTCCAGCGCGCGCCATAGAAAACCAAGCGTATGTAATTGGTGTAAACCGCGTAGGGTATGACGGTAATGAAATTTACTATTCGGGTGGTTCGATGTGCATTTCACCGATGGGCGATGTTGTTTACTACAAGCCTGAAGATGAAGATTTGTATACGTTCACGTTGAACCCTGCAGACCTTATCAAATCGCGTGAACAGCTTCCTTTTCTTAAAGATGCCGATCAATTTTCAATGTAATCTTTAAAATAGTCTGTTCTACCACAGCTCGTGCCGATAGCGGTTGATGCATGACAAATGTAGCAATTGGCTTAGCGGCCATTGTAACGCGCATGCTGAGAATAAAATAAAATTTGAAGTTTGGCGCATGGATCGTAAATACGCGATCGATTTAATCTCGATAGGGTCGCTCCAGAATAGCCGACTGGATAATGGCTCTGCGCAAATCGAAATCGATATGTTCTTGGGTAATAACTTCCAGCTTCGGAGCTTTTAATGCTTCTATTCGACGAGCTTCTTTCCTTACTTTCTTTTGTTCTTGGACGTTGGTCACTTCTATAGGGCGGGGTTGCATGTCCACCTTCACAGGCGCTGGCTTGGGTGGGGGGACAGAGCGCGTCGGTTTAGGAAAGGGGGGCAATTGCGTTTTTTTGTATTGCTCAGGATTGGGGAATGGAGGAACCGTGTTGGTGGGCGGTACATTTGGTCGCCGTTTACTTGCTTTTTCCTGCTCCTTCTGGTACTCCGTGTAAATCTTGTAGACGACCCCGGCAACAATCAACAATACAGGTAAAAAGTTCTCCATAGGAGGAAAATAGAAAAAAGCAGGTAAAAATCAAAATTTATTTGCATTGTAAAGGCTTTTTTGTTTTGTTTGCGTAGACAACTAACCAAACAACCCATCCTATATGACTGGAAATTTTGAATACGCTGATGAATTTTTTTCTTTTTTAACGGGAAAAGCAACAGCGGCTTTAGCAAGAAGATTGCAACGAAATCTGAAAGAAGAAGGAATACATATTACCTCCGAGCAATGGTCATTATTGTATTACCTTTGGATTGAGGAGGGACGCACCCAACAAGAACTGGCTTGCCTAACCTTTCGGGATAAGCCTAGCGTATCTCGACTCATCAATAACCTGGAGAAAATAAAGCTAGTGATGCGCGTCAACGATAAAGATGATAAGCGATCAAACTTAATATTTCTGACAAAGCAGGGAAGGCATCTGCGAGAAGCCTGTATGCGCCAAGCGAAACGCACCATAGGCCAAGCCTTGGAAGGGCTGGCCTATGAGGAGATGCTTCGTGCAAAAAATACGTTAGAAGTGCTATATAGCAATTTGAAGTGAGCTGCGCAAGATGGTGTACAGCGCTCGTCATTACTGCTTTTAAAACTCTTGAACCTCGAAAGCGCTATGGCTATTGACTAACTTTCCTGTATCCTTGAAGTAGATCTCTTGAAAGCTTAGCGTATTCATGCTATCTACTTTGCGGAAGAATTTATCTGCGGAAACGTCGTCCAAGGTTTTAAATCCACAGGCTTCCATGATTTCGACGGTAGCGCGCAGAGTGTTACGGTGAAATTGAGCAACGCGTATGTATTTATCTTGTACGTCCAGCGCCTTGTAGAGCTGCGGTTTTTGGGTGGCAACGCCTACTGGACAAACATCTTCGTTACATTTCAAGGCCTGTATACAACCCAGCGCAAACATCATTCCCCTGGCGCTGTAGCAAGCATCTGCACCTAAAGCGATAACTTTAAGCAAATCAAAGCCGGTGATGATACGGCTAGATACGATGAGCTTGATGTGTTTTTTTAGACCGAACTTGATCAAGGTGGTTGTTACAAAAGTTAGCGCGTCATATAGCGGCATCCCGATATTGTCTGTAAACTCGAGCGGAGCGGCACCGGTACCTCCTTCAGAGCCGTCAATGGCGATGAAATCCGGAAATATCTGGGTACTCAGCATCGCGTTACAGATGTCGATAAATTCCTGTTTGTCGCCCACACACATTTTAAAACCTACCGGCTTATAGCCCGATAGTTCGCGAAGCTGTTGAATAAACTCCATCATCTCGTGTGCAGATCGGAAAGCGCTATGCGCTGGCGGCGACATTACATCCGTTCCGGGAACCACATGACGGATCGCAGCAACCTCTGGCGTGTTTTTAGCTGCCGGCAATATACCGCCGTGACCAGGTTTGGCTCCTTGAGATAGCTTCACTTCAATCATCTTAACATAAGGGCGGGTTGCTTTCTCTGCAAATAGCTCTGCGTCAAACATGCCTAAATCATTTCGACAGCCAAAATAGCCGGTACCAATTTGCCAAATCAAATCGCCACCGCTGATATGATAGGGGCTGATGCCACCTTCGCCGGTGTTGTGCGCAAAGTTCTGTAAGGCAGCACCTTTGTTAAGGGCGCGTATAGCTGTTTGGCTCAAGGCGCCATAACTCATTGCTGAGATGTTAAACACGCTAAGGCTATAGGGTTGTCTACAAAGATGGTTGCCCACCGTTGTGCGTAAGTCGTGATTTTCAATGTGGCATGGAAACACAGAATGCGCCACCCATTCATTGCCAATGGCCTGCGGATCGCTCTGCATACCAAAAGCTACGGTTTCACGTTCGTTCTTCGCACGCTGGTATACGATTGAACGTTGGCGACGATTGAAGGGGCGCCCGTCCGTGTCAGATTCCCAAAAGTATTGCCTCATTTCTGGGCGTATGCTCTCAAAGAAAAAGCGAAAATAACCCACCACAGGGTAGTTGCGAAGGATGGCGTGCTTCGTTTGAAAGCTGTTAACAAATGCCAATATCATCAATGGGAATGGTATCAGCAGTAGCCAAAACCAACTTGTGGTAAATATAAAACCAAAAGAAATGATGATCAAGTTGATGAGAACTATCGTCGCGAGAATTAGTTTTCTAACTGTCATATGTGTTTAAAGTATTATCGAGTATATCTCTTCTTTTGCCGTGGGTATGGAGTAAGGATGCATCTAGTACTCAGCAAAATGCGAGCCATTCTACCTAGTCTGCACGTCAACCTGCGTACCATAATCTACGGTCAATGCAAAATTAGAAACTAATTACATCATTTAGAAAAAAGAAGCTTATTCGGTGAAGATTTGTTTGTTTGATAAATTATAGGTCAATTCTTCTTTTTTATCGCTATTTCTTCAGTAAGTCGTTGATATATTTTGACCCAATTCGGCTTTTCACTAATAAAGTTTAAATGCTTATCGATGGTGGTTTGATCATCGCGTTGCGCTGGCCCTGTTTGTACGCTGCGTGGCTCGTGCTGTATAGCCTTTTCTACCGTTTCCTGCATGATGGGGTGGAGGAGATGGAAAGGTAGTCTATGCGCCTGTAACAGCTCAAAGCTAATTTGAAATAAGCTGTTGGTGAAATTGTTGGCAAACACCGCTCCGATGTGTAAGGCTAGGCGCTGTTGGCTATTGCAGCGGAAAGATTTTGGTGCAAATTCCTGAACAAGCTCAAGCAGCGCATCTTCCGTCTCTGTTGTATTTCCTTCTATACCGAAAGCAATAGAAGCCATTTGGGTATCGTGTTCTTTTCTTAAGCTTTGTGGAGGGTAAATGACACCATAGCGCTGGAAGGACGCCAGTACATCCATAGTGGTAGCGCCCGAGCAATGAACCACCATACCGCGTATGGATACTGGAAGTTGAGATGCTAACGTTTCAATCGCTTGATCGCTCACAGCAAGCAAATAGATGTCGGCGTCGTCACGCAGCCTGGTCACGAGGTCGGTAGCTGTGGCACCTACTTGTGAAGCCAATGCTTGCGCATTGGCCAAATTTCTACTGTAGATCTCGACGATACGATGCCCCGCCTCTAACAAAGCTTTACCCAAATGGGTGGCTACATTGCCGCTTCCAAGTATCGTTATCTTCATTAGTGCCAAAAACTACTTACTACCATCTACCTAATACTATCTATATACTATATCTACCTACTATTATCTATATACTACCATCTACCTAATACTATCTATATACTATATCTACCTACTATTATCTATATACTACCATCTATCTACTAACTCTGGCATCTTTCACGCGTCGATAGATCGACATTCCAAAGCCGATAGTCATGATGATTGTTCCGGCCCAGAAAAAGTTGATAAACGGGAATTTGATCGCTTTAAACACCACCCATTTCTTTTCTGGGAGAGGCTTTTGATAAAGCATAATCTCCAACTTATCTTCTTTAGGTAAAATGTTGGTAAAACGGAACCGTAAGCCTTGCTCGTTTACATCCTTGTTAAAATCATAACTATTGCCATCTTTGATCACAAACACAGGCTCCACCGGAAACTCTTTGTTATCCCCGGAGACAACTTTGATTTTAAGCCCTACAACAATATCGTCTGGACCTTTGGGGATGTTGTTTAGCTTAGCATCGTTGTTTATTCCTTCAATAACATAATAACCGTTTCGGTAGCGCAATGTATCGCCAATGCTTACCTGATAGGTCGCGGGTTCTTCGTAGTCCTCGTAACCTGTTTTTTCTTCTTCCGGAACATTGGCCGCTTTCGCCTGCGAGTCTGAAGCCGCGGCGGTAATCAACGTGTAGACATCGTGTGTAAACTCATGGTGTGTACCGGGCGTACCGATCAATCCACCCATATCCGGGTTGTTTTGGGCGTATGGACTTAACGTGAAAGACTTGGTCACGTTGCCACTTTCCTCATCAATCCGGTCGTACTTAATTTTATAATATACATTCGGCGGGGCTACGCTATCTCCAACATAGGTCACACGATACTCACCCATCTGCACGGGTTCACCCTCTGTTAAAAACAGGTTTTCGCCCGGATCCGAAAATTTGTCGCCCTCTTTACCAAAATTTTGAACCGCAATGTATTTACTTTCATTGATAGACATGACCTCATTTGTCGCCGCTGCAATCAGCGCGCCTAAAAGGAGTAAGGCAAAGCCAATGTGTGCAACTGCGGAACCGGCCAAGCGCCACTTGCCTTTCATAGCATCACCTAACACACGTAGGTTTGCCAATAAACAGAACACGCAGGTTAGTGTCAGCAAGATATACATCAGGTTCGTGTATACTTTGGCAAAATATACAATCAGACCCGCGATAATTAATGCCAGCACAAAGCTTGCAAATGTCGCGGCCCAGAATTTGCGTGTATCCGTTCGTTTGTATTTCAGAAATTGTGTGAACGCGGTTAATAGCATGACAACAACAGCGAATGCTCCCTGATATTTGTTGTAGTGTGGAACAGGGTCAATTGGTGGAGCCACTTTTGTACCGAAAAGCGCGTTAAACACCGGGATGGATGTGGTCGCAATCATCTGTACACAAGCCACCGTTAATACTAGCCCGCCGATAAACATCCAAAATTCTCTTGAATAAATATCTTCTTCTTTTTGTGTAGAAGGCATTTCTTTGTTGCGCCATACTAAAAACACAATCATCAACAGCAAAAAGCAAAGGTTGAAAGCTATTAATTGCCCCGACATGCCTAAGCTAGTGAAGGAGTGTACAGATGTTTCTCCAAGTACGCCACTTCGGGTGAGGTACGATGCATAGATAACCAATACAAAGCTGATGAGCGCTAGAAATGTCGCTGTGAAAAAACCGTGTCCAGAATTTTTAAAGGCAACCATCACGTGTACGGCTGCGATTAACGTTAGCCAGGGAATAATAGAAACATTCTCGACAGGATCCCAAGCCCAAAAGCCGCCAAAGTTCAACGCTTCGTAGGCCCAAAACGACCCCATGATGATACCGGCACCCAATACCATAACAGCGAAGAGCGCCCAGGGGAGTCCTGGCGTTATCCACTCTTTAAAACGTTTGGTCCATAAGCCTGCCGCAGCGTAGGCAAATGGAACGATCATCGACGCAAAACCCAAGAACAGTGTAGGCGGGTGGATAACCATCCAGTAATTTTGGAGGGTCGCATTCAGTCCGCTTCCATCCGCGATCATAGAAAGATAATTGGGATCGCTAAATATCGGCGCTTGCAGTGCATCTCGAAGAAGAATAAACGGTGAGCTGCCAAATCTCGAACCTAGTATCTCTACACCAATCAACATGGACGCTAGAAATGTTTGGCTAAGCATGACAAATGTCATGACAGGGGCTTCCCAACTTTTTGCTCTAAACAGTAAAACGGCACCCAAAAGCACCTGCCAAAACATCCATAGCCAAAAACTTCCTTCCTGGCCTTCCCAAAACGATGAAATTATAAAGTGTGTTGGTAGGGACCGCGAGGAGTGTGCCCATGCATAGTGGTATTCAAAAAGGTGATTGTAAATAATATAAAATAGAATAGCCCCTATGCTCACAACAGATAGCAGGTTTGTCCAGAAGCCTATGCGGCCTAAGGTATTCCAAGATTTGTTGTCCGGCTCTCGCGTTGCAAAGAAGTAACTTATACAAGAGAGGATGGCAGAACCGAAAGATAGGATAACAAAAAACTGTCCTATTTTTCCGGGTAAGAGATGCTCGCCAACGTAATTAACGTCCATTATTCGAAGTGAAAATTAAAAATTAAAAATTTAAAAGTGATAAGTCAAAAGTCAGAAGTGATAAGTCAAAATTATCTTTGATGAGCTTGCTACGCTCGGTTTAAAAGTGATAAGTCAAACCTGACAATTGAAAAGTCAAAAGTGATAAGTCAGAAGTCAAAATTATCTTCGATAAGCTCGCCACGCTCAGTTTAAAATTCAAAAATTGACTAAGAGACCCCTGTATTACATCTACGGGTAGAAGAAGATTTAGCTATTGCTCTGCCACCCTGCAATACCTACAAAGATGCTGTTGTCTCAATCACCTCTACTTGATCCTTATTGTATTTTGAAGGACATTTCATCAAAATCTTACTGGCAAGGAATACATTTCCATCCATTTTTCCAGTCAAAACAATTTGTTCCGAACGTTCAATGTCCTGCGGTTTTGATCCGTTGAACACTACTTGACATTCCACGCTATCATTATCATACATGTAAAATGAAAAATGATTTGCATCGGTGACCGGATCGTAATGTAGCGTTTTCCCTTTATTCAAAACCCCAACCACATAAAGCTCCGTGTTTTTCTCTTTTGCTTCTGTAAAAGTAGAATACGTACTGGAGTCTGTGTAGATAACCAAAATCATGGAAATCGCCACAGCGATAATAACAATTAAGATAATTGAGCTTTTCTTCATAGTGCACTATCTCTAAATAAAATACAAAATTACAAAATGCTTTCGCATGAAAGGAATTTGTCAAATAATGACTATTATTTAGAATTGTTCTACGCAATTAATCTGGTTTATTGATTTGTTTGGTAACTAATGTGTTATGGGATATGGAGTTGTTTTGTAGATAGCTATTTGAGCTTGAGAGCGAAGCAATATTACATGAAGCTAACAATTAAGCAATAGGGGGGGCAAATTTTTCATTCGACAGTCGCGTAACAAGCATGGCGGCTACGGTATCTGCGGTAGCATTCAAAATAGTAGCTAGCGGATCCACCAGCGTTCCAATAATCATAACAGCAGGGATAGCCTCATTAGGCAACCCATATACAGAAATCATCAGCATTTCGCCCATGTAGCCGCCGTTGGGTATCCCTCCGGCTACGATCGTCACCAGTACCGTAATACCTATTGCGGTGATCATGGTGTTCCATTCAAAAAAGTTCCAGCCAAGCATCGAGAACGCGACGTAAATTTTGAGGATGGAGGAAATGGCGGAACCATTTTTATAAAGGGTGTTACCCAGCGGAATCACGACATTCGCAATTGCTGGGGGGATGCCTATCTTTTTTGCTGCTGCTAGGTTGGCGGGCATAGTCGCCAAACTACTGCAGGTGCTCAACGCGGTTAAGGAAGGGACAATATTATTTTTCCAAAATAAAGCTGGCCCCTTCTTACCATAAGCTAAGAAGGCGTAGAGGCTAAAAAACACGAAAAAGAAAGCGATTCCAAAACTATAATATAAGGCCATTGGTTTTGCGTAGAAACCAAAGAGCTGTGGTCCTATCGTTTTCACCTGATAAGCAAAATAGGCCCCTAATCCGATAGGTGCAGCCTTCATCAACAGTATCAACAGTTGTTTCATCACTTCGTTGCCAGCATTAAGAAAGGATGTGAAGGCTGTGGCTGTGGCACCTGCCCGTCGGGCCGCAATGCCGATCAGGAAGGAAAAGATTACAAATGCAAGCATACTTTGCCTGGAGAGAAGATTGCCAAATTCTTCAACCGTGAGGAACTTTACAATGCGTTCACCCCAGCTGCTGTCGTCGGATGCGGGGCTCTCTAGTGCACCGGCGTTCGTCGATAACGAGCTGACGGGAAAAAAATAGAGCACAACGATGGTCGCTATGGAGGCTAGCACAATAGTCGTCAAAAACACCACGCTCATTAAGCCGATGATCTTGCCGAGTTTGTTTTCGCTCTGTATATTGGCAACGGCAGATGAAATAGCAAAAAATAGTAGCGGAATAATGGATACGAAAAGCAGGTTTAGGAAAATGTCACCTAGTGGTTTGATATAGTCTACAACATGCGGTATAACAAGGCCTACAATACTTCCCAGAGCAATGCCCAGCAGGAGCAACAATATACTTCCATAATTTTGAATAATCTTCTGCATGCGAAAGCTAAAGTACTTGTTTTTTCTTTAGTTTTGCGATAAAAAAGCCACAAGCATGGAATTTGTAATCACGGGAGATGGGTCTAATACACTTTATCACCCAGAGATCGGAGAGCATTATCATTCTAAACATGGTGCACTTCAAGAAAGTCGACATGTGTTTCTAGACATGGGCTTGCATCATTTTTTAGCGAAGGAAGAAACGAATGAAGTTTCGGTGTTGGAGGTGGGTTTTGGTACGGGGTTAAATTTCTTATTAACAGCGGACGATGCGACGCGACGTTCGTTGCAGCTGCACTACTGCGGCATTGAAGCTTATCCCCTACCAACCGATGTTATTTTTGCGACGGGTTATCACCGCTTTGTACAACCTGCAACTTGGGCCGCTTTTATGCAAAACTATGCACAGGCCTTAACGACGGAGGTTGATTTCGCGGAACATATACGTCTTAAAATTGCGCATGAGAAGCTGATGGACTTCCAGACGGATGATCAGTTCGATGTGCTGTACTTTGATGCGTTTGCAGCTATCCACCAACCGGAGATGTGGAGCGATCAGTCGTTGGCACATATTTGTTCCTACTTAAAACCCGGCGGCATTTTCGTTACTTACGCCATTACTGGCAACCTGAAAAGATCCATGAAAGCTCTGGGCTTTACTGTGGAGAAAGCACCCGGGGCGCCTGGCAAACGTGAGATGTTACGCGCGACAAAGGTTGGTTAGTATTGCGTATTGCGTAGTGCGTAATGCAAAAAAGAACGTCATTGCGAGCCTGAGGAACGATGGCGCGGCAATCTAATGCGATTGGAGATAGTAGTAGATAGTACTTAGTAGGGAGATTGGGGTATTGCGTAATGAGTTCTGGAGTTTGCTAACTTCGACGTCACTGCCTTTCCCTCCCCAATCCCTTCCGCCGCTCGCCGCGGCAAGGCATTACTTTTGGGGACAAAAGTAACCAAAATCCTTCGTCTCCTTCAGGTGCTTTGTCGCGCAGCCCATCCCGCGCAAAGCAAATGTTTGTCAAAGCTGAAATCATATCGAAATCATTGTATACTGATTTCGATATGATTTCTAGGCTTTGTCCTACTTCAAATCCCCAAACATTTCCCTTACCTCCGAGCACTGGAATGATACATTGTAGGCTTGTTGAGTAGTGGGTAATGCGTAGTGCGTAATGAGATAAGATGGGTGATTAAACGCTTTCGTCATTGCGAGCCTGAGGTACGATGGCGAGTAATGTGTAAAATCCAAATCATAAACGGCAGAAGAAGTTTGAACATACCATTAATAAATCAAAAGGCCACATCAGCAGCATAAATGCGCGGATGTGGCCTTTTAAAATTATATAGAAATGTCTCTACTATTCGTGTCCTGAATGACCGTCAGCGCCGTGCGCATGTCCGTGCGACAATTCTTCTTCCGTTGCTGGACGAACGCCTAAAACTTCAATGTCAAAGTTCAAGGTTTTTCCAGCCATTGGATGGTTAAGGTCTGCAATCACGGCCTCTGGTGTAACTTCAATTACTACCGCGCGAAACTGGTTTCCTTGGTTGTCTTGCAACGGCAATACTTCGCCAACTGGTGGAAGGCCTGTTTCGTTAAACATATCGGCAGGAAGCTGCGCTACTGCGCGATCATCCTTCTCGCCGTATGCATCAACTGCACTTAACGTGAACGATGTTTTATCGCCCTCGCCAAGGCCTGCAATGTTTTCTTCAAACTTAGGCAACATCATACCTACGCCATATAGAAAAGTCAAAGGGTTTTCATTTGTCGTCTCTTCCACAAAAGTTTTCTCTCCGTTTTCTTCGATTGTGTGAAGTTTGTAATTCAACGTGACTACGTTGTTGTTTTCTATTGCCATCTTGTTTAATTTATTTGGGATGAATCCCTGTTATCATTTAACAACTGTAGCAGGTCTACCACAGACTTTTGTGGTAAGCTACAGGTCTTATTTCGACAAAGGTATGCTTTTGATTCCAAACCTTCTTTATCCATTAACAATGGTAGGCTACTTTTTGTTCCTCCTATCGTAATTTTATTTGGGATGTACTGCCTATCCAGCTCTTCGCGCCACGCGTTAGCATGCGCTCCAGTGAGCGCAATTTCATTCGTTCCGTAAACATGTTCGAGCAGTTGTATCGCCCAATTCGAATAGGCCGAACCATATTGTTTAATTTGTGGAAAGACGTTAGCAAACACCTGATCGGCTATAGCGAGGTAATCTTCTTGGTCGAACAGTGTTGCCAGTCGATACAGGTTGCGCACCATGCAGGAAGATGATGCTGGAATAACGTTATCCATGATTTCACTCTTGCGGGTGATCAATTTATCGCCAGCAGCTTCGGAGGTATAGTAGAACGTTGCTTCTGCAGGATCATAAAACAGGGTAATCGCCTGATCCGTCATGGATTTCGCCTTGGACAACCAGTTTTCTTCAAAGGTGGCTTCATATAAGGCAATCAAACTTTCTATGGTAAAGGCATAGTCGTCCAAAAAGCCAGCTATTGCTCTATTTCGATCAGCGGGTTGATGGAGAAGTGCTTCTTCCGAAAAGCAGTTTTTTGCGATAAAGTTGGCTGTTTGTGTGGCGAGTGCCAGGTACTCTTGTTTTTGGAATACGCGGTAAGCGTCAACAAATCCTTTTATCAGAAGGGCGTTCCAAGTTGTGAGTTGTTTGTGATCCAATCCCGGCCTAACACGCTTTTCGCGGTAGGCATACAGTTTCTGTTTGATTTCCTGTAGGTAGCTGTGCCATTCTTCCGGGGCAAAGCCGCTTTCTGAAGCGAGTTGGTCGGCTTCCATATCGCAATGTAACACATTGGTATGTTCTTCCTGCCAGTTTCCGGATTCGGTGATATTGTAGTACGCCAGAAACAGGGACGCATCGTCTCCAAGAATGTCTTCTATCTCTGTCTTGCTGAAGCTGTAAAATTTTCCTTCCACGCCTTCACTATCTGCATCGAGTGCAGCAAAGAATCCACCGTTTTCGGCTTGCATTTCCCGTTGAGCCCAGGCGATTGTTTCCGAAACGACGCGTTCGTATTTGCTATTTGGCTTTTGTTGGTAGGCCTCCGCATAAAGGGAAATAAGCTGGCCATTGTCGTATAGCATTTTTTCAAAATGCGGGATATGCCATTTTCCATCGACGGAATACCGGGCGAAGCCGCCACCGATATGGTCGTAAATGCCACCATTCGCAATTTTCTCTAGCGTGAAATGCACATGCCGGAGAACAGGTTGATCGTTGGCAAGTACCGCATAACGCAAGAAAAACAGCCAATTATTAGGTAGCGGAAATTTAGGAGCACGCGTGTAGCCGCCGTCGTTATGATCAAACTGCGCGACCCAAGGCTGCACGATTTCCTCTAAATCAGCGATGGAATAGGCTGCAGGGATTGGCGCTATAGGCAAGCGCTCTGCTTTATGTATGCCCGCCGTCAAGCGATTCGCATAATCAATAGCAACATCGGGCGTCTCTTCCCACATCTGTGCAATCTGGAGCAGCACCTGTTGCCAGTCTTGCGGCCTAAAATAGGTGCCGCCATAGATAGGGCGACCGTCTGGCAGGCAGATACAGTTTAGCGGCCAGCCTCCTGCGTTTGTCATCAGTTGCACAGCAATCATATAAATTTGATCGATATCTGGGCGCTCTTCGCGGTCTATCTTAATGGGTACAAAAAAGCGATTCATCGTTTCGGCTATCGCCTCATTTTCGAAGCTTTCCCGTTCCATGACATGGCACCAATGGCATGCAGAATAACCGATGCTGATAATAATAAGCTTGTTTTCTTCATTGGCCTTCTGCAGGGCTTCATCGCCCCATGGCATCCAGTCTACTGGGTTGTGCGCGTGTTGCTGTAGGTAAGGAGAGTTTTCCTGTGCGAGTTTATTTGCCATAGAAACGAAGTTACATAAATTTTAAACACTGTAGATATGGGCTGTGAGGCGCTGCTTTGCCGGAAATGCTGTTGATCAAAACACAACTAAAAAGTCTATTCTTCAATAATGAGCTCCAAGTGTGCTGTATTCGCGGATAACGTTGAATAATCAAGTCCTTCATCCAACGTCAGGCAGGCAACGTGCGATGTTTTCAGATTGATATATTCATCCGCTACGTAATCAACTAAATCAGATAGTCCAGGGTTGTGACCAAACAGCAGCACGTGATCGTAGTTGGCTGATACTTGATTTAGACGTTTGAGTATCTGCAGATAATGCGCCTCGTAAATAGTAGGCTCCCAAACTATTTTTTCCGCTGGATAGCCTAGGCTTTGCGCAAAAATTTTTGCTGTTTGCGCAGCGCGATTCGCTGTAGATGATATAAACAATGTCCGTTCATCGATCTGTGGAATTTTGGATTTAATTTTTTCGGCTACGAGCAGCGAGCGCGCTATCCCTTTCTCTATAAGATCACGATCGAAATCTTCTTTAGAAAATGAATGCTCCTCTGCCTTTCCGTGTCTGATTATATATAGTTTCTTCGATTTCATGCTTAAAGGTAACAATGTATAGGGATAAAACGACATATTTCAATTCAGGGAATCATACGCTACATTGCTACTATGCGTTTAAATACTTAATCTCTTTGTTAGTAACATAGGTCTTTTATGGCATCTATTGAAACTTTTTGACACCTAGGGCTCGTAATAGTTTGAAAGCTTTATTTGACTGAATTTTTTTTAAGCGTTCTGTAGCTTCCGCTATCTTTTCGTAATCTTCTAAGAACAATGGGAACTCCCTCTCCAAAAAAAGCTTTCTTTCGGTTAATATTGCAGCTATGTTTTCAACCTGAGAGCTTAATCCATCCGTATCGAAGTCCGCGATAACCATTGGAATATGCTTCGTAGTTACATTTTCTTTTACTATAGTTTTCATAAAAAACACCCAATCCGCCGCTATTCTAAAACTTGTATCATAATATCCGTATTTATCAAACAAACTTTTCTTAATAAACGTGGCAGGGTGTCCTAAAGAGGCATTGAGTAAAAAACTAAATGTGAGTTTAGCAGGATAATTGTATACGTACGGTTTATCAGCTGACACGAAAAGTAGGTCGCCATAAATTATGTCGAAGTGCTCAAGATGTTTTAAAATACCGGATAATGTATCATCATCGTGTAGTATATCTCCACTATTCAGGAACAGAACATACTCACCACTAGCGATCGCTATTCCCTTATTCATTGCATCATAAACACCAGTGTCAATCTCGCAAATGCATTTATTTATTCGGTTGTTGGACTTGATATCTTCCCGACTTCCATCGCTAGACAAACCATCCACAACGATATACTCGAACTGTTGGAAGCTTTGCATCAAGATTGAATTGAAGGTCTTTTGAAGTCCTTTGCGGTTGTTTAAGTTAATAGTTACTATAGATAGCTTCACGTGTTTATATAAATTCAATAAAAGAAAGACTAAAAGTAGCATCTTTTTTCAACCTTTTTATGTCGGACCTCTTAAAATTCCTGCGTGGTATTACCTCAGATTTCATTTTCTAGCTCAGGGTTTCGAAAAATATAGTGGCTTCAATACAAATTATGGGAGTGAGCAATTAGAAATTTTTCTTTCGGATTTTGAATCATCGAATTATGGCTTTCATCAGTTTTTTAACACTTTTGTGTATGGTCGTAAACAAATTACCATTGGTCAGTATTGTCATACCTTGCTACAACGCTGAAAAGACAATTCACGAAACACTGAATTCGGTGCTTTTACAAACTTATAACAATATAGAGATTATCGTTGTTGACGATGGTTCTACTGATGGTAGCTTGAAAGCCATTGATTCCTTTTTAGCTGGTCAACTTAAAGTCCGTATAATAACTCAACATAATTGCGGTCAGTCTAAAGCAAGAAACAACGGGATGTATGCGTGTGATGGAGAGTATGTTATGTTTTTAGACGCTGATGATATGTTAGCCCCTGCATATGTTTCCGAATGTGTGGATGTATTTCAATCATTTCCCGAAACGCTGTTGGTATACAGTGATGTGCAGCTCTTTGAACGAGAGACGGGTAAACTTCATTTGGATACGTTTATTTTAAGACAGTTTTTATTGCGGAATTGCATTCCATCATTTTGTATGCTGCGAACGGAACAAATTAAAGAGGCCGGCGGATTTGACGAAACGATGCGAAATAATGAAGATTGGGAGTGTTGGATAAGAATCATTGCTCGTTTTCGCGGCAGTGTCGTGAAAATTCCGAAAGCACTTTATTTCTACAGAAAACGCCTTTCAGCAGATTCGGTCACTGACTTAAGCAATTTTAGGAATGAGGTCGATCAAGTCTTTTTCTATATTTACAGTAAGAACTATAGCTTTTATCAGCAAAATAACTTGAGTATTTCGGATTTAGTGGCTTTCGCTTTTGATCGTGCGGCTTGGAAAAGACGATACTATAATGTATGGTATCGTCGGATATTTTATATGGTATTTAAGAGATCGAAATATCGCGCGCTTTCCAATAAGAACACACTCTTTTTTGAATAAGGTCAGAATAGAAATGTATCAGCCTTTAGAGACTCCATGATCTGACGTAATAAATCAAGGTAAGTATCGTTTCTTATATTCATCTATTTAATAGTGAACGCTAGAAATAGATTTTAATCTCTTTCAAATGCTCGTTATGTTAGCCGCATTTCAGAATGCTTATTAATAGTTTTGTCTCGCCGACCGGCAATTTCTGACGCGAAGGTGGATTGTTATTTTATTTTTTTTCGCACGAAGTTCTCAGAGTGGGGCTATTTGCTAGTTTAGCTATTTGGCGTTTGTTCGTAAGCTTGTCAATTAATCGGGTAAAGTGACCGCGAATAGGGTAGGATTTCAAAAATTCATGCAGAAGATCGTTGAAAATACCAGTGACCTGTTTAATGATCAAATCTTGCTGCGAAGTGGTTGGTTCTGTCAGTAGTCTATTATGTCGGATTGCTAACTGCTTAATTCTCCACTTATACCTCGAGAAATTATACTTGGCAAGAGAAAATTGGTTATATAACTGTGATTTAGAATCTTCGTTTAGAGGGAATGATACGCCGCCCAATTGTTGATCGTTGTGCTCTCTGTAGAAGAACAATTTCTTGTCGATCATCGCAAAGGAGTTTTCACGACTTGATACTAGCGTGATCCATTCGTCATGTTCCATATTGAGTGCGTTGGGAATGGGTAATACGTTACTGACGTAACTTTGACGTATGGCTATTGAAGCGCCCGTCACAATATTTCCACATTGGCAAACATGGGAAAAGAAGTCTATATCTTCGTTTTGTTCGGAGAGTATTTTGGGAACGTCCCAAAGCGTCAAGGAGGGCTGAATAATTCCTTCGTCATTAATTATGAAACCATTAGAAGCGACAACCATAACCGCCGGATTCTTGTTTAAAAAATCCACATATTCTTCAACTTTAGTTTTTACCCAAATATCATCTTGATCGCTCAGGAAAATTAAATCGTTGGAACACATGCTGATAGCTTTATCGAAGTTTTTTTTACTGCCTAGATTGATGGGGTTTTGGATAACTTGGACGATGCCGGGAAATTTAATTCTGTATTGTTCCAAAATTTCCGGGGTTAAATCTGTAGAACCGTCATCACAAATTATTACTTCATGTACACTGTATGTTTGCGATAATATTGAGGCTAATTGTTTATCAATATATTTCGCTCCGTTATAAGTACACAATGCTACCGAAATTTTCATTTTTATATTTAAAATAAGATGATTCTTTCAAAATGGTAATACCATAAAAAATCTTTGGTATTGCTCTTTACTGCTTAAAACGCTTTAGAATGATTAATGGCTACAATATAGATAATATTGTCTTAACACAACTTAAAGTTTGAGAATGTACAGAATGTTGAGGGATGGAATAAGTTTTTAGGGAATCAATAATTGAACTGTTCTTGTAAAAGGTATGCAAATAAGGTCTCCATACTCATATCTTTCAAATAATATGCGGTGACGGTGTTTTCAAGAGAATAAACTTTTCATCAGTTGCATAGTTTAAGGGAGCCGTAACGATCTAACTTCTATACTTTGATGGTTAGAAATTGACATTATGTGTAGCGATATCCAGATTTGGTACGTTTTCTGTGACATAATTCGTTTAGAAATTGAAACTTAACAATTCTGCCGTGAAAAATAAGAGTATTGTATTAGTTATTCCGTTGCATTTTGAACTTTACAAAGATTTAATATTATCCTTGCAGAAGGCTGGGTTGGATGTTATATTCCTTTTTATTACCGATAAGCCGTTTAAATACAGAGATTTTGCCGAGCATTTTAAAAGTTTTGTTTATAAAAACTTTTTGGGGCAGAAAAACTTTAAAAAGCAGCTTATATTTCACCATGAAAATGAAAATCTGATCTCGCAGCTTGATAAAATTGAGCAAAGGGTCGATTATGCGCTTATTATTCGGTCGGATCTACTCAGTGTGGATACTTTAATGCACATTAAATCTAAAGTGGACAAAATGATTGCATATCAATGGGACGGTTTAAATCGTTTTCCATCCGTTTTTGATAGGATCAGCATTTTCGATAAATTTTACGTGTTTGATCATAACGACTATCAAAACTATTCGCCTGCCTATGACAACCTGTTGCTTACGACCAACTTTTATTTGGAAGTGCCAAAAACAGAAAATGTTGTCGTTCGGCCTAAAAGTATCTGTTTTGTTGGAAGCTATCTCGAAAACCGAATGCCCTACATTCAAGAGCTCACAGATTTCCTTAAGCAGGAGAATTTCGAAATAGATATTAAGCTCTTATGTAGTCAGGATAAAGTTGCTGAAATGTATGAAGATTCCGGAATTGAATTTATCTCCAATCCGTTGACCTATTCCGAAATGCTTCGACATGTACAACGCTATGAAGTGATCCTAGATTTTGATAATTCAGTTATCCATCAGGGCTTGTCATTTCGAATTTTTGAAGCGCTTTTCTACAATAAAAAAATCATTACCAACAATGCGCTCGTTAAGAAATATGATTTTTACCACCCTAATAATGTATTTATTTGGGAAAGTGAAAACCTTCATCGATTGGGGCTTTTCTTAAATGAGCCTATGGTCAATATCGATTTGAAAATCATAGAAAAATATTCCTTTAACAACTGGATCAAAAAAATTTTAGCGTAGCCATTTTTATTCGATAAAGAAAACGCTACTTTTGTCGGTATAGTGGTCTATGGAACAACTACAAATCTTGTTTGATGCAGAGCGGATGAAGTATCCGCATACTGGACTGTATCATTTCTGCCTTAATTTGGGTCTAGCTTTACAAGACCTTGCTCCCGATAACGCCTCCCTTACTTTTTTTCTAAACAAACAAGTCGAGAAGCCTTTTCAGGTTGGAGCCAGATATATCCCGCAGCATTCCCACCAAAAATTCTTGAAACCTCGGTTCAGCCAGTTTGATGTTTGGCATAGTACGTTTCAGTTAACGGCCTATTTGCCTGCAGACAGACGGGTAAAGGTATTATCAACCATACACGATTTAAATTTTCTGAAAGAAGGAAAATCTGAACAGAAGGTGGCGCGGTACCTCAAGAAAATTCAGGCTTTAATTGATCGATCCGATGTCGTGGTAGCCATTTCTAATTACGTGAAAAGCGATATCGAACACTATTGTTCCCTTGACGGCAAAACAGTTCATGTCATTTACAACGGAAATAATATAAATGAACAGCTGCTCCTGGATACGGAAAAAAATGCGCCCTTAGTTCCTGAAGATTATATCTATAGCATAGGAACGATAAATAAGAAAAAAAATTTTCACGTGCTCTTGTACCTTTTGGTGGGTAATAACCTCAAACTGGTAATTTCAGGTATTGTGCATGAGCCTGAATATTTACAAAAAATACAGACACTAGCTGCGAGTTTGGGTGTAAATGACCGCGTTATCATAACAGGTCCTGTTTCGGAGGCAGATAAATATAATTATTTGGCCAATTGTTCTGTTTTTGCATTTCCTTCGATCACTGAAGGCTTTGGTCTGCCTGTTATTGAAGCGATGAGCTTCGGCAAAAAGGTATTGCTATCCAAGTTTACGTCTCTACCAGAGGTTGGGGGCGAGGAGGCTTTTTACTTAGAAAGCATGGATGAAGAATACCTGTCAGACTATGGTCGGAACAACTTGATTAAACTTATTCAGACACCGACGCGTGTGGATGAAATTAAAGCATGGGCTTCGCAATTTTCTTGGGAAAAAGCTGCCGCCAAATATTGGCGATTGTATGCAACCTTGTCGAATCGATAGACCTTATAATTTTATCTTTCTCCTATGGCGATACCAAAAGTAATTTATCAGACGTTTAAAACTTCTAAGATTCCTTTCATAACACGCTTTTATATCTGGCGTTTTATGCGAAAGAATCCGGGATACGTACATGAGTTTTATGATGATGCCCGTATTGACGCGTTTATTCGGAATGCTTTCGACATTGAAGTTTACGAGGCCTATGCACGTTTGCAGATTGGAGCGGCGAAAGCTGACTTTTTCCGCTATGCGATCTTGTATAAGAAGGGGGGCATTTACCTCGATTTAGATAGTGATATTTCCGGGGGGCTGGATCGGCATATCACGGAAGCAGATCAGGCGGTCATTACTAAAGAAAAAAACCATCCGGAGTATTACGCGCAATGGGCGCTTATTTACGAAAAAGATCATCCTTTTCTTAAGCGCACCATAGCGTATATCGTTTCTAATATTCAAAAAAATGCTTTTCCACACGATGTGCATGCCATGACGGGCCCATCTATCTATACAAAGGCTATTCAGGATGAGCTGCATCTTAACCCAGCTGTTCCTTATAGAGTGGTGGAACATGATTATAACGGCTTCATGAAATTTAAATATAAGCTAGGCAAGATTTTGATCTACGGTGATCGATCCAAGCATTGGAAGAAATTGCAGAAGGTGATTCCGGTCGTGAAACCGTTAAGCAAAGATTAACTAAGCTCTTGATAAACTTTTATCCATTGTTCCGCCAACACATCATCATTAAATTGCTGCGCGTACTCCAGTCCTTTCGTTTTCATTTCTTCTTGCATTGAAGTGGATGAAAGCACAGCTTGTATCGCATGGCGTATTTCCTCACAATTCTTCGGGTTCACATAATAGGAAAAAGGCCCTGCTGCCTCAGGAAATACGCCTGAATTAGTCGTGATTACTGGTGTTTCCGAATAAAGCGCTTCGATGATGGGGATTCCAAAGCCCTCGTAGGTTGAAGGATAGACAAACAGTTTGGCCAGTTTATAGATTGCCGCAAGATCATCCATGCGCTCTACCTTCTTAAAGAGTATTTTATGTTGCATTTTCTTTTCAGCAACGTATTTTTTAATCTCCTCCGCATAGGCGGTCTCTTTGCCTATCATAACGAGCGGAACATCGAGATGTTCCAACGCCTTTACAATTTGGAAAGCATTTTTCCTCGGCTCAATAGATCCGACATTTAAAATAAAATCCGTAGGGAGTTCGTATTTCTGCCGTATGTTGTCCAAATGAGCTTGTAGCTTGACTTGCTGAAAGGCCGGATGACAGCCTTGGTAGATCACGTCGATCTGCCCATCGGGTATGCCAAAGAAATGCATGATGTCCATCTTAGTCTGCATGCTGATGGCTATGACCTTATTTGCATGCTTAGCAGCGTATTTGAATTTCTTTGCATAGATAATGCGGTCAAGAGGCTTGTAAAGTTCAGGGTGACGCAGAAATATCAGGTCGTGAATAGTGACAACGGACTGGATGCCTTGTTTCGTCAAGTTCATCGGAATCTCGCCGGATAAGCCATGAAAAATGTCGATAGCATCGTTTTTCAAATCCGTTGCGATGCCCCGGCTACGCCATAGGGAGGGTAGCATTTTGTTGATCCCATTTTCCGGAAAACGAATAGTAAACCCCTTGTCTAGATAGCGCGAAGGTCTTTTTGTCGTATAGAGGACATAATCGTTTGTGGGGTAATGCTCTTTTAATATGCGAAGGAGGTCGCGGCTGTAATTTCCTAAGCCGGATTGATTTTGAAAATATCGTTTTGCATCATACCCTATACGCATATTCCGTGTACTTAACTGAAAGCCTAACTTAAGCCGATCTCTTTTAAACGATCAATAACCATGTCTGTTGAAACCAAATCAATAGCTTCGACACCATCACATAGGCACGATTTATTGCCGTAGATCGAGCTGGGACGATTGGGATGTTCCACATGGATGCAATCATGTATTGATTGTCCATAACCCAAAAAGCCGGCATAAGGATGGGTGGCGCCCCAAATGGAAAGACATCGTGTGCCGACCAGCGAAGCCATGTGCATGCCAGATGAGTCCATACTTAGCATAAAATCAACGTTGCTGATGAGATCAAGCTCCGCGCTTACGCTCAGCTTTCCGATCGTACTGTGTACATGGGGATAACGCTCGCTCCACTGCGCTGCGGTTTCCTGCTCCTGTCTTCCGCCACCGAAAATATAGAAATGATGGGTCGGAAAGGCACGAAATACTTGATCCCAGTTCGAAGGTTTCCACACCTTGTAGGGATGTTGGGCGAAGGGGGCCACAGCAATATTTTTCCCGGAATGGTTGAGCAAGCTCTTGTAAGTTTCTGGAACGGGTCTATCTTTTTTCTTTAAGGTGTTTCCCAATTTCAGATGAAACCCTAAATGCCTGAACACATCTGCATAGCGCTCTACGGTAGGTCTTAGCGGCACCAGTATCTTATTCTTTCGCTTGGTAAGATCTTTCTTCTGGTGTCGTCCTTTATCCAGGATCCCAAGCCGGTAGCCTGCAGTCTTAAAAAATAAGGTCAGTATCTTCGACCGAATGTTGTTATGTAGATCAGCAACGTAATCGATCTTGTATCGTTTTAGTTCCTGAAAGAGACGCCACAGTCCTTTCGGACCTTTATGTTGTTCCTCCGGATATATGGGATGAAAGATGAGATTAGGAATGTCCTCGAAAAAAGCTTTGAAATGAAGTCTGCTGACCATCACCAATTCCACCTGTCGGTTTTGTGCCTGTAGCTCGCGCAATACCGAAGCCACCATGGCAACATCGCCCATGGCAGAAAAACGGGTGACCAACACTCTGACTTTTTTCATGCCGTTTAAAACTATTTTTGCAAGCCGTACAATACCGGATTTAATGAAGGGTCGTTATACATCTTCATTTGTTTGTACACCTTCATAAACCGATTTCCAGACTGGATATCAGCGAGCAACTCATCGATACTTAAAGAAAGGTCGCTACGTTGTTCCAACAATATGGATAGTTTAGCCTGACAGGCTTCGATATGGCTGGGAGCAGCATCTGTGCGCAACGTTTCCTGCTCCATGTGGTAAATCTTCAAAGCAAGGATCGATAAGCGGTCGATAGCCCAAGCAGGGCTTTCTGTATTGATGCGTGCGTGCGGCTTGGGTTGTACAGCATCAAAAAGACGTAAGTAGTAACTATCTATGTACTCTACTGTATCGGTACGAAATTGATTGGATTCGTCTATACGACGCTTCCAATATAAACCATCTTTCGGATCAATTGCCGGATCGCGCACGAGATCTTCCATGTGCCATTGCACCGTATCAATCCAGCATTTCAAATACAGTAAATGGTCAAGAGATGTACTATCGTAGGGATTTTCTATAGGATGATCGATCGTATCATGTTGATGGTATCGATCAATAGCTTGCTGAAAGATGGTGTTGGCAATTTCGCTGATCATAAGCGCAAAGATAAGAATAAATTCATTGTTAGAAACCTATTTTACAGTGGTGCCATTGTTCAGAAAAGTTGCTGGTCTACCTTGGTGTTACCGCTTTATGACGTAATCAGGTTAAGCAATATGCTGGGAAAAAGTCCTAGCAGAATCACACAGGCAGTCAATACATACCCCAGCCACACTAGTATTTTTGAATCGCTGGATACGATGTCCGGCGACTCATTGTTTTTAAGAAACGCATAAAATGGGATGCGGAAATAGTAAAATAGGGAAATTACCGCCGTCAGCGCACCGACGATAAGCAGGAAGAGCACAGCCCCCTCATCGGCCATCTGATACGTATCGAAAACCGCGGTAAACACCAATAGTTTACCGATAAAGCCGATAGTAGGGGGAAGGCCTACCAAGGAAACGGCTAGCACGGTTAACGACGTGAAGAGAATGGGCATTTTTCTTCCCAGCCCAGCATATGCTGAAAGTGCGGTCGAGCCTGTGCGCTCTTCCAGCGCATCGATGAAAATGAACGTTGCCAGATTCATCAACACATAGGCCATGATATAAAACAACAGGTATGGGTAATTTGCTTGATAAGCGAATACAGCCATCAGCAAAAATCCGGTGTGCCCAATAGAAGAATAAGCCATCAACCGTTTGATGTTTTTTTGTCGCAGTGCAGCCAGGTTTCCGACTAGCATACTCGTTATCGAGACAAAAAGGATAAACGAGGTTGTCAGATCAGAAAAATAGAAAGCGGTGGACGACCAGGCCGTATACAACCGTGTGAATAAGATTAGAGCACCAATTTTCGGAATGGTTGACAGAAATGCGGTAATGGCTGTCGGCGCACCCTCGTACACGTCGGGGCTCCACACGTGAAACGGTACAAAACTTAGCTTAAAACCAATGCCTACAAAAACGAAAAGCAAAGCAATGGTGAGGATGGGTTCAGGAGCTACCATCAGCCCTTGCAGTTGCTCTGGCGATTGGAAATCCAGGCTACCTGTAAGTCCGTAAATCAATGATAATCCATACAACATGACAGCCGCACACACGGATCCAAACAGCGCGTATTTCATCGCCGCTTCTGCTTGCGCTTTGTTTTGGGAAAAATAGCCTACCAAAACATAAGAAGCAATAGATACGGTCTCTATACCTATAAACGCGAGTATCCAATTGCTGCTGTTGCAAAGCACATTCATGCCCAGTATCGCTGCGAGTAAAATGCTGTAGACGTCGCCATTGTTACCGAGTTTATGGCGTTGCTGAATAAATAAGCCGATAATGCCTCCTCCCGTCGCAATGATTATGCGGGCATAGGTACTCAGCGGGTCAATCATCCACATGCCTGAAAATCCGGTAGCAACCGTCGGTAATTGTGCCTGTAAGAAGTATATCGTAATCAAGATCGTCAACAGGTAAACAGCGAACGTAAAATTTCGTAAACGCTTCCCCACAAATAAAGCACTTACTATCGTTGCGATAAACCCGCCAATAAGCAGCAATTCCGGCTTGAATAACGGAATGGATGCCATGATTTGGTCAAGTACGTCGGTAATAGGAGCGGTCACAGTATACGTCATTAAGCCTACAAGTAAGGTTTTATTGTGTCTAACAGTTGAATCACGGAGGCGTTAAGGTTATCGAAGATTAAGGAAGGCACGATTCCTAGGACCAACGCCAATGCCAATGCGGGCAGTAGCACTATCTTTTCTCGCGTGTCGAGATCCGTCAATGCGAGCCGCCATTTTTCGCCGCCTTGCAAACGCGTTTGTCCGAAAAACATGCGCTGCAATGTCCAAAGGAAATAAGCAGCACTCAGGAGAATACCTACAGAACCTCCCACAGCCATCCAGCGCGGAACACCAGTCAACATAGCTTCTGCATTGAACGCGCCTATGATGACAAAGGCTTCGCCGATAAAAGCCGAGAAGCCCGGCAAACCGAGCGATGCAAAAAAAGCAATAGCGACATAGGCCGTATAGGTTGGCATAATGTTAGCCAAGCCCCGGAAGTTATAGATGTAACGGTCGTGTACACGATCATAAAGAACGCCCACCAAGAAAAATAGAGCTGCACTGAGAAAACCGTGTGAGACCATTTGGAACATAGCGCCGGATAGGCCTTCGGCTGTAAGACTGGCTATTCCCAGTAAGACGAATCCCATGTGGGAAACCGATGAGTAAGCGATCATCCGTTTCAGATCTTTTTGAGCGAGCGCGTTTAGTGCGCCGTATACAATAGACAGCACGCCAATAAGCGCCAGCCACCAGTTTGTATCAGCTGCTATATCTGGAAAAATGCTGTAGCATACGCGAATGATGCCATACCCGCCAATCTTTAACAAGATACCGGCGAGGATGATGGACACCGGAGTAGGTGCCTCTACGTGCGCATCTGGAAGCCAGGTATGCAAAGGCACAATGGGCACTTTGATGGCAAATGCAAAAAACAAAACAATAAAGCCAACCAGTCGGGCAGGCACCCCAAAGACTTCGTGATAGTTTCCAAGAAAACCAAAGAACGATCCATCAACATAGTTGCTAGGGTTCATCATCAACAATATATTGAAGGTGTGCGCGCCGGAAGCAGGATTGACAACCGAAAAATAAAGCCCCACAATGACAAGGAGCATCAGCACAGAGCCTAGCAGTGTGTAAATGAAAAACTTCATCGCTGCGTATTCCCGTCGCGCTCCTCCCCATATCCCGATCAGGAAGTACAGTGGCAGGAGCATAACTTCGTAAAAGACATAAAATAGAAAGAAATCCAGGGCGGCAAATATTCCCATGACGGCCATATTCAACACCATCAATAAGGCAAAATATCCTTTGACACTTTTTTCAACATGCCACGATGCGCCAATGCTCATCAGCATGACAAATGAGCTCAGGACAATCAAAGGCAGCGAGACACCATCGATACCAACGAAATAGTCTATCTCCAGCTTTCCAAGTTGGCCCAAATCCAGCCGTATCCATGGTATTTGTTCCACAAATTGATAACCACTGATCGAATTGATACCGCCCAATGTCGGATCAAACTGTTGGTACATATAGAGCGACAAAGCAAGCTGTGCCAGTGTAAATACCAATGCAATGTATCTATAGCTCCCTTTTAACGAACTCGGCAACGCTAAAATCAATAAGGCAGCAAACAGCGGTAAAAATATGAGGATGGAAAGTGCGCCCATTTCTATTTAATAATCAGATAAAGAATTCCTAAAATAACAGCAGTCAATGCAAAACCCATGTAGCCCTGTAGCTGCCCATTTTGTACATGACGAGCCAAATGCCCAATATAATAGGTCGTATTTGCTGAAAGATTGACTAGACCATCGACAATATGTTTATCTACCCAATAGGCAAAAACGGCTATTCGCTGTGTAACCCAGGTTACCAACTTTGTCAAACCATCAACCACATACCGATCGAAGGCGTAAAGCAGGTCACTGAGCTTGAGCGTTCCTTTAACAAACAGCGTATCGTTCAACTCATTCAGGTAGCCTTGACGGTTTGCCCATTGAACCCAGCTGTTGTCTACCCGCAAGGGGTATTTTTGTTTAACATACCACTGCCAGCCCACTGTCCAAGCCACGATAGCGCCTATTGTCAAACCGAGAGGGATAAAAAGGTGTGCAGCATGTTGTGCAGGATAATCTACTTCCACGTGAAATCCTCGGATTATCCAAGTTTGCTGATAGGCCAGGGGCTGCACTCCGAATAGGGGGAACAAGCTGCATGCGGCTAAAAACAACATTGGCCAAAGCATCATGCTTGGCGGCTCATGCAAACTAGGCTTTCCTGCGGCGATATGCTCCCGAAAAGAAAACGATCCGAAAAATGTTTTAAAGACTAATCGTCCGATATAAAAAGCTGTTAGCACGCTTACGAGAATCAGGGCTGCCGGAATGATGAAGTACGAGCCACCGTGTGACGCGGCCCATTCAAATGCAGTAACCACGATGCTGTCTTTTGAGAGATAGCCAGCCGTGAGGGGGAATCCTGAGAGCGCGAGTGCGCCGATCAGCATGCACAAAAACGTTTTGGGCATGTAATGACGAAGTCCCCCCATGTTGCGTAGGTCTTGCGGATCAAATGTTAGGTTTGTGTGGGCTTTGACATGGCTCATCTCATGAATTACCGCTCCGGCGCACAGAAATAGCAGGCACTTAAAAAAGGCATGTGTCGCGAGATGGAGCATAGCGGTGTCCCAAGCGCCGATACCGACACCCACCATCATAAACCCCAATTGCGATATGGTGGAAAACGCTAGAATTTTTTTAATATCGTATTGGCCCAAAGCGAATATGGCGGCCGAAAAAGCCGTGATCGTACCTATGCCAGTAATCACGAGCAGCACCGTTTCGTTGAAAAGAGGAAAGACGGTGCATAATAGAAATATGCCCGCCGCTACCATTGTTGCGGCGTGAATCAATGACGATACCGATGTCGGGCCTTCCATGGCATCGGGTAGCCATACATGCAAGGGGAACTGTGCCGATTTAGCCATGGCGCCGAGAAGAAATGCTAAACCAGCGCATGTGATCCAAGCACTGTTTTTATCAAGCAACTGCAAGGAGTCATGTACGGCAGTTTCCGTGGAAAAGAATCCGGACTTGCCAAAAAGCTCCACGAGATCCAATGTGCCTACCTGAGCGTACAGCAGCGCGATACCGATCAAAAAGCCAAGATCACCAATCCTATTGATCAAGAATGCTTTTTTATTCGCTTGAACGGCAGCGTCTCTGGTAAACCAAAAGCCAATGAGCAGGTAGGAGGCGAAGCCCACTAACTCCCAGAAGATATAGAGCTGTAACAAGTTTATGGAGATGGTAAGTCCCAACATAGCAAAACAAAAAAGGCTGAGGTACATCCAGTAGCGGTGCAGGCCGTCATCACCTTTCATGTATGCGCGGGAGTACAGGTGTACCGGTAGCGCAATAATACATACCAGCAGCTGCATAAACACCGTAAGCTTATTCAGCAATATGCCTACGCTAAACGATTTGGTGCCTATGGTAAACCAAGTGATCCGCTCGAGGGTGGCCTCGCCAGTCCACACGACGAAAAAAACACAGCCAGCGCTGAGTATCGAACTTAGGCTAATCGCCATCAATGCAACGTTTCCGGAGACAGATCGGCGACCGAGGATGGCCTGTATCACAAAAGCCGAAAAAGGAAGCACTACGACAAGTAGGCTCGCGACGATGGGCGATATGTTCAATAGTCCAGGCACTTTAATCTCTCAGTTCGTTTATGTTTGACGGATCTATGGTTTTGTAATATTTATATACGTTGAGTATGATGGCTAGGCCTACCGCTACGGCTGCCGCTGCCAGCACAATAGCAAAAAGAGCAAATACCTGTCCGCCATAGTTTATTTTATCGTAGCGCGAGAACGCTACAAAGTTAAGTATGGCGGCATTGATCATTAGCTCGATCCCAACAAGGATCATAATGGCATTCCTTTTTGCCAGCACAGCGTATAGGCCTATGCAAAAGATGATGGCGCTAACGACCAAAAAGTGAGTGATACTGATCATGCGTTTTGCTCCTTTCTGGATATATGGGCTGCGCCAATAAGGGCCATCATCAGGAAAATAGATATAATCTCAAATGGTAACACATATTGGGTCATAAATCGAAAGCCTAACGCCTGTATATTATTGTCTGCAGGGGAAATGACTGTTCCGTTCATCTGCGCGGTTTCTATCCATTCGGGCATGCTCTTAGACCATGATAAGAAGCTATACAACATGATCGATAAGAACGCTGCGGAAAGAAGTAAGGCTTGCCAGCGTGGTATCATAATAAAGCGATGCGAGACGCGCTGCAGATCATGTAATAATTCTTTATTGGAAAGCATAAAAGCAAAAATGAGTAAGATGAGTACACCTCCTACATACACCAAAATTTGCGTGATCGCAATAAAATCAGCTAATGCGAACAGGTAAAGGCCGGCCATAGCAAAAAGCACGATGAATAGCAAAAACAGCGCGCGTGCGGTATTGCGTATACTCACCAGTAACAAGGCCGATCCGATAGCCATGGTAGCGAAAGCATAGAAAAGTAACACATCTATCGTCATTGTTTTTTCTTCGCCGCCTCCTTTTCAGCCTGAAATTTCGTCCATTCTTCCTTACGTTGCTGCACTTCGCTATCGGACATGTCTGAAAACCCATAGATTAAATCGGCCAATTGCTGCGTGCTGCGGTCGTATTGATTGGTCATGGTGATGCATTCAGTAGGACACACTACGGTGCAGAGTCCACAATACATGCATTTTGCCATATCGATATCAAACTGTGCGGGGTATAGCCGTTTTACGCTGCCGTCTGAAGTTTTTCCTATTGCTTCCGGAGATTTGATGGCCGTGATATCAATACAGTCCACGGGACAAGCCTTGGCGCAAAGATCGCACACGATACAGTCATCGATTTCTACATCCAGCTGATAGCGAGCTACCTCGGGGATAGGCATTTTCTGTTTAGGGTACTGCACGGTGGTTACGCCGTTTTGCTCCGCAAAATAGTTTTCCTCACGAATGTCCAAGGATGTGCGTGACTTCCTCGCGCCAAAAAGGTGGCGAACCGTTAAAAATAATCCTTTAACAGCTGTTAAAAAGCCCTGTATCGTCGTTTTAATCACCAAAATTTACAGCATTACCATAATTCGCCACAACCCCGAAATCGCCAAACACAAAAACGCCAGCGGGATGAGTACTTTCCAACATAGCGTCATAAGCTGGTCCGCCCGGAAGCGCGGCAGGGTCCACCGAATCCACATTTGGATGCCGACGATAGTAAACGATTTGATAACCGTCCACGCGATTCCCCAGCCCATACCGGTGGTCCAGTCGGCAAGACGCAAGCTGCCTATGTTTGGCAGGGGCGTATTCCACGCTCCCAAAAATAAGACCACACCAAGTATAGCCACCAGAAACATCATCGCATATTCGGCCAAGAATAAAAAAGCAAATTTTATTCCCCCGTATTCGGTGTGAAATCCTCCAATAAGTTCCGATTCAGCCTCTGGTATGTCGAATGGCGCTCTGTTGCACTCGGCCAATGAAGCAATAAAAAAAATGACATAAACGACCAAGAGGTGTGGCGCCTGGAAAATATGCCATGCAAATATGCCGCCGATCTGCGTGACATCCCAAAATCCCATAAAGTAGATGCTCTCGGGAGCATGAATACCCTGAAGATAGGCAATGTCATTGAGGTTCAACGTTTGCGTGATCATGACTACTGCGATGAGCGATAGCCCTACCGGTATCTCGTAGGATACCATTTGTGCAATGGCACGTACAGCGCCCAGAAGCGCGTATTTGTTGTTGGACCCCCAGCCCGCCATCAGAATGCCGATGGCATCGATAGAAACCACCGCCATAATGAAAAATAGCCCTGTATGCGTATTGGCAGGTATGAAATCTGCCGCCCAAGGGATCACGCTGAACCCTACGAATACAGCGCCGAAGATAACGACGGGCGCTATGCTAAACAATATTTTATCCGCCGCAGATGGTGTGATAAACTCCTTCTGCAACAGTTTCAAGATATCGGCGATCGTTTGTACAAGTCCGAATTTTCCAGTCTCCATAGGGCCCAATCTGTCCTGCACAAAGCCCGCTATCTTACGTTCCGCGTAAACAGCAAACAACGTGAAGGCAGCAATAAAGGTGAATATTGCTATCGGAACTAGAATATGGACAATCAGATCGGCCAATTTGACTTTTTTAGAATAATTCTTAATTGGATGCAAACATACATAAATGCTTGCAAAAGCTCGTAAAAATAGGTAAAATATAGTAAACTAGTAGATAATAACGGGGCGGTATGACATAAAAATGATCAGTGATTTTAGCTAGTCGCCCCTGTTTTCAGACCGGATCCCGAGGCTGTCGCATATGAACCAAACCTTTCGTTCTGTATGTTGTATTAATAAAGGATAAAGAATAATAATTTATGAAATTTCTACATGTATTTTTACTGGTAGCTATTGCTGCTTTACTTGGATCGTGCGCGGCACGTAAATCGTCTGAATCGAGTCAGCATGTCCAAATGTCTTTACTGGACGTGCGCTGGAGGTTGGTGGAGCTTGATGGAAAGGCTGTGCCAGAAACCGTAAATGGTAAAATGCCGTACCTGGAATTATCTACCAAAGAAGGCCGGTATTCGGCAACTGGCGGTTGTAATGGTATCGGCGGGGAGTATAAGTTGAGTAAAAATAACGGTATTCAGTTTACTCGCGGGATGTCTACCATGATGGCCTGTGAAAACATGGATATCGAAAAAGGCTTAGGCCATGTTTTTGAGCAAGCAAATCGCTACCAACAAGAGGACGATATGTTGGTCGTAAAGAAGGGTAATGCAGTGCTGGCAAAGTTTGCCCGGATCAAAAACACCACAGCAGGGGCCGATGATTTAAATGGCAACTGGGAACTTGACTATCTGTTGGATTCCGGAAGCTCTTTTGATTCGCTGTACGCAAATAGAAGACCAACCATCAGCTTTGATGTGGCGGAAAAAAAGGTGAATGGCAATAGCAGTTGCAATAATTTCTTCGGCACGTTTGAAATACAAGGCAACAAACTGAATTTTGGCCCACTTGGATCTACAAAAATGGCCTGTCCAGGGGATGGCGAAAAGGTGTTTTTCAATAGTTTAGAAAAGGTGGCTACCTACGCTGTACACGACGATAAGTTAGTGATGATTATGGGCGATATCGTTGTGATGCGTTGGAAGAGGAAATAGTAAGTTCAGTGCTATTTTGGCAAAAGTAAGCCGAAACAGTATTAAATTCTCGATAAGCGCGTCATTGCGAGGAAGTATGACGAAGCAATCTGCATGTTAATAAACTTAAGATTGCTTCGTCGTCGTTCCTCCTTCTCGCAAAGACGTTTAGGTCTTGCTTTTTATAACGGTATTTGGGGTGTCTGAAACGAACTAACGGTTTTCGATATCGACGAATTCGCGCGTGGTTTCTCCAGTATACACCTGGCGTGGACGGCCGATAGGCTCTTTGTTATCGCGCATCTCTTTCCATTGCGCGATCCATCCCGGCAGACGACCCAAGGCAAATAGCACGGTAAACATATCGGATTCAAAACCTAACGCGCGGTATATAATACCGGAATAAAAATCGACGTTAGGATATAGTTTACGGTCAATGAAGTATTGATCATTTAACGCTGCTTCTTCCAAGCGTTTTGCGATATCCAAGACAGGGTCGTTTACGCCTAGTTTTTCCAAGATATCGTCGCAAGCCTTCTTAATAATTTTAGCCCGCGGATCGAAGTTTTTGTAGACGCGGTGACCGAATCCCATCAAACGGAACGGATCATTCTTATCTTTTGCTTTTGCCAAATATTTCTCTGCATCGCCACCATCATTTTTGATAGCTTCCAGCATTTCAATAACCGCTTGGTTAGCGCCTCCGTGTAATGGGCCCCATAATGCATTAATTCCTGCAGAAATGGATGCATACAGATTTGCGTTTGAAGAACCTACAATACGCACCGTCGACGTGGAGCAGTTCTGCTCATGATCAGCGTGTAAGATAAGCAACTTATGCATGGCACTGATAACGACAGGATCAAAGTTCGTTTCACCAGTGACCTCACCAAAAATCATATTCAGGAAATTCTCGATATATCCCAAATTGTTTTTAGGGTACACCACCGGTTGCCCCAAAGATTTTTTCTGAATCCAAGAAACAATGGTTGGCATTTTTGCCAGTAAGTTAATAATGGTCTTGTTTTCTTCCTCGTCTGTAGGATTAGGGTTTAACGACTCCGGATAAAATGCAGATAACGCGCCAACCAAACAAGATAGCTGCCCCATAGGGTGCGATTTTGAAGGAAATCCTGTGAAGAAATTTTTCATGTCCTCATGGATGAGCATCTGCTTCCTTATGTCGGTTCGGAATTTCTCTAATACATCTTTGCTCGGTAGTTCTCCGTAAATCAATAAATAGGCAACCTCGATGAATGTTGATTTTTCAGCTAATTGTTCGATAGGATACCCACGGTAGCGTAAAACCCCTTCCTCTCCATCCAAAAAAGTAATAGCGCTCTTTGTAGCGCCTGTATTCTTGAACCCTGGATCTAGGGTGATGTATCCCGACTGGTCTCTAAGTTTCGAGATATCAACAGCTTTTTCGTTTTCAGTACCAATAATAACTGGCAGCTCATAGGATGAACCGTCTAAATTTATTGTTGCTTTATCCGACATATGTAATAATCTAGTTTTTACAAATATAAAAACATAGATGAGATATCCGAATATAGGTTCCAATTTAAATGACACAAATGCGTCATTTTAGGTGGTTTTATTCTAAAATAGATAGCTTTTCCAAGGGGTAATCGAGGAGTTCAGTGGGCGTTGCACGAGGTGCTTTTATGTATACAACTCTTATTGAAATAATGGCATATGGCGACCCTTTGCTTTGTGCTACCTTGGGGCATGTCGTACACCTTTTCCTAAAAAAAATAAAAAAAAATTGTTTGTTACGATTTTTTCGTAATATTGTGAAAGGTTAGTATATTGATTATGGAAAAATTAACGATACAAGAAGAAGAAGCAATGCTTTCTATTTGGCAACTGAACGGAGGCTTTGTTAAAGAGGTGTTGGATAATTTAAAAGGGGAGAAGCCGCCCTACACCACTTTGGCTTCCACGATCAAAAATCTAGAAAAAAAGGCCTATGTCAAAGCTGTTAAATATGCCAATGCTAAACGCTACGAACCGTTAATTTCGGAAGCGGAGTATAAGGGCAAGTTTATGAACAGCTTCGTGGGTGATTATTTTAAAAACTCCTACAAAGAGATGGTTTCCTTTTTTGTGAAAGAAGAAAAGCTGTCGTCCTCGGAACTGGAAGAGATTATGAATATGATTAAGAATAATAAATCTTAAGGTTATGGAATCTATGCTTGCGTATATTGTTCAAGTCAATATCTTGCTTGTCATCTTGTATTTGGGCTATATCCTGTTACTAAAAAACCTAACATTTTATCAATTAAACAGGGTGTATTTTTTCTGCGGCGCTTTTTTTGCTTTTGCGTATCCGTTTTTTGATATCAGATCACTGTTTCAGCAGCATATTGAACCGGTTGGCGAACTGATTGCATTCTTGCCTGATTTCTACATCGAGAAAAAGGAAGCCGTCTATACGGTGGAGAACTTATTTTACGTCATTATTGGTTTGGGTATTGTGACTCTTGTGTTTAGGTTTTTACTGCAGTTAGGGAGTTTGTTACGCATACACATTCATTCGGTGGATGCTACGTGGAAGCAATACCTTTATCGGAATGTTTTATTTCCCGTCGCTCCGTTTTCGTTCCTTAATAAGATCTATGTTAACAAGCAGCAGCATGCAGATTTGGAGCTTCATGATATTTTTGAGCATGAAACGATCCACGTGCGGGGCTTACACTCGTTGGATATCATCGTATTTGAAATGGTGCTTATGGCTTGTTGGTATAATCCGCTGGTATGGCTTATGCGTAAAGCGGTGCGGCAAAATTTGGAATTCCTGACAGATCAACACGTGCTCAACAAAGGCGTAGATCGACAAACCTATCAATATTCGTTGTTGCATGTGTCCAAACAAGGGGCCTCGGTCAGTATCAGCAATCAATTTAATTTTAAATTGTTAAAAAAGCGCATTATGATGATGAATAAAAAGCGGTCATCGACTCTGGAGCTGAGCAAGTATGCCTTCCTACTACCTGTTTTAATTTTTGTTGCTGGTGCATTTACGCTGACGAAAGCAGACGACCGGATTCAGGAAGTGGTTAATATAGCGAAGGAGACCGATATGACTGAGTTGCGGCAGGTATTGCAACAAGATCGAAACGTGCTAGCCGCGGATACCGCGAAAGTGCGAACTAAAAAACAGCCGGATACGCTCAACGCGGTAACGTCGGAGGTAGCGATCGAGGGCAACCCTGAAGAAGCTAAAAAAGGAAGTGGTTTAAGCGTTTTTGTCGAATCGTCTAGCTCCACGAAAAGTAACACTGGCTCTGCTAGTCTCACTAAAAATCCGCTTATTATTGTTGATGGCGTAAAACAGATGGTCGGTTACGATATCAATACCGTAGATAAAAATGATATTGCGGCTATCGAAGTTTCGAAAGACGCGGCGGCATTTGCCGATTACGGTGTAGAAGGCAAAAACGGCGTCATCAAAGTTTATACAAAGAAATCTGCTGTTCACGGGAAGACCGGGCTTGTCGATACAGCTAAAACCGGAAAGATACAGACCATTGTTATTCGCGGGCATGGAAAGAATACGGCCGTGGGTGCCAACGTCTTGCCGAAAGATCAAGGGCGGGCGAAAGATACTGCCAGCACTGCCCAAACCATCGTTATCCGAGGAGTTAAATCCGGCGGTGGGCTTGTCGAAGCGATTACTGTCCAAGGGAAGACAGCGTCAGGAAAGACGCCACTGTATATCGTGGATGGTGTGGAGAAGTCAAATCAAACGTTGGATGACATTCGTCCTCAGGATATAGAAAGCATAAGTGTATTAAAAGATGCGTCTGCAACGGCTTTGTATGGCGGAAAGGGGAGCGACGGCGTTATCCTTGTCACGACGAAAGCAAAAGGCAAAACACAGGCTGGCGGCTATACGGATGATGATGTGTTTTTTATTGACGGAAAAGCGGTCTCCAAAAATGAATTTCATGCCGTTCCAAAGGCCGATGTCAAAAAATTGGTCACAAAAGGCCAAAACGGTGCTGCTGGAAGACGGGTAGAAATTACAACAAAATAATAAGAAATCGCCTGCTGCGTGCAGATCGTATTAGCTGTGGCTCCATCCTGATGGATATGTTTTTGGCAGGATGGGCGATGATTGGCTGTAAAATAACCTACTCGGTGTTAAAGAACGTTGTTTAGTTAATATAGTGAAAAGAATACCGTCGATGTCCCACATCGCACGGTATTCGTGTTTACTTGGTATTTAGATTGGTCATCGTCAAACCAATCCCGATATTTACAAAGCTTTGAATCATCTTCACCGCGTGTTCGATAAGTGCGGGCAGGTCTTTTTGTTCGTCCTTATCAAAAGGTCCCAGAACATAGTCTACCTGGCGTCCTTTCGGGTAGTTGTCACCAATGCCAAAACGTAGGCGCGGGTAATTTTGACCGCCGCATGTTGCTTCGATAGAGCGTAGTCCGTTGTGTCCAGCGGCAGAGCCTTTGGGCTTCACGCGAAGCGAGCCAAAAGGGATGGCCAGATCGTCAACCACCACTAACACATTCTCTATGGGTACTTTCAGTTCTTGCATCCAGTAATTAACTGCTTTTCCACTTAAGTTCATAAATGTCGTAGGCTTAATCATAAAGACATTCCGTCCGCGCTGTTTAAACTCGGTGTAATAGGCTAGTTTTAGTAATGACCAGGTCGAGCCAGCCTGTTTGGCCGCCTCGTCTACAACCATAAAGCCAATATTATGGCGCGTATCTTCATACTCCTTACCGATGTTACCCAGACCAACAATTAAATAGTTCATGCTTGCAAAAATAAAAAATAGATGTTAGATAATAGATGTTAGGTGATGGCCGTTGCCAGAAAAAAGTTTTGACTTTTCGCTATACAAATGACTCAGGGGGGGCGACAAAAAAAGGCATCGATTGTTCGATGCCTTTGCGTAAACCAAAAAAGGTTAACTTATTTTTTACCGCCTTTTGCTGCTTTCGCTGCTTCTTGCTCTGCTTGACGTAGTGCACGAGACATGATTACAGATACGATAGTATCATCACTGTTGTTAAGAACTTTTGCATTTTCTAAAGCAATTTGTCTTACACGTACAGATTTACCAACTTCCAAAGATTCCATAGGAACTTCAATTTCTTGAGGAAGGTTGTTAGGTAACGCTTTTACGCGAAGTGCACGCAATTTTTGCACTAATTTACCACCCATTTTAACACCTGGTGAAGTACCTGTTAATTGGATAGGGATATTTACAGAAACTTCTTTATCATCAAAAAGTTCTAAAAAGTCAACATGCGTAACCACGTCAGTCAATGGGTGGAATTGTGCATCTTGAACGATAGCTTTTGTTTTTTTGCCATTCAAATCCAATTCTACGAATACTACATCAGGAGTATAAAGAACCGGTTTCAAATCAGCTGCGGGTACCGAAAAGTGCGTTTGCTCTTTACCACCGTAAAGTACTGCTGGAATATTTCCTTCGTAACGTAACTCTTTCGAACCTCTTTTCCCTACGCTCTGTCTTACAGAACCGCTAATAGCAATTGATTTCATTGTCTTAATATTATTTTGAGGTGCAAAAATACGCTAAACTTTTTATTAATAAAAGAGTTAGCGAAAATAAAAGGCGGATTGATTAGATCCGCCTCTGTTTAAAAATCAAAAAGCCTCTTTCTATTTTTTATTTGATATCAAATAGATCGGATATTGATCCGTGCTCATTTACATTTTTTATGGCGTTGGCGAATAAATCCGCTGTTGACAACACATTGATTTTGGTACATTGTCCAATCTTTTCCTCATTCAAACGGATAGTATCGGTAACAATCATTTCTGTTAATACCGAGTTTTCGATCGTTTCATAGGCTTTACCAGAAAGAACAGCGTGTGTACACACGGCACGAACTGAATTGGCACCATTTTCCATAATCAATGCAGCAGCCTTAGAAAGTGTTCCTGCCGTATCACAAATGTCATCAATCAAAACAACATCCTGTCCTTTTACATCACCGATAATCGACATCGATTCGATTTCGTTGGCGCGCTTACGACGTTTATCACAGATAATAACCTCAGCGTTGAAAAATTTCGCAAAGGTACGTGCGCGGTAAGAGCCACCCATATCTGGCGAAGCAATCGTTAAATTAGGTAAGTTTAGCGATTTGATGTAAGGAACGAATATGATCGATCCATCCAAATGGTCCATCGGTATATCAAAGAAACCTTGAATCTGCGCCGCATGCAAGTCCATAGTCATGATACGGTGTGCACCTGCCGCCGTGATAAGGTTTGCCATCAATTTGGCCCCAATCGCAACGCGAGGTTTATCTTTTCGGTCCTGACGGGCGAAGCCAAAGTAGGGTACAACTGCGGTAATATAGTGTGCAGAGGCCCTCTTCGCAGCATCAATCATTAATAAAAGTTCGAAAAGATTGTCGGTAGGTTGATTGGTGGATTGGATGAGGAAGACGTCGCTGCCGCGAACGGACTCGTTGTAAAAAGGCTGAATCTCTCCGTCGCTGAACTTAGACAAGGTCTTGTCACCAAGAGGTTTGCCATAAGATTTGGAGATTTTTTCTGCTAACTCCACTGTTCCCGACCCTGCGAACAGCTTCACCGTGTTAAATTGCAAAGGCATTATGCGTGATTTTATGTTGGATTAACTCAATATTTTCACCGTACCTACCAAATAATGATCGAGAAAGTTGTCCGACCTGGATTCGAACCAAGACTAAATGAACCAAAATCACTTGTACTACCCTTATACTATCGGACAAAACTTTTCCAAAAGACCTCTTTCGGTATTGGGGGACAAAGTTAGCCAAATGTTTGTGAAAACAAAATACTTTTTGCAGCAATGAAAACGTTGATGGAGAATGGTTTACAACAAAAAAGGAGAACATTTTCATGCTCTCCTTTCTGTTGTCCGACCTGGATTCGAACCAAGACTAAATGAACCAAAATCACTTGTACTACCCTTATACTATCGGACAATCATCTTGTCAAGACATTCCGTTGTTCTGTTTTGACGATGCAAATATACGCCTGTTTTTATTTTTTGCAAAACTTTTTTTGCTAAAGGCGCGATCAGGGCTGATTTTCAGGCGGATATTTTTTGTGATTCTTCACGGGTCATCGTATCATGCGAAGCGAATAGCGCGTATCGTTTTAAAAACTTTCGTTAAAATGTGTAAATAATATTTAATACTCGGTTAGTATTCCTTAATTTCGAGCCATAAAATAGCATTACCTTATCTAGATAGAATGAATTACAATAAGATTAACAACCTTTTGGGATGGATTTGCGCTGCGATAGCAACGATAGTCTATGTCATGACCGTGGAGCGCACTGTTAGTTGGTGGGACTGTGGTGAGTTTATCGCATCTGCTTTAAAGATGCAGATCGTACACCAGCCCGGCGCTCCGCTGTTTCTCATGTTGCAAAATGTGTTTTCGAATTTAGCCATGGGGGATGGATCCCGGATAGCTTTCTGGATGAATATCGGCTCAACGATATGTAGCGGATTAACGATCTTATTTCTATTTTGGACCATCACAGCATTAGGGAGAAAAGTATTCACTGGATATGCAAGTAACGCTCCTTTGACTTCCCTGCAGCTATTTTTGGTGATGGCATCTGGCGTTATTGGCGCCCTTGCTTACGCGTTCACCGATACATTCTGGTTTTCTGCCGTTGAATCGGAGGTGTATGCCATGTCATCCCTGTGTACAGCCGTTGTATTTTGGGGTATTTTAAAATGGGAAGCCCGAGCAGAAGATGCTCATGCAGATAAATGGTTGATATTTATTGCTTACGTTATGGGCCTGTCCATTGGTGTCCACTTGCTAAATTTACTTGTTATTCCAGCTATAGCGTTAGTCATTTATTTCCGAAAAACAAAAGAGAGCACAAGTGCGGGCATCTTGAAGTCTTTGGGAATAGGAGTCGTGGTGTTGGGTGTGATTTTATGGGGTGTCATTCAATTCTCCATTAAGTTCGCGGCGTACTTCGACCTGTTCTTCGTGAATTCGTTGGGTGCCGGTTTTGGTATAGGTGCTGCGGTATTCGCCGTATTGGTTATCGCAGGGTTGGTGTATGGAATTCTTTATTCCATAAAACAAGGAAAGCGATTGTTGAACATTGCGTTGATTAGTACGGTATTTATCCTGCTAGGATATAGTTCTTTCGCGATGATTATGATTCGCGCAAAAGCTAACCCCACGTTGAATAACAGTGATCCAGACAATGCCTTTAGCTTTCTAAGTTACCTAAACCGCGAACAATATGGTGATGAGCCATTGTTTAAGGGGCGGTTTTTCGACGCTCGGCCCACCGGCATGGAAGAGGGCAAAAAGGTCTACCGTAAAGATGGTAATAAATACGTTGTTGCCAAGCGTAACCCCGTTTACACCTATGATAAGGAAACCTTGTTTCCACGGATTTATAGTGAAAAGGGCGGGCATCCTGAGTATTATCGGGAATACCTCGGGTTAGGGCCAAATGAAGCGCCAACTTTTGGCGACAATCTTAAATTTTTCTTTGGCTACCAAATCGGCCATATGTATGGCCGTTATTTCCTTTGGAACTTCGCCGGTAGGCAAAATGATCAACAGGGGCATGGATCCTTTACGGAAGGAAACTGGATAAGTGGTATCAAGCCTATTGATAACGCGTTATTGGGAGGGCAAGATAAATTACCTACCTCTGCGAAAACAGATCCTTCTAGAAACACCTATTTCTTTTTACCGCTTATTATTGGCCTGCTTGGTGCATTCTGGCACTTCGGCAAGCGGCAGCGTGATGCTGGCGTTGTTGGTTTGCTATTCTTCTTCACCGGGATTGCCATTGTTCTCTACCTCAATCAAACGCCGTTACAGCCGCGCGAGCGCGATTATGCTTATGCAGGTTCTTTTTATGCGTTTAGTATTTGGATAGGTTTAGGCGTATTAGCCATCGCGGAATTTCTTTCCCGAAAGGTAAATGCAAAGGTTGCTGGCTACGCGGCAGCGGCTATTGGTGTCGTTGCGGGGCCAGTTATTTTGATTGCCCAAAATTACGACGACCACAACCGTTCAGAGAAAACATTGGCGCGTGATATGGCGCGAAATTATCTTGAATCTTGCGCACCGAATGCCATACTGTTTAGCTATGGTGATAATGACACGTATCCGTTATGGTATGTGCAAGAGGTCGAGGGCTTCCGTACGGATGTACGCGTGGTGAACCTTAGTTTGCTCAGTGCAGATTGGTACATGAGACAAATGATGGAAAAGGTGAATGATGCAGATGCGCTCCCCATCAATATCGATCCCGAGTTAGTGAAAGATGGCGTGCGTGATGTTATTTATTACCAAGATTACAACATCCCTGGCTATGTGCCGGTCGAGAAGCTGGTTCAGGTGATGCTTTCTGATAATCCAGATAACAAAGCACAGCTGCAAAGCGGGGAATATGTCAACCTACTTCCGACGAAAAAAATGGAATTGGCCGTAAACAAACAGGCTGTGATTGCGAACAAAGTAGTTCCGAAAGATTGGGAATCTGCTATTGTGGATACCATGCGTTGGAATTACAGCTTAAATTATGTGAGTCGCGCCGAGTTGTCTATGTTATCGATTTTGGCTAACAACAATTGGAAGCGCCCAGTTTATTTTACGATTACAACACCGGAAGATAACTATATGGGGCTTGATCGGTATTTGGTTAGCGAAGGTTTCGCATACCGTTTAATGCCTGTGGACTTTGGCTTGAAGGAAGGCGATCCGGCTACGGTTGAAAACGTAGATCAAACCTACGATAACATCATGAACAAATTTACATGGGGCAACTTAGGAAAAGCGTCTTATATCGATCCGGATTCCTACCGGTATATCAGTATGTATGTGGGAACCATCTATGGGGAGACCGCACAGCAACTGCTTGCTTCTGGGGAGAATGATAAGGCCAAAAAGCTTGTCGTTAATGCATATGATAACATGCCTAAGCGAACCTATATGATGGGAGAGGCGATGAGTTATGTGCCTCTATTGGAAGTGATGTATAAAGTTGGCGAGACCGCGAAGGCGGATGAGATTGTAAAACGCAATCTTCAATTCATTCGGGAGAACATGGCGTACTATGAAGCCGTTTCTGAAGCGAAATCAAACCTCGAATATAGAAATATGCGTTTCGGATTAGCGGCTATCCAACGCTATAAGCAATTAATGGATCAAGTGAATCAACCTGATTTGAAAAAGCAGTCGGATGAGCTATTTAATGTTTACAAACACTATTTTGAGCAAGGAGCTCAATAGCGAAGTAAAGTTATAGAAATGCTTGTGATGAGCCCGATGTATAGTCGGGCTCATTGCATTTACATAACTTCTTTTGGATTATCGCCATCTACCTGCTAAGAACTATCTACTAGAATCTCACTACGCAGTTTTCCTCCCCACCACCTTTCCGCCGCATGCCGCGGCAAGGCAAATACTTTTGTAAGGTAGTGTGTTTTCCGAAACGATCGTCCTCCCCACATCCCTTCCGCCGCATGCCGCGGCAGGGTAAATACTTTTGTAAGGTAGTGTATTTTCTGAAACGATCTTCCTCCCCACCACCCTTCCGCCGCATGCCGCGGCAAGGCAAATACTTTTGTAAGGTAGTGTGTTTTCTAAAACGAATGTCCTCCCCACATCCCTTCCGCCGCATGCCGCGGCAAGGCAAATACTTTTGTAGGGCAAAAGTAATCAAAACCCCGTCGCTTGAAACCTTTGCAGGGAGGGTTTGTGCTGTGGCAAATGATTACATATTGCAAAGCTTTCGATGCGACATTTCGTTTAACAATGATCCCTGCAATTACTTAATCTACCAAAGCTTTTCTATATACTAAGTACTACATACTATCATCTATAACAATGCGACATCTCGTTTAACAATGATCCCTGCAATTACTTAATCTACCAAAGCTTTTCTATATACTAAGTACTACATACTATCATCTATAACAATGCGACATCTCGTTTAACAATGATCCCTGCAATTACTTAATCTACCAAAGCTTTTCTATATACTAAGTACTACATACTATCATCTATAACAATGCGACATCTCGTTTAATGTTGGCTGGAAGCGATAAAATATAAAATACCTGAACTTTACGCAATACGCATTACGCAATACCCCAATCTACATATCTAATTACTATCTACTACAATCTCCATTCGCATTAGATTGCCGCGCCATCGTACCTTCGGCTCGCAATGACAATCGCTTTCATGGCGACCTATGCTCACTACGACGCATTACGCACTGCTTAATATGCAATACTCGCTACGCCTTACAGCAATCTACATACTAAGTACTAAAATCTACATACTCACTACGCACTACCCATTTTAACCCAAAAGTGGCGTTATTGGAAAAAATAACGTAAGTTTGCCTAAACATTCCCATAATGAAACAATCGATTTTATTGGAAGGAGCCAAATTTCAGATCACAATCAAACGACTTTGTCAGCAGTTGATTGAGAATCATGGCGATTTCTCCAATGCCGTATTAATCGGAATTCAGCCAAGAGGTACTTATTTAGCAAAGCGCATTCAGAAGGAGTTGTTCAATATGACAGGACGCAATGTGCAGCTTGGCGTTTTGGATATCACATTTTACCGGGACGATTTCAGGATGAAAGGGGCAAGTCCGCTTGCTGCAAATAGTACCGTGATTGATTTTATTGTCGATGGCAAAGAGGTTGTACTTATCGATGATGTACTATGGACGGGGCGTACCATTCGCTCCGCGATGGATGCCATGCAGGCCTTCGGCCGTTCGGGAAAGATGGAATTGCTGGTTTTGGTCGATCGCCGTTTCTCCCGCCAGATTCCGATCCAACCCGATTATATCGGTATTCAGGTCGATTCCATCGATTCACAAAAAGTCATCGTAAGTTGGGAAGAAGTGGACAGCAGCGACAGCATTGTCTTGGTAACTGATAAGATAACATCATAGCAGGCGATGCCGAACACAGTCTCCACACCATCGATTTTGTGTTAGAAATATAAACAGATCTTTTTAGAGAAAAAACAAAGCGCTAGAAAACCTACATAACATGTCAACAACCATTGAGCAGCTTAGCACAAGACATCTTTTAGGAATAAAGGACCTGAAGGAAAACGATATTCAGCTTATTTTAGATACCGCGGCAAATTTCAAGGAGGTGTTAAATCGCCCCATAAAAAAGGTTCCTTCCCTTCGCGATATCACGATTGCAAATGTGTTTTTTGAGAATTCTACCCGTACTCGCCTTTCGTTTGAACTCGCTGAGAAGCGTCTTTCTGCGGATATTGTTAACTTTGCGGCCTCATCTTCTTCGGTGAGCAAAGGAGAAACACTGATTGATACGGTAAATAACATTCTCGCTATGAAAGTGGATATGATCGTTATGCGCCATCCCTATGCCGGCGCTGGCGTGTTTCTCAGTAAGCATGTCAATGCGCAGATTGTCAACGCTGGCGATGGTGCGCACGAACATCCTACACAGGCTCTGCTCGATTCCTTTTCTATACGGGAGCGTCATGGCGATATGGCCGGGCGAAAAGTTGCTATTATCGGTGATATTTTGCACTCCCGTGTGGCGCTATCCAATATCTTGTGTCTGCAGAAGCAGGGTGCGGAGGTAATGGTCTGCGGGCCAACGACGCTCATTCCTAAATACATCGGTTCGTTGGGTGTGAAGGTAGAACACGATTTACGCAAGGCTTTAAACTGGTGCGATGTGGCGAACATGTTGCGCATACAGTTGGAGCGACAAGATATCGCTTATTTCCCTTCACTTCGCGAGTATTCTATGTTGTATGGTTTAAATAAAGAGATCTTGGATTCGCTTGATAAAGAAATTACTATTATGCATCCTGGGCCGATCAACCGTGGCGTAGAGATAACATCAGACGTGGCAGATAGTAAGCATTCCATTATACTCGATCAGGTAGAAAATGGGGTTGCCGTCCGCATGGCAGTGCTGTACCTCCTCGCAGGACAGCGCGGGTAATAAACTCATTGTCAGCGTAAGAATTTTTTATGCCCGACTTTTTCAAGTGGGGCATATTTTTTAGCCAATATTTACGTTATATAGGACAGTTACCAACAGATGTTAAGAACTTTTGGGGAATACGTGCAACTTTAATTTTAATTTAGTATCCTGAATCTGTCCGCCTTTTTTGGCGTGCTATTTCATTTTTTTTAACGGGAAGAATAGTTGTTGAATAATTCATCAGTATGAATAAGAAAATTTATGGTGTAGGTGTAGCATTGAGTTTATTGAGCTCGGTTTCGTTTGCGCAACAAACAGCCTGGCAACAAATTAATAATGCCTACAAGTCTGGAATGGAGTTGTTTGAACGAGGGAAGTACAGCTCAGCCGCTAAGCAGTTTGATCGGGTAGAGGATATTCGCACGAAATCGACACTGCAGTTGGATGAAACAGAGGAGCTAACGCTGCTTAAAGAAAACGTTCGTTTCTATCAAGCAATCTGTGCATTGGAATTAGGTGATTCGGATGCAGAGTCTCGCTTTTTAAAATACATCAAAGATTATCCAGCAAGCGCAAATTCAAAAGCGGCTTATTTTCAGATCGGTAAATCGTACTACGCAAAAAAGGATTATGTGAAAGCGATCGAATGGTTTCAAAAAATCGATAGCAAAAACCTAGCCGGCGCAGAAAACATAGAGTACCGTTTTAAATTAGCCTATGCACAGTTTATGACGAACGACTATGCATCCGCAAAGCCTGTTTTTGAAAAGCTAAAAGATGAAAAAGGTCAATATCAAGAAGCATCTATCTACTACTACGCCTACCTATCTTACTTAGATGCAGAATATAAAACCGCATTGAACGAGTTTGAACGTTTAGAAGGCTCCAAGACTTACGAGAATAGCTATCCCTATTATATCACGGCGCTATACTTTCTCGATAAGCGCTATGACGATGTTCTGAACTATGCCTTGCCGATTTTGGACCGCACCAAGCAAGAGCATGAAACTGAACTCTTCCGAATCGTTGCCGCAACGTACTTTATCAAAGGTGATCTTCAGAAATCTAAAAGCTATTACGATAAATTTCAGGCGCAAGACCAAGGGAAGACGCAGAATAACCAAGATAGCTACCAGATCGGTTACATCGCGTATAAGCTGGGCGATTATCAAAAGGCCATTCAGGAGCTCGAAAAGCTGACTGAGCCGGATGCTTATTACCAAAGTGCTATGATCACTTTGGGTGATTCATTTTTGAAAACGGGTAACAAGCAAAGTGCAAGAAATGCGTTCTTCCGGGCATCGAAACTCGATTTCGATCCGCAGTTGAAAGAAGAAGGTTTGTTCAATTACGCGAAACTATCCTACGAATTGGAGTTTCACCAAGTGGCACTTGATGCAACACAAGAGTACTTGGAAACGTACCCGCGCTCTGCGCGTCTTGAAGATGCAAAAACGCTATTGGCGGAGGTGTTGCTAAGCACTAAAAATTACCGTGCAGCCGTAGATATTTTGGAAGGTATCAGCAAACGTGGGCGCGATGCCAACGCTGCCTACCAAAAAGTAACGTACTACCGTGGTCTAGAGTTTTACAATGAGCGCGCTTTTGAGAATGCGATTTCGATGTTTATACGCTCGGAAGGCAATCGATACGACGAGGAGATCTATGCGCTATCTACCTATTGGAAGGCGGAAGCCATGTATGAGGTCCGTAAGTACGGCGAAGCTGTATCTAACTTCAATAAATTTTTGCAGCTGCCCGCTGCACGAAACACCGATGTATACAGCTACGCGAATTACGCTTTGGCCTATGCTGCATTCCGTAATGACCGATACAATACGGCAGCAAATTATTTCGAACGCTTTTTGGCCACCGGTGGCAAAGACGGTATTGAGATCAATACCCGCAATGACGCCTTAGCTCGGTTGGCCGATTCGTATTTCGGAATGAAAAATTATGGACGCGCATTGGAATACTATAATAGGCTCATTAGTTCCAAAGCACCGAGTCAGGACTATGCCTTGTTTCAACGGGGTATCATTCAAGGGTTACAAGGAGATAATAACGCTAAAATCGCTACACTTAATTCCGTTGTGAAGCAATTTCCAAAATCGAACTATGCGGATGACGTGGCATTCGAAGTGCCTTATACGTACTTTTTGATGGGCGACTACAATACCGCAATATCTGGCTTGCAAGCCATGGTACAGGAATATCCGCGGAGCAGCTATGTGCCCCGTGCGCTGGTGACCATCGGTCTTGTTCAATACAATAAAGACGATAACGACGCCGCTTTGGCAACGTTCCAGCGCGTGGTTGATCAATATGCCACCACAGATGAAGCGAAGCAGGCCCTTATATCGATTGAGAATATTTACTTGGATAAGGGAGACGCGACGGGTTATATCCGCTATGCAACGAGTACGAATATTGGGGATTTAAGTACTGCACAGCAAGACGCGCATACCTTCAGCGTTGCAAAAACGTTATTTGACCGAGGCAATTACCAAGGTGCAGTAGAAGCTATCAATGCTTACTTTGACAAATTTCCTAAACCGATTCAAGAGAAACATGCTCGTTTTATCCGGGGCGAAAGCTACGCACAACTTAAAAAAGATAAAGAGGCTATTCACGATTTCAATATCATTATGAATGACTGGACGAGCGCTTATACCGAGCAGACGCTGATGAGTGTTGCCAGGCTACATTTACGCAACAAGGCTTACAATGAGGCAGTTCAAGTATTGCGTAAGCTCGAGTTGACCTCCGAATACAAATCAAATTACGGTTTTGCTATAAACAACCTGTTGATCAGCTTCTTCAACGTCGGTGATTATGTTGAAACGCAGAACTACGCGAAGTTGGTTAAAAACTACGAGAAATCTTCTGAGGAAGACATCGCATTGGCGCATCTGTATTCAGGAAAGGCCTACGTGGCTACGAATAAAGCCGCTGATGCATTAAAAGAATTTAACCTTGCTGCACTTAAAAGTAAGACCGTAACCGGTGCAGAAGCACGCTACAGGGTAGGAGAGCAACAACTGAAAGCGAAACAATATGATAAAGCGATCGAGTCTGGATTTGATATTTCAAATACATTTTCTTCGTATGATTATTGGGTAGCTAAAGGTTTTATTTTAATGTCTGATGCCTACCTGGGCAAAGGGGATAAATTCCAGGCAAAATCGACATTGGAAAGCGTGATCGAAAATTACGATAACGATAAAGATGATATATTGAAAGAGGCGAAGTCTCGTTTAGGAAAATTGAAATAACAAGAATAGGATAGCATGATGAAATTGCATAAAACAGTATTTAAGAATTACGCAGTTGTAGCGTTTTTGCTTGGTTTAGGTGTTGAGGGATATGCGCAAACCGATCCTCAAAAGCCGGTTACTATCGATTCTTTTGATGTCGTACGTGATTATAAACCTATTCTTGCTGATGCCGTGAAAATACGTCGAAGCCCCGATATGACGAATAAGCGCAGTTATATGCCGAAGCTGACATACGGCAACGTTCCAGATAAAAAATTGGATATCAATACCGGGTTGAAAGAGCTTGATGTACAGGAAACACCGTTCTCCCAGGCACAGGATGTGCGCAGCAATTACGTCAAGTTCGGTCTTGGGAATTTCAATACCATTTTAGGGGAAGGCTACTTTTCGTATGATGAGTATGAGGATTTACGCGTAGGTGGTTTCGTGAAGCATCTCAGCCAGAAAGGGAGTTTGGAAGGACAGCGCTTTTCCCGACAAGAGGTGGGCGTGTTCGGTCGCCGTATTCTGCCTATGTTAACCGTCGATGGAACCATTGGGTATAACCGCTACGGAACAAATTTTTACGGTATCCCCTTGGCGAATGATCGCGTTACTTCGCTAAACCCGACGCCGGAAAAGCAAGTTTTTAACGATATCTATTTTACCGGAGAGCTAACAAGTAATTACGATCCAGAGAATGAAGATGCATTCAGCTATTCTGCCAAATTAGATGCGTACTCGTTCAGCGATAGGTTTGATGCCAAAGAGACATCTTTTGCCGTATCCGCTTATTTCAACAAACGCGTGCGGGCATTTAACATCGGAGCCAACTTAAGCGTGGATGTAAACAATGTTGATGGCACACCCAACAGCGGTGTTAACGGACAGACGAAAAACTCGCTGGCTACCCTAAATCCATACATCCGGTTTAAAGGCGATAACTACGCCATTACGTTGGGGGCTAACTTTGTTCCGGAATTTGGCGATAGTACAAGCTTCAATATCTTCCCTTCGGCAGAAATTGATTTTGCTTTGGCCCCAGAGTATTTCCATATTTTCGGGGGGGTGAATGGTGGCGTGAAAAAAGCATCATACCGTGACTTTGCTCGCCAAAATCCGTTCATTGGGCCTAATTTAGGAATCCAAAATATGGTCGAACGGTTAAATTTCTTTGGTGGTATCAAAGGCAACGCCGGCGCAACATTCGGCTATAAAGTAAAGGCCATTTATCGTCAACTGGAAGGATTGCCTTTGTTTGTCAACAACATGGAAACGCCGTTTCAGTTTGATGTAGTGTATGACGGAAACGGGGACGAATCTGTTAAACACGTTGGTATAGAAGGAGAAATTAACGTGCGTCTATCCAAACTTGTCAATTTGGGCGGACGTCTTAATATCGATCAGTACACGGCAGCACAGCAAGACGAAGTGTGGCACACGCCTAAAATGCGTTTAACGGCAAATGCGCGCTTTAACATTTCTGAAAAATTGTATATCGATGCTGAAGCTTTGTTCCATGGTGTGTCGTACTCACGAGCATATGATTATGATGCAGCAACAGGTGCGGTGATCACATCTATACCCTACGTTAGGGCAGAAGTCCCTTCGTTCTTCGATCTTAGTGCAGGTGCCGAATACAAAGCGACAAAGCAACTTGGACTCTTTGTAAAAGCCAACAATATCTTGAATACCGAGTATCAAACGTATTTGTATTACCCAAGATTGGGTTTTAACATCCTTGGTGGCTTAAATTTTTCATTTTAAAGCCAGAAGATCATAACTTTGCAGTCAACTATACGATAGGATGAATTTAGGAAAGAACGTACATAGTCTGTTAAAACGACAGCCGGAAGTCTTTGTAAAAGGCTTAGGCGCTTTTAAGCGGAACCATACGCCGGCGACGTATGATGAGATACGTCATGTTTATCTTCCTCCCATTACGTACATAGACTTTGATCAGACCAGTGCGCAGGGACATGATTTTATCGCTTATCTCGCACAGCTGGAATCGATCGATGTGAAGACAGCAGAACATCAGGTCTCCTTGGCCGTGACATCGCTGTTGCATAAAATCGAGGAAGAGGGACAAGCGAAATTAGATGATTTGGGGTATCTGGTTAGTTATGGCGGTGGGTACGTATTTAAAGCGCTGGATCTTTCAGGGTTTAATTACGAGCCGATTGAGGGGATGAAGCCCGTTGCCAACCCACTCTTGCAGGAAGTCAAGAAGGAACAATTGCCGGCGGCAGTGGTTCCTACGGACGAAGCCACAGATCCGCAGCAGCAAGTGCCCGAAGAAATCTTACAACCATTTTTTGAGAACCAAGGTTTCGATCCCAAGCAAGCCAATAATAATACCGTTTGGTATGTGCTGATTGCTGTGTTTGCGCTGGGCATCATTGGGGCGGTTTATTATTTCAGTCGTCCAGTATCAACAGAGATGGATAAGAGCGTCATTGTTGTAGAATCCCCGCAAGATACCGTAGCTTCTACACCCGCCCTTGTTCCTGTAGATAGCAGCAAAGCACGTCAAGATTCTTTGGCAGCAAGTTTGGAAGATACGCTGATGAATACGATTCCTGCAACGGATGTCCCGGTAAAGACGGTGAACAAGAAACATGCGTGGCAAATTGTAATCGGTACGCACCGGACAATCGATCAAGCTGAAGAGCATGCTGCAGCCATGCATAGTAAGGGGTATGACAAGGTGCGGGTGATCCCTAGTAATATGCTGAAGAATAAGAAAAAAGTGATCTGGGATTCCTACGAAACAAAGCAGGAGATGGAGGCGGCACTTCAATATGTTCGTAAAAACGTGGAAAAAGACGCATGGCCAGACAAAATAAATTAGTAATAGAATAAACATAAACCTGATAACAAAATATACGAAACAAGACTATGTCATTAATACAAGAGAATTTAACGGTGGATTCTGTGAACTCGGTTCAACAGCAGGCGGTAGCATTAGCAACAACGGATGAAAATCTAAACCTTATAGAGTTGTTGATGAAGGGAGGTTGGATTATGATTCCAATTATTTTCCTTTTGTTTTTAGCCTTAGTTATCTTTTTCGAACGCTACATCACGATTCGTAAAGCGTCGAAAACGGACTCAGGTTTGATGTCACAAATTAAAAGCAACGTCATGTCTGGACGCCTAGACGCAGCAATAGCAGTTTGTCGCTCCAGCAATTCGGCGCTTGCGCGCATGCTACAGAAAGGTCTTGCTCGGGTAGGGCGACCAATAAAAGATATTGAAGGTGCAATCGAGAATGCTGGAAAGCTGGAAGTGTCAAAATTGGAGAAAAACATCAATATACTTGGAATTGTAGCCGGTATTGCGCCCATGCTTGGATTTGTGGGAACAATATTTGGTGTTATTCAGATCTTCCGTGACGTGGAAGTGGCAGGTGGTATCGATATTGGATCGGTATCTGGAGGTCTTTATGTAAAGATGATTGCTTCTGCTAGCGGGCTTACCGTAGGTATCTTAGCGTATATCGGGTACCATGTGCTTAACATGATGGTAGAGCGCGTGATCTTACGCATGGAGACAGATTCTGTAGAGTTTATAGATCTATTGGACGAACCAGGCGTATAGCTTGAAATAAGGCAGTCAACGTGATCTCAAGTATTGAAGCCTTCGCTTTTTATTTTCACGTTTGACTTGCAGATCTTGACTTTTAAACCGAGCGTAGCGAGCTCATCAAAGATAATTTTGACTTTTCACTTTGACCAATGAATTTAAGAAATAGAAGACATAAGCCTACGGCTGAAGTGCATACAGCGGCCCTGAACGATATCATGTTCTTCTTGATGCTGTTCTTTCTACTGGCTTCTGCGGTAGCAAACCCGCAAGTTGTAAAACTTCTTTTACCGAAGTCCAGTGCGGGCGAACAATCTGTTGCGAAGAAAACATTGACGGTTTCTATCACTGCAGATTTGAATTACCATGTAGATAAACAAACGGTCGGTTTAGATCAGTTAGAGCCGTTAATTCAAAGCCAGATTGTGAACGGCGAGGAATTAACCATTATGCTTTATGCGGATAGTTCGGTGCCGATTCAGAACGTGATTTCTGTTATGGACGTCGCGAATAGAAATAAGGTGAAGCTGGTTTTGGCGACCGAGCCGAAGAAGGACTAGAGGGTAGTGAGTAGTGGGTACTAAGTAGTGCGGACAGGGGGAGCATTAAGAATTCTGACTTATCACTTTTGCCTTCTCATTTTTACTTTTACCTTCTCACTTTTGAGTTTTTAATTTTGACTTTTTAATTTAAAAAAGCATGTATTACCATTCGCAAGAGGAAAATAATCTACCAAAAGCCCTAGGACTGTCTACGGCTGTAATGGGTATTTTGGTGTTGATTGCGTTTTTTGTGGTTTTTGGAGGCGATGTGCCGCGCTATGGTATGGGCGGTATTGTTGTCAATTATGGAACTGCGGAAGAAGGCATGGGGGATGATTATATGAGTGTTGATGAGCCTTCAATGGACGAAAATGCGAATAATGTCAAGCCCGATAAAATAGATCCGGTTGCTACGCCAGTTCCTACACCATCCCAACAAGTAGCGGATAAAGTAGTGGCCACACAGGATGTTGAAGATGCGCCGGCTGTTCCAAAAAACGAAAAGCCCGTTAAAGCAAATGCCGATGTGGCGACGGTGGAAAAGAAAGACGCAAAGCCCGCGGTTAATCCAAATGCCTTGTATAAAGGGAAGAAGAATAATGCCACAGGTACGGGTGATGGTACAGGCTCGACAGCCGGAAACCAAGGTAGTAACCTCGGCGACCCTTTGGCTAGCAATTATGGTGAAGGAGGCTCTGGGGATGGTAACATGATGCTTACCATCGCTAACCGTCGTTTCGAAGTGCCACCACGCATCCAAGATGATGGTCAACAAGCAGGACGTGTTGCTGTAGAGTTTAAAGTAAACCAAAACGGGGTAATAACCTATGCCCGCGCCGGCGTACGTGGCACGACGATATCCAGTCGCAGCCTTCTTGAAAAGTGCGAAAGAGCCGTTATGGGAGCCAGATTAAATCAACTTCCCAATGCCCCTGATTCGCAGACAGGCGTTATTTTGTTCAATTTCAAGTTGAGATAGTTTACTTTCGATGATGAAGACATACGATGAGGTAATCGAGTATTTATATGCTCGATTACCCATGTTTACACGAGATGGTGCTAGCGCTATCAAAAAGGATGTAGACAACACACTTCGTTTCTGTGCCGAACTTGGTAACCCCCATCAACAATTCAAATCTGTCCATGTGGCAGGGACAAACGGTAAAGGATCGACCTCTCATATGTTGGCCTCTATTTATGCCTGCGCTGGGTATAAAACCGGATTGTACACATCGCCCCATTTAGTAGATTTTCGTGAACGCATACGCATTGATGGGCAAATGATTCCTAAAGCGTATGTCGTCGAGTTTATCAATAAGAACTTACCGCTGATTGAGGATATCAAACCTTCATTCTTTGAGGTCACCGTTGCACTAGCTTTTGATTATTTTGCAAAGGAGCACGTCGATATCGCTATTATTGAAGTCGGGCTAGGCGGCCGGTTAGATAGTACGAATATTATTACACCAGAGCTATGTGTTATAACGAATATTGGTTTAGACCATATGAATCTGCTGGGTGACACATTGGAGGAGATAGCGGCTGAAAAAGCGGGCATCATAAAGCCGGGCATTCCGGTGGTTGTTTCCGAACGAAACGAAGATATAGCCCATGTGTTTGAACAACGAGCAAGATCGTTGGGCGCACCACTAACATTTGCATCGGCCGAGCTTGAGGTGGTAAGCGTAGACCCTAAGCGCGAAGGTGTGCTGGTTGACATACAAGATCGTAAAACAGATACTCACCAATCTTGGACCATGCAACTATCCGGGTTATACCAACAGAAGAATTTGCTTGGCGTACTCACAGCAGTGGATAAATTGAGGCGTCAAGGCTGGGTGATTGAAAATTCGCATGTACAAGATGGGCTCTTGCATGTACAGGAAAACACCGGGCTGCAGGGCCGCTGGCAAACATTATCCACCGAGCCATATATTATCTGTGATACGGGGCACAATGAAGATGGCATTCGAGCCGTTGTTTCAAATTTAGCGCAGGTAGACTACAAAAGATTACACTTGGTCATCGGAGCCATGCGCGATAAAGATCTAAGCCATATGTTGCCCTTATTGCCTAAAGAGGCTGTCTATTATTTTGCCAGCCCCGATATGCCGCGTGCGTTGCCGGCCGTGGAGTTAAGGGCTGCTGCTGAACAATATGGTTGTATAGGGCATGCATTTGACTCCGTTAATCAAGCGCTGCAGACGGCTTTAGACCACTACGAAAAAGGTGACCTTATATTTATCGGGGGAAGCAATTTTGTCGTGGCAGAAATCTTGGCGAATAAAACATAGTATAGCCCTGCTAGGGCAGCGCTATACCGCAAGTCATAAAAGTTTCCAGATTATTTCGCCAGATAGCCCCCGTCCACCGGGTAATAGCTACCGGTAACAAAGCTCGATTTGTCGGAGGCCAACCAAAGCGTCAGTTCCGCGACTTCTTCTGGTCTTCCCAAACGCTGCATCGCGTGTTGCGACGCTAGGTAATCTTGTGTTCCTTGGTCAAGATGATCATTTATTAGTGGCGTAGAAATAAAGCCCGGACCAATCGCGTTGATACGTACGTTGCGCGTACCATATTCCCAGGCTGCAGATTTTGTCAGACCAACTACGCCATGCTTAGCCGCTACATATGCGGATGATTGCGCGAAGCCCACGGCTCCTAATATAGACGCGACATTGATAATCGAGCCGCCGACCTTCTCGATCTCGGGGAGTTGATAGTGCATACCATAAAAGACACCATTCAGATTTATGTCAATCACTTTATTCCAGGAATCTAGTGGATATTCGCCGACAATCGCAGCGGCACCGCCAATACCGGCATTATTGACCGCAATGTGAAGCGCCCCAAAATTTTCAACGGCTGCATTCACAATTTTTTCGTTGTCTTCAGGCGATGAAGAGTCCGCTTTAATAAAAACAATTCGTCCATCTTTATCTGCATTGACCAATTCGTGGCCCAATGACTCATTTAAGTCAGATACGACGACTTTGGCGCCAGCTTTTAAAAAGGCTTCAACAATCGCTTTGCCGATACCAGAAGCGCCACCAGTTACGATAGCCACTTTATTTTCTAACTGTTTCATATGTAAATAATATATTTTTTAAGACCATCTGAAATGTCTAGAAATCAAAGACATCGCATAATAAAATCTTTATATACAATGTACACAAAATCGATGCAGTAAATAGCGCGAGGTCAACTACGCTGAACGAAGATGATTATAAAACAACAAAACCAAAGCGTTGTGACAATGTGTTGATGATTATTGGTTTTTTATAGTTCGGAATGTAAGGTTAACCCGCGGAGTCCGCACTTTCACGGTTGGTGGTAGGCGATGCAACCAGTGATCCTGCGTTTCGCCTTTCATCGTTAATAGGCTGCCGTGCTCCAACTGCATGTAGATGGAAGTTTTATCCCGTTTGTGTTTAAATCCAAACTTCCGTTCTGCGCCGAAGGTTACCGATGCTATTGTGCCATGTTTCTCTAAATCCTTTTCGCCATCGCTATGCCAAGCCATGCCTTCCGAGCCATCATTATACAGGTTACAAAGGCACGAGTTAAAACGAGTCTTGCTATGCGCTTCCACTTTCTTTTTGATATCGAGAAGTAGCGCTGGCCAGGGTAAAGCACGCTTCAAAATACCGGAATACGTATATTCAAAAGCATGATCTCCATACCAGGCAACCTTGCGCTTCGTCGTCACATGTTTACCAAAAATCACCGCTTGATCATGCTGCCAGTCCAGGGTTTCTAATAATTGCTGGAGATAGCTGTCGGCATCCTGCGCTGTAAAAATTTGACCAAAGTAATTTACCTCACCATCATAGGGGAGCAGGTTTTTGTCGGGTTCGATAGGATCTTCAAATAGTTTCATCCGTGTTGTTCCATGTTAGTGCACTTTCCCATGCGATGAGCGCGGTTTTTCGAACGAGCCCCCAACGGTAGCCGCCCAGTAGGCCAGAAGTTTGTATTACCCGATGGCAGGGAATGAGATAAGCGATCGGGTTACTCCCGATGGCGGTACCTACCGCACGTGACGCAGCACTTCTCCCTATGCGTTTCGCAATGTGTTGATAGCTCAGAAGCTGCCCGGCAGGAATCTTGAGTAACGCTTCCCAAACATGCAATTGAAAAGGTGTACCTCGCAAATGGAGTTTGACTTCCTTTAAATCCGACCAATCTCGATTGAAGAACGCTAACACCGCTTGGTGGATGGCTGATGGTGCCGCGATAAACCTCGCGTTAGGATACATAGCAAACAGTGTTTCGCTTACATCATGATCCATGCTTTCAAAAGCCACATAGCAAATACCCTTGGCCGTCGATGCGACAAAAACATCCCCAAACGGCGAGGGATAGGATGCATAATGAATCAACAACTGTTTGCCCCCTTGTTGGTATTCTGCGGGCGTCATACCTTCGATCTTGATGAAGAGATCGTGCAGTCTACTTGTGCTCGATAGGCCTGTGTGATAGGCCGCGTCAAAAAGATTGCTCTGCTCTTGGAGGAGGAGCTGTTTAGCATGCTGAATACTCGTGTATTGCAGAAACTTTTTCGGACTCACGCCCGCCCATTCCTGAAAGATACGTTGGAAGTGCTCGGGGCTAACGTGCACATGATCTGCGATGGACGATAGCGATGGCTGGCTTTTGTAGTTTGTCTGTACAAAAGCGATTGCTTCCGCGATACGATTAAAATTTAAGATGTCTTGTTGCGTTTCCATATCCTAATTTCAGCTTTTTAACAGGCAAAAAAAATCCATTTCTTGTGATGTTGCCATGTCATGTTGTTTTAGGGTTCACGGTCAAGATGCCGTCCGCTCTCCATCGGATTGTCTGCTTCGCCTCGATCGCCTTTTCCGTACTCATGGCTATATACTTTTATTAATAGACCAATGGAGGAGAGAATCAACGGGCCAAAAATCAACCCCAGCATACCAAACAAGTTAAGCCCTAATAGCACACCGAATACGGTGATCATCGGTGGCACATCACCAATGGTTTTCAGGATCGTAAATCGCAATACATTATCAATTCCACCTACTAAAATAAAACAGTAAATGAAAAGCCCGATACCGTTCGCCGTCTCGCCCGATGCTAGGGTAATAGCGCATATCGGTATATAAATGGTCATTGTTCCTAAAATCGGCACAATAGACGAAATGCCAGTGAGTAGACCCAGCAGCACAAAATTATCAATACCAAACACCCAATAGCCGATCATGGCTACAACACCTTGAAAGAATCCCAAAATCGGAATGCCTATGGCATTTGAACGTACCATAACATTGACTTCGTTCCATATGTCGCGTTTGCTTTCCGGGCTGAACGGAATTGCCTTGTACAACGTTGACTCCATGTACTTGGCATGAACTTGCATAAAGTAAAGTACGAAGAAGGTCACAATAATATTTACGCCAACCTCAGCCACAGAATTTAAGATATTAGGCACATACCGCGTTAAACGTTGGAGGAAGGTAAGTAGCGCCGTATCCGACATGTCTATATCCTTTAAAAGAGGTTTGTCGCTCATAAATACTTTCAGCGTATTAAACTTGTCGATAATCTGCTGTTGATTACTGAAAAAATGGTTTATTTGGGGCACCAGATAGTCGATAAGCGCCCACATAGGAAGAATAATAAAGACGATAGATAGCAAGATAAACAGTAGGCTTGTCAGCGATTTTTTCCAACGGAAAAATTCGGTAAGCCTGAAATAGGGCCTGCGGAAGAGTATATACAAGGTGATCGCGCCCAGAAATCCGGGCAGATAATACGACAGATTTTTAAATACCAGAATGGAGATCAAAATAATGATAATGATCAGCATGATCTGATTGATCGAGTTATTGTTAATTTGTTTATATTTCATTGCTCTCGTCTAAAGGAATTTCCTGTCAGAATTCAATTTTCACGCGCACCGGTTGGTTTTCTACATTTCGTTCCCAAGTCGGGCCATCTTGTAACAATCGGATTGCCTTGGCATCGTGTGCAGTACTTACAGATTTCTCTATCTGTATGTTAACAGGCCTACCGTGGCTATCCAGGTCAAAGGTTAGAACAACGGTTCCAGAGGATAAGCCTGCTGTCGTCAGGGCATTTTTAATATATGCATTAAAATTGCGCCATCCACCCATCGGCTTGGGCTTGCCAGCCTTAGCTTTACTTTTTTTGAGGCTTGATACAACGACTTCGTCCAAGCTATTGTGCTCGCGGTTTAGTCTGATTTCCAATGCTGATGTTTCGGCGAGCAGTTGCTTCGATTCGTACCCAACATAGTTTAGCGTGAGATTGACTCGGTTGGAGTCAGATACCAGGGTAAACCTGCCGAGGCTATCTGCTGATGTGGTTTTGTTCGATATAAGGTCTTTGATAACTGCATGTTGGAGTGGGCTGCTTGTCTCGGCATCCAATACCTTTCCAGATACGACAGCTTGAGCTGTATTGCTAGTCGTGAGGCTGATGCTGCTGCCACGGATTGGGGTACGCTCCGCATTGCCCGCTCCCGATTGCTTTCGGGCGGGTCGCGTTGCTGTCACCTCTACGGCGTCGAGTGCATTGCTCGGCGCCAGCGCGACAATCAACGCATCGCTGTCTTTGGCAAGGTCGTCGCCTGTGCTATTGCTATCACGCAGGATGTCGGTCGATGTTGGTTCGGTATTTCGTGTAATCCTAGGCCTCCTCGCTGCAAGTTGCTGGGGTGAAGCTTCCCCAACCTGTTCGTTGGACGGTTCGATGCTGTCCGCTTTATATAGCGGAGAAGGAGTGTGCTCCTGACTGACCGGCCGATCCGCTTTCTCGACCGCTATGTTGTGTTCTTGCGGCTGCGGCGACCGTAAAAAGATGTAGGCAGAGATACCCAATACCGCAAGCATCGAAGCGGCAACGCTTAACGATCGCCAAGGCAACACTCGTGTTTTTTCTCCACTTGGTGACACCCGTACTGCAATCTCCCGTTCGATCATTTCTTTTTGAGACGGCAGCTGCTGTAAGTGTTCCGTCTCGACGCCCAGAATAAGATCCATAAGCATTTCGTCTGCCTCGGCCGCACGTTCCACCTCATGCATCTCCACCGGAGTAAGTTCCCCCCGCACGTAGCGACGTATATATGCGATATCGAATTTCCTATTCTGCATTGCTCTCCATACAAATTTTCAAGTTCCTCTTTCCGTTTTGGATAAAGCTCTTTACTTCCTTTACATTGTATCCACTCAGTTCCGCGACTTCCTTATAGCATTTCTCTTGCAGGAAAAACAGATCTACCGTGATCTTTTGCTTCACGGGAAGCTTTTCTATACAGCTTTCCAGTAGCGATAACCGTTCCTCTTTTTCGGCATAGTTCTCCTCTTGATGCAGATTGACCGAGAATTCCACAAAATCATCTACAGGAATCGTAAATTGCTGTTTACTGCTGCGTAACGCCATCAAGCAATGGTTTTTGCTGACCACGTAAAGCCATTTTGGGAAATCCTTGATGTCCTGTTTATTTACTTTATGAATAAGCTCTTCAAAGAGCTGCATCACCGCATCTTTACTTCGCTCGGCATCTTTAAAGTAACGCAGGCAGACGTAATACACCATCTCGCTGTGCCTGCTATACAATTCACCCCAGGTCGCCAACTCGCCCGTAGCCTTGTAGCTGGATAATAAGTCTCCATCGGACATTGTTCGTTCTGACGAGGTGTAGCGCTTCATATTTCCGAGGTAAAATAATTTTTTTTTCCCGCTTATGGAAATTATAATTTTTCTGCATCCGTCTCCAAAATAGAATAAACGATGAAATATCCACGATTGCCAAAATCAGCATAGTCTGGATGTTCCATGTGGCTTTTAACAAAATTATACGCATATGAAAAAGATACAACTAGTAATCACGCTTTGTGCGATCCTACTGGGAGTCGGCACGAGCTTTGGGAGAGACATTCAAGGCCAAATCTTTCAATCTGGATCCAAACAAGTCATTGCTGGCGCTTCCGTGCTCAACAAGCGGACCAACGTAACGAAGCATACTGATCAAAACGGTCAGTTTACTATACAGGGCGAGACCGGCGACCTGTTATGGATTTCGATGGTTGGCTATAAGGCAAAGGAGGTTAAAGTAAAGAAGGATGGGCGGTTGGAAATATCGTTAGTGCTTGACGACTTGCTTATGGACGAAGTGATAGCTTGCTATTCAACGCAGCCAATACAGCTAAAGATGTCTACCAGCAATTTGAAGATACGGGGGATGGTCAGAAGCATGGCGCCTACTAGTCAAGAAAGCTATGCGAAAATATCGGAAAATAAATTCCAAAATCCGTTGAAAGAGCCGCTATCAACCTTTGCCGCCGATGTGGATGCGGCATCGTATAGCAATGTGCGCCGGATGCTGAAGGCCGGCACCCTGCCAAACCCAGACGCTGTGCGTGTAGAGGAAATGATCAACTATTTTCAATATGAATTGAAGTCGCCCACAAATGGAGATCCCGTGGCTATTCACACAGAATATACACAAGCGCCCTGGAACACAGAACACCGCCTCTTGCGCATCGCGCTGAAAGCGAAAGATATCCCAAAAGACAAACTACCGGCATCTAATTTTGTCTTTCTGATCGATGTATCAGGATCGATGTTTGAAGCCAATAAGCTGCCTCTGGTAAAATCCTCGCTCAAAATGTTGGTCGATCAATTGCGGGACCAAGATCGGGTAGCGATTGTAACCTATGCTGGATCCGCTGACGTAAAATTGCAAAGCACAGCGGGTAATGAAAAGATGAAAATTAAGGATGCTATCGATGCGCTTGATGCAGGCGGCTCTACGGCGGGCGCAGCAGGCATTCTAAAAGCCTATCAAATCGCGCGCGAGCACTTTATAAAAAACGGCAATAACCGTATCGTTATGGCTACGGACGGCGACTTTAATGTAGGCGCTTCCAGTGATGAGGATATGGAAACGCTTATTGAAAAGCAACGCGAGAGCGGTATCCATATCTCCTTACTAGGTTATGGTATGGGCAACTATAAAGACAGTAAGATGGAAATCCTCGCCGACAAGGGGCATGGAAACTACGCGTACATCGACAACATATCGGAGGCGCGTAAAGCGATTATTAACGAGTTTGGCGGAACCTTATTCACTGTCGCAAAGGATGTGAAGATACAGGTCGAATTCAATCCGGCTTATGTGCAGGCTTATCGGTTGGTTGGCTATGAAAACCGACTGCTTGAGGCTGAAGATTTTAATAACGATACAAAAATTGGCGGTGATATGGGCGTAGGACATTCGGTGACCGCACTCTATGAGATTGTGCCGACTGGAACCCGTTCTGCAATTATCGGATCCGTCGATCCACTCAAGTATCAAAAGGTACCTACGCCAGAGGCAGGACGCCGGATAGGAGAGGTGGCGACCGTTAAGTTTCGGTATAAGGATCCCAATACGGACACCTCGAAACTAAAACAGGCGTTGGTAAATGATGATGTACAGGCATTGGAAAAGACTTCTACAGATCTTAGGTTTGCGACGGCTGTAGCCGAATTTGGGATGTTGTTGCGCAATTCGGAGTTCAGGCAAAAATCGAGTTTTCCAGCACTTATTGCACGAGCACGAGTGGCCAAAGGGGATGATAGGGAAGGGTATCGAATGGAGTTTATCCGCTTGGCTGAAGATGCTGAAGCCCTTTGGAAAGCGCAGCGAGGGGAATAGCATACGCTAGCCCAATCGTGCGGATTTAAAAAATATATCCAGCGCGTTCGGTAACCGCAGTAAAAACAGCAAAGCCCATGACGAACATGGGCTTTGCTTATAGAAATTATTTCTGTAGTCGAGTTGTGCTAGCTAACTATGCACCTAGTTGTACACGTTTGAAAGCTGTAACAGTTAAGCCTTTTTCTACAGAGTCTAAAAATTGCGCGATGTTTTTCGAAGAATCTTTAACGAATTCTTGGTTTAACAACGTGTTTTCTTTGTAGAATTTGTTCAACTTACCGGCTGCGATTTTCTCAACCATTTCTTCTGGTTTGCCTTCCGCACGGATTTGTTCTTTTGCGATTTCAAGCTCACGCTCGATGGTGTGTGAATCTACACCGTCTTTGTCGATAGCCACTGGGTTCATCGCTGCAATTTGCATCGCCACATCTTTACCAGCTTCTTCAGCGCCAGCAGCATCAGCAGAAAGACCTACCAATACACCTAAGCGGTAGTTACCGTGAATATAAGCAACAACTTTGTCGCCAGAGATTGTTTCGTATTTAGAAACGTCGATTTTTTCACCGATAACACCAGTTTGCTCGATCAATGCATCTGCAATTTTCTTACCATCGATTTCCAAGGCTTTCAACTCATCCAAAGAAGCTGGTTTGTTGTTTAAAGCGATATCCGCAATTTTATCAGCGAAAGCAACGAAGTCAGCATTTTTAGCGACGAAGTCAGTTTCACAGTTCACTTCTACGACGATACCTGATTTTGCATCTGCAGTAGCTTTTGCAATAATTACGCCTTCGTTAGAATCACGATCCTGACGGCTAGCAGCAACTTTAGCACCTTTCTTACGCAGGTAGTCAACAGCAGCTTCGAAATCGCCATTTGCTTCGACTAACGCTTTTTTACAATCCATCATACCAGCGCCCGTTTGTTGACGCAATTTGTTTACATCTGATGCAGAAATTTGTACTGACATGTTTTTATTTCTTTAAAAAATTTACAATCTGAATGCCCTCCAAGTATAGTGATACTATGCAAATTGGGCATTAAACTTTTGTTAAATAACAAAAAAACCGGACAAACATATGTAGACGTTTCAAAGCTATACTTCAAAAGGCTAACACCTGTTTATCCGGCTTATTATAGGATATTATTCCCCGTCTTTTGCTTTACGAGGGCGTTTTCCAGCGTTAGCATCTGCATCCGCTTCAGCGCCATTATCTACGGCAGCTTTTGCAGCAGCAGCTTCTTTTTCTGCATCCTCTTCTTTATCGCGTTTACGCTCTTCCAAACCTTCTTGGATAGCTTTTCCAATAATTCCAGCGATTAGGCTAATAGATTTCGTAGCGTCATCGTTAGCAGGAATAGGGAAATCGATATTGGAAGGGTCAGAGTTTGTATCTACCATAGCAAAAGTAGGGATGTTCAACTTGATTGCTTCAGCAACAGCGATGTGTTCTTTTTTCACGTCGATGATGAATAAAGCAGCCGGTAAACGGTTTAAGTCAGCGATACCACCTAAAAGGTTTTCTAACTTAACGCGTTCACGTTGAATCATCAATTTTTCTTTTTTAGACAATACGTCATACGTACCATCTTTTTGCATTTTGTCGATGTTAGACATCTTTTTGATAGACTTACGTACTGTTTGAAAGTTTGTAAGCATACCACCTAACCATCTTTCTGTTACGAAAGGCATATTCACGTCTTTCGCTTGTTGAGCGATGATTTCTTTCGCTTGTTTTTTCGTAGCGACGAATAAAACTTTACGACCTGATTTTACGATTTGTTTGATAGCTGAAGCAGCTTCTTCTAATTTCGTAAGGGTTTTGTTCAAGTCGATGATGTGGATACCGTTACGTTCCATGAAAATGTACTTAGCCATTTTCGGATCCCATTTACGTGTAAGGTGACCAAAGTGCACACCTGCATCCAATAATTCTTGATAAGTTGTTCTTGCCATTTTTTGATCCTCCTTTGATTAACGTTTACTGAATTGGAATCTTCTACGTGCTTTGCGGCGTCCTGGTTTCTTCCGCTCAACCATACGGTCATCACGAGTAACAAGGCCTTTGGCACGTAAAGCTGGTTTTACTTCTGGGTCAAGCTCGACCAAAGCTTTTGCAATCGCTAAGCGAACTGCTTCTGCTTGTCCTTTGACACCACCACCTTGAACGTTAACATTTACATCAAAATTTCCAGCAACACCCGCTACCTCTGTAGATTGTGTAACGATATATTGCAAGGGCAATGTTGGGAAATATTCTTTATAATCTTTACCGTTTACGGTAATGTTTCCGCTACCAGCAGCTAAGTAGATGCGGGCAACAGCAGTTTTTCTTCTTCCTGAAGTGTTAGTTATTGACATAATTGCTCTCCTTAAAATTTAACTGGTTTTGGATTCTGTGCCTCGTGTTTGTGCTCTGATCCAGCATAAACAAAAAGGTTTCTGAATAGCTCACGACCTAAACGGTTTTTAGGAAGCATACCACGTACTGCTTTCTCGATAATGCGCTCAGGGTGCTTAGCCAATAACTCCTTTGGAGAAACAAAACGCTGACCACCTGGGTAGCCCGTGTAGCGAACATAAACTTTGTCGCCCAATTTGTTTCCTGTCAATCTAACTTTGTCTGCATTGATAACAATCACGTTATCTCCACAGTCTACGTGTGGGGTGAACGTAGGCTTGTGCTTCCCGCGAATCACTTTCGCAATTTCGCTTGCCAAGCGCCCCAAAATCTCTCCTTCAGCGTCAACAACAATCCACTCTTTGTTAACGGTGTTCTTGTTGGTAGAGACAGTTTTGTAACTTAACGTATTCACTTGCTTCTATTTAATTAATTAAAAAATCTTTCGTCCTCCTGTAATCCCTACAATGAGGTCTGCAAAGGTACGATATTATTTTATCATTATAAAATGAAATTCATTTTTCATTGCTAGCGAGCAAAAGTGGCCCGTACGACCGCCGTAGATTGATATAACATTATTTAACATGTTTTAAGATTACATAAGTAAACTTTTGCTTTTTTTTGTCATCTTTATAAAGTAGAGCACTATTTTGTATTTAAAAAAGATATTAATGAAGATCAACAAGAGGTTTGTCTGTTTCGGGATTGCGATTTTTATGGGCTTATGCCTAGGTGTGGACGTGAAGGGCCAGCAAGTTGTTGTTGGCGATAAACCCTATAAGAATGATTTGACATTGGTGGAGAGCAAACTTCGCGTTGGCGATCTGCCGGGTGCGATTGCAACGCTGGATACCATCATTGCTAATTATCCAGATGCCGCCGAGGTTTATTATGCAAAAGCGTTGCTGTTTGGGCAAGCAAGAAACCTCGAAGTCGCTATTCCTCTTGCGGAAAAAGCTTTCGAAATTGAGCCCAAAAATCTTCTTTTTGCCAACTATCTGGTCGAACTGCACAAAAGCAGTGCGAACCTAAGTGCTGCTATCCCGGTGGTTGATCGTGTTATCGCCGTGTATCCAGAGAATGCGTCGCTGTATAGAGAGAAAATTATGTTGCTACACGCTACAAAGCAGACCGATAGCGCGTTAGCAACGTATGACGAAGCGGTAAAGAAATTTGGGGAATCGGACACCTTAGACGTGATCAAGGCCGAAATTTTGGTCGACACGGAAAAACAGGACGAGGCCATAAAGCTGTTAAGCCCTTGGGTCGATAAAAGCTCCGGCATACGGCAGGTTTACAGCACACTTGCTTTTATTTACCTCGATAAGAAGCAATCCAAAAAGGCGGTGGAAATCTTAAATAAGGGGCTGAAAAACTCCAAAGACGATCTCTTGTACCTCGATCTAGCTGATGCCTATACGGGAGAAGGGAAATCCAAACCCGCTTTTGATGCTTTAAAGCAGGCTTTCGAGTCCGGCAACGTAGATTACGCCGATAAGTATCGCGCCATGTTTACGATGTTGAGCGGGAAGAGTAACTTGGAATTAGATCAAGTGCAGGAACTAGCCAATATCTTGGTGCTTAAATATCCGCGCGTAGCGGATAGCCACGTCGCGAAGGGTGACATCCTGTGGCGAAGAGGGCAACTGCAGGAAGCCAGATCTTTGTTCCTTACGGCGATAGGTATCAATAGGGGGCATATCGACGCATGGCGTATGCTGATGAATGTAGAACTTGCCCTCAATGAAGCCGACCAAGCTATTTTGCACGGTTTCGAGGCCTTGGAATCCAATCCAAATAATCCAATGTTGCTTTATTTCACCGGATTGGCCTACATGGTTAAAGATGATACGGATAATGCTCGCAAAATGATGGAATCGGCATTGGATAACAGCGGACAGGAAAATACCTACCTCCAATCGCTTATCTATGCTGGCTTGGGAGACCTTTACCACAAACTAAAAATGGCTGAGGTTTCTGACGTAGCCTATGAAGAGGCGATTAAGTTGGATAGCACCAATGCAACAGCGATGAATAACTATGCCTATTATCTATCCGAGCGTAACGAAAAGCTAGATGTTGCCGAGAAATTTTCCAAGCAGTCAAATGAGCTGGAGCCGTCTTCGGCCACTTTTCAAGATACGTACGCTTGGGTATTGTTCAAACAGGCGAATTATAAGGAATCCTTGAAGTGGATTGAGAAAGCCATACGGGGCTCATCACCATCAGCCGTATTGTACGATCATTATGGTGATATTTTATATAAAAACGGCAATACAAAAGAGGCTGTGAAGCAATGGCAGAAAGCGCTTTCTATGCAGGATGCAGGAAGTAGTTTAGATGTCGAAAAATTAAAGTCAAAAGTGGAGAAGAAAAGTTATGTGGAATAGAGGGATTGTTGCTGTTATAGTCGTGTCATTACTGCTAACGGGATGTAAGAAGCGTAAACGGGTAAATCTGCCCAATCAGGATGCGCCGACAGAAGTGAGCGCTGCACATGCAGCCAGCATTAAGAGTTTTGAATTGAGTAATTTGGATTTTCGAACATTCTCGGGGCGGGCCAAAACGAAGATAGAACTAAACAAGCAGGTGAACGATGTGACGTTAAATGTACGCATCGAGCGCGACAAAGCCATTTGGCTGTCGGTGACGGCCACGTTGGGCATCGAAGTAGCGCGGGTATTGATCACGCCAGATAGTGTTAAAATTTTGAACAAGCTGCAAGGCGAATATATCGCGAAACCTTTTAGCTATATCTATAATTACACCAGTAACGGAGTGAACTTTGCAACCCTGCAAGATTTATTGCTGGCGAATGTTTCCTCCGGCTTGTTGCGCAACTCGAACGTACAGGTGGCCAGTGCTACGGATGAATTTATTGTCGTCGGGGTGAAAGATCAACTTTCATATCAGTATCGTATTAATAAAGAAAACCGACCGTTCAATTTTATCTTACAAGAAGTGGGAGCCAACCAGAACCTGGAAGCTTTTTACAGTGGCTACGCAAATAATGCCGGATATAATTTTCCAAACAATCTGGCGTTGAATATCGTAGGAGATCAGGTGTCGCTTAAGGCCAGTGTTTCCTACAATAGGGTGTCTTTCAATGAACAAGTGGACATGCCGTTCACGGTCTCAGGAAGATATAAAGTGATAAATTAACAATGTATTGCATAAAAGCATAAAATTATTGTGCGCTTAGTGGGTATATCCTTATTTTTGTAAGCTTAATTTAAACCGATATAAGGTAAAACGGTTCATGGATTTGAAAAAGATTGTATTTAGTTTCCTATTTTCCTGTTGTCTAACTGTAGGGCTGGTATCTGCCCAGAGCAGCGCCGAGCTCAAGAAGCAGCGCGAAAAAATAGATGTGGAGATTGCGGAGCTAACGAAGATATTGCGTGCTAAAACACAAGAGAAGATACTCTCGCAACGCGAGGTCAATGCCTTAAGTAGGCAGCTTGATTTGCGGGAAAGTAAGATAAGTACCATCAATGCGGAGTTGCGTATCATCAATAATAACATACGCGTCAATACCGGAAAAGTCAACGAGCTGAAGGCTGAGTTGGAGAAAATGAGGAAGGATTATGAAAAGATGATCCTATTCGCCTTCCGGAACAAAAACGGTTACAATAAATTGATGTTTATTTTTGCTTCCAAAGACTTTAATCAAGCCTTTAAGCGTGTAAAATATCTGCAGCAATTTAATGACGCACGTAAGATAAAGGCTTCGGAAATCGAGGCTACTAAAAAAGAAATTGAGCTTAAGATTGCGCAGTTGGAGCGAGACAAGCAAACGCAAAATCAATTGCTAAAAGAGCAGCAAGCTGAGCGCTCGATCATCGCAAAAGATCGGTCTGCCCATGCGAATGAATTAAGCCAGCTCCGACGCGAGGAATCGAGTTTTAAGGGTCAGTTAAGTAAAAAACAACAAGAGAAGAAGCGTATTGATGCCATGATCCAACAGGCCATCCGTCGGGAGATTGAGGAAGAGCGTCGGCGGGCGGAAGAAGCACGTCGGAAGGCGGCAGAAGCAGAAGCCAAGCGTACGGGCAAAACGGTGGAAGAGGTAGAGAAGAAAACGCCGCGGAAGTCTGATAGTGAAATTTTGAGGTCTACACCAGAGGCTGCTAAGCTTTCCGCAGATTTTAAATCAAACAGAGGGCGTTTGCCATGGCCGGTATCGCAGGGTAACATTGTGCGGAACTTTGGTTTTGAGACGGTGGAGCGAAATGTTCGAATAGATAACTCTGACGTTGCTATCCGTACAGCGACAAACGCGGCAGTGAAAGCTGTTTTTGAAGGCGAGGTCGTTCAGGTAATCGGAAGCTTCGTCGTGATCAAGCATGGTGAGTATTTTACCTCTTATGCGAACCTGAAAAGTGTTTCTGTGCGAAAAGGGCAGAAGGTAAGCCGCGGGCAGCAGATTGGTTCGGCTGATGAAGATGCGGATGCTGGGTACTCCGTTGTCAACTTCGGGGTGTTCCAAGGGCAGACGGCAATGAACCCATCCTCGTGGTTAGCGAAATAGTTACAAGGATTTAGAAAATAAAATTATATATTTGTAAAACGTTGATAATGAAAGCAACGTTAAGAAATTAAAACTATGTATACATCGGGATTATTATTTATCGGAACGCAGGAGATCATCATCATAGTGGTGTTAATATTGCTACTTTTTGGTGGTAAAAAGATTCCTGAATTGATGCGTGGTCTTGGACGTGGTGTCAAGGAGTTCAAAGACGGGCAACGTGAAGAAGATGCTACTAACAAAAACAGCACAACGAATACCACAAACACAACGAATACGAATAACACACAGAATCCGTAATCTGTAGATTTAAAAAAAATAAGAGTTTCTTGGGTAAACCACGAAACTCTTTTAATTTTATATGGACTATACTAACCACGTATTTTCAGCGTTTATACATGAAAGTTTAGACTATTGAAGTTCATACGCCTTAAACCGTGAATTATTCATGAAATAAAAACTTATGAAGAAAATCCATTTATGGGTATTGCCGTTTTGTGCCCTAAGCATAACGCAGTCGGCCATCGCACAAGACATGGCACATATGGAGACTGAAGAGCATACCTTGCATTTACAAGAACTAGTCAGCAACCAACGCGATGCTATCTTTTCCGGCATCGACTCTCTAAAAAAACTTTCTTACGTCGATCCTATCCACAATGCGGAAGATTCGCTCATCTTTCAACGGATGCGGAAAATTCAGAAGACCGTCCCATTGGCGTATAACGAGAAGATCAAATCCTACATCGATAAATACGTTTCCCGAAATTACAACCCATATATGTGCAAATTGCAAGGATTGGCGCAACATTATTTCCCGATTTACGAGGAGATATTCCAAGGCACCGGCATTCCTGATGAAATTAAGTATATATCGGTTGTGGAATCGTCGTTGGATCCTCACTTGGTGTCTAGGTCGGGAGCAGTTGGCCTATGGCAGTTTATGTATGCCACGGCCAAAGGCTATGATTTGACCATGGATAGTTATATTGACGAGCGTAAGGATCCTTATGCGGCCTGCCATGCGGCGGGTCGATACTTCAAAGAGGCTTACGACGAATTTAACGATTGGCTCCTTGCGCTTGCTTCTTACAATTGCGGCCGTGGTGCCGTAAGAAGAGCCATTGAACGCTCCGGATTAGATCACCCCGACTTCTGGCAACTGTCTCCCTATTTACCCGAAGAAACACAAAATTACATTCCTAAATTTATTGCGATGACCTATACGTTAAAACATGCGCAAGAATATGGAATCGAAAATGCAGATACGGATTTCGTGTTCGCGGCGAAGCCAATTATGGTGGAAAATAACGTAGACTTGGCACGTGTGGCCACAGCTATCAACCTGCCGTTGGAAACATTGAAAAAATTCAATCCTTCCTTTAAACGTACGATTATTGTCGCCAGTGGCGATAAACCAAAACGATTGATATTGCCGCAAACGAGCTCATCCAATGATAGCTTGCTCTATGCGGCGTTGAGCAATACACCATTTCCGGGCTCACCAAGAGAGCAGGCGATGATCATTGCTTCTTCGCCATCCAGGCCGGCAAAGTATACGGCCAAGCAAGGTGAATCAGTAGCTTCGGTAGCGCGTAAATTTGGGGTTGCTGTTCAAGATTTAAGGGCGTGGAATGGCCTTTCGCTAAATAGTCGCATTGCTGGGCGCACACTCCTGCTGGAAAAGGAAGAAAACATCCGCTTAGCAAAAGCTAGAAGCACGACGGTTGGCAAATCTGCATCAGCGACAGCCTATGTCACCTATACCGTGCGTAAGGGAGATACACTATCGCATATAGCCAACAAGCATAAGGGAAGTACGATAGCACAGATTAAAGCTGATAACAACCTGCGCGGCAGTACACTCAGCATAGGACAGAAAATTAAAATTAAAAAGTAAGGATGGGGGATGCGGTTAGGATAACCATGCCGCATCTTCCGCACCATCAAATTCTTCCAAGACCACTTCGACGTGCTCTTTCAAAATTGTCGAAAGTTTAAGGCCGTAGTAATCACTGAAAAGTGGAAACTGGTGGTGCGATCGATCAATCAATACCGCGGTGCGCATCTTTTTCAAAGGGGTGTCCAAAAACAATCCCAGTCCATAAGCCAATGTCCGCCCGCTATTCAGTACATCATCAATCAGGATAATCACTTTATCTTTGGCGATGTCCAACGACTCGTCAGACGTCGCTTCTAAACTGCGTTTGGTTTTCGCAATACTGATCTTCAGGAGTTCAAATGTTTTTTCCGGAGCAATATCAACTAATATCTGTTGTAGGCGTTTAGCAAACACGTATCCGCGGTCGGCAATACCTGCCAAAACAATGGATGTCTCCTCAAAATTATCTTCTAAAATTTGATAGGCAATTCGGATGGATTTTTGACGAATTTGTTCTTTATCTAAAATAAGGGTTCTTTTCGTAGACATGTTTTGTTCTTTGATTACAACAACGTAAAAGTACTAAATCTTTTAAATAAAATCGCACGAAAGCGTTAATAGCGGCGGGCTGTAGACCTCGTCTTTCTGCGCAGAATCTCTTGATTTTTATGGGGCAGGAACTGTTGTCTACGTTTTGTTTCGTTTCGAACATCGTCTGGTGAGCATGTTCTGTTCGTGCATGCTATAGCTATTCGATCATTGCCCACCAAGACTTGGAAAGAGGAGAACCATTGGCTACCTGCATCAACAAAAAAGGTCTAGACTGTTGATCTAGACCTTTTCTGATATTTATGGGAATTAATTTAAATTTTTATTATCATCGTCGAGGCGAGAATTCGCTGTCATTATTCCTGGCTCTTCAATTGGTCTTCCACCATTATAAAAGTAGCGCTTCCAATAAGCTTCATTTAGGTTGCTTACCATAACGCCTCTGCTGGAGGAGGCATGTGCAAACTTATCATCGCCGAGGTAAACGCCAACATGGGTAATTTGTCTGCTGCGAATTTTAAAGAAAACCAAGTCACCTGGTTGTAGATCGTTTTTACGGATCTGTTTTACGTTCGCGTATTGGTTACGACTATTGTAACCAATAGTGGTATTGAATACATTTTCGTACACAGCGAGCGAAAATTTAGAACAGTCAATGCCATTTTTAGAATCTCCTCCTAACCGGTAGGGAGTACCTAACCACTCATAGACAAATTGATAAAGCTTCGTGTTAGCCATGGCGTTGGACGCAACACCCATAATTTGTGAGAAGTATTCTTTTGCAAGGTTATCCGGATCGGCGGAGGTGGTTTTTGATTTGGTTGTTTGTGCCTGCGACACTAGACATAAGCCTATGAAGAGCATTCCTGCTACTAGTTTCTTTGTATTCATTTGTTCGCTTTAATATACAACTTCTATACGCTGTCTTGTATTTTCTACAGGACTGAAGCAAATCTAATACATAATACGTATTGATCCAAGCATTTTTTTGGTTTTTTAACGTAGTTTTAACGTATTTTAACTTTTTTATTTTTTCGATTGCCGTATAAATACCCAAGACGTAATGGGGGCAGTACGATCGATTATGAGCATACGGAGTTGCCATTTTATTAAAAAAAATTAAAATAAATTTGATATGTTCAATTTTTTACTCCTATATTTAACAAGTTTTTAAAAGATCATGTACAGACACACTATTATTACATCCATTATTATTACCACCGGCAACAAACCTCGGAGGAAGTAATTCTATTGTATAAATAAGTGTACACAACATATAGAGCCTTCCTCCACCGGGGAAGGCTTTTTTATTGATAAACAGGGAATTAATTTTATAAAAAGACAAAGATGAAAGTATTAAAGTTCGGAGGGACATCCGTTGGTTCAGTAGCGAGCATTGAAGCAGTACTTACTATTGTTAAACAGGCCTACATTGCTGGCGAAAAACCGCTGGTAGTTTTGTCGGCCATGTCTGGTGTGACGAACCTACTCACCAAGATGGCCGAGAACGCAGCAGAACGGATTCCTTTTGAAGACGATTTGAAATTTTTGGAAGCGAAGCATTTCGATGTGGTCAAGAAGCTGATTGCCGTGAAATTCCAAAATCCCGTATTTACGAAACTTAAACTCATGTTGAACGACCTGGAAGAAATTCTTCAAGGCGTCAGTGCATTAAAAGAGTTGAGTTTGCAAAGCAAAGACCTTATTGTCTCCTTCGGCGAACGTTTGTCCAACTACATGGTAGCTAAAATCATCGAACAGGAGATTCCCGAAACCGAATTCATTGACGCTTCCCACTACATAAAGACCAATTCCAATTTTGGTCATGCACAGGTGAATGAGGAGCTCACCCATCAGTTGATTCAGTCGCTGGGCTTCACACATGCTGAAAAGCTGATGTTTGTAACCGGCTTTATCGGCTCTAACGACAAAGGTCGGGTAACGACGCTTGGCCGAGGTGGATCAGATTACACAGCCGCTATATTTGGCGCGGTGCTACAGGCTTCAGCGATTGAAATCTGGACCGACGTGAACGGGATGCTCACGGCCGATCCACGTATTGTCAAGAAAGCGTTTTCACAACCTATCCTTTCTTATACGGAAGCAATGGAGCTTTCTTACTTCGGCGCCAAAGTAATCTATCCGCCAACGATGATTCCCGCGTTTTTAAAGAAGATTCCTATCGTCATCCGCAATACCTTCGAACCTGATTTTCCGGGAACCACCATACAATATGAAAGTGGAAAATCCGCTTTCCCCATAAAAGGTATATCCTCCATTTCCGATATCGCTGTCATCAACCTTTCCGGTAGCGGCATGATCGGTAAATCGGGTTTTAGTGGCCGCTTGTTCACCCTGTTGGCGCGCGAACAGATTAATGTGGTGCTTATCACACAGTCATCATCCGAGCACAGCATTACCTTTGCTGTTAATCCGGATGATGCGTCAAAAGCAGTAAAACTAATCGAAGCAGAATTTGAATTGGAGCTGGAGGCAAACAAATTGCAAGCGCCGGTGGTTGAAGATAACCTTTCTGTGCTAGCTATTGTAGGCGAAAACATGAAAAGAACACCAGGCATGTCTGGCCGATTGTTCTACGCTTTGGGGCGAAACGGCATCAATGTACGGGCTATCGCCCAAGGCTCTTCCGAATTGAATATATCGGTTATTATCGGGAAGGAAAATTTAGCCAAGGCACTTAATGCGGTGCACGATGCATTCTTTGCACAGTTGAAGAAGACATTGCACGTGTTTAATGTGGGCACCGGCAATATTGGATCTACGCTTTTCCGCCAGATTCACGAGCAACATAACTTTTTGGTCGAAAACAACGATATTGAGATTAATGTGGTCGGTGTGTCCAACTCGCGAAAGATGCTTTTTAACAGCGATGGTATTGATCTAACACATTGGGCTGATGCACTGGAAGAAAAGGGGGAGGTGTCTGATCTAGCTTCATTTATCGATCGCATGCGGGCCATGAACCTACCAAACTGTGTGTTTATTGACAATACAGCAAGTAAACTGCCGTCGACATACTATGAGGAAATATTTAAAGCGAATATCTCCATCGTTACCTGTAATAAGATTGCCAATTCGGGCGAGTATGCGTACTATCAAAAATTGCATGAGACGGCTCGCAAACATGGGGTTGATTTCTTTTACGAAACCAATGTTGGCGCTGGCTTGCCGATCGTACGGGTGTTGAAAGATTTGATGCTGAGCGGGGATCGTATTGTGAAGATTGAAGCTATCCTTTCCGGAACGATCTCGTATATCTTCAATAACTTTATCGGCGATTCATCATTTTACGAAACCGTCAAACAGGCGCAGGAGCTTGGCTATACAGAGCCTGATCCGCGGGACGACTTAGGCGGTGTGGATTTCATGCGCAAGATGTTGATTTTGGCGCGCGATGCTGGCTATGCCCTAGAATCTACTGATGTGGATTTGGGCGCAATCTTACCACAAGCCTGTTTGGATGCCGCTTCGGTAGACGATTTTTATGCCGAATTGCTGAAAGCCGATCAGTACTTTAATGCGCTGAAAGAGAAAGCCAGCCGTGAACATAAAGTGATCCGTTATATCGGCAAACTGGAAGATGGAAAGGTCTCTATCGCGCTGGAAATGGTGGATGAGAATCATCCTTTTTACGCTTTGTCAGGAAGCGATAACATCATTTCCTTTACCACGGAACGGTACAAAGAACGTCCGTTGGTAGTCAAAGGGCCGGGCGCTGGCGCGGAGGTCACTGCTGCCGGTGTCTTTGCAGATTTAGTCAATGTGGGAGCTTAATACATTTTTATTATGGAATCATTGGAAAAAAGAGAATATCAGATAGACTTCAATAGCCTATTGGACCAGGTTCGTGTTTTCGCACCGGCTACGGTAGCGAATATGATCTGTGGTTTCGATGTGCTGGGCTTTGCGGTGGATCATCCCGGCGACGAGGTGGCCATGTATCGCGTGGCGCAGCCCGGTGTCCGTATTCGTTCTATTGTGGGCGACGACGGACGACTGCCATTAGATGCGGACAAGAATACGGTCAGCGCCTGTGTGAAAATGCTGTTGACGCATTTGGGGCTTCAGGATGAACTCGGCATAGAAATCGAGTTGACGAAGCATATGCCTATAGGGAGCGGACTTGGATCAAGCTCGGCAAGCACTGTGGCTGGTCTTTTTGCGATCAACACCTTACTGGGTAATCCGTTGTCTAAGGCCGAGCTTATGCCTTTCTGTGTAGAGGGCGAGCGCTTGGCCTGTGGACATGGTCATGCCGATAACGTTGCGCCGGCGTTGATGGGAGGAATAACTTTGATCCGCGGACATAACCCGCTGGATGTAATCAGCCTGCCGGTACCGGATGCGTTGTATGCCGGTATTGTTTTTCCGCAGGTTGATGTGCCCACACGCGATGCCCGGCAACTCATCAAAGAAAAGGTCTTGTTGAAAGATGCCGTGACGCAATGGGGAAATATTGCCGGACTGGTTGCTGGCTTGTACGAAAGCAATTACGATCTGATCAGTCGGAGTATGCATGACGTGCTTATTGAACCGACACGGGCGATCCTGATTCCCGAATTTTATGAAATGAAACGCATTGCACTAGCCGCTGGCGCACTGAGCTTTGGAATATCTGGTTCCGGACCATCCGTGGTCGCCATTGCAAAAGGAGAGGCTGTTGCTAAGCAAGCCGCAACCGAAATTCAGCAGCATTTGACGGCTTGTGATATTGACAGTTTTAAATATGTTTCCGCCGTTAATGTTGACGGCCCAAAAATATTGGGGTAAGTTAGTCTTGACTTTTTCTGTAGTATAATACATATATCATCACGCCATGTCCATGTTTGCCAAAATAATTGAAAACAAGCTGAACATTGGATATGGCCTTTAAAAAATATTTATCGCATATGAAATTATATAGTACCAATAATAAAGATTTGCGTGTGTCTTTCCGGGATGCGGTGTTTACTTCCTTGCCGCAAGATGGCGGGTTGTACATGCCCGAGGTGATTCCCGTTTTGGATCCGGCTTTTATTCGCAATATACAGCAATACTCCCTTCAAGATATCGCTTTTCATGTGGCCTCCGCTTTGATTGGCGACGATATTCCGGCGGCGGATCTGAAAGCCATTATTGCAGATGCTATCAATTTTGATGCTCCAGTCAAATTCCTTGATGCGGAGCAGGCTGTACTCGAGCTGTTCCACGGGCCATCTTACGCTTTCAAAGATTTTGGCGCGCGTTTCATGAGCCGTGTCATGGGTTATTTTTCGACGCAAGGCGATCAGCTTTTGGATGTGCTGGTAGCCACTTCCGGTGATACGGGAGGCGCCGTTGCGCTTGGCTTTTTAGGTGTGGAGGGAACCCGCGTAACCATCCTTTATCCGAAGGGCAAGGTCTCCAAAGTTCAGGAAGACCAACTGACCACCAACGGTCAAAATATCCGAGCCTTGGAGGTTGATGGTACGTTCGATGATTGCCAAACCTTGGTGAAAACTGCTTTCAACGATGAAACGCTAAACGCGCAACTTCGCCTGACGTCGGCAAACTCAATCAATATCGCCAGACTGATACCGCAGACGTTTTATTATTTCTGGGCCTATGCGCAGGTGCGTTCACAAGGTGCACAGCAGGTCATCTTTACGGTTCCAAGTGGCAATTTCGGAAATATCGGGGCAGGGCTGTTGGCATCTAAAATGGGGCTTCCTGTCACGCACTTTGTTGCCGGCACAAACATCAACGATACCGTTCCACGTTTTTTGCAAGACGGACGATACGCGCCGAAGCCGTCCACACAAACCTTGGCAAATGCCATGGATGTAGGCAATCCAAGCAATTGGGTACGTATTCAGGATCTGTTTAAACAGGATATCGATGCTATTCGGGAAGTGGTCTCGTCTTACACGTATACTGATGAAGAGACAAAGCAGGGTATGGAGGAAATGTATGCGCGCTACAACTATGTGGCCTGTCCACACACGGCGATCGCTTATTTAGCCGCCAAGCAATACCGAAAAGAACACCCCGGAACGTACGCATCTGTATTTTTGTCGACAGCGCATCCCTGTAAGTTTCCGGATGCCATAGCCGCCGAGGCGTTTAGCGCTATCGAGCTTCCGGCAGAAGCAGTTGCCTTAGCACAAAAAGAACGCTTGGTCACGCCGATCGGTGTGGATTATGAAGGCTTTAAATCGTATTTGTTAGCGAATAAGTAATTTTTTGGCATTGCTTTCTTTTATGGGAATTACAGCTCTCAATATAAATTATCGTACGAGAAAGAGCATCGTACGATAAGGAGTTCAGGCTGATGGGCGTTAATTGGAGTAATACCAAATCTGATCTAGGGGCATTGGCTAAAAAATTAGATATTACCCTTCAGATGTAATATCGGTAGCATGATCCCCCATGAAAAAAGAAAGAAAACGCGTGAAAATGTGGTAAACCCCTAGGGCTTTCCACATTTTCACAACAATAACCAAGGTTGGCACTGCTGATGACCAGACCTTCTATCTCATACTCCAATCTTGGAAAAGCTCTTTGGAACTTCCCAAATGAGCAACTAAAACAATATTAAGGCCTCAAATGCCAACCTTTAGGCTTCGTAAAAGCACGTAATCCCTGATGAGACAATGTCGATCCGATTCCCGAATGTTTTCTTCCACTCCAGGGAAGTCCGGCGCTGACCCGGTCGCAGCAGTTCCAATATCCCGAACCCGAATCAATTTGCGAAAGAATTCGTTCTACACGATCACTAGCTCCCGAATAGACAGCTGCAGTTAAACCATAAGTCGTATCCTGCATCATGGCAATCGCATCAGGATCATCTTTCACTTTCATGATTCCAATGATGGGGCCAAAACTTTCCTCCTGCATCACTTTCATATCATTCGTTACGTTGCTTAGTACGGTTGGCTCAAAGTTATAGCCTTTTCCGGTTCCTCTTTTTCCTCCGGTTAGTAACGAGGCTCCTTTTGCCAACGCATCCGCCACCTGGTCTTCCAACACCTCCAACTGTTCTTTTCTCGTCAAAGCACCAATATAAACACCTTCCTCAGTTGGCAATCCTTTTTTCCAGGATTGCACCTCCTTCAAAAACGCTGCAACATATGCTTCATAAACATTTTCGTGTACATAAATCCGTTCCACCGCACAGCAACTCTGTCCATTATTATAAAAGGCACCATCTGCTGTCCCTCTTGCTACCGCAGCGACATCATTCACATCGTCTGCTACATACAAAGGATCTTTTCCTCCCAGTTCCAGCTGACAAGGAACCATTTTCAAAGCCACTTTTTCGTAAATATACTTTCCGGTTTTATAAGAGCCCGTAAAGAAATACCCGTCAAAATCCATATCTAGCAATTCCTCACCAACCAACTTGCCGCCAACAGCAATCTGAACAGCGTCATCAGGCAATCCTGCTTTCTTCAACAGCTTTTCTATTTCAAGTCCGGTTAACGTTGCATATTCCGAAGGCTTGTACATCACAGTATTTCCTGCAATTAAGGCAGGAACAAACACATTCACCCCTACCAGATAAGGATAATTCCAGGCGGAGATATTACATACCACTCCCAGCGCATCATAAGAAATCTTTTCTTTCAGCTCTTCGGTATCCGTTACCCATTCATCAGAAAGGTATTTCTCTGCATTGTTCATCATCCACTGAATCCTTGTTTTAGCACCATTGATTTCATTGCGCGATTGCTGTAAGGGTTTCCCCACTTCCGAAGTCAATATTGCAGCCAGTGCCTCCTGCTCTGCCCCCAAAAGATCATAAAACCGATGAATCACAGCAAGGCGTTCCGTCAGGTTCTTTTTTGACCATTGCAATTGCCCTGCTTTTAGCAATTCGTATTTTTTATTCAAGGTGATCTTGTCATCTTCCTGAAGTACCCTGATGACCTCTTCTGTAGCTGGATTAATGATGTTCATATTTTCTTACTTCAATGATAAATTGTTCTTTGATCTTTTGTGAAAAGGGATTATTCTCTTTTTCTTTCATTCTTTCCGGGTGCCACTGTACCGCAATCATGAATCCTGTATTACTTTTATCTTTATACTCCAGCCCTTCAATAATGACACCTTCATCATCAGAAAAATAAGCATTCGCCATCAGGTTTTCTCCAAGATGATCAGGGTGAACTGCCTGATGATGGGCGCTGTTAACCAAACCTTCCAATTGCCCGGTGATGTCATGCAATAAACTATGTTCTTCTAAAATCACAGCGTGAACTTTATCTTCGGCAGCTTTTTTATGGAGGGCATTGGCGCTTTCTCCGATATCGTCAAAAACCTTTCCTCCTTCCAGAATATTGATGTACTGCATACCCCTGCAGATTCCCAATACAGGGATCTTTTCCTTCTTTGCATAGGTATAAATCAATTTTTCAAATGCATCTCTTTCTGGTAAAAACGATTCCGGACGATGAGGATATTCCTCGGCTCCTCCAGATATGGAAGGCGCCACATCAATACCTCCCGTCAATACAAAACCATCACAAATTGCAATATCTTCCGTGTTATTCTTTTGGAAAGAGAGCTCAATGAGCTCCAGATCTGAACCAAGGTCTGCTGAAGTAAACCAGTTCCAGTAACTCAGAGAATTCACTTCTGTATAACTAACGCCTATCTTCTTCTTCATCAGTACATAATTATTTTTTAGCGGGCATGAAGCGATCATGTGCCTATTCATTACGATTTACAAACGACTTCAGCCTTCAACGCTTACTAAAGCGCGTTTAAATATAATTGTTTAAAATCTTCCCTGCTCACCGGTTTAGGATTATTCGGATGGGCAAAATCCGCAAATGCCAGATCTGCCAGTGTTTCTATATGTGCCTGCTGTACACCAATCTCGCTCAGGCGATGCGGAATATTCAGTTTCGTATTGAGCTCAAAAAGATACTTCACCACTGCTTCCCCACTTTCTTCTTTCAGCTCCAGTGTTTTTGCCATCCGGCGAAATTTATCTTCAAATCCGGCAATATTAAATTCCATTCCATAAGGAATATTCACCGCATTCGCCAATCCGTGATGGGTATCCAGCAAAGACGACAGCGGGTGGGCTAGAGAATGAACCACTCCTAATCCTTTCTGGAATGCAATTGCTCCCATCATAGAGGCCATCAGCATCTTACTCCTGCTTTCCAGGTCAGAGCGATGTGTTGCATTCTCAATCGCGTCTTTGATCAGGTAAATTCCTTCCAGGGCGATTCCGTCGCATAGGGGATGTGGATTTTTTGCCAGAAAAGCCTCCATATTATGAGTCAGGGCATCCATTCCTGTTGCTGCGGTAATGTGCGGCGGTAAATCCATCGTTAACATCGGATCTGCAAACACAATTTTTGCCATCAGTTTAGGAGAAAACAAGATCTTTTTCTGATGTGTTTCATCATCAGAGATGATCGCACTACGACCTACTTCACTCCCTGTTCCGGAGGTGGTTGGTATGGTAATAAAATGAGGCACGTCATTCGTCACATACACATCGCCACCGATCAGATCGTCGTATTTAAACAAATCTTCACGATGGTTCACCCGCAGCACAATGGCCCTGGCCACGTCCAGACCTGCACCACCACCAATCCCGATCACACTGTCTCTTGCCGTTTGATCCCAGACCTCTGTACCTTTATAAACATCACTCTTTACCGGGTTTTTGTGAATATCACTAAAAACCTCCACAGAAAAAGAATGTGCTTCCAGATCTGCCACAATAGCCTTAAAGAAAGGCAATGCAGCAACAGTAGGATCTGTTACAATCAATGGACATGCTAATCCGTTTGCCTTAAGATAAGCTGGTAATTCTTTTATTGCTCCCGCACCAAAACGGATGGTGGTAGGGAAATTATATTGGTATACTTTCTCAAAAGTCATCGCTGTTATTGCTTAAATAATTTCAAAATATCTTTTCATTTCCCAGTCGGTCACTACTTTTGCATACTGCTTCCACTCCCATTCCCTTGTTAACGTAAAATGCTCCACAAAGGAAGTTCCGAACAATTCCCCTGCCAATGGAGATTCTTTCATTTTAAGAGTAGCCTCATGCAGATTGCCCGGAAGGATTCCGTTTGAAAGATCCTTATAACCATTTCCCGTGGTTGCCTCCTTGTCCAGACGGAGTTTGTTTTTTACACCATACAAGCCTGCAGCCAGACAAGCTGATAATGCCAGATACGGATTGGTATCCGAACCGACTACCCTTGTTTCCAAACGGGTAGCTTTCCGATGGCCGGGCAAAGCTCTTAAAGCAACCGTCCTGTTGTCTATGCCCCAGGTTAAGGTGGTTGGCGCCCATGCTCCTTCTACTAGCCGCTTGTAGCTGTTGATGGTAGGCGCGATCATCGGCAGGATGAAAGGAAGGCAATGCAGCTGTCCGGCGATATAACTCTTCATCAGGTCACTCATTTTATGTTCCGCATGTTCTTCATAAAACAAATTTCGCTTCCCTTCTTTATCCCATAGACTCTGGTGTACATGCCCGCTGCAGCCCGGAAGATTTTCAGCAATCTTCGCCATAAAAGTGGCCATAATTCCATGTTGATAAGCAATCTCTTTTACCGCAGTTTTAAACAAAATCGCCTGATCTGCAGCCTGCAAAACTTCCGCATACTTAATTGCCGCTTCATACACCCCCGGCCCGGTTTCAGTATGTAAACCTTCCACTGGAATCCCAAATTTACCCAGCAGATCAAACAGGTCTGTCATATAAGGGTTTTTCAGACTGCTGCGCAAAATAGAATAACCGAACATGCCCGGGGTTAGTGGATTCAATGACTGAAAATTCTTTTGATGTACACTTTCCGGTGTTTCCGCGAAATTAAACCATTCAAATTCCTGAGCAAAATACGGACGGAAGCCCAATTCTCCCGCCTCTGCAAGCACTTTGCGAAGCAGTTGCCGCGGACAAGTATAAGCGGCTTCATTATTTTCATTCATAAAATCACCAAGAAAAAAAGGAACATCATTTTCCCAGGGGATTTTACGGAAAGTGCTCAGGTCCAGTTTAACCAGGGCATCAGGATAACCGGTATGCCATCCGGTATACTTCACATTATCATAAGCGACATCCCCCATATCCCATCCGAAGGTGACGTCACAAAATCCCAGACGGCCCTCCACCATGGAAGCAAACTTATCTGCTGCAATGTATTTACCTCTCAACACGCCGTCAATATCCGCCACAGCTACCTTTACCTTTCCCGAAGGGTGTTGTTTTACGTACGCTAATATTTCTTCTGTTGTCATTTATCCGCTGTTTTAAAGGTTCTGTATAACAAAAATGTAATGGCCAGAATGGAGAGATAGATCAGGCCGAGTTTAAGGTTAAAAATAAGCATGGCGATGATCGATATGGAAGCAATGATCAGGGCCACTACCGGAAACAAAGGGTAAAAACGGATCCGGAAGGGACGCGGCAGTTCCGGTTCTCTCTTCCTCAAGATCATGATGGAGATCATCGAAATGATGTATAGGGTCAAAGCCCCAAACACAGAAAAAATGATGATCTCTGAAGTTTTTCCCGACAGGAGGGCCAGGATACCAATCACCATATTTCCGATCAGCGCATTTGCGGGTGTATGAAAACGCGGAGAGATCTTCCCCAGAAAAGAAGGGATATTCCGAACCCTTCCCATTTCATAAGTAGACCTTCCTGCGGCCAGGATCAATCCATGGAAAGAAGCCACCAGGCCAAACAAGCCGACTGTAATTAACAAATGGTACATCAGGTGGTTGTTTCCAGTGATTTTAGCGAGTGCCAATGGAAGCGGAGAATCAGAGGTCTCTCCGTTCAAACCATTCTTATAAACGATGGCTTCCCATCCGGCAATCCCCGTAGCCGAGATAAAGATCAGGATACAAAGAATCGCCAGCGTAAATATCGCCCAGCCAAATCCTTTACTAATGTCCCTTTGAGGGTTCTTTGTTTCTTCCGCGACATTGGCAATCCCTTCGATGCCGAGGAAAAACCAGATGGCAAAAGGGATGGCTGCGAATAATCCGGTCCATCCATTTGGCAAAGCATTCTGGGTTAGATTGGTCACTTCAAATTTGGGAAGCGCAATTCCTGAGAACAACAGCAGCTCCCCCACTGCAAAGATGGTCACCACCACTTCAAATGAAGCTGCAGCTTTCACGCCATAAACATTCAGTGCGGTAAAAATAAAATAGATGGCAATGGCACTGGTCAGCACAGGAACCTGTGGAAAGAAAGCATTAAAATAGGCACCTATCGCAAAAGCTATTGCAGGAGGCGCCAGAATAAATTCAACAATCTGGGCGATACCGGCTATAAAACCAATATTTTCCCCCATTGCTTTATTTGCATAGTCGAACACACCCCCTGCTTTAGGGATTGCGCAAGCCAGTTCTGCGTAACTAAAGGTAAAGGTGACATACATCACCATAATGGCTAACGTAGCAATCGCCATACCCCCTGTACCTCCTTTTTCAAGACCGAGATTCCAACCGAAATACATGCCTGAAATAACGTACCCTACTCCAAGCCCCCACAACATAAAGGGGGTCAGTGTTTTCTTTAAACCCTTGTTTTGTGTCATTCGATGATCTGTTTACAAAAAAAAATAAGCTGTTTTACATGATTATAAATATAACAAAAAACACTTAGTACATGACAAAAATTATATTACATTGCTATTAAATTATTAATTCCAGATAAATAGCGTTCAGCGATAGAGTCCAATCGATATGGGCAGTTCTGCATCTGCATTAGGTAACGGATGTTCTTTTAGAATACTGAATATTTTATTACACAAAATATTGAAAATAACTTTCATATCGAACAGCCGGCCTTCAGACCTATCGCTACAAAATAAAACAAGCTCAGGTATTAATCGCGATCATTGAGCGATAGAAAAGGGCTTAATGCCCTATGTCAATATACAATTGATCCGGCGCATACCCATACCTTGTTGTTTCTTTTTGTAAATTAACTTCTTTTCTTGCGTTAACTACAAAAGCTAAGCTTTACTTTTGTAGCCATGACTAAAATTACTCTTCACCAGGGAAAAGACAAGGCTGCTTGGCAGCTGCATCCTTGGGTGTTCTCCGGAGCAATAGCAAAAATGGACAACAAGCCCGCAAATGGAAGTGTTGTGCAAGTCTTTAATGCGGCTGATGAATTTATAGCGTTTGGGGTGTACAATGCATTTTCCCGGGTTGCGGTTCGTTTATTGGAGTGGCATCCGGAGCGGACGGTTGATGGCGACTGGTGGCGCGATCGCCTACGGCGTTCTATAGGCTTACGCAAGCATTTGTTAACGGCTGATAATACCACGGTACGTCTTGTGTTTGCAGAAGCTGATTTTTTGCCGGGTCTGATCGTGGATAAATATGGCGATTTCATATCGATCCAGGTACACTCTTCGGGTGCGGAACTGGTGAAAACGGAGATCGTCGAGGAATTGGTCGCTCAGCTTCATCCTAAAGGCATTTACGAACGCAGCGATCTCAAATCTCGTGAGCATGAAGGATTGCCCGATGCCAATGGATTGCTATACGGAGAAACTCCTCCAGAATTTGTCGATGTGCTGGAAAATGGTATCCGCTATCAAATAAATATTGTGGAAGGGCAAAAGTCCGGGTTCTATTGCGATCAACGTGACAACAGATGGATCACGGCGCAATACACAAAAGGCAAGCGTGTACTCGACTGCTTCTGTTATTCGGGAGGGTTTACGCTTAATGCTTTTCAACAAGGTGCGGCGGAAGTGGTGTCGGTAGATAGCTCGGCTTTGGCGATTGAAACCTTAAAGCGTAATGTACAAAACAATGGTTTTGATGCTGCTAAGCATTTTTCAGTGCAGTCTGATGTCAATAAGTATCTTCGTAAGCTTGGTGAGGATGGTGAGAAGTTTGATCTGATTGTGTTAGATCCGCCTAAGTACGCCCCCTCGCGCTCTGCATTAGATAAAGCTTCGCGAGCGTATAAGGATTTAAATCGCCGCGGCTTGATGTTGTTGGAAAGTGGAGGACTATTGGCTACATTTTCCTGCTCGGGAGCTATGGATATTGATACCTTTAAGCAGGTCATTGCCTGGGCTGCGTTGGACGCTGGTCGAGAGATACAATTTATCCGGCAATTTACACAACCGGAAGATCACCCCGTGCGTGCATCCTTCCCGGAAGGCGAATATTTAAAAGGTTTACTCGTAAGGGTCGTTTAGTAACGACCCTTACTTGTTTCTTGGGCAAGATATGAACGGAAGTATCCGCATTCGCGGATCACTTCTCGGTAATATTGACTATCAGCATAGTCTTCTTTCAATTTTTTAAATCCATCCCAAGCTTTAAACATGGTTTGCGTAGGATCAGCCCAATAGTAGTCATCATGCGTCAAATAGCGGTTGCTGTAGAAATCATTTCGATCTACCTTCGCTAAGAGATACCAAACCTTCGCACGTTGCTCCTTGTCTTGGGCTGCCTTCAATGCCGTTTCGTAATATTTTCTTGCGTTATCCATTCCTAAAAGATAAGGCTGATTTTTTGTGCGGATATAGTTCCCAAACTCTCCTATGATCGTGTTGTAATAGAACACCCTTGCATTGCCGTAGTAAGAAGTGTTGTAGTAGGCATTTCCCAAAAGCAAGGCGTTGGTATACACGTCAATACCTTGGTCAACGTTTTTTCTCAACTCGTCAACCTTTCTCAGAAAGTCGAGTTTGGTATACTTCACCTTTTGAGGTGCCGCATGGTCACAATCATTGCAATCCTTGATTCTTCCATTAAAAGGATTGCCACGCAGTTCCGCCTGGTTGTAATGGAGATCGTCGTATCCGCGTTCTGCGCGTACCTGTTGTGGTGTTGCACGTTCCATCAGGTCGACAGCCTCATCAAAGCGTTGTTGATAATAGGCATAGATGGAACGGCTTTCATATATATCGCTGAGCGTGTAGGGATATAGGTTCGCGGCCAATGTATTCCAGCCAGATTTAGATTCTTGAAGCAGAAACTTCTCCATGGATGCGCCCTGCTCGTTGTTATCGTAAAAGCCAGGCTTACTATCCCACAGCTCCGCCATCAGTGCATTGTTATTTTTCTGGAAAATGGTTGAGAGTGCGCCCTTAATCCAGCCGGCGGCATATTCGTGCCGGAACGTGGGTACAAGTGTTGAATCTTTTGGCACCTCTTGGTACAACCATACCAGTTCCGGCAGCAATCGCTTTTCTTCGTTTTTTTCAATGCGCTTGAGTTGGGCTACTTCATTCAGGATGTTGAAAAGCCTGATTTGCGCTGCTATGAGTGGTTTTTTCTTGCTATACCTCCTCGCTTTGGTATACGCATCACTAGCGCGATCATGCTCCTTGATAAACATGTTAACATAGCCATAGGCCAGATAAACCAGCGCCGGATTGTGCAATTTTTTCGGCTGCTGCAGTATATCGCCTAGCCAGCTTAGCGTTTTACGATCGATCTTGGTTCCGTCCCAAGGATAGGTTGACGATTGCGCGTTATAATAATCATTCACCGTCGATTCTTGTTCATTCACCCAACGGGTCAATAAAAAATCGAAATGTGGGCTGTTGGGTTGGAGCGCATAGATTTTCGACATTGCTGTAGCGGCATCGTGGTAGTAGCCATTCATGGCCCAAATACTGGTCTTTACCTCCTTCTTTTCGGCTTGCTGCAGGGTTAGTTCCAGCGAATCCGTGGAGAACGGTCGGAAATTGTAAAGGGCTTCATGCCTTTTATCGGGAGCATCATTGAAGAGCAGCGCAAAGAGCGCGTTGGACTGCTCATATTTTTCTTGTTGGTAATATGCGCCAGCTACGTAGCCCAAGGCGCGATAGTACAAGCTATTTTTGGGCTGGCTGGTCGCTGTAGTTTCAAAGAATGGAATCACTGATGCGCGTTCAGGGCCGTAAAATTTTGCTTTAAGCACCTGAAACCACATTCTATTTTTAAAAAACGAGTCGTTATTTTTTATGGTGTGATAAAAGGCTTCGACCTCATCCAGCAACCCAGCTTCGGTTTGTACGACAATCCGATCGTTATAATCCCAAGAGGAAAACGTGTTCGTAGAGGATGCTTCGACAGCTTTTGCGAAGTATAGAAAAGTTAGGAAGTTTTTTCCTCTTTCATCCGACAGCCACTTACGGTCTTGTGTCGAACTATTTAATTGGCTATACATGCTTTCTATTTCGCTTTTAGCGGAATCATTGAGCAGGTAGAAGGCAACCTCCTTTTTATCGAGTTTCCCCGTTAGGTATTTTTGCCAATCGGCCACAATGTCTTCGTTGTACCGTTCTATATATTCCAGTTGGGCGTAGTCGTAAAACTTTTCTTCCGGAGCATAAAAGAAAGGTTTGTATGATGCGTCGGTAAATGCTTCTGGCGTGAACGATGATACATAGGAATAGCCCCACCAACCATCGGCACAGCCATAAACGTAAACGCTGGTAGCCAGCGCCAACAGACTACCGAAAGCGATGAGCAGTTTGCTGAAAAATTTCCTTGTCATAGTGGTCAATATTTGTAGAATCTAAATCGTAAAAAATAAGTTCATCCGGCTGTTCTCTAAGGTAACGGCTGAGGTCATTTGCCATTTCCAGCAAATCCTCGGGCGCTACATTTTCTAGTTTAATCTCATCTCCAGCAGCAAATAGTTGACCAAAATAAATACCTTCACGCCGTATTTTAAATATCCCATTCCCTGATTGTTGCAGATGTGGATGGTTACGTAGATCCGTTTCGTCGATCTTCCGTAGCAGATTGATCACTTTCCCCTGCCGTAGATGGACGCCCCATGAAAAGATGGGTAGCGCAATGTTTAACGGCAATGGATATTTGCTCAAGCTTTTGATGTAGGTGGCTGCGGTCTGTCTATCATAGATGGAATTGGTTTGGTTGGCGGATATCTGGCCCATATTGTAATACATGAGCACGCCGTAGTCTACATCCGGAACACCAGTTTTTTCGAAATATTTTACTTGGTGCAAACGGATCGTACAGGATAAGCGCCAAGGACGTTGCTGCTTCAAGGCATGCACAAGTTCAAAGAACTTAGCTTTACTTCCTAAGCTCCAATCGCAATCCAATTGGAGCTCTTTGCTATGTATTCCATAATGGACATTGATTTGTTCGAGGTACGCAACGATACGTTTCGCCAACGCCGCCATATCTACGTTTTTGCTCAATACAACCTCATTTTTAATATAAACGACGGGTACTATATCCTGTTTAGGGATGGTTTTAAATAATATGGCACTGATCGGGAATGGCTCCCCGTTTTGTAGGCCTACATCGAAATAACGAACGTACAGCCGGCCAGTATGATTCTGTCGAAGCGTATTCTCCTCTGATGTCCCCAGTTGCAAGTTGGTCTTCCAATAATAAAAAGATACTGATGGCAGATCGGAGGGATGTGAGCAACAGCAAAAGAATACGATGAGGGTTATCCAGCCTATCTTCATATAGAGAGATGATTATTGCATGAGCGACTCTCGCTCGTTTATTGGCTCTTAGCGCAGGGTGTGCGTTATTAGCGAGCAGCAGGTTGTGGCGTTGCCCCAGCTTTCAAAACTGGGGCAACGCCATACTTCCCGAGACTTTACTTGATCAAGTCGATCCAAGCTTGCGCCATCAGGTTCGCTCCAGCTAGCGTGGTATGTACACCATCTGTTGTCCAGTAGCTGCCGCTACCGCGACTCGCTGCTTTATCAAATACGCTTTGGTAGGGCAGGTATATCGCATTAAACTCTTTCGCAATCTCCCGAGCAACTTGCTGGTAACCAAGAAAATCAGGATACCAATCATCCTTAACATGTTTGACGCCTTTTACACCAAAAGGTTCGCCAATGATCAGCTTCACGTTGGGTAAGGATTTCAATGTGCTTTCGAGCAATTGTTGGTACTGTTCTTTATATTGTGCGGGCGTATTTTTTGAGCCACTATCTTTCGTTCTCCAAAAATCGTTTACGCCAATCAATATGCTTAATATGGTGGGTTGCAAAGCTAGCGCGTCTTTATCCCAGCGGTTGATAAGATCCGGAACGCGATTGCCACTGATACCACGGTTGTAAACGTTGATATTCTTATCCGCAAACTTATTGAGTAACGTACCTCCGGCAATCATGGCATAGCCTGAGCCAAATGCATTGGTTTCATTCGGCTTTAAATTATCTTTGTTGCGCCCAGCATCGGTGATGGAATCGCCCTGAAATAATATAACATCATTTTGTTGTATACTGATTTTACCAGCAGGTTTTTGATCAGCAGCATCCTCAGCGCGCAGGCTATTGGCTCCAATGGTCACCGCCCCAAGTGACAATAAGCTTTTGGCTAGAAATTTTCTTCTTGATTCCATAGGTTTACAGGTATTATATGTCTTCTAAAATTAGCTTTTTTAACAGAATTTTTCAATGCCTGCACGAATAATTTTGCATGCCTCTTCGATTTCTTCTGCTGTGATGGTCAGGGGAGGGGCAAGACGTAATGCCGTTTCGCAATGTAGATACCAGTCGATCATGAGGCCTTGGCTAGCACAATAGTTGCTTACCGCATATACCTGATCAAATGTTTGCAATTGCAGGCACATCATAAGTCCTAAGCCCCTAATCTCTTTAACCTTAGGTGTTTGTAGTAATTCGCGGAATAGTGTTGCTTTGCTCGATACGGTATCAAGCAGCCCTTCCTCTTGAATAACCTGAAGCGAAGCGCGCGCTGCGGCGCAGCTGACGGGGTGCCCGCCAAACGTCGTGATATGCCCGAGCATGGGATTATCTTTGATAACATCCATGATGTCTTTGCGGGCTACGAAGGCACCAAGCGGCATGCCACCGCCAATACCTTTTGCTAACATCAGGATGTCGGGCTCGATATCAAAATGCTCGAACGCAAACATCTTACCGGTTCTGCCGAAGCCGGTCTGTATTTCATCAAAAATCAATAGCGCCCCTGTTTCATCGCATTTTGTGCGCAGGGCTTGCATAAATGATTTATCGGGCACGCGTACACCGGCCTCTCCCTGCACCGTTTCGATAATAACAGCTGCGGTTTCCGTCGTTATCTTCTCCAGGGAGCCGCTGTCGTTAAAGCGTATAAAGTCTATTTCTGGCAGCAATGGCGCGTAGGCTTGGCGATAAGCATCGTTGCCAATAAGGCTTAGCGCTCCTTGTGTACTGCCGTGGTATGCTTGTTCAGCAGCCAAAATCTGTTGGCGGCCCGTAAATTTTTTTGCGATTTTCATGGAGCCCTCTACGGCTTCGGCTCCGCTGTTGGTGAAGTAAACTGATGCAAAGCTTGCCGGAAGAACCTGTAGCAATTCCGTCGCAAACAGCACCTGAGGAGCTTGCACAAACTCGCCATATACCGTCACGTGCAGGTATTTATTGAGCTGGTCCTGTATGGCGGCTAAGACTTTTGGATGGCGATGGCCGATATTACTCACATTGAATCCTGATACCAGATCCATATAACGCTCGCCTTGTGGGCCGTATAAATAAATGCCTTCCGCTCGCTCCACCTCCACCAATCGGGGGGAGTTGGACGTTTGCGCCGTGTTTTGCAGGAAAAGTTCTCTATTACTAATCATTGTGTATGTCGAAAGGAACAAAAATAACCATAATCTTTTTAGAAAGTTAAGTTTCTATCCCGGGAAGAGTGGGATACTCGAATAGGCAGGGGACTATACATAAAAAAGAAGCTAAATCTTAGCTTCTCTATTTATTCCGTCGTTGGAGTTCTTTGTAAAGTAACTCCCTAAAGTTTTGCTCAATTTCGAAAAATTCTAAGGCTCTGGAACTTCCTATGACCTCGGAAAATCTTTTTCGATATTCTCTCTTTACTTCCAGTTCTTTGGCATCGTAAGACAGTACATCGCGCTTTCCCGATCCGTTGAGCGAACTGGCGCCACGTGGCGCGCTAGAAGAAACGCTTGTCTTTTCGGATTTCAATGTCCACATCTCCTTGTTGTACTGATTGTATATCGGGAAAAAACGCTGGGCTTCCGCCTGGGAAAGATTTAACTCCTTCGTGATATAAGCTATCTTTTCGTTTTCGATCGCTTCAAAACGTTTTGAGTCTCGGGGCTGTGCGTTCGTGCATAACACGCCGAAAATCAAGATACTTAGGGTGAATAATAAATGTCTGAAACCTAACATTATAACATGTAATTTAAGTAGTCTTCGATATCGTTTTCTTTAATCTTGCTACACACACCTTCTGATTCGATCGTCTCAATAGGTTGAGATATATACTCCATGATATAGACTAAGTCGTCACTATTGTTGGACGATGACAGGTAGTTGATAATCTCGTCTTCCGAAATGGAGGCAAGATGTGTTTCCGTAGCATTAACCTGGTCGTGATCCATGACTGCATTGTACGATGCGGTTCCCAGCACGGCGGCCACACAAGCCGCTGCGGCATATTGAATCCATCGTTGTGGGTTTAACCGACGCACAGGCTTATCTTCTACACGAAGGTCTACCGATGTATCCTTAATGTTAGCCGTAAGCGTTGCGGTAAGTTTTTCGAAATACAAAGGAGGTGTTGAATACCCGTCTGTTGACACGGCTTGACGCAAATTTTCTTCGAAGATTTTTGTTTGCACACGATCCGTCAATGATTCAAAATAGCCCGTAGGGACGTTGAAATCGTCCTTTTCCCGATCGGCTGATTCGACCTTTATGCGTGACTGGATGCGCTCTTGAAGCGTCTCAAAATAACCGGTGGGTGTTGTCCAGGTGTCAGCTTCTTCCTCAGGATTCGCGAATCTTACCTGGGCGGTAATGTTATCGGTCAGGTTAGGGAAGTAGTCATCTGGTACGAAAAATGGCTGTATTTCCGGAGGCACTTTTCCTTCTAGCCCTATTTGCGCGCTAATCTTGGATGACAGCTCGTCAAAGTAGCTTGTAGGAACTGAAAAAGGATTTACACGTAAAGATTCCGGTAGATTTAAGCCTTCCATTCCATCATGATATGTGTTATTTTCCTTCATAGTCTATTCTTAGAGTTCGCATCCACCCGAAGGTTTAATCATTCGAAGAAAAAAAGTTCTCTATCTTTTTTACAGCTAAGTGGTAGGATGCTTTTAGTGCTCCGACACTTGTTCCTAGAATTTCTGATATCTCGTCGTACTTCAGGTCTTCGAAGTATTTCATGTTAAACACCAACCGTTGTTTTTCTGGCAGCGTGAGCAGGGCCTGTTGCAGTTTCATCTGTGCTTTGTCGCCATTGAAATAACTGCCATCAGCAAGCGTATCGGCTAAATAAGCAGAACTGTCGTCATCCAACGACAGGTTCTGCTTTTGTTTTTTCTTATTTAGAAAGGTGATGCATTCATTTGTAGCAATGCGGTACAACCAGGTGTAGAGCTGTGAATCCTCCCTAAATTTTTCCAGGTTACGCCATACTTTAATAAATACATCTTGCACCACATCGTCTGCATCATCATGATCGATGACCATGCGGCGAACGTGCCAGTATATTTTTTGTTGGTATTTTTTTAGTAAATAGCCAAACGCCTCCTCGCGTGTGCGTTCATCAGCAAATTTTGATATGATTAGGGCGTCTTCCATTTATTGTTAAAAATATTATTTCCTAGCTATTACCTTACGAGCTGCTGCCACAATAGATTTAGCATTTAAGCCATATTTTTCCATAAGTTGCGCTGGGGTTCCAGACTCTCCGAAGCTGTCGTTCACGGCAACAAATTCTTGAGGACTCGGTTTTTTAGTTGCCAATAATTGTGCCACGCTATCCCCTAAACCTCCTAAACGGTTGTGCTCTTCAGCGGTTACCACGCATCCTGTTTTGGTCACTGATTTAAGAACAGCTTCTTCGTCCAATGGTTTGATCGTGTGGATATTGATGATTTCCGCATGGATTCCTAGTTTTTCCAATTCTTCACCAGCTTGGATAGCTTCCCAAACCAAATGGCCTGTAGCGATAATGGTTACATCCGTACCTTCGTTAAGCATCACCGCTTTGCCGACTTCGAAAGTCTGGTCTGCAGGTGTAAAATTAGGTACTACGGGGCGACCAAAGCGTAGGTAAACAGGGCCTTCATAATTGGCGATTGCAATTGTTGCGGCTTTTGTTTGGTTAAAATCACAGGGATTGATAACAGTCATACCGGGAAGCATTTTCATCAAACCGATGTCTTCCAATATTTGGTGGGTAGCACCATCTTCGCCCAAGGTAAGGCCGGCATGGGATGCACAAATTTTTACGTTCTTATCCGAGTAGGCGATAGACTGACGAATCTGATCGTATACACGACCTGTCGAGAAATTCGCAAAGGTACCGGTAAATGGAATTTTTCCACCAATTGTTAGGCCGGCTGCAATACCCATCATGTTTGCCTCTGCGATACCGATTTGGAAAAAACGCTCTGGAAACTCTTTGATGAAGTCATTCATTTTTAGCGACCCGATAAGGTCAGCACATAAAGCGACCACATTCTCGTTTTGCTTTCCGGCTTCCAATAGTCCGGCGCCGAAACCTGAACGTGTATCTTTTGATTCTGTGTATGTATATTTTTTCATTATGTTTTAGCATTGTAGCGCATATCGAAGCGGTGCGAGCATGGTTTGCTTAAACGCATGCCTCCAGCCGGTATGCAGCATCTTTTATCTGATTAATAATCTCCGATTGTTCTTGGCAATTGATTGAGCGCTAGTTCAAGCTGTTCATCATTTGGTGCTACACCATGCCATTTATGAGATCCCATCATGTAATCAACGCCATTACCCATTTCAGTATGCAGCAAAATAACAACAGGCTTTCCTTTTCCAGTACGGCTTTTTGCTTCATCTATCCCTTGTATAACCGATGCCATGTCGTTTCCTTTTTCAACTTCCAACACATCCCAGCCAAAAGCTTCCCATTTCGCGCGAAGGTTTCCAAGCGATAATACTTGTTCTGTTGATCCATCAATCTGCGCGCCGTTATAATCCACAGCGGCGATCAGGTTGTCGATCTTGTTGTGTGGTGCGTACATCGCCGCTTCCCAAACTTGACCTTCCTGCAATTCACCATCACCCATAAGCACATAGATCAAACTATCGTCTTTGTTCAGTTTCTTGGCTTGCGCAGCACCAATGGCAACGGACAATCCCTGCCCTAATGACCCTGAGGCAATGCGGATGCCAGGTAGATGCTCGTGTGTCGTTGGATGTCCTTGAAGGCGGGAATCAATTTTTCTGAATGTGCTTAGTTCGCTTACCGGAAAATAACCAGCGCGGGCTAATGTACTGTAGAAAACTGGTGAAATGTGACCGTTGGACAGGAAGAATAGATCTTCGTTTACACCATTCATGTTAAAGCTTGGGTCATGTTTCATAGCATGGAAGTAAAGCGCTACGAAGTAGTCTGTACAACCGAGCGAGCCTCCTGGGTGACCAGATTGACAAGCATGCACCATACGAACGATGTCGCGTCTTACCTGTGAAGCGATCTGTTCAAGATTGTTGATATCTGCACTCATTTTAAAATATGATATTTCGATTTATTTTGCGGGTAAAGTTAATGATTTTTAATGGAGTAGCGGGCAAAAAGCATAGTTAATTCGGGTTAGTTTGCGCTTGTGGGATGTAAAAAGTCAAAAGTGAGAATTAAAAAGTCAAAATTAAAAAGTCAAAATTCAAAAGTGAGAAGTCAAAAATGAAAATTCAAAAATGAAAAGTTAAAATTTCCCAGCCCACACCCTCTCCGTCCTTGCCAGGACAGGGCCTTCCTTTTTTTTCTAAAAAAGGAAGCAAAAAAATCGTCGCTGAATTTCTGTTGCATCCTTGAGGGTCAGTGCAAAGGCAAATGACTACATACGCAACAGAAATAAGGCGACATTTCGTTTAATAATGATCCCTGCAATCACTTATCTATTAAAGCTTATCTACATACTAAGTACTACATACTAATTACTATCTCCTACGATCTCTATTCGCATTAGATTGCCGCGCCGTCGTACCTCCGGCTCGCAAGGACGATCACTTCATGGCGTCGTATTTTCAATCCGCATTACGCAATACACACTACGCAATACCCCTTCAAATGCGACATTTCGTTTAATAATAATCCCTGCAATCACCTATCTATTAAAGCTTATCTACATAAAAAGTACTACATACTAATTACTATCTCCTACGATCTCTATTCGCATTAGATTGCCGCGCCGTCGTACCTCCGGCTCGCAAGGACGATCGCTTCATGGCGTCGTATTTTCAATCCGCATTACGCAATACACACTACGCAATACCCCTTCAAATGCGACATTTCGTTTAATATTGGTGTGAAGCGATACACTATAAAATACCTCAACTTTACGCAATACACACTACTCAATTCCACAAAAAAAGCTGCATCAAATTTTTGATGCAGCTTTTTTTTTTTTAATCCACTGGAATATATTACATCGCTTCCGCGACGACTTCTTCGACTTCCGGAACCATGCGTTTCAGCAGGCCTTCAATACCAGCTTTTAAGGTAACCGTGGAGGAGGGGCACCCGCTACATGATCCGCGTAACTCGACCGTCACAATACCATTTTCAAAGGCTTTGTAAGCTATCGCTCCCCCATCTTGCTCAACGGCAGGACGTACATAATCATGCAACACTTGCTGTATCTTTACTTCGACCTCCGTACCTTCGAAATCTACATCTTCTGTATGCTCGATTGGTTTCACAGCAAGCTCAGATTCTACCGCTCCTTTGACGAAGTCTTTTAGTAACGCTTCGATGTCAGACCATTCCACACCTTCCGTTTTGGTAATCGTCACGAAATTGCTCGCGAAAAACACGCCATCAACAAAGTTGAACTTAAAAAGCTCTCTTGCGAAATCTGATTCTTGCGCTTTCTCCCGGTTTGGGTAATCCAAACTGCCATTGATCAGCAGCTTGTTTACCAAAAACTTCATCGTTGAAGGATTGGGGGTAGATTCTGTATATACGTTAATCGTTGCCATATTTTCAATATTATTCTACAAAGATACATCAAAAAGTAAATTACGCCCGTCATTTTCAAGTCAAAGCTCTTACTGCCCTACGCCAGTGTAGTTGCTTGGCGATATTGCTTTTATCTCCTTCTTGACCTCTTCAGATACGTTCAAGTTATCGACAAACAAGGCAATGGTTTCTTGCGTTACGTGCGTATTCGTTCGCGTCAGATCTTTCAACGCTTCGTAGGGCTTTGGATAGCCTTCGCGACGCAATACTGTTTGGATCGCTTCCGCGACAACTGCCCAATTGTTTTCCAAATCAGCCTGTAGCACAGACTCATTCAAAATCAATTTCTTTAATCCGCGTAAGGTAGACTTCATAGCGATGAGGGTGTGGGCCATAGGAACACCAATGTTACGCAATACCGTAGAATCCGTAAGATCACGCTGCAAGCGGGAGATTGGCAGTTTGGCCGCTAAATGTTCAAACAGGGCATTTGCCAAACCCAGGTTTCCCTCGGCGTTTTCAAAGTCGATCGGATTTACTTTATGCGGCATGGCGGAGGAGCCAATTTGGCCTGCAGTGATCTTCTGTTTAAAGTATTCCATCGAGATATAGGTCCAGATGTCGCGGCATAGGTCAATCAAGATATTGTTTATACGCTTAAAAGCATCGCAGCTCGCCGCGAAATTATCGTAATGCTCTATTTGGGTAGTAGTTTGCGACCTGGATAGACCAAGGGTCTCATTGACAAATTTATTTCCAAAAGCTACCCAATCTGTTTCGCCATAGGCCACGTGGTGTGCATTGAAGTTACCTGTCGCACCGCCAAACTTTGCGGAATACGGAATTTGCGTTAACGAAGAGATTTGTTTTTCAATCCGCTCAAGAAATACACGCAGTTCTTTACCCAACCGTGTCGGTGATGCGGGTTGGCCGTGCGTTCTCGCTAGCATAGGCACTTCAGCCCATTGCTCTGCCAGCGATTTCAGTTCGTTTAAAAGTTCATTGACTGTCGGCAGATACACGTTATTGATCGCTTCTTTCCAAGAATAAGGAATGGCGGTGTTGTTGATATCTTGCGATGTTAAGCCGAAGTGTATAAATTCTAGGGAATCGTGCAAGCCAAGCTTCTCAAACTCGTGCTTGATAAAGTACTCTACGGCCTTTACGTCATGATTCGTCACTTTCTCTTGATCCTTTATCCATTGCGCATTTTCCAAAGAGAAATTTCTATACAAGTCGCGAAGGCGGTCATTTAATGATCCGTCGAAGTGGGCCAGCTGCGGGATTCCGGACTGGCAAAGCGCTATGAAGTACTCAATTTCCACCAATACACGGTATTTGATCAATGCAAATTCCGAGAAATGGTCAGAAAGTTCGTGGGTTGCGTTATGGTAACGACCGTCAATAGGACTTACGGCTGTTAAGGCTGATAAACTCATATGCGATAATAATTAAAATTGTAAATTCTGGGCAACCATGCCGCTGTGTGTCGACCATGTCTATTATGCTGATGGCTACGGGGCAAAAATACAAAAACTAGGGGAGAAGCAAGATACTGTATGCCTATAAAAAGTAAAGGCCCACAACATGTTGTGGGCCTTGGTATTTTCTGAATACGTTTCGGATTACTGAACGTTTTTCAAAGAATCAGCGATTGAATCACCAGTAGTTTTTACTGAATCAGCAACGTTGTTCAAAGAATCAGCAACAGAGTCAGTAGAGTTTTCTACTTCAGTAGCTAATGAATCAGCAGCTTGCTCAGATTTAGTTTCTGCACCACCACATGAAGCGAAAGCGATAGTTAAAGCTAAACCTAAAAATCCGAATTTGAATAAATTTTTCATCTTTTAATCTTCTATTTTAATTGAAACAAATTTGTTTATTTATCCTTTTATACCGGTAACCTAAAAAGGTAACCCCACTTTGAGAAAAAAAACGAAAAAAAGTTGAACAGTTTGATTTTCACCTTTTTAGCATGTTTTTATTTGCTTAAAGCCGGGGCAAATATAAGACTGTTTTGCTGAATTGCAACAATAAAAAACAATTTTTATAAAAAAAATGTTACAACTATATATCAATACCTTGTTAAAGCATGATTAAGAAGCTTAAAAATATCATTCAATTGTTGCGAACGGTTGATTTGGAACAGATCGAGAAGCTATCGCAGAAGGTTGATTTACCAGCAGTTATGAAAGCGGTGTCCAAGATGGAAGATAATCAATTAAAGGGCCTGATGAAAATGCTGACCAGCTCCGGTAAAAAGCGGGAAGCGCCGCCCATTGACGCCGATTTTTATTCCGTAGAAGCCAAGCTTTCGCCAGAAGATCGGGCATTACAGCTTCGCGTGCGGGAATTTTTGGAAACGGAGATAAAGCCTATTGTCAATAAATATTGGTTACATGATGAATTTCCTTTTGAAATCATACCGAAGTTGGCTGCATTGAATGTTTGCGGTTATGTATATGATGGTTATGGCTGCGCGGGCGGTTCATCGCTGATGGACGGTATCATCGCCGCAGAGTTTGGAAGGATCGATCCCTCCATTGCCACGTTTTTAGGTGTTCAAAGTGGCTTGGCTATGGGCTCTATTTATTTGTGTGGATCCGAGGAACAGAAACAAGAGTGGCTTCCGAAAATGCAAAAGCTGGAGAAGATAGGCGCTTTCGGGCTCACCGAGCCGGAAGTGGGATCTGCAACCGCTGGAGGGCTAACCACCACCTGTCGAAAGACCGAAAAGGGGTGGGTACTTAATGGACAGAAAAAATGGATCGGAAATTCCACATTTTCCGACATCACTATTATATGGGCCCGAGATCTTGATGACAACCAAGTAAAAGGTTTTATTGTCCGTAAAGAAAATCCTGGCTTTATGGTGGATAAAATTAAAGGAAAGATGGCCTTGCGCATTGTGCAGAACGGTCTTATCACCTTGACGGATTGTGTCGTTCCAGAATCGGATCGCCTTCCACTGGCCAATAGCTTTAAAGATACAGCAAAAGTGTTGCAAATGACGCGGGCTGGTGTAGCTTGGATGGCCGTCGGCTGTGCTCGCGGCGCTTATGAAAATGCGTTGGAGTATACCCTGCAACGCAAACAATTCGGCAAACCTATTGCATCCTTCCAGTTGATACAAAACCACCTCGTCGAGATGTTGTCGAATCTAACCGCTATGCAAACACTGGTCTTTCGTCTTTCCGAATTACAGGATGAGGGTAAGCTGAAGGATGAGCATGCATCATTGGCAAAAGTATTTTGCACCCTTCGCACACGTGACATCGTTTCTAGAGCCCGAGAGGTGATGGGTGGTAATGGTATATTGCTTGAATATAATGTAGCGCGTTTTCTTGCAGATGCCGAAGCGATTTATTCTTACGAGGGAACCAAGGAAATTAATTCATTGATCGTAGGGCGGAGCATAACTGGCTTCAGTGCCTTCGTATAATCCTTGGCAGCGGGTCAAATCGGCAAGACGGTTAAGTCATTGTTCTTGGTATTATCTTTGTTAAAAAGGCCGGGGCGGTTAGACCCTAGTGTATTAAACTAAAACGACTACATATGATTACTAAACACATTTTATTGAGCGCTTCTGCGATGATGCTCTGTACGGTTACCTTTGGGCAGATCAGAATTAATACTAAAACGGTTGGAGCGGCGACGAAGGCGGTGAAGGCAGTCACACTTTCCAATGAGGATGTTATAGCATACACGAAAGAGTATGTACAGTGGATGGACGAGAATAATCCCGTTGCTCCGGAAGATGATGCATTCGCTATTCGCCTTAAAAAACTGACCTCGAATTTGCAAAATTATGATGGTTTAAATTTAAACTATAAGGTGTATCTGGTGCGTGATGTGAATGCCTTTGCTTGTGCTGATGGCAGTGTTCGCGTTTGCGCGGGGCTCATGGAGGCGATGAGCGATAACGAGGTTTTGGGTGTGATCGGTCATGAGATTGGTCATGTTAAAAATACGGATTCGCGAGACGCCTTTAAATCTGCTTTAATGACGTCGGCATTGAAAGAGGGCGTTTCCTCGCAAGGCGGGACAGCTGCGGCGTTGTCTGACTCGCAATTGGGCGAGCTTGGCGAGCAGGTTGCTAACATGAGTTTTTCGAGGAAGCAAGAGAGTACCGCTGATGATTACGGATACAAATTTTTGAAAGATAACAACGTAAATCCTTGGTATATGTCCATGGCCTTCGAGCGTTTGGTCGAAATGTCCGGTGGTGCATCAGGTGGCGGACTAACCAAGAAATTGTTTTCTTCGCATCCTGACACACAAAAGCGTGTAGACGAGATGGCAAAGAGAGCAACTAAAGACGGATTTGAAAAGCCAGCGAAATAATTTCAGGAGATACTAACGGAATGCCTTATGAACAGAAAAGCTCGGAAATTTCCGAGCTTTTCGTTTTATAGTACCGTCATAAGGTGACCTTATTTTTTCTTTTGTTGCGTCGCCTGTTGCTGGCGCATCATCTCTTCCATCTTTTGTTGGAAAGACGATTTTTTCTGCACTTTCGGGTTTTTCTTATTCGATTCAATCTTAGCCAAGATCTTGTCATCATCCAAGAACTGACGGATAATAACCTGTGTTAAGAATGTGAATACCGCAGCAAGGAAGTAATAATAGTTCAATCCGGCAGGGAAGTTATTCAAGACGAAGAAGAAGATCAATGGCATGATATAGCCGATGTATTTCATCTGATTATTAGCCGCGCCTGATGTGGCGTTATTGTACCATGTAGTCAATAGCGTAGTTAAGGTCATCAACACACACATTAATGATATGTGATTGATACCGAATATCGCTGGGAAGGTAATCGGGGCATCATACGTTGATAAGTCTTTTATCCACAGGAAGCTCTCTCCACGCAGTTCGAAAAGATTCGGGAAGAAAAAGAAAAAGGCTAGGGTGAATGGCATTTGCAAAACCAACGGTAGACAGCCTCCCAACGGATTAACGCCCGCCTGCTTATACAATTTCATTTGTTCTTGCTGTAGCAGCATAGGGTTATCTTCGCCAACTTTTTCTTTAATTTCATCCAACTGTGGTTTCAAGACACGCATCTTAGCCATCGACTGGTATGATTTGTAAGTCAGTGGAAACAATACGCCTTTGAGAAAAATGGTGAGAATCAAAATGATGATACCGTAGCTCATGGCAAAACCATCCAAGAAATCGAAGATAGGGACAGTAATAAACTTATTGATCCAGCCCATTGGCCCCCAACCCATGTTAATGATTTGTTGGAAATCATTGCCTTGTGCCTTTAATACTTTGTACTTGTTAGGGCCGAAGAAAAAGTTAAAGGAGTACTGATTGTCTTTTTGAGCGGCAAACTCCAGGTCGGCTGATGCTTTGTAGTGTTTGACGATATGCGGTGCCGCATCCGCGCTTACGGCCAGTTCGGTATTGTTCAACGGCTGGTTGGACGTTAAGACTGCGGAAAAGAAGTGCTGCTTAAATGCGATCCAGTTGATTTTGTTTTCCGGCTTTTCTGTATCGTCGCTGGTTTCGGAAAGGTGGTCTACACCGCCCGCAACTTCTTTAAAGAAGATCGTCGATTTTTCACGCTCGGATTTGCCGTTAAGCTCTTTTTGCAGCAATGAACTCTCCCAGTTCAACGCAATGGTGCGCGTTTTCACATCCATCAGATTTTGGATGCCCACCGCTTTTACATCTAGTCCCAGGCTGTAATCATTACCTTTGATGGAATAGGTGTATTCCAAATACTGTGTGGGACTGTAGTTCAGACGAAAGCTGACGGATTGGGCGTTTTCTCCACCTACTGTCGCGCTGTTGCCTTGGGGCGTAAAGTTAAGTTCACTGGTATTGATGTTTTCACCATTTGCCTTGAATGCAAACCCAAATGCATTGTGATTTTCATCCAGTACCATCAGCGGAGTGCCATCGTAATTCACCTCGTCTTTAAGCTGAACAGATTTCACCTGTCCGCCTTTTGAGCTTATTTTGGCTATGATTTTTTCATTTTCCAAGGTGATAATCTGCTCTTCGCCCAACCGTGCGGTGCCAAACGGCTTTCCCAATACGGCTGAAGAATCAACAGCGGTTGCTGTAATCACTTTGCTGGTATCAGCCAACGGCGTTAACCCGTCTTTTGCTCGTTTAATTGAATCTTGGAGCCTTTGTTCCTGTTTCAATTCTTGCTCAGATGGTTTCATCAAATAAAATGAACCTGCCAGAATTCCAAAAATCAGCACTAATCCAATTAGGGTATTTCTATCCATTTCTACTATTTTAATTTTCAATTTCACAATCGCCTCTTTTTAGCCTTTTTTATTGGCTAAAGAAGCGGCTACAAAGCTAACAAAAAGTGGGTGAGGATTTGCTACGGTCGACTTTAATTCTGGGTGAAATTGTCCCGCCACAAAAAACGGATGGTTTTTCAGTTCTACAATTTCTACCAATCCCGTTTTAGGGTTTACCCCAGAAGCGACCATACCTGCCTCTTCATATTGTTTGAGATAGGCGTTGTTAAATTCATAACGGTGTCTGTGACGTTCGGATATTTTTGCCTTACCGTACGCAGCATAAGCCTTTGATCCTTTTTTTATTTCGCAATCGTAAGCGCCAAGGCGCATGGTGCCGCCCATATTCTTAATGGTCTTTTGCTCTTCCATGAGGTTAATCACCGGATGAGCCGTTTTCTCGTCCATCTCGAAGCTGTTCGCTCCTTTAAGCCCCAGTACGTTTCTGCCAAATTCGATGACAGAGCACTGCATGCCTAGGCAGATGCCGAAGAAAGGAATCTTGTTTTCACGCACATAGCGGATGGCTGCAAGTTTTCCTTCCAGCCCGCGCTCTCCGAAACCGGGTGCCACCAGCACACCATGTAAATCTTTGAGCTTATCTTGAACATTTTCTTCATGGATACTTTCTGCAGCGATATATTTTACTTTTACCTTCGTTTCGTTTATCGCTCCGGCATGTATAAACGCTTCTGTGATAGATTTGTATGCATCTGGAAGTTCAACGTATTTACCGACTAAACCTATCTGTACTTCATTTGTTGGGTTTTTAAGTTTTCCCAAAAATGCTTTCCAGCTTTCCAGATCGGGCTCTTGCTTTGTAGAAAGTTTAAGTTTTGTCAGGGCAGTTTTGTCCAATTGCTCACGCAACATGTTCAATGGAACATCATAAATAGTAGGCGCATCAATGGATTCCACGACGGCATTGATGTTTACATTACAAAATTGCGCTAGTTTTTTGCGAATGTCTTGCGTGAGTTTATGTTCGGTACGACAGACCAGAATATCGGGCTGGATACCATACTCGAGCAGTGTCTTCACCGAGTGCTGTGTAGGTTTTGTCTTTAGCTCACCAGCTGCCGCAAGGTAGGGCACCAGTGTAAGGTGAATGACCAAAGAATCGCTATTGCCCAATTCCCAACGAAGCTGTCTCACCGCCTCAATAAAAGGTAACGATTCAATGTCGCCCACAGTACCGCCCAGCTCCGTGATGACGATGTCGTACTCGCCGGTTTGGCCGAGTAGTTGCATGCGACGTTTAATTTCATCGGTGATGTGCGGAACTACTTGCACCGTTTTGCCCAAATAGGCACCGGCTCTTTCCTGCTCGATCACATGTTGGTAGATACGTCCTGTTGTTACGTTGTTTGCCTGAGAAGTTGCTACATTTAAAAAGCGCTCGTAATGCCCAAGATCCAAATCGGTTTCCGCTCCGTCTTCAGTCACGTAACATTCACCATGTTCATACGGATTTAATGTTCCTGGGTCGATGTTGATGTAGGGGTCAAACTTTTGGATGGTCACTTTAAAACCGCGTGCTTGAAGAAGTTTGGCAAGCGATGCAGCAACAATGCCTTTTCCCAACGACGAGGTTACGCCGCCCGTAACGAAGATATATTTACTCATAGCAATAATGGAATTTCAACTATTTCGAACCGAAAAAATGGCTCTAAATCTGCTTTATGTACGGGATACAAAGGTACAGTTTTTTACAGACTAACCGAAATTAAAAATATTGTTTGTCAGCCCTTATAGGCGGTAAGAAAAAGTTTCAGGGTCAAGGAAAGCCGTTTGCAAGTCGTTGGGAGATATGATGCAAACGGCTTTGTGATTTATTTTAGTGAGCGCAACAACTGGATGGTTGCTGCATCAAAATCTGATTCGCCAAAGAGTGAAACGCCGGCTGCACCATTGTCTTTCGCCAGCTGTATGCCGGATTTCAATTCGTCCAAGTTTTTAAAATCGGGCAGGTAGAGGCCTGCATATAGTGGAAATTTGCCATGCAGGCTTTTCACACCTTCATCTACTGCCGTGCCTATCCAATGGATCGGCTCTTTGTAAAAGCCGTGATAAATCATGGGAAAGATACCCGATAGGTTCCAGCTTGGCCAGTCTTGGCGCACGATACGGCGAGCAAGGTCGGGTGTAGGGAATACGGCTGCCGTGACCGGTTTTTTATACTCCTGTGCTGCTGCACATATGCGGTTTACCACCTTCGTGATCTGTCCATATCGGAAAGATCGCCAAGAAAGGCTTTGCTCGGGGCGTTCGACTTTATCAATATCAATACCAGTCTCTTCCAAAAACGCTGCTTTGCTAAATTTGCTATAGCAAAAGTCGTAGTCGGCCAACTCCTTAGATTGATCCAAGTTGTAATTTTGCCAGAGGTTGATCGGTAATACGACATCCGGATAGCGGATGTAATCCAAATGCAGTCCATCGACGTCTTCCTTGCTCAATTGTTCGCGGGCCTTTTCTTCCAGGTATTTCGGTACATCCGGGTGGGATGGGCAAAGAAAGCGGTAATAACCAACGTAAGGAGGGTTGGTTGCGCAAGACTTGCCCGATCGGCTTACCGCGTAATATTCCGGATGCTTTTCGAGCAACTCTTTCTCTCCACGATTCATTGTCCACATCCAACGATGGGTTTCCAGTCCATGTTCTTTTGCCATTTGAAAATGACGCTTGCTATAGTTCTCGAAGAAAATGCCGCGAACACCGGCTTCCCGATAGCTCTGGTACCGCTTCTTCAGTTGCGTTTCGGTTTCTTTGTCATTTGGGCGTGCCCAGAGCCAGAAATCGAACAAAAGAGGTTGCTCGGTAACAGAGGGCGTGGCCTGTGCGGTGGTATTGCCCAGTTGTAGTGCAGCCAAACCAACGCCAGCCGCCTTTAAAAAGTTTCTTCTGCTATTCATAGTGTGTGTGGTAATTTCCGTGATTGTCTAATGTGATGCTGAATTTATTGGCAGTATCGGTTACTGTCAGCTTGTAAAAGGATTTAGCGTTGTTCACCAAGATCGAACAGGTAAGATTTCCAATTGCGCCTTGAAGAAGTTCCTTATACTTTGGCAATGCCTCTACGCTGCGGGCATAGGAGCGGTTTTCACGCTGGTAGGCCTGCTGAAGATAGAAAATGTTCCAGGCAAGCCGCTCGGCCTTGTCTGTCTTTGGTGGCTTTGCATCAGCTTGTGCGGTGTCCACAAATTTGAGGTACCCCCAGCGTTCTGGGTGGTGCATGTTCACTACGCCTATTGGCGACCAAACCCAGTTGTCCTCAGGGACGAGCTTATTGCCCGATTTTTTTCTGGTATAGGTACCATTGATGATTTCGTGTTGCCATTGCACGCGGGAAAAGTTGATGCGCCAGAAGCTATCTAATTTTGGGGTGGCCTTACCGGCATAGGTATGTAGAGAACGGAACGGGATTGCCATTTCAATAGCCCAATAGCGATCTTCGTCATCGGCATTATTGAGCGTTCCCTTGATATGGACGGCGCTTTTCAATCCTTTCACATCCCAGTGCATAAGGGCGTCGCCCCCCAGCCGGTAAGCTTTGGGCATCATCAGGTCCATGATGGTGTTTAGCGCATTTACTTCTATTTCGTAATAGAAGGATTGTTCTTCAAATGGTTTGATAAAGACTTCAAAATCGTTGTTATGATAGATGATGGCATCGTGCTCGGTGATATCTCCCCATATATGAGGTTCTTCCAGCTTTGCGTAGATGTAGAGGTAATCGTCGTCCCATAGCATTTTTGCTTTCGTCGGGAGTTTCGGCGCTGGTTTGAACTCGCCCTCTATATCTGTAAAAGCGGAGGTCCACGCTGCTTTGGACCAGGCGGCTTCGTTTGCCTGGCCGTCTATCTCGATGGCGGTGTTGGTTCTTGTGGCGGCATAAACTAAGGGCGTGGTCTGCATCTGTACTACCTGATTTTGCCGTTGAGCTTGAGCTGTAGGCATTGATAGGGCGAAGTAGCTAATAAATAAGAAGGGTACGTATCTCATGATTTTAAAAGCTGAAAATACGTAATTGTACTTACGAAAGCATATTGTAACACAAATTTTGTAAAGCTTTTGGTTGGGGAGTGGGGGGAGCTGGTGTTCACTCAAAGACGTCGTGCCGTTTGGCGGCCGCAAGCAGGAAGGTATTACATAAAAAAGCTTCCATCTGCATGATGGAAGCTTTTTTATATGTCTGTGAAGAAGTAAGCGGAAATTATACGCGTCTCGTTTTGATACGAGCAGCTTTACCAGTAAGGCCACGCAAGTAGAATAATTTTGCACGACGCACTTTACCGTAGCTGTTTACTTCAATTTTTTGAATGTTTGGCGAGTTTACAGGGAAAATACGTTCAACACCAATACCGTTAGACATCTTACGAACAGTAAAAGTAGCGTTAGCACCTTCGCTGTTTAATTGGATAACTACACCTTGGTACACCTGAACACGCTCTTTATTTCCTTCGCGAATTTTATAATGAACGCTGATGGTATCTCCGGCTTTGAAAGCGGGATTCTCATTTCTTACTACCGCTTGTTCTTCTACAAATTTTACTAAATCCATGATTTCGAGTAATTATTAACGATTTATATCCTGTAAAAATCGGACTGCAATATTACAGCTTTTTTTTAATATAAAAAAATACTTTTCAAATAATCTGACCACTCTTTTACAAGTGCGTGCAAAGGTAGTAAATATTTATAAGGATGCTGCTGTTTTTTTACTTTTTTTATCATCATTTCTGGTGGCGATTGTTTTTGGGCTTAAAGAATATCTCTCAATCAATGAGCCTATTAGCACTTATGCTGAAAAAAGTGCTTGACAGAATTGATTAATGCCGTATATTTGTGCCACACAAAACAAAGGTGATACCTTTTCGGGGTGTAGCGTAGCCCGGTATCGCGCCACATTTGGGATGTGGAGGTCGTAGGTTCGAATCCTGCCACCCCGACAAAAAAAGCTCGACGAAAGTCGGGCTTTTTTTGTTTTAGGGGTTGGCTGATGCGAACCTGGGTTCGATCCGCAGGAGCTTCAGGGTTGGGTGCGGGACTTGTGCGGCTGAAGCAATCCTGCTACCCCGGCAAAAGCCGTTGATAATCAGTGGCTTTTTGTGTTTTTGGGCACATTTTGGACAAAAATCACTTGTTTTTCAACTTGATATTAAGATAGGTAAGTCTAGTTTAGAGTAGTCTCATATAGTGTTTCTTTGCATTATTAACAAATTTAGTGGATCTGGTGTCTTCTTCTTATCAATACCTGTGATATGTGTGTAGATCATGGTATTCTTGATATTCTCATGACCTAGTAATTCTTGAACAATTAGTATATCAATACCGGACTGAATTAAATGTGTAGCATACGAATGTAGTAACGTATGGACTGTAACTTCGGATTTGATCTTAGCCATTGATAATGATTTTTTTAAATAAGCTGAACACTTCTTTCATTATATCGATTTCTACTTTCTCCTTCAAAAAGATAGTCCCTAGATTTATAAATAGATAATATTCGCGTAAAATATCTAGCAACTTATTAGGCAAAGAAACAATTCGGTCTTTGTTTCCTTTGCTTTGGTTTATACGTATAATCTTATCAGATGATCGGATATCTTTTATTTTGAGGTTTAGTAACTCACTAAGGCGAAGTCCGCAGCTATATATAGTTTCTAATATGGCCTTATGTTTATTGTTTTCCGTGTTATCTAATAGTAATCTGATCTCTTCTTTGGAAAAGAAATTTGGCAGTTTGTTTAAATGTCTTTTAGAGTATAAGTAATCAAGTTTAATTTTTTCATTCAGTATCATTGCATTTGTTGTTTGTGATACGTAATTCATCTATAGAGATGGATTAGTGAATATTTTCGTATATTAGTTTTGTGAAAATGAATTGTTAGCGGAAAGGTTATCAGAAAGACTCACATAACAATGAATCCAAATTATTACCAGAATCAGATAAATAAATTAGAAAAGGAAATCGCAGATTTTCACAAAAAAATAGCTACCGAAAGTAAAAAAGAAAATGATAAAAACAAGCAGATTGATTCAGTAAATAAGTCTATTAATAAACGTACTTCTTTATTTTCTTTACAAAGTAAACAAAGGCAAATTCAAGGTTATCAAAATGATATTTTTAATTCTAAAAAAAAGATAGCAGATTATCAAAAAAGTATTGCTACTAAATCAGTTGACTTAGGAAAGAAGAAGCAAGATTTGAGAAAAGCAGAAGAGAGTGAATTAAAAAAACAAAATCAAAAACAACTTGACTTTCAAAGGGATTTACAGCGTTCAATTGATGAACAAAAATCACAGTTAGACTACTTAATCAATCAAAACTATTCTTCTAAAATTTCTCTAATTGAGGGTGATTCATCAGAAAGGGCAAAGCAATATGACTTTTTTATTTCACACGCTTCGGAAGACAAAGATGAAATTGTTAGAAGTTTGGCTGATGCTTTAAGAGTTGACGGATTTGAAGTTTGGTACGATGAGTTCGAATTGAAAATCGGAGACAGTTTAAGAAAGAAAATAGATGCGGGATTAGCAAACTCTAGATTTGGTATCGTAATTATCTCACCCTCTTTCGTTAAGAAAAACTGGACAGAATATGAACTCAATGGAATGGTAGCAAGAGAAATTAATGGACACAAAGTAATACTTCCAATTTGGCACAAAATTTCAAAAGACGAAGTGCTTAAGTTTAGTCCGACATTGGCAGATAAAATGGCATTAAACACATCAATTCACTCAACTGAAGACATAATAAAAGCATTAAGAGAATTATAAAAAAGCCTTCCGCTAACCCCGGTTTTGTGGTAGGCGTGCTAAAGTGCAAAATTGAAGTTTTGTGCTTCTATTGAACTTTAGTAATAAATTGATACTTTGTGTCCGAAAACCGCTCGAACGCAAAGCCCGAAACCGTTACGCACAATAATAGTAATACATAACCGATGAACAAAGACAACATCAAACCATATATAATTGACGAAGAAAAAGAGCAAAGACTTTGGGAAACGGCTGTTTTTGTTTTCGACTCTTCTGCGTTGTTGGATTTTTATTTTTTGCCAAAGAAGACTAGAGAGAAAATATACGAAGAGATTTTCACCAACCTTGTTGATAGACTATGGCTTCCATTTCACGTCGAATACGAATTCTTGAAAAACAGAAAGGGCGTAATCCCTAAACCTGTAAAGGAAAAATATGAACCTCTAAAGGAAAAAATTAATGCAATTAGAAATTCTTTAGCAAAAGAAATTAAGAAAAGAGTTGATGAAATTTCAAGAGAAACTATTAAGGATGACAAACATCCTCACATTGAACAAACTGAAATTGAGAAGATTAAAACGGAAATTGAAAAATTTGAAAAAGAAGTAAAGTCATTTGAAGAAAATATTTTAAAACGAATTTCAACAACTGAAAAAGAAATTTTGGAGATGAAATCAAACGATGACATTTTGGAAGCTCTTGAAAATTCTTTTAATGTTGGCAGAGAATTCACATACGATGAAGTAATCTCGATTACTGAAGAAGGGAAGCATCGTTATGAATTTAAAATACCTCCCGGATATGGAGATTTACAACAAAGGGAGAAAAAGGGAACACAGATTTTTGGTGATCTAATTATTTGGAAACAAATTTTAGAATTCTCGAAAGAGAAAAAAATGCCTGTAATTTTCATCACTAATGACATTAAGAAAGATGACGATTGGTGCTATTTAGATAAATCTGCTACAGAAGACCGAATACTTGCACCGAGAGAAGAATTGATTAAGGAAATAAAAGACCATTCAAACGTAGAATTTTGGATGTATAATCTTCCGCAATTTTTATTTAAAGCCAACAAATATCTCGAAGCAAAATTTTCGCCACAAACTATTCAAAATATTACTCAGTTTTTGAACACAAAAGACATTAAAGGAGATTATCTCCGATTTAAGTGTGACAGTTGCGGTAAAATACATAGCTACCATAAATCGGAATTCAATTTAGATTTTGATTGCATTGAAAGTAGTGAGAGAAGTATGGGGCCAGAAAATCATTATGAAGCAACTGAGGTTTTTGATTGTGACTGTGGTAATCAAATAACAGCAAACTTTGAAGTTTGGGAATATCCTGTAGGTGTGCATAATTACGATAGCCTTACATTGGAAGGGGGTGAAATTTTGGAATCTTTCTATTTTACTATTGACTTCTTTGAAGACGATTATGAACCTGATTACACTGCCTGTGACGAATGTTCAGGAAATAGAGAAGGGATGGGCAATATTGTACATTTTTGGAGTGAACTCGAATTAGAAAACGAATATGACACAGAAAATGAAAATAGTAAATATGACAAGGTAGTTAGTGGAAATTGCGAATGGTGCAATAGCCTACATATTAGATGTCCAAAGTGCGATTCAATTAATCCTTTACCAGAGACGGAATTTGATAAACCAAAGGAATGTGAAGGAGGATGTGGTTTAATTTTCTTAGTTGACACAAGTGATGACCATGACCATTTAGGTGAATTTTCACTTAAACTAATAGACCATCGGAAAGAAGAATGTCAATCTTGTGGAGATGAGTTTATAAATGTGGACTCGGCTGATATGTGTAAAGAGTGCGAAAGAAAATATGGAGAAGAATAGAATTACTGTGCCTAACAGCACATTTGCAATAGGCGGGGTGACGTTCTCCGCAGATAGTTTTGTGGTAGCCAAATGTTTTGTCCTCCGAATGAACATTTGTGCTGAAAAGCCCGACCATCGCAAATCTGCAAACCGTTAGGTTTAAGCGTAAAATACAACTGTGTAACAAACAGCGACCGGCATAACAAAAAGATAATCCATTTTGATACCAGACAAATTACATATTGCCAACACAGTTAGGATGGGACAAATCTTAGAGTTTGAAGTTGCCTTTCCTGACGAGGAAAGATTGACTATTGAACAATATTTGGCAGGAAGCAGCAGAGAAATGATTCTAAATGCAGCAGTTTTCTTTTTAGGATTTAAGAATCACAAATCAACGTTTGATAACAAAAGAGAATTTCTTGGAATGTTCTTCCGTGCAGAAAATAACGGGCTTGCAAACCAAATATACAACCGTATAAAAGAGTTTGAAAAGAAAGGCGTTCTCATTGGAATAATAAACACTTATGCAAGTTTAAAATTGTTTGAGTACTTCTTTTCAAAACCCGAAGAGCCAGAAACGCAAACACAAGCCGAGTTAGAAATTAACTTGTTTAAGGCATACTTGGTATTAAATTCTGAATTTACCGAAAAACAAAGTATTGCCTTTCCATCTGCAAGTGAAAGCGATGAGGAATTGAAAATTCCAATGATGATGTTTTGTATGCAATATCCTGTCTCGGATAAATCGAACTATGACATCAATCAGATTTGGGCAACGCAAATGATAAAGGCAATCTACCTATTTCAGTTTCTTGAATCGCATAAAAAAACACAGCCTCTGTTGTTGGCATTTTTAGCTTATTTCAATTGTTCAACATGGCAAGAATATTTAAAAAGTCTCTTGCCATTAACTACATCTGCCATTAAAAGCGAAAGTGAAACATACACAGACATTGTTGTTGAGTCCGGAGAGAAGTTTGAACAAAGCTGTTCATTCATTGAGAAACTTATGGTTCAAGAACAAGATGAGCTTGACCCAAATGACTTTTTAACAATTAGATCCAAACCATTCTATAAAGTGAAGGATGGTGTTTACAGAATTATTTTCAATCTTTTTGTCGTAGAAAAGATTTTCAAAGGTGTTTATTTCATTTTGAGAGATGTAAATAGGACGTTGCCTGCGGCAAGCCGAATTAAGGAAATCAAAAGCTTTTATGGTGATGAGTTCTCTGAAAAGATTCTTTGCTATCAAGTAATGGAGAGTATTTACCCTGATAAATGCCTTCGTTTCTCGGGTAAGGAACTAGCCCATATGAAAATTGATGCAGCTCCTGATTATTATGTAAGAAAAGGTAAAAACATTCTGCTCATTGAATCAAAAGATTTCCTGATATCAGTCGATAGAAAAATGTCATTCGACTTCAATATATACGAGGAAGAGTTTGGAAGAGTATTGGATTTTGAGGAATTACCTTACGGAAAGATTAAACCAAAAGCAGTTTTGCAATTGATTAACAGTATCCGCAGAATTTTAAAAAATGAATTTTCCGCTGATATTGACTACTATTACAAGGATGTTTTCATTTATCCTGTGTTGCTTACTCACGACCATCAATACGACACACCGGGATTTAATGAACTGATCGACTATTGGTTTCAGGATGCCTTATTAGAGTTGGATGAAGAAGGTTTGTTTATTCATCATGTTAAACCATTGTCAGTAGTAAATATTGACTCACTTATTTACAATCAAGTCGGACTTTCTAACCAAATTTCTTTGCATGAAATGTTAAACCTTTATCACGAAAACAAAAAAGTAGAGAAGCAGAAAAAGCGAAACTTCAAGTCTCAAGCTGAATATGAGCAGTATCTTGAAGAATATAAACAAATGAGAATGTCAAAACTTGTCCCATTTTCAATGTATATTGATAAATATTTCCACAAGCAGGGTTTGTGGAAACTGTCACCATTACTGGAGTTGGTAGCTCCTACACTTTTCAAGGAAGAATATGATGAAAGGAAAAATAAAACTGAACAACCTTGATAAGGACAAAGAACATACTAAAGACAAAAACGTCATCACCTAACAGCAGTTTTGCGTTAGGCGGGCTGACTTGCAAACTTCGAGCTATATCCTTCTAATAAACTTTAGAAATAAATTGAAGCTTTGTACTCCGAAACCCGCCCGAACGCAAAGCCCGAAACCGTTATGCGACACTTTAACGAAACGTCCAACGATGACAACAAAGCGATACGAGATATTTCTTGACGACGAACTTATAGGAACGACTGAACTTGAAAGACAACAATATAGAGTTAGCAGACGATTACCCTGAAGACAAATTAATTTCAACCCGAACAATAGAGAACTTAAAAATTATAAACGAAAACGGAATTGAAATAAAGGGTTAGGAAACCAAATAAGTAGAATGGACGGAGAGAATTTGAAATCACCATAGAAGACGTAGCTTATGAATGCTTTGAGGAGGAATTTCCACATTACGTAAAAGCATATAACGACAAATTCAAGGACGACTTATGACAACAGACAAGATTTTAGAAATTGGAATTGACGACAAAGAGCGACTTTTTATTAAGCCGAACAAAGAGCGTTTTACATTGATTTATAGAACTGCGACAGATGTTCATTGGGACAACAACGGACCTTTTCTTTATTCACCAAAACCAAGAAAATGGAAAAATTTGATTGGTTTAGACACATTACAGGTGTTGCAGAAATTGAATGTAATTACAAACTTGTGCTGACAGACCAAACTTTATGGACAAACATTTCGGACGAACTAAAAAAGCAAATAATTGATTTTCAAAAAGCGACCGTATAACATCGTATTGGCAATAGGCAGGTTGAACGGCTTCGTTTCAACAGAAGTGCAAAATTCAACTTTTGTTTTTCGATTAGAGTTGAGTGCTAAAATACCCGCCCATCGCCAATACGCGGCCCGTTAGCGGTAAGCGAAAAAGACACCAAATTATGATGGGAAACCTTTTTAATAAATATTTCTTGAACAACTTTATAAGTGATTATAGAAAAGGACTTATGGAGCGTATTGACAAAACAGAAATTACTGAATCTACTGATATAAATTCCTTAGTGGAAAGACTAAAGGATGAATATTCAATACAACCAATTATTATCGCTGAGCCTAAACCTTCTGAACCAAAAGAAACTACAAGACAAAGGCAAAATCATTGGGGCGAGACTTACAAACAAAAAGTGTTTGAAATTTTTGTCACGATTCCCTTTGAAGGCAATAGTGATTTGTTTTACTGTCACCCATCTACTTCTACTATCGTATATCTAGACAAGGGTGCTACTATTAATAAAACAAGTGTAACGGCAACTATTGTTCTCGAACAGCTTGACGAAAACACATATTTTTCCGAAGTGAATAAAATAGTTGGAACTCTAAGCTCTAATCTTCCAACAATTCATCGAGAAATCCAACCTTGGAATACTGGACTTGAGGGACTAATTAAGCAGTCATTAGAAAGTAGAAAAGCTATTGTTTCTAAGAAATTCGACTTTATGGAAAAAATAGGATTGAAAGTAAATCCGAAATCCACAGAATATTTGGTTCCACCTACTATTGTAAAAAAAACTATTCCAACACCTGCGACGGAAACAAGTAAAACGGTAGCGAAAGAGAAAATTCCCATTCTTCAAGAGGAAGTTTATACTGACATTAGAGAGGTTTTATACAATGTAGGAAAGGCAATTGAACGTAAGCCATCAATATACAAAGACAAACACGAAGAAGATTTGAGAGATGTTTTTTTATTGTTTCTTGAAACAAGATATGATTCAACCACAGGTATTGGTGAAGCTTTCAATAAAAAAGGGAAAACAGACATTCTTCTAAAATATGCTAAAGACGGAACAAATTTATTTGTTGCCGAATGCAAATTTTGGAAGGGTCAGAAAAAATTAACAGAGGCCTTAGACCAACTTTTGGGCTACTTAACACATCGTGACTCTAAGACAGCTTTGATATTCTTTGTTGACCAAAAGGAAATGACAAGTATAGTTATAACAATTAAAACAGAAATCACTAAACACTCAAATTTCAGCAGACACCTTAAAGACACATACGAACATTCCATCAACTATGAATTCACTTTACCTGATGACAGAAATAAAAAGATTCAAATAGAGGTAATGCTTTTTCATTTCCCCACAATTTGAAAATGACGATAGAAATAGAACGCCATACCGCTAACACGGGTTTTGCGTCAGGTGGGCTGAAGTGTAAAGTGGAATTTTGCCCTTTTATTGAACTATTACTAAGAGATTAAAATTTTGAGCTACGAAACCCCGCCCTCGTCAAGCCTTTGTTCGTTAGTGGCATTGATACCGAAACAACCGAATAATAATGACACACATTTTATATAAATATCGGAGCTTAGTCTTGATATTTGGGATTAAAGTTTCTAGTTTTTGTAAGTGATTATGAAGCCTTCCAAAAACAGGTAAGTCTACTATTACCTCGATGCTATTTTTGTTTAGGGATACCAGATGAATATTCCGAAAAAAGTACACCACGGGTTCCGAGCGAAAGTACACCGGATTTAGTGACCAATAATCCGAACTATTTTACAATGACCATCTTTCAACCTTTGTCGACCTGTTGCAGCAGCTCGGTGATCTGGAACTTCCAAGCGGTCGTAAACTTCTAAGGAGCGATCACCAAAGTCCCTTCTATAAGATGGTATGTCGGTACTTTAGTTATGACGGGAAGGATATCCCGATCAATACGTCCCGCAATTAGTTCATCAGGAAAGAACCGAAAGATGCAAAAAAAGGTGTGGCCATTCCCAAGGACAAAAAGCTGTTCCAAATCGTGATGCTTCACACCGATAGCTGACCTGCTCAATCTTTGGACATGACCAACCGATCGCGATGGTCATCGGTTTAGCTTGTGTTGTATCCAATTTTGAGGCTTGCCAGATCCCACCGCTCTTAGCCTTTGCTCTTTCCGCTTTGGCTGTTTACGATGAATTGTTGCGTCGTACAGGAGTTTCCTCTATACATGATTTGATGTATATTTGTATAGCAATATTAAGTATCTTTGTGTAAATGATCATGTTATGAATACGGAGGAGAAGAATCCCAAAAAGAAAACGGAGCAAAAAAAGCCTGCGAAATCGAGAAAGGAAATCAATAAAGCTATATTGGAACTATCGAAAAAGGCTAATAGAAACATGACCAAGCGGATGTTTAAAGATTTAATTGATGCATGATTGTTATTACGGATAGTAATATCATTTTCAGTGCATTGATAACCCCTAATGGTATGGTAGCAGGGCAAAAAGCAAATTGCAGTTTTTTGCACCGAGTTATTTGTTTGAAGAAGTAGACAGACATTTGGCTAAGATAGAAGAACTCTCCCCACTCAACCGTAGACAGCTAAAGGCTGAAATAAGAGCTTTTAAGGAAGCCATCACCATAATAGAAACCAAAGACATTCCCAAAAAATACTATCTCGAAGCCTATGATATTGTAATAGATATAGACTTTGATGATGTTTTTTTCGTAGCGTTGAACCGATACAAACATTACAAAATTTGGACCCTGGACACCGAACTCCGAAAAGGCTTAGAGAAGAAAGGTTACAACATCTGTATAACCACGACAGCGATTAAAAAAGTCTATACAAGAAATAATTCATTTTCCCCTTCGCTCATTTCTGGCTTGCGAAACCCCCACTGCTCTTTGCCCTGCGCCGTACTCGCTTTAGCTGTTTACAGAGAGTGGTTGATGTGTCATACACGGCTTTCTTTTCTTTCGCCAGCCAATAAAGCTGTAGCCGATTGCTTTCTTTTGTTAGTTTAAACCCTTATCTTAACGTCAATCTCCGAACAAAATATATGTGAGCAGAAAGGTGAGCGGCTTTTCAACCAATTGATTTATATATTTGTGGGGGTATGGAGTCTTCCTCCCACCCCGACATAAAAAGCTCGACGAAAGTCGGGCTTTTTGTGTTTTAGGTAGGTAAAATATTAATCGTTTTTTGTAGTTTAGACTAACTAACAATTTGTTTTACAACCCTAGGTGAGCCTTATGCCGAATCATGACTCAATGAAATTACTATCGTCAATTGTTGTGGCAATGGTACTCTTTATTCTTCCAATGCATAGTAATGCAAACCCCGCATTAGCTAATGTTTGTAAGGTTATCGGAACCGTGAAGGATAGACCGTATAGTACCAATTTGATACTCATCAGATCAGGTGAAGACGAAAGATTTCCGATACAATCCGTTGAGATAACTAATGGGTCTTTCTCATTTGAAATTGAAACACAGGACGTTGAATGGTATGAATTAGTATTCTCAGACGAGTTCGAGAATGGTATTTCTAAGCCTATTTCCTTTCTTGCAGAACCGGGTGTGTTGTTGATGGAGCTTTACCCTATACATTTCCATCGCAAAAATAAGCTAGCAGGTACTCCTTTTAACGAAGAACTGGACAGATACAACCATGTCGTCGATGAAAAATTCCCTTTTTGGAAGTTAGAAGATTCAATACGAGCAGCAGAAATATTAGTTGATAGTTTGTCTAAGCGTAGTGGGGCTGATTCTGCATATAATGACAGGCTTTCACTAAATAGGAGAAAATATTTAGACAGTCTGGAGCAGGCCTACGAGGAGATGTATTCTGGTTATTTAACCTACATGTATGAGGACGTTCAAAATAGGCGTGATCTCATAGGTTTACTCGAACTTTCCAATCTTTTTAATCTGATTGATGGTGGGCATAGAACACCCGTGAATATCAAATTTTCGATACTTAAAGCAATATTTGGCAAGCAATATCTAGTCTTATCTAATAATTATTTATATAAAAATATGGAAACCTCCCTAAATGCTAGTAGGGAAATAGTGAAAGGAGAAAGGTTTATTGATTTTGAGGCAGTAGATTTTGCAGGAGAAAAGCACTTCCTTTCCCAATTCATGAACGGAAAAATAACTATAGTTCACTTTTGGGGATCTTGGTGTCTACCTTGTAGAAAAAAAGGAATTGAGTTAATTACTCTGTATAATGATTTTCGTGAAAAGGGCCTATCGGTTATCGGTGTTGCTAGAGAACGTTCGTTGAAGGATGCGATTCTCGCCGCGAATAGCGACGGTTACCCTTGGAGTAACCTTGTGGAATTGAATGATAAACATCGTATTTGGAGAAAGTACAAAATGCAAAATTCTGGAGGAGATATATTTGTATTTGATGAGGTAGGAAACATTATCACATATTCTGTATCTGTCGAAAACTTACGAGACCTATTAACTACCTATTTGAATTAGTGGCTACAGGTTAAATACAATAGATTAGCATCCCTACAGGTGCCAGAAGAATTTTGTCTGTCACCCCATAGGAACAAATTGATTACTGAACAAGCGCAGCCCAGAAGTAACTGGTTATTGATTATACGTTGGTTTGCAATAACCACTCAAAAACGTTGTCAGCCTATTTTCATTGCCAAGTTACTTTAATATATTTGGGCAAATTATGAATAATATGAAGACTGTAAGAGATGGCCTATTTTTGGCTTTAGGGGTACTATTATATAAAGTTACAATTGACTTCTTTTTTCCTTTATTTTCATAAAGAGAATAAAATCCGCTGCAGCGTTTGCCAACGTATCAATCTAATACATTATGAAAAATAAATTCGGTTTCAACTTACTATTTGCGTGCATTGCATTTCCTATTGGCTTGGCCTTGTTAAGAGAGTTTGACTTCCAAAACTTCGCATTTCGGAAGACGGGGTTGGGTATTCTTTATCTTATAACCTTTATTGTGTCCATATATTTAATGTTGAAAAAAAATAAAGGAGCATCCGCCCAATAAAAGTTTAAGAATTACGGCGCCTTAGATTTTCAATTTTAGGCAATCTAAACTACCGTTCTATGTTTAATCCGGATAAGGGCTTGGCGCCATGGATATTTGTGAGAACAACGTATTGGGCATTTGTCAACTCAGCGTCTAAAAACGTAGTTCAGGAGTTTTTAATGTAATAAAAGTTGTTACATTAAAAATACTGCGTATCTTTGTATCGAAATGAACAACACACGCTTTGCCACGGCTATTCATATTTTGACACTGCTAGATCAGCACCCGGAGGTTTGGTTAACTTCCGAGTGGATTGCTGGAAGTATTAACGTAAATTCCGTCGTAGTGAGGAGAGAGCTCAGCGTGCTTCAAGAGGCTGGGTTAGTAATCAGTCGAAAGGGGAAGGAGGGAGGCTCCATGCTGGCGAAGCCGAGTCAGGATATTGCGCTGGATGCGGTATACGACGCAGTATGCCATACGGAGGTATTAGGACGAAAAAACCAACATACCAATCCATTGTGTCCTGTTGGCAAGCAGATCAACACGAAGCTTGACGATCTATTTACTGAAACCGATGCATTGCTTAAGAAGTTTTTGGGAACAAAGACCTTGCGAGATTTTTCACAGCAATTCGGATAAAATTTTTTTAGCACAAATTGTAACAAAACTTATTACATAATAAAATATATTTTCACAATACATAATTGATAAAAACATGAAAACAGCGATTACAGGAGCTACCGGTCAGCTAGGCCGCTTAGTTATTGAAAAATTAAAAGAAAGAACATCCGCAGCGGATATCGTTGCTTTGGTTAGGGATACAGAAAAGGCGGCTGACCTCGGCGTAGAGGCAAGGGCCTTCGATTACAACGCCTCTGCTGGGTTGGCTACGGCGCTTGCCGGTGTGGACAAGCTGTTGCTGATCTCTGGAAATGAAATTGGCAAGCGCAAGGAACAACATGCACATGTTATCGCTGCAGCGAAAGAAGCTGGCGTCAAACATATTGTATACACCAGCTTGCTCCATGCAGATCGTTCTACGCTAAGTTTAGCCCCGGAACATCTTGCAACCGAAGAAGCCTTGAAAAATTCGGGTATCGCTTATACCATTTTACGAAATGGATGGTATACCGAGAACTATACCGGCTCTATTTCGGGATCTTTGGCTGCTGGCGCATTTATCGGTAGCGCGGGAAATGGACAAATTTCTTCCGCTTCTCGCTTGGATTTTGCGGAAGCAGCGGCTATCGTGCTGACGAGCCCGAATCAAGAAGGTAAGATTTACGAATTAGCAGGCGATAGTTCATACACCTTGGCAGACTTGGCTGCGGAGCTTACGAAGCAACAGGATAAGGATATTCCATATGCAGACCTTCCGGAACAGGAATACGTTGATGTGCTCAAAACCTTCGGTGTGCCTGAAACATTTGCACAGGCGATCGCAGGATGGGATGTTAGCGCTGCTAAAGGCGACTTATTTGACGACGGAAAGGCACTCTCCAAATTATTGGGACGCCCAACCACGCCGTTGGCCGATACGATCAAAGAAACGTTGGCAGGTTTGTAAAAACAACGGGAGCTATGCTCCCGTTGTTTTTGTCAATAATTTTTGGGAGCGCTGACAGAAGCTTGGCTTTTTAAAGCCAACTATTTAAAGTGGAAGCTACAAAATCCACCCAATTGTTTTCCCCTATAGATTTATCCAAATAGAAATCTGGGTGGATTCCCTTGTCATCTACGGACATCTCGGGTATGCGCAACGATCTTGATATGCAATATTCAAAGACAAAATCACCGGTGGATAACGGAGTTTCTACCATATTGGAAACGTCCAGCGCACCACCGGTCTTTCTTCCAAACAATTTCACTTTTCGGCTTTGGGCAGCAGCAAGGATAAATTGTTCGGTTGTACTGAAGTTGTTTTCATGAATGATGATCCCTACGTTTTTCGGATAGTGCAGGATGCTATCCGGCTTGCTTAGGATCACGTCTTTGCCGAATATATTTACAAAGCTACCCAAGTTATTGTTTAATAGGGCCTGTATTTTTTTATAGGCGCTTTTTTCCGCTTCACTAAGATCAGGATTTTTTACGATCTCGTCCCACATTTGATTGTTCAGTTTTGTGGATAACAATTCGGCCGTGACGATTCGGGTAACACCGCTGACTAGGTAAGGCATCAGATTAGAAAAATTGTTATCCTGACCACCTTGGCAATCGCGAAGATCGATGAGGAGATTCGGTGTAGACCGGATGGCTACATCAAATGCTCTGAGTACGCTGTCTATTGCTTTCTTATTAAACGTAAAACTCGGTATTCGTAAATAAACCGTGCTGTCATCCCTTTGCTCCGCATAGGTATCTGCTGAGTTTTTCAGTCTATAAAACGCTTCATCATGCTTTCGCATTTGCCGCGTGATGCCTTCCCGGCGATACGTATCATCATTGATTCTAAGAATATCCTTATCCAACAATTCCAATCTACTTAAGCCAACTGGGCGGAAGGAAGATCGATACACCGTTCCGCTTTTTGAAAGCTTATCCGATGTAAACACTATTTGACCTTTTTTCCAGCTCAGCGAGTCGTTGACAACGACTCCAATGTATCGACCATCTTTTTCAACCACCAGCATGCGGTGGTCTTTGTTTTTCCAGGTGCCCAAGACTCCTTCTGGGTTTTCTGAATCAACATGGTCTGCCAGAATGCGCGTCAAGTTATCGCCTTCAACAAATTGCTTAGGCCATATCGCTGCCGACACCTGCTTTTTTAGCGTACTATCGGTTTTCGTGAGTCGGTGATGGCCAGTTCTAAAGAATCTTAGCCAGCCTTCAAGAGCGACCTGGCACGCATCATAATCCGAGATTTCTAACACTTTAGCCAAATAGGATTTTGTATGCGCCATATAGGCTTCCTCCCCCTTTAAATCTATAATATGTTGAAAGCCGGCATCGTTTTTCTCAAATATGGAAATCATGGATTGCAGGTTCTGGGTACAATCACAGTTTTGTGCTTTCGCGCTCGTAAAAGTCAACAAGAGCAAAAGAGGATAAATACAAAATCGCATGTTAAAAATGGTAAAGTTAATTAATAATGGGTCTCTTTATGAATTAAAGGCTGCAAGATAAAGTATTGTTATCGTTATAGAAAACTTTTCATGAATTATAGAGAATTTGAACAATTTCGGGGTAAGAAATGCTTATGCCAGCAGCGATTAATGGAGAGCCCTGCATTTTCGCCGACCCTCAATTTGGCTACAAACAAACTTGATTTGGCTACACGTCTGCCATCGGTATTGCGGAATTTTGGTCTATCAAAATTTAAAAGAATATCATGATGGAGACAAAAGAAAAAAAAGTAGCACTGGTTTCTGGTGCCAATACAGGCGTAGGATTTCAAATAGCAAAAGCATTGGCAGACAATGGCTATGTTGTGTATGTCGGATCCCGAAGTCTGGAGAAAGGAAAGGCCGCTGCGATGGAAATGGGCGGCGAAACAAAAGCCGTTCAGCTTGATATTACAGATGAAAATTCTATCCAGGCGGTGGTAAAATTAATCGAAGCAGAATATGGTTACCTCAGCTTGTTGGTCAATAATGCAGCCATTTCGCATGTAGGCAAGGCTGGCCGGACAATGGAAGAGGTATTAGGTGCACAGCGTGCGAGTGTGGCGCCCATCGACGAGATGCGTGCCGTTTGGGACACGAACGTCTTTGGCACGCTGGCGCTGACGCAGGCTTGTTTACCTTTGCTACATCAATCAACCAGTGCACGTATCGTCACGGTTTCCAGTGCATTAGGATCCTTAACGTTGAATGCTAACCCACAAAACCCTTATCGCGCAGCATTTGATGCGGTTTATGGCGCTTCGAAAACTGCGCTTAACGGCGTTTTCCTTTCCCTGGCGAATGAACTGGAAAATACCAACGTCAAAGTTCATCTGGTAAGCCCGGGATTCACGGCCACAGCGCTTAATAACTTTCAGGGAACTGATACTGTGGAAGAGGGCTCGCGTGAACCGATCCGTGTGGCTTTGGCAGAAGATATGCCGACAGGTAGCTTTACCGGGCCGGAGAATACGGCTGGAGCGGGCTACGATCTTCCTTGGTAATTGATACACGGAGAAAAACCTGCGGACCACACGTGCCGCAGGTTTTTTGTTTACATTTAAACAATGAAAAATAGCGAAGATAAACTCGTTCGGTTTATATCTATATCGGAAACCCATCAGGCATTTGGTCTGCCTAAGCCGCAACATCCGCTGATAAGCTTGGTTCATTTCGATGATAGCAACCCTTTTAATACGGCCATGGCACCGATCTACGACGTGCTGAACTTCTATAAAATAACTTTTATTACCAAAAATAAGGGTCGGCTGAAATACGGTCGCGACTATTACGATTTTAATGAGGGAAGTATGCTATTTCTAGCTCCGAACCAGCTGGTGGGAAGTACCGATTACAACAGTGAAACCCATGCCTATATCTTGCTTATTCATCCTGATTTTTTGATGGGCCATCCCTTAGCACGAAAGATCAAGCAGTATGGTTATTTCGGCTATTCAGTGAATGAGGCGTTGCACCTTTCGGGACAGGAAAAGGAAATTATCCAATCGCTTTATAACATCATGGAGCGGGAATTAAACAGCCGTGTAGACGAGTTTAGCCAAGAAGTGATCGTTGCCCAGATCGATTTGTTGTTAAGTTACGTCAACCGCTTTTATAAGCGTCAATTCATTACGCGAAAAGGGGTAAATAAGGATATCCTCGAAAGAACAGAAGCTATTCTTGATAATTATTTCAACAGTGGGAAGCCCTTGCAGCAGGGTGTTCCAACAGTACAGTTTCTAGCAGCACAATTGAACATTTCACCTGGATATTTGAGCGATATGTTGCGATCACTGATTGGGCAAAATGCGCGACAGTACATACACTTGAAGATGGTGGAAAAAGCGAAGGAGAAACTTTCTACGACCGACTTATCAATGAGCGAAATTGCTTACGAACTAGGCTTTGAGCACACGCAAAGCTTTAATAAGCTGTTTAAACAAAAGACCAAAACCACCCCGCTGCAGTTTCGGGAAAATTTTAATTAACACGAGGTCGCAAAGCTGAAGAGGCCGATGGCTTACCCGTGATGGATTCAAAAAAGCATAAAAATAATAATATCTATAGATTTAGTAGTTTATTTAAAATTTAGTTTTATATTTGGCTCGTCAAAAGATTTTTTTTGAAAACTAGATATGACTAACATTTTATGGACAGCAGCATTACCCTCACTGACAAACTACTTACATTTTCTTTCCACTGGAATCTCGGGCTCCCCTTCCGAATGCGAATGTGTAGGTAGACTATCCCTCTACAAATAAAAAGGGGGAGTTTGCACTCCCCCCATTTGACTAATAATGAAACAAGTCTCAATTGGCGTTGGACTCTTGTTTTAAAACTCACTATTAAACATCCAAAAATATGAAAATAAATGGAGTTTGGGGATACTTCGTGCTATTCCTATTGTCATTGCTGAGCACAGTCGCTGCACAGGGGCAGCAAACCTCTCCCATAATCAATGCTTCACTGGTTGGTAAAGTCATAGATGCCAACACAAAAGAACCCATCGAAGGCGCTACTGTCCAGCTTGAAGCTGTGACGCATAGCGTGAAGACAGATGCCGAGGGCCAGTTCCAGTTTGTTACCGGACAAAAATTGCCTTTTGCTGTAACGGTTTCCTACTTGGGCTATGAACAAAAAAAACTTGTTATCTCCATCTCACCAACCGTCATTGCGCTTGATCCGAAGATTTCGGGACTTGATGAAGTTGTTGTGGTTGGCTATGGCGCTATCAAACGAAAAGATCTCACGGGGTCTGTAGCTTCCCTTCCCAGCGAACTGTTGAAGCAAAATGTGTCCTCGCTGGACCAAGTACTAAAAGGTGGTGTGTCGGGCGTGCAGGTTACACACATCTGGGCAGCCCGGCGGAGGTGTCAGTATAAGAATACGTGGCGGCGCCTCCATTCAGGGAGGAAACGAACCTTTATATGTCATCGACGGCTTCCCGGTATACAACCAAACTGAAAATACAGGTGTAGGATCGGGAGCCACGGTCAATCCTTTGGCTAGTATCAATCCGGCAGATATTGAGAGCATGGAAGTGCTAAAAGACGCCTCGGCAACTGCTATCTATGGCTCGCGCGGGGCGAACGGTGTGGTGCTGGTTACGACAAAAAAAGGCAGCGCGGGCGGCGCTAAACTGACATATGATGGTAGCATCGGTTCACAAAGTGTGCTTAAAACCATCGATGTGCTGGGCGCGAAAGACTTTGCCATACTGCGGAATGAAGTGTTATTTGATGCCAACCCATCCCGCGGGCAGTATCAGTACCTGTCGCAGAGCGACATCGACGCCCTTGGCGACGGCACCAATTGGCAGAATGAAGCCTTCAGAACTGCCCCTATACGTAATCATCAGCTATCGCTAACGGGCGGTGGCGACCGGATCAAATATTTTTTGGGAGCCAATTATTTTGATCAAGAGGGCGTCATCGTGAACACAGATTTCAAGCGGCTGGGTTTTCGGAGCAACATTGACGCAAGACCCTATGAGCGGCTGACCATAGGAGCCAATCTTTCCATAAACCGGACGCAGGCGCAAATCGCACCCTCCGGGATTGTTAATTCTTTATTGATTATGCCGCCTACAGCTACGGTTTACGATGCTGATGGTAGCTATACACTTCGCAATCCGTTCGAAAATATATTTGCAAACCCCATTGCCACGTTATTGGAGACCACAAATGAGCAGGTCGGACTACGAACGTTGGGAACCGGCTTTGCACAATACGATATCCTGGACGGTTTGCAGCTAAAAGTCTTGCTGGGCGTAGACCTCAATACGCGCAACGACAAATTCTATCTGCCGTCTTACATATACGAAGGCTCCGTGAATAATGGCCGTGCCAACCTGGGCAACCTGGACTATTATTCATGGCTCAACGAAAATACCCTGACTTACAACAAATCGTTTAATAATCACAACCTAAACGTCTTGCTTGGCTTTACACAACAGGAAGCACGTAATGCGATATTTGGTGCTGGTGCCGAAAACTTTGTCACCGACGAATTGCTGTACAATAGTCTCCAAAGTGGATCGACATTACTGCGGCCGCAATCGGGCGCCTACGCTTGGGTGCTTCACTCGTTTTTAAGCAGGGTTAATTACAATTTCAAAAATAGATATTATGCTTCTGCGAGCATCCGTCGCGATGGAAGCTCTCGATTTGGAACAAACAATAAGTGGGGCAACTTTCCCTCCCTTGCTTTTTCCTGGCGGGCTAGCGAGGAAGCCTTCGTCAAGCAAGCCCTGCCGTTTCTTGATGATCTTAAACTGCGCACCAGCTTTGGTACAACGGGAAATTTAGAGATCGGAGAATATCAGTCGCTCTCCACGCTGTATGCACTAAACTACCTGATTGGAGGGAATATTGCCACCGGCTTTGCTTCGCAACGTATTCCAAATGAAAACCTTGGCTGGGAAACTACTTACCAATATGACGCGGGTATAGACTTTTCGTTTTTTCGTAATAGATTCCAGTTCACTTTTGATTGGTATTACAAAAAGACAACGGATCTGCTCCTAAATGTTGAAATTCCCTGGACATCGGGGTATGCGAGTTCGCTGCAAAACTACGGCTCTGTGGAGAACAAAGGCGTGGAATTTAATCTTCGCAGCCGGAATATAGAAGGTGAGTTTTCTTGGTCGACAGACCTAAATGTGTCTTTTAATCGCAATAAGGTTCTATCTATCGGGAATGGTGACGCCTACATCACGGGTAACTACATCATCCAAGTGGGCAAACCACTGGGTACCTTCTATGGTACGGTGACCGACGGTATTCTGCAGCTGGGGGAGGAGGCGACGAAGGGCGCTTACACGGGCAACGCGACGCCAAAAGCTGGTGACCGTTTGTATAAAGATATTGATGGGGATGGCAAGTTTACCACGGCCAACGATAGAACGATTATTGGTGACGCGCAGCCCGATTACTTCTTCGGCATTACCAACACGTTTAACTACAAGGGGATTGATCTGAGTTTCCTTATACAGGGTTCTGTTGGCAACCAAATTCTAAACATGAATAGACAAGCTTTGGAGATGTTTACCGGTCAACAAAATGCATCCATCGATGCGCTACAGCGTTGGACCGCAAGTAATCCTTCAGCAGACTATCCGCGAGCAAAACTGGATCCTGCGCCCATATTTTCCGATCAGTTCGTCGAAGACGGGTCTTTTGTACGCCTTAAGTCACTTCAGTTTGGCTACACGCTGCCTAAAAAATGGACCAAGAACCTATTGTCCAACGTGAGGCTTTATGCTGTGGGGCAGAATCTGCTCACGTGGACGGGATATAGCGGTTTTGATCCAGAGGTTACTTCAGGTAACAACGTGCAGATCGGAGTCGATCAAGGCATATATCCCGCCTCAAAATCATTTTCGGTCGGGGCATCAATCACATTTTAATCAGGAGGGCTACTATTTATGAAAATCAAAATTTTAATCGGGCTTCTTACGCTAAGCACACTACTGGCCTGCTCTAAACTAGAGGAAAATCCGGATGCGCTGTTGGTATCGGAGCAATTTTACCTCAATGAGGGCCAGGCTCTGTCGGCAGTAACCGGTACGTACCGCAAACTTTACGAAAGCGGACAATCTATTTACAACGGGCTTTTCCAGATCGGGGTGGAGATGGCAACGGATGATTACGAAGCTGGCCCGCGGGCGCGTAATGCCCATGTGCGTGCGATCAGTGGTTTGACGCACGACGAGTCAAACGATCGTATGGAACAACTTTGGAAACAGAGCTATGATGCCATCAACGCATCCAATCTAAATATCAAAAACATAGACGCCATGACTGACGGGCAAATCAGTCCGGCTATCAAGTCACGCCTCATCAACGAGGCAAGATTCTTAAGGGCACTGCATTACTTTAATCTGGTTCGTTGGTTTGGCGATGTGCCCTTGGTGACAGAGCCGGTATCGTCATTAAGCGGCGAGCAGCTGTATGTTTCCAAAGCTACAGAACAGGAGGTATACACCCATATTGAAAATGACTTGATCGAGGCGGAAAACCTGCCCAACTATTTGGAATATGGCGAAAGCGATCGTGGTCGTGCCTCGCGTGGGGCCGCGAAAAGTTTGCTCTCGAAAGTATACCTAACACAACAGAAATGGGAGCTCGCACGCAACAAAGCAAAAGAGGTTATTGATCAGGAGGGATACGATCTGTTCGAATCATTTGTTGATGTATTTGCCGTGGATAAAAAGAATGGAAAGGAGCATATTTTTTCTGCGCAATTTCAAGGCAACAGCGGATACCAAGGCAACAGTCTGGCCGGTCGCTCAGCGCCGGCAGACATTCCGGGTATCAATGGCGATTATTCTGATGCCCTGCACGCGGAAGGTTTACTTTATCAAGCTTATGAAGCGCAGGATACAAGGTTGCCGGTAACGTTCACTACAGGTAAAGTATCGCCGGTAAATGGGCAATACTATGCGTTGAGCAAACCGCAATTCAATAAATATTATGATGAAAGCGTGGTTGGAAACCAGAGTCAGTCTTCCAAGAACCTTTCCATAATTCGATATGCGGAGGTGCTATTAATCTATGCTGAGGCAGAGAATGAATTGGCCTCCTCACCAACCGCGGCGGCTATCGAAGCATTAAATAGGGTGAGAGACCGTTCGGGTGCTACGCTATATGCCGGAGGCAGCGGTAAGGATGCATTTCGCGAATTGGTTTTCGAAGAAAGGCGCAAAGAGTTCGTGTATGAATATCAACGGTGGTTCGACCTCGTGCGCAGAGGAGCAGACTACTACATAGCGAAGCTCCATGCAGCCAAGAAAATGCTGGCGGCGGCAAGGCACCTGCACTTCCCGACACCGCAGCGTGAACTAAATCTGAACCCTAACCTCAAACAGCATCCGGACTGGATAAACTATTAAGATGTAACACGTATGAAACAGACACTAAGTTTTATTGCACTATGGTTAGCGTGTATGCTAACGCTGGCACAGGATAAACGACCAAATATCATCCTTGTATTGGTGGATGATCTGGGTTTTTCGGATATCGAACCGTTCGGGGGGCTTGACGTCAGAACTCCTAATCTCACACAGCTGGCTGCGGAGGGGACGCGTTTTCAAGAGTTTTACAACAATTCCATCTGTGCGCCAACGCGCGCTTCCCTGCTCACCGGCCAATATGCGCACAAAGCCGGCATCGGTTATTTTAATGTTAACCTCGGCTTGCCGGCTTACCAAGGGTTTCTCAATAAAGAGTCGTTAACACTTGCTGAGGTTCTTAAGAATGCGGGCTATTCAACAATCTTATCCGGGAAATGGCATGTGGGTGACGATCGGGATCAGTGGCCGGCACAGCGTGGCTTTGAACGCTCTTTCGGCTTTATCGGCGGTGCCGTAAACTTCTACGAGATCAATGACGACGATAACCCTACGGTTCCGTTGCTAAGGAATAACGAGCCATTCTATCTGCCTAAAGGGCGGTACCTGACCGACGAAATCACCGATCAGGCCATCACATTTCTTCAAGAACAAGACAAGGAAAACAAACCCTTCTTCCTGTATCTCGCATTTAATGCACCCCATTGGCCGCTACAGGCGCCAGAGGAAGATATCCAAAAGTACAGCGGTGTTTACAAGCAGGGATGGGATAGCCTTCGTGCGGATAGGCATCGCCAAGCCATCGCTAAAGGCGTGTTTCCGGCAGGCCAGCAGATTGCGAGTCGTGACACCGTGGTACAACCTTGGAACAAGCTTACTTACGACGAGCAGCAGTATTGGCAAAGGCGGCAACAAGTATTCGCCGGCATGATAGACCACGTCGACCAAAGCATTGGCAAACTGCGCAGAGCACTACAATCGCTAAAAAAGGATGACAATACCGTTATTATTTTCCTGTCTGACAATGGGGCGCAGGGGGGCGATCGTGCCCGAATATACACCCAGCGCAACACGGAAACTGTGGGACGAGCAGGCTCTTACGAGGTGCAGAACAGCAACTGGTCGCAAACGGGCAACTCGCCACTTCGTAGCTATAAAGATAATCCATACGAAGGAGGTATCGGCGCTCCGTTTATCGTATGGTACCCAAAAGAAGTGAAGGCTAATAGCATCAAAAAAGGTACCGGCCATATCATTGATATCGCGCCGACACTTTACGACTTTGCACAGGCTAAATACCCCTCAGTACTTCATGATATACAAACAAATCCACTAGCTGGCGTAAGCTTGCGCGAGGTGCTAACAACGAACAGTAATCAAGCAGACAGAGGAAAGCCCCTGTTTTGGGAACGGGCTGGTAACAGGGCTGTACGCTACGGGAAATGGAAACTCGTCTCGCTGTACCGAACGGGCAATAAAATCGAACTGTATAATATTGACGAAGATCGCGCGGAGAACAATAATGTTGCGAGCCAATTTCCAGAAGTAGTGCAGGAACTGGAGGCGCTCTACGAAGGATGGGCACGGGAAACAGGCGTCGTCAATTACGAACGTATACGCCCACAAAGAAACTCACTTCGTTAGTACGCAAACGCATCTAAATAACTCCAATGATGAAAAAGACTTTTATAACACTATTGGGCATATGCAGTCTTAGCATGGCCGTTTACGCCCAGAAACAAGAGCGCCCAAATATTGTGGTTATCTTGGCTGATGACCTAGGCTATTCGGATCTCGGAGCCTATGGCTCCGAAATCGCTACACCGAATCTTGATCGTTTAGCGAAAGAAGGCATTCGATTTCAACAATTTTACAATAATTCCATCTGTGCACCAACCCGGGCATCGGTCATCACGGGGCAGTACCAACATAAAGCCGGTGTAGGTTACTTTTCAAACGACTTAGGGCTGCCCGCCTACCAAGGCTACATTAATGCAGAATCATTGACGTTTGCGGAGGTGCTCAAAGCCAATGGCTACATCACGCTGACTTCGGGCAAATGGCATGTCTCGGGTAAAGACCAGAGCTATCCTTGGCAGCGGGGCTTCGATAAAGTTTTTCCGAAGAATGAAAGCGGGGCCAACTCTGGCGCACCAGGATTTGGTCAGGTAGAGACCGATGCAGAAGGCTATCCGCTTTCCGACTATTACTCGACCAACGTCATCAACGCGCACGCAGAGCAATTTTTGGATGAAATCAAGGGTGAAAAGAAGCCTTTCTTCTTGTACTTAGCCCACACGGCGCCACACTGGCCGCTGGTCGCCCTGCCGGAAGATATCGCTAAATACAAAGGAAAATACGATAAGGGATGGTTTGCCATTCGGCAAGAGCGTTTCCAAAAGCAAAAGCAGCTGGGCCTTCTAACGCAAGATGCCGTACTTTCGGTTCCCGATCAAGACCTCTACGACTGGGATAGACTATCCTATGACAGCCGGCAGTCTTGGGCAAAAAAGATGGAAATTTTCGCGGCCATGGTCGATCGTCTCGATCAAAGTGTAGGCTCTCTTCTACAAAAGCTAAAGGAAAATGGACAGCTAGAGAACACGCTTATTATTTTCCTTTCGGACAATGGCGCTCCAGCAGAAGATCTGGTAAAGTGGCACGGAGGCGCACGCGCGAATTCGGGGCCTGTTGGAACCGTAGGATCGTACGAGTCGCAAAGCAAAAACTGGTCGTATGCCTCTAACACACCTTTTAAGGCTTATAAAGACTACCTGCACGAGGGCGGTATAAACACACCGTTTATCGCTTGGTTTCCGGAAAAGATTAAACCCAATACGATCGTACAGGGGACGGGACACATTATCGATCTTGCGCCCACGCTATACGAGTTGGCTAGAGCAAAGTATCCGAAGAAGTACCAGGGGGTAACACCGCATGCGCTTCCGGGCAAAAGCCTGTTGCCTGTGCTTACCGGCGCAGCGCAAGCGGTAGATCGTCCTGAAGGACTCTTCTGGGAGCGAGCCGGTAATCGAGCTGCGCGCATCGGCAAGTGGAAACTGGTATCTACCTGGCCATCCTACAGCTGGGAGCTTTATGATCTTGAAAAAGACCCGACGGAAACGACGGATGTTGCTCGCCAAAACCATGCGGTTGTATCCCAACTTTCGCAAGCATACTTCAAGTGGGCGAAACAAAATGGCGTGGTAGACTTTGCACAGCTGGAAGATAAAGAACCGGCAAATATGCAACTTTTTAGGAAGAGTAAAGTACAAGAAATTACAACCCCTGGCTTTGGTTTTTAATGCTATGAAAACAACGATCCTCGTATTACTATGGAGCCTTGTTGCCAAGATCGGATTTGGCCAAGGCAATGATTTCCGAATTACAGCAACAGACTTTTTTAAACACCTGCAATCGCAAAGCGCGCCGCAGGTGCTCGATGCTCGATCGATAGAAGAGTATGATCAAGCTCACCTGCCACATGCGATCCAAATCGATCAGCAAGCGGCAGATTTTGAGCAAAAGATTGGTCAGCTCGACAAAAGCAGTCCAGTGTTTATTTACTCCATTCAGACCGGTCGGTCGCAAAGGCTTGCGCAGCGTTTGAACGAGTTGTCTTTTAAAACACTCTATGTATTGTCTCCCGGCATATCGGCTTGGGTGGGATCTGGCTATCCGTTGGTTGTAGCAGACACAAACACGAAAAGAATATCCTTGGATGCCTTTCGTGCCAAGCTGCTCTCCAACGACTATGTTGTCGTGAATTTTGGATCTAACTATTGCCCGCCCTGCAAAAAAGTGATACCGGTTTTGGATTCTTTACAACAGCATGATCCAGCGATCCGCGTGGTCAAAGTAGAGATTGATGTCAATCCAGATATTATCAAAGAATATGCAATCAAAACAATTCCGACAACGATCTTGTATCGAGCGGGTAGACCTATCTGGACAAAAACAGGCATCCCTACAGTCAAAGAAATATGGTCAGCAAAGCATGAACACTAACAACACAATTATATGGAAAGCTAGTCTACTTGGATTAGTGATCCCCGCACTATGCGGTCTGGCATACACACAGGAGTTACCCTCTTGTTGCGTGGAAGGCGCGGTGTCGCGGGGATCCCTTTTATCAAAACAGGCGGCAAGCCAACCCACGTCAGTTATTGAAAAAGACCCGGCGAAAATGATTTTGTTGGAGGGCGGGACGTTCGAAATGGGAAGTAGCCGTTTTAACGATGCCGCTGCGGTTCATCGTGTCGAACTGTCTCCATACTGGATAGACGAACATGAGGTTACGAACGCGCAATTTGCGCGCTTTGTACAGGAGACGGGCTACGTCACCGTAGCGGAACGGCCGTTAGATCCGAATGACTTTCCGGGGGTAGACCCAGCTATTCTTGTTCCAGGATCAGCAGTTTTTCAGGCCGTCAACCCGGTAGGGGGGCTACAAGATCACACTGCTTGGTGGCAGTACGTTGCAGGTGCTTCCTGGCAACATCCGGAAGGCCCCCAAAGTACCATCGTAGGACGAGAAAATCATCCGGTGGTGCATGTGGCATACGAAGACGCAGCAGCCTATGCACAATGGGCGGGCAAACGCCTACCTACCGAAGCTGAATGGGAATATGCTGCTAAAGGCGGAGAACATACCAGCGCGGAGTTTTACTGGGGAAGCGATTTGAAACACAACGGTGTCTGGCAGGCTAATATTTTTCAAGGGAAATTTCCGGAAGGCAATAGTAAGGAAGATGGATACGAGACGACAGCACCTGTAAAATCATTTCCGGCCAATGCCTACGGGCTTTATGACCTGTCTGGCAATGTGTGGGAGTGGTGTGCTGATTTCTATCAGCCAAGCTATGATGTGGCGCAAACCAACAATCCAAAAGGCCCCTCTTTATCATATGATCCCCAAGAGCCCGATGCCGTGAAGCGCGTCCAGCGTGGCGGATCTTTTCTCTGTAGTGATCAGTATTGCGAACGCTATAAGGCTGGAGCAAGAGGTAAAGGGGAAATAAGCAGCACGACAAATCATGTCGGCTTCCGATGTGTGAAAGATGTAAAGTGAGTGTACAAGAAACGAACGTGATACTCCGTTGTTCTTCTTTTAAAAAGCACGTTATGGTAAAAACAGTAATCAACCCTTGGGAATGGCAGAATGAGCTTGGCTATGTGCAAGCCGTTGAGGTTAAAGAGGTGAAAAGCACATTGTATGTTTCGGGCCAAGCCGCCGTAAACCCCGATGGCACCTCCAGTAATGCCGATATGCATACGCAATTTAAATTGGCAATCAACAATCTAGAGACGGTGATCAATCAAGCTGGATATGCCTGTAAAGATATCGTACGACTCACGATCTATTCCACCTCATCGAAAGAGTTTATGTCCACCTGTATTGATCTACTCAAAGATTTCGCCCGTAAGCATGAAATGAAGCAATCGCTCACGTTACTAGAAGTAGTCGGATTGAATGAAACAATGAACGTGGAGTTAGAGGCTACCGCTGTCAAGTAAGTTTTTCCCATAACACGTAATTATTCGTTTCTTTTTTGGAAGCAATGCAGCAGGAGTTGAGCGGTAGTTTCCTCGAATGCGAACGGTGACTGATTGAAAGCGCTAGTCTTCTACGCGACGATTTACTTTCTTATTTAAGCTCTTTACAAAGCGTAATTTGCAACTAGTTCTTAAACGTAAATGATGTATTAATCCTCAAGCTTGTAGACTGAAATCTTAGACGTAATTCTTCCAGTAAACTACTGTTGTCGTTTGATAAATAACCGGTCTGTAAGGTTTGGACAATGTAGCCATGTTCGTTATCCAAAAGCGTGTACGTTTTTCCCCCTTGTTGCACATTGAGTTGCAATAAAATACCTTCGTTAATATCCCTTCGGCGGATAAAGCTGGGACTAAAACTAAGGTCCGGAATCTCAAATTTCAAATGCTTTGCTCCGAATGCAATGCCTTTTAAACTTGCCGATTGGAATAGCGGAGGTTGTTGATTCTCCAGGTCAGCTCGATCTTTATAAATGGAAACAAAAACATCAACAGGCGCATTGGGATCCAATCCTGCATGCAGATATGGACTGGCAAAACCCAAGGTGTCGATCATGATGGAATCTATTTCCCTCGAGTTGACAACCTCGATGATCTTTGATGCCGAATCCAAGGCGAGTATAGCACTTCTTCTATTTTCTGCATTGGCATAGAGGTATTGTGTTAACTTATATTTGCCTATTTCAAAGAGATCCAATTGTATATCGGTCGTGGTATCTGTTTTCACTACCTTTTCACTGGCTAGATCTTTGACTTTCCATTGCACAAAAATATCGCTGTCCGGATAGAGCTTATTCCCTGATACGGTCTCCCAATACGGCTTGCTGACGAATGTTGAACCCGAAAAAACTTGATGTGGATTGTTGCTATTGACGAGGTAGCCAGAAGGCGGTAATACAATAATGGAATCTGCAAATGGCGTACCTTGAGGATTGATGTAAGAAAAGGCGTTTGCTGCTATTTTGCCAGCGTCCTCGTCCGGCAAATTACTCCCTTTTTTACAACCTATAACAAAAAAAAGTACGATCAAAAAAGCAAATGGTTTCATCTTTTTGGTAGTATAGTATGATAATCTAGTTGCGACAAAGCTATAAAATCCTTTGTAAAAATTCTAAAAAAATTGAATTTAAATATAGCGTGATTACAGTGACTAACCGATAGTTATTCCTTTTTACTACAACGATCCGACTTTTGGATACATCCTTATCCTACATTCGTGGGAACTTTGTTGTATCAAAAAAGCATAAACATGGATTTAAAAAATAGTACAATCCTTATTACAGGAGGGACAAGTGGACTAGGTTTAGCGTTTGTCAAGCAGTTAACACAGATCGGAGCAACCGTTATCGCCACAGGGCGTAAGATAGAGGCGCTGGATGAAACTAAAAAAAAGTTCCCCAATGTGCATACATTTCAAAGTGATGTGAGCAATCCGGAAGACATCAAACAATTATTTCATGATGTGACAACGCAATTCCCAGATGTAAACATCGTCATTAACAATGCGGGTATGATGCGCTTGATCGATCTACAGTATCAAACGTTGGATCTGGAAAACATAAACCGGGAAGTGGCTACTAATCTATCAGGAACGATTCAAATGGTGCATCAATTTCTGCCCCATCTTCTTACCAAAAAGTCTGCCGGTATTGTCAATGTGTCGTCAGGGATTGCTTTTATGAGCTATTCGGCAGCACCTATATATAGCGCTACAAAAGCAGGTGTACGAGCTTACACCCAGTCTTTGCGCTTACAGTTGCAAGATACTTCGGTTAAGGTTTTTGAAATGATTCCTCCGGGTGTAAAAACCAAATTGCAGGAAGATTGGGTAAAGCAACCCAACGAGAGCATGATGATGAATGCGGATGACATGGTTAAAATAGCGATCAGCGGGATGTTAAAAGATAAGAAAGAGCTGAAACCGTTTATGATCCGCGTTATCAAATTTGCCAGCAGGCTTATGCCGAATGTTTTATTGAACTTCGGACATGGCGAATTCAAAGCAATTAAAAAATTAAAACGCAATACACAATGAGAAAGATCGTCTATATCACCTTGTTGCTATTCGTTTCGCTCGCAAGTTTTGCGCAGCAACCGGCTGATAAAATTGTTGGAAATTGGGAAAGCATGGATGCTGAGGTGAAACTGAAATTTAATATTTTTAAGTCTGACGGGAAATATTTTGGTAAATTGCTGTGGGCTTCCAATATGTTTGAGGCGGATGGTAAAACTCCAAAACTAGATTTTAACAACCCGAGTAAGGCTTTGCAAAGTCGTTCAAGGCAAGGGATTGTCAATATCACAAACCTAAAATACGACAATGGAGAATATAAGGGTGGTAAACTGTATAATCCTACTGATGGTGATACCTATAGCTTGCAAGCCAAACTAAAAACAGAAGACGAGCTTCATTTTCGCGGTTATCTGGGTATCTCGCTATTGGGAAAAACCATGAGATTTAAAAGGGTTCAGTAACCAAGCTATACATAGAGGTATGAAATGTCTATGATCACCGAACATAAAAAGGCGTGAAAATAACCGGGCGTAGCGAACTCGTCGGAGATAATCTAGTCATTACATCTGTAAACTAAACGACAAATACTATACATATGAAAATTGTAAGCATAATGCTCTTGTTGGTATCTGCATTTTTAAGTATCAAACACGGTTGGGATGCTTTCCAGCCTGCCAATGCAGATCAGTTAAGAATGATGTCCAATCTTGGCGTCAGCAAAACGGTAATGCCCTATTTCGGCGTATTTTCTATCATTATAGGTTTGCTTTTATTTTTTCCGCAAACCTTTTTTATCGCCAATCTTCTTCATGCGATTACCATCGTACTGATTATGGCATTATCCTTGAAAGCAGGCGATTATAAAATGGCGTTGTTGGAAATCCCATTTTTAGCTTTACCACTACTGTTAATTGGATTAAAGTATCCCTTTATTTTTTCAAAATGAAAGCGCAAACTCCATATCGGGTAAAAACGATAACCGAGGGCCATCGCATAGCAGGCCTTGAAAAGCCACATCACCCCCTTATTAGTATGGTGGATGTCTCAACATTCAAAAACCATTCGGATATCAACGCTGTGATTTTCGACTTCTACACCGTGTCATTGAAACGTGGTTGCAATAACTTACTTTATGGACAGCAAAAATATGATTTCGATGAAGGGTTAATGGCATTTATGTCTCCGGGGCAAATCTTGCGCGGCGAGGAGGGAGGATTGCCCCCCAATCTGGAAGGTTGGATGCTGTTTATTCATCCTGATTTTTTGTGGAATACAGCCTTGGCAAAGAAGATTAAACAATACGAATACTTTGGTTACGCCACCAATGAAGCACTTTTTCTCTCTGATAAAGAAGAGATGCTCATAAATAGCATTGTTGAAAATATAAAGGCTGAATATCATGCGCATATCGATAAATTTAGTCAAGACGTTATTATTGCCCAATTGGAATTGATGTTCACCTATGCGCAACGCTTTTATGAGCGGCAATTCATCACCCGAAAAATAACAAACCACAAAGTGCTAGAACGTTTGGAAAGCGTCTTGGACGACTACTTCGAGAAGGAAGATTTACTGTCGAAGGGGTTGCCCACGGTGCAATTCATAGCAGAAACATTGCATATTTCCAGCAAATATTTGGGAACGTTATTGAAGCAATTAACAGGGCAAACCACACAGCAACACATTCACGAAAAACTTATTGAAAAAGCAAAGGAAAAGTTGTCTACAACCGAGTTGTCAGTTTCTGAAATTGCATACGAATTAGGTTTTGAGCATTCGCAGAGTTTCAGCAAGCTCTTTAAGATCAAGACCAAACAAAGCCCGTTGGAATTCCGGCAATCTTTCGGTTAACCGCCGATCGAGTTTATACATTAGGCACCCGATAAAACGCATACGGTGTATGTTTTAGATCGCATGCATCCCTCATTTCAAAGAGTATTATCCGAGTAACGGGATTTTCTCTGCATATAGACTATTCAATGTAGAACGACATCGGCGTGTGTTCGGGGGCAATCGTTGGGCTCAGCAATCATGGGAGCATTTCGTTGAGATCTCTAAAACTAATGTCATCCTATTCATTTTTTTCGTAAATTGGTCTAGCAAAATGCAATTGTATTCACCAACGCAAAAAGATATGCTGACAGCTATTATTCCTAAACTACCCATGCGCGATAAAACTGCTACAAAAGCCTTTTACCTGCAGCAATTGGGGTTCAGCGAAATCGCAGACTACGGCGATTATTTGTTAATCAAAAAGGACCATATTGAAATCCACTTCTTTGCCTTCGCGGAACTCGATCCAACGCAAAACTATGGACAGATCTACTTGCGGACACAGCATATCGACGATTTTTACCAATGGCTTTTAGAGCATAACATTCCTATTCATCCGAATGGACATTTAGAAACAAAACCTTGGGGCCAGCAAGAGTTTTCGTTGCTCGATCCGGATAACAATTTGTTGACCTTCGGGCAAGACGCGTCGTCTTAATCTATCCATATACTACTTTTGAAATGGAAGAACAGCGAACGGAACTGCAACAGACAGAAAAAGGGGCAACGGCTTTTGCACAAACCTATTTTCACGGTACGAAGGCTGATCTGCGTATAGGAGATCTTATTGAAGCTGGCTTTCATTCCAATTACGGTCGCCGGAAACAGGCAAAATACATCTTCTTATCGGCTACGCTGGATGCAGCAATCTGGGGAGCAGAGCTTGCTTTTGGCGACGGCCGAGAACGCATATACTTAGTCGAGCCTCTTGGAAATATTGAAGATGATCCGGACCTTACGGATAAGAAATTTCCGGGCAACCCCACAAAATCCTGCCGCTCTACAGCGCCTTTTTGCGTTGTTGGCGAAGTAACCATTTGGAAAGGCCATCCCCCTGACCAAGTGATGGCCATGAAAGCCGCTTTAGAAAAATTAAAAGATCAAGGTATTGATTCCTTAAATGATGTGTAGGGTTTTTCTGAGTAATTGATGCTTAAGATATCAAAGGTTATTTGCATACGTTGGTCGGTAAGACGTAAACACCAGAACAGCCTATCCTCCGCCAAAAGCTTAAGCAGAGGATAAGCTCACCTTTATTCTTCAGGTTTGTTTTTCATCGCCATTAACAGGTCATAAGCACCTTTCTGGACAATGGGCATGTCGGCTAATTGCGCTGGGTTCCGTATCTCTACTCGACCATCGCTGCTTTCGCCTATGTCCACGGCATGCAACTGGAAAGAGGATTCACCCGTTTTCACAAACACATATTGCTTGTTTTCGAATGAAACAACACTGCGTTGTGGCAGGCTGTTTACGATGTAATTGTTGACGGCAACATCGGCGTTGACATAGGTGCCCGTTACCCAGGTGGGGTTAGGTTGATCAAGCGTGGCATAGATAATACCAGCGCCGTCGTCGTCAAGGCTCGAGACCCGGTTGATGATGGTTGCCGTACTTTTGGCTTTTGGGTTATCGTTGGTGTAGGCCGCTATTTTTTGACCGTTTTGGAGTCCAGGTAAATTTTTCTCGAAGGTATTGAGCTGGAGTATAAAGCCGCGGGGATCAATAAGCTCGCAAATAATATCCGTCGGCGTCACATATTGGCCGGTATTGACGAACACTTTATTGACCGTGCCCGAGAAAGGAGCATAGATCTGAATGGTTTGTCGGATGTTATCGGCTTGCAGCGTAGTGGGATCAATATGAAGCAGGCGTAATTTCTGTTCCAACGCATGCACCGTTGCATTTAATTTTTGAAACTCTGCACGGGCCAGTTGCAGGTTTTTATCGCTGGTTGCCTGCTGCGCGTTAAGTGTTTGTTGCCGTTCAAAGTTTTCTTTGACGGAGGTCCAGTCGGCCTTGGCCGTCAGGTAGTCCTGCTGCAACTGTATGACCTGCATATCAGCAATCGTCGCCAATACCTGGCCCTTACTGAATCGCTGTCCCGGTATAATGTGCAAGGTCTTGATATGTCCACCTACTACGCTGGAAAGCGAGGTGAGATGAGTCGGGCTGACCGACACTTTTCCCATGAGCAGCATGTTCTTTCGTATCGTTGTCTGTTTCAGCGATGTGGTGTCGAGGTCAATTGTTTTCATTTGATCAGGCGACAACAGCAGCACAAGCTGCTCGGTACTGTCTTTCGGCGTCGCCGTTTGCTGTGGTTCATCCGATTGCGCGGTCTGTTGTTGGCATGAAGAGACCAGTAAGCCGATTATCGATAGGAACGTGATGAAAATATAGCTGTGTTTATGCATGGCAATTTTATTTAGAAAATAGATACTGTAAGGAAATGCTGTATTGGTTGAGGATGTCGAGCGCATCAATATATTGCGATTGAATGGCGACCGCTTGGTTCGTGAGAATTACCCAGTCTAAGAAATTTATCTCACCTGCGCGGAGTTGATTTCTGGCGGTTTGTAAAATCTGTGCCGCGGCGGGCAATTGCTTTTGTTGATAGCTATCAACAATTTCCTTCTGCCGAATGTACCCGACGCGGAGTTGTGCAACCTCCGTAAGCTGTTCTGTCTCCCGCTTCAGCAGCTTGGCTTTGTCTAAATCAACTTGTGCTTTGGCCGCTTGAGTCACCGCGCGTTGGGATTTTGTGAAGATGGGTACACCCATACCGATCTGTACGGAATTAAAACGTCGGTTGTTCAGATCTCGCATACTTTGGTTGGTGTAAGCGAGCAGGATGTCGGGCAGAAATTTGCTTTGCTCCAGTTTATGGTTTGCTTCTGCGGTGTTGACCTGCTGCTGGAGCATCTCCAGTTCGGGATGTTGCCGCTGCAGCGAATCCAACACCAGCGGCACGTCTGCCGTGAGCGATGCCGCGCGTGGCGAGTAGGGCGCGCTACTTTGGAGAAGAAGTGCAAACTGCAACCGCAAAACCTCCACCTGCTTTTCCAATTCATCCAGCTGTGTAGCAATTTGTTCGCGCTGCACTTTCGCCGTGGATTGTTCCAGCACATTAGCTTCTCCAGCAGCGAGGCGTAACGTAGCTTTAGCTAGAAATTCGCTGTACAAGCTATCTGTATAGCGGAGTAACCTTTGCTTCTCCTGCAGCAAAAGTAAATCGTAGAAAATGGTTGTCACTTCACGTTGTACCTGTGCCGCGGTCAACCGCTGTTCAGACGTTGCGGTAAGCCATTGTTGGTCCAGCACACGCTTACGACGCGCATAAACGGTAGGAAAGCTAAAGCGCTGGGAAATACCGAGCAAGTTGTCGTTTTGCATGGTATTGATCTGTCCGTAACCACCTGAAATTTCCGTTTTAGGGATATCGGCATAGCTGGCTATCAAGCGTCTTTGAATCTCACTATTTAGCTCGCTGTTGCGTATGGCAAGATTTTGCTTTTGCGCAATCGCAATAGCTTTTTCCAGCCCGATCAACTCTTGCGCTTGCAAATTGGATACCCCCAACGTGCACAGCACAAGGAAACTACCTGCTTTTTTCGTCCATGTGAGTTTTGGTTTCTTGAAGTGCTCAAACAGCACGTAGAGAATTGGAAGTACGAACAAGGTTAAAAAGGTGGCCAGCATCAGTCCACCAATCACAACGGTCGCTAATGGTCGCTGCACTTCGGCTCCCGATCCATTGCTGAGGGCCATGGGCAGAAACCCCAGCGAAGCGACAAACGCAGTCATCAACACGGGCCGCAGACGTGTTTTTGTGCCGGTAACTACGATACGTGTCGTGTTCGATAAGCCATGTGCTTTCAACCTGTTAAATTCAGAAATCAATACAATACCATTTAAAACGGCAACACCAAACAACGCGATAAAACCGACGCCGGCACTGATGCTGAAAGGCATACTGCGGAGAGCTAGAAGATATACGCCGCCAATGGCCGACAGCGGAATGGCGGTGTAAATCAGGAGGCTATGTTTCACCGATCCGAATGCAAAGAATAAAAGCAAAAATATCAACACCAGGGATACAGGAACGGCTATGCCCAATCTTGCCTTTGCCTGGTTCAGGTTCTCAAACGCACCCCCATAGGCAATGGTATACGTTTTTGGTAAGTTCAGTTGTTGCCCCACTTTTTGCTGCAATTCTTCAACGATGCTTTGCACATCTCTGCCGCGAACATTAAAACCGACGATGATACGCCGCTTCGTATCTTCCCGTTGTATCTGGTTGGGGCTGCTTTTCAATTCGATATGAGCGAGTTCATGCAACGGAATCTGTACGCCAGATGCCGTAGCGATCAGCAGGTTGCGGATATCGCCCATACTACGTTTCTGCTCTTCCTTCAACCGGACCACCAAGTCAAACCTTCGCTCACCCTCATACACCAGCCCAGCACTTTGCCCCGCAAAGGCCATGTTGATGATTTTATTGGCCTCCGCAATCGTGACATGGTGCTGTGCCAACTCTGCCCGATCAAAAGTGATGGCGACCTGAGGCACGCCCACGACCGGCTCCACATATAAATCTTGCGCGCCCGGCACCCGGTTAATAATCGCCGCCAACCGATCGGCATAAAAAGCAAGACTATCAAGATCCTCGCCATATATTTTGCAAACCACATCCTGTCGTGCGCCGGTCATCAGTTCGTTAAAGCGCATTTGTACCGGAAATTGAAATCCCGTGGTCAAGCCTGGGATAGCGTGCAGCGCTTTGCTCATCTTTGCCGAAAGCTCTGGAAAACCCCTCGCGGACACCCACTGGCTTTTTGGCTTTAACACAATGATCATGTCGCCAGCATCCATCGGCATCGGCTCCGTCGGGATCTCTGCGCTACCGATCTTCGTAACAATATTTTCCACCTCCGGAAAAGTCGTCAGCAGAATATTTGCCGCCTTGGTTGTTACTTCCTTCGTTTTCTCGATGTTGCTTCCCTGCAGAATACGCATCTCTACCGCAAAGTCGCCTTCTTCGAGCGAAGGAATAAACTCGCCGCCCATACGCGATAGGGTAAAAACAGCTCCAGCAAACAAAGCTAGGACCACGATAATAATTGGAGTACGGAACTTAAGTGCTTGGATAAGCAAGCTTCGATGCCGTGACTCGACTATTGCCATGGCTCGATCTGCAAAATTAGGCTTCGTTTTCTTTTTGCGGCTCAGTAACACAGCGCTCATCATCGGAATATAGGTGAGTGAAAGGATGAATGCGCCGATCAAGGCAAAAGCAACGGTCTGTGCCATCGGCTTAAACATTTTGCCTTCGATGCCCTCCAAAGAGAAGATAGGCAGATAGACAATCAGGATGATGATCTGCCCAAACACCGCACTGTTGACCATTTTGCTTGCCGCGCTGCTTACTTCCTTATCCATCTCTTTTTTTGCAAGCTGGTTCTGCACTCCGAAACTACGTCTATGGGCAAGTTGGTGCAAAACCGCTTCGACGATAATCACGGCGCCATCCACAATCAACCCAAAATCCAGCGCCCCCAGGCTCATCAAATTGCCGCCAACACCGAACAGGTTCATCATGATAACAGCAAATAACATGGATAGCGGGATAACCGACGCCACTAAAAATCCGGCCCTAAAATTTCCGAGAAAAAGCACCAAGATAAAAACAACGATCAGGGCACCTTCTGTCAGGTTGGTTTTCACGGTGCCAATGGTATTGTTCACCATTTTCGCGCGGTCTATAAAGGGTTCGATCACCACGCCCTCGGGCAGGGTTTTTTCTATTTCTGCCAGTCGTAATTTAATTTGCTGGACGACTTCGTTGGCGTTTTCGCCCTTCAGCATCAGAATGATGGCTCCGGCCACTTCTCCTTTATCCTTGAAGGTCATTGCGCCATATCGTGTGGCAAATCCTTCCCGAATATCCGCCACATCTTTCAGCAGCACGGGCGCGCCAAACTGCGTTTCAGCCACGGGAATTGATTCGATATCGGGAATGGAGCCTACAAGGCCCTCACTGCGAATGAATAGTGTCGATTCCTGCTGCTCAATATAGGCGCCACCCGTGTTTTGGTTGTTCTGCTCGAGCGCACCGAATACAGTATTGATGCTGATATTGAACGATTGCAGCTTTTTGGGGTTGATCGCTATTTCATATTGTTTTAGCTTTCCGCCGAAGCTGCTCACTTCCGCTACGCCGGGTGTGCCCAGCAATTGCCGGCGCACCACCCAATCTTGTATGGTGCGTAGCTGCATTTCATTATAGCGGTGTTCATAACCTTCTTTGGCTCGGACTACATATTGAAAAATTTCGCCCAGCCCGGTGGAAACAGGCCCCAACTCGGGTACACCGATGCCTGGCGGGATTTGCTCTTTTACGGATTGCAGGCGCTCGGTTACCTGCTGACGCGCCCAATACACGTCAGTAGCATCATCAAAAACAATGGTCACCAGCGACAGTCCAAATCGCGAAAAGCTACGTGTTTCCGCGATACCACTGATATTGCTGGTTGCCTGCTCGATCGGAAAGGTGACGAGGCGTTCGATATCGAGCGCACGATAGGATGGTGCTACCGTAATTACCTGCACTTGGTTGTTGGTGATGTCCGGTTGGGCATCGATAGGTAGTTTTTTTAGCTCATAAAGGCCAAAAAGAATGAGTCCTAATGTAAACAGGACAATAATGAGTTTGTTCCGAACGGAAAACTCAATAATGTTATTAAGCATGATAGGTGTTTTGTCAAATGATGAAAAGACATAGCATGGCTCTACCCATTTATACAAGGGAGCAGCTATGGTTTGCTATCTTAAGTCAATTAACAAAAACGGGGTGGTTGAAAAATAGAAGAGAGGTAATTATCGTAGTGACCGAGCTGGTAGTAAGGCGTTTTTCGTTCAAAGGGCAGAACGGAAACATCGGGCAACTCAATCGAAATGTTATCAGGCACATTTGCTAGTGTCATCATCACGGGCGAGCCTTTCATGAACGGAAGCTTCATATCGGTGTCCCAATCCGCATCCTTTTCATGACCACCATAATGGTGCACTACAAAATCAAGAAGATCGCCTTGGTATGCGGCGTAATGTTCAATGAGAATAGGCAATTTCAGCAACTCAATGAATTGTGTAGTAGCCAGTAAATACACGGCAGCAAATAATATGGCGATATTCCTGATCATTCCTTTGATAGTCAAAAATAGGCTATTCTTTGCGTTAGCGCAAAGGGATTGTGTAAAAATGTTAAAGCATAAGGATAGTAACTTAACCCTGCTTAGCATTCACAATCAGATAGGCACGAACCAATTGACCATCGCGATCGTTAAGCTTCGCTTTTGGAATCATACGTTTAAGTGTTTTGTTCCATTGCTCCGGCGTCCGGCTTTCGGGTTCTTTCAGTTTGTGGCATTTTGCGCAGTTGTTGGTAAAAAGAACCTTTCCTTCCGCAATTTGCTCCGCGTTGTATTTGGATAAAATTTGTTCTTTGTTTTCTACCGGCAGATTGCGAATCACTTCGCTAGCCTTGGGAAAACAGCCTACAAGCACGGCGATACCTAGACCAACCATGATGCTCATTTTCAGTTTATTCATTGGGGTATATTTACATTAAAACTCTTCTCATCTATTAAACAACGATTTTTTAAACTTGTTTTCTGCGAAAAACAAACGGTTCTAAAAACATTTTTCCGTTTTTTTTATTTTTATAACGTTGACCATGCATTTCAGCATTCGGGCACACCTCATACAGACAAAATATAACGTTATGTTGCTAAAAGGAAAGATCTCCATATTTGATTTTGTTAAAACGATAAGAAATGATTTGTTTGCTATTACCGCGTTCAGTATTGCGGTGGGGCTGATAGCCACGCAGCGGTATTTCGCATCCCTCGTTATTCCGCTGGCGTTGGTCGCCATTGTGGGTACGGCCATATCGTTGCTTTTGGCTTTTCGAACAGGGCAAGCTTACGACCGCTGGTGGGAAGCACGTATCGTGTGGGGGGCCATCGTGAACGACTCCCGTACCCTGATCAGGCAACTTCACGAGTTTCTTCCGGATGGGGAAGAGGAAGAAATCCGAATGTTTATGGAACGGCAAGTGATCTGGAACTATGCCCTTAGCGAATCCTTGCGTGGGGTTCCTTTTTCTGCGACAGTGCGTAAATATATCGACGCACAGGGCATTAAAGATTTTAATGTACCTAATGCCGTGCTTTTAAAACACGGGCTGCAGTTGAAGCGCCTATCGCAAGAAGGAAAGCTTACCGAATTCAGGCAGGTGCAGCTGGACACTACCCTTACAAAGTTATGCGATTCCATGGGTCGATGTGAGCGCATTAAAAACACCGTATTCCCCGCTTCCTATAGCGCACTGCTGCACTTCTTGATCTATCTGTTTACCCTGCTTTTGCCATTTAGTTTGGACGACAACTATGCCTTTATCAAAGCAGTACTCACCGCAGGTATCCCTACCATATTTATTATCATTGAGCGCACGGCTATATTAATGCAGGATCCTTTTGAGAATGGACCTATGGATACGCCTATGACAAACATCAGTCAGAATATCGAGTTTGTTTTGCGTCAGCAGATGGGCGAGAATGTAGAGAAGCCAGCTGGGCCAGATCCGGAGTTTTATTATGTTTTGTAAAATTTAAAAGTGAAAATTTAAAATTCAAAATTTAAAAGTTAGCATTTCTAAACTCTACATACTATTGTCTACATACTAATATCTATCTACTATTATCTACATACTAATATCTATCTACTATTATCTACATACGCACTACGCAATACCCACTACGCACTACTAAAAGGGCCCTCCCACAACCTTTCCGTCCTTGCCAGGACAGGGCCTTCCTTTTTTTTCTAAAAAAAGGAAGCAAAAAAATCGTCGCTGAATTTTTGTTGAATCCTTATTGGGTAGTGCAAGGGCTTATTTGTGCATGCTCAACAAAAATGAGGCGACATATGCTGTTAATGGGGGTAGGTGAAAATTTAAAAGTCAAAATTTAAAAGTAAAAAGTAAAAATTCAAAAGTTAGCATTTCTAAAATCTACATACTAACATCTACATACTAATATCTATCTACTATTATCTACATACGCAATATCCACTACGCACTACTGGAAGTCCCTCCCACAACCTTTCCGTCCTTGCCAGGACAGGGCCTTCCTTTTTTTTCTAAAAAAAGGAAGCAAAAAAATCGTCGCTGAATTTTTGTTGAATCCTTATTGGGTAGTGCAAGGGCTTATTTGTACATGCTCAACAAAAATGAGGCGACATATGCTGTTAATGAGGGTAGGTGAAAATTTAAAAGTCAAAATTTAAAAGTAAAAAGTAAAAATTCAAAAGTTAGCATTTCTAAAATCTACATACTAACATCTACATACTAATATCTATCTACTATTATCTACATACGCAATATCCACTACGCACTACTAAAAGGGCCCTCGCACAACCTTTCCGTCCTTGCCAGGACAGGGCAATACTTTTGTAGGGCAAAAGTATTCAAAACCCCGTCGCTTGAAACCTTTGCAGGGATGGTAAGTGCTGTGGCAAATTGCTGCATATTGCAAAGCTTTCGATGCGACATGTTGGTCAATAATGGGAAGTACATTTGAAAGCAAAAATTAAAAAGTGAAAAGTCAAAAGTTAGCATTTCTAAAATGCTACATACTATTGTCTACATACTAATATCTACATACCCACTAACTCGCGTTACAAAGCCTGACACTACCTTGATCGTGGCCTGCAAAAAAGTTTGTAGATTTGCGCACGGATGATCGGATAGGTGAATTTGGTTGATGTTGACCAGATCACACACGCCGGTCTGCACATAACAGAACGTAGTTGAAGAGTAAATTTCCCAAAGCCTTATTTATTGTAAAGGGTCTGCTTGCCGAATATGGTGTGGAAGCCCTGCGCAACACCTTGACCTCCATGATCCCGGCAATCGGCATTGCCTGGTTTGCAGGTTTAGACTATGCCATCCCCTTTGTGTTGGGAACGCTGAATGCGTCGCTGACCGACTTTCCGGGCTATAGAAAGGAAAAATTGCAAGGCGCAGCTTGGGGAATTATTTGCGCCGTATCAACGACGCTATTGATTGGCTATAGTTTGCCATATACAGGGTTTCTCATTCCGCTCATCGCCTTACTAGCGGCTGTATTTACGATGTTTAGTGCGCTCGGGCCGCGCATCGGTATGATCGGTACCACGACGCTGTTTTTGATTGCTTTTGTGATGGGACTAAAGCCCGTCCATGTGCCGCAGTTTGCGCTATGTGTAGGCGGGGGAACGGCGTTTTTCTACCTCATCAACATTTTGCACAGCACGATTGATCCGTTATGGGAATTGCGTAAAGCTATAGCGAACGGTTACCGGAATACGGCGACTCTTTTACGTATAAAGGCACATTGTTATGATGCCGATGTACCCCTAGAGGGATTGTATCATCGGGCAGCGGCGATCAGCATTAAATTAGCTGATCAGCAAGAAACGGTCAGACATCTTTTACTTCGCGAACGCAGGCACTTGCGGAAAGACCGCAAGCGTGGATACGCATTGTGGTTGCGCGCCTATGTGCTGATGGATCTTTATGGGATGGCGACTGCACTGGATCATGATTATGAATCGATCCGGGAGAAGCTGCAGCCCATTGGGGCCCTTGCCCAGGTTCGTGCGCTGGTGTTGCTGGTAGCCGATGGTATGGAAGTGGCCTCCCTGAAAAATGCACACGATCGTCCGGAATTTTTGCTATTGGAAGAAAATATGACGGCCTTGCTCCGTGATCTCGAACGTTTGACGCTGCAGCATGGCGGTGAGGTGGCGCTGATGTTAAATGGTGCAATTGCGAATGCACGCACCTTTCTGCGTTCTGTACACCAGCTGCGTAATCGCAAAGGAGACGAGCTGATGGAAAACTTCCATGCGCAAAGTGTGGATCTTAGTGGCTTTTTGCCACCCCTCGCCTCAGGTATTCGGGATATGCTGGACCATGTCCGATCGTATTCGCCGTTGTTCATGTTTTCTATTCGGATGACGGTTTTGTTTGTCTTAGGAGGTGCACTGGGCGCATTATTATCCGATATGAAATATACCTATTGGATATTGATTACCATTATCGTCGTAGCACGTCCAAGCTATTTGTTGACACAACAACGTAATAGACAGCGCCTTTTGGGAACTCTCGGCGGTGTTGTTCTGGGCTTGACGCTAATCTTCGTGTTTCCGAATACCTATATGTTGCTTTTTCTGATTAGCCTGTTGTTATTTTCATTTTTACTATTTAATAAGCGCTACTACATGGTCAGTGTATTTTTTATCACGGCTATGGTTATTGTGGCCTTGCATCTTCATGAAGATACCTGGACCAATGTGCTGTTAAATAGAGTGCTGTTTACCTTCTTAGGCTGCGGGTTAGCCTTGTTAGGCTGGTACTTAGTTCCGGTTCGGCATCAAACCAATGTTTCTCCTTTGGCAGGTCAGGCGTTGGAAGCGCATAGGGAATATTTTGACGAGGTAAATAATTACGTTTCATCCGGCGTTAAGGGCGAACGTTTTGAGATTAGACTCGCGCGGAAGCGTGCTTTTTTAGCACTCACGAAGTTTTCAGATGCGGTGTTGCAATCGCAGCGTGAACCGGGGAAGAGCAAGTACTCCAATCAGCTCATTGCAAAAATCCATGTCGATCTCTATCGTTTGCAAGCCGTTATCTCAAGTTTTTGGATTCAGCATAATGAAGATGTGCTGGATGCCGATAGGAAGGAACGGATAGAAGGACTGCTGGACGAACTGCAAAGCAAGGTCGTGTCTGTTTAAATACAAGGGCCGCTGTCGGGCGGCCCTTGTAGATAGATTAAATATATAGTTGAGCTTAATTTACCCCCAGCAATTCATATATTTTTGTTGCAATTTCACTGTTGTCTACAAAGCCCTGAAATTTTTCAGCGCCTGGCCCATATGCAGCGAGCGGTACGGGAATACCCGTATGGTCGGTAGTCGCGAAGTTTCCTAAAACATGGCCAGTCTTCTGGTTTGCATCCAAAATAACCATGCCACCGGTTTCATGATCCGAGGTTACGATGACCAAGGTTTCTCCGTCTTGATCCGCAAACGCCATGGCCTCTCCAACGAGCCTATCAAAGCTCAAGTATTCTGTAATGCTGAAGGGCATGGAATTTCCATGACCACCGCCGTCGATCTTTGCACCTTCCATCATCAGGAAGAAGCCTTTTTTATTCGCTTTCTTTTTTAAATACGCTACGCTCGGTGCAAACGCATCCTCAATCATGCGGTAGTCGGTTTGAATCTTCTCCTGTTCAGCGCTTAATTTATCCCAAACGCGGCTCACTTTATCTTCGGCAAATACCAGCAACCGTTTGTTTATATCGTCTGTTAGGCTGCTGACGCCACGACGAATGTCGAAACCTTGGTCTGCCAGTTTTGTTAATAAGGTGCTGTCGTTTCTCGCAAACGCCGGATGAAAACCACCGACGACTAAGCATAGCTTGCTGTCTAAAAGGTCGTAGGCAATACTGTCCGACATATCCCGCTCTCGAACATGCGTATAAAATGATGACGGCGTTGCACCGGTCACCCGGTCGTTGGACACAATGCCGCTTACGATATTTTTGCTGGCCAATTGGTCTGGGATATTGGTCACGGGACGACCCAATGCATCCACCCCGATATAGCGATTCTTTGTTTTTACACCCGTAGCGAGCGCACTCCCGCCGGCTGCGGAGTCTGTATGATAATTGTCCGTAGAGCCGGTAAAGAGATAACCGGTATAGGGCATTTGTAGTACATTTAGCTGACCGCGGTTTGCCAACGCTGCCGCCCATAATTGTGATAACCCAGCGCCATCACTGATGAGCAGGATGACATTTTTTGGTTTTTGACCAAGCTTACTCTTACTCGTCGGTTTATATACTTGATACGGCTTTTGTTCTTGGTAGCTGGCTTGTGCATAGCTCTTCAAAAAATCCGCAAGCGCACTCGGCTTATCCGTGTTGATATAATCGATATTCAGTTTTAACCACTCATACCAGGTCGTCTTCGTATCAGGCGATGCCCAGAAGCGGATCTTTTTACCGAGCCGATGTACAGAATCAACCACCTGCTCTACTTTTTGCAAATCTTGATCGGTAAGTCTTCCTAAACCGTTCCATTTCGTGAAAGCAGTGCACGGCGCACTGAAAAGCCCGATTCTTTCCAGCTGTTTCGGGCTGTAGTTGACACCAAGATCTCCATCGAAATAGAAGATGCTGTCGAAATTTTCAAACTGCTCCGCTTTAGGTTTTTGGCCGCTGATGACGAGCTTAACAGCTTTTGGATTGTTTTTGCTATCGAAGTATTGGCGGTATGGCGCTAGCTTCTTTGTCAACAACTGCAATATGGCTGTGCCATCGGTCTTCGGGTCGATAAGCAATTGCAATTGTCCTTGTTCGGGGTACAGGTAGCCATCTTTACTGTTTTCAAATGCATCCAACAGCGGTTTCAGGTAAAGCTTGTCGAAGGTTCGATCAGGCGTGATCTCGTTGGGCATGTGCGCGACATAAAGCTCGTTGTCTTTTAAAAACAGATCGACCTCAATAGAGCCAAAGCCTAAGCTGTAGGCTTGTGTAAAAGGATTGTTTCGCGTGTAATCATTGTGGGAATGTGCATTTTTTAGATAGCTCTCCGGTGTTATTTGTGCGGTTGCGGACATGCCGGCGAGAAGGGCTATTCCCAAACCACATGCACGAAATGAAGCGTTCATAATAGATATGTTAAGTCGTTAAAGTATTATGGCTCGACGCAGCAGCAAGCGGAGTCGAGCCGATGAAATTTCACAATTGCGGATTAGGGTTGAAACCAAAGCTTGACATTGTGGTCAGGCATTTTCCCACCCATATTTTCGTTTACCCAATCCACTAAACTAGGATTGTTTTGTTCGTTGTCCGAATAAACATAACGTACAGGAATCGGAGATAGTACGGATGGTCCGGGTTTAATCTGCGGGATGCGCGTACGGCGCCACGCGGCCCAGCCTTCAAATCCGTTCAAGAAGCTATCAATAAAGTATTGCTCTGCAATCTGCGTCATTCCCCGCTCCGCATTGTAAGCATTTGCAGGTATCGACCAATACGCTGTTTTCTGCGCTTCATCGATAAATGGGCTTTGCGTTTGCGTCAGCGATCCTACCTGCTTCCATTTATCAAAAGAAGCATTCACTGCCCGTTGGTAAACGTCAGTTACATCGCCATTGACGCCCATATCCCGATGGATAGCTTCTGCTTTTAATAGTAGCAGTTCCGCGTACGTCATTAAAAAGGCGCGACTTTCCTGACGGATGCGGCGACCGATGACGGAGAAGTCGCCATCGTTCAGGTTGTTGGTTCGGTAGTAAGCTGCTTGTTCATCAGAACTTAATCCGGCAGGCTGTCCACGATAGACCGCTGTGGTACCGGCCCGGAAAGAATTGCGGGTTGGTGCTGCATAGATCCGCAAGCGTGGGTCAGTGGCATTGCTGAGCAGACCAGCTAGCGTTGTGCTGATACGTGCATTGTCTCCGAAGTTTACACCACTGCCATCTGCGGGCGGATTTTGGATAAACCAGGTGTAAAAATTATTTCCATTGTTGTGATAAACCAGTGTAGCAGCATCTTCTGCACGTTCAAATACCGGATATTGCGATGCATTATTAAAGATGGCTGCCAAGTCAGTTGCTACATTTTTTTTGGCAGATTGGCGCATCAATATCCGTACTTTCAGCGAGTTGGCAAATTTGCGCCAAGCGCTGGTGTTTCCATTGTAGAGGATATCACGGCTGATGGTCGCGCCTGCAGGGAGATTAGCCAATAGCTGGTTTGCTTTTTCCAGATCGGCCAGCATCAAACCATACACTTCTTCTTGCGATTGAAATTTAGGGAATTCCATACCGTCGATATTTCCCATTCCGGCTTGATCATACGGAATATCGCCAAAAGCATCCGTCATCAGAGACAGGATATATACTTTATTGATATGTGCCAGAGCCTCATATTGCGGCTGATTGGCATTTTGCGCAATATTCTTAAGCTGGTTGATGTCTTTTAAAAGGCGCATGGCACCATTCCATTCTTCGCGCCAAGATGCGCCCGTTAAATTGTAGCGGCCATCACCTTCGCTAGTGCCACCCGGATAGGCTAGGTGTTGCACATATTGTCCGGCACGTGTGCCGCTGGCCGTCATGGTACTTACCGCGCCACTGATAATAGGCGGGAGCAATAACTCCGGTGGAACTGTAGGGGGATTGTTTGGATCTATGTTTATCTCTTCAAAATTACTGCATGCTTGAAAAGCAAGGGCTGCAGTAACGAGGCTTAGAATAAATTTTCTCATGGCTGTTTTCTTTCTTAAAATTAAAAATTGACGCTGATGGACATGCCGTATGTACTCATTGATGGCAGCGACATGGCTTCCACACCGACAAATTGACCATCATACGCCGAAACTTCCGGATCGATGTGCGGCACGTCCGACCATAACAGCAGATTTCTACCAATTAAGGATACGGACGCACCTTTCAATGGTGTGCGGCCCAGCATGCTCTTCGGCAGCGCGTATCCGATTTTTAGCTCTCTCAACTTGATGTAGGAAGCGTCAAACGTGGCGATGCGGTCATTATCATAGTAAGAGCGCCAGTAATCCCGGACCGGAACAGCAACAGCATTGGGTTGGCCCGTGTCTATATCTATACCTTCACCGACAATGGTTCCAGCTCCGTTTGCATCACGAAAGGCAAGCGACTCGGGTAGGCTTCCGGCTTTAATACCATCGATGTAAGTGCGCGAATGAACCACACCACCTTTCTGACCTGCGAAAAGGAAACTTAAGCTCAAATTTTTGTATCTGAAATCGTTGGCAATACTTCCTATCCAATCTGGATTTACATTGCCCAGATAACCCCAATCACCATTCTCTTCCTGTGGTCGCCCATTTCTATGTGTTAACTGCCCATTGTCGTTGTAGATCAAATAGTCGCCATATAACGATCCAAAAGAACCATCACCTTTGGTGTTTTCGGTACGCAACTCGAGCGATGCCCAACGTTCCAGTTGACGGATGCGTGTGATCCCGCGATCTTCGGATAACGATACCACCCGGTTTCTGTTAAAGGAATAGTTTACAAACACATTCCATGAAAAGTTTGCTGTCTGTATCGGCGTCACGTTAAGCATCATTTCCAAACCGTGGTTGGTCATTTCACCCACGTTCATCAACTTGGTGTCGTAACCCGAAGAGGGGTTTAGCGTGACCGGGATAATCAAATCCGTTGTCCGGCTTTTGTAATAGGTTAGGTCTAGGCCTAAGCGGTTATTGAAAAAGCGCGAGTCAAAGCCAAATTCATAAGAAGCAACCTTTTCCGGGCGGATGTTTTCGTTCGGGAAGTTGTTGTTGTGCGTCGCTACAGTCAAGCCATCGAAACCTTGCGATACCAAGAAGTTGGTACGTGTGCGATAAGGTTCCAGATCACGACGTACAGACGATGTTGCTCCGCGAAGTTTAACCATATTGATCTGACTGCCCGTCCAACCGAACAATTCAGAGGCGACCACGCTCAGCGATGCCGACGGATAAAAGTAGGAGTTGTTTGCTTTTGGTAACGCGCTTGACCAGTCATTACGTCCTGTCAAGTCAAGATAAATCATGTCCTTATAACCGAGTTGCGCCGTTCCGTAGACAGAATTAATGCGTTTCTCTTGGTAGACGTTTCCGGCAAGGATAGAGGATGCGTTGTTGGTGAGGTTATACACATTTGGAATCGCCAGACGAGGTGCTATGGCGCCCAGGCGTTTCGAAATTTGCGTCATTAAGTTGCCCCCGACGGATGCATTGACGGAGAACGCGTCCGCAAAACGCTCGTCGTAGGTCAGCAACATATCATGGTTTGTTTCCAGGAAATAGACATCATCTTCTTGGTAGTAGCCATTTTTATGCTGACTGGAAGATACCGCATGCCGCATCGTGCGCTTGTCATTATAATAGTCGCGGCCCGTGCGTGCCATAAATTTTAAGTTGGGAAGGATATCATAGGTCGCTTTTACATTGCCATACACGCGATCCCGGTCGTTACCATTTAGGTTTTCGTTGGCCACAAAATACGGATTGTTCCAAACTGTTCCATTCATGTTGAAGATGGGCGAGTTTTGCTGCGTATTATTGGTTCCTTCTTTCCAGTGATCTTTCAACGAATTGATGTCCAGATTTCGGGGCATAAAAAGAAAGATGCGCATGATGGCGTCCTCATTTTTTGCACCATAGCTCGCTCTGTTGTTACTGCCGGAGTTTACCCAGTTCATCGCTACATCGAGTCGAAGTTTGGGGATAATCTGGTAACCGGTGTTCAGGCCGATCTGGTTTCGTTTCAAGTCGGTATTGGGCACCATTCCTCGTTGATTAAGGTTGGTGTAGGAGAAGCGATAGTTCAACTTCTCGTTGCTTCCCGCTACCGAGAGGTTATTGGTGAAGGTTCTGCTCGTCTCTAGAAAATCTCGAAGTTGATTGCGGTGGCCAACAAACGGGGTGGCTATGCGCTCGCCCGTTGTTGGATCAATAGGCGAATCCCATTGTTTAATCAGTTGGCCGTTGAGCGCAGGCCCCCAGTTTTCCATAATGGCATCATATTTCGATGCATCAGTACCCATGCCATCGACATATTCGTAGATGCCATACTGGCCTTGACCATATTGATACTGATAATCGGGCAACTTTAACGGCGTCCCGAAATCGGCGTGTGTGTTGAACGATACCCCAACACCCTTACTGCCTTTTCCGGATTTTGTGGTGATCAAAATAACGCCATTTGATGCACGTGAACCATAAAGCGCCGCCGCGTTTGGACCTTTTAATACCGAGATACTTTCAATATCGTTTGGATCAATCTCGCCGGCCGCATTTCCATAATCCACTTCGCCTTCTCCAGAGGTCATATTCGGATTGTTAAAATCCTGACGCCCCGTAAAGGCACGCGTAGACTGCTCATTGTTATTGCTGATGGGCACACCATCCACAACAAATAGAGGTGAGTTATTGTAGTTGTAGCCGCTGACAAAGTTCTGCCCGCGAATCTGAATATTCGAAGAGGCTCCAACACCGCCCGACGAATTGGTGACGTTGACTCCGGCCACACGGCCGCTTAGCGTATTGACCAAGTTCGTTTCATGGGCTTCTTTGATAAGATCGCCATCCACTTGCTGTACCGAGTAACCTACAGATTTTGCGGCGCGCGTGATGCCTAGTGCGGTAACAACAACTTCCTCCAATGCGCTGGATTTATTGCTGAGCTGAAGATTCAATAGTGGGTTTGCGCCGTCTTTAACACTGATCTCCCGATTTAAGGTTTCGAACGCCATATGACTAACGGCAATAGTGTAGCTCCCTGTCGGAAGATGCACACTAAAATTTCCGTTTGCGTCTGTACTCGTGGTGAAGCCGGTCTGCACGACGCGGATGGTTGCATTCGACTGTGCTTTACCATCGGTATCGACGATACGACCGGTAACACGGTTAGTCTGTTGCTGTGCATAAATAGGATTATGCAAAACGGTACTTAAAGGAAGAGTACCTAAGAGCAGGCTGTACAAGAGCAACGATGCACCTGTGGCTCGCTTGGCATTGTTTTGATGCCGATTCATTTGTTTACGAAAGATAACCATAATAGTGGATACGGATAATATTTGCTTTACTGTTCAGGCACAGTGCATTGTAGATGTAGACCGAGGTGTGTATCTTTTTCTGTGCGTCACAAAAGTATGCGCGCATCATGAATTAGGTATTACCGATAAATAAGGTTTAGATCAAGAATTCATTGGATTTTGCGACGGTTCGATTGGATATGTTAAACCGATGTTATCTTTCTGTTTCTTTTGAGGAAAAAACGTTTTAGCGATAAGAGTGGCTTGTTTTTTGTCCGTTCATCCTTGTTCGGCCAATCCCATAACGTATTGATGCTTTTGAGCCGAGAGGTTTGGCCTATGCAAAATCGATATGTCGCTTTTAAATCGCCGTGTAAAAGTCCTACTTAAAAAGTATATTCGTCTTTACGAAAGGAGCTCCTAGAATGTATATACCGAAAAGATTTACTATAGCTGAAGAATCGACCAAGATTGCCCTGATGAAAAGGCAAAGTTTTGCTTGTTTGGTCACCCATCATTCCGGACGTTGTATGGCGACACACTTGCCTTTTGTGATTGAGCAAGATGCTGACAAGCTTTATCTGGTCTCGCATATGGCGAAAGCAAATGAACAATCAACACATCTGCACGAACAGCCGTGCATGGTTATTTTTACAGGTCCGCATGCCTACATTTCTCCCCAACATTATGATAAACTGGAATCTGTTCCAACCTGGGATTATGTTGCCGTGCATGCGTATGGCAAGGCGTCCTTGGTAACCGATCCGGATAAAAAGATGGAAAGTCTGGAGACGATGATACAACGCTATGAACCGGCTTATCAAGAGCAATGGTCTACCTTGTCGGAATCTTTTAAATCAGGCATGGTAAAAGGGTTAGAAGCGTTTCGTATTGAAGTGACAGAGCTGCAAGGGCAAGAAAAATTGAGTCAAAATAAATCAGCCCTGGAGAAAGAACGTATTATCGACAGTTTATCCGGTAGCGACAGACCCGAGGAACGAGCATTAGCCGAATATATGCATGAATACAAACAACGGCATGATGCAAAACAGGATGGCGCATCTTAATCGCCATCCTGTTTCGTTATTTCTAAATCTGCTGTGCAAAACACATTGCTTGCGAGTGCGAACTGATGGGCTTGCGACTCGAAAAAGTGCATCATGTAGCCCGCTGTGTTGGGGAATGCAATCAAATCGCCAATTTGTGGATAGGTGGCGAATTGTATCTTGCGTTTTAATAGAAATTCCTGCTCCAGGCAGTAGCCGCCAACGAGGTAACCGCTTATCGGCTCTTGCCGTTCGGCAGATTGATGGGTAATGTGAATCGGATCCAATAGAAAATCTGCGCTGGAGCTTTTCATTTGTGTGCGGTTCATTTCCAACCCAACCAGCAAATTTCCTTCGGTATCTGTTTTGCGAAATACCACGCGGGCAACCGTTATGCCGGCTTGGTCCAGTAAGGAGCGCCCTGGCTCGATGCGCAGCTCGATGTTACGTGCTTTGATGAGCTCGTGAATGGGCTGACCGTATGGCCGAGCTTCACTGCTCAAGATTTTTTCGAGGAATGCGGCTTTCGGAAGCTCGTTATAGTAGGGGTAAACGGTAGGTTCTCCATACAATTTTTCATCGATGCGCACCATGCCCAGAGGATCATTTTGATACGTGATAGCGGTTCGTTGTCCCAGCACCGCCCGTTTTAATTCCTGATGAAACGTCTGCCATTCTTCTTGCTGCGCCAAATAGTTGACCAAGTATCCGCCGCCAATATCCAAATGCTGGCAAGGTATTCCTGCGGCGGCGAGGTCATCAATCAATTGTAGAGATTGTGAAATCGCTGCTGCACGCTGATCAATAGCATAGCCGTTTAAATGAAAATGCAGTCCGGTGAAACGAAGAAAGGGATGTGCCGTAATCTCTTCGGTGATCAGCTTGTACGCATCCTGAAGCGAGAAACCAAAGCGGGTGGGCAGCGTGTTGCCATCGAGCGTAAAACCACCCAAACGCAGGCTAATGCTAGCTTTAGTTTCATTTGCTCGAACGATACCATCCAAGGACTCGTATTCATCCATGTTGTCGATAATGATGTTCACATGCTCTTCGACGGCAAGCTCGAGTAGCGGCACGTTTTTTATGGCTGCAGTGAGTATCAATTGATCGCCGGGAATGCCGGCTTCCAGGCATTGTTGTAGTTCCTTATGACTCGCTGTATCCACGCCTTCACCTGCCGATGCGGCGGCTTTGGCAAATGTCAAGCATTTGTTGGCTTTGCGCGCGAAGAAGATTTTGTGCTTTATCTGGTACTGTTCGAACACACGTTTATATTCGGCTATATTTTCGGCGAAGGGTGCAATGCTCTGTATATTTACCGGGGAATTTTGTTGTTTTACGGTTTCCGCCAAAAGATCTTTGTCGGCCAACAGCTTTTCTATCCAAGGATGTATGATTGGGGTTAAGGCGAGATGTTTATCCGCCGCTGGAGAATTCATATGTATTGTTTTTTTGTAAGCGTAAAAGGGTATTGACCACAAATTTAGACCAGCATGAAGCGGTGTCGTTTCGTTTTCGAGATAGGGAGTCGTTGTCTAGCAAGACGCCCTCTGTCGGTGTGCCGTAGAAGAACAGTGGTGCGCATGATGCGGTCGTTGCGCGGCCATGTATATCCATAGCGACGCATCCCGGATGGTAACCCTCGTTATCGAAAGCTTTCACCAGGTCGCTTTCGTAGAGCGCACGATAAAGCGAAGCATTTTTCTGCTCGAGATTGCTGCGGCCTATTCGAGCGTCTACAAGGTAAGTACTGGTAAAGCTGCTGTTGTCGCCCTTTACTTCGAATATGGCTTGCTCGTTGTTGTAGTCTATTGTCGCATTTTCTGTGGCTGGAAAGCGAAGGATTCCGAATTCCGCCAAGGCCAATAGCTTTTTCATATTGGCAATAGGTGGCCCGAAACTGCTGCGGCAAAATGCGCCGAAAAACTGCTTGTCAAATACTTCTTGACTGGCCCCTGTAAAGCCTGCATGTTGATATAGATCGCCGATCCATTTTGTTGCCTCGCGCCATACGGCCGATGCTGCCAGCACCGGAGCTTGCAATTCCCCACACTCAGCATACGCAATAGTATCGCGCAAATACTGCAGCATGGACTCATGGTCAGACAGCGAATTAGGAAATAGCAGCTCATCCAATGTGAAAATTTCGTTCGAAGGAAGCTTGGCGATGTAGTCGGCTATGCGCTGTTCGCTACGTTCCTTGAGCAAGGTACTGTAATAGGCATACTGCGCTTCATCTTGCAACACAGGATACAATTCGCGGGTAAAATCGATGCGGCGTTCCCCGCTTATTGCCTTAAATTCCTGCAGGCGAGCTATTGTGGCAGGACGAAGTTGATAACGGTCTTCACCATAGATGGGCCCACGGGTTAGTATCGGGACATTTTTTCTGCTGAAGGCGTATAGCAACGGCTCATCGCCAGATGATAAATAGATGCCATCAGCCGTAAATCGTCCGCCGCGCCCCTCGGTCAGATGCAATACGACGTCAATACAGGTCAGCCCTAATCCGACAACAGCAACAGGCGTTTGCGCCGGGATGCTGTCCAGCTTTTTCACGGGGTAAGCACTTTTGAAATAATGGCCACTCTGCTCAGCAGGTACTGCGCCGGCACCCAGCAGATTGTTGTTTTCATAGCAATGGCCAGTTGCTAAGAGCAGATAGTCTGCTTTTAACGGAACCTCCTCGCCCTGAAGTTGTAGGCTAAAGTCAGTTTCATAGTGGATGTCAGCGACTTTTGCCTGTAATAAGGAAACCGATACGTTCGCCGGTATGCTGGTCAATATGCGCTGCAAGGAAGATTGCAGATAGCATCCCACCAATGCACGCGAGGCATAGTCTGTGGGTCGTGCCTGCATGCCATTATCGCAGGAAGCTTTTATCCAATCCAGTAAATCGAGCTGCTGCGGTATGCTTGTGTTAACACATTCTCGGTCCCAGGCGTCGATGTTTCCGATACAGTAGTTGATCAGCAGGTAGTCCGGCTGATCAACTTGATAGTTGTTTCCACTTCCGAAATCGGCATTTTCATTGATCCATATGATATGCATGCCTTCGCGCTCCAGCGACGAGGGAAGCTCGTTTAATAGCCGTTCCAATGCATACATGCCTTTTGGCCCTCCACCTACAAGAACGATGTTTGTTGCCTCCGGCACGAAGGCAGCTTCTTGCAGGGCAGCCGGATCTTTTATATAGCTGGCGATATAATCTCGTGCGGTTTTTGCGTCATCCAAAATATGTGCTGTCTTCCAAATCATATACGTATTAATAGAGACAAGAAGGAAAATGTTTTTGAATCCATTCCTCCGAATATACGCTATCGAGGTATCGCTCGCCATTATCGGGAATGAGGGCAACAATAGTAGCGTCATCTTCCATGCTTGGCCTATACTTTTTAATAGCCGTAACTACAGCACCTGATGAGCCTCCCGCCAGTATGCTTTCCGTATCCAGCAGATGCCTACATCCAGCAATACATTCTTCGTCGGATACATGGACAACATCATGAATTTGTGTGGGAACAAGAAAATGTGATTTACGGCTCGCACCCATACCCGGAATCATGCGTGGCTTCGCTTTATCTTGAAAGATTAAACTGCCTTCTGCATCAACAGCGATGACTTTGGTCATGGCATGTTGCTCCGCTATGGCATCCGCAAACCCCCGTAATGTACCACAGGTGCTGGTCGGCACAAACAGGTAATCGGGCGCGGCGCCAAGGCTCTGCACGATTTCCAAAAATGTCTGTCGATGGGCGGCAGGGTTATCAGCATTATGATATTGATCTGGCCAAAAGCTATTCGGCGTGTCTCGCAGCAGCTCTGCAACCTTTTCTAATCTCGAATTCAGATACCCACCTTTGCCATCATGCTTATCTACTTTTACGATCTGGGCGTGAAAGGTGTTCAGAATCTTTTCAGCGAGTGGATTGATATGTGGATCGGTAACTAAAATAAGTTTGAGGCCATGGTAATGGCAAATGCGTGCCAAACCAATACCCATATTACCTGAGGTGGATTCGATGATAACACTATTTTTGTTTACCAACCCGGCCGCCATGGCACAGTCGAGGATATGCCGCGCTGACCGATCTTTTATACTTCCGCCCGGATTTAGCATTTCCAGCTTTCCGAAAATGGTCATCGGCATATCTGGAAAGAGCTTATCTAGCTTCACAAGCGGTGTGTTACCTATACAAGCCAAAATATTATCGGCGTATTGCTTAGTCTGCGTTAATTGCATATTAATATGTTCTATGTGATTTCGAACGCTTTTCGTCACATGTCCAACCCTCGTTTTCGCTTACCAAAGCGTCATGGCTGTTTGTGCTAAAGTCTATCGCTTAGATAGAACGTTCATGCTGATTAAAGGTTCAAAAAACGGAGATCGTTTGAAAAGTATAATTACATGTCGGCAAATTCGGAAGATCGCCCTAGGAAGATTCATTTAAATTGCCCTGGTGAAAACCATTGTCGCTTAAGGCCGTCCTTCTATTGGAGACCGATAGGAAATAAGGTGTCATCATTGCGTACAAAGATTGATGGAAAGCAACATCCTGCTTCCATTTAACGATAAACGACAAATCGAGCGTAGCTAGCTCGTGAAAAAATTATTTAGATATGAAAGCGAAAATAAATATTATTACCCTTGCTGTCAGAGACATGGCTGCTTCAAAATCTTTTTACGAACAAGCTTTTGATTTTATGGCTTCTGATGTGAGTGAAGATCTTTGTGTCTTTCCGTTAGAAGGTGAGCTTTTTTTAACGCTTCAGCAAGTAGAAAATAGGTTGCCACAGGCTTTACCCGAAGAGCCGCAGGAGGCATTTTCCGCAGGTTTTATACTGAGTCATAATGTAGATTCAAAAGAAGAAGTGGATGCTGTCGTAGTGCGTGCTGAAGCCGCGGGCGCTCAAAAGGTCACGACACTTATTGAGGAGTGGGGATATTCCGTAACGATTATTGATCTTGATGGGCACCATTGGGAGATTTTGTTTACGGAGTAATAGTGAAGGTTTAAAAAGATCCTTTCCCAGCCTTAACCCATCCGTCCTTTGCTAGGACAAGGCAATACTTTTGTAGGGCAAAAGTATTCAAAACCCTGTCGCTTGAAACCTTTGCAGGAATGGTTTGTGCAATGGCAAATTCCTACATGTTGCAAAGCTTTCGAGGCGACATGTGGTTAATTAGGTTTCGTGCACGTTTCGTAATACAGCGAAGGTCTTGCTAGCCCATAGCATACTATACCAAAATCTAACTAACATACCCTACAAAACTTATTTCGCACTACGCACTACCCACTACTCCATACTAAATTAAAACAACTGACCAAAATATTACAAAAGTCAAAAGTTAAGTTTACGAAGGTTGCCTATCTTTGATGCACTATGTTTCGACCTACAAAATTATCGCCGCTTGAAATCCTTTTACTGGTTTTCACCTCTACTATCGTTGTAACAGGAGTTGTTATTTCACGGATAAATGTGCAGTGGTTTGAGGAGGTGTATGCGGTAGAAGATGGTTTTGTAGAAAACTGGACATTGGTTCCGCTTTTGTTTGCGACGATCTATGCGTTATACCAGGTCGCTTCTCACGGCCGATATAAAACCTGGCATTTTAATGTGCTTATGCTACTGGTCGCACTTTTTTCTTTTTTTGTAGCAGGAGAAGAAATTAGCTGGGGGCAGCGCGTTTTTGATGTGCAGAGCTCTGAATTTTTCAAACAGCATAATTCGCAGGCGGAGACGAATTTGCACAACATGGTGGTGGGGGACAAAAAAATAAACAAAATTGTCTTCTCGCAATTACTGACCGGGGGAATTGCTTTTTACCTATTGGTATTACCGTTACTGTATAGCAAAAAAACGGGTGTGAAGTCCTTCGTTGATAAAGTTGGACTTCCTATCGCACAATTGTATCAAATCGCAGCGTGTTTACTACTATTTGGATCGATCCTTTTTATACCTTCAGGAAAAAATGCCGAGATCCTAGAAGCCGGGATAACGACCTTGTTTTTGCTCATTTTCCTTTTTCCTCAAAATGCTTGGGTTTTTGAAAAGGAGCAACACCTTATAGCTGCTAAACAAAAAGCGGGGGCTGTATGAAGCAGTGCAGGCATCTCCTTATCCTAATATTTAGCCTTCTGTATGCGCCGACATTACTGGCGCAAATTGGTCTAGGTATCAGACTTGGTGGCAATCTATCTAATGCAAATGGCGATGGCTTTAGATCCGCCCAAAAAATCGGTTTCCAAGCTGGGGCGGCATTGCGGGTTGACATCACGAAACTGCTCGCTGTACAGGCAGAACCGTCTTTCAATATCACACGCATACGCGCAAACGATCGAACAGCGATGTATCCGGAAGGCATACAAAAAGGCACGAAATCACTTCATTACTTCAATTTGCCCGTCCTGCTTAAATTAAAGATCACACCCAGCTTCGCCCTGCTAGGCGGCGTCGAATTCAGTAGCCTAATTAACGATGACAAATATCGGTTGAACAACGGGGCACCGGCTTTCCGTAGCGATGTGCGTTTCGGACATAGCCTTGGCGTAGAACTTAGCCGTTTCTACTTCCGTTATCGTGGGTTAAAGAGGCCATCCGATGTGCACGGAAATTGGCATGCCGATATAGAACAATACCAGTTGGGGATGAAATTTGATCTGTTTTAAATACATCGTTTTATGTTAGCACGATGTAAGTCACCGCTTTAGCTTAAGATTCGTTTTATAGCCGCATAAATGGTACAATTTGTGCTTATCTCGTACGTCTGCTACATGCGTAAATATGCTCTATTTTCACGGATTGGGAAGGTTGAAGGTTGTCGGTTCACTGGTTGTAATCGTGCACATGTGTATGCTGCATGCCTACGCGCAGCGTCCTGTTCACGAAATTGAAGTCAGCAAATTTGTAGTCGATACGAGTAAGCATCGCGATCTTATTGATATCGCTAAGCAGGTGTTTAAAATCAAGCCGCCGGCGGGTATCGATAGCAATGGACAAAAGATCTATTTTTCGATACTACCCTTCTCCACCAATGTGCCGGGCGGCGGGCATGCGTTGATTACTTCTACGACGGCAGGATTCTACCTCGGCGATCGAAAAACCACCTACATATCGCGCGTGAATTTCACACCCTACACCAACTTTGGCCTGCGTTTTGGCATCCCGATTCGATCGTATATCTGGCTGAAGGAAAATACCTGGGTAATAGACGGCGATATCCGCTTATTACGGTATCCACATGAAACATGGGGATTGGGTAGGCAGCATGCTCAAGACAATAAGATTATGCTGGATTATACCTATTTACGTTTTTATCAACATGCATTGAAGCGCATCAAGGGTGGTTTCTTTATGGGTCTTGGCTATGATTTAGACTACAGGATGCAGGTAGAAAGCAAAGATGCTGTATCGTTGGCTGAGTTTACCGACTATGCTTACGGGACCGCACCTTATGATGCCTACGTTTCCTCGGGTATCAGCATTAACATGATTTACGATACGCGTGCCAATTCTATCAATGCCTGGGATGGAAACTATGCCAACCTCCAGTTTCGCGTGAATCCGAAGTTTATGGGCAGTAGCAGCGCCTGGCAATCGCTATTTGTGGAGATGCGGCGCTACCATCGTCTCACAGACAATCCAGATCGGCAGAATATGATCGCGGTGCGCAATTTTTTCTGGACCGTATTTGGCGCTAAAGTCCCCTATCTGGAATTGCCCAATTTAGGGTGGGATCCATACAATAGCTCAGGGCGGGGGATGCCACTAAGTCGCTACCGTGGCAGATCCATGTATTATGTAGAGGGGGAATATCGGCGAGATATTACGCAAGACGGTTTTCTGGGGTTTGTGGTCTTCACCAATTTAACCTCTGTGAGCGGTCCACAAAGCAAATTCCTCTGGAATTGGAACGTGGGGGCTGGCGGTGGCCTCCGGCTCAAATTCAATAAAAACTCAGGTACCAACATCGCCATCGATTACGGGGTAAGCAAGCACCACCGCGGCATACACCTGTCATTAGGCGAGGTGTTTTAAATGCTTGCTAGAGCTACATTTCTCCCCGGAAAGGCCTAGCGCATCTTTTTTCACATGCTTGCTGCATCGTTCCATGCGCTGCTCGGCAAGAAGCGTTGGGCCCTTGCGGCTGCTCGCCTCAACGCTGTAGACAAAGCTACATCCTTTCGCATGAAGCCTTTCATGTATAAGCAGCGAAAAACGTGGTGTCCTTCCGTTATTTGGGAAGCGATAAGTACTGGTAAATGTCAGCCAGAAGTTCGCGGACGCTCACGACATTTTTGTCGAACACCTTGACCACCCCCGCCTGAAGCATGTTTTCTATATCGTGCGGTTCTGTACTTGTTGAGTAACCAAAAAGCAGCATGTCGGGGTAAAGTTTTTGAATTTCGTAAGCTGTCTCGATACCGTTCATGGGCTGCATGTATAGGTCTAAAATACAAACGGTAGGAAGCGTTTCCGTTGTTTTCAGTTTTTCCAACAACATTTCGCCATGTTCGGCATCCAAAACCAGGTTAAAGCGATGATCCTTGGCTATCAACGTCTTCAGGAGTAACTGCGTGATCGTGGAATCATCGGCAAATGCTATACATATCTTCTTGTTGCTATTATCCTCTAATGTCATTCTAGACTTCACTTAATAAATTCGTTCTCAATAATAAACTTCAGCGCAACATGATTTGCACAGATACTATTTGCCAAGAGGGGCAAATGGATCGTATTTTCATAGTAGGGCTACGTGACGTAACCAGTTCAAAAATAGTTGCAAACCTAGTCAAAAAAAAGCACCATTTGGTGCATTTTTGCTATAGTTTATGCATAGCTCTGTTGAATGTATTTCTGTGAATTCCGAGATAGGAGGCGATGTAGGCGGAGGGAAACAGCTTAAAGATCTCGGGTGACTGCCGCTTTAAGATGGCGATCTTTTCGAGTGCTTTACCTGCCCGCAGCAGTTTGTTTTGATAAGTGGCCTGCAAAAATTGAGGCTGCATGATCAGCATTTCTAATGAATAGAACCGAGGGAACTTTTCGTACAGCTTTTTAAGCCCGGCAGTATCAAGTACAACGATCGTACTATCCTGATAAAATTTGTAAGCTACCTGGGAGGACTGTACCTGAATATGGGCTTCGTAGTTGAACAGCACATCGTGCGGAAACGACGGATAGAAAAAGTTGTGAATCTGCTCCTCCCCATTGCTGTCGATACTGTAGGCATATAGCAAGCCTTCGATAAGGAAACCCACGCGGCTGCTGTGCTCGCCCTTTCTCAAAAAGAAGCTGTTTCTCTTACCATATTCGATACGAAGAATTTTACGCGCTTCCAGCAGCTCGTCCTCCGTGATGTCGATATGCATAAATTTTTTGATGATTCTATCTATTAGCATAGCTGCGGCAGGATAGAAGCTGTACTCCCTGTAAGATGGTATGCTACGCCAGAAATATACCCCAAATCGGGTATACAGATGCTGTAGTTGTTTTTCATATCGATGTCGGTTTAGGAATCGTAAAGGTACAAAAAAGCCTAACTCCCGCAATTTTTAGCCGGCTTAAAATCGTTCATCACATACATCAGAAAGCGATTTAGGGGAATTTCTCAATAAATAAAGCGTTTCGACCTGTCTTTCCACTTTATTGTCCGCGATGTACAGCCTTCAGTTGATTCGGTTATCCTTCCGGCGATATCAATACAGGTCTTTTACCAAACTGTTGATGTATACCTCCACATTATCATATACCCTGCTCAGCTTGTTGCCATTAGCATCGGACACATGTGGATCCAAGCCGTTGGCTATTTCCCATGCATCAGGCATACCATCGCCATCGGTATCTTTTGGGGCTTCCAGTTGTGCGAGTGCGGGCCATCCCCCTACGTCAGCCTGCGAATCGATAATACCGGGAAGCTGCGTCTTCGACCCTTTAAAAGTGGCCGTTCCATCTTGTACTTCTTTTACTATGCGACTGTCTACAACATCGCGCCTGTAGCTGGCGCCGGCTTTGGCCAAAACGGCGTCAAATGCTTCTTGGGCGCTGTGTTGCGTGCTTAACTTTTCAAATGGAAATGCGTCCTTCCGCTGTACGGCGTTTTGATCGAGCGCGGTGTCGTAGTCCACACCCCCCAGCCAGTTGTTGGCTGAAACGGCCGTATTTCCAAATACGTAGTTTCCGTGAATGTAAAATGTGCCATGGCCAGGAGCATACGTTGCGCTCTTCTCTTTGTAAATCTGGATGATCCGTCTGTTGTTGCTTTTTGGGGTTGCGGGGCCGGGTTTGTAATAATTGTTTCGCATCGTGTACTCCCCATTTTCCCCACCATAGACGCTGTTGCCATGCCAATTGTAGATCACGTTGTTCAGGAAATCTACCTGATCAATACCTACCGGACTCAGCCCCCCCGTGCCAGGGCGGTTACCGCCATCAAACCGTGGGTTTCGACTGTTGTTGTGTGCTAGCAAGTTATGGTGAAACGTAGCCTGGTGACCGCCCCATATAGCGCCGTAGCCGTGGTCATTTTTATCATGAAAAGATTGGTTTAAGCTTTCCGAGATGATACACCATTGCATGGTGAAGTTTTTATTGGCGTAGAAAGAGGCACACTCGTCGATAGACCAGCTCATCGAGCAATGGTCGATCATGATATGCTGCTGGTGGCGGCCTGAAAGGGCATCGGTTTGTTGCCGCGTAAGATCCCCTAGCCTGAAACGCAGGAACCGAATAACCACGTTGTCGGCATCCACCGTCACATCATAATTTTTGATACAGATTCCGTCGCCGGGAGCAGTTTGACCGGCGATGGTCAGGTCACCATTTTTGATCTGGATGCGACGCTGGAGATCGATAGTACCCGAAACCTCGAAGACCACGATGCGTGGCCCCTTTTGCATCAAGGCATGTCGTAAGCTTCCGGCACCATCGTCTTTCAGGTTAGTCACTTTGATAACCCTGCCGCCGCGTCCGCCTGTTGCGGTTTTTCCGTAACCTTCAGCGCCGGGAAAGGCGATGTTTTCCGCGGTTGTATCGCGCTGGGCGGGCACAGGTTTCGTCGTATGTTTCGCACAGCTGATTTGGCTAGGAGCTAAGAAAAATGCCGCTAGGCAGATGCTGTACATCGTAAATGCACTGCGCGTTGCCGCTACAGGCTTTTTAAGGGATTGTTTTGTTCGTGTCATTAGCGGGGCTGAATTGTATGTTTGTGATACAAATGCGATGTGTTCATCATCTACCGGTGTTACCATAGCCGTATATATTGTTGTGATATATACGGCCTATTGCGTTTATTGTCGCCATCTGGAAGCTCCTATTCCATTGAGCTTCAGGTCTAAATTATTTACCGTGAAATTGCCGGATGCAGGGGCTGCAAATTGGGGATCTAACGTGGTTGCGCCTGATTCCGTTACCGGCATGGTACCCGTAATATTCGGTGTGTTGAAGTAGTTGTTGCGGCTAAATTCTTTCACCTGCAGGCTGTTATTATTGGTGTAGATGCATTGGCTATTTGCAATGATATTTTTCGTGAATGAGATTTCATGATTTGTTAGGCGGATATAGAGTAATCGCTTACTGCCATTCGCAAGGTTATAGAACGTGTTGTTCGTGATTGTAATTAGACTTTTAACCTGTGGAAATTCTGTCGAACCTCCTGCATCCATACGGAATATATCGCGTGCCAGGGCGCTATTGTAAACGGTATTGTCTTCAAAGATAAATACGTCAGAGAGGCCGGTGCGGTAGTCGATCAAGTCGCCGCCATTGCATTCAATCTCGTGGATCAGATTGTTTTTAAAGGTCGTGGAGCGTATCCGTGTTTTTTTGTTGATATGATACAATCCTTTGACATAATTTTTTACGTCACAACCTTCCATTACGAATGCTTCATAGGTAGCGTCGTCGGTGTAGACGATGGTTTGGTTTCCGCTGCCACCCGTCCCGTCTAGCACGAGGTCTTTCAAGGTAAAGCCTACGCTCTTACTCAGCTTAAATGCGACGCCTCGTAAGATGGGTCTATCAGCGGTTCGAAGACCTTGAATGGTGATGCTTTTATCAACGGTCAAGTCGTTGTCGATGGCATATGTGCCCGGTTGCAGTGCAAGTATATCGCCATCTTTGGCGGAAGCGATGATGCTGGCCAAGTTTTGGCTTGGATCGACCATCGTGACATTGTCACCCAATAGCGTGGTGAAGGTGATCGTTCCTCGTGTGCGGTTGCCGTTTACAAGCCTAGCGGTGTACGTCACGTTACTTTGTAGACCCGCTATCAAAGCCTCACCGGCTCGCACTTCTTCCGCGCTGACAGGCCTTTCGATATTGCCGGGAGTGATAACGATGCTCGTGGCCATCACCGTAGCAGGCCAATTCAGCACCACGGAAGAGGACGTCACTTTGTCTGGGTCTATCGTCTGCAGAATTTGTTCCGTATCTGTCGTGAAGGTAGCCATGCTCCATTTCGAAGGAGCAGTGCTGCCTATCGCCTGGATGCGTACAGTATAAGCCGTCTCGCCATTCAAGCCGGGAACGGTGAGTGGAAGTTGGGTATATTGCACATCGTCCAAGCGCATGGCAGCTTCTCCAGTGAATGACGGGTTGTCAAATATCTCGACAACGTAATGATCAGCATTGTGCATCTTGTTCCATTGTAAACGCACCGACGTGCGGTTTACTACTTGAGCAAGCACTCCAGTAGGAGACAGGGCACGGTCGAGATTCAGCTCAGCAATTTCCTGCGTCATATCCTTGGAACAAGAGGTTATTGAACCGTAACTTATAGCCAGTGCAATTAGCCAGTATATTCTTCTATTGATCATGGTGCTCATATTATAGGTTCAAAAATTTGTTATTCAGCTTTCCTTCTGAAGCGTCTAAGAATACCTGCCATATCGGCCAGTAAGGCTGGGCATTGGCGGTCTTTCCGGGATATACCAAGGCATTCCAGTATGTTGTTTGGTCGTTGTTGGCAACCATGGTCCATGTTTTACTGGCGGTATAGCCTAATGAAGCCCCTTGTGCATCGGTATCGCCAAAATTTAAGCCGTAAATGTCAAGCGTCTCCCCATCAGCAGCCATTCTGTAGTATATTCTGTTTGGCAGGTTTGCGTATATTCCGGTCCGTTTTTCCAGTTGCTCCAGTTTTGTTTTGGCTTCCGATAGTTTTACGTCTAAGAGGTTCCAACGGATAAGATCCTGCTTGCGCAACATCTCGCCAACAAATTCGAGTGCTCGTTGATCAACAATTGTATTGAAAAACGCATCTTTCGAAGGTGTAGCGGCGCTGATAAGCGTTGATACTTTGGCCGGATTATTTGGAAAAGCCCTGTCTAGTATCATTTTAAGATAGGGCGCTGCTGCTGTTGGACCATCCAGCTCATTGATGGTCTCCGCTGCCATAAGGATCACATCAGCGTAACGCATATACATCCAGTTCAAGCCATCGTCATTGGTTGATGTCACCCGTCGGCTCATCCACTCATAGCGGTATTTTCCGAAGAACAGCCTGCCCAACGATGAGGGGATCTGAAAGCCGCCTGCATCGGGTGCATCGGCTGATGCGCGATCCCATTCGTAGGGCACCACGGAAACAAAACGTCGTGTATCATCCCTGTCAAAGGCATATAGCATAAGTGGGTTTGGACCTATGGTGCCACCCCGGTTTTGCCCCGTGTATTTATTCGTTTTCGTGTGGCGAACACCGAGGTCAAATATCACGCGGCCCCGCCCTTCCGCGAAAGGTATTTCCCACATGGATTCACCACCAGCCGCTAAATTTTCCTGATTAAAACGTCGGAAAGTCTCCTCGAAACCTAGCAGACGCAGGGTATTGCTATTGATAATATCTAGACATTCTTGCTTTGCAAGGCTATACATTTTCTCCCGGGAAAGATCTGGATCGTCACTTAGGCGGATGTTGCCATCCTGCCGTAAAGCGTAGCCACCTGCCGCCAGTGCCAGGCGTGCACGAAGCCCCTTTGCGAAAGCTTTACTCACGCGCTCTACAGAATTCGTGGCTGCGCTTTGGTTTGGCCAAGGGAGTAGTTCAGCGGCCTCAGCAAGGTCGGCAAGCAGCTGTTTGTAAATAATGTTTCTATCGCTACGCTCCAGGGTTAATGTGGCGCTGGTTATGGGTTCGAAGCGCGCAGGAACATCTCCCCATCCTTTGATCAGGTCGCTGTACAGCACCGCTCTAAGCGTTAAAATTTCACCTAATATCTGTGCCATCTCGGGCGAGTTTTCGATGTTTCCATATCTGCGGAGCGACACAATAGCGAAATTAGCACGTTCAATACCCTCGAAAAATTTAGCATAGGCATTGTTCTCCGTATTCATTTGTCCGTTATTAAGCGTAGTGTTGTAATTGCTTAATCGGCTTTTATCATCATCAATCGCTTTTAAGGAGCTGTTGACCTCTACATCGGTATTTGTGCCGTAGAAGACGAGGTAACGACCTCTATAGGAATTGGTTTCTCCAAAGGATTGCAAGATGCCGGGAATGGCACCTGCCGCTAGCGTAGGATCAGAAAAGATCACTTCGGCCTCCATGGAAGACTTGGCGGGCGCTTCTAAAAAATCATTGCAACTACTGGCAAGCAGTATACCGGCGAGCAATAGGGTTGTATGTACTAAATTTTTCATCTCTTTCATGTTGTCTTTAAAAATTAACATTTAAGCCAAAAACGAATGATTTGCTCTTGGGATAAGCCGAATAATCCACACCTGGCGTAAGTGGTGTCTGCCGGCGGGTAGATACCTCCGGGTCGAAGCCTGTATAGTTAGTAAACAGCAGGAGGTTGTAGCCGGATGCATATACGCGCAGGCTTCTCATCCTTAATTTTTGCGAAATGGCGGTAGGCAGCGTGTAGCCCAAGGTTACTGTCGCTAGCCGAAGGAATGACGCATCTTCAACCGCCCAATCGTTGAAGACAAACTGCCGCGTATAGGGCGACCACAAGCTGGTGTTGCTATTCATCGCTTCCAACTCAGCAGGATCGTTGCTAAGGGTTCCATCAGGTCGTAGGTTGGTCCATCGCTGACCGTCTACCATCGTCGCAATCATGTTGCGCGAGAAATATTGACTGGTTTGCGTGTACTCCAGCTTGTTCGCGTTGTACACATCATTGCCATAACTCCAGTTGAAATATGTCGCCACGTCGAAGTTGTAAATACGAGAGTTGATGGAAAATCCACCGGTGTGGAGCGGGTTGGCGTCGCCAATAAATGTTCTATCGGAAACACTCAGTTTCAGATCGCCATCTAAGTCCTTCAATTTCATCGAGCCGGGGCGAACATTGCCTACCACATCCGACGCATCCGCTACGCCCTCTTTCAAGATCCAGCGGTTTGTAGCAGCATTGAACCCCTCAAAATCTGATACCTCGTAGCGGCCATCATTGACATAGCCATACATGCGGCCTAGCGGGTGATTTGCCTCGACAATATAGTCTGCATTGATTGCTGTGGATGCCCAGCCCGATGCCGATGGGATGTTGGCAAGAGCGCCTATGTCTAACACTTTATTGCGGTTAAAGCTTATGTTGCCGGCAAACGTCAGATCAAAATTTTCCTTGCTTACCACATTCCAGTTTAGGGAGAACTCCAAACCTTTGTTTTGCGTACTTCCTATATTTCTATATTGGATGTCGTATCCCGATCCGGCTACGTTGTAAGCCAGCAAAAGATCCTTGGTTTTGTTGACATAGGCATCGATGGTACCATTCAGTTTTCCGCCAAGCAGCGTAAAATCCAAACCTAGGTTTCGCGTGATGGTGGTTTCCCATTTCAAGTCAGGATTGGCCATGGTTTTGGACGGCGCCCAATAGTTCGTGCTACCGTTGACCCAAGCTGTAGGCGAGTTGTTCAGCAGCTGCACCAAAAGTCCGTTTGGAATGCGGTTGTTCCCAGTTTCTCCATAACTGGCGCGCAGCTTGAGGTCGGTAAGCCATGCTTTCGTGTTTTGCATGAAATTTTCTTCGGACACACGCCACGCTCCTGATACGGAAGGGAAATAGCCCCAGCGGTTGTTGCCAGCGGCAAACTTGGAAGAACCATCCGCACGGAAGGCAACACTCAGTAGATAGCGCTCTTTGTAATCGTAGTTGGCCCGGCCAAAAAACGATAGTAATTTATCATCTGGTTCGAAGAAATTGTTGATCGAGAATGGTGTTGCCAACGTGGTTGTCATCCGTGCACGTTCGAAATCAAATGTCTCAGGAAAGCCATGCAAGGTGTTTTCCAATATGTTGTTGGTCGTGATGATAAATTCTTGGCCGACCATCGCGTTCAGTTTGTGATCAGCACCGATCACATCGGCAAAATCATAACTTAACGTATTGGAATTTCGGATGCTGTTTCTATTTGTATTGGTTTGTATCAGTGCTGGTTTATTTTGGTTGCCACTGGTAGGCGCATTGCGTACATAATAGGTTGTATTGCCATAAAAGCGATCTTGATCATTGCGAAAGCCTTCATAGCCGAAATCCGATCGGAGGGTCAGGTTGTCTATGATTTTGTAGGTGGCAGCACCGTTCAAGTTGTAGGTTTTTCGCTGAAAGTATTGGTCGTTGTCAGCAATAGCCACAATAGGACTGTAGAGATTGAAGTCGTCATCGGTTTCGGTAGTGGTTGTTAATCCCGGGACTGCAAATGGCGGATAAAGCATGGCATATTTCAACCGCGAGTCTGCTGATGATTTCTCATTTTGTTCATTCATCCCACCGCCGTTTACACGCGTGTCCGAATAGCGAAAGCCTAGATCCAGCGTCAGCTTGTCATAGAGTTTATGGTTTAGTTTCAGGTTGATGTTATGGCGTTTGAAATCAGAATCCAGCATGATGGCTTTGTCGTCGATAAAACTATGGCTCACTGCGTATTTCGTTTTTTCGCTACCACCGTTGATGTTTAAGTTTTGGTTGTACGTGTTTCCGGTGCGGCCGAATATGATATCTTGCCAGTCATTCGCCGGGATATTTCCATACAGATCCATGTCTTGGTAATTACCAAAATATTGCGTGTAATTTTCGGGCTTATTGGCTAGCAACGATTGCTCGTATTGCCATTTTACGTAGTCCATCGGCGATAATACATCGAGTTTATTCGCGATATTTTTAATCGAATTAAAAGCGTTAAAGCTGATGTTTGTTTTTCCTGTTTTTCCGCTTTTCGTGGTGACAAGGATTACACCATTGGCGCCGCGGGCTCCGTAGATCGCTGTGGATGACGCATCTTTAAGAATATCTATGGTTTCGATGTCCTGTGGCGCTACATCGGCTATGGAACTTACCGGAAATCCATCTACGATATACAGCGGTGCGTTATCTTGTGTGATAGAACCGCCGCCGCGCACGCGCACCGTCAGCTCCGCATCCGGCGAGCCTTCCGTAGCAGTAATGTTGAGGCCCGGAACTCGCCCTTGTATGGCTTCCAATGCGGAAGATACGGGGGCTGCCGAGATGGTTTTGGCATCTACAGATGACACCGCGCCGGTAAGGTCTTTTCGTTTTACAGTGCCGTAGCCGATAACGACAACCTCGTCCAACTGCGAATTACCATCGGTCAGGGTAACGTTGACTACGCTACGTCCCAGAACCTGCTGCTCTTGCAGATCATAACCTACGGAAGTAAACATCAGGATAGCATTTGTTGACGTAACGACAATGCGGTAGTTGCCACTCTCGTCGGTCTTGGTCTGCGTCTCTGCTCCTTTAACTTTCACGGTAACATCATGCACGGGACGGTTTTGGCTATCCTCAACTTTCCCCGTAATCGTGCGTTGCTGAGCAAAAGCGAGGTGGCAACATAGCAGCAAAAGAAGTAAAGCGTTAATTTCCTTCATAAGTGAAATATTAGATTTGATAATGGTTATAGCTCCAAAATTTGGATGGCAACATGCGAGACCTATCCCTTAGGTCGGCGTGCGTTTTCCGGATTTTGAAATGTTGTTTGTTACTAGATTTATATACTCTGGTTACGACAATAGCTGCGCGTCCTATTCGAAATAGTTGTGCCCTATCGTCTGCACAATAATAAGATAAAGGAATGATCGAAACCTAGTGTTTTCAAGGAAAAAACTACGCAATCGTTGCCGGAATCGATTTCATAGCGCGTATGTTTTGCATGCGTAAATAGCTTATTTTGAGCGTTTAGGGCTTAATTTTGGAGTTTACGTATTGACTATCAAGTTGATACAGGATAGTGCAGGACAGTTGTGTAGTGGTGAAACTAAAGTCCGCTCCATTTGTCGGGACTTTCACGGTTTGTAACGGTCATCGCGGTTCATTTCGAAACGAAATCCTGATAGCAGGGCGCACGAACATGGTAACAACATCAAGCTGATCACAAGGTATTAGGCAAAAGATTATGCGTCTTTAAATTTCGGTCGATTTGCGATAAAACGTCTGGGAAGGTAGAAGGAAGTTTTGGTAGTCCATACCATTGCGTTTGCCCACTTTGGCGATCAGATCCATCAGTAGTTCGACGGCAAGGTTAGCCATTTTCTGGGTCGGTTGCCGTATGGTCGAAAGGGCGGGTTGCAGATAATCTGCGAGATTGGTGTTGGTAAACCCGATCACGGCCACATCCTCTGGTATGCGAAGTTTTAAATCGGCCAATATACCTAGTATTTTGATGGATAGCGTATCGGTTCCACCGACGATGGCATCTGGAAGTAAAGCTTTGTCTTGTAGCCCAGCTAGTTTTGCCCTTAATTCTTCATCAATATCTTGATTTGGATCTTGATAATCGGCATAAATGATATAGTCTTGTAGAAACGGGATGTTGTTATTCAGCAATGCATTTTTGTAGCCGCGTATGCGGTCTTTCGTGTTGCCGATATCCTTGCCACATAAGAAGGCTATTTTTTTGCGTCCCTTGTTAATCAGGTCTTCGGTTGCTTTGTAAGTTTCCATGCTATTGTGGATGCCAATTTTATGCGTTTTCAATCCATGTTGGATACGGTCAAATAGAATGACAGGGCAGTTGTCGCTATGTATTTGTTCTAAAAAGGCTGCATTGGAGTTTTCATGCGCGGGCGAAATGATGATGCCTGCAACATTTTGCTGGGTAAGGAAATGGAGGGCTTCCTTTTCTAGCGTTTCCTGATTTTGGGTTTGGAACGGAATTAACGTGTAGTGTAAGGGCATAACGGCCTTATACAGTTCCTCAATAAAATCTAGGAAAAAAGGGCTGGACAGAAATGGGATTACCACACCAATAAGATTTGTCTTACCGGTTTTTAGATTTTTAGCAAAAGGGTTGGGGCGATAGTTGTGCGCTTTGGCATAGGCCAACACCCGATCTTTGGTGGCCTGCTTTATTTCATGGCTGTCGTTCAATGCACGCGATATTGTCGCGGGCGATAAGTTCAACGCTTTTGCTATCGATTTAATAGTAACCTCACTCATGGTTTGCCCCGTTTATAAATCGATAAAAATATTGATTTTATTCGGATATTCCATAAGCACACGACGGTAATCTGATGGACATCACTCGGTATTGTCGAGATCGCGATCGTCACTTTGCGATGGCTTCGGAAAAATGACGTCGATTATTTGCTTTAATGGTACATGCATATCTGCAGCGCGATAGATTGGTGCAATATTTGTTTAAACACTTGCTATGAGAAGAATTATTGGAACATTCCTGATTGTTATCCTGGCATTTGTTTGCTTTTCCTGTGCAGCGCCGGGACATCCACATAGACATCGTCCCCCTGGGCACGCAAAAAAGGTACACCATGTAAAACGCCATGGCCCTAAACATCACCCTAAAAAGGGTGGAAAGAAACGCCATTCCAATGGAAACCGCGATGTGCTTTTCCCGCGTAAACGGTAATGGAGATCCAGTTGGTCTATGCGTTTGCGGCTCTAAATGTGCTGAAGATTGGCTAGCCGAGTAGACTGATCGTCTGCAAAACAGCTCGGTTTCCATTTATTTTTTTAAATTAGTTCTTTAAACTTTAACACGTAAGAATATGTTGAAAAAATATGTTGGCTATGGCCTGATGCTGTGTTTAGTGAGTGCTACCTTCGTTTCCTGTGATAACGCATCAAATACAGGTGAGAAACAAGAAGAAGAGGTGCACAATCCAGCTTCGCAAACCATCCCCGAGGAAGCCAAAGGCCTCCTTGGCCGTTGGGATTTGACGGTAGAAAAAGATGGGAAACAGGTACCTTCATGGATCGAGATCAAGCTGTCGGGATTTAATACACTGGTAGGCTATTATGTCGGCGACAGTGGCAGCAGTAGACCGGTCTCTCACATACGGTTAGAAAATGGGAAATTCTCATTCAGCGTCCCCCCACAGTGGGAAGGTGGAGAGGGCGATTTCACTATCCAAGGTGAACTCAGTGGTGAGACATTGAAGGGTTCGGTGACCACAAACAAAGGAAATACATTTTCCTATACCGGTGTGAAAGCACCGTATCTGAATCGTACGGGCGACGCGCAGTGGGGAACTGCTATCGATCTTTTCAACGGGAAGGATTTAGCAGGTTGGAAAACATCGTCTGATGACAACCAATGGATCGTGAAAGATGGCATTCTTATCAACCAGAAGGCAGGTGCTAATTTGATCACGGAAGAAAAGTTTGAAGATTTTAAACTTCTTGCGGAGTTCCGCTATGCCGAGGGTGGTAACTCGGGAATTTACTTGCGCGGGCGTTATGAAGTTCAAATTGAGGATTCACCGAAAGACCGGCACCCTGGTGCTTTGTATTTTGGGGGCGTTTACGGCTTTTTATCTCCCAATGCCATGGTTGCTGCGGGGCCAGGTGAATGGAATACCTATGAAATCACGCTTCGTGGTCGTTTAGTAACCATTGTCGCCAATGGCAAAACGATCATTTCCGAGCAGGAAATCCCAGGCATCACCGGCGGTGCGCTGGATAGCAACGAGGGCGAACCAGGACCTATCTACCTGCAAGGTGATCATACCGGGATAGAATTTAGAAAAATTACGATTATCCCAGCGAAATAAAGTGAAAAGGATGTTAACAACGAAGATTAACATCCTTTTTTTTATAAAGTTAAAATCCGAACTTTCGGGTTGTGCGTTAGACTAATGGTCGCATTCGGAATGCATACCTATCCTGTTGATTCCGGAACCCGATTGACACCCATGAACGCAATGTCTGACCAGGTTAAAAGACAAAGGATGAAGATGAAAGAGATACTATTATTTTTTAGTTTAGTAGGATTATCTACGATGTTGGAAGCACAAGATTTAAAAGATCCCCGTCTTGAAGTGGTGGCTTCTTTTGGGAAGTCGCAACCGATTGGGGTTAGCGTATCCAGTAAGAACCGTGTTTTTGTATCCTTCCCCCGTCGGGAGCCTTATGTATTTGGACTAACAGAAATTAGCGAAGGGCAGCGCGTGGCCTATCCCAGTGCTGACTGGAATGCAAAAAATGGGGATCCGGACAACCATTTTATTAATGTGCAGGACATCTACGTGGATAGTAAAGACCAGCTGTGGGTTTTGGATTCCAAACCTGGATCGGGCAATTCCGTATTTGGAAAAGCCGCAGGCGATGCGAAGGAAGGGCAGTTTAAGTTGGTACAAATAGATCTAGCCAGTAACCATGTTGTTCGGCAGTATCATTTTGAAGACTTAGACAAAACAAAGTCAGGGCTTAATGATGTCCGTATCGATCATGATAAGGGGTTAGCCTATTTATCTGATCCGGGGCAGGCCGGAATTGTTATTTTGGACTTATCGTCGGGCAAGACGCGGCTTGTTTTATCCGGGGCGACTGCTACCAAAGCCAAGCCCGATATTGTATTGGCCTATGAAGGGCGAGCAATGCGTGATAAGGATGGAAATCCTTTCCGTTCCAATGTGAACGGTATTGCGCTGACAAAAGATAACCGCTATTTTTATTTTAAACCCATCAATGACATCCATCTTTACCGGATAGAAACACGTTATCTGGCTGATACGTCGCTTTCGGCGGGAGAACTCGAGACCAAGGTGGAGGATATGGGGACGACCAGCATCACGCATGGCTTGCTGGCCGACGAAAGTGGCAATATTTACTTAACATCATCCCTAGACTACAGCATTAAGCGTTGGTCGCCCGATGGAAAGATCGAGACGATTGTGCAGGATAGTCGTTTGATATGGCCTGATTCATTGGGGATAGGCAGCGATGGATACCTTTATTTTTCCTGCGCGCAAGTAAACAGGCTTCCGCAGTGGAATGGGGGAGAAGATAAAACATCCTTCCCCTATGAAGTTTATCGGGTGAAAATAAAGTAAAATCTCCAGCGTAGGCAAACCTATAAAGATTACACACCAATAAGCACCACCACAACATCTTCGTTTTGGTACGAAGGATAATATCGGGTGATGGCACCGCTGTCTTTGTAATGAGCAAGCTCTTCATAAACGGCGCTCCGTAGTGCGCCTTTGCCCTTGCCATGTATAAATCGTATTTCGGGATATGCCCAGTAAATAGCCGCGTCCAGACTTTCGCGCAGCCTATCCACCGATGCCGCCAGCAGTTCGTCGGCATCATAATCCTCCGTATGCTTTAAGAAAGCATGTGCATGCAAATCCACCTCTTTAGAGGGTCTGGGTAACGTTCTGGCCATTTTCAAAAATAATACTTATGTTTAGCATTCTAAAAATTAACATACATTGATGAAGAAAACGATCGTCGCCTTATTAACCTTAGCCAGTAATTTCAGCTTTGCGCATGCACAACAAGATTCGATTATGCTGGATAGGATATATAGTACATCTTTTGAAAAGGGGCAAGCCTACGAAAACTTACGGTATTTAACGAAGCAAATTGGGAACCGTATTGCCGGTTCAGAAAGAGCTGAGCAAGCCGTCACTTGGTCAAAATCTTTAATGCAGTCTATGGCGTTTGATCAGGTCTATCTTCAAGACGTGGATGTGCCGTTTTGGGACCGTGGCCTTACAGAGGAGGCATACATTGTTGATTCAAAAGAAAAATTGCAGGTTTTGGCCTTAGGTGGTTCGGTGGCTACACCTAAATCGGGCTTGACGGCGGAAGTTGTAGAGGTGGAATTGTTAAGTGAACTTCGGCAGCGCGGCGATGAAGTGCGGGGGAAAATTGTCTTTGTCAATAAACCTTGGGATGAATCCATCGTGGAGACGGGCGTCGCTTACGGATTAAACAGTAGCCAACGCAGTCGTGGCCCGGCAGAGGCGGCAAAGCTCGGCGCAGTGGCCTATCTTTTCCGTTCGCTGTCTTCATCGGTAGCAGATGACTTTCCGCATACCGGTGGTACGCGGTACGTCGCAGGAATTGACAGTATTCCGGCTATCGCTATATCTGCAGTAAGCGCGCAGAAGCTGAGCGCAGCGTTGAAGGGTGATCCTAAAACAAAGGTCTTCCTAACAAATAGTGCCGCCTGGAAAGGGATCGTAAAAAGCCATAACGTGATTGCCGAATGGCGCGGCAGCGAAAAGCCTGATGAAATTATCACGATTGGTGGGCACATTGATTCTTGGGATGTGGGCGAGGGCGCACACGATAATGGCACAGGGACAATGGGAACGTTGGATGCAATACGCACATTAATGTCCTTGGGCTACAAACCCAAGCATACGATACGGTTGGTGTTTTACATGAATGAAGAAAATGGCGTGCAGGGATCGTTGAAATACGGAGAGATGGCCAAAGCAAAGCAAGAAAAGATCATAGCAGCCATAGAGAGTGATGCTGGAGGCTTTGCTCCGCGGGGTTTTGATATCAAAGCATCGGCGGCATCCGTATCTTGGATTCAGGCAAACTGGAAGCCACTTTTTGAACAGAAATTTTGGGTGTCCCGTTTTTTGCAGGGCAGTCCTGGCGTAGACTCCGGTGTTTGGGGTGAACATTTTCCCAATACGGTCATGTTCAATTTTCGACCAGACCCGCATCGCTATTTCGATATCCACCACACAGCGAAAGATGTTTTTGAGGCAGTAGATCGTCGGGAATTACAATCGGGCGTCGCTGCGCTAGCATCTTTGCTCTATTTGGTCGACCAGCAGTCGGATCAGATCGGAAAATAGCGGCATGGCCAAGTAAATTTATGCTATCACCGTTATCATGAGCAGCGGGAGCTAGCACATGTTTGGTCTGTTAGTGCCGTATGCCCGTATTTTCGCTCGGGTACAGAAGCTAGAGCAAAGGGCGGAATGGCGATTGTCGGATGTGCTCCAATTTAATCTGGAAAAGTGCAGCCATTTTTTCACCTCTGGACATCGCCTCTGTGGCGGTTGGGCCATCGAACAATTGGCTAACCGTTTCATGGAATAGGCTCAGCCAGCGGTCGAAATGCACTTTCTCAATAGGTAATTGTGCGTGCGGCGGAAAAGGCCGCCCACCGTAGCTGTGCTCGTCCAAAAGAATAGTCTGCCAGAAACGGTACATCTTTTCCAGGTGTGCGTCCCATCGGTCTTGGACAACATCGTTGAAAATAGGGCCGATAAGCTCGTCGTTTTGTACCTTACTATAAAAAGTGTTGACCAATAGCTTAATGTCTTCCAGTGTCTGTATATCGCGCTTATCCATTTCCTTTATCGTTTTTACAAAGATACACGCAGCATGCGCTAAAAAAATGATGGGAGACATAAAGGTTGCACGACATTGGTCAATGCCATGCAACCTTTTATAGTTAATACGAATATTTTTCCACCGATTTGATCTGGTTTTCGCCTTCGGTAAATACCAGGGTAGGTTGGTATGCATCCGCCTCTTCGGGTGATAGGTTGATAAATGATAGGATATGCACGGTGTCGCCCACCTTCGCATGTAGGGCGGCGCCGCCGTTCATACACACCTCACCGCTTCCACGCTTTCCGGGTAGCACATAGGTCATAATGCGACTGCCATTAACGGCATTGTTGATGTACACCTGCTCATATTTCTTGATCCCGGCAGCGTCCAATAAGTCAGCATCGATCGTGATTGACCCGTTGTATGCAACGTTTGCCTCCGTGACTTTTACGGTGTGAATTTTTGCTTTTAATAGAGTTACTTCCATGTTTGTTATGATATTGCTTGTCTGTTATGTTGTTGTTGCAGTTCTTCTTCTTTTTCTAGGACCGACCGGAATAGAAAAAATTGTTCGTTTTGCACGACACTGTGATTTTCAAAACTAAAATGATAGGTAAAGGCGTAGGCACTATTTGGGTCAAATTTCTGAACACATTTTGCGTTCACAAAGTATTCCAATGTTCCATCGGCCTTGTATTTCCGGATTAGAAAGGTATGTATGTCCGTTTGCTCCAGCGCAAACCAAGCTCCCTCTCCGATGCCTCCCAGCCACTGCGCATGCTCGGGAACCTCCGTGGGGCGCTCCCGATATTGTACCATGCCCGCAATATCATCCGAGCCTAATGATAGCGCACCTCTTTTACTGAAATTGTCTTTCAACAAATTAAACTGAAAGCGCATGGATGCTTTTCGGTCCATGGGAAGAAGTGTCGTTTCTCCATGGCTATGGCAGAACACCTCCATCGCTTCGGCCGCGTTGACCACATTACTAGTGGGGCTTGCTTTAAAAGATTCGGGGTATAGTATTTTTCTTCGACGTGGATCTTGACTGCTCATCGCAGCGGTCAGTATCTGCGCCACAAAGCGTGAGCAGCTGTTGTTATTTTTAGCGAAAGCGCCATATAAAATAGGGCCTGTTTCCACGAGTCGATCCGCATATTCCACTCCTTTTGCGAAGCTAATATTTCGGCAGATGGAAAAAAGGGTACGACCGCCGCCATGTGTCGCCTCTTCATTAGCGACTAGCTCAGCAAGAAGTGCGTCAAGATTCTGCATGGTGTTTTCGCTATCAAACTTTGCTTCTGTCCGGATGCGCAGGCGAGGATCAAAGCGCGCGGAGCGTGAACGGCCATATCCACGGGGAACGATGTATCGGCCGAAGTCAAAATACTCGATTTTACCGCTTTTTCGCTCGATGAGTAAAATGGCGGCATGGCCCACACGGAAATTCAAATTTTTTACCACACCCATACGTTTGAGTAAGGCCATCCATTTTTCATCGCCACGGGCAGTTTTGTCTGGCCAAGAAATGGGAATTGCAATGTCGTCGAAAGTATACATACGAAGGGTTTAGATTAAGCGTGTGCCACACTTTTCGGGGTTTCACTATATAGTTTACTGATATAGCGACTGCCATGATCTGGGAATAATAGCACCAAGGTATCGGTGGGCTTCAGGTGCATGCCTGTGGCATATCGCTGTAAACAGGCGAGCACGGCGGCACTGGAGAAGCCACATAGTATGCCTGTATCGGTACGGTATGCCCTAGCCATAGTTTTGGTGTCTTCTTGGGTGACTTGATAGATATGGTCGACAGGAGTTGGGTCAAAAGAGCCCGGAACAAAATTCCGGCCTATGCCCTCGATCGACTCAAATGGTGCGATTTGCTCGGGAATGCTACGCGCATCCAAGTAATGTTGCAAGATTGACCCAGCTGGTTCGACGCCCCATATGTTAACGTTTGGGCGCTGTTCTTTTAGATAGCGACCAACACCCGAAATCGTTCCGCCTGTCCCTACACCGCACAAGAAGTGGGTGATCTGACCATCAGTTTGTTTCCAGATTTCCGGTCCCGTCGTTTTATAATGTGCGCGAATGTTTTGGCTATTATAATATTGATTGGTGAAATATGCATTTGGCTGTGTCGCAGCGTAAGATTGTGCTTTAAATTGCGTGGAATAAAAATCGCCCAGTCCGTTGGAGTTATCACAAATTTCGATTTCTGCTCCCGCTGCTTCCAGGATGGCAATCTTCTCTTGCGAACAACTTTTCGATACAAAGATCTTGGAACGGTAGCCATATTGTTTGGCAAACATAGCAATGCCTAAACCTGTGTTGCCGCTGCTTGCTTCAACGAATGTACCGCCGGGCGAGATACAATTCCGGTTGATAGCATCTTGTATCATGTAATATGCCGGCCTGTCTTTAGCAGACATACCGGGATTGTGAAACTCCTCCTTGATGTATATGTTACTGTGATAACGTGATGAAAGAAATTCGCATTTCCGAATAGGGGTATTCCCAATAATAGGTGCTGTCAAAATTTTTATTCTAGTCTCTCTCGTAAACCCAAGCATGTTTCTTCATGCCAGTGTAAAATTATAACGCGCTATTTCTGGATTTGTTTTATGCCTAAAAAAAAGTTGTCACGAGTAGAGGGCTCGCGACAACATATTGAGAAGAGATAATGTGTTATATTATTTAGATTAAATAAAAATAACATCACAAATATAGAAGATAATCTGTATAATCCATAGCGATCAAGAAAAAAATGAAAATAAATTCTACGTAGCGGATGATAGAAATCAAGATGTAGTTCATTGCGCAGCGTATCCTGCATGCTCCCTGCGGAAAGAGAGCAGCGTGTAGATCGTCTGTTCGAGCAGTATTGGGCGTGCTTATTAAATATATATAACAGGCTATCAATTGTTTACTTAAAATTTATTGTTGTGTCTTGCAAAGATGTTTTTAGTGCCGTATATTTGTGCCACACAAAACAAAGGTGATACCTTTTCGGGGTGTAGCGTAGCCCGGTATCGCGCCACATTTGGGATGTGGAGGTCGTAGGTTCGAATCCTGCCACCCCGACAACACTTACGATAAGTAAGGTCAAAAACCCGCAAATCTCACGATTAAGCGGGTTTTTTTATTTTTTCCGAAGTAGAATCCTGCAAACAGTATCAATAAAAATGTGAGCAATTAGGTGAGTAAATTTTAGCGTATGAAATTTACTCACCTCGCGCGATGCAAAGCTTGGACTAAGGCTATGAAGTTTTGTCTTTTTTCTGTTCCCACGATTAGCTTTCTGCATTGCGAAGAACCGTCAATAGATTTTGTCATTAAAAACAGAATATATATGGACACTAAAAATGTGAACACCTTCGGAATCCACTTTATTATCCGAAGTGCGAAAAGCCAGAAGAGTAAACTGGCATCAGTTTATGCAAGGATATCAGTCAATGGCCGACGTGCAGAGATATCCCTTAAGAGGAAAGTATCTCCGGATCAGTGGAGCGATTTAAAAGGTCGAGCGAAGGGCAGGAGCGAAGAAGTGGTAAAGCTGAATATTCAGATTGATCGTATGCGGACATTGATAGCTGAAGCATATCATGCCTTGGTTGAAAAAGGTAAGGTCGTTTCAGTTGAAGCTATCAAAAATTCCATTGCTGGTAAGGACGACAGTTTGATGAGTCTGTGTAGCCTAATGGAATACCACAATAGCGAATGTGCCGACAATTTAGCCCAAGGTACAATGAAAAACTACTATACAACACAGCGGTATGTTAAGAGCTTTCTCAAAAGCTGCTATAACGGAGATATAGCACTTTCCGAGCTAACTTATAAATTCATTATCGATTTCGAACGCTATTTACAGCGCTTTGAACCGCTCGATCATCACAAAAAAATGGCTAACAATGGTGTAATGAAGCATATGGAACGATTGCGTAAAATGGTGAATTTGGCTGCGAGATTTGATTGGATCGATAAAGATCCATTTTCAAAGTATAAACTTCACTTTGATAAAATAGAACGGGGGTATCTTACGCAAGAAGAGCTAAACAAAATACAGCTCAAAGACTTGTATGTTGAGCGTTTGCAGTCTGTCAAGGATATGTTCATATTTTGCTGTTATACTGGTCTTGCCTATGTTGATATGATGAACCTCACGGAGGCTAATGTAATCAAGGGAATTGATGGCGGTTATTGGTTAAACACGCAACGCCAAAAAACCGATACCGTGGTAAAGGTTCCACTTCTCCCACATGCCTTAGCTCTAATCGAAAAATATCAAGCACACCCAAAAGCTTCCAATGAACGGCGTCTATTCCCAGTGATTTCCAATCAACGTATGAACGGTTATCTAAAAGAGATTGCTGATATATGCGGGATTAAAAAGAACTTGACTTTCCATCTTGCTAGGCATACATTTGCGACTACGATAACACTAAGTAATGGCGTTCCGATAGAATCAGTTAGCAGTATGTTAGGGCATACCAGCATTAGAACTACACAGATTTATGCGAAGGTAGTCGAAGGAAAGCTTAGTAAGGATATGCTTGATTTGAAGAATAAGATGCAAATGACATAATATATAACGTAAATAAAGAATAGCCTTTGTCGAAATTTGAAAATTCCGTTTTTATGATTCCAAATTTAAATGTGGATTGTCTTTGCGCGCTAAAGTCAAGGTCTAGAATCTTCTAAGCATTAAGTTAGTGTCAAGAATAAATATTTTTTGAAATCTCATCATAGCGGAGGATATAGAATAAATAATTTCTATAATGAGATTACGACTGTCCCACGTATGCCAGATATTACGATCTTGAAAGGTAAGCGAAAATCGCAGCAAACTCATTTGTGAACATAGAATACCTTCCACATAAATTCAAATTTCTATCAGTTTTTGCAGATTTTTAATCCATCACTAATTAAATTAATTATCTGATTATTCGATGATCGTCCTCTTCCTGAGCATGATTCTGTCGGCCTGACTCAAGTTGATCACCTTCATGTTCTTTCTTGGTTTAGTAAACATCTGTATACCGTTTCCCAAAAGGATATCGGCCATTGCCTTGGAGATATATCACTTTTCTTTGTATAGCTTGCTGAAGATGTCTTTTGTCATATCATATCCATCATGTGCCTCAGGTTCCTTTCGTTCACATTGCCCTTTGTGATTTAAGACGACGTGATCTCGCCGCTGTTGTTGATGATTAGGTAGAGCTTGAAGCCATAAAATTAGCCAATTTCACGCTGTCCACCCGCGAACACCCTGTGTTGACGAATAAAATTAAAGCAACGGCACAGCGGGGCTGGAGTTCCATGCGCCGTTTTAACAAACCCGAGAAGAGATCCTGCAAACATGGTTTTGCATAATGCGCTTAAAAAGACTTCAGCTTGCTTAACTGCCATTATAGAACAGGATTATCAGGCTGATGATTTCGTTTTCAAACAATGAGGTTGCAATGGTAGGATTTTTTAAATAAGTCTACACCATAGAATATGTAGAGTTATTTAAAAATATATTATTCCATTATTATTTTTTTTTGTGGGCTTGCCGGCAGAGGTGCATGATAGTCCGGTTGCTGTCTCAATAGAGCGAGAGTCTCCAAAAATGCTGGATTCTTAAAATCCACTTCATTTTTATGTTCCAATAGATCCTTATCGTATATATAAAACTCGTATTGAGCCGGTAGATTCCTATTTTGGATATTTGTCCATTCCACGAGACGGTATTGATCAGTGCGGATCGATCTCCCCATCCAGCCATCACGCGGGTAGCAGTGGTAAGCATAATCTATCTTGTGTTTTTTATGGGTGAGGAGTGGTACAAGGCTCTCTCCATCAAATAGCAAAGGGTTTTCCTTTGGCAAAGTTAGTCCCGCCAGCTCGATCAATGTGGGATAGATGTCTACCGTTTCAACTATAGAAGCCGTCGCATAGCCCGAAAGTGCACCATTTGGCACGGAAATAATAAGGGGCACCCGGTTTGCCAGTTCGTAGTTCACATGTTTTGTCCACATCCCCATGTCGCCTAACAAATAACCATGATCTCCCCATAGTACCACGATCGTGTTTTTATCCAGCCCACTCCGCCTTAACTCCGCTATTACTTTGCCGATCTGCGCGTCTACGTAACTAACTCCGGCATAATAGCCGTGTATAAGCCTCCGTTTCAGTGAATCCGGATAACGTTCACCCTCCTTATAGTCGGGAATATTCTGATATTGTTCAATCTCTCCGGTCCGTTTTACCGCAAATTTCGGGGCTCCTTCAGGATACTGCTCTGTAAGGGGCAAGGGAAGCTTTGCTTCATCATAATAGTGCCAATATTTCTTAGGTACGGAAAATGGGAGATGCGGACGTGCAAAACCTACAGCAAGGAAAAATGGCTGGTTTTGAGCCTGCAAAGAATCTAATACCTGAACCGCTTTATTAGCTACACGACCATCACCGTAGGCCTCATCTGGCACATCGGGTGATTCCCAAGGAATACCTTTAATCTGTTTCAACGCATACTCCCAAGAGTGATTTTCAAAAAGAGCTTCTTCTATCGTCAATTCGGACTGTGACTTATCCATCGTCAAATACTCGATAATTTTCTCATGAAAGTGAGGTGCTGACCAAGATTGGGGATCATTGTAGGTATTGTGGCCTATATGGAATACTTTGCCTATTGCCTGTGTGAAATATCCCTGGTTTTTAAATGCTTCGGGAAGCGTTACCGCATCCGGATAATATTGCCGGATATCTCGGCCAAAATCGTAGAGTCCAGTCGAGGTTGGACGACTTCCTAGCAATAGGCTGTTTCGCGATGCCACGCAGACGGCCTGATTACTGTAGGCCCGATCAAACCGTACGCCTCGATTAATTAGTGCATCGATATTCGGTGTAATGGCTGTAACATCCCCAAAACCATGAATAGCGGGCTTCAAGTCGTCGATCAGGATGAAAAGAACATTAGGTTTTTCTTGCTTCATTTGCGCACTGGAAGGAGGTATAATGAAAATAGTATTACACAGGATAATAAGGGTAATTTGATATAATTTTGTTTTATTCATGATTTAACTGCTTAATTAATTTAAAATAGTCGCTCTTTCTATATAGCCGTTCAATGATCACTAGAATCGTGGCATATTGCCCTTATAATACTTTATAGTATAAGGATTCGTCGTTTTCCACTTGTTTTTGAGAGGGTAGACATTATACTTCCATGCTTCTTTTTCAAACGCTTTTTTAAGTTCTTTCACTTTTCTTGGGTATTTATCTGCTAAATTATGTATTTCGTTAAAGTCTTCCTTCATATTGTATAAATATACACCACTAGAGTCGGGTTCTCTGATCGCGCCGTTCGGACTTTTCATTCCATTGGGGAAGGCAACTTTCCAACCATCTTTATATAATGCATATGAGCCTGTGGTTTCGTGATATTGAATCGTATGACGTTCTGGTGCTTCAGGATGATTAATAGAATATGCTAGACTGATCCCTTCTATGGGGTGTTGGGGATAACCATGAATGATCTTCGGAACTTGAGCGTTTGTAAGTTCGAGTGTGGTGGGCATAATATCGGTTACGTACGAATATTGCGATCTCACCTCGCCATTCCCCTGAATCCTCTTCGGAAAGTACAAGACCATTGCATTATGTGTTCCTCCCTCCCAGCTGGGGTTTTCTTTATAGTAACGGAACGGCGTATTGGTTGCTGCGGCCCACCCTCCTGGATAATTGGGAAATGATTTTGCAGTACCCAATGAATCGAGGTTTTTCAATTGTTGGGCGAGAACTTCTGGTAGCGTCTCCGTATAGTTAACAAGTTTATCTCTTGGCGATGCCCCCATCGTGCCATTGTCTCCTATCATCAAAACGATCAACGTATTTTCCAGTTCGCCGGTTTGTTCGAGATAATCTATGACACGTCCTATTTCATAATCGGTATGCGATACGAACCCTGCATAATTCTCCATTAAGCGAGCTGCTACTGTCTTCTCGTCATCCAACAGAGTATCCCAAGGGCGAACATCTGGATTTTGAGGTGGCAGTTCTACGTTCTGCGGCACAAGTCCTAGTTGTTTCTGACGCCCTAAAACTGTTTCGCGGTACCAGTCCCAACCTTTGTCAAATTTCCCCTTATACTTATCGACCCATTCCACCGCCACTTGATGGGGAGTATGTGTTCCACCTGGAGCGAAGTAAAGGAAAAATGGTTTTCTCGGATCCACTTTTTTCAACTCGTCTATATAACGTATGGCTTCATTGGCAAATAGCTCCGTAACATGACGTCCTTCAGGATCTTTAGGTGTCAATTGCGTATCCCGATATAAAACGGCATTCCATTGTGGGGCACCGCCAACACTGGGTTTATAACCATAATAATGATCAAATCCACGGCCTGTAGGCCAGCGGTTAAAAGGACCGGCTGCAGTAACGTCAGAGGGGGATGTGACATGATATTTACCTACTGCAAAAGTACTGTATCCGTTCTCCCGCAAAATCTCCGCTACGGTCGCTTTTTCAAAAGGCAAGTAACCGTCGTAACCTGGTGTACCATAAGATTCACTGGCAAAGTAGCCAAAATGCACGGAGTGCGGATTACGGCCAGTAAGCAATGCCGCTCGAGTAGGTGCACAGAACGCCGTCGTATGCCAGTTTGTATATCGTAGACCATTGTCGGCGAGCCGATCGAATGCGGGCGTTTCAATAAGCCCCCCGAAAGCTGTCGTAGCACCATAGCCAATATCGTCAATGAGTATCCATACGACATTGGGTGCATTTTCGGGTGCTAATGGATGAACCTGTGCGTATCGTTCTTCTGTTTCTTCGATCGTTTTTCCTATTTTCCCTTTAAATTTAGGTGTAGGACTATATTGCGCCAAGGTTACGTCGACAAATAAAAACGTAATATATATAAATAAAATAATCCTAACAGTAATCAACTTTTTCATCTTCATTATAAATAAAATTCTTTAGCAGCTTCTATATCTGGTTTTAACCGACCTTGCTCCCACTTCACGGGTACAAGTGCTGGTCGACAGGTAACCGGGAACTTGTCGGCCATAGCCCCACGTGGATTGAAGAATGTCGTAGACCACCAGTTATGGTGTTTGTCTTGAAAGAGGTTATTATGACCACCGGCCAAAATAGCTGGATAGCGCGGCCCATAAGGGCCATAAATATTGTCCGATTCGGCTACTACAACATCGTAACTATATACGCGTTGATTTGATGTTCCATCTCTCGTATATGTATAGGCTTGATTCGACGCAGATAGAGACCACACCGTTTGCAACAATTGGTACTTACCGCGATATTTTGTCAACCATACGCCTTCAATATAGGGTTCTTCGAAATACGGTGTCTCTTGAATGCGCTTAAAGGGTTCCGCTATATCGCTCAAATCATCCTTCATGCGTGCAATGTAATGGTTATGGCCAAGGAGATATACTGTGCCCTCGCTATCTTCGAAAATGCTAAGATCAATATTGTTAAAAATAGCTTTAGTTTGATTCCCTTTGATATTACGATATGGTCCTTGGGGACTTCCCGAAACGCTTTCTAAAACGAAAGAACGGTTTTCTCCATTTAGGGAAGCGACAAGAAGCCACTTTTTTTTACTTTTAATGTAATGTAATTCGGGAGCCCACACCGCCCGATAGATGGAATCGAGCGGATCGCCGTTTATCGACTTGGCTCCTTCTTTAATAGTCTTTCCCTCTTTCTGCCACCGTGCAGCATCTTGGTCAAAAGACCAAATTCTACCCATGGGTTCCCACGTTTTTAGATCGGGCGAACGCCATAGGTATAAGCCATCGTTGTAATCCCAGCAGTGCGCCTCCCTCGCGAACTTCCGTCCGGGAGTTGTCGTGGTACCGGTTAAATAGTAATTTCCATCTGGCCCTAACATAACATACGTATCACGCATCCAAACATCCAGTATTGGCTGGACGACTTCGGGGACGGTAAGGATAGAATCTCCTACAGGAGCTGTTGGGTCGCTAAATCCGGAGCGGTGGTCTTGCGCTAAAGAAAAATTATAAGAAAACAATACCACAATAAAAAGTTGCATAAGCTTCCCTAATCCGATTTGGTTCATCATGATCAAGTCTTAATATCCGGGATTTTGTTCACAAAGCTTATTGGCATCGATTTCAGACTGAGGAATGGGGAATAATAACTTATCTGCGTTTGCCACGCTTGGCGAGATGCCCCTTTCAATTGCTGAAGACAAAAAGGTTCCTTGCCTTATCAGGTCTTCACGCCGTTTTCCTTCTGAGATAAATTCCCAGCCTCGTTCTTTAAATAGGGCATTGCGAAACAGTTCTTTTGTCCCGACATCTGCAGATGATAAGTCGGTGAGGCCCGCTCTTTTACGGATTTGGTTAATTAGGGTAAAACTTTCATCTGTTGTTCCGGATAGTTCATTCAGCGCCTCAGCACGTGTTAGTAAAATATCAGCATAGCGTAAAACAGGGACATCCGCGCCACCGTTATTCCCTATTATTGCATTATCCCAATATTTGAAACTTCGGGCGTTGTCTGCCTCCAAAATGTTAACCGTGACATTACTGTTATTAATATAACTTGTACAAATGAGTGAACGTCTTAAGTCATTCGGTGACAAGCTGTTTACAAATGCGGTACGCAGGCGGTATTGCGTAGCGAAAATGGACATCGTCGGTTGATAAACATACTCCGGTATCTCTGGAGTGCTCTTGAAATCCGGTGGCAATGCTCCGGCCATAAACCAGTTGCCATAATCGGCTTCATTCCGGCATGGTAACACCAATAGCATTTCTCTATTTGTTTTTCCTTCGTTTTCAACTTTGAATAAATCTTTAAAATTATATTGCGTAGTACTGTAATAACCAAAGTCGATTACGGTTTTAGCAGCGTCTGCCGCTTTCTGCCATTGCTTTGTATTTAGATAGAATTTAGCTAGAATACCGGTAGCATTTCCTTTGTTGAAGCGACCGAATGATTCTTCGTCGCCGGGATCCGGTAAATATGGAATAGCCTCGACTAATTCGGATTCAATTAAATCTCTCATCTCTTCATCCGTGGCACGTGCTAGATCACCCACCTGTTCGGTGGAAAGACGAAGGGGTACAGGGCCAAAAAAAATGTACAAATTAGCATAGGCATGTGCGCGTAATACTTTAGCCTCCGCTAATAGCAGATTCTTGGTTTCTTCGGATGTGTTGACTCCTTCAATATTTTCTATTACGCCGTTAGCATCACGGATAGAACGGTAATTTGGTCCCCACATATCACTTTGGAAAGTACTTAATGTGGGCGTCCAAGTGAAGTTTATGAGGTGTATAAGTTGACTATTCTCTGCCCCTGCTGAATTGAAAGCCATATCGGTGCTCACCTCGGAATCATTGATAACAAAGCGAGAGTTTTGCTGCGTCTGCTGTTCTGCATATGCCGAAAATAAGAGGGATTTTATGCCCTCTTCTGTCGTCAGCACATTATCTGGAGAAAATTCAGAATTAGGTACTACATCCAAAATGCCACTACATGCCATTAAGGATCCGCTAACGATGAATAAGTTGATATAATTAAAGATCTTTTTCATTTCGAATACTTTTTTGATATTTCATTGCTATTAAAATTGAACATTTACACCAGCTGTGAACGTACGTGTCAGCGGATAAGAATTATAATCTACCCTTAGGATATCGTCGCCAATAGCATTGACAGCTGGATCTACTCCGGAATATTTCGTGAACGTATATAAGTTCTGACCATTAATGAAAAAGGTCGCGCTTTGGACAAACAAGCTTTCCGGTAAAGGAACATTATAAGATAAACGAACGGATTGGAGACGCAAATAGGAAGCATCCTCTACAGTTCTATTCGTTACATTTAGAGCGCCCTGTACGTCACCTGGAATAAACGAAGGGTATTTTTCACTGGGATTGGCCGCCGTCCATCTGTTCAAATAGGGTTCTGCTAATTTGTTTCTGCGAAAATCAACGGGATAATAGGAATCAACTAAACTGCTGTTTAGCATTTTGGCGCCCTTAGAACCTTCTATAAAGATAGATAGTGTTAGGTTTCTATACTGGACATTGGTATTGAACCCGTAATAAAAATCAGGTAATGATCTTCCTAGAATAGTCCGATCATTGGCATTAATTATGTTATTATTGTCGAGATCGCGATATTTTAGATCACCAGGTCGTACACCGGCCTGCACCAAAGAAAAATCATCTCCTTCTTGCCAAACACCGTCTACAATATATCCATAGAATGAACCCATTGATTCACCTGGTTTAAGTATACTGTACTCTCCGATATTCCCAGGGCCAGAACCGATGAATTGACTCACACTACCGAGGCTCAAAATTTTATTATTTAACGTCGTGATATTAAAATTGGCATCCAATTTAACCTCTCGGTTATCTATGATAGCTCCGTTAAGGTTGAACTCGATTCCGGTATTACGCATACTTCCCACATTCTCTGTGCGACTGGAAAAGCCTGAACTTAATGGTTGAGGTACGTTATATAAGAGATTTGTCGTCTTGCGGTTATAATAGTCAATACTTCCTGATATCCGTGAATTTAAGATCACAAAATCAAGACCTATATCGAATTGATTAGCAGATTCCCATTGTAGATAGGAATTTGAACTTCTTGTTGGCGCGATAGTACTTACCTTCTCACCATCAAATACAGCGGATCTGCCGGCTGCATAGGTAGAAAAATATAGATAATTGCTATTGGGCTGATTGCCGGTTGTCCCATAACTTACGCGTAGTTTCAGATCATCAATCTGATCTAGTGTTTTCAGAAAATCTTCTTGCTTGATCTTCCAAGCGAAAGCTCCTGAAGGGAAATAACCAAATCTTTGCTCCGGTCCGAATCGTGCCGATCCATCCGCTCGTAAGGACCCGGTGAATAGGTATTTGTCAGCGAAACTATAGTTTATCCGCCCTATGTAAGACAGCAATCTATTCTCCTGAGCTCCATAGTTTACACCATTTAAAGCATCGTTCCCTGATCCTATTCCGTAGTACGTGAGATCTGGCAATGCAAAATCCCGGGCGTTGGCAATTAACGAGCTAGACGTATAATTTTCGTAGGTAGATCCGATTAATGCTGATAGCTTGTGCTTACCGAAAGTTTTGTTATAATTCAATGTACCTTCCAATAGATAGTAAGTTCTCTTCCCATCACGGGCATCCGCATATCCGTTATAAGATGCCCCGGTAATGGTGGAGGGATCTATCCAAAAATTCCGTTGGGAGATATTGATGTCTGTCCCGATCCTCCCCCGTGCTGATAACGAAGGAAGAATAAAATATTCCGCATAGATGTTACCAAAAGTCCGATAGGTTTCTCCTACTGAATATTGGCCATTGATTATTGCCAAAGGGTTATCCATGGGCGCCATCAAGGGTGAGCGATAATAAGTCTCATCCGTATTATAGGGTGGAGCGGTGGGGTCATAATTTTGTGCCATATAAAGTGCACTACCATTATCATTCAATCCTGTTCCGTTGGCGTTGTAATGGTCTTTGATATAAGCCGTAGAGAGACCCATGCCAATGTTATATTTTGAAGCCACCCCCGTTTCCATATTGATACGTGCATTATAACGGGTAGTAGAAGAGTTTAACATGACTCCTTCCTGATCAAAATAACCAAGGGAAATATGATACTTCGTCTGTTGAACGCCACCACTAAATGAAACATCATGACTTTGAATCGGTGCATTTGTTAACAAAAGATCTTGCCAATCGGTATTATATGCTGAGGCTTCGACCGGTTGATATACACTCGTGTTCAATTTCCCCTCTTCAATTATTCCATTAATGGCGGATTTGTATTCGTCTGCAGACAGATAACGCTGTGTTTTAGCTACATTCTGCTGCCCGAAAGTTGCATCATAGGAGACGATAGTTTTTCCTTCTTTCCCTTTTTTTGTGGTAATCAGCACGACACCGTTCGCACCACGTGAACCATAAATAGCCGTAGCCGATGCATCCTTCAAAATTTCAATAGAAGCAATGTCTGCGGGATTCAGTGCATTCAGTGGGTTGCGATTATTCGGGTTGTTAGTCGTTCCTGCTACACCAGCTGAGCCTATCGCAACAGCATCATTCACAGGCATACCATCGATAACATATAGCGGAGAATTGTTTCCGGTAATGGAGGTAATTCCTCTTATTTGCACACTCATGGCAGCTCCGGGCTCGCCGCTTTTTTGGTATATCTGCACACCGGGACTTCTACCTATTAAACTTTGTTGTACGTTTACATTCGCTCCCTTGGTAAGATCTTCTGCTTTAAAAGAAGATACGGAACCTGTTAGATCACTTTTTGCGACGGCACCATAACCTATGACTACAACCTCATCTAGAGAAGCATGCTGTGGAACCATGATGATCTCTAATTCGGATTTACCATTCAGTGCCAATTCTTGTGTCTTATAACCTATATATATAAATTTTAAAGTGACATCTTTCTGAACAGAATTTAACGTAAAAAAACCTTGAGCATTAGTTGCAGTTACTATATCGGTTCCTGTAATCGAAATACTTACACCGGAAATCGGTTCTCCGTTATCGTCCAGTACTCGCCCTTTAATATCGGTCTGGGCAAAGAGTTTATGAGGGAGTAGAAAAAGTAGAAAATAAAGGAATAGTAGTCCGCCCATAAAATTCCCTGTTGTGATTGATCGAATCATACTGTTATTTGGTTTGAAAATTATTTGTTGTTACCAATATAAAATCTATAGATTTGGTAGTCAAAATTAAATCAATATCTGACGCTGCATTAGCAGCAATGTTTAATTTATTAGGATTATTGTTTATACATGAATAAATCAGCTATTTTCACTTACTTATTGTCTTCTTTTTGTATGTTACTTTTCGGTCAAGGACTGAATTTTCGGAAATTGACTTCTGCAGAAGGACTTTCCCATAACGCCGTATTTGCTATTGCGCAAGACGATACAGGGTTTATGTGGTTTGGGACAAGAGAGGGGTTGAATCAGTTTGATGGTAATCAAATTAAAAGTTATTACATAAACATGTCCAAGTTGGGCAAATCAACCAATCATATAAATGCTTTGCAATTTTTTCGATCGCAGTTATATGTCGGCACCAAAGAAGGGCTTTATGTATATGATCAAACCCAAGATTCCTTTACCGTTTTGGAACTTCCCGGAATGCCGAACATCACCTTTTTGTTAGAGGATAATGGTGTTATCTATGCAGGGACAAATAGTGGCTTGTTTCGGATTTCGGAACAAGTGTCAAGAATCAGTGGCGCTGTTCATGCAAGGGCCATGTGTGTACTTCCAGACAATCGTTTTCTGCTGGCATTGGACAATAAATTAATTATTATCGATCATAATGGCCAGATAAAACGTTCATTTGGAAAGGGCGTTTTTGCGCCAATTTCCGCAGATGATTTTATAATATATCAAATACATCGGGATCCAAAAGGACGCATTTGGTTAGCCACTTCATACGGTATCTATCGTTACGACGATCGTCATCAGCGTCTTACAAAACTAAACTTTGCTATCCATGAAAGTATGGAGAATCGAACGGTAAGATCTATAACCAGTGACCAGAAAGATCAATTGTTCATTGGTACTGAAGATGGGTTGTACGTTCACCATGTCTTCACCGGATTAACGTACAATTATCAACAATCATTTCATCGAGAGCCGAATAAGCTAAATGATCAAGCGATTTATTCTACTTTTATCAGCAAAGACGGAGTAGTATGGCTTGGCACGTATTTCGGAGGCATCAACTATACTACGATAGAGGAAGGTGGTTTTAAGAAAATACTTCCAAGTGATCTCCAAAATGGTTTATCAGGAAAAGCCGTTAGCCAATTAATTGAGGATAACTTACATCGGGTGTGGATTGCTACGGAAGATGGGGGTATTTCGATTTATGATCCGGCAACGGAATCGTTCGAGTACATCAACAAGGAGTCTAAACCTTTCTTTCTTAATTCCAACAATGTCCATACCATCCATAATGATGGTGAAGGAAACATTTGGGTAGGTACATTCTTAGGCGGATTGCATCGTTTTAATATAAAGAACAAAACGACTACGATTTATAAAAAGAGTCCATCGGATCCGCATTCGTTGTCAAACAATCAAGTTTATGCGGTATATCGTGATAGCCGGGGAATACTATGGATTGGTACACAGCAGGGATTAAATTGTTTTGATTACAAGACAAATCGGTTCAATCTTTTTGAACCGAAAGTTCTGAGCGATAAATTCATATATGATCTGATCGAGGATAAAAACGGTGATTTATGGTTTTGCTCGCGACAGCATGGTATTTATAGGTATAACCCTAAAACAAAAACCTTCAAACATTATACAAACCAAGGAAAGAATGCACCATTATTAAGCAATCAGATAGTGAGTGTGTATGAGGACCGACACAGGCAGTTATGGTTCGGAACTTTAGATGGTGGTACGTGCGTCTATAACATCGAAAAAGACGCATTTCAGCATTATACTGCTGAAAACGGACTGGCAAACAATAACGTATATGGTATTTTGGAAGATAAAATGGGTATGATCTGGTTAAGTACCAATTTAGGCATCTCTAAATGTGACCCAAGAACTGGCAAAATCATCAATTACGACAAGCAACATGGCTTGAGTTCCAATCAGTTTAATTTTAAATCTTTTTTAAAGGCCAGTGACGGAACTTTTTATTTCGGGAGCATCGATGGTCTTAGCTATTTTGATCCTTTAAAAACGCGCGTAAGAAACTCGATACAGCCGTTGGTTTTTACTGATTTTCAGTTGCTTAATAAAACCGTACAACCTGATAAAAACAGTGCTGTTTTAAAGGAACAGATAGTTTATGCTAAAGAGATAAACTTATTATATAATCAAAATGTATTCACCATTAGTTATCACGCTATCGATTATGTTCTGCCTGGAAGCACAAAGTACGCCTATTATTTAGAAGGGTTCGAAAATCAATGGAACTATGTAGGCAACAAAACCAGTACGACCTACACGAATCTAGATCCGGGTGAGTATGTTTTCCATGTGAGGACATTGGATGATGGGGGAGAACTTTCGCAGATGGAGGCAAAAATTAGCATTAAGGTTTCTCCTCCATTTTATAAAAGCAATCTTGCCTATATTTTTTATACATTTTTGCTCGTAGGTATTATCTGGATATATACTCGATTTGTACGTTTTCTACATCAAAAACGGGCTGAAATTCGGCTCGCGCATATGGATAAGGAAAAAACGGAGGCCCTTTCACAATATCGGATTAATTTCTTCACGTTTATATCGCATGAGTTCAAAACACCTTTAACCCTTATTCTTGCGTCCATTGACAAGTTCATCTCAGAAAAAGAGATCGATCACAGCGAGCAATCTGACTTGTTGCGCATCAGAAGAAACGCATCAAAGTTATTCAGGCTTATTCATCAGCTAGCGGAATTCAGAAAAATCGAGGACAACAATTTCGCTGTGTCTTTTAGTAGAGCGGATGTGGTTGTATTTGTTCAGCAAATCATCGACTCATTCGAAATTTTAACCCAGAGTAAAAATTTAGCTATAACTTTTTTGACTAATGTTGATCATTTAGAAGTTTTCTTTGATGCAGATAAGTTGGAAAAAATACTTTCAAATATCCTGTCCAACGCTATAAAACATACGGATGAGGGTAGTATAGCAGTGGTGATGGCGATTCAGGATAATAACAAGACGATCGATTTTTCAGTTAGTGACACAGGGACGGGAATGTCTGCTACTGACTTACACCATATTTTTGATCCTTTCTACAGATCTTCGGAACATAAAGACATTGAGGGCATAGGGATTGGTATGGCTTTAGTGGCTAGTTTAGTTAATAGTCTTCATGGAAAGATTGATGCTTCCAGTGTGCCTGGGAAAGGAACAACGATTTCAGTTCATCTCCCGATAGATGATCAGCAAACAGGAAATAACAATCAGGCAATAGTTAAGCTCCCTGTTTCAGAGATACCAATAGCGAGTCCTGTCAGAGTGAATATATCTTCTGAAAAATATACATTGCTGCTCGTCGAAGACAACAGAGAATTGCTGAATTTTCTTTCCGAACATTTTCAGGAAACTTATCGTATTATAAAAGCAACGGATGGTGCCGCCGCTTGGGACAAGATCAACAAGACGCCACCTGACGTCATTATCAGTGATGTGAATATGCCTAAAACTGATGGTCTGGAATTGTGCCTAAAATTAAAACAACATCCAAAGTTTGACCATATTCCAATTATTCTTTTGTCTGAGACTGATGAAGATATTTATCGAATCAACGGCTTGGTTGTGGGAGCTGATGCGTATATCGGCAAGCCGTTCAATTTAAAGGAATTGGAATTTTTGGTTTCCAATATGATAGATTCCCGAATTAAATTAAAAGAACATATTGTGGAGCTCGGGACATTAGTGAGTAGCAATGTAGCAAACAATAATCAGAACCAAGATTTTCTAATCAGGCTGAACGCCACTTTAGAGAAGTTTTACACCGATCCAGGGCTATCTATTGAGGGGATTGCGGCTGAAATGTGTATTAGCCGCACATCGTTGCACCTTAATCTTAAATCCATACTCCATAAAAGTGCCAGCGAAGTGCTTAACGAGTATAGACTAAGAAAAGCTTTAGTTATGCTGGAAAGCGATATGCCCATCACCGAAATCGCTTATCATTGTGGTTACCGGGAACTCAATTATTTTAGTCGGGTCTTTAAAAAATTCTACCAACTTTCACCACAAAAATATAAAGAAAGTCACTTTAAGATCAATGTCAGTTAAGAAAATCATTGCTGTCCGCTAAACTGGAGATCTAATTTAATTTGTTGCCTATAGTTAGTGATAAGGTTATATTCTTTCTTATTTCAAAAAGCAAGCCCGCAGTGTGCCCAGACAGTCTGATTGAAATATCCTGCGTGATATATCGTGTGGCACTATGAATTATATATGAAGTACAAATGCCATAAGAGCAGTGGCACTGGGCAGAAAAACTACCTCTTTGCCGGAAGCCATTAAGCAGCACAGCGATCGGGAATGATATACTATTTCTTCGCTATATGCAAAAAGCATGAGGTAAACCCATTCCAATGGTTAAAACAAACCCTGATCAACATAGCGTCAATCAACCACAAAAATCTAAAGGATCTATATCCGCAAAACTTCCAGAAATCAGCTCAAATGTAGTTCATCGGGCGGATAAGTAGGGTGTAGAGGTGTGAAAATTTATTAGTCAATTTGACAATCTGAAATTAAATCTACTCAAATGCTTGTTCGATGATCGATGTTTCCATAGATTAAAGGTAATCAAATCTTATGCTTCATTTTGAGAAGATAATGAATAGCGGTCAATTTGTAGAAAGCACATTAAGACACTTGTATCAGTAATTAATATTTTTAGTGATTGAATAGATTTCCCCTAGGGCTACAGTATTTTTGAAGCCTTCCCATTTTGGTAGACTTACCTGTTTTTCAGACAAATTAAAAGTGTTAAATTAGTTTGTTATATATTATGAAAAAGAGCAAGTTTTCAGAACATCAAATCGTCA
>NZ_SNZV01000007.1 GCF_004364125.1 Sphingobacterium paludis | reverse complement strand
ATGGGGTCTGTTGTTTCATGACCGTATCGTTTGAATAATTAAATATAAATAATCTTATCAAATTATTCCATTGACACAGTTCGCGTTACAGTCTCTTAGAAATCGCGAATAAGAAATACGATTTAATGCTTCCGTCAGTGTTTCTTTTGACCCATCGTTGGTACTTACGTCTCGTAGAGATTGAATCGTTTTGTACGTTTCGGCACAACCCTTTAAATATGCTTTAGCCTCATTCGGTGTTCTGTAGTGTATCTCGGTATCGTGATTTGTGATGTAAGTTAAAGATGCTAGGTCAATACCACGGAATCTACCAGGAATTTGTATAAGATCGGAATACGGATCTATCATAGTGTGCTCTGCGATTTTAAGATCGGTGAGCATAATTACATGTGGTTCTGTAACGACGTTGATATCTACTGCAGAATAAAACCTACTTGTAAGAAAGTTATACTTTTTAAACTTGCGCTCGTCTATGTCATAATGAACAGTTGTATTGGCGCTGCTCTTAACTTTTTCGGCACTGTTGCTTGAACAAAATATTGCAGATTGCTTCTGTATCTCCAATTGTTCTATGACGGACATAATACCGATGGTACTGTTGAAGAAGATAAAGATCTGCTCGTCTTCTTTCAATGTAATATCTTCGTGCAGTAATTTTTTCAGCGCAGCAAACGGATTGTTGGTCTGCACCAAGTCTAATTGCTTAGCGTAGTCAAAATCGGGAACTACTTCCAATATCTCGAAGTTCTGATTTTCGAAGCGTGGATCGCTGGGTATTGTGGCTGTTGCTGATACAAAAGCTTTCGACTCGAACTTAAAGAAGTCTTCCATAGGTAGGATGATATCCTTGCGAAAGTCCACATCTTTGCTTGTGCGGTCGCATTCATCAAACATCAAGAAGAATTCTTGGTACATATCCATACCGGCCTCTGCTATTGCCTCCTTCACCTTTTGAAATGATTCAGGTGTAGTCATGATCTTTTTATACTTCACCTTTGGGTCTTTCAGGTAATTGACGATCTGCGGTAGATAGACTCCTTCATATACACCAAGTATCTTTCCTTTGTGTGATTTCTTCTTTCCCTTAATCACTGGTACGTTCGGCTCTATAATTATGGAGTGTCTGCGCGTTATGATTTCTAGGTGAGTGGCGCCAACACCAGTCAAAACCTTTACTAAAATACAATTGGACGGAATGCAAGCGAGTATGTCTTGTAAGTGTTGTTTTTTTCTTATTACAATAAATATTCTTCTCATTTTGATGCTTTTGGACATAGGTGTTCTATACACCTAGGGTGATAAATTTCGATTACTTTGAATGTTTTATTAAGCTCAGAGGGGCGCCTCCCCTGAGCGTTTTAGTTTATGCGTTATTTTGAGACGCTTTCTCTTTCAGTACATGGAGATCGAGCTCGACCCTTTTTCCATCCATGATGTAAGTTTTTATGATCTTTTCTACTCCTTTAAAAGCATATAGTTTATAGCCACTACTGCCATTTTCAGAACGAAGTACAACGTGGTAATAAGGTTTCTTCGTGTTTTTGTTTTCTGATGGCAGTATCGAAATATGCAAGGGATACCGTTGCTTCATCTGTTCGAAAAAAGAATGAAGCTTGATGTAATCATAGTTGTTCATTAATTTGCAATCCTCTATGTATTGTTCCTTTGAGGTTACACCATCGTCGTAGCTATCTTCTAAAAAGAAATTTTCGTTATGAATTACTGGTAATTCCTCTGCTGTCTCATTTTTTAAAAATGGATTTTCCATATCTTTCGTATATTAATATTATAAAATATGAGGATACGACCAAGAGCGTTATCTAGAATACTAATTGTTCAAATCTTATTTCCTCGTTTGTTGTTACAAAGATATGGTGTATTCTAAGGCACTAGGGAAAATGGAAAGCTTAAATAAAAAAGAAGCATTCCGTTCCAGAAATTGGTCCTTGTGAATTATGATAGGTATGTTTACATCTCTGCCTTAATAATGGTTTCGTTACTATCGTTCAATGATACTCTCAAGGGGCTTTTTATACATCTATGAAACTCGTTGAAATTTGTCACAAAATCTGGATACCTCTCATTTAGTTCGGACACAGAGCAGGACTTTTGTAAATAGTCTATAATGTCCCAATCGGTCACATGTTCTAACTTTCCTTCATGAGTAATAGCAGAAGGGCTTAGGTTTCTTATAAAATCACCTATTTGATCCTTATTTACTTCTAAAGTTTCTTCAGCTATCTTGTTGTTGCTTAGTTTATCTGTGGAGATAAAGCCAAACTTTGCTAATAAATGGTAGCATAATAGTCGAAGCGTTCCAACATTAATCTGTTTGTTACAGATTGTTAGTCTTTCATCGTAAGTGTATTGTTGTATGACATTAATCAAGAAGCTCTGATAGTTTCTAAATCTTGACTGCTCGGGCATCTTTCCTCGACTCCTTTGATTGGTTGTTATTTTACTTAGTTCGCTCTCTATTTCTTCGACCGTTATCGTATCAGCGTTACGGCAGAAATAAAAGAAGCCGTCTACGTACTTATTGTTGGAGTAAGATAATAGCTGCATAAAGTTTGTAATGGCTTTATATGAAATGTATTTAGCTGTTGAGGTATCTGTGAACTCAACATTTTTAGCAGAATTTATGAGATTTTTTCCTTTGCCTGATTTACGTTTAACGTCGTTTATCTTAAAGATTACGCTTAAGTTAGCATAACCAGTATCGCGTATCTTTAGAAGCTTCAAAAGGTTTTCAATATTTATTTTTGCTTCTTCGCTGTAGTGTTGCTCCACACGTTCCGTTTCGAAACCAAATGAAAGGTCTTGCTCGTGACGGGCTACTCTGTTGCGGAAATCTTCGGTGCGATACTTATAGACCATGTAAAATAATGTGTCGAACTTTATCTGTTCCTCCTTTGTAAATTTGCTCTCATCAAATATCTCGATGGTTCTCTGTAAGTCTTTGTCTAATAATTCAAAGTGCTCAACTTCAATTTCTTCTGTTTCGTCAGCTGTTGCAGGTTCTCCTTCAAATCTTGATAGATGGCTATATTTATTAAGCAGAGCTCGATCTATTTTTACTGTGCGTTTGACTTTTCGCGGTTCGATATTTAACGTTGTTTTCATGGCATTGTTTGCTAAGGACATAATAAAATCTATGTTTATACATGGATATATCGTGTCTTTGTTTTTTGCTAATTTCTGCTTGAAAGTTCGGTAAAAACAACGAGAAGCCAAATTGATGTAGGTGGTACTAGTTGCTTTAATACAAGAAAGAGACAGCCTGCTTTGACTGTCTCTGTAATTTGTTTTATAACTCAGGCATCACATTTTTGAGTTCTTCGACGTTGGTGACACCCAAACCTCTAAGATATTTTAGTGTTACGATCATATCTGAATGTCCGAGTAGTTGCTTAAGGAGATGCAGATCCTTTGATTTCTTATAGACGTTTACAGCTGCCGTATGCCTAAAAGAGTAGATTGTCTGCTTTTCTTCAAGAATGTCTAATGCAAGCATCTCTTTGTATAATCGCGACCACGCTGTCTTGAAATAATATTCATTGTATGGCTGCGTTTGGTTGGAAAAGAGATTTTCATTCTTTGCCAGACTATTTACACGATGATAGATTGCTTTACGCACATATTCTGGTATAAGCACAACTCTAACCCGTCCGCTTTTATTCTCTTCACCTGAAAGGTGTATCTCGGTACAATCTGCTTTGAAGTGCCTCGCTGTAAGGTTTCTAATTTCTATATGTGGACGTAATAAACAGCCATAGCTAAGCAAGCAGCAAATATAGAGGTTTTCGTTTCGTTGCTTTAAATGCTTTAAGACGCTTTTCAACTGAGTTTGAGAATAGACCTTATGTAGCGATGCCCTTAGCTTCAATCGATCAGTTTGCTTTAATAGGTCATGTCTTAAATATCCTTTACCCTTTAGATAACCCAGTAACGATCCTAATTCACGTCTTTTAGCCATATAGTTGTTATGGCTTGTTTTATAAAAGTCAAGGTAGGATTGTATTCTATTAACATTTAAGTGATTGATGTCAGACTGTATTTCTTTCACTGTTAAGAAGTTTAAGAATTGATGACAATTTCTCTCCAATGCTTTTGCGTAATGTGGATTCAAGTTGTTCGATATCTTTTGGTTAAGTGCTTTTAACATCAACGTCTCTGTGTTCTCCAGTTGATCTTGCGGTGTTGCAATCAATCGTTGATAGGTGCCGTCCTCGAGGCGTTTTCTGAATTCATACTCTAAGTTTTTAAGAAGTGTCGAGCGCTCCTTTACCGTTTTGGCTTTGTTAGGTTTGATATTGACATTAATACGATTACCGTTGTATTCTCTATAGCGAGTGCCGTCAATGGTGATTGATATGAAGCTTCTTTTGGTTAAATCTGTGAATGATATGGAAATCTCGTAATTATGCATTTGTCGCATTTTTTGTCTCACGAATAATTTTAAAAATATAAATATCTGATTATCATGTCTTTTTGCGGTTAGAGCACTAGATTGTGGTTCTAGGGGTCGTGGGTTCGAGCCCCATTACTTACCCAGAAAATAGAGGTCCAGAAGGCCTCTATTTTTGTTTTATGGCTTTTTGACCATGCGGCCACTGATGATTAATGCTGATTATCCCTCCCGTCTGCTCTCAATCGTATATACAAAGCTATCGGCGCGGTAATAGCCTAAGTTGTACTCTACAGGGCGATCGGCTTGATCAAAGACAAAGCGTTTTCGCAATAAGATCGGGCTGCCTACTTCGATATCCAGTTTTTCCGCAATAAATTTATCGGCCATGCGTGCGCTGATTTCCTCTTTCGATAGGTTAACCCGTACAGCATGCTCCTGCTCTAGGATCTCGTAAAGAGGACGTTTAAAATCCTCTTCGCCGGTCATCCCTACACGCGGATGGAAATAAGAAATAAAGTAGACGAATGGACCTTCCGTACGGCCACGAAGACGTGCTAACTTTAGTACCTTTTTCTGCGGATCAATGTCAAAAAAATGCGCGAGCTTTTCATCAGGAAATTCCCAGCTGATATGTAGCTCGAAGTTTTTAATTGGAATATTACGCGCCTCCATCTCTTGGGAAAAGCTGAGCCAATTATTAGACTTTGAACTCACCGAGGCTTCTGCTACGCGCGTACCTACGCCTTTCTTTCGAATGAGCAAACCTTCGTAGACCAATTTATTCAGCGCCTGCCGCAATGTAGTGCGCGAGATAGCTAGCTGTTTCGCCATCTCGACCTCATTGGGCAAAAATTTTGTTGCATAAGCGGGGTCTTTGATCATCTCGCGGATGAGTTGCTCCGCTTGGATATGCAACGGTATCGGACTCTTATGATCTATTGAAAGTTTCATGTTCAACGTATTCTCTTTTTCTAAACTAAGTCTGCATACAAATGTATGCAAAAAGGCGAAGATTGTTCGAAAGTCTCTACATAAAGGCGCTTCTGCCAATCCCGATTAACACGGGAAATATTCGTTTGCACGTCCTGCAAAGCACAATACCTAATTTTATCGTCTAAATCAAACAAGCAGTTGTTTATATGTTCATATGTATGTACATTTGTTTTTGATAATCATTTATAAACAATGGAACTAAAAACGAAGGCTGTCTCGACAACGGATACAAGCATATGGCGACAAAGCGGAGAACGCTTGCTACCCAATGCCGTAGAACAGGGTGTTCAGCGAAAGACAAGTTATGATATTTATCCTTTTCACAGCTTAGGAGCGGGAAAAATTGCTGACCATCGGGCGTTGGCCGATTGGATCATTGCGCAGGGAACAGTCCTGCTGGATGGCTATGTCGGTGTGTTTTGGAGCGAAGTCGAATCGCTGCTGCAGCAGGAATTTGACCAACGAGCTGTTACGGTACGTTGGGTGCGGACGCAAGACTACATCAAGAAGGACGACGTGCTGGAAAAGATGGTAAGTCCTTTTTTAGGTGCCGCAGATAGCGTATGGGGTACAAAGACGACCCTCCAGCTGAGCGACTTTTTCGAAGACGGCTATCGAGAACAAAAGCCAGCTATTGATGGCGAGCTATGCATCGTGATTGGGATGGGGGCGGCTCTTTTGCCGTGGGATGTGCCTGTCATCTACTTGGATATACCAAAGAATGAAATCCAATACCGCATGCGGGCGGGGGCGATCAACAATATCGGGAGTGTCAAGAGGTTAACGCCTACAGCTATATACAAGCGCTTCTACTTCGTAGATTGGGTCGTATTAAACGATTATAAAGCACAGATAGCTCCCCGCATATCGATTGTGGCGGATGCCCAACGAGTCGATAGCTTGCACTGGCTTTATGCCGCTGATTTAAGAAATGCCTTGCACGAGATGGGGCAATCGGTTTTTCGTGTGCGGCCTTGGTTCGAGGCTGGCGCTTGGGGCGGCCATTGGATGCAAGAACACATTGATGGACTTAATAAAGACGAAGTAAATTACGCTTGGTCCTTTGAATTGATCGTGCCAGAAAACGGATTGCTGTTGGAGAGTAGCGGTAAACTGGTCGAAGTGGCTTTTGACTGGCTGATGTTATTTGAAAATGAAGCTGTGTTAGGGAAACATGCGTCCGTATTTAAAACAGAATTTCCGATCCGGTTTGATTTTTTGGACACCTTTGATGGGGGAAACCTTTCGATCCAGTGTCACCCTAGCTTACCCTATATTCGCAAGCATTTCGGCGAAAGTATCACCCAAGATGAGACCTATTATATTCTCGACTGCAAACCGGACGCACAGGTCTACTTGGGCTTTCAAGAGGATATTGATCCAGTTGCTTTCCGGAAAGCCTTGGATGAAAGCCAGCATGTACAAGAGCCTATGGATATCGAACAGTATGTCCAGGTACTTCCGGCAAAAAAACATGATCTGTTTTTAATCCCGAACGGCACGGTGCATAGCGCAGGCAGCAACAACCTCGTACTGGAGATCAGTGCTACGCCTTATATTTTTACGTTTAAGATGTACGATTGGATGCGTCTGGGATTGGATGGAAAGCCCCGACCAATCAATATAGCACACGCTTTTCAAAACTTAAATTTTGATCGAAAAGGCGAGGAGGTCGGCAAGACACTATTGTCCAGACCTTATGTGCTACAGGAAGGAGCGGACTGGCAGCTTATTCATCTGCCAACCCATGCTGATCACTTTTACGATGTCCACCGATTGGAATTTGATAACGAGATCAGTGTCGAGACACAGCATGTTTGCCATGTGCTGATGCTGGTCGAGGGAAGCACTATTGTTTTAGAAACCCAAGATGGTACAACCAAGCAATTTCAGTATGCGGAGACTTTCGTTATCCCGGCCGCTGCGGGAAGCTACAAACTGCGTAATGCTGGGCAAGGCCGTGCGAAGGTAGTTAAAGCTTTTGTTAGGGACAATGTAGACAAATACTTATTTAACAATAAAGAAAATGATTAGTATGCACTGGTATTCGCGATGCTAGCTCATATCGTTTAGAACTTTGTAAGCCTTTCTTATGATACATCAAAAACCAATACCCCTACTTTTTATCACGCTGATTGCTTCGCTAGGAGGTCTGCTTTTTGGCTTCGACATGGCCGTTATCTCGGGCGTATTGCCTCTTGTGAAGCAGCAGTTTTCGTTAACCGCTGGTGAGGAAGGATGGTTTGTGTCCTCTGCCTTGCTGGGCTGTATTATTGGTGTCGTATGTTCCGGCGAAATGAGCGACCGCTGGGGACGAAAAAAGCCGCTCTTCCTCGCCGCCAGCCTGTTTATCGTATCGGCGCTAGGCTGTGCGTTAGCACCCGACTTAGCAAGCGTCATCGTCTTTCGGATACTGGGTGGTGTTGGCATTGGCATTGCGTCCAGCGTGGTGCCGCTTTATATTTCTGAAATTGCACCGGCAGATCGTCGCGGTCGACTGGTTACGTATTACCAATTTGCCGTGACGCTGGGTATTCTACTGGCCTATCTTAGCAATGCAGCACTGCTCGGGGATAGGGTGATCGCACAGCTTCCTATATGGTCTGAATCAAAATTCGTAAGCGAACTTTGGCGACTGATGTTAGGGATAGGGGTGTTGCCGGCCATTCTTTTCTTTGTGGGACTGCTGTTTGTGCCCGAAAGTCCGCGTTGGCTTCTGCAACACAAGAAGATCAAGGATTTAAAATCCGCTGCGGAGAAATCGGGCAGAGATCCTTCTTTGACGAACACCTCGGTTGACGCTATGAGCGCGGAAGCGGGGATAGGCGGTCATTACAAAGATCTTTTTGCGCCGCCGATGCGCAAGGCCTTGTTAATTGGTATTTTACTTCCGGTGTTCTCCCAATTTAGTGGGATCAATGCGATCATCTATTATGGCCCTACGATATTGGGCAATGCCGGGATATCGTTGAGCAATTCCTTGCTCAGTCAAATTATTTTTGGCGCGGCCAATATGTTTTTTACCTTGTTTGCGATTTGGAAAGTGGATCAATGGGGCCGCAGGCCGCTTTACCTCTGGGGTACGGCAGGAGCCGCGGTCTCCTTGCTCGCCACAGGCTTTTGTTTTTACATCGGTGCGGTGTCTAGCGTTTGGCTGTTGTTGTGCGTATTGCTTTTTTTAGCCTGCTTCGCCTGCTCCATCGGTCCGCTAAAATTTGTGGTTGCCTCCGAAATTTTTCCGAGTGCGATCCGTGGGCGCGCGTTGGCACTCAGCGTGACCATCATGTGGGTTGCCGATACCGCGGTAGGGCAGATCACACCAATCTTGCTGCATAAGCTAGGCAACGCTGGTACATTTTGGGTTTTTGCGCTCTTCTGTGTTGCTGCTTTCGTCATGGTCTATCGCCTGCTTCCGGAAACAAAAGGCAAGTCTTTGGAAGAGATTGAAGCCGACTGGAAAAGTACTGCAGGAAGGCGGCATTAAAGTGATGCATATAGCGAGGCCGTTAAAAGTGGAAAAATATACGATCTACCCTATTTCTTACGATGGTATTGGTGTTGAACTTTTAGATGATTTTAAATAGCTTAAACCTTTGATATAATTGATGATAACCCTATTATGATAAACAAACGAATCAAAACAATACTGCTATGTTGCTGCTCGTTGCTGCTATCCACGCAACTCTATGGGCAGGCCGGCCGGGATTTGCTGCATTACGTCGACCCCCGCATCGGAACGGCACATTGCCGTTGGTTTTATTTCACGCCAGGCGCGAGCCCTTTCGGTATGGCCAAGCCTGCACCATCTACAGATGCTTCCTACGGAAACAAATCCGGTTGGGAGGCTGTAGGTTACGATGCGCGACACCACTCCATAGAAGGCTTCGCAAATTTCCACGAATTTCAGATAGGAGGTGTTGTCTTTGCGCCGTTGGTCGGCGCGTTGAAAACCACCCCTGGAATCTTAGAAAACCCTAATGCTGGATACCGGATGGTTTTCGACAAACGCGATGAGGTGGCCAGCCCAGGCTATTATTCGGTTTATTTTCGGGAGGAGGGGATACGCGCCGAGCTGACCTCAACCAAGCGGGTCGCTTTTCATCGGTATACCTTTCCCGAAACAGAAGAAGCGCATATCCTGTTTGATATTGGGAACCAGCAGGGCGAAAGCGGGCCGGTGGACGATGCAGAGGTTTACTTGACGCCAGAAGGGCGCATCGAAGGCTACGTAGCTACGTTGCCGGCATACGTTCAAAAATACCAACCGGGCGCGGCGGTTAAAATGTTTTTTTCGGTTGAGCTGAGCAAGAAGCCAACCGCCTTCGGGGCGTTCCGCGGCGCGCGCATTGCGAAAGGCGAAAAGTCTAGCCAAGGAAAGGGCGCGGGGCTTTACCTGCAATTTTCAACAACGGCGCAGGAAAGCGTCACCCTAAAGGCGGGGCTGTCCTACACCTCGGTGGCCAATGCGCGGAACAATCTACAAGCGGAAGCCAACGAACTCTCTTTTGATGGAGCTCGGGCGAATGCGGAGGCCGAATGGGCGGCGCACCTCGATCGCATTCGCGTGCACGCGAATAACAAAACGGATATGACAAAGTTTTATACCGGCCTGTATCACGCGCTTTGCGGTAGAGGGCTTGCGAGCGATGTCAGTGGTGCCTATCCAAAAAACGATGGAACTATCGGGCAGATTCCGCTCGACGCAAACAACAAACCGATGCACCAGCACTATAATACAGATGCCATTTGGGGCGCTTTCTGGAACTTAACCCAACTTTGGACGCTGGCCTACCCCGAATACTATTCCGACTGGGTAAAAAGCCAGCTGCTGGTTTATAAAGATGCCGGATGGCTAGGCGATGGTATTGCCAATAGTCGCTACGTATCGGGCGTGGGGACGAATTTTGTGAGCTTAGCCTTGGCATCGGCCTATGCTTCCGGTATTCGCGATTTTGATGTGGAGCAAGGATATGCCGCAGCTCTAAAAAATGAGATTAAGCATGAAGGCCGCCCGTTTGGTGCCGGAAAGAGCGACGTGGATAGGTTTATACAATATGGCTACGTGAACCATCTGGATGAAGGTGCCGGCCCCGACGAAGGCTGGCGTTTTTCAGCCTCGCATACCTTGGAATATGCCTTCAGCAGTTATGCGGTAAGCCAATGGGCGAAATTATTGGGTAAGAAGAACGACGAGCGCCAGTTGACTCGTCTTGCCGGCGCCTGGAAACATATTTTTGACAAAGAGTCTCATTTCATGCGACCCAAAGATGCAAAGGGTAATTTTATTAGCGATTTCAAACCAGAAGAAGCGTGGCGAGGCTTTCAAGAAGGCAACGCTTGGCAATACAGTTTTTACGTGCCCCATGCACCACAGCAGTTAGTAAAAGCCATAGGCCGCGATCGATTCAATCATCGGTTAGATAGCATTTTTTCGGTATCACAGCAGAGCAAATTTGGCGGGGGAACCACGCTTGACGCGTTTTCTGGATTGGAGGGGCTATACAACCATGGTAACCAACCCAGCCTACATATTGCTTGGCTGTTTAATTATTCAGGGAAACCTTCGCTTACGCAAAAATGGGTACGCCAAATTACCCAAGAGTTTTATGGTGCGGATGAGATCCACGGTTATGGCTATGGGCAGGATGAAGATCAAGGCCAGTTAGGCGCGTGGTATGTGCTTGCTGCCATGGGCTTGTTTGATGTGAAAGGCTTTACCGATCCACAAACACAGCTGGGTATTGCTGCGCCACTTTTTGATTCCATCCGGATTAAAGGTAATCCCTCGTACTTCAACGGACAGGATTTTGAGATCGAGGTATTGGATAATGAACCGGAGAACCCCTATGTACAATCGTTCATCCTCAATGGAGAAAGATTGAAAGCGCCGTTTTTAAAACTTCACGATGTGCAACAAGGAGGGCGATTGGTTATCCAAATGGGCAGTGCCCCGAAAGATAAGTACAAGTAGGTAAGTGGATGTGTTTCCTTTGACCGCCTCTCGTTGCAGCCAAAGGAACACGACTTTCCGGTCGTTGTTAGTTGCTGCCTAGTGCGGCTTTTTTTGTTTCCAGTTCTTGTAGTGCTGACCACAGCACGCCCGCTTCGCCCCGGAAGCTCGAAGATCCTTTAGGTTCGTTGGCCGGTGTGTACCACTCGTAAAAGCCGTTGTTCTTGATCACGCGATCGAGCATGGGGTAAAGCGCTTCTTCCGCTTCTTTGATAAAGCCATAGCGAATTAGTTGACTGATCATTCGCCCGCCAAACCAAGTCCAGTCGCCACCATTTTGGTAGGAGTAGGGACCCATGCCTTTATTTTGGAACGATCCCTCGGGATAGGTAGGGTACAGTGTTAAGCCGATGGTTGCAGCATTCGCTAGTTTTACATTTTCCTGCATACGTTGGTAGGCATGCAATACCTGTTCTTTAGTAAGCAAGCCCGCTTCTATAGCTACAGCTGTTCCGCCGTGATAGTAAACCGCAGATTCATCAAACGAATCCGGAAAAGGCGAGCCATCCAGGTAAATATGCGGAATGTATTTTTTTGCATTTTCGTCCCAAAGGTGTTTTTCGATATTTTCTTTGATGCTGCCCTTAACCTTAGTCCATCGATCTGCTTGCTGAGCATCCAATGATGCTATTTCCAAAAAGTCCTGTATCGCTATCATAAACATAGCATTGTCGTAGATATCAATCGCCAGATGCGAGTTTTCGTCGAGTACCACACCCCAGTCGTGTTCGGGTTGTACATCTCCCCAATCGGCGGTGGTAGCGCCCCATAATAACCCATATTGTTTATTGAACCGTTCGTTCAACAAGAAATTCAATGCTTTTTCCAACAGTTTCTGGACCGTATTTCCTGCTACCTGCTCTTGCAAAATCGCCGAGTCCCCGGTGGCGCGGATATATTTTGCGATGGCTTGAACCAACGAAGTTTCCTGATCGGTCTCTACCGTATTTTTATGTCCTAAATACTCCGGCGCCAATGCCGATCGGTAAAAGACGGATTCGCCGCTGGCTTTCGAAGCCGGCAAATAGCCATCCAGAATGCCGCCATCAGCCTGCTGAAATTGAAGAAAGCGGATCAAGTGGTTTCGAATTTGCTCTTTGTCATTGACTGTACAGCTTAGCGTAATAAACGTATTGAGGTCCCTGATCCAGACCTCCCCATATCCATCTCCGGCGGTGAAACCAGTTTTTATCAGCTCTTCAGCCATGGTTTTCACCTTGTCGCTCATGCTGTTGGGAATGGAGACTGGGTGTGCGGTGTGTGGAACGTCTTCCTGTGCCATCAGGCAAAAGGGGATAAAGAATGCAGCGAGCAAGCTGCGCAGTTTTGATGTGTTCATGTAACTAAGGTTTATCGTTCATACTTTACTCTTCAACACGGAGATGAAGGGTGTAATGTTTATATGTACAAACATAGTGACAAAATATATTCTTTTTGAATTTTTTAATGATTTTGTTATTGGGCTTTATCGGAAAGGCTTATCAAGTGAATTTTAATATATTAAATATTTGTTTTTCAGCTTATTGGTTGTAGATTTCCCGACGGTGTTTAGTAGGTGCGTGCTCATGAAAGCTGATCATCGTCTTCGATAGAACTTCAAAAATTTCATTGCACTTTCCAGTTTTTGTTTATATGTTTGTACATAATGATGTGCCAGATGCCAGCATATGGTGTACTATACCAGATGTGAGACGTGAACAGACTGCTGCAAAGCAGCCGCGCAGCTAATCGATAAACCATGATAAACGTAAATTCTTTTCCCCGGCTCTTGTGTGGCCTCTGTTATTTCTTGATCACATGCAGCCTGGGAATGGCGCAGGGGCAGCATGTATGGCGCATTGGCGATCAAGGCGGCAAAGCAATAAATTTTGCCCTCGCTCCAAATAAGTATGCGGACTTTCTGGCGCAGGATTTCGGTTGGGAAGATCGTTTTTTCCTGATCGGTAAATCAAATCCAAAAACGGACTGGCCCTATGTGCTGCCGGGGCCTGCAGATACTTGGGGCGGTACAGGGCCTACATCGGGTATTCGGTCGCACCAGCTCAACATTCTTTTCGAGCCAGCGTGGCCGTTACAGGATAAGGCCTACACCTTTGTGACGGATCTTTCTGCCTTCAATGGTAAAGATCCCGCAATGGTCAAGATTACGGTCAACGGTAAAGACTTTAAGTTTCAGCTGCCGCATACCGCGGATGACCGAGGGCTTGCCGGGGAGTCGTCGGGTGTGGTGGTAAAAAGTCTAGAAGTGCCCATTCCCGCTGCCCTGCTTCGCGAAGGAGGCAACAGTATACAGCTTACTATTCTGGCTGGCAGCTGGATCGTATTTAATAACCTGCGTTTGGAAGGGGCTGGTAAGATACGCCCGCTCGTTTCTGACGAGGCTTTTCTACGAGAGGTAAAAATGGCGGATTACACGTTGCAAAAAGGGAAGTCACGCGTGCAACCGTTGCTTGTCGACGTGGAACATCTCGCCGGAAGTCCTCTGCTTAGCGTGAAGATTGCGGGTAAGACGGTAATCAACAAGCAGCTGGATACGGGGCGATATGTATTGGAAGTGCCGATGCCTTTGGAAAAGCGGAACAGGAAATTGAATTGGCAGGTGTTTGTTTCGGGGAAGCTGCTGCAAGAAGGCGTAGCGAATACCTCCGAGCAGCCGCAGCGTGCGCAAGCCGAATACGTGGATACCCGAATCGGAACGGCGCATTCGCGTTGGATGATTGCGCCGGGGCCATGGATGCCATTTAGTATGGTGAAGCTTAGCCCGGACAACCAAAACGCCGGGTGGATGGCTGGTTACGATCCTACCATAGAAAGTATCGGCACATTTAGCCATATCCATGAATGGACGATGGCCGGTTTGGGCATGATGCCGGTCAATGGCGCAATGAAATACACGGTTGGTAGTCAGGATGACGTCAACAGCGGATACCGGTCGGACATTGATAAAAGCAGCGAAGAAGCGCCGATTGGTTACTACAAGGTGTTGCTTAAGAAATACAATATTCAGGCAGAGCTTACATCCACTACACGCTGTGGCCTGCAACGCTACACTTTTCCCCAAAATCAGCCGGGGCGGGTGATGATCGATTTGCAGATTCCTGCAGAATATGATTACAGCGTTAAGCAGTTCCAGATTAAGAAGGTCGGCGATCGCCGCCTTGAAGGTTTCAGTGTACAACAAACCAAGGATGCTTGGGCAGGTGGCGTAGACCAAGACTACACGCTGCATTTTGTTATCGAATTTGATCAGGATATTAAGCATGTTGGCGGTTGGGTTGACGGAAAGGAGCGCGCAGCAAATCAGTTGGCGGGAACGAATGTGCAGAATGCAGGCGCGTATGTAGAGTTTGATACCGAGAAACACGCTGTGGTGCAAGCGCGTTCGGGTATATCGTTGGTTAGTATCGAGGGGGCATCAACGAATCTTAGAACAGAAATCGAAGAACCTTTTGGTTGGGATTTTGATGCGGTGCGTCAGGCGCATGTAGCAAGCTGGAATAGTCTGATGGGGCGTCTACAGGTCTCTTCGGAAGATAGCCGGGAGAAATCACGTTTCTACAATAATATGTATCGTGCGCTCTGTAGCCGCAATACGTGGAGCGATAGCGATGGTTCTTGGGTCGACGCTACCGAGCAGGTGCAACGTTTTGCAGATCCAACAGATGTCGCGCTGGGCTGTGATGCGTTTTGGAATACGTTCTGGAACCTCAATCAGTTCTGGAACTTGGTGACGCCGGAGTGGTCGTCAAAATGGGTGAAGTCGCAGTTGGCTATGTATGACGCCAATGGCTTTCTGGCCAAAGGGCCGGCTGGTATGGAGTATATCCCGGTGATGGTTGCGGAACACGAGATTCCTCTGCTGGTAGGCGCTTACCAAATGGGCATCCGTGATTATGATGTGGATAAGGCTTTTGAAGCGGTGCATAAAATGCAGACCACGCCCGCGACACAGGTGGGAAAAGGGTTAGCGGGGAACGAAGATCTTGAACCTTATCTGCAATATGGCTATGTTCCTTACGATAAAGGCCGGTTTAGCAATAGCCTCGAATATGCGTATGATGATTGGACCGTTAGCCAGTTCGCTAAGGCGCTGGGTAAAAAAGATGTGTATGCCGCATTCGAAAAGCGTGCGGCTTCGTGGAAGAATGTCATTGATACGGTTACGGGGTTTGCTCGAATGCGTAATTCGGCCGGTGAGTGGCTACCCGATTTTGATGCATTCAAGTCGGGGGCCAATAAGCATTATGTCGAAGGCAACAGCTGGCAGTTGACGTATTTCGTGCCACAAGATGTGCGCGGACTTGCCGACTTGATCGGTAAACAACGCTTTATCGATCGGCTGGACTGGGGATTTAAAGAAAGCTACAAATGGCGTTTCAACGCGCCGAATGATGCCTACTGGGATTATCCCGTGATACAAGGAAATCAACAATCGATGCATTTTGCTTTTCTTTTTAATTTTGTTGGTAAACCTTGGTTAACGCAACAATGGAACCGGGCCATTATAGACCGTTATTATGGCTTTGACTTGGCCAATGCCTATCTGGGCGATGAAGATCAAGGGCAGATGAGCGCGTGGTTTATGATGGCCTCGTTAGGCTTATTTCAGACCGACGGTGGTTGTAGTGTTGAACCCCATTATGAGATAGCTAGTCCAATTTTTGAAAAGGTGGTTATCGACCTCGGAGAACGCTATGGTCGCGGAAAGAAATTCATTATCGAAGCTAAACATGCATCCAGAAAAAACAAATATGTGCAGCGTGCTTTCCTCAACGGGAAGCCATTGCACAGCTTTCAGTTTCCAGCGGCAGCACTCTTGAAGGGGGGAAGTTTAGAACTCGAAATGGGAAGCCAGCCGAATAAGCAATGGGGGCTGGAAGGCAATCAGAAATAGCTTCCCGTTCCTGGTCAAAACCTTAACAGAACTCCTATTTTCTAAGTTTTGAAATTGCCAGAGTTTTGATTTCCTTAATCTTTGCGTTTGCTGAGGTGGAAGTAAACGTGTAGAAATCGGCAAAGTGAATGATTTGCTTATCCAATTGCACTGTCCCGCGCGCTGAGCCTAATTTTCCATGCGAAAGAATATCTTCTACTTCCCACGACAATACTTGAAGATTAGCATGCTCGTTTATAAAGGCTGCTACTGCTTCATGGCCTGTGATAAATTGATCGGCCAACATTTCCCATTGAATGTCATCATGCATGTAACTTAATACTTTTTGGATATCGCCTGCCGCGAATGCGAGGTTAAAGTCAGCAATCAGTTGCATTTTAGGTGAATTTCCGCAGTAGCTTGGTAAGGTAGGTTTCATAGCTTATAAGTTTTCAGCAAGCTCCAGTAACTTTTGGTAGGTATTTAGGTTCCTGCCGGTAGCGATCACCTGGAGTTTCTTCTCAAAATAGTTGTTACTCATTTTTGCACGGGCTGCGCCATCTGGCAGGTAGAAGTATAAGATATTATCGACCACATCGAAAGTCTCGTTACCGTGATCCGTGGCTTTAAGTGTCGCGATAAGTGCCTTCTCAGGGGTTTTATCAAGCATGGTAATAAACAATCGGTTAGGTGCCAATTCGCCCTGCAAAGGGTTTACGCTAAGCGCCTTCTTTAACAAAGGCATGTCCAAGACAAAGGTCTCTACAGTTAGGCCAAACTGATCTTGGATCAAGGCCTTCACCTGACGCTGTATAAGCTCTGCCGGCGCAGCAGACCTTAGGAGGATATTTCCACTTTGAATGTACGTCGTTGCGTTTGAAAATCCAGCATCCTGTAGCTTTTGCCGTAACGCGGCCATCTTGATGATGTTTTTACCCGAAACATTCACCGCACGAAGTAAAATGATGTAAGGAATTTGGTTTTGCTCTTTCATGCTCTCATTATTGTTCTTCGTTTCGCATGAAATCAAATGCTCCCTTGCGCAGGTTGATCCCATATTCTAAATATGCTTTGAGACAAGCTAAGAAATTTGCCCAGCCACCCGTTTGTCTTTTCGCCTGCTCGATGCCGTCCGGTGTATTCTGCATTTCATGCTCCACAATCCGCACGATAGTGGAGTTATTGCCGCTATCGTTTAAGAAAATTTCCACAAGCTGGTTGGGCTCGCCGCCACTCCAGTCAAAGGAAATGTATGTATTGGTTACAATTTCTCTACCTGTTACAGGAAAAGATTCTGGAAATTCGGGAAAAGACCATTGCACAGTTTTATTGGTTTCTAGCATACCCGTCGACTGGCCGATAAAATAATTGCTCATCATAGCAGGGTCTATGATGGCCTGAAACACTTTGCTGGGTGTCTTTTGAATTTGAATCTCAGCGTTCGCTATTAATTTCGACATGACTATAAATTAGTTTATCAAATCTGCAATGTTAATCTTATTCATCCTCATTAAGGATTTGTTGGCTGCGGGGTTTAGCCGCAACAGTTCATCGATATTGTGCGGTACGATTTGCCAGCTGACGCCAAAAGGATCTTTACACCATCCACATCGACTCTCTTCACCATTTTTCGTCATTGCAGCCCAATAGTAATCAATTTCTTTTTGATCCTCGCATGGTATAACTAACGATAGCGCTTCGTTGAATGAAAAGGGCTTGCTATCAGGATTATCCGCCGCGATAAAGGTAAAGCCGTTTACCACAAATTGCGCTTGCAATATTTGTCCTTGCCTGTCGCCGTCGGGATAGGAAATGCTGCTCTGCTCTGTAAAATCCCTAAAAACAGATTTATAAAAGGCAATGGCTTCTTCACACTTTCCCTGCTGCGGGCCGCAAAAGAGCAGGGTTGGCACAATTACCTGATTGTTGACCTCTTCAAGCGAGCCCAAATACAACTGCCAAGACACTTTGTTTTTATCGTTAATCCATCCGTAGTAGGGGCTCCATGCGTAATTGTCCAGCGGCACTAACACTTCGCCATCGTCTAGAAACATCTCCCAAAGACGATCAATCTCTTCTTCCGTTTCACAAATGACCATGAAGGAGATGGCCGGATTTGGCGTAAAATATGGACCTCCGTTTATACCGATAAAGGGTACACCGTTTAATTTTGTGGAGATCACAACGGCGTTACTTTCGATAATTTGGCTGTCGGGAAATATCGACACATAATCTTGAAATGCTTCTTTGGCAGCGTTACGAAACCAAATAGCAGGATAAATAGTTCCTTTCATTATTGATCATAATTTATTGCTTTGGCAAAACCCGGTAAAGTCTGCAGCTTAGTCGCCGCGCAGTTCTAGTTATTGCTTCTCTAATATAGCCTTTAAATTTTGAAGACCAGCATCGAAATCTTTATTCATATCATAAAAAACATGCATAATATGGAAAGGGTAGGGCATTGTGCCATCAATTTCCCAGGTCACCAGACTTTGGGTAGGGCCGAGATCTTTGACGTCTATAAACGATGGATTTGCAACGTCCGAACCTTGGAAGTAAAGGTTCATATCAATACGCTTACCGGGCTCAATATGTGTTATTATTTGTTTTCCATCGCCTACCTTTTTGCTCTTCCATTCATAAGTAAAGCCCACGGCACCGTCGGTACCATTATACTTTTTCTCCATGTGCGGATCTTGTTTCGACCAGGCATCATAGTTGCCTTGATTTTTTAACGTCGAGACATAGGTAAATACTTCTGCACTGGGTCGGTCAATCGTAATTTGGCTACCTGCATGGAACGTTCTTGGTAAAAATAAAGCCACGATCAGAACGAGCGCTGCCAAGGCCACAATGGTTAGCAAAATGTACTTTAAGATTTTCATTAGGTATAACTTTTAATAGGTTTTATAGTATAGATAAGTTGTACTACCGCATGTTTACATGTCGTAGTATTTACTAAATGCAGTGCAAGATCCTCAAACTCCATGGGGAAAAGCTTACTCAGCTTTGAGCGCGTTAATATAGGCGATAGCATCGTATCAGCTGCAAATCCATCTGCTGATACGAATGGTGACATAATAAGCTTTCTCATCTCGTTACATTTTTTTTTGCTGAATCCTCAATTGCGAAAATTACAATAGAAAATATTTTGTATTTGTAAATGAGTATCTTGTGTGTAGTGGCCCGTTGTAATGGTTTAGGTCATTCTTTTGTTTCCTTCGTAATGAATCATCCAGCTTATGCCAAATTTATCTGTAAACGAAGAGAAACGTTCTGCGAAAAAGGTTTCCTCGAGATCCATTTCCATATTCTGCGCATCTACACTGAGCTTATCGTGCAAATCGCGCGCCTCCTCGATCGTATCGGTGTCTAGCATAATATAGGTACCCGTACCGAATACTGCCTTTTGCCCAAAACTTTCCACGCAATCCGATCCCATGAGCATCGTATGGTCGTTTATATGTATAGCCGTATGCATGATTTTATTCCTATCCTGTTCGGGAATGTTGAAGTTGGGATCTGCCGGCATATCGCCAAATCGATGGGTGCCCAATAGTGGCTTTTCAAACACGGTTTGATAGAAATTAAAGGCTTCTTCGCAGTTGCCGTTAAAGTTGAGGTAAGCATGTATTTTTGTCATGATTTCTAATTGTTTATCTTATTGAGGTAAAGAGAATATTAACTTTTTTAGATTTGCTTATTCTTGGCCAACCAGTCTTCTAGGTTATTTTGCCCCATCTCGAATCCTTCTCTAAAACCCATATCAACCAATTGGGATAAGTCCGCTGCGGACTTTGTACGAATGCGGTTTTCAACGCGCGTTCCTATTTCATTTTCACTGAATTCCGTGCGCCAGTTCATGGATGGCATATCGCCGGTAGGTTTGCCGTTTTCATCGCAAAAATTATCTTTTGCCTCAAAATAGGACAGCGGCTCGATCTCGCCATATGCGCAGTGGCTCCAAACCTTCTCGCCTTCAGGGCCATTCATACTGTAAAGCCATTCACCTCCTTCGCGGAAGTCCATACGCTTTGTGCTACATTTCCAAGGTGCGGGCGCCCACCACTCGTCTAATACAGGCGCTTCCGTCCAGGCTTTCCAAACTTGCTCCAGAGGCGCTGCATATTGCCGCGAGATGTGCACAGACTTTCCGTCTGCAGCTATCTCAAATTGCATGTTGTTCGTTCTTTCCATTGTGCTGTTATTTTCAGTTTACTTATGGTTGCTTTAAGAGCTTTTTTACATCGTTGAACAAGCCAAAGGTAGTTGGTTTGGACAGACTGGCGCTTAGCATAGGACAAGATTTTGACGTTTCTGCTAGCTTTTGTATTTGGCATGCAGGCCCATACCGGCAGCTACCAAAGGTTTGATCTTTTCCAATCGAGCCTGCTTTGTTTTATCTTGTTTTGCTTCTTCGATAAACGCGTTGTATTCCCTTTGTCGCCCCGGTGTAAGCTTAAAAAAGGCGCGATTGAAATGGTTGTCGGTGTCCAATAAGGCAGCGAGAAAGGCCGTTAAGACCATCGGTTTTCCTTTGTCGGCTTTTATTTCTTTGCCATCGCGTATGGTTTGTATCGCTTCCGCGATATACCTTTTTATTTTTGATGGATCCATTTCGTCCGCATGGTTGAAGCGCCACTGTCGTAAACCTTTCGTCTTGCCTTCGGATCCCGAGACCAGCACCTTATCCAGATCTTCCAGAAATACACCGTTGTAAAACCAGATCGCAAAGTGATGTTTAAATCCACCGAAGGATAAAACGTTCTTGCCTTGAAAAGTGTAGACGTCGCCTCCCCATTTAAAGGTTTTTTGTAGTGGAAATTCTCCAATAAGCCGCTGGATCTTTTCGACGGCTTCGGCCCATTGGTGGTGGTATCTCTTCCAATCGGGCGCCACTTTATCTTTCTGCTTTTCGAGGTTGAACTGTACAATTTTTTGCAATAGCGTCTTCGGAGGCATGTGGTCTAACGGGAGCTGTATGGCTCCTTTCGATGTTTTGTACGGGGAGAGCTCTGCTTGATAAAAACGGATGGCTGCCGGACCAGGATATATGCCTAAATGCTTTTTAGATAGGGCGAAATGGATCAGATTGCCCTGTAGGCGGAAGGTAGGCATTTGGTAGCTGATGGTTTCTTTAGCTTCTGGCGCAGCTTCCCGAATAATTTCCCTTACATGCTGAAGTAGCTTTTGTTGCTTGCTATCAAACTGGGCGATGTACTCGTCAATATTCGTGAAACTATTAGCGTTCATGGTATTTATTTTTTAGATTTCATAGCCGATATCTTCTTAATGTTCCTGTCGTCAAGCAGTTCTTGATAAAAGGTGGAAGCACTATCCACTAATCTCACCCTCCCTTGCGCATCCGACAGTATTCCCCAGCCGTATGTCTTGGCTAAAGGCGATGTACGTAGGCAAGGCCGACCCTTGGAAAAGAAATGTTCGCGCGCTGCTGTGGATTCTAATTCGTGAATGTCGTTTTTCTCCGTGTAGGTTAAAAATAGTACATCGTCTGAAGTGTATTGCAACGGGGCACTGCTAATCAGCTCAAACTGCAGCTGGGCGATGGTCTTTTTCCCGTTCCTTTCGGTCGGCTTACTTCCACAATCGGCTTTGCTGTCCACAGCAGTTGTTATTAGGCTGTTGTAATAGTTGGTGGAATGCTTCTTCATGTTTATCGAGCGTTTAGACTGGCTAACGGTTATCATTCATTTTTCGGATTTTACGCGAATGTATGTGCTACTTAGAAATTTTATGGTCTCCTGAATCAGTGTTTCCAGCGAATCAATATGTATATCCGATAATTGCTTCACGTAGATGCAGGCTTTGCCCATCTTAAATTTACCAAGATTACTAAGCAGGTAACGATGTTCCTCTCTTCCGGTGTAGACATATAGGGAGAATGCATTCTTACGTGGCGAAAAGGCTGCTAAGGGCGCTTCTCCAGCATGCCCGCTGGCATATGTATAGGCATACTTTCCAAAACCGATAATATTGGTTCCAAAAAGCTGCGCACGTTCGCCGGTGGCAGCTTCCATCAGGTCGATAAGTGCCTCACTATCTGCTCGCTTTTGTTCATCCGTCAGGGTTTCGAGGAATGAGCCGACAGGCGCTGTACTGTATGCTGTTTTATTTTTTGCCATCTGTAACTTAGGGATGTGGAGGCTTGATATATTGCGGTTATTTACGTTGCTTGAGGCGCTTTAGGATGATGCGTTGCCATACACACGTTCCACGTAGCTTTTAAAATTGTCCAAAATAGATTGCCAACCGTTACGTTGCATATCGATCGGGTTTTCACTTTCGGCATCGAAAATAATTTTTATGTCGGTTGTAGCATGGTCCTCATGGAAATGGATATCGACCTGCCGTCCATCAGGCATGGCATAAGCTATACGCTTAAAAGGTTCGATAGCTGTGTATTGTCCTTCGAAATCGAAACCAAAACTTCCATCTTTCGCCTCCATTCTGTTGCTGAATTTGCCCCCAACCCGCAGGTCATTTCTTGCATTGATGCACTGCCAGTCTGCTGACGCCTGATTCCATTGCATAATATCTTCTGCGGAGTTGTACGCATTCCAAATCGTTGCGACATTGTTCGCTATACGCGATGTAACGGTGATCTTTTCCATATTGTTATGTTAAATTTTCTACTGTTTTTTTACAAGCAATACATTGCCAGATGGATCTTTGATCCAATGCATAGACGGACTTATTTCTTCGATTTCATCGCAGGTCTTCACGTCATTCGTCTCGAGGTAGGCAGCTGCTCGCTCCACATCTTCCGTATGTAGTTCAAGCCATATCTGTGGGTGTGCTACATCCTCCACACAATCTAGCCATAGTGTATTCGGGCCAAAATGAAGCCGATGGCTGCGTAAGACCGTGGGATGGGTGATGGGGATTTCTTCCACATCAAACAAAAGAATGTCCCTATAAAAGGTTACCGTCTGTTCATAGTTGGCCGGTGAAATTTTCATAGCCATATTCAATCCACCTCTGAAATTAATCTCCATAATGCCTTTCATTTTTATTGGTTTGCTCTTCAAAAATACGACATGGAGTGAATGAGACTCTTATCCTAGGACAACTTTTCGATTCTTATATTATTTCCCCACCAATTCTTTCCGGATACGACTTAATGAGGTGTCTGTAATCCCCAAAAAAGTTGCAATGTGCTTTAACGGCGCTTGGTGTAGTATTTGTGGCTTTGTCTCCAGCAACTGTTGGTAACGATCTAATGCGGATAGGCTGATCATGTCGAGCGCTCTTTTCTTTGTTAGAAACAATTGATGAGACATCCATGCCCGTCCCCATTCGGTCACGGCTGGAATTTTTTCAAACAGATCCTGAAAAGCATCAAATTGGATGCGCCACAAAATACAATCTGTTAAACAAATAATATTTTCCTGTGTGGGAATATGATGAAAGATGGAGGCTACTTCGATAACAATTTCGTCTTCACAGAAGAAGTTTGTGCTTATATCGTTTCCATCATAATCATAGACGTAAGAACGAACAATTCCTTTCTCTACAATGTAGAAGCAATCGCTTACCTGGCCCTCCCGAAGTAACAAGTCGCCTTTTTTGAACGTCATCTTTTCGTGCTTTTCCACAATCTGATCTAAGTCAGTATACGTCATGGATGGATATTGATAAATTAACCGGAGTTGATCTGGATACATAAGCGTTGGTTATAGATGTTTGTTCACCTTCATTAGGACCATAAAACACATCACAATTATTAATAAAAATATAAAAATATTTGCAATGTGTTCGTGTAATTGCGAATTTTTAGCCGGTCTTTGAAGACGATTACGCTATAATTCCTTGCTGTAATCTTACAAAAAAAGCTGCCTTTGTTCAAAGCAGCTTTATGGTCATCTAGGGGGGCTATGTTAAAAATCAAACTTTACCCTTACGCGAATACCGTGCTTGGGAGCTTCCGGTTGGTCGAGGTAGTTTAATCGACGTACGTAGTCCACCCGGATAAACTTGAAGATATTTGTTAGCCCCACACTTGCTTCGACATAGGGCTTGTCGCCAAAGCCGTAGGTGATGGCTTCCCCATCATTATTTTTTTGAAACTGGAAAACGTTGTTGGTATAGGCCGGGTTGTTTTCATCGCGCAATCCACCATAAATCGCTTTTAGGCTAAACACCTCACGCCACTTGAGCTTTTTGATTAGGGGTACTTTGTTCAAAATAAAGCCATTCATATAATACTGTATATTGGCTGAAACCGAATGGTCGCTGACGAATTCCAAGAAATTCATCAAGTTGTACGAGCGAAGTTGATAGGCATAGGTTTGGTTTGCCCGATGAATGTTTAAGAAGGGAAACGGTATCTCATTGCCTAAAATATAGTTTCCCTCGACGTTGACATCGGCATAACCCAATTGTGAGAAGTAGAAACGTTTATCGGCGCCCAAGGTAAAGTTGTGGTAGTTGTATTCGCCCTCCAACACATTTTTCAATCCTGCAACATAGTTAAGGTAAAATATCGGATACTTGTTAAAGATTGGCGTGCGGTATAGTTTTCCTTGATAAAACTCTTCGTGTGGCGCATAGCGCAAACTTAAGGAGAGCTCTGTGGTATTCAAATCATTGAACAGTCTATTGTTACCGTTTTCATCCAGCATTTGATAGGTAAGGATACCAGCAGGTTGCTGCCGCCATTTCGAGAAGCCAAGGACATAGGAAAAGTTGTTAGCAAACTCCCGTTTGTATTCCAATCGATAGATATCGTTGTAAAGATATCGCTCATTCTCGCCGCGTTTAAACGACAGCAAAAAGTTGTCCTCTTGCACAAACTCGAGGTTTTGCCCCGGTATCTTGGTGTCCCGCATTACCGACGCGCGCAGGTAGTGCTGCGGAAAGGTATAGACGGATTTATTGTTCAATGCATAGGTAGCGCTGAGGAAATATTTCCATTTTTCGTCTTTAAAACCATAGGCTGTATACCCCTCTGCATAAAAGCGCTTGCTAAGCTGTTCTGTGGTTCGTCCGCCAAGGCGTAGTCGAAAGCCCTCCACCGGATTAAAGCTATAGAATGTATTGACCGGGCCTACCTCTACTGGACCCAGCTGCTTGTAACCAGATAGAACGAGCGCGCTGATGTCCAGAAATCGCTGGAACGATGGCATCAGCTGCAAGGTGTCGATGTTGTGGTAGATATTTTCCTCTTTGCTGTCCAATGGCACTGGTCTGTGCGTCAACCAGTAGTCGTCGGCAATGGGTTGTTTCTGCTCTGCGAATACTTTGACAACCGAAGGTCCGGTATAGATGCTGTCTGGCTGAACGACACCCGTTTTAAAATCTTCGAAAATGACGGTGCGGTTTCCCTTGATACCCGTGCCTTTTTCGGTCAGGGAAAAGTCCAATCCCAGCGAGCTCGTTTTCAGGTAGTACCGGTTGTTGCTATCGCGTTCATAATCGAGCTTGGCGTCTAAATCGCGCACAAAGTTCAGGTTAATGTCGTGGGCTACGCTTAACTCGGCATGTTTAACGGCATAACGGCCATCAAGCGTGATGTATAGTTTACCTTGAAAGAGCAGATCGGCTTTATTGCGCGGAAAAAAGCTAAGCTCTACTAAGTAAGGAGTTTCTGTTTTTACGGTGTCGGTGATATAAAACTTGTAGAATGTGGGCGACGAACCTGCTATAGGACTCAAAAACTGGTTAGTTACCAGTTCGATATTGCTATCGTAAATATCAATATCTTGATAGAGCTTATTAAAATAGGCACTCATGCCGTTGTTATCGATGAACTTGGGGTCAAATTGCGCCCGTTGCTCAGCAAGAATGAGCTGTTTGCTGGTACTTGGCTTTTTACGCGTATAAAACTGCGAAAGCCGTTCTTCAATAAAGGCGGGGAGGGTATAACCTTTTGTCGCGCCATTTTCTGCGTCTTCTTTTTCAAATAAAAACTGATAGTTTTTAAACACTTTTCGGTTTTTAAATTTCTCGGACAGGTTGCTCAATCCTAAAGAGATCTTTTCATACTGTTGAAATTCGGCATACTCGTAAGCCTCTATTCGATTTTCGTCTTTATGCGCAATGACCTGGCGGATCAATTCTACGGCCGGATTGTTTTTATTTGAATATTTGGAACGTCGCGGCGCCTTAACCTCGACAGCCTCCAACGTATTCTCTTCAGGTACTAGATACACCGTGAGTTCTTGGTAGCTATCAGCCGTGATGCTTATATCTTGCGGTTCGTAGCCTACGTAGGATATGCGTAGTTTGCCAAAGCCAGGTTCAACCTTCAATGCGAAACTACCATTGTCATCCGTCGAGGTTGCGCTAGTAGCACCAATTGCGGCTACCGTAGCATAACCGATAGGTTGCTTATTTGTGACATCCATCACGCGACCCTTTATGTGCAGATCTTGTGCGAAAGATAATGTAGAAAAGAAAAGGAGCACCAATAGCGATGTCGCTACCCGTTGGGCTACCCGTATAGTGGTCGTAAACATAACAATACAGTTTGAAACTATCGAATTGACTTTTAAACTATCTAAGTCAACTCTTTAGGAATTGCGACAAAAGTAATGATTGTTCGAATGATTTTAAAAGGGAAAAATGACTTGAAAAAGAATGTGACTTTCTTTTGATTATTGTATCATGGCTTGGCTAACTAGAAGGGATCAGGTATATCAAACGTTACGGTCTCAGCAGTTCGTGGATGTTCAAATTGGATAAAGCCAGCATGTAGGTGCAGGCGTTTGTCACGCTTGCCATACAAATCGTCGCCCACAATTGCGGTATGGAGCCCTAAGCTATGGGCTGCATGCACGCGAAGCTGATGCGTCCGCCCGGTCAGGGGATAAAAATGTATGCGTGTTTTGCCTTGCTCATGACCGATGACGGTGTATTTCGTCTGTGCCGGTTTGCCATGTTCGTAGCACACCATTTGGCGCGGCCGATCGTCCAAATCGACACGGAGTGGGAGATCGATTTCTCCGCTACCGATAGGAATTAGGCCATCGAGCAAGGCGGTGTAGCGTTTCACGATCGTGTGCCGAATAAATTGGTCTTGAATGATCTTATGGGCTTCTTTATTTTTTGCTAGTACCAGAATACCCGATGTAGACATGTCCAGTCGGTGAATAATTACCGGCCCGGAAATAGCAGGCATCATTTCCAGGATGCGCGTGTAAACCGAGTCTTGGATATGAATGCCAGGAACAGATAGAAATTCCGCGGGTTTGTTCACCACGATAATATCATCATCTTGGAAAATAATATCAAACTGCTGCCCCCGCGCTGGATTGTCTAGTAGCGGATTATTATCAACCGATAGTCCCTGGAGCATATGGGCGAGGATGGGCTCGCATTTGCTTTTGCAGGCGGGGTAATAGTTTTTATGTTTGCGGACTTCGGAGGCGGGGGAGGCTCCCCACCAAAACTCTGCCATACAAATCGGTTTCAACTTGTTTTTATAAGCGTACTGCAGCAGTTTTGGTGCTGCACATTCTCCTGCGCCGGCCGGTGGAATGAGCTGCTTGGTTGCAGCGAAGATGTCAAGTACGCTTCGTGCTTCTCCTGATGCGTTTAAAAATCTATATTGGTCAAATAGCCTTCGTTGTAAAGCTGCCGAGCGTATTTTACGTTCGTTTTTCAGTTCATCTATCGCGTTCCTTCGCTGTTGGAATAGCTGCTGGGTTGCATCGATCGTATCTTTCCAATGCAACTTCAGCACATCGTATTCATGCTGGTCGCGGTAGCTCTGTTTAATAAGGTCTTCTTCTAATATTTGGTATGCCTCAGCCGATAGTGATGCTTTATATTGTATCCGTTTTTCTTTTCGTCCAGTCTTTTCCTTTTTCATATGCTGGCGGAAAGCGGCTAACGCTGTCTGTGCCTGCTGTTGGAGCGCGTTCAATTCTGCCTGCAACTGCGGCAGCGTATCATCACTTGTTAGCGTTTCGATGCGGCGGTTTAAGAAGTTAATCTGTTCCTCTTCCATCAAAAAGAAACTATCCTTGGTTAACATATCAAATACTGGCGGCACAAAAAACTCATGTTGATTGCTGTTGGCCAGTTTTCCTGACACCGCGGCTATGTAGCCGAGATCGCCATGCTCCATTTCGACGACCAAAACGCCAAACATCTTCCCAATAACGAGGCCATCCATTTCCCGCAAGCCAAAATTATGGCTGAAATCTTGCTGCACCTCAAGATAGTTTTGCAGTTCACGAGCAGCTAGCTGACTGAGGGGGTGTGGTTCATAACTAAACGGGAAGGTAAAGCGCGTAGGCTTTTGGATATGGGTAACATCCGATTGGAAGGAATGGAGGAAGGGGATGTTCTTATACGACATACGGTGGCATTATTGCCGCACAAAAGTAGGAATTTATTCGGATTTATGACAAAAATATGGATGTGCTATTTTCGCCAAAAACGGTAAAAAGCGTACATTGGGTTGGATAAAATGAAGGTTTAGTTATGGAAAAAAAGATATTAAAACATACAGATTTAGCTATTGCACCGATCATATTTGGTGGAAATGTTTTCGGATGGACATTGGATGGAAAGAGCTCATTTGACATTTTAGATGCTTTCGTAGATTTTGGTTTTAACGCGGTGGATACGGCAAATCAATATTCATATTGGGTTTCAGGAAACAAAGGCGGGGAGTCAGAAACTATATTAGGACAGTGGATGAAGGATCGCGGTAACCGCGATCGTGTCGTGATGATGACGAAGGTGGGCGGAGCTTTTGCAGACAGCCCCAAGCCGAATACAACGCGTCAACATATTATTGAACAGGTCGAACGTTCTTTAAAGCGTTTGCAAACCGATTATATCGATCTGTACCAAACGCATTTTGATCAGGAAGAAACACCTGTGGAGGAGACATTGCGTGCCTACGAAGAACTGATCAAAGCCGGCAAAGTGCGTTACATTGGGGCATCAAATTTGTCGCCCGATAGATTGCGCGAATCGCTGGAAACCAGTCTCAGTTTTGAGCTCCCTCGTTACGCAACATTACAACCCGAATATAACGTATACTCGCGTGAAAATTTTGAGACCGCCTATAAAGATATCGCATCGGTTTACGAGCTATCTGTCATTCCTTACTTTTCCTTGGCCAGCGGATTTTTGACGGGCAAATACCAGAGTGAAGAAGATTTTGATAAGTCGGTACGTGGCAAGGGGGTCAAAGATCAATATTGGAATGCACGCGGCGAAAAGATCATAAAGGCTTTACAGTACGTCGCCGAACAGCACAACACTACGCCGTCAGCTGTCGCGCTTGCTTGGTTACTGCAACAGCCTACTGTAGCAGCGCCCATTGCTAGCGCCACGAAAGCCCTCCATCTGCAACCCTTTGTGGACGCAGCAGGGCTATCCTTTGCGAAGGAAGAATTAACTTTGTTGGACCAAGCAAGCGCGTATTAATATGAAAAAGTTTTTTCTCACCGTACCCAAAGGAACTGCAGCATCGAATCTTGCCGCGCTGATCCTGCGGATTGGCTTTGGCGCGCTTATGATTCCTCATCACGGCTATGCCAAACTCGTAGAGTTTAGCGAGCGTAAGGGACAATTTATGAGCTTTTTGGGTTTGGGTAGTACGCTTTCGTTGAGCTTAGCCATCTTTGCCGAGTTCTTTTGCTCGATATTTTTGGTCTTCGGTCTGTTTACACGGCTGGCTACTATCCCTTTGCTTATCACCATATTGGTTATTATGTCTGTGCATAACTGGGAAATTTTCGGCAAGTATGAATTGGCTAGCGCCTTTTTCGTCGGGTATTTAGCTATTTTTCTGCTTGGACCCGGGCGGTTTAGTCTAGATTCGTTGTTGTTTAAGCGCGGTCGTTAAAGGTGTAATTTTTGGCCTGAATACAGTATGGAGCGTTACTTGCCTTCCTCGCCAGGACAGGGCCTTCCTTTTTTATCTAAAAAAGGAAGCAAAAAAATCGTCGCTGAATTTTTGTTGCATCCTTGTGGGACAGTGCGAAGGCAAGTAACTACAGACGCAACAAAAATGAGGCGACATATCGTTTAATAGAGGAAGGTGCAATTGAAAATAAAAGTAAAAAGTTAAAATGCAAGAATGATAATTCCTCCTCGCAAAGACGCTCATTTTCGCATTCCATAATACGCTATACGCACTACTCATTACCGCCCAGAAAGATTGCTTCGTCGTGCCTCCTCGCAAAGACGCTCATTTTCGCATTCCATAATACGCTATACGCACTACTCACTACCGCCCAGAAAGATTGCTTCGTCGTGCCTCCTCGCAAAGACGCTTAATTTCGCCTTACTCACTACGCACTTCGCAGGACCGCCCCAGAAAGATTGCTTCGTCATACCTCGTCGCAAAGACGCTTAATTTCGCCTTGCTCACTACGCACTTCGCAGGACCGCCCCAGAAAGATTGCGTCGTCGTGCCTCCTCGCAAAGACGCTTAATTTCGCCTTGCTCACTACGCACTTCGCAGGACCGCCCAGAAAGATTGCTTCGTCGTGCCTCCTCGCAAAGACGCTTAATTTTGCCTTACTCACTAAGCACTACGCTGTACGCCCGTTCTACATACTATAACCATCAACATGCAATTAATAAATATGTAAGAATAAATATAAAAAGTATTTAAAAATAAAATTCGTACAGTTTTAATAGTTCTACCGGTTAAAATGTTTGTGCTAGCGATAGAGCAACGCACCGGAAACATTCCAAAAGCTAAAGCTGCTTCCTTCGGGTTCGCCTTGTGGTATATGCACTCGGATCGTATGTTTGCCGGCTTTTAAGTTTCCTAAGTTAATATAGTTAGGAGGCGTGATGGTTCCTGGGCACCAGTTGGAGCGACTTAAGTCTGAAGAGGACAGTCCATTCTGGAAATTACCGGATACGGGGTTATACAAGCGGTACGATCCGCAGTCTGTGCGCCAGGGCGTAAACTGAAATGTCAGCTTTTCGTCCAGGTAGATACTGTTTTCCTTGGGCACAAACTCGTCGCCCTCGCCCCAGCCGCCATGGCCAGTCGTGATGTAGCGCAGCTGCACATCGTGTGCATCTTTATCCAGCTCGAAGGATACCTCCAACCCTTTTTCCTGACTGAAAAAGCGTGCGTACGTCTGTCCGCCCATCTCCATGACATTGGTGCTGTTAAAGATCGATAATACCTGTGGGTATTCCATTTTCGAGCTGCCAGGATGTATTGTCAGCTCTAGGCTTACGCGATGCCCGCCCTTGTCATAATTGCCTATGTAGGTGCCAATGTAAATCTCTTTACCACTCATCACACTTAAAAATTCAGAGACATCTTGCCGATAGAGCGCAGCGTCCTGCCATGTTTTGTCTTTAAGTGTTAATCTATCGTTGAAGTGCGAAACGCCGAATGGTGTGAAAAATCGCATCAATTCGTAAATGGGAGAGTAGCCTGCTGTGCGCACCATGCCGGGATAGTTTTCGCCATCACCGTTGCTGTACATTGGCAATGTGTTCATCCCATTTTTCATCCCATCTAAAAAGCTTTGTGCCTGGTCCTCGGCGATCATAAACACCGAACCTGTCCGGTCATAGGCATCACCATTTGATCTTTCGATAAGCTGCACAAAGGCTTGGCTGCCGGTTTTCAGTTCCGGGACTTTCACCTTCTTTACAATGACCGTTCCGCTTGCAAATCGTAAGATGCTGTCTGATGTAACTTTCTCGGAAAAGTTTATCTGCTCATTTTGAAATATAGGAATTCGAATGAATCTGCTCTTCCACACCTCATCTTGATAGGTTAGTGCGTCTACCAGTTTGCTAAATTTGCGAAGAGTCACATGATTGGGTATGTGATCTATCTTTTTGACTTCCGTTGCGGTTATTTTTGAATTGCCGTTACGCACATATTCCAATACCAAACCCAAGTTTTGGCCAAGCTCTGTCGGTGCGCCCTTCACGCTTAACGCATTGGTATACCAAATCTCGATGCTATTGGAATTAACGGAGGTGATGGCTTTTTTACAAAGGTAGCCCAGAATTCTTTTTGTTTCTTCTGTTAAGGTCAATGTGTTACGGCTTAAAATAGTAGTATCTAAAGTTGCCAGATCCTTGTCTGCAGAAAAGCGCGTGAGTCGATAGTAATGCGAAGGATGGCTACGATCCACGAAAAAAGTTTCGAAGGGGTAGGGGGCCAAAGATTGCGTCGCCTTTTCACTTGTGATTACGGTCTGTTCCTTCGAGGTAAACACGGTCAAGGGATCATCATTTGGCAATGCCTTATCGTTGTACGTGCGCTGATAACTAACTTTGTAAGCTTGTCCAAAAAGCTGCATTGATAGCATCATTACCGTTATCAACAAGAGGTAGTTTTTCATAATGTTCAACATGAAGGTCGGATAGTAAAAGAGAATGATTATTAGAAAAGTACAAAAAAAGGCAGTAGTGATTCCGCTACTGCCTTTCTATAGATGCAAGCATACTAGCCTTTGATACTCGGTACCTCGACAACTTCGTTTGTATCGGCCTCGTAATCTACATTGCTGAAGTTAAAGCCAAATAGATGGAAGAATTCATCGCGATAACCTGCGATATCGGATATTTCTTCCAAATTTTCCGTTGTAGCTTTTTCCCAGAGTTTAGCGACCTCTGCCTGTACATCTTCTCGCATTTCAAGATCGTCTACGCGTATCCTACCTTTATCATCCAATGCAGGTGCAGCGCCTGTGTAAAGACGCTCTGCGAATAGGCGTTGAATTTGCTCGATCGTGCCTTCATGAATCCCTTTCTCTTTCATCACTTTATACAACAAAGAGATATAAAGAGGTACTACAGGTATAGCAGAACTTGATTGTGTAACGAGTGCTTTGTTTACCGATACATAGCTTACTCCATTTAAGTCTGCTAATAGGTCGTTAAGCACAGGAACCGTAGCTTCCAAATCATCTTTTGCTTTTCCAATCGTGCCGTTTCTGTAGATAGGGTAAGTCAGCTCAGGGCCGATATAGGAATAGGCCACCGTTTTCACGCCATCGGCGAGCACGTTTGCTGCTTTTAATTCTTCGATCCAAAATTTCCAGTCTTCACCGCCCATCACCGCAATCGTATTATCAATATCGTCTTCGCTTTCTACAGGCTGGATGGAGATGTCAGATATCACGCCTGCGTGGAAGTCAACGGTTTTGTTGGTGAAAGGTTGGCTGATCGGTTTTAAGACAGAAGCATGGGCTACGCCAGTTTTCGGGTGCGTGCGCCGTGGGGATGCCAACGAATACACCACGAGGTCAACTTGACCAAGATCTTGTTTGATTAATGCAATGGCTTGCTTTTTTACTTCGTCAGAAAATGCATCACCATTGATACTTTTTGCATACAACCCAGCTTCGGTTGCTTGCTGCTCAAAGGCCGCGCTGTTATACCAACCGGCGGTACCCGGCTTACCAGGAGCTGCAGGCTTCTCAAAGAATACGCCTATCGTAGCTGCATCAGATCCAAATGCGGCGGTAATACGTGAAGCCAAACCAAAGCCTGTAGAGGCACCAATAACCAATACTTTTTTCGGCCCATTTTCGATTTTGCCTTTCGATTTTACGTAGGCTACCTGTTGCTTAACATGTTCCGCAGTACCCTCTGGGTGCGATGTCAAACAAATAAAGCCTCTTACACGTGGTTGTATGATCATATTTTTTTATCTATTCAAATTGAAGTTGCAAATTAACTAAATTTAATAGAATTATGAGCAACATATCGTGTTATTTCAGTTCCACGGTCACGGTATATGCTCCGGAATAGCGGTTTTCTTGCATTTGGCTCTCGCCAATGATAAGCTTATACGTTCCGGCTTTTGTAAGACTGTCCGTCATGCTTTCGCCAAACGGGCCATCGGTGCTTCCATCGGGAAAAACAATCTGGTTGATCCGAATGTTGTTGCCCGAACCGTCTATGGTTTTAATCGTCGCAGTAAGATTGGCCGCATGCTGTACATCAAATGTAAGCGTGTCTTTGACACCAACGACCTTTCGACGTTCGAAAATAATGGGCTGCTTACTGTCCGCTGTCAACTGCTCTTTTGCCGGATGTTCTTCGTTTCCGCCTGTTTTTTTTCTTTGAGTCTCATTCTGGCATGCGCCAAGCGATAAGCCCAGCAGCAATGCAAAATAAAAATTACGCTGTATCATAATAAATGCCTTTCGCTAAGAACGAAAGGCATATCAATTTGTTTAGCGAAAGCCCTAGAATTAAAGCAGATTGATGTCTTGCTCCAATAGCAAAGTACGTTGCTCATCATTCCATATGCTTACCTGCACCTCGCCAATATGCGCTTTCTTCAACATAAACATACATACGCGCGATTGCCCTATCCCTCCACCGATGGATTCGGGAAGTTTGTCGCCCAGTAGCATGCTATGAAAAGAGAGCTGCGCACGCTCGCTGCTGTTGCGCACTTCAAGTTGGTGGGCGAGGGCTGTTTTGTTGACGCGAATCCCCATTGAAGAAAGCTCGAAGGCCGTGTGCAGAACAGGGTTCCACACCAGGATGTCGCCGTTCAAACCTTTATAACCATTTTCGTTATCCGAACTCCAATCGTCATAGTCAGCAGCGCGGCCATCATGGGGAAAGCCGTTGCTAAGCGCACCCCCAATGCCATAAACGAATACGGCCCCGTGTGCTCTTGTGATGGCATTTTCGCGTTCCTTCGGCGTAAGGTCTGGATAGGCAAGCAACAGTTCTTCGGCTGAAATAAAATGGATGCTAGCTGGTAGGACAGCTTCTATCGCTGGATATTTTACCGCTACTTCACGCTCTGTATCGTAAAGAGATTGATAAATTTGCAATACCGTTTGTTTGAGGTAGGAAAATGTACGATCTGCTGCGTCGATGTGTTTTTCCCAATCCCATTGATCTACATAGATGGAGTGTATAGGTGTGTAGTCTTCATCCGGGCGTAGGGCGCGCATGTCCGTTAGTATACCTTCGTTTTTTTCAATCTCCAGTTCTTTGAGTCGTACACGCTTCCATTTGGCTAAAGAATGTACGACTACCGCGCGCTGCTCATTTAGTGACTTTATCGGAAAAGTGACCGGTCGTTCTATGCCGTTTAGATCATCATTAATTCCCGTACCATCGAGCACCACAAGTGGTGAAGATACCGGTATTAAATTTAACGCTTCGATTAGTTTACGCGAAAAGGTTTCCTTAACAAACGTGATCGCCTGCTCGGTTTTTAATAAGTTACGTCCCATAAAAATGCTGTTCCTCAATTCCCCTAGGGGGCTGGATTTATGATTGATATATTTTTAATGTATAGTGGTAAAAGTAATGAAATTATTAAGGAGGGCGGATATATTTTTGACTTTTTACATGAAAAGGGAGTTGATATTCACCAACTCCCTTTTTCTAATTACTGTATGTTATGTATTACACGGAAAAGCTTTCTCCGCATGCACAGGTGCGGCTGGCGTTGGGGTTATGAAATTCAAACCCTTTACCACCAAGCCCATCAGAGTAATCCAGCTCGGTTCCGGCGAGGTATAGGTAGGATTTGATATCCAAGCATATCTTTACGCCCTTATCCTCGCAAAACTGGTCGCCCTTTTTTTCTTCATTGTCAAAGTTCAACTTGTATGAGAGGCCAGAGCAGCCACCACTTTCCACCGCTACACGAACAAAATAATTAGCATCATAGCTTTCCTCTTGCATGATCTGCTCTATTCGGTTTTTTGCTTTATCTGTAATTGTTACCATGGTATCTGCGTTAATAGTCTCTACGATACAAAGAACGTTAATCTTCCATATACTTGCAATATAAATGAGTTATCCAATTGTCAAAAAAATCAGTCTATCAGGCCATCTTGGAACAGTTTCCAAATAGGAGAGAGCGATCTTATTTGTTCCACCGTTGTTACGACCTCCTCCACTGCGCGCAAAATTTCGTCTCGCTCTGTATATTTGCTCAAACTAAAGCGTAAACTACTGAATGCGTCGTCATCCGCTACCTGCATAGCTGTTAATACGTGCGAGGGATCGAGTAGCCCTGAGGCACAAGCCGAGCCTGAAGAAAGCGCGATCTGCGGCATGCTCGTCATTAGTTCTGCAGATTTGATATGGCGGAAGGCTATGAAGCTCGTGTTGTCTAGTCGGGGCGATTCCGCCGCATGTACAAAGCACTGCGGGACTCGAGATAGCAGTTCTTTTTCCAGAAGGTCGCGATATATTTTGATCTGGGCATTGTTTTTGGTTATTTCGACAGCCTTTCCACAGCCGACGATATTGGGTACATTGTATGTGCCACCACGCAGCCCGTGTTCTTGTTTGCCGCCACTGATAAGCGCTGGGATTTGGATCGGTTTACTCTTGCGGCGAATGAAGAGTGCGCCCACACCTTTAGGCCCGTGGATCTTATGCGCGCTGAAAGTAAGGATATCAATGGGTATTTCACGAAGGTCTAAATCTTTCTTTCCAATGTATTGCGTTGCGTCGCAAAAATACAGCACGTCCTTACGCTGACAGATTTCCGCTATCTCCCGGATGGGGTGAATAACTCCCGTTTCATTGTTAGCCGCCATGATACTAACCAACACGGTATCGTCCCGAATGCTGTCCTCAAGTAACTGCAGATCTATTTGGCCCTGCATGTCGACGGGTAGGTAAGTTACTGCTATTCCACGTTTTTCCAGAAGGGCACAGGTGGTCAACACTGCTTTATGCTCGCTAGCACAAGTAATAATATGCCTTCCTTTTCGAAGGTATGCATCAGCCACGCCGCGGAGTACGGTATTTATCGCCTCGGTCGCACCTGATGTGAAAAAGATCTCATTGTCTTTACAACCCAACTTGAAGGCTACTTGGTGCCTCGCTAATGCGATGGCCTCGTTGGCTTCTCGCCCCATTCGATGTTGCACGCTCGACGCGTTTCCATAAGATTCTTGCAGGAAGGGGAGCATGTGTTCCAAAACGGAAGGGTCGATTTTAGTGGTGGCGTTGTTGTCCAAATATATCCAAGACATACCTTAAAGATAGGCTAAAATTGACAAATGTGTTGGGTAAAACTGATAAAATTTTAAATTTGTTATATGGAAAAATTTGAAAGCAGTATTGAAAGACTGATTGATGTGGTGATCCTCAAGTTGCCCGCAATCGCAATAGCACTGATTATTTTGGTGGTGGGCCGCTACCTTATTGGTTTAGCACTCCGGATTATAGAACGCCGGTTTGAACGCAGAAATGTCGACCGTTCTATCCGTAGTTTTTTAAGTAGTTTGATCAAATTTTCTCTGTATTGTTTGCTGCTTCTAACCGTTGCGAGTACGATGGGTATACAGACAACCTCTTTCATTGCGGCACTTTCGGCTTTTGGCTTAGCGGTGGGCCTAGCGTTGCAAGGAAGTTTGTCTAATTTTGCCGGTGGCGTTTTGATCCTCCTTTTTCGCCCATTTGAAGTTGGCGATTATATTTCCAGCAACAATGGGTCTGAAGGTTCGGTAGATCGCATTGATATCTTATACACCACGTTAATTAGTGGCGAGGGCATCCGGGTTTTTAGTCCGAACGGTACGCTAGCCAATTCGGTAATTAAGAACTTTACTAAAATCGTTTCTAGAAGGTTTCAATTTATTATCGGTATATCCTACGATGATAACATCAAAGATGCAAAAGAGACAATTGAGCAATTGATCGCCGCAGATGAACGTATTTTAAAAACGCCTAAACCCGAAATATTTGTTAGTGAATTGGCTGATAGCGCGGTAAACCTAACGATCCGTGGGTGGGTAAATAAAGATCAATTTTGGACAACACATAATGAGATGCAAGAACGAATCAAGTTGGCTCTAGATGCTAAAGGGATTTCTATCCCATATCCACAAACCGAAATGCATATCAAGTCTGACGGTACGATTTTAGCAAGTATCCCAAAGAAAAATCAATCCAACGATTGAGTAAGTACATAATAGCGGTAGGCCAATATGGCCTGCTGCCATTTACTCAATTTAGCTGGATCTTTTTGGCTCAGTTTGGGCAAAGCCGCCTTATTTATCTTGTTCAATACGCCGAAAAATGCTTTCCTCATCTACGTTTTTTTTGTATCCTTCATTGAAGCTGTAAGGTTCAGTTTGAACAAACCCTCCCTAAACCAGTAGCGGCTTCATGTCAATTTATTTCCTTAATAACAAAAAGAGTCCCACAATAGTTTTATCACGGCAAAAGCTCCTTTATTTCTAGTTTTTCAAAAATACCTTAAAACTATTTTTCCACTCGCGTTGGCCGGGAGGGCTATGTATTTAATGGTTTGTGCTAAAAATATTAGTTTCATATATCTTTTTCATTTATATTTGGGGTAGTAACCATTTATAACAAATTGTATGAGCTCAACGAAACGAACCGATCGTCGTATCGATGATCCGTTATGGAAGTCCGTGATTGAGGACACCTTTGCACATTTTCTTACCTTTTTCTTTCCTAATGCTACGGAGGTTTTTGATTTCCAACGCGGTTTTGCATACTTAGATAAGGAGTTCGAAAGCCTTTTTCCTCCGCAGGTCAACAACCGTGGCGTCCGCTATGTCGATAAGTTAGTGAAGGTTTATTTGTTGGATGGTAGCGAGAAGTACGTTCTTTGCCATATCGAAGTGCAGTCTAGCAAGGGTAAGGGCGATCTTGCTGCGCGGATGTTCCAATACTTTTACCGCATTACAGATAAGTATCATGTGCCAGTTACGGCTGTAGCTATCCTTGCCGATGGTCATAAAGATTATCGACCGGGGGTGTATGTTCAGGAATTTATGGGGACTAGTTTGCAGTATAGGTTTAATTGCTATAAGATTCTGGATCATGACGCGGTTACGCTTCGCGCAAATAGCAATCCGTTCGCTGTCGTTGTTCTTACGGCACTCCAGGCGATTTTACAGCGTGATGTTACGGATGAGCAGTTGATGCAAATCAAGCACGATCTTTATGACGAGATGATCAAACGAGATATGGATAAGCTTAGCCGTCAGGGTATTTACGATTTTTTGTCGCGCTATGTTAGTTTTCAAGATACAACATTATTCATTACCTTTGAGCAAGAGGTAGAAACCAAATTAGGAAGGAGTACTACTATGGGAACAAGAGAATATTTACTAGACAAAGCTATGCAGGAAGGTAAGCTTGAAGGACGTCTTGAAGGTAAACTTGAAGGTAAACTTGAAGGGCATCTTGAAGGTAAACTTGAAGGTAAGCTAGAGGAGCGCGCGCTAGCAGAAGCGGATAAAAAAGAATCGGCTAGAAAAATGTTGCAGAACGGTTTTGATGTAACGATGATCTCTGATATTATAGGTCTTTCGGTTTCCGAGATCAAGAAGCTTACGTAGTTTTTTGCCAACTGTATGCAGTAAAGGTTTTAACATAATCTACGACCTTGAGCAAGAGGTAGAAAACAAATTGGAAAGGAGTACTACGATGGGAACAAAAGCGTATGTATTGGACAATTTTTGTACCGCCCAATCCCATTAAAGATTGGGCGGTAGTGTTTTACACGATGGTATCTAAAGATCTAAAACGCATTTTTCGTCCGAACTATAGCATCCTATCCGTAGATCATAACATACGATAGCACAGCGAAGAGCGCGCCTATTACTGGCCCGACGACGGGTACCCAAGCGTATGCGGCATCGAAGCTAGCTTTATTGCGGATAGGAAGGAGTGCATGCATAATACGAGGACCAAGATCACGTGCAGGATTGATCGCATAGCCGGTAGTCCCGCCAAGTGAAAGCCCGATCACCCACACCAGAAAGGCTACGGGAATAGCACCTATAGAGCCTAATCCTATCGGAGTTTTGTCACCCATCATTGGCTCCGTAAAATGGAGAATCGTAAAAATCAAAACAAACGTTCCGACAATTTCACTGATCAGGTTGATCGGAAGGTTGCGAATAGCTGGAGATGTGCAAAACACCGCCTGTTTCGTGGCAGCGTCTTCCGTGCGCTGAAAATGATCTTTGTATACTAGCCACACAAGCGAAGCGCCAATCATCGCACCTAAAAATTGGGCCGCAATATAAAGGAGCGAAGTCGTGAGGTCAAGCTTCCCCAAAACAAGATTTGCAACAGTAACGGCACAGTTGAGGTGTGCTCCACTATAAGGGCCTGCGATCGTAACGCCAACGAATACAGCCATTGCCCATGCCGTACAGATCACGATCCAACCTGAACTATTTCCTTTAGTGTCTTTGAGTACCACATTGGCGACAACGCCGCCACCTAATAAGATCATGGCGGCCGTTCCGATAAGTTCTGCGAGAAAAGGAGTCATAAAATATGGTTTTAAAGTTTACAATCAGTCTATTTGTAGTTTGCCCAGAATTTAACAGTCTCTGTTGCCCTTTTCCATTCCCTCAGCTGCTGGCTATAATCATCCTGCTCATGGAAGGTGAACGTTTTATCTTCCTGCCATAAGGTTTTTAGGTGATCAATATCTTCCCAAAAACCTACTGCCAGGCCCGCTAAGAATGCCGCCCCAAGGGCGGTAGTTTCAGTAATGGCTGGACGTACGACATTTGTTTTAAGAAGATTCGCCTGAAATTGCATCACGAAGTTGTTTTGCGTTGCTCCGCCATCTACACGCAGCTCTTTAATGGGGGCTTTGGAATCTTTCTCCATAGCTTGTAGGATATCATAGGTTTGATAAGCAATGCTTTCGAGTGCAGCTCGCGCTATATGGGCATCGTTTGAGCCTCTGGACAAACCTAAAATGGTACCCCTTGCATCGGCATTCCAATGTGGAGCGCCGAGACCGGAAAAAGCGGGTACAACATATACGCCTTCGGTGGTATCGACCTTCGTAGCCAACGCTTCAATATCACGCGCATGCCTAACAATGCCCAACTCATCCCGCAGCCATTGTACCACGGCGCCAGCAATGAATATGCTGCCTTCCAATGCGTACTGTACCTCGTCTCCAATTTTCCAGGCTATGGTTGTCACCAATTTATGGGTGGAGATGACGGGTTTGTTTCCGATATTCATTAATAAAAAACAGCCTGTTCCGTAGGTGTTTTTCGCCATGCCTTCCTGCGTGCAGAGCTGCCCGAAGAGCGCCGCCTGTTGATCGCCGGCTATACCAGCAATCGGGATGGGACGGCTGCCCAGTTCTGTGCTGGTTTCGCCATAAATCTCCGAACTGCTACACACAGTGGGGAGCATAGATGCCGGAATATCGAAGATAGCGAGCAATTCTTCATCCCATGATAAGGTATGGATATTATAGAGCAGCGTGCGCGAGGCATTGGTGACGTCTGTAATGTGTTTCTTGCCGCTGGTCAGGTTGTACACCAACCAAGAGTCTATCGTTCCGAAGGCCAGTTCGCCTTTCTCTGCGAGTTCTCGGGCACCCTCCACGTGGGTAAGCATCCAATTTATTTTTGAAGCAGAGAAATAGGCATCGATAAGAAGGCCTGTTTTTTGTTGAATAGTGTCGGCAAGCCCTCTTTCTGCTATTGCTTGGCAGTATTCTGCCGTCCGGCGGTCTTGCCATACAATAGCGTTATGGATGGGTTCTCCGGTTTTCTTATTCCATACGACCGTGGTTTCCCGTTGATTGGTGATGCCGATTGCTTTTATCTCGTCCAGCTTTACTTTCGATTGGGCGATCACCTCGGTGAGCACCGCCAATTGTGTAGACCAAATCTCTTGTGCGTTGTGTTCCACCCAACCCGACTTCGGGAAAATCTGCGTAAATTCTTTTTGCGCAACGTTTTCAATCTTACCCTCTTTATTAAACAAGATTGCGCGTGAGCTGGTGGTGCCCTGATCCAACGCTAAAATAAACTCTTTTTTCATGCTTACTGGTTTATGTGGTATTCTTTAACTCTGTGCTATTTATATACTGTATCGTTGAACGAGTTGCTCATAGTCTGTCAATTCATTTTTGACCCATTGCTCGTCTTTTCCAAGTTGTTCGGCCATAAGTTTCGCTACCGCTGGGGCTGCTTGCCAAGAGGCTTTTGCATCGAGTAGGAGCAGCCGAATGCGGCGCGCTAAGAAATCTTCGACCTTACAGATCATTTCGTGCTGACATGCCCAAACCACCTCGGCCAGGCGGAAGTCATAAGCAGGGTGAATTTTTTCGGCCAAACGGGCATCGTTCTTTATCAACTGCTGAATATGCGCCAAGTCAGCGCCATACACTTGCCAGTGACCATCGTGTTTCTCTTGGCTGTAGCCGTGCACGTGAAGCGATTGCGTTTTGCAGGTTGCTGGCGTCAAGTTTGCGCTACGGATAGCGAGGTCAACAGTCTCTTCACCCATTTTGCGGTAGGTAGTCCATTTGCCACCGGTAATGGTTATCATTCCGGATGCGCTTTTAATTAGCTTATGGTCGCGAGAAATTTCCTTGGTGCTGCTGCTATCGCCATTTGTCGGAGCCGCCAAAGGACGCAAACCAGCAAATATACTTTTAATATCGGCACGGGTGGGCGCACCTTCTAAATATGCATGTGCAGTATTTAGAATAAAATTTATCTCATCTTCTAGCGGACGTGGTTCAATCTGATGCGCATTGAGCGGCGTGTCCGTTGTACCGAGCAATACCATGCCGTGCCAAGGTACGCCGAAAAGCACGCGACCATCACTCGTTTCGGGTATCATCAAGGCATCTTGGTCTCCGAGGAATTTTTTATCGATTACGATGTGGGCGCCTTGGCTAGGTCGTACTAAATTTTTATGTTCGGCACTGTCCAGTTTCAGGATTTCGTCTACAAATATCCCTGTTGCATTGATGACGGCCTTTGCTTTTATACGGTAATCTTTTCCGCTTTGGCTATCTTTAAAGTGTAGGCCATTGACAATATTACTTTCATCTTTTGTGATGGCCATTACGTCAGCGTAATTGAGCACGGTCGCACCTTGTTCAGCTGCCGTCTGTGCCAAATTTATGGCCAGGCGGGCGTCGTCAAATTGCCCATCGTAATACAGGATGCCACCCTGCAAACCTTTGGTTTTTATTTTAGGAAGTTTTGCGAGCACATCATTTTTACTGAGCAAGCTGGATTTACCAATTCGAAGTTTCCCGGCCATCCAGTCGTACAGCTTTAGCCCGATAAGAAATTTCATTTTGCTAAAGAAGGAGTAGGAGGGGATAACAAAGCTCTGGACGAAAGAGACATGAGGCGCATTTTTGAAGATAAGCCCACGTTCTTTTAGCGCAGAAAATACCAGCTTCACATCGCCATTTGCTAGGTAGCGTACACCGCCATGCACCAATTTGGTGCTTTTGCTGGACGTGCCTTTGGCAAAATCATATTTTTCTAGTAACAATGTTTTATAGCCACGAGCGGCAGCATCTACCGCTATACCTAAGCCAGTCGCTCCACCGCCAATGATGACAATATCCCAATCTGCTCTTTCCTCAACTGCGCCAATGGCTTCACTTCGTGTAAATTTCATTTTGATTTCTTTCGTTATTTATTGTATTGCAAGGTAAAAATACTAAAAAACGTAAACAAACGAAACTTTTCGAAATAAAAAAGCTTGTTCGCCTTTCGTTTTTTGTCTAAATCCGTATATTCGGTGTATGAACAATGTAGAGCGGCATCAATTTATCATTCGAAGAATAGAAAAGGAAGGTCATGTTTCCGTTGTCAGCCTTTGTGACGAGCTGAAAGTTTCATCGGTAACGATCCGGAAAGACTTGCAATTTTTAGAAGATGAACAGATGTTATTGCGCACCCATGGCGGTGCGACGAGTGTGAATCCCTATCAGAAAGACCGATCCATTAACGAGAAAGCGCAATTGCATGCAGCCGCTAAAGAGCGTATTGGCATGGAAGCTGCGAAATTAGTTGAGCCTAACGACTCGATCATTATCGCGTCGGGCACTACGATGCAGTTTTTCGCGCAGGCGATTGTTCCGCAGGAACGACTTACGGTCATCACTTCGGCTATCAATGTTACGATGGAGCTTATAAAACACGAAACAGTAGAGGTGATACAGTTGGGAGGTCCTGTACGAAAGACATCCGCTTCTATTATGGGAAGCCATGCCGAGGCGTTGTTAGGTGACTTTTTCTGTTCGAAACTTTTTTTAGGCGTAGACGGCATTGATGCCGAGTTTGGTATCACAACAACTAGCGCGCAAGAAGCTTTGCTAAATAGAAAAATGATAGAGTCGGCACACCAAGTGATTGTATTGGCTGATTCATCGAAATTCGACTGCAAAAGTTTAGGTAAGATATCTAGTTTCGGCAAGATAGATATGCTGATTAGCGATGCAATACCAGGAAAATATCAACAATTATGTGACAATTTAGGTATTGTGTATAAAATTTGCTAGATTGGAAGCTAATTATACTAACTATTAAAAATGAAAGAACAAAACACTTCACGGCGTGATTTCATCAGAAAGACGTTGATTGGAGCCGCTGCGTTTACCATCGTGCCCCGCCACGTGCTGGGTGGTAACGGCTTTCTGGCTCCGAGTGATCATTTAACAAAAGGTGTTATTGGCACGGGATCTATGGGCCGTGGACATTTTGGATACGCCGGTACAAAGACTGTCGCGATTTGTGATGTGGACACCCGCCACTTAGCGCTCGCGCAAAAGGAGCTCGGGGGTGGAGTAAAAGAACACCATGATTACCGCGAGTTGATCCAGAATCCGGAAGTCGATATTGTGCATATTGCAACTCCCCCGCACTGGCACGGTATTATGGCTGTGGAAGCTGCACGTTCCGGGAAAGATATATGGTGTGAAAAACCGATGACACGGACTATTGGTGAAGGAAAAAAAGTAAAAGAAGCGATAGCGCAACATGGCAATATTTTTAGGCTAAATACTTGGTTTCGTTTTGATGCCAATTTTTACGGCATGAACGTGCCTGTGAAAAAAATCAAAAAACTTGTCGATACAGGTATGTTGGGATGGCCATTAAAGGTTACCATCAGTAAACATACCGGCTTCGACTGGAAATTTTACTGGGTTGGGAAAGAGAATCTTCCGATTGAACAGGCTCCGAAAGAGCTGGATTATGATATGTGGTTAGGGCCGGCTGCGTATAAGCCATATAGCCAACATCGCGTGCACACGACGTTTAGAGGCTACTGGGATTATGATGGAGGCGGTTTAGGCGATATGGGGCAACATTATTTAGACCCTGTGCAATACTTTTTAGGCAAAGACGAGGAAAGCCCGATCAAAGTAGAGGTCGACGCACCGCAGCAACATTACGATGCCGTAGGGACCTGGCGTAAGATTACTTATACCTATGCTGATGGCTGCCAGATTATCTTGGATGGTGCGGGCACAGAGGAAGGGCAGGCCTATATAGAAGGACCGAAAGGGAAGCTCTATAAAGGCTTTGTTTCCGATATCCCGGACATGGAGCGCAAATTATCTCAATATCCCGAACCTGCGGCTCAGGTTACGGACTTCGTAGAAGCCTGCCGCACCCGCCAAAAATTTGCATTGAATGAACAGAATGGCTATTATTCGGCCACGCTTGTAAACTTGGGACTCGCTGCTTTGCGTCTAAACCGTACATTACATTTTGACTCGCAAAAACAGGAATTTGTAAACGATGAAGGTGCCAACCGTTTGATTAATCAACCTATGCGAGGGCCTTGGACCATCTAACCCATCTAAAAAATGAAGAAAGTATTTAATACATTATCTGCACTGTTGTTCCTGCAGGTGGCAGCCTATGCGCAACAGCCTGCGAACAGAACTTCGGTGACTAAAATAGCCGATGTGCTGGCACAACAGCCGGCAGAAGAACAAGCAAAATTTCTGGCCGCGATGAAAGAACTGGAAGGTTTCTCGGCAGAAGATATAGCCAATTTATTAACTGGAATGAGCGGGAACTCGCTGGAGAATGTGCCGATTACCTATGCTGCTAATTCGTATGGTTTTTACGTGATGCAACAGGGAAAAGAAAGCTTGCGCGAGCAGTTTTCCCAGGGGCTTGTCCAGGCGCTGGAGCGCTTGCAGGATAAGGAGCATAAGGCTTTTGTGCTGCAATTAATGAAGCAGACGTCTAAGAATGAGGCTATAGCAGCCATTGCTCCTTATTTGAAAGATGAGTACCTCGTTGATAAGGCCGCATTAGCTTTAAATGGCGTGCGCACACCTGAAGCGATCAACGCGCTATCATCGGCACTTCAAGACGCGTCATCGGAAAAGATAGCGAAAGCGATTGTCTCTGCCTTAGGTGATCTTCGATCCAAAAATGATGAAGCCGCCATCACGGCGACGTTGAAACAATATGATGATGAAAATTTTCAACGCGGCGTATACACGGCATTAAGTAAAATAGCGGATCCCAAATCCGCGCCAGTGTTACTCAATAAGCTAAAAGCGGTAAACTACAGTTTTGACAAAACGAACATCGGTGGCCTGACCTTGGATTACGCGCACAATTTGCTGCGCGAAGGCAACCAGCGACTGGCTCTTTCTGTCGCGAACACCGTCATGAAAGGTGCCGCGGCGCAAGGATCGGCAACGTTGCAGGCCGGTGCCTTGGGACTTCTGGTGGAAATCAATCCTACCAAAGCTAGAAAGCAATTGCTCAAAGCTGCCCTTTCTGATAATGCGTTGTACCGCAGTACAGCGTTGTCTTTGCTAAGTGAAAAGCCTTCTGCAGCGGAAAGCAAGAAGCTAGTGGCAGCATTGAAAAGTGCCTCGCCGGATGTTCAGGAAAGCATATTTCGGTATTTAGCTGAAACTGGCGATAAAGCCAGCATAGCGGCATTACAAAATCGTTTACCGATAATACAGGATACACACGCCAAAATCGCGGCACTAAATGCCCTATCATCGCTGGGCGGAACGGAAAACGCAGGAATGCTGATCGGCGAAATTAAAACTGCTGATGAGGCTACTGTGGAAGCTATTACGGCGCTATTGTTATCAAGCAAAGATCCGCAAACTGTTCCATTGATTACCAAGGCGCTCCCATCTGCGGATACAAAAACGCAATTCGTGCTTTTGGACATCTTGTCTAAGCGTACCGATGCATCGGCATCGAAAGCGGTGTTGCCACTGGTAGCATCGGCGGATGCGCCGGTTAAACAGGCTGCGCTAAAGGCCTTGCCAACCGTCGCACAGCCTGACGATTTTGAGGCGCTTGTACAACTGCTTTCTGCTACTCCGGCGGCGGATGCTGCCTATGTGCAACAGGCTTTGGTGATGGTATTGCATGCTAGCCCAGATAAGGAGGCCAAAATACAACGGTTGGCGGCCAACATATCACGTTCGTCTGCTCCGTCTGCGGCTAACTATTTTCCAGTTTTTGCTGGGGTGGGCGGTGCGGAAGCCATGCGTGCCGTACAAAATTACCTGCCGAATGAAGGGTTGAAGGCACAGGCGCTACAGTCTCTTGCAGCATGGTCTAACCCCGAGGTCCTTCCGACACTCATCGCGCTGAGTCGAACTGAAAAAGCTGATCATTTCGCTACGCTATTCGGTGGTCTAGTAAAGCAGATCAATGCAAGCGATCATACGGCAGCACAAAAGACGCTGTATTTGAAAGATGCTTTCGCCTGGGCGCAAAACGCTGCACAAAAAAGGCAAGTGTTAGCGAGTCTTCAGGCAACAGAAACCTACCAAGCGATGATATTTGCGTCGCAATTTTTGGATGATGCAGAATTGAAAGCGGCGGCAACCAATACCGCGATGAACATTGCTATGGACAACCCTGATTTCGTGGGGGCGGATGTGCGTAATATTCTCGAGAAAGCCATGGCTAACCTTTCTGGAAGTGAAAGCTCGTATCTGCGGGAGGCTATTGTAAGACACTTAGCTGAAATGCCAAAAGGTGAAGGCTTTGTTTCTTTATTTAACGGAAAGGATTTAACGGGATGGAAAGGTTTGGTCGATGATCCCATTAAACGATCTAAAATGTCGGCCAAAGTGCTGGCTGAACGCCAGGCTGCGGCTGATAAACAGATGCGCGAAAGTTGGAAGGCTGTCAACGGAGACTTGGTATTTAGCGGTCATGGCGACAATATCGCCACGGTCAAGCAATACGGCGATTTTGAGATGTTGGTAGACTGGAAATTGGATCCAAATGGAAAAGAGCCCGATGCAGGTATATATCTACGCGGAACGCCGCAGGTGCAGATCTGGGATATCTCGCGCACTGACGTAGGTGCACAAGTAGGCTCGGGTGGTCTTTACAATAACGCAAAAAATCCGAAAGACCCTTCGAAAGTAGCTGACAACGCCTTAGGCGAATGGAACACGTTTAAGATTCGTATGCAGGGTGAGAAGGTTTCGGTATGGCTAAACGGCGAACTAGTGGTCGACAATGTCACGTTGGAAAATTACTGGGACCGCAGTCAGCCTATTTTCCCGATAGAGCAGATCGAGCTACAGGCGCACGGATCGCAGGTTTGGTACCGTGATATCTATCTCAAAGAGTTGCCGCGAAAAGAGGTGTACAGCTTATCAGACGCCGAAAAGAAAGAGGGCTTTGAAATGCTGTTCGATGGTAACAATTTGGATAAATGGACGGAAACTTCGGCCTATGAAATTAATCCGGAAGGATTTATCCGAGCTAACCCGGATGCAAAGTTTGGGAAAAATCTGTATACCAAAGAGGAATTTGCTGATTTCGTATACCGTTTTGACTTCAAGCTAACGCCGGGTGCAAATAACGGTGTCGGTATTCGCACACCGATAGAGGGTGATGCCGCTTATGTAGGGACGGAAATTCAGATTTTGGACAACGACGCAGATGTTTATAAAAATTTGAAAACTTACCAGTATCATGGATCTGCTTATGGAATTATACCGGCCAAGCGTACGGCAATGAAACCTATAGGCGAGTGGAATAGTCAAGAGATCCGGGTGCAAGGAAATAAAATCAAAGTGACCTTAAACGGCGTGATAATTTTAGATGGTGATCTTGCCGAAGCGTCTAAAAACGGAACACTGGATGGAAAAAATCATCCCGGACTAAAAAATACGAAGGGTCATATTGGATTTTTAGGCCACGGCTCGGAGGTATTTTTACGTAACATCCGTATACAACGCTTGTAATACGGATTAACGGTTTTGCACCTAAAAAGAGCGAGGACGGTTGTTCCTCGCTCTTTTGCGTAAAGAGTAGTGCATAATGCGTATAGCGTATTGAGTAATGCGAGAAGTTTAGGTTCCCCATGCCTTATCGCTTCTTCCCATTATTGAACGAAATGTCGCATCAGTTTTGTTGCGTCTGTAGTTACTTGCCTTCGCAATATCCCACAGGATGCAACAAAAATTCAGCGACGATTTTTTTGTTTCCTTTTTTTAGAAAAAAAAGGAAAGCCCTGTCCTGGCAAGGACGGAAGGTATGTGCTTTGGACAAACCGAAAAAACAAGCCTTTTCTCTTATCGTTAACTATTTAATAATTAATTGCCAAACCAACACCAAATCCCATATCACTATCGTAATGGGAACGTATGCCCATGTTTTTATGGAGAATGTATCGTAGGTCCACCATATATTCCCGGTCGGTATTAACCATAAAACCGGCACGTAGCCTTCTGGAAATAGGGATATCTTCACGCATCAGCGCTAAACGGACGATCCCATCATGGTAAACTTCGGCTTGTAGGTTGACGAGCATCGGCAGCGTATACATCACCCCGAGACTAAAAGCCCCGCGATCGTCTTTTTTGTTTGTTTGTCCGAAGATATTGGTCTCGTGCTCGTCCATGCCAAGCCTTCTATATCGCCAGTCAAACCCCACGAAAGGCATTAGCCATTGCATCTTGCCGAAATAGCGGCCTACATGGGTCTCGACTTCATAGCCATGCATATCGTTGTAGCCGAGTCGCCACTCTGTTCCGACACTCCAGCGTGCGTTCTGCAGCATAGCCGAGCCATCATTTCCATTCGTGGCGAAGTCGTTATCGGCCATAAAGTGCCACATGTTACTTTCTTTCTGCAGGGCCCTGTAGGCCTTTTCCGGATTCGGAAGCAGTGGGTTTTTATACTCACCGACTTTAAAAACGCGATTCATCCCTGCCATCATATGGTAGAGAATGTGGCAATGGAAAAACCATTCGCCATCTCGATCTGCGGCAAACTCGATAACATTCGTCTCCATGGGCATAATGTCGAGTACATTCTTCATTGGGGAGTAGTCACCGTTTTCGTTCAACACTCGGAAATCAAAGCCATGCAAATGCATGGGGTGCCGCATCATGGAATTGTTGTACAGCGTGATGCGCAGAATTTCACCTTGCTTGACGGGGATTTTATCTGACTCGGATAAGACACGGTTATCCATGCTCCATACATAGCGATTCATGTTTCCGGTAAGCTCAAAACGCAGGGTCTTAATCTGTGCTAGGCTATCTAAAAGGGTGGGCTGCGGAGCGCGCAGCATATTGTAGTTTAAAGTAACCTTCCCGCTGTTGGTTTGCTGCGTGTGTTGATGGTGGTCATGTTGTGAGTCGGCCTCTGCATGGTCGCTGTGGGTATTCTTGGTATCTGCTGAAGACGGTTGCGGAGCCGACTTCAGCCGCTCTGGATACATCACGGCATTCATATCCATTTTTTGCAAGCTCATATCCATGCCCATATCATTCATATCGCCATTCATTTTCATCATGTCATTCATCATCTGCATACCTTCGAAGTATTGCAATCGATGCAACCGATTAGTGAGCTGCTTGATACCTTCCCCAATAAACAGCGAGGCAGACCCTGTTCTGTCTTCCGCGGTGGCCAACAACTCATAGGAAGTATTTGCCGCAGGCACTTCCACCACAATGTCGTAACTCTCCGATCCGCCGATAATAAGCCTGTCAACCTCAACGGGCTCTACATCATTACCATCGGTGGCGACCACCATCATTTTTCCGCCGGCGTATGTCAGCCAAAAATAGCTAGACGCACCGCCGTTTGCGATCCGTAATCGAACCTTATCTCTTCGCTTAAACTGGGAAAGTTGCTGCTCGGCTTTGCCATTTATCAGAAATTGCTCATAAAAAACATCGCTTACATCCATCGCCTCCATCCGTTTCCATTCGTTTGTAAGCTTGGTTTTGAACCGTTTTGCAGCAATCGCTTCCGCGTAGCTTTGTACGGTGTTTTTTTTGATACTAAACCAATCGTTGCCTGTATGCAACAGACGGTCTACCGTGTGCGGATTCATGTTGGTCCACTCGCTCAACACAACCGAAACACTGGGTAGATCGTCAATACCCTTTCTGAAAGTAGGGTCATCCTGCCTTTTCTTAAACAGCATAGAGCCATACATGCCGATCTGCTCTTGTAGTCCCGAATGGCTGTGATACCAGTAGGTGCCGTTTTGTATGATTGGAAACCGGTAGGTGTGTGTCGTGCCAGGAGCTATGGGTTGCTGTGTCAAGTGAGGTACCCCATCTTCCTTATTGGGTAGCCATACCCCGTGCCAGTGTAAGGATGTATGCTCCTTAAGCATATTGTGTACGATGATCTCCGCCGTATCTCCCTCGGTAAAGCTGAGCGTAGGCATAGGCAGCTGTCCGTTAACTGCGATGGCCCGCTTTTCCTTTCCCGCGAAATTGACAAGTGTATCCTTGACATAAAGGTCGTAGCGAACGGTTTGCTGGGCATAGGCGTTCACACCTAAACAAAAAAATAGGAGCGGCAGCCATTTTGCTGCGCTTGTTAGAGTCCACATATGCTACCTTACAACGTTTCTACTGTTTTTCCACAACTAAGCATTTCTGAGCCATAGTACGGGTTTTCCACTGCGCTCTTCTCGCTCAGCCAGTGAGCACCCTTACCATCGTTATACATCGGGCAAAACTGGTAATAAATTGTACCGGATTTTTTGCCTGCTTTGACAAATTTGTAAAGTACATGGGATAGTTTCGAAAACTGTTGCCTTTGCAGATCAATGGACTGCGCCGCTCGTAAAGTTGCAACGGCTTGGGTTAGGTTCTTACCTTCTTTCGTCCATACCGTAAGTTGCTCGGCCGGTAACGCTTGGCTATCGAACACGCGTAGATTGTCGTCAAGTTCCTTGGCAGCTAGGGCAGCCTGTTGCGTGTTTGCATCTACCAATGCATTTTTGAGCTTGACGTAGGGTAGCATCAGCTTGTCTAGGGCAGTGGCTGCGCTGACTTGAGCAGGTTCCGCATCTGTGGGTTTGGCGGCAGTATTGCTTGCACCATGCACATGTTCTGCTGGAGCTACTGCAGTGTCATCCGACTTTTGTGTACGTTCGTACTGGCAGCAACTGTGGAGCGCGCTGTATGCTTCATCAGGTGCTAGATAACGCTCGTTGTCGTAGCCGGATAATGCAATTCGTTTTAAGATTGCATCTTCATCGGTCTTTGTCGCGTCGTAAGTGATCGATGCTTGACCAGTTTTACTATTCCAAACGACGGTAGCTTCGTTATCTTTATTGCCTGCTTTTTCGATGTTGGATTTGCACATGCCGCAATTGCCGTTAATGTCTACGGTAGCGAGCTTGCTGTTTTTAATTTGTGCGAAGGTTGTATGTGCTAATAGCGTTAACGCCATTACTACTGTATATGGGGATAATTTCATGATATTATATGGAATAAAAATGTAAAAAATAATCGTGTGTTTGTATCTGTCGCATACATTTTTAATGATACAACAAGACATACCTATGGCTAGGCGACGAAAATTTAAGCTATTTTAGGAAGTAACCAAGTCGCTGCAAATCCAGATTTTGGACTGGCTGTGTGCACACGCGGGTAGCTATGATGCATACCGAATTCGTGTTGGTTTTCAACCTGTGCGATAGACACGAAATAGATTGGCGTTTTAACGATTGGGCAATGGCACGAGGCGTCGCTTGCGCACTTGTGTTTATCGGCTTCCGAGTTTTCTGGCTGGTTTGTACAGCAGCCTTGCTCCGATTTGCGATCTACTTCTTGATCTTTATCGCAACAAGACATCGGCGCATGTGGGTTTTCCTCTTCGCAAGCGAAGGAGGAGAGCGGCTGTAAGAATAAGCCCATCACAAAAACCATTATGTATATAAACCGTTGCAACATCGTAATAAAACAAAGGTACTAGTTTTATTGTAAACGTTCAAACGGCCATGCAATGAATCAAGGTCATTCACTGATGACGAGTTGCTGGCCCCTTCAGCTTTTGTATTCCTCTACCGATAGCAGTAAGAAGGGTAAGCATCATGATGGTGCCAAGTGCTATCAGCCCAATGTTTATTGCTGTTTGTGTGAAGCCAATTTTCTTAATCTCCAGGAACGGATAGGGGTAGAAGCCGGATAAATAACCACGACCTAATGCAAATGCCAAGTACCCTATTGGATACAGTAACCAGCTGTAAACCGATTTCAGTCCGATATTTTGGCTTTTTACAATCACTAACCAATAGCCGAGCATAAATAGTGGTATAATACCGTGCAAAAGTTGGTCAGCTACGCGCTGTAAACCGGTAGGTCGCCACAGGTCTTTTAATAGTGTTTGGTAAACTATACCGACTATAAGTATGCAGGTGGTGATTGCGGTCGCCGCGCTGCCACTGCGTAAGCGATCTCGCCAAAAGCCATTTTCGGGCCAGACTAGGTTGGTAAAATAGAGCGCTACCAAAAGATTTGTTGTAATCGTAAAATAGCTGAAAAACCGGATAATTAATTCGAAAACTGACACTTCGCGATTCAGCAGCATGAGTATAAACTGCGTGATGAGGGCAAACCATACCAAACACATGCCGATACGAGGTAAAATTTTTTTAAAGTTCATCATGGCCGTATTCTATTCGATCGTTACTAAGCTAGTAATAGTGTACGTAAATATGAGGTATTGCGGCTATTTCGCTGGCCACGGAAACTTCCGCAATACGTTCAGATCATATTTTTCCCTTATACTTTTTTGAGAAGCTTCATACCAAAGCCAGCGCCGCTAGGCGGTGTGAGTTTGCCTTCGTGTAGCACGTAGCCCGATAAATCGACATCGTCCGACATACTGCTTACCCCTTCGATAGTAGCGGTATTGCCCAACCCACCCGATAAATGCGCGGTATAATAGGTTTTGAGGAGTGAGCCCCACGCGTGGGGAGAGGCTTGGGCGCCCATTTGTTTCAGTTCTGGCATAAGCTTTCTCCAGTTTGTAAAGCCTAAGCCTTCAATATCTGTTAGATGTACATCAAGAAGTTTTTTCTCAATCAGTTGTTTAAGTTGTCGTTGATCGGGGTCTGCCTCGCCATCGGCCAACAAGGTTTGTATATTTTCTTTCTTTAACCAAGCTCTTAATTTTGTATAGTCAGCCTCTGTCTCGTGGAAGGGTTCCTCAATCCAGAATAAATTAATGCCTGCAATACCCTGCAGGTATTGGATAAATCGATCTGCCGTGAAGCCATTGTTGCCATCTACCAAGATTTTGCAGTCTGGAAATGCGGCTGCAACCTGCTTGGTAACATCAATATCTCGTTTCAACCCCTCATCGGATGGCATCCAACGGTGACCGCGACCGATCTTCAGCTTAAACTGCCGATACCCTAAATCATAATCTTGTTTACACTCTTCTACGATCTTGTCTATACCTGCCGGTTTTTCTCGAGGTTCCAGATCATCAAAATACAACATGCCGCTATAGCAATCGTGAATAATAGGCTTTTCGCGACCCAACAAAGCAAAGACCGGCTTATTCAGAATAACGCCTGCCAAGTCATGCAAAGCAATATCGAAGGGAATGAATTTGGCCACCGTAAGACCGATGTTGGTTTGAAAGACATCGGCCACTGACTTTCCGATAAGTTCCTTGGCGAGCATCTCTGCTTCTTTACGCGATCCTCGAAGCGATGCCCATCCCACCGCGCCTTTGTCGGTATGTATGGTGCAAATGTCAATCTTGGGGCCGTGCCCATGCAAATCTAAACGCGCGTTTTTTCCAACTAACCTCGGATAGTGTAGCTGCACATTCGAAAATCGGATGTCTTTAATTCGGTGATAGGCCAATTCTTTATCGTTGGCACGGTCTTTTTCCATAGCAAATAGATCGCTGCCGAACAATGTCGTAGATGCTATGCCTAGGTTTAAGGCATGTAGAAATGTTCTTCTTCTCATAGGTGGTTTATTGTGCGGTTAGGCTGAGTGCATAACTACAGGTTTATACTAAAACGTTTAACTAACTACGCTAAGATAATGATATTTTGAATTAATTGTTGTAAACGCGTGATAATAAGCTCATTTTTTTCGCTATGGCATCGAACCCGATGGCTGATCGAACAGACATAGAAGCTTTATGTTCACTGAAGCTCTTTTGCCTGCTGTCCCCTTCGGTAGGCTTTCGGGCTGATGTGGAACTGGCGTACAAAATTGCGCACAAAATGCGAGGATGAGCTAAAGCCCAACATCACGGATATTTCATATATTTTGTAACTGCTTTGGAGCAGGAGCTCAGCAGCCTTATGGAGGCGCGCTGTATTGATGAGCTCGTTTGGAGAAAGGTTTGATAGGGATTTGATGCGACGGAAGAGTGTCGGTCGGCTCATATGCATACAGTTTGCCAAATAATCTACAGACAAGGTTCTTGACGCGATGTTCTCGGTGATAAAAAGATTTAATTTGTCTAAAAATTCCGCTCCGGGTTCGCTTGCACTATCGCGTGGTAGCGTATGCGCAGGTGAATGGTTATAATGAAAGCGGATATGCTGTCGGTTTCGCAATAAACTATCGATATGAGCCAGAAGGAGGTCGGGCATAAAAGGTTTTTCCATGTACACGTCTGCTCCGTGTTCCAAACCTTCGATTTTAGATTTCAATGTATTTTTCGCGGTGAGCATGATGAATGGTGTATGCTGTAGTTGCACCTGTTCTCTAACATATTTACATAGTTCAAAACCGTCAACCAATGGCATCATAACGTCACTCACGATAAGATCTATCGGCCCATCATCCATACAGCGAATGGCTTCTGCTCCGTCTTGTGCTTTGATAATTCGGTAACGATCGCTTAGTGCGTCTTCCAAAAATTCTATCATATCCTGGTTGTCGTCAACAACCAAGATGCTGTATTTGATTTTGTTTGTGTTGGGCATAGGTATAAAGCGAGATGGTGACACAGGCGGTGCGCAAAGAAACCGATAACGCGCGCATACTTGCTCCTTCACAAGCACATGCGCGCTACCGGCACGTATATGTTGGCATTTATTTTTTATGCCTACGCACTAAGGGTTTTGATAACGGAATGTTCCTGCTTCGGCCAAACCGGGCTGCTGTTGATTATCGTGACCTGTTCGTGGGGTAAGTTTAAAATACCGGAAGCGGGTTTTGCTCGGCAGGGCTAGATATTGATTTCTGCCCTCGATATTCTGTAGTTCAAAGTCGCCTAAAGGTTGCCAAGAATTGTTGTCATTGCTGACTGCAATGCTCAGCGTCTTTACCTTCCTGTCGCCGTTTTTCTGCGCGATTACAAAACCGTCTACATCAAGATCCCTTCCCATATCTATCGAAATCCAGTGGTCGGGATAGTTTGTCGGGTTAGTGGAGTATCGGGTTATCCAATACGAGGAAAGGTTGTTGTCAATCAGGCGGTTGGCAAGACGGTTATTGACTATTTCTTCCGAGCTAAATCCCAGCACAGCCCAATCATCCTTGACATACAGCTCACGTAATAGTTCGCCGGCAGGCCGTGTGAGGGCCTGCCCGATCTTAGCGGGGACACCAAAGTTAGGCGTGCCATCGGCTAGCCATTGAAAAGACTGAATACGCGCATTTCTGCCATTATTGCTTCCGCCATTTGGAAGGCTGCGCGCATGGTATATGATCCAATCTTCCGTGCCATCCGGCGATTGGAAGAACCCATTATGCCCAGGGCCATAAGCTCCGCTTTCTGCCGACATGGAAAAAACAGGCTCTGCTTTCTTCGTCCAATCGACTGGATTCATGGGGTCGCCATTTGTTTTAAGCCGTAGTAACCCCAAGCAGTAATTGTCTACCCAATAGCCGCTACCCGAGTAAACGACCAAAACATCATTTGCCGGATTATGCAATATTTGCGGGCCTTCATTGATGGGATTGCCAAATTTTTCCCACGCGTATGTTGGCGTTGCGATACGTACTTTCTGACCCACAATAGTCCAGGGGTCACTCATCTTTGCTATGTAGATATCTTGCGGTGGGGCGCCGGCATTACCGCCAGACCAAAGCATATACATTTGATTGTTGTGATGCAGTATGGTACCGTCTATCGCCCATTGGTTTGTGGTATCACCTACCTTTCCTTTAAAAACCCATTCCCCTTCCATAGGGTTTGGCGACTCATTTTCTACCACATACATGCGGTGGTTTGCATTGCTGCCATTGTCTGCTGAAAAGTAAATGTACCACTTGCCATTTATTTCGTGCAGCTCTGGCGCCCACAGATTTTTGGAGTATGCCGTGCCAGCTGGCGGAATCCAGGCATCGTGGCTTTTGGCAAGGGCCAGTTCGGAAATCCGATCTGTTTCGTACAGCACCAGTTTACTACCCTGGGTGTAGGTGAAGTAATATTTTCCGTTCTTCTGCGTTACCCAAGGATCGGCGCCTCTAGGTAGTATGGGATTTACGAAACTATCTTCCAGGATTACGTTGTCTTGTGGAATAGCGCTCGTCAATTCGCCTATCTTTTCACAAGATACGGCAGATAATAATGCAAGTAAACAGCCTAATTTGATCATCGTTTTTTTCATTTTTTAAGATTTAGTGAAAAGACCCTAACCTTTGCTATTAATTACCAACGGTAAAAGTTCCTATTTCAGCCAATCCGGGTTGCTTTTGTGCGTCGTGACCACTTAAGGGAACAATCTTGAAGTAGCGGAATGTTTTGCGCGCGCTCAAATCAATGTATTGGTTCGTGCGGTCGACAGCGGCCAAAAGATGTCTGCCCATGCTTTCCCAAGTTTGGTTGTCCTGGCTAATAAGAATTTCTAGCTCCCGGACTTTTCTGTCGCCATTTTTCTGCGCGAAGAAAAAGCCATCTACCTGCAGAGCATCTTTCATATCAATGGTAATGAAATGGTTCGGGTAATCGGTTGGGTTGACGGAATATCGCGTAATCCAGAAGGTGGCGACATCGCCATCTATGGCTTTTGTTGCGGATCGATTGTTCGCAGGTTCCTCCGAGCTGAACGCGACAACGGACCAGTTTGTCCGTGGATGCAGTGTGCGCTCCGTCGGAATGTAGCTGACCGGATCTATATGTTGTGTTGCTGCGGAGAACGTATCGATGGCCAATGCCGTCGGCTGATAAAGCGTACGGTAGTTTATCCGCGTATTCGCTTTATAGTTTGGAAGCCTTGTTTGGTGAATTGCAGCGTCGGTAAACACCTTCGCCGAATCTCCGGCGGGCGTAAGGTAGGCAACTTCCGTTCCGAGGAGTGTAGTGTCGCCTGACTCAGGGATCCAGTTGACGACGAGATCCAGCCCATCTTTCCGTATTTGTTCAATAATTCGGTTGTTTAGATTGCCTGAATAATCCGGACCATATACGCGCCCAAAAATCTCGGCCCGCATCGATTGGTTACCTTCCGCGTCGAAAGTACGAATATCGAATGTATATATTCCTTCTTCAATGTTCGGAATCAGAATTTCTTTGTATCGCGCGATATCATCGACGTTGATAGCTGTTTCAAAAGTTTCGTTTAGCCCCCACGAAATTTTTAGTCTTGTTACGCGTGAGTCGGTACTGATTAGCGACTTTATTGCGGCCCTTTTGTATCCCGGCTTGAAGGAAATAGAGTCCACGCGTCCGGGGTATACCTTCTCGGCATTTTCGAGAAAGTCACTGTAATAATAATCGATTGGTGTACATCTGCACAGCAGCACCACGGTCCAGATCAGGACCGCCATGCCTATGTAGTTTTTTGTTCGTTTCATTGTATTTAATCGTAATGATGTATCTGCTTTATCTCACTGCTTGTATTACTGGGTTTGTCCATAAAAGGTCAACTCGCCCAACGCAACATCCGAATTTCCACCCCACGTATCTAATGTCCGAAAACGCCAGTATCGGTAAGGTGCTGTTTGTGATTCGACGTCAAATTCTTCCCCGGCACGTGCATAGTTGATATCATCTGCCGTTTGTTCGCCTAATGGCAAACCAGAGGGTTTGATGGATGTGAATGTGCCTACTAATGTCCAAGAATCGAAGCTTCCATCCGTGCTTGGGTTACTGGATCCCCATAATTCAAACACTTTGGGATGGTTAAAGCGGTATTCGTTACTCAAGCGCGAATACATGACGAAGCGGCTCAACATGGCGCTTACACCCATATCAAAACTGAAGTGCTGTGGAATTCCGGAACCTGGCTTGGTATGTAATATGGTCGTTGCTACACGATCGGCCCCATCCCAAAGTACATCGGTTGATCTAAAGCCCGTGTGCGCGGCATAGGTGTCCGTAGGTAGGTTATACGTTTTGAAAAGCGACTTGTTCATCATCACCTCAAATACAGGTACAAAAGTGCGCACGAGGGTATCAGACCGGTTATTCCAACGGTCTGTAATGTAAACGCCAAATTCGCGGGCTTCAGCGGAGTAACCACGGACATTAAATAGGCCGGCATTTCGCTTAGTGTAGTGATCCGTTGCCCGTTCCCACTGGCCTAGCGCATTCTTTGCGAGTACATGGATAACTAAGGGAGCTTCGGCACTATTTTCGTAATTCAGCCGTATTCCGCCAAAAGTGGGAAGCAGGTTTCCATCTCTTCCCAATGCTTCTAATGTCTTCAAATAAGGAGGGGTGAGCGTTTTAACGGTCAGCGGTTGCGGGTCTGATTCTACTTCGCCGACGCTGACCGTGATCAGGCTTACGGGGTAGTCACCGGCTTGGGCAAAGCCATCTACTACGATGCTGTTCTTGTAGATAGATGCCTTATTTTCACGTATGCTGCCGTCGCCGAGGGTATAGACCGCTTTTACATAGCGAAGGTCTTTATTGTTTGGAAGGTCATAGCTGATGATTGCCCCGCCTGCAATACTTTGGATCTGATAGTTCACTATAGGATCTGGTTTTTCCCCAATACGCGAGGGGGCGGGCTCCTGCTTGTCCTCACATGCAGCGATAAGCAAGGTGAGGCATGCGCCGATCGTATATCGTATAAGTGTATGTAGCGTGTTCATAATAGTCTTTTTTAGTAAGTAAAACGATGCAGTAATTACAGCCAAAGCGGCGATTGCAAGAGCCTTGGGTTTCGCCGTATCTCTGCGATGCTTATTGGCCAGAAGTAGTCGCGTTGCGTAAACGTACGATTGAACATCACGACCCTTCGATAATAGGTTTGGGGAGTAATTTGCCGTATATCCCAGCCATAAATGGGCGTATTTAATTCAATCTGTGCGGTTTTCCAACGTCTTAAATCCCAAAATCTTTGCGATTCAAAGGCTAGTTCTATCGTGCGTTCGCGGTGTATAATCTCTCGTAGCCCTTCTTGCGAATTTGGCTTGCCGGGATTGATTGAAAAATCTGCCCACGATTCCACCACGCCCCGCAGTCCGCTACGCTCCCGTATGCGGTCCAGGTAAGTAAAGGCTTCTTCAGTAGGGCCATCAATTTCATTCAGGGCTTCTGCATAAAGCAGGTATAGGTTGCCGAGCCGCATCATCGTAAAGGGATATAAATAGGTGGTGAAATTGTTGTTTTCACCAATGGTGTTCATGTAACTGACGAGTTTTTTGGGTGTGTATCCTGTACCTGAATATTGTGTGGGTGAATTTGTAGCGGCAATATTTCCACCCGGCCTTGCATTCGTTGCGTAAGCCAAGGAATCGTTGTTATTATTGTTCATAAAATAACGACCGCCGTCAAACGATAATGCGCCATAAAATCTATCTTCTCGATCAAAATGCATGCCCACGGTGGTATAACCTGGCATCAGATTGTAGGAATAGACAGACTCGCCGATAGGCACCATGCGCAGATCAAAGCGCTTGGCGTAGTCGTAAGTGAAGTCTTCCTCAATAGGAACACCATTCTTACTGTAGAACTTCAAGGCCATATTCAGCGTGGGCGCTAGATAGCCGCCCATAGATTGGTTGGTAATGCGTGCCGGATCAATGCTTCGAGGCATAAATGCCTTCGCTTGTTGATCTGTGTTTGCGGAACTGCGGTTATTTATCCAGATGGCCTCGGAGTTATTTTGTCTTTCCGTTACGGCTTGGCGCAGATTCATTTGGTTAATTGTGCTCTGCTGCGGCACCTTGGCCATTGTAGGTGCGGGAACCCACTTTTGTAGCGAGCGGCCCGCTGCGTGTGCTGCATCTATCGCTTCTTTACACGCTTGTGCTGCTACACGCCACTTTTCCGGACTGAAGGTGGTATTAAAGAGTGGTTGGCCTGCAGCGTTATTGTAAGCAGGGTAGTCCGTGTTGCCATTAAACAGTGGACTTGCCGCAGTGACCAAAATTTCGGCTTTCATCGCTTTGGCAACGACCTGTGTGACCCGACCATTTTCTTGTGCCGGCAACGATAAGTCAGGCATTAACGCGGGCATCACGCTATCTATCTTTGCGATGATATAATTAAACACCTGATCTGTTGAAGCGCGTTCAAAAATAATGTTGGCAGGATCTTCAAACGTGGGAATGTTGATGTCAACAATAGGAATCGGGCCATACAAACGCAAAAGATAGTAGTGGTAGTAAGCTTTCAAAAATTGAACTTCTGCTGCCCAGCGATCTTTTTCTGTCTGGTCCATGTCGGGAACACCTTGTATATTTTCCAAAAAGATATTGCAATCGCGAATGCCGCGCCACAGGGAAATTTGTTCGTCGCCGTTACCTCCTTGGCTATTACCGTCCCAGTAGTTGAGTAGGGGACTGTTGGTATTCTGCCCACCTCTAGCGATGTACCAGTTTGGCCAGCTACCTTGCGAGAAGTTAGTCACCGAATTTAACCAAAATTCGTCGCCAGCAAGTAGCGCTGGGTTTGAACTTAAGTGGTAGCCTTTAGGCATCCAACTGTAGCAGGTAAAGAGGTAGCGCTCTGCCATAGTGCGCATGGTAAATGCTTGCTCTAGCTGGGCCACATTATCAGGGACAATATCCATGAATTTATTGCAGCTCCCGAAGAGCATGACGCCCAAAAAAAGAAGTGCTTTTATGTTAGTTTTCATATGCATAGCTCGGTTAGTCATTTTAATTTTTATAAAGTCATTAGCAGGCCAAGGTTGAATACGCGTTGGATAGGGTAGCGCAGTCCCGCTCCGCCCATTTCGGGATCCCACAGATCAAAAGAGCTTAGATTAAATAGGTTGGTACCACTGGCGTATATACGGAAGCGATCAATCTTGTATCGCCGCGTAAAATCCGAATTTAGCGTATACGATAGTTCGACTTGTTTGAGGCGTAGAAAGGCGCCGTTGCGCATCCAGTGTGTGCTATTCTGCGTATTATTGGCTAATGGATTTTGGCTCAGCCGTGGCCACAATGCATAAATATCCCGGTTATCTTCGGACCAGTGGCTGTCTGCCCAGGCTTGCAATACTGCATTGGGTGCTGTGAGACTACCAAATGGCGCCGAACCGCTATTTTGCGGGTTGTTCGGATCCCAGGACAACGGGTTGATAAATAAAGATGTGCGCGACATACCGCTGAAGAAAAAGGAAAAATCGAAATTTTTATAGCCCGTGGTCAGTCCAAAGCCAAAGTTAATCTGCGGTGTTGTCGGAAAGCCGATAGGAACCATGTCGTTGGAATTAACGACACCATCTCCATTGACATCCAAGTATTTAATGTCACCTCCCATCACCATTTCTCCAAACAACTGCTGCGGGCTGTTTCGAACCTCTTCGTCATCGATAAATAGCCGCTCGGCAATGTAACCGCGACGCTGATTAGCGTCAGTACCGATACGCGTTAGGTAAGGATATTCATAGTTCGGCTCTTCGTAATAGAGGTATTTACCTTTGGCAAATGTAAATGTACCACGACCTTGGAACCATAGGTTTTGATTTACGCTTTGCATGTACGTGAGCTCGGCATCAAAGCCTTGACTTTTATATTTTCCGAGGTTGGCCAGTACGGTAGCGGCCAGACCCATCGAGGAGGGAAGAGCCGCACGGTCCTGTACAATATCGCGACGTATTTGCCGAAACATATCACCCGTAAAGGTGAACTTGCCGTTAAACAGACCAAGGTCGATTCCTAAATTCGTTTGTTGAGAAATTTCCCACTTTACATATGGGTTTGCATAGCGTTCTATGCTCACCCCATTTCTGTTGTAGTTTTCATTGCCTGTGCTTACACCAAAGCTATAGCGGCGGGCGGCGTTGTTCAAAGCTACTTGCGACAGGTAAAAAAAGCGAGTATCATGAATATTGTCATTACCGACCAAGCCGTGCGTCATCCGTAATCTTGCGGTACTAACAATATGCTGTAGGGGCTCCATAAATTTTTCGTTATGTATCGTCCACGCAACACCTGCCGAGGGGAAGAAGCCCCAACGGTGGTTTTTGGCAAATACTTCCGAACCGTTGTAGCCGAAGGTAAACTGCGCGTGGTAACGGTTATCAAATACATAGGTAAAGTTTCCAGAAAAACTGGCGTTGCGGTAGGGTAGCGTATTAATGACCGTTCCGGCCTCATCTCGAGGAAGCGTGATGCGGTTTCGAATGGTCGAAATCAACATACCGGTAACGCTATGTTTTTCGTTAAACGTACGTGCGTAGTTTATCGCATTCTCCATGTAGAAGAGCGATTCCTGACCGCGCCCGTTGTCGGTGTAATCCAGGTATTCGGTGCCGTCTAGCGGGTTAAGATTTAGATAGGAATATTGGCCTGTCGCAGGGTCAATAGAGGTTGGAGCGTAATAGAACGGATTGTATTGTCTTCGATATTCCATATAAGCCCCTCTGGATGCATTAGCTAAGCCGCGGTAGCTCAAACCTTCAATCCATTGCGAAAGATCTTGTTTTAGTTCAATCTGTACCTGCATATTACTTTCAGACCATTCGGAATATCCGCGAACAATTTGCGCATAGGGGTTGAGGTACATATTTCCGCTGCCATCCTCGAAGTTACCAAACAGCGGGTGGCGAATATAGGATTGTTGCGGCCCCACCTCATATACGGGATGAAATAGGGCAGGGTTGGCGCGCAGTGCGTTTCGGAAAGAAGAGCTTCCCCCTTCCGGCGGGCCACTGTAATTTCTGTAATTCGCAATGGCACGCACCATCAGCTGCGTAGATTTACTGACGTTGATATTGATGTTGCTACGCAGGTTATAAACCTTGAAATCGACATTGTTATTAAAATTGTTAATCGGGTTTACGCGGATAAGACCGTCATCTTGCGTGAGGTTTCCACTTACCAAATAGCTGGCGACCTGCCCACCCCCGGATATGCTGAGGTTATAATTTTGTGTTCGGGTGTTCGGCTTTGTCACTTCGCTGAGCCAATCTACGGCAGGGTAGCGTATAGGATCTTCACCTGCGGCCGTCATGGCAATCTTCTCTTCGGAATACAGCGGTGGATCCAGCGGGTTACGGGTTAATACGGCTTCATTGTGCATGTTCATGAACGTAACCGGGTCTGCGATTTTTGGCATGTTGGTGGGTGAGGAGAGCCTTTGTTCCGCTCGGAATGTGATCTTCGGTTTACCTTCCTTACCCAGTTTGGTGGTGACAAGGATCACTCCATTCGCTCCCCGCGATCCGTAAACGGCAGAAGCGGTGGCATCACGCAAGATTGAAAAGCTGGCGATATCATCAACCGGTATACGCGCCAAATCATCCGTGGATACCTCCATATTATCGATTAATATCAGTGGTCGCTGGTTGACACCAAAGGTGCCGACGCCTCGGATAAAAAAATCGGCATTATCCAACCCGGGTTCGCCACTTCGCTGGAATGATATGACACCTGCTACGCGCCCCTGCAAAGCGCCGGTAAGGTTGCTACTGGGGATGCGCAGTTCTTCGGGATTGATGGATGATACGGAACCTATAAGGTCGTTCTTGCGTTGGCGTTGTCCAAACGCGGTGACAACCGTTTCCTCGATGACATTTTCAGATTCGCTTAGCGTCACGTCGATCACATCACGCCCCGCGGTCGTATATTCTTGGGTCGTAAACCCGATTAAGGTGTAAACAAGCACCGCATCGGCTGGAACTTTTAGTACGTAACGGCCATTGAGATCGGTCGTTGTGCCTACACTGGGTTTATTTTTTACTGTTACGGATACCCCGGCTAGAATATTGCCTTTATCATCCTTAATAATACCGCGAATGTCTCTTTCCTGTTGCCAGTGCGTCGCTGCCGGGGTATGTTCGGCAGTGCTTTCTGAACTTAAATGGATTTTGTTGTCTGATGCTACAGCCGTGGTGGCGCAGAGCACATGCAGTAGGGAGGCTATTTTCAGGAGTCTGTACCGCCTCTTCTTTTGGTCACTACGTGTACCTTGTAAATCGGTTTTACGCATTAGTAGTACTGTTTAGATTTATAATCGTGGTTAAGATTTATGCATTTCTCGTTGCGTGCCTGCAGCAGAATGCTGGGCATACAAACGTTTATTCGTATAATTTTTACCTATTTTTTCTATCTAATTTTAGAAATGACAGGGCCGCAGATGTTAGCACAAGATGCCTTATGCTACATGGCTACTGATTGTTATTAATAAAAAGTAATATGTTTATGAATTATGTTGAAAATTTTTTCGTTGAAACGTAACATGACGTCGTATCCGTGGTTAGCTTTTTTTTTCATAAATGTTATGGTGTAAGCCATTGGCTTACTTGTTTATAAGTTGGTAGTTCGTTATATTACTTAACAAATATCTTGAATACACTTGATATAAAGTTTCTGTTCCGTATCAATTGATAGTTAATTTGTCTCAATGTTTAATGATGTAATTGCGAACTGGGTAGAAGTGCTGTTACTTTATAGCGATGACATCGGCTTGGGCCTTATGCCTAATCAAGTCGCATCGGGATTCAGAAAATGAAATAGGCTACTAAACAGCGTATTGAACATTTCAACGATGGCCGATTCGACATATTTTATCTATTAACAATTAGTTCATCATGATGTATACAGACAGAAAAAACATCCATCGATTTTACATGCTCACACTAAGCTGTTTCACCTTCTTTTTCACTTGTCATAGTGCATGTTCACAATCTCTGGTTGCCGACCGTGCAAAAGCCGTGTCAGCTTCGAAGCCCAATATCGTTATTATTATGGCGGACGATTTGGACAGTAGGCAGCTCAGCTGTTATGGCGGAGAAAATTTGAAGACAACCCACATTGATAGGCTGGCAGAAGAAGGTTTACAGTTCAACAACCTGATTGCATCGGAAGCTATGTGTGTACCAACCCGTGCTTCCCTTTTTACAGGGCTTTATCCCGCCAGACATGGTGCTTATCAAAATCATAAGCCTGTGGTCGATAACATAAAAAGTGTTGCGCATTATTTGACGGACTTGGGCTACAGGGTTGGTTTGAGTGGAAAAGATCATATGACGAAACCCAAGTCGTCGTTTCCATTTACCATCATCTCCGGTTTTGAGCCAAATTGTGTGGCAGAAACAGACGATTATTTTCTGGACAGCATCGCGAAATTCATGCAGGAAGAATCTCCATATTGTTTGTTTTTAATGAGCATTAATCCGCATGCGCCTTGGACTGTTGGCGACCCTGATGAATTTGACCCACAGCAGCTAAAATTGCCGGCGCACTGGGTCGATACCGAGCCCACGCGAAGGCAATTCGCGAAGTACCTCGCCGAGGTACGCCGTTTGGATAACCAAGTGGGTGATGTGTTGGCTTTGCTAGACTCGCAAGGTCGATTAGACAATACCCTCGTGATCTTCCTGGGCGAGCAGGGCCCGCAGTTTCCAGGAGGGAAATGGACCTTGTATGATAATGGCCAAAGAAGCTCCATGCTGATCCGCTGGCCAAAGGTTGTTCAAGCTCCCTCCATAACAGAGGCTATCGTGCAATATGAGGACATCACGCCCTTGCTCATTGATATTGCCGGCGGAAAGCCTTTGCGTGCGCTTGATGGAAAAAGCTTTCGCGCCGTATTGAAGAACCCCAAAGGGAAACACCGTGATTTTGCCTACGGCATCCATAACAATATTCCCGAAGGACCTGCTTTTCCCATCCGTAGTGTGCGTGATCAACGGTACAAGCTGATTTGGAATCTTAATCCGGAAAGTATCTATCATATTAAATATATGACCAATACCTCCAATAAAGGGCAGGTGTTTACATCGTGGCATAGGCGTGCCGCGACTGATAAACAGGCTCGCTTTTTGACCGGTCGTATTGTCGGGCATCCGGAATTTGAATTTTATGATCTGCAGCAGGATCCGGACGAATTACACAATCTTGCGGGAGATCCGGCGTATAACAAAATCATGGAAAGAATGCGAAAGAAGTTACGGCAGTGGATGAAAGCCCAGCACGATACTGGCTTACTCATGGATGTGCCTTTCTAGTGCGCTGGCGCGGCAGAAAAGCCGAAAACTAACACGCGTATCAAGCTTTTGATGCATGATACGCGTGTTTACGCTTAGGCATAGGGTCGCGGAACCGCTTCCCGCTTATTGTGTTTCTTTTTCGTCGGCAACAGCGTCTTCCCAGTTTTCCCACTTCGGCGTGGCGGCATTATAGCCATCGTAGCCAAAATTTTGACTCAACTGGCCGCGTTTATTACCGGTAATGGCTGCTTCGGGGATCGGCCAGTACATATTCTTTTTATCCATTGTATAATTCGGGTTGCTATTTCCTGTAGAATTGATTTGGATAGGTCCTTTGTTGTACATGCTGTAGTGCACAATGCGCTGGTACCAATAGCTTCCGCCTATGGCATCTGTTCCTGTCTGTTTATCGAAAGTTTCTAGTGAATAGGTGTTTCCCCATTCATCTGGGCGTCCGCTTCTTGCTAGGCATAGTGATACCCGTTTTAGCTCCACATTGCGCCATTCTTCCCAATACAGCTCACGAGCGCGCTCGTTCATAATATCACCTATAGTGACGGCACCTTGATACAGTTGCGTGCATTGTGCACGTCGTCTGATGATGTTTAAATCGTCTTTAATCGTTCCATCGCCCGGGTTGAGGTAATATTTGGCTTCGGCACGCAGGAGATAGGCTTCTGCCAAACGATACAGGTACCAGTCTGCTGTGGCCCCGTTAGTGGCCCCACGATGTCCGTCTGATCCTACGATATTCGCTTCGCTAACGGGATCGTCCAAGGAAAAGATGTAATGAGGCACATCAAACCAACGACGTATCGTGTCACTGCACAACAATCTTCCGTTGTCGAATAGCATGAGTGGCTTCCCAAACTCGGTGGATGCTTTGTTGTTGACTTTATAGTCTTCCATCCGGATCCAATTTCCAGCTGCTGAGCTGTGGCGCAAATCCGTAGCATCCATGGCGCCATTAACATGCCAGAGGGCTTTTGTTTGAAAACTGGTAGGGCGAAAGGTAGCGATACCGCGTCCGAAAGCTCGCATGTAATCGTAAGTAGCGTTGTAATCTCCCGTATTACGGCGAATGTTTAGTAAAGCTTGCTTTCCGTCTTTTGTCTGTATGCGGTTGTCGAATACGAAAGGGTAGAGGATGCGCATAGTAAGCATCTTTACGAATGACTCAGCTTCGGCACCCCGGTTGGGCATGCCCATAATGACCTCTCGGTTGGCTGCGATCAGCTTATTTTCCGGGCGATGCAGATCCCATATCACATTTCTGGTTATGGGCCATGTACGCGCCTCGCCGCCGTCGTTAAACGTTCCAAAGCTGTTCTCCATAAGCGAGTAGCCCGATTCGTTGATAATGATATCCAATTGTTCCTTGGCTTTTGCATATTCGCCTATTGCAAGGTAGCATTTGGCTAAAAGCATACGGCATGCGCCTTTATTCACCATACCTACTAGCCCGATCTCACTTTGGTTGGGCACCCATTGTACGGCGAGTTCCATATCGTGGGTAAGCATTTGGAGGATGGCGTCGCGTTGGGTGCTTCGGTAATTCTGTTTAGGCGCTTCCAAAAGACTGGCTACTAAAGGCACGTCGCCAAATTGAAAAACGAGCGCCATGTACCGGAAGGCCCGGTGAAAGTACGCCCGGCCTTTATAGGCATTTTTGGTTGCCTCATCAATTTCCTGAACCCCATCCACATAGTGGATAATCGTATTGGCAAACATAATACCCTTATATGTTTCTTCCCAAAGGTACCAGATACTGTTTGTGCGGTCGATGTTTTGGTAGGAGGTTTCACTCGTTGGCGTCAACATGTTGGCGACATCACAAAGCATATTGCGTTTGTCTGTGGCTGCTGCAACCATAAGCTCGGAGAAGATATATTCGGTGCCCATGGTGAGCATCTCGTTATGATCTGTGGCCCAATACAACTTGAGGTGCCTGTCGGATATCGCCATGGCAGACATTAATCCGGCTTCTGTAGTAAAGGTGGCATTCGGCTCGTAAAAAGACAAAGGCTTCGGTGTCAAAAAATCACGACTGCAGCTGCTGGCTAGTAACATGCCGCCTAGCAGTAGGGTAAGCGATATCGTATTTACTCTTTTAAATTTCATCGTCGAATAATTAATAAACGCAAGAGCGTAGGGATTAAAAAACTAAGTTAAGACCAAGGTTGTACAATCGCGTGGCTAAGCCGCCACCTTGGTCGAAGGCAGGGTTTGCTTCCGGGTCACCATATTCCCAGTCTTTCGCCCAGGTAGCAACGTTCCGAATCGTTCCGAAAATTTTTACGCGGTTTATATTGTAACGGGATGTCCAAGCATGTGGCAAGGTGTAACCCACTGATATATTTTCAAGTCGGATGAATGTGCGGTCGTATAGTTTTCCTGCGGAAGCGGCACCCGTAGGGCCTGCGGCCTCGATACGTCCATATTCGTTGGTGGGATTTTCCGGTGTCCAGTATTCTTTTGCGGGCAAGTTTGCCATCCCGTATTGCATTCGCCCACCATTATCATCGTTATTGAGGTAGTCGCCAAATAGGCTCTTGTGCCCCGCGTAAGAATAGATGTTGAAGGAAAAGTTTAAGTTCTTCCAAAGTATAAATTCGTTACGCATTGACCAGTGGTAGGGCGCGATGCTTTGACCAAGGAATTCCTTATCAAAATTGTTGTATACGTGTGTTACCGTCCCATTGGCATTCACGACATCATCTGCCGTATAGTTATTGGCGACTTTCGGATCGCCCGGTTTTTGGCCGTAACGAGCGGCCTCTTCCACTTCATTGGCTTGCCAGATTCCGGTCACACGGTAGTTCCATATGACGCCTATAGGCTTACCGATAAACCAATTGTTCTGCAGGTCATCAGACTCTTTGCGGCCGACTACGTTACCCTGATCATCCAAGACATCGACGTAGTCATAGTAGAGGTGTTTAATGGTATTTTTGTTGTACGAGAAGCCAAGCGTGGTAGACCATTGGAAATTATCTTTCCTGATGTTAACGGTATTTAGGGCCAGCTCAACCCCACTGTTATCCACACGCCCTAGGTTCGTTGCTATGCCTTGAAAGCCTGTGAAACTAGCCAGGCGCTCCGTCATGATCATGTCTTGTGTAATGGTTTTGTAATATTCGAACGTACCTGAAATACGATCATTTAGAAACCCAAAATCAAGGCCTAAGTTCCAGGAGTCGGTTTTTTCCCAGCGTAAATTGGGGTTGGCCAGCCTATCCATCATCAAATAACGATATAGCGATAAATCACCAGATGGATTGATGTACCCATGCATTTTGCCGCCACCAGCCGAGAGGTTAGCTAGGGCAAAATAGGGGTTGCCGAGCGCACGGTTTCCGTTCTCGCCGTAAGAAAGGCGTAACTTGCCGGAATTCATGATGTGACCCCACTTGAAGAACTTTTCGTTGGTAAAGGACCATGCACCGGATATCGAGCGGAAACTTGCATAGGGGTTAGACGTTCCGAATGCGGAAGAGCCATCGCGGCGGATAGAGGCCGTCAGCAAATATCGGTCATCGTAGGAGTAAAAAATACGTCCTAAGAGGCCATCAGCGGTTTCTTGCGTGTCTTCGTTGGAAAAATTACTATCTTGTTTGGAACCATAGCCCACATTATGAAAGCCTAATGCATCGGATGGCAAGATATTCCGTGCTTCGATTCGGTCGCGCCATAGTCGCAGCTCCTCCGCTTCCTGCACGAGTGTTACGGTAAAGCGATGTTTGTCCGCGAAGGTTTTATCCCATGTGATGGTATTATTTAGCGACCAGTCCAGGCGTTTCGCTTGTTCGCGATTCGCTCCTCGTGTGGCGGGATTTGAGCCGGGCAGTTCGGCAGACATAAAATAGCGGTCGTAAAAAAACTGGAAGCGAGGCGACGCATTAAAGGCATACGTAATGTTGAAAGGCAATTTGATCTTCGCATAAACAATACTGTTTAACACTGTATAGCCTTTATCTAATTCCAGATATTGTCTTTGAAAATCATAGTTGTAGCCGCGCTGGCTATATTCCGCGCTCAATGGAAACTGCGTAGGATTACCCATTTCATCCGCATAGTCAGCGAAAGGGCTGTTACGCATGGATTGATCCAGATCTATGCCAACATTGCCATCGGATCGATCTTGGAAATTGACGTTTGCACCAACCTCAAACCAATCGGTCACTTTTGTGTCGACTTTCATATTGGCGCGAACCGCACGGTAGGCATCGCTCACTTCTGCACCTTGGTTTTTCAGGTAGCCCATAGAAAGGTAATAATTGGTGCGTTCACTTGCTCCGCTTACGCTGATGTTGTAATCTTGATCAAAACCGTTACGATAGGTACGGTCACGCCAATTTTCCGTTTTGCCGTCTAGAAAATTTTGGAGTATGTTCCCGTTAAATCCGAGTCTTCGTGCCCATATACTTAAGTCAGACTGATCGCCCACATTCTGGTCGTAGGCTCGCCAATCGTCGATAGAGACGGACGATGGTAAGCGGTCTGGACGAACAAAGTAGCCGGGCCTATTGTTGTAACCGCCGCCCTGATAGGCTTCGTAGTCACCCGTTTCCGGATTTACACCGTAGGTGTTTTTGGTAAGCCAATCTTCACGATGCTGTAAGTAGCCTTCTGTGCTAAAACGCTCCCGAATTCTGGCGACGGTCGTCGTGCCTATATTTGTTGTCAGGTTGATGACTGGTTTTCCTTGCTTACCTTTTTTAGTGCTGATAATGATAACACCACTTGCTGATTTTGAACCATAAATAGCTGCCGCGGAGGCATCTTTCAACACGTCGATTTGTTCAATATCGTCTGGGTTTATTTCCGAAAGCTCGCCATAAAACGGCATACCATCCAAAATTAAAAGCGGGCTATTCCGGTTTCCGGCATCAAACACCGACCGTTGCCCACGGATGTTGATACCGCCGCCGCCTTTCGCGGATGCATTGTATCCTACGCGGATACCGGGCGTGCCCCGTAGAATGTCCTGAACGGTTTTAGGATTTTCATTCGCAATTTTATCCGGCCGAATTTGGATAATCGACCCGGTGAGATCTTTTTTCTGCATGGCGCCATATCCCACCACGACAACTTCTTCGAGTGATTCGTTGGTCGGCGTGAGGTCTATCTGTAGCGTCCTTCTATTGCCCAAAGCGATCGTCTGGGGGGCATAGCCTACAGAGGAGATTAATAAAACGGCGTTAGCAGGCACATCCAACGTAAACTTTCCCTCAAGATCCGAACTAGTCGCTACATCGCTGTTTTGGATTTTAATAGCAGCACCTTGTATGGGCGTATCCGTCTGCGTATCCTTTACTGTGCCCATGATGGAGACGGTTTGCGCCCAAGTGACGACTGGAAATAGGAAGCAGCACAGCAGTAGCAAGATGTCTTTTTGTCTCAAAAACTTACTCGTATGCCGTAGCATGTAGGTGTTTATCATAGGTTTATATTTAGAAGTTTTACAACGTTAGGTTATTGTCGACAAGAATTGGATGTTGTCGCGCATCGCATCATGTTTACGTAGATTATCTCCTCGTTCAGCCTTTCATTTCCATGCCCAGCGTTCCCGCGGCGCGGCGGTGTATAGCTACACCCTCGGAAGGAGTACAGGCGCAGGACTTGAGGAAAAGTATGGCCGTGTGTTTATTAATTTGTTAACTATAGTTCAAAGTAAAGAAATGACTATTGTAAAATTTGCTCATCTTTTTGTCGATGCGTCTCAAAATGCATTTTCGGGCTAACGAATCGATTGGGCCGCCTTTTCAGGAGCTATCTTTACCATTCCTTAAAGCCGCTAGACGACGAATTTTGGAGTTGTAACTTCTCCAACGAATTGTATATATTTGGATATTATAAACTATGCGAAACCTATCCTTATTGATTCTTATTGAAGTATTATTACTTGCTATGATGTCCTTATGTCGAGGACAGGATCAGTATTATTTCAAGCATTACCAAACGGAAGATGGCTTAGCGCATAATTCCGTTTCTGCTGTTATGCAGGATAGCAAAGGGCTGCTCTGGGTGGCCACGAGGGGAGGCTTAAACCGATTCGACGGATATAATTTCAAAAGCTTTCGCAATAAGAATGATAAATTTGGGTACTTAGGAAACAATATTATCACTGCGTTGGCAGAGGATAAGAATGGCATGTTGTGGATTGGCACGGGTCGTGGAATCTTTCGATATGACCCCTATAAAGAGGTATTTCATATGCTTCAAGAAGTCAGTCCTAACTATGTCAGCCACTTGCAAGTAGACCGGCATAACAACTTGTGGTTTTCACTAAATTCCGAACTCCATGTTTACCACATTGATCAAAAACGGGTGGAGAACCTGAAAATTCAGGCCTCGTGTATCAGCATTGACGATAGTAGAAACAGGCTATGGATCGGTAATCATCAAGGGTCTATTACCGTATACGATATTGAAAAAAAGCAAACATCGACACGATCCGTGCTGGGAAAAAACATCCCTGAAAATTTAAGATCCATTAGCAAGATTTTATTTGCCGATGACCAAACGGTTTTGATCGGCTGCTTCAAGCAAGGCCTAAAGTCATACGACTTGGCTACGGGTGCGTTAACATCGCTAGATTTGGGTGCGCGAACCAATGCGGATATTTATGTGCGAGATTTAGCCCTATCTGGGCGTAACGAATGCTGGGTAGCTACAGAATCGGGTATCTACATCTATAACTTAAGCACGAAACATTGCGTGAATTTACGCAAGCACGCCGATGATCCCTACGCTATTGCGGATAATGCGGTTTACAGTGTGTATCAGGATCGCGAGGGAGGAATGTGGGCAGGTACCTTTTTTGGGGGCTTGAATTATTATTCCAAAAAGAACGCCCGGTTCAAAAAATACTATCCTGTCGCTGGTGTCAATGCCATCTCTGGAAGTGCCGTGCGAGAGATATGCCCCGACGATAGGGGAAATCTCTGGATCGGAACCGAAGATGGCGGATTGAACAAATTAAACATGCAGGATGGTCAGTTTACGAACTACCTGTTTGCAAACCATAAAGGAATAGTTCCCTATCCAAATATTCACGGAATGCTGGCATCGGGTAATCAGCTGTTTTTCGGCCCCTTTTACAATGGTATGGAAATTTTGGATGTACGGCGTGGCCTGGTGACAGATCGTTTTAAATTAATCGGTGAAAAAGAGGGGCCGTCAAGTGATTTCGTGTTGTCTGTACATGAAACGCGAGATCATACCATTCTGGTGGGTACGGGATACGGCGGCTCTGGACTGTTTACCTACGACCGAAAAGCGAAGACGTTTGCCCGCGTTAAAGAGGTTCCCACCAACAGCTACGTTTTCGACATCACGGAAGATTCGCAAGGCCGGATTTGGACGGGCAGTATCAACAGGGGAACGTTCTTCTATCATCCTAAAACAGGAAACAAAGGCAATATTCGCTTTGCTGACCAAGTTAACGGGAAGTATGTTGATGAGTTTCCAGTTTATGGCATCTACGAAGATAGCGACCATGGCCTATGGTTTACTACGGGCGGTGGCGGACTCATGAAGGTTAGCCCCGACGGGAAACTGCAGCAAAAGATTACAATGGAGCATGGCTTACCGACCAATATGCTTTTTCGGGTGCTGGAAGATGATGAAAAGCGGCTGTGGATAAGCTCCCTGAAAGGTCTGATCTGCTACGATCGGCAGACGGGCAACATTAAAACGTATACGAAGGCGAATGGATTGATCACCGATCAGTTTAATTTCAGCTCGGCTTACAAAGATCCCGCCGGCAAGATGTATTTCGGATCGGTAAAAGGTTTAATCGTTTTTGATCCGAAGGATTTTCAACAAACAAGTGCTGGCCCGGCGACCTACATTACAGGCTTTCAGATAAACAACAGGGAGGTGGTACCCGAAGCAGAAAATAGCCCCCTTAGCCGCTCGGTATTGTATACAGATACGGTAGTGTTGAGTTACCTGCAAAATAATTTCAGCATCGAGTTTGCCGCCCTAAATTACTCGTCTCCGGAGGTCACGCGCTATGCCTTCTTTATGAGTGGGATTGATAGCAAAGGAACCTACCTCAGTCGAAATCGCAAGGCTTATTTTACCGATTTATCGCCAGGAGATTATACCTTCACCGTTCGTGCGAAATGTAACGTCGACAGCTGGATCGGTGAGGAGCGTCATTTACATATCAAAATATTACCCCCGTACTGGCGAACTGGCTATGCGTATGCGCTTTATGTGTTGGCGGGTATCTTCGTCATTTGGTACGCAGTGCATACCTATCATCAGTATTTGGAACGTAAAAATCTTCAAAAGCAAAAGCTATTTGAGCACGAGAAGGAAAAAGATGTGTATCGTGCCAAAATTGAGTTTTTCACTAACATTGCCCATGAAATTCAAACGCCCATCACGCTTATCGCAGGCCCTATTGAGCTGCTTGCTGGGCGGGCAAAGGAAGAATCGATGAAAAAAAGCTTGGCTATGGTGCAGCGCAACGCAAAACGATTGGTAGAGCTTACTAGTCAATTATTGGATTTCCGAAAAACGGAGATCGATCAGTTTGGATTGAACTTTGTGAATACAGATATTCGTGCGCTGCTTACGGAACAAGTTGCCAATTTTATGCCGGAGGCCAACCAGCACCATATCAAATTGACGATAACTATCCCCGATGACCCTTTGCAAGCTTTCGCAGATAAAGAAGCTTTGGTGAAGATTGTGACCAACCTGCTATCCAATGCCATCAAATATGCGGGTACCATGGCGCATGTTGCCCTGTTTGTTGCAGACGACGGGGGGCAGGAGTTTATCATTAGCATTCGTAATGATGGAAAAGGTATTCCAGCAACCCTCCGCGAACGCGTTTTTGAGCCGTTTTTCAGATTACGGGGAAACAATAGGCCGGGAACAGGAATAGGGCTCTCCCTGGCAAAATCGCTAACCGAACTGCATCATGGTTCACTTAGGTTACTGCCGGACGAAGAAAGCCTTGTAGTTTTTGAGCTTAGACTACCCTTACGTCAAAAAATAGAATTTGAATTAAGTAATTGGAAAAAAATGTAGCAGGTATGAGGCACAAAATTCTGATAGTGGATGATAATGAGGAAATTCTAGATTTTCTAGGCTTGGTTCTTGGCGATGGCTATAGTCTTTACACGGCAATTGACGGTGATCATGCGCGCCGTGCACTGGACAGCGAGATTATTGACCTGGTCATATCCGATATTATGATGCCCGGGATAGACGGTTTCGAACTGTGCAAACTGATAAAATCAAATGTAGATTATTGCCATATCCCGGTTGTTTTGTTAACGGCTAAAAACAGTTATGATGCCCATATCGAAGGCCTCGAAGTGGGGGCTGACCTGTATATACAAAAGCCGTTTTCACCGGAACTGCTGCAATTGCAAATCGCAAACCTGTTAGGCAATCGTTTAAAGATAAAAATGCATTTTGCTAGTTCCCCCTTCGAAGATGTACGTGTCATGGCTTATTCCAAGACAGACGAGGCCTTTCTAAAAAAGCTCGACACCTACATTCGTAAGCACCTTGACGATACAGCATTAAATATTGACCAATTGGCAGACCATATGCATATGAGCCGACCGACCTTCTATCGTAAAATTAAATCGATATCCGACCTCACCCCAAAGGAACTGATCGATGTGACCCGCTTGAAAAAGGCGACCAAGCTGATCGCACAAAACGAATTTACCATGTCTGAAATTTCGAAGATAGTGGGCTACAGCAGTCAAAGTTTATTCAATAAAAATTTTCAGCGCTATTTTAATATTTCGCCCCAAGGCTACAGAAACTCGTTGGAAAAGGAATCCTGACCGCACCCGCGTGCTGAGCGCGATCAGGATGAATGAAGTTTACTTTTTTACGTCTTCCAGGAGTGCAACGGTGCACCAAAGATAGGGCGCCTGGCCGTGGTAGTCTCCCACATGTCTTGGCCGATCGTAGTAATATTGCTTGTCATTCTTTTTGTTTGTACCTACACAAACCTCGCGCACGTCACCCTTTTCGTTTATATACGAAACGAGCGCCATCCATGCTTTGCGAGCGGCCGGAGCATATTCGGCGGCGTCTAGCCAGCCATGTTTTACACCAGTGATGAACGCATAGGTAAACATAGCCGAACCAGAAGTCTCGGCCCAGGAATCTGCTTCATCAATCAATTGGTTCCACATACCATCTGCCGTTTGGTATTTCTTCAAACTGCTCATCATCAGTTGGTATCCTTCCAAAATACGCGGTCTGTGCTTATGGTTTTTAGGAAGATAGCGAAGTAGTTCAGTAACTCCGGCGGCCATCCAGCCATTTCCACGGCCCCAGTAGAATGGAACATCCGGCGCATGATAGAACAATCCATTGGGGCGCTGCAATTCGTCGAGGTACAGCACCATCTCAGTGGCCGCACGGTCGAGGTACTTTTGATCCTTGGTGACCTGATAGGCCTGCGTTTGTACGATGGTTATCATATACATATCATCGATCCACAAACGGGTTTGCCAAGAATATCCTTTATCTGCCCATTCCTTTTCTTGAAGCTTTGCGTTGTTGGGCAGCATCCACTGTGTGTCAGCATAGGGCAAGCCTAGTTGGTAGTAGCGCTGTTCTTTTGTCGTTTGAAAAAGCAGGAGCGGTAAACTGCCAAACATGTTTAAGTCCACATGGTTCATGGGTGGGAGCAGGTTTTTCTCCGTTGTGAATAAAGGCTCAAACCTATCTTGAAGAAGTTTTGAAAGCTTCTCATCTTTTGTCAATGCCGCAAATTTGATCGCACCAGCCCAATTGAAGGTTTCAGGATAGCTGATCCACTTGCCGGCATGCAGCATATGTTTTCCTTCCGTAAAGCGGTAGCCCAAACGTTTGCCTACTTGCTCTGGCCTGTAACCGTCAGGAAAATCCGTCAATAGCTTTTTTTGTCCGAGTAGTCCTGTTGAGAACAACGCAGATAGTAGAATTAAAAGAAATTTATACATCATAAGTACATTAAGTTTATACTCAAAGTAAGTAAATACAACGTACTATTCCCTTTCAACCTTTTGTCGATTTGTATCATATTACACAGTTTTATTCTAAAAGTGTTGACACACGCGTTACGTCCATTCGGATTACGAACAAGGCTGAACCAATCTGGCCTAATATTCAATCTTGGCCAAACAAAATCTCGTAAAAATCCGTTAATTTGCGGGTTTACTACTATTGGTTTCGTATGGATGATTATTTTGATGAGCTTGTCGCCTTACTGCGGAAAGAAGAGGATTTCGATAGAAATATGCATGAGACGCTATTGCTTAATCGGTCAGTAAACGATCGGCGTACGCAGGGCGTCACTTGGTTTCCCGTGATGGTGACGGATACCGAAATAGGGCGAGGCGACTATTTAAGCATCACGATCAAAAGGACAAATAGCCTAGGAGAATCGCATCGCTTCCGGTTCGGCATGCCGGTAGCCTTGTTTTCCAATTATGCGCCCAACGAAGATCGGGTAAACGGTACGGTAGCTTATGTGAGTAATGATACGATGCGGATTGCTTTTCGTCTGGACGAGCTGCCAGACTGGAGTAGGCGAGGAAAGCTAGGTGTCGATCTGCTATTCGATGAAAATTCCTACCGCGAGATGCACACCGCACTCCAACAAGCTAATAAGATAAAAGATGATGCGAAGGAGGGCGGCCTTGTGCGTATGCTGACCGGCGAACAGCATCTCGACCCAGGGGCAGTTCCGGGTTTTTACCAGAATGAGGCGCTCAATGCTAGTCAAAATGCCGCGATACAGCAAGTTTTGGCGGGGCATGCACTAACGATTGTCCATGGCCCGCCCGGCACGGGCAAAACGACTACGCTCACCCAAGCTGTAAAAGCCCTACTGTCCAATGGCGTAAAACAAATTTTGTTGGTTGCGCCAAGCAATACCGCCGTTGATGTCTTGACAGAGCGTTTAGATGCGTTAGGCGTTTCGGTGGTGCGTATCGGTAATCCGGTAAGAGTATCTTCCCATCTTCAGGACTTGACATTAGATGCGAAGATCGAAAATCATCGCGCGAACAAGGAATGTAAAACCTTGGAGAAACAGGCACGAGCGTACCTTGATATGGGCCATAAATACAAGCGTAATTTCGGTAAGAATGAACGCGAGCAACGTAAAGCGCTCTTCGCTGAAGCCCATAAAATACGGAAAGAAATAGATAAGGTTCAGGATTTTATCATGGACGATATTCTTGATAATGCCTCGGTGATTACCGCTACGTTAGTCGGTGCAAATCACCACAGTATTCAGGAAAGATGTTATGAGACGGTCATCATCGACGAGGCTGCACAGGCCTTGGAACCTGCATGCTGGATTCCTTTGTTGAAGGCAAAGCGTGTAGTCCTTGCCGGTGATCATTGCCAATTGCCCCCAACAGTGAAATCGTCAAGCCAAGCGTATCAAGGCCTTTACATCACGCTATTTGAAAAATTGGTTGCCCGCTACCCCGCACAAGTATCGTTGCTAAACGTGCAATATCGAATGCATGCAAAAATTATGGCTTACCCATCTTTGCGGTTGTATAACAATCAATTGCAGGCAGCTACCGATGTTGCGGCATGGACGCTTAGAAACGATGATGCGCCGATCCTGTTCATCGACACGGCAGGAGCGGGGTATGAAGAGGCAGAAGAAGACGGTGCTATCTGGAATACCGAAGAGGCCCAGTTTGTGCGATCACACCTTCGGGAAACACTAAAAGCGTGTGCAGATTTATATTCGGGATCAAATATGCCAACCGTTGGCGTCATTACGCCCTACCGCCGGCAAGCACAATGGTTGACAACGCTCGTCGAGCAGGATGATGAACTAAAACCCTTCCAAAGTCTTATTCAAGTGAATACGATTGATGGTTTCCAAGGGCAAGAGAAGGATATTGTCTACATCAGTTTAACACGATCAAACAACGAACAGCGGATTGGCTTTCTTGCCGATGAACGCCGGATGAATGTAGCGATGACACGCGCCAAGAAAAAATTGATTGTGGTGGGCGACAGCGGTACTATTGGCGAACAAGATTTTTACAAAGGTTTTCTGGACTATGTGGAGGTGGCAGGTGCATACCATAGTGTTTGGGAGTGGCCATCGGCGGGCGGTCAGATGTGATTTTCATCTTTCTGAACACAACGATATCAAACACTTTTTACGTGCTCAGGAACTGGCAAATTGGTTTAAGCAAAGCGGGCTGTTTGGTAAAACGAATATGTATGGTCGAGCAACGCTAAACAAACTCGGTAGTAAAACTGTTTTCAGCAAAGCCTAGCCATATTCAGCGATTATGATCCTTATCGCGTTCCAACATCTATACAGATAGGCAAAACCTGTCCTACTAGACAGTGTAATTTCTTTTTAGTCCCATGAATAGATTTATAAGTAATTGCTGGACGATTCCCTGCCCCTTGCGAAATCTGGTATTTTTACGTATATTCAAGTTTCCAAAACCTAGATTGGAAAATGCTTATGAAGAGAACAGATTTAAAAGCAAATGGCGAGGCTTTGCAAACCATGATAAGTTTTGAAGGGGGCAACGTAACCGAATACTATATTGTGCAATGCGATGGCTTTTTAGTTGGCGTGGGCATTTTTCACAATCATAATGAGGTTTGTACCTTTGCGCTTGTTAAGGATGAAGCTGGCGAGAAGCATATGTTGGGTCGGCTATCCGATGAATTCCCTTGGGAAGTTAATGAGCTGCATCAGCTGGAAGAATATTACCATGAGATATTTCCCGATAACTAATAAAAGTCTTTCGAACAAACCCCTTGAGCACATCTTAAGTTAAAAACATACGCTACGCACCTGACAAATAATGTTCCGTAAGCTATCTTCATAAAGCTAGCTATTGAAGACGTTCAGGATATAAGAACAACAATAACAATTCTTCCGGCTAGGCACTATAAGCTGTTACGATCGCATCCTATCCGAAGTAGCGTTTAAGATTTCAGTCCGCAATGTTTAGACTAAGCGCTAGCTCGGTTGCCGGAACAGTTCCGTTCAATAATTTGAAGGATATCCGTCATATCAAATGGTTTTGGTAAGAATTGATTAGCGCCAGCGCGCATAGCTACTTCCTCGCCATCATCACTAGCCGATAGGCATAAAATGTACATATCTCTCATCGAATCATCGCGTCTAATCCTACTAATGACTTCTTGCCCAGAAAGATTTGGCATCCAAAGGTCGATGATTAACAAATCTGGGACGTCTTGGTGCAGCCGCCCATACAGCTTTGCACTATCGTCTTCGACCAATACCTCGGCTCCAGAAAATTCGACAATAAGTTTCAATACTTCTAAAATATGTCGGTCGTCATCACAGACTACAACTTTTTTTACATCCATAACCCCTCACTTGTGTATATCTTTTTCATTGCAAATATTCCTATCCTGTGTTTAGGAACTTTCATTTTTACTAGAACCTATTAGCAAATTAAGAACCAAGAAGTTGTAATTTTCATCCCAATACTATTTCGCGTATTAATTTGCTGATCACAGGGTATAAATAATTCATAAAACTGGAATAAATATCTTTTTTTCATCCAGAGGGCGTATTTGTCTTCGGCAGCTTGGTAGAGCTGGCGCTATCTTTTCCTGATCGGGTTTCGCAAAAGCGATGCTTGTTGGAAACAGCTTCATCGCAGGCGCTGCTGGAGGTAATTGTTAATATAAAATTAATAATGTAAACAGGGGAATTGAAAAACTCTTATATTAGCTTTGCACGGAGTCAATAGTGTATGCAAAACCTAAGCAACGATACAAGTACAATCGAGTTATATGAGTCTATTCGTCAGGGCGATGAGCAGGCTTTTCAGGCGTTGTATAGCCTATACGTCAATCGGGTGGCGCACGAGGTAGGCCGAACCATCGCTATGAAAGAGCAAACGATGGAAGTCGTTCATGATACCTTCTTGACGCTTTGGCATAGCCGAGCTACTATCTGTAGCATTCTCAATATGGAAGCCTACTTGGTAACCATAGCAAGGCGTCTATCTCTAAACGCGCTGAAGCAAACCGTTCGGCGCACGGCCATCGAGCGGAAATTCGCCTTAGACCATGAATCGGAATTGCAACAGCTACCGGCAGAGCACGACGAAGAATTGCATTACAACTGGTTGAATAAAGCCATTGATAGATTGCCTCCGCAGCAGAAGCGCGTATATCAGCTCAGTCGACACGATCGAAAAAAATATGTGGAGATTGCAGAAGAAATGCAAATCTCTCGTGAGTCGGTCAAGAAATACTTACAAATTGCGTCTGATTCCATCCAAAAATATCTGATTAACAACCGCGATTCCATCGTTTCTATTTTTTTTATTTTTTTACCCTTACAATACCCCCTTTTTTAATCGGGTGTTGTCTTGTATAAAAGCGCATGCTTTATACGACGAATGCAAGACGAAACCAGCACATTTATCCACTTACTGAAAAAACAGATCGATGGCAGCATAAGCGACGACGAGTTGCTGTTGTTAAACACGCTATTGGCCGTAATTCCCGAATCCGAACAGCACATACTTTTTAATCGATTGCTTGATGAGCATATGGACGAAATAGCATCAACAGATCGATATTTCAGTCGCGCAGAAGAAGATGAGATTTTCCAACGAATTGTAGAAAGGGAGGTTGCTGATCCGGAGACACAGAGTTTATGGCAGCGTTGGCGGCCTTACCGGTGGTTGGCCGCGGCAGCCTGTCTGCTGTTGCTAAGCTACGCAACAATAACGTTGTGGGATCGGGGAGCGGGGGATGCCGAAAAGCCAGTATTGGCGAATTCGCGCGGTATACGTGCAGATGTGAAACCGGCCGCTGAGCGTGCTATACTCACAACCGAAGATGGCCGTTCGATTGCTTTGGATTCGATCAAAGCCGGACAAGATGTGTTGGGAAGCAATTTTAAACTTGTACGCCTGTCCTCGGGAGAATTGCAATACCAAAGCCTGTCTCAGGTTGGCACGGATGCTACGCACGTGATCAATACACCTAAAGGCGGCATCGTGCATTTTGTTTTGCCAGACGGGAGTAGAGTTTGGTTAAATGCAGCATCTTCCCTGACCTTTAATTTGGGAATGGAAAAAGCGGATCGTATGGTGACGGTAAGTGGGGAAGCATATTTCGAAGTCGCCAAACGAAAAACGCAGAAATTTATCGTTAAAAGTACGTTTGGCGAGATTGAGGTATTGGGCACTAAGTTTAACGTCAATACCTACGTTAGGCGGGAAAGTAAGATCGCGTTATTGGAGGGCAGCATCCGTTTAAAAACGTCCAAAACGGCTGTGCGTATGAAACCATCACAATTAGCGGCCGTGCGGGCAAACGGGACAACCGAAATGGTACTGCGGAAAGATATTGAGGATGTGTTGCTTTGGAAAAATGGATTGTTCCACTTTCAGAACGCGGATGCCTATCAAGTTGCCGAAGAACTTTCGCGTTGGTATAACGTGGATGTCGCCGTGAGCGGAATGCACTCACATCACCAAATCAATGGTAAAATTTCCCGGGATCTGGAACTATCTAAGATGTTGGACATGCTAAAATACCTCGGTTTGGAAGGGAAATACAAAGACAATAAACTGATTATCCATGTTAAAATGAAACCACCTATGTAGACAGAAAAGCGCAAAAGTAGGGCGATTAAAAAGATCAGGAAGTGCGGGAACACTCCCTGAAGGCGATTCTCGTCCTGCGTAAACAGACTCTTGACATCATCATTATTATTACAGAACTAAAATCGAACTAAAGTATGCATTTTGATTTAAAAGTTTATGGCGTTAACCGAAATAAACTTTATCGACTTCTAGGAATTATGAAATTTGCTGTAGCAATTCTCCTCCTTTCACTGACCTCAGTGAGCGCATCAACCTTCGGCCAGCGCATCTCGCTGCGCGAAGGACGAGCCAGCTTAACCACCTTACTTGCTAAAATCGAAAGACAGATCCCCTATAGATTTGTGTATGATAATGCGGAGATTGGTGAAATCCACATTGAAAATGCCTATTTGGATGCCGTAGACCTGCATACCGGATTGGATATGGTCTTACGCAAAAGGGGCTTGGACTATAAAATTGTGGACGATTATATCCTTGTAAAAAAAATGGATAGGCCAAATATTCCTATTTTGAAACCGTTGCAAACCATGCTCCGCGGAACGGTTCGTGACGAAGCGGGTAAGCCTATCGAGGGGGTCACAATTTCTATTAAGGGGCAGGCCGCTAAAAGAAGTAATACCGACGAAAACGGTACGTTTACCATGGCGTTGGATCCAGGCAATACGACCCTTATTCTGGAACATATCGCCTACGCAACAAAGGAGGTAGAAACGCAAGGGCAACCAACGCTGGTGATCACGTTACAACCACAGATGGGTGATATCGAAGAGGTGGTCGTCGTTGGATATGGCACACAAAAGAAAGCCAACCTAACAGGCGCTGTTAGCGCCATTTCGGGTGAAGAGTTGGAAAACAGACCCATTGCCAATGTTGGGCAAGGATTACAAGGACAGTTGCCGGGACTTACCGTACGCAGCACCGGCAATACGGCGCCTGGCAATCGCGCGCCACAGTTCCGCATTCGCGGTGTAGGAACCTGGGGTGATGCTAATCCCCTTATCGTCATTGATGGAATACCGGGCGGTAATCTAAATATCCTCAATCCAGATGATATTGAAAGTGTTTCGGTGTTGAAGGATGCCGCATCGTCTTCGATATATGGTGTGCGGGGCGCGAACGGCGTGATCATGGTGACGACAAAAAAAGGTACATCTGGCACGCCAAATATTAGCCTAAGCAGCTATATGGGCTGGCAAACACCAACCGCGCTTCCCAAATTTCTTGGATCTGCAGACTATATGACCTTGCAAAATGAGGCCAATGTCAATGCCGGACAGAACCCGACCTACACGCCCGAGCAAATTGAGATCGCGAGGAATGGATCTGATCCCAATTATTTTGCCAATACCGATTGGATTTCCGAAGTGTATCGGTCCAGTGCGCCACAACAAAATCATAACCTCAGTATGAATGGTGGAGCAGACAAAACGCAGTATTACGCATCTTATGGCTACTTGAATGAAGGTGGCTTGGTGGTGGGTGATAACTTTAAAGCGCACCGACACAACGCGCGTCTTCGGGTAAATACACAACTGCTGGATCGATTAAATGTAGACGGAAATTTAGGCTATGTGGATCGCTCGTATGATGGCAGTGCCAACGGATTAAGCGCCCTTTCAGCGGCAACCAGTATTCGCCCATTAGTGCCCGTACGATTCACAAACGGAAGTTGGGGCTATCACGGTGGCCAGTCCAATCCAGCGGCCATTGCCACGGACGGCGGGACAAACAGCTTTACCTCGCAAGAGATTACAGCCAACATCAGTGCCACGCTGAACCTCTTTAAAGGATTGGATTTGAAGGGTCAATATGGATTGGTGAAATACAACTCGAAAAGGACCACCTTGCTTAAGACCATTAACTATTACAGCCCCGATGACAACGCCTTGATCTATCAAACAAATTTCCCAAACAGGGTGAATATGGATCATTATTCCGGTACCTATCAGACTTTTATAGGAACAGCTACGTATATCAAATCGATCAAAGAAAAACATAATATTAAAGGATTGTTGGGCTATTCGTTGGAAGAAAACGTAGGGAATGATTTCGGTGCGTCGCGGACACATCTTCCGGTTGATTTGCCTTCCCTGGCAATTGGTACGGAAAACCAGCTGAATAGCAGTGGGAGCGGGCAGAATGCGTTGATGTCATTTTTCGGGCGGGTAAATTACGACTTTGATAATAAATATCTCCTCGAAGGAAACTTTCGCCGTGATGGATCCTCGCGTTTTCACCCGGATGTTCGCTGGAACTGGTTTGGCTCTTTTTCTGCAGGATGGGTATTTACAGAGGAGCGCTTTTTTGAGCCGCTGAAAAGCTTCTGGAACTTTGGTAAGCTACGGTTTTCCTACGGAACACAAGGTAATGATAAGGTAGGTCGTGACCATCCATTTATGGCTATCCTTGCTTCTGCGCAAATCACGTCTAATAATCCCATTGGAAATGTTGGGCGGGTAGGCTTTCGCCAGAATTTTATCCCCAATGAACTGGTGTCTTGGGAGTCTTCTGAAAAATTAAATGCAGGTTTGGATCTTGCATTTCTATCGCGTCGATTAAATGTTACCGCTGAGTATTTCGTCAATAAGACGAATGCGCTCCTGTTGAATACACCATTGCCTGATGTCATTGGCGTAGGGGGGAATTATCCTGCGCAAAATGCTGGCGCGATGGAAAATCGTGGTTGGGAACTGGCCCTAAGCTGGCAGGATAAAATTGGCGATTTTGGGTATCGCGCAAACGTTAACCTTTCGGATGTACGCAACAAAGTCACCCGTCTGGACGACTATGCAGTGAGCTTAGGAGACAAGGTGCGTATTGTAGGGGCTCCTTTTGATGCGCTATACGGCTTTAGAGCCGACAGGATTGCGCAAGTGAGTGATTTTGATGTAGTCAATGGAGAATACGTTCCTAAATTTCCATTTCAACGCGGCGATCTAGTGGGGCCTGGTGACTTAATTTATATTCCTACCGATCCGAATGCAACGGAGATTACCGTGGGTGCTGATAGGCATGTATTAGGAAGCGAAATACCGCGCTATACGTATGGCTTCCGCGGTGATTTATCTTACAAGAACGTTGATTTCAGCTTCTTTTTGCAGGGTGTGGGCAAGGCGGATGGCTATTTGACAGGAAACGCACGCCATCCCTTCATCAATAACAGCGCAATGCCACAGGACGTCCATCTTGATCGTTGGACTCCTGAAAATACCGACGCAAGCTACCCCCGCTTTGTCTATATGCGCACGCACAACACGCGCCTGTCTTCCAAATGGGTAGAAGATGCTTCTTATCTGCGATTGAAAAATGTGCAGGTAGGTTATACCTTCTCTCCGGATTGGACAGAAAAAATTCGTATCAGTAAATTCCGCATTTACGCTTCCGCCGATAATTTGCTTACCAAAACGGACTTCTTTTACGGCTATGATCCTGAGGTGCCGACAGGAAACTCTGGAGACTATTATCCGCAGGTAAAGACCTTTATTATCGGACTGAACTTAAATTTAAAATAGCTAACGATGAAATTTCACTATAAAAAATATACGAAGCTTGCCATCTTTTTAGGAGGAGTTAGCTTTTTCGCATCATGCAGCGATTTTCTGGATAGGGTGCCGCAGGATGAAATTGTCAATGAGACCTATTGGAAGACCCAAGAACATTTAGAAATGGCTGCTACGGGAATTTACTCCCGTGTAAAAGCCAAAAACTTTGTTGATATGGAAAATCTTGCGGAAAACACGATGTGGCCTACAACGAACCAATATAAGGATATAGGATCGGGGGTATTCCCCGTTACGCAGCCGACGGTGAATAGCGAGTGGGCCAATATGTACCGCGATGTTCGGGAGTGCAACGCCTTTCTGGAAAACTATCAAGGCGCAACTGAGAGTGAGCCCGGAGCTAAAGAGCGCTTGGCAGGAGAGGTGCGTGTGATTCGCGCATTAGCCTACAGTTTCCTGACCTCGTTTTACGGCGACATTCCACTCATTACTAAAACATTGAATCCTGATGATCCGGAGCTTTTCGGCGAGCGCACCGCGCAAAGCGTCGTCGTCGATTTCCTCTTGAAGGAACTGGATGAGGCAGCGGCAGTCCTTCCTCAAGCCATACCATCGGGCGAAAACCTAGGTCGCGTGAGCCGTGGTACAGCTTTGGCGCTGAAATCAAGAATAGCTCTTACCTATGGGCGTTTTGAACTGGCCGAGCAAGCGGCCAAGGCGGTAATGGACATGGGCGTTTATCAGCTTTATACCAGTGGCAATCCAGCCACGGCATATGGCGAACTTTTCACACGAGCCGGTAAGCTTGCGGGTGGGAGAAACAAAGAGACAATCTTTGCACGCCTGCATTTAACAGATGTGATCATGCACAACTTAAGTCGCGAGATTCAGGTGCCCGACCAATTTGCACGTTTCGTGCCGACCCGCTCATTGGTGGAATCTTATCTGTGCGCAGACGGCTTGCCCATTGATAAGTCGCCGCTTTACAACGATGCGTCTTATGCAGACGTATTTAAAAACAGGGATCCACGCATGACACAGACTATCTTAGTTCCTGGTGATAAATGGGGTGGGCGCTACGATGGACGTCCGGTGGCACAAAACCCAGATCCTTCCATTTTCCAAGTGCCCAAGTTTAGCCAAGATGGACGCGGTTCCGTAACCACAACAGGCTACTATTTTAAGAAATATGTAGAACCTACCGCCGTTCCCAACTACAACCGGGATGATAACGATATTCATCATATTCGCTATGCCGAGGTATTGCTAAATTATGCCGAAGCACGACTTGAGCAAAATAATCTGACCCAGGCAGATTTGGATATGTCAGTCAACCTATTGCGTGATCGTGTAGGTATGACCCGTATGGATCTAGCTTTCTTGGCGCAGCACAACATGGATGTGCGCGAGGAGATCCGTCGTGAGCGTAGGGTCGAACTGGCGCTTGAAGGACACCGCTATTTCGATGTGCGGCGCTGGAAACAGGGTGAGCTACTCGGTAATGATATAGAAGGCGTTAAAGCCTCTTGGTTTCCGCAACTCAGTTCATCGACGTACCGTAAGAGTGAAGATGGCTACCTATCCGTGCAATGGAACCGGGCGTTTGAAACGCCTAAAAATTATTTGTGGCCCGTGCCGCAAACGCAGTATGATCGAAACAACAACCTCGGACAAAATCCAGGTTGGTAAACGATTTGCTACATAGGTAGATGAATCTGCAATGGGCGATGGAGCGATGGTTTCGTCGCCTATTGGCATAGAGGCCCTGCTTAGCGATCAACGATTAGTCAGCACAAGATTACATGCCTGCCGCCAGCTAGCGGTAAGGATAAATAAAAACTGGAGCATAGCAAGCTCATAAATAACTATCCACCATGAATTTCATGCTATTGCGTTATCTGCTCATATGCAGTTTATCCGTATGCTATACCGTAAGCAGCGGTCAAAGCTCAAAAAAATTGACCGAAGGTTTGCCGCTTAAAGTGATGAGTTACAATATCCATCATGCTAATCCACCATCCAAAGATTCGCTGATTGATATCGATGCTATTGTAAAGGTGATTCGGGCTGCCGATGCTGATCTTGTGGCTTTGCAGGAGGTCGATCAGTTGACGAAGCGCAGCGGAAAGATGGATCAACCAAAGCTTATTGCCGAAAAGTTGGGCATGCATTATTATTTTGCCAAAGCTATGGACTATGATGATGGGGGGTATGGGCAGGTGCTATTATCCAAGTATCCCATCCGTTCGACAAGGATACACAGGTTGCCTGCCGTTTCTGGTTTCAAGGGCGAGCCTCGCATCATGGCTGAGATTTATGTCCAGCTGGATCAACACACTGAAATACGCTTTGCAACGGTGCATCTGGATGCGCAAAAAGACGAACAAAATCGTGTTTTGCAAGCGCAGTACATTGTTGATAATTTGAAGAAAAAAGCGATGCCCAGCATCGTAGCCGGAGATTTCAACGCAACGGAGGATAGTGCACCGCTTACTACGTTGAAGGAAAGCTTAAGCCCAACCTGCGCAAATTGTCCATTCACCATTCCCGTGGTAAACCCTAAAAAGGCTATTGACTTCATTATGCTCGATAAGGCCTCGAATTGGAAAGTCGTATCGCACCAGGTGATCAGTGAGAAATACGCGTCTGATCATCTCCCCATATTGTCTACGCTCACATTGAACCGGGAGAGATAGTGCGCTTAACGTAAGATGCCCTTAAAGCGTTCAAAAGCTTTAAGGGCATCTTACTTACTTTGTTTGCTACCTATCATACCATAATACACGTATTCAAATCAGTCATAGGCATTCTCGCAATCCGCCAATTCCACCCAAGGCACAAGCTCAACCTGTGCACCCGAATATCGCTGCAATACGATAGAAAAAAGTTCTATATTAAACTTTATTGTATACAAACTTGTTTGCTGCTTCACCCTCGATAACCTCGCCTTTATTATCCAAATGCAGCAACTTATCTTTCGCAATTTTCAACTTCAGGTCGGTATCCTTACCTCGAAGATGTAAAATGGAGCCATTCTCCAACACTTTAAATCGACCATTATCGTTCAGCTTTTTATCTGTACCTAAATGTTCACTGCTGATTTGAAATGTCTCATTATTGTTAATGACGATCTTGGTACGAATGCCTTGACAATCTTCGCATGGAATAGTTCCTTCGTAGCTTCCTTCAAAATCCGTCGGGTTAACTGCGACGTCCGTGGTCGACTCGTTGTCGCCGGCTGCTGTCGTTCCTTCCTGGCCGGTTTGCGCGTTGGATGACGCCGAGCCTGTTTCACTGGCTGTACCTGTAGCAGCTTGATCATCATCCTGCGGTTTAGATAAGTCCACGCAGGCGACGGTAAATAAGCATAGCAAACACATCGTAGGGAGCCATCCGTATTTTTTTAGTCGATCGTTCTTAAAAAAGTTGGTATTCATCATTTATATATAAATTAAAAAGTAAAAAGTAACAAGTAAAAAGTAAAAAGTAAAAATTCAAAAGTATACGGGATATTTAAAAGAAGTACTAGAGGCAGGAGATGGACATTTAACGTCCATTGCTCATCTCATATTACTTTGAAGCTAATCCGTATTGCTTTGAATATGCATTAAACTCAGTAATGAAACGCAGTTCATGCTCCGCTCGTTTTTTCAATCTATATATTGGGTATTTATAGCGTACCAAATGGGGACTTATTACCGAAGAACAGCTTTTTAACAATGGCTGTCACGCCTTTGAATGAGGCAGGGTGGTTGCGCAACCAGTCGTTAACATCTACTGACGACTGTGCTGTATTTAGTTAAATACGTGGTAAGCCAACCGTTTTAACAATTGTGCGTTACTAACATAAAATCATGTGGATTATATACGCTTTATTGGCTGCGGTATCGGCAGCACTGGTCATCGTTTTAACAAAGGCTGGGTTGAAAAACGTAGACTCTAGCTTAGCCTTTGCTATTCAGGCCCTATTTATCGTCTGTATAACTTGGGCAGTAGTCGTTTATCAAGGTAATTTTTCGGATTACATGAAAATCGAAGCACGGACCTGGATTTATCTGATCTGTGCTGGAATCTGCACGACACTGTCAACATTGCTCTCGTATAAAGCCCTGTCTTTGGGACCAGCATCATACGTAGTTACTATCGAACGAACATCGCTTGTTATTGCCATTGTCTTGGCCGTAATTTTTCTGAAAGAGAAGATAACCTGGCAAATCGTGGTAGGAAGTTTAGCGATTATCGCTGGGGCGGTACTCATTGCAATCTCTGGTAATTCGGATTCTTAGTGCCGCTCTCTTACTGGCTTAACCCATGTTAACGGAGAAATGAATCACTCGTGCTGTTAAAAATACAAAATGAGCCATTCCTATAGCTCATTTTGTATATATGCCGAAAATTGTATACTTGCCAAAAACCGAAGACCTAGGTAAGACCCGCGATTTCTTTGTCAATCGTTTCTTGTAACGCACTACTTATGGGCACCAGCGGTAGGCGTACTGTGTCGGATGTGATGATACCTAATTTTTTCAGGATGTATTTGACGCCACAGGGGTTGCTTTCTGCAAAACAGTGGTCCGTAATGCTAAGTAGTTCTTCGTGCAGGCCGCGAGCAGCGATATAATCGCCAGCGGTACACAGCGCCGTAAGTTTACTTACTTTCGCAGGGTAGGCATTGCCAACTACAGAAATTATTCCGACAGCGCCAAGTGCCATCATGGGCAATGTAACCGGGTCGTCTCCGGAAATTAAAAGAAAATTCGCAGGTTTATCACGTAGTATTTGGCTAAACTGTGCAAAATTTCCCGATGCTTCCTTTGTTGCCACGATGTTATTAAAATCGTTTGCCAAGCGTACGGTTGTTGCGGGCGACATGTTGCTTCCCGTGCGTCCAGGAACATTGTACAATATGACGGGAAGCTTCGCAGCGGCTGCAACAGCCTTATAATGTTGGTAGATTCCTTCTTGTGTAGGCTTATTATAATAGGGCGATACAGAAAGCAAAGCACAGTACGCACTGTGGTTGAAATCGGCTACCTGCTTGACAGTTTCTGCGGTGTTATTACCTCCGATACCGGCGACAAGCGGCACTCTTCCATTGACGTGCTTCGCCGTGTATGCCCAGACTTCTTCTCTCTCCTTTGCAGTTAACGTAGCTGTTTCACCCGTTGTCCCCAATGACACCAAGTAATTCATCCCTTCATCGATTTGAAAGTCTATCAGTTTCCCTAGCGACTCAAAATCGATCGATCCATCTGCATTAAAAGGGGTAACCAATGCTACACCTGCTCCTTGAAGCTCATTCATTGTATATTATCTAAAGTTTGTTATGGAGTAATCATGTTTAAAATGTCCTGGTCTGAAATGATGGGGACGTTTAGCTTTTCTGCCTTGGCCAGTTTCGAGGGACCCATTTTTTCACCAGCGACCAGATAGTTCAGCTTTGCTGAAATGCCAGATAACATTTTTCCGCCATGCGACTCGATTAAGGCAGCCAACTCCTCGCGGGAAAAATCAGCAAACACCCCCGATATCAAGAACGTTTTACCGCTAAGGCTCGTGCCAGCCAAAACCGTTTCCTTTTCTACAATAGCGAAATTTAATCCGGCCTCTTTCAAGCGCCCAATTTCGATCAGATGTTGTGGATCATGGAGATATGTAAATACGCTCTCTGCTATGCGGGCACCAATATCTTGCACCGCTGCCATTTCTTCAGCACTAGCAGCAATTATATTATCAATATTTTTAAAATGTAAAGCTAACTTTTTTGCAATGGTTTCGCCGACATGCCGGATGCCCAGCGCAAACAGCACCTTTTCGAATGGCTTTTCCTTTGATTGCTCAATGCCGGCAAGCATGTTGTCGATCGATTTCTCGCCAAAGCGAGCTAAACCTTTCAGTTCGTCTTGATGATCTTTTAAGGAGTAGATGTCTGCAATCTTTCGAAGGAGATTTAATTTAAAAAAAGTCTCCATTGTTTCATCACCCATCCCTTGGATATCCATCATCTTACGACCAATGAAATGTTGAAGCTTGCCAACGATCTGCGGCCTACATCCTTCCTCGTTCGGGCAATAATGTACCGCCTCACCTTCTTGTCGTACCAACGCTTCGCCGCATTCGGGGCATACGCTGGGGTAAACAACGGGCGCTGTTCCTGTGGCTCTTTTTTCGTTGTTAACCCCGATAACTTTCGGAATAATTTCGCCACCTTTTTCTACATAGACGGTATCGCCTTCATGTAGGTCCAGGCGAGCAATTTCGTTGGCGTTGTGCAACGATGCGCGCTTTACAGTAGTGCCTGCCAGCAACACAGGTTGCAAATTTGCTACCGGCGTTACCGCACCAGTGCGGCCTACTTGGTAAGTCACGCTTTTCAGCATGGTCTCCACCCGTTCAGCCTTGTATTTATAAGAGATGGCCCAGCGGGGCGATTTTGCCGTAAAGCCCAGTTCTTCTTGCTGCGCGTAGTCATTAACTTTAATAACAATGCCATCAATGTCGTATGATAAGGTATGTCTAGCCTCGTCCCAATGGTTGATGAAGGCAATGATCTCTTCGATATTATTGCACAATTTTGTGTGCTCGCAGATTTGGAACCCCCAACTTTTGACTGCCTCTATACTCTCCCAATGGCTGTTAAAAAGCTTATTTCTATTGTCTGCGTACAGAAAATAAAGGAAGCAATCAAGCGGCCTCTTAGCCACCTCTTTCGGATCCTGTAGTTTTATCGTCCCGGATGCAAAATTTCGGGGGTTGGCATAGGTTTGCAACCCTAGATCTTCTCGTTGTTTGTTGAGTCTTTCGAAAGCAGCGCGGTGCATGAATATCTCGCCACGAATCTCAAAAACATCTGGATAATCTCCTTTTTTAAGATGGTGTGGCACACTACGAATCGTCTTCACGTTGTTGGTGACCTCATCGCCCTGCGTTCCATCACCACGCGTCACGGCTTGCACCAACTTCCCATTGTCGTAGGTAAGCGAAATGGAAAGACCATCAAATTTCAACTCACAAACGTATTGCACTTGGTCGCCCACGGCTTTGCGCACGCGCTCATCAAACTCCCGCAATTCTAGCTCGCTGTAGGTATTTCCTAAAGACATCATCGGCCAGCGGTGGCGAATGGTATTGAATTTCTGGGTGATATCTCCGCCAACTTTTTGCGTAGGTGAATTTGGATCTACATAGTGCGGATGCTCCCTTTCCAGCGCTTCCAGCTCCTTCAATTTCTGATCAAAATCGTAATCGGAAATAACGGAATTAGCCAATACATAATATTGGTAATTGTAGCTGTTGAGCTCTTGAGTAAGTTGTGCAATTCTCTGTTGTACATCCATTGACATAGGGAGCAAATTTAGTAAAAATAGGCGTAAATAAATGAAAAGAGCCGTTTTTCACATAAAGCGCAAAGCATCTTCATGTTCTGGATAACGGGTCGTTTGCTCGCGTTCCGTTCTATCGCTGTTATTTAAAATTATCGCCTTTTAGCTGGCTAAATTTTTGTATTTTATTCACGTAAAAGGCCCAAATTATGCTTTTTGTATAGCGGCCTCTTTTGTTCTCTTGCGCCGTGTATCGGTTTCGTTTTTTTGCATGGCGAAAAAAATACAGGAAAAAGTGCTGATGGGCACGGCTAACTGCCCAAGCATCGCGCAGTTTACGCTCTGCCAGAAACTTCAATAGGGCGAGCAGGTCGAGCCACATCCGTGCAAAGATAACCCAGCAAGCCGTAAAGAAAGGTAGGTTTTTCTGTAGCATAGTGAGGTTGTTACGAAAGTTGAGATAGGTCTTCTTTGGATTACTCGTGCTAAGCGTTCCACCGCCAACGTGGTACACGGTGGAGTCCGAAACATAACCAATGCGATAACCCATGCGCTTTAAGCGCCAGCATAGATCGATCTCCTCCATATGCGCAAAAAAATCTGCATCAAAGCCCTCGGCTTCTTTCCAGGCCGAAGCGCGGATAAAAAGGGCTGCGCCAGATGCCCAGAAGATCTCGCAGTTTTCGTTATACTGCTGTTGGTCGTGCTCCACGACGTGAAAAAGTCGGCCTCGGCAAAATGGATAGCCGTATTGATCGATGAAGCCTCCCGCCGCACCGGCATGCTCGAAGTGGCCCTTGGCGTGGTACGCCCTAATTTTGGGTTGCGCAGCCACCATGCCTTCCTGTGATTCTAAATGCGCAACAACCGATTCAATCCAGGATGGCGTAACCTCAACATCAGAGTTGAGCAAAACATAATAGTCGGCATCTACCTGCGAAAGCACCGCATTGTACCCGCCGGCAAAGCCCAGATTTTGATGATTCCGGATGATGCGTATTGTCGGATAATATTCGCTGACAAAAGCTACCGAATCATCCGTAGAAGCATTATCTCCCAAAACAAACGTTACGTTGGGATAGGTGCTGTTATATACGGATGGTAAAAATTTCTCTAAAAAAAATCGCCCGTTCCAATTCAGGATAACGACGGCTACATGGGGGTAATGCTTCATGTTCTGCGTTTTCTTTTCCAACGTCTGTGCGACCACAGCCAGTATTCTGGTTGCTTTCTGATCATCTCTTCGGTAAAGAGATTGTGTTTCTTCGTAATTTCATGTGGAGGATAATCATCCGGGTTTTCCACCAGCGTCGTAAACTTGCAATAATAATGTCCTCGCTTTTCTTTACGTCCTATATGGCAATAGACGATAGGATTCTTCGTCAATCGCGCGATGCGTTCCGTACCCGTGTACACTAAGGTTTCTTGGTTCAGAAAATTCATATAGTAATCCGAATCTTGGTACATGGGGGTTTGATCTGCAACAAACATACTGATATGGGGTTCGTGTCGAAGTTGTACAATATGCCTTAAGATCTGTTTCATGGGAACCATCGTTGCGCCAAACCGGCAGCGCAATGCATTATAGACGTCATTAAAATCGCTGTTGCTTAGGGGTTTGTAAATCACCAGCCGTGGGAATTTCGTCATGATGGATAGCCGATATATGCCCAGCTCCCAATTTCCGTAATGCGCGGTAACCCCTATCACGCCCTTGCCTTGCTGAAAATGCCGATCCACCTCATCTTGGTTGATTAATTCGATACGGTTTCTAACATCTTTTTCCGTCATACGCCGCATTTTAACAGCTTCCACAACCAGATCAGGTAGATAGCGGTAAAATTTCTTGGCAATATTTACCTGCTCCGCAGGTGATTTTTCCGGGAAAGAATTCCGGATATTTTCAAGAACAACTTTTTTGCGGTATTGGATAAGATAAAATAGGACATAATACAGCATGTCGGACAGTGTGTACAACAGCCAAAATGGTAGCCATGATAAAATGTAGAGTAGTGCTGTTATGCTTTTTTTTCTCATGAATATGGTCAAATTCCCCAGTATTTCCTGCAAATATCCCTAAATAAGTTTACTTTTGCCTAAAATAGTTAAAATCGATGAGTTCACACTTGCTTCTGCCTGCATTTTATTTACCTCCTGTGTCCTATTTCCATGCTATCAAACAGCAGGGCAGCCCTGTTTTGTTGCTGGAACAGCACGAGCACTACGCAAAGCAAAGCTACAGAACGCGTGCCAAGATTGCTACCGCGAATGGTATTTTAGATCTTATCGTACCGATTGTTCATGGGCGTAAAGAGCATGTGCCGATGAAAGACATCCGCATCAACTACGAGCATGATTGGCAGCGCCTGCACTGGCTGAGTCTTCAGACAGCCTACCGCAGCTCGCCTTATTTCGAGTACTATGAAGACGATTTTTACCAGTTTTACGACCGTAAGCATGATTTCCTTTTCGATTTTAATCGGGCGCAGTTAGGCCTGATCCTAAAATGCTTAAAGATGGATCTGGCTATCGAGCTGACTGAAAGCTTTGCCACGCAGGTCGAATACAAGGATATTCGTGGGGCTATCCATCCGAAACGCGAGAAGTTTTGGCCCGAGCAGCCCGCGTATTATCAGGTGTTTGAAGAACGCCATGGATTCCTTCCTGATTTAAGTGTTGTTGATCTTCTTTTCAATCAGGGGCCCCAAAGCAAAAGTTTCTTGTAGCGATCGTTTCATCCCGAAAACTTTTGAACTGATTTATTGTTAGAGGATAACAATATAGTTGGTTTCATGAAAAAGCTAATCTTCGTGCTGTTGTTGGGCATGTTTGTTCAACACGCATATGCACAAAACGAGCGTGACACAATCCATTATCATAAAATATACTACCTCGGAGGCACGGGCTTATCATTTCCGGTCGGCAAGTCGAGTGAGGTGTTTACGACCAAGCTGTTTTCCGGTAGTATGGGGCTCGACATTTCCCTAAAAGATCCGCGTTATTTTCTCACACCAACCTTGTATCTCCTGACCTACGGGTATAACCAGCAAATCCCCGATCCGAAATACAACCATATGGTCGAAAATGGGCGGGCGAATTTCTACATGCTAAGTATGGCCGCCGGTAGGCGTCGGCAATTTAAGCGGCTGAATACTTTTGTTTACCTGGGGCCAGCGCTAGGAGTAGTCAGCGAACCTCGAGGGGAGTTGGTCGGGCAGGTGCTCAAAATGGATAACAAATATTCCATGTCTGTTGCCGGTAAGATGGGGGTGGGTGCAGACTATAAATTTCCAGGTTTCTTCCTCGGGGCGGAGGTTGGATATTTACAACATTTTAGAAAGATAGAAGGCAATTCTGCGCAGTTTCTTACCATTATGTTCGGTTTAAAGTCGGATATCACCAGCTTGAGTGAAAAAGTGTCGCACGCCATTGGTTTGGACAACTATATCCGCTAGCCTATGTATAGTATGCACAAACTGAAACGTATTGGGCAGATCTTACGCATTTTGTCCAAGCATGGTTTCGAAGAGGTGATATCGCGGTCTAACATCGATCGCATCATTCCTGATAGTGTGCTGCTGTGGAATACGCACACGAAGCGTATTTTCGAAGAAGATTTCAATCAACGGATTCGCTTAGCGATAGAAGAGCTGGGCCCTACATTCATCAAGTTGGGACAATTGCTAAGCAATCGTGCAGACATTATTCCGGAAGAGTTGAGGCAAGAGCTTGTGAAGCTGCAGGACGACGTACCCGCAGAGACGATGGATCTACGTGAGAAATTAACCAGCTCATTGGGTATAGACGTCGACGCGCATTTTGCAAACCTCGAAGCGGTACCGATGGCTGCGGCTTCTATCGCGCAAGTGTATCGTGCAACCCTTAATGATGGCAGTGAGGTCATCTTAAAAATAAAACGTACCGGCATTAACCGGCTTGTCCGCGCCGATCTGGACTTTATCACAGACTTGGTGAAGCTCCTGCGTACCAAATATGAAATTGTTCAGAAAATAAACCTATATGAAATTGTTCAATCGTTTGCCAATTCCTTGCTGAACGAGTTGTCCTTTACCAATGAACTCAACAATATAGAGCGTTTTCGGCGAAATTTCCGCGGAAATAGCGCTCTGTATATACCCAAAGTCTATCGAGCTTACGCTAACGACGAGATTATCTGCATGGAGTATATAGACGGAATGAAGATCAACGACCTGCATGGTCTCGCAAAAAATGGATTCTCACCGAAAGATATTCTCCAAAATTGCTTGGATCTGTACCTGGAACAGGTACTGCAGCATGGCTTTTTTCATGCCGACCCACACCCCGGCAATGTGATGGTCAATAGCAAAGGACAGATTGTTTTTATAGACTTCGGATCTATGGGCTTCATGATACCACATGATCGGGATATTATCGAGGCTATGGTCATCAATTTCTTAATGAATGATGCAAAAGATCTTATACGAAATATCAAAAAATTGGCCATTGTACATGACATTGAAGATGAAAGGCAGTTGGAGCGAAGTGCCTATGAAATCTTCCAAATGATCGAGGAGAATGCGCTGGACGATATTGATATTTCCATTATGCTCCACAAACTGAACAATATTTTGCAATCCAACAGTATTTTGCTACCAGACTTTGTGTACCTATTGCTCCGAGGCGTGTCCATTTTGGAAGGAACGGGAAGGCAGTTAAATGCAGAGCTAAATGTGCCTGAAAGTATCAAACCATTCGCTAAAAAAATTGCACAGCAGAAGATGTCTGCCGACTACATTAAAAAGCAGCTGTTGGAGAAAGCCAAATTTATGAAAGAGGTGCTCACTGAGGTGCCCGAGGATCTTCTAACCTTGTTGGAAAAGGCAAAATCGGATAAGCTGACACTAAATCATAAGATTCAGGAATTTGACCGGATGCAACTCGTTTTTCATCGTATCGGTAACAAGTTTTTGCTTTCTATCCTAGCGATGACTTTTGGCGTTGGTGCCAGCATTTTAGCCCATGGGCGTGTCGGATATCTGCTTTGGGGTATGCCCATACTCTCTTGGCTTGGCTTCACGATGAGCTTTATTCTATCCGGTATATTGCTGATCTATTTGATAAGAAGTAAGTAGGAGGGAGTCCCCTGGGCACGGCTCTTACACGCTTTTCATTTTGGCTTTTGCCTGCTTTTTGCTACATTGGAAGCTAAACATGAAAAACAATGCGAACAATACTGCCTTTATTTATTGCTGTAACATTATTCTTTTCGGCGAACGCGCAAGACCGCTCCTATAAAACCGAAGAGAATATCCAATACGTGGAAAAGCCTGTTTCCGACTATCAAAAAGCACAATGTAAGCTCGATGTGCATTATCCCACCTCGGGTGATGTTATGCCGATTGTGCTTTGGTTTCATGGTGGCGGATTAACGGGCGGCCAAAAAGAAATACCTGCGTTTCTAAAGTCTAAAGGCTTTGTCGTAATAGGCGTTGGCTATCGGTTCTCGCCGCAGGTGAAAGTAGAAGAGATTATTCAGGATGCTGCAAAAGCAGTGTCGTATACGCTGAAAAATGCAGAAAAATACCGCGGTGATAAGCGTAAGGTATTTATCTCTGGCCATTCTGCCGGTGGCTATTTGGCGTTGATGCTTGGGCTAAACAAGCTTTACCTTCAAGAAGAAGGTATCGATGCAAATACCTTAAAAGGTATCATTCCGTTCAGCGGTCAAGCCGTGACGCACTTCACCGCGCGCAAGGAAAAAGGAATCGACGAAAAGCAAGCGACGATAGACGAGCTTTCGCCAATTTTTTGGGTTAGGAGGGATGCCGCCCCGATTGTGCTGTTGACCGGAGACCGCGAAAAAGAAATGTTGGGCCGTTATGAGGAAAACGCTTACTTAAAAAGAATGCTGTTGATCGTGGGTCATCCCGATGTGAAACTGATGGAGTTCGATGGCTACGGCCATGATATGGTCTATCCGGGCCTTCCGGTTTTGGTTGACGAGATGCATCGTTTATCAAAAGTAAAATAAGCATTTGTGGGATGGTATAGTTTGCATTTTACCATCCCGTACCTTGCTGATGCATAAGTTAAGATTCTTCGCCCGTCTCCAAAACAGGAAATTTTTCCTCCTTGTAGAAATAGGTTTTGTCACTCTCGGTGATGTCGCGGATCACGCGGCAGGGATTGCCTACAGCAATTACATTTTCGGGGATGTCTTTGGTCACTACCGACCCGGAGCCGATGACACTATTTTTCCCGATCGTTACGCCAGGATTGATCACGCTGTGGCCGCCAATCCAAACGTTGTCTTCGATCGTTACGGGCTTTGCAAACTCCCATCCTGCAACGCGCGGCTCCGGATGAACCGGGTGGCCGGCCGTAAAAATAGATACATTAGGCCCGATCATCACATTCGCACCAATGCGCACCGGCGCACAGTCCAAAATCGTCAAATTGAAGTTAGCGTAAAAGTTGTCCCCTAAAAATATATTGTAGCCATAGTCACAACGGAAAGGCGGCTCGATAAAGAATAAGTTAGTCGTTTTTCCAAATAGTTTTTTCACGATCTGATTCCTAGCCTTAACCTTCGAGGGCTCTAAGTTGTTGAAAATGTGTAGTTGTTCTTTCGCGTGTTGTCTCTCGTCGAACAATTCCCTGCCCATAGCTTGATAGACTTCACCGGCAATCATTTTTTCTTTGGATGTCTTCATCGTTTACGTATTTTAAAGATTGGAAGATACGGAAAATAGAGCGAAGCATCTTTTTGAAAACAAAATGCCTAAAAATACCATTCTATAGGGTAGGAAACTTACCATGAAAATAGCTTATATCAGTACTTACAGCCCTCGCCAATGCGGGATCGCGACATTCTCTACAGACCTACTCGCGGCGATAGCCCACCAAGATCACGAAAAACAAATAGAACAGCATGTGTTCGCTTTATCGGAAACGCCCGGTAACACAAGGTATCCAGAAGAGGTTAAACACGAAATCGGTCAGCACAACCTTGCCGATTACCTTGCAGCACTCCAGATCATAAACGGCGGTGGATATGCATTGTGTGTTTTGCAACACGAGTACGGTATATACGGAGGAAATAGTGGGGTGTATATCTTATCTATCTTAAAAAAACTACAGATACCACTTGTTGTTAACTTGCATACGGTATTGGATAATCCGTCTACCGACGAAAAAAATATTTTGCAGGATATAGCGCGCGTAGCGGATAAGCTTATCGTCACATCCAGCTTGGGCGTGAAGTTGTTGCAGGAGGTGTATGACATTGCGCTACCGAAAATTGCTGTTATCCCGCACGGCGTTCCCGATTTTCCATATACGCAGGCCGAAGCAAAAGATATTCTTGCGCTATCAGACCGTAAACTATTGCTGACTTTTGGTTTTTTAAGCCGCAACAAAGGTATAGAAACTGTATTACGTGCCTTGCCAGATGTAGTTCGGCAAGTGCCTGATCTGCTCTACATCATTGCGGGGAAAACCCATCCCAATGTTTTGAAGCACGACGGAGAAGAGTACAGGGAGTATCTAGAGCAGCTGGTTGAACAACTGGACTTGGGCAAGCACGTGCAGTTTGATAATTCTTTTATGGAAGAAACGCATTTGACAACCTATCTATCTGCCTGTGATATTTACATAACGCCCTACCTCAACGAGGCACAGATAAGCAGCGGCACGTTATCGTTCGCGATTGGGGCGGGCACATGCGTGGTGTCAACGCCTTATTGGCACGCTAAAGAGTTGTTGGCAGCCGGAAAAGGGGTGCTGTTTGAAAAGGAAAATGCGCAGCAGCTGCAACAGATTCTTCTTGATCTGCTGTTGCATGAAAGTCATCTGCTTGAGATACGGACGGCCGTTTCAGCGTTTAAAAGCACGCTATCGTGGAAGAAGATTGCGTTGACCTATAAAGAACTGTTTACGCAAGTGACGCAGGATTTTGATGGTGAAAATCACCCTTATTCGGCAAGACTTAAGGATGTTAATCCGGTACTTGATCTGTCGCACGTCAAACGACTCACCAATTCGGTAGGGATTGTTCAACACGCCACCTATGCTACGCCAAACTATCACCACGGCTACTGTTTGGATGATAATGCGCGTGCACTTTTATTGCTTTTGATGGTAAAGGAAGATGAACCTACACGCGATGTAGATGCGCTTGTATCGACCTACATCAGCTATATCTATTATGCACAGCGGCCCGATGGTTTGTTTAAAAACTTTATGGGGTTCGACAACCGTTTTTTGGAAGATATCGGATCTGAGGATGCTTTTGGGAGAGGAATTTGGGCAATCGGATATCTTGTTCGCTCGCATACCAACTCCAGCTACAGGCAGATCGGGAAAGAGGTGTTTGTGCGCGCTATCCCGCATTTTAAGACATTCCGCTCCTTGCGCGCGGTCGGGTATATCGTCTTAGGCCTAGTACATTATTTAGAACACGAGCCTCAGAACCAGGAATTGCTCAACGAGCTGCGTCAACTCGTTTCGTTTATGCGGAGCGAGTATGAAAGCAATAGTAATGAGCGCTGGCCTTGGTTTGAAAAAGTTGTGTCCTACGATAATGCTATTCTGCCTCTAGCTCTCTTGCGTGCATACAGCGTTTTACACGACGAACATTTGAAAACCATAGCGGTGGATGCGGGTGAATTTCTGGATGCTGTACTTTTTCGAGCCTCCCACTTATCCTTGATCGGGAACGATGGTTGGTATGGAGAGCATAGCGACATTGCGGCATTTGGCCAGCAGCCTATCGAGGTCTATTCGACGATGCTGATGTACGAAGAAATGTATCGTACGACTAACAACCAGCGCTACCTAGAGCGTATTTACAGTTCCTTTCAATGGTTTCAAGGGGAAAATGACTTACAGCTGCGGCTTTATGATGCAGAAACCGGTGGTTGTTGTGATGGATTGGAGGCTTTCGGTGTGAATAGAAATCAAGGAGCAGAAAGCACGATCACGTTTTGGCTATCTAGCGTCCACATGAATCGTGCTTTTAAAAACTATACAGAGTTGCTCAGTGCGTTAAGCAATTCTTCCAAATTGACTGTAGCGTAGGTTGATGCGTAGTCAGACATGGCATAGGGAATGATCAAGTTGCCGTTGTGCACCATCTGGCCGCAAGAATAGACAACGTTCGGTACGTAACCTTCGCGTTCTATGCTATTCGGCGAAAGAATCGGATCTTTCAACCGTCCGATAACTTTCGTCGGATCTTCCAGATCCAATAAGGTGGCGCCTACGGTGTACATGCGCATAGGCCCCACGCTGTGCGTTATGACCAACCATCCTTTCTCCGTCTCGATCGGTGAGCCACAATTTCCCAATTGGATAAACTCCCAAGGTTCTTCTGGCTCGCTCAATAGGATGATCTCTTCATGCCAGTTTGTGATGCTATCCGAGAAGGAGATGTAGTTGTTTTCGCCATCCACTCGACACAGCATAGCATATTTTCCATTTATCTTCCGAGGAAATAGCGCAGCTCCTTTATTGGCTATCTTGCCATTGATAGGTTGTACCTTAAAATGAATAAAATCTTTCGTGGAAAGTAGCTTCGGCAGGATCGAGAAACCGTCATAGGCCGTATAGGTTGCGTAATACGTTATCTTTCCTTTTTCATCTTCAAACTTTACAAAGCGGGCGTCTTCGATACCGCGTATTTCGGTCTCGGCAATCGGGAAGATAACGCGCTCTGAGATCGCCGTATCCAGCGAATAGGTCATTTCATAGTGCGAAGAGGCTAGCCATTGCATCTGGTTGGTTAAGGTGTCGCTATCCACACTCAAGGTATGCTCTTCCTTTATTTCTCTTACGTATTTGCGTAACTCTTCGTAGGTAAAGGTCTCTGATAGCTTTCCTTCGATGATGGACAGCATTTCTTCCTCCGGCGCGTGCAAGGCAGACAGTTTGGCTATAAAGTCCGTCTTTTCGTATTGATGGTTTTTTATTTGCTTCGGTTTCTCCAATAGTCGCCCCACTTCATCAAGCTGGATATCGAAGTTTTTGTCAATGATTCCGGAGCGGAAGACAATTGATGATACGTGACCTTCACCCGTAGCTCTGAAACTCAAGATGATTCGTTTTTCACCTTCGCGTAATTGCGATTGGTCAGGATCTTCGATAATCGAAGGGTTGAAAAATGCCGCCGCTTCGATAGAATATTCCATCGTGAAATACGCTCCAATGATCAATCGTTCTTTGTAGGTTATTTCATGATCATCCAGCGCTATCTTTTTTAAAACGGGCGAAACGCGTTTGAAATTTTTCTCCAGTATAGACACCACGCTACGGTGACGCTTAGAAAAACTGCGAAGTATTTGGTTTAGCAGCTCGTTTTGACTCGTGCGAGATAGGGACGTAATGCGTTTAATAATTTTGATGGATCGCTCTTCACTTAATTGGAAGAAACGGGCTAAGACCCTTTTAGAATCGGGGCTGAAAATGATTGGCTTTCGCTCAACTTGTACAGACATATAGCTATTTTTTATATATAAGCGCCTGTGAGCCGAAATTGTTTTAATAGAAGTTACAACATGTGGTTTGTAGGGTAGAATGCTTACTTTTGGGGCGAACAACGAAATTAAAACTATGTTAGAGCAATTGGAGCCAAAAGCGGTATGGCATCATTTCGAAGCGCTAAACGCCGTGCCCCGGGCATCGAAAAAGGAAGAACGTGTTATTCAGTTTATGCTGGACTTTGGAGCAAGCCTTGGGCTGGAAACTGTAAAAGATAGTGTAGGCAATGTGGTGATACGAAAACCCGCTACAGCAGGTATGGAAGGCCGGCAAACCGTCGTTCTTCAATCGCACCTGGATATGGTGCATCAAAAAAACAACGATACCGAATTTGATTTTGCGAATGAAGGTATTCGTATGCTGGTCGATGGTGAGTGGGTGCGGGCGGAAGGTACCACGCTAGGTGCAGACAACGGAATGGGCGTTGCTGCCATTATGGCGATCCTTTCAGCACCTGATATCGCTCATCCGCCACTGGAAGCCTTATTCACTGTCGATGAAGAAACGGGGATGACTGGTGCGAAGGGCTTACAAGCTGGGCTATTGAAGGGGAGCATCCTTTTGAATCTGGATACGGAAGAGGATACCGAAATCGATATTGGCTGCGCGGGCGGCGTGGATATAACGGCGCGTATTTCTTATCCGGAAGAACGCCTTTCCCTGCGTGCATTGCATTATCGCTTGGAGGTAAAAGGACTTCAAGGTGGCCACTCAGGCATGGAGATCCATAAAGGATTGGGAAATGCCAATAAAATATTGAACAGGATCTTATATCATTTAGCGCCTTTCGGCCTGCGTGTTTCGTCTATTGATGGCGGAGGACTTAGAAATGCTATCCCGCGCGAAGCAATTGCCATGGTGGCTTTCGAAAATGATAGGGAGGAAGAGATCATGTTGGACTTCAACAGCGCGATCGCGGCAGTAAAAAGTGAATTTGCTACCGCAGATCCGGGGTTACAGATTAGCCTGGCCCGCATACAAGACGAGGGCATGTTAGTTATGCCATTGGCGATTCAGGAAAAACTGCTACGGGCGTTGTATGTTGCACCAAATGGCGTCTACCGGATGAGTGCAGATTTCGCCGACTTGGTGGAGACGTCGAATAACATCGCGCGTGTGGCGGTGAAACAAGGGGAGGCTATCGTCAAATGCTTGACGCGATCATCTGTAGAATCTTCGAAGTGGGATTTGGCTACCGCCATTAAAAGTTGTTTTGAGTTAATTGGCGCAGAGGTGACGTTCTCTGGCGATTATCCTGGATGGACACCAAATCCTAACTCAGCGATATTGGAGGTCTTAAAAGATACCTACTACGGTCTTTTTAATGAACCATCGGATGTCGTCGCTTGCCATGCCGGGCTGGAATGTGGAATCTTAGGTGCCCATTACCCCAATTTGGATATGATTTCATTTGGGCCAACTATACGAGGTGCGCATTCGCCACAGGAGCGCGTTTCGATAGCGTCTGTCCAGAAGTTTTGGAAATTCCTATTGGAAATTCTTCAGCGGATCCCAAATGAACGGGCATTTCAGTAAGACTATATCGCGCTAGCGCTTAAAATGGAAACCTACACCATTGCGTAGGCTAGGTAAAATAAAAAGGGCCCCATTGCTGGAAGGCCCTTTTCGCTTTGTTTCAATATACTGTTTAGTTTTTAGCTGGGTTGAACCACGAAGTCTTCTTTGGAGACACGTACTTTCTTCAAATTGACCAACCAATCGTTAGTAACGTCGCGATAGCCTAAGGCTAATATAGTGACCGATTTCAATCCTAACTTGGCAAGCCCGAGAAGCTCATCAAGATCTGCATTATTGAAACCTTCCATTGGCGTAGCATCTACCTTTTGTTCTGCAGCCGCTGCTATTGCCAATCCAAACCCGATGTATGCCTGACGTGCCGCGTGCTGAAAGTGTTGCTCTTTGTCTTGCTGTTGGAAGTTGCTCAGCAACATGTTTTTATAGTCGTCCGCATACCCTTTGGGCAAATTGCGTTCGTTCTCCTGCTGCGTAAAAACGGAATTTACGCGCTCCAAGGTGTATTCATCGTATGCCGCAAATACCAATAGGTGGGAAGCATCCACGATTTGTGACTGATTAAATGCGATGGGCTGAATCTTGGCTTTAAGCTCCGGATCAGAAATTTCGATTACTCGAAAGGGATGTAAACCCGATGACGTTGGCGCTAAGCGAGCCGCCTCAATAATATAATCAACTTTTTCTTGAGCTACGGACTCGCCGTTCATTTTTTTTGTAGCGTATCGCCAGTGTAAATTTTCTACTAGACTCATTTTCTTATTTTTTATTAATTAAAGTAAACTTAAAACTCTCTATAGCATCTGCAAACATGGGCGTAGGCTCTGCCGGGATAATACTGTTAGACAGTAATTCTATGGATATAAAACCATGAAGCATCGACCAAAACGTTTTTAGCTTTAAATAGATGTCTTGATGTTCGTAGGTTTTCGCTAAGTTGGCAATCGCTTCGAACATCAGTGTCGACATTTGCTTCATTTCTACCACACTATTTACCGTTTCACAGTGCGGTATACCCAAGCTAAACATAATGCGGTAATAGGCCGTTTTAGTTGCAGCAAAACGCCAATATGCAAAAGCCATCTCTTCAATACACGCTTCGGGAGTACCAGCTTTCTGCTTGGCCTGCTGCATATCTATCGTCAGGTTTGCAAATCCTTCTTTTATGAAGTATTCCTGAATCGCCTCTTTATTTTCAAAATGTTTATAGATCACGGGGACGCTGTACTCGATAGCATCTGCAATGCGCCGGATTGAAAATGCTTGCCAGCCTTCAGCCGATATGATTTGCCAAGACGCTGCTATAATCTGTTGCCTGATCTCATCTTGTTGCCGTAATCTTCGCTCGGTAATTCCCATTCGTGTTTAAACAATTTGTTAACAGTGTTAGCAAAATTAACTATATTAAACTATCGAACAAGTCGGACGCTGCAAATCGACAAAATTATGACATACATCAAACGCTGATAATTGTATATATTTAGGGCATGCAAAGAATAAACGAGGAGAAAAAGGTTTCGTTGGTGCTTGGCAGTGGCGGAGCGCGGGGTATTACGCAAATTGGCGTTATTCAATATCTTGTTGAGCAAGGCTATATTATTGACGAAATTGTTGGTTGTTCCATCGGCGCATTGGTCGGTGCTGCTTATGCTTGCAACCGCGTCGTGGAACTTGGGGATTGGATGAAAACGCTTACGAAAGGGCAGGTGTTTCGTTTACTGGATTTTACCAATCCGCGATTTGGACTGTTGAAAGGCCAACGCATTATAGACAAATTACACACTGTTTTTGACGATGTAAACATCGAGGATTTGCCTTTTACATACACGGCCGTGGCGACAGATTTAGATCGGGAAGAAGAGGTCGTTTTTACAACAGGAAGCATCTATACCGCTATACGCGCTTCTATAGCTATTCCGGGAGTTTTCGCAGGTGTGGTTTACGACGATCGATTTTTGGTGGATGGCGGTGTCCTCAATCCCTTGCCACTCAACCATGTGACAAAAAAAGATAATATCATCATCGCTGTCAATCTGGATGGTCGCCCTAACAAGGAAACAGGGCTCGTCGCTAAACTCAACCCTGTCGCACTTTTGCAGGAATCCTATTTCGCCATGCGCAGGCGGCTCAGCATATTAACATTGGCCCATTACCAGCCAGATTTTACCATCACTATCCCACACGACTCGGCGGGTATATGGGATTTTCATCGTTCGATCGAGCTCATCGATATGGGGTATAATTTGGCACACGATATCCTAGAACTAGAGAAGGACACTTCGCTTAAACCTCTTCGAGAAACTCCGTCAGCAACTCCGTAAATCGCCTCGGATCTTCCAGATTGGGAAGGTGCCCGGCATTATCTATCTCGATAAATCGATTGTTCGGAATAGCATTTGCCATATCAATCATATCTTGCTTTGATGTTATCTTGTCTTCCGCACCACGAATTAACAGGCAAGGGACTTCAATCTGAAACAGACTTGCTGATGTGTCAGTGCGCGATGCTAAGGCAAGTAAAGTTGCACAGATCGTACTGATACTGTTTCGCCGGATGCTGCTTTTGATCAGTTCCGTTGCTTCCGGCATGTCTTCAATGCTTTGCGACGTGAATACATTTTCGACAAAGCCTATGGCAAAGGGTCTGCGTCCATGGTTCAGTACCGCTTGTATGCTATCGAAGCGTCTTTGCTTTGCAGCATTGCTGTCTGCCTTGCTATGTGTGTCAGAAAGCACAAGCCCAATAATGCGTTCTGGGAAAAGTTCATAGGCACGGAGTGCAATATAGCCGCCCATAGATACACCGCAGAGGATGGCTTGCTGAATATCTAGTTTTTCCATAAACACCCGTAAGTCTTTCGCGAAAACATCAATGGAGAAGAAACCGTGGCCGGCTGTGCTATTTCCGTGACCGCGAATGTCCACGGCAATGGCTGATACATGGTCTGGAAGCGTGTCCAGCTGTGCACGCCACATATTTTTATTGAATGGAAAGCCATGCAGGAAAATGATGGTTTTGTCCGACTCGGTCTTTGCCTTTTTATGATAATAGGAGATACTGATGTCACCGATCCGAATTTTACTGCTTTTTATTAAGCGTTCAGCCATGTTGTAGAGATTAATGCAAAATTTAATTACGTTTTAAATCAACAATATACATACCATATGTCAGTTCTACGGGCATTTTTTCGAAAAATAATTTGGAAAAAAAGAAAAAGTGCCGATATTTGCATCACTGAAAACGACAACAACCCTGTTGTTGTCTATATTTCGGAAAATGCGCTCATAGCTTAATTGGATAGAGCACCTGACTACGGATCAGGAGGTTAGGGGTTCGACTCCCTTTGAGCGCACACTTTTCTTTTCACAACGTCTCCATCATATTCATTCTTTCAGTTTCTTCCATTGCGTATAAGCGCTTCTGCGGGAGTTTTTTCTTATCTATTAAACTTGTCAAATTTGCAAGGTTCACTCTGTATCATGTTAAGACTATTTAAAGCGCTTATTGCATTGCGTTTACAGTGACAACGGCTGTGAGAGGGGTATAAAGTTGAAAAAAAATTTGCAGAGCAAATCCATTTCCCTATATTTGCATCACCAAAACGGAAAGGGCTACAGGTCCGAAAGTGATGGTTGCCGCGCTCATAGCTTAATTGGATAGAGCACCTGACTACGGATCAGGAGGTTAGGGGTTCGACTCCCTTTGAGCGCACATAGTACACGAAGCCTAATTCTCATTGGATTAGGCTTTTTTTTCGAACATAGAACAAAATATACTAAAACTATGCTAAACCTTGTCTTATTCGGTCCTCCAGGTGCTGGTAAGGGTACTCAATCAGAAAAACTTATCGAGAAATACCAATTGGTACACATTTCAACGGGTGATATTTTCCGCAGCCACATTAAAAATCAGACTGAGCTTGGGAAGCAGGTGAGTCAAATCATTGCTGAAGGCAATTTAGTGCCTGATTCCATTACCATTGCTATGCTGGAAGAGGTGATCAAAGACAATGCGGAAGCGAAGGGTTTCATTTTCGATGGTTTCCCGCGTACGGTTGCGCAGGCAGAGGCATTGGATGCGTTTTTGACTTCGATCGGTCAACGTATCACAGGAGTTGTGGCGTTAGATGTTACGGAGGAAGAGCTGACGCAGCGGATTGCCAAACGCCAAGAGATTTCAGGCCGTGCAGATGACGCCGCGGATAAATTAAAGAAACGTATTGAGGAGTATTTCAGTAAAACGATTCACGTACTTCCGTATTACGAAGAGCAGGGTAAGCTTGCTAAAGTAGATGGTATAGGCGAGATTGATACCATTTTTCAGTCGTTGACGTACATCATCGATAAATACTAAGTTAAAAGAAGAGGATTATGGCCCAGGGCTCAAATTTTGTTGATTATGTGAAGGTGTGCTGCCGTTCTGGACACGGCGGGTCCGGTTCTGCACACTTACATCGCGATAAGTTTACCGCGAAAGGTGGGCCGGATGGCGGAGATGGTGGACGTGGCGGCCACATCATCTTGAAAGGATCAACGCAGCATTGGACGCTATTGCACTTGAAATTCCGTAAGCACATTATCGCAGCGAACGGTGAACCGGGAGGATCTGCATTGCGGAGTGGTGCAACAGGCACCGATGAAATTCTTGAAGTGCCGCTGGGAACGATCGCAAAAGACGCCGAAACGGGTGAGGTATTATTTGATATCACGGAAGATGGGGAAACGAAGATTCTAACACCCGGTGGTAAAGGTGGTCTAGGAAACTGGCATTTTAAATCGTCCACGCAGCAAACGCCGCGATTTTCCCAACCTGGGTTGCCCGGGCAAGAGCAGTGGATAATCCTAGAGCTTAAAGTTTTGGCAGATGTCGGTCTGGTCGGCTTCCCAAATGCGGGCAAATCTACGCTGTTGTCTGTTGTGTCGGCTGCTAAACCGGAGATTGCAAATTACCCGTTTACCACATTGGTGCCTAATCTGGGAATTGTAGGGTACCGTGATAACAAATCATTTGTTATGGCTGATATTCCGGGTATCATTGAAGGTGCATCGAAAGGAAAAGGGTTGGGTTATCGCTTCTTACGTCATATTGAACGAAATTCAGTTTTGCTCTTTATGGTGCCGGTAGATACCGACAGAAGCATTGAAGAAGAGTATCAAATCTTACTGAGTGAATTGACGGCTTATAATCCCGAACTGATAGATAAGCCCCGCTTGTTGGCGATTACGAAAGCAGATATGCTGGATGATGAGTTGGAAGCAGAAATGGCAGAGACCCTCCCCAAAGGAGTTCCTGCTATCTTCATTTCATCCGTAGCAGGCAAAAATATCACACAGTTGAAGGATATGCTGTGGAAAGCGATAAACGCTGATGCTATAGCATAACATAAAAAAAGCACGCGAGCGTGCTTTTTTTATGTATTAAATAATCGGGAATAATCTCGTCTCCACTTCGATCCTATAATGTTGGTTCAGGGCCTCAAAAAACTGCCTGTTGATAGGCGCATTGTGCTGCTCGATCAAGTAAGGAATAACAAGTTCGCCTTTTGTCGTACGTAATTTGTAATATCCGAACAGCGTACCTTTATTCGCTTGCACCGATTTTACTTCTGTAACGCCCTGTATATCTCTTAACAGGTTAAATTGGATACTTTCACCGGCATTGTTATACACAAGTACATCCGCTAGTAGCGGATCATAGTATATTCCATATTTGCGGATGGCTTTGAGGTGATTGCTGTATACAAAAAGTTGTCCGATGAGGTAAAGACTTAGTGGAAGTGCTATCCATAAGATCTTGATTTTGAAACCTAACAGAAGAATAACAAAGAATAATACAAAGCCTATCCCGACAGTAAGCATGGTGTTTTTTCCAGCTCTGCCGATAAGGCGAGTGTCGCTGTCCACCCGTTGTAGGTTATGCTGCTGCATGGGCCTTGCAACGGCTGCTACCGGGCTCTTCATAAAAAACCGACGGGAGAGGTAATACAGCAATACCGCAAGGAGTACAACAATCAGGAGGATGCGCATCGTATTTTAATATTGTTCTTGTTCGTTAGGATAACTGCCTGCCTTTACGTCAGCAGCATATTGACTTGCGGCCTGAACGATACCGCCATACATATCCATATAGCGTCGCAGAAACTTAGGTTTAAAATCCTTGGTAAAACCCAACATGTCATTTACCACCAATACCTGGCCATCGCAGCCGTTTCCGGCCCCAATACCTATAGTGGGTATCGAAAGAGAAGCAGAAACTTCTTGGGCTAATTTGGCGGGGATCTTTTCCAAAACCACAGCAAAACAGCCAATTTCTTGCAGTGCCAAGGCATCTGACTTTAGTTTTGCTGCCTCGGCCTCTTCCTGAGCGCGCACACCGAAGGTGCCAAATTTATTAATGGCTTGCGGCGTGAGCCCAAGATGTCCGCAAACGGGAATACCCGCGTCGATAATCTTTTTTATATTTTCTAAAATTTCTACCCCACCTTCGAGCTTCAGCGCGTGTGCACCAGATTCTTTCATCATGCGTACGGCAGCTTTAAATGCATCTTCCGGCGTTCCCTGATACTCGCCGAATGGCAGGTCTACAAGCACCAAAGCTCGTTTAGTGCCGCGCGCTACCGCGCTGGCGTGGTAAATCATATGATCTAACGTGATGGGCAGCGTAGTCTCATACCCGGCAAACACATTGGCCGCCGAATCTCCCACCAATAAAATGTCGATTCCCGCCTCGTCAAGCGCCTTTGCCGTGGAAAAATCGTAAGCCGTCAACATGCTGATCTTCTCACCAGTCTGTTTCATGCCCAATATGGTATTTGTGGTTACGCGTTTTATAATCTTATTTACTGACATTTTCTTCTCTTTGATTCAGCAAAACTAAATAATTAAAATAGAAATATGCTAAATAATACCATATTGGGAGACCGCCCTCTTTTATCTATCCTAGAATTTGTACTTTTGTGGATATGCAGGAAAGCGAAAATCGTTTATTTAAATTCCCGAAATTTCAAGACCTAATTATTTTCGAGGATGATGACCTTATCGTGATCAACAAACCCCCATTTGTGGCGTCGTTGGATGATAGAACGGGGGGAGAGGTAAATATACTCAGGCTGGCTAAGCGCTATCATGCTGATGCACAGGTATGTCATCGGTTAGATAAAGAAACTTCGGGCATATTGCTGATAGCTAAAAATCCGCAGACTTATCGGGCGGTATCTATGGCTTTCGAGCATCGCCGCGTAAACAAGGTTTATCATGCCGTGATTGGCGGTACACACACCTTCGAACAGCTGGTTGTCGATCTGCCGATATTGAACCAAGGCAATAAAAGCGTTTCTATTGATCGGGCGAATGGTAAGGCTGCTGAAACCATCTTTAATTCCATCAAATATTTCAAGCATTATACGTTAGTGGAGTGTAAACCTGTTACGGGCAGAATGCACCAAATCAGGATTCACTTGGCAACGCAACATGCGGCGATTGTTGGTGACAGTATGTACCGCGGCAAGCCTGTATTCTTATCGCAAATTAAGAAACGCGGTTTTACTATGGCTAAGGATCAGGAAGAGTTGCCTGTCATGAAGCGATTCGCTTTGCACGCAAAGCACGTTAGCTTCAGTATCGACGGAAAAGATTACGCTTTTGAGGCACCCTATCCGAAGGACTTTGCAACGTTGCTTAAACTTTTGGAAAAATTTGATAGCTAAGCAGTATAAGGATGACGAATAAAAAACGAACATGGAAAATCGTAGGCAACATCGTATTTGTCCTGCTTATCGCGGCCATGATTATTCCCACTAGTCGATCTTGGTTTCAGCAGGGGTTGATGAAGTTGGGCCTATTTCAACCTGATTTGGAAGCTCCACAAGATACGGTGACGCCTGACGATGCAGCATCAGCAAGCACAACACAACAGGTAACTTTTACCGATGATGCCGGGAAAGTGGTTAAGATATCCGATCTGGCCGGTAAAGTTGTGTTCCTAAACTTTTGGGCTACTTGGTGTCCGCCTTGTAAAGCGGAAATGCCGTCTATCCAAGCGTTGAAAGATAAATTTAAGGATGATGACCGCGTAGTTTTCATGTTGGTCGAGATCGATGGGGAGGCGGAGAAAGCACACGAGTTTATGAAACAGGGAAAAATGGATCTTCCGATCTACTACCCGGAAAGTGAAATCCCTTCAAACTGGTTGGGCCAATCCATACCGACCACCGTGATTTTGGATAAGGAGGGCAACGTCGCAGCCCATCATGAGGGAATGGCAGATTATTCGCGTAAGCAAGTTTTTGATTTTATAACAACCTTAATTAACAAGTAAAATGACGAGAGCGGAGTTGGTTCGCGAGATAAAGACAAAGAAAAGTTTTCTTTGTGTCGGTTTAGATACGGACATCACTAAAATACCAGAACATCTCCTGGCAGAAGAAGATCCAATATTTAGCTTTAACAAAGCGATCGTCGAAGCTACTGAAGATCTTTGTGTGGCCTATAAACCAAACATCGCTTTTTACGAATGCTACGGCGTCAAAGGTTGGCAATCCCTACAAAAAACCTGGGAAATTCTTCCAAAAAATTGCTTCAGTATCGCAGATGCAAAGCGTGGTGATATCGGCAATACCTCCGCGATGTATGCGCAGGCATTTTTTGATCAGCAGGTTTCGGGTCTTGGTTTTGATTCTATTACTATTGCACCCTACATGGGCCATGATTCCGTAACTCCGTTCCTGACCTCGCCGGATAAGTGGGCTATCGTTTTAGCGCTTACTTCTAACGTGGGGAGTACAGATTTTCAAAATATCACGAACGAACAAGGCGAACAGCTGTTTGAAACTGTTTTGCAGAAAGTAGGCTCGTGGGGCACTGTTGATAATACGATGTTTGTCGTTGGCGCTACCCGTGGAGAGGCTTTCTTGACGGTCCGTAAGCACGTGCCCGACCACTTTCTGTTGGTTCCGGGCGTTGGTGCACAAGGGGGCTCGCTTCAAGAGGTGTGCCGCTATGGGATGAACAGCAACTGTGGCTTACTCGTGAATAGCACCCGCGGGATCATCTACGCCTCTAAAGGTCTTGATTTTGCGGAGCGTGCCCGTGAGGAAGCCCTGCTCTTGCAGCAGGAGATGCAGGTTGAGCTGGAACGCGCCGGTCTTGTCTAAGCTGCCTAGCGGCCTTTACGACGCTTCGAGCAACATGCAAATTGTTGCCTCATATGCGCTAGCTATGCGGTGTTTTTTTTCAGCCTTGCGTAGCACTTTTAGACCTTCCTTTATTTTTTGTGATTTATTTTGGCACAATAATTATTACGTAAGACTGGTGAAAATAGTTATGCGTATCAAAAAAACACATCTTTTAGCCCTACCCATTGCGTGGTCTTTGGGGGCTTGCAGCTCGATATATATGCCAAATGTACCCGCAACGCCCATGTTTCGTGAGCAGGGCGAGGTTTATCTGGCTGCCCACAGCAATATTAAGGGGAATATCAGTGGTAATGCCGGTGTAGCGGTGGGTAAACATGTGGCCGTCATTGCTAACGGATCGTATATCGATAGCGGCGGCGAGAGCAGCAACGAGCTTTTCCGGCAGCAATCTGTAGAAGGCGCCATTGGCTACTTCACGAAGATAGGGAAGGAGAAGCGACAGGTCTTCGAAGTTTATGGAGGCTACGGTGTTGGGTCCTCCACAGAGGTAGACCGCCGAGCAACAACTACGGGCATGCAACCCGTAGAGACGCGGGATATGGATTTTGACAAGATCTTCGTGCAGGTAAACTATTCATCGACGCGCAAACAGAAGCTGAATCTTTTTGGTAAAAAACGTGAACTAAATTACGGTACAGCCATCCGCGCTAGTAGGGTAGGGATGAGAAGCTTTACGATTAACAATGTGGACAGTCCAAAGGAAGAGGCTTTTTTCATTGAGCCATTGTTTTTTACGCGGCTAGAGCTTCATAAAGGCTTACAATTACAATACACAAACGGTTTTAATTTCAACGTAGTGGACAACGATTATCTGAAAGCCGGTAATGCCGTCTTTACGCTGGGTGTGACTTACAATTTTGGTGGTAGAAAAAAATAATATAGTGGAAGTTATGGGAAGAAGAAATTTATTTTGGATGTGTTTAGCCGTATTGGCTATTTGCATGGGCGGCTGTGCGGTAAGCAAAAATAATATTGATGCGTTGGCCAAATGTGATTATACGGTAGAATCTTTACAGGATGTGCGGCTAGCCGGTCGATCGGTGAATAGCTACACGGAGGGAAATAGCGTTAATTTAGCTTCTCTACCCGCCGTGGCGCTGGCCATGTTGCGTAAGGACCTGCCCCTGGAGGCGCGCGTTAATATGAAGATCAGTAATCCTACGGCTAGCAAAACCTCCATCAATTCTTTTAAATACCTGATCGAGATCCAAGGAAAACCTTTATTCGAAGGTGATGTGAACCAAAACGTTCAACTAGCAACCGGTGAAAGCACGGTAGTACCGTTAACGTTCAAAGCAAACATCTTTGGTGCGACACAGGAAAAAGGATTAGAAAATGTGCTTAATGAAATTTTTACGCGCGAAGGCGAGGGCTTTTTGGTTTTAAAAATCAAGCCTTCTATGAAAATTGGCAATAGCAATATATACTACCCCGGCTATATCACGGTAGATAGAAATCTTGCGAAAAGCATTCGCAAATTGGTGATGTGATAATAAGTAGTGAGTAATGCGTAGTGCGTAGTGAGAATAGATAATAGTAGGTAGATTATAGTACTTAGTATGTAGTAACGAGTAGTGTGATATGGCGTGTGACAAAGTGGGCGTCATTGCGAGCCGGAGGCACGACGGCGCTGCAATCTTACTTTTGTAAAATACGTCTTTGCCACGTCCTACTTCGCAAAGACGTATTTTTAGACTTATCACTTTTGACTTCTCACTTTCCACTTTCAATTGCACCCCCTCGATTAACCAAAATGTCGCATCGAAAGCTTTGCAATATGTAATCATTGGCCACAGCACAAACCCTCCCTGCAAAGGTTTCAAGCGACGGGTTTTGAATACTTTTGCCCTACAAAAGTATTTGCCTTGCCGCGGCATGCGGCGGAAGGGTCGTGTGTAGGCCTAAGCGATTGTAAAAGCACAGCGACCTTCAGCTAAGACTACTTCCTATTAAACGTATACCCCATCGTCCATTCAATAAAGTCTGCTTTACCCTTATGTGCTTTAATAGACACGCCAGCATTAATATTCTTATAGACGTAATAGCGAGCACCTGCTCGAAGAAATATGCGCGTAATCTCTCCATTGAAGTATTGCTTGTGCAGGTAATACCCCACGTTACCATTCAATACTAAATTTCGCGTTAGCACATGTGCTAGGTAGTAGGATGGACCATAAGACAGTTTAGCACTCAGTTTCCCACTTTTATCGCCGGCTATCTGATCGCTGTTCCCGGATTCGGAATAGAATAGATCCAGTCCAGCACCCATTCGCCACTTGTGCGATATATGCTTGCTGGCGTATGCACTGAATGTGGATTTGAAAAAGCGTCGGTCGTTATCGCGTTCCAATTGCTTCCAGCCTAGGCCATAATTTACATGAAACAACACGCGCTCGTTGTAAGGCGCTATGTAGCTCTTATCTGGCAAAACGGTTTCACCATTCGGCTGGAAGGTTATGGATGCTGTTAATGGAATGAGGTTCACCCCTTTATTGGGTAGCCGCATGGCTCCGTTCGAAAAGTGATGGAAAGCTAAGCCCAACCCCGCTCGCCAATTTGGGTTTATCTTGTATTGCGCGCGGATACCCAAATCGATAAACACATTGTTCTTCGCTCCGATAACCACGTTCAACGGGTTTGTTTCCTCGTCGTAAGGCTTAAAGTTCCCGGAAATTCCCAGACCAATGCGATAGTCAAAACCCCATCGTTTGTTCGCTAAGTTGCCAAATGGCGACTGCATAAAGCCATAAATAGCATAAGGACTACCTATGATATACGTATTAAAAGTGCTGCTGTATAAGCCGACACCGTAGATAGGGTTATTATACAACGTAAAATATTGATCATCGGAATTTTGTATTTTCCAACCTACCTTCAGGTTCACGCCATTATAAAATGCACTTTGAAACGCGGTCTCCTTAACTTCTTTAGAAGCCAGTATCCCGCCGTTCTCTACTTCTAACTCAATGATTAATGGGTTTTTTACACGCTTCGGCTGCGTTACCGAATCCGTTTGTGCCCAAAGACACGATAAACCAGAAAAAAACAGACCCGTTATTAAATATATATTTTTCAATTTTACTTCCTAAATAATCGATAATTTTGGGTTGCAAAGTTATTAATTTTTGCGAAAAGCCGAGACCGTATCTTCGTTTTTAGATGGAGATTCTGTACTATTTACGAATTTATGTCAAACTTCCTTATTATTATCTTCTGTCTCTTTGCGGGCTATGTGCTGAAAGAGCGTAAAATTGTCGCAGCAAACGGATTTAAAAGCATCAACGCCTGGATTATCTACATTGGTCTGCCTGCCACCTCTTTTACATATTTGCCGGGTTTGACATGGGATAATCGCCTTTTACTATCCTTGTTGGCTCCTGTTTTTATCTTAATCGGAGCCATCTTATTTGTTATGCTGCTGCGGCAGAGGCTCGGTTTGTCCCGTCGGACAGCGCATACCCTCATGCTAGTTTCGGGGTTTAGCAACACCTCTTTCGTCGGTTTTCCGTTGGTAGCCACTTATTTTGGTGAAAAGCAAATAAGTTGGGCTATCATTAGTGATCAAATGACGTTCTTTTTATTGTCGTCAGTCGGGACGATTATCGCTATACGAGGAAGCTCATCCCGTGGCAATATGGTGACATTTTCGCAAATAGTTAAAAAAGTTTTATCCTTTCCACCATTATGGGGATGTATAGGTGCACTGCTGTTGCCCCGCTTCTTCGATATGCAGCCTTTAGCACCATTTTTTGCACAGTTGGCTAGCACCGTTTCACCATTAGCTTTATTTTCTATCGGCATGCAGTTGTCATTTTCATTCTACAAGTCCGAACTTTATATCGTATCGCTTTCGTTGCTTTATAAATTAGGCCTTGGGCCGATGTTGCTATTGGCGATATGCTATTTCTTACATATCCGTGGAGAAATTGCGCAAGTTGCTGTGTTCGAAATGGCTATGCCAAGTCTTGTAGCAACCAGCTTATTGCTGCAACAATTCAATCTCAATACGAAGTTCGGACATACGGTAATTGGAATGAGCATATTAGCGGGTTTAGTTACCACGTGGCTATCCTATCAATGCTTAACTTTAGTTTTGTAACTTGCTTGTTGTAAAAACCACTTAGTGTATATTTTACAATATATTTTCTATATTTAGTTCCGATTACAAAGATCTAGATTGATGATGATAACTATCGTAAGAAAAAGCGCAATCGTTTCCGGTTTAGTAATAGCATGCCTTTTTGCGAGTGCGCAAACAAAGCATGAACGTTACGTTCAGAAGCTAGACGGTACGAATCTGCAATTTTCCATGGAAGCCATTCCCGGCGGTGAATTTGTGATGGGCAGCGATCGTGGGGGGAAAGAGGATGAGAAGCCCGCTCATAAAGTAAAGCTATCACCTTTTTGGATGGGTACTTACGAAGTCACTTGGGACCTTTACGAACCCTTCGTCTATAAAGATTTAGAAGTAAGCCAAACCGTTGAAGGTAGTGTAGATGGAAAGGTAGATGCGGTGACGCGGCCTACCAAGCCTTATCTAGACATGACCTTTGGAATGGGCAAAGAGGGGCATCCCGCTTTAGCTATGACACACTACAACGCGATACAGTTTTGTAAATGGCTGTACGTGCGCACCGGCATTTTTTATAGACTCCCTACCGAAGCTGAATGGGAATATGCTTGCCGAGCGGGATCGCAAACCGACTATTATTTTGGTGACGACGCAGCGGCACTGCCCGAGTACGCTTGGTTTACGAGCAATAGCGATGCGCAAACGGCTCCCGTAGGAAAAAAGAAGCCGAATGCTTGGGGACTTTTCGATATGCTGGGCAATGTGGCCGAGTGGACTTACGACCAATACAACGCTGATTTTTACAAGCAATTTTCAGGGAAAGTTAGCGAAAACCCTGTAGCTATACCCACTGCGCTTTACGCACATAGTGTTCGCGGCGGCTCTTTTGAAAGCCCTGCGGAAGATTTGCGCTCGGCAGCTCGCGGCGCTTCAGACCCGATATGGAAACAGTTGGATCCGCAGATCCCGAAATCCAATTGGTGGTTTCCTGAAGCTCCCTTCGTTGGGCTACGACTTGTGCGGCCTGCTGTGCAACCATCGCAGGAAGATATCATGACCTATTATGATAAAGCGCCGATCAAAGATTTCTAACGAATAACCTTATAAACGGAGATAACTATGGATACTTTTAAAAGACGAGACTTCATCAAAGCTGGGTCAGCATTGGCTGGAGCTTCGGTTTTAGCTTCGACCCCAGTAGGTAGCGTTTTTGCTGCCGGAACGGATGAGATCAAAATAGCACTTATTGGTTGTGGCGGTCGGGGAACAGGAGCTGCTTTCGATGCCTTTGCATCAGGACAGAACATCAAGTTGGTAGCGATGGCTGATGCCTTTCAAGATAATCTAGAATCGACGTATGCCACCTTGAAAGAAAAATTCGGTGACAAAGTGGATGTGCCCGCCAGCCGCCGCTATGTTGGTTTTGATGGATACAAATCGGCTATTAAAGATGCGGACGTGGTATTGTTAACTACGCCTCCGGGTTTTCGTCCCGTGCACTTTGAAGAGGCCGTGAAAGCCGGAAAACATGTCTTTATGGAAAAGCCCGTAGCGGTTGATATTCCAGGTATACACAAGGTATTGGCTATTGCAAAAGAAGCTAGAGATAAGAAACTAAACGTTGTCGTTGGTCTGCAACGTCGCTATCAGGCAAACTACAGAGAGGCTATAAAACGTATTCAAGACGGTGCAATAGGCGACGTGTATGCCGGGCAGGTGTATTGGAATAGCGGCGGGGTATGGGTGCGCCCTCGCCAAGCCAGCCAAACAGAAATGGAATATCAGATGCGAAACTGGTATTATTTTAACTGGCTGTGCGGCGATCATATTGTTGAACAGCATGTTCACAATATCGACGTAGCGAATTGGGTGAAAGGGAAATATCCAGTTTCTATTCAGGGTACGGGGAGCCGCGCGCACCGCACAGGAAAAGAGTATGGTGAAATTTATGATAATTTTGCGGTAGAGCTTACGTATGATGATGGCACCGTGGTATACAGCCAGTGCCGCCACTTCGAGGGCATATCCAACCGCGTAGATGAAACGTTTCAGGCCTCTAAAGGTCGCGTCTATTTATCGGCTGGTAACCAAGCAATCCTGTGGGATGCCAAAGGAAACGAAATCTACCGGCACGATACGAAGGGAAATCCAAACCCTTATCAACAAGAGCATAAGGAACTGTTTGAAGCGATAGCCAAGAATGAGTATAAGTTTGATAATACCGAGTATGGAGCCTATAGTACATTGACGGGCATCATCGGCCGAATAGCATGCTATACGGGCAAGGTGATCAAGTGGGATAAAGCATTGACCTCCACGATTGATCTCTCGCCGACGAGCTACGCTTGGAATGCAAACCCGAAGATCGTTCCAAATGAAAATGGCGAGTATCCTGCTGCTATCCCGGGCATTAACACCGAACTATATATCTAAAGTTGCAGCGCTTTTTAACGATATCGATTATGCTGTTGTGTGGATTTGCTGCGGATGCCAGACTGTTGAAATTTACGGTGGATGGGCGTGCGCAAGGAACCACATACCATGTGCACTACTATGCACCGAAAGCGCTCATCAGCAAAGGCTCGATCGATAGTGCGCTTACGGTTATTGATCAATCGATGTCACTCTACAAGAAGAGCTCGTTAATTAGTCGCTTTAATGATTCTACCAGTAGAAGTGTTGCAATAGATAGGCATATGCAACATGTTGTTCGCTACGCTTTTACGGTTAATAAAAAGTCTGGAGGTGTTTTTGATATTACGGTCAAGCCGTTGGTTGCCATTTGGGGTTTCGGTGTCCAGCGTGCATCGGCGTCACCTCGACAAGAGGCTGTGGATAGCGTGTTATCTTTTGTGGGGATGGATAAGCTATCGCTGAAAGGCAAGCAGCTGTACAAGAAAGATCCGCGTGTTGCTATCGATCTAAATGGCATAGCGCAAGGATACTCAGTTGATGTGTTGGCCGCCGAGCTGGAGCAACGTGGAATCCGCAATTATCTGGTAGAACTCGGTGGAGAAATTAAGACGAAAGGGCTTAAAGATTCCGGTCTGCCTTTTGAGATTGCGATTGAACGGCCTGCGGGTGCAGATGCTTCGCGCTTCGTCTTAGCATTGACGGATCGCGCTGTTACTACATCAGGCAATTACCGGAAGGCATTTGACTATGCAGGGAAAAGCATTCACCATCATATCAATCCGAAAGATGGCTATCCCGTGCAAAATAATGTGGCTAGTGTCACCGTTATTGCCAAGACCGCCATGGAGGCAGACGCTTATGATAATGTTTTTATGGCATTGTCTCCAGAACAAGCTGTCTCTTTTGCCAACCGGAGAAAAGGAGTAGAAATCTATATTATTTATAAAGAGGGAAATATGTATAAAGAGGCATTTTCGAAAGGCTTTTCAAATTTTATAAAAAAGGAGACTAGCAAATGAAGCGATCAGATTTTATAAAAAGTGGTGCTGCGCTGTTGAGCAGTTCCGTGTTATTAACTAACGACCTCATGGCGGAGAAAAAAGAAGCAATTAAAGGCGCTCCCTTTAAATTGGATTACGCCCCACATCAGGGAATGTTTACCAGCACTGCAGGTAAGAACATGATCGATGAGATTACGTATATGCATGATCTCGGTTTTCGTAGCATCGAAGATAATGGGATGCCGGAACGCCCCGTGGAAGAGCAGAAACGAATTGGAGAAACGCTGACGCGCTTGGGTATGCGTATGGGCGTTTTTGTTGTGCCAAAGGGCGGAAATGGAGCGAATACGCTAGCTGCCGGCAAGCAAGAGTTTGTTGATATCTTTTTGAAAGGTTGCCGTGAATCGGTCGAGGTTGCAAAGCGTGTCAACGCGAAATGGGCTACAGTTGTACCGGGCGACTTTCAGCGTAACCTTCCTATGGGCGTGCAAACGGCGAACGTAATAGAGGCCTTGAAAAGAGGTGCCGCGATCTTTGAACCACATGGTATCACGATGGTTCTCGAGCCTTTGAGCGATACACCCAACTTATTTCTGCGCTACACCGACCAGACTTACGAGATCTGCAAGGCTGTGGATAGCCCTTCGTGTAAGATTTTGTACGATGCCTACCATCAGCAAAAGAATGAGGGTAACCTGATCAACCTCATGGAGTTGTGTTGGAGTGAAATCGGATACATCCAAGTGGGCGATAACCCGGGCAGGCTTGAACCTACTACCGGCGAGATCAATTACAAAAACGTTTTCAAATGGTTAAAAAATAAGGGTTACTCGGGCATCGTGGGCATGGAACATGGCATGTCAAAATCAGGCGTGGAGGGCGAAAAGGCGCTCGTGGCAGCTTACAGAGAAGTGGATAATTTCTAAACTAAATGAATTTAGCAGCAAAATATTTCTGTTATTTACAGAGAAGTAATATATTTATACTATAAACCTATCAATAGATGTCAACATCAATAAAGTTCAAATTGTCTTTTATGATGTTCCTCGAATTTTTTATTTGGGGAGCATGGTTCGTTACCTTGGGTAGATTTCTTCCCGTCAACTTAAATGCGTCTGGTTTTGAGATTGCTAATGTGTTCTCGACGCAGTCCTGGGGCGCTATTATTGCTCCATTTATTATCGGGATGATAGCCGATCGCTTTTTCAACGCCGAACGTATTTTGGGCGTATTGCACTTGATCGGCGCGGTCTTAATGTACTTGATGTATCAAGCGACAGATATAGCGGCGTTTTTCCCTTATGTATTTGCATACATGATTTTGTTTATGCCGACGTTGGCGTTGGTAAATTCAGTATCATTCAGGCAGTTGACCAATCCGGAGAAGCAATTTTCCAATATTCGTATCTGGGGTACTATTGGTTGGATCGCAGCTGGATTAAGCATCTCCTTTCTGTTTCACTGGGACTCCAGCGAGGGGGTGGCAAACGGTTTGTTGAGAAACACATTTCTAATGGCTGCTATTGGCTCTTTGATTTTAGGCTTGTTTAGCTTTACATTGCCGAAGACGCCTCCTACGAAAATTGATGCTTCAGAAAAGCCTTCATTTGCATCGATTGTTGGCTTGGATGCGGTTAAGCTATTGAAAGATAAGAACTTTTTAGTGTTCTTCGTGTCTTCTATACTGATCTGTATTCCTTTAGCATTTTATTACCAAAACGCCAATAATTTCCTAGGCGAGGTGGGGATGGAAAATGTAACGGGGTTTATGACCATTGGTCAAATATCGGAAGCCCTATGTTTATTGCTTCTTCCTATATTCTTTACCCGCTTTGGATTCAAAAACACCATTTTGATCGGGATGCTGGCTTGGTCAATCCGCTATTTACTATTCGCTTACGGCGATGCAGGTTCGGGCATGTACATGCTGTTGATCGGTATCGCTTTACACGGTATATGCTACGATTTCTTTTTCGTGTCGGGGCAAATCTACACCGATTCGAAAGCTGGCGTGAAATATAAAAGTGCAGCACAAGGTTTGATCACGTTGGCGACCTATGGCGTTGGACAATTGATTGGGTTTTGGGTAGCGGGCTACATTGGAACAATGTATGCCGACGTTAAAACGACAGATGTGGGCGCGTTCTGGCAACAAGTTTGGTTAGTTCCAGCCGGTATCGCATTCGTAGTCTTCCTTTTGTTCTTCATTTTCTTTAAGAACGAAAAAATAGAAAATAAAACGGTATAAAAAAATCAAACTAAATAGAAGAGGTATGGCAGATAATGTTTATGACGCAATTGTCATTGGTTCCGGAATTAGTGGAGGCTGGGCTGCAAAAGAATTAACAGAAAAAGGGTTAAAGACCATCATGCTGGAGCGCGGTAGAAACGTAGAACACGTGAAAGACTACCACGCCAACAAAAACACTTGGGAGTATCCGCATAGAGGAGGACGCACCAAGCAGATGGAAGCTGATTATCCTGTATTAAAACGCGATTACCCGTTAAATGAAAAGAATTTGGACTTCTGGGTAAACGAGAAAGAAAGTCCATATACGGAGGTGAAGCGTTTTGACTGGTTTCGCGGTTACCACGTAGGGGGCAGATCGCTTATGTGGGGCCGTCAAAGCTATCGTTTTTCCGACTTGGATTTCGAAGCAAATGTAAAAGACGGACATGGTACAGACTGGCCGATTCGTTACGCAGATATCGCTCCATGGTATAGTTATGCTGAAAAATGGGCTGGTATTTCCGGAAACCGCGATGGCCTTGATGTATTGCCGGATGGCGATTTCTTACCCGCAATGGATTTCACCATCGTGGAAAAGGATCTCGCAGATCGTTTGAAAAAAGAGTATGGAGGCAAAAGGCACTTCATTATGGGGCGTACGGCCAATATTACAAAGCCACACCATGGTCGCATCAACTGCCAGTACCAAAACCAATGCTGGTTAGGCTGTAACTTTGGCGCATATTTCAGTACGCAATCCTCAACATTACCCCCAGCGATGGCGACGGGTAATTTAACGTTACGTCCATTTTCCATTGTTTCCAAAATTATTTATGACAAGGATTCCCAAAAAGCAAAAGGGGTTGAAATCGTAGATGCGGAAACAGGTAAAACCTATGAATACTTTGCAAAAGTCATTTTCGTATGTGCTTCCGCATTCAACTCTACTTGGGTATTGATGAATTCGGCGACCGACGTTTGGGAAGGTGGTTTAGGAAGTAGCTCTGGCGAATTAGGCCACAACGCGATGGATCACCATTTCCGTTGTGGTGCTGGTGGTCGTGTTGAAGGCTACGAAGATAAATACGTGTTTGGACGTCGCCCTACGGGCTTGTACGTGCCGCGCTTTCAAAATGTTCCTGGCGATGATAAAAAACGGGATTACGTACGCGGCTTTGGCTACCAGGGAGCGGCTAGCCGTGGGCGTTGGTCTGGTGAAATAGCAGAGATGAGTGTGGGTGGCGACTGGAAAGATGCCATGCTTGAACCAGGATCGTGGTCTGTGGGCTTTACCGCTTTTGGCGAGATTCTTCCTTATCATGAAAACAGAATCTTTTTGGACAAAGACAAAAAAGATAAATGGGGTCTTCCGGTTTTGTCGATGGACATGGAGATCAAAGACAACGAGAAAAAGATGCGCCCAGATATGCAAGAGGATATGAAAGAGATGTTGGAGAGAATCGGCGTGAAGGATGTGTATACCTATGACAACGAGTATACGTTCGGTATGGGTATCCACGAAATGGGCACGGCCCGTATGGGTACAGATCCAAAAAATTCCGTGTTGAATAAACACAACCAGGTATGGGATGCCAAAAACGTATTTGTCACCGATGGCGCAGCTATGGCGTCCGCGGCTTGCGTCAATCCATCATTAACTTATATGGCGCTAACGGCGCGCGCTGTTGACTTTGCTGTCAGTGAGTTGAAAAAGGGGAACCTGTAAAAAAACGAATATCAACGTAAACTTAGAATAGCTATAATGAAAGAAACGAATAACTCTCGTAGAGATTTCATCAAAAACGCAGCGCTCGCGGCGGCAGGTTTTATGGTGGTTCCACGCCACGTATTAGGCGGTAAGGGCTTCATTGCACCTAGCGACAAATTAATGATTGCAGGCATCGGGGTAGGCGGTAAAGGGCAGAGCGACATCGCTTCCTTTTACAAGAGCGGGAAAGCAGAAATTGCTTTTTTGTGTGACGTCGACGATAGACGCGCTGCCAACACCGTTAAGGCATTTCCGAAAGCGAAATATTACAAAGACTATCGCCAGATGTTGGATAAGGAGCACAAGCATATTGACGCCGTGTCGATATCTACTCCAGATCATAACCATGCGATACAAACGCTGGCAGCCATGCAGTTGGGCAAACACGTATACGTGCAGAAGCCTTTAACACATGATATTTGGGAAGCACGGGCACTGACCGAAGCAGCCAAAAAATACAAGGTTGTCACACAAATGGGAAACCAAGGTGCATCCAACGATGGCCCCCGTGAGATAAAGGAATGGTATGAGGCGGGCCTTATTGGCGATGTACATACCGTATATTGTTGGACCGACCGCCCTGTTTGGCCTTCGGGTATTCCGTGGCCAAACCAAACCGCTCCGATTCCCAAGGAACTAGACTGGGAGCTGTGGTTGGGAACTGCGCCGAAGAAAGACTACATCGAAAAGCTTGTGCCATTCAACTGGAGAGGCTGGTGGGATTACGGTACAGGTGCACTTGGCGATATGGGCTGTCACTTGTTGGAAGTTCCGTTCAGTACATTGGGATTGAAATATATCCAAGATGTTCAAGCAACAGTTGGTACCGTTTATGCGGATGAGTTTAAGCGTGCGTACTATCCAGAGAGCTGTCCGCCATCAAGCCATGTGACGATGACGTTTCCAAAAACGCCAAAAACGAGTGGACCAGTTACCTTACATTGGATGGACGGTGGTATACAACCTACACGTCCGGACGAACTAGGGCCGAATGAAATATTTGGCGACGGTGGTAACGGTATTCTTTTGATCGGTAGCAAAGGAAAAATCCTTGCAGACACCTACGGAGAGAACGCACGTTTATTGCCCACAACCCGGAAAGAGCAAGTGGCCCAAAAGTATGCCCGTGTAGAAGGCAAAGCTAACGGACATTATGCACAATGGGTCGAGGCTGCTATAGCAGGTTATGGTAAAATGGAAGTAAGTGCGCCGTTTGAGATTTCCGGTCCTTTAACTGAAGCATTATTGATGGCTAACTTAGCTATTCGTGGAGCAGACTTGCGTATTGATAACCAATATCCGGGAAGAAATCTGAAATTGTTGTGGGACAACAATCAAATGAAAGTCACTAACTTTGACGTGGTCAATCAGTTTGTGAAACGCCAATACCGTAAGGGTTGGGAAATGAATTATAATATTTAAAATAGCAGATAATGAATAGAAGAGAGGCACTTCAACGTGTAGCTATGTTGGTTGGCGGCTCGGTAATCGGCGCAAATCTTTTCTTGGAAGGATGTACCAGACCAGCTTCCAAAGACGTAGCAACATTATTTGAAAAAGATAAGATGAATTTTTTGGGCGATCTTGCGGAAGCAATTTTGCCTAAAACATCCACGCCAGGTGCGAAAGAAGCGGGTGTTGGTGAGTTTATTCCCGTCATGATTCGCGATTGTTACGACGAGGTTGATCAGAAAGCGTTCATGGAAGGTTTAGCTAAGGTTGACGACCGTTCGAAGAAAGAGTTCAACAAACCTTTCCAAGAACTGTCGAAAGAGGAGCAGCTGCAATTTGTCAACAAATACGACAAAGAAGCGACGGAGTACCAGAAGAATAGAAAAGAGGGTGAGGCTAACGACTTTTTCCATATGTTGAAGCAATTAACCTTAACCGGTTTCTTCACTTCTGAAGTGGGTATGACCAAAGCACAACGCTACGTGAAAATCCCAGGCCGGTTTGACGGCAATTACCCGTATAAAAAAGGTGATTTGGCATTTGCATTTTAAAGCTTTGCCAGAGGCCGTTCGTTCAAGCCTAAAAGTGGGGTGAGGACGTTACGGTTGGTGATTTACATACATAAGTGAGCACTGTCAGAAGCACAGTTGCTCACTTATGCTTTTGTAAGGACGTTTATACGCATGTATACCGTTTTAAAATCTTTTGTATCAGAAATTTGCCTGCATCAAGAAGATCGTTTTATCGGCTCGCGTGATAGCAAAATGTGCGCTTTCGGGATGCACACGCTGGTGGATGTCTACGGCTTCTGCCAGCTTAAGTTCCTTCAGGTAATTGATATCTATGCTGCGGAAGGTTTTTTTCAAAACAGTCTCGGCAGGCAAAAGATCGAAACACCAGTCTGTATATTTGACGTTGTTGACGTGGTTTACAATATCTAAGTCAGATAACTTGGAGAGGTAAGAACTCGTTTGATCGTAATCGGTATCTTGCTCTATTCGTTTAAAGGATTCCTGCGTAGCACTTCGTTCAGGGAGTACAATTGCCGGATCGACCTTGATTGCCAAGTTTTCCGACCGCCTTAATTGCGTATTAAATACTGCCCAAAAGCTACATACACCGATAATCTTTTTATCCTTTCTATACACCTCGAAATTCCGAATCGATCTATTGCCTAAAAAATCTTGCACCCAAGTCTTCACGGTAATCTCTTCCAAAAATTTAGGCAAGCGGTCTATTTCCATCCGTATGCGGCTTAATACCCAAGATTGGCTCTGCGATGCCATTGCTTGGTATCCGAAGCCCAATATCTCCGCATGCTCAGAAGCCGTAAGTTGCAGTAAATTGTTCAATTCACTGTACTTCAACCGACCATTGGCATAGCATTGCGTAAAGTTGAGCGTGACTGTTTTTGAATAAATTTCTGTCTGCATAAAATAAATGTCATAAAATTCCTAATAATGTAAATAATTTGTTGCTGTTTCTAAAAATAAATGACAAATAATTATATTTAATCAGTCGAGGAAATCTCGTATCGGGTATTTATTAATAATTTTAGGAATATGATTGGACAGATTATAGAGAAGGAACACATAATGGATTATAAGATCGTTCCGGCGGAGGTAGATAAAACAGCTAGCTTGCAGCACAAATTATTAGCTGCGCAACGTTTGGGGAATGAATTTAAGTCCAAAACAACTATTGTTTTTCAAACACAGGATGGCCCTAAACGTATTGAAACCACCGTTTGGTCACTTACCGAGCAATATATACAGATTAAAAATGGTATTCTTATACCGTTAAAATCGATTATAGAAGTTGAATATTAACACAAGCGATTGTTACGCTATTCGCATTTTCGAAAGTACCCCACTTTTGGAAATGCGAATTTTAACGTAATTTTTGCCGCGACGCGCAGCGTATGATTCAACATACAATTCTAATTGATAGCGATCGTTGAAGCGTAAGCTACCTGCACTTTCCCTCATTAAACGAAATATCGCCTCGAAAGCCCTGCGATCTGGAGGAACCTGCCATAGCATAAGCCCTTCCCACAAAGGTTTCAAGCCACGGAGTTCTGGGTACTTTTGCTCTTCAAAAGTACCGGCATGCTGCGGCGAGCAGCGGACGGGTCGGAGCGATTGGCAAACCGTAAAAAAATGCGTTATCAAAACAGTTCTTACCGCGGCATACGACGAACCTGTTGCTGTGGAGCATGCGGATTGGCAAAACCGCAAACCAAGTAAGTTTCTTATTGACTTATCGCAATCATAACGTTGAAGCGGCGATAAACGTTGCCGATAAGATTTCAAATCAGCTACAGTTAGTGTATCTTTGTTTAGTATTTGTAGCCATTTTTTATAAATCTAACAGCAGGCTTTCACATGTATAAACAACGAGTGATTCTTTTCATCCTATGGAGTTTCACGATAACAAGCACAATTGGAAAAGACAGTCCATTAGTAGCGCAACCTAGAGCGTTTTTAAAAATTTCTACGGAAGATGGCTTATCACACAGCACGGTCTATGATATTGCGCAAGATCGTCTTGGCAATATGTGGTTTGCAACAGCCGATGGGCTTAATAAGTATGATGGCTACCGCTTCACGATCTATCGACATAACGAGCGTGATTCAAATTCCCTGTCGTCCGATTACATCAGGGCCGTGAAATCCGTAAAGGACGATCAGTTGTTGATTGGAGGAAAACGCGGGATAACGTTGCTTAATATACGCAAAAACACCTTTCGGCATTGGCTTTTGGATGAAGAAATTGAGCGCATAGAGCAAACGGAAGATAAGGTGTTTTATTTGAATAGTTTGCATACTATTTACCGATTTGATCAAAAAACGAATACAGTGACCAAAATCTGCGAAGCCAGCGCAGGTTTCACATTTTCTTTTGTGAAAATGCATCAGGGCTCGTTGCTTGTCGGCACAAACAACGGACTTTTGCTATTGGAAGGGAAGAAACTTCGTCCTAGTGCGATACGTATCCATGCGAATATTCAGGATCTTGCCACAACCGATAAGGGTATATGGATTGCTGCTGAGGGGGACGGGCTATATTGGTTTGCAAAGGATGGCCGATCACGGCAATACCTTCCCGGTGCTGATGCCAAGAGCTTGATATCGGCCTACGTCCGACGATTGCGGTTGGACGACGAAGGCCAGCTTTGGATAGGCACCTTACATGGGTTAAGCATCTATAATCCTATGGAAGACCGGTTCAACAATTTTCATTCGGAATCGTCGGGCCAGCCTAAGGTCAGTCACAACTCCATTCGTTGTATTTTTCGAGATCATCAAAATGGCATTTGGCTGGGCACGTATTTTGGCGGGCTTAATTATTTCCATGTAAAACAACAGCAGTTCGGATTGCTGGAGAAGATGCCGCAGGGCAATAGTTTAAACGATAACATTATCGGCCCCATGGCAGAAGGTGAGGGGCAAGACCTCTGGATAGGGACCAATGAAAAAGGCTTAAATCGGCTAAATCGTCGTACGGGCCAATTTTCTTATTATTCCATGCAGAATGGATTACGTTCCAATATGATCAAGGCATTGTTTGTTGATGGCCCAAATGTCTACATGGGAACGCACGGGGGTGGATTAGCTAAATTAAATGTACCTACACAACGGATAACAAATTTCCCCAATCCAACAGGGATCGAGTCTGCTCGCCATGTTTACTGTATTGCCGACGCCGGAAATAGTAAGCTTTGGATTGGGACGCTTGCAGGCTTGTATGTATTTAATAAGGCTTCAGAGCGCTACACAACGCTATCAAAGCCAGCCAACGTATCTGCTGCAGTCAGTAACGATTGGAACGATATCCGCTCAGGCCCAGTGTATGCACTGTATAGCGATAATCGAGGCAGACTGTGGATAGGTACAGATCGACGAGTTTATCTATACGATACCCGCAAGAATGAGCTGAAGAGCTTCGCCATTGCCAACAATAAACGTTACGATCGGATAAACTGTTTTTTTGAAGATGATCAGCAACAGCTATGGGTGGGGATGCATCGTGGGTTAGGTAAGATAAACGAAGACAAAGCGAGCATAACGGTTTTTGATACCGATGACGGCCTCCCGAACAATAACGTATACAGTATCTTACAGGATAAAAGTAAACAACTTTGGATTAGCACCAACAAGGGGATCGCTTCGTTGACGACGGAGCCTCAAGTGATTCGGAAATATACGTATCGCGACGGGTTACAAGGCGATCAATTTAATTACTATGCGGGGTTGATGACCCGTCAATACGAAATTTATATGGGTGGCGTGAATGGGATTACACATTTCTATCCGGATAGATTGCGCGTAAACCCGTATGTACCGGCGCCATACCTTAGTCAATTTCATCTATTTGGTGAACTCGTAAAGCCCGATGATGCATCGATGGTATTACACGAAGACATCAGTTATACGAAGGACATCATTTTAGAACCTGATCAGCAATCGTTCACGCTGACCTTATCCGTGAATAACTTCCTCTCCAGGCAAAACAACAAATTTGCCTATAAGCTTCTGGGGGAGGATAAGGAATGGATATATACCGATTTCCCACATCCCATAACCTATGCAAATCTGCATGCTGGATCATACCGCTTTTTAGCGCGGGCGGCGAATAGCGATGGTAGATGGAGTGATGAGGTAACGTTGCTCCACATTACGGTGCAACCACATTGGTGGGATACCTGGATATTTAAAGTAGGCGTCATATTGGCCTTGCTAGCGATTGGATGGTACTGGTTCAAAAGCTGGAAAAATAAACAGCAGCTTGAAAATGAGTTGGCGTTGGAGAAGATCCAACAAGAGAAATCTGAAGAGCTAAATCAGGCGAAGCTTCGCTTTTTCACACATATTTCTCATGAATTCAGAACGCCACTTACGTTGATCAAGTCACCTCTGGAAGAACTTCGCCATGCCTCAACAGATAAGCGTACAAAAAAACAGTTGGATCTGATGGCACGAAATGCCGATAAGTTGACCCATTTAGTGGACCAATTTATGGATTATCGGAAGGCTGATTTGGGCTTATTTGCATTGAAAGTTGTTAAGGGCAATCCGCTTCCCCAATTGCAACAGCTGGTTGATATGTTTCGACGCGTGGCAGCGCAAAAGGATATTGCACTATCCTTTGACACGAGAACTCCCCTGGAAGAAATGTGGTATGATCCTCTTTACTTTGATTTGATATTTAGCAATTTGCTTTCTAATGCGATTAAATTCACCACCGAAGGTTCTGTGACGATGCGCGTTGAGCAGATTGACAAACAGGTGTTTTTCCAAATTCTAGATACCGGTATAGGAATGAAACCGCAGACGGTAGATCGGGTTTTCGACGAATTTTTTCAAGAGAGCAACGATGCACGAGGAACGGGTATTGGTCTGGCCTTGGTGAAGCGTCTAATGGATATGCATCATGCTTATGTAGCGGTAGAAAGTACCTTTGGAGAAGGCACCGCCTTTACACTTCGCTTTTCATTGGATGACGCTACCTACCGGGACTCGGAGAAAGGCAGTGCGGATTTTGTAGCTTCGTACACTGAAGCTAGTCACGAATGGACACCGCATACTCTCGCTGAGGATGCAGAAGCGCCCGCTTATGCTATTGCCGGCACGCCAGACGGAGTAAAGATTCTTATTGTAGACGACAATGATGATGTCCGGGATTTTTTGATCGACCATTTTCGACAATTTGCAGACGTATCTGCTGCCGGTAATGGAGAAGAAGCATTGGCACTACTTGATCAACTAGAAGTGGATCTTATTATCACCGATGTGATGATGCCCCTGCTGGATGGATTGTCGTTTTGTAAACACATTAAGCAACAGGTAGCTACGAGTCATATTCCCGTCGTGATGCTGACTGCCAGAGCCTTTGATAGCGATGAGCTTGGCGGACTTACGGCCGGGGCCGACGTCTATGTAAAGAAGCCATTTGACTTACAAAAGCTAAGTTTACAAGTTCGCAACTTGTTGCAGGTGCGTTACCGTATCAAACAATTTTACAGCAAAAGCTTAACTGTTGAGCCGCAGAAACTGACGTTTAATGAACTGGATCGTGCCTTTCTGGAAAAGGCAAAATCGATTGTGGAGAGAAACTTGGACAATATTACATTTTCCGTTGATAATTTTGCTGATGCGATGGCAATGAGCCGTTCCACGCTGCATATAAAAATGAAAGCAATCACGGGTGAGTCAACGGTAGATTTTGTTCGCAAAATTCGCTTTCTGGCAGCATCTACGTTATTACTGGAGGGCAACTATTCCGTTACCCAAATCAGTACGATGGTAGGTTTTAATACGGTGTCTTATTTTGCCACTAGCTTCAAAAGCTATTTTGGCGTTTCACCTTCGGAATATGCAAGAGGGAAGCGGGGATAATAATCTTGGAATGTGAAGGCGCCGCGGCAAGGCAAATACTTTTAAAATTAAAAAGTCAAAATTTAAAAGTTAAAATTATCTTTTATGAGTTTGCTACGCTCGGTTAAAAAGTTAAAACAAAGAATTGTGATACCGACAACGTAAACATTAATCTTACTAATTGACCTCGTAGAGGTCACATATCTATAGCAATCCTTTGAAAGTTAAAACCGACCCCGTAGAGGATCCCATATATGTTGTTCGTTCGTAGTGCGACCCCAAGTGGGGTCGAAGATCGTGACGAATTTTTTGGCTATATACATTTGACCCCGTTGGGGTCATTCTTAAACAATTAAGAATTTAAAAGTCAAAAGTGACAAGTCAAAATTATCTTCGATGAGCTCGCTGCGCTCGGTTAAAAAGTCATAAGTGACGAGTTGTAAACTAGAAGTCGTAAGAGATGTTAAAGACGCGCGCTAAAACCTCGTACTGCAATGACAAAATCGCTTTATCACCCGTTATATCTCACTACGTACTATTCCATACTAAAGATTGCCGCGCCCTCGTTCCTCAGGCTCGCAATGACGTTTAAGCCCAAAAATGCTTCATTGCGAGGAAGTATGACGCGGCAATCTGCATTTTTGCAAACGCAAAAATCGCTCGTCCTCGTTCCTCCTACTTTTATTCAACATCATATCGCACTACGCATTACGCTATACGCACTACTCATTACGCACCAAAAGGCGCTGCAATAAGTGATCATTCGTTTTCACTGCCCAATCGTATAGCTTTTTCCGAAATGAGGCGGCTGTTGTTTCGTAGGCAGTATTGACAATAAGGTTTTGTATTTCGTAAGGGTCGCTTGTCAGGTTGAAGAGCTGCTCGTTGTTGCGGAAATTGCGGTACAGCACATATTTGAAATCCTTAGTGACGACGGCCCAACCCCGAGTTTGTACGCCGTCAAGGAGGGTTTCGATAAAGACCTCCGTGTGAAGGGTGTCTTGGTGTCCATCCAGTATTGGTCGAAGGCTTTTGCCTAAAAGGGCTTGCTTGGGCTGTATATCGGCATAATCCAAGATGGTTTGGTAAATATCCAACGAGGTGTTGACTAACGCCGTTTTGTTGATGGCTCCATTTTCTTTCTGGCCAGGCTTTTTCACAATAAAGGGTACACGAATGACTTCTTCCTGTAAGGTTCGTTTTTGATTTCCGCGTTGTGCGCCCACGGCATCACCGTGATCACTTACAAGTAGAATAAGGCTATTATCATAGAGGTTGTTCGCTTTAAGGGCAGCAACTAGCTTACTAATTTCATGATCGACACGTTCTACTAAGCGGTAATACGCGTTTAGATAAGCTCTCCAATCGTCATCCGTATAGCGTTTCGTTGGGTATGACCGCGGGTCGGCCTCCCGATTCAGCAGCACCGCCTCTGGAAAGTACGCTGGTATCGCTGCGTTGTAGGGTAGTTGCGGATATGCTTTCGCGTTACCTGCCTCCACCGGGCCGGTAGGGAGAAATTCCGAACGAGCATATTCACAGATCTCGTGTGGATTAAGGAACGAAGCAACATAAAAGAGCGGCTTATCTCGTTTCTTTTGAAAATACGGAATGCTTCTCGGCACAATCTGCGTGTCATCCATATCGCAAACTTTTGTAAAACCAGTGCCTTCAGCGGGCAGATTTACTTGGGTCGGGGCGTGCCATTTCCCAGCATACAGGCATTCATAACCTTCATCTGCGAGAAGACGACCGAGACTAAATTGGAGGTGCTCTTCTGCGAGATTTGGCCCGTGATCTGGCCCGTTGTCCGCCACAGCAATCTGCACAGGCATCTTGCCGGTAATCAAACTCGCTCGCGAAGGGCCGCATACCGGATAAGATACATATGAACGTTTAAATAACATACCGTCGCGAGCCAAACCATCTATACCGGGCGTATGTACATCTTTATTGCCAACATAGCTTAATGCATTTGCCGTCTGTTGATCTGTGATGATCAGGATAATGTTTGGGCGGGAGCTACTAGACTGTGCATATAGCAGTATATTACTTCCAAAGAATAGCAACAAACAGTTCAAGACGATTTTCATAAAGATTTCAATTTATTGTTGGAAGTTCACATTGTAAATTTTGCTATTCACGGAAACGCGGATAAGCTGTTTTTCCATGTCGTGTTCGAGCAGCTTCACGCTCGGAGGTTTCGCACCGTCGAATGGGAGGACTATGGTCATAAAGTAGGAGGTGTTTTTTCCTTTCTGGCGTTGGAAAGCAAAGGCTGGCCGTGCTATTTCTTCGCGATAGCGATACGAAACTTTACCCTCTTCTGTAACTAATGCGGACGGTGACTTGATCAGTAATTCTTGCACCAATAGGTTATTTCCATCGCTATATTGAGTAAAGAATCTCTTTTGCTGCTTGTCTATAACCGGATGGGAGTTTTCTGCTAACTGATAATGTACATCAAGCTGGCCAACAGCTGCGCCTTCAGCACGATCAAGGATGAGGAAGAACTGCTTATTAACAAATAAAACTGTTCTTTCGTGACTAAGACCTGCATAGCTTGGGTTCGTAAAGGTTAGCTGATCAACGCTATCGCTCGTCGACCAATGCACAAGCTGAGCTTCCGTCGCTTCCATGTTTCGGTTATCTAGCGTTAGCGTCTGGTGCACTTTAGTCTGTCTGTACCATTCACGCATTTTCATAATCTCTTTATCCCCGCTGTATACATAACACCCAGCATCGGGCATAAAATTTCTACCTTTTACCCAGAGTTCAAATGTACCATTATCTGGTTGCGCATGGAAGTAACCTTGCGGTCCAGCTTTGACGACCATAGCCGTAGCAAGACTATCCCAACCGTTCCTGAACGTGTAAAAGCCAGCGTCTTTTAATGCCGTGGACAGGTAATTTGGTTTACTTCCTTGGCGGCCTTCCGTAGCAAAGTAGGTGAACACAGGGTTGTCTGGAAAAGATTTGCGCCAAAAACCGTACTGCGCTATTTTCCCATTTTTATCTGTTAGCCAGCTATCACCAAACATAGGGAAGCTGTAGTCGGGAAACGAGAAGTTGATGGTGGCCGTTATCATTTTTTTCACAGTGTTGCGATAATCGCTAGGAAATTCCTGCCCTAAACCGGCTAGTTGTGCTGTGTAGAGTGCACGAAGAAAGATATCGATTGCTGCCGTGTGGTAGGTGGGGGATAGCTCAAACTGCACGCCATCGTCAAAGATCTGCTTCTTAATTTCGGTATTTAATACGCTGATGCCTCCCAGACGCCAATCGGCCGCCTGACGAAATTCCGGAAAGAAACATCCCGCCAATACCATACGCTCTGCTTCAAACAACAAGTGATTGCCGATAGCCGAGTAATGTGCAGGTATATAGTTCGCTTGCTCCTGGTAGCTATTTAGAAATTCCATCAGAAATTCGGAAGTAAATGCTGGTGATTCGATAAATAAGGAAAACGTGACGGGAAGACTTTTTATACGATCAGAAACTTCTAACGGCCGCCAAGCGTAAAAATCGTTGTCTTCTGATAGACCGCGCGGGTTTTTCTTCACCCAATCGCTAAACTGATAAATCCATTCTTTTGCATATTTTTCATCACCTGTCGCTTGATAGGCTCTGCCCATGGATTCCCACCAGCCTACGCGATGGAGTTGCCATCGCACTTCATTATCTTTTACTGGCCAATATTGCCAATTGATATCAGTGCCATAATCAAAAAAATCGTAACCCTTATGCGGTTGAAAGTGGTGCTTGAGCGCGTTATCGGCCCTTTGCAGATCAGCCTTTTCCAGAGGGTTCTCTTTCAGTTTTTGAAGCTCTTCGCTACCGAATGTTGGGTGGCCCTTCAACGGTCGATTACGAAAATACGATAGTAGGGCCATCGCCGCTTTATCGTATTCTTCGTTTTTATAATGATCATTAACCTTTTCTAATCCCGGGTAGGTGAGATCAATTGCGGAGAAGCTTTCTTTGCTTACACGTGACTGTGCCAACACAAATATGGGGCACAGAAAGAGAAGGAAGATGTATATAAAACTTGGTTTGTTCATGATGTTAGGCGAGTTAAAGTTGTTCTTGGATATGTATAATCTTACCATGGATATTAACCGACAAATCGATCTTTCCACTATCTGTACTATGCCCGGCGTTTGCCGTGACAACGGTAGCCGGTGCCTGTTGTCCGTCAAACGGCAGCATTAAAGTCATGAAGGATGCTGTCCGTTTGTTTTTGTTTTTATTGATGGAAAATGCTGGTCGCTCGATTTCTTCTTGGTAGCGATACGACACAAAGCCTTTCTCCGTGGTCAGCTTAACCGAGGTAGAGTCGAGCGACTGAATAAGTAAATTGTTTCCATCAGCGTATCGCGTGACCAGCTTATTTCTTTGTTGATCGACCAGCGGATTGCTTTTCTCCGCCAGTGTAAAATGAATATTTAGCACGCCATCGGCCTCCCCCATAGCACGGTCAATAATTAAAAAGAAGTGTTGATCGATGAAGAAGATTGTCCGTTGATGGGCCAATGTCGGGTAGCTGGGGTTTGTAAAAGATAGCACTTCGTAGTCCTTTTGCGTCGCCCATCGGTGTAAGTGAGCATCATTAAGAATGTTTTCGTTGTTCAAGGTCAGTGTCTGGTGAACCCGGGTTTGCCTGTACCAATCTTTCTTGTTATTGGTTTTAGCATTGTCATTATAAATATAGCTTCCTGAATCGGGCGTGAAATTTCGCCCTTTTACCCAAAGATTAAAGGTGCCGTTATCCGGGTGAGCATGAAAATAGGCAGGAGGGCCGGCTTTTATTTGCATAACGGTTGCAGTAGGTAGCCAGCTATTTCTAAAGCTGTAAAATCCTGAATTTTTCATTGCAAAGGATAAGTGCTTTGGGGGTGTACCCCGCTTGCCTTCGGTCGAAAAGTACTGAAGTTCAGGGTCGTTCGGGAAAAGCGCTAACCAGTCTTGGTAGCGTGCCAACATGACTGATTTTGTAGGTTCAAATGAATTTCCATACAAAGGATAGGTGTAGTCCGGGAATGAGTAATTCGCGACCGCTGCAATCATTTTCCTGATTTTCTCTTGATGGCGTTTTGGAAACTCGTGTTCCATGCCATTGCTTTGTGCGATACGGAGGGCATCTGTAAAGATCTCGATCGCACCAATATGATAGGATGTTGAAAGCTCAAATTGTACACCATCAGCCAACACTTGTTTTTGCATTTCTGTATTCAGCACCTGTATGCCACTTTCCCGCCATTTGCTAGCGTTCTTAAATTCAGGGAATGTGCATCCTGCATATAGCATATGCAAAGCTTCATATAATAGATGATTGCCAATATCGGTATAGTTTGCTTTTACATAGTCCGCCTGCTGCTGGTAGCTATTTAGAAAAGCCATTAAAAAAGCCGGCGTTAGGCTAGGGGAATCTATAAACATGTTAAAATAGGCTGACCAGTTATTCAAGCGGAAGGAAACCACGAAGGCTTTCCACGCAAAGTTTTTTTCATCCGGGTACCGCCCCAACGGGTTATTGTCTATCCAGCTGGTCGTTTGGTTCATCCAGGCTTTTGCATACTTTTCATCGCCCGATGACCAGTAGGCTAAACCCAGTTGTTCCCACCAGTTTGTTCGATGTAAAAAGGTGCGAATAAGTTGGTCTTGTACCGGTTGATACTGCCAGTTGATATCATTTCGGCCATAATCGTAGTACGGATATCCTTTATGGGGCTTGAGTTTATGGACAAGTGCGTTATCTGCTATTGTTTGATTCTCTGTAGAAAGTTGTTTACCAGCATACTTAGTTTTATCTTCTCGATTGTACCGAATATGGTTTACCGAGTGACGCTCCCTGTAGTAATGCAGTAGTTTTTCTGCTGCTTTTCCATAGTGCTTTTTTGTTACATATTTTTTTACTTCCTCTAGTCCCGCATAATCCAGATCAATATGCATGAAGTCTGCAGCCGTAATGTTATAGACTGCCGAGTCCGCGCTTGGTGAGCTATGCGATGTTATCGATTGCCATTTCTGAATGGGTGCTTCTGCTTTACCGAAAGAAATCATACCCGTTAGGGATGCGGCTATACAAATCTTATATTTCATACCATTGGATTTAATCCGTTATCAACCTGGTTTATAAAGGTAACTTGTCGGTTTATTAGCGCTTTGTAACGCACAAGGGCTTCCAAAAAATAGTAATCGGCATAGTTTATAGGGGTGTCGATTTCAGAGTTGTATAGAAAAGCTCCTACGCTGTGCTTCAATATAAAGTAAGCGTTTTCGTCTTTTTTTGACAAGTATTTTTCCGAGCACAATGTCCGAAGAATATCTTCGGCATAGCGCATGTAAAGCTGCCCGTTGGGTGCTTGCTTGCTTAATTGAAGGAGTGCGGATGCAATGACGGCGGCAGCGGATACATCACGAGGGGCGCCTTGCTTTTCCAACGCGTTGTGCACATCAAAATCCCAAGCAGGAATCTTGTCGTCAGGCATACGAGGATGCTGCATGATAAATTTAGCAATTTTTTCCGCCTGTTTTAAAAATAATGGGTCCTTCGTATTTTCGTAAGCCATGACATAGCCGTATAGACCCCAAGCCTGCCCCCGTGCCCAGGAAGATTCGTGGGTTAAACCTTGGTGCGTTTCCTTACTGATTACCTTTCCCGATGTTGCATCATAATTGATGAGGTGATACGAACTGCTATTCGGTCGGAAGTGGTGTCGAAGCGTGGTTTTTGCATGTTGATTGGCCGCCTCGAAGTAACTGGCTACATGAAATTGTTGAGATGCCCAAAACAGGAATTCCAGATTCATCATATTATCAATGATTACGGGAAATTCCCAAGGGCCAAAATCCCAGGAGCGAATGGCGCCAACATGCGGATTGTAGCGCGCGTAGAGATGCTTTGCGCCTTGCCGCAGTACAGGTAAATAGGTCGAGTCAGCGGTTAGCCTGTAAGCATTGCCATAGGAGCAGTATAACATAAAACCCAGATCATGTGTATTGGTGATATGCTGCACAGAATCCAACGCTAAAGTAAAGCGTCGTGCGTCAGCAGCGAGATCAGGCTCTTGAGACAGCTCATACCCATACCAGAGGCTGCCGGGAAAAAAGCCATTTGTCCAGTCGCGTATCGTTACCAAACGAACGCTGCCATCTGCATTGATGGACCGTGGATTCTGATGGATGTTGTAAATAGATGCTGCTTTTTTTAATTGGTATACGGCGAGTTGTTCTGCGTCGGAAACCCAATTGTTTTCCGTTTTTCGATTTTGACAGAAGGCAGGCGAGTAACATACCGTACTTACAGAAAAAGCAACAATCGTTCGCCTAAAAAAGAGGGATAATGATTTGTTCATATGCGTTAGCTACAAAATTTAGATTTCGATAAAGTTAGGGTGTTCGGCATTTGTTTAGTTTCAATTTTGTTGAAATCTATTTCAGTTTTGTATTGATCGGTTTGCTAGGAAGAATGTGCTGCTCAGCCATTTGATGATGGTTCAAAAGCGGCTATGTATCTATGTTTCGCTGGATCGCAGCTTTTAAATTAACACAATATTGAAAGTTTCTCACTCATTATTGAAGGTGCTTTTTTACGCGGGGCTATATCTTTGTGGGATAAGCTAAAATGCCAATTCTTAAAAAAATCTACTATTATGGTTAAACGATACGTTTGGTTACTCGTGATCATTTGTCTCCATGTTAGCGTGCATGCGCAGCAGTTGGTTAACATTCGTGGAAAAGTAACAGGGAGTGATGGCCTGCCCATTGCAGGAGCAACAGTGCAGGAAAATGGAAAAGCTGCGTCGACGGTTACGAATAAAGACGGGACATATGCGATCGAAGTTTCATCCACAGCTACGTTGCTGTTCTCTTTTGTAGGCTATAACAAAGCAGAGGAATCTGTAAATGGTAAGCGGATTATAGATGTAGCGCTACAGGAGACTGAAAATACGATGGACGAGGTCGTTGTCATTGGTTATGGACAAGTACAACGGAAAGATCTGACGGGCGCTGTATCCTCAGTAAAAGGTGAGGAAATTGCAAAGATTCCGGTCCAGAGTGTTGCGCAAGCGATGCAGGGACGTCTGGCCGGCGTCCAGGTGGCTATGTCTGACGGAACACCCGGTGCGGAACCATCGATAAAAATCAGGGGTGGGACATCTATTACACAAAGCAACGAGCCACTTTACGTGGTAGACGGGATTCCCCAAACCGAAGGACTCGCTTTTCTTGATCCGATGGATGTTGAATCTGTTGATGTATTGAAAGACGCGTCCGCAACAGCAATTTACGGAGCGCAAGGCGCAAATGGAGTTGTTCTGGTGACAACAAAAAAGGCGAAAAGCGGGCGGTTACAAATCAATTACGACAATTACATCGGTGCTAAAAAGATAAGCAAGGAAATTGCCGTTATGAATCCCTACGATTATACCACCTTGTTGTATGAAAATGCACTCCGTGATCCGTTACTACTGGAACGGTTCACCACAAACTATGGTAGCTTCGATTCGTTGGAGCTGTTGTATGGAAACCGTGCTGGAATAAATTGGCAACGCGAACTTTTTGGGCAGGCCGTCGTGAATCAATACCATAAAGTAAGCGTCAGTGGCGGAAGCCAAGAAACCAAGTTCAATATATTTTATGCGTTGAATGATGATGAGGGACTCTTGCGTAACAGCGGCTCCACAAAAAATATCGCCAAGCTGACCTTAAGTCATAATGCAAACAACAAGATCTTGGTGAATGGAATTATTAATTATTCCGATCAGAAAATCACCGGAATGGGAACGCAGGAGGGAGGCAACGCACGATTGAGTATGTTACAGACCTTGCTACAATACAGGCCCGTTATCGGGCGATTTGGAAATGATGAAAGCTTACTGGATTTCGAGACGGATCCGTTGGATAATCCAGAATCTCCAGCTTTTCAAAGCCCCTTAATCACAGTTGAATCACAGTTGCGGGAATCAATAAGTAAGGCGTTGAATGCCAATTTCACACTCCAATATAATTTTAATAACAAGCTTAATTACAAAGGCTTAGTTGGCTATACAGACCGGGGGGTAAAGAGTAAGCAATTTAACGATGCCAGAGGAATCGCTGCTCTGCGTAGCGGCGGGCCTTTTGGCAGTGTATCGCATAATCTTTATCGACGGTTTAACTACAATAACACCTTAAATTACAAAGATACGTTCGCTGATATCCATCGGTTGGACGTTACGGTAGGGCAAGAATATATCTACAATTACAGCGAAGGGCTGCTAGCTAGTGCTTCGGTGTTTCCAAGCGTAAACTTAGGTTGGGATAATCTAGGCCTAGGCACCGTTGCCGGCTTTCCGCAAACCTTCGCTGAGGATGATAAGATGCTATCCTTCTTTGGCCGGGCTAATTACACGCTACGCGATAAATATTTATTCACAGGGAGTCTACGGGCCGACGGATCGTCTAAGTTCGGCACCGCCAATAAATGGGGTGTTTTTCCTTCAGCGGCGTTTTCGTGGCGCATTATCAACGAAGCGTTTATGACAAACCTAACAGCGATTTCGGATCTTAAGTTACGGCTAAGCTACGGTATGGCAGGGAATAACCGTATTGCAAACTACGCTGCGCTAGGCATCTTTACCTCAGGCTTCTATCCCTTGGGCAATGAAGTCGTGGCAGCAGCCTTTCAGAGCAATTTGCCAAACCCCGGTCTGAAATGGGAAGCCGTTGAATCCAAAAACCTAGGCTTAGACATCGGATTTCTTAAACAGCGCTTCACGTTGACAGCTGAGTTGTACGATAACCGTTCGAGAGATTTGCTTTATAACACCCGTATACCGTCAAGCTCGGGGTTTGTGACGCAGTTTCAAAATATCGGGACAACATCCAGCAGAGGTTTGGAATTGACCCTGAATACCACCAATATTGATCGCGGTAATTTTAAATGGAATTCAAGCTTCAACATCGCATTTAACCGCACCAAAGTGCTCAGCCTAAGTGATGGGGAAACCTCTTTATTAACGAATAGCTACACGACAATATCGGATTATATCCTCGAGGTGGGTCGTCCTGTGGGATTAATGTATGGCTACCAGCGAGACGGCCTTTACCAGGTTGAAGATTTCAATTTTGACCCTACTGCCGGCACCTACACGCTAAGAGATGGCGTGGTGAGCGATAATATAGCCGTGCAGCCCGGTTTCATAAAATTTAAAGATATCAGCGGACCTAATGGGCAACCTGATGGGCTAATTAATGAGCTTGACCGAACGGTTATTGGCAATGCAAACCCTGCATACAGCGGCGGACTAAACAATACATTTAGCTATAAGGGGTTTGATCTGAGCATTTTCATCAACTTTACCGTTGGGCATGACATCTACAATGCGAATGTATTGAACAATGCCAATCTGCAAACCGAGTATGCCAACCGGTTTGCACGTTTTGCAGATCGATGGACGACCATTGATAGAAATGGTAATCGTATTACAGATCCCGTTCAATTGGCTACGGTGAACCAAGGCAAAACTAATCCGGCATGGAATGGGAATAATACGGGACGGTTGTACGATGATATTATCGAAGACGGCTCCTTTCTGCGTATCAACAACGTCAGCTTAGGGTATACGTTTCCAAAATCTTGGGTCAGTAAAGTGAAATTGTCTAACGCTCGGCTTTATTGTACGGCTTACAATCTGCACGTCTTCACCAAATATTCAGGTTACGATCCTGAGGTAAGTGTGATTCGGACGGCGTTAACGCCGGGCGTAGATTTTAGCGCTTATCCGCGCGCTATGTCGTTCGTTGCCGGCTTAAATCTTTCTCTATAATTCAAACAAAACCAACTATGAAACGCTTTTCCAATCGATTGAATATTTACATTTGGAGCCTACTGCTTTCTGCCGCGGCTTCTATTACGGCCTGCACAAAAACATTGGAGGTAGATCCTTACTCTTATTTTACCAGCAGCACTTTTTTTGCAAACGAAGACGAGGCCTATATGGCCACATTGGGCGTGTATGAAATTATGTCAAGTTTAGACACCTACGGTTGGTTCATTCCCCTGGTTTTTGATGCAGCGACCGATGTCGGCCAAATGGCCCCTGGCGCGGACGACTATCGAAATATTGGTCATTATTTAGGGATAAGCCAAAATCCTACGTTTTACACCGTATGGTCCAAACTCTATAACGGAATAGACCGGGCGAACGTGGTTATCGAAAAAATACCGCAGATGGAGCAGTTTAATTCGGGCTCAGCAGCAGCGAAGAACAACCTCAATCGTATGCTGGGCGAGGCCAAGTTTTTGCGCGGGTTTTACGCTGCTGAGTTGGTCCGTCTTTGGGGCGACGTGCCCTTTAAAACGCAGCGTTCGCAAGCGGGTGATGAGTTACGGGGAGCTTTAGTGGATCGCTATGAAATATATGCTCAAATTATTAAAGACATGCAGGAGGCGGCGGAGCTGCTGCCCGCCGAACTGCCAAAGGATGAGCGCGTGAATAGATGGGCAGCTAAAGCGATGTTGGCAAAAGTAGCCCTTCTTGCGGGCGGGTATTCGCTACGAGCTAATGGGCAAATGGAACGCCCCGCAGATTACAGAAGATACTACGAGCTGGCGAAGGGGCTGATCGACGAGGTTATAGCCGCCCAAGTTTACAAGCTGAACCCGGTGTATTCGCAAATATTCAAAAACCAAAGCCAGCACGTTTTTGATCCCACGGAAAATATATTCGAAATCGCTTTTTACAATCCTGCCGGACAGCGTGGCAACGCTTCTTGGGTGGGCCATTACAATGCGCCTATCACCGCAAACGGTGTCTACGGCAGCACAAACCCGCGATGGCGTGCCATGAAACCTTTTTATGCCAGTTTCCACGCAGGCGATCTGCGCAGAGACTTTTCTATCGCCAGCTACTCCATCAACGCCTTAGGTAATCGTGTTCCTTTGTTTACTGCAAGGCAAGATGAAACTTGGGCTCCCGGAAAATGGAGTCGGGAGTACCAAACCAATAGCCCGCTAGAAAGAGCCTATACGCACATCAACTGGGTGGTTATGCGCTACGCAGATTTACTTCTTCTGCGTGCAGAGGTCGAAAACGAATTGAATGACGGGCCGAATGCGGTAGCTTATGAGGCTATCAACCAAGTTCGGAGGCGGGCCTTTGGTATTGATAATGCCGGATCACAAATTTCCGTAGCGATGACCAATGCGGGCACGGGGTATGGATCGCCAATAAATGTGCTGTTTAGTGTGGAAGGCGGTGGGGGAAGCGATGCTTCCATTGCCGCAACAACCCTTGTCGCGGGCACAGGAGCCATCGGCAACGTGGTGGTGCTGAATGCCGGCAAAGGCTACACAGCAGCACCGACCGTTACCGTGAGGAGTGTAAATGGGAGCGGTAGAGGCGCAACTGCTGTAGCAAGATTGGTTCCCAAACCAACGGCATCTAGTGTAGAGCTGCAGGCAGGACTTTCCAAGGATGCATTTTTTCAGGCCGTAGTAAGCGAACGGGGCTGGGAGCTTTGTTTTGAAGGGATGCGCCGTGCAGATCTAATTCGTTGGAATCTTCTTGCATTTAAAATTCAAGAAACAACCGCTGCCTTGAGAGCGATCCGTGCCAACTATTCCTACGAGGCTGGTATAAATTTCAGGGCGGGTAAGCACGAGTTGTGGCCCTTTCCATCCAATGAAACAGATGTCAATAAAAATATAAATCGAAATAACCCCGGTTATTGATGCGGATTTAATCAGCGTCTACCCACACACAACCAAATAAAACGAATATGAAAAAGAATCAACCATTAATGTTCGCCTTGGAAGCCTGCTTCCTTGCCGTCTTGTTGCTATCCTGCAAGCAAACCTCCACATTTAATTTTCCAAACCAAACGGAGCCGTCGACGCTTAAGGGTGTAACGGCTGGTTTGATAGCAGGTTCAGTATCAGACACGATTTTACAAATTGACTACGAAACGCAGGAGGAAAATGGTGGCTTTGCGTGGATAAATCCGACCAACGCGCCCGCAACAGATGCTGCATCTATTGCATCGCCAGGTCGTAGCGGCAATTACGCCATTGCACACAAGGTGGTTTTAGGCGATCCTGGATATTTTTCCAACGAAGCCTATCGGAGCGAGTCGGATGCGATAAATATGCCAGCGGCACTATTTTTTCCGGGAGACAAAAGACGTTATGAATTTAGCGTGAATTTGGTAGAGTGGGAATTGTGGAATCCGGCAAATACGCCCTATGGTGACAACATCTTTCAGCTTAAAGTTTCTGGTGGAGATCCCGTTCCTATTCGGTTTCTTACAAAAAGACATGCTATTGTGGCTCGCTACGGTGCGAAAGGACAAGCGACTATCGTACCAGATTTTCGGCAGCATATTAACAAATGGATAGATTTTCGAATAGACGTGCTATGGGGCGATCAAGGTGATGGCTGGATGAAGGTATATACCCGGCTACCTGGACAAAGCACCTACACCTTGCAATTCGAAAATTTAAATGCGACGACGTTCACAGGGGTACAGCTCGATAAAGGTCAGAAAGGATATATCAAATGGGGCGTGTATCGCGAGGCAGGAAAGGATAGTGCTGGTCATGTTATCACGACAGATAATATCCTGCGCCGAACAGCGCTTCACGATGATATCCGCATTATAAAGTTACCGTAAATTTTCACGTCACATCCGATAGATCAGACGGGCTAGTTTGATCTATCGCCGTATTAATCAGGAGAGTTGAAAATGCGGATAGCTCTATAAGCGGTTTGGAAGTGAGGTGTCGATCTGGCGTATAGCGATTTCTTGCCAAAAATGTTATATTTGGTAAGTTTATCAACAGTAAAACCTGACCGCCGTTTACACATGGAAGACAATACCATATTTAAAATCAGTTCTAAAATTAAAGAGATTCGGAAAGAAAAGGGAATCACCATTCAAGACCTTGCGGATAGAGCAGGAGTGAGTAAAGGTTTAATTTCCCAGATCGAAAATAATCGTACAGCGCCATCGCTTTTCGTACTTATTAACATCGTAAATTCGTTAGAAGTCGATCTGAATGAATTTTTTAAGGATTTTAAATCTACTGCAAACGAAGGTCCGATCATCGTCCGTAAGAAAGAAAACTACGAGGCATTTGAAAAGGAGCAGGCGGAGGGTTTTCATTACAGCCGCATTTTCGCCTCCTCGATTGAAAAATCTACACTAGACATTGTGTTGTTAGAGCTTGCCCCAAATGCGTCTCGACCAATGGTAGAAACGGAGGCTTTTGAGTACAAATATATTATTCAGGGTGAGGTGGAGTATGTTTTCCCGGATCGGGTAGTCTCGCTCGCTGCCGGAGATTCCATTTTCTTTGATGGGCGAGTGTCGCACACACCGCGAAACACAGGAAAAGTACCCGCATTGATGTTGATCGTTTATTTCTTTGACGGCGCAAAGAGTTAAATCCGCCATTGAGCAATCTACAAGTGGAACTTCTAAAGTTGTTTTCCGTTGATCTGCCCGAAGAAGAATTGATTGAATTAAAACGGATCAGTTTCAAAGCATCTGTTTGCTAAATTCTTTTTGCAACGCGCAAGAGGCGAAGGCTACGAAGTTTCTGATCGAATATGTTTACGCTAGAAAGCTTTATTAGTCTGCTTTCTTGATGATTTTTTTCTAAACCTGGCTGTTATCAAAGTATACATCGATTTGATAATCATTAGGGAAATTATTGCGTAATTCGTCTGCATCAAAATTCGAGCAGGAAAAAATTATAAACTTGTTTTTAAAGGGTAACTGATTTGTTCCTTTGGGATTATCGTTCAAAAAAAGTTCTGCATTCTCAGGATTGAGCGTGGTATATTTTTCATGATTTTGGATGATACAATGAACTAGCCCCATTGGGTTTTGATTTTCACTTACATAACAGGAAAAATACCTTTCACCCGCTTCCAAATCAAATCCGATAATTATTCGTACGGGAATATTAACTTCAGTTTGACTACTATATTTATGATTAATACTTAAGGCAATCCACTTTGACATATGACCACTGTGCAGACGTTCAAAAGGAGACAAGGGAACAAGCAGCTCTCCGTCAGCGGTAGGGTAAAGTGGATTGCCTTGTGAGTCTGTCGCAAACCAATCATCATTATCGTATTTAAATGAGGCGTTACCTGATGAAGAAAATGACAATGATCTTCCTGTCCAAAGAAGGCTCCCCTCTCTATCATATTCCGTTGCAGTATCCAAAAGATCAAAATTGTAATCTCCATTTTGTGAAATGCTTGTCATTTCACAGAATTGAACATAAACAAGCTTGAGTTTATTGTCCGTCGTCGTACGTTTGAGTACTACGTTTTCGGCTTTAGCAGATCTTGCTACAGTCGGAAACATAATCCCGTCAAAAATCTCAGCGTCCATCAAATGTTTAGCGATAGCGATACTTAGTTTATAATAGTTTAAACCTAATTTTTCAACACTTTTGGTGAAAACTGAGGCCAAATAATTATAAACTACTTGGTTTAACTCATTAGCAGAGCCGGTTTGTTCGACGAAGGTGTAAACTTGATGAAGATCATCTATGCTCCTCGAGCTATCCAGTTCAGCAAATGCCTGCATTGTAAAGCCGATGTGGTTTAATAAAATTTGATCTGTTGTTCGCCAGAACGATAACATGAAAGTGTCTCCAACTTTTAAGTTCAGTTCCGCTATTGGCACACCACGACCAACACTGCCATAAAATACTTGTTCGCCAATATCATTTGCTCTTCCCATCGTTGTAATAACGTCTAATGGTGGGTAAACTAAATCTTTCAGATTAGTTGGTTTACCACAAGCTCTGCCCCGAAAGATGTGAATCGGTGGATGAAATATCGGTACGGTAGTCTGATAACCTATAAATAAAGGCTCAAGTATTTTAGAAAGCTCATTTATGGTTATTGTGCCTAAATCAGCTTGTTCAATAGCCCGGATAGCATTTTCTATAGCCTCTTTGTTAAGTTCTGGCATTTCTTCCATCTTACTTTATTGTAGCGCTTATCTTTTCAAAATTCGCTTTACTAATTGGGTCAGAGCCTATTTTAATATCGTAAAGAGTTTTTTGGAGTTCATATATCGACGAATAGATTAACGGTATCTGTTCAATTCGGGAATCGCTTTTGGTATTTGCAGTAAGATTAAGATTGTCAAACATTACTTCAGCTCGTTTCAGCCATTTCTTTTCGAGGGTCGTATTAGCCTGATCCCAATAGGTTTCGAATGTTTTATAACTAATCGTTTGATATTCTTCCCCATTTTTCAACAGCATTAGATCGCCAATAGCATCTTGCCAGTCACGGTAAATAAGTCCCAATTTTACAGATACCTCATCAACAATTTTATCCTTGACAGTTTGAAGTTCAGTCAAAGCAATATTGACAGGTTGTGCTAATTTGGAAAGGTCTTCAATAAAGTTGTCTTTCGTAGCATTGTCGCCTTGGTTAAGCCGGAGAATATTTTTCATGCTACATGTTGCATGAACAAGGTGGTCAATTTCTACGGCGAAATTTTCCAAATCTACTTGTGGGACTGCATTGGTGTCTTTGCTCACATGCTGAAATATAGCTTTAACAACATACATTTCGACACGCTGTCCATCAGCAAGGCTGGACTCAATTGCCCGTATCCGTTCGATAATTTGATGGCTTGTTTTGGCTTTTTTTTTGATAACAATATTCGGCTCTTGGATGCGGTAAATACGAATCCACCCCAATAGTGTGCAAAGCCTGAACACTGTACTACGGTACTTATAATCATAAAATCCTATCAGTGGCGTTTGCTGCCATAAATAATGAGATCTTGTTTGGAAAATCTCCTTTAGCCTGTGATTGAAAGAGTTTGCTGAAGAAAAAAGATTTCGTTTGGATTTTATAAATAGTTCTTGCCCTTTTTTTCTTTTTACACGGTTTTCTACTATCAAAGGGATTAGATAGTCTTTAATCAAAAAGCCCAAAAATAAAGTGGTGAGAGCTGTAGTAGCTGCGATCAAGGCAGTTTGAACGGATACCTCATTCAACTTTAATGTGACTTTATGATTTTCGGCAACCTTATTTAAGGAGTCGATTTGACCATGTAAGTATTCAAGGCTATCAGCGGCTAATTTCATTCTTGAGGTTTTCATAAAGATATCATTTTAAAACGAATATCTCCACTGTTGAAAATTAAAAAATTGATATTAAATTATTTGAAAAGATCACGAATCAAATAAATCGTTAGGATTTACCTTTCGAACTTCCCAAAAAAGATTCGCTTAATTACAAAAGCCTCTTGAATAGATCGAGGGCACTGAAAAAGTCTCAAGTTTTTAATGAGTCCTAAAGAAATGACTGAGTACAGGGTTTACCTTACTCGGTCATTTTTGTTTAAAGGATTTCTGGAAGTTTGTTTTTTAATTGCCTTGCTGAAGATTTAGTCGGATAGGACTTGCTATTTGAGTTTTTAGCATCCCATCTAGGCTCTTTTTGAGGTAATATTCCTCCTTTTTAGATCAATTTCAGGATTCTTTTCAAGTTTACAGTGAAGATGGCCATTGCACCCTGCATTTCCATGTTTTGGATGCCATAGGAATCAGCTCTGCCATAACCATGGACATTCTTGAGCTCACTGTTCTTGGCTTCAATTTTATACCTTTCCTTAGACTTGCTCCGGTAATGATCGGTTTGCTGGAAAGCCATCTGTTCTTTATGGAGTTCGGATTTAATGGTTATTGAATAGGTCTTTGTTTTTGAGCCTTCCCTGTAACATCCCTCTCTGAAAGGGCAAACTTTACATTTCTCCACATCAAAGTAATACGTGTCTGCTTGATTTTTACCAATGTTCTTTTTGCCCTGACGGGCCTTCCTGATTGCCAGGTGGCCTGCTGGACAGACAAACATTCCTGCATCTTTATTGTAGTGAAAGTGATCGCCTTCTTTCCTGAATCCCTTGCTGACTGCCGGATTTAATTTAGCTATGATATCAATGTCCTGCTCTTTTACCAGCCGAAGGTTGTCTTTTCCAGAATATGCGGCATCACCTATTATCGTGTCCACTTGCATTCCATTTTGCTGGCTGATCTCCAGTAACCGGGGTAGTTCCGGTCCATCACCTTTCTCGCCCGTGGTAACCACCGCTGCTGTGATGATGCGTTCCTCTGTCATCGCCAGATGCGTTTTATAACCAAAGAAACTACTGTCCACTGATTTGTGTCCAAGCCTAGCCTGATCATCTTTAGAGAGCAGATAGTATTCTTTTGTGTCATCAATAGTTTCCTTCAACAGGTTCAACTTTTCCTTTACAGCCGGTATTTCACTCATAGATTGATCCTGATCCAGCACCCTCTGTAATTCCCTGCAATAGGCAAGCTCTTGCTCCAAGTCGCTCGATTCGTTCTTCTCTGGCAGATTCTCCTTGTAATCCTCATCAATCTGATATATCGCTTTTCTTAATAACTTGGAGCGCTCCCTGAGTACTTCCAATGCTGTATATGGGTTCGATCTGGAATGGGTATGGGTCGCGTCTACGATGATGGATTTCGATTTGATAATACCCTTTTCAAGAGCGATCGTTACGGTCTTGTTGATCAACAGCTTCAATAGATCCATATCCTTTAATCGTAGTTTACGGAATTTGGTAAGCGAACTTGGATTGATCACATCCTCCTCAGGGGCCATTTCCAGAAAGTATTTAGACATATCGTATCTGGAACGCTCAACGACATCAACATCCGAAACGGTGTAGATCGTCTTTAACAAAAGGTACTTGAACATCTTAATAGGGCTCTCCGCTGTACGCCCATTGATCAGGCAATACTTCTCCAAAAGCTCCTCATGGATAAAACTGAAATCGATAAGATCGTTGATTTTTCGAAGTAGATTGTCTTTTGGAACAATGATATCGTACAATCCTGAATAGGAACTGAACTGTAATTTCTGTTGGGTAGAGAGCATCCTGATGTCCGTTAAAGGCTACTTTAAGATACGAAAAAAGGAGCAGAAAACTGATATTCTCTACTCCTTTTTTTTAGCCTTTTTCTAAAGGGACTTTTTCAATGCCCTCAATAGATCAAAGAGGCTTTTAAATAAATGGTATTTTTATGTCGGGATGGCCGGATTTGAACCGACGACCTCCAGCACCCCATGCTGGCGCGATACCGGGCTACGCTACATCCCGAAAACCGGTTGGTAAATAGATAAAAATGATACTTGTCAAAGAGAATACATGTGTTTCTCGCTCAGACTATTGAAGCAAGAAACGATAAGCTTCTTCTGTCAAGATTTTTGAAGTACCTAGGGCGGGAATCGAACCCGCACTCCCTTAACGGGAACAGGATTTTAAGTCCTGCGTGTCTACCAGTTCCACCACCTAGGCAACTGAGCGAAAGACGAGATTCGAACTCGCGACCCCAACCTTGGCAAGGTTGTGCTCTACCAACTGAGCTACTTTCGCTTAACGTGGTGCAAATATAGAAGAATTATGGAGTGCAGCAAAATATATTTAAAAAAAATCATGCGCTTTGTTATAGCCATTCATGGCTCTTCACTCCGTATATATATCGGACTATACGCAGCTCTTTTGATATATAAAAAATGCCACCCGGCGGTTGTCAAGCCTTACGTTTCCGGGTGGCGGGATTTGCCCGGCATATCCCTTATCATATGGAGTGTCGTTATAGCAGGAAAGCGGAATGAATCCGCTTTCCTGTTTTGTAAAACAAAGAGTATGATGGCTAAAACGAAAAGCCAGTGGATAATTTATAGAAGGAATCTTTAGCCTGCAGATCATTTTTCAATTCTGGTCCGGCAGAAAATCTGATAAAGCTTGCCACACGAGGCACATTCAGCTGGATGTATGGACCTAACCATTGATAATAGTCTGCTACGCCGTTTACATCATCTTTGGTACGTCTTAAATGTTCAAAGTGTCCACCTACGGAGAAATTAGGGCTTACTTTGTAGCCGGCATTTGCCCAATAGTGGAGGTAAGCTAATGTCGAAGCACCTTCCGGAGCCTCATCACGCAGCGGCGCGTAATATCCGGCATAGATTTCACTCTCGAATTTAGGTTTGTCTACGTTGAAAAATAAATTCGGAACAATACCATCACCCGCGATTCCGCCGAGCTGTCCTGAAGTAGCACCTTTGGATAGCAAATCGCCAAAAGTGAAGCCGATGTTAGGGTTCAACGTGATCCCGTCCGCTAAGTAAAGATTTACCCCACCACCGAATTCTGTCCAGTTACCCCAAGCTGCTGCGGTACCAGCACCCCAAAAAATTCCGTAAGCAGATAGTCCAATCTTATCAGAAAGCTTGTATTCTACGCCGGCACTCGGCGCTACGCCGAAAAATTGGTCGGAAGTTAGGCTTAGGGAGAACGTTGCACTGTTATCTTGCGCGTTTGTGGTAAATACACAGGCAGAAAGTGCTGTGATGCTTAAAATTGTTTTTAAAAAGTTGTTTTTTTTCATAAAAACGTTTGTTGTTAGATAGACATTTGATTAATTGATGCTAAAATAGGTCTATTTTTTATAAAAACAAGTTTTTATTTGAAAAAATTCAAAAAAATATACTTTTTTATGTCCTTTTTGTAATTTATCTATTCATAAGTTGATATTATTTTATTTATTACATCGATTTCAAACCCTTTTGATAGCAAAAAAGTCTTTAATTTCACAGTTTCAGCGAAGGATAGCTTCGATATATCTGTTTTTATTCGCTTCGCTATTGCTTCCTTGATCTTTTCCTCATATTCGTCGGGCCCAATTTCTCGTAAAGCGATGCGAATAAGCGGATCTGATACGCGTTTTCCTTTCAGATGCTGCTTAATTTTGATTTTTCCCCAACCCTTCATTCTAAATTTTCCCAACGCATACGCCTTTGCAAATCGTTCTTCGTTCAGAAAGTTTTCTTCTATTAATGTGGAAATGATGTGTTCGACATCGGTTTGGTGTAGTCCCCACTCATACAATTTATCGCGAACCTCCTGCTGTGCACGTTCTTGGTAGGCGCAGTAGCCCTCGGCCTTTTGCCTCGCTTGCTGTGGTGTAAACTTCTTCTTTTCCTTGTTCCATTCGTCCATCTTGCAAATCTTGAAAAAATGGTGCACTTCTTGAAAATATTGATGAAATTTGTTTGCATCATTTATTTATGTACACAATAGCGACAATCTATTCGGCTGTTCGACACGAACGCATACAAATCGCAGATCCACAACTCGAAATTGTCGACCTGGCGTATGACACGCGTAAAATACGCAACGGTGGACATAGCCTTTTCTTTGCGTTGAAAAACGTTCGGGATGGGCATCTGTTTCTTCAGGATGCTTATCAGAAAGGAGTCCGTGCGTTTGTGGTATCGCAGCAGCAGATCGACACAAGTAGTTTTCCAGAGGCAAATTTTATTTGGGTGCACGATGTGCTGCACGCCATGCAAGAGTTAGCTCGTTTCCATCGTTTGCAATTTCGCAAACCTGTTATAGGCATAACGGGTAGCAATGGAAAAACGGTGGTTAAAGAATGGTTGACACAGTTGTTGCAAAAGGATAAGCGTGTGTATCAAAGCCCGAAAAGCTATAATTCGCAACTCGGCGTGGCTTTAGCGCTTTGGAACTTATCTAACGATTACGATATCGCATTAATTGAGGCAGGCATAAGCCTGCCTGGCGAAATGTCTTTGCTGGAAAATATGATTATTCCGGATGTAGGCATATTTACGAACATTGGCGCAGCCCATGCAAGTGGTTTTTCCTCAAAACAACAGAAGCTCGAGGAGAAGTTGCTATTGTTTAAGAGATCCAAGCAGGTGATCTTTCCTTCCCGATATAACATTGGTGCATTTTTGCCGAAGATGGTTGCACATTTTAGTTTTGGCTCGGAAGATCACGATGAAGTGAGGATTCTTCGCCTGGAAGACCATGGCCGGTTGGATACTAGGATGCAGATTGCTTACCGAAACGAAATTGCGACATTTACGATCCCGTTTCGCGACAAAGCATCTATTGAAAACATTTTGATTTGCCTATCGGCGTTGCTTTTTTTCGGCTATTCGTTAGATGCTATCGCTCACAAATTGGCCCAACTGCGCCCATTGGACATGCGCCTTCAATTGAAGACGGGTAAAAACGGATGTTCTATCATCGATGACACCTATTCCAACGATCTGGCATCTCTGCAGATCGCTTTAGACTTTCTTTTCCAACAGCAGCAACATCGGAGAAAAACCTTGATCCTTTCCGATATGGAAGGCTTGGACGATAAGCTTCGGCAGAAGCTCGTACAGCTCTTACAAAAGCAGCAACTCGACCGAGTTATTTTGGTGGGCGCAGGTTTATCCTTCCTACTGGATCAGTTGTCGGGTGCTGTAGAGCTCTTTGCTTCTACAGAAGCCTTGCTGCTGGCCCTGCAAAGTATGCGTTTTCAGGACGAATCTATCCTAATAAAAGGAGGACGTGTGTTTCACCTGGAAGACGTCAGTAAGCATTTGGTAGCGAAGTCGCACGAGACTGTTCTAGAAATCAACCTCAATGCACTCGAACATAACCTACAGATTTATCGCGCAAAACTGCCGCAAGAGGTAAAGTTAATGGTGATGGTCAAAGCGTTTTCCTATGGTAGCGGCAGTTATGAAGTCGCCAATCTATTACAATATAATAAGGTGGATTACCTCACGGTCGCTTTTGCGGACGAGGGGGTTGAGCTACGTCAGCACGGCATTGAGCTTCCTATCATGGTATTAAGTCCGGATGAGCAGATCTTTGAGTCGTTATTGGCGCATCGTTTAGAGCCCGAGCTTTATAGTTTTCGCGTGTTGCAAGCCTTTATACATTTCCTGAAGCGGCGGAAGGTGGCTAACTATCCAGTTCACATAAAAATAGACACGGGCATGCACCGCTTGGGTTTTATGCCTTCAGAAATCGAGGAACTTATCAGCATATTGCGCGACTCGGTAGAGATCGTTCCGGTCAGTGTTTTATCGCATTTGGTGGCATCTGGCAATAGCCAGCATGATGCCTTTACCCAACAACAGATTGCAGTCTTTGATCAGTGTGCCGATACCCTTGAGCAGCGGCTAGGCGTTAAACCGCTACGGCACATTGCCAATACATCCGGGATTGTACGCTGGCCAGAAGCCTATATGGACATGGTTCGATTGGGGATTGGCCTCTATGGTGTAGACATGAGCAATGCACTGGATCTGGAAATGGTGAGTGTTTTGAAGACGACGATCACGCAGGTGAAGCGTCTACCCGCGGGAGAAACGGTAGGCTACGACCGCAAAGGTGTGCTGCATCGAGACAGCCGGATAGCCACCGTAAAGATTGGCTACGCGGATGGATATAACAGAAGGTTTGGCCAGGGGGTCGGTACGATGTCCATCAACGGGCAGCTCGTCCACACCGTGGGTTCTATCTGTATGGATATGTGTATGCTCGATGTCACAGATGTCATCGCTAACGAAGGCGATGAAGTTGTTGTGTTTCCGGATGTGATGAAAGCGGCATCGGCTATTGACACCATTCCGTATGAGTTGCTGGTAAATATTTCATCACGAGTAAAAAGAGTGTATTTTTACGGATAATTAAAGGATTAGCTATGATAAAGAAAGTTTCTCAGAAACTATTGTATTATTTGATAAAGGGCGCGTTGGTTGTTGTGCCTGTGGCCGGCGCCGTCTTTCTGATTATATGGGCCGTTGCTGCCGTGGATAACGCGTTGAATTTGACCTCTCATTTTTTGCAAGATGAAGAAGGTCATCCGCTATACATACCGGGCATCGGTATTCTGACGGTATTATGCATGCTTATTTTGGTTGGGCTAATCTTCACCAACTTGGTCACCGAACCTATTCGTGCTTGGCTAAAACGATCGATCAACAAAATTCCATTGTTCAACACGCTTTATTCCTCCATCAAAGATTTTACAGAGGCGTTTGTAGGCGATGCAAAAAAATTCAACGAGCCGGTCCTCGTGTTGGTTAACGAAACCGGATTAAAAAAAATTGGCTTCCTAACGCAGCGTGATTTGGGTAAAATAGGTTTGCCGGACGAAGTTATTGTGTACTTCCCTTATTCATATTCTGTAGCCGGGCAGGTTGTCGTGGTTAAATCTACGCAGGTTCAAAAGCTGAATATGACGGCTACCGATGCGATGAAACTTGTGGTCTCCGGCGGGGTCAGCGGCATAGAATAGTGCTATGGGAAACTTTTTAGATAAGATTTTCGGCAGCAAGATTGAGGTCGATTTGGTTCGGATAGATCTGGAAGCAAAGCTGTGTTTCCATGAATCTCGATTAGATAGCCATTTGGCTTCCGCTATTTTCCAACAGGATGATGCCCAATTAAAACAGGATTTCGCACAGTATCTAGCGCGAGTGTCGCTTGTCGAGGAAGATCAATATTGGTCGGCATCTCAAGAAATAGCGTTACTGCAAGAATACAGTACATTTTATAAACGCATTCTAGGGGATAAACTCTTTCTCAAGTTTGATGTAAAAATGGAGGCGGACAAAGAGATACCTGTATTTTTTCTTTTTCCCTTGGTACTACATGCACTGAAAGAGGGCTATAACTCCATGGAGAAATTTCCCTTAAAGATTAAGGTAAGGACGTTTGCTACGGCATTGCAACTCGAGGTGATCAACCATGTTAATCCTCATATTACATCGCAGGAACGGATGCCGCTTATAGACCATTTTAAAAGCCGGGTGTTTACTTCCTACGCCGATAGACCAACGCTTCTTTTCAATAGCAACAGCCATACTTTTAAAGCGAATTTGCACCTGCCCTGGTAACGAAAAAGTTTATTTAAAAAAAGTAAAACCCTGCTGACAAGCTGTTGTCATTTTTGCTCGTAATTTTGAAGTATCATAACGAAACAGGGTTAGGAAGCCCTGCGGAGAATGTACTTTTTTAACAACTTAATACAAATTCTTATGAGCACTACAGTCATTTTAACAAAAGCAGAATTTTTGGAGCATTGGTTAGGCCATCGTTCACTTACGCGTCGCACCATCGAGAAATTTCCGGACAACGAACTTTTTTCATTCAGCATAGGAGGGATGCGCACCTTCGCCGACCTCATAAAGGAATTGCTTTCGATCGCTGAGCCGGGTCTTCGTGGCATCGTGCAGCAAACGGAAGAACCTTACAATCATGATATCGCGCTAAATAACAAAGCCGAATTGTTAGCCCGCTGGGATGAAGACACGCCTAAAATTATTGATCTATTTAATCAGATTCCAGAAGACGACTTCCATAAAGATTACAATCTTTTTGGTGAATATAAATTCCCGATCTATAGCAATATATTGTATTTCGTAGACAATGAAATACATCACCGGGCACAAGGCTTTGTCTATCTGCGAGCGCTGGGTATTGAACCGCCTTTCTTCTGGGACAGAGGTTAGTGGACCTGCTATACCATGATCATGTTCGCTAAGCATCAAATAAAAAATCAATGCCATATGCCGATCGAGCTTGCTCGATTGCTCATCCTGGCTGTCTTACTCGTAGCGATCGCTTTAATTTAAGTGTTTACAGGTTTCAACGCGCTGAGAACGACTATGGAAAGATAATATTTCGGAAATGAGTAGCAGTCTCCTACGTTTGTATGGGCAAATGTAGGAGGCTGCAATTTCTCCTTATTTTAAGACATGCTTTACGCCTTCAAACGTCATTTTAACTGGATTGATGAAGCCATTTTCGTCAAAAGTCATTTCTTCTATACAGGTTTCGCGCTCGTGTGCACTCGTTTTGCCTAACGGACGACGGTGATAAACGATGTAGTATTTGTCTTCATGAGGTACTTTGATTACAGAGTGGTGTCCCGCGCCAGTAGCAATTTTTGGATCCTGCTCCAATATCGTATTCACGCGTTTAAACGGACCAAATGGACTATCTGCGATGGCGTATGCTACCTTATAATCTGGGCCAGTCCAACCCCCTTCTGACCACATAAAGTAATATTTGTTATTGCGAATAAACATAAATGGGCCCTCCACGTAGTTCTCGGGTGTAACTTCTTTATATACGCTACCATCTTCAAACGGTACTAATTTTGTGAAGTCATCACTCAATTTCACGACGTTGCAATGCTTCCATCCACCGTAAAACATATAGTATTGGCCGTCCTTATCTTTAAACACGAACTGGTCAATGGGCTGCGCTCCGTTAACGATCTTATTGATGAGCGGTTTACCCAATAAGTCTTTGTACGGACCTTGTGGTTGATCGGCCACAGCTACCCCAATCCCCCCAATTTCGCCCTCGTGCACGTCGTTCGCACCAAAGAAAAAATAGTACTTCCCATCTTTTTCTATCACACTGGGCGCCCACATCGCTTGGTGAGCCCACTTTACTTCCTTATTATCTATAATGCGCGGGTGCTTTTTCCAATTGACCAAGTCCTTCGATGAAAATGCATCGAAGAATATTTGCTGTTTGTAGGGTGCGGAGTAAGTGGGGAATATCCAGTATTCGTTGTTGTATACTATTCCTTCAGGGTCTGCATACCAACCAGGAATTACCGGGTTTTTCTGTGCAAAACTTGCGGATGCCAATAACAGGGACATCAAGCTTAGGGTTATTGTTTTTTTGATCATGCTCTTTTCGTTAGGCTGTGATAAATATAGAAAAATCCTTTTAGCAAACGAAAGATGTTTCAAAAATGTGGCAGAGATCTTTAGATCTTGATGTTTTTTACGATGCCACGAACGCAGGTCTTTAGCGATTCCGGCGCTAGAATTTCGGCATGGTCTGCAAAACGTAAATACCAGCGCGCAAACTCTTGTTCGTGGTTACTGCTCTGAAAGGTCATGATTACACTTTCGTTTTCAATTTGCTCGCTTTCGAAACCATAATAGGATCGATCCCATTGCAAATATTTGGCATACTCCAGCTCTACGCGTAGGCGTATGCTCCATACGGGCTGGCTTTCTTTTTTGTCGAGGTAGTAGCTTAGCGGCTTATGTTCACGTGTGAATGTCTCGTCCGTTCTGCTGACTTTATGTATGCGATCAATCCGAAATTGACGGTATGCTTTGCGAAGCTGGCAATAGGCCACAAAATACCAAAAATTACCCTCATGATAGATGCCGACGGGCTCAACTTTCCGGGTGTTAGCTTGATCGCGGTAAATGGCGCGGTATTCCATAACGATCGTTTTGCGCATAGATATGGATTCGAACAGAACAGATAATGCATCTGGAACGCGCTCGTTAAAGGTAAGACCGGGCGAAGACATCCATGTGTTTTCCTCCAGCAGCATCATGTTTAATTTGTCACTGTAGCGCAGGTAAGAACGAATTTTCCCGATCGCCGTGCTGAAATGTCTAAACATATGTGGGTCGACAAACTTTTTCATCAGTTTTTCGGATGCAACCAAGCTGATAATCTCTTCCTGCGTAAAGCTTGTAGGCGGTAGGCGATACCCTTCACTAAGTGAATAGCCCGTGCCGGCTTCGCCATAAATAGGTATCCCCGCTTGTTCCAACGAACGCATATCGCGATAGATGGTGCGCAGGCTTACATCAAATCGGTCAGCCAAGTCTTGCGCTTTAAGAACAGACCGGGCTTGCAATTGAAAATATATAGCTATAATACGGTGAAAGCGCTTGGTAATTTCCATCGCATAAAGGTAAGGATCTAGCCTTGTTTCTACGTAAACAACGCATTAATCTTGCTTCATTTTTTTACTGAGATAGCGATGCAGCTCCACCTGTGAGCGGTGCGGTGCTTTGTTATTGCTGACGTAACTATTGTCGAGTGCATTATTTAATATGCGGGCTTTGACGTTGTCTTTCAATTGAATGGCTAGCATATCGATCAGCTCATTCTTTATTTTTTTGTTATTGATCCGTATGGCCGCCTCGATTCTGTGGTCAAGATTTCGTGTCATCCAGTCGGCGGAGGAGATGTAGACAACCTCTTTGCCGGCGGCATGGAAATACATCACGCGCGCATGTTCCAGGTATTCATCAATAATGCTGATCGCGTGTAGTGGCTCTTTAAATTTTTTCTGGTTTATCGCACAGTATATTCCTCTTACGATCATCTCAATCTTGACACCCGCATCCGCAGCATCGTATAGTTTTTTTATCAGTATTTTGTCGCTTAGCGAATTTACCTTGATGATGACATGGGCTTTTCGACCGCTACGGGCCTCCACGATTTCTTTATCCAGATGCTCGATAAAAGCATTGCGCATATCTGTGGGGCACACCAACAGTGTTTTGCAAGGCTTTAAGCTTTGATAAATATCGACTTTAGGTTTCTTGAGGGCGGCGAAAATCTTGTTGATATCTGCCATGACAGCCCTGTTGCTCGTCATCAAGCAATAGTCTCCATAAATTTTAGCGGTTTTTTCGTTGATATTACCGGTGCTGACAAAGCCATATTGGATCGTTTTGTTGTGCACACGTTTTTTAATGATGCACAGCTTGGCATGCACCTTCTTGTCGGGGATGCCCAGTAGCACTTTAATGCCTTCCATTTCAAAGCGCTCTTTCCACTCGAGGTTGTGCTCTTCATCGAAACGCGCACGCAGTTCCAACATAACAGTAACTTCTTTGCCATTTCGCGCAGCATTAACCAATGCGTTGGCGATTTTCGAGTTCTCCGCCATGCGGTAGATCGTGATCTGTATAGAACCTACATCAGGATCCATAGCCGATTCCCGCAAGAGATCTATCACCGGCATAAAGGTGTGGTAAGGAAAGGAGAGAAGCACATCTTTTTTTGCCAACACATCGCTGACGCGCTGGCGTCCTGTTAAATCGGGATGCTCAAATGAGGTGCGTTCTTTGGGGTGATTTTCCGATTTGAAGATTTTCGGAAAGCCCATAAAATGCTTGAAGTTGTGGATCTTTTGTCCGGGAATGATGCTGTCCTTTTTGGAGAGATTTAATTTTTTTATCAAGAACTCGACTAAAGCCGGATCCATGTCCTTGTCGAAAACAAAACGTGTCGGTTTCCCTTTACGCCTGTTTTTTATACCCTTCTCTATTTTTTCTACCAAGGTGGTATTGATGTCATTATCGATATCAAACTCTGCATCTTTCGTTATTTTAAAGGCATTGGCACTGAAGCTGTTGAAGCCGAAATAAGAAAAGATATAGGGCAAGTTGAATTTGATCACATCTTCGAGCAGCATCACATGTTTTTCGCCCTTTGGCGAAGGGAGTAAAAGAAAACGGCCATTTGTACGCGTCGGATTTTCAATGATTGCAAAGCGCGTTTCATACTCCCAGTCTGTCTTGCGCATGGCGATACCGAGGTATAGGCTCTTGTCGCGAAGGTAGGGCATCGACCTTGCATCGTCTAGCAGCAGCGGGATCACATTCGATTCGACCTCTTCTTCATAGTAATTCCTGACAAACGCTTGCTGTGCTTCGTTCAGTTCCAAATCCGTTTTAATAAAAACCTTTTGTTTGGCCATCTCCACTTGGATCTTTCGCCATGTGTGATCAAATTTTTGTTGCTGTTTAATGACCAGATCGTGCAGTTCTTCTAAAATGGTCTGCGGATGCTCAAAAAAGATCTCTTTGGCTTCTTTTTCATTGAATGCCAGCGCCCTTTTAAGCCCAGCAACGCGTACCCGAAAAAATTCGTCTAAATTATTGGAAAAAATGCCGAGAAACTTAATGCGTTCGGAGAGTGGAACATCTTCATCGGCGGCTTCTTGCAATACGCGCCCATTAAAGCTTAACCAGCTGATATCTCGAGGATTAAATTTTTTTGTCATTTTCTTCTTTACCACGTTCGTTGAAGCTTTAAATATAGGTGCGCAATATGTCCTAAATATAATAATAATATTAAGAAGGTATTAACATAATAGCGAGCACGCTGCCGCGGAGCAGCACGAAGCAGGCGCGGTGTTATTTGAAACCACTGGGTTTAAACACCATGGCCTGCCGGTCGTAGAAAGCGGACGGTGTTGCTTCTGTTGCAGATTTTAGGTAAGTTTAACGCAAACAAACCTCATTGATTTACTGTTACTCATTAAACATACCACGGATATGGCTACAGAAAATAACGCTAACACGGAAACCACACCCTTAAAAAAAGAGGACAATGTGCAAACCTCGGAAGGAAAACAAGTAACGTCGACCTCGCCATCGCTCGAAAAGACAGAACCTAAGAAAGCCACTACATCATCGAAAGCGGCTTCTTCCAGTACGACCGCCGCTAAAAAAACAGCAGTAAAGCCCGCGGCGAAATTATCATCCGCACGGGCAGCCGCTGCCGACAAACCCGCTGCTGCCAAAGCATCTTCGGCAAAGCCAGTAGCCGCTAGTACCCCTGCCAAGACGCCGGCAAGGCGCGCAGCGGCTAAACCTAGCCCTGCAGACGGTGCCGATTCAGCAGCTAAAGAGACAGCGACAAAGGCTGCGCCGACCGGTACGTCTTCTGCGGCCAGTAAACGTCCTGCGAAGGCTACTACGGCAAGCAAGGCAAATTCAACCAATACTTCTAAAACGGCTGCTGCCAAAAAAAACAGTACAACAGCTACGACCACGTCGTCAACAGTAAAAAATGGCAACCCCGTTCAGAAGGAAGCAGCAACTTCAAGTACGCCGTCATCGGCTGCGAAATCGACAAGCGCACCGAAAGCTGCATCCGCGGCTAGTAAAAAGCAAGCCGCTCCAGCTAAATCAGCTGCGAAAAGCGACAAAACGGAGTCGCCAAAGAATATTGCAGCAGCACAAAAAGAAACGCCGAAGGCTGCTTCCACCGCTAAGAAAACTTACAGCGCTTCGCTAGGAAGTAAGGAAGCTCCTGTATCAACGAAGGAAACAAAAAAACTGGAAAAGGAGGCAGCTTACAAAGAAGACTTTAAGGAAAAGGTAAAAGAGGGGACTGCGGTTGCCGGGAAAAAGGCGAAGAAGAAGGAGGTGACGAAAAAGGCAAAAGCGAAAAATGAGACCAAAAAGGTAAAATCGAAAGCAAAGACCGTGGATGCCAAAAAAGAGAAAAAGCCAAAGGTTAAAAAGAATGACGAGGGTTTAAAGTCGAAAGTGAAAAAGATTGTAGAAGGGGTGATGAAAAAAATGGATAAGAAACCAAAGAAAAAGAAGAAATAAACCTCTGCCGCAGGGCGAGACTTCGTGCTGTGAGCAGTGTCAAGTTCGCTTCGCGATTCTGAAAATGCCTTGAGGCAGGTATATAATAAAAGGTCGGGCTCTACGCCCGACCTTTTATCGTATGTGTACCGAGTTAACCGGTGATATTGGTGCGTACCTCTTTTGCGTCTCGCTTTCGTTCACTGCGGATGATCAGGCGAAGACCGGAGTTCGCGGAATAGAAAGACCAAATCCAGTTGCCTAATAACCGCCATTTATTGCGGAAGCTGGCTATTGGGATAAGGTGTATCAATAACCACGTGAGCCAAGCAAACCAACCTTTGAAAGAGAAATTAGGAAGATCCGCCACGGCTTTGTAGCGCGCGATAACGGCCATGCTGCCTTTGTCCCAATAAGCGAAAGGCTTCCGCGGTCTGTTGCTATCATTAGCCACAATATTTTTTGCCAACAATGTACCCTGCTGCATAGCGACCTGCGCTAGCTGCGGATGGCCGTTTGGAAACTTCTCATCGGTTGTTTGGAAACAGATATCGCCAATAGCAAAGATGTTGTCGTAGCCCTGAACAGCATTGAACTGATCAACCAACACCCGACGGCCGCGGCCAAATTTCTCTGCCGGTATGCCCGGTAACTCGCGCGCAATAACTCCGGAAGTCCAAATCAGCGTTTTTGTCAATATCTTTTTTTCATCGCTGAGGACGACCAGGTCATCTTTATAGTCTTTAACCGCCACATTCAACGTAATCTCAACGCCCAAATTTTCTAACACGTCTTTTGCTTCCTGCTGTGCGACTTTGCTCATTGGCCCTAGCAAGACAGGTGCCGCATCTACTAAGTGAATCTTTGGTGTCAGGCCCTGAAGCTCGGGATATTCCTTTTTAACGATTCGCTCACTCAGTTGAGCTATCATTCCCGCAATTTCCACGCCCGATGGTCCACCGCCCGCAATAACAAGGTTGAGGTAAGCATCGCGGTTTGGATCGTCTTTGCGTTGGATGTATTCTTCCAAATTGACGAGGATCTTATTACGAATAGCCAAGGCATCGGTGATATTCTTCATCGGAAAAGCATTTGCTTTTACGCTTTCCATACCGAAGTAGTTGGTTTCGGTACCCAATGCCAAAACTAGATAATCGTAATGCAACAAGCCAGTGTCCGTTTCCACCGTATTGTTAGCGCTATCGATGTTTAGCAATTTTCCTAAATGGAAATTGAAGTTACGGTGTCTTTTAAACATCTTCCGAAATGGGGAGCTGATGTTGGAAGAATCGATAAACGCCGTAGCAACCTGATAAATAAGCGGCGGGAAGAAATTGTAGTTGTTGATGTCTACGAGAGTGACTTGATAATCCAGGTTGTTTCCCAAAGATTTGATAAAGTTAATTCCCGCAAATCCACCACCTACAACGACAATATGTTTTTTATTGTTTGCCATAATGAGCTATTCGTTTGATTTAATATTTGCCAACAGGTTCAGAACGATAAAGTTGATCTTACAGTTCGCAAATGAAGGTGCAAATATATTAAAATTAAAGGGCTACAGTAATGTGCAGCCCTTTTTTTGTTTTATTTTCTAACGCTGATCGCGTTTTTATGTGCGTGTAGCCCCTCCAGCTCGGCGAGGATCTCTACGGTAGAGCCGATCTGGCTTAAACCTTCTGTATTGATGTGCTGAAAGGTTATCTTTTTTACGAAAGAATCGACCGATACCCCCGAGTAGGAGCGGGCATAGCCCGAGGTAGGGAGGGTATGGTTAGTGCCCGAGGCATAATCTCCCGCACTTTCCGGTGTAAGGTGTCCCAGAAATACAGATCCGGCATTGCTAATGTGGCGAGTCAAGCTTTCCCACTGGTCGGTTTCTAAAATCAAATGTTCCGGTGCGTACTGGTTTGAAAATCGCAGAGCTTCTTGCAGGTCGTCGACTTTCACGGCGTAAGAATTCGCGATGGCCATTTTCGCAATCTCCGCGCGGGGAAGAATCTGCAGTTGCTCGTCTAGCTTGGTATTCACTGCTACGAGGATTGGATCTGACGTAAACACCAGCACGGCTTGGCTATCTGGGCCATGTTCGGCTTGTGCCAGCAGATCGGCAGCCACATAGGCCGGGTTTGCGGTCTCATCCGCTATCACCAGCACTTCCGAAGGGCCTGCCGGCATATCGATGCTAACATTGGCCATGCCTTGTACGATGCTCTTTGCTTTCGTAACAAATTGGTTTCCAGGGCCGAATATCTTGTCAACCTTAGGGATACTTTCGGTGCCGAACGCCATGGCCGCGATGGCCTGCGCGCCGCCAGCTAAATAAATTCGCTCTATTTTTAACAACTGCAGACAGTAGGCCACAAACCCATTGATTTTACCGCTTTGTTGCGGCGGCGAACAAACGATGATTTCCTTACATCCAGCAAGGCGTGCCGGAACACCCAGCATAAGTAATGTGCTCGGCAATACCGCCGATCCGCCCGGGATATATAAGCCTACGCGCTCAATTGGACGGATTTCGCGCCAGCATTTTACGCCGGGCATCGTTTCCACGGTGCGCTCGCGACGCAACTGGCTGCTGTGAAATTTATGGATATTTTGGAAAGCGATTTCTAATGCCCGCTGCTGATCGCGCGTGATCGTCATGGCCAGCTCTTCGATATCGTCTTTATCCAAGTAAAGTTTACCTAGATCGACCTTATCGAATTTTGAGGCAAAACTACGCAGCGCAACATCGCCATCTTGGCGCACATCGCTAATAATTTGCTGCACGGCATCTTGAATGGCATGTGTGTCATCTGCGTTGCGCCTTATCAACGCTTCTAACGTTGGCGTCGATAGATCCTTAAACGTGTACTGTTTTAACATTACAGAATGATTTTCTCAATGGGCATGACCACAATACCTTGTGCACCTGCCGCTTTTAATGTGTTTATTTTATCCCAAAAGTCGTCCTCCGTAATGACAGTATGTACGGCTACCCAACCTTCTTCTGCCAAAGGAACGACGGTGGGGCTTTTCACACCGTGTAGCAATTCCGTAATCTGCGGCAAGTTTATCTTTTCGACGTTCAATACCACGTATTTTGTCTCTTTTGCACGTAGCACAGATTGGATACGCTGTAGCAGTTCGCAAAGGATCGGGTTTTCCGATAAACCCTCGCGGCCGATTAAGATCGCTTCGGAGTTTCGTACGTCCGCGAATGGCTTTAAACCATTGCTTTTCAACGTTCCACCGGTGGAAACAATGTCGCATATGGCATCACTTAGCCCTAGCCCCGGCGCAATCTCTACCGATCCTGATATCTCGCGGATATCCGCTTGGATCTTGTATTCATCAAGGAACTGTTGTAGAATAATAGGGTAGGAGGTTGCAATGGCTTTGCCGTTTAGATCTGCCAGATCCTGTACGTTGGAATCTTTTGGAATGGCTATTTTCAACGTGCAGCGGCCGAAGCCTAAACGTTGGAGGTAGGTAACCTGTGCTTGGCTTTCATCGATCACATTTTCACCCACGATGCCGAGATCAGCAATACCTTGCGCTACGTAACCGGGAATATCATCGTCGCGCAAAAACAGAATTTCCAGATTGAAGTTATTGACGGTGGTGATGAGGGAGCTTTTATAGTTCTCGAAATCAAGGCCACAGTTTTTTAACAGCTGTACGGATTTTTCGTTTAATCTACCTGATTTCTGGATAGCTATCTTAAGGTTTTTCAAAATAAAAGGGTTTTGTTGTATAACGTTTATTAATAAAAGAAGTATAACTCGGGGTACTTTGCTTCACGTAGAAACACATAACATTACATATCGCCAATCTGGCGATGATGAACATGGATGTGATGTGTGAACAAATGAGTCATTGTTTATTAATAACGTAACAAAAGTAAGGTATTGTTGTATGTTTTACAAATTACTAGGCTTAATTTTTTGAAAAGATTCGATCCGCTTTACTTACTATCCCACGTTGCTTTGGAAAGCACGTATTCAAACTGTAGGGTCTTCAGATCGGCGGGGGCAGGGTACTCTTTCGTTTTTACCGCACCGAGCTTTGCTAAGGCGCCCTGTGAACGGAAATTATGTTCGCGCACGTGGAAAATGACGGTATCTACATACTGAAACGCATAGTTCAGCATTAGCGTTTTGACCATGCGGTTCGTGAAACCGCCCCAATAGGCCTTCTCCAAGAACGTGAAACCAATGGCTATGCTATTTGCTGTTGCATTATACTGATAGTACGAGGTGGCGCCGATAACAGCTTGATTTCGTTTATCGATAATGAGGTAGGGCATGTCCGTTGCCATGAGTTTCGCAAAATAGGGGCGGAAGCCTTCGGGCTGATAGCGGTTGAAATCGGGATGCTGCGCCCAGATTTCGGGATCCGACGCGACTTGAAACAAGCGGTCGAAATCGCCCGCTTGTAATGGCTCCAACGCTATTTCTGTATTTTGTAAAGCTTGAAATTTCATGCTACTTGATAATACGTTTAATTTTGTTCGATCGTTTGATCAATTTATGCAAGCCTTCATAGTCTTCGCCATCGATCTTGTTGTATAGATTTTGCAATTGCTTGATGTGTTCTTCAAGCACCTCCAAAACATTGGAACGGTTTTGTTTGAAAATTGGTGTCCACATCTCCGGAGACGATTTCGCCAAACGAACAGTTGATTGAAAACCGGAGCCCGCTAACTCAAAAATCCTACCTTGCGACTTTTCTTTTTCCAACACGGTAAGGGCTAAAGCGAAGGAAGTGAGGTGAGAAATATGCGACACATAGGCAGTATGCATGTCGTGCTCATCGGCGTTCATAAAGGAGGTTTTCATCTCCAGTTGGTCGGTGAGCGCATCAGCGAGCTCAAACGCGTCTTCATCGGTCTTAAACGCTTCTACATATACCATTACCTTGTCCTTAAATAGATTAGGAATGGCCGCCTCCGGACCGGAGTATTCGGTTCCGGCCATGGGGTGTGCTGCTACGTAACGTCCGCGATTGGGATGATCTGCAATGAGGTTGAGAATGTTTGTCTTGGTAGACCCCATATCAATGATCACCTGATCGGTAACCTGATCCAAAAGCTTAGGCAACAGCGTCAAAATCGCATCAACCGGAATAGTGAGTACAATAATTTTGCAGGAAGCTAACGCCTCGTCCAAAGAAAGAATACGATCTACCAAACCCAGCTGTAAAGCTTTTTTTTGGTTCGATTCGTTTTTCTCTACGCCAACGATCTCTTTACAGAAACCTGTTTCTTTTAATCGGATGCCTATTGATCCGCCGATCAAACCGATACCTACTATGGCTATGTTCATTTTTAAAGTAAAAAGTAAAAATTTAAAAGTGATAAGTCAAAAGTGACAAGTCAAAAGTCGAAATTTAAAATCAATTTTCTCGTCATCGCGAGAACGCAGGACGAAGCGATCTTTCTCGTGATCGCCAGTAGACCCTGCATCAATCATTTATCGCTCATCATCGCCAGGTCGCATGACGAAGCGATCTTTCGTGCTTCGTGAAGACCACTAACGTTGTGCCTGTGCATTTACTATTCGTGCTAATGCCTTAACTAGTACCTCCTCTTTGGCACACAAACTGATTCGGATGTACTGATCACCGGCCTCACCAAAAATCCCACCAGGTGTAATGAACACCTTAGCATTATAAAGTATCTCGTCGCTTAATGCATATGCATCTTGATAGGTCGTCGGTATTTTTGCCCATACGAAAAGACCAACTTGTGCTTTATCATATGCACATTGCAATTGATCCATAATGGCATACACTTTTTCACGCCGACGCGCATAGACTTCATTAAGCTCTCTATACCAGCTTTGATCGAGCTGAAGCGCCTTCGCCGCAGCCAGTTGCATCGGCAGAAACATGCCCGAATCCATATTGCTTTTGAAACGCAAAACGTCGCTGATGCGCGCTTGGTCGCCAACTAACATGCCAATCCGCCAACCGGCCATATTGGATGATTTACTCAAGGAATTCAGCTCTATCGCGACATCCTTTGCTCCGTCTACCGCCAAAATACTTTGTGGATGTTCATTAAGGATAAAGCTATAGGGATTATCGTGGCAGAGCAAAATCTGGTGTTTCTTTGCAAAGGCAATCAGTTGCTCAAATAATGCAGTTGTCGCCAAGGCACCCGTGGGCATATGCGGATAATTTATCCACATCATCTTGACGCTAGAAAGATCCAACTTTTCCAGTTCTTCAAAATCAGGCTGCCAATTCTTATCGGCTTTCAATTCGTAAGGTAGCGCTGTAGCGCCCGCAACGTTAACGGCGCTACTATATGCCGGGTAGCCGGGGTTTGGAATCAATACCTGATCGCCTTCTTGCAGGTAGGTCATACAGATGTGAACGATACCCTCTTTCGAGCCTATCAGCGGCAAGATTTCTGTTTGCGGATCTAACGTCACGTTATAATAGCGCGCATACCAAGCGGCCATAGCCTCCCGCAATGCCGGAGCGCCTTTGTAGTTTTGATATCCGTGGACATTTGGTTTACTGGCTTCTTCGTGTAAAACCTCGATCACGGCTGGGTGCGGTGGCAAGTCTGGACTTCCTATACCTAAGTTGATCACGTCGGCACCAGCTTTGTTCATCGCATCTATCTCGCGCAATTTTGTCGAAAAGTAATATTCCTGTGTCTGTTTTAGCCTGCCGGCTACCTCAATATGCATGCTGTAAATGTTGAAATTTACCGCCTAAATTACAGATTAAAAGCAATAATTACTTAACGAATGCTAATTTATCATGCCTGTGCAAGAATAAGGCACCTAAATAAGCCAATTTCCCCGCCCTCATTCTTTTTTATTACTTTTGTAGCCTGATTAAAATACATGAAGACATACTTTAGACTGTTATCCTTCGCGAAACCTATTGAAAAATACGCTATACCTTACATCATTTGTACGATCGTAACCGTGGTATTTGGTACGCTCAATTTAGCGCTGTTGGCGCCGCTGTTGCAGGTTCTTTTTAAAGGAACGGGAGATGCTAATCTGGCGCCGGCTGAACTTGCTGAAAAGCCGGATGGTTTTGATGATATCGGTGGCTGGTTTACCTACTATGCAGATAAGCTCTACTACGATATTGGACCTTTTGAAGCCCTAAAATACGTCTGCATCGTTATCGTGGCTTCAGTTTTCATCAGCAATGTTTTTCGTTATTTCTCGCAGCGTATTATGGAAAACCTGCGTATCCATACGTTGCTGAATCTGCGAAAATCGGTGTTTAACAACGTGATGGATCTGCATTTGGGTTACTTCACCAACAGTAGAAAAGGCGACATTATTTCCAAGATCGCATCAGATGTACAGGTCGTGCAGTTTTCGGTTACTTCGACTTTGCAGGTTGCCTTCAAAGAACCTTTGCAGTTAATCGCTTACATCGTTGTGCTATTTGCCCTATCGGCCAAGCTCACCCTTTTTTCCATGGCCGTAATACCCGTATCGGCCTTTTTCATTTCTAGGATTGTGAAGAAATTGCGCGAGCAAGCTCGTGAGGGGCAAAAATCGTATGCCAATATGATCTCGTACCTGGACGAGGCCCTGTCCGGAATTAAAATTATCAAGGCTTTTAACGCTGTTTCTTTTGTGAAAGATCGTTTCAACGGTGAAAGTGAATATTATTCAAAAATTATGCGTCGGATGGTGCGCAGACAGCAAATGGGCTCACCCGTTTCCGAGCTGCTGGGCGTCCTGATGGTTGCGGTAATTCTCCTCTACGGCGGGGGCTTGGTACTGGATGGCGAGGGTGATTTGAGAGCATCGGAGTTTATCACGTATATCGCGATCTTTTCGCAAGTGATGCGCCCCGCCAAAGCATTGACAGATGCTTTCTCGAGCATTCATAATGGAATCGCAGCCGGCGAACGTGTACTGGATCTTATCGACGAGCGTAGCGTAGTCACGGATAAGCCGGATGCTATATCACTCAGCGGATTTAAGCAATCTATCGTGTTTCACGACGTTGACTTCGCTTACGAGGATAAACAGATTTTGAAGCAGATTAATTTAGAGATTCCGAAAGGAAAAACCGTTGCTTTGGTTGGGCCATCGGGTGGTGGCAAGTCTACCTTGATAGATCTTATTCCCCGCTTTATGGATGTTAAGGCAGGGCGGATTACATTGGATGGCGTCGACTTGCGCGACGTTACGCAGGATTCGCTTCGTGGCTTGATAGGTACCGTCAATCAAGAGTCCATTTTATTCAACGATACCATTTTTAACAACATTGCATTTGGGAATACCGAAGCGACGATGGAAGAGGTGGTGCAGGCGGCCAAAATAGCGAATGCGCATGAGTTTATTGTGAAAACTGAGGCCGGCTACGAAACAAATATCGGCGATCGTGGTGCAAAGCTATCCGGCGGGCAACGGCAACGGATCTGTATAGCGCGGGCGGTGCTTCGTAATCCACCTATTATGCTTTTGGACGAAGCAACATCTGCCCTCGATACCGAATCGGAAAAGCTGGTTCAAGATTCGCTGTATAAACTCATGGAAAACAGAACAACGGTGGTTATCGCCCACCGATTGAGCACGATCCAAAATGCAGATAAGATTATCGTGATCGAAGCTGGACAGGCTGTCGAAGAAGGTACGCATGTTGAACTCATCAACAAACAAGGTTTATATAAACGATTAATAGATATGCAGCAATTTATTGATTAACATAGAAAAGCGATTGGAAGGTCGCTTTTTTCTTTGCTAATTGGTACATTTGCTTACTTAGGAGGTAGAAATGAATGCAACGCAAAAACTTGATTTTTTAATTCAAAATGAAGACTTGGATGCTGATTTGAAGAGCATAGCCATTAAAGTTTCTGAAGGTGAGCGTATCGGTGTGGAAGAAGGCATTTTATTATACGAGCGGGGTGAGCTTGGCTACCTCGGCGTGCTGGCTAACTACATCCGGGAAAAGAAGCACGGCGATTATACCTACTTCAATCGGAACTTCCATATCGAGCCTACCAATGTATGTGTATACGATTGTAAGTTTTGTGCTTATTCGCGGCTGATCAAACAACGCGAAGAAGGCTGGGAGATGGATGTCGATGGCATGATGGACATTATCCGCAAATACGATGATGAACCTGTGACGGAGGTACACATTACCGGCGGCGTGGTGCCGAAGCAAAACCTCGATTTCTATGCAGAATTTTTCAAACGCTGTAAAGCGCATCGTCCTGATCTCCACATAAAAGGCCTTACGCCGGTTGAATACTACTACATTTTTAAAAAGGCTAAGCTCACGCATTACGAAGGGCTGAAGTATTTAAAAGCATGTGGTCTGGATTCTATGCCAGGTGGGGGAGCCGAGATATTCCATCCCGAGGTACGTGAGAAAATAGCGGGCGATAAGTGCACGGCCGAGCAATGGCTCGACATTCACGAGCAGGCGCATAATCTGGGCATGCGCACCAACGCAACCATGCTTTACGGACATATTGAAGAATTTTGGCACCGCGTTGATCATATGGAACAGTTGCGACAGTTGCAGGATAAGACGGGCGGTTTCCAAACCTTTATTCCCTTAAAGTTTCGTAACCAAGGGCATCAAATGTCGGACGTTCCCGAAGTGTCCGTGATTGAAGATTTGCGAAACTATGCTATTGCCCGCATATACATGGATAATTTTGATCATATCAAAGCCTACTGGGCAATGATTTCGCGCGATACGGCTCAACTATCACTGGCCTTTGGCGTAGACGATATCGACGGTACATTGGATGATACCACGAAGATCTACTCGATGGCGGGTGCGGAAGAACAACATCCCGGAATGAGCACGCAGCAAGTTGTGGAGTTAATTAAAAATGTGGGTCGACATCCGATCGAGCGCGATACGCTTTATAATGTGGTAACGGATTATAAAGACGTTGTCTTTGAAACCGATACCAAAGCAAACTATTATTCTTTACCCGTAGTGGAGTAACCATACAATACATTGAAGAAAACTTTTTATTTTATTCGTCACGGTCAAACAGATCTCAATTTGAGAGGTATCGTACAAGGCCGTGGCGTAAATTCACCACTAAACGAAACCGGCCTCAAGCAGGCTGAAGCCTTCTACAATGCGTTTAATAGCGTGCCATTTGACAAGATCTATATCTCGACGCTTTTGCGCACCCGGCAAACCGTACAGGGATTTATTGATAAAGGTATCCCCACCGAGGAACTGATCGGTCTAGACGAGATCTCCTGGGGTATCTATGAAGGAAAGGAGCAAGATGAAACCATTATGTCGGGCTTTGAAAAAGTAGTGTCCTCTTGGAGAAATGGCGAGCTTGATCTCAGCATCCAAGAAGGGGAATCGCCCAATACGTTGGTCGCGCGGCAGAAGGAAGCGATTGCGCACATGCTCACGCAACAGCATGAACAGACCGTTCTGGTTTGCATGCACGGACGCGCGTTACGCATCATGCTGTGCCACCTCACGGATGTGGATGTGTGCTTGATGGATGATTTTCCGCACACCAATACGGCTCTTTACGTACTGGAATATGACGGTGAACGATTTACCATTGTCGACCACTACAACGTTAAACACTTAGAAAATTTGTAGATGAATAAAATAGCCGTGTCTGCGGTTTCCTATACGAATACCCTACCATTTTTGCAAGGCATCCGACATTCGGCGCTTATGCAACAGCTTGATTTATCCGTAGACTATCCTAGCGAGTGTGCCCGAAAAGTTATCGACGACGAGGTCGATATGGGCATTATTCCGGTCGCTGCACTTACTAAACTTTCGGAATACCATATCATCAGTGATTATTGCATAGGCAGTGATGGGGCGGTGGATTCGGTATTTATATTTGCCGAGAAACCTATCTCAGCGATTACATCGTTGCGGCTTGATGTACAGTCGCGCACCTCGAATGGATTGGCGCGAATCCTACTGAAACACTATTGGCAACGTGATGTGGATATCGTGACGGAGGGCGACGCTGATGCCTATGTTTTGATTGGTGACAGGACATTTGGCAAGAAAGATACCGTTCCTTATGCCTATGATCTGGGCCATTACTGGAAAGAAATGACAGGGTTACCGTTCGCATATGCCGTTTGGGTGGCTAATAAAAAATTACCAGAAAGCTTTATCGAGGCATTCAATCAAGCTTTGGCAGATGGTGTTTCCAGACCGGAAGATGTCATAGCAGGCCTGCCCATTTACCCTAACTTTGACTACAAAAAGTACCTGACCGAAAATCTGGATTTCCGCTTGACGGCGGAGAAACGTACGGCTATTGATAAGTACCTCACCTTATATAATGCGCTTTAAGATGCTATCAAACCGTTTAAAAGGGCTCAGGTTCCGCGAGACTGTTTTTGTACGACTTCTTTAGAATAATCTTTTGAAAGAAAAGCCCCCCGAGTGTGCATCGCAGAGGGGCATAGAGGGTGTATTGTAGTTATTATTGTATTGGCTTTCCTGTTAAAAGATAGCAATTGTTTCCGTGTTTGGCTTACGCATAACATGGACGTTAAGCGTTTTTATTTTTTGTTTGGCTTCCCACAAATCATAGCTTTGCTGCATGTTCAGCCATAATTCCGGAGTGGTGCTAAGCGCCTTACTCAAACGTAATGCCATTTCCGCACTGATACCTAAATGCCCGTTGACTAGCATAGATAACGTCCGACGCGATACGCCTAAATCTGTCGCAGCCTGTGTAATTGTTTTTTCCAAAGGTTCCAGATAGAGCCCCTTTAATACTTCTCCCGGGTGTGCGGGAGCCATTTCTTGCGTTCCCATGGTGTGTCTCCTTTTTATTTAATGGTAATCAACATATCCGATGTCGAATGCATCTCCGTCCGAAAATTGAAAGATGATGCGGTAATTTCCCGTGACCTTGACAGCATAAAACCCCGCCAAGTCTCCTTTTAATCCATGAAAATCCGATCCTGGGAAGTTAACATCTTCGGCAACTTTCGCAGCATTGAGCAACGTTAAAATCAGGCGTATTTTGGAAATATGGTTGGCTGGCAATTTAGACTTGTCATCCTTTTCCCAAAACAGCTTCAATCCCTTATGCCGGAATGTCTGAATCATTATACAAATGTAATATGTAATATACCGTATTACAAATCTTTTAACGGTAATATTTTTGTTCAATAGCGCCTCTTCGTAAAAAGTTTTCAATTTGAGGCTCGCGAACGCCTGCGCAAACCCAGAAAAGGAAGCTTTTGGAGACTACGTTCCTAGCATTTTTATTTGGCGCTAGTAGTGCACAGATAGACCTTTGAATTAGAAGAGCAAGTTGTCAGTTTGTGGAAAGAACCGGTTTAGATACAGATCTCTTCAATAAGAGAATAATGTAATCATCCTGTTTTTTGGTAAAGTCGATGCTTACTGATAGATGAGTTAAGGTGATAGACCACGGTTGGCTTTTAGAGCTATTCATTTTGCGTATTTTTTATTTCCATCTTTTACGGTAAGCCGTATTAATGTCATACATAAGCCTGCTAGTTTAGTGGCATGAGATGTTTTTATAGGTTGTACTACTCGCAAAAGCCGGAATCGAATAATTCTTTTCCGAATAATTTGATGCATTAGAGCTTTTGAAATATAGCATTTTACAAGCCGGTGCCGTAATCTTCTATATCAGACAACATACTATAACTATGGAACCCTCTATTATTATATAAATACACGAAGACTGGTTTAAAATACGAACAACTATGAAAACGATTTTATATTTCTTAATGGGCGGAATCGCATTCCTTTATATTATTGGAAGCATTAGCGGAAGCAATGACACTACTAAAACGGAAGATCCGAAAAACGAGATAGAAAAACATTTGTCGGAGTTGGATGGGTCGTGTCCGAAATTTAAACGATATATAAAGGACAACTTGAAAAATCCTTCCAGTTTTGAGCATGTTGAAACTCGATATGTCGATAATTCCGACGGAACGGCGATAATTATAATGAAATATAGAGGTACAAATTCTTTCAACGCAATAATTACATCTTATGCAAAGTGTACACTGAATATATATACTGGCGAATTTTCAAATGTAATAATCGAATAATCCTATATCGACAAAAAATCCGTTAAAACGAAAATCCCCGACACTTTTTAAGAATCGGGGATCTTTTTTGAAGAGCTTTTGAGCCTGCTCTTTTTTGTACCTAGGGCGGGAATCGAACCCGCACTCCCTTAACGGGAACAGGATTTTAAGTCCTGCGTGTCTACCAGTTCCACCACCTAGGCAACTGAGCGAAAGACGAGATTCGAACTCGCGACCCCAACCTTGGCAAGGTTGTGCTCTACCAACTGAGCTACTTTCGCTTGCGATGATGCAAATATAGAGAGAAAACTTTATTCTAAAAATTATTTGTAGGTTTTTTGAGGCTTGTTATGATAACGTTCTAGGAATGTGCGTAATATTTTTCTTACCATTTCCCATCGCTATTGTCTTTTCCTCCGAATGGTTCAATATTTGCTTATTTTTGCCGTAAATCAATAGTTGCTATGAAGTATTTTTATCCATTCATATTCTCATTAATTTCTTTTGCGAGCACGATTACGCATGTGCAGGCAGATACCTATCCAGAAGTCGTGTTTGATAATAGCCTCGTTAGGGGGATCTATGCAAAGAGCAAAGTGGAATACCAAGGGCAATCTTGGGTAGAAAATTTAAATAGGCATTTGTTGGTTTCCGATACGCTGTTTTTCACCCCGGGCAACGCGCTCTCCTTACAATACAAATCGGCTCCGGCGGGCGATTGGAAGGTGGATTTGCAATACAATCGGCAGAAATTGACCTATCAGGTTAATCAATCTGATTTTTTGGTGTTCCAACTATTTGTTAAAACGGAACACACGCAGCGGGGCGACTTACCAAAGATTGGTATTAAACAACGGCATAACGAAACCGATTATTTGGAATTGCTGCCCTATATGGAGGATTTCGACTACAATACTTGGACGCGCGTAAAGATACCCATAGCAAAGTTTAAAAATCTGATGACGCGCGAGCCCATCACTGCGGTTCGCCTGCTACAAAACAATGCTTCGGATAAGACCCATCAGCTCTTTATTGATCAAATGGAGTTTCTTCCTAAAAGCGTATCGCAGGTTAGGTTGTCCTCTCCCGCGATCCTGTCTTCTGCTGTAGCTTATGATAAGCAGGTGCATTTACAATGGCAACTTCCGCTGACGCCTTCCATTCGGTATATTAAAATCTATCGCTCGGAAGATGGCAAAGCATTCACACCCGTAGGCATCCGGCCCATTTCGATGCAAAGCTGCTTGGATTATGTGTCAGACCTAAACAAAACGTATTACTACAAAATAGCATGGATAGATTATAACTACGTTGAGTCACCATTTTCAGCAATTAAAGAGGTTAAGACCAAGCGCCTGGATGAAAATGAATTGCTCGATCTTGTGCAGGGCGCACACGTCAATTATTTTACGGAGAACTATGATATCAACAGTGGCATGTATCTGCCTTTTGGCATGAAAGATCGGGCGTTGGTATCCGTGAAAGAAAGCGGAAATGCTATATTGAGTTTAATTGTGGGGGTGCAGCGTGAACGCCTTAATAGGCAAGTGGCTGTAGGCCGCATTCATAGTATTTTATCCTTTCTTGCAAAGGCCCAAAATCGCTACGGTATTTTTCCTACTTATTTCGATGGGCGCACAGGTTTGCCGGACTATAGGGAAAGCGAACCTACTTATGACGTGCTAGCGACATCATCGCTTATTGAGTCATTATTGGTTGCGCGGCAGTTTTTCAATAACGACCGCGAGAATGAAACCAACCTTCGGGATAAAATCTCTAAGCTTTATGATGCGGTGCAATGGGATCGTCTTTTGGCAAGTGGTTACGAAGATGTATTGCAGGAACGTGTTTCCGGGGTTGATGCTGACAAGCAATATGCGACATTGGGTGGCGTAAACGAATCGATCAATGCCTATATGTTGGCGATGGCTTCTCCCACGCATCCTATTCCGTTGTCCGCTTATGAAAATGGCGTCAAAAACATTGATCAGCGGTATGCTTCGGCGTATAGCAAAATGGATAGTTTAGCTAAAGACACGCTGTCGTTGGTCCGTGAGACATTTAGATTAGCGTTTAACCCGTTGGGAAATGAGGTAGATGATTCTGCTGAGCGTGTTTCGATATTGCAGGATACCATGATGTATGGGGAGCGCTTGCTATTCGGAAATGCGAGGGGCAGCCTATTAGAATTTTACAAACCCTTCTTTACCATAGACCCAAAGATATTACCCGACGCCGAGATCAACTATGAAGATGCGATTCGCGATTATATCAAAGTTCGTAAACGTCGAGATAATGAAATAGGAGTGGGCTCTACAGATTCCGATATATGGGGCTTCTATCAGTTGACAGATAGTGTAGGAAGCTACCGCGTCAATCCGGCAATTGCTCCGGCATCGATGTTTTTGCTGCCTAATGAAGGTCGTAAATCGGTGTTGGCCCTTTATGAAAATAATAGCGAAAACTTCTTCACCGAGTATGGATTTCGAGCGTGGTTAGATCTTCGGGATAATGATGTATCGGATGAATATTTTGCAACAAACCAAGCCGCTGTTGCTGTCTGTATTGAAAATGCGCGATCGGGATTGATCTGGAATCTTTACAAAGAGATCCCTGAAATCAAACAATTGCTGTCTAAATTGTCGGCAAACATCCAAAAAAACAATTAAGTATGCCTGAAAAAGTGTAAAATCATTATATTTACGGCACGACTAAAGGAGATTTCATGAAACATATACGTACTGCTGCCCTATTTCTTACACTGACTGTTGCTGCTAGCGCTTGCAAGCAAAAAGCGATTATGGTTAATCCGGGCGCCGTGGTTTCCAAAGATGGAACAGATGACGGCTTAAAAAATGTGAAAAGCGAGTTTGAAAATGCTTCCCGTACAGACGAGGGCATAAAGTTTACATTGTCATCTGACCTATTGTTTCCCACTAATTCATCCTACTTGACCGACAAGGCGAAAGTAGAGCTAAGTAAAGTGGCTAAATTATTGAAGAATGATACCTCCAAAAAACTTCGAGTTGATGGACATACGGATTCTACTGGTGAAGAAAACTACAACAAGTGGTTGTCTGATAAGCGCGCGGCTTCTGTCAAAAAATTCTTGGAAGACGCCGGTATCAGTGGGGCTCGCATCGCGACAAAAGGCCTAGGGCAAAGCAAGCCCGTGTCGGATAATAAAACGCCAGAAGGCCGGCAGAAGAATAGACGTGTCGAAATAGTGATATTAAACTAATACAACACGGTCCAACATGTTAAAAACCGTCGTAAGCCCTACTGAAAGGCTTACGACGGTTTTTTTTGTTCATCGTGCTCGCTGTAGTTTTGGCGGGATGGCGTTTGGTCTCACCAGCCTTTCTGCAAGTAGGCAGCTTCCCAAAACATATATTCTAGGCGTGAAGCGGAGAGGAAAGCCTCGAACATACGCGTTTGCATGGCTTCGGTCGTTTGCTCGGCCATTGTGTCGACGTAATGTTTGGCCAAAGTTACGCCGTCTGCAAAATCGGTTCCGCTGTATGTCGCGATCCAAGCTTCATAGGGATTTTGCGAGGTAGATTGGTTTGCAAAAATGGTGTCGCCCACCACTTTGTAGATCCAAAAGCACGGTAGCACGGCGGCCACGGCGACCTCCAAAGGTTCAAAGGCGGCCACGCTTTTCAGATAATGTACATAATGATGGCATATTGGCCCCATCACGATCTCCTGGTCGCTTGCCATGCCGAATTGCGTGAAATAAGTTTCATGCAACAGCTTTTCGACAACTAATGCATTTTTGCCAAAGTCAAAAAAATCCAACGCTTGAACATTGTCCGGTGATTTGCTGCCTAGCACCGCCAGCACACGACCAAAATGTTCCAGGTATTTAGCGTCTTGCTGCATATAAAATTGAAACTTTGCAAGGGGTAATGTTCCCGATTGAAGTTCTTGAATAAATGGCATGTGAAAGATAGTATCCAGTAGGGGCTGTATGCTTTCCCAAGCTTTATCAGTCCATTTCATAGTGAATGAGTTTTTGGGGATTAAAAAAATGATTTAAAGGTCCGTTGCCTTTTCCTATACGAAGGTTTTTACTACCCTGAATTGCTTGGTGTACATAGTCCAAACTGCTTGAAACAGCGTCATCCAACGTTTTCCCTTGCGCCATAAAGCTAGCGATGGCCGACGATAGGGTACATCCAGATCCATGGGTGTTTTGTGTTGCTATACGCGAGGACTCGTATCGCGTCGTGAGGCCGGATTGTTGCATAAGGAAGGTGCTAAGCGTGTCGCTACTTAAATGTCCGCCCTTTACAAGAACAGCATTGCAGCCCATAGACAACAGCGTGGTGCCCGCCGCTTGCATGGCTTCCGGCGTGTTAATACTGCGCCCCACGAGTACAGAGACTTCATCTAAATTGGGGGTGATAACGGTCGCTTTCGGAAAAAGTTCCGCTATACATGCTTGTATGGTGTCTTCTTGTATCAATTGATGTCCACTGGTCGATACCATAACCGGATCAAACGTGATCGGACCCGTATACGCGTGCAGGTAATCACTGATGCAGCGTACCAAGGCGACGCTATGTACCATGCCTATCTTGATGGCATCTGGTGGGATATCGTCAAATATAGCATCCAACTGTTCCCGCACCGCATCGGTCGGGATGTCATAAATGTTGCGAACACCTTGTGTGTTTTGAACGGGGAGGGCCGTAAGTACATTCATCGCATAGCAGCCTAACGCCGATATTGTTTTGGTGTCGGCCTGAATACCGGCACCCCCGCTTCCATCAAATCCAGCGATGCTTAGCACCGTCGGAACTCGCTGTGTTCTCCTATCTATCATAATAGTAAATTCTTTAATTGTTGACTGGCAGCTCTCGGATCAGGGGCTTGGCAAATGGAAGATACCACGGCGATGCTGTTGGCACCGGCCGCCAACGCGGCAACGGCATTCCCTGCATGCATCCGGCCGATTGCGATCAACGGTTTATCGGTCATTTTTCTTACCTCGCTGATTCCGTCGATACCCCATTCTGTGATCGTATCCGTTTTTGTTGCTGTTGCATAAATGGGGCTAAGACCCAAGTGGTCTACGGCTGCCATCTGCTCGCTCTCCAGCTGGGCAATATCCTCCAAGGACCATCCGATATGCAGGCGATCTGCAAATTTCTCGGCAATTTCTAAGGGGGCGCTGTCTTGTTGGCCGACATGAACGCCCCAGGCTTCTACCGCGATAGCGATGTCGACAGCGTCGTTAATTACCAAGGGGATACCAAATTTATCGGTCAGCTTCTTTAAGGCACGGGCTTGCTTTAAAAAAGCATCGTTCGACATCTCTTTTTCACGTAACTGTATGATGTCCACCCCGCCGCGGATAGCCTCTTCGGCTACCCAAAGTAGAGGACGGCCTGCACAGTCTCGCTCCGAGATAACAAGGTATAGCGGATAGGGAAAGCCCGAATTAATAGGCATGCTCTTTTACGTTTAGATGAATGCGAATCTCATCATCGCTAAGATTATGGAGCGTATCGTAGAGGTTGAGTTGTAAGGTTCCCGGACCAATGGATTGCCGTGCTGCCAACTCGCCCGCCAGGCTACAGAGGCTTACGCCTGCCAAGGCTTCAGCGAAAGGATCTTGACGCAGCGCAAGAAATGCCGCCACAAGAGCCGATGCGGTGCACCCCAAGCCGGTAACTTTCGTCATCAGTATACTTCCATTGTTAACTTCGGCCCAACTATCCTTTCCGATAACGTAGTCTGTTTCGCCCGATATACACACCTGCGCGCCGTATTTTTCTTGGAGCACTTTGCCCGAGGAGACGGCGTCAGCGCTACGGGCTATGCTGTCAACACCTTTTCCGCCCGTCTGTGCAAAGCTTGCCAGTGCAATAATCTCTGAAGCGTTCCCGCGTATGGCGGTAGGCCTGTGGTCTAACAGTTCCTTTAAAACCTCATTCCGAAAGGGTGATATGCCTGCGCCAACAGGATCCAGCACCCATGGACAGCCAATTTGAGCAGCATGTTTTGCCGCGATCAGCATGGCGTCTGCCCATTCCTCACTGAGTGTCCCAATGTTAATAACCAATGCGCCGCTAATGGTAACGACGTCTTTGACCTCCCGAGAGCTATGAACCATCACCGGCGATGCACCGATGGCCAGTAAGGCGTTAGCCGTATTGTTCATCACCACAAAGTTGGTAATGTTGTGCACCAATGGCGATTGCTGCCTCAGCTGATGTAATTGTTGAATAATCTGTTGTTCCATGACAATAATGTTAAATGTCCGCAGGCTTTTGGGGAAACAGCATGGAATAGGAAAACGTCGATTATAGATAGATATCGCAAACGCTTTTCCCTACGCCAGTATTAACCGGATCAGGTTCAAAGGGACTGTCTCAATTCTTTTCAGAATACCCCCAAAGCCAGTCAAATTTAATAAAAAGTATTGAGTAATGGGTAATGAGTATTGCGTATGTAAGTTAGATAGTAGTAGATAGATGATAGTACTTAGATAGTAGTGGATAGATGATAGTACTTAGATAGTAGTAGATAGATGATAGTACTTAGATAGTAGTATTTAGATAATAGTATGTAGATGATAGTACTTAGATTTTAGAAATTTTCACTTTTGGATTTTGACTTTTAACTTCTCACTTTTGACTTTTAACTTCTCACTTGCACATTCCACTATTGACCAAAATGTCGCATCGAAAGCTTTGCAATATGTAGACATTTGCCCCCGCACAAGCTTTCCCTGCAAAGGTTTCAAGCGACGGGCTTTTGTTACTTTTGGCCTATAAAAGTAATGCCTTGCCGCGGCATGCGGCGGATGGGATGTAAGTTGGACAATCCAAGTAAAAAACAAAGCCCTGTTATACAAAAAGAAAGTCCTGCGAAGGCACATTACAACATCTCTACACGGCCGGCGATATAGTAATTTTTATAGCGAATAATGTCCCTGGAGTTGGTGATATACTTGACCGTAGCGGTTTTGAAAATATAAGCGGTAGCGCGTTCCTCCATGATACGGAGGAAAAACTCGAAATCTTTGTACAAAGATTTCCGTTCGTCTCGATTAAATTTGCTGTTTTTTACAATCGATAGAAACTGCTCGTTGTTGATCTTGAAGGTGATACTATCGGGTTGATCTCTAGAGAAGTATAAAAGAGGAACGGGTAGATCATTTATATACATAGCAAATCCGACTTCTTCCTTATCCATTTTAACAACGAAAGCATGGAAATATACCGTGCCTATTTTTTGCGAGTCTATGGCGATTAGTTTGGCAAACATCTTAAAGCTAATATGGTAGCCTAAATATACAATTTTTTTAATTCAATTAAATCATCTGCTTTTTAAATGTGGATTGGGACGCAATTTATCCATTTTAGAAGGAAATTTTCGTGCATTCCCAGCTTAGGGTGTCCATGATAAGCCATTGGTTGTGTAGCACCGGCAAACCGAGCAACACCTTCAATGTTTCCTGCGCCATCATCAAAGCTAGAATACCGGGCGTAGTCGCTAGCACACCGTTTAGGTCGCAGCTGGGCACATCATCCGGATGGGGCGGTTCTGGGAATATGGCGCGTAAGTCTTTCGATCCCTCGTGGTTAAATAGAGCCATTTGTACCTCGTAATTTAACACGCTACCATAAACAAGCGGCTTTTGCTCGCTAGCACAAGCATCATTCACGATATAGCGCGTATTGAAATTGTCACATCCATCAATAACGATATCGTAATCATGAATGAGCTCGTGAATATTGCTGGCAGAGACGCGTTGCTGAATAGGCACGAAAACAATGTCAGAGTTAAGTTGCATGAGTTGCTTCTGCAAGCTATACACTTTTGGCATGCCGATGGTACGTTCGGTGTGGGCGACTTGGCGATGCAGGTTGTGAATTTCTACTTGATCAAAGTCAACGCAGGCTAAATGGCCTACGCCGGCGCCGGCAAGGTATAAGCAAAGTGGGCTACCGAGGCCGCCCGCCCCAACAACCAATACGCGCGCTTTCTTAATTTTTAATTGCCCTTCCATACCAATGCCGGGCAACGATATATGTTTTTTATAGCGCATTATTTGTTCCTTCGTCAGTTTCATATATAAATCGTATGTTTTTTAAAGACCATATCGCATATTCTCTTTTTTTTTTGCGTGTTTGTGTTTGGCCATCATGGATCGTTGATACGTTTAATTTCCTATAAATTCAGGCTGCCAATCTTTCCAGACCGGTTGATATCCAGCTTGCCTAATCTGACTGACGATGGCAGCTACCGGACGCTCATCGCTGATTTCGAATTGCTCCAAGGAGCTTGGTTCAACGACGTAACCACCGGGATTTGTTTTGGATGCAGCACTCATGGATGTTACGCCCAATGGAATGACGTGATTACGGAAAATTTCTTCCTCCCGGGTGGATAGGGATATTTCGAGATCAGCATTCCAAAGGCGATAGGCACAGATGAGCTGTAGTAAATCTGCATCATCCATCATAAAATTTGGTGCCTCTACACCTTCTGCCGGACGCAATCGCGGGAAGGAGACGGAATACTTGGTCTGCCAGTAGCGCTTTTGTAGGTAGTCGATATGGAGCGCATTGAAAAAACTATCCACGCGCCAGTCTTCCAGACCCAACAATACCCCTAGGCCGATCTTATGCATACCAGCAGCTCCAATCCGATCGGGTGTGGCAAGGCGGTAATCAAAGTTCGATTTTTTGCCTTTTGGATGATAGTTTTTATAGACTTCCTGATGGTAGGTTTCTTGGTAAACCAATACGGCATTCACTTGAGCGTGGCGTAACGCGACATAGTCTTCCTGATCCAAAGGCTGCACCTCGATGGATATTTGTGGAAACAGCGGCTTGATCTGTGCTATTGCCTGTAAAAAGTAAGGTGTATTTACACTGTTGTTCGCTTCTCCTGAAACCAACAACACATGTTGAAAACCCATTTGGCGAAGTGCTTGCGCTTCCAGCTGGATCTCGCCACCGGATAGTGTTCGTCTTCTTATTTTATTATCCATGCTGAAACCACAATAGGTACAAATATTATGGCACTCATTGCTTAGGTAGAGCGGAGCATAAAGCTGGATGTTTTTGCCGAAGCGCTGCACCGTTAACTGATGAGAACGTTGTGCCATTTCCTCCAGAAAGGGTTTCGCCGCGGGCGATAGAAGTGCCAGAAAATCGTGCAGATTCCGTTTGTTCTTCGATAGCGCTTGTTGCACATCCGCCGCCCTACAGTTTTCGATTTGCTGTTTGATATCATCCCACTGGTACTGCAAAAAGACATCGCTAAAAGTCGTGTTCATGACGTTATGTTTTGGTTAAAAAGCTGGTTAACGGACTGCTTGCAGACGCTTGGTTTGCGGGCGCCCTCAAGCTTGCTTGGTAAGCCATTCTTCCTGCTTGAACGGCTAGTGCAAAAGCCTCTGCAACCAAGGCCGGGTCTTTTGCGGTGGCAATAGCCGTATTGACCAATACGGCATCAGCTCCGAGCTCCATGGCTTTGGCCGCGTCGGAAGGCGAGCCGATTCCCGCGTCTACAATAACCGGCACGGTACTTTGTTCAATGATGATTGCTAAAAAATCAATGGTTTTTAACCCTTGGTTGCTTCCAATAGTCGATCCCAAAGGCATGACGGCCGCTGTGCCCACATCTTCCAGGCGTTTGCACAGTACGGGGTCTGCATGGATGTAGGGCAGAACGATAAAGCCAGCTTTCGCCAGCTCCTCGCAGGCCCGTAATGTTTCTATGGGGTCGGGTAGCAGGTACCTGGGGTCTGGATGTATCTCTAGCTTCACCCAGTTGGTTTCCATCGCTTCGCGCGCAAGCTGAGCGGCCAACACGGCTTCCTGCGCAGTTCGTGCGCCCGAGGTATTCGGTAGCAGCTGTACCTTGTCTTGCGGTATGTGGCTAAGTATCTCGTCGGTATTGGTCTCCATGTCGATGCGTTTCAGCGCGACCGTAACCATTTCTGTAGCTGATGTGCGGATAGCCTCTTCCATCAGCTTTGCCGAGCCAAATTTGCCAGTGCCAAGAAATAGTCTCGAGTCAAATAGCCTACCGCTAATGTTTAGTTTCGTGTTCATGAATTAAGTTGTTTAAATACACTATGTAGTGTGGATTGGCGAAGTTGTCTTGAATATGTTTGGAGAGGGCGATGCCATAGAGGCCGATTTTTTTAAGTGGAGCGATATCGCGTTCTTCGACACCGCCGATAGCAAAAATAGGTGGTGCTATTGCCGGATCTAAGGCATCTAGAATAGTGGCATAACCCTCAAAGCCGAGTATAGGGCTCAGTTTTTGTTTCGTATTGGTATGGCGAAGCGGTCCCAGACCGATGTAATGGCAGCCCTCACTGATGCGCAATTGTACATCAGCCAATGTGTTGGCCGTGCCGCCAATAATCTTTTCTGCATGCAGCATTCTCCTTGCTTCTGCAATACCCATGTCGTCCAGACCCAAGTGTACGCCATCTGCATCCGTTTCCACAGCAGCTTCCACATCATCGTTGATGATCAAGGTAAAGGCATACTGTTTCTTCAAATCCAGAATACGATGAGCAAGCGCAACCCGCTCGGCGGTTTTAGCGTTTTTTAGCCGAAGCTGTATCCAATCAACGCCTTGCTCAAGTGCTTGCCGTATATTTTCAAAATGTTGCTCGGCAGTAGCTCCCGAGGAAATGTATTGTATAGGGCTTATCTTCATTATGCGTTGTTTTTTTGTATACTTCTATCGCTAAATAATTGGGCGAGTGCGAGGCAGGATGTTGCTTCGCGTAGGGGGTCGTTGGCTTCCCATAGGGCACCACATAGAGCAAAATCATCGAATTCATGTGCCGTCATGGTGGCAAGTCGTGCCGATGATATGCCGCCTAGAGCAATGGCTTTAATAGCGCGGTTGCGACGCCCGCTTTCGGGAATAGTATTTTCCAAGCCATACCCGCGTTTGGAAATACTTGGAAAAAGCGGGCTCACAAAAGCGGCATCGTAAACAGGCGCAAGGCCGTTAAACTCATCCCAGCTGTGTGTGGATGTGCTGATATGCTGCTTTGTTGCGCTGGTTAGCCCTAACGTCTGTCTCCTAAGCGTAGAAAAGTGTATACGCTCTACGCCGCAGTCTGCTGCTCGATCATACGCTTGATGTGCGACGAGCTTTTTGCGCTCGTCAACAGAAAAAGCACATAGATAATTGACGTAGTCCGTTTCCGATAAATCGGGTTTCCGGACATGTACATATACATCTGGCCATGCTAACAGTTGGCGGAGAATAGCTATTTCTCCGCTTTGAAAGGTGGGCAACGTGATGATTCGCATAGGCTAGAGATAAATTTCTTTTCCTTTTTCAATAAATTCTGCGGACTTTTCCTGCAGCCCTTCAGCGACGCTGTCGCGTATCTCCTGCGTTATTTTCATGGAGCAAAATTTCGGACCGCACATCGAGCAGAAGTGCGCAATTTTTGCTCCATCGGCAGGCAACGTTTCGTCGTGAAATTCGCGTGCTGTGTCGGGGTCTAGCGATAAGTTAAATTGATCTTCCCATCGAAATTCAAAACGTGCCTTGCTCAGTGCGTTGTCCCGGTATTGTGCGCCGGGATGTCCCTTTGCCAAATCTGCCGCATGGGCGGCTATCTTGTAGGTTATCACCCCATCTTTCACATCCTTTTTATTCGGTAGGCCCAGATGCTCCTTTGGCGTTACATAGCACAACATGGCGCAGCCATACCAGCCAATCATCGCGGCACCGATAGCCGAGGTAATGTGATCATAGCCTGGGGCTATGTCGGTAGTTAGGGGACCTAAGGTGTAAAATGGCGCTTCGTCGCAGGTTTCCAGCTGTTTCTCCATATTTTCTTTGATAAGATGCATGGGTACGTGTCCAGGCCCTTCGATCATTACCTGAATATCATGCTTCCAGGCTATTTTGGTGAGCTCGCCCAAGGTCTCCAGTTCGGCAAACTGCGCGGCATCATTCGCGTCTGCAATAGCGCCGGGACGGAGGCCATCGCCTAGCGAAAACGCAACATCATACTGCTTCATGATCGCGCAGATCTCTTCGAAATGGGTGTATAGGAAGTTTTCCTGATGATGGAAGAGGCACCATTTCGCCATAATGGATCCGCCCCGGGACACGATACCCGTGACGCGCTTTGCTGTTAGATGGATATAGCGGAGCAGTACGCCGGCGTGAATCGTAAAGTAGGAAACGCCTTGTTCAGCTTGCTCGATAAGGGTGTCCCTAAAGATTTCCCATGTCAAGTTTTCCGCTACACCCTGAACCTTTTCTAATGCCTGGTATATAGGAACTGTGCCAATCGGAACGGGCGAGTTGCGTAAGATCCATTCTCGAGTCTCGTGTATGTTTTTTCCGGTGGAAAGATCCATGATGGTGTCCGCGCCCCAGCGGCATGCCCACACCGCCTTTTCAACTTCTTCTTCAATACTTGACGTTACCGCGCTGTTCCCGATATTGGCGTTAATCTTGACCAGAAAATTTCTGCCGATAATCATGGGCTCGCTTTCCGGATGGTTGATGTTGTTGGGGATAATAGCGCGCCCGGCAGCAATTTCCTGCCGCACAAACTCTGGCGTAATCCAATGCTTTGGTGTATTGGCGCCAAAGTTATTCCCGGCATGTTGCGCAGATAAAGGATCTTCCGTACTCATCGTAGCGGTGATGCGTTGATTTTCACGGATCGCAACATATTCCATTTCTGCGGTAATGATCCCTTGCTTGGCATAATAAAGCTGGCTCACATTGCGACCGGCTTTAGCGCGTTTAGGTTGATGGCAATAATCGAATCGGAGATGGTCAATAGCTGTATTCTGGAGTCTTTCTCTGCCGTAGGCGGATGTGCCTTCCGTTAACTGCTCCACATCGGACCGGTCGATAATCCACTGCTCGCGTAAACGCGGCAATCCTTTTCGGATGTCGATTGCGACGTCCGGATCGGTATAGGCACCCGATGTGTCGTAAACGGTGACGGGCTTATTCTCTTCTTGTCTACCGCTACTCAATCTGGTGGCATCAAGACTGATCTCGCGCATGGCAACTGCTATCGGAAAAAGTTCCCCTTGGACATATACCTTGCGTGATTTAGGGAATGGGGCAGTTGATAATATGTGTGTTTGTTGATCCATAGTTTATGGGGTTAGCCGCCTTGGGTAGCGGTGATTATTAAGAGTTCTGCTTGATCGGAAATTTCGGTTTGTGCCCAAAGTGGCCGAGGGACAACTCGCTGATTTAACGCGACGGCAACGCCTTTTGGTTTAAGATCGGGAACCAACAAATCCAACGCTTCTTGTAGTGAGGCGGGGAAGGGTTCGCGTAATTGATGGTGCTGATTGTTGATTTTAATTTGCATAGCCTACCTATTTTTTATGAGAAAAAATACTTTAGGTATGCCAACGACAGGCTAAAGAAAGCCCAAAAGAAGTGGTCCTACTTTTCCCTACGCTAGTATGAACTAGATCAGGTTCCAAGGGTAAAATCTCAGCCTGCTATTGCAGACACCCCTAAAGTATACGATACAAGTATAGGTATATATATTTGAAATATGAATTTATTTGATCTTTCTTTTCGAACCTTAGCACTCCGATAGGGGGTATATAGCCGTAAGAGATAAGACCATACGGTATAAAAAAATGTAGCAAGTACAGGTAAATAGTCGTACTATTGATTATGTTTAGATTTTTCCTTCTCTTCGTTACTGCCATGCTATTACTGGCTTGCCGATCACCGCGATCGACAACAGGCGTCGTATCCACGAAAGATAGTACTATGCTGGTTTTAGAAGAAGGACAAAATCTATTTCTGGAACGTGAACAGATAAACCTTACTTTTGCGCGACTTCTGGAAGATAGTCGTTGTCCCGAGGGCGTACAGTGTGTTTGGGCCGGAGTCGCCGCCGCAGAACTCACCGCGATGGGCACATTTACCCGTCCGCAAACGCTCGTCGTTGCGACGGCCGATCTGCCCGACAAAGGGTACGCGAAGGCCGCTGTTTTCCATCGTTATACGTTTCGACTAACGGCATTGACGCCATACCCCGCGCAGGGCGATCCGGAACGAGCAGCACAAAAACGTAAGATTAAGCTTACTGTCAAAGCGGTGAAATAATTGTTTTACAGCATGATGGCCACATAGTGTCCATTACACCATACCATAGGTTTTGATAGGGTACTTTTGTGTTGGCTGATTGTCATAATAGCTAACTTTATGCCGGCCTTGGCCATCAAAACTGATCTTTATTTTGCTTATTAGTTTATTTTTACTATATTTGTATCGTATTAGATAACGGGCTTATTTAAAAACCTATGCTTAGCCCAAAAACAACGATGATTTGACAGAAATAAGTGTAATAGGCGGAGGTAGCTGGGCCACCGCATTAGTGAAAATATTGACAGAGAATAAAGTTAGGGTATTTTGGTACCTGCGACGCCAGGTGCAGGTCGAAGCCTTAAATGACGAAGGAATCAATCCGGATTATTTAAGTTTTGTAAAATTAGATACAAATTATCTACAAGCTTCAACGGATTTGAACCTCGTTCTACAGCAAGCTTCCACCATACTCTTCGTAGTGCCCAGTGCACATTTTCCCTCGCTTTGTTCTACCATTGACCCCAACCTTCTTCAAGGGAAAAAAATAATTACATCCATAAAAGGAACCGTTGGTGAAGATAACGTTTTGCCATCCGCTTTTGTCGCGCAACATTTCGGTGTAGAAGCCTATCGGCAAGCGGTACTCGCGGGGCCATGTCATGCCGAGGAGATTGGTATGGGTAAAAAAACCTATATGACCATTTGCTCAGCAAACGATTCGTTTCTTCAGCAGCTTCGACCTTGTTTTTCGAGTCGGTATTTGGCCATTAATCTGCATACAGACCTTTGTGGTATCGAGTATGCTGCGATCTATAAAAACGTGGTAGGTTTGGTGTGCGGTATGGCTAAGGGATTGAATTATGGAGATAATTTCATGGCTGTGCTCGTATCTAACGCTATTTATGAGTTGCAACTGCTACTGGAAGCACTGCATGTTTCAGAAAACCGCATAGCCTGTTCCAGCTATCTGGGCGATCTACTCGTGACGGCTTATTCGCCGCACAGCCGAAACCGAAGCTTTGGTGAACTCATAGGCCGTGGCTATAGCGTCGAGCAAACGCAAAATGCTATGTCTATGGTGGCAGAGGGTTATGCCGCAACGCAAGGACTTTATCAGACGGCAAAAGACTTAGGGCTAAATATGCCCATTATCAATACGGCATATAGGGTGCTTTACAACCATATGGCCGTGACTTCAGAATTTAAATTATTAGAAAGGAATATTATATGATGCTATTAGCGACGGATTTAGATGGAACATTTTTAGGTGGAAGCATGGAAAACAGGCTCCGCTTATACCGACTTATCAAGCAGCACACTGATATACAGCTCGTCTTTGTAACGGGAAGAGGTGTCGAGTCGGTTATACCCCTGTTAAATGATCCATTAATTCCTCGACCCAATTATATTATAGCGGATGTGGGCGCGACCGTAGTGAATGGCTTGACCTTGGAATCGGTAGAGTCTATACAGGGCGATATTGAAGCGCGATGGCCATCCACCTACGCAATCCGTTCGAAAGTGCTTGAAGTGGCTTCCGTCACTTTTCAAGAAGTTCCCCAGCAACGCCGCTGCTCATTCTTCTATGATGGCGATGCAAATTTAGAAGCCATCCATAAGGTAGCAGAGAGTTTTGATTGTGATATCATCACCTCGGTTGATAAATATTTAGATGTTTTGCCCCGCGGCGTCAACAAAGGAAGTACATTGAAAGCGCTCGTCGAACATTTACACGTTGATCCGGAACAGGTACTCGTCGCGGGCGATACATTAAATGATCTGTCTTTATATAAAACAGGGTATAAGGGTGTGGTCGTCGGACAGGCGGAGCAAGGTCTGATCGACCAAACGGCTCAAGATGACCTCGTTTATCAGGCTTTCGAACCTGGGGCGGGCGGGATTATCGAGTCGTTATCGCATTTTGCCCCGTTCAAAAAATACGCTGATCAAGTCCGTAAAAGGCAGCTTACGCAAACAAAAAAGGGAACCAATCAACTGGTGGTTGTCTACCACAGACTTCCGTTTGAGCAAGAGGTGGTGAACGGGAAATCTATTCGGGTTTCGCCTAAAAGTCCGAATGGTATCATTCCCTCGTTATTGGGTTTATTTGAGAAAGGGCGTTCAGGCATTTGGATAGGTGAGGAAGTGCAGCAGAAAGATCGTCCTGAGGTGCCCAATGAATTGATCGATGAAGAGAAATATTCCAATTTGGTAGCGTCGACGATTAGCCTGCCGAAGGAGGATATCGATCAATTTTACCGGGTATTTTCCAAGGAAGCTTTTTGGCCGACAATTTTCTCGTTTGTAGACAAAGCGAAATTCAATCACGACGATTGGGAGCACTACCTCAAGATCAATAGAATCTTCGCTGAGCGTATCGCAAAAGAGGCTGATCAAGACGCTTTGGTGTGGATCCACGAATACAATTTATGGATGGTACCGGCTTACCTTAAGTCGTTGCGCCCTGATCTTCGGATTGGGTTCTTCCATCACACCTCATTCCCGGCAGCAGATATTTTTAATATCATTCCTTGGCGAAAGGAAATTATCGGGAGCTTGTTGCTTTGCGATTTTATCAGCTTCCATATCCCGCGCTATGTAGAAAACTTTATTGATGTACTGCGCAGCCATACACCGTTCAAGGTCGTGAAGAAAATCAATGCCGCTAAGCAGTTCCTGACTTACAGCTGCGCACTTGGCGTGGATCAAATGACAAAGGTTATCGAAATAGATGGTCGTCAGATCCGCCTTGGCGCACAACCAGTCGGTGTGAATATGGAGAAGGTACAGGGCATTTTGAAGAAAAGCGATATCCGGAAAAAGATTGAAGCTACCTTAGCGAAAAAATCGGAGCAGGAGATAAGCACCATTCTTTCTGTCGAACGGTTAGACTATGTAAAAGGGCCATTGGAGAAAATTCAAGCCTTTGGTGAATTTCTGGAAGAATATCCGGAATACCGTGGAAAGGTGGAGTTGGTCAATATTTGTACGCCACCTTCGCAGGGAATGAAGATATATGATGACATTCGCGATGAAGTGAATCGGGCAGTAGGCGAGATCAATGGCCGTTTTGCAACGATGGACTGGGTGCCTATTCAATATTTTTACCGCTCGTTGCCATTTGAACAGGTCGTGAGTTTGTATGCGACAAGCGATATTGCCTGGATCACACCGCTGCGCGACGGGCTGAATCTCGTGGCCAAGGAATATGTTGCTGTGCAGGGGATTATAGAAGGAGACGGTGCACTTGTTCTTTCGGAATTCGCTGGCGCATCGGTCGAGCTGCCCTATGCTATCCTGACAAATCCTTACGATACAAAAAGCATGAAGGAAAGCTTACTAAAGGCACTTTTGATGCCAGAGGACGAACGCTCGGCGCGAATAAAAAGATTGTACGACCAAGTGAAGTACTATGACATCCACTACTGGGGCAGAGATTTTGTGAAGGAGCTGGAAAAAGCCAGAAAAGATTAGCCTGCTTGCATCGCGGCTAACTTAGGATGGACGGCGTATTTTTGCTATATTGGATGCATAAATAATGCAATACTATGAAGAAGTTTTTATCTTATCTATGGATACTTATGATGGTTGCCGTTTCTACGGCAACCCTAGCGCAGACGCCGACGGAAGCCACCGTGGTTCTTGAAAAACCCTACCATCCGGAGGCGGATGCCCAAGCCGATATTGATAGCTTATTGGTTATCGCAAAACAGGAGGGGAAACGCGTTGTTATTCAGGCTGGCGGCAACTGGTGTATCTGGTGCTTACGTTTTAACAACTACATTCAGGAAGAGAAAGAGATAGCTAAGCTGGTAGCCGACAACTTTGTATACTACCATCTTAATTATTCGAAGGAAAATAAAAACGAAGCGGTTTTCAACCGTTATGCGCCGGAAGGTGGAAAACTTGGTTATCCTTTCTTTATCATCTTGGATGAACAGGCGAAAGTACTTGGGATACGCGACAGCGGATCTTTGGAAGCCGGGAAAGGCTATGATAAAGCTAAGGTAATGGCGCTATTCAACGCCTATAAATCGTAGTACGGGTTACCGCGATGTTGGAAGATTTACGCATAGAGCAGGTTACTGCGGCTGTCACCTGGCGCTTGCGGCAAGAAGTGCTGTATCCAAATGGATCGCTGAAAGATGTGATGATAGCTGATGATTTTGATGCTTTTCATTTCGGAGCTTACCACAATAACGTGTTGATTGCTGTAATTTCGCTATTCCCGGACGAAGAATCGTTTCAATTTCGAAAGTTTGCCGTCCGCACAGATTACCAGGGGCAAGGCGTTGGTCGCAAAATTTTAGCACATGTCTTTGCCTTTTCACAAACGTGGAATCGCGATAGCTTGTGGTGCAACGCCCGCGAAACGGCTGCAATGTTTTACACGAAGTGTGGTATGCGGGTATCGGGACAGCCGTTTTTAAAAAATGGCATAACGTATGTCCGCATGGAGATACAGCTTCAGCAGGATACGCAACGGTACGAATAAAAATAAGGAGGCTGCCTAATCAAAGACAATCGGCAGCCTCTATTATATGCTGACTAGTTTTTGTCGAGCAGATGCATAAACTTCCTGCGATTGTCTATAATCATCCAAATATTTATAAGCAATAGGGGAACGGAGATAGCTAATCCGCTGGAATCGAATGTGTAGTTATGTATGACGATGCCTACCATCACAGGAAGAATAACGATGGCTCCAAGTGCCCGTGTTCGCGGGAAGATAAATAATAGTCCACCAATAATTTCCACCAATCCTACCAATGGTATGATCCACTGCAGTTTGGCCATAGCCTGAAATATTTCCATTTGTTCCGGTGTTTGTTCCGGCATAGGCATGTAGTTTAAAAATTTGTTGAGTCCGGCGTTGATAAACATCAGACCGAACAGTAGGCTGAAAATGAATTTTACGATTTTCATGACGATTAAGTTTATAGGAATTGATAATGACAAAGTTAGTTTAGAATTTTGGAATTTCCTACCCACTACCAATTCCACCGCACCACTTTTCCGTCCTTGCCAGGACAGGGCTTTCCTTTTTTTTCTAAAAAAAGGAAACAAAAAAATCGTCGCTGAATTTCTGCTGCATCCCTGTGGGGTAGTGCCGAGGCAACTTTCTACATACGCAACAGCAATAAGGCGACATATGCTGTTAATGAGCAGTGAGTGCAAGTGAAAAGTTAAAATTCAAAAGTTAAGATTTCCAATATCTAAGTACTGATATCTAAGTACTAATATCTACAACTCAATTCGCACTACTGACTACGCATTACTCAATTCGCACTACCCCATACCAAATTCCACCCCACCACCTTTCCGTCCTTGCCAGGACAGGGCTTTCCTTTTTTTTTTAAAAAGGAAACAAAAAAATCGTCGCTGAATTTCTGCTGCATCCCTGTGGGGTAGTGCCGAGGCAACTTTCTACATACGCAACAGAAATAAGGCGACATATGCCGGTAATGGGGGAAGGTGCAAGTGAAAAGTAAAAATTAAAAAATCAAAATTAAAAAGTAAAAAGTCAAAATTTCTACTATCTACATACTAAAATCTAAGTACTACTATCTACATACTAAAATCTAAATACCCACTACCCACTACTCACTACAAAAAAATAAAAAAGGTTAGCAGCTTTTTATGCTGCTAACCTTTTTTATTTTTTTAGCGGTTGTTCGCGATTTATCTCGGTTATATCTACTTCATCGCGATTGGAGTCGCCGAGGAGATGTTCCGCAAAATAATCTGCCATTTTCCAGAAGAAGTACTCTGTCATGTTTCCGAAAGCGTGGCGCTGCCCGGGCAGCAGAACGAAGTCAAAACGTTTATTGGCTTTGATAAGCGCTTCGGCCATCCGGATGGAGTTGGCCGGGTGCACATTGTTGTCAATATCGCCAGTAGCAATAAGGAGTTTGCCTTTCAGGTTTTTTGCCAGTTCGGTATTTTTCTCGATCTGGTAAGTAAAGGTCGTATCGCCTTTAGCATTCACTTTTTCCATAACGCCATGGTGACGCTCACTCCACCATCGGTTGTAGATATTGTTTTCGTGATTTCCAGCCCCGGATACGGCAACCTTGAAAAAATCCGGGTACACCAACATGGCCGCGGTCGACATAAACCCGCCACCCGAATGACCGGTAATGCCAACGCGATTGATGTCAATGAACGGGTAACGGCTCGCGAGCTGTTCGGCGGCCACCTTCTTATCTTCCAAACCATAATCGCGCAGATTGCCATAGCCATAGGTGTGGTACCACTGCGAGCGGTCAGGGTGTCCGCCGCGATTGCCCACCGTGATTACGATAAAGCCCATTTGCGCCAATCGATCGATACGATCCATGCTACGACCAAAAGCTTTGTTTACGGCCTCTGTTTGCGGTCCCGGATAAACATATTCTACGATTGGATACGTGCGGGTCGAATCAAAATCAAACGGCTTGTACATCACGCCATACAAATCCGTAATGCCATCTCCGGCTTTAACCGTGAACGGTTCGGGAAACTTGTAGCCAGCAGCAAACAATTGGCTTAGATCGGCCTTCTCCAGCGCCATTACAAGCCCACCCGATGAATTGTATAGATTGGACTCCGGCGTAGAGTTAACGCGTGAAGAGTTGTTGATAAAGAATTTACCGCTCTCGCTCACTTCGATCTGGTTATCAAAATTACCTTTATTTAACAGCCTCGGCGCACCACCGTTTAAAGAGGCCGAGTAATGGTGTAGGTAGTACGGGTCTTCATCTTTTTCCTTGCCGTTTGCCGTGAAGGTAAATAGCTGCGTAGTCGCATCAAAACCTGTCACATCATTTGCATTATACTCTCCTGTAGTAAGCTGACGGACTAATTTGCCATCTTTATTGTATAGGTAGAAATGACCCCATCCATCCCGTTGTGACCAATGGATAAATTGGCTGCCATTTTTTATAAAATAAGGCTTTTTGATATCTTGATAAACATTCGAGCGTTCTTCCACAACCGTTCTTGTTTGGCCATTGAGCTGTACAGCGACAATATCGATACGCTTTAGATCTCGGCTGGAACGGTTAATGTAAAATTCCTGATCGTCACCTAGCCAATAGCTGATGTAGTGCTTTCCTTTGTAACTGCTTTTATCAACGTCTTTATTATAGATGCTTATCGTCTGATTCTTAAAAGATGATACAGGTATATTTTTAAAGGTGAGCGTATTGCTGTCGAATAGGTAAAGTTCTGCTTCCGCAGAATCTGTCTCTCCGGGCATCACATATTTGTAGGTTTCCAAGGTTGGACGTTGCTGCCCCACATTATTGATAACCCACAGTGCGTTAAGATGGCGATTGTCCTTTCTTGTCAATGCGAAGTGCTGTCCGTTTGGCGACCACATCAGGCGAATAGGCTGTCTTTTCTTTGTTTCGTCGTCCTCCTTACTACCGCCAGTCGTTGTGCTGTATTGATCGCCCCCCCAAGCATAATATTGTATACCGTCTGTCGTAAATTGATGCTCGACGATGGTAGAATCTTTTTCATCTTTGACGGCTTTATCGTAGTTCTGCCGATCCATCCAATACAAGTTATAATTCTTGGCAAAGAAAATGCGGCTGGTATCCGGAGAAAAGCTCGCCCACATTGGTTTTTGTTTTTCCTTTAGCGCTTCATCAAGCTCCGTAACTTTTTTCGTTGCAAGATCATACTCCAGGAAAAAAACTTTTTTCTTGATGCTGTCTGCTTTGTTTTTCAGCTTGGCTAACTCCTCCTTCGTTTTTATGGTGTCTTTGGTGCTTTTAACCTCAAACCGGATCTTCTTTTCATCGTCTGTGAAGTTGAGGTTCTCCAGATTTAAATGCTGCGCATCAAAAGGATTTTTAACAATTTTCGTTACCTGTGCGGCAACATCAGCATTGTCAAAAAGCAGCTGTTTGGATTTCGTTTGTGGATTAACCAGATACCAACGCTTACCTGAAGGGCTGCGGTACTCGTACCAAAATCGGTCACTGTGGTTGATCCAGTTTGGTTTTACATCCGTCGAAAAAATAAGGTTTTGCAATTTCGTTGGCGAAAATTTTGCCGCCAAGCTATAATTTGCTTTGTGATGATCTTTTTTTTGCTCTTGTGCTGGCGCGATGAACGATATGCCGACCAGTAGTATTGTGCAGAGTTTTCGCATATTGGAGTTAGTCATTTGATGCGCTAAAGTACAGAAATCTCGTAGCGATACGCTTACATTTTTTGTAAAAATTTAAGGACATTTTCAGGTCAAAAATGTAGCGGCCTGATCTATTTGCTAGCGGAAGTTGGGTCGACTCGTTAACGGGGAAAAAGACCAAGGAATCGAGCTTAAGATGAGTAGGTAAATACAGACGTGCCATTTCAACAGGCTTTTGAACATGTTTGGTCGCCCAATTTTTTTGAAAGCCCGTATGGTCACCATATTAAACAGTAGGATAGCGATACTCATCACGCTGACATGCTCTAATCCAAAAAAACGAAGCTGCCTGTTTTTAACGCCCGCGCTAACATCGTCTAAAAAGGCATCAACCAAGGGACTATGCAAATACAACAACCAGCCGATAATAAGTTGTACATCGTAGAGCAGGGTAAACGTTAACAAGACGTAGTAATGTTTTTTAGAAAATTGGGAGCCTTTTTTCGTGTGGAAGATGAGCCATCCTAATTGGGTCAACATAGCCAACAATACCAACCAGCGATAGTAAGAGTGGGAGACGAGGAGCGCGGCCGCGTTTAGCATATGAATTTAGCGGATGGTGCTTGCTAGCTGTTTAAAATCACTGCAAAATTGATCCACCTGCCTTTCGTCCGTTGCCCACGAGGTAATGATGCGAACCGCTTGATGATCCTGATCTACTTCTTTCCAAACATAGAACGCATAATTATTTAAAAGCTCTTTTATAAGTTGCTTCGGAAGGATGGGGAAAAGCTGATTGGTATAAGGTGCTGTAAGAAAATGAAATCCCTGCTGCGCGATTGTCTCGGCTATTTGCGCAGCCATTTTATTGGCCTTTGCGGCCAAATCGAAATAGAGATGGTCTTCAAAAAGTGTCAGAAATTGAATGCCCAATATTCTTCCTTTAGCCAGTAGGGCTCCTTTTTGTTTCAGCGTATAGTCGAAGTCGGCAGCCAGCTCGTCAGACGGAAAAACGATCGCTTCTCCCAGTAATGCACCATTTTTCGTGCCTCCAATATAGAAAATATCAACGTTGGCAGCAACATCTGCTAGGGACAAGTCATTACCCGCTGCGCTCAAAGCATGACCGAGGCGTGCACCGTCCATAAACAATAGGAGATCAAATTTTTTGCAGATCTGTGCTAGGTCGCTTAACTCGCTTTTGGTGTAGATCGTCCCAAGCTCCGTAGCGTTAGATAGATACAGCATGCGTGGTTTGACGACGTGGGGCCTTAGCTTGTGGGCCTCCATAACTTCCTCAACCGAGGCAGGGCTTACTTTACCATCTATACCTTCCACCGGAATGATTCGATGGCCTGTGGCTTCGATAGCACCAGTTTCATTGGCATAAATATGGCCGGTTCTGCAACTTATTACGGCTTCGTAAGGGCGCAACAGATGCGAGATAACCAATAAGTTTGCTTGCGTGCCACCCGATACAAAATAGATTGCAGCCTCCGGGTTTCCCATACGTTCGCGGAGTAGCTGCTTGGCGGCTTGCGTATAGTGGTCGTCCCCATAGCCTAAGGCCTGTTCGAAATTGCTTGTGGCGAGCCGTTCCAAAATTCTTGGATGTGCGCCTTCGGCATAGTCGTTTTTAAAATTATACATCTGCGCTGCATTTTTAATGCCCAAAAGTACATTGTTTATTGGGATGGAAAGATTTTTTGTAAACTTTTCGGCTAAAAATTGGGTTATTAATAAAACTAAAAGTAACGACAAGCTTATGGCAAAGCAAAAATTTCAGGAAAAATTAAAAGCGCATTTTACCATTCTTAAAAATGCCGTAACCGGTTTTATGGGCGAAGATAGTCTTAAATATAGTGCATCCCTGGCGTATTACACGGTATTCTCGCTAGGGCCTATGTTGGTTTTAATTATATCGCTTGCCGGGGTGTTTTTAGGACAAGATGCCATTCAGGGTAAAGTGTATGAAGAGTTACGAGGATTTGTTGGCGCAACAGCGGCACAGCAAGTGCAGGAAGTTATTGCAAATCTTTCGCTTTCTGGAAAGTCAAATATCGCGCTAGTCATTAGTGCTGTAACGCTACTGCTGACCGCAACTACCGTGTTTGGAGATATCCAGAACTCGATCAATAAAATTTGGCAAGTAAGGCCGAAGGTTAAAAAAGGCTGGCTAAAATTGGTGAAAGATAGGCTTTTATCGTCGTCGCTGGTCATAGGGCTGGGCTTTTTACTTGTCGTAACTTTAATTATCAACGGTGTTATTTTGGCCTTCACAGATCGACTGCAACGCTTTTTCCCCGATATTACCGTGTTCCTATTTAGTTCGATTAACTTTTTTATATCTTTTGGGGTTATCTTCATCCTTTTTGGGGTTATCTTCAAAGTTTTGCCTGACGTCAATATACAATGGCGAACCGTTCGGTCGGGTGCGCTTTTCACAGCCTTACTCTTTGTGATTGGTCGATTCGCTATTGGGCTATACATTGAAAGCTCCAGCACGGAGTCTACATATGGTGCGGCGAGCTCTATTGTATTGATTTTACTATGGGTCTATTATACAGCAGCCATTCTCTATTTGGGCGCTACCTACACCCGGGAATATGCAGCATATAAGGGCGTGCCTATAGAGCCTTCGGAGTTTGCAGTGCATGTGGAGCTTCAGGAAACCGAACGTGAGGTTGCTGTAGTACCTCCATCAGCAGCTAAGGATGAGGTAAAGGCTGATGATAACATCGTTAGGTAGAAACGCTGCTTTGTAGAGTGTGCAACAGTTCAGCCGAATAGTATATCATTAAGGAGCTCTCCTTGTGAAATGTGGCTAAAAAGGCCGTGCAATAGTATAAAAAAGCATCCTTATGCGAAAGTTCGACGAAGCAATCTGCATGTTTAGCCATGTTAGATTGCTTCGTCGTTTCCTGCTTCTCGAAAATTGTAGACCTGCAACTTTCAAAATCTTTATATGTTTATTTACGGGAGTCCGGCTTAGGATTCCAAGTTGTTTACTTTGCTTTCGTGTCGGTGGAGGATAGGGTGCAGCAGGTCATATCGCGCGATATACCTAGGTGCTATCAAAATATACCCCTTTATGGCTATGTTGTGGTTTGGGAAATCCAGAACATGCTGTGGCGCGTAGATAAATTTAAGACGCATTATACTATAACATGGAATTGAAAATCAGCCACACTAAACTTTTCGGTTGCTACATCATCAAACCATACAGAGAAGTTTAATGTGCTTTTAATTTTGAATGAATGTTAAATCGAATACCATGGATACAGGCAATAAGAAAGTGGTCGTCTGCGACGACGATAGGGGGATTCTAGATATGCTAGAAATGATTGTAGAAAGTGTGGGTGTATCTGTATGGACGGAGGTGGATAGTAGTAAATTATTGCTGCAGTTGGAAACTGATGTGCCTAAGCTGCTGATTATCGATTTATGGATGCCTAATTATCCTGGAGATGCTATCATTCGGAAGCTACGCGCAGACGCTCACTTCGATGATCTCTATATCCTATGTATCTCGGCAAGTTTGAATGGCGAACAAATCGCGATGGAAGCCGGAGCTGACCAGTTCTTGGCCAAACCTTTTGATATTGGTCAAATTTTGTCCGTGTTGGATCGTGTGCTGTTAGAAAATTGATTTTGAAAAATAGGCAATAACAATATCATATTTTTTAATATTTTTGAAAACAAAACTTTCTTAAATATCAAATTTTTTTGAATAAAGTGTTTGTGGGAAAATACCGCTGTTACCTAAACTATTTCTCGCCTCAAGGGTTATTACTTGAGGCCAACTAGTTGTTAATAGTTTAAAAGCCTTTTCACGATAGTTTAAAATGACAGACAATCCTCTAAAAAATAGTGCGTATTTCGATGATCCAGAGATGACATCCTTGATTTATGCGGCTTTGGATGCTAGTTCGACAGGCATCATCATTACGGACAATCGCCTACCTGACAACCCTATCATTTATCATAACAAAGCATTTGAAACGATTACCGGTTATAACACTACCGAAATCATCGGACATAACTGTAGGTTTCTTCAAGGGCGGGATCGGTCGCAGGAAGCGCGCGAGCAGATCAGGCAAGCTTTGCAGGACGGTGAGGATATCCGGATTGAAATCCGGAATTACACCAAGAAAAATGACTTGTTCTGGAACGAGTTATATATTTCGCCCATTACGAATGCAAAAGGCGAGGTAACGCATTTTATCGGTGTACAAAACAACATTACAGCGCGAAAGAAAGTAGAAGAGCAGCTTGTTGTCGAAAAGGAATCCATCGAACGTAAAGTTGCAGAACGTACGGAGAATCTACGCATGAGTGAAGAGTATCTCAATAGTATTGTGGAAACTATTCGAGAAAGTTTAGTGGTATTGGATCCAAACCTGAATGTGCTGACGGTCAACGAAGCGTTTTTACGGACCTTTAAAGTCACTCGTTCTGAAACTATTGGCCTACGCCTCTATGATCTGGGAAACAGACAGTGGGATATTGCAAAGTTGAAAAATCTTCTTGAAGAGGTGTTGCCGTCTAGCAACCCCGTGCTCGGTTTTGAAGTGGAGCACAAATTTCCGCACATCGGGCACAAAATCATGATGTTGAATGCCCACCGCGTTGAACTGCAGGGCAAGTTCAAGGATCGAATTTTATTAGCGATTGAAGATGTAACAGATCGTCGCGCTATCGAAAAACGGAAAGATGATTTTCTTTCTATCGCAAGCCACGAGCTGAAAACGCCGTTGACGGCGGTGAAAGGCTATATGCAACTGATCAAACGGTTTATGCCCGAGAATAATCCAAAACTAACCGATATTATTGAGAAGTCCGACAATCAGATAGAACGGTTACAAAAGCTGATCGCAGAGCTACTGGACGTTTCGAAGATACAGTCTGGGAAATTGGATATCCACCACGATACATTCGACTTCGATAAGATGGTGCGGGATACTATTGAGAATATTCAGTTAAATAGTGACTCGCATAAAGTCGTGCTCCGCGGAGAAACCAATGCGCAATATGACGGCGATGAAACGCATATAAGCCAAGTTGTTGGTAATTTAATTTCAAACGCTATTAAATATTCGCCTGGTAAAGATCGGGTCGAGGTTTATCTTTCTACCTTGAAAAACCATATCAAATTTTCCGTAAAAGATTTCGGATTTGGTATCAATATGGAAGATCAGAAGAAAGTATTTGACAGATTTTACCGGGTAGATAGTATCCAGAAAAAATTTGCAGGGCTAGGCGTTGGCCTTTACATTAGCGAGCAAATCATCACGCAGCACGGCGGTACCATTTGGGTAGACAGCGATGCGGGTGAGGGCGCTACATTTAGTTTTATTCTACCACATACCGAAAAATAGAGAATTGATGGCGATTAATAAGATTTTTATCTGCGATGATGATCGGGGGATAACAGAGATGTTGGAAATGGTTTTTGAATTGGCGGATTACAGTGTGGTCGTGGAGAATAACAGTTTATATGCATACGATAGCATCAAGCGAATACAGCCGCAGGTTGTGCTTGTCGATTTATGGATGCCGGTTGTTTCCGGCGATTTACTGATACGCAAGATCAAGAGCGACCCAACGCTTGAAAATGTCTATGTAGCCTGCATGTCTGCAAGCAGGGATGGCGAGCAGGTGGCCATGGATGCCGGGGCCGATATCTTTATTGCGAAACCTTTCGATCTCGATCAAATTATGGCCATCGTTGGTGGCGTATCCGCTTAAAAGATTAGAAAACACCGCTCGCTCTTACTATAGTGGGCGTTGTTTACGTTAGAAATGTATCGTAAATTAAAGCGCGATTTGCTGAGCGGTTACACGGTATCGTATTGCAATTTTTGTTTCAAGGATCTGATGTTTTTTTGCTTGCCGCTTTCATACTTGGCCCTTACATAGTGGGTATAGAACTGATGCTGCTGCAGGAAATGCAGCGAAATAGCCATCCATACTCCACTATCAAATTCTCGATGGCGAAGATTTAAAATCTCGACATACCTGTTCAGATTGCACTCTTCGAAATTTTCCTTTCCTATATGCACAAGATCAGCATCGCATAAAATAGCTTCCAGGAATGTGTTTGGATGTTGTTTATTGCGGGTCGCCATAATGCAATTTTCAACGCTTTGCACCACAGGGGTGGGGAGTGAAAAGGAGGCGAGAAACTCCTTGGCCATTCTGGCACTTTTCCATTCGTGACCATCCGGTCCCTCGGCAATGTAAGCTATATCATGAAAGTAGGCCGCGCTTTTTAAAATGAATCGATGCTCGGCAGCCAATTTATAAAAATCTGCAATTTCTTCGACAGCCGCTACAACCTCATCCAAATGAGCGCGGTTGTGGAAGGCATGTGACTGATGCGCATGCTTGTCAAAAAAAAGACCAATAAAGTCTTCCATTTCTGCTAATACTAAATCGTAATTCATCGTCAACACCTGTTTACATATCATGTGCCTTGCGGCATATTATCCAAATTCTGTTCACTACAACAATCAGACACATCAAAACCTTGGTAGCTCGGCTGCGCCGGATGAAAGAGCGTGCTATCGTTCTTTCGTTCGAAACTTTTTGCGCAAAGGTAGCGTTCGCGGTCTCTTCATCATATGAAAAGTGGGCGAAGCTGCAATAAAGAAGGGTGAAAAGACTTTTTGACATGCTGAACGGATACGACCATTTTTGACACCACGTTAGCAGTGTAGCGCTCGGGATGTGGATAGTTACCGTTATTAAACTTTTAAATGCAATATTATTGCATTTAAAAATTGATTTACCTATTTTTGCAATATTGTTGCGTTTGAAGGTTTGTTTTTGGGGTTTGATGGGAAGCAATAGCGAAGTAATGGGAATCAACTCTACATAAATCATAACGATAAGACAACATGAAAAACAAACAACTACAAAGATTGGCCGTGGCCCTGTTAGCGATTACATTTCTTACGGGTGTCGCCAGCTCCTGTAAGGATGGCAATGAGATTGAACCGCTCAAAGAAGGTATCGAGCGTTCCACGCTAACGCTTACCGAAGTCAGCGGCGAGTCGGTAGAAGCACATGGCGATCATTTTCACGGGCTCGACGGTGGGACCGAAGGGGAGAAGTTAGTCATCCAGTTCGATGCGGAGGGGAATGCTACGCAAAATGGCCATATCCATTTAGCGTCTGACGCGGCTTACAAAGTAGAACTAAAAGCTTGGAATTACGAAGGTGCGGAAGTGCAGAACCAATTTATCACGAATAAAGCAACTGCTGATCTTTACAAAGCATTCCTTATTGGTGGAGATTTTGTTTTAAATCCGAATACGTCGAATGAAACGGGTGCCATATTTCAGCCCCGGGAATCCACCTATGTGGATGGAACGGCCGTCAACGGTAAGTATGAGATGACGGGTATTGTATCTTATTTCACGGCGGGACATCAAAACGAAGGCGCAACCAAGAAGGTTTCGTTTATCCTTCGGAAGTTAGAACCTGGTGTCAAGGCTAAGGTAGAGCGTGTGGATTGGAACCGTTCGGATTACAAAACTGCTTTTCCGGGTACCGATATCCTGGAACTGAAGTTTGAAATCCATGCCGGTAGCGACCATGCACATTAACCACTGCACCTAGCGAGCACCGAACTTCACGGAGATACTTTTCTGCAAGGGGCTGTTCGAACACCACATCGGTGTTCGAACAGCCCCTTGTATGCTTTTGCAGTATGTCTTCGCCATCCAAACAGCGCTTCATCGTGGAAAGGAAGCAGCACCGGCGACGCTGCCCTGAAACTTAGATGCGCTGTGTGCCATTTTGTGGGATAGCCTCTTTTCATCGAGGCCTGGGTTGAATTAGCTGTTCCGAAGCAGCTCCATAAGTTTTTTGGCTGTCTCTTCCGATGAGGCTGGATTTTGTCCGGTAATTAGTTTCCCATCGACCAGCACATAGCTTCCCCAGTCTTCTCCCTTGCTGTAGCGGGCACCCAAATTCTTTAATTCGTCTTCAACGAGGTACGGGACAATATCGGTCAGCTCGACGGCCGCCTCTTCGGTATTGGAAAATCCAGTTACGTTTTTGCCTTGGACGAGGGCGTTTCCAGCGCTGTCTTTAACGAATCGCAAGACGCCCGGTGCATGGCATACCGCGGCGATCGGCTTGCCGTTTTTCCAAAACGCTTCGATAAGTTTTATGGATGCTTGATCGTTGGTGAGATCCCAAAGTGGTCCATGGCCGCCCGGATAAAATACGGCATCGTAGTCCTCTTGGTTCTCCGTGCTTAGGCGGGACGTATTGGCAAGCTTTTCCTGCAATACCTTGTCGTCATCAAAGCGCTTGGTGGCCTCCGTCTGGAATTCTGGGAGCGCACTTTTGGGATCGATAGGCGGCTGGCCTCCTTTTGGCGAGGTTATGCTGATCTCTACACCGGCATCAGCCAGCGCATAGTAGGGCGCGGCAAACTCTTCGACCCAAAATCCGGTTTTCAATCCAGTATTACCCAGCTCTTCGTGCGAGGTTAAGACAAATAATACTTTTACATGTTGATTTTCCATTTTGCTATTATTTACTTGTTTATACAAAACAAAGTTGCGCATTTGCAGCAAATAGTATAGGTGATCTAGATCACAATCGTTGAATGGAAAGATTTTGTGATCTAAGTCACGGTGTTAATGGCTTTGAAATCGACTTAGGGTTTCGCGCGAGACACCCAAATATGCAGCAATCAAATGCTTGGGAACTAGGTTGTAGAGCTCTGGGTATTGCTGCATCAGCTCCTCGTACCTGCTTTGTGCGTCGTTATTCAACAGAGATAGTATTCGTCGCTGTAAGCTTACGTAGCCGCCATTGGATCGCCACCTAAAGAAGCTCTCCATACTATGCAACTCTCGACACAGTTTCTCGCGATCCTCATTGGCTAAACACAATACCTCGGCATCGCTCACGCAATCGACATGTAATGAGGCTTGCCCCTGATTGTAAAGCGCGTTGTAGTCTGATGCCCACCAGGTGCGCATAGCAAACTGTAAGATGTGCGTCTTTTGTTGGTCGTTTATAACATAGGTTGAAAGGCATCCATTCAAAACAAAGTATTCAAAGTGAACAGGCTCACCTGGCCGTATTAATTTGTCTTTCTTTCGGAATGACATGGGTTTGAAGAACGATGCGATGTAATCAAACTGCTCATCAGCGAGGTCTACCTTGCGCTCGATGTGACTGCGTAGGATGTTTTTCCAGTCCATATGTGTTTTTTATATCCTGTGTTCGAATTCTAAATTACTAAATATGCGACAATAGCGTGCTGTATGCTTAGATGAATGTTCTGGGATTTTTTTATTACACAGGTCAATTGCTTTCCGGATGACGGAATGCGCTCAGCATTGGAGCGATTTATTTGCCATGTAACTATTTCTAGATTTTATTTGTAAACTGCCGTCTGTTGGTTTTTTTACCAACTACGAAGTTTTGGATTGAGGTTGATATAAACAAAGATAAAATAATCCCCCCGCCGGGTGACGAAGGGATCATCAACTAATCGTTCTCCCAGAACATTTTCATAAGCAGTTTTTCAACATTCATTTTTGGAATTTTAGGTATTATATTCCTATTTCATAGCAAATGCGGTATTATGTTTTGAAGTTAAGTCTTAATTTTTATTCAAGCAAATACATTTGAATATTTTCTTGAAATATATCGTTGTTCGATAAAAAAGTGGAGTGCCGTTGGGCTTGAGTCGTGCGCCATTGAATAATTTTCAATGACCCTCCATGTCACCATGGAGAGCCTGCTTATGAAATAGTGCCCCTGGGAAGGGCTTCTGGGTATAGAATTTACAATTTCCTTGCCAATCTATGCCCATCATACTATCTTTTGATCGCTTTTAATAGTTTATCTGTTTTCGGCAGTTGAAGTGTCCTTATATGGCACATCGATGTTGCTACATAAAATGCGTGTAGGCTACTAAAAACGCATCTACCCACGTCCGTCCCGATCGATCCACCTAATTTTACCCATTGCTATCATGCCGACATATTTAGTCATTCGGTTATTATCGAGGAAGGATTGCTCATCAAAATGAAATTCCCAGTTTCTGCCATCATGCCTGATGCTAGCAGCATACGCGTCATTGATAAATACATGCCATAATCGTTTAGGCTTAGGTCTTATCTCGACAACCAGCCTCATGCCCTCGTGATAGCATATTTCTGCCACGGCTTGGTCAAAGCGGAGTATAATCGCATCAATACATGCTTCACGTAGGTCTTCGGACAATTCGCCGTAGGTTAGTTTCCAAAAACCCATTTCCTTTCGAAAAATATAGATAGACACGCCATTCTTTCCCAACAATGTAATTTCCTTACCGCCAAAAGGTTTGTCTTTTGTCGTATATGCAATGTGCAGCACTTTTTCTTTTAGATGGACTTCGAGCGGAATCATAATGCAATTTTACTAAAAATATTAGTAATTAATATTATATTTGATTATTAAAAATGTTATTTATCGAGAAACGGGAAAAAGGTATGAACATCGCTATTTTAGAGCATATCAGGACACAAGCTGTGGTGGTAGCACGCTCCACGGGTGCTATAGAAGAGGGGAGATCCTTGATCAAAGGATCGTTAAAGGATTATCCGCAATTGATTGCTGAAAGTCTCGCCTGGTACGAAATGGTTATGCAGGGATTGACGAGGGAGCAGGTATTTAAATGGATTTCTCAAGGATATACTATACTAATGGACGCTGTGCCGCACCGAAGCTTTGGACATTTATGGAATCGGCTGAACCGGCTGGATACTCAACATGATAATGTTTTGCTGCTTGAAGAACTTTTGTATTGGACAGATGAAGAGTTGGCCGCTGTATGGCAAAATGATGCGAAGAAAGAGGATAAAGAACGATTTTAGCTCGGGGATTGTGACGCGTAAAGGTATCGCTAAAAATCCCATTTGTTAGGCGATATTTTAGGAATGTCGTTGCAGTAGCCACCTCACCATACCTTACTTTTATGGTAAGGGAGTCGGTGGTAATTGAGAATGTTCATTATTTTTCATAACATTTTGAATTTACTCCATGCAATAATGTTTATTTAGTAAAAAAATGTCGAATCCGACGACCCTAAGCCTATGTAAACGATCAACCAAAATTATTCATTTAAGAACCCCCTTCGCATTTACTGGAAGGGGGGCGGTATTCCCGGGGAGGGAGTGACCTACTATTTAAAGATGATGTAAAGTAACAGATTTGTTTCAATAATTCGTCACTTATTTTAAACGCAAACGTTTGCTCAAAATGTGCAACCGCTTGTAATTCCAACTTTAATTTCGTTTCGGACCTAACACGCTAAAATAAATATGGTTTCCGGTTGATGTACAGGGAATTGCTGATTACGTTGGGGGTAGTATTGCGATAGCGTATGACTCTTTAGGTCATTCCAATATTGATCATTTATGAAGGCAAAAAATTATTTTATTTACCTAATGAAATCTACTTAAAAGATTTGCTACATATATGGGAGAGTCGCCGATCCCTAGGATTCTTTCAAGATTAAATTTATCAATTTCTTGAGCAAGAAATTCCTTCGATGCCCATTCCAGCATGTTGTTTACTTCCGGATTTATTACTTCGTTAAATATACTATCCAATACAGGGGAATCTCCTTTTGAAATATATTTTTCAAAACCACTTTGATAAACATCATTTCTCCAAGCCAGAAAATACGCAAAGATGCTAATGGCGAATATGACCGTTACCGAATCTGGTAAATGAATCTCAAATGTGAAACAACGATCTTCTGAAATAAAATATGTATATCTACATATGTCTAGCTTGGGATATCTCGCCCTTACCTTAGAGATGGTATTGGATAACAAATTTGGAAACTGTTTTTGATAATCTTGTGCAAGATTATCTATAAGAAGTTTCTTGGGAGACTTTTCTTTCCAAAAACCATTGATCAACCATTATAAATTGTGTATGTAGAAATTGCACTGGATCTTCTACTATTTGGTCAGGGCTGATCTGGATTGGAGGGGTGAAGGTCTTGCCTTAAAAGAATGCTTTAAGCTCGGGTACTGTCAAGCGCGAAGGTATAACAAAAAATCCCACGTGTTAGGTGGGATTTTATCGTATCTAACCTTCAGTTTTTTAAGTCTTTTATTTAGCTTTTTTCTGTTCTTTAAAATACTTTGATAATTCTTTCATATCTTTCTTTGAATATTTATCCGGACTAATTATCTCCAGAGGTCTAGGGATTTTAATGTCAATCGAATAATTTTTATAAATTGGATAAATTGTAATATTAGGAATCTCAAAGAAAATATCTCGACGGGCGACAACTGCCTTTCCGCTGAAACCTAGAAATGACAGGCCTCCCTTAAATTTCCCGTTTTTATCAGTTTTAACGCTGATCACCGTATCCTTTCGAATATTTATGAAGACAATTCGAGCTTCGGAAATGGGTTTCTCGCTGCCAAAATATCTAATTCGACCGGATACAATGGCTGAATCGCCAGTTTCTGCGTGATCAAATCCCTTTTGTGTATAGCTACTTCCATTATATTGATCAATACTTGGCAAATCATTTGAGTATTTGTTAGATCGACATGAAACGAGTGCAAATGCCAGTATTATTATTTTAGCACTCCAGTTTTTTACTATGTAGTCTGATGTTAGTTGTGTCTGAATTTTCATATCGTTCCGCTATTATTCTTCTGATAATTTTTTCTCTCTATACGATTCACAATGGATTTAAGCTCCTTATATATCCTTTTATAAACTCTGATGTTTGTAAATTTAACATAACATCAATTAAGAAATTACTTGCAACCTAAAGCTTTTCCAACTTGTTCTATGTTTATTTCATCTTTTGGAATGCCGTATTGCTCAGCAAGTATTCTTCTATTAATTCGGTATTTATCCGTTTCACTCAACGAGTTGAAACCTTCTGCATCGCCATTCGTTAACCCTTTCCATGCTAAATCGTCGTAGACCTGCTTATCTATATCGTATTTATTAGCCTCTCCAAAGCTTTTTAAAGCCTTTGCTAAATCTGATATAAAATCTCTCGCCATAATAGTATGATGAGTTTTATTAAAGTTACGCTCATTTTTTTGATAGTTAGTAAATAATTCGGGATATTTCAATTTCGCTGCGGACGGATCATTTTTATCATACACGAGTAAGTATGCGTGAATCGCTTCGTGCAGCATAGTCGCTACAATAGCTATGTCAGGTACGTGAGCGATAGTCGGTTCGTTGCTATTCAAGTAGATTACCGGATCACCGGCAGCCGTTGTACCATAACCTGAAATCATTGGATCGCTATTATGTATCATTTCAAATGAAGGCTTGTAATTTGGTATTTTGACATGAAAATTTCGCAATTATTGCAGCAACAGAGTTTCCTAATAGAGTCTTCAACGTAGTGGATATCTGTGATTAGTGTTATATAAGTTAGTGAGTATGTGTTTTTATCATTAGTTCTTTTCAGCCGTTTATGTTGATTTTAAAATTATAAGATAGCACCCGTATTATTCTCCAAATACCCTTTAAAGAAAACTTTATTATTTTTCTTGAGCTTCGCTTTTTCTATTTTAAAGTACATAGGCCATTTATCTTCTGGTCGACGTACGCGCAAGAATATTATTGAAGGGACTTCTCTAACAGCAAAGGTTGCTACACATTTATTCTCATCGATTACTTTGTTTGCGTGTTCATTCAATGAAAATTGAGACCCGTCTAAATTCACAGCACTGTTATCCTCCGCATTGAATATATGAATTTCAACTTCTACACTGTCTTTAGGTACTGAACGTTGCTTGCTATAGTCTGTAGAATATCCGCCTTCAACTTTTTTTTGTTTATTGTGGTTCACAGAACAAGAAGCCAATAACATTACTACTGTTACTGAAATATGTATTTTTTTCATAACTTAATTTATGGAGTACTGCAAGATGTCACCTTATTGCCTTTTCTATATTTAGCTGCCAATTCTGCTCTGTCTTTACTCGGATCATTTTTACGGTTCGTAACTGCTTGATAAATACCTTCGCAAAGTCGAGAGCCAAAAGTCTCTCGCAAACCTTCTGTTGCCATTGCATAAGCGTCTGCAGCAGGTGTATTATAGTTCGTCGTTAAATAATCTGAAATAAGATCGGTATAATTTACCCACATGTGCTCATGGTGAAATATAGTGGAATTTTTAACAAATCCCTGAGAATAAAGAAATGCATGTGTAGCCTCGTCTATAATAACCAAAGCTATATATTCCCGGCTGGATCCCGCTAAAGTGTTTAAATTTAATTTTATTTCTACTGTTAGATCCACTATTTGATCATTATCCCAATATCCTCCGGTAGTAGCAGCTGTTCCATGGGTCGAATTCGATAATGTAGTAGACTGATCGAAAACAAGATCATAACTTCCGTCAATGCCAAAAATTGATTGCAGACTCTTATTTGCAGCAAATGATATATCTTTTTGTATTAAATCATCTACCATGCTCTTCATACAAGGGTGGGTAATTTTATTGCTTATCTTATAGATTCTCAGGGGGGGAGCTTGAGTCATTCTTAATAACGCTTCTTCCGTGAGTGAAAGGTATGAATCAAACTTTTACAAATTTTACGGATTACCGTAAAATGCAATTTATGTATCTACTCTATATTCAAATGGTTTGTCTTAAAATAGGGTGTCCATACAATGGGCGTATGGCCGTAATATTTTGGTATGTAAATTGCACAAAAGCATAGTCACTTAATCTTGATTATATGGAGAAGCTCCCTGAATATATAATTGTATTAGCCGCACTCGTTACGTTCGCTCTTGCATTGATCGATAGAATCAACCATAGCCGTAACTCCCACTAGGTATGCCGACCGTTTCAACCATACCTATTGATGGTAGGTAGGGTTGTTGTATGCGCATGATAACTGTCGTCATTTTTTGATCAATACCTTTACCGCTTTCATTATATCTTTATTTTACACAAACTGCTCTATGTAAAAGCGTGGTCCTATATCCCGATCTCCTTTCTCCATGTTTGCTCGAGACCTTTTGGCATTTGTTTAGCTCCGTCGTTAGGAACAATGACGTGTACATCATCTTTCGTCCAGTGTCCTCAATCAAAGTGCCTCTAACTGTGCGAGTAGGTGCGTTACTGCTGTGTTATCATCGACCGCCGGAAGCGCATTGTTCGGATCACCTTCAAAACCGCTTCGTATCGTATGCAACATCAGGATTTGCGCCTTATCGTATCTTTCTTTTAAATCGATATGCGCAATGAATGTCTGCGATCGATCATTATTATGAGGAGATTTTGCTATTCGCACATTGCTATAGGCATCGTTACTGAGTCTATTATCCAAAACCTCTATATATCCTTTAAAAGCGGTTTCAGAAGTGACATATTCATAGCTTTCGTACGTTGAGGTGGTACGGCCCATTACTTCTTTAGAATACCGGTAACCTGCTGCCTCACGGTTAAATGGGATATTATAATACGTACCGGCAATATCAGTTGGGTAGTCTTCGCCCATGTAGAAAATAGTATTATTTATTCCCCCTTCTGTGTAGCCCTGTACGAACGTACCAACTGCCGCAACAACCTGTTCTTTATTCCCAAAGTTTTTAATTCTCGAACCGCCCGTACTACTTTCCTCATCACCCTTACTGCAGGCAGCTACCGATAATAGACAAAAAATAACTATAGATAATTTACTCAATATATTCATACGTCTTATAATTTGTTTATTGATGGGTACTTACCAATAATAATGCCGTTAATAATGTCGTTTATGTTGGTGATGGCGCAATTACTTACCTAAAACAATGCCAGGAATTTTATGCAACAGTCATGCGTGCATGTTAAGCTCCTATAATACATATCGTCCTAACATTGGCTTTTTGCGTTGCCTTCTTCATAATCGTTTATCAGTATAACACCGGTTAATATTTCAATAAAGAGAAACAATGCCAGAAGAAAGTAAGCAAGAAAAAGAGCTGAAGATGCTCGGCTTCACAGGTAAATTGAGAACTGGACTGGTAACGGGTATAATGGCAATTATGCTTGGGGGGATCATATGGCTTGCAAGAATGGTTTTTCAAATCCAAGATGACAGGCTAAAAGACAAGGACGTGCTCTACGATCGTATAATTGGAAAAGTTCGACTACAGAACAAAGCAGAAATTACGAACCAAATTCAGCCTATTGCCGAGAAAGTAGATACGATAAAGCAAAAGGCTGATTCAACGTTTAAAAACATCAACGATAAGTTGCCATGAAAAGAAGATTGATATTGATATCGGTGTTGTCACTCGGTGTGGCAACATCGTCGTATAACAGCGAGCGCTACCGGAAGTTGCCGACATTGATGTCGGCAACCCTCAAGACGATTTGAGTAAAAACGCTGACAGCTTGGTTTTTAGTTTAGAGCACATTAATACGGTGATCGATGAAAAATGTAAGTAAATTATTGGCACTTGTCGTTATAGTAATGACCTTTGCTTCCTGTGGAGTGCTGCGAAAGAATAAGCAAAAGCAATCGCACGAACTGAAAGAAGTGGTTAAACGAGATAGCGTAGCATTGTCCACTTCGACTTCTTCCGTAGAAGTCAAGATACAAACGGTTAATAAAGGAACTATCTTAACCGAGCGCGAGACGACTACCATTACAACCAAACCAGCAACCAAACTCGATGCTACAGTAAACCAAAAAGATTTAAAGCATGGTGATAACTTTATTAAGGATAGCGCAGGATTGCTGGTCAACATGATTGTAGATACATTGAAAGGTACTTTGCGCGTCCAATTTTATCAGCCAGGGGAGACGACCTCCAAAACGGAAAAAGAGAAGATTACCGAAAATAAGGATCAGACAACTAACAAAGAGGGAAATCAACAGCAAAAGCAGGAAAAGCAGGTTGCTGTGACGAGCGAGCACAGGCGTAGTGAGAAGTCATCCACTTCGGTGAGCAATTCGCAGCCAAGCGGCACAGGGATCCTGTGGAATTGGATAGGCGGGGCGATTGCTATATTGCTGGTAGTGATTGGGTTAGCTTGGTGGCTTTTTGGTAGAGGGAAAAAGATGTGAATTATTTAAATTAAATAGTCATTCCGTGGATGTATTACAGAAAAGAATTATGATATATAATCTCGACTTTTTTGTAATACAATGGTGTTTATTAGCCTAAGCAGCTTTAGCCCTATCTTTACTGCAAGCCTCTTTTATTTTTTTCATTATTAGGTTGCTGTTTCGTGCCTTTTCATCTGATACTGAATAATTGGTGTATCTAGAATTCATACAGGCCTCTTTCAGCCAACGATATTGAGAGCTTATTGAGGGAATACGTTTTTTTACTAGTTCAGCTTTCAACGCGTGTTTTGATAAAGGATTTTTGACCTTATTATGCTGAACGTCACAATAATTTTCGAAATTTTCAAAATCTTCACTATCGATTGTGGAGGGGAAAATTTTGTGTTCCACAAAATGAATGCAAGCGTAGAAAGCCGTTGTTACTACCCAGTCGTTAAATTTTCCAGGAGTATTTGTAAGCAAATGATCGCATAAAGACTCGTTGTGCTCCCCGTGTTCAAATCTCATTACTATTTCTTGAATTTTAAGATGTAACCATCACTGTTTATCGTATTAATACAATAGTCAGTCTGAAAGTCTAAAAATGAAAACTGAATTGCAAATGTATTATCGGAGGTGTTCTTCTCGTCCTCAAAATCCGTAACAAAATCGTAAACACTAAAAAATTCTTCCTTCAAGAAGTCTCTTTCAGATACACATATTAAGACGTTAAATAGATCAAATTTATTTATTCGAAGGAAGGAGTCTTTAGATTCGATGCCAAGTTCTTTTAAATGATGCAAAATCTGTTCTGTGTAAGATCCACATTTGTCAACATTTTCATTAAGAGCTTTTACTAACGTACGTTGATAACTTTCTAGTCCAGTTTTTTTGCCTTTCAAAAAAGCATCTATTACATCATTCTCCGTATACTTACCTTCTCTCGAGGGTTGGATTTCCCACAGATCAGAAATATTGGTTTCTTTTACATCTAGTGTAACGCTCATAAGTATTTAAAGTTATATTCAGTTTTTTATTTTAACCAAGTTTCCCACAAAAAGTTTAAAATTAGTGTAAAGAATCTTTTGTTTGCTAGTCTTTGGTTTTTACCTTTGCACCCCTCTTAAAAATAGACTGATGCAATTATAAGTTTTATAATTTATTATACAAAATTCCGCTCACAAATCGGAGGGTCACACCTTAGCGAACAAAGTTACTTATCGATTCACCTTTAAAAATTTGTTTTAAACCAAATTTTAGGCTCAAGGCGATCATATTGCTTAAAGATACGATCTCCGGTGTACTTGGTACAGAAATGAGCGCAAAAGTGGTTTAAAATATGAATGACGGACTATAAAATATTTTTTATTTTTTTTAAACTCCTACTTATGGATTGTCGCACGGCGATCTACCTCACCACCTCCCAAAACTTCATCAACCTCAAATAAGCAGGGCATCTATCCCGCGGCTTTTTGTCTGACCATTGATCAACCATAATGAATTGGGTATGGAGAAATTGCACTGGATCTTCTACTATTTGGTCAGGGCTAATCTGGATTGGGGGCGTGAAGGTCTTGCCTTCGAAGAATGATTTGAGCTCGGGGATCGTCATGCGCGAAGGTACAACAAGAAATCCCACTTGTTCGGTGGGATTTTTAACTCTTGTTTTAGTTTTAAGCGACGCTATATCTGTATGCCTATATTTTTTACATACTGACTTGTTCCGCAACTATTTGTGGTTTTGATCGTAACTCGAACCATCAGAGTAGAACCGCCCGTGCTTGTAGTTGTGACATTCAGCGTGAAGTTCTTGTCGTCTATTGGGGTGAACTCAACGCCATTCGGAGCCATTACAGTGTATTCGATACTCGCTCCTATTGTGCTTTCACTTATTGAAAAGTTAAACAATCCATTGGTTCTTATTATTGATGGTCCGTTTAATACGGAAGGAGGCGTGCCGACATTAATGTCTTTCACATAAACTTTTGATCCCACAGCCGATTTTAGTTGCACTTTACCGCTTCCATTGCCAATTCGTGTAACCTTCCATTGATTATTTTCTAAGGCAGTCAGGGTCGCTACTCCGCTGGCGTTCTCCAATGTTACCGTTCTAGGGTTAGTTATAGTGAATACTCCATCGCTACAGATAGCATTTGGTCCGGTAATTCTAGATGAAGCGAAAATAGGAACAGATTGTTCTTCTGTTGAATACATAAAATTTGACCAGGCTCCATTTGGAAGAAGTTGAACTTGGTATTTTGTCATGAAATACCCATCAACTTTGTTGACAGTTGCAGGTATGGTTATGCCAATACTTTTACCTTTACTGACAGTCGCATTTCCTTCTGGTGCAGCAAAATCTAGGTAGTTGAGAGTTATAGGGAGCCCTTCCGCTAAAATATTTGTCCTAGATAAATCAGTGTAAACAAGAGTCGCTATAATTTGCACGGCGTAAGGAATCAATTCTGGAGTTCGGGTGAAACCAGTGATTCCGTGATATGTTAGCTCATTGCCGTCATCTGGCATTATAAATTGTCTTCTTTCGTATCCAGGAATTGTTTCAAAAAATGACGTAAGAAAAGTTGTTCGGGTGTTAGTTACATCCTCGAAGGAAGTTTGCGCTTGCGCCATCCTTGAATTTATCAAAATACTGAATAACAGGAAAATAAAAGGTTTTCTCATCTTTATTTTAGGATTAGGTATGTTTCTGGAGTTAGCTCTAAGTAATAGTTTTTTAACACGAACAATTCTCGATCCTGCTCGAAATCAAATTCCTTCGTGTCCATGCCAAGGCCTTTTGAAAATTCTACCATAATGGAATCTTTGGGGTATAAATTTCCTTTAATACTGATCATCTCTAAATTGGTATTTTTCTCAATAGAATTTGGCTCGTTTTCCTTTTCGCAAGCAGTAAGCGCTAGCCCTGCGGCCAGCAATAATAATAGGTTCTTTTTCATAATATCATTTTGGTAAATTAATTCCCTAATATATCACTTGTTTTTGATCGTTCATATATTTTTGAATTTTATTATTTGTAACAATTGTGTTCAAACTTAAAGTATAAAGATGCCCTAATTAGACACCTTTCACTATTATAAAAAATCAGTCAAAAATTATTTTTTTAGTAACCCCCTTCGCGTTTATCCGAAGGGAAAGGACTCCTGGGGGAAGAAGTTATCTACTATGAAATTGTAAAGTAACAAATTTGTTCCAATATTTTACACACAAACGATTGTCTCATTTAATGCAATCGCTTACCCTAATTCTCTAATTTCAATTTAATGTAATTCGATAAATAATCCTTTAGATTTGACTAATGAACAGGGAATTACTGGTCAAATTTGGGGATAGTATTAAAGTGAAGTATAACTCTTTCGATATTCCTATTTCGGAATACGCATTGGTAAGCTATAGAGGAAAGCCGATTGGCGTAGCATTTTTTCAGTCAAGTAATAAGTATTGCACAACTGCTATTGTGCTGGATAGCGATGGTGATCCGCTATTGTTAGAGCATTACGATGATTGGCATTTTTGCTCCATATCTGAGATGGAAGAGCTAAGGAAGATATACAATTGGGAATTTCCGGATCAATTTCACTTCAGCTTTAGTCCAGAGCGAATGATTATCCGTAACGAAGCAATAAGAACGGGTAATAAAGAACTTTACGAAGCCTTTCTTCGTGAGCGCTATCCTGATGATGCCGATGCCGAACTTGCGAGCTTCGATAGTGTCATAGCAGATACCACGCAGGTGTCAGGTGCGGAAGCTGCCGATTTTTTCAAACGGCATGGGATAGTCGCGCTAGTGGCAGACCTAACATTTTCTGATCCGGATACCATCTTCACCGCTAAGATCATGAGTGACTGCGAGGCCGGTGACGAAATAAACGAATCCGAAGAACCGATCGGCGCTTATGTGCCAATAAGTATAGTGGCCGGTCGTGATTTGCTTTGGCTTGATGTGAGTGAAATAAGGCAGGCATATGGCGGTGGTAGGAAGTAATAGGCAGTGTGCTTTATTCGGTTTCTTCCATCCAGTTAACAAAGCCTTTGTCGATCCATTCCTCTTTAGAAGTTGAGAGTACTTTGCTCTTACCAAACAGGAACTTTACGCCATTGACAACGTAGAATAGGACAGTATCGAGTGGATGCCTGAAATGATCGGCAGTCGGTAATCGATCTGTTATAGATATGCGTGTAAATGTCATGGGGGTAAGATGTGATTTTTTAATGTTAGATGTTTACGGAAAGCCATAACTAACTATTTTACATTTATTTTGAGAATCGTAGATTTCGCGATTATGTTTGTGGCATGAAAAAATATTTAAACACCTATCCGCAAGGCAAAAAGCGCCCGATGGATTTTGGAGATATATACATTGAAAAGTATATGTATGACATAGAAATTGATGCATTTGAACCGGATAAAAGTTGGCATGGTGCTACATTTGACTTTTCATCATATTATTTCGCTGGAAACCACAAAGACACACATCGGGAATTAAAAGTTTTAAATCGCTATTTCGAATTCATCTGTGTTGAAGAAGACAGAGTATATCAAGTTTCTTCTGTAAAATATAAGGCTAGCAGATAATGCTAGCCTTTTTCAAATCAATGTTTGAAACCTATGGCCAGTAGGCCTTCCTTTGTTTCTAACATTAATTTGCACCAGTCTGATAATTAGCTATATTTGCTTTAGCTACTATGACATTGCTGATATAAAGACGCTGTGTCGAAAGACACACTCTGCATAGAAGCGACTGGCAATGGTGCCATTTCGCATAATTTAATATATTATGACAGAAATCTCGCTTTTAGTAGCTGCTTATTACTTCGTTAAGGAAGTATTAAAAGGTGTAGAAATTGATATTAAAATCAAGTTTTAACTTTTATGGGGAGGTAACACTCCCTTTTTTTATGCCTAATTACTTACAAAATAGATTTTTTAGCATTATAGCTACAACGTAATTTTAATGAATATATCAAAATTACGTTATCTTTGCAAAATCATCGCTGAGAATGAAAATATAGATTGTCAGGGATGGCAGAGTGGTCGAATGCGGCAGATTGAAAACCTGTTGATCGAGAAATTGATCCGGGGGTTCGAATCCCCCTCCCCCCGCAGAAGGTAGTCAAGGTCGAACTTGGCTACCTTTCCATTTTTTAAATCATGTGTAACTTCGTTTTATTAAACTATTGGTTCTTATATCAAATATCCAATCTCGTCTGATTAACCTTCCAATTCCTACCGTACCTCCGGTTTTCAATGTGCTGAGGAAGGTCATGATTCAAGTGGCATCGTTGACACAATGCTTTCAAATTACAGAAGCGGTTATTCGTTTTGTCGTGATCCATATGCGCTACTGTCAGTACCACCTTGCTACCTGTAACCGGATGAGGTTGGTAGTTTTCAGCATCGCAAAGCTCACAACGGTTTTTAGCGCGCTTGAATCGTATCAATCTGCTAATAAGCTTCCATTAAGGATGATATTGTTTGTAGTCTATGGGCATACTTTCTTATTATAAATTTCGTTAGCTAATTTAATTGCGGCCTGGGTGGCCTTTTTGCCTCCTTGTCAAATACTCCTGCTTTTAAACTTGATCTCATCACCGAGGATTACGCCCATATCTTTCAAATAATCCATGAGCTCAGCAAGTGTCCTCCGTCGTGTCAGTTTAATGATATTGTGAAGCTTTTCGCCATCTTCGGCTAAATAGATGCACCTAGTGTGCTTGAACGAATATAATGTTTCGCCGTTATTGATCCCCAGATATTTCTTAACAGGAATAAACCGTTTTCGATAGAAAATGACGCAGTCTCGTTTTCTATACGTGATTATCTGTTGCAGCGTTGACTTTACAAAACCGGAGGGATATTTTGCGTCCCACAATCCCGCACTCAGGCCGCAAAGAAATTGTTCGAACCCATCCCAGCACAAGTTCGAAGCCTCTGGGCACAAAAAAAGACATCTATTCGATGTCTCTTTTTTGTGGAGTTGGCGGGATTCCAGATGGAAGCTTGATCGCGCTGTTATCCTTCTTAGATAATAGAAATGTTTGAATAAATACGATGAAATTTTTGTCGAGAGAAGATCTTAATGAGTAATGTTATATAGAGATAAAGCTGGATGTAATAAAAAAGATATTTTTCGGTGAAAAGTTGTAATACAGTCTCCTATTAATAGGAGACTGTAAAATAACGCTCTATGTAAGTCGAGCGCAATGAGAACATTTCGGTTTCCCACCAGTACCTGATCTGCGATTTTCGCTCTCAATGTTGTTACCTTCCGTACAAGCTGTGTTGTCGTGGTAAACATTCTGTTTAACAGAATGGAATGCAGCTGTCTTTGCCATAAGATTATTTATTTGTGAATTGCAAATAAATACGTTGTGAAGTTTAATTCACTACGGTTTACCGTAACCGACTGACTTTAGGGCATTAAAACTGCTTATAAACTAACGCTCGAGCAGTTCTAAATAGAGTTCCGTTATGTGTTATTTAGTTCAAGATAAAGACAACATGGTTTGTAAATACCAAAAGCCCAACGAAAGTTGAGCTTTTATTTGTGGAGCCGGAGGGATATTTTGCGTCCCACAGCGCCAGACTCCAGTCCGCAAAGAGATTGTTCGAACCCTTCCCAGCACAAGTTCGAATCCTCTGGGCACAAAAAAAGACATCTATTCGATGTCTCTTTTTTGTGGAGCCGGAGGGATTCGAACCCTCGTCCAAACATAGTATGATTTACGCTTTCTACATGCTTAGCTTCTCTTTAATTGTCGGGAGGTGGAAGGTGAGTCGCTTACCTATACCATGCTCCGTATTTACTGTTTCTTACCGATGCTTAGTAAAATCACATCAGCCAGTTCTATCGTTCGATGCCCCGATTGCTAAACCAAAGAACAGGATCCAGCGGGACAAATAGCTATGCTAAGTCTAACTTAGGCAGCTAAGGCGTAGTTTTCTTCGCCAATTATAAAGTTGAAAGTTCAGATTATAGTGCTAGACTAACAATGCACTGCATGCTTACATAACCATCGCTATCCTGTCAATTCCGGTCGACCCCAGTTATGTATGAGGTTACAAAGATACACAAAATTTTATTCATATCCGTTACCCAACGACGAACAAAACCGGATAATGCACATCTATTACCGGAAAAAAATCTATTTCGGTACGCTATGTTGAGGATCTTTCCTTCCGCTAGCTACAATCCGAGCGTAAATTACCCTCGGCATCCTCATTCCAAAAAATCATTAAATTTCGCCATTAGCTATTGATATAAATCAATAGTTCAGGAAAACCGTAAAGGCTATCCGTAGTAAATTCGTAAATTTGCTCCACCAAATCAAGACTTATGAAAGAAAATCTGCAAATGACCATTTCCGGTAAAGACGGTACGCAATCGTGGTACTCCGTAGAAGTTGCAAAGAGTACGGGTTTTATATCGGTCTTACTAAACGGCTTCAATGGCTTCCGAGCAAAGTTTCATGTCACGAAAAGAAGAGGAACTTTTGAAGTAGTAGCATTAGACAAACATATTGATATCAAGGAGCATAAGGAGTTATATAAGAAGCTTCAAATTATTGGGAAAAGATTTTTAACCTAATTCTTTATTACTAGCCATCGATTACAGCTACCCTCATTGCTGATCAGCACTGCGCACTTTGGATTGCTCTCGGTCAGCTGAACCAGATCGATTAAACCCACAAAATACGGCAAACTTTACGCATACCGGGGCTAACAGGCTAGTATTTAATATTCAAAATGTATTGAAATTTGTGTAACCGCTCATAAAGATTAATGGAGTACAGAAGACATTTTTGGACTCAATCGTACACCCACAAACTGGCAAAGCTACAAGGCCTAGCAAGAGTCTTTATTGGTAACCGACATCCTATTGATTTTCGAAAGGTTGGAATGCGCTCTTTTGCTATCTCCTTCAAGCGGTGGACTAACAATTGCGCGTATTGCTATAGCGTAGAATTTGTGCTTCGACGATCAGAAAGCAAGTGTTTTGCTAAATAAATCATAGCACCAGCCAGTGGGACGAAAAGGACAAATACCATCCAAAAGAATAACGACCAGCCGGTTTCTTTCTGCACAATGAGATAAATGGCATAAATCAAGAGTGTACATGCGACTATTGCTACAATCGTCGCTTCGATACTGCCTATGTTTATAAATGATGTGATCATACTGCGTTAGTTATTATATTTAGTTTCCTATTCGGCGATCGAAAGCAATGATGAGTTGCATGCGTCTGCCTACGTTTGGAATGGCCATTGCCTATGCGCTCCTCATTAAGTCGCTTGCGCTGTTGTAGTTTCGTGCACGTGCTATGGCATCTACATTCCACGTTGCCCATCATCGGTTCACGTTTATTTCCACGGGTAGGTTCCGTAGATCATAGCGATGATCTACCACACTGGCATTAATAAATGTAGTACCTCCTTCTGTGAAATTACCGTAATCCTCATGGATGTGCCCAAAAATATGATATTTTGGTTTTACTTGCTGAATCCGCAATAATAATTCTTCGCATCCCGTTCGCTTTCCATACACAGTTTCATCTAAAATACCAAGAGGTGGGCCGTGTGTAACCAAGATATCAATATCATCCGGTATTAAATCCCAATGTTTCTTCATGTCATTTCCGCGATTCCGGTTAAATGCCCAGTTGTTAAACCACGGTGTGACAGGAGATCCCCAAATCTTAACACCCGCTATTTCGACGCCCGAATCATACAAATAGGTAACGCCTTTTGGGATCATCTCATTAATGACATCTGGATGGGCAGACTCAAAGAAAAAGTCATGGTTACCAGCAATAAATATTTTATGCCGGAATTTTAGCTGGGAAAACCAAGCTAAAAAGTCGATCACCTCTGCTGGGCGACCCGCTTGGCTGAAGTCACCCGCATGGATAATCATGTCCCCTTTGGGCAACGTTAATGAACGATGCTGCCCATGTGTATCAGAAATGGCTATAATTTTCAAGGACTTCGTTTTCAATAAAACATTTCATCTGCTCTGGCTAACAAATATACCAAAATTAGGAGGGAAGTGAAGAGGAGAAAATGGTTACGCTTTAGGGTAGGTTTAATTGAAGGTATGCTAACTGGAATTAAAGATTCTTTTTTGCAGGAAGTAAAGAATACCCAACTATTTAGAAGCTTTGTCGTTCATCAAGAAGGTGGAGCGATTGTCCGCCGAGAGAGGCAGGGCTTGCAGGGGGGATCTGCCTAATTTGAGCTATGTAAACGGGAGATGTATGCGAACCCCAATATTGGAGGAAATAAGAGAACGAGTAACAATAGAATTAAAACGTATTGATGGAAAATAGAATGACGAAGTCATTTGTCATCAAGGATGACAATGTCGAACAGTATGCAACGACAATTGCGGGTTGGATTGCCCAGCAAGTACAGGGAGCCAATCGTAAAGGTGTTGTATTGGGGATGAGCGGCGGTATAGATAGCAGCGTCGTTGCCTGCCTTTGCCACCTCGCTCAAGTAGATACTTATTTGGTGATGATGCCCTATGGTAATGATATGAGCAATTCACAGAGTTATCAGCATGCATTGGAACTTATTGATAAGTTTAATTTCCCATACCATATCTATGATATCCAACCAGCAGCCGATGCACTGAAAATTACAGACGAAAGCTTTTTAGCGAAGGCTGATGTGGCGAATGTGGGGCTAAGCCTAGCCAATATCCGCCCACGCGTGCGCATGACATACCTTTACCAACTTGCTCAACTAGGCAGCCGTTTCGTTATCGGGACGGGAAATATGGCCGAGGGAACCGTTGGGTATTTTACCAAATGGGGAGATGGCGCCGTGGATCTGAACCCCCTAGGTCGCTTAACAAAACAGGAGGTTTATACCTTAGCAAAATTTTTGGGTGTGCCGGATGCCATCATCCATAAAAAGCCATCGGCTGGGCTATGGGAAGGGCAAACTGATGAAGATGAACTTGGAATGAGCTATGCTCAGATTGATGCATTTATCCTAAACGGCTCTTCCGGTGATGCGGATATCGACGCAAAAATAAAACAACGCTATGCATTATCGGCGCATAAGTTCGCCCCAGTACCTATATTTACGGACTAGGTTGGAGAAGACGATCGGCATAAACTAAATCTGACGCGTCTTGGTATGACAAAAGAAGAGCAGATCGTCATGCATGCAAAACACAAATTATAGGCATAACCCATATGAAAGCAACATACGACGATATCGTGGATGTACAGCACATCGCTAGTTTTGATAGTAACGAAAAGATGGGCGAGATTCTCGCACTTGGGCAGGCAGCTGGCAGTCTGCCAGCCGCGCAGGAAGCCCGACGAACACTGCTGCTCGCTATCGACGTGCAAAATGACTTTATGGAGGGGATCGGAAGTCTTGCCGTTCCAGGCTCGAGGGCTGATGTTCAACGGCTAACCCAATGGATGTATCGTAATCTAAACGCCTTGTCGCAGGTTATTTGTAGCCTCGACTGCCACGCTATCATGCAGATCTTTCATCCGGCCTGGTGGCTTGATCAAGATAATAAACATCCAGATCCGTTCACCATCATTACGTATGAGGCTGTGGCAAGAGGCATGTGGCGGGCGGCCAATGGCGAAACAGACCGTTCGCTGGAATACCTATTCAACCTCGAGTCTTCCGGTAAAAAGCAACTTTGTATCTGGCCATACCACTGTCTGGAAGGAACCGCAGGCGCTAAACTGGAAAGCGAATTTACAAAAATGCTCTACTTCCATGCAGCAGCGCGTCGTGTAACGCCTAAATTGGTTTACAAGGGGCAAGATCCTTATAGCGAAATGTATGGCATTATTCAAGCGGAGTATGATAGGGATGGCTTCGTCAATCAAGAAGTGCTTGATGCCATTCGCGAGTATGACGCCATCTACATCGCAGGGCAAGCGTCAAGCCACTGTGTGCTGGCATCAGCAGAACAGATCCTTGCGCATTATGAAAGTGATCGATCCGTCACCTCGCGCATTACCTTATTGGAAGACTGTATGTCGCCGATAGGCGGCTTTGAAGAAAGTACGAAACATCAGTTCAATAGGCTTCGCGAGAGATACGGTATACAAATTCGAAAATCTACGGAGATCCTTCTATAATAGCAGCAGATGGAGCATAGCGGGTTCTGGAATTAACCCGTTAGCGCAGGTTTTCGCAAATAGCTGCTGATCATACCACCACTGTCCCTGCCCTTAGGATTACCCATCGTGGTTGGGTATTAGATAAGCCATTTTTTTAGCGCGTGCGTGAACTATCCATACACAGCCTCGTTCGATGCAAAAGATAAGATTATGATATTACCTATAGTATTCGGAATTGTATTTATCGCGATTTGCATTGTTGTCGTTATTCGAAGCGAAAAGAAAAAGGAAGTAACGCGCAGGAAGCGGTGACAACAAGCGACGCGTCACGTCGCTTACAGCATCGGACAGCTTAAGGGATGGACTAAATCTCTTATACCTGATAATTTGGCGTAGGGCAGTAGTCCGAGTTTCCCATGGTGATATACGCATGTATTCATGGGCGCCCATCTCGTGACTTGATAGATGCTGCGTTTGACACTTGCTTTTAGCAAATGACACACATATGTTTTAAGGAGTAATGAAGTGCAACATACAATATAAAAAAGAGCAAACCGATGAGAAGTTCGGTCGGCGCTTGCCAACTTTTTTTAATAGTCACGCTGTAAAGTCCGGTAAGCACCGCTAAGGCTGATACCATAATGGATGTTATCAATAGCTCTTCGATCCACGCGACAGCATTAAACCTGAGCAATAGAAAGCAGACGACGGAAAGCATCGCAGCGATAAACGAAGCGATAGCAGTGGGGTAATAATATGTTCTCATATCGTATTTCTTTGTAAGACGCCCTCGATACCGGGAAGGTATATAAGTTGGTCGTACCCGATTTAATGGAGAAACACGATTAAGGACAAATTGTTTGTCGCGTAAAATATGTTGCTGGGCAGTATAGGTAGCCCAAGTACATGCAATCCGTGCGCGCATAGCTGACGGCAAAACTGTATGCCTTACATTGCCGCATATACGGTTAAAAAAAGCTCTTTGCATACTTTTGAAAGCCGCGACGTTGGGTATGTGTCATCTTGCTATAGCATAAGATTGGCCCTCACACGCGATGCAGACCGATCTTATGCTATAGTCATTGCCAAAGCGAAGCCTTTTAGGCGGTTTGTCTGTAAACGGCTAACTGCTTTTGCAGGTATTTACGCATATGGTGAATTCGGGTTTTAACGGTTCCTTCCGGCAGGGAATAAATTTCTGAAAGCTCCCGGTATTTATATCCTTCGGTGTAACTCAAAAAAAGCGCGTAGTATTCGCCCGGATATTTGCTCAACAGTGTTTTTACATCTTTTTCCAGGAAGCTCTTATCGGCAAGATTTTCTGTGGACGGCTCCATGCACCCATCTTCTTTAAACCCACTGACCTGAAAGTTCTCGTAGCGCACCCTCTTTTGATGGCGACGGTAGCCGTTAATGTAAACATTCTTCATGATAACGTATAGCCAAGCCACCAGACGCGGATTGTTAAAATATTTTTCATAGAACTTAAGCGAAAGCGCTAAAGTCTCCTGTACGAGTTCCTGTATTTCTTCAGGATCTTTCGTGAATTTCAGGGCAATACTCTTTAAAATTGGAGCGTTTTGCTGAATGGCGGATGTTAAATCTTTGCTTGTCATAATATCTATGTTTTAGTTGATGCTATGGAGGGGGCACAAAAACAATGCGCAGATTGCCAAACATCAAGAGGCGAAAAATGGAGATAAAGTGGCATTCAAAAATTACGTACACGCTACGTAGTTTGCTTCTTTCTTTTCGAGCATCTGAACGCATTTTTTTTGAATAGACGAAATGAATGGCGGAATGGGGCGATAAATGCGGTTTTGGTTCAGGTATTTTTAATTCAAATGAAGAAGAAACACGAAACATTGTTGTGTATGCTAGCGAAATCTTGCTTAGGTACAATACTGGATCTGTCTACTTATTTTCGGAGGACCATCAGCATCCCAAACCCCCTTCATCCAATATGGAGGAAGGGGCGACGTATCAAATTTTGTTATATTTTTTTGCGCTACTAAATTTAATACGACCGCGCAAACCACCCTAAGCGATAGCCATATTAAACCTTCCGTAGCGGTAAATTCCTGTATAAACTCCTAACGGAAACTATGTAGCGACAATCTTACGCTAATCGGGAATGGGTTTTTCCCAGATGGTTGTGCCGATTTAAGGGGGGGAGTGGGTGATGCCCGCTTAACGGACCATGGGCAGACGAAATGGGTTTTGTTTTTTTTTCTGAAGGGAACATACGATTAGGCGTTAACTTTGTAATAGATTTAAAAATGAAAATTATGCGGAAAATATCTCTTTTTATTGCGACAAGCTTAGATGGCTACATCGCACAACCTAACGATAATCTTGATTTTCTGAAGCTTGTAGAAAAAGAAGGGGAAGATTATGGCTATAAAGAATTTACCGATACGATCGATACGATTATTGTGGGCAGAAAAACCTACGAATATGTACTTAACGAAGTTGGACCTACTCATTACGATAACGGCATGCGGGAGGTTTATGTGATGACTAGGACAGCAAGACCTGCTATTGGTCGAACCGTTTTTTTCGCTGGTCAGCTCACCGATCTAATAGCTACGCTTCGATCCCAAGACGGGGGCGGAATTTATTGTGATGGTGGTGCGGACGTTATAAACGAGTTTCTGCGTCACGACTTAATTGACGAACTGATTGTTTCGATTGTTCCAGTTTTACTCGGTAGCGGTACGCGTTTGTTTCAAGATGGAAATACCGAAAAGCTTCTCCAACTTATTCAAATGAAAACTTTTGATACAGGATTAGCGCAATTGCACTATACACGGAAGCGGTAGCAAAATAGGGAGCTGATCGGTTATCGACGGATGTTGCTCATGTGTTGGCAACGTATACAACTTATTTTACGCACAAACGTTTAGCTGGTTTTCTAAAATTCAGCTAAACGTTTGCGCGGCTCCAGACAACGCGAAGAAAGCATGGATGATGATGCTTCTTGTGTTTCCGTTATCCATCGTAGCTAGTGTTTATTTTATAAGTAAATCATTGCTTGCAGGGTTAACACATCCCGTTTTGTGTCTCGAAATTTTTCACGCATGTACTCCAAGGTGAGTTTGGAATTGTTGCCGTTGAGATACAAATTCGCACCTAATCCAAAGACATTTTTATTTTCAGGTGTACCTAATTTTTTTGTTCATGTTAAGCAACAAAACCATTTTATTATTATTACGGTTTGAGGATGATACGTGCTATGCCATTAGAAATACGTGCGGCAAGGGACCATCATACCCGGTGTATAGCAATAATTTGTTTTTGGTTCAGTCGTTGTAGCGAATCGTCTATTACTAGCACGTGCTTGCAGGTATTACGCGGATAATTTTCCATCGCTGGGATAGCGCAGTACGGTTGGTTTTCCGATGGTGCGCCCTTTCCATTTTCCTCTTCCGCTGACATGAAGATAAATGGCTCTGCTACCAATTATCAACAAGTTTAATAGGATACAAGGGAATAGCAAGAGGTTGTACCATACATGTTCATTCGCCAGTAAAGAGGTCAATACGCGGGTGCAGCCCACTATGGTCAATAAAATAAGTAAACCAACGGGCCCTGATGCATTCCATACGAATAACGGGCCGAACACCATAGGCAACATATAGGCTAGAAATAAGGCAATTTTATTATAAAAAGGGCCTAAGAAATTTTTTCCAAACCCGTTCACGGCGTCACGATAACCGCTGTACATTCGACATTGCACCAGCTTGTTGGCCATCAGCGTCTTTCCTTTTTGAGAAAGCTCTTTCACGCTACGCATAATACGAAGATCTTCCACCACCTCATTTTTAACACGTTCATGATATTGGTAAATCTGATAGTCCGCTGCTTGGAAGCACATCACCTGCCCGCAAGCTGCTGCGAAAACAGGCATTTCGTGCTCCGAGATAAGAGGTAGCGGCAGCAAAGTTAGCAACATATGGTTCATGAGCGGCACGGTAGCTTTCTCGCCCAACGTCGTTAATCGCTGTTGCGGCACAACACTCAATAGGGTGAGTTCGTCGCGAGACATCACGTTTACTAAACTGGAAAGCAGATGCGGTCGCGTGACGATATCAGCGTCGAGGAACAAGAGGTAGTCACCAGATGCTTTTTTTGCCAATTGCGCGCACGCGAAATTCTTGCCGGTCCATCCGGCGGGAAGTGGCTCACCCTTTACCACGGAAAAGCTATCGAAGCTGGCTGCGTATTGCGACGCAATATCTGCCGTACCATCATCGGATTCATCGTCAAGCACAATAACTTCAAAGTTGCGGTGCGATTGCTGCGTTAATGATTTCAATAAAATCGGCAGGGATTTAGCTTCATTGCGAGCAGGGATGAGGATGGAGATTTTATCTGTAGATGTTTCTGCGCAATGGGGGAGAAGCGGTTTCCGGTAATAGTTATACGCAGCTACGACTAACTGAAGCATGAAAAAGATAAACAGGAATGCAAGAAGAATAGATGCCATGGAGGGAAAGGGTTGCTAGCACTGAAAAATACGATAGCCCGTGACTGCAAGCCGCGGGCTATCATCTTTCGTCACTTATTTCATTTCAGACTTTATTTTTTTGATAGCTTCCAAGTGAGACTTAACAATAGGTGTTGTTTTCGTAGCAAATGCCTTTAGGTCCGCATCGGTTAATGACATGCTTCCTTGTTCCATTAAGGCCACTGTTTTTTCATGGCCTTCTACCATAGCCATCACGTATGCTTTATCGAATTCTGCTCCCTTTTTCTTTTTAAGCATTTCGAGTTTGTCCATGTGGGCTTTGTCCAATTTTGCAGGCAGCATTAAATTTTTGGAGCCTGCTATTTGCTTAAGCTCGGTGTTGGCACGACTGTGGTCAGTCACCATCATGCTGGCAAATTCCTTTACTTTTGCATGGCTGGCCTGTTGCTGCGCCAATTCGCTCATTTGCACCTCGGCCATACCAGCGATCGCAGCCTTGTTGACAAAGCTGGTATCCATGGCGTTAGACAGCATGGTCATAGAGTCCATTGCCATGGAATCTGTATGCATATGCATTGAATCGGTCGACATGGCCGTGGAGTCGGATAGATTATTAGCTGTAGCACTACCGCTACTACACGCGTGCAGACCCGAAGCTGCTGCGCTTATTGCTAATACGTAAACTAGTTTTTTCATTTTATGTTGTTTGTTCATGATGAACGAGCAACAGCGATGATGGTTCAAATAGCTTCGTATTTTGTTGAAGGTCTTGAGGGAATCTGAATGTTTATGCGGTGCATAACGCTCATGATGTAAACAGGACGAGGATAAATCCTATCAGCGCGGGAACGCCTTGTTTAAAAAAGATACTTCGTTCGGCAGTAATCGCGCCAAATAGGGCAGCGACGATAATACACCCCAAGAAAAATAAGGCTATATGGTGCTGCCATGTTGGATCCTTTATGATTAAAGACCAGATAAGGCCTGCGGCTAAGAAGCCATTATAAAGCCCCTGATTGGCTGCTAATCCTTTCGTTTCTCGAAACAAATGACTTGGCAAGGACTTAAATGTCTTCTTGCCTTGGGTTTCCCAAGCAAACATCTCCATCCATAAAATGTATAGGTGTTCAAGTGCCACGATCACGATAACTATTTTTGCTGCAATTTCCATAGGTATGTTGATTATCCAAACGAATCTACAAAAAATATCCTGCCATCTTTTTGAGATCGTTGCGTGCTCAAACATTTTCTGTTAAAATCTGCTAAAATTAGGTATAGACACTTCTCAACAGCTGAAATCCAATTCACCCCTAGTTGATCAAATGAAATTAACTTTGCATCTTTGTTTTATTTGAATTTTGCAAGATATGAACGCAATAGAGATCAAAGATTTTTATAAGCAGATCATTGGCGATACGAGTTGCCAGCTGGATTATTTCTTCGACAATAAAACCAATACCGATTTTGGACACATCAATCTTTTTGATATTGCGAAGTTTTATTTCGACAGCAAGCCTAAATGTGAAATGAATTATGATCGACGCTTATACTATAAGATCAGCTTAATTAAAGGTCGAAATTTTGTAGAGTACGCAGACAAAACTGCATGCATCGAGACACAAGGGATTTTATTTGCTTCGCCAAAAATACCTTACCGATACACACCACAAGACACCAACCAATCGGGTATGTTTTGTGTATTCACCAAAGAATTTTTGTCCAAATCCAAAACGGGCCTAAACATTGAGGAATTGCCGATATACCAACCCGGAAGCGATTTTGTTTATGAATTGAATGATAGTCAATTTATTGAAATTGAAGCTGTCTTCAAGAAAATGGACGCCGAGCTTTCTTCGGATTACGTGTATAAATACGATCTGTTGCGCACCTACGTACTGGAACTTATTCATACTGGGCAAAAACTAAAGCCAATTAAAGATACGAATGCGACGACGAATGCAGCCAGTAGAATATCAACGCTGTTTATCGAACTTTTGGAACGTCAGTTTCCGATAGATAGTGACAGGCAATCGATACAGCTGAAGAAACCGACTGATTTTGCCAATGCACTCGGCATACATACCAATCACCTGAATAAGGTGCTTAAAGAAATCGCCAACAAAAGTACGACTGAAATAATCCATGCCAGAATTGCGGAAGAGGCCAAAATCTTATTAAAACAAACGCAGTGGAATATTTCTGAAATCACCTACGCCTTGGGATTTGATGAAGTGGCTCATTTTTCCAACTTTTTTAAAAAACACACCACGCTTTCGCCCGTCAAATTTAGAAATTGATTGATTTTAGTAAATAACGGATTGCTATTTGCAAACTGTTACGCTAATTCTATATGAACTTTGTAATTCAACTTCAAAGGAAAATAAAATGAGCAATAACAAAGTAGCACTCGTAACCGGCAGCAGCCGCGGATTGGGTAAAGACATGGCTATAGCATTAGCAAAAAAAGGTTTTGATGTCATCGTGACGTATCAAAGCGGCAAAGTTGGCGCAGAGGAGGTTGTCGCTGCGATCAAATCCATCGGACAAAAAGCAATTGCCTTGCCGTTAGATGTGGCAAAAAGCAACACGTATGACGAATTCGTACACAGCGTTCAAGACAAATTAACGTCAGAATTTGACACCCTTCACCTGCATGCTCTGGTGAATAATGCCGGAACGGGTATTCACGCAGCTTTTGAAACGACCACGGAAGAACAATTCGACCAAATGGTCAACATACACCTCAAAGCGGCTTTCTTCCTAACACAAAAATTGCTTCCTCTGCTGCATGATGGTAGCAGCATTGTCAACATCTCTTCAGGATTAGCCCGGTTTAGTTTCCCGAATTTCGCAGCGTACGCGATTATGAAAGCAGGAATTGAAAGTTTAACACGGTATCAGGCTTTGGAATTGGGCCACCGCAAAATTCGCGTTAACACCGTAGCTCCAGGTGCTATAGCAACGGATTTCGGGGGCGGTGCCACACGAGACAATGCCGAAATAAACAAGCAAATAGCCTCGCTAACGGCATTAGGAAGGGTGGGGTTGCCAGATGATATTGGTAGCGTAATTGCTTTCTTGTGCAGCGACGAATCCAAATGGATCAATGCGCAACGGATCGAAGTTTCCGGCGGTATCTTTATTTAAGTATTGGCTAGATGGATAGCGTAAGGGTTGCAGCAATGCAACTCTTTTTGTTTGTAAGATATCAATCTTTCCGATATTAGGATATATGGTGCCGAGCAAAGAATCTTTTTTTGATTTGAAATAGATACCATGTGCCAGTCTTTCAATAAGACCATCTTGCTCTAAACGAGAAAGTATTTTTCTAACATTATCAGAAGAGGCATATTTTACAAAATCATCAGCGAAGAATAATTCTCCCGATCGAGCTTTTATAATCCTTATTTCTATCTGACTCTTAGATGTTTTCAACTATTTATACTTTTTTTACTGTCACAAATTTAGTGAGTATTTGTGACAAAGGGAATAGTATTTATGTTGATGGATGTCAAGCGAAATTTGGATGATGAATTACGTTAACACTAAGGCCTAACAATCAATAGCGAGTTTTCCAATTGTACGCAACTAGTTCCCAATACAAAAAGTACTATATATTGATTTTCAGGTGATTAAATTTTAAAAAATACAGATAACGAACACTACGAAATAAAAGTTTTAGAAAAATCCTCAGATAGTTTTCGATATCCCCTAATTCTAGATACTTTAAAGTTTCGTATTCTTCCGTCTCGTAACAGGCAATTCGCTTCTATAAATCTCTTTTTCCTACCTTCTTCTTCTAATTCTTCATATATATTATTCAACCGAATTATTCGTTTTGTGTATTTTTCATTCCGATCAGTATATTGAATCTCAAACCACTCTCCTTTTAGTTGGTCCAAATTTTCAATATCAAAGAGATTAAATGAATCCTTTTGAAACTCCTCCACATTCAATATATGCGAAAGATCAATAATTGAAGGAGTTTGTTTGACATCCAATTCAAATACTTGATTGTTAAATAAATTGATAAATTTATACACATAGAAATAGTGCTTCCAAACTATTTGTTTTAACATGATAGGTTGATTGCCAACAACTGTAGCGGGATCATTTTCTAACTTTAAGCGATAAGGAAGTATATAATGGGATTTAGCATTAAAATCCCTGAGCGTTAGCTCTTCATCGATAAACCTCAAAGTTTCTAGTGGAAGATACTCCTCACTGTATTTCTGGGTTGTATTGTTCAGCCATCTTAACTTTATTAAGAATCTGGATTTTTTCTGAATTATGGCACCCGTTTTTTCATTAAACTTGCTATGATCTGTATTCTCTTTGACGTCAATAATGCTGCATAACGGTGGTAAATAATCCAATAAATTATTTGCTTTTAGTTTAGAGGGATTACTATCATCCGACCATAATTTCTTTTTGTTTAATTCCAGATCGACGCTTGATAAAATAGCCTTCTTTTCTAAAAGCTGTTTTTTGAGCCCTTGTAGGGATTTGTTTTCATTAAAGAATGAAGAATGTTGCTTTTCTATCGCTATTCGTTTGATTTCCTTAAGCTTAAACCAATTAGATTCATAGCCACCAGAAAGAGTTGAATAATAAAAACACCTATATGTTGTATTATTTTCCTTATCACCTGTAGAAGCGTCATATTTAACATGACTATAATGTTTTTCAGCGACTATCATAATAGGTGGTAGAAAATGTGCATACACTGTGACGCTAACATCAGTGTTTGTTTCTACAAACGGATGTGCATGTGTAGAAACAAGATCACCCACATTAATTGAATCATTTAGGTCTAATTGTGTTTCGTTCAATTGAGGATCGACCTGCACATCTGCGATCCGAGTAATTTTTTCCATATTTTGGTTTATAATTTCAAATACAATTATAAGCAATATATCATTGGATATGAATAAATAATAGTAGATTTGAGTTGCTTAGTAATGGGATAAACAGTAGTTTACAATTAGGTAGGATCATAGAGCCAAAGATGGCTTTACTACTTTAGATCAAAGTAGGTTATGGTTTACAAATATCTTTGTCATCTTCTCGTAAGATTTCCCAGATGTTCACCATATAAGAGAACAATGTTTCAATCAGAGGCTCGAAGCCAACGATCATTGACAGGGTGGCTGTTAATACAGTTATCATGCAATATACGAATTTGTTTTCACATTTATCGCAATTACAATGACTCAGTTATTGGGTCCTGGTCCGCACCGACAAGGTGGTTATGTAAACATTAATACATTATTGAGAGCCCATTGCTAAGCTTATTAAAATTATGAAAAGAAAACCAGACTGGCTACAGAGCAAAGGCTATATGCATATTACAGCATCACTTAGTATGGAACGTAATTGGGAAGACTATTATCGGAAGATAACCTCTCCACAATATATTGAAACCTACGCTTTCTTTCCGTTGATACACCGCATTCTTTCCGATAGAAAGTATAAGAAGCCAAATCCTGAAAAACATCATATTAAGACAGTAAAGTACAGAGCACATAGTCACAAGAAACTCGATGGATCAGGAACTGTCAAAACTGTCAAAAAAAGGCCATTACATTACGCAAGCCACTTTGATGCCTTGATCTATGCATATTATGCGCACTCACTAGGCAAAAAGTATGAAGCTAAATTAAAAAAAGATCCCGAACTAGATAAAGCGGTCTTGGCCTACCGTACGGTTCCAATAAGTGATGAAAACAAAAAAGGAAAAAGCAATATTCACTTCGCTCATGAAGTATTCGAGGAGGTCAACAGAAGAGTAGATGCAGATGGCGAAGTAGCAGTATTAGCCATAGATTTAAAAAACTTCTTTTCCTCTTTGCATCATCCCAGTCTCTATAAAGTATGGGCTTCTATATTGGGCGAAGATGAGTTACCGAAAGATCACCTTAACGTATTCAGATCCTGTACCAATTTTAGCTACGTGCTGTACAATGACCTGAAGAAAAAAGGTAAACGTCATTTCGATGAATCCAGATTGGCAAGAATTAGAAAGACAAAAGGTTTCAAATGCTTTTTTGAATCGAATAGTGATTTCCGGAAAGCAATTAAAGAAGGGCGACTCCCAGTATACAAAAATCCTTTCTTCAGTGACAAAGACGAGAACGGCAAAAAAGAGCGAATCGGTATACCCCAAGGGCTTCCCATCAGTGCCGTCTTGGCCAACCTTTATTTAATCGATTTTGATAGAACGATCATCAATGAACTTTCAAGTAAGTTGGGAGTACATTACCGAAGATACTCGGACGATATATTGATATTATGCAAGCCTGATCAAATCACAAGTATTGACGACTATGTTAATGAACTAATAAAGCGGTTTCATGTCAAGATCAGTACAGAGAAAACCGAACGATTTATCTTTAGGAAAATGGTGTACAATAAAAATGGCGACAAACGGATAACTGCGATTAAAATTATAGAGGGTGACAGATGCATAATAGATAGTCCTCTCACCTATTTGGGATTTGAATTTCGAGGTTACAATACGCTGATCAAGTCTACGAATATTGCAAAATACTACCGCAGAGTAATCGAAATTATAAAACGGCGTGCGAGAAGAGCCGCACGGCTATCATCTCATAACCCAACCATACCGCGCGCCGTGTATCTTAACCAGGTAAAAAAGCTTTATAATGCCCCGATTAAGTATGCTAATAAACTGGAAAACAAACAAGTTTTCCGCAGAGGATACTCGTTGATTATTGATGATCGAGGCGATTTTATGTTTGCCTCGCGTGATATCCCAATTAAACAACAATCCAATTATCTTTCCTATATTAAGCGTTGTAAAAGACAATTTGGTTCAAATTCATTCTCTCGTCAGTTAAAAAAGAAAAAACAAATCATTGGACAAGCAATTAATAAACACTTAGTTAACAAATCATATTAATAATACTCCTTGATATACTCATACGCTCTCTGAAACAGCATTTCATTCTTATGAAGCTGGTATTTCAGCAATGCTTTACGTAACGATTTCTGTATTTCTCTTTCGCCAGCGGCTGTTGTCTGCCAGCCCGGAAATCGAACGACACGAACGATATCATCAATATCTTTAACAATACGCTCCACTACAGCGGGAGTTTGATCAGTTTTAAGCTCGATAAACAATTCTGTCAATGCAGCTTGTGGTGTCTTCTCCAGCAACTCCGCTTCATGATCCTTTTCAGCTTGAAGCGTATCTTTTGCTAGTTTACACAGTTCTTTAACAAACTCGATGGAGGTAATTAAACCTTGCTCGGCTTTTGCTCGTAAATCTTCCAGACGTTCACTCAATTTCCGGAACTTGGGGTCTCCACCATGCTTTTTAAATCGATTGACAAGAATCTCTTCAATTTTCTTCGCATCCTTTGGATCGGGATTGTTGAAGATGTTATCAATTACGTCAGCGTCCAACACAAATTCTTCCAGATCATGTACCTCTCCGACGGTGAAGTTTTCGTGTATCAATCTTGTCGTCTCAGCACCTAAAGTCAACCATAGCAATTTACCGGTATGATCCGAGGCTGGTTTTACAGAAGCATATACCTGCGACAACCAACGATAATCTGCTTGATAGGGATCCAACACTCGATCAGGTGAAAGCGATTCCCAGACGTTCATCAACAATTTGAAATCGTTCGCAAAAGCATCTTTTAATTCATCCGTTCGAATAGCATTTTGAGCCGCTTCCAAACCTTCAAACCCCTCCAGAGAGCGGTCTATACCTTCAAAATGAGTAAGCGCGTTGTGCATCAGACCGGGTAATTTGTCTTTAAGCTCATTCAGATTCGTCACGATGGATTGCATCGTTTTATCATCAAATTGCAGAGCCTTTGCAGCATCATCAAAAATTCCGAAGTAATCCACGATTCTGCCAAAATGCTTATTCGGATATAGCCTGTTTGTTCGACAGATGGCTTGCAATAACGTGACATCCTTGATTGATTTATCCAAATAAAGTGTCTGTAATATAGGCGCATCAAATCCAGTCAAAAGCTTTGCTGTGACGATGATGAATTTTAAGGGCGACTCAGGCTTGTTAAACTCCTCGACAACTTTCTCTTGCTGCGATTTATCCACCGCCCATTTATCTTTAAACTCCTTCGGATCGTTTGCAGTGGTCGAAATAACAACCTTGCTGGCTTCCTCCGGAAAATACTTGTCCAATTCTTCCTTATATTGCACGCAAGCATATCGATCCGGTGTTACGATCATCGCTTTGAAACCATGAGGTTCTACTTTTTCCCGGAAATGTTTAGCTATATCCTCCACAATTTTGCCTACACGTTCAGGTGCCTTTAGAAAGGCTGCCATACGTGCAGACTTTTTATTGAGTAAATCAGCATCTTCGTCTGTCAAGTCCGCTGCTGATTTGAGTGCTTCAAAAGCCTCATCCAATAATTCCTTATTCAAGTGTACGTCAACCAGCCGAGGTTCAAAGTGTAACGGTAATGTAGCGCCGTCCCGAATAGAGTCTTGGAAGGTATATCGTGATAAATAACCGCCATTATCCGTTTCTGATCCAAAAGCCCAAAAGGTATTTTTGTCCGCTCGATTGACCGGCGTCCCCGTAAGCCCAAATAAGAATGCATTTGGTAAAGCGGCACGCATCTGTCGGCCTAAATCACCCTCCTGCGTACGATGGGCTTCATCAACCAGTACTATAATGTTTTCGCGTGTATTCATATTGGGTTTGGCATCCCGGAATTTATATATCATGGAGACGATAATCTTACGGGTATCGCGTTCCAATAAACGTTGCAAATCACTTATACTTTCCGTTGTCACGACATTGGCAATATCTGCGGCATTGAATGTACCCGATATTTGTGTATCCAAGTCTGTACGATCCACTAAAATAAGTACGGTCGGACTTTTCAATTCCGCCGTATTTCTTAACTTCTGTGCCGCATAAACCATCAAAAAGGATTTTCCGGATCCCTGAAAATGCCAAATCAATCCTTTCTTAACCTTTCCGTCCAATACGCGCTCAACAATCTTATTAGCACCTTCGTATTGCTGGAAACGTGGTAAAATTTTAATCAGCTGTTTTCTTTTGTTGGTGCTGAACAGGCTAAAATTCTGTAGTATATCTAATAACCGCGCTGGCTTCAGAAGATTATTCATTTCAAGGGCTACATCACCAATCCCCAGAAATTTACTTACGCGATCTTCTTCCAGATCCATACGCCAAGGTCCCCAAAATTGCAATGGAGTACGTATTCCACCGTATCCAAAGGATTTTCCCTCGGTAGCAAAATTGAGAATATTAGGCACAAACAATTGTGGAATCGAGTTTTCATAAACTTCCACAATCTCATGAGCACCGTCTAGCCAAGATATCGATGGTCGAATAGGTGTTTTAAGTTCACCTACAACCACTGGAATACCATTTACAAACAAAACGATATCGGGTATTTTGGTTTCCCGGGCATAAACACGTAATTGATTGGTAACGACAAAATCATTGTTTCCGATGTTTTCGAAATCAATCAGGTTAATAGGGATATGTTGGTTGTTTTTGCCAAAAGGCATCGACTCATCGCCGCACATCCATTTTTGAAAGGCTTGATTGGCGCGGACCAAACCAATTTGTCCCACCGAAAGTAATATCGCCCGCAGTTTATAAATCACTTCATCCGCCAATTCCGGATTTTCGTCAATCGAAGGGTTCAGTCTTTTAAGTGCATCAATTAATCGATCTTCCAGCAAAACTTCGCTGACACCACGTTTCAGCTCATCTGGCGCAATATACTGCCAACCTGAACCATAAGAAATAACTGGATCTTGCAGCACACCGACTGAACCAGCTTTAGCGCCAGATAACTGATTAAGAACAAAGGCTTCTACGGTATTACTTTCGTTAAACATCCCAATTTAATTATATATTTCCACGTATATGTTTTGATATATGCAATATAGTATATATCTTTGTACTGTTCTTTACCATCGGTAGGGAATCTACAAAGGTCTTGAACGTTGAACCAGCAAATCAACGTTTTTTTTTATGTCCCAAAATCAGGTCCATCGATTATCTTCTTCAAGTTATCATCATTATTCACTTCGTAGGCCGTGATAAACCTTGCTTTTTTGGAAGCGAATATGACAATAACAACAATGTAATTTCCTTTCACCAAAGTTACCCTTCTTTTATCGTCATAAGATTTCGTTTTGCTGTCCCAACCTACTTTCAGTATCGCGTCAGGATCCTGCAGCGCATCCTTAATCCAATAGATTTTCTCCAGTCTGTTCAATGACACTAGCGACTTGTCCTTTGCCTGTCGGTTGGCACTTTCAAAAAAACAATGATCAAACATCGAGGCGAAAAATTGGACGACAATATCATCAAACGTCTTGATCAGACACTCGCAATATTCAATGCGCCATATCTCTCGCAATTCTTCCTCGGTCATGTTGTATGATTTAATCTTCCTATAACGCATTACCAACCTCCCTGAAGATTAATCTTGAATACATTGAATTTTTCCTCCCATTTGGCCGTAGGTGCTATTTCGCGCGAAAGATACTTTTCTTCCAAGTATTGAATGAGTTGCGCTTTTGCAGCCTCTGGCTTATACTCCTTATTAAACTTTGCCGTTACCATTCCGGTAAGGATATCGGCTAACTGGATACCTAGTGACTCGTGTGACGGCAAGCCCTGTACCTGTGTAATATCTGACGTGTAATTAGAATTATCCAAAGCTTTTTCTAATTCTTTCAACCGACCCTTATTGCGATTTTGCTTCAAATCAGCAAAGACAACATATTCATTGAAATCAAAAATCCAATGCTGTAGCAACTGATAGTAAAATTTATAAAAGCCCAACTCCGCATCTGCGCTGTTAAAGCGAATATGATCCACCTTTTCTGCTTCAACTAGAATAACACGAAACCGGATATAGCCTGCATTAAAGAAAAAGTCGACAATCTCTTTGTACATACTCAAATAAGCCGGCGACACTTTTTGCCATTTCAGTTCTCCGTGGATATTGTATTTGGCTTTAATAGCGCCCAAACCTTCTTTCAACGCAACACGTTGGTCAGCGGGTATCCAAATCCCGCCTATCCCCGTATACGCGTGAGCTTCTTTGTTGCTCAATGCTTCTAATCCGCTTTCATCACAATATATCTCAAATTTCATACGCTAAAGGTTTAAAAGATTTGATTGATTAAGGTTTTTTGGAGCGTCTTTGAAGATGTAAGCTTTGATCTTAACAAAGAAATATTAGACTCTAAATCATTCAAATGATTAAATATCTCTGTCTGTTTATCTATATCTGGTAAGAAAAGAGTTAATTTATTTTTTAAATCAGTTTTAGAAAGATTAAATCTAGTGGAGCCCTGAGCTCTTAAATTCAAAAAATGTCTTATTTCACTATTCCTGAATAAAAATTTGGCATATCGAGGATCCAGTTTTTTAAAATCAAATAACCTAAAGCCAAAACAAAACGAATTTAAATAATAATTCTTCAAGTCTTTCAAAACGACTGCTGTTATTCCAACTTCATCTGGTGTCTCGGATGAACCTGTAAATATTATATCGCCAAACCGTACTTGATTTTGCTTTTCAGAGCCACTTATTTTTACTAAATCATATTCATTCTCATCAATTTCAAAATTTTTATAGACGTTTAAATAGTTAATATATCTTTCGCCTTCACCAAAATCACCCTTAGTCTTTCCATTTAGACCATTATATGTTTCACCTAAAGAAGACAACACATATTCTTTATTACAGTACTGGTTTCTCCTTGAAGTTAATTCATTAATGGATTTAAAATAATAAGCCTTATACTTTTCCATTAGCGACAAATCCTTTTCAATCACCTCATCCATAGCCCAAAGTAAATCAGCTAATTCGGCTTGTTGTTCTTTGGGAGGGAGAAGGAGTTCGTAGCTGGCTACATCCCGCCATCTAACATGCGGATTTGTTGAGCCTACAATACAGTTTGTTGTATGTGTATAAAAAGAATTAGAATGAAACAGAAAAGCTATAAATCTATAATCACCTACATCTTCATTAACTGATAAGGTCAATGTTTTTTCACCACAAATCCCATTAAAATGTGCTAATGCAGCTCTTCGTAGATGTGGGTTTCTGGTAGGATATAAAATTTGACCTGATTTAAATATTTTGTAAAATGTTGGTGGCAATTCATCATTATCTTGGTCGCCAAAGTTTTTTATATTTAAAGATTCTGCATCTAAATGCTCAGCCTTAATAAACTTTTTAAACAAGTTTTTAGCATTAAGTTTATCATTGTTTTCAGTTTTATATATAACATCCGACAACGACACTTTTTTCCAATTTGATTTATCAATATTAAGCATTCTCATTAAAAAGTTTAGTTAAGTTATCATTCATAATAACCGAAGAATTTAACCAATTTTCATAAAGCGTTTCAAAATCCTCATCATTTTGGACCTTTGAAACCCTATGATTATCTATATAATGAGAAACTAACAAAGAACCATCTTTTTTCAAAACATCTTCTCTATCAACTATTTTAGCTAATCCATCTACATCTTTAAAATCCTTATATAGTTTAAAGATACTTTCTATGTGTTCTTCACTTAAAAAAGAAATTGATTTCTCCTCAATAATGAATTCACTAGCGTTGATAAGAAGAATTTTATTTTTCTTATGCGCAGGTTTATTGGTATTTCTAATTAACAAAGAAGACTCCATTGAGGAATTGTAAAATAAATTCTTACCTAAAGCTATTATACAATCTACAGTATCCGTTTTAATCATATTAATACGAATTTTCTTCTCATTATCTCTAAACAAAATACCATGTGGCCATAATTGAACACATCTTCCATTTTCTGGATCTAAAGATTTATGAATATGTTGTTCAAAAGCATAATCCGCACATCCTTGTGGTGGTGTTCCCCAAATATTACGTCCCCAAGGATCGTTAACAAAGGCATCGCGGTTCCAAGATTTAATGGAATATGGCGGATTGGCCAAGATGACATTGAACGTTTTGAGCTGGTCATTTTCAATCAATCCTGGCTCTGCCAAGGTGTCACCACGCACAATCTTAAACTCCTCAATCCCATGCATAAACATATTCATCCGGGCAATAGCCGAGGTGATCAGGTTGATTTCTTGTCCATATAATTTTAGGTTGCGATATTCCTTTCCTTCTTCTTTCAGATGCAAGGCACAATTCAACAGCAACCCTCCTGAGCCGCAAGTGGGATCATACACCGACTCTCCGGGTTGCGGATCCATAATTTTAGTCATCAGCTTGACCACTGTCCGATTCGTGTAAAACTCCGCTGCTGTATGCCCACTATCATCTGCAAACTCCTTTATCAAGTATTCGTAGGCATTGCCCAATTTATCGTCGGATACGTTCGCCAGATTGAGCGTATGCTGCGAAAAATGCTCAATGAGATTAATCAACGTAGCATCCGACAAACGGTTTTTATTGGTCCAACTCGCATCTCCAAAAATCCCATCCAATGCATCCGGGTTAGATTTTTCTATACCACGCATAGCGTGTTGAATGGCCATACCTACATTGGTAGTGGTTTCTCGTACATCATTCCAATGGGTACCCTTCGGAATTTGAAAACGATGGTTTTCCGCAAAAGCAGCAAACTCTAAATCACCGTCAGAATCGGCTAACGCCTGCTGAAATTCTTCATCATACACATCGCAGATACGTTTGAAGAATAAGAGCGGAAATATATATTGCTTGTAGTCCCCGGCATCAATCGTACCCCGCAAAGCGGTGGCCGCACCCCACAAATATTTTTCTAATTGTTGTTGTGTCATTATTTAATTAAGTCTTCTTCAAAAGCTTTGTAACTCGCTCGAATCAAATTCACTAGTCCATCTAATTTAGTCGCTGAGTCATCCATCATCTTTAATTCTTCAAAAGGAATAACTACAAACAATTCATATCCAAAAGAAATATCGAATTGTGATTTATTTGTATTAATTACCTTCTCCTCCCAATTTAGTTTTGCTCTCCAATCGTAACTACTCAGAAAATATTCATCAAATAGTTGTTCTAAAGCCGTCCATTGCCCTTTACTTTTAATACTTCTACCAGTAAAGTTAAAATAGTTCTCTTTCGAATATAGACCTGGCTTATTAAACTCTGTATCACGAAACCATAAACCCGTAAAGAATTTTTGAAATGAAGTTAATTTTATATGATAACCTTGCTGTAATTCATAGTCCTTACCTTCAATATTTAAGGTTTTCGCTATTTCTACTTCCCTAGAGAAAAGATGCCACCCCTGAGCCTTGGTATTTCCTGCATAAACAGTAACTACCAATTGACCTTCATCTGCAATATGAAATAATATCTCTTGAGCCCAAGGTTTAGTAAAAACCATACCTAACCGATCATTATAGGTTAATTTTTTAATACCATCATTGACCTCTAAATAATTTATAGCCGACTCTATTCTTCTACGAATAGCAAACCCCTGATTAGCTGTCAAGGCTGCAATCGGAGTCTCTGGTAACCAATTAGGATTATGGCCTTTAACTAAATTAATAAAATCTAAAGTAAAACGATTAATTTGACCGACTGTCTTTTGAAAAGAAGACACCTTTGATGCTATTTGCATCAATTTCTTCCAATTTAAATCTCGTGATTCTACAATTTCACTAAACTTAGATATATCATTACTCTTTTTAACAACATTATAAGCCTGATTATATAATTGTGCTTTGCAATCTACGCCATCACGCTTAGCTTCTATTATTATAACGATATCATTTAACTCAATTACTATATCACAGATAGGATCGTATTCATGCAAATTTGTTTGATTGAAAAAATGATTCACATTCATTTCGAACTCAGATAATGATACAGCAATAATTTTTTCATATGAATTTATGTTTGAAGAATTCTGTTGTATGTTAATATTTACTTTATTTTCAACTTCTGTATTACTTAAAAGTAGATCAAGCTGTTTATCATCATTGAGTACTGCTTTTAATACTTCGTAAAAAAACAAAACATCTTCTTGCATACAAATAGCAAAAGCACGTGTAAGGTCATTCTCAAGTTGATATACACGTTCTTTCTTTGTATATGTATTGAATACATTTAAATGTGAATTCATAATTTAGGATAAATGTTGGTTTAATAGTATTTTAAACTTCTCTTCAGCCACTTGACTCTCTTCCCAAGCCTCTTTTAGCTGTTGCATAGCCTCCTCTACGGATGGCAGATTATCTTCTATGATCTTATCTATGTATAACGGTATATTCAGATTGTAATCATTCTCCTTAATTTGCTCCATATCGACTACTTTAACATAGTTTTCTACGTTCTGAAAATTACGGTACCAATCAAAAATTTGTTGTACATGTTCCTTTTCCAAAAAGTTTTGCGCCCTGCCTACACGGATTTGATCCGAAGCATCGATAAATAGAATCTTGTTTTGCTTGTTAGTTTCCTTTTGCTTTTTGAAGACCAGCACACAAGCGGCCAACTGTGTACCGTAGAAAATATTCGGTCCTAACCCAATAACGGCCTCCAGCAGATCCATTTCCAAAAGCGCTTTCCGAATCCGCTGTTCCGAGGCTTTTCTAAAAAGAACACCATGAGGTAACACAACCGTCATCCTACCCTTATCGTTCATGGAGGAGATCATATGTTGCACCCATGCCATATCGCCATTTCCTTTCGGTGGAACGCCCGCGATATTTCGGCCATAAGGATCATTTGTCCAATTGTCAGCTCCCCAATCCTTTAAAGAAAATGGTGGGTTGGCGATCACACAATCGAATTTTTGCAAACCGTCAGAGGTAAAGAAAGCAGGATTTCGTAAGGTATCTTCACGTACAATTTTAAAATCTTCCATACCGTGTAGAAACATATTCATGCGAGCAATGGCACTCGATGTCAGGTTTTTCTCTTGTCCGAACAGTTTAAGCGTTCTGTAATCTTCTTCTTTTTCGCGTAAGTGATCGACACATTCTAACAACATGCCCCCTGTACCACAAGCCGGATCGTAAACCGACTCACTGGCTTTGGGGTCCAATATGAGATCCAATAAACGGACGATAGACCGTGGCGTATAGAATTCTCCAGCTTTCTTGTTGGTCAAGTCGGCAAAATGCTTGATGAGATATTCATAGGCATTCCCAAGTATATCCGCTTCTACATTGGAGTTAGATAATTCGTATTGTGAAAAGTGCTCAATAAGATCAATTAATAAACGGTCAGATAGTTTACTTTTATTACTCCATTGTGCATCGCCAAATATTCCGTACAAGTATTGTTGATTGGCCTGTTCTATTCCTCTCAGAGCCTTTTCTATAGCCAACCCTACATTGTCTGTGGTTTCTCGTACGGTTTTCCAATGGCAGCCTTCAGGAATAACGAATCGGTGAAACTCGGGAAGTGATGCGTATTCAGTATCGCCGTCAGACTCGGCCATCGCCAGAGCAAACTCTTCATCATAGACGTCGGATATCCGCTTAAAAAATAGCAAGGGAAATATATAAACTTTAAAGTCCGAAGCGTCTACCGGACCTTTCAGGATCCAGGCAGCTTTGGACAGGTATTGCTCTAATTGAGACTGTGTTATTTTCGATTTGGAACTCATTATTTACTCGAATTCAATAATTCTTTAATATCAACTTCTAATAAAGCAGCAATTTGCAACAAAGTATCCAAACTCGGTTGTACTTCATTCGTACACCAACGAGAAACGGTTGTTTCGTTCTTGTTAAGCGTCTGGGCAAGCCATTTGCTGGTTTTGCCTTGTTCTACTAGTACCACTTTCAATCTGTTTATTGGTTTCTTCGGCATAATAATCTGCGTTTCGTGTAAATATACATACTTTAGATTATGTTTCTTTATTCGAATTGTAAATGAGCGCGTGAAACTTGGACATAGGAATTTTTTAGGGTTACAAAATTCTTACAGTCCCAGCGAAAAACAACTCGCCACGTGATCATCTTGAAATTTTGTTTTCTATCTTATTTTTAGAGACTTACAGAATTTACAACCCCATTGTACTGTAACAGATTTAGCAAATATTTGTTACAAGAAAGATAGTATTTATGATTAGAGGTATTGCATAAAATTTGGATAGCTATCAAGCATATTTATCTTTGCATTGATACATTTGACTACGATTTAAAACTTATAAAACAACCATGTCTCGATCAGTAAGAAAAACTAAAATATTCGGCATCACTACAGCTGAAACAGAAAAACAAGACAAAAGGCGATGGAACAGAACATTCAGGAAAGTTTGTAAAAAATTAATCCGTCTAGAGAAAGACCCTCCAATCAAAATCCAAGGCGTTACAGACGTTTGGGATGGCGCGAAAGATGGTAAACGATACTATCGTCAGGCCACAAAAAAGGATATGCGGAGGTAGTTTTTTTTAACGTCTATTATCCAAAAAAGCATCCGTAGGCGTCATTCTTTATTTCTGTAAGCAATTCTTGTAGGCTATTGCTGTCCGGATTCGGTTCATACGATTCCCATTTACCTGATCCACGCATCCAGTAGAGTTTCCATATTTTAGAAGATTTAATGAAGCGAAGTTTGGCAAACGGTAGTTCTAAAATATTTGTTGGATTATTCCATTGGGGTCTGATCTCAAAGAGTAAAGCCGTTTGTCCATCCCAAGAATAACCAAAATCCAATTGCTTACGCACTTCCTCGTTTTGGGGTCGCTTAGCATCTACAAAACTCTTAAACTGAACGTCGACCATTGAAATAGGTTCTTTTTTATCTATCATCCTTACAAATCTAAAATTACTGGTTTATTCTTCATCTCATACCAGTCATCTAACACGCTGGCATTGATAAATATTGTTTCTCCCTTCGTGAAATTTCCGTAATCCTCGTGTATATGACCAAAAATATGATATTGGGGTTTCACTTGATAGACTCGTAAAAGTAATTCTTCACATCCAGTCCTTTTTCCATAAACCGTTTCATCCAAAATACCAAAAGGAGGACCATGTGTAATCAGCACATCTGTATCATTCGGAATCAAGTCCCAATGCTTCTTAATTTCACTACCCCGATTACGGTTAAAAGCCCAGTTATTAAACCACGGCGTAATAGGTGAACCCCAGAATTTTAGATCATTAATCTCCACACCGGAATCATTTAGATAGATAATATTTTTAGGGATTATCCTGCTAATCTTTTTTGACTCCGACTCTTCAAAAAAGAAATCATGATTCCCTGCAATAAATATTTTGTGTGTATGCTTTTGTTCAGCAAACCACTTTAGAAAATCTACGACCTGTTCTTTTGTTCCACCTCGAGTAACATCGCCCGCGTGAATAAGAATGTCACCATCAGGGATATTTAGATCTCGATGTTTTCCGTGCGTATCAGAAATGGCGACAATTTGCATCTCCAAATTTATGGATTATACCGTCTAAGACAACAAAAAATCCCCAATATGTCCGTAAATCCGTATATTTATACCATTAATTTTTTGAACGAAATAGCGTAAGCTATCGTATTGGTTAGACTGAAATTGCGACCTTCATTTGACAACCAACTTTCGATAGGCTTACGCCCGTGCCTTATATGGGCGTGGGCTAAGTCTTTCTGGTTGTCAGGCCGTCGCAAGCCTCAGTCTATGATCGATTTTAGTTTCACGCCTTTTTTATTTCTCGAAATAAACCAGAATATGGCACAGGAACAATTTTATTATCCCCATAACGGCATTGCGCTAAAATATATTGATCAACAAATTGTTAAGCGGATTATCAAAGCTTATGAAAGAGGTGATCAGGTTGAAAAAATAAAAGCGGATTTCCCTGATGCTCCGATCAACAATAGTCTATATGTTAACCTTCCATACGAACTGACAAACGAAAAATGTATCTGTGGTCACCATATCTACCGAAAAGTTCCAGGGAGAACGTCGTACAAAGAAAATGTTGCCATATGTCCAAACTGTTGGCACGATGAACAGCAAAAGTTGTGCGAGTGCCAATATTGCACCGAAATACGTCTTAATGCTGAGAAAAAAGAAAATAGTGAGTTTTTGGAGCGGTGGAAATTCTACTGCGATTCGTTTGCTACAACAAAGAGAAAGATCACTTCCCTCGATTTAAATGACATTATTGACCTGCTAATTCTATTTGATAATGATAATTTAATGAATTACAGCGATAATCAAATTAGCTTTGATCTTGTTCACACGTCTTATAATAATCGTAGTGAATTATTACATGTCAGCAGCTTTAATCCTGAGCTCCTGGCATCAATACACGCGCTTATCGATCGACATATCCTCGTTCCTGTCGAGGACTTAACTGCTACAAGAGTGCGTCTACTAAAAGGATACGACAAGCTTTCGAAAATCCCCTTTTACCTACCTAAATGGAGATTTAATTTAGAAGATACAGTAGACTCGGTCAGTAAATACATTAAAACTTGCATTTCACAACGCATCTATAATGCCGATGAGCTCAATCTCTTTTGGTTAGAGTTATACCATAATGAACTATCCCAGTATGTACATGATCAAGCAAAGGAAAACCTAAACCTAGCATTGACCGATCTTGAAATCCTTTCAATATCTGAATACTTAGCAGAAGCATATCCGCTCTCCAAAGCATTCAATTTGATTTATTTCTCGATCAGTTCTGCATTACGTTTTCAAGTGCAGAAAAAACCGAAAGAAAAAGTTCTGAAAAACTATCTGGTTACTAAAATACTGGATATGGCAGAACAAAAGAAAGACAATCAGCACATCATCAAAGATTTTAATCGACCTGCGAATTTACCAATTAACGTTAAGTCACAAATCATCAGAAAATACATTTTCAAACTCGAGGCAGACCACTTTACATGGACAAAAGCAGTGGCTGTAGCTACTGCTGCTAAATCATAAAACAGAACTATATTATCAAATTCAATTCATATGAACAAATTCAATCAATTACTAATTATTGCAACGATCCTATTATTCAGTGCTTGCGGAAAAGACAATCCTGAAGTTGAAGATCAAAAGTCAGTCAAAAAAGTGATAGAAATAAAGATCAACTTTGGAACAAATTACGCTAGCTATGGTGCCAACTTTGGGTTACAAGTAGCCAGCATAGATGGCGGATTGCCTAACAATTTTAGATTTGAAGGGATCAATTCAACCCCTTCCATCGTTCATGATGCAAGCATTATTCACCAGGCGGAAATATCACCGATTAGCAGTTCCGGTCAAAGCATTAAAACATCAACACCTGTTAGCACTTTCTCCATTGCCACGATAGCGACCAATCTGACCGAAAATGCCACGCCACTGACGGCTAAGTTTGAATTCTATATTGATGGCAAAAAAACCGTTGAAAAATCACTTTCATTCCAACCAAACGATTCTGCTGCAAAAGTTCTCATTTTTGAAGTGTCTAATCCCTCCGAACTTATTGAAAGCTAAATAATAAACACCTTCAAAATATCATTGTAACATTATATATTTATATAGTGTTACAATGATATAATTATATAATGATAGCATTATATAATTATGTACTGCTTAACGCTTTAATCTTCTTTTTCGCCGTTTTTCATCTTCATCTACCTCGTCACCGCCAACACTACCAAGTAAGCCGCTAAGACCGCTAATAACGGCACTTGCACCAATAGAAAATTGATTAGAAACTGCCTCTTCAATCTCTTGTTCTGTTTCTTCACTTCTGTCATTTCGTCCAGAATTGGAGTCAAATCTACCGTTGTAGACATTTTGGACATCGTATTCATCTTTTGATGTAATACGGCTTGGTTCTCCGTTACCGTTATTTGGAGTTCTGATAATTTCTTGATGCTGATTTTCAGCTCCTCGACTTGATTTTTCAAGTATATCTTTAAATCTTGCTCTTGTTTCACTGTTTGCTGAGCGAGCCGCTGCGCCATCTCTGCTTTGTTCATAGTTGATTCTGTCTTTTAAGTTATTCCATTTGTACTGGTTTCCCAGTTTTTGCCCTTTTGCTATAAATCCATTGTCCATTACATAGGTTACACCACTTATGAAGCCAGTTGTCGTAGACTGATTGAACAGTAGATAAACTCCATTTTCAGCGCAGTTATGGATGAAAGAATTCAAAGAATTGGCATCGGATAAAGCTATCTTAACCTTCGCTTGTATCAGCATCCGATCAGAAAGTTTTCCAGTACGCTCGATCATTTCCAGCTCATCTTTATTTGGCGCTCGATCCTGTGCTTCTTTTGATGACTTCACAACCTCTAGTCCATACTTTTGCTCTATTTGCCGAGACAACTTCTCGCTACGCTGATAATTATTTGAGTCACTGACCAATTTTGTTTTACCCGTTTCAGGATCAATGGAGAGCCGATGCAGTAAAAGGTGAACGTGAATATGTTTATGATCCTCACCATCGTTATGCTTGTAAAGCAAAAACAAATGATCATCACTAAATCCCATTCCTTTTTTATAATCATCTGCAATGGATTTAAGCATTTTGTCCGAAACTTTGTCATTTTCTGAAAAACTCAAGGCAACGTGATATCCGTCATTCTTCATACGACCGCTATGCAGGCTGTTGATCATTTTGACCTCTTTCAAAACAGCTTCACTCGTCGGGTCTAAAAAATTATGATCCAATAATTCTGCGCGCTGGGTTACATCCTGCAAATTCATTTTCTTTTCATTGTATTTCAGTGCGTCAGCGAAGCTGTGTACTTGTTGGATAGCAATCATAACTTCCGTATTTTATTTTGCACTATATTTAAGATCTCCGAAACCTGCTTGCCGATATGCTGATCTATCTCGGTAATTCGGCTTTGATTAATCGCTTTCATATATGCATTATAGGTCAGACCGATCTTTCTCACTTGGTAGTATGTTTGTATATCTAAAAGCGGAACTGACGCATCAGGTAGCTTTCCTTTCATTAACAGCTTTCTGAATATATCGGGAGCATGAGTGTTGGTCAGATCAATAATCTTTTCAAGCTTTTGTTTCTCTTCAATATTCAAGCGGATTTTTACTTCAAAAACCCGCTTTTCATCAGGATGTAATTTTCTTTTCTTCATAACTAAACAAAGTGCAGTTTGAGGATAGCAAGCGGATAGAAGACCTTCTCAATATTATTGAGAGGGACTCTATCCATGTCTTGCTATCCTAATTTTTGTAATCATTTGCATTCCTTTTCAAGATACTCTGCGACATCTTTATAATCGGAATAAAACGGATTTAGGGGAATCACTCGATCGGCAAAATTCTCAACGAGCACTTTCAAAATATCATTGCCTGCCGGATCATTATCGACCGCCGAATAAATCGTCAAGTAATTCAAAAGTTTGATTTTATCGATTAATCGTTCACGCATAGAAACACTGTTGAGAATAATAAAATCATTACGATCTTCCATCTTTGGGTACAGTGTTAATAGCGCTAAGAAATCGCTCCAGGATTCTGTAACAACCACGCTCGTACTGCCCCTAGCAAAAAAGCTAATATCTTTACAGACAAGACATGTTTTTACACGTATGAATTCATCGGTGCCATTCTTTTTATATTCGTAGCTAACCTCATAACCCTTGTTGACATTTTGAAAAGCAACACAAAAAAAAGAACGTCTATTCATATTGTATTTGATCTCGACAAGATACTTTGAATAAAGACTTGCGGCTATCTTGCGCTTAGCTAGGTATTTTACCAAGGCTGGGTGTTTTATTGTATTGATAGCTGTTATTTCATATTCTCCAAGCTTATTTTCTCTTTTCTCAGCAATAAATTCATTAGTTATATTTTGCTGGGAAAAAGAAAAATCAAAATCGTCAAGCAGTTCAAGGGCTTTGGGAATTTCACAGTGATAATAAGCACAGATATAGTCGATGACTGTCCCAGAGATGCCATTACCGTAATCGTAAAAGGTATTCAACTCGCTATTGAGCGAAAAACTAGGCTTTGCCTCCGAAGACCTGAATGGCGAGATAAACCAATAATATGTTGTTCCCCTATTCGTTCGGGTAAAGACTTCTTTATGTCCCAACTTATATAAAATCTGCAGTAACGAAATCTGTTTTGCTTGTGTACAATTCATAGTATTCACAATGATTTTTTTATAAAAACACTTACCTAGTTACCTAGCCTACCTAAAAACCTGACAATCTGCTCATTAATGATTTAAGAGTAGGTTACCTAAGCTTACCTTGCTTACCTTTTTATAGCGTTTAGGTAGGATAGGTAAGTAATATTTTATAGTTACCTACCTATACAAACACCTGATTATAAGATAGCTTAGGTAACTTTAGGTAACTAGGTAACTCTATTTGATATTTTTTAAAACTTAATGGGTAAATCAGTGAATTTCGGCTTAGCTAAATAGCCGTATACTTGCCTTTGGGCATGTTTCACTCGTTGAAATCCATATTTCTTTAAAGCGGATCCCATCCTTATGCTATTCAGTTTCATTCCTATCAACGAAAGTTCGGAGATTATCTCCGTAGCTGTCCTGAAATCATCCATATCCTCACTATTTTCGTAAAATTTGAGTACCCCTTCACATTCTACAGACAGGATCATAAAGCGCTCATTTCGCTCTTCGTTTATTCTTACATCTTCTGCCGTCAACGCTGAATTGAAGGTTGGCACGTGTTGAAAAATATGATAGGCTTGCGTCCAAAACTTATCGACATCAAACTCAATGTTGTAGCGTTCGTAATCGATTCTCCCGGATATCTCAAAGACGATCCAGCGCACATTTCCCGTTTCATCAATTAGAAATTCAGATTTGTTCGTACTTCCCACAAAACTGCATGTGCGGCTCAGAAATGAATTCTTTTTGTCAAAAGGCAAGCGGTCATTGACGGTTTGCAGCGAAATCATTGCTTTAACCTTATCGGTATCGTGCCTATTCAACGACTGTAACTCCTCCAAATTGGTTATAAATGTTTTACAAAGCTTGACTCTTCCGTCCTTATCCAGTGAAAGATTCTCACCGTAATATTTTAGCAACGATACAGGCATCAATTTTTTCAGATACGTACTCTTACCTGCGTTTTGTAGGCCGTTTCCCAGAATTATTGCATGCTTATTGATTTCATCGGGTATGAGCGATGTCTTGACTGCGCGAACAGCCCATTTTTTCATGTGATAATAGTAGAGATCGTCGTTATCGGTTTTGGCATAGCTGCAATATTGTTTGATGTAATCGAACCCATCCCAAACAGGTAACGATTCAAAATACCTACGAATAGGATTATATTTTTCTATAAGATTTCAAATAGTTAATGAATTTCTCGCGACTGATCTTTATACCGGCCTGATCCAGTTCGATCAGCAGCGAATTCTCATTCATTTCGTGTATCTGCAACATATCCGTCATTGGTGCTATCTCATATGACAAACTAAGTTCATTGAAATAGATTTTGTACCGTTCGGTAATGTAGCGGTGCACCTGATTATAAATTGACTCCGATTCATGGTCGAAGTGATAGATGTTATCCATTTTCATCATATATTATTTGTGTAAATGGATGGTATGCCCTATCTTTGAATAGAGAAATCAAGGACACCCATCCGTAAGAAATTGTAAAGCAGGTTTTAGCAGAACCTGCTTTATTTTTTTATTAACTTCCGCTCTTCCATTAGCTTTTCAAGCCTTGGAGTTAACTTCTTGCCATTACCCAACCACTCGACTATTTCATCGCGTTTGTAGATAATCGGTGTTTCCGAAGAATAAATGGGAATGGTACCACGTGTGTTATACGCGTAAATGGTATTGAGTTTGACTTTCGCAATAGTGGATACTTCGACGGCGTCTATAAATTCAGGTTCTCGGTCTTCACGTACACCGTCTAAGTGTAATTTAGCAAAAGTTTGATTTAAATTGCCAATCAAATCTTCGATTCGATTAAGGCGCTGTTCCAAAAACAGGAAGGGATTCTGTCTGTATTCCATAGTATTATATGACTTAATTTGAGTCAATAATAATGGATATAGGTACGCGCCTCAGCTAATTATAAAATATCGAAATAAATATAAAATTGAGTTTGACAATCATACAAGTCATATTTCTACCGATTTCTGATATGACTCATGGTTTCCGATCAATTCCAGATCTGTCGATGCAAAATTGTCTGTCTTTTCTTTTTTAAATTCGCAAAAGGTACTCGATAGAAGAATATAATATTTTTTCAATCCGTTTCTCTTCGGTTCACCCGTTGTTTTCGTCGAATAGACGTAGAAATGATGGAAAAATGTTGCTGCAAAGCCCTTGTTAGCGTCCTTGTTTAAACTTAGATTTAAGTCCACTCCATCTTTTTCAACAAATCTGGAAACGATAAAAGTAATAAATTGCTCATCCGTCAAACCGAACTTCTTTAGCTTTGGATCACAATCACTACGGAGACGCAAAGGATCAAAGAACAAAATCACACTCCGCATAGGAAGGAGATTAAAGCTGTTTTCGCAACACATTAAAGACTGGATTCTAGCATCAAACGATAACGATGGGTCTAAGTAGGCCTTTTTTCCTTTCTCAGCATTCAGGGACTGCACCACATCGCTCTTGATTTTATTGAATATAGTATCGTACGAGAATGAATATTCTTGACCATCAATCTTGCTCTTTAAGATAAAGACGAAATCCTTCGAAATATCGAAGTACTCTTCCGGTGGAATTCCATGAAAAAATCTACCAGCCTCCACTTTCCGAAAAAACCGATCATATTCCGGATTTCGTCTTCGTTGCGGCGTTTGCACAACCATAATATCGAAATTAAAATGGTTGTGCAATGTTAATACCCGTTCTTCAGCATTTATATTTTTATAGTTCCAAAAATTATCTTTTTGCATTTTATAATCTTCTATATCTTTTGAGCGAACTAAATTGAGAAATTCACTTTTATCTTCCCATATGTCAGAATACCGATACCCAGGTCTCAAAATGGGCAATGTACACACGTATGAAGTCACCAATAAGGGACTAAGTTGAAAAAAGTAACTGTAAAAGTCATTATACAACTGAAAAAGAAACATCAGCAAAGAAAACATAGTTAGTAGTCTAAGACTACCGTAAAACATCTCTCTTTTCCGATAAAATCTCCATATATCTTCAAGAGGCATGTCGTTTATCAGAATACCGATAGTCGCTTTCAGAACTTTATAACGAGATTCAAAACTTAGGGATTCATTTACCCCAATCCATTCTGTAATTAATATAACATAGAATCTTCCTGATAATTTATTCATAACATTAAAATTTTATACGATTAGCAGCCTCAACCTTCTTTGAATTTAACACTTTGGCATATATTTCCGTAGTTCTGAGCTCTTTGTGTCCTAACATTTTTGAAACCGTATAAATATCTTCTCCAGCACTAATCAATAACGTAGCGTTGGTGTGGCGAAAACAATGAAAGGTAATATGCTTATTAATACCGGCATTCATTGCCCATTTTGCAAGCAGAAAATTATTATGGGAGCTATAAGTCAATCCACTAAAAACAAGATCGGACTGATTTTTAGAAAACTCTCCTAAATCCGCTACTGCTTCATTTGTGATCGGCAGTGTTTCCCAAGTCTGTGTTTTTCCTTGAAAATAACGAATAAAGTAACCACTCGTTTCTGAATACTGTATTTTTTCCCATTTTAGCTTCATACAATCTCCCCAGCGCATACCCGTACGGATCGACCAGAATGCAGCTTTTTCCAGAACGGGATTGTCACAGCGGACAGCTTTCAATTTTTTAACTTCATCCAGTGTCAAAAATTCACGGAAGCTTTCTCCTTGCGGAAACGCTTTAATTCTCAAAATCGGATTATAGTGAAGGTGCTTATCTTCCATTGCCTGCTTGATAGCTGCACGGAATTTATTGAAGTAGCTGTATTTTGAATTGGCAGATAGTTTATAAGCGGAAGATTTCTTTGTATAGCAGCTATCCAAGTAATCTTTGAAACCTTGACAAAAGGCTTCATCAATTGTAGACATTTGGCATTGTCCGTCAGTATAGTCTTCCAAATAGTTATACGTTGACAACCAATTGTCGTAATTTCCTTTAGAAGTATACCGTTTCTTGACGATACTTTTAAAGTATGCTAGAAAGTCTAAATCTTTACTGGAGATAAATGGCATATCAAGCGTTTGACCTAGCAGATCCATTTGCCATTCACTCTCTATCTGTTTGGCTTTAACTAGAGTGAACTTATTATGCTCACGTTCGATCTTGTTTGTCGGCTTTTCAAACAGATAAAGATCTAAAAACTTACGACGCGTTTCTTTCTTTTTCTTTTCATCGTAAATCGGTGGGTAGATGTCCAAGTAAAGACTGGTTCTACCTGACTTGTTCTTTTGCTCACGTAGCGTAACTCTGTAAGATTTCATAAGATATTAGTTTTTAAAATTTGTACGTCATGTACGTGGCAAAATCAAAAAATACAAACCACGTACAAATCCATTAAAAATGCATCGTTTCAAAGCTAATGCATTACAAACAATAAAGCATTGAAAATAATTCATCTTCAATGCTTTATATTTATTTACTAATATCTAGTTATATCCAGTAATATGCAACTACTTGCCAATACAAAACTTAGAAAAGATGTTTTCCAGCAAATCATCGGTTGTTACGCTGCCGGTAATTTCACCGAGGTGGTGCAGCGCCTGCCGAATATCCATGGCCAAGAAATCAGACGTCACGGGATTATCTATGCCATAGCGCACGCGTGCTAAAGCGTCCTCCGTTTTCTGTAGCGCCTCTACGTGTCGGATGTTGGTTACCAGCACATCGTCGGTCTGTATATGGAGCAGGTTTACCTGGCGAAGCAGCTCTGTCTTTAATTCTTCGATACCCACCTGTTCTTTTGCCGATATATATACGGGAGTCAACACTTCAAAGTCGCGGCGTTGCTCCGCCGAGAGCAGGTCAGATTTATTGATCAGCGTTACAAATGCAATGTTTAACGCAGAAAGTTCTGTGATCTGTTGCTGGGCAGTTTCCAGTGAGTCTTGTGTGGGGTCGAATAAGTAAATAATCAACCGTGCTTGTTTCATCTTATCACGGGTGCGTTCGACGCCTTTTGCTTCGATGACATCCAGCGTTTCCCGAATGCCGGCGGTGTCGATAAAACGAAACGTGATACCTTGGATATTGATTTCGTCTTCTATGGTATCCCGCGTTGTCCCTGCAATATCAGAAACGATGGCCCGTTCTTCATTCAATAACGCGTTAAGCAACGTAGATTTCCCTACATTGGGTTTACCAGCGATAACAACAGGAACGCCGTTTTTCAGCACGTTGCCCTGCTCGAACGACGATATGAGTCTACGAATAACCTGCTCGATATGGAGAATAAGCGACTTCAACTGATCGCGATTCGCGAACTCTACATCCTCCTCGCCGAAATCCAGTTCCAGCTCGATTAGCGATGCAAAATGAACAAGGTCTTCCCGTAATTTTTTCAGCTGATTGGAAAAGCCACCGCGCATTTGCTGCATAGCCACTTGATGCGATGCCGCAGAGGTAGATGCGATGAGGTCGGCAACAGCTTCCGCCTGGGATAGGTCTAAACCGCCGTTCAAAAATGCGCGCAAAGTAAACTCTCCGGCCCGCGCCGCCCGCGCGCCTTTTTTAAGCAGCAAACCAATAAGGCGTTCAACGATATACTTGGAATTATGTGTCGAGATTTCGACGACGTTTTCTTTGGTATAGGAGTTTGGCCCTATAAATAAAGAAACCAGTACCTCATCTATTATTTCCTCACCGTCACGAATTGTACCGAAGTGAATCGTATGCGAAGCTTGCTGGAGGAGATCTTTCCCTTTGAATACCGCATTTGTTATCGCTATGGCTTCCGAACCCGATAGTCGAATGACTGCAATAGCGCCATTTGCCCCGGAGGATGTGGCAAGTGCGACAATGGTATCTTGCGAAATTAAATCAGTTGACATCCTGCAAAGGTACGTTTTAGAATTTATTTCGATCAAAACTTTATACGTTCATAGGCGTTCGTTTCATGGTAACAAAAAAACAACGTGATGAAAGAAAAAATAGCAATATTGACAGAACTTGGATTTGAAGAAGTGGAATTGACGTCGCCAAAGCAAAAACTTGAAGAGCAGGGATACGAGGTCCATATTATATCACCAAATGACAAGAGTAGCATCAAATCTTGGGACAAGACCGATTGGGGAAAGGATTTTCCCGTAGATGTCCATGTAACGGAAGCAAATGCCGCTGATTACCGCGGTATCATTCTGCCCGGTGGCGTGTTGAATCCAGACAAATTACGCGTCAGCGAAGAAAGCGTGGTTTTTCTGAACAAGTTTATAGATGAGGGCAAGCTTATCGCAGCGATCTGCCACGGCCCACTTATTCTGACAGAAAATGGGTACGTGGGTGGCAAACGCCTGACCTCTGTAAAAAACATCAAAACGGACTTGGTGCATGCCGGAGCGGAATGGGAAGACAGCGAAGTTGTCGTGGACGACAACCTCATTACAAGTCGTACGCCTGAAGATCTCGACGCCTTTAATGATGCCATAATAGATTATCTAGCGGCAGATAAAGAGGAATAACAAAGCCTCGCGAGCTTGAAAGCGCAACGCTATATTTAAATTTTAGATTAGAAAAGAAGGTTCGATTGGGAGCCTTCTTTTTTTTCTTTGTATAGCGAGATCCTGATCGATTTTGTCACAAAATCGCTACGCCGCCTATCCACGTATATTTAAATGATATAATAAAGAACTTAAGTGAACGAAGCCATGCGATTATTGTTCGATAGGAAACATAAATCAATAGCGAAATGGAGAAGAGCACAATAAAGACTGACCAGTTATCAAAACAGCAGGATCTCGCCAACTTTACGCAAGATGATGCCGGCCAACCTATGACCACCGATCAGGGACTAAAGATCAACAACGATGCAAATTCTTTGAAAGCAGGGAGCAGAGGGGCTACCTTGTTGGAAGATTTTATACTGCGCGAAAAGATCACCCATTTTGATCATGAACGTATCCCCGAAAGGATCGTGCATGCCCGAGGAAGTGGTGCGCATGGATATTTCGAGCTTTACGAAGATTTGAGCACCCTTACACGAGCTTCCTTTCTAACAAATACCAGTCAGAAGGTGCCAGTCTTTGTTCGGTTTTCCACCGTGGCAGGTAGCAAAGGGTCGGCTGACCTCGCGCGGGATATACGTGGCTTTGCGGTGAAGTTTTATACGGATGAGGGCGTGTTTGACTTGGTCGGAAATAATACCCCGGTATTTTTTATTCAGGATGCGATGAAGTTTCCTGATTTGATCCACTCGGTAAAACCTGAACCGGATAATGAAATACCACAGGCGGCATCAGCACATGATACGTTTTACGATTTTGTGTCCCTCGCGACGGAAACGTTGCACAACCATATGTGGGCCATGAGCGATCGCGCAATTCCCCGCAGCCTACGCATGATGGAAGGGTTTGGCATTCATACGTTCAGGCTGATAAACGATGCCGGTAAAGCGCATTTTGTTCGCTTTCATTGGAAACCGATGTTGGGCGTGCATTCTGTAACCTGGGATGAAGCGTTGAAAATAAACGGAGCAGATCCTGATTTTCACCGAAGGGATCTTTGGGATGCCATAGAAAGCGGCAATTATCCTTCTTGGGAACTAGGCTTGCAAGTTATTCCAGAGGAAGACGAACATAAATTTGATTTCGACCTCTTGGATGCGACGAAGCTTATCCCCGAAGAAATGGTGCCGGTAAAAATCGTAGGTAAACTTACATTAGACAGAAATCCAGACAATTTCTTTGCGGAAACTGAACAAGTGGCCTTTCACCCTGGGCATATTGTGCCGGGAATAGATTTCACCAATGATCCGCTGCTACAGGGGCGTTTGTTTTCTTATACCGATACGCAGCTTTCCCGACTCGGCAGCCCTAACTTCCACGAGCTGCCTATCAACCGTTCTGTAGCGCCGGTACATAATAACCAGCGCGATGCACAGATGCGGACGACTATCAATAAGGGAAAGGTAGCGTACCATCCAAATTCGATGGGCGGAGGATGTCCATTTCTTTCCAAAATAGCTGATGGAGGCTTTTCAAGTTATGAAGAACGAATCGATGGAAATAAAGTGCGCACACGCTCAGCAAGTTTCAGCGATCACTTCTCCCAACCGGCGTTGCTATACCGCAGTCTATCCCACTGGGAAAAAGAGCATATCATCGGCGCTTATACCTTTGAATTAGGGAAGTGCACGATTGATGCCATAAAATCAAGAATGTTGTATTTGCTTGATCAGATAGACAATGGTCTGGCGCAGCGTGTGGCAGAAGGTATCGGTTTAGCGATTCCATCCGAAATTGAAGGACCTGTGAATCGCAATGTTGGCGCTGATGAAGATGTAGAAGCCCACCAGCCAGGAAAACCAGTGGTCTATTTAGAAAAATCTCCGGCTTTAAGTCAAGAGACATCAAAGCTGTCGCCAATTGCTACGCGCCAAGTTGCCGTTTTGGTAGACAATGGCTTCGACATGGACGGTTTCGGAAAAATGCAAGCTGCCCTGTTGGCCGAAAAAGCAATAGTCAAATTGATTGCGCCAAAAGGTGGAGTAATCACGTGTAACAAGGGTATGGAGCATAAGGTAGACGCAGCATTGCCGACTACGGAGAGCGTGCTATTTGATGCGGTTTACATTCCCTGCGGAGAAGAAAGCGTAACATCACTGGCGAAACAGGGGAAGGTGTTTAAATTTATCAATGAAGCCGTTAAACATTGTAAAGCCATTGCTTTCGAGGGGCGCGCGAAAGCATTGTTTGAAAAATCTGCTGCGAAAGATTTTCCAAACGACAAAGCGATATTGGTAGATGCCGAACCAGAGAAATTCATAGCGGCCATAGCGCAGCATCGAAATTGGGACCGTGAACCTCAAACCACGCACATTGCGGTTTAATATCGCCGCGCGGATATTTTTTTGGACAAGGGGCTAAAGCCCCTTGTCTGTTTAAATAAATCGATCAAAAACTAGACGTAAGAACCAAAAGGTAAAATCTACGTTCAAACAATGGCAGCTATTCCACGGCAGTGGTCAAGGGATAGCAGCATATTGTTTACACATAATCACGATAAACTATGAAAGCAGCAGTGTTTCACAAACCCGGAGACATCCGGGTAGATACGGTAGCGGATCCATCGATTTTGGATCCACAGGATGTTATTTTAAAAGTCACATCGACCGCAATATGCGGCAGTGATCTTCATATATTGAGTGGAGCCGTCCCTCAAAAAGAAGAGCTTATTATGGGTCATGAATTTATGGGTATTGTAGAAGAGGTGGGTTCGGCAGTTACCAAGCTGAAAAAGGGAGATCGTGTAGTTGTGCCTTTTCCGATAGCCTGTGGACAATGTTTTTTTTGTAATCATGAAGCATCTACAGCCTGTGAAAATTCAAACTATAAACATTACGGACCCAACGGCGATATGCTGGACCAGAAAGGGGCAGCCCTTTTTGGTTATACGGACCTTTATGGAGGGTACTCTGGCGGCCAAGCGGAATATGTTCGTGTACCCTATGCAGACATCAGCCCGCGTATTGTACCCGACCATCTAAGTGATGAGCAAGCGCTATTTCTTACCGATATCTTTCCTACAGGATGGTCTGCGATCGATTGGGCACAGCTCAAAGGCGGGGAGGTAGTCGCTATTTTTGGCTCAGGACCAGTAGGGCTTATGGCGCAGAAGGCTGCTTGGTTAAATGGTGCGAGCCGCGTTATCGCTATCGACCCCTTGGACTACAGATTGGACAAAGCGCGGGCGGTCAATAAAGTCGATACACTGAATCCGAATAACGTGGATGTCGTAGAAGCTATTCGCGAAATGACCGGAGGACGAGGGGCAGATGTCTGTGTTGACGCGGTCGGGTTTGAGCCCGAGCGCAATTTCTTGGATAAAGTGAAAGCCACCGTCAACTTTGAAATGGGCTCTATGAAAGTGTTGGATCTCTGCTTCCAAGCGGTAAGGCGTATGGGAACCGTTTCCATCGTCGGTGTATACGGATCAACCTACGATAATTTTCCATTGCATCGCATTTTCGACAAGGGTATCACCATCAAGCAAGGTCAAGCGCCGGTTTTGAACTACATCGATAAGCTGATCGATCTGGTTAAAGAAGATAAAGTGGTGCTGGATGATATCATTACCCATACCTTGCCGCTCTCGGAAGCCACTTTCGGCTATGAAATTTTCGAAAAGAAACAGGAAGATTGTGTTAAGGTGGTGCTGAAGCCATAGCGAAACTATCCGACTACGTAACAAGCTGTAATACGATCAAGAAGCCGGTGAATCATCGGCTTCTTTTTTTCGAACTATTTTTGCCCACCTTCGTTTTTATAGAAAGGTAAACGAACTCCAAAAATGTATACGATGAAAACAAACATACTATCGAGTACGCTTAAAATAGCATTGCTTGCTATTGCAACACGCGTGGTCATGGATAAGGTATCACGCTCGGGTAGGAAGCAAAATCTTGATGGCAACGTTGTCCTGATCACAGGAGGATCTCGCGGTCTGGGATTTGCGCTTGCGCAAGAACTGGTAAAGAAAGGTGCTATGCTGGCGTTGTGTGCCCGCGATGCCGAAAACCTCGCGCAAGCGGAGGCCGTGCTGCAAGCTGCCGGGGGTACAGTGTTTACCGTTACCGCGGATGTCAGCCAAGCAGCTGAGGTAGAAGACATGGTCGCAGCGGTAATAGCGCATTACGGCCGCGTGGATGTTTTAATAAATAACGCTGGGGCGATGATAGTAGGGCCGGAAGAAACCATGGAAATTGCAGACTACAAACACATTATGGAGACCAATTGTTGGTCGAGCTTATTTACTACGAAAGCTATTCTGCCACATTTCAGAGCGCAGCAGGTAGGTCATATTGTCAACATTGCATCCATTGGTGGTAAATTGTCGGTGCCGCATATGTTGCCGTATAGTGTGAGTAAATTTGCACTCGTCGGGCTTTCGCAAGGCTTTGCTGCTGAACTCGCGCAGGAAAATGTGCGGGTGACTACCGTTGTGCCAAGCCTCATGCGTACTGGCAGCCCTCGAAATATAGATGTCAAAGGCAAGCATAAAGCGGAATACGCCTGGTTTAAGCTGGCAGATTCGTTGCCGCTACTGTCGCAACATGCTGCCGTAGCAGCAAAAACAATTATTGCGGGCATCGAAGATCGGAAGCGAAACATCACCTTAAGTTTGAACGCAAAGCTAGCCATAGGCCTACAGGCGCTGCTTCCAGAAACTACAGCCGTGCTTACCGAAAAAGTAGGTGCTATGTTACCCTCTGGTAGCGATAAGACTTCGAAAAAAGGCTACCAAAGTGAATCGTGGTTAACCAAAACGATTGCTGGATTTTTGGCAGACAAGTCCGCCCGAAAATATAATCAGTTTTGACGGGAGGGGTTATATGGATGTGTTTCCCTCGATACCTCGTCTATTTCGTGCTTGGATCTTGCTAGAGCATTTCTCGTAAATGTAATAACGCCCTTTAAAAGCAGGCTTCAGATGTGAAGGCCTGCATTCAAAATGCTGGGCTATACAAGCCAATCCAGCGACCCTTTTACGTTCGCATGCCTTCTGTGCCGAATCAGGAAAGAATCAGCCCTGTAAATGCCTGTTGCCCGCTTAAATTGTCGATTATTATTGTATTTTTGCCGGTATAATCCAGCAGGATTAAGGGGCTAGTTGTACAACAACATTCCAGGTTTCAGAACGACATGAAGAACATTCTCATTATTAATGGCGACTTATTTAAGACAGAAGCGACCGAGTTTTTGATCAATGCCTATGCCATGGGAGCTAAAGATGGGAATCACCGCGTAAAAACTATTGCCATTGCCGATCACCTTTTTAATTTCAATAGGCAATTTCCGCATAGCCATACAGCGCGATTAGAAACTGATTTGGAAGCCGCTTGGCGACAGATCCTGTGGGCGAATCACGTTGTGCTATTCTGTCCTGTATTTGCCACCTACATTCCGTCCAAGGTAAGTGGTTTTTTTGAACGGCTGTTCAACCAAGCGGAGCATGCTATCCATGCGTGGACAAATCGAACGCTGCAGGGCCGGTCTGCTCGTATTGTCTCGATTCTTGACGAGCGATTGTTTGAGGAATGGTCGCTTGAAAAAAAGGCTAACTTTATGGCTATAAAAAAAGATGTATTTAAACGTGTGCATTTTCACCCGGTCAATACAGCGACGATAGGCCATCTCCATCAACTAGATAATAATTATAGTCGTAAATGGACCGCTAAGCTTCACGGCTTTGGCGTAAAAGCCATTTAGAGTTGCTACAGCGCGGGCCGTTATTAGCTCCATCTACTGCCGTATAGTTACCAAGGTTTCGTGTAGGGCCGTAAAAAACCCTCTTATACTATGCAAGAAAAATACAGGTGTCATTTTTTTGCATATGCTTATGTGCGCTTTTTGTGCAGATTAACCATGGCGATGCGCTATTCATATCGCTTTTTAAAACGACAGCATGCCTGCTGCAACAGTCTTGTGATGTTTTCCTGAACGATAGTCGACGTCCATCAATGCGACTTATAATTGTTAATTTAACCAATTGAATAACAGTTGTTTTCGATGGGTCGGTGACGTCCGGCGGAAAACGAATTCCAAATCCCTTTCAGCGGTGTGCTCCGCGTAGTTTTCTAGGGCACCTGATGCATTTCGTCTAAAATCTATTAACGAAATTTATAAATCATATGGGTTAATAAAATGGAATTTCTACTTTAGCAGTAGCGCAAAGATGCTTAACCAATTTTTTCATTTAACTATAACGTGTATGCATTTGAAAGAGTTAACTTATGAGTTTCGTGATCATGTTAAACTGTCTTACGTTCCTTTATCGTTGCAGTGTTTGCTGAGTTTCATTCTTGCATGTTATACCTATCCCATTTTTTTAGAAAGCTTGCGCGACAGTGCCATTCATGTCTATGCCATCCCCGCGCTCGTAATTACGTATCTGCTTCTCCTAGCGCTATGGATAAGCGTCCAAAAAATAGTGTTATTTTTTGATAGGCGCATGCCTTGGCCGCTACATTTCGTTTCTAGGTTAACGACGCAGGCGCTAAGCATAGTCGTGTTGCCAAGTGTCATGCTCACAGGCGTTCTGTCGCTTGCACTATTTTTTTATACTGGCGATGTGTCTGCAACGAGAAGGTTTGCTATTATACTGCATCCTATGCTATTCAGTTTTCTCATTGTCATTAATCTGGTTTACACGGTGTGGTTCTTGGTGGATTTTTGCCTTTTCACATCGAGTAGGTATGGGCTAGTCGCGCAAGCATGCGATTCTGCCGAACAAAAACTGTCGGACTTTGAACGATCAGGGGTTTTAAATCCCTACTTAAAGGCTCTGGATGTTCGTGTAGGCTTTCGCAAAGAAATCATCCTCGTGGAAAGTATCGGTCTTTTCGAAGCTTCTGCTCAAGGACGTAGTTGCATGTTGAAAGAAGGTGGATTTACTTATGAATTTGACTATGCATTAGATACATTGGCAGAAAGCCTCGATCCAAACCTTTTCTTCAAGGTAAGCCGTCGTTATTTGGTTAACCGGGATATCATCCTGGGTTATGAGGCTGCAAGGCACGGTCGCATTCTGGTACAATTAAAGCGCTCTGTAAAGCATGTAAAAGAAATCGTAGTTAGCCGAGATTTCGCAAAAGAGTTTAAAAGTTGGTATGAGCCTGTCAGGTAGCGCTGCTTAGTTCTAGCCCTTAACATTTATATTCCAATTATAACTGTCGCGGTTAGGGAAAGGGAAGGTGAACGTTTTTCTGTTTGTGTACTGTGCTCGAGTTCACTTGTCCGTTCACCAACTCCCTTTCTCCCGTGATTCCCGGCTTCTTCATACCAGCGGCCGCCCCAATGTGACAGCCGCACGCATAATCGTTTGTTTGTTTGTTTGTTTGTTAAGAACGACCGGCTTAATCGTCTACGCGAACAAAATTACCATTCGCATCAAAATCGAGTTCCAGATCTAGTCCTGTCGAGGTATGTTGGATTTCGATCGTAAAACTGCCATTGCGATTCTTCTCGATTTCTTTCACAGCATAGGCCGGATACGATTGAAGAATATACGCTGCAATAGTCGTAGGAATAAGAGCTGCTGGGATGATGACGTTTCGTTTGCTCTCTATTTCGATCCAATCGCCGCCCTCATTGAATTGTACTTTGATACCGTTGTCCAAATAAACTTCAAAGGTGGTCTCGTTATCATCTCGGTCTTTTTTGATAGTAATTGCTTTCGCACCACTAAAAGATGTGCTCAAGAACATGCGCGCTTTTTCAGGTAGCTGCTCTAACGGGATACGAATTTCATCATCGTCATTATCATCTAAATCGATTCCAATGAATCTTTGCTCGCGATCGAAAACCAGATCGATACCGTTATCGAGTTCGACGGTGAAACCAAATTGTTCACGTTCTATCTCGACAACATGACTACGTGCATAGTTCGCTTCGATGTAAGCTTGAATCTCCGGCAATTGATCTTCGAAAAATTTGCTTGGTATCGGTAGATTTTTCTCGCTTTCCACCTCGGTCCATAAGCCATCCTTATCAAAATCTATCTCAAAACCGTTGCTTAGTAGCGCTTTGTAAATAGAACCATAGATATTTGCGCTGCCTGACCTTCTTGCCGAAGTAATAGTCGCATCGTTGAAGTACGTGTTCAGCGTTGTGCGTGATGCCTGAGGTAAGGCCGAGGCTTCAATTGTATCGCCATCTGGATGATTAATATCGTCATTATGGTTACTACAGCCAGCAAAGCCCATAGCTACTAAAACAGCGAAAAAAACGGTGGAGATGTTCTTGTACATTTTCATTCTTATTATGTATTTTTTTGATAGTCGTCGTCTTACAAGATCCAGGCCAAAAAGGAGGTGTTTTTTTCTGGATGCTTCACAGCCGCATCCTTAACAATAAAATGTAGACGTTCATTGACAGCTACCAGTCGCCAACAGAAACAAGACAGCGATGTATCTCGCTACGCTAACCGTTATTAAAATTAGTCGATAAACTTAGCGCCTTATATTTCTCCACGTCTTCGGACTCGACACGTTGCTGTGCTGTAAATAATTGATAAGCGTCTTCTCCCAAGATCAGTCGTTGTGGTGGCATCTCCATTGCAGCAATATCTTCGATAATTTCAACGAGTTTTTCAGGATCTCCGGGCTGTTCGCCACTAGCTTCTGTCCACGCTTGTTGCGTCTGATCTAGTTGGTATTCGCGCACACGATTGCTGACATAGCGTATGGAAACCTCGTCCATAAAATTTGTGCGAAATTCCCCCGGCGCCAGCAGTGTCACCTTCACATCAAAAAGGGTAACTTCTTTCATCAAGCTTTCTGTAAGTCCCACAACGGCATATTTTGAAGCACTGTAGCTGCTGGCTAGCGCAATGCCCGTATAGCCGGCAATAGACGATATGTTAATGATATGACCAGCCCGCCGTGATCGGAAATGAGGAATCAAATGCCGCAGGACATTAACCGTTCCAAAAAAGTTGACATCCATCGTAGCGCGAAACTCTTCGTCGCTCATTTCCTCGACACTGCCCACCAAGGCATATCCAGCATTGTTGACGACCACATCTAGGTTTTCAAAGTGTTCGATAGCGTGGGCTATTGCCTCCCTCACCGCGAGGTCAGACGTCAGATCTACCTGTAGGGGCAGGAAATTGCCAGTATCGTTTCCTACGCTTAAACGAAGAGCTTCCAAATCCCTGCTGGTCGCCACAACCCGATCACCATGTGTCAGTAGTCGCTTCGTCAATGCCAGACCAAAGCCACGAGATGCGCCAGTTATAAACCATGTTTTTTGCTTATTCACCATATCTAAATCGAGAGTTTTCTAAATCGTTGTATTTGACACCCAAATCTACACTTTTATGAACGGATGGATACACCTTGGTTTTTACTTATTTTCTTGGGTAATGAAGCGCTACGACCAGAGCGCACACACCCTAACGTGCTTTTTAGGTTGGCCAATGCATAAATTACTAGTTTTCGTGGATTGTCTACCCAAGATCCTTTAAATAATTTTGTTTAATCAGTATACCATAATTCGTAAAGCAATGAACGTAAAGAAAATAAAGATACGCCTAACAGAACCCCTGCCCGATATGCGCCAGATCTATTTACTGCTGCTTAGCTCTTTCCTGTTCTTGGCAAGCTGTTCAAAAAATGATGGCCCGGGCGAGGTCGGCCCTGGTCAATACCCAAACAACTTAAACGGTACTATTTATTACGATTGGGCCACGGAAGGAATTCTAAAAATGAGCTTGCCAGATGGTACCGGTGGCTCGTTTATTCCAGACAATACGAAGTTAAACAACTTTGATATATCCCGGGATGGCAACTTAAGGCTCACCGTTGTCAATGCAAGTACGCTAGGGCAGTATGATGTTCGGTTTACGACGAGCAATATGGGGGATGGAAGCATTGTGGACGAGTTCGTGTATAATAGCCCGGGAGGAAACACCTTTTGTAAAGGCTATTTATCGCCCGATAATAGTTTGATCGTGGTAACATCTAACGATCAAGAGGATGGTATCACCATATTAAAGCGCAACGGTGAGTTTTTTGGTCGGCTACATGATATCAATGGAGAACAGTTTGAATTTAACCAGACTGTGCTTTGGCTTCCTAACAATAGCCTATTGATGAAGCATAAGAACTATATCATCCGTTTGGATCCACCCTACAATTCCGGAACCTTGGTCAAACAAATGGATTATGCTGATTGGGGCGATCTCCAGGTAAACCTGCAAGGTACTATGTTGGTGGTACGGATAGGAAACCATCTCCATACCATGAATATGGACGGAACAAACTTAACGCAGTTGACAACAAGTAACTTCAAGGAAGCGGAACCCGTTTTCTCACCGGATGGAAAGCACATATTGATCGGAACGGAATACAGGCAAACGGGGCCTTTCGGCTATATTTGGCAGTTAAAAATTATTCCAAGCACAGGTGGTCCGTATCATGTTGATCCTGTTGAGGAGAACTCTAGGGAAGTCATTCCAGTTATATGGAAAGATAAGGATAAAATTGAATCAGCCGGAGGACAAATGCTGTGGCGATAAATTTCAGTAAATAACATCATCATGAAGGCAAACTATTTGATACGCTATTTTGCAGCTGCAGCTTGTTTAATAACAAGCTGTTCCAAACAAGCTGATGAGCCGTTGGACAATACAAATTTTGTTTCCCTCTACGGATCAAAGCCGTTCAAGGGGGAGGCAAAAGGCCAGCGGTCGATGAATGGACAAGTGGATTACAATTGGGCGGGCGATGCACATATCGCATTGATCGAGCCAACAGCAGATTCTGTTTCGCTGGTGTTCTTGGCCGATTTCGGAGACGAGGGCGAAATAAATTTTAAGATCCGCGGCGCTTACCGCGACCAAAATTTTCAGGCCGGAGAAAACGATCCAAAATCATCATTCTCGATCAGCAGCAACAATTTGACGGGGACCATAGTCAATGTATCGCAAACGATGGATTTTAACGGACGGTTTGAGCGTGAAAAGGCCATTGTCACTATGCGGGTCCAGTTTCTGGAAGAGGTCGGCGCCTTTCGCAAAAATGCCGTCTTGAATTTGAATTTCGATACATCGAGGGATATGGAAACAGATGATGGGGAAGGATGTGCGATGCGGTTGGTTCCGATCTGGAGTCCTTCGGGCGTAACCATGGGCATGGTTCCGGATTGCTAATCCGGTGTTTAATATGTATATTCAGCACGTACAGCCAATAAACACGATGCGCCAGGTTCACTACTTATTATGCATATTGCAGCTTTTCTTTTTTGCTAGCTCCCTTTCTGCGCAGTCAAGGGAAAGTATAAAAACCTACGGTGACAGCATGTACCGCACCTTGTCGACGCTTTCAGATTCAGAAAAGAAAGCGCAAGCCTTGCTTGATCTGAGTTTCTTCTGGAGCGACTACGACACTGTAAAAGCTTTTCAATATATCGACGAAGCCAAGAACCTGTTGGGGCCTAAAGCAAAGGATACCTATTATCGTGGCTTACTTTGGTTTTATCGCGCTTCTACACTGTTTGAAGCCGACCCAGAAAGAGCCAAAAAAGCTTACCTAACTTCGGATAACATACTGAAAAACTTACCAAAAAATGAGCAGGCTATTCGCTACCGTATTCGAGGATTGGGTAGCTATGGAGCACTGCTGCAGCGAGAAGGCTTTGCTGAAGAATATGTATCGGTGTTGTTGGAGAAAATAATACCGATGGCAAAAGGTATACGTGATTCCGTGCTGCTCGGCAACAACTTACAGAATGTTGCCATGGCTATGATGAATATGCAGCACTATGAAAAAGCAAATCGATACTACGAAGAGGCGCTGCTGCTCTTGCAAGGCAAAGCACATAGCGAAGAGCAGCGATTAACCTTGTTTGTAAACGGTGCTCGGAATGCCATATACCAACAGGATATGGGCAATGCGCGAAAGTTTCTCGATAGTGCGCAGACGGTGTTAAAAGTGATTCCCTTTTCAAGTTACATGCCGGTTTACCACGTCGTGGAAGGGAGTTATTGGGAGCGAAAAAATGAGGTCGGGACATCGCTCGAGCACTATGATAAAGCATTGGTTGGGGCGAAAGAGTTGGATTCGAGAGATCTTTTCCCGCAAATATTCTACGGACGATATGAAGCTTTCAAGCGAAGCAGGCGATATGAAGACGCAAAAAAAGCACTTTTAGACGTCCTGCCCTATGTAGAAGGTAAGGCACTGTTGCGCAATAAACAGACCTTATATTACCATATCGCAAATTTGCATACACTGACCGGAAACTTTAGGGAAGCAACACAATGGTATGAAAAGTTTAAGCTCGTTTCCGATAGTGTTTTTGCGCACGCTGGAGAAGAAAAGATTCTGGGATTGGAACAAAAATATAAAACAGCAGAACGAGAAAACGAGCTGTTGCTCACGAAGGGAAAGTTCCAAGAACAGCAACTCTCGCTAAAACGATCTCAAAATTGGTTAATTATTATGGGTTTTGCTTGTGTGTTGCTCGCCATGTTAAGCCTCTTGTGGTATACAACGTTACGCAACCGAAAAAAGCTAGCCATACAGCAGGAGTTGTTGTTACATCAGGAGTTGAAGAATGTACAACAGCGCGAGAAGATCAGCGTATTTAATGCCATGGTGCAAGGGCAGGAGAAGGAACGAAGCCGAATAGCCCGCGATCTGCATGATGGGCTGGGAGGGATGTTAGCAAGTGTAAAATTAAAACTGTCTGCTGTGGCAGACGAAAAACAATTTGGACAGCAAACGGAGGAAACAGATATGGAACTGTACACCATTATAAATCAGTTGGATCAATCGGTTAACGAGTTACGGCGCGTCGCAAGAAATATGATGCCCGAATCGCTACTCTACATGGGCTTGGAGGCCGCATTACGGGATCTTTGCAATGCTATGAGCCATAAAGGGTTAGATATTGAATTTGAAGCGCGAGATTTACGCACGGACTACGACCAGTCTTTCTTGATTTCTGTTTACAGAATCGTGCAAGAGTTGCTGACAAATGCTGTTAAACACAGCGAAGCACAAAAGGTCTGGGTGCAATGCAATGAAAATGACGGCCATTTTTATCTTTCCGTGGAAGATAATGGCAAAGGCTTTCTCTACCACGTTGAGCCGGAAACGCCCAGCGGTATCGGCCTATCAAACATTCGTAATCGGGTGGAACTACTTAATGGACAATTGGAAGTCGATTCCGTTATAGGAAGAGGCGCTTCTTTTCATATCGATATTGATTTAAATGGATAATGTTATTTCCGTCATCATCGTTGATGACCATCCTTTGGTACTGAATGGGCTTCAGTTTATTCTGCGCAACAGCAAAGCTATCAACCTGAAAGGCTGTTTTATTTCGGCACTGGATGCGCTGGAGTTTTTAGCAATTGAAACAGTGGATGTTGTGCTTATGGATATCAATATGCCCGACATGAATGGCATCGATGCTACCCTAGCTATTAAGAAAAAACATCCGGCCACGCACGTCGTAGCGATCAGCAATTTGAACGAAGCCAGTGTTGCAGACCGTATGCTTCAAAGCGGCGCTTCGGGTTACCTGCTCAAAAATATCGCAGCAAATGAACTCATTCAGGCTATACACGATATAGACAACGATCAAAAAGTCGTTAGCAAGGAAATGCAGTTTGCCATGGAGGACCGACAGAAGGAGATTCCGGTTGTGACACCCAGAGAAAAAGAAGTGTTGGGGCTCTTAGCAGAAGGCAAGACAACACCTGAAATCGCAGACCTGTTGTTCATCAGCAAACTCACGGTAGAAACACACCGAAGAAATTTGCTGCAGAAATTCAATGTCAGCAACGCAGCTTCGCTGATCCATAAAGCGACCGAGATGAAATTCATTTGAAGGAAATATGACGAGGAGGTGTAGGAAGGTAGTTGAGTTGAGCTACCGCTACGAATGAGGCAATGTATCATAAGGACTCAACAGCGGGGAATTTCAATAAGATCGTGGTGCCGGCATTCTCCACACTTGACACCTTGATCTCGCCACGGTTTATTTGTATCAAGTTGTTCACCAATACCAATCCTAAGCCTGTGCCGCGCTCGCCAGATGTACCGTAGCTAGGCAGCTGTAAATTATTAAAAAGTTTTTTGACCTTTTTCTTAGACATCCCCACGCCCCAATCTTCGATAGCAATCTTTATAGCAGCGTCTGCTTTTTTTGCACTAATCTTTACTTCGCCTTGCTTATGGCTAAACTTAAATGCATTGCTCAAAATGTTTCGTAGAACGATGTGAATCTGCTCGGAATCCGCGAAGACATAAATATCGACAGGTACATCGATAACGGTTTGTATTCGCTTTGCCTTACGTTGCGCTTCCATGCTTTTAAGAACATCTAGGAGTAGCGTGTGCAAATTAAAACTGACAGGCCTACTGATAAGTCCTTGTAAGTTTTGGCTGCTCCAATGCAACAGGTTATCTACGTTTTCTGTCATAACACGCAGTTGTGATGTTACCTGTAACAGAGACTGTTTCCTAAATTCTTCGCTGGTCACTTCGTTGCTTACATGCTGCAGTATCTGGCTTGTTGCAACAAGTGGCGAACGTATATCGTGTGCAATAATTGCAAAAAGCTGCTCTTTATCTCGATTAAGAACTTCCAAGTGCTGTTGCTGCTTTTTTATCTCATCTTGATAGTTCTGCTGGATATGCTTAAAATGTCGAACCATAAAAAAGATTAAAAAAACGGCTAATGGAAGATTAAATAATAACCTTGCTTGCGGAAGCGGATCTACCGGTGAAAAGTCACTAAAAAAAGCTTTGGGAATGAGTATAGCCAATACCAGAGAGATGCTGATCAGTACGTGTGTTTGCTTATCATGAAAAACTAAGATTCCAGCGATAAGGACACAAAAAAGATAATACTCGGCAATGTGATAAAAGAAATAGCTTATGGTCCCCAAAAATAGTATCGTAATAACCGATAAGTATATTCTTGCTAGCTTAAACCGTTTCCGATGATGAAAGTAAAAAACGAATAGAACGAGCACACAATAGGTCAGGTCGACGGCGGTAAGGATAAGAATATCGGTCACCAGATTCACGATACTGTAAAAGAGAGCGCAGATGAAAGACCACGCCGCAATCAAATTAACCATACGAACTCGTCGATCTTCCAGATAAGACATATCCGTCGTTAAGCCAAAAGAGTCAACTTTAAGCCAGAAATTAGTCAAAATCCTCCAGCAATGTTGAAATATAACCATATGAATACGTCAATTTTTCCTGTTATAATAAAGCATCACCGCTTAGCGTTTTTTAAAAGTATATGTTGTTCTACTTAAAAAAATGAGCAAATTTACGGGGGTAAAGATAGCTTTTTTATCCTGAAATAATCTTCAACTGACGCATTATATACAAAGTGCTGATCAAAACCTTCGATCTATCTTTATATTGGGTTAATGTTTTGTTGGATGATGGTAGTTGTGTATCTCTTTATTTTAAGCCATAGTCTGATTGTGTATTTGCTTAAAACGAGAGGTGGTTGCTGAAATTGAGCCAGCCGACTGCGTTATGTCATGAATAGAAATACCCCATAGCTGGTAAAGACTCTTCCTTGCCACTTACTCCCGAAGCGTTTGCACCTGATTTCTATTTTTTACATCGAGTTTGACGTATAGATTGCCGATATGGTATTTTGTGGTGCTAACCGATATGAACAGCTTATCGGCAATTTCTTTATTCGTCAGCCCTTCCCATATGCACAATAACACCTCCGTCTCGCGCTCAGTAAGATCATGTAGATCTTTCAAACGTTCGCTTACAGCATATTTCTTGGCGTCTGACTGTTGGTTTTCGTCAATCGGACTTGTGATAGACCCTAGTGAAGCCTCATCAGCGGGTGTTTCCTGATGGATGAACCGAAGGTAGTTGTCAAGCTCACGCCGATTTTTTTCATTTTCGTCCTGAAGCGCACGAACCTTATAAATGATGGCAAAACTAACGCTTATAATCTCCAACGCACTTATCAAGCGAAAGGTGCCCAAATCAAAAAAAGAAAAGGTGTGGGAATCGATATGGGTGTACAAAACATACAAAATTCCGGTGAGCAAGACCAAACCAAATGCCAATACTAAGAATCGCGCATATACATCTTTTCGAAACCGCATGGCAGCCCGAACAATACAGGATCCGGCAATAACAAAGCAAAGTATATACACCATGGCATAAAAAAACAAGATGTCCGTGCAGGTATATAGTAGCGCCGCTAACAACAGCAAGACCGTGCCGTATTGATACCACGATTTATACCGACGAAAAAATGCCTGTAGATCCAGGAAGTACATTGTAAACGGGACAGCGATCAATGCGGTGATCGAATTGTTCCATACCATCAGGTAGTCTAGCGTCCATTTTCCATCGGAAAAAAAGTAAAACATACCATCCTCGTAAAAGAATGTTATGAATATGGTAAGCAACAGCAAGCAATAGGTTATAAAGCGGCGGTCTTTAAATATCAGATAGAAAACAAAATTAAATACAATAGACATCAAAGCGAGACCATAATACAGTCCGATGCGAAAGAAACGCATGGACTCCGAGCTGGTGAATGCTCCGCGTTCTTCAAGCTGAACCTCTGCGATCTTGAGTGTTCGATCCGGAAAATGCAAGATGTAAATCGAATCGGTGCTTTGCATATGGAAGCGCGGAAATCTACTTGGGGCATGTACCGGTGATGTCACATCTACCGTAGACTGCTTGCGAAGTTCGCCTTCCTCGTGTAAGAAAAGTTCATAGTCGTGGAGGTTTGCCGAGGGAATTTGGAGAATGAGGGACTTGCCTCGGAGATGCGTAGGTATAATACCTTTTACCCAGATGCCTCCGGATTCAGTTTGCATCGAATGAAGGTCTGCATTATGATATAGTTCTTTTGATGGTGATTCTACTGGAGCTTGCGTCGCATGTTCGGTAGCGTTGGCCGATTGAAAGGTTCCGCAACATAAAAACCAGATGACGGTATATGCATAAAAAGCTATGAATTGCATGGATTAGAATATCTAGTTTGGCGATTTGAATAAAGATGACTAAAGTAAGGATATTTCAATAGAAATATAGATTTATTTTCTGCACGAAATTCGATAAGGGATAAGCCACTACGTTCACGTTTGAACGCAGAATAATATTGACTTATCCGATTATAACCGTATTGCTATTTTCGTAGCTAATGCAAGTATGTTTGCTCCACACGTCAACCGCTATGTGTGAAGTTTTTGCTGCATGCTGCGCTAAAAGCGATAGAAAGAAGATATACTGCCATATTGGTGGTGTCTCGCAGGGCTTTTTATTTCCTTTGACCGGAAGGTGAGCGCGTAGTCTATCGTAAATCGAGCGCTAGAATGGTTGATGCCTATTTTTTGCTCGAAAACCAGTGGACGCATGTCAAAAGTTAGTGGGCTATTGTTTGTAAAAAGGCTTCCCTGTACGGTAGCGTCATAGGCGACATAGCGGAGCTGGGGTTTTGCGTAAAGATAAAACTCATGCTTATCCCGCTTTGGTATACTGCTGTTGCGGCTTATTGTTGCGTTGTAATGCGCTGACTGATAAAGTGGGTTGATATTTCCGATTCTAAATAAAGGACCAATCCCTACATTTGAAAAGGTGGTTCCGACGTTCAAATGGCCTTCAAGAGAAATATCAAATTCATTCTTCGCACGGAAAAGGAGCGTTGCGTAGGTAGATTGTAGGTTTACTGCGACAGCATTGCCTATCTGACCGTCCCACCCGTCAGGATAATAAAAGCCAAAGGTTCGGTGAAGTAACTCCTGAGCCTGTTGCGCCAATGCATTAGGACCTACCGTTCCTAGGCTCAGTCCTACTTTCAAGACCTGTTCGTTTGTGTAGAAAAGGTTAAGCTGCCCTTTGGCGAATAGGTGGCCTGCAAATGGCCGGTCATGTAACATCCTTGTTGGGGCATAGCCAGAGTAGGGGTTGTACATTTCCTGGCCTACCGCCACTTCGTATATTATCTTGTGTAGTTTTTTACCCTCAAGCTTACTTTGATCCATACTCTGTCGATAAAAAATAAACAAACCATTGGTGTAATAACGATCCTGCCCATACCATAAATATGCATCGTTATCCGTTTGTATCCCTATTTCGCGGCTACGTTCCTGAGATTTTAAATAATAAGGCTGAATACATAAAAAGACAATTGTCAAGTAAAGTAGTTTTAATTTGTGTGTCACAGAGTTTGTATGTTAATTTTAAATGAATTATTATGTTTATTTGAGCAATATTTAGTTTGATTATTTGTTAAATGTGGCGCAATATACAATTAATTCCTTTTAAACAATATTTTTGGTTAAACTTATTTTCTGATGAAATAATGTAACGGTTAGCTGATTGCGGAGTGATAGGTTTTTTTGTAATGTAAAGTAAATAAATCACTGTTTTCGGTGATAAAAACATATCCCGCTATCGGTTAATTTTACACGATATTAAACGTTCTATGCCGTACTTTACGTGTGTGATAGAAACAAAATAGGGCAAAATTTAATATTAAACCCAATGATAAAAACATTTTTTGTACGCTGCATAAGCGTAATTGCGCTGAGCTTGCCAAGTTGTAGCGATTTGGAGAACGCAGTCACCTATAATAATACAATCATGCGTATTATCGATAACAGCGAAAAGCACGTCTCTGCTATGAATACAGCGGTGAATACAGCCGATTACCGGAAAGCAGAAGAGATTTGCGAGCTGTGGGAAGCATCCATTGATCGAGACATCAAAAAGATAGAAGAGCTGGGTGATTTTCATGGCGATACGCTTTATCAGCGAGCCGTTTTAAACGGCTTAAAAGGTTATCAAAAATTATTACCGATGACTATCCAAAATTGATCAACATGCGCAAACAAGCCAAAGCAGACCATCCCGAGACGGAAGCGACATTGTTGAGCAATATCAACGGCGCTTTTGAAAATATGGCCAATGGAGTTAATGGTGCCAGCGATGCATTTGAAAAGAAATATAACAGAAGGTGATGTGGTGCGCATTACATAAATCTCGCGTTAGTCTGCCATCGGGGTTTTTACTCCTTTTGGTCGAATAAAAGTGCGAAACGCATGTTGCCCGCGAGCGTACTCATGCCAACAGTGTACTCCACTAGCCAGCGGCAAAGCCCCATATCTTCGCGTAGCTAATCGCCAAAAACGAAAACATTTTTAAAATAAAATTTGCATATATAAAAAAATGTCCCGAAATTGGAAGTTCATAATTCAGGCCGCTATGAGCATGGCGGCAAGTTATAATTGGTTTTGAAAGGTTTCCATTCGCCCGGATGGAAACCTTTCTCTTTTTTACCCCCGTAAGCCGCTGTGGCCACTGCAATATCAATCCCGGAGCATCGAGAATAACATGTTAAAGAGTGTTAATTTGTAACATAATGGATACACAGTTCAAACTATTCCGCACCTTTATTCGTTTGATAAAAAGAAAAGAATTTATAAATAGAATATTTCATCAAAATAATTAAGGTATGAAAAAGTTAATTTTAACAGGTTTAAGTTTAGTATTTGCACTGACACTTACGTTCGCTCAAGAGGGCAGTCCTGAAGATAAAGCAAAAGCGAAGGTCGAGAAGATTTCAGAGAAATTGATGTTGACACCAGAACAAAAGACGGAAGTCTACGACATCGTGCTCGAGCATACAAAAGCGAAATGGGCGCTCAAATCAGACACAACTATCGCTAAAGATGTTGCTGAACAACAAGCGACAACATTAAAAGCAAATGCAGACGCGAAGATTATTGAGAAGTTGACGGATGAGCAAAAGCCACTTTACGGAAAGTATATCGAAGAGCGCGATGCGAAAAAGAAAGACTAATATCTTCCAAGATTTAACAAAATAGTTATACATCACGATCTCGCTGCATACCGCAGCGAGATTTTTTTTTCACAAAATATTGACATTCACAAAATCTTTGCTACATTAGTGTATTATTTAAATAGTACACTAGTATGATAACTATCCAAAACCTTAATTTTAGCTACAGCAAAAGCCGGCCGCTATTTAAACAGATGGATCTGCAACTCAAACAGGGGCATATCTATGGCCTTCTCGGAAAAAACGCCGCAGGAAAATCCACGCTATTGAAGAATATTGCGGGGCTCGTTTTTCCACATGCAGGCAAGATCAGCGTCTTCGGGCAAGATCCTCAAAAACGGGAACCATCACTGTTGCGCGAAATCAGCTTTATACCAGAGGAGTTTTACTTGCCTTCCGTCCGCTCCGAGAAATTTGTGCGGGCCAATGCACCCTTTTATCCCAAATTTGACCAAGCCTATTTCAACGAGCTGATGCGGGAGTTCGAAATTCCCGTGACACAAAAGCTTGCCGATATGAGTTACGGACAGAAAAAGAAATATCTGATATCCTTTGGGTTGGCAACAAATACCAAGCTCATCATTATGGATGAACCAACAAATGGCTTAGATATCCCTTCGAAGGCGCAGTTCCGGAAAATTATGGCAGCGACACTGACGGAAGATCGCTGTGTGCTGATATCTACGCATCAGGTACGTGATCTCGATAACCTCATTGATGCCGTTATTTTGTTGGATGAGTACCGCGTAGCATTAAACGCTTCCGTAGAAGATATCACGACGAAATTTTGCTTTAAAAAAACGAAGGAGCTTTCTGAATCGGTGCTGTATGCAGAAAGCGCCCTGGGCGGGTACAACACGTTACAGCGTAACGACCATGCGGAAGATTCTAAACTGGATCTTGAACTGCTTTTCAACGCGGTAACACAGCGCAAAGAACAAATTACGAACCTCTTAAATAAACCTGAATATGTCTGAATCACTTGATATGCGCAGATTAATGTCTCTAATCAATAGGCAATGGATAAGCTTTGGTAAAATTTATATCATGTCGTTAGGGATCGCTGCGGGCGTGATAGCCGCTTTTTATGGCTACGCTGTAAAAGAGTTTTTTTACAATCTATCCGCTGAGCCCGGCTTTATCAACGATCTATTATCGTTTAGGCCAATACTGTTCATCTTTCTCGGTTTACTTTTTGTAACCATCATAGCAGGTACGTATTTTTCTGACCTGGGGCAGAAGCCAAAAGCGATCTTCGAAATACTCATCCCTGCTTCCCGCCTCGAAAAATTTATAACCGCCCTATTCTTTAGTTTAGTGGTAACGATAGGTTCCTACATCGTGATGTACATCGTTATTGATGTTGGGTTTGTGCTGTATTTTAGAAATTTAGCCGAGTCTATATCAGACAGTTCTTCAGCGGTAGGGCATGGGGTTATCGATAGCAAAATCCCCTATCTTTCGATGAAAGACTTCCCGCCACAATTGCCATACTTCTATTTTTTACCCTGCTTGTTGAGCGCCATTTTTCTGTTAGGATCCATAGCGTTCCAAAACTTTCAATATATAAAAACCGCGATTTCTGTTATCATCTATATCGCCGTCTGGACCATAAGTCTAGTATACCTGATGAAGCTAATAACACGCGATACGATGTCCGTAACGGATAACGGATTTTGGAATGATGACTTGGCTATTTTCCGGTTGATTTTGGGGATCGGTATCTTCCTCACGGTTTTCTTGTGGGTTATCGGGTTCTTCCGCTTAAAAGAAAAGGAGGTCTAAATGGAGTTTAGCGACAATAAGGCTATTTATATACAAATCGCAGAACATATCTGCGAGCACATCATGCTAGGCACTTGGAAGGAGGAAGAGAAATTGCCCTCTGTGCGAGAGCTCGCCGTGCAGTTGGAAGTAAACCCCAATACCGTGATGCGAACCTATGATCTTTTGCAACAAAAGGAAATTATAGCCAATAAAAGAGGTGTAGGTTTTTTTGTTACAAAAGATTCGTTAAAACAGGTGCAAACATATCGAAAGAACATTTTTCTTGAAGATGAGCTTCCTCAGGTATTCCGAAACATCTATTTACTTGATATCTCCTTGGAGGAACTGAAGAAACGATATCAGGATTTTGTTGACGAAAATTTTAATTAACCCGTGGATACGCATGTTTTTAAAAATTGATAGGAATATGCCATTTGGCCACTAAAAGACAAATTATACAAATGAAAACTAGCTCAAAATTATTGATCACACTCGCGATAGCGATCTTCATTCTTCCCTTTTCTATACTTTCGTACACCGTTAGCCGAGGTCGTGTTGGGATCGATGAATATTCCAAAACTTTCCATGCCGAAGCGACGCAAATAGACAAGGAAGACCAGTATTTAAAGACCACGGCATTAACCGCATTTCAAAAAGTACAGGTATTGGGCAGCGCTGAGCGGCCCGGCAGCGTTAACCTGATTTTTGTCAAGAGCGATAAGTATGCCGTCAAGATAGATAAGAACAAGGCGTCATATTTTAAGACCACCGTAAACGCAGAGGGAGTACTATCGATAACAGGCGATGAGCCTTATTTCTATCATAACATTATTTATATTTTCACCCCTAGTGCCCAAGAATTGATCTTGAAACATGTCGGCGCGAATATCGAAGTCGATACAGAGCGCCTCACTGTGCAGGCAGACAGCGTGACGGAATTGCGCTTTTCGCCAGAATCTGCTATCGGGGAACTCGTTGTCGAGATGAGAAATTCATCGCTAAACATGAGTAGTCCAACGCGAGAAGCGGCTTCCTCCATGGGCACCATAAGAAATGCAACATTACACCTCGTCCGCTCTGATCTCCGTATCGAAACACCCAAGGTTGATAAGATGCAGATCAAATCGGAACGGTCGAAGGTCGTTTTTGACAATCGATCACCCGGAGGTTCAATACATACGCTCGAATTGCATACACAGGGAGAAAACATCGTATCGTTGGATAGCTTGCGGGTAGGGGGCATACAAGGAACGCTTTCAGAGGAAACGACTATTGATCTGCCTATCCATCAGTTAAGAAAGCTGATCACAAACAAATAACGACGGATTTTATGCCGGCCAAACGATAGAGACGTTTGGCCGGCTCGTTACGATCACACGGTGTGGTCATTGACCAATGGGCTATTGCCATCGTTCGTCGATAGGCTAACCCGGGTTCGCGATAAGCTCTCGGGATAGTTTGTGCTGATGTATTTAATCATTTCTTCCCGAACATGGGCTCGGAGCTCGAAAGCCTGCCCCGAGTTGCGACAGCTCATCAAGCATCGTATTTCCATGGTGTGTTCCCGCAAATCGGTCACATGAAGCACATTAACCTGTCCATCCCACAAGCTGTTGGCCTGTAAAAGCGAGGTAAGCTTATCCCGTAGCTTATCAATCGGCACCGCGAAATCCGTATACAAGAATACGGTGCCCAATATTTCGGCCGTTGTCCGCGTCCAGTTTTGGAAGGGCTTCTCGATAAAATAGTTGATCGGCAGTACCAACCGGCGTTTGTCCCAGATTGCTACGACGACATACGTGAGGTTAATCTCCTCCACACGCCCCCATTCGCCTTCCACAACCAACACATCATCCATACGAATGGGCTGCGTGAATGCAATCTGAAAGCCGGCTAACAAATTTCCAAGTGATTTTTGTGCGGCAAAACCGATGATGATACCACCAATCCCAACGCCAGTAAGTAAACCTGCCCCGATCTTTCGCATATTATCAAAACTCAATAATACAATCGCAAGCGCAACCAATATAATAATACTGACCAGCAGTTTCCGAATAAATACAATCTGCGTTCGGATCTTTCGCTCCCGAAGATTGTTCTCCTTACTAATATCAAAGCGGTGGTACAGGTAGTCCTCGAACACCCGGATAATGCGGATGATAAGAATAGCAAAGCACCCAACAAAAAGTATTTCCGTGATTTTGCTAACGACAAGATGGGTTGCTGTATTAAAGCGCGTGAAGGGGAGGAGTGCATTAAAAACCAGCAGCGGAATGAAAAAGCTAAATATTTTACTGAAATGCCGTATCACAGATCGTATGACCGAATACTTGGTGTAACTTGATGATTGCTTTTTGACCAAGGGAACCGCAATCGCTTTGATAAGAATTCCCATCAAAAGCGCAAATAGAATAACCAAAAGGTTCCAGGTCCAGGAAGGCATCTTTTCCGAGAGTAACGATATATAGTGCGTCATTGATTACTAAAATTGTTCCGCCTAAATAACAGCTTACACTAGCTACAGTTTATTTTTATTTCGATTCGCTTGCGGAACCGAGCTTCGATTTGTATATGTCATGCTTGGAAATGGGCAAGTTGTAGAAATTATATATGGGATATATGTTGTGAAATTTAAAATATTCCGGTACTTTTAAAAAAACGATACAATAATTTGAAATTTACCGAATTTGGTTTCTCTGCCACTTTAGAAGAGGGCCTAGATAGCATGGGGTTTGTCGATCCCACACCCATACAAGCGCAGGCCATCCCTGTCATTTTAAAACAACACGATTTAATAGCTTGTGCACAAACAGGAACCGGTAAGACAGCGTCTTACCTGCTGCCGGTGCTTCACCGGATAGCAAACAATCCGCAAGAGCGTGTGAACACGTTGATTTTGGTGCCTACTCGGGAGTTGGCGCTACAGATAGACCAGCAGATTATGGGATTTGGCTACTTCACGGGTGCCACATCCATATGCGTGTATGGGGGCGGCGACGGCATGGGCTACGAGCAACAAAAGCGTGCTATCCGCGAAGGCGTTAACATTATCGTTGCGACACCTGGTCGTCTTTTGGCGCATATGACCTCTGGCAAGTTCGACTTTACGCACGTAGAACATCTTATCCTTGATGAGGCTGATCGTATGCTGGATATGGGATTCCACGATGACATTATGCGCATCATCAGCTATTTGCCCAAGAAGAGGCAAAGCCTGCTTTTCTCCGCAACTATGCCACCGAAAATTCGAACACTGGCAAAGAAAATCTTGCTGAATCCAGAAGAAATCAATGTGGCCATTTCCAAACCTAGTGAAGGAATTGATCAACAGGCATTCCTTGTCTATGACGATAATAAAATAGCGCTTATTAAAAGCATTCTGGAGAATCCGATGTATGAAAGCGTCATTATATTCGCTTCCAAAAAGGATCTCGTCAAACGCCTCACGCGCGAGCTTATAAAAAATGGGCTCTCTGCCGAAGGGTTCCACTCTGATCTTGAACAAGCGCAACGGGAAGAAGTCATGCACCGGTTTAAAGCGAAGCGCTTACGGATCTTGGTCGGCACGGATGTCATTTCTCGCGGTATCGACATTGTAGGCATCAGTCTTGTTGTCAATTTTGATGTACCACCAGATCCGGAAGACTATGTTCACCGTATTGGGCGAACGGCCAGAGCTGCAACAACAGGTACGGCGATCACCTTTATAAATGAGAAAGATCAATCGCGATTCGGGCGTATTGAGCGACTGATTGAAAAAGAAGTTCCAAAAAAAGAACTCCCGGAAGGATTTCCTGCTGGCCCAGTTTACGAGCCGAAAGCGAAACGACCAAGTAAACCTGTACAGAGAAAAAAGAAATTTAAAAAAGTTCATAAGCCTAAAGCAGACTAGACGAAAAATAAAAAGTACAAGATTGCGATATCCTCGGACAAGGTCTGAGGATGGCATCTTTGTCGCCATTGTATTTTTCGTTAACCGCCGCCGGTTTACAAAACCTCCATCGCACTCCGCATAGTTACCCCCTTGATTCTTATTTATCCTCGCCCAGCTTTTTTGATACTGGCGGCACGATTATGCCGGATCAGTAAAAAATTTTACTTACCATCGTTTTTTTAAAATAAAAATACTATTATTGTTAACCCTTGCGTTTAATTACTTAGGGGGAAACCTGAGATATTGAGAAGAGCAACCGATTTTATAAATGACAGTACAGATTTTTTGAAAGAATAGCTGCATATGCGAAAATTAGCTTCTGGCAAATAATGCAACCGGTTGACTTGGCTTAATAGCGAATTCGGGCGCGTATCGCTTTATATAAAAAAGCAGGTATGGCGTCGTTCAAATAGCAGCTTAGTCCCGGTTAGCGGTAGTAAATACCTACGTTGCAAAGGGCGGAAAGATAGAGAATAACCTAGCGACGTAGATAGGCAAACGCGTTGACGCGGAGGGGCCAAAAAACAATGGTCATGTAACTTTTAGCGATGAAACATTTTCGTTCTTCACTTGCCATGAAGTCTGTCGCTTACAGGAGCGCGCCTCTAAGGCCATAAAGGAGAAACTTTATACAGGAATATATTATGGAAAATATCACTTATGATGCCATTGTGGTCGGATCCGGTATTAGTGGCGGATGGGCTGCGAAAGAACTATGTGAGAAAGGGTTAAAAGTTTTATTATTGGAACGTGGCGGCCCTTATGATCATGTCAAAGATTACAAAACAGCCAACAAAGACCCTTGGGATATTCCGCATCGCGGAAGAACAACGCCCGAGCAAAAGAAAAAATATCCCGTTATACACCGTGGATGGGCCGCTTCAGAAGTAGTGATGGATGGTTGGGCGAATGAAGAAGACAGCCCATACACCGAAATAAAGCCATTTACTTGGTGGCGTAGTTATCGAATGGGTGGACGATCCATCTTATGGGGTAGGCAATCCTACCGCCTAAGTCAGATGGACTTCGAAGCCAATGAGAGAGACGGTATCGCTGTTCCCTGGCCTATTGGCTATTCCGACGTAGCACCATGGTACGATTATGTAGAAAAGTTTGCTGGCATAAGTGGATCAAACGAAAACATCCCCCATTTGCCCGATGGGCAATTTCTGCCGCCCATGGAATTGAACTGCGTAGAAAAAGACATGGCGCAACGGATAAAGACAGCGTATGATGCTAAACGACACCTGATTATTGGTCGGGTAGCGAATCTTACCAAACCCATTGAAGGGCGCGTAAACTGCCAGTATAGGAACAGATGTTGGGAAGGCTGTCCTTTTGGAGGCTATTTTAGTACGCAATCATCTACATTACCTGCTGCAAAAAAAACCGGAAATCTGACCATACGTCCCTATTCGCTCGTCACGAAAGTCCTGTATGATAAAGAGTCGAAAAAAGCCAAGGGTGTCGAGATTTTAGATACAGAAGATAATAAAACCTATGAAATTAAAAGTAAGATCGTCTTTCTCTGCGCTTCTGCATTAAATAGTACATGGATATTGTTTAATTCAGCTACCGATATTTGGCCTGGCGGATTAGGGAGTTCAAGCGGAGAGTTAGGGCACAACGTGATGGATCATCATTATAACGTTGGCGCAAGCGGTGTTATGGAAGGCTATGAAGACAAATATACGTACGGCAGACGGGCCAATGGTTTCTACATACCGAGGTTCGTCAATCTGGGCGGCGACAAACGGGACTACTTGCGGGGCTTTGGTTACCAAGGAGGCGCAAGTCGCGAAGGCTGGGGCAGGAGCGTTGCCGAACTAAGTTTAGGAGGCAATTTCAAAGATGCGCTTACAGAGCCCGGAGCATGGTCGGTCGGTGCGACAGGTTTCGGCGAGATCTTGCCCTATCATGAAAATAAAATTTCACTTGATCAAACAAAACAAGATAAGTGGGGGTTGCCTGTGCTGGCTATGGATGCAGAGCTCAAAGACAACGAATGGAAAATGCGTAAAGACATGCAGAGCGAGCTTATGGAAATGCTGGAGAAAACCGGAGCCAAAAATGTAGGAAGCTGGGATGGGGGCCACGCCATCGGGCACGGTATTCATGAAATGGGCACAGCACGCATGGGATTAGATCCCAAAACCTCTGTATTAAACAAATGGAACCAAGTATGGGATTGCTTGAATGTGTTTGTTACGGATGGTGCGTTTATGACCTCATCTGCTTGTCAAAACCCATCGTTGACCTACATGGCCATGACGGCCAGAGCTGCAGATTATGCGGTAAGTGAGCTCAAGAAAAATAATATATAGCCTTATGGATCGTAGAGAATTATTAAAAATGGTTGCCCTCCTTACCGGAGGAGCGGTAATCGGTGGAAACATGTTTTTAACAAGCTGTACATCCGGTAAGAAAGAAAATACCGAACAAGGTTTATTCTTTAGCGAATCTCAAATCGCTTTGTTGAATGAAGTCGCCGATACCATTTTGCCGACAACAACGCGGAGCCCGGGTGCAAAAGCGGCAAATGTCGGGTTATTTATGTCGGGTATGGTACGCGATTGCTATGAACCGGAAGATCAGCAAATTTTCATCAGCGGTATAGTAGAACTGGATGAGCAATGCAAAAAAGCCTATCAGTCGTCTTTTATCGGTGCTACACCCGAACAACGGCTATCGTTGCTGACGACCCTAGAAAAAGAAGCAAAAGAATTTAATGAAAAAAAGAATGACGCGGAGAAAAGAACCAAACATTATTTCCCGATGTTCAAACAATTGACCTTATTGGGGTATTTCACCTCAGAGATCGGCTGTACGCAGGCGCTCAGGTACGTGGCTATCCCTGGCCGCTATGAAGGCGATGTTCCATATAGCCGTGGTGATAAAGCATGGGCGACTTAATCGCGCTGGTGCAGTATCCATACACAGTGTATCACGTAACGAAATAAAAATGAGTACAAAGAAAATTAGGATGGGTATGATCGGCGGCGGCAAGGGCGCCTTTATAGGCGAGGTGCACCGCATGGCAGCAGCACTAGACGAGCAGATCGAATTTTGCTGCGGCGCACTTAGCGCAGATCCCGTGAGAGCGGTAGAATCAGGCCAACTACTTGGGTTAGCTTCAGATCGGATTTACCAAGGCTATCAAGAAATGATAACGAAGGAAAGCGAACGCCCAGCGGATCAACGCATCCATTTCATTAGCATCGTGACACCCAACTTCGCCCATTTTGAGCCGGCGATGATGGCTTTGGATCATGGCTTTCACGTCGTTTTAGAAAAGCCAATTAGCTTTTCGTTGGAAGAAGCCCAACTATTACAGGAGAAGGTTAGGGAAACTGGACTTTTTATTTGCCTCACCCATACCTATTCCGGCTATCCCATGGTGAAACAAGCTCGGCAACTCGTTGCCGAAGGTAAGCTCGGAAAAATCAGAAAAATTATGGTCGAATATCCGCAAGGTTGGCTGAGTACACGTATTGAGACGGATACGCCGCTTGCTGCATGGCGCACCGATCCAGAAAAAGCTGGCCAAAGCGGATGTATGGGCGATATAGGAACACACGCCGCGCATTTGGCAGAGTACGTGTCAGGATTAAAAATCACCAAAATCTGTGCAGATCTGCATGTCTTTGTCGACGGCCGTCGTCTGGAAGATGATGGTAATATCTTGTTGCGGTTTGATAATGATGCTCGTGGCGCGCTTTCCGCTTCGCAGGTTGCTGCGGGAGAAGAGAACGCGCTCAAGTTAAGAGTATACGGCGAGCATGGGGGGATGGAATGGAATCAACAGGAGCCCAATACCCTGCTGGTAAAATGGCTGGATGCGCCTGCGCAAATTTATCGGGCTGGACAGGCATACCTCACCGATGCTGCTAAGCACAATGTCAGGCTTCCGGCCGGGCATCCGGAGGGTTATATCGAAGCATTTGCAAATATCTACCGGAATTTTGCCGCCACGTTGCTCGAGGGGCTTAACGAGCGCAAACCGAATGAAATGATGCTAGACTTCCCTACAGTGGAAGATGGCGTAAGAGGAATGAAGTTTATCGATACCGTATTACGTTCGTCACGCTCCGATCAAAAATGGACGCAATTTTAAAAGCTGCTGACGTTTTGGGGGTAATCTCCTGCTTTAGCATTAGCGTTGCCGATCAGCTAAAATGAGGCGTGAACAAAATCAGAGCACCCCGTTAGGGGATGGTGTAAAATGCTTATCTTGGGAAGGTTAAGAGATAGCATATGGAGCAGTATACCCCGTTTACGGAAATAGAACGCCTGTACCGACAGCAAGTCGCAAAAAAAGATTATTATAAGCTTAAGGATGCGAATTGGCGGAAGATACTTCTACAAAAATTATCGGCAACGATCAACGCCTATCAGGAGGATATAAAGCAGGCCCTGCACCAAGACTTTAACAAAAATGCTGTCGAAGCAGAAATCACAGAAATTATGGCCGTTCAGATGGAGATTAGGGAGGCGGCCAGCAATATAAACCGTTGGATGCAAGACAGAAATTGTCGAAGAAGTTGGAAATTTTTTTCGATCAAACCTTATCTGCATTATGAACCTAAAGGCAATACGCTGATTATTACCCCCTGGAATTATCCTTTCCAATTACCGATGTCGCACTTGGTATCTAGTGTCGCGGCCGGAAATACTGTCATGTTGAAGCTTTCAGAGCATGCCTGGCACAGCAATCAGGTCATTCGGCGTATTGTGCAGGATGTCTTTGAAGAAGAGCACGTGTGTGTGGTAGAGGGGGCGGTAGCAGAAACTACGTTTTTACTCGGCTTGCGCTTCGACCACATACATTTTACCGGTTCTTCCGCCATTGGGAAAGTGGTTATGCAGGCAGCCAGTCATTTCTTGTCAGGTGTGACACTGGAATTGGGCGGCAAATCTCCGGCTATTGTTGATAAGGATGTAGCGATACGTGAGGTAGTCAAAAATTTGATCTGGGCAAAATTTATTAATGCCGGTCAAACCTGTATTGCTCCGGATTATGTACTAATCGATAGTTTTTGGAAGGGGCAGGTGGAACGCATATTTGTCGAAGAGATACAACACGCGTTTGGTGCAGACGCTAGCCAGTCTCCAGACTTGGCGCGTATTATCAATGATCGGCAATACGGACGTTTAGCAGATGCGTTGCGTGATGCCGTACAGCGCGGCGCTTCTACCCTTGTCGGTGGACAAACAGATGCCCGTAGCCGTTTTGTTGCACCCACAGTAATCACAGCGGTAGATCCAGAAGCTGTCATCATGCAAGAAGAAATCTTTGGTCCGCTATTGCCGATCGTTTTCTACAACGAGGTTGACGAAGCTTTTGTCGAAATAAAAGGCCATGAAAAGCCATTAGCCATGTATATTTTTAGTAAGAATAGGGCATTTGTGAAGCGGGTGATCGCGAACACGACGGCGGGTGGCACCTGTGTGAACGACGCCATGGTACATGTGATGCACCCTAGTTTACCGTTTGGCGGCGTCAATAATTCGGGCATTGGCCAATCTTTTGGCTGGTATGGCTTTCGTGCTTTCTCCCATGAGCGCGCGATAGCCGATGTGAAGCTGATGCCGCTATCGAAATTTTTTTGGTTTCCTTATACCGATAAAACCACGCGTCTACTGCGTTTGTTTCGACGATTTATGCCTAATAGCCGATCTGAAATAAAAATAAAAAAGGCATCGACAGCATAAACATCGCCCTACCTAGCGTCTGCTGATAAATCATTAAAAGAGCGGTGTAGTCTACAGTCGATTGCCCGCTATCGTTTCTTATTTTTCTTGGTCATTTTAGCTTTCAGGCCGCTACCATAGTTATAGGTTTTGCTGTTGCTTTCCTTTTTTTTATGAAATGCACCACCTTGCGACTCGTCAAATGAATCTTTTTCTTTCGGATGGTCTGTCGGGCGATAAATGATAAGATTGTCAGGAAGGGGGGAAACAGGAATTTTTTTTCCGAGCGACTGTTCTATTTTCCGAAGTTCTGGAAGTTCAATATCGGTCGCAAAAGTAATAGCAATAGATTCGGAAGTAGGCGTTTTTAAAATGTGGGACACAAAAATGTCACTGCTTTCCGGAATTTCAAAGTGAAAGATAAAGGGAATATTAGATAAATCAAGATTCGTTAACCCTTCATTCGCAACAAGGAGGATGCGGCATTCGGGTATTTGATGGAAATCGCGAATGTCGTCGATGCCAGCATCTTCATGAAAGAACGGCTTGTAAATCGCGGCCTCACCTTTAGGCGCGTGCAAGCGTTTAAGAAGATTATGTGCCGTCAGTCGGTTGTTCACAAACACGACAACTTTATCAAAAATTTCCTCATCGCTCATCAAGGTGTTTAGTAGGTTGATTTTGGTCGTGAAGTTCGGTACGTGATACAGCATAAGTTCGTGCGTTTCTACAACTTCGTCACCAAGCTCATCGACTTCTACGATTGTGGCAAATGGCATAAAATCATCGACCATCACATGCAACTTATCATGTTCTACGGTGCTGAATGCCAGGTACTGCACATCACCACAACTTTGCGCTAGCTCTCTTACATTTGTTTGCATGCCTTGCTTCACCATTTCTTCCGCATCATCGATAATGAATGTTTGTATACGATTCAGGTTAAGCCCAAGTTTCAAATATACCGCTCGGGCGCGATTCGGCGTTGCTACGACAATATCTACACCACGAACGAGGTTCTCGATCTCTTCTTCCATGCTTCCGCTAGCTTTAAGCCCCATGATATGGAGGTCTTTATTCTTACTGATGGTAAAAAAACGATCAATTATTTCGTTGATTTTTTCTTCGTTGGGTGCCAAAATTAACACCTTCGGCGCTTCATCTCGTGTATACTTTAAACGCATCAACACCCCAAGTACATAGGTTGTTGTTTTTCCCGCGCCTTCCGGGGCAATGCCAATCATACTTTGTCCACCGATAATACGAGAGAGTGATTTTAATTGAATTTCTTTCGCTGTAAAATAACCCAAATCGGTCATGGATGTATGAAGGCGCTTGCTAAGTTTTAATTTCTCTAAAGACACGGCAGAATGTTTAATTGAATACCAAGCCACAAAGGTAATCAAAATTTAACGCAGTTGAGGATAGAGAAATCCGCGTGCTCGTATAGCATAGCTATTTTTTGATTCGGAAACGCAGCAGTTGCGAGCGACTCCGCACCACGGCATTTTCTAAAATTCCCAAACGCCAAGGGTTGTGGCTTAAAAAAGTTGGCTATATTTGCTCAATTTAAAATCAATCTAAATAAAAGCAAAATGTTGTTTGATACAAAAATGTATGTGATTGCCGCCCTTACAGTCTTGCTATGCGCTATCGGGACATGTGCCTTTGCGCAAGATCTCACCGTACAGGTACGGGATACGGAAAATAAAGCACTTCCCTATGCGAATATTTGGATCAATGGAAAGTTGCAAGGAGTCACAGACCTTTCCGGGAGTTTAGTGTTTCCGCGACCGACGACAAACGGTATACAAATCCGTGTTTCTCATAGTGGCTATCCTGACCGCTTGCAGCAAGTGAAATTAGATACGGTGGTTTCGGCTATTCAACTTGCTATGGATGATCAACGCAAGCTCGACGAGGTGGTGGTTACAGCAGGCCGCAAACCTGAAAGTATGGCTAACATCCCTTCGTCAGTGGCCATACTAACGACGAAGGAAATCGAAGCGCAGAGTCAGATAAGTACGGACATTGCCAGCGTGCTGGGGAATACCATTCCAGGTCTTGGCGTTGCAGCACGCAAAGGCACGAACAGCGGGCAAACGTTACGGGGTCGCGCAGTACTTGTGCTCATCGATGGGATTCCGCAGTCGACGCCCTTGATGAATGGAGCCCGTGATATTCGATCAATAGATCCGAGTGTGATTGAACGCGTCGAAGTAATAAAAGGAGCAACCTCTATCTATGGAAATGGATCCGCAGGGGGCATCATAAACTACATTACACGAAAAAACGATGCGCAGGCGACAAAAGTCGGTGGTATCACCACACTGCGCGGTACGCTTAATCCATACCATAATAAAGAAACCGAAGGCTATCGGTTTTCGCAGACCCTCTACGGCCGGCAAGATAAATTTAGTTATACAGCGAGTGGCACCGTGGACTATACCGGGCTGCAGCGTGATGGTGATGGGGTTCCCTTAGGACAAACTGATGGTCTATCTAACAGTAGATCGTACAACGCTTTTGTAAAATTGGGCTATGATATTGATGCAAGTTCATCATTATCGTTCGTTTACAATTTCTTCAATAGCCTACAACATGCGCGATACGTTAGCCAAAATGGTAAATATGGCGAAAGCCCGACTATTGGCATATTGGGTGTGGATCCGGGCAAGAGCACGGGAACACGGTTTAACCACAATGCCATGCTTACGTTTGCAAAAAATCAGCTGTTTGGAGAGACATCGCTTAATGCCGCCATGTATTACAATACGTTTAGCTCCATGAACCGCTACGTCGAAGAATCGAACTCTTGGTATGGCCCCGGGCAAACACAGATCAATTCCAATAAAAAGGGTCTCCGTGTAGATTTACATACGCCTTTCGAAATTGGAACCGTAATGGGGGGTGTAACCTACGGTATTGACTTGTTGAACGATATAACTTTCCAGGACCTAACAGACGGCCGTGTTTTTGTTCCGAAAATGGATATGTTCAATTACGCGCCATTTGCACAGTTGACCTTAACCTTCGTCGACCATGTAATTTTCAAAGGCGGACTACGCTATGAGGATGCCACGGTGAATATCAAGGATTTTGAAACCTTGCCCACCGGACCCGGAAACGTAGGAAGTGTGGCCGTTGAAGGCGGAACGATCCCTTATCGTGGGGTAACGTTCAATGCAGGGTTGCGCTACAATAAATATCAATTCCTGAATCCGTTTGTCAGCTTCTCACAAGGATTTACCATTAATGAACTCGGGCGTATCGTCCGAAATGCGACCGAGAGTGATCTAAAAAACATTCAGACAGACCCGATCGTGACGAATAATTATGAGCTCGGGTTCGCCAGCCAGATCGGTATGGTTAATGTATCAGTAGCTTACTTTATTAGCACATCGAAGTTGGGCGTTAATTTGACTGCGCGAGAGGAAAATGGCTACTTTTTTCCGGAGCGCGCGCCAGAACGAGTAAGTGGTGTTGAGCTAGCCCTTGATGTCCGTCTATCGTCCAACCTTACACTAGGAGGCACCTATTCATACGTCGAAGGAAAGTTGAAAAGAGACGATGGCACGGAGAGCTATCTCGGTGGAAGTCGCATCATGCCACCTAAAGCGACAGGCTATGTTCATTATTCGCCAACAAGCGCATTAGATTTTCAGGTATCTTGGGTGCACACCGGCAACCGTGATCGTTTCGAACGAACAGCAAATGCTGTATATTTGGGAAACCAAGGGCCGGTCAAACCCGTGGATATACTCAATTTTAATGGCGGATATAAGATTAATAGACAATGGTCAGTCGGCGTAGGATTGGCCAACCTCTTCAATAAAGATTATTATTCAGTATACAGTCAGTTTTCGGCAACAGATCCAAACTATGTGAAAGGAGAGGGAGCGACAATGTCGTTAAATCTTAATTACCGGTTTTAAAAGATGGTCAAAAAGACAATACTGTGGATACATAAATGGCTAGGAATACTGACAGGGATTGTTGTTTTCTTCGTTAGCTTAAGCGGCGCAGTCTATACCTTTCAAGACGAGTTGAAGTTGTTGTGCTATCCAAGTAAGTATGTGCTACGAGTGGATAGGGTGGAACAGGATCCTAAACCTTTAAGCGAACTTATCGCGACTGCGCAAGCTCAGCTATCCCCCACAGAGCGGGTTTCGCGCGTCGACCTTTATCCAGCGAAGAATAGATCTTGGGTTTTCCGTGCTGCGGAGACCGATCCTAACGCTTTTGGTCATTGGAATTATCACCGATACAACAAGCGTGTGTTTTTAAATCCATATACCGCCGAAACGCTAGCGGTGGAAGATACCAAGAATGAATTTTTCCAACTTTGCCTTCAGTTGCATATGAACTTACTGTTAGGGAAAACATATGGGCATGCTTTGGTCGGATATAGCACGCTTGTCTTTGTGCTGTTGCTCCTTTCTGGGGTGATATTGTGGTGGCCGAAGAAGTGGCGCGGAAAGCCGCTAAAGCGAGCATTATCCTTGGATTGGAAAACCAAATGGAAGCGACTGAACTATGATTTGCACAATGTGCTTGGCTTTTACAGCCTTTTCATCGCGATAATTTTGGGGATCACGGGTCTCGTATTCAGCTTTCCTGCTTTTCAGAAAGCCTATATCGATTTTTTCAATGCCTTTTCCACACAAGTGGATGTAAAGGATCTGCGGGATGAAAGGCCTGATACAACGGTATATCGTTCTGCAGATCCATTAGACAATGCCTTACATTATCTACTTGAAAAATACCCATCTGCTGATATGATGTCCGTGCGCCTAAGGGATGCTAGCGCGCCTTTGCTCGATGTACAGATCAGGATGGAGGAAAATCGCAGTGGAAAATTTAAATGGTATTATTTCCGACGAGACAATCTTCAAGTAGACAAGGTACAGGACAGCCAACACCTACCAGCAGGGGATAAACTTGCCTCACTTAATTTTGACCTACACACGGGCAGCATCGGTGGATTTACAACTAAGGTTTTGGCCTGTATTGTCTCCTTGGTTTGCGCAAGTTTGCCCATCACTGGCTATATCCTGTGGTGGCATAAAAGCCGTAAATCAAAAAAGCGAAATAAGACATCGGCGGCAAGGGCTGCATATTAATCCTATTTTTCGCCAGATCATTGGAAACTATTTCGATAGCTACATGTTCGTTAGGTACATGTAACCGTTAACATTTATGACTAGAGAAGAACTGAAAAAAGGAAACGTTATTCGAGAACGACATTCTGATGAAAACAATACACAGGTTGCTTTCCGCTATGTATTGCGCGACGGCGCAAACGTTGGGGTAGGCCTCTTTCATGGGGATAACGAACATTGTACGATCGCAATGATCAAAGATTTTAAAGGAAACCCGTTAGGACAAGAGGAGTCTGCCGGATATCCAACCACTCAAACGGAGCTCGATGAGTTAGACGCGTTATTCCATGAATTTCTAGAAGACTAACAAAAATGTTTTAGCAGACGTATCAGTGCAAATTTTACGCATTCGGGCTACGCCGATCTGTCTAATTAATTTGTTACATAGTTATAGCTCCGTGCGCCTGCATGGAGCTAATTATTTTTTTATCTTGGCTGCTCATCAACGAAAAACTATGAAGAAAGTTCTAAGCCTAATCGGCCTTTTATGCGTTTTCCAATCCCCGGAAACAGCAGTATTTGGACAAGCAAATAAGGCTCCGGTAGATTACGTAAATCCGTATATGGGAAATATAAGTCATTTGTTAGTTCCCACTTTCCCAACGATACATTTGCCAAATAGTATGCTGCGCGTTTATCCTGAGCGCGCTGATTACACCAGCGATCAAATCAAAGGACTTCCCTTAGTCGTAACAAGCCATCGGGGGCGATCAGCATTTAACCTCAGCCCCGTGCAGGGAAAACGCCAGAACGAACTTCAACATGTCTACCTATACACCTATGATAATGAACATATCAAACCATATTCCTACGGGGTTTCCCTATTGGATGAGCAGATTGATGTCACCTTTGCACCATCACATCAGTCTGCAATATATGAATTAACATTTGATGAAAAATCGGACAAGAACTTAATATTTAATACCTTATCCGGTGATGTTTCTATTCAAGGAAAAGAAATTTATGCATCGCAACATCTGCAAAACAACACGATAGTTTACCTATATGGTGAGGTAGACGTCGCCCCGCTCGAAGGCGGAATATTGGTTGACAACCGTATAGAGAAAAAGCAAACGAAGGCCAGCGGTAAGGGAGTCGCAGCTGCATTTCATTTCGATGCGCGCACAGCTAAGGTGAAATTTCGCTACGGCATATCATTTATCAGTGTAGAGCAGGCTGCTAAAAATCTGCGACGCGAGATAAAAGGTTTTGATGTTTCAGAAGTTGCAGAAAAGGGACGTAAAATTTGGGATAAAGCGCTGTCTGCCGTTAAAGTAGAAACGACGTATGAGGATGATAAGCGTCTTTTTTATACTTCGTTATACAGATGCTTTGAACGCCCAGTAAATATCACGGAAGATGGACGATATTTCAGCGCTTTTGATGGTAAAGTACATACCGATAGTCAAGATTTTTATACCGATGATTGGATATGGGATACCTATCGCGCCACGCATCCTTTGCGCTTATTGATCGATGCGCCGATGGAATCTTCGATCCTGAATTCGTTTGTGCGGATGGCGGAGCAAATGGACAACTTCTGGATGCCAACCTTTCCAGAGATTACGGGTGATTCGCGGCGTATGAATTCCAACCATGCCGTGGTCACCATTGCAGATGCCTATGTAAAAGGGTTACGCAGCTTCGATGTAGAGAAAGCTTATCAAAGTGGTAAGAATGCCGTGCACGATAAGACTTTAGCACCTTGGTCCGCGGCGCCTGCAGGCTGGTTGGATCAATTTTATAAAGAAAAGGGATACATCCCCGCTCTTCAGGCGGGCGAGGAAGAGACCGTACCGGAAGTACACCGTTTTGAAAAACGACAACCAGTGGCCGTTACCCTAGGAACATCGTATGATGAGTGGGCGCTAGGACAGCTGGCATTAGCCCTTGGTAAGCAAGCTGACGCCTCTTCGTTGTTGAAAAATGGCACGAACTACCGTAACCTATATAACAGCGAAACCGGATTTTTCCATCCAAAAGATAAAGAAGGACGTTTTATTGAACCGTTTGATTACCGCTACGCGGGCGGACAGGGCGCTCGAGGATATTACGGAGAAAACAATGGCTGGGTTTATCGCTGGGATGTTCCGCATAACGTGGCTGATCTGATCACGCTGATGGGCGGCAACAAGCCTTTCCTAGACAACCTCAATCAGACATTTCGCGAGCCGCTCGGGAAAAGTAAGTTTGATTTTTACAGTCAACTTCCCGACCACACGGGTAATGTCGGGCAGTTTTCGATGGCTAATGAACCGAGTTTGCATATTCCCTATCTATACGCGTATGCAGGTCAGCCGTGGATGACGCAGAAGAGGATTCACGAACTCATTCGGCAATGGTTTAGAAATGATCTTATGGGCGTTCCAGGCGACGAAGATGGCGGAGGGATGTCTGCATTTGTCGTGTTTTCTACGATCGGATTTTATCCCGTCACGCCAGGCTTGCCGGCCTATACTATCGGAAGTCCGTTCTTTGAAACAGCAAGCATTGCCTTATCCAATGGACAAACATTCCGGGTTAAGGCTAAAAACTTTGCCAAAGAGAATAAGTACATACAATCGGCAGTTTTAAATGGAAAGCCGCTACACGCCTCATGGATAACGCATAAAGATCTGATGCAGGGTGGCGAGCTAATTTTGGAGATGGGCGACAAGCCCAACCGAAACTGGGGAGCGGATATACCTCCGCCTTCCTTCGCTATGCCCCACTAAAGAAATAGGGTGAATAGGAGTCGGTTTTAAAGAAGAGCTGAACGCTGCGGTGTTTGGCTCTTTTCGTATAGTTGAAGTTATGGAAGTCCTAATCCATACAGAAGGCACGTTACGTCACCCACCATATTCGTATATATGTTAAAAAAAGATAGATTAACTTGTAACTTTTTTATGATACATTCGACTCATTACTAAAATAACTGAATTAATTATGAAACAGATTTTTTATTCATTTGTATTTGTAGTTTTGGGAATGTCAAATACCATTGCACAAATTAAGGGCGATTGGAAGGGTACGCTGGAATTTCAAGGTACCGCCATCGAGATTATTTTTCACATTACGGAAGAAAATAGCGTGCTGCAAGCCACTATGGATGTCCCGCTGCAAGGCGCAGTCGGCATCCCCGTGTCGACGATTACTTACAATGCAGATGTACTAAGTTTAGCGATTGATCAGGCTGGTATACTATATAAGGGAACGCGGGAAGGCGAAACCTTTACAGGAAATTACAGCCAGGCAGGGATGGATTTGCCGCTAGTACTTAAAAAGACGGTAGTCACCAAACCAGGCGACACGACGCTTGTATCAACCCAACAACAGTTAGCCGACCTGATCGCTCGAGATCAGGGAGATTTTAAATATCGCGTGGAAGACTATTTTGCCAAGCCGAAAATGTCTGGTTTCCAGCTGTCGCCGAATGGAAAGTACATCTCGTATCGGGAGAAAGACGAAAAAAACAAACGTCATGTTATGGTAAAGGAGGTGGCTACAGGCAACGTCGTGCGCGCCATTGAGGAAAAAGATGAACTGATCCGTGGAATGGGCTGGATTAACGACGAGCGTTTGGTTTACGTGATGGATCAAGGTGGAGATGAAAATTACCACCTGTATGCCATCAACATTGACGGCAGCAAAAATATTGACCTCACGCCATTCGACGGTGTGCAGGCTTCAATCTTGAATATGCTGAAGGAGCAAAAGGACTATATTATCATTCAAATGAATAAAGATAATAAGCAAGTTTTTGAGCCCTATAAAGTCAACATCCATACCGGCGCTATGGAGAAACTATTTACCAACGAAGATCCGGAGAATGCCATCGTTGGATATGAGTTCGATAAAGACGGTAATCTTCGGGGCTACGCGAAAATGCTTAACGGAATCAATACCCAATTTTTTTATAAGCCGGCAGGAGCCGCTGATTTTTCGCTTTTCCACACAACAAAATGGGATGATACGTTTGGCGTAGTATCGTTCAACTATGCCTCGCAAAATAAAGATGAAGCATACGTGTTGACAAATCTAGATTCGGATAAATCGCGTATTGTCTTGTATGATTTAAAGACTAAAAAGGTTCTTAAAGAGATTTATTCTCATAAAGAATATGATGCAAACCTGATCTCCTTGTCGCGCAAGCGCAATTGGGAAATAGATTTCGTAGGATACGAGGGGGAAAAGGTAATCATCAACCCAATTAGTGATACGTTTAAAAAGATTTACGCTAATTTAGACAAGCAGTTTAAAGGATATGAGTTTTCTATCGCTGGTAAAACTGATGATGAAGACCAGCTCTTGGTCGTGGTGCAGAGTGATAAGCTATACGGTCGTTATTACCACTACGATACAAAAACAGGAAAGGCTACGCTTTTGGTTGATCTCATGCCGCAATTGAAGGAGCAGGATATGGCCGAGATGCGTCCGATCACGTTTAAGTCGCGTGATGGACTGACGTTGCACGGCTACATTACTTTACCTAAAGAAGCCGTAGCGGGTAAAAAGGTGCCGTTGATTGTTAATCCGCATGGCGGGCCGCAAGGGATTCGCGATAGCTGGGGTTTCAATCCGGAAACACAGCTTTTCGCTAGCCGCGGATACGCTACATTACAAGTTAACTTTCGCGTCTCAGGCGGATACGGTAAAGATTTTCTGCGCGCAGGTTTTAAAGAAATTGGTCGTAAGGCGATGGATGATGTAGAAGATGGCATACAGTATGCCATCGATCAAGGTTGGGCAGATAAAAGCAATATCGCTATTTATGGTGCTAGCCATGGCGGCTATGCTGTACTGCGTGGGCTTACGAAAACACCAGATTTATACAAAGCCGGCGTAGATTATGTAGGCGTTTCCAATATTTTCACATTGATGAGTTCTATCCCTGAATACTGGAAGCCCTATAAAGACATGTTGTATGAAATTTGGTATGACTTGGATAACGAAGAGGAGGCTGCGATAGCGAAAGAGGTATCGCCATTATTTCACATCGACAAAATCAAGGCACCCTTGTTCGTTGTGCAGGGAGCGAATGATCCTCGCGTAAAAATTGCAGAAGCCGATCAAATCGTAAAAGCATTGCGGGAAAAAGGAGTTGACGTGCCCTACATGGTAAAGTATGACGAAGGGCATGGCTTTGGAAAAGAAGAAAACCAAATCGAGTTTTATAAAGCGATGATTGGATTTTTTAGCAAACATCTGAATTAATACCATCCGGTTTTTCACATGTGAAAAAGCTGCCCGCCATTTTCGGCGGGCAGCTTTATTTTGTAAAATCCCTTTTATTAGGGATATGTTTGTGGCTATTTGCAAGCTATCTTTATGATTACAAGAGACAATATATTATCTGATGCGAATTTATTCCATACTATTCATGCTAATCGCTGCTGTGTTGCAGGTGAATAAAAGTCAGGCGCAAATAGTGAGCTTAGGTTATAAACAGCAGCAGAAACCTATGGTGCAGGTTTCGTTGAATTATCCGTTTATACTAAGTGCATACAGTCCGTTTGAATTTATGGTCGGCGTAGATTATACGACAAAAAACAAGGCCGTACCTTCTGGCTTCGTTCCTCAAACAACACTACATTACTATCTTGTGGATAGTAAGCGTTATAACTATTTGCTGGCAGTTGGGGCAGGAGCAGGGTATATGTTTGATTTCAACTCAAATCATGAAAATCAAATCCGTATCAGTCCGCACCTGTATCTTGAATACAGTGCTATTCTAAACCTGCGTGTAGGCTATGATGTGATGTTTCCGAATAATCGCGGATATCCATTCATATCCATTGGGATAGGAGGGTTACATGGTTTTCGACATATGAAATGGATGTGATATGCCGGTTTTAGCTTAGCGCAATAAAAAAGAAGGGAGCAATTGCTCCCTTCTTTTTTATCTTTACTTTTTCTTGCCTTTTTTCGGTGCATCGACTGCCTCTTTTAAGGCCTTACCTGCCGTGAATTTTGGAAGTTTTTTAGCGGCAATTTTGATTGTTGCGCCAGTTTGCGGATTTCTACCATTGCGCGCCGCGCGGTCAGAGATTCCGAATGTTCCAAATCCGATTAACGTAACGGACTCTCCCTTTGATAAGGTTGAGGATACCGCACCAGTAAAACTGTTAACTGCTTTCTCTGCCTGTGACTGCGTAATTCCAGCCTCGCTGGCAATATGCTTGATCAAGTCTGCTTTGTTCATTATATTTAAATTTAAGATTGTAAGTATCAGTACTAATTCTATGCCATAAATCGTTTTAAGCCCGGCCAAGATGGCGTCATTTTCAATTTATATTTATTTTTTATCGTTTATGAATCGGCGTAAAAATATGCGCGATGATCAGATTGTACTTCATTATTAATCTGTTAGCTGAATCGAATATAGAAAAAAAAATTTATTCCAATAAATCTAATGGTAAATATTACAATAAGCTATTGGGCTCTGTTGACTGATATTCTAATCGTTTTAGCTTTGACTACGAATGATTTATCAACGTAAATGTGCTGCTGTAGTTTCCATTTAATGTATACTATATCCTGCTGAAAGTAACGTAGTGCGATCGTTGCATCTGCTTCTTCGCTATACAGCACGGGGCTTTTGAGTAGATGGTGAAAATAATATTTCAAAAATTATAGTTTAAATAAAGGAATCTGTAGCCCTAAAAAAAAGTTGGAGTCGTACGGGGATAGGCATTTGTATTTTTTTAATCAAAACCATATCTTGTACGAAAAACTGACTATGCCATCTACTTCATCTTTTCGCTTTTCGCCGTATTTGCTTATTCTTTTTTGCAGCATTCTTCACAGCGCGCAGGCGCAGCGCACACAAAAGCCGCCGCTTCATGGTAAACATTGGATGGCTATAACGGGAAAGCCGCTGGCAGCCACTGCGGGTGCAAAGCTATTCAACGATGGGGGCAACGCGGTGGATGCAGCTTGTGCGATGTTAGCCGCCACCTGCACCATGTGGGATGTGCTGAGCTGGGGCGGCGAGACGCAGGCACTAATCTACCATCCGAAGCTCAAGAAAGTAATTGCCATCAACGCATTGGGGGTGGCGCCCACGGGAGCCACAGTAGACTTTTTTAAGAAAAAAGGGTACGCTTTTCCACCGGAATATGGCCCGCTGGCGGCTGTTACGCCGGGAACGCCGGGCGGACTATGTTATATGTTGGCACATTATGGCACCAAAAGCCTTGCTAGTGTCTTAAAACCCGCCATAGAAATGGCAGCCGGCTACCCGATTGATGCACAGACAGCAAACAGTATCGAGCGCGGCAAAGATCGGATCAAGCAGTGGCCTTACAGTAAAGATGTGTTTTTGACGCACGAAGGGGAGGAGCGTGAAGCGCCGGAAGCTGGTGAGCTTTTTGTGCAGAAAGATCTCCTGCTTACATTGCAGAAGATGATCAACGCCGAAGAAACAGCCCTGCGTGCAGGTAAAAGCCGGGAAGAAGCGATTATGGCTGCCTATGACCGCTTTTACACCGGTGATATTGCGGAAGAATTTGTTCGCGGTAGTCAGGAACAAGGCGGGTTAATCACCAAGGCCGATTTGGCAAATTGGAAGCCCATCGAAGAAGAACCATTGCACGTAAATTATAAAGGTATTGATGTGTACAAGCTGCAAGAGTGGACGCAAGGGCCGGCCTTGTTGCAAAGCCTAAACATGCTGAAGCATTTCGATCTGAAAACGATGGGATACAATTCCGCAAGCTACATCCACACGGTTTATCAAACGATGAATTTAGCTTTCGCCGACCGTGATTTTTACTACGGCGACCCCTATTTTCTACCGAAAACGCCTATAGAAAGCTTGCTGAGTGAAGACTATGCAAGAGCCCGTGCAAAAGAAATTAATCCCACGCAAAATAATCCTCTCGCTGCACCGGGCGATCCTTATGCATGGCAAGGAAAAAAGAATCCGTTCTCGGCGCTCCTAACGGAACGCGCAAAATTACTGGATACGGCAGGTAGCGGAATCAAAGATTTTGTTCCGAAGCATGATGCCACGCCAACGGTTACCGTCGCGAACCCTAACACCTTATCGGCAGCAGACTTATCCGCAGTGGATAGCGCATATATGGATCGTTTGCTACGAGGTACGACCAGTGTAGAAGCTGCTGATTCTGCTGGCTGGGTAGTATCGATTACACCTAGTGGTGGATGGTTACCCGCTTGTATTGCCGGGCGCACGGGCGTTGGTATGAGCCAACGATTACAAAGTTTTGTACTCGATTCCTTGATCAGCCCGTTCAATGTGGTTGCACCCGGTAAGCGCCCTAGGGTCACATTGACACCTTCACTAGCTTTAAAAGACGGAAAGCCCTTCTTGTCATTCGCCGTACAGGGCGGAGACACGCAAGACCAAAATTTATTGCAGTTTTTCTTGAATGTAGTGGAGTTTGGAATGACGGTACAAGAGGCCAGTGAAGCACCAAATATAAATAGTAACCAGCTCTGGCTGTCCTTAGGCGGTACAAAAATAGCCGATAGAAAGCCAAGGCCGGGCAGCCTGTTGCTGGACAAACGTGTTACGCAAGAGGTTGTCGAGAAATTAAAGACTATGGGCTATAGCATTCAGTTTGGCGAACGTACCAGTGGTCCTATCAACGCTATTTTCTTTGATGAAAAGCACAAAACCCTATGGGGGGGAAGCAGCAACAATGGTGAAGATTACGGAATTGGTTGGTAAGGCTATCCATGGTTTACCAACGTATGCCAGAATGATCTTTCGCTCTGGCATACGCGCGAGCGGAGCTACTGCTGACGCACGGAGCCGCCTGATGACTTATCTACGGTCAAGCGGCTAGGTTTTTCTACGTAGATTATCTTTCCCGAAGATGATGCCTTTGCAGCCAGATTATCGCGTACATCAACGGTTGCTTTCGCCGACGAGCTTGCTTCAACAACAGCATGCTTTATTTTCAGCTTGGAAAGGTTCGCTTCTGCGGATGAGCTTATCGCTATACTGGCAGAGCTCGCGGATCCAAGCAGGTTGATTTTTGCAGAACTGGATGCGTCTATCGTGACGGAGGCGGCTGTGATTTTTGCATCGAAACGTCCAGACGAGCTTGTTTTAATGCTGGCGTTGTCTGCCACAAGATGCGAGGCATACAATTTTCCTGAAGAGTTCACCTCGATCTGCGCTTTTGAGCTTTTAATTGGTGCTTCGATATGTAATTCCGCGCTAGACGTGACCTTAATTTTCTCCAACGATAGAGAGGATGTGTAAATCGTCACACGGTTAGCCTGTCTAGTGCGAATATTGCTGTTTGGTGCGTATCGAATGATGAGCGTTCCATGCTCCACGCCTGTCTGTAGCTTGTTCAAATGACCGCGTTCTTCCACGTCAACCACCACTTCGTTGCGGTTGGATTGCACATAGGTCGCTTTGATAGAACTGGAAACAGTGATGCCTTTCAGACTAGGGATTGAACGTGTTTCTTTATGCTGCCCGCGGGCCAGCATCATGCTTAGGATAAATACAAGGGTTAATAGTTTTTTCATAAAATTGATTGTTTATTCTTCGGCATGAAGTTAGGAAAAATGAGCTCGAATTGATAATCTTGTCTAGAATGAAATGTTTTCAAAGCCGTAATTCTTTGGAAAAGGCGTGGATTTCCATTCCTATTTCCGTTGTATAGATTAAATCGACGCTGTGTGGTCATCTTTAAGGTAGAAAAAAGAAAATTCCCTGTATGGGACAGGGAATTTTTCAACCTATTTAAAAATAGAACACAAATAATGTGTCGGTCTAAATGTAATGCGGGAGTAAAGGTACATATCAGTTTTAAATTCACCAAAATTTGAACACTAGTTTTTTAATTATTTTTTCCTCTTGAAAATGGATAGGGATTTATAAACCAATGTTAGCATGTACAATTGAGCAAAATAAGCTGTCAAGGAGCGCACGCTGTCAAGTACGTACGAATGGAATGTGAATCTGGTTGCGGTTATTTGATTCACTTGCGCGGAGATTAGGATAGCCAAACAACCTCGTTTTGCAAAAAAAAATCCCGTAGCAGGCGCTTCAGGATTTCTTTTAAACTAACCAATTATTAACCTAAAAATTATGAATTACTGTTAACTGTACAATCGCTATGCCACACTGTGATCATCACTTTATTTTTACAATACTGGATTTTTTGATTGCGGCCAGGACGAGTATGGCTTTGTAGCTGTTATTCTACATTGTGTCAGCGTGGGGATTCGGCTTGTTGAATAACTCCCAATCTGTTGTTGAGTATACACTACAGTCGTTGCCCTTTTTTTTGTACAGTGTGTCTGCTTACGAAGAGATCTTGGGGAGAAAGACCAGTAGGCCAACGGTTAATGCAATAAGCGAAGCAAAAAGTACCGCTGCTGCAGCGACATCCTTCACTTTCCCGATCTGCGGATTTTTCTGTGGCGATACAACGTCACATAAATATTCTATCGCCGTGTTAACCAATTCTGAAATGATTACTAGGGCAATCGCTAAACATAGAAGAATCCATTCCACAAGGGGCAGGTCGAAATAAATGCCCGCTGTAAGGACGAACAATGTTGCTACGGCATGTATCCGTAAATTAAATTCCCCTTTAAGCGCAATCACGAATCCATTAACTGCGTAACGGAAGCTTTTCATGCTAGATTCAAGTTTGAATTTTTGTTTTTTCATAGCTCCTGGCTAAATTGCTTGTGCAGCGTAGATCATGCTATTATACAAAAAAAGATAGTGTGTGCGATAGATATTCTATATTAACTGTCTTACCGAGTGGCACTAATTCCTAGCTTTTATTATTTTTGTAGCATTTATTATTAACCGCATTAAACAAAGAAACGTTTGATACCTACTTCAAAATCAATCATTCTCAGTTGCATACTCATGGTATGCTGTCTGCTGAGTTCGGGCCAGCAAACAGGTTGGGACAAGTTAAACAGCGAGCTGGCGAAGCTGAGCGATGACTCGCTGAAGGTCATGGCACACTATAAAGTTTCTACGGAATTGTACAAAAGTGCTCCTCAGGAAGCAAAAGAGATTGCGGAAAAGGGATACCAATTAGCCGTAGCAAATAAGATGGAAGAAATCCAGCTTTCTTTTTTGAATGTGATCGGCGTCATCGAATCAAAATTGTATAATTTCGATGAGAGTATCAACACACATTTCAAAGTCCTCCGTGCTCGCGAAAAAAAGGGGGATAGAAAGGGTGCTATGCTTTCCCTTCTGAATATAGGGAATGTGTTTAACGTGAGCAGAGATGCTAAGCAGGCCTTGGTATACTATGAGCAGGCTATGGTTATCGCGCGGGAAATAGGCGATGTACGCAACGAAGCGAATATCGCGATTAATATGGGTAATATACGAGCGCAGGGAGCATTGAAAGGGTTTAATAAATCAGATGTGGTCAACGCAATAACATACCTATTAAAAACCATAGATTTTGCAAAACGAAAAGCGCCAGAGGTAGACCTGTACAATTGCTATATACTACTAGGTTATTTGTATCTAAAGAATGAGGATGTTCTGAAAAGCGAATACTACACAGATTTAGCGATCAATATTGCCGAAGCTGGTAATTTTACATACGGCATATGCTATTCGCGGATAAATAGAGCGAATATTTTTGTGCGCCGGGGGCAGTTTGATTTGGCACAGAAGGAGGTTGAGATCATCCGGCGTAATATACAGAAAAGTGGACTTCATGATCTTTTCGATGAATTTAGTTCCGACTTCCAAAAAATAGCCAAGGCGGTAAAGGAAAATGATAAACATGTCGTGCTTACTGATGTGGATAGCGCCACCGTTGCGGATAGTGAAGAAATGGAGATGCTTCGTTTGAAAGTTCGCGAAGAGCTTCGGGAGAAGTACGAAACAGAAAAGAAAGAACTTGAAAATAAAAATTTGCAGCTTGAAAATGTCGCCATAGAAGGGGAGACGTTGTTGTTTAAGCTGTTATTGGGCGGTGCCTTGGCGGTTTTGCTGACATTCGTGCTTATGCTGATATTGCTACAGCGCAAGAATGTGCAGTTGCGCAATGAGAAGCGAAACGTAGAGCAGGCACGTGATGAAATTAAAGAACAGGCCGAACGTATTCACGAACAGCACAAGGAACTTTTTCAAGCCGACCGCTTTCGGTCGCGTATTTTCTCCGTGGTCTCGCACGATCTGCGTGCGCCAATAGCTAATTTTCAGGTTTTGCTTTCGGTCTCTAAATTGATCGATCTGCCGGCGGATGATGTTAAGCGGACCTTGATTGCCATCGGCCACGAGGTAGAAACGGCGTCCAAAATGTTAGACGAGTTGCTCGTATGGTCATCACAGCAAATGGGAAATGAGAGTTTGGAGATGCAATCTTTGGCTGTGTTCGACCTGGTCGAAGTTTGTAAATCCTTGTTCTCCGATCGATTGGACTTAAAGGAGTTACATTTAAAGAATCTCGTTGATCCAACCGTCGTGATTCAAGGCGATCTGAAACGTTTTGAATTTATTCTGCGTAACATCATAAGCAATGCAATTAAGTTCAGTTACTTGGGAAAGTCTATTACTGTACGCCATGAAGATCTGGATAAAGAGGTTGTGATCGGTATCGCTGATGAAGGGGCGGGGATGGATAAAGAGAAGCTATCAAAGTTACAAAAACGTGATGTGCAGGAGAGCTACCTAGGGACTCTGCAAGAAAAAGGCGCGGGTATAGGTCTGATGTTGTGCCATGAATTTGCCAACCGCATGGGTTGGTACATCAGGATGGAGAGTACAATTGGTCTTGGTAGTACATTCTACATTTGTATCCCGAAAAATACCAAATTGAAAGAAACTCACGATCACTATTCTGAAGTCGATTAGTGAGGCAAGCCGGTAGCGTCCAGGGTTCACGCGAGACGTTGTTCATGAATGTCTATCCTGCTGTTTAGTGATCCGTATTGCTTTGCGATGAGAGGTTGCGTATGACTAGGTTTGTTGCAGTACAGATAGTATTCGTAGGGTACGATATATTAGGACGTTCCGTCTTGTACTTTGCCCGCAGTTGTTTGCTCTTTAGTAGAACGTATAAAAGACCCTATTTATTTGGCTAAAAGCGATAGGCTGCAATCTACGTATAGCGTTTAGCTCCCTTCGGTAAAAATATCCCACAGATCCCCAGTGTCTTGCGGTGTTTTGGCAAGAAATAAGCGGTTATTGTTTGCAGGGATTGTGCCAAAGTTCTATCTTTGCACCACTCCGCAAGGGAGGGACGATTGAAAAGCGAACACGTGGAGATGGAAAAGCCTGTATACAAGGGGCGTTCCGCCGGTTTTTGCCCTTTGGGGCAGCGAAAAAAAAGTTAAACTTTATTTTGCGGATCCGGAAAAATCTTCTACCTTTGCAGTCCCAACGAAACGGAGGGAAACAAAAAAAAGATAGTTCGGGCAGCGATGCCACGATATATAGGATGCCAAAGCGCGACGCGGCGGCGATAACAGTTCTTTAAGAGATATGATCATGTAGCGTAACGAGTAGTCGGAAGATGAAAGTTATACACTAACAAACAAATCAACCTGTCAGTTCGGAACGTAAGATACAACAAAA
>NZ_SNZV01000006.1 GCF_004364125.1 Sphingobacterium paludis | reverse complement strand
TAACAGGTGGGAGAGTAGGTCGGTGCCGAATTTAATACGGAGCCCGTTGTCGAAAGATAACGGGCTTTTGTTTTTTAAAAAGTAAAAAGTAAAAATTAAAAAGTTAAAAGTGAAAATTCAAAAGGATTGTGCCTGGTAGCAGATCCTACAATGAAACACTAAAATCTATTATATCTCAATACGCCATACGCACTACTCACTACTCAACAAGCAAGATTGCCGCGCCCTCGTACCTCTGGCTCGCAAGGACGTCCACTGTAAGACACTTCATATCTCAATTCGCTTTACCCACTACCCAATCTACCTACTACGTGCTATACACTAAAATCTATAATATCCCATTACGCGCTACCCAATAAGCATTACCCAATCTACCTACTACGTACTATCTACTAAAATCTATAATCATTACGCACCCCCGACTAAAGCCCCCAACGTATTGTCGTAAAATTCTTGTGAACAGTAGGTAAACATTAAAAAAAATGCGTTATTAGGATTACATAACTACTTGCTTAATTATCAACGTAATGAAACAAACCATCATCTTTTCGATTTTACTTTTTTTGGGAGCTACAAACGCCTACGCTCAGCGTATTCCGCCAGTTGATAGTGCCATTATAACAAAGCATCAGATAACCGTAAAGGGACAGCGTTTCACGTATACTGCCAAAGCGGGCACGCAACCCGTCTGGGATGCAGCGGGTAAGGTATTGGCAACGGTACAGTATAGCTACTATACTCGAGATGATGTGCGTGATCTCGCACACCGGCCACTACTGATATCTTTTAATGGTGGGCCGGGATCTGCATCGGTATGGATGGAACTCGCTTATACCGGTCCTCGGTTATTAAATATCGACGAGGAGGGATATCCCGTGCAGCCTTATGGTATCAAAGAAAATCCATATTCTATATTGGATGTGGCTGATATCGTCTACGTGAACCCGATCAACACGGGATACTCGCGTGTGGTAGATGAGAAAGCTGACCGCGGTTTGTTTTTCGGAACCAATGCTGATATTCGGTATCTGGCGGAATGGCTCAATACCTTTGTGACGCGACACAATCGATGGACCTCTCCTAAATATCTCATTGGAGAAAGTTATGGTACAACCCGGGTTTCCGGCCTGGCGCTGGAGTTGCAAAATGCGCAATGGATGTATTTAAATGGTGTGATGCTGGTTTCGCCAACGGATCTGGGTATAAAACGCGATGGTGCCATGGATGCTGCCTTGCGTTTGCCTTACTTTACAGCTGCTGCCTGGTACCATAAAAAGCTAGATGCGCAGCTGCAGCAGCGCGATTTGGAAAGCCTCTTGGCCGAGGTGGAACAGTATACATTGAATGTCTTTCTGCCCGCAATCGCGCGTGGCTCCTCCATCTCTACAACGGAAAGGGAGAAAGTCGTGCAGCAAGTTGCCAGCTACACGGCATTGGCAAAAGAAGTCGTTAGTCAGAATAATCTGGATATATCCACGGCTTTGTTCTGGAAGGAGCTGATGCGAAAAGAAGGGTATACCATCGGAAGGCTCGACTCCCGCTATTTAGGAATCGACTTGCGAGATGCTGGTGAGCGGCCCGATTACAATGCCGAGTTGACTTCTTGGTTGCATGCCTTCACACCAGCGGTGAATTATTATTTCTGGAACGAATTGAATTATAAAACGGATGTGAAATATAATGTATTCGGGCCTGTGCATCCTTGGGATAGAAGTAATGATAACACCGGGTTAAATTTACGTCAGGCGATGGCCGCAAATCCCTATTTGCACCTGATGGTACAGTCGGGCTATTTCGATGGTGCGACGGATTACTTCAATGCGAAATATAATATGTGGCAAATGGATCCTTCCGGTAGATTATCTTCCCGAATGAGTTTTAAAGCGTACAAGAGCGGGCACATGATGTATTTACGTAAAGACGACCTGATTCAGGCAACCGAGGATATCCGGCAGTTTATTCAAAAGACGACTGTCCCGGATAACCAACCAGCCAAGTACGGAAAATAATACTGCCGTATAAAAAAAACCTAGCCACACGTTGACTAGGTTTTTTTTGTGCTGAAAAGCTTAATTTATGATACCGAAACTGATACGGCTTGGGCTTTCTTTGGAGAAGTACAGCCTGTGTTCGTTCTTGATAAAATCCTTTTCTTCTGCCTTATAGATATCTATAAATTGATTTGGATTTCGGTCGACTAAAGGAAACCACGAATGTTGAATTTGAATCATCAGCTTATGTCCTTTTTTAAAGGTGTGTGCTACATCGGGGAGTTGCACATTAACTGGTGTTTTCTGGTTTGGAACAAAGGCTTTTGGCTCGCTGTAACTGTCCCTGAATTTTCCACGAAGTACCTCGCCCCGCACAAGCATTTGGTAGTTTGACATCACTGTTTTCTCATCGCGCGGAGATGTAGCGTTGCTGCTGTCTGGATATACGTCGATCAGTTTAACTACGAAATCTGCATCGGTACCCGTCATAGAAACAATTAGATTTGCGTGAACAGGCCCGACTACGGTAAGGTCTTCTGTTAGCACATCGCTTTCAAACAGCACAACATCAGGACGGTTGGCTACAAATCGCTGGTCTGCCAGCATGTATTCGCGCGTTCTGTCCGTTATGATGCCTTCCTGAAAGGGCACGGGTTTGTTCGGATCGCTGCCGTAGACCAAATGATCTTCGCTAGACACATTAGCATCCGTGGTGAGCTTCCCATCCGATGTGAGGAAAAAAGTTTTTTCCTTCCTATCAACAGGAGGCCATTGCTGAAACTTTTTCCAGGTGTTAGCACCCGTGAGGTATACGGTTGCTTCGGCCGGCTTGAAATTTCCTTTACTTTTCAAGTGGTACTCGAAAAACGGGAGCTCAATTTCTTTTTGGTAGTACAGACTCGTTTTTTCACCAAAACGAATATCGCCGAAGGAGTCGCCTTCTGCGCGTACCCAGCCGCCATGGTACCAAGGCCCAGCGACGAGTACGCTGTTATTTTTAGGGCTTCGTTTTTCAATTTGTTTATACGTTTCAAAAGCGCCGTAGGTGTCTTCCGCGTCAAATAGTCCGCCAACAACCAACACCGCGGGCTTCACGGTACCTAGATGTTCCGTGACGGTTCTGCTGGTCCAAAATGTATCCCTAACGCTATGCTTTGCAAGATCATCCCAGAATTTGACGGTATGATCTAAATATTTGGCTTTTAGCCCAGCGAGCGTTGGGTTAGCTAAAAAGAACCGATAGTAGTCTTTTGAATCAAGCTGAAAGCCTTTGGGAGCATCGGCATTGGTGATAGGTTTTGGACGAGGTGCATCAAAGCTGTACATAAAGCGAAAAGCATCCATTAAAAAGAGCGCGCCCCCATGGTGAAAATCATCACCAATAAACCAATCTGTCACCGGAGCCTGTGGCGATACAGCTTTCAAGGCAGGGTGGCTGCCGATAAGGGCTGCTGTAGCATAGAAGCCAGGGTAAGATATTCCATACATCCCTACTTTGCCGTTATTGTTTTTTACGTTTTTAACAAGCCAGTCGATGGTGTCATACGTATCCGTGCTTTCATCAATTTTTTGTCCATTTTCTTTGCTGCGCGTCGGTCTTATATTTTCATAGGTCCCTTCACTCATCCATCGTCCGCGCACATCTTGATACACGAATATATAGCCCGCTTTAGTCATTTCCGGAAAATTTCCAAGGTAGGGTTTAACATCTTCCGTGCCATAAGGAGCCACAGTGTAAGGCGTACGATTGAGCATGATAGGATACTTTTGGCTTTGGTCTTTAGGGATGTAAATAGACGTAAATAGTCGTACACCGTCCCGCATCGTGATGTACTCTTCGATTTTTGTGTAATTGTTTTTTATATACGTTTGATCCACGGCCTGTCCATAGGTCAGCAGTAGGAAAATGGAAAAAAATGTGGTAATGATTAGTCTTTTCATATCGGTAATTTTGCTCTGTTCTAAACGGATATGAAAATAAGTAATTTGTTTGGAACGATCACGGTGATTTTTTTTAAAAAAAAGAGAAATTAGATGTAATATTTGCTGCGTCGCAGTTGTCTACCTATTAAATGAGCCAAATGAATCAAGAAACTTTTAAAAAGACGGTCTTTGTCCTGAAAGACAAGATGTATCGCTTTGCAAAAAGTATGCTAATGGATGAGGATGAAGCTCATGATCTCGTACAAGAAATTATGATGAAGTTTTGGCAAAAGCGTAGCGAACTTACCGCTGTTGGCAATTTGGAAGCATTTGCGATGCGTTGTGTACGTAATGATGCTATGAACAAGTTGAAACATAGCAAAGTGGTCCAGCTATACCAAAATAATTTAACGGAAGCGGTGGTGGATGAACGTTACCCATCACTGACCAAAGAATTGATTCAACGGCTAATTGCGGCTTTGCCGGAGAAACAAAAATTGGTGATGCATCTGCGAGACATAGAGGACTATGACATAGCAGAAATTGGCGAAACGATTGGCATGGAAGAAAGTGCTGTGCGCGTAAATCTCACGCGTGCTCGGCAAAAAATAAAGGCACAACTACAAAAGATTTTTGATTATGAAAAAAGACAGATCAACAAAAATGGAGGATAAATACTGGGAAGGGATTTCGTCTTTGCAAGAAGAGAAAATACTGAAAACAAACGCGGACGAGCCTTATTTCAACGGCTTGAACGAATTGTCCGAAGAAAAGATGGACTTGGAGTTTGACACGTTCATGGAAATGGCAGAAGGCTCAGACGGCATAGTCGATGATACAAAAAAGAAAAGCAAGCTCCTGTATGTTACTTATGCTGCTGCTGCGATCGCGCTGTTTGTCGCGGGACTATTTTTCCTGCGAAACATGCCACACCAAGAAGCTAAATACCAGCAGCCGCAGTTTTCAGACGTCAGCATTGTTCCCAAGGCAGTAGATGTTCAGGAAAGCAAGGTGGGGCAGGAACAGCCTTCCTATGCCGAAGTAAGCAAAAAAGAAAATAAACAGAATAAGCACAAAAATAGTGGTCCTCGATCTGAAACAGTTAGCCTTTTAGAACAAGAACCTACGGAGGAATCCTATGTTATCCTAAACGGTCAGCCGGTATACGATCAGGAAGAAGCGGAACAGATTGTGCTGGCATCCTTGAAAATCATGGCGAGTAATTTTCAAGAAGGAAAACATGCTCTAGAGAAAGTTAAATACATAAATGTTGAATTGTAAAGTTAAAAAAAGATGAAAACGATATTATCCATGTTACTGTTGCTTTGTGCAACCTGGACCCATGCACAAGTGTCCAAGCTCGATAAGATATTTGATAAATATCAGGAAGCAAAAGGTGTAACCTCTATCAAGATAGGGAAGCCCATGTTCAATATGATCAATAAACTTAATATTGGTGAAGAGGAGATGGGGCAGATCAAGCCCTTATTGACTAAAATTAATTCTATAAAAATGCTAGTCGTGGAAAATAGCGACAGCCTTCATATCCAAAATGAGGTCAAGCAGGCATTCTCGAATATTGATTACGAAGAATTAATGGCCATACATAGCGAAGGTAGCCGGATAAAATTTCTCGCGGAGAGTGCCAGTGGCGATGTTTTAAGTAATCTACTACTCGATATTTCTGCTGATGGCAGCACTATCTTCATGATCTTAGACGGCAAAATCAGTTATGCCGACATTAATAAATTAGTTAACGAAAAATAGCCATGGTAAAAATTTATCAACTTACCTTTTGTGTAGCCGTTGTTTTGATGATTCAATCCTGCTACGTGAAGCAAAGCTCCAATATGAGTTTTGTGAATCGCTCGCTCGTCGGGCGCGATGCCGAAATTGTATCGGTAAAGATGCCGATGTTCCTAGTCAAACCCTTCCTGCGAAAAGAATTGCGAGAGGAAGATGATGAGATGTTGAGGCTTGCCATGCGGAAGATTAAGAGTGTTAAATTGACGACGCTGTCCAACGCACAAAACAGTGATCGTATCCAAGAAAACTTCAAAGACTTTCTGAGACATGAAAATATGGAAGAATATGCGAGTATTATCAGCGATGGAGATCGGATTACAATCAACGCGCAAACAAAACGCGATCGGATTAGAAAGCTGATGCTAGGCGTTTCTTCCGAGGATGGCGAACACGTATTCATCGAGGTTAAAGGGAATTTTTCGATGGATGACATTGCACAGGCGATTAATTCCTATGAAAAGAAAAACAAGGAATAGGCACCTCATTCGGCAGATGGAGTCCCGTTGCATCAATTATTCAAGGCGTGACAAAAAGATGTTCCCGGTATAGGTGATGGTAAAAAATAGAAAAAGCTCGATATGATGTCGAGCTTTTTCTATTTGTATAAGAGAAACTTATTTTGCTAATTCTTCTGCGATTGCAGCGCCGATCTCCGCAGGAGATTCTACGACACGGATTCCACACTCACGCATGATTTTCATCTTTGCAGCAGCTGTATCATCAGCACCACCTACGATTGCTCCAGCATGCCCCATACGGCGTCCCGGAGGCGCTGTTTGGCCCGCTATAAAACCCACGACAGGTTTTGTGCCGAATTCTTTGATCCAATTGGCCGCTTCAGCTTCCATGCCACCACCGATCTCACCGATCATGATGATACCTTCGGTTTCCGGATCGTTCATCAGTAATTCAACAGCTTCTTTCGTAGTCGTTCCAATGATCGGGTCACCACCGATACCGATAGCTGTTGTGATCCCTAATCCTGCTTTTACAGTTTGATCGACAGCTTCGTACGTCAAGGTTCCTGATTTAGATACGATACCCACTTTACCTTTTTTAAAGATGAAACCTGGCATGATACCGATTTTCGCTTCTTCAGCGGTAATGATACCCGGACAGTTAGGACCGATTAAACGAGAATTCTTGTCACTCAAGTAAGATTTAACTTGAATCATATCTTTGGTAGGAATACCTTCTGTGATACAAACAATAACTTCGATACCAGCCTGCGCAGCTTCCATGATTGCATCAGCAGCAAATGCAGGTGGAACGAAAATTATAGAAACGTTGGCGCCAGTTGAATCTACGGCATCTTGTACTGAATTGAATACCGGGCGATCCAAGTGTGATTGGCCACCTTTTCCTGGCGTAACACCACCGACAACGTTTGTTCCGTACTCAATCATTTGAGAAGCGTGATAAGTACCTTCATTTCCGGTAAAACCTTGTACGATTACCTTTGAATCTTTATTTACTAATACACTCATTTTATCTGTTTTTTTGCAAAGCAAATCTACTATTTTGCAACGACTTCTAAAAATTAAGCTTATGCTAAATATGCCATTTTTTAGAAAAGCTTCAACTTTTGAACAAAATGCCAAACCACGATACCAACCGTTACGGATACGTTGAAAGAATGCTTCGTGCCAAACTGCGGAATTTCTAGACATGCATCCACATCACGCATGGCCTCATCAGACACTCCATGTACCTCATTTCCAAATATAAAAGCATATTTCTGCGCGCTATCGACCTCCGCAGCCTGAAGTTCAGTACTTCCGTTTGCTTGTTCTATCGCTAAGATCATGTATCCATCTTCTTTTAAAGCGTGTATGGCCTCCGTCGTGTCCTGTACATACTCCCATACAACAGATTGCGTTGCACCAAGTGCTGTTTTCTCGATTTCCCGGTGAGGGGGAGTGGCTGTAATACCACACAATACTATTTTTTCGATAGCAAAGCCATCGGCTGTGCGAAAGGCAGAACCTACATTATGCATGCTGCGGACATTGTCAAGAATAATAACTATGGGCGTTTTCGTTTGTGATTTAAATGATTCGACATCAGGCCGATTCAATTCATCCATCGATAATTTTTGCATCAACTCTCTATTTAAAACGCCAAAAATAAGGATTTAAATTGGCAAGCAGCGCGATGTAAAAATCGACGGCCGTACTTTTTTAAAAATAGATTTTGAATATTGATATTATCGTGCTATTTTTGCATTCCGAAATTAGTACACAGAAAATAAATTAGCTAAGAGAAATGGCAAATCATAAATCTTCGATTAAAAGAATTAGAGCAAACGCAGCAAAACGCTTAAGAAACCGTTACCAGGCAAAAACTACACGTAACGCAATTAAAAAATTACGTAACTCAACTAGTGCTGAAGAAGCAAAAGCTTTATTGCCAAGAGTAGTTTCTATGTTGGATCGTTTGGCTAAAAAGAATGTTATTCACAAGAAGAAGGCATCTAACAACAAATCTAAATTGACTAAGTTTGTTAACAAGCTAGCGTAAGTACTTCTTGTTTTAATGATATATTTGGGTAGTATTTGTGTACTGCCCTTTTCTTGTTTTTAAAAAAACGCGCTTAGCTTACAAGCGCGTTTTTTCGTTCAGAAGTGTGCTGAGGACCTTTTCCAGCGTCGCTTTCTGATTTTTGTAGGGGGACAGGTCATAGAGTTCCACCTTGCGAAAATCAATTGGGTGGCTTTCGCTCTGCAAGTAGATGAAGCCGCTGTCTAGTAGTTTTCCATCAGGCTTTTGATTGGGGTCGTAATTTTCAACGCTACCGCCGCCAACCTGTGGTTTATTGTATTCCAAGACGACTTGACCGTCTAATATGTGTTGTATAATGGAATCTCCCAATACCAAGAAGTCCGCTGTCACCCATTGGTCGCCGTGATATGTTTTCGATGTAGAACTCAAGCAATGTGGTGTGAATAGTTTTTCCTGGATAACCACATTGGTTCCCGGTGTACATAAGTTAGAGGTGGTGCGTGCATCGGTGCCGTTGCCACCAAGGAGTTGACCTTCAATGGAGATTGGAAAATCCTGATCTTTTAACATGGTCTTCGGATCTTGCCCGTGCAACATGGCCCCGCTATTTCGCCAAGCCCAATCCTCACCGCCTTTTGTCTGTTCATCCACAAAACGATATTCTAAACGCAGTAGGTAATAGCTGTAGGGCGTATTGTAGGCCAAATGCCCATACTGCTGGTTGAACTCGTCGTAGCCGTCGTATCGCACCTTCAGCAGCCCGTCTTCCACGCGAAAGGTATTGGCGTAATTGTCGCCGGTTTCGTGCAACCGAATCTTGGGCGTCCAATTTTTAATGTCTTTTCCATTAAAAAGCTGAATAGCTTTTGGTTTTCCCGCTGTAGATGTGGTATTCGTTTTCGTGGCGCAGGCTAAGAAGATCGTGCTTGCAGCAAGAACCGATAGAAACGTGATTTTCATGCGTTAGGTTTAAGGGGTTAAAATAATAAATTCCTATTCTTTACGTATTCGCTAGGTCGCACACCAATGATCTTATTGAATGTATTGCTAAACGTAGGAAGACTGCTGTATCCTACGCGCATCGCAACTTCATTGACGCTTAACTTGTCATCAAGCAATAGTTTTAAGGCCGTTAACATGCGAAGGATCGTGTAGTACTGGATAAATGACATGTTGAGTTCGCGCTGAAAAAGTCGAGCCAACGTACGTTCACTGAGATCAAACTCTTGCGCCAATTTTTTAAAACTGATGTTTTCGTCAATTCTTTGTTCCAGGAAACTGACGATTTCCTTGAGCTTTTCGTGCTTCGGATAAGGTAAGGCTAAGGGCAGTTCTGCATTGGAGACTTCGGGCAGGATAAGTTTGAAGGATTTCGCAATGGAAAATTTTGGCTCTTCTGTCGGAAAGATATTACCTGTCCAACGGTTTGTGAACATGATGAATTCAATCAAAAAATCATTCACCGGATAAATGTTTACCCGATCAAAAAAAGGTGTATCCGTCTTAAATTTTGGAAAGTAGAGGTTGCGCATCACAACTTCTGGACTACTTGGATGGATGCTATGGCGCACCCCGCCGGGAATCCATATATAATGGCGCGCCGGTAGGAAATACGATTTTTCATCAGTTCTCAAAAAAACGATACCGCCTTCCGTATACAAAAATTGACCTTTCTTATGGCTGTGCTCGGCTATATAATTTTCGCCCATCATGGCATGATGACAATAAATGCTGTCTTCAAATGAATCCACTTCGGTGATATAGTATTTATCGACATACAAATTATCGCTCATAAAGCCTATGTTTCTGATCTAAGCTATAAATCTCTTATTTTTTAGTGAGATAACCAAGTCAGTAAGGGCTTGCTTATACTGAAAATTGAAGCAGATGATAACAAACTGGCAATAATCAATAAAATGTACAATCAAAATATGCGTATTATTGTATAGGGCGCTCTAAGGGCTCTTACATCAAGGGAATTAACATATGCAATATGGCTTACGAAAGAATAAAATTAGAACGGTTAAAAGATAAAGTGATGACTGCGGAGGAAGCAGTTCGTTTCTTTAAAAATGATATGGTTGTTGGTGCGAGTGGCTTCACAAAAGCCGGCGATAGTAAAGTTGTGCTTCCAGCCTTGGCCGAGCGTGCAAAAACAGATCCTATCAAGATTACGTTGATGACAGGCGCATCCTTAGGACATGATACCGATGGTAAACTAGCCGAGGCCGGCGTTCTAAAAAAACGGATGCCTTTTCAGGTAGATCGGGTCTTACGCAATAAAATCAATGCGGGCGAGGTGCTGTTTATCGATCAACATCTAAGCGAAAGCGTGGAGCTGCTCCATAACAATATTGTCCCACCGGTCGATATCGCTGTGCTTGAGGTTGCTTATATTGATAGAGATGGTAGTTTGGTGCCAACTACCTCGGTGGGTAATTCTGCGACTTTTGCAGAACTAGCCGATAAGGTTATTTTGGAGATCAATACGGCCATTCCCATGGAAGTATATGGTCTGCACGATATTTACAAAGCAGAAAACTATCCGCATAGAAATGTTATCCCCATTGTGGCGCCATGGAATAAGATAGGGCGAAAGACGATTTCGGTAAATCCGGATAAGATCGTCGCCATCGTTTTTACGGATAAAAAAGATAGTCCGGCAGATATTGCGGAGCCTGACGAAAAAACGACAGCCATAGCCAGTCATATCTTAAAGTTTTTTGAAAATGAAGTACAGTTGGGCCATTTAACCGATCGGTTATTGCCGTTGCAAGCGGGGATAGGGAAGGTGGCTAATGCCGTGCTAACCGGTTTTAAGCATAGTAATTTCTATGATCTTACGATGTTCTCGGAGGTTCTTCAAGATAGCACGTTTGATCTTATCGATTCGGGTGTGCTCTCTTTTGCGTCTGCATCCTCCATTACCGTTTCATCCGCCTGTTATGAGCGTGTGTTCGGTAACCTGCAAAAATACCGCGATAAAGTGGTGCTACGTCCTCAAAATATTTCCAATACACCTGGTCTGATACGTCGACTTGGGATTATCGCGATGAATACGGCTATTGAGTTTGATATTTACGGCAATGTAAACTCGACGCATATTGCGGGTACAAAAATTATGAATGGTATAGGCGGTTCTGGAGATTTTGCCCGTAATGCGTACCTCAGCATATTTGTCACGCAGGCCGCATCCAAAAATAACAGCATTTCGCACGTTTTGCCGATGGTTTCCCATGTTGACCATACGGAGCATGATGTGGATATTTTAGTTACGGATATAGGATTGGCTGATCTTCGTGGTTTGGCGCCTCGGGAACGCGCACAAAAGATCATTGACAACTGCGTACATCCCGACTTCCGCGATCAATTGCAATCTTATTTCGATAGGGCATGTGCTCGCGGCGGCCATACCCCCCACTTATTGGAAGAGGCCTTTAGTTGGCACCTTCGATTGGCAGAAACCGGTTCTATGAAAAAGTAAAAAAAAAAAAAAAGGATCTGTCTCCAAATAGATTTTAGGAATTAACGCCAAATATTATTTTGACTCGTCATACAGCTGGCTGGAAAAAAGACCGGAATCTTTCAAGAATTCCGGTCCTTTTTTGAACGAATGTTCAATAGCCATTGTCATAAGTAAATGCTGATTTTATTCTACGCTATTTAAGCTGAAGCGGTCAAAGGACTGAACTAACGGCCAAACTCAAACCATTCTAGATTCAGTAGATCCTTGCTTTTGTCTTGCTCTTTTTTTGATCTGACAACAAGATAAATGGCATGAATACCGGTTACTTTTTGAACAGCAGCAGTATGTATCGCGTAGGCCGTTTCCTCTTGATGCGCTGCAATATCGACGGTACCCAACAACTGACCGCCCACGCCGTCTATACGAATTTCAATGATTGCATCTTGGGTATTGCCCCAGGTTTTACAAGTAAACTGTTTCAAATTTTTGCCTGTAAAATCAAAGTACCTCCATACCGCATGGTCGCCAGTTCGGAAATCTTTTAAAAATTCGACGGGGATATCATTTGCCGGGCGTCGCACCTGAACAAACACATTTCCATCCATTAAACAGGCTCTTGCAGCTTCCATGCGGAGGGTAGGATCTATAGGCCCCCCGGCTCCTTGCGTTGTCATTTCAACTTCGCGAATCGTTCCATCTTTTTCAAAGAAAATGGGCTCCATACATGCTTTGCGCATAGTTGAGCTTGCATGTGTTGGTCGGTGGTAAAAGACATACCACTGCCCATCAATTTCTTCGATACAACCGTGGTTATTGACTAGATTCCGACCACTCCCCCAATTATCGATAATGACCCCGCCATAGGTATATGGACCTAAAGGCGATGTCGATGTTGCATAACATAATGTCGCGCAGTTACTCTCCCCATGTCTTACATGACTCGCATAAACAAAATAATAAATGCCATTATGCTTTCTTACGGAACTTCCTTCGTTAAACTTATGTACCTTATAAGTCAACAGGCCTTCCGTTATTGGGCCTGCGATCTGCTTCATATCTTGACTCAGCTTCGCTCCTTTAACATTGGCTTGGCCCCAAAAAAGATAGGCTTGACCGTCATCATCAATAAATACCGAAGGATCTATTCCTTCCGCGCCTTTCATGATCTGCCCGTTTTTAAATGGACCATACGGACTATCCGAAACAGCTACTCCTTCATTTTCTTCATTGGTCGCGAGACAATAGTATAAATAGTACTTCCCATTATGCTCTATACAATCCGGAGCATACAATAGCTGCGTGGTATAGTCCGTTTGTTTACCAACTCCTTCCGTGGCAAATGAGGTTTGCTCCATATTCCACTCGACCAAATTGTCGGTAGAGAGTACATTGTAGTTGTTAGAGCACCATTGGTTGCCAACATCATCTTTTGATCCGTATAAAAAGATTTTGCCATTGGGCATCTTTCTGACTTCGGGATCCGCAATATATACGCCTGGAGGTGCTATCGGATTTAGCATTCTCTTGGTTGTTTGGATCGTTTTCGCTTGTGATATTTTCGAATTGATGCTGCAACTTGCTATAAAAATGTCAAGTGTACAGAAAATAAAAGCTTGCACGATAGCTTTTCGCGTACTGGAGCTCTTGTTCATGTAGGATAAGTGTTAGTTTACATGGTGGTAAATTTATAAATAAAAATTCCAATTATGGCATGTTACAATAGGAAAATGCTAGTATTTATTTTATTGAGTAATAAAAGATGGATTTAAGATAAGTTTATGGTAAATTTTTAACCTTTCAGTTTTTTGTATTTTCTTAACACTGGGACAGAATGACCCTGTTGCTGCGTATGCCGATACAGGTAGAGAAGAGACTGCATTAGGGTTCCAAAAATGCCCTAATATCCATATTTCCCGTATGGCTAGCCAAAAAGTAAAGGCCGATGGGGTAGATAGGGCAATGTCATTTTGCTGAATGCTCAAGCAGCGAATCGAAGAGATATGGAGTAAGTGTAAAAAAGGAATATAGGCTGGCATATCCGCCTTCCAGCATGGACATGTTCGGAAAAATCCCTCCGAGTAAATGGGATAAACATGGCGGTAAAACAAGAACGCACGTTCCTTTTCAGGAACGTGCGCAAAAGCATAAAAAGCTTTAAAGACCTATCTTTGTCCTGGAAGGTAGATTTGGAAACCAAGAGATATACCAAGTCCACTTTGTCCGTTACCCGAGTTTAGGTTTGCTTTGCTGTAGTTATAGCCACCCATTACCTCCAATGCAACGGTCTGTGTGATGAAGTGTGCATAACCAACGTTCGCGCCTAATGCTAATGAAACATCACTGCCTGGGCTACTACCAGCGATACCGATATCACCTTGTCCGAAGAAGCGACCAGTCGCACTAGCACCGCCAGGGAAGTAATAACGTACAAAAGGAGAAATTCCATAATTGTATACATTATCCTCACCTTTAAATGTTGCAAGACCTAAATTAGCCTGTGCACCAATAGCCAAACCGTCTGTGATAAAGTAGCCTGCGCGGGGATTTAAGTTGATTCTGAATTGATCACCTTCGAAGCTATAGCCGATATTCCCTATAGATCCACCTAGCATCCAATTTCCTTGTTTAATAGGCTCTAGCCCTACGTTAGCAGAAGTTTGAGGCACCGTTTCAACCTTCTGTGCTTCGGCGTTAAGCGCGAAACCTCCTAACAAAGCCATCAAAAATGTAAACTTTTTCATATTTAATCAAGTGTTAATGTATACCTAATAACACAGGATCGAGGGAATTGTTTTATTTATTTTGTTAAGCGTACAAAAATTTCTTTCAGCGACTGCTTCTGCTAGCTTAGTCCCATCCCTTTACAAAAAAAATGATTCGTGGTGATATGCTGATGAAGGTTGATTAATACCACGTGAAAAGCTACACGTTGTAGGGCTGGCTTAGCATGCAACGTTCTTCTTTCCGTTTCAAGTTTCTTTATATGCTTCGCGATCTCGATCATTGTAGTCGAATATTAGATATGGCTATGAACTTGAATATGACAGCACGATAGGGGTAGCTCAGCGTGGATATATTAACACTTTATACTAGCATGCCTCTGCGTAAGCGCATAGCCAATTAATTGATGTAAGGTGAAGACAGTCCCCTTTTTGCACTATAATAGTTAAGTGCTGATGCTGCATCCAGCGGTCTGTCGGTACTCAAAATGTCGGCGCCATTTTCAATGTATTGCGCATACATCTGTTTGCCTCGTTGCTCCGCTTGTTTATCCAAGTTACCCATGGTCCCTAAAATACAGAGTATTCCATGTTGGTGCAGTAGATCGATCAACGGCTTTTTCGCTTCTGCCGTCCCTATGAAAGCGACAATCCGCGTGTCGGGCACATCCGCATCACTAAGCCGCAACAGATCGTCTGCACTTTTTATAGAGGCGGAAATCATGAGGTCGGGCGCCAAGTTGTTAACCGTAGCTGCCTGATCAGCGCTGTAGGTGATCACGATACAGTAAGCTTCGGCCTTTGCTTTGCGAATAGCATCAACCACCATGCGATAGGGAACATCACGCTTGACATCCAATGTAAAAATAACCTTGCCCACACCCCACAGCAGCGTTTCCTCCAGCGTAGGGATCTGGTAATTGGTGATCTTTCCGAATGGATCTTTCAAACGTAGATCTTTGAGCTCCCGTAGTGTTTGATGATTGACTTTGCCGCTCCCGGTAGTGGTCCTTTCCAGAAACTGATCATGCATGAGGATCGGCACAGAATCTTTTGATAACGCAATATCACATTCGATGATGATGGGGGTTTTGTAAGCAAGCCGTTGAAAAGTTTCAATGGCATTTTCCGGGTAGTCCACGTCTGGCCCGCCCCGGTGTGCGCTAACCATGGGTAACCTTTTATCCGAATAGGTTAGAAAGCGATAAAGATCCTCTATGCTGGAAAAATTAAAAACCTGATTGTGGTTGCTAATATTTGCCAGGTTGGACGCTCTTTCCTGCCGAAAACATCCCGCAGAAACGACGAGAATTACGCATAAGGCCAATAGTTTAATCTGCTGTCGCATACTTCGCTAAGGCTTGGGAAAGCATTTCTACCGATGTGTTAAGTTGATCGATGTGGAGGTGAGCCTGCGTATAAAAAGGCGTCCGTTCGGCCAGTTTTTCCTCAATAAATTGGAGGAGCTCATCGCCCGATAGGCCTTTTAAGGCCGGTCGGTTATGAATTTTTGATTGTTGCAGCCGGGCGTGTAAAGCTTTCGGTGTTAGGTGCAAATACACAGCCGTGCCATGTGTTACGATCCATTCCATGTTATCGAAATAACAAGGGCTACCGCCACCTGTAGATACGACTACATTACTAGCAGTTTGCTCTTTCAAGATTTGGCTTTCCACTATTCGGAATTGCTGTTCCCCATGTTTTTCGAAATATTCGGGGATAGACATACCCACCCGCTGTACGATGAGCTGGTCAAGGTCAATAAATTCTTTCTGTAAATGGTTGGCTAGTTTACGACCTAATGTCGTCTTGCCACTACCCATAAATCCAATAAGAAAAATCGGTCGATTCATTTTATTTTGCGAGATATTGCTTTTCTAGTTCCTCCTTGGAAGGGAAAGTTATTTTCGACCATTTCTTGATAACCACACCGTTTTGCAAAAGCAGAACGCCTGGATTCGATCGCACCATGCTTTTCAACGGCACGGCATCGGCGTAAAACATTTCTAACATCAGGTCCATTTCTTCGTTCAAGCTGTTGGCTACCTGTGCCGAGCTTGCCGTCAGTAATACGGCGCGAATATTGAAATCAGTGGATAGATCGCGGATAGTAGTATTTATGCGGTCAAGCGCAATTATATCAGCTGTGGATAGTTTGTCCGCATAGGTGCTGACCACAATAAAATTGTAGTAAGGGTTAGTTACAATCTCTTGCGTCACATCATTGCCATCGGCGTCTGATATTAATAAATCAGGGATTGGAATTTGATAGCCCTTTTTCACCAAGCGGGAGGAAGGTTCGCCAACAACTTCCCAGTTTTCGTCTTCCCAAATCCCAGCCATATATTCTTTATCGGTCACTTTTTTTGTTTCACCGGTACTTTTGTTTTTGATTTCATAGATATATTCAAATACATCACCTTGTTTTCCTTCCGGCAATACCATAAGCTCGGGTATGTTATTTCCTTCTTTATAAGGAAGGAAATCGATAAAGGGCAAAAAGTAGTAGGTGTAAATTCCGATGCCAAAGGCAAGTAACACAACAATGGTCGCCATCGTGCTTCGTAAAGCACCTTTTGCTAATAGTGGCTTTATCCGGTTTCTATAGCGGAATATGACTAAAATAAAGACAAAGAGAATAAGGTCTTTGATAAAAGACTGCCAAGGCGTTAAAGGGATAGCATCACCAAAACAACCACAGGAGGTCACCACTTCAAAAAATGCCGAGTAAAATGTAAGAAAGGTGAAGAAGATGATCAATAGCAGCAGGCCCCAGGCGACCGTTTTTTTGTAAAGGCCTAGCAACAAAAATGCACCAGCTATCATTTCAAATCCGCAGATCAAGATTGCTATCCATGTGCTGTAGTCGTTGAGGGAATCTAAGTGAAAGACATGAAAATATTCCTGCAGCTTGTAGCCGAAGCCTGTTGGGTCATTTGCCTTTATAAATCCGGAAAAAATAAACAAAATACCGACGAATAGACGGCTAAACGTAAGCAAGACATCTTCTACATTCGTCTTTCTCTTTCGAGTAGGATTAAAGTTTGTTTCCATAGTTGTTTTTTATCCGGCAAGCCCCAATTTGATCAAAGCGAACACCGCGTAGTTCAGCATATCTTGGTAATTTGCTTTTAAGCCTTCAGATACCAATGTTTGGCCGTTGTTATCCTCAATTTGCTTGACACGATGCAACTTCATCAGGATTAAATCTGTCAATGAAGAGATGCGCATATCGCGCCAGGCTTCGCCATAGTCGTGGTTCTTAGCAAACATCAAATCGCGCGTTTCGTTTACTTTTTCTGTATATTTTTCTTCTACAAAGAGGTAATCCAAGTCATCTGAAGCCGCAGCTGGCAGTTCAAGTTGAATCATCGCGATGACACAATAGTTCACGATCCCGACATATTCGTCTGCGATACCTTCCCCCACTTTGGAAACCTTTTTTATTTCCAATGTACGGATTCGTTGTGCTTTGATAAATAATTGGTCGGTGATGGAAGATGGTCGCATAATGCGCCACGCCGTACCGTAATCCTTTGTTTTCTTTAAAAATAGATCTTTACAATGCGTGATGACCGTATTGTATTCGGTGGTCGTGTCCATCGTCGATGTTGTTCTTTCCATATCGTGTTGTACAAATATAGGGAGAATATGTTATTTGCATAAGGTCTATAGGCCCTCAATTTAATGATTAAGAAAAATAAGTGTTATTTTTGACTATGCATGCATCAAATCAGGATAAATTTGAGCATATCGGCTATTTGCGTACCGGTACTCTGGTACAACGTAACGTGTACGAGCTCCTAGAACGGGAGGGCCTGTTCATGAAATTGCAAGCCTATACGCCTGTTTTGGCGGGTACAATTCCGCTGGATATTTGTATTCCCTCCAGTGATATTGATATTCTTTGCTGCGCGGATGACCTGAATGCTTTTCAAGAATTTGTGCAGCTTACGTTCGCCAGTCGGCCCGGTTTCTCCTGTTCCAGACTCGTGGTTAATGATGAACCTACAGTTTTAGCTATCTTTACGATAGAAGATTTTGCTATAGAAATATTCGCGCAGCAAATACCCGTTCAACAGCAAAATGGGTATATGCACCTGGTCAAAGAATGGGAAATTCTGACGGCCATGGGACAGGAGTTCAAACAAAAAGTAATAGCTTTAAAGCTTTCGGGAATAAAAACCGAACCGGCCTTTGCGCATCTACTCCGTTTAACGGGAGATCCCTATGAGGCTTTGCTAAACTATACGGTTATATGAAAATATTTACACCAGAAATACGTGATGTGCAGATTACACGGTATGTGCAACCGTTCCGAGAAGGAGGTTCATTGCCGGCCCTCGTTGACGCTGACGACGGATTTAGTTATGTGATCAAATTTAGAGGTGCGGGGCAAGGCCGCAAGGCACTGGTCGCTGAATTGATAGGGGGAGAGCTCGCACGATTTCTGGGCTTGCGGATGCCCGAGATGGTGTTCGCCGAGCTTGATGAGTCTTTTGCACGTACGGAGCCTGACGAGGAAATTCAGGATTTGCTTCGCTTCTCCGTGGGTAAAAATTTAGGTGTGCATTTCCTCCATGGTGCGATCACTTTTGATGCCAATGTGGATCAAGTAGATGCTTTGGAAGCCTCGAAAATAGTCTGGTTGGACGCGCTGTTGATGAATGTAGATCGTACCGTACGCAACACCAATATGCTTGTCTGGCACCATGAACTTTGGCTGATAGACCATGGAGCCGCCTTGTATTTTCATCATGCTTGGGACAATTGGGAAGAACAGTTAGCGAAGCCTTTTATACAGATAAAAGATCATGTATTGTTGCAATATGCATCGAAAGTGCCGGAGGTGAACGCTAATTATCGTGCTGTTTTCAACGAGGAAAATATTCGGAACGTATTGCATTTGATTCCAGATGAATGGTTGGTCGATGAATCCCTTGAGCTGTCCGCAGCAGAGGCTCGTGAGGTGTATGTCTCTTTTCTATTGGGGCGAGTAGCGCACGCCGATAATTTTATTAAACAAATAGCAGATGAGCGAAAGAACCGTATATGAATATGCTGTGGTGCGGGTTGTTCCGCGTGTTGAACGAGAAGAGTTTATCAACGTAGGCATCGCGCTGTACTGCAAAAAGCAGCGGTACGCTGCTGTGAAAATATTCGTGGACGAATCAAAATGTAGATGCTTGTTTGGGGAGGTAGATCTGGCTTTAATCGCTAAGCATCTAGACTCTTTCCAGCGCATTTGCGCAGGCGATAAAACCGCAGGGCGCTTGGCCGAGCTTGACCAAGCGGAACGATTTCGCTGGTTGACGGCCAAGCGAAGTACGCTTATCCAATGTTCTGTGCTGCATCCCGGCTTGTGCATCGCTGCAGAGGAAACACATCAGGCCTTATTTGATAAATTAATCCTATAGAAATAGTGGGATTTTTTAAAATGAATCTTACATTTGACCTGCAATCATGGAAAACATCGACGACTTTTATCAGCATATATTTCAAAAGCAATTGGAAGTGCAAGACATGCCGAGCAATGCACGCATTGCAGATTGGGCCAAGCGTGTTCTCCATTTGCTGTTCCCCGAGAAACAAGCGACAACGTTTTTACGCATAGAAGACGTGAGGCTTGCTTTTGAGGAAGCGGAAGAAGAGTTGCTGGCCTTATTGCAGAAGACAAAAGCCTGTTCGCACTGCGATAATCGGCTGATTGCGCGGGAATTTTTTGAAGTGCTTCCCACCATCTACGAGATTATGCTTACGGATGCGCAAGCCATTATGGATGGTGATCCTGCGGCGAAGAGCATGCGTGAGGTGATTCGTGTATACCCCGGTTTCACGGCAATCTGTATGTATCGTATTGCGCATCAACTCTGGTTAGCGAACGTTCCCCTGATTCCACGGATACTGACGGAGCACGCACATTCAAAGACTGGCATCGACATCCATCCCGGAGCACGTATCGGCCGACACCTGTATATCGATCATGGTACAGGGTTGGTGATAGGCGAGACTTGTATCATTGGCGATCACGTTAAGCTTTACCAAGGCGTGACCCTTGGTGCATTAAGCGTCGAAAAAAATATGGCCAATACGCAGCGGCACCCGATTATTGAAGACTACGTTATTATTTATGCCGGTGCAACCATATTGGGCGGGCAAACGGTTATCGGTCATCATTCCTTAATTGGCGGAAATGTATGGTTGACCGCTAGCATAGATCCTTACACTACCGTCTACCATCAACCCAACTCTAAATTTATTGATTCAAAACCCCTCGCATAATGGCACAGTTAATAGATACGATTGGCAATACGCCACTCGTCGAAATTCAATCTTTTCACGACAATCCGAAGGTCAAAATTTTCGCGAAGATGGAAGGCAACAATCCTGCCGGCTCGGTGAAAGATCGTGCGGCATTGAACATGATCCGATCGGCACTGGAGCGTGGTGAGATTACGCAAGATACCAAACTTATCGAAGCGACCTCGGGAAATACGGGTATCGCTTTAGCGATGATCGCTTGCTTGTATGGGCTGGAACTGGAATTGGTGATGCCGGCTACATCAACGAAAGAACGCACGCTAACCATGGAAGCTTATGGTGCGAAAGTCACCCTGTTAGAGTCGATGGAAGTCTGCCGCGATTATGCCGAGGAGAAAGCAGCCAGTGCAGGTTATTTTATCCTAAACCAGTTTGCCAATCCAGATAACTACCTGGCACACATCAAAACCACTGGACCTGAGATATGGCGTGATACGGCGGGCGGCATTACTCATTTTGTAAGCGCTATGGGCACAACGGGCACCATTATGGGTTGTTCGAGGTTTTTCAAAGAGCAGAATCCTGCCATACAAATTGTAGGCTGTCAACCCACCGAAGAGTCTTCCATTCCAGGTATACGCCGATGGCCAGCCGCATACCTTCCCAAAATTTTTGATGCGTCGCGGGTAGATCGCGTGATTGATATTGCGCAATCTGATGCAACTATGCGGACCCGCGAGTTGGTGAAAAAGGAGGGTATCTTCGCCGGAATGAGTACTGGCGGAGCCTTGCATGCCGCCCTCGCCATAGCCAATGAGATTGACGAAGGAATTATTGTGTTTATAGCCTGTGATCGTGGCGACAGATACCTTAGCTCCGACTTATTTGTCTGATCAAGCAGGACGTCAATCTTCGCGCTCCCGACTCCATATTTCATGGATCGGGTCGCCTTTTGAGCTTAACCCGCTGTGGTGCCAATCTCTGCCCCGCAAGGCGCCATCAAATGATAGTTGTGCGCCAACGCGTGCGTTGTCTCGAGAGAAAAACAGGATGTGCTCCTTATATTTTCCATTCCCGAACGTGTAATGCCCACCCCCCGTTCCGTAAAATCCTTTGTTGGCCGGATTAATGGCTATCCACTGAAAATAACCATCAATTAATAGTTTGATCGTTTTCCTGTCTGCGCGCTGAATACGACTCATCTTATCATCTTGCATTCTTCCAGTGATTCGCCAAAGTCCATCCAACTCCTGCTTTTGGGTCGCTTGCTTTTTCCATACGGTTCCGTCTTGTTCTTGAAACCCATCCGCTGTCAGCGTTATTTGCGCGGTTTCATTGCTCCCTACAGCGTCCACATGGGCATCACTGTATTCGAGCTGCACAGTTAGCTTGTTTCCGCTAAAGGTAAAAGGGCCTCCCGAGGTTGATCGATATTCGTCGTCTTTGTAATGGGTCCGCGAAGAATAGCCATCTACAAACAGCCAGATAGAGTTTTCATCGCCTTTTGTTGTGGTAAAAGCTCCACGAAGTGCAGCTTGCTGAGCAAAGGGCAGCATAACAATGCCGAGAAAAAGGCTAGATAAAAAAAAGCTTTTCATGTCTATAATCTATTGGTGCGACTTAAAATTAGGAAATTATACCTGATGTTCCTTGTTTAATTTTTATCTTGTAATTCGCAGTACAAACACAATATGAATACTATGCTACGTACAATCGTTATTTCTGTGTTGTTTTCATTCCATCTTGTCGCTATCGCGCAGGAGCAGAAATTATATCTTTTTATAACAGCGGATAGTTTGAAGCAGGGCGTAAAAGATCAGGACGGACATTTCGTCATTCCCGCTGATCACCCTACAGTGGGCTACTGGTCGGATGGTGAGCTCATTGCTGAGTCTATCCTTGATTTTTATGGGATGCCCGCCCATCAAGCATTTGACTTCGACTCGCTGCAAGCGGCTTACACGGCCAACACGACGTATGACCGACAAGGGAAGATCCTGTATCACCCCTTTTTCTTTGACAATGGTGCCGATTATATTCGGGAGGGGGCGCGGAGATTTGTAGATGTCAACACTAAAAAAATGGGACTCGTTCATCCCTATGGGAAGATACTGATTCCAGCTCGATATGACTTTGTTGAGCCTTTGGAAAGCGGTTATGTACGCGTATATAATGGTGTTAAACGGAAGGTTGAAGCAGGAGGCGAGCACTGGTCGATCGTGCCCGATCCGTTAAAAAAGTATGAAACATTTGTGTTAAACAAAGATGGCGAAAAGGTCGTAGGCAAGGTGGCTGATGCAGCCGATACTCCCGTTGAATTATGGCGAGATTCGCTACATTATCCATCTTATTATACGGTGACCAATAAAAAAGAACAGAAATTGTTGGCGAGAATTCAGCAAGATCCGCATGTCCAGAAAATATTTATGGGCGAGGGTGCGCCGTATTGTATTCTCGAACGCCCGACCTCCGGCTTTCCGTACTATGTTATCGGCCAAGTGAAACAGTTTACACCGGATTATATTTTGGTTGACCAAGAGGGGCAGCTTTACCATTTTGATTACTATAAGCCGAAAATGCCGCTGAAAGCGTATTTGGCTTTGAATAAAGGTCTTGAATAGTTTTCGTTCATTCGTCTACAACGAATTGCTTTATGGCAGCTTTTTACAGACCTGCTTGGACCTAAGGGCTGAATTGCAAATGGAACATTTCTTTTCCAAAAACAGATTTATGGCCAACCTCCCTGAAGCCAAGTTGGAGATAGAGCTTTTTCGCTTGCGGGTTATCCCGATCGACAAGAAGTCCTAAGGTCTTATGTTGACGGGTACAGTATAGGTCGATGGCGTAAAGCAGTAACATTTTGCCAATTCCACGACCTCTGGCTAAAGGCGAGACTGCTAAGCTATCGATGTACATTTCTCCAGCTTGCGTTTCGATTTCCGGATCAATCGACCGTGCATAATTTTCGGCGAGTTCGGCGAGAACAGGAGCACGTAGACTGATGATGTCTTCGCCAGGGTAGCAGCACAACTGCCCCAAAACAACGCCATCAACTTCAGCAACAATAGTATTTTCCAAGGAATATTGGTTTCCTGTTTGGCTGATCAACGTCTGCAAGAATGTAGTGGCTTTCTGCGCATTCTCTTCGCCAATAAAATAATACACGATGTCCTGCATAGCATATAACATCAGTTCTGCAATCGCGGAAGCGTCTTGCGGTTGCGCTGCTCGGATATGTATCATGTGGTATCTTTAAAGTAAAAAGGCTACCATACAGGTAGCCCTAACATTTTATAATTACTGAAACTTATTTTTCTAGCTTCTCGAAATCTACGTAAGGAATATCTTGCGTATTCAATGTTACGTTTTCCTTCAAATATTCAAAAACCTTCAGAGCTTTTGCCTCTTCGAAAAGACGGTTCGCTTGCTCTCTATCTTGCAAAAGTTGCATAGCGAATTGATTTAATTGCTCTTCGGAAGGCTCCTCGTTGATGTTGTACATCTTAATTTGCGCGTAGATACGCTCTTTCGCCAAATTGATCACTTCATCATATTTCACTTCTAATTCATTCGCCGTAACGATGCGGTTTTCGATGATCGTCCATTTTAAATTTCTTAAGAAATCTTCAAATCCTTCTTCTAGTTCCGCGTCCGTGATATTTGGATTAGTGGCTTTCAACCATTTCTTAAGGAACGGCTCCGGAAATTTAACATCAACTTTATCCATACCATAGGTGTAGATGTCATTGCGTAATTTCTGATCAGCGTTTTGCTTGAACAAGTTTTCTACTTCTTCTTTTACTTTCGCCTCGAACTCTTCCTCTTTGGTTACTTCACCTGCCGGGAATAGCTTATCGAAGAACTCTTGATCCAAGGCTGATTCTTCAAGACGATTGATGTTTTGTACGCTTAGCTCAAATTTCGTCACATCCAAAGCTTCGACTTCTTCTTCAGAGATTCCTAAGATGCGTGCTGCATCAGCCGTTTTAAAAGCTTTCTTGATATCAATCTTCACGCTGTCGTCTTTTTTCAAGCCAACTAACGATTTCTTTATTTTAGCATCTTCGATAATATCGGTACGCACGGAACTGGTTTTCTCAATACCTTCCTCTTTATCTTGCTTAAGCGCTGCATACAGTACATCGCCTTCTTCGGACACCTCCGGGTTTGTCATTTTTCCGTAGCTGCGACGGAGGTTTTTAACACGTTCTGCAAGTGTTGCTTCATCCGCTTTAATGGCATACGCTGTAAAAGCAGTTTCTTTTGAAAACGGCGTCTCAAATTCCGGAGCTAAGCCAATTTCATAGTTAAACGTAAAGGTATCTTTGAAATCCCAATTGTAGTTTGCATCCGCATCGCTTTCGGACGGTAAGGGCTGGCCTAATACTTCCAGCTTATTTTCACCGATGTACTCAGCAATTTTATCATTTACCAATTTATTGATTTCATCAAAAAGGATTGATTTTCCGTAGGTGCGTCTGATGTGACCGGTAGGGACCATTCCTGGGCGGAAGCCAGGTAGTTTTGCTTTTTTTGCTTGGTCTTTGATCGCTTTATCTACTGCAGGATTATAATCCTCAGGTGCTAATTCAACATTGATGTTTGCGTTGACGTCGTCAACTTTTTGGTGTGAAATATTCATACTCTCGTTTAGCTTTTACGCATTTTTCAAAAAAAAATCCTCCCGAGTTTATTAAGTTCGGGAGGACATCCAAGTGCGGAAGAAGGGACTCGAACCCCCACGCCTTGCGGCGCCAGATCCTAAGTCTGGTGCGGCTACCAATTACGCCACTTCCGCAGTGATTAGGACTTTTATTGTGGCACAAAGATAGGAACCGAAACCATATCCTGCAAGTCTTTTTTAAAATATTTTTTAAAAAAATGTGAAAGATAAAAATGTATTTGCATAAGTGTTTTAAATTCATTTACTTTGAAAAACAAAGTTCTTTGCATGGATCAGAAAGATTTAATAAAAGAAATAGGACATATTCGTTCGATGATGGAAAAGTCATCGAAATTCCTATCCATATCGGGATTATCAGCTGTGCTGATAGGCGTGTATGCGCTACTTGGAGCATCATTAGCCTATTTGAAAGTTTACGGATTTGGTAAATTGGCTTATCGAGACCACTATGTTACTGACGACGGTATTGTTCATTATCTAATCGTAGTCGCGGTGCTGGTTCTCCTTGCATCATTGGTTACGGGCGTGCTTATGGCCCGGCGGAAAGCAAAGCGTGCCAAGCAGACGATCTGGAACCCCGCCAGCAAATCCATGCTGTTCGCCATGGCTGTTCCTTTAGTAACCGGTGGGTTATTGGCTATCCTGCTCATCGTTAAAGGGTATTTGGCACTGATTGCCTCGATATTGCTGCTGTTCTATGGCCTTGCCCTGGTAAACGGAAGCATGTATACGTTTAAGGAGGTGCGCTGGTTAGGGATTCTGAAAATTGGTTTAGGATTGTTAGCTTTGCTGTTTCCAGGCTACGGTCTGTGGTTTTGGATGGCGGGATTTGGCTTTCTGCATATCATTTATGGTTTTATAGTGTACAAGAAATACGAATAATAGTGGGGTTGGATCTCTCTCTTTACAATAAGATATTTGAAAATCGGCTGCGGTTGCAGATTATGAGCATACTGATGGCCAATGAATTTTACGACTTTAGTTCGCTGAAAGAGCTATTGGATGCAACTGACGGTAACTTGGCTTCCAATTTAAAAACCTTGGAGAAGGAGGGATACTTAACTGTGGAAAAAAGTTTTGTAGATAGAAAACCCAACACGCGATATATGAAAACGGATAAGGGAAGGAAGGCTTTTGAGAACCATTTAATTGCCTTGGAAAACCTTATCAAGCAGCAGTACAAATAAATTTTTTTACGCATAAACTTTGAAAAACAAAGTACTTTATTTTTTATATTATCATTTTCAGATCAGCAACGATATTTCATTTATTTAAAAAAGAACACAATCATGGAACATGAAAATCAACAGACACCGCCGCCTCTTCCAAGCAGAGGGCCATCATTTTTTGAGAAGTTTACGCAGTCGGCAGTCGCGAAGCTAGCAACGGTATTTATTCTGATTATCTTGCTATTGATTCCGATGGGCTTAGTGGATAGCCTGATTAGCGAACGTAGAGATCGCGACCGTTTGGTTAGCCAGGAAATTGCTGGCAAATGGGGCGCTTCGCAAGTGTTTTCGGGCCCTGTACTCGGGATTCCTTATACACGGCGGCATGTTGTGGATAAAACGGACGATACCGGTAAGGTAAAAACCCTGTCTTATATGGAAAAGGACTATGTATTTTTGGTTGCAAATAAGGCGGCTTTCTCCGCGCAAGTAAGCCCGCAATATCTTAAACGCGGCATCTATCAGACGGTCACCTATAATGCCCAGTTGCGTATGAAAGGCAATTTTAATGAAATCGATTTTTCAAAGCTGGATGTCCGGGCAGAGGAACTGGATTGGGAACATGCAAAGCTCTTTATCGGGGTGAGTGATTTGAAGGGTTTGAGCAGTAATCCCCAACTGAAATGGGGAAACAACACCTTATCATTTGAGATGGGCAATGGTGAGGTTGGACTATTTGAACGCACGATGGAAAGCGAAATGGCGTTACCCACAAAATCCACAAAAGGCGATTTTGAGATATCCCTAGACATCCGGGGTTCGCAATCCCTCACATTTTTCCCAACAGCACGCGAGTCGATCATTGATGTGACCGGCGCATGGGGTTCACCAAGCTTTAATGGCGGTTATCTTCCCGAAGAGCGAACCGTTCATACGGATAGCTTTTTAGCGAGCTGGCGCATTCCGAGTTTCGGTCGTAAAATCCCGCAGCAGTGGACAGGGGCTAAACAGCAATTGTACCAAGTACCGATTGGCGTAGCGTCGGATTATACCGATGACGTTTCTGCAGCTTACGCCGAATATTCGAGCGGGACAGCTGCCGCTGCGTCCGTAGGAGAGACGAAATCGGCTCTCCAGCAATCTACGCTAGAGGATATGGTGCAAATCAACTTTTTGGAGTCGGTCAACAATTATCAAAAAACTACGCGGGTTGCGAAATATGGAATTTTGGTTATCGTGTTAACCTTCACCGCGCTATTTTTTACGGAGATCATCAAAAAGCAACGCGTCCACATTGTGCAGTACATCCTTATCGGTGCGGCGATGGTGCTATTTTATTGCCTGTTATTAGCGATCGGCGAGCATCTGGGTTTTAACTGGAGCTATCTTATTTCGTCGTGCGCCACCGTAGTGTTGATTGCATCATTTATTTATGGAATTACCAAAGAGCGTAAAACAAGCCAGGTGTTCTCCGCTATTTTGGCCATTTTCTACGCTTTCATATACCTGTTGATGCAATTGCAAGATTTCTCGCTGATCGTAGGTACCATAGGTGTTTTCATCATATTAGCTATCCTGATGCGCTTATCAACACGGGTTAACTGGAACAGCTTCGGCGATGCGTGAGGCGCTTAACAGGGTTTTTTCCAAACGGAAGCTTCGTTGTTTTACGACGTTCAGCGCTATTTACTATTGGCGTCTCAAGGCATATATTACCTAAGTTAGGATGATGACGGGTAGCAGACGGCACAAGCTTACAAGTTAATCGTCCGACAGCATAAATTTTACTGCATTTGGCGATGTCCATTTCGGGAAAGTCAGATCATTTAGTAAATTGCACCGCTATAAGACAACACTATGGATAAGATTTCTGCTATAGCTTTCGCCTTGCTGCTCAGTTCGGGCGTGATGGCGCAGCATACGCCGACGCAACGGGTAAATAGAACATTGGTAAAGAATAAATTTTATGACATACGACAAGATAGTATGACGCCGGAGAAACTTTGGGAACTGGGGCGGGTGAACGCAGAGGGATTGTCCGCCGATGGAAAGCAGCTAATCTATGGTGTTTCCATGTATAGCTTTGGTGAAAATAAATCGGAAAAAAATCTATTCATTGCGCCCGTAAGTGGGGGTGAGGCTGTCCCATTTACGACGGAGGCCGGCGGAGAGTCTGTCGTGCAAATAACGAAAGAGGGCAATGTCATCTATCTTCATAACCGGCAGCTTTGGACAAAATCATTAAACGGAGGAGAGGCTAAGCAGCTCACATCCGTCGAGGAGGGACTGGAAAATGTGAAAATTTCGCCTGACGGCAAGCATATTCTCTACAGCCGCCCCGTGTTGGTCAAGAAATATCACAGCCCCGATAAGTATCCGGATTTGGCCAAATCCAATGTGTACATATACGATGATCTGGATTACCGGCATTGGGACAGCTTCAACGATGGGCGCTTCAACCACCCATTTGTAGCCAGCTATGACAACGGTAAGATCGGCGAGCCGATCGATTTGCTTGCCGACCAGCCCTTCTATAGCCCACAAGCACCATTTGGTGGGGCAGACGATTTCGCTTGGACGCCCGATAGTAAGGCCGTGCTCTACGTGAGTAAGAAAAAGTTTGGCAAAGATTATGCGGTCAGCACAAACACGGATATCTATCGGTATGAGCTGGCTAGTAAAGCCACAACCAATCTTACCGAAGGGATGGCGGGTTACGATACCCATCCGGTTTACAGTCCCGATGGGCAAAAGCTGGCTTGGCTAAGCATGAAGACAGACGGTTATGAAGCCGACAAGACCGATATTATAGTCTTTGACAGGAAGTCTTCGCAGCGGGTGAATCTTACGGCGTCTTGGGATGGCACGGTCAACTCGTTCATCTGGAGCAAGGACAGTAGAAAGCTCTATTTCACTGCGCCGACCAAAGGCACCGTCCAGCTGTTTGAAGTAGCAGTGGGGCAGGCCAAAAAAGGGGTTGTTCCGGTGAAGCAACTTAGCGAAGGACAATTTGATATCGGTGATATCGTAGGGGAGGTAGATGGTGGATTGGTGGTTTCATCGACGACTTTAACGCGGGCCGCAGAGATTTATAGGTACGATTTGAAGGAGAAGTCATTGCGAGCTATTACCAGAGTAAACGATGCAGCGTTTTCCAAGATTGCTGAAACGAAGGTGGAAGGCCGTTTTACAAAGGCTAGCGACGGAGCAGACCTATTTTCTTGGGTCATCTATCCACCGAATTTCGATCCTGCGAAAAAATACCCGACGTTGTTGTTTTGTCAGGGAGGGCCGCAGTCGGCCACGACATTGGGCTATTCCTTTCGTTGGAACTTTCAGCTGATGGCGTCTCAAGGGTATATTGTGCTATTGCCTAATAGACGTGGGATGCCGGGCTGGGGTGTGAAATGGAATCAAGACATTAGCAAAGACTGGGGCGGGCAGCCTATTCGCGATTACCTATCTGCTGTAGATGATTTAGCGAAAGAATCGTATGTCGATAAAGCACGTATTGGCGCGGTAGGTGCCAGCTACGGTGGTTACTCCGTTTTCATGTTGGCAGGCGTGCATGAAGGACGATTTAAATCATTGATTTCTCATTGTGGGCTATTTGACATGACATCATGGTATGGTACAACAGAGGAACTGTTTTTTGCCAATTACGATCTTGGTGGCCCATATTGGGATAAGGCTAATGAAAAGACATATACGGAGTTCAACCCCATCAAACATGTCGACAAATGGAATACGCCAATCTTGATCTTCCAAGGCGGTAAGGATTTTCGGGTGCCAATAGGGCAGGGGCTTGAGGCCTTCCAGGCTGCACAGCTGAAAAATATTAAAAGCCGCCTGGTATATCTACCAGAAGAAAATCATTGGGTGCTTTCTGGCCACAATGCGCAGGTATGGCAGCGTGAGTTTTTTGGCTGGCTGAAAGAAACCTTGTAAGTCGAACGGGCAATCTTTTTTAGTTCGCTCTTATACTCCAGTAAAAAAGGAGCTGTGCATGGACAGCTCCCTTTTTTACTTCTTTATCTTTATAGCAGCCTAATAGCCGCTCTTTTTGATCTCGCATAGCCATGTGTATCCTTTTCCCGACCCGCCTCTTTTTCCGATTCCTTTCCTTTTGAAACCTTTAGGTAGTCTACAAGCAATTACGGTCAGCCAAGGCCACGTGATTCACTGTGCATACCAAGCCTATCTTTGAAACGGAAGGGGTTAGGTCGTGCTTGTTTAATTCATTTTTATGTGCTGATTTGCTAGGTTGGTATGATCCTAATGTGTTGCGTTTGACGTCATGAATACTATTGCCATGTATTTTGTGTATGTCGATAAGTAACTGATTGTTTTAGATAGGATTATGCAGTTCCTTTGATGATATTATGCACTTTCTATATCCGATAATATGAAGACTTGTCTACATATTGAATTTAACAAATTGAAATGATTTATAATGCGTTTTGAATGCATTATGTTTTTTTAATTTTATATATTAATCTGAATAGCTTGTCTAACTTCGTAATAAGATAAAAATTTTATAAATTTACTATTGGTAAATGATTCCTAGTAACCGATAGTTAAGTTAAAAAATGGAAAAAACGTTGCTCTCTCTCTTTGTTTCGGGCGATAAAAAAGCTTTTGAGCAGGTTTATAGATGCTATTCCGAACGTGTTTTTAAACGTCTCTTGTATCTGCTGAAGGACGAAGACGAAGCGGAAGAGCTATTGCAAAATGTATTCGTCAAATTTTGGACCAATCGCGCGGCTATTGCGGTAGAGAAAAATGTGGCAAACTACCTGCTACGTATGTCTGATTCCATGGCAATTGATCTTCTTCGACGCAACATAAGCAGGAAAGCGGTATACGATCACGTGTCCTTGCAAACGAACACAACGTCTAATTCTGTAGAAGATACCTTTATGCAAAAGGAAGAGCAAAAAATTTTGGAGCAGGCAGTAAATCTGCTGCCTCCGCAACGCAAATTAATCTTTACCCTTTGTAAAATGGAGGGGAGGAGTTATGGCGAAGTGGGTGAAATCCTGGGAATATCGCCCGCTACAGTTAGTAATCACCTCGTTTTGGCTATGAAACAGATCCGTACCTTTGCGTCGCAATATAATAATGAGCTCAAAGCACTCCTTTTCTTTCCTTTTTTAGATAATTTATAATTTTTTTTGTTTTTCGTTAGTGCTTTTTCTGTTCTTGTTCGTAATAATTATGTATAAGTTTTTTTTCTGCCAAGCTTTCATTATTGAAATGCGTTTAACTTAAATTGAAAATATGAAAAAGCTATCGTTTATTGTATTACTGCTTACTTTTCTTTCGTGCTCAAAATCGCAATTGGAAAATCTTAAAGGGATCAGTAAATCTTCCGAGCAATTTTTGCCAAATCAAGCTGCGTCTGCGAGTGTATTATTCTATTCGGATCAGGAATTTGATGCTGTTTTGTTTGAATCTCTCAACGAGAACCAAAAGGTGTTATTTTACGCTATTCTCGAGGTTATCAAATATGAATCACCATTTGACATTAATCCCGGTTATTATTTTAATGGATTGAACCAATTGCATATTGATTTTGCAAACATATATAGCTATAGCGCTAATTCTAACCCGACTAACTCTGGGGTTGTGGAGGATAATATTATAATTTACACATCGACGCTCTACAGTATTAGTAGTGCAAGTAGCGCTCCAGATTACAAGCTATATGAAGAATTCCGCCCAACATCAGGTTTTAGAAATTACAATCAGCTAATGAACGTTATTAAGATTAATTTTCATCTTGATTTCGATAGATATGAGATACCCGAGACATATTTTTATGTTACTAAACATTTAGGTAACGCTAATGAATATTCTCATTATTCGTTAAAGCCAGGTTTCAGAACTTATGTGGAAGAAAGGGTGATTGCTTATGATCAAGAAGCTGAGGTTGAAAGAGCATTAGCTGAAGCACTAAAGTTTACTACTAAAAACGCTAATCGAGAATGTTCTAAAAATTATACCGCTTATCAAAATCTAACGGGTCACCCCATGAGTTTAGTTAAAATTACTCCTTGTCACGTAATTAACAGTGCGGTGAAATAATTAGAAATAGTGATGAGAGCATTAGAAAAATCACCTAAAGTGCCTTATTCTGGGAAGGAAAAAAATAAAAATTGACTATCTGGTATCGAAGGAGGAGACGCTATATGAGAACACTATGAACTGAAGCTCGAAGCCAATGATAGCTGCCATAAATCGATCCTCAAAGTAAGCTATAACATTCTTATGCTATGATTGTTTAATCATTTTATTGTGCTAAATACCAAGAACGACTTTAGCTGAAATAGTAAAGCCTATAATATTGCTGATGGTCGACATACGACATCGCGGAAAAACTTTAGCCAGCTGGTTTGTAATAAATGTAAAAGCGATGTTCGCATAAAAGACAGCGTCATATAACGCAGATAGGATGAACAACAATAAAACTGCTTGTACCTAATTGCTGTTCATAAGGTATGAAAACACATCAGAAATATATGCAGAGGGCGATCTCGCTATCGGAAAATAACCTGGAAACGCTGGCTGGCGGTCCGTTCGGGTGTGTGATAGTAAGGGATGGCAAGATCTTGAGTGCAGAAGCCAATAGCGTTACGCACGATTGTGATCCTACGGCACATGCAGAAATAAATGCCATACGCAAGGCTGCAAAAAAGATTGGAAAAGCAGACTTGAGCGGTTGCGTGATGTATACGAGCGCGGAACCATGCCCCATGTGTCTCAGCGCAATTTATTGGGCGAATATCAAGCAAGTATATTACGGTAACACCAAGCGCGATGCGGAATGGGCAGGATTTGGTGACCAGTTCATCCTTGAGCAGCTAAAGAAAAACATCGATGATCAAGCTATCAATTTTGAACGTATAAGTGCTAGCGATGCCATAAAAGTTTTCGAGAAATGGGTTTCAGCGAGTCCCGAGCTAAAAGATAAGATTAAAGACGGGTCCCTCTGATATCCAACCTGGCACGTCCATGTCGATGTAGCAATAAGGAGCTTCCGTAAACGCGTATAATCGTAGAGCAGCTGCCAATAAGAAAAAATAACCATCGATTTGCCTGTATTTTGCCGCTTTTACCCGAAGTAAGGTTTACATGCTCCAGATAGGTATGCCGATCCAACCATGTATGGATAAGAGCGCGACCAAATAAAGCAAAAATAACGTATTGAAAGCGAAGGCAAATTTGAGCCAGGTATTGCTAATTCGCGACCAGCCTCTATATAGGAGATATGCTGAGGTCGCGATGCTTATAGCGAAAAAGAGCGTGTCTGCAAAAATGGAAATACTGGTCGTGTTTGCGGTTGCAAAAAGTTCCTTATGGGTGGCATCAGTCGAGCCCAACAGACGATATGCCCAGAGAAAACAAAGTATACCTAGTGCGGGTAATACTATCGAACAAAGGTCTATGAAGCTGATTTTTTTAAAGATGGCCAAAGGGATGGCAACAATAGCGTAGATGATAGAAAGCAATGCAGCAAGCAGCCCCAGATAGATAAGTGTTTTTTGGACGAGGATTGGCGCATAAGCTGTTTTGCGATAAAAGCTATTTCCATAACCTTGAAAAAAGGAACGTCCCTCATTGTCCTGTCCGATGATACAGGAAGCAATTATATCGCCCTGCAATCGAAAAATTCCATTGCCCATGTGGATCAGGGAGTCGATCTGACCCCTCCCTTTATCAATAATAAGTTTATCACCGTCAATCGAGAGTAGGTTAATCCCACCAAAAATCTTCTTGTAGAACTCCCATCGCTCATTCTTAGGATTTGTAAATTGATAGTACCCCAGGAGGGGCTCTGTTTTGGCGCTATCTACTTTGATACTGTACATTTCTGGAGCTGCCATATTTTTCGTTAAAAAGTCCTCGACGACCTCCGATATCGGCCATAGATTTGTATTGCAATTGGTGGAAATGGCATAAGCTAAACCCGCCTTCCTATTAAAAAATATCCAAGAACTAAATCCTTCACCTTTGCCATTGTGTCCTCGAAATGTTACTTTTTTATTGTTGGGAAAAAGATCGTTGCCTAGCGCGTATCCTGTTTGAAGACCGTTACGGCTAGCTAAAGTACTGTGTACCTTTTCCATTTCGGTAAGGGCTTGGTTGTTAAGTAGGCTATCGCTGCTATAGCGAGGGCTCTCTACAAGATAATGCAGGAATTTACTCATGTCGGCCGCACTCGATACCAATGCGCTGGAAGCGCCATTGCTGCTTGGCGTGTAGAACGGTAGCAACATGTGCTTTCCATTTCTGAAGTCATAACCTTTCGCATAGGTTGCCCTACTTTCACCTCGCAAGTCAAATAAGGTACTGTGCATACCCAATGGTTTAAAAAGCGTTTGTTGAATGTGCGCATCCCATGGCTTACCTGATACCTTTTCAATGATGTATCCCAAAACATTGTAACCCGGATTTGAATAAGCCATCATTTCACCAGGTCTCCACCGCGAAGTCAGGGCATTCTTTTGATCTACTATAGCATCAATCCCTGTTAACGGCTTTCCGCTAACATTGACCATCTTATTTAAAGCGATATCTTCGAAACCAGCAGTATGTTCTAGAAGATGGACAAGCCTAATCGGATGCGAGGACTCCCACGTATTGGTGTAAGGAACCTCGGGCGCTATATCCCTAAGTCGATCGTTAAGGTTTAATTTCCCTTCGGTGACTAATTTTTGGATACCCATAGCTACGAAAAATTTGCTTATGGAAGCTAAGTGAAACTGCGTGGTGCTGTCTACCGGTATCTTTTGTTCGACGTCTGCATATCCAAGCCCTGTGGAAAATGCGATGCGGTCTTTTGCGACAATGGAAATCATCAAACCTGGCATCTGTCCTTGTTGCCGAATGGTATCCACTTTAAGAAGTAGTTTGGCTAGTGCTGCTGTTGAGAAGTGATCCTGCTGTGCCTGGGCATTCGCTAAGATACATGGTAAGATTGCGAAAAATAGTGGCAAAAACAATGCTGTATACTTTTTCATGAGTGTGTATTTTCTTGACAAAGTACTTGCGCTCGATTGTTCTTTAGTTCGCTATTACCCAAGCGAACTAAAGAATGCTTAATAAAACGACAGAGACTGTCTAGATGGTAAGCCTTTACAGTCAAAATCGCCAATGATGTTTAGCGTGCGCTATTTCTCAGGAAACAGGTCAATCAACTTGACTTCTTTTTGGATGAGTCCGATTTTGTGGGAATTCTAGTTGTTGCGGTAAGTAATCACTATCATCAAGAAGGCTGTTTCATCGGTCTTCCTATGTCGTTTGAAAATGATGACCTTATTTGTATGTTTTCCGGAAAAGCGTTGATTTTTACTAATATGCTAGAATATGCAAATACACATACTTGTGGCTGAATATAAATTTATACCCGGCCTTAACTGTATAATAACATAGACATGTTGCTAAGTATATAAAACAAAGAAAGCGATAAGTATCACTTTTTTCTAAACTTGTAGCGAGGTAAAAGACGCGCTTTGTGGCTAAAGTACGAGATTGCTAGTGATGAAATAGGGGTAGATGACATCGCTTTACATCAGTGGCTGGCCAGAAGGCGTAGGAAATACAACTTATTTCTAAACATATTGTTAAAACAAAATTGCCCAGCTGATAGCTAGATCATACTGGGCAATTGCTATGAATAAATAAACGCGTTGCGGCTAAGTAGCGCAGCGTTTGCAAGTTGTTTGCTGTTAATTCGTATCTTTTTTTCCGAATATACTAATGCGGATGTATTTTCCGGGGCGTTCTTTCACATCCTTTATAAGACCATCCAGCTCTGCCGTGGCGCTGTTCAGGTTGTTATAAAGTTTTTCATCATGTAGCAATAGGCCTATAGAACCTTCGCCATTGTTAATTTTTGTAGTAATAGCCTGCACATCTTTCATGGCTTGGTTAGCGTTGTCGATCGTCGCTTTAATCTCCGTTTTAGACAAATCTTCCGACAGGTTGTCTAAGTTCGCTAAAATTCTATTGATCTTATCGTTATTATTTTTAAAGTTGTTGGTGATTGATTCCAGATTCTGCATAATACGAGCAAGGCGTATCTTTTCGGAACCCATCAAGCCTTCTACATCACTTGTGATCCGCTCCATATTGTTAAGCGATACGGAAATACTGCGTAAACTGCTTTTAAAGTCGCGTTGAAATTCGTCATCCAAGGCTGTATTGACTGCCGAGAGCACCGAGTCGAGTTTGACCACGAGGTTTTCGACCTTTTTTTGGAGAGGTTCCACCTTTTCCAATAAGTTTGCTTGTACATCGGAAAGGAGCGGGTCGCCATCTTTGGCCATTGTCGTGCTATTGCCCAGTTCAAATACAATAGCTTTACTACCGAGCAGATCTGCACTAACAATCCGGGCAACAGAGTTCGAAGGTATCTGGTAGTTGTTTTTAATTTTAAAATGCGTTCTAATTTTTCCGTTCTCTAAAAGTTCCATCTTCGAAACACGCCCAATTTGATACCCATTGACGACCACAGGTTTAGAGGCGGTTAAGCCATCTACATTATCGTAGTCCGTGTAAAATTCATTTTCGGAGCTAAAGACATCATTTCCTTTTAAGAAGTTGTACCCTATAAACAATAGAGCAAGTGCGGCTATGGTGATGATACCAACTTTCGTTTCGTTTGATACTTTCAAAATACGGTCTGAATATTAATTTACTTTGCAATAACAACAAACTAATGTACTAAATGTTTAGCGTTCTGTTGCGGTTTTGTAAGTTTTTATTGCGTTAAATAAGTTTGCTACAATTTCCGATTGCCCAGCTGTTGAAAGCATATAAGCCTCTTCATCTGGCGAGCTGATGAAACCGATTTCCGTAAGTACCGATGGCATGCCTGCCGTAGCCAATACTGCTAATGAAAGTTCCTGCACGCCGCGATTTACGCGAGACGATCGCACAAATTCATCTTGCATGTTCGATGCCAATTTTATACTCTCTCTACGGTATTGATTTTTCATTAACTGAAAGACAATCATACTGGATGGGTCTTTCGGATCAAATCCGCCATAATTTTCCTTGTAGTTGTCTTCCAAAAGTATGGATGCATTTTCCCGAATAGCGACATCTTGACTCCCTAGTCTATTGAAACCGCACACGAACGTTTCTGTACCCCTTACGGATGGTTTGCGCACGGTGGTTGTCACGTACCGTCCTCGGTTATTTTTTACGCGTCTATCGCTGTCTGCGGAGTTACAGTGTATGGATATAAATAAATCTGCCTTATTTTTGTTGGCAACAGCTGGTCGTTCATATAAAGGAATAAATACATCCGTTTTTCTGGTAAAGATTACCTGCACGCCCGGTAGTTCTTCTTCTATTTTCCTACCTAATTTTAGTGCTACGCTCAGCGCGATATCTTTCTCATTGGATTGCCTTCCCCGTGCGCCGGCATCGTGCCCGCCGTGGCCAGCATCCAGTACTATGGTGCGCAGCTTTTGTCCAGGTGCCTGTGGTTGTTGGTTGTCTTGTGGGGGCGGGGTGGCCGATGTGGCGAGCGTTAACGTAAAAATCGTTGCAACAAATAAACTCAATCTTTTTACATTTAAATTTTTCGTCATATGTATAATATCCTAGTATATCTCCGTTTTAATAGTGTGCAAAAATAGCGTAAAATTTTATTTTCCTTATTCGTGTTCGTGGGTCACGCTTTCTAAATGTTTTTTGACTATTTTTGCCCGAAGTAAGTTTAAATTCAAACAAAAATAACATTCGTAATTTACATTGAAGGCGTTAACTTGTTTTTTCTGCACCATCTTGTTCCTGTTTGCGTTTACCTTGGGCACCTTTGCTCAGGTGGCAGACACGTCCAAGACTACCAGTTCTAACGTGCAAGATACCTCGCTAATTGCCTCCGATACCACAAAAAACCAGTTCAAAGAAGCCAGCGGCACAGATACCGTCGTGATGAAGGGCGAAGGTGGTCTCGAAACGATGGTAACCATTGTGGCCAACGACTCAGCTTGGAACGAAGTGAGCAAAAATATTCTTCACCTCTATAATGGTGCCAAAGTTAAGTACGAGGAGTTTGAGCTATCTGCCGATTACATTCGGCTTGATAGAAATACCAATCAGCTTTTCGCCAGCGGTATCACCGATCATAATGGCAAATACGTCGGGCGCCCAGTCGTTATCTTTCCTGGAGACACACCGAAATCGGTCGATTCGCTGGTTTACGATTACAAATCGAAAGAAGGGAATACCTATGGTATTATGACGGAGCAAGATGGTGCGTATATTCAGGCGAAGGTAGTTCGTAAAAATCTCTATGACGAACTTTCATTGCGTACAGGTATGTACAGCACGTGTAATCTGCCGTTTCCGCATACGCATTTCGGTATTCAATTTACAAAGGGACTATTGGCCGGGAACCATATCATTGTTGGGCCTGCCTATCTGGTCGTGGAGAATATCCCGATCAAGTTTGCGGCCATTCCTTTCGGATTTTTCCCGCGACAAAACAAGCGAGCGTCCGGCTTTCTATTCCCTTCATTTGGAGAAGACGCAACGCGTGGCTTAGCGATGCGGGATCTCGGTTGGTACCTTGCCTTTAACGACTATTGGGATTCAGAGATTCGCGGTAGTGTGTACTCCAATGGTGCTTGGGAGAGTAGTGTCCGAACCAACTATTTAGTTAACTATAAATACAGTGGTGGGTTTAATATTCGCTACGCTTCAACACCTACTGGCGTAGAGGGAACACCGACTTTTCGGAACAATAGGGATTTTAACGTGACCTGGAACCATACACAACGGCAAGAGGCCAACCCAGGAACATCATTTTCGGCATCGGTGAATTTCGGTACCGGTACTTATTTCCAGAATACGGGTTTCAACCAGATGAATAGCATTGAGGATATCACCCGGAATAATATGTCTTCCTCGATTTCCTATGGGCGAGTATTCGCGGATGGAAAAGTCAACTTTACGTCAAGTATGAGCCACCGGCAGGAGATGTCGTCTGGGCGGGTGGATTTGGAGTTGCCAACGTTTAGCTTGAACGTTTCTACGTTCAATCCATTCGATTCCAAAAATAGGGTAGGCGAGCAGAAATGGTATCAGCGAATTACGGTAGGGTATAGCTTACAAGGACGGAACTCCATATCTACGGGAGATTCAGTGCTCTTTAAAAAGGAGGCATTAAGCAATTTTACAAATGGTTTTCAGCATAACATTCCTGTTTCCCTAAATCTAAACGTACTGAAGTATTTCCAGTTTAATACGTCGGTGAATTATACCGAGCGTTGGTATTTACAGACCATTCGCAAAGGCCTGATCAATGAAGTTAACGGGTTTTCAGAAGTTCGCGATACCGTTCAGGGATTCCAGCGCGCCTATGATTATTCGGTGACATCCGGATTGTCAACCAAGATATATGGTATGTACCCCAAGATGGGTAAGATAGAAGCCATCCGACATGTCGTGACACCATCTGTAAATTTAAATTATCGTCCTGATTTTTCGGATCCACGGTATGGATTTTACCGAGACTTTGTGAATCAAAATGGGTTAGAAGAACGCTATTCTATTTTCGAGAATGGTATCTATGGAGGTCCGCAGGCCGGTCGATCGATGGGAATTGGATTTTCGGTGGACAATAATATCGAAGCAAAAATCCGAACGGAAAATGATACCACGGGCAAAGGTTTTCGGAAAGTCAAGATCTTGCAAGGTCTGACATTTAGCGGGAACTACAATTTTATGGCAGACTCGTTGAAACTATCAACCATTAACTTTTCAGGTCGTACCTCACTTTTCAAGGAGAAGATCAACTTAAATTTTAACGGTACGTTTGACCCCTATATGTTGGATGAGAATGGGGTACGCGTCAATCGTTTTGCCATACAAGACGGCAAACTCGCTCGATTGACGAATTTTGGTCTTTCGTTTGACTATAGCTTGAACCCCAATGCGAATAAAAGTCGAAACAACAATATTGACTCTTTGCGCAATCAGATGCCTAATTTAACGCAAGACCAAGCAAATGCGCTGGCACGCGTGAGTACCGATCCGAATGCATTTGTCGATTTCAATATCCCTTGGAATTTAAACGGATCATTCAGTATGAATTATTCCCAGTCGTTCGATCAAACGGTGCGTCGGGTACGTAATAATGTGACTGCCACCGTTAATTTGAATGGTGATTTCAATGTAACGCCCAAGTGGAAAGTTCAATTCAATACCGGCTATGATTTTCGCCAGCAAGCCCTTTCGCTGACACGTTTCAGTATCTACCGAGACTTGCATTGTTGGGACATGTCTGTCGGATGGACGCCATTCGGGCAATATAAAAGTTATAACATAACCATTCGTGCGAAAGCTTCGGTTCTACAAGATTTGAAACTGACGAAGCGCGAGAGCCACTATGTTTATTAGCAATTAATCTTTCAACGCTTTATGAAAGCAGAAATTATAACTATAGGCGATGAGATCCTGAATGGTCAAATTGTCGATACCAATTCCGCATGGATCGCACAGCAGTTTGCACCGATACAGATTGCTGTCAAGCAGATCAGTTCCATTGCCGATACAGCCTCCGCCATCGTTGATGCACTCCAGCAGGCGGAAGAGCGCGCTGATATCATCGTGATCACGGGCGGCTTAGGACCAACCAAAGACGATGTAACAAAACACACCGCTGCCACTTATTTCAACACAGGTCTGGTGCGTGATCCGCAGGTTCTGCTGCATGTGCAGGAAATATTCTCCCGATCAAGAACGGGCGATATGCCCGATATTAATAAACAACAAGCCGATGTTTTGGCAAATGCCCATGTATTATTCAATGACGTCGGTACAGCGCCGGGCATGTTTGTTCGTCAAAACGGGAAATATTACTTCTTCCTGCCCGGTGTGCCTTACGAAATGAAGTTTCTTATTGAACACCGTGTGTTACCGATCCTGCGCGACTTATCACCAAGCACCTTTGTTTATAACGCACATTTAATAACGGTCGGTATTGGCGAATCGCATTTAGCAAGGCAAATCGAAGATATCGAAAACGCGATGCCCGCCTTTGTCAAGCTCGCTTATCTGCCCAAGCTAGGTATGGTTCGATTACGGTTTACCGCTGTCGGGACAGACCATAGTTTATTAAAAGCAGAAACTGACCGCTTAGCCTCCTTAGTAGCGACCCGTCTGGGATCTTATGTCGTGGCGCAAGAGGATATCTCGTTTCAGGAAGTTATAGTAAGACGATTTAGTGAAAAAGGGTTGCGTTTGGCTACCGCAGAGAGCTGTACCGGTGGTAACATTGCTGCGGAACTTACCGCGATTGCTGGTGCTAGTCAAATGTTTCAGGGTGGGGTAGTGGCCTATGCAAACCAGGTAAAGGTAGACGTATTGCAGGTCGATGTAGCTACACTCCAAACGTTTGGTGCGGTGAGTGAAGCTGTCGTGAGGCAGATGGCGGAGGGTGCAAAGCGCACATTTGATACCGACTATGCTATCGCGACAAGTGGCGTTGCCGGGCCGGGCGGTGGGTCTCCGGAGAAGCCTGTAGGCATGGTTTGCATCGCCATAAGCGGAAAGACGGAGACCATAGTTCAGACCTATCAATTTAAGAATGACAGAGCAATTAATATTCAACGTGCTACCATAGCAGCACTGACCATGCTCTGGAATTTGTTCCAAAAAGAAGAATCCGATCCTGTAGAATAATGTTTCGCATATCAGATGTTATAAATTATTATATTTTGTTTATATAAATTCAATAGATTAAATGTTAATTTAGTAATTCGTTCAACGAACTTAGATCTTATGGCTATATATAAATTATTGCTTCCAAAAATGGGAGAGAGTGTTTCCGAGGCGACGATCACCAAGTGGGTGAAATCTGTAGGAGACACGATAGAAGAAGATGAAGCCGTTGTTGAAATAGCAACAGATAAAGTAGACTCTGATGTGCCTTCGCCTGTAGCCGGGACATTGACCAAGGTACTATTCGAAGAAAATCAGGTAGTGCAGGTAGGTGATGCTATTGCATGGATCGAAACTGATTCGGATGACATGTTGCGCGATGATGATCAGGATACACCTGCATTTGTTAATCCGGGATCTGTTTCCGATGAAGAAATAATTGATCAACACACAGAGACGACAGAAGGCGAAAGTGAAGTGCAAGAAATCCCGGGTGTCGGACTGTTGGATGAGCAGCAAGCTGCACAAAACACGGTGAGTCCGAGCAGTCGCTTCTATTCTCCGCTTGTAAAAAATATTGCGCAGGAAGAAGGCATCAGTCCGGAAGAGCTGGACGAAATTTCAGGAAGTGGTGCAGATGGTCGAGTGACCAAACAAGATGTTCTTGATCATTTACACAATCGGGCCAAATCAGATGCTGCCGCAACAACACCCGATCCGGCACCGCAGGCGGCATGGAGCGCCGACACCACACCTGTGCAAACCGCAGTAAAAAGTGTTTCGTCAGGACAAGATGAAATTATAGCGATGGATAGAATGCGGAAACTGATCGCTGACCACATGGTGCACAGCGTGAAAACATCGCCGCATGTTGCCTCATTTGTTGAAGCCGATGTGACGCATTTGGTAAACTGGCGAAATAAGATCAAAGATAGCTACAAGCAGCGGGAAGGCGAAAATATTACCTTCACCCCAATCTTTATTGAGGCCATTAGCAAGGCGATCAAAGATTTTCCGATGATCAATGTCTCCGTTGATGGCCATAACATTATCAAACGAAAACATATCAATATTGGCATGGCAGCAGCCCTGCCTTCAGGTAATCTTATCGTGCCCGTCATAAAAAATGCAGACCAATTAAGTTTGGTGGGCCTCAGCAAAGCGGTCAATGATTTAGCCAATCGCTCCCGCAGCAACAAACTCAAACCGGATGATACACAGGGTGGAACATTCACCTTCTCGAATATCGGCGCGTTTGGCAATATTATGGGGTTCCCTATTATCAATCAACCGCAGGCTGCCATACTGGCCGTTGGGACGATAAAAAAGCGTCCGGCCGTGCTGGAAACCGCAGACGGCGATGTGATCGCTATCCGCCATATGATGTATCTATCCATGTCCTATGATCATCGCGTAATCGACGGCGCACTCGGGGGAACATTCCTAAAGCGTGTGGCGGACTATTTAGAAAATTGGGATACTAATCGAGAAATTTAATCGAATAGGCTGTAGTGTATACTGGCCGATGGCTCTTATCCAATAAGTTTTCCATATGATCCTACCGCTAATGCTCCTATACCGCAGGAACATTAGCGGTAAGATCATTTTCTTTTCCAGTTCCATGAGATTGACGTAACCTCATGATCTTGCGATAACGTAAGAACAGCATGGCCGAAGAGGATAGCAGTCCTAATGTCAACCCATACCATACACCTTGAATGCCGATATTTAAATAAATACCGAATAGATAGGCGCTAGGTATTCCTACGATCCAATAGGCAACAAAGGTAATCAACGTCGGGATGTTTACATCGCCGAGGCCACGGAGGATACCCAGGCCGACGACTTGAGTACCGTCAAACAACTGAAACAAACCCGCGATGATGATAAGCTGTGCAGAAATGCGAATTACCGCCTGGTCATCACTGATAAGCCAAGGAAGATATTGGTTGAACACCGTAAAAATCAATGCGCAAATAATCATGAAAACGAGCACCAGGTGATAGGAAACGGTTGCAAATTTTTGTACGCGCTCCATATTCATTTTGCCATAGTTATGTCCCGTTTTTATGGTCGCCGCAGAGGCGATACCACTAGCCATCATGTACGTCATTGCGGCCAAGGTGATCGCGACCTGATGACTTGCTTGCTCTATTGCCCCAATTTTTCCCGCAATGATCGAGGCTGCGGCGAAAGCACCAACTTCGAAAACATATTGTAGTGCCACAGGGGCACCAATCTTGAAGATATCTTTGATCGTATTCCACCGTAGGTGCAATGCCCGGAAATACGATACATACGCTTTGAATAATTTGGATCGCAGAACGTAAGCAGACATCGCTAGCATCATTAATACACGGTCTATCAATGTCGCGTAGCCAACGCCCACGATGCCTAAGGGCTTAATCCCGAACAGTCCTTTCACGAAAACAATGGCTAGGATGATGTTGAGCACATTTCCCCAGATAGTAATGTTCATCGCTTGCCTGGTAAAACCCAACCCTTCCGCAAACTGTTTGAACGTATTAAAAACCATCAGTGGTAGGATGGATAGCATCAAGATCAATAGATAGGGCTTGGCGGTATCAACAACACGCGAGTCTTGATCCATATGCTCCATGGCATACATCGACCCGAAATTGACAACACAGAAAAGAAGTAGTGCCGTAATTACATTCAGCCAAAGACTGTTGGAAAGTAGTCTTGCGCAGATCTCTTTATTCCCCTTACCGTTGGCTTGGGCAATAAGGGGAGTGAGTCCGTATGAAATACCGAGGCCGATAACCATCACGACAATAAACACAGAATGTACGAGAGAAACTGCTGCTAAAGGAATCGTTCCTGCAAATTTGCCGACCACAACCGTATCGGCAGTGTGTACCAATGTTTGTCCGAGTTGGGAGATGACAACAGGGCCAGCAAGTGCGAATGCACTCCAATAGAAATGCTTGTTTTTTTTGTAGTAATGTGATAACATAGTGTGGCGGCAAAGATAGCAAATGATTAATTTCGCATCGTCATCGTTTTGCATAGTTAACGAATTTTTGTTCGAACGAAAGGATGTCCTGATTATGAAAATGTTACTAAATAATTACATCAAAAATTTTGAGGTTAATTAAATTTAGACTTACCTTAGCCTATAGTAAATAGTAAATTTTAATAACATGGTAGGGACTTTAGGATTCTTAAATATTGGTACACAAGAGATGGTGCTCATCGTCATCGTTATTTTGTTATTGTTCGGTGGCAAAAAGCTTCCCGAATTGGCCAGAGGTTTAGGTAAAGGGATTCGCGAATTTAAAGATGCCTCGGAAGGGATAAAGCGAGAAATATCCGATCAGATCAATAATTTCGAAAAAGATCTAGACGTGACGGCAGATGAGCAAGTCGCAGATGCATCGGTAACAGTGGCCGAGCAAGAAGTAAAAGAAACCGGAGAAAATCTGGATGTGGCGGAAGAAGAACAACTGGCTACGAAAGAAGAAAAAAAACCGCTTCCTACATTTAGCGCACCAGAAAATACGTATCAACATAATCCGGGTGAGCAACCTGCTACCGGAGACCAGCATTACACATACGGCTACAATGACCATTTCGCTCCAGAAGCGCCAGCTACAGATGGCGAATCTTTAGTAAAGAAAGAGACGGAGCAACCTACAAAAAACGCATAAGCGGCAAGATACCAGAAAATTGTGCTGACAGCAGAGAGGGCCGTCAACCAATACTTGATAATTTGTAAGACAGGAGATAATGTAAGGGAAGCAATTTACGATAAAAACGTAGGTTGCTTCTTCGCTACCGCCTAAGCTGCTTTGTGATCTCCTTCTTCTTTCTCATCAACATTATACAACATTCTATCGCTATTAAAAATACATATGGCATACGAGATTATTATTTCGAAGGAACTTGGTATTACAACTCGCCAAGTTTTAACAACGATTAACCTCTTGGATGAAGGGGCAACTATTCCTTTTATATCCCGGTACAGAAAAGAAATGACCGGTAGTTTGGACGAGGTGCAAATCACATCTATACGCGACCGCGTTCAACAATTGCGGGATTTGGACAAGCGTAGAGATGCTGTTTTGAAATCGATCAGTGAGCAGGGAAAGCTGTCTGCAGAGCTTGAGCATCTTGTAAAATCGGCCGAAACGATGGCTATTCTCGAAGATGTGTATTTGCCATTCAAACCGAAGCGCAAAACACGGGCTTCGATCGCTCGGGAGAAGGGACTCCAACCCCTTGCTGACTTCCTCTTATTGCAAGAAAGCGCGAACATCTCGGCTGCTGCCGAGAAGTATATAGATAGCAGTAAAGGTGTAGAAAATATGGAAGAGGCGTTGGCTGGTGCTCGTGATATCATTGCAGAGCAAATTGCGGAAGATGTAGACGTAAGGATCAAAACACGAAAGGTTTTTCTTGACAAGGGGCAGTTTGTCTCACGCGTAGTGCCGGGCAAAGAAGAAGCGGCCCAAAAATATAAAGACTATTTCGAATGGACTGAATCGTTGAAAGACGCACCTTCCCATCGTATCTTGGCCATGCGAAGAGGAGAGAAGGAGGAACTTCTTTATTTGGATATTGCGGTCGAAGAGCAGGAAATCGCGCCTGCTTTGGAAAAGTTATACATAAAAAATGCTGGCGAATCTGCGGGTCAGGTAAAGTTGGCTCTACAAGATAGTTACAAACGTCTGTTGAGGCCTTCTATGGAAACCGAAATTCGTGTACTCACGCGCCAGCGCGCCGATGAAGAGGCGATCAAGGTATTTGCCGATAATGTGCGGCAGTTATTATTGGCCGCTCCCTTGGGACAAAAACGGTTGTTGGCGATCGACCCGGGATTTCGTACAGGATGCAAAACGGTGGTGCTGGATGCCCAAGGAACACTATTGGAAAATACCGCAATTTTTCCCCACACAGGGGCTGGCGGTGCCGCCGAATCCGAACGGGTGATAAGGCATTTGGTAGCGAAGCATGCGATAGAGGCTATTGCGGTAGGGAATGGTACGGCTGGCCGTGAGACGGAAGATTTTGTTCGAAAACTAGGGTTACAGGAAGTAACGCTTGTGATGGTCAACGAATCGGGTGCGTCCATCTATTCGGCATCTGATGTAGCGCGTGAGGAGTTTCCGGATTATGACGTGACCGTAAGGGGTGCCGTTTCCATTGGAAGGCGTCTCATGGATCCCTTGGCCGAGCTGGTTAAAATAGATCCAAAATCTATCGGTGTTGGTCAATACCAACATGATGTCGATCAAAATAAGCTACAAACTGCACTGGACGATACGGTTATTTCTTGCGTAAACGCTGTTGGTGTAGAACTGAATACCGCTTCCAAGCAAATTCTGGCCTACGTGTCAGGCCTTGGCCCATCGCTGGCTCAACAGATCGTAAACTACCGCATGGCAAATGGTCCATTTCGATCGCGAAAGGAGCTCAAAAAAGTTCCCCGCTTAGGCGATAAAGCATTTGAACAGGCAGCAGGATTTTTACGCATCCGGCAGGCCGAGCATCCTTTAGATGCTTCTTCTGTACACCCCGAGCGTTATGCGCTGGTTGAACAAATGGCGCGCGATGTTAACGCGAAAGTGGAAGACCTTTTGACTAATGAAGCGTTGCGAAAGCAAATTGATTTAAAGAAATATATTTCCGAGGACGTAGGCCTACCCACGCTAAACGATATTATAGGAGAATTGTCGAAGCCCGGACGCGACCCGCGCGAGCAGTTTGAAGCGTTTAACTTTACAGATGGGGTGAATGCGGTTTCCGATCTGCGTATCGGTATGAAACTGCCCGGTATCGTAACCAACATTACCAATTTCGGGGCATTTGTCGACATCGGGGTGCACCAAGATGGTTTAGTACATCTCAGCCAATTGGCAAACCGTTACGTGTCGGATCCACACGAGGTGGTCAAGGTGCAGCAACAAGTAATGGTGACCGTTACTGAAATCGACGAACGTCGTAATCGTATCGGGCTGACGATGAAAACCGAAGAGAAAAGCAGCACGGCACCTCGACGTGACAAAAACCGAGACCTCGCTGGTCGAGGAAATGGAAAGCAACGGGTGCAGCAGCCGGAAACGGATATGGCATCTAAACTCGCGGCATTGGCCAGCAAGTTTAAATAAACAAGAAACGGGAGCACCATGCTCCCGTTTCTTGTTTTATATCATTACCCGTTTAATTATAGCCCGGATTCTGTACCAGTCCTCCGCCAAGACTAAGCTGTGCAGCTGGTATAGGATAAACAAAGTACTGTTCATTTGTCAACGTAGGGTATTTCTCAAGTGCCAAGCCCGTGCGGCAAAAGTCAAACCAGGTTTCTCCCTCAAAAAGCATCTCCCTTTCCTTCTCTTCTTGTAGAAAGCGCACGAAGCCGTCTACGCTGCTGAAATCGCCGATACTGCCGCTTACATTCGCACGCGTTAGCACAGCGTTCAACGATGCGAAGGCTGCTTCGGTTACTGCGCCGCTAGCGCGTGCTTCGGCCTCGGCATGGACCAAATAAATTTCCGCTAGACGAATAAGAGGTAAATTCTGACTGGCCGGATTGAAATTAGGAAATTTCCCCATAAAATCAAGGAAAGTCGTATCTCCCGATGAACTTACCCTCGTTCCCTGCACGACAGAAAAACTACGTCTAATATCCGTCGGTTCAAATAGGTTACGAATGCTGGAATCACGCACGTAGAATAACATACTTGGGTTGTTATTGCTCACCGACGCTAGCGGGTTTGTTGTTTGGTTGTCAAACTGCAACTCGAAAATAGATTCCGCCGTGTTTTCATTTTGCCAGATACTGCCATAGTTGGTCACTAGCTGGAAAGCATCCGAATCTATAATCACTTTAGCTGCCGCAGCGGCTTTGGCGTAATCATTTGTGTATCTTGCTTGGTACAAGTACACCTTTGCCAATAGTGCTTGCGCAGCGGCCTTGGTTGCTCTGCCCTTCGTTGCCTCAGCGCTAGCATGCGTCTCCGGGAGGGCCTCTACACTCTCTGTAAGATCAAGCACGATCTGTTCGTAAATGGCTTGTGGTTCTGACTGCGGTATAGCTTGGTTTTCTTCCTCCGTTGTTGCAGTAAGTTTTAACGGTACACGTCCGAAGGCGCGAACCAAGAAAAAATAGCTTAAAGCCCGTATAAACTTTCCCTCACCGATGAATTGATTTCTCTTCGCTGCAGAAATAGCATCGTCCGGAATATTGGGCACCCGAGCGATGATGTTATTTGCCGCATTTATCGTATTGTACATACTATTCCAGACATTGGACGTCCAGGGATTGATAACTGTCACGTTATGTGTGGCGAAGTTTTCGTACTCCGGGAACGAAGAAATATGGGCAATGTGTCGAGCGGAGAACTCCGGTAAGGTGATGACGGTTTGTCCCCAACCGAACGAAGGGGTCATTGTCCGGTACATTCCTATGGCAGCGGCATTTGCGTTTGTTTCCGAATTAAAGTAGCTATCTGCCGTTACCTGAGCCAATGGTTGACGATCCAGAAAGCTATTACAGGAGGCCAAACTTGCTCCAGTCAGGACTATGGCAATAAATTTATATAGTGTATTCATGTTGTGTAGGCACTAATGTTAAAAAGATAAGTTGATACCGGCGGTGAAGATTCGTGGTTGCGGATAGCTACCATAATCATACCCATAAATTAACCCCGTATTGGCACCTCCGTGGCTTGATCCTACCTCCGGATCGTAACCGTTGTATTTTGTAAAGACGTAGGCATTTTGAACGGTTACATAAGCACGAAGCTTGCTGACTCTCAGCTTATCCGTCAAATCTTTCGGTAAGGAGTAACCCAATGTAATATTCCTTAAGCGGAAGAATGATCCATCTTGTACAAACCGATCGGAGATGGCGGAGTTATCAAAGTCACCTGGTGTTGGACGCGGAACGTTTGTTTGGTCGCCCGGTTGGCGCCACCTATCCACCCAGTCCACCAAACCGTTGGAACTTAGATTTGAGCCCCCTAGGCCCGTAGCCAAATTGTAGTTAAAGAGATCATTTCCGTAGGAGAACTGCCCCATGATACTTAGATCAAAGTTCTTGTATTGAAAGGTGTTGGTAATACCACCAAAGAAATCCGGATTTGGATCACCAATAATTTGGCGGTCGTTTGGCTCACTCGGCGTAGTCGCCGATCCATCAGCACCTGCATACTCGATTAAACCGGTTTGCGGATTTACACCAAGCATTCTCCAGCCATAAAATGCACCCAATGGTAAGCCTGCCTGTGCAATATTTAATTCACCGACGCCGCCTAACATCCTTGGAACACCTGGAGGAAGGGATAAAACTTTGTTTCTATTGAACGTCATGTTCAACGATGTAGTCCATTTAAATTCACCAACAAAATTCTGCGTGGTTAGTTCAAACTCGAAACCTTTATTTTCGATATCTCCCGAATTGGTAAACTGGTTTGCATAGCCAGAACTGGTCAAAATAGGAACAGCAATTAGCAGGTCGGATGTTCTCTTATAGTAATAATCGGCTAAGATCGAAACCCTATTGTTGAACAGGCCTACATCAATCCCGATATCGGTTTGCCGTGTTGTTTCCCATTTCAAATTTACATCGCCTAAGACAGAAGGCACAAATCCAGGAGATCCCAAATAGTTGTTGCCGCCTGAGTATAACGAATAACTTGCGTAATTTCCAATATTCTGATTACCCGTGATCCCCCAGCTTCCTCTTAGTTTTAGGTTGCTGATCGCGGGAACCTCTTTCATGAAACTTTCTTCCGAAACGCGCCAAGCTGCTGCAACGGATGGGAATGTTGCCCAACGGTTTTCTCGACCAAAGCGAGACGAACCATCTGTCCGCAAATTGGCGGTTACGATATATTTCTTCTGAAAGTCGTAGTTCACCCGGGCAAAACCGGATGCGATAGCCCATTCTTCCGGAAACGAATTAGCTTGGGTAACCACACCTCCGGCGTTAATATATTCAATATCATTGGACGGGAAATTGTTTCGTTGTGCATGTACAAATTCCAAACGTGATTCCTGTACGGAAAATCCGCCCAACGCGTTAATATGATGATCGCCATATGTTTGATCAAATGTCAGTGTCGTTTCATTGATCCATAGTTGATCGCGCGTGTTGCGACGGGCACCAATACCCCCTTGGCTGGCATACGAGCGAAGGCCGTTTGGCGGCATAAAGAACGTTTCGTCAATAAAGCTCACGTCGGTACCGAAATTCGTTTTCAACGCTAACGATGGGATAATTTTGTATTCCGCACTCACGTTGGCGAGAATACGCCATGTTTGCGCATTATTCACGGGGAGCTCTAATATAGCAAGAGGATTTTCGCGAGACGCGCTCACTTGATCATAGACATAATTTCCATTTGCATCGAAGACTGGAATATTAGGCGGTGCAAAAATACCATTCTTGGTAGCCCCCTCTCTGGAGTTCTCTTCCTGCACGCGGTCGTTTTCCGCACGCGTAATATTGATTGCCGTAGCAAAATTCAGCTTCTCGCTATGTTGATGGTTTAAGTTTATGCGCCCGCTGATTCGGTTAAAGTCCGAACCATGTAGGATACCACCTTGACGCATGTAGCCAAAGGAGGTGTAATATTGTGTTTTGTCGCTTCCGCCACTGGCCGCTAACTCATAGCTGCGTGTGGCTGCTTTGCGGAAAATAACATCTTGCCAATCGGTTGTAAGATCCGGATTTGCCAACACCTGTTGCGGGATCGTAGTTGTCGGTGTCTCTTGTTGTGCGATAGCATAGAAATCACGCATATAATCTTGGTATTGCGCGGTGTTCATCAACTTGTACTTCCGCTCGGAGGGCATCTCGGAGAAACCTTCGTACATGTTGAAATGAAATTGGCTCGTCCCTGCGTCACCCTTTTTGGTCGTAATTAAGACGACACCGTTGGCTGCTCTGGAACCGTAAATAGAGGAAGATGCCGCATCTTTAAGAATTTCCACAGACTGCACATCGGCAGGATTCAGTGACGAAAGTACGTTTATTCCCTGTGTTCCGCCGCCAAAATCAAAGGTAGATCCACCGGTAAAGTTTGTTGTACTATTTACCGGGATTCCGTCGATCACGTATAAGGGGTCGGAGCTCGCGTTGATGGATGTGGTACCGCGAACGCGGATGCTGAGACCGCCACCCGGAGATCCTGATTTCTGAGAGACCTGCACCCCGCCGGCTTTACCCTGTATGGCTTGTGAAATGCTCGGTAGCACTTCATTTTCGATTTGGTCTGATCCGATACTGGACACGGAGCTGGCCAAGGTTGCTCGTTCCATTGTACCATATCCTACGGCCACAACCTGTACCGATTGAATGGTTGTGGCTTCTTGAACCATCGTTACGTCGACAGATTTCCTGTTGTTCAGGAGCTCTTCATGTTCTTTATAGCCGACAGCGCTAAAGATCAGCGCTGGACTGCTGCCCGCTGCAATGCTAAACTTACCTTGATCATCTGTGGCGGCGGTAACCGCGAGGCCTTTGACCGATACGGTTGCGCCTGCAACAGGGCCGTTAGCATCTCGCACCGTGCCCTGTACAAGGTCTTGTGTATTTTGTGTTGCGCGGGTAGAGTCAGTTTGCGTTTGCACGGTAGTTGGCGCTGCTTTCGTTGAATCTTGTTGCGCTGGAACGACTCCGGTTAACTTGGTAGCGGTAGAATCTGTTCTCGTTGAGTCTGTTGTGCTGGTCGTTACAGCCGTGGAATCTGTTTTCACGGAGTCTGGTGGAGCGACCTTTAAAACGATATTAACTTCGCTGCGATTGTTGACAGGCTCTTCATGCCTTGCGAAGTCTGTTTTGTTAAACATTAATGTCGCATCAGGCTTGGCTTCCAATTCAAAAGCGCCTTGATCGTTAGAAACAACATTGACAGATTCGCCTTTTACGGTCACGATAACACCCTGTAACGGCGCACCCTGCTCATCTTTAATCGACCCTTTCACCGCATTGAGCGTGTCTATTGATAGGGGAGAAGCCGACCAATAATCGCGTACTGCATGGTTGTTATTAAAGGAAATGGTAAATGCTGTACTCGTCTTTTGCTGTACAATTTTTGTCGTCTCCGGGTTCGAAAGTGAGGAAAATACAGGAGTAGGTCCGAACAGGAGTAACGGAATAGCGTAAATAGAATGTTTCATTCGTGACTTTTAGTTATTAATTTGAGTACCATTATCTACAGTTCTAACAAAAATCAGCTACGCACGTTCATCTTATCTATTATAATATTTTTGTTACAAACCTTATTTCTAACGTTCTCTTTACAATAATTAGTATGTCCTTTCAAATAAAAATGTATATTTCTACAGCAATCGCCAGTAATGGCGTTCGTAAATTAGACGTTTTTCTATGGATTTTGAAAAGTTTTCACAAAGCATAAAATCAGATCAAACAGTACCTGCAGTGTTAAATGTTCATCTTAAAGCTTTATGGTTTGAGGGGAAGGGTGATTGGAACCGTGCGCACGACTTGATCGATCAACTGGATGATCAGACATCAGCACATGTTCATGCTTATCTGCACCGGGTGGAAGGTGATCTATGGAACGCGAAGTATTGGTATGGACGGGCAGGTCAACCCGTCTACAAAGGTGATCTTGCTGATGAATGGCAAGAGCTTGTGAAAATGCTGCTGGGCTAGTTGGCGCTTAAGCTGTCGGGCACCACGTATTGGTCAGCGCGTTGTTTTCGTTCATTCCAGATCCATAGCTTTCGCCAAAACTCACCGAGCGTGTTAAACTCTTGCCTGTAAACAACCCCTACGGCGCTGATGTAGTCGCTGTATGGCGTGAACAGGAAGTTCCGCGTGTTAAGCCGATTATATGCCCTCAATACGAGGTTGCCATCTTGACGAAGCCGAAACGTGATCTCCGCGTCGGTGGCAATCTGATCGGAAAACACCGTAAGATCGTTCAGTTGGCTACGACTTCGATCACTGACACCGCCCGTCAAAATTAACCGATCATCAAAGAAGCGTAAGGATGCCGATGCGTCATTGAAGGAACGGATGTTGAGGTCTAAGAAGTTCATATTCAAGGATTGCGAAATGATACTATTCAACTGGTTAAAGGCGATTTCTGTTCCGGCAGATAATAGGGTATTATTCACTTCGCGGCCAAATTCTTGGGTAGACGCCGGGGTGAAACTTCGGCGCACAATCAAACTGATAGCCTGCTGGTTTACATTATTTCCATCACTCAAGTAGCCTTGAAGCTCATCTTTTACGTAGGGATCTTGTGGGAAGTTGAGATCAAATGAAATTTCCGGTTGGGAAAGAGTACCTTTCAAAATCATGTCTGCTTGCGCTAAGATTCGGTCGTTGTTTTCCGTTCTGCCTGCCGCGTTGTATAGCGGCGCCACAGATGTGCGTTGCTGGTAGGTGGCACTTAGGTTCACCGTTGCTTCGCCCGGCTTTCCGGCCCAGCGAATCGTGCCTCCCTCTTTCAGATCAAAAAACTTATTAAAAAAATCCTGCGCTGTGAAATGAAATTTCCCTGCTAAAATGAGGTAATCGCCAAACATCTCAAAATCGCCCACGCTCGCCATACGCAGGGAAACGCTTCCCGTACCCAAGCCTTTTAACGATCCGATATTGTTCTCTAAGTTGATCTCCGCATCTCTGGTCAAATTGAGATCCATATTCATCGTGAGGCCTTCAAACAATTGTTTGGAAAGGGGCGCTTCCAAACTTGCCGAGTCTGGTGTCGTAAAGTAAAAAAAATCGTTATCACTTACTTTCAGGGAGCTGTTGAATGGGATCGTGATCACCGTGTTCGGGTTTGATGTGGCATTGATGTCAATAATGACCGCATTTACCGGGCCCTTAAAGCCAAACCTGCCCGAGGCATACGCTGTTCCGAAAAATAGTTCATTATCCTTCCTCCCGGTATTTAAAATCTGGAAGTTTTTAGCGTCGACATTAATATCTAAAACTGGATTAGTGAGATTATCCAGATCAATGTACCCTTTCGCTGTTGCTGTACTACGGTTGATGTCGCTAAAACGCCAGTTGTTTAAAAGGAGGCGGTTATCGTGAATCAGGCAACTCTGATTGGTCAGCTGGTACCGGGTCTGAAGATAGTCTACTAAAAATGAGGCTTCGGGTATCGTTGAGCTGCCGTTAATTTTTGGATGCCTTATGGTGCCTTCAATCGTCAGGTCTCCGCTCAGTTTCCCGTATACATTGGAGACCAGATTTTTTAAAAAGGGCTGTAAAATACCAATATCCAAATCGTTGATTTTTCCGCGCAAGCGCAAGGCGTTTTGAGATGATTTTAAATCGTAGGTACCGGCTAGATCTATCCCTCGTCCATCGATATCCTGCAATTTGGAGCTCAACAGCATAAGTCCACTTGCTGGATCAAAATCTGCGCGAATGTTTAGGGTGCCGATAGGAAGGTTATTGAAGATGATTGGCGTTGTATTGATGTCCGTGGATAAGGTAGGCTTCTTGAACACCGATTGTACATGCACGTCACCGCTCATGCTGCCCTGCAATTCTATGCCCATTGGCTTGGTAACACCCGCTAAGGATGATAAACTGAAGTCGCTAAAGGCTATATCTAAACGATCGGCATCATCGTCAGACAGTATGCCGTTTAGACTGATCTGCTGTTTATCACGTATGATCAAGAGGTTGTTCAAGTAAAACTTGCCTTTGGATACCCGTAGATCAGCGTCTTCATTGATGGTCCATTGCTCCCTATTCAAGACTATTTCTGATCTATCGAATTTTATGTATGCGGGCTTATTCTGCGCAAAGTGGATGTTTCCGTTTAGATTTAGATAGTTGGCGCGATCGTTCTCGGAGAGTGTCATCTTGAAATGTAAGCTATCATTAGCCAACGTATTATGCATACTAACATGCTCCACATAAGCCGAGTCTGACATACTGAGTCTATCGGCGTAGACCGATAGCGAGAAGGCTTTATCATCCGCCTGTTCCGACAAGGCAAGATTAGTTATTTTCAAACCCTTATAAGATACTACAGGACTAAACGCGCTGAAGTTTGCCGTGTAATCGGCTGATGAAAAGGTAGCTTTTAAATTCGCGCCATCTTCCAACCGTAAGTTCGGGTCAAAGAGTGCGGATACGGCATCAAAAGATTTTATGGTAACCTGAAGATCGAAGTTTTGCGGATTGTATGGTGCCGCATCAATATTGATCGCAGGCGCATAACGCATCGCGAGCGAACGAAAATAAGCGGCTATTGTATTGAGGTCGATCTGCCCATTCAATACACCATCGACCACATCCGACTTCAACGTTAGCAGTTTCGACTGTTCATCACCCTCGGAGTTAAAATCAAGATAATCCATAACAAATTCTCCACGGGAAGATTGAAATTGAATATGATCTGAATAGATATGGCCATTAAGCGAATTCAAGGAGTTGCCATGCATCGTTGCGCGCAGATTAGACTTCTTCACCACGATGCTATCTTCTGTAAATAGGCGGAGGTCTTTTAAGTTCAGCACCTCTATATCTGATGAAAGTGTATAAATAGGTGTTTCCGTGTCCCAGTCGATCTCTCCGTCAAATTCCAGTTTTGCCTGCTCGTCCTGAATACTGCCTGTTGCGGTGAACAGCCGGTCTTGTATCTCCCCCTCGAACAGTATTTGATCATATTCATACCCTTTAAAAAAAAAGTTATGAAACCGTCCTTGACCAGCAAGTTGAAGGGAGAGCTTGTCGGAACTTGTGCCGTCAAATTGAAAGTCGAAACCAGCTGTCGCTAAGCTTTTTGCATTTAGGAGCTCTCCTATATTAAAATTCGAGCTGTTGATCTGCCCTGCATATTGTAGGGTAGGGCGGATGGCCACTGTTGCTTTAGCGTCGATCAATCCGAGACCCGTTTCGGCTTTTCCATCAAGGGTAAAATTATGATAATAGCCATCCAGATCTCCGGTATAGCTTATATTGCCCAGTCTATGCAGTTGTGCAGGTAGTGTAAAGCTACGCATATCCGCTAAGTCGGGGACTAAGCTTTCTAAATCGTTTGCTGAGGTAACGAGCCTCTTGATATCGAAATCAAATTTCGTGCGCTCAATATCGGGAAGACCAGCGATTCGAAGATTGCCCTGGAATGCGGTTTGCTTTCCAGTCTTTAGGTTGACGGATCGTGCCTTTATATCGGCCACCGTTCCCCACAGCTCGGCTTGCTGGATGGTCGTCAAGAAACGAACCTTAGACATATCCGGAGCGAAAAATGCAATATCTCGGGAATCAAGAAAGGCCTGATCCAAGGTTGCGGTTACATGCACACTGTCGACAAAGTGTTCAAAACTGGCAAAGTGATCATATTCAAACTGCAGGTAGTTTCCAATTTTCGAACGGCTTGTGCGTAAAGTTAACTCCTTAAAAGTCATCTTTTTAGCGGATATGTACGATTTAGCGGAGAGCTCACGCACATGCAACCCGCTCTTATCGTTGAAGGTTAATTGCTCGATGTTGGCTTGCAGCTCCTGTTCGTTAAACTGGATTTCGTCCAACAATCCAGAGATGCCTTGAATATCGAGGTCATTGAAGTTGAGGCCGTTGTGCTTTCTGGACCAGCGGTGATCGACCAATTTAACATGGTTGTCGTGAAGTTGAACCTGTCTCAGGTTGATTGAAAGCTTCGACTTACTTTTTTTCGGTCCTTTTTTCTTCGGTGCAAAGTAGTTTATAAGAAAGCTGAGGTTGGTGCTATCTTTATAGATCTCGTACTGGAAATAGGCGTTTTCTAAGCTAAGTTTTCGTACTTCAAATTCATTATTAAATAGCTTCGCCAGCGAAAAAGTGGCCGTTATGCTCTTGGCATACAGCATCTTTTTCCCTTTCCGATCGTTTACGGTTAGTCCTTTTATTTCTACCGATCGGAACGGGTTTATATACACGTTCCCGACCGATATTTTTGTTCCCAGCTGCTCGCTAAGGTAATTTGCGGTTTTCTTGCTTACATAGGTTTGGACGGAGGGGTAGCGCAACGCAAAGATCACACCTACTGTTAGCAAGGTGATGCTAAGCAAGGTAACAAGCGTTATTTTTAGTATTTTTTTGATATTTTTGTGTTCTGTTTAATACTTCGCGCAATGGCTATAATCCTCGGTATCGAATCCTCTTGTGATGAAACTTCAGCCTCTATTTGTATAGACGGTGAAATTAAGTCAAATATTATTGCTAGTCAAGCAATCCACGCAAAATACGGGGGCGTTGTTCCCGAGCTTGCTTCGCGTGCGCATCAACAACATATCATTCCAACCGTCGATCAGGCCATTGTGCAGGCAAAAATACATAAAAATGATATTGATGCGGTAGCTTTTACGCGCGGCCCCGGACTTTTAGGTGCATTACTTGTTGGAACCTCGTTTGCGAAGTCCTTTGCTCTGGCTCGTAATATTCCTTTGATAGAGGTTAATCATATGCAAGCGCATATTTTAGCCCATTTTATTGACGATCCCAAACCTGAATTTCCTTTTCTATGCCTGACGGTATCTGGGGGGCATACGCAAATTGTGTTGGTGAAGGATTATTTCGAAATGGAGCTCCTCGGGCAAACGCTGGACGATGCGGCGGGTGAAGCCTTCGATAAAACCGCGAAGATATTAAACCTGCCTTATCCGGGTGGCCCTCTTATCGATAAATATGCAAAGGAAGGTAATCCCCATGCTTTTCAACTTCCCGAACCGCAGATTGAAAATTTGGATTTCAGTTTCTCCGGACTGAAGACGGCAATTTTGTATATGGTGCAGGCACAGGAAAAAATAAATCCAAACTTTCTTCAAGAACAGCTGGCCGATGTTTGTGCGTCGGTGCAATCGCGTATCGTCTCTATCTTGCTCAATAAGCTCAAAAAAGCAGCAAAGCTGACGGGCGTAAGCCGAATTGCTATCGCCGGTGGGGTATCGGCCAATTCGGGATTGCGTAAGGCCTTATTGGAAACGGGCGACCGTTTAGGGTGGAACGTGTTTATTCCGAAATTCGAGTATTGTACCGACAATGCCGCCATGATTGCCATTGCGGGCTATCAAAAATACCTGCAAAAATCATTTGTCGCGCAAGATGTGACGCCGCTCGCGCGTATGCACGTGTAGTTGCCGTTATCGCCGCTATTTTTCGCGTATACTATTCTTCCCCCTATTCTTTCTGATTTCGAGGCTCACACTGCTTTGTAGAAAATTTTATGAAAAGTAACAGGCGTTTGCATCATGTATGTAACGAATGTAAACCTTAAAATTTACTTGCTATGTGGACGAACAAATTAGATATCTATGAAAAGGAATGGTTGGATGTAGTATTCTCATCCCGAAATCGTATGTACGGTGCTTATGATCTACGAAGGAATGCGGCGCTCGCTACCAACCGAGCCCTGTTTATCGTTAGCGGAGTTGTCATTGTGCTAGTAGGTGCTAAATTTGCCTACGACCATATGCCCAAGGCAGTTCTTCCTACCGTGACCTATCAGGAGACAGCCGTGATTTTGGATGATGATTTAAAAGTTCCTGATCTGCCGAAAGAAGAGGAGTTGCTGATACCGGAAGCCAAGCCCATCCAACAGATTGCGCACGATCCACCAGCGATCGATCTGATCCGTGCTGTCGAGCCTATCGTAACGAGCGCACATCACGCGACGGAGGAAATGGCCACGCAAGACGAGATGAAAGATAAGATGACTGCGCGTATCACCTTGAAAAAGGTGGAAGGAGGGACTTATCTTGCTAACGGCGAGTTTGGACCAACGAAGCAAGAAGGTGCGATGACTGGTACAGCATCCGGCGAGACAACGGGATCTGCCGATGGCAACGCAGCTTTTATCGCTGTTGAAGTTATGCCTGAGCCACCTGGGGGTATGAAAGCGTTCGTGCAATGGGTTGGTAAGCATTATGTCTATCCTGATGCCGCCTTACAGCAAGGCATAAAAGGCAGTGTACTGGTCTCTTTCGTAGTGGAGCGTGATGGGAGTCTAACAGATATAAAAGTTTTACGCGACCTTGGCTTTGGCACCGGGCAAGAAGCTGTCAGGATATTAAAAAGTGCTAAAAAATGGTCTCCGGGTATACAAAATGGGCGGCAGGTACGCGTTCAATATACGCTTCCTATAACGTTAAGCACCATGTGATCGTATAAGCATGAACGAACGTTCTCGTTCATGCATGCCTTTTCTAGAGCGATTTGATGAGCTTGCCCAACCAAAGCTTAATAATGGCCGAAATCTCGTATTGCTCCTCACGCGCAAACCTTAGCATAATCGTTTCTACGTTAGCTAGCATATCGATATACTCCGGAAAATACCCTTCAATATCCCTGTAGTCTGACAAGACGTCTACAAGATAGCAGTGTACATCATACTCCCGAAACTTTTGCTCGTGATGCTCCGTGGCGTTTATCCATTCTGTTTCCGAGGAAAAGCCTGAAAAAATATGCTTGTCACATATCTGTGTATAACTCTGCCGCGATTGTACCAATTCATCGTGGATAAGTTCTTTACGGTCCATAAGCTCCTCAAAGATATTGGATAGCTTGTCTTGGATTTCGATTTCTCTAGATATTATTGTCATGACGAATAACGATTAAAGATTTCACTTTATACGGTTTAGCACGAGTTGTTATAACAAGGCAAGGATTCAAATAGTTTTGTTTTTATTAAAATAACGTACTGATCTATTGGTTGTTATCATAATTCGATAAAAACTCCCAGCTGTATCGCTGCGTAGCCTCGGGAAAATTGGCAAATTTGTTCTATGGATGTCATAGAAAAAGAAATAAACGGGATCAAATTAGAGATTTGTTCCAACTCATCATACTCCGCCCTGCAGGCGCAACTTGGGGGAGCGAGTCGTGTGGAGTTTTGCCAAAATTTAGAGAATGGGGGTATCACGCCTTCCTACGGACAGATAGCACGTGCCCGACACCTTTTGCATATTGGTATGCATGTACTAATACGTCCACGAGGGGGTGATTTCGTATATAGCGATGAGGAGTTTGAAGAAATGAAAATGGATATCAGCTTTTGCAAGCAGGCCGGCTGCAACGGCGTGGTGTTCGGGATTCTTTCCCCGGATGGTGGCGTAGATCATGCGCGCAATGCGGCGCTCGTCGCTTTGGCGAAACCGATGACGGTGGTATTTCACCGCGCTTTCGACCGCACGCAAAACCCCACTGAAGCTTTGGAAGATGTGATTGCACTTGGCTTTGATCGGATCTTGACTTCCGGATTGAGAAACACCGCAGATGAGGGGCAAGAATTACTTCGCGAACTGATAGTACAAGCCGATGGCCGGATCGAAATTATGCCCGGGGCTGGAGTGAATGCTAGCAATATAATAGACCTTATACGGAAGACGGGCGCAAAGTCGGTGCATAGCTCCGCAAAGATTTCGGTCAAATCGCGTATGGCTTTCGAATCTGACGCTCTGGATGGGATGAATGAACCCACTTGGCAGACCTCGCGCGAGCTAGTAAAAGCGTTGAAAGAGCTCTTGGAGGCACATTAATAAAAAAGGAGAACATTTCCGTTCTCCTTTTTTATCTCTTTCTTGAATAGCCTTACTTAGCGTCGGTAGCTAGTGCATTCAAAATTTCGTTGTTCTTCGTGATTTGGCTTTTCTTTGGCATTTGGCTTTTCGAACCTAGCTCAATATTGCGGCCTAATTTCAAAAACTGAACTTCCACACGTGAAACAGTTTTATTTCTTCTATCTTTTCTTTTTAAACGTGTAACTCCCATTGTTGTGTCTTTTTATTGTCAATAAAACGAGGTCGGAAGCGGATTCGAACCGCTGTAGGAGGTTTTGCAGACCTCAGCCTAGCCACTCGGCCATCCGACCCTTTATCCCCTAAGGGAATGCAAAAATAAACTTTAGTTTTCATATTTACAACGCTTATTTTAAAAGTTTCTCTACATATTTTTTTGTGCGTAACCGGGCCATAGGTTTACGGCTATTATTACGGGATGGTAATCGGTTTTGTAAAGTAATTAAGCTGCTTATAATCAGTTGTATAAATACTGTTTTCAAGTGCTTGTTTATTTTTGGTCTGAATGTTGCAATACCACCCTTGTAAAACAAAAATAAAGAGTATGAAAAAGATTTTACTTTCTTTAGGAGCAGCATTATTATTAGCTGCAGGCGCACAAGCTCAAACGAGCTGGGGTCTAAAAGCAGGTTTGAACTTAGGTAAGTATAGTGGTTTAAGTTCTGGCTATAGCGATTTACAGAAAATGAATCCGTCATTTTACGTGACCGGTTTTGCGGACTTACCAGTAGCGCCACAATTCTCTATACAACCCGGCGTATCTTTACAAGGGAAAGGTAGCAAATTAAGTGGAAGCATAGCAGGTTTTGACGGTACCAATACCATCAATACGATGTCAATCGAAATTCCTGTTAATGCGGTGTACTGGATTCCTGCGGGATCAGGAAATGTTTTTTTAGGTGCTGGACCTTATATTGGCTTTAATGTAAGCGGTAAGGAAAAAAATCGTGGAGAGACGGAGTTCGGTTCTGGAGATATCGAAACAGATATTAACTTCGGCGGTGCTGATGATGAAATGAAAGTCATTGACGCTGGTGCCAATTTTATGGCGGGTTACAAGTTATCAAACGGATTTTTAATTAATGCCGGTTATGGACTCGGGTTGACGAGCCTTTATAACACTGAAAACAAAAGATCCAACCGCGTATTGTCGTTTGGCGTTGGTTTCCAATTCTAGGCACAAGATACCAGCATGCAAAAGAGGCTACCGATTCGGTAGCCTCTTTTATTTTTTCAGTACTTGAAATCTATCACACTTTGATTTCAACTTCAACGCCTGAAGGCAATTCAAGTTTCATCAAGGCATCAACAGTTTTTGAGTTTGATGAATAGATATCCAACAATCTCTTATAAGCACACAATTGGAATTGCTCACGTGCTTTTTTGTTAACGTGTGGTGAACGTAAAACGGTATAGATTTTTTTCTCCGTAGGTAATGGAATAGGACCACTAACTACTGCACCTGTAGGTTTTACTGTTTTTACGATTTTCTCAGCTGACTTGTCAACCAAATTGTAATCGTAAGATTTCAATTTAATTCTGATTCTTTGGCTCATTTTTATTTGTTTTTAAGATGACCTCCCGTTAGAGCTATTCACAACAGGAGGTCGGTTTATTTTAGATAAGGATTATTCTACAGATCCTTTAACTCTGCCTTTTGATTTTGCGATTACATCGTCAGCAACGTTACGTGGTGCTTCTTCGTAATGATCAAATTCCATGGTTGATGTCGCACGGCCCGAAGTGATCGTACGTAATTGTGTTACGTAACCAAACATTTCAGAAAGTGGTACCAAGGCTTTGATAACTTGTGCTCCGTTACGTGAATCAAGACCTTGCATCTGACCACGACGACGGTTTAAGTCGCCCATAACATCACCCATGTTTTCTTCTGGTGTTAACACTTCCACTTTCATGATAGGCTCCATCAATACTGGGGTACATTTCGGCAATGCCTCACGGTAAGCCATTTTAGCTGCCAATTCGAACGATAGAGAGTCTGAATCGACTGCGTGGAATGATCCATCAATCAAACGAACTTTCATGCCGGATAGCGGGTAACCAGCCAACACGCCATTTTTCAATGAGCTTTCGAAACCTTTTTGTACAGAAGGGATGTATTCTTTTGGAATAGCACCACCCACGATTTCGTTCACAAATTGAAGTGCAGATTTCGATGTGTCATAATCTTCGTCGATAGGGGATACCACAACTTTGATATCTGCAAATTTACCACGACCACCGGATTGTTTTTTGTAAACCTCGCGGTGCTCAGAAGTACCTTTGATAGACTCTTTGTAAGCTACCTGAGGAGCACCTTGGTTAACCTCTACTTTGAACTCGCGTTTCAAACGGTCGATCAAGATCTCTAAGTGAAGCTCGCCCATACCGGAGATTACAGTTTGACCAGTCTCTTCGTCAGATTTAACAACGAATGTAGGATCCTCTTCTGCTAGTTTACCAAGACCAATACCCAATTTATCAACGTCAGCCTGTGTCTTAGGCTCGATCGCCAAACCGATTACCGGCTCAGGGAACACCATAGATTCTAACACGATAGGTGCTTTTTCGTCACATAGCGTATCACCTGTTTTGATATCTTTGAAACCTACTACCGCGCCAATATCACCAGCCTCGATAAAAGGAATAGGGTTTTGCTTGTTAGCGTGCATTTGGAAGATACGCGAGATACGCTCTTTGTTTCCTGAACGTGTGTTCAAGACATAAGAACCTGCGTCTAATTTTCCAGAATAAGCACGGATAAAACATAAACGACCTACGAATGGATCTGTTGCAATTTTGAAACCTAATGCTGCGAAAGGCTCGCTCACGCTAGGCTTACGAAGCAATTCTTCGCCAGAATCAGGATGCGTACCTTTTACACCTTCTGAATCCAAAGGTGAAGGCAATAATTCCATCACAAGATCCAACATGGTTTGTACACCTTTGTTTTTGAAAGATGATCCACATACCATAGGAACGATGGAGTTATCCAATACAGCAGCACGCAAAGCGTTTAAGATTTCGCGTTCTGTCAACGAGTTTGGATCGTCAAAGAATTTCTCCATCAACGACTCATCGTATCCAGCAACAGCTTCTAATAATTTTTCACGGTATTCCGCTACTTCATCAACCATATCATCAGGGATAGGCACTTCTGTAAAGGTCATTCCTTTATCATGCTCATTCCAAACGATACCACGGTTGTTGATCAAGTCAACAACACCAGTGAATGAGTCCTCAGCACCGATAGGCAATTGTAATGCTACGGCTTCTGATCCCAACATATCTTTAACTTGCTTAACAACTTTCAAGAAGTCAGCACCAGAGCGGTCCATTTTGTTAACGAAACCAATACGGGGCACTTTATAGTTGTCGGCTAGACGCCAGTTTGTTTCGGATTGCGGCTCAACACCATCAACGGCCGAAAACAAGAATACCAATCCATCAAGTACACGCAAAGAACGGTTTACCTCTACGGTAAAGTCAACGTGACCTGGGGTATCAATAACGTTTACTTGGTATTTATTGCCACGGTAGTTCCAGAATACAGTTGTCGCAGCAGAAGTGATCGTGATACCACGCTCAGCCTCTTGCTCCATCCAGTCCATTGTTGAAGCACCTTCGTGCACCTCACCAATTTTGTGGTTAACACCTGAGTAGTAAAGAATACGCTCAGTTGTCGTCGTTTTACCAGCATCAATGTGGGCAGCGATACCGATGTTTCTAGTGAATTTTAAATCTCTTGCCATAATATATTTATGCAGTTTGCTTTGAAAGCTTGTTTTTGTGCAATGTTGTTTGAAAGAAATAAGTACACCGACTGTAATAAGGCTTGTGATGCTTATTGACAGTCGGTGTCATCATATTTTATTCGTTGTCTTCAAAATTAGAATCTGAAGTGTGAGAACGCTTTGTTAGCTTCCGCCATCTTGTGCGTATCTTCTTTCTTCTTCACAGCAGCACCTTCACCTTTAGAAGCTGAAATGATTTCTCCTGCTAATTTCTCGTACATAGTTTTTTCACCACGTTTGCGTGCATATGAAATTAACCATTTCATACCTAAAGCGATTTTACGCTCTGGACGAACTTCCATAGGAACTTGGAAGTTGGCACCACCCACACGACGAGACTTAACCTCTACAGCTGGCATAACGTTGTTCAACGCTTTTTTCCAAGCTTCAAGACCACTCTCTTGTGTTTTTTGTTCTACTAATTCTACAGCATCGTAAAAAATAGAATACGCTGTTGACTTTTTACCATCCAACATCATATTGTTTACGAAACGTGTTACCTGAGTATCGTTAAACTTCGGGTCAGGTAAAATGATTCTCTTTTTTGGTTTTGACTTTCTCATTTTCTTTTCCTCCGTTTAATTATTTCTTTTTACCTTTTGCAGGAGCGGCTGCTGCTTGTCCTGGTTTAGGGCGTTTTGTTCCGTATTTAGAACGACGTTGGTTACGGCCTGCAACACCTGATGTATCCAATGCACCACGGATAATGTGGTAACGTACACCTGGTAAGTCTTTCACACGACCGCCACGGATTAACACGATAGAGTGCTCTTGTAAGTTGTGGCCTTCACCTGGGATGTAAGCATTCACCTCTTTACCGTTTGTTAAACGTACACGAGCTACTTTACGCATTGCTGAGTTTGGTTTTTTAGGGGTAGTAGTGTATACACGCGTACACACGCCTCTTCGCTGTGGACAGCTGTCCAACGCTGGTGACTTACTCTTGTCAACCAGAGCTACTCTACCTTTTCTAACTAATTGTTGAATAGTAGGCATTTACCTGTTTTTGTTTTTTTAATTTGTAAAAATTAATTTTAAAGTCCGCAAAGATAATGATTAATATCTAAACAGTAAAGTGTTGTGTGTTAATTTTTTTTGAAGATCTGGCGGGGGAGGGCTGGCTGTCTTTTTTCAAGAACTTAGGTAGCTCTTTTGGAGTTGCTATTGTCCTTCCTGCGCATACACAGCTCAGGAAAGACAATAGTATTTTGTTAGCTTAACAGCGTGAAGTCTATTTGCCGTTTTTCCAGATCAACCTTTTTGACCTTGATTTGTACTTCATCGCCGAGCTGGTATTTCTTCTTCTTGCGCTGACCAATGATGGCGTAGTTTTTTTCATCCAGCGTGTAAAAATCATCTGTGATGTCGCGTAGGCGCACCATACCCTCACATTTGTTTTCTTCGATCTCCACATACATCCCCCATTCGGTAACACCAGATACAATACCTGTATATTCAACGCCGATTTGATCATGAAGGAACTCCGCCTGTTTGTATTTAATGGATGCACGTTCGGCTTCTGCCGCTTTCTTTTCCATTTGCGAAGCATGTTCCGCCATCTTCTCGTAGTGTTCGGCATTCGCCTTTTGCCCGCCGTCTAGGTAGAATTGCAAGAGTCTATGCACCATGACGTCAGGGTAACGCCGGATAGGGGAGGTGAAATGTGTATAATAGTCGAATGCCAACCCGTAATGGCTCGTGCTCTTCGTGGTATATACCGCTTTTGCCATAGAGCGCACAGCGAGTGATGTCAATAGGTTTTGTTCTTTGCTGCCCTCAATCTTCGTCATTAAGGCATTCAGTGATTTGGCGGTCTCCTTATCGCTTTTAATAGCTAACTTATGACCAAAGCGGGAGGCAAATTGCGAAAAGGTCGTTAGCGTTTCTGGGTTCGGGGTGTCGTGAAAGCGATATACAAACGTCAATTTGTTTTTGCCACGCCCTTGCTTGCCGATAAATTCGGCGACCTTTCTGTTGGCCAGCAGCATAAAGTCTTCGATAAGCTTGTGGGCGTCTTTTCGCACTTTCGTATATACGCCAAGCGGTTTGCCATGTTCGTCCAAATGAAATTTCACTTCCTCGCTCTCAAAGCTAATTGCTCCGTTCTTAAATTTGCGTTCACGCAAAATGTAGGCTAGCTCGTTCAGCTTTAAAATCTCTGCTGCAAAATCACCAGCCTTCGTTTCAATTACCTCCTGCGCTTCTTCATAGGTGAAGCGACGATCCGAATTAATAACGGTTCGTCCAAACCATTGATCGATGACCGTTGCTTTATCATCCATTTCAAATACTGCGGAAAAGCAAAGCTTCGCTTCATGGGGGCGTAATGAACATACGCCATTAGAGAGTCGTTCAGGAAGCATGGGGATTACCCGATCGACTAAGTAAACCGATGTTCCGCGTTGATAGGCTTCTTTATCCAAAGGGGTGTCGGGAATGACATAGTGTGAGACGTCGGCAATGTGGACGCCGATTTCGTAGTTGCCATTTTCTAAAGTTCGAAAAGAGATCGCGTCATCAAAATCTTTCGCATCAAAAGGATCGATCGTGAAGGTAGAGATATCACGGAAATCCCGCCTCTTCGTTATCTCCTCAGCGGAGATGGTGTCGGGTATTTGGTCGGCCTCTACCTCTACTTCCTTGGGGAAGCTTAGCGGAAATCCAAAGTCTGCCAAGATGGCATTCATCTCCGTGTTGTTCTCTCCTTTTTTTCCGAGAATGCTCTTCACCTTTCCGATAGGATTTTTTGCATTCTTAGGCCACTCCAGGATTGACACCACCACTTTTTCTCCGTTGGCTGCGCCATTGAGATTGTCCAATGGAATGAAAATATCATGGATCATCTTTCTGTCGTCCGGTAGAAAAAAGGCGAACGTATCGGTGCGGTCGATCGTGCCCGTAAAATCGGTTTTGGCGCGCTTCAAAATTTCGACAACCTCACCCTCGCGTTTTCTACCTTTGCTCCGCTCGTAAACATGTACCTTCACGATATCATTATGGAGTGCTTGTCTGAGTTTTCGAGGGGCTACATAGATGTCGCTTTCAAATTCATCATCGGGTACGATATAGGCCGATCCGTCTGCCGTCATGTCGACCTTTCCCTGTACGTATACATTCAATTGGCGAAGCTTAAACCTACCTCGCTCAATTTGCAGGAATTTGCCGGATCGAGAGGCGTCGGATAGGATGTCGGCGATTGCGACTTTAGAGTCGGCATCACCAAGGTTTAGCTTTGCTGCAAGCTGCTTATAGTTTAACGGGCTGTTGTTGGATTTCTCAAATATGTCTACAATAAGTTGGGTTAATACTTCTTTGTAGGGGTTATCTTTTCTCTGCTTCATGCGTTTTAAAATTTATCCCACTTCGCACGTTCGTATCTATTTTTTTTCGAGCGTAGGGGAGGGGTGGATAGATTGATGCACAGCGTTGCAATCGTGGCATTAATCTATAAACTAAGATACGTAAAAAATGTTCTATCTCTGGCTTTAAAATCCCCCTCCAACGCGTGTATTAATCATTTGTTTATAATAGGTTTATTTTAGCTGATATAATCTGCTGATTATTAAATTGTTAATATTTAAAATGCTAAATCGTCATTATGGGGAGGTTTGTCTGGCGCGTTTTTACGGCATACTGCGTAAAAATTGCTGCATTTTATGAGTTTGCTAAAATGTACATACTTATAGTTGTGTTATATTTTATCATCTTTAATAGTTTAATTATCAGTGTTTTATGTAAAATCTGATAAAATAATTTCGCGATTATTTTGTGTGGTTTTATCAAGAAAAAAGCGTGACTTCTTTCGAAATCACGCTTGATATTATAGGGTGCTGTGTGGGGCTTTTACACCTCTTTTTGACAATTATCGCAGAGGCCCACGGCGTTCAGTGCAAGCCCATGTAGGGTGAAATTTGGTGGAATAGGAATTTTGGGAAGGGAAATTTCCTCTAAACAAAACACACTGTTACATACCGAGCAGATGAAATGTATGTGCTGGTCGTGGTGATGATCAGCGCTGCAATCTGCACTGCAAATCGCATAGGTGGCCGTTCCGTTCAGATCAAATATTTTATGTACGATGCCCTTTTCTTCAAAGCTTGAAAGTATACGATACAAGGTCACACGGTCAATCTCCTTGCCTACGATTTTTTCCAAATCGGGCTGCGATATAGCTGCGTCTTTTTGCGTTATTTCTTCCAAAACACGCAATCTATGCGGTGTAACTTTAAGCGCATTATGTTTCAGCAGCTTGATAAAATGCTGCTCTTTCTCGGTTCTTACACTTGTCATGATACCTGTAAATTTACACATTTTTACACGAAAACGGAATTATCTTTTTGGAGGCACATGCATGGAGTGTTCCCGACATATGGATTTTTTGGAAGGCGATTTTCCGTGATCATAGGGGGTAAAAAGTACAGGATGATATTGACTTGAAGAGGGAGGCGGCAGGCGTATGGATTCTCTCATCGCATATGCTTTTTCCGAATTTCTGTGGGTTAACGTCCTACATAGACGCGGGAATTTTTCATGTTTAAGGGAGATGGGGAGGGCAAGTTTCAGCAGTGGAAAGCAAAAAGCAGGCCCCTTCTTTGTCAAGAAAGGGCCTGCTTTAGTCTATACAAATACGATAGGAGTCGTCGCTTATTGTCCGGCAGCTTTCGCGTGATCGGCTAAGAATTGTGCTAGTCCGCTATCGGTTAATGGATGTTTTAGCAAGGATACAATCGCTGATAAAGGTCCTGTCATAACGTCAGCTCCGATCTTTGCACATCCTAGAATATGCGCGCTGTGGCGTACTGATGCAGCCAAAATTTGTGTGGTGAAACCGTAGTTATCATATATCAAACGGATCTCTTCAATAAGAGCTAGACCGTCTACCGAGATATCGTCTAAGCGGCCAATAAAGGGAGATACATAAGTTGCTCCAGCTTTTGCAGCCAAGAGTGCCTGGCCAGCCGAAAAAACCAACGTACAGTTTGTCTTGATTCCTTTTTGGCTAAAATATTTGATCGCCTTTACGCCATCTTTGATCATCGGAACCTTAACGACAATCTTGGGGTTAAGCGCGGCAAGAATTTCACCTTCCTTGACCATGTTTTCATAGTCTGTCGATATGACTTCCGCACTGACATCTCCTTCAACGATATCGCAAATGGCTTTGTAATGATTGATAACATTTTCTTCACCACTGATTCCCTCTTTTGCCATTAGGCTAGGGTTGGTGGTTACGCCGTCCAAAACACCAAGGTCTTGAGCTTCCTTGATTTGCGCTAAGTTCGCGGTATCAATAAAAAATTTCATGTAATGGGGGATTTATACTAAAATAAAAAGATTTAAAACATAACGTATTCCTACGCGTTACAAAAATAGCTATATTATTTTTCAATCTCGACAGGTTTGATCAAAACATTTTTTTGCCCTTGATGGATATTTTTCGATCCCTTTCCTACCCCAATTTCCGATTGCATGTGCTGGGTCAGGCTATTTCTTTGTTAGGTACTTGGATGCAACGCGTAGCCATCAGCTGGTTGGTATACGAGATGACAAACTCTGTTTTTTGGCTAGGTTTTGTGCAATTTGTCTCCCTTCTGCCATCACTTATTTTATCTCCTTTTATCGGTTCATTTGTCGATCGACATAAGAAATATAAACTGGTATTTATTACGCAAGTTGGCTTGATGATTCAAGCTGCTGTGCTCACGCTGGTAGTAGGTATGCGTTGGGAGACGGTTTTTTTGCTTTCTTTACTCGGGTTTATCCAGGGTATTATCAATGCATTTGATGTGATGGGGCGGCAGTCGTTAATTGTTTCTCTCGTCGAAAACCGCCGCGATTTGCCAAATGCGATAGCGCTGAATTCATCTATCTTTAACGCTGCGCGTATGGTAGGCCCCGCTATCGGGGGTATATTGCTAACGAAGTACGGGGAGTTTGTTTGTTTCGGGGTGAATTTCGTGAGCTTTGTGCCCGTTATTATTTGTCTTATGCTGATGCGTGTACAGGAAGATCCTTCCAAGTTAACGAAGGAAAGTAATTGGCGTGGGCTAACCGAAGGTTTCAGTTATCTGAGACGCTCACCGCATATTTCTTCCCTTATCGTGGTACTTACTTTTTCCAGCTTGCTGGTTATTCCCTACACTTCGCTTTTGCCTGCGGTTGCAAAAGATTTGTTCAGCGGCGATGAATCTACTTTTTCGTGGTTTGAAAGTGCGGCTGGATTCGGAGCCATGATAGGTGCAATCAGTATGGCGCGATTAAAAACTGGGGAGAACCTTCGGTACCGCGTACTCTTTTCAGCATTTTTAATGGGTATCTCTTTGTGCTTGCTTGCCTTCGCGCATTTCTTGCCGACTGCACTGATCTTTACCATGATGGTTTCCATGGCTATGATGATGCAAAATTCATCCATCAATACCTATATCCAAACGCATGCCGTACCCAGCTATCGCGCGCGGGCAATAAGCTACTATGTGATGGCCTTCCAAGGTGTAGCGCCTATCGGCGCCCTTTTTGTTGGCGCTACCGCAGAATACTTTGGTATAAAAAACACCCTATATATTATGGGGGGTGCGGGGATCGTGCTTTCCTTGGCGTACTATACATACATCCGTCTGCACATTCACCGACGGTTATTTAAATTTCAGCTTCCTGGACCGCAAGGTAAGGATGTTTGATGCGTAATCAATTTTAGCGCCAAAGGGCCGCAAAATATCGCCACCTAGTACACCAATTACAGGTTCAAAATTCATTTGTTCATAAGCGAAGTTGATCGAACTGAGGTCAAGAACGGCAGTGGTAAAATTTTTGTGTTGCCAATTGTTGATTTTGAATAGCGGAATTTCCAGCATAAAGCTTTGCATGGAATTCGTCCCCAAGCCTGTGGATAGGATGTCTGTGTTGTGAAATTTGTCTTCCGAAATGCCCGAGTGGAGCAGGGTGTTTTTGTCCAATACGGTTTTGGAGGCGCCGGTATCCAGCACCATTTTAAATGGTTGATCAAATAGTTCTACATGCACGAGCAGATGATATCCATCACCCTGAAGTTCGAGGATTTCCAAAGGAATTTTTTGCATGCCCTAAACTACTCAAAATTTCAGTTGTATCCCCGCCTTTGCCTTAAAAAAGCTTATTTGATAGCGTATCCAGCACACCCCATAAGAAGCACTTGCTTCGTAGAACTTATATGATTTGATTATCCTTTAATACCTGATTCATCGTTCGCACAGCTTCGGCACTCTTTTTAAAAGCCTGCTGCTCTTCGCTGGACAATGCAATCGGGATAATCCGATCCCAACCGTTTTTATTGATAATGACGGGCACTCCGATAGTGATGTCTTCCTCACCCAGTTCGCCTTCCAGATAGACAGAGGCGGTAAACAGGCGATTTTGATCGCGTACAATACTTTCGACCATGGCTGCCGCGGCTGCGCCTGGTGCATACCAAGCAGAGGTCCCGATCAATGAGGTCAGGGTTGCACCCCCTATCATTGTTTTTTTGACGATGTCATCCTGTTCCTCTTCCGTTAGAAAACTGCTTACCGGAATGCTGTTCCACGTGGCGTGCTTGATGAGTGGAATCATGGTGGTATCGCCATGGCCGCCGATAACAATAGCGTTCAGATCATTCGCGGAGGCATTCAGCTTTTCGGAAAGCTGATACTTGAAGCGAGCTGAATCCAGCGCTCCGCCCATACCTATAATTCTATTCTTCGGTAAACCACTCGACTTCAGCGCGAGATAGGTCATGGTATCCATCGGGTTAGAGACCACCAATATGATAATATCGGGTGAATATTTCAATAAATTCTCGACGACAGTCTTTACAATGCCGGCATTGGTGCCGATAAGCTCCTCGCGTGTCATTCCGGGTTTGCGCGGAATGCCAGAGGTTATTACGGCCACGCTAGATCCCGCCGTTTGAAGGTAGTCATTGGTAACGCCTTTTATCTGGCTATCGAATCCCAAGAGGGCCGATGTCTGCATCATATCCTGCGCTTTTCCTTCGGCAACGCCCTCTTTGATATCCAAAAGAATAATCTCTTCGGCAATGTTTCTCCTTACTAAATTGTCTGCCGTGGTTGCGCCAACAGCACCCGCTCCTATGACTGTAATTTTCATGTTTTCTGGATTTTGTGGTAAGAACTGATATGTAGTTAAATATACTAAAATTTGGTATAAAATTAAGGACTGCTGGAAGATGTTTCACATATTTACGATGGGCTTCGCAAGGGTAGGAGCTGTCGCCAGCAACCTGATGCATAAAAAAACACCTTCCTGCAAGGTAGCAAGGAAGGTGTTTTTAGATCTGGTATCGCTCGGCTCCTTAGAACGGATAACCAATAGCTAAATTGAAAACCAGGTTTCGACTTCTCCATTCGCGGTCACCGAAGTCTATAGCGTTAAACACCCATCCATTGTTCGTGCGTACATGCGGTACGCGGAATGGTATAGCTAAATCGGTACGAATGACTAAAAAATCAATGTCAACCCGTAAGCCTAAACCACCGCCTACGGCGAGTTGCTCATAGAAACGGCTAGTTATTTCTGCGCCGGGTCTGTTTTCATCCTTGCGTTGCAACCACACGTTACCCGCGTCCACAAATGCAGCCCATTTAAAAATACCTGATATAGGTGCGCGATACTCTGCGTTCAACTCTAACTTAAAATCACCCGTTTGATCTGCGAAAAACTCATCAATCCCTAGATCTGCGACATTCGTAAGGCCAGGCCCTACAGAACGAGCGCGGAAGGCGCGCATACCATTTGGTCCGCCAGAAAAGAACTGTTTTAAATATGGAAGTTGAATGGAGTTGCCATAAGAATGACTAACACCAATCATCGCACGCGTGACGAACATCGTATTACGAGAAAGTTTCCAGTAATGGCGGAAGTCTGCCTCACCACGAACAAATTGAGCGTATCGCGTGCCAAACAAAAATTCCGGATTGTCAGAAGAAGCGTCAGCTCCTTGTATCAGTCCCAACACATTACCTGAGGTATTCAGCGCACTACGGACAAAATAGGTGTGCGTACGATCTTCCATATTGTTTTGGAAGGTATACACATAATTAGGTCCGAAAGAGAACTGCGGCTCAATAATGTGGCCGAGTGTCGGAAAATTTCGAATTTGCTCTTGATAGGCTTCGGTTACATTTCTTGGCTGTGCATAAATAATTTCTGCCACCGTTAGATCGTGCACTTTACGCTCATTCTCCTTCCACGAGTAGCCAAAATTAAAGGTCATAGAGTTCAACGTGTAGGCCGTCCGACGATCCAGAAACTCATACCGTAAGCTAGCAAAGGTCCGTGGAATAAACCGACGAGATGGAGCCCATTTATAAGGAGAAAGTAGTCTCGGCCAGCTGATAGAAGCTTCCGCACCGTAGCGTATAAAATTGGAGTTTAGCGCGACCCCGCCGCCAGATTGCGTTTCAAATCCTGCAAAAGCGGTTAGCGTGAGCGTTTCAAATCCTTTAAAGGCATTCTTAAGGCTCCAGTTGACGTTACCTTCGATACCATCATATACCGTAGCCGTTTTGGCAATCAATTCCGTACGCAAAGTCCTTGGTTTCATTGGCGTAAGGTAATAGTATACATCCATGGTATTCGCAGAATCCGGACTATCTACAAAGTCGTTTTTTACAAATTGAAATGTATTCATATTAACCAGGTGATTGATGGTCATATTGTGATCTTCCCGATTGTACATTTCACCCTTGTGAAAAAAGAGATGGTTCGCTAGCACTTTGTTCCGAAACTTATTATTCGGATCATAAATATAGTATTGTCCCTGATAGGCTTCTGTCCCCGCAGGTATTTCGCGGGAGTAGCCACGGGCAGATTGCGTGTAATCGGGGAAAACAACGATTTTTCCGATACGTTGTGGCTGTTTGGCTCGTTCTGGGGTTTCAGGCTTCACCGTCATGTACATATCTACCTGATGGGTACCTACCGTACTATCCACGTCCAAGAGCATGTGGTCCGCGTTAAAATAATAGTAGCCCTTATTTTTCATGACGACGTCAATACGCTCCCTTTCATTAATTACGGCATCGAGGTTGTAATTATTGCCTCGGCGCAAAAGCGATTCATTTTTGGCTTCTGCCATGTCTCTACCCCATTGTTTCGTAGAGTCGACATCATATTCTACATTCCTTATTTTATATCCGGGTCCGGGGAATGCATCAAATTGTACCGTCGCTTTTTTACCATCGATAATCGTGTCAGACGTTACTCGCGCCTGAAAAAAACCGAAGTTTTCCAGTCGGTTGCGCAGCAGGTTTTCATTGTATTCCTGATTAACCTCACGAAGCAATACAGGCGCTTTCCCTTGGCGCTTAATCCATCGTTTGATAAATCCTACAGTGGTGTCGGGCCCACCTCCCATATTCCACAAAGCTACTTTAAGTTTTGATGTGGGCTCTGGACGTACAAAGCTTTGTAAGCGACTTTCAAATAGCTCTTTACGGTCCTTGTCAAGCGTGTCATTTTGAATATTTACAGTAGCTTCTTCGAAAAGGTGCTCCCCATCGGCTATATGCTTCGTCGCATTACAACTCGCTAATAAGAGCAGTAGTGCGTTTGCAAATACGAGATGATTACTTTTCATTGGACTCCCTTTCTTCTTCCTCATTTCTAATAGCAGTATTGTCTTTTCTTCTTAGTGTATCTTGTTTGCTGCGTGGACGCTTACTGAAGTTGGTTACTCCGTTGCCTTGAACGCTGTCTTGTCGTGCTGGTTGTCTTCGAAAAGCAGTGTCACGACGACCACTTTTATTTTGGCGACGTTCGAGACTATCCTGTATCAAGGTTCTTACGCTATCCCTGTATGCCGAATCAACTTCCAATCGGTCTACATCAAATCGTCTACGGAAATTTGGGCTATCGCTATTATAATATCTGTCGATAGCGCGCGAGCTCATAAAGATTTCGCGGAACTTATCGTACGTCAGGTTGGCAACCAACCCGATTCCTGTCTCGATGAACTGTCCTTGTAGGGTAGGTTGATACTGATTATTTCGGTACACGCGACCAATATATCTGCCATCCGGAGATAAGCGGTATTCTAAAGACACATCACCCGCAATATTGGAGGTTTTCTCGCCCGGACGAGCATTACCCTCAACTTCAAAGTTTGACCCTACGGTTACCTTTAGACGATCATCGAACAATGCTCTAGATACACCGACGTTTAAGTCAGTACGATTTTGCGCACTTCCCGTAAGATAGTCTTGCTCGGACTGTAAATTGAAGTCAATGTCTACCCCACGAATCAAATCAGACGTCAGGTTGTTCAACTGGCCGGTCAGGAAGTTACTAAGCGTGCTCCGCGCCGCGCCCTCCACACCGCCTCCTCCAGATAAACTTTCAAAAGGATTGGCTGACATAAATCTGCCTAAAGCGATCAAAGAAAATACTTGTTTGTTGAGTTCAGCAGGATCATTACGCATGTTTGCTAAGGCGATATTGACGTTGTTGGTCACGTCTTGCGGTACCATAGAACTATTTTCATCCAATTGGATGTCGAAACTTAGATCCGGTGTAAAGAGTGCTCCTGATAATTTTAATAATACGTTGAATGGAATACGCTGCCGATATAAATTTTGCGCCTGCGGATTAACCTGAGATTGCACCAATTCCAAGGTCGGGAATCGGTTGGTGTACACAGCCGTAATATTCATGTTGGCATCCAGCGGATCGCCAGCCCAAGTAATCACACTACCTTTTTGAAACGTGAATCGTCGAGATAGCGGACCTAATGGAACGGTGTAATCTCCTTTTTCAATGGTGTATGTACCAGACATCGTGATCTTCTCACTGGCATCAATTGCCGCTGTTAATTCTGCCACACCTTGAATATGTAATTCGTCTTTTGTGCCTGGATCCAAGACTACAGTAAAACGAGCCTCACGATCGGTTTGCAATTTTAAGCTAATATCCATGCCTGTAAGCGCTGCAGGCGCTGTCGTCAATGAATCTAATCGAGCAAAAATATTCCTGCTGGAGGTATCGCTACGATCCACAAACTTGACTACGCCATCCCGTTCGGCTACGCCTGGATTTTCATTTGGCACCACGAAGTAAAAATCTGTTTTATCATTCGTGCGAATGCTTCCGTCCACCCGTGGACTGTTCATGTCGCCGGTTACGCGTAGATTTGTAGTGAGGTACATCTTTCCGTAAAACATATCATTATCTTCCATCGTAGAATTCATCGCTTCAAAGTCATTCATAACCAAGTTGAGGTTGAATGCAAAGTCGCTGTAATCCGTCGTGCGTACCGCGCCATTTATGCGCGCGGTGTTATTTCTTGCATCACGAATTTCAAATTGCCGGAACTGTATACCTTGTTCATTGAAGCGAATAGATTGGTTATCCATCATGAGATCCGCGTTGAGCATAGCAATGTTCATTTTCGCTTGCTGGAATGTAATTGCTCCATTAATTTTTGGTGCATCAAGCGTACCGCTGATGTTGATATCGCCTACTAGATCGCCAGCAGCGTCTTCAATATAGCCTAAGCTAAATGCTTGGATGGTCGTCATCTTCATTGGCTTTAATGATAGCTTGGCATCAATAGAAGAAGGACCATCTGGCGGGCTGATAAAGTTACCTGTCAACTGTACGTCGTTGCCATTTTCGCTGATCTTGACGTCTGCCGCAAAGGTGTTTTCCTGCACATTGTTGACATGGATAGCTATGTTGCCGACTGTATCTTTTCCAAAGTGGAACTTCTCGATTGTCAAGTCTGATACAAATACAGGACTACTTTCTAACCGAGAAACAGTCGCCGCACCATTAATCTTACCACCTAAATTCAAAGATTCAGATTCGACAATCTCTGTCAGCGTCTCAATTTTGAAGTTATTAAATGTAAGATCTATAGGCGCATTCGTTGTACTGTCTTTGGACTGAATAAGGAACTCCTGACCATCGTGAGACAAACGGAAGTTTTCGGCGCGAAGGCCTCGTGTGCCAAAACTGATTTGATTAGCGGGTTCGATTTGCCAATCCTCGTAGTGTAATTTAAGCCCATCTTCTTTTAGACGCAACATGAAATTATTGTCGGCGACTTGCACGCCTGCACCCAAATGATATTGTTCTTTACCAGCTTTATCTTTTATCCAAAGGCCGAAATCAATGTTGTTTTCGATAACGCTTCCGCTTAATACCGTGTTGGTCAATTCTATGGTGCCCACCTTTATTCGGTTGATGAGGGCCGAGTAGTAGAGCGTACTGTCAGCAGTGATAAGGTCTACACCTACGTTTTCGACCAGCGTCCCGCCATACAAAATCTTTGGCGCAATCAGCTTGGCCATCAGGCTTTTCGAAGCGCTGTTAAATGTTCCGTCAAGGGTCACGTCACGCATTTCTTCCAGCTCAGGCAGGAATTCTCGTATAAACCGCGAGTTGTTTAATGTGGCACTAAACTCGAAACTTTGTGGGTCGTAGGCCAAGGTTGTAGGTTGCTGACCGGTAGGATTATAATACATGCGAACGATGTCCTGTATCGAAGCCCCAAGCTCTGTTAACCTATATTTCCCGACCAAATGGGCATTTAAAAATTCCGAACGCAGCAAAATCGTGTTCCTGTTCGTGTCGGCCATGGCCCGCAATGCGATAGTATCTAACGTATATCGATCGTTCTCGTAGGCAATTGAAGAGTTTGATACGGTAAGCGATCCATTTAAAAAATCGGGATCAGCAGTCTCAAAATCTGCCACAATCTTACCATGATAACGGAAATCCTGATCCATCAATTTCAGATTCTGCAGATTGATACTATCGACCATGAGCGTTGCCTGTACTTTAGGGTACTTACCGCGCATGTCGGCAGCAAAGTCCATATTCATTTGGATATTTGGATCGGGGCTCACTAATCGCCCAGCAATATCGCCAGCGTTGGCCTGCGCATCGAGCTTGATGTTTCTATAGGTGTAGCCCATGGCATCCAACTGGTTAAGATTACCCTCGACAGTTGCATTCATCGTTTTCGGATCGATACCGCGGCCTTGTACCTTAGCGTCTACGGAAATAATACCCAAGACAGAATCTTGATTTAGAATGTTTCCAATATTAAAGTTATCCACCGATACGTAAGCGTCATAGGTGGTGTCCCTTCCCATAGCCATCTTCCCGTTTACCGTAGCATTTCCTTTCTCCGTGACCAAGCTCAAGTTGGTGTCAAAACCCTTCATGCCACCTTTAAACGTCCCCGATAAGCTAATCGCATTGGGCAGTTGTATACTATCAGGTAACATCGATTTAGCAACCAGACGTTCAATATCGGCGCGGCCTGTCGTGAACTTCCTTAGTTTTAAATCGACATCGAGTTTCTCTACATCCGGCAATCCCTTTATGGTGGCGCTTGCTAGTAAATGCGTGCGATCTAAGGTTTTGAATTCGATGTTGGGAATGCTGAGATTATCCATTTTTCCGCGCACGCTTCCGTCGATGTAAAACGATCTTGCCAATAGCGGCTTCATCACTTGCATCGTGTCCAGATCGGGCACAAAGTAGCGGATATCCCGCATATCTATCGTTGTTTTTCGGATTCTGGCATCGATGTCGACTAAATTAGGATTGCTGGAAATGGCATCTAATGAAGGATAACTTATTTTTACGTAGTCGCGTATCGTTGTATACGGCGTCTGGGCAATTAAATTTTTGATCTCAGCGCCTTTATTTCCATATACAAAATCTGCTTCCAGTTTTTTGATAGTAAAACCAGAATGGTCTTTCATGCTTAAGCTTTGCAGCGAGCCCGAGATCGAATCGGCCGAATAATAAAGATCTTCCAGATCACCAAGGAAATTGGTAATCTTGATGTTTCCGTAATCGAAGCCCTTCATTCGGGGTTGGTTATCATCTTTAAACCAAACATTGGTTTTGTTAATGATCAGTCGATCTGCAGAAACTACCCAATTCATGCTGCTTGCCGCCGCTGCAGTTGTATCTGTTGCCGTTGCTGCTGTAGGCGCGGGCGCTACAGCATTGGTTTTGCCAAATAGAATTTGTGAGTCTGATTCATCCAAGGCTACTTCTTCAAGACGTACAATTTCCTTATTCAGGTCCAGTTCTTTAATACTTGCATGCAGTCGTTTGATATCAAACTTGGTATCCATTTTCGAGGATTCATCGGCATATTGTACCAAGATGTTGGAGAGGTCTATATTTTTAATGTCAAGATCAGGGAGGAGGGACGATGTCTGTGCAGAAGAATCAGCTATGCCGAGGTCGGCTACGCTTGGTGCCTCCGCGTCTGATACGGGTTGCCACTGCTTAACTAAGGCCGTTAGCCCATCGATCTTCATATCCGGCATGGAAAAAGCCATATTATTGCTTAGCTCAAACTTTTTGACGCGCGTATCGAAGTGATTCAAACGGATATCTGCACTTGTGCCAATCACTTGATCGTCGTACACAAAATGGATGCGTTTAAATAAAACGTCTTCGATATTAAACACCAAGGCGGAGGAGGTATCGGAGGTTGCCGTGCTTTCTTTTTCGGAGGTAAACGCCTGCATGATGTAGTCAAAATTGAAGCTACTGTCTGGCAGGGTACGTCTGATTTTTGCGGTGATACCTTCTAGCTCTAGCTCCTCAATTTCTACGGTGTTTTTGAGAAGTTTCAACATATTGATGTCTACCAGAAGCTTTTCCCCAGCGATTAATGTGTCTTTACTTTTATCTTCAAAATAGACATTTTCCAACACTAGCTTCTTGGGAAAGGTGATGTTTACATAACCGATGTCAACAGGAGTGCCTATTTTATTCTCCAAATAGTTGGTAACCTTACCTACTACGTAATTCTGAACGGCAGGTATCCGGATGAGAAAAATGATTAATAATAAAAGGGCAATTATACTGCCGACAATCCACAATATGGTTTTAAGTGCTATTCTTCCGAATCGATTCAAAGCAAATTCTTTATAAAATGACGGTATTCGATAAATAAAATCCTAACTAAGAAACGTAAAATAAGCGTAAATGTTTAAGTGGGCATAAATTATTTACTTCATATTCGCGGTTAACAAAGCTAAATTTCAGACATGTACTAGCATGTTTTGTGCCGTAAATGTAAGATATCGATTTTTTCTGAAAAAGGCTTCTCCAAAATCTTTCCAGAATTTACTGCTAATATTGTAGTTTAGCGAGGAACATGAAAATACTGATTGTTGAAGACGAGCAAGATTTACGGGATGTGATGACCTCATTCCTGGAGCGGGAGCTCTATGTGGTGGAAGTGGCTACTGATTACGAAAGTGGCCTCGCCAAGATCGCCAGTTACAGTTATGACTGCATACTGCTTGACGTCATGCTTCCAGGCGGCTCCGGGATGAAGCTGTTACGAAAACTGCGTGAACTCAACAAAGGGGATTCGGTCATTATCGTATCCGCAAAGGATTCGGTAGAAGACAAAGTGCAAGGCTTGGAACTTGGCGCCGATGATTATCTGGCAAAACCTTTTCATTTGTCGGAGCTGCTGGCGCGCATAAAAACGATTATAAGGAGAAATAGCCGACATAGCGTGCAAGATGCAGCGCTCGTATTTAAGAATGTGCGTCTTTATCCTGAAGATCGCAAGCTTCTTGTCAACGAAACCGAGGTGTTCCTGAATCGTAAGGAATACGATTTGCTGTATTATTTTATGATCCGTCCTGAAAAGCTTGTTCCAAAAACGTCGTTAGCAGAGGCTGTGTGGGGAGATGATGCCGACCAATCGGATAGCCTGGATTTCATTTATTCGCAGATTAAAAATTTGCGAAAAAAGCTGAAGGATAGTCAAGCAGCTATTGATTTTCAAGCGGTATATGGTGTTGGTTACAAACTGATCTAACGATGCAGGTATCTCTAAAAAACTATACGCTACGCTATTTGAGCATTACCTTTTTTGTCATTATCTCCATTTGGGCCGCATGCTTTTACGCCTATATCTTGGATGAGGTTTATGATAACGTGGATGATGGTCTGAAGAACCAAAAGATTGAGATCTTGCGGGAGGTATACAAATATCCGGAACTCCTGAACACATCTACATTTGGGATTGCGCAATTTCGGATCCTTCCCGTAACGGATAGTACTAAATTTTTTGAGGACAATAGGCTCTCCAGCGTATTTTTTTATATGCCTTATGATGATGAACAAGAGCCTTATCGGCTGTTGCGCACGGGATTTTATGCTGCGGATAGAAAACCATACCACTTGGAAATAAGAACATCCACTGTGGAGGAAGATGATTTAATCTATGATCTGACAAGCGCTTTGCTGGTTTTGTATCTGGTACTAGTGCTAGGGATGTACCTGATTAATGAATCTGTATTGCGAAAGGCCTGGAAGCCATTTGGTACCATATTGGATAATCTAAAGCACTATCGTTTCGGCAAAAAGGAAAACCTCCAGGTCGTGCACACGAACGTACTGGAGTTTAATAAACTAGATGATGAAATCCAGCGCATGTGGAAGCGTAATGAAGATGTTTTTATGGAGCAGAAACGCTTCATAGAAAATGCGGCTCATGAATTGCAAACGCCACTCGCTATAACCATCAATAAGTTGGAACTGCTCATGGAAGATGAGCTGCTTTCGGAAAGCCAACTTACCCAGTTGGAAGATACTAAACGATCATTAAGACGGCTGGTGAACTTAAACAAAGCGTTGCTTATGTTGTCGCGTATCGAAAACAGACAATATGCGGAGATGGAGCTTGTAAACTTCAATACGCTTAGCAAAGATCTTGTAGACGACCTGTCCGATCTTTTTACGTTTAAAAATATCCACGTGGAATATGTGGAGCAAGGTGTCTTTGAAGCCATGATGAATAAGGGGCTGGCTGTGGTACTGATATCCAATTTGCTGCGTAATGCTATTCGCCATAATCACGAGGGGGGGAGCATTTCCTTGGTTTTCCAATCGCAACGTCTTTCCATTGCCAATACAGGCTTTCCGCAGCCATTGGATAACGCAAAGGTATTCCAGCGCTTTTACAAAGGCACCCAAGATGGTAGGTCCAATGGATTGGGACTTGCTATCGTCAAATCCATAATTGATAGTTATGCTTCACTAGCTATAGCATACGAATTTTCGGTCGGGAAACATGTTTTTACGATCAGTAGTGGAAACCTCGAAAAGACGGTATAACTATTTTTCCATGTAGGTGGGCATTCCCAAATGTTTCCTAAATGACAGCTTATTTTTGTCATCAGATAAACACATAAAAGGATGGATGCCAGAAGAATTTTAATCGTGATACTGATGATGTTGCCCGCTATCGGAACCGTTTGTGCGGCAGATAAACCTATCCCGTTTGATAAGCTGCCCCAGAAAGCGAAACAGTTTTTTGAAGCATATTTCTCAAAAGATGATATTGTAGAGGTCAGCGTTGATAATCCCTATTTTTTTGGTACGGAATATGAAGTTGTGCTGAGAGATGGATCTAAAATTGAGTTTGCATCGCAAGGCGAATGGATGGAAGTAAAAATGAAAAATAAAGCTGTTCCGCTAGCCATTATCCCCAAAACCATCATACTGTATGTGAAGAAAAGTTTTCCAGACACATTCGTCACCAGTATGAAGAAGAAGGGAGCGCTCTATAAGGTCAAAATATCGAACGCCCTTGAATTGGAATTTAGCAGACAGGGGGAATTTTTAAGATTCGACGATTAAATCATATAACACTATATTACACATAAAATGAAAACTCAAATTTTAAAACTGGCATTTCTAGCGGCAGTATCTTTTACGGCTATGTCATGCGATGACGACAAAATGGTTGGCGAGACTGATCTGCCACAAGCTTCTCGTGACTTCTTAGCTACACATTTTGCCGGCGTAAACGTAACACGTATTGAAAAAGAAAGAGACAGCTATTCTGTATATCTATCGAACAGAATAGAAATCGATTTTAACAACAGCGGAGAATGGACGGAAGTGGACGGGGAGGATGGCGTTGCCATTCCTACAGGCTATATTCTACCACAGATCGTGGCCTATGTGGAAGATAATTATTCTGGCAATCCCATCAACGGTATAGAGAAGGTACGTGCAGGTTTTGATGTCGATTTGGTAAGACAAGATATCGATCTTGTTTTCGGCCCAGATGGCGGCTTTGTCCGCGTAGATCCGTAAATTTTTCAAACATAATCTATAGCGTCCCGTCGTGGTAATGCGTTTAAAAGAGCGATTGCACTTCAAACGATGTTACTGCGACGTTTTTTTTATAAAAATAAATTTCATCGTTTAAGGATAAATGGTATATTTGGGAACCAATTGTTTTTTAGATGTATGAAATATATCGTTATTAGCCTGATCGCCTTATTCGCGTGCCGAACAAACGCGCAAGATTTTTCTTTCGGAAAAATTAAAGAAGCAGATTTTAAAATACAAAGCAGCTTGTTGGACTCCAGTTCGAGCGGGGTGGTGTTAAACGAGTACGGTTACGCTAATATTGAACTTAGTTCAATAGCGGGCAAAGGCTTTGAAATAGATTATTACTACCATGTGTTGATCAAAATTCTTAACAAAGAGGGATACGATCAGGCAAACTTTACCATTCCCCTCTATTTGGATAATACCGAAAAGGAAGCGGTGGTTGACCTCAAAGGGTTTACGTACAATCTGGAATCTGGCGGAATAAACAAAACCGCTTTGGGGAAGGAAAATATCATCACGGAGAAAACGAGCAAGAACCATCATTTGGTTAAAATCGCCTTCCCGCAAGTTAAGGAAGGATCCATCGTTGAGTTGCGGTACAAAACGAGGTCTCCATTTCTGTTTAGCCTAAACGCCTGGACCTTTCAAACGGAAATTCCGAAGCTACGTAGTGAATTTGTCACCCGCATTCCTGACATCTGTACATACCGTGTCAACCTCAAAGGGGGCATCCCACTAGGACAACGCAAAGTGGAGCAATACAACACGCAGCTTTCAACGGAGGTAGGCGAGGTAAAAGGCGAAAAAATAGCTTATCTGATGACGAATATCCCGGCGTTTGTTGCTGAAGATTATATGACGGCCTCCAAAAATTTTAAATCCATCCTAACTTTTGAACTCTCGCGGTATGCTATTCCCTTCGGGCCAAACAAAACATTTTCGCTGACTTGGGATGACGTGCAACGCTATTTGCTGGACGATGAAAAATTTGGTGGACAATTAAAACGCAAATCTGCATTGAAAGAGTTTATCGATCCGTTGGGTGTTAGCGAATTGGGCAATCACGAAAAAGCAACACAGATTTACGACTATATCAAACAGCAGATCAAGTGGAATGGTCGGCATAGTATGCTTGCCGACGTCGGCATAAAAAAAGCTTTGGAATCAAGAAGTGGCAACAGTGCAGACATCAACCTGGCGTTAATCAGTGCGCTGAATTACGTCGGCATTCCGGCAGAAGCCGTTATTCTGTCGACCCGTGACAATGGCTACCCGGGTGTCTACAATGCGGGCCTTTCCGAGTTCAACTACGTGGTCGCTAGGGCAAAGGTTGATGATGCGTATTTTTACCTTGATGCCAGCGCCCGCTATGAGCCCTTTGGAAACCTTCCGATGAAATGTATAAACTATCAGGGGCGTAATATTCCGCTGGAGGGCGTATCGGATTGGGTACCACTACAGGCTAATTTGGTATCGAGCTTCAACGTTTATTTCAACGGCAAAATCGACGAAGAAGGATCCTTGAAAGGAAAGCTAACCATGACGCGTGGCGGCTATGGCGCCTCGACCAAACGAACCGTTATGGATGGCTTCACGTCCATAGAGGAATATTTCGAAGATTGGCAAAATAAGATGACCCATATGGTCGTCGCAGACGCGAAGGTAGAAAACCAGGGAAACTGCGAAATGCTGCTCAAGGAGGAAATGGATATCGATATCATGAATTTTGCGACGATTGATAAACAGGAAATACATTTTAATCCCATTGTGTATGGAAGAACGGATAAAAACCCGTTTAACCTGTCGTCACGAACATACCCGGTGGATCTCGGATCTAAGATTCAAGAAAATTTAACGTTTCTCATCGAGGTGCCCGAGGGATTTGTGTTAACGGAAGAATCGCTAAAGATGAAGGAAAGCCTATCGCTTCCAAATCGCGATGCGCGCTTTATCTATTCGATCACACAGAATGGAACGCAAGTATCGATACAGATATTAACCCAGGTCAATAAGCCCGTTTTCCTTCCCGAAGAGTATTTAGATCTGAAGGAATTTTTCAGCCGTATTATTCAACGACAAAAGGGCAGTTGCGTATTGCAGCACAAAGGTTAGCGGAGGTATACGTTTAGTCGCGTAACGAGAAATTCGGCAGCTATTGCCGAATTTCTAATGTAAATCTGCCCTTATCCGTTTGGCTTACCGACCTTAGGAAATCGTGAAACTCGGCATACTTGCTGGCATCATAAATCCCTTGCTTGATGGTAAGTTTTCTGCTGCTCACCAGCGTGTCTCCTTCCATATGCGCTGTAAACATGTAGCTCCCTATCTCACATGCAAAACTCTTTTCCAGCGGAATGGTCAATTGCTTAACATCTGCAGGCAATTGAATTTCGACCAAATCTTCATCCGTAAAGCCTCTGTTGATGTATATGGGTTGCTGTCTGCTATCATTTCGAGGAATGGTGGGATAGTTGTTAAATAGGGTGGAGGGAATAATTATTTTTTGACCTGCTTTCGTGACTATACCGGGAATCTGAATCCCTATTGCTTCACGGATGCCGGGCATCACACCATCTTCCAGTTTGGTGTACGCTATGTTTTCAAAACGGATGTTGTTGATATCGTAGTGCTTGGCAAGCAGTTTGGGTTTCTCTGCGTTGTTTGAGCGAAACACATCGATGTGGTTGTCGTATTGGGTTCCAGAGAAGGTTGTTTCTATTGTTCCTTCCAGATCGGTAAAGTTATGTAATTTCAACTTTGCCCTCCGCACCTGACTATTTTGTGCTTCAGCATAATGGGGAGTCCGCAGTACTTGACCACCCTCCGCCGTGCAGGCCAAGACGAGTCTGTCATCGGTGAAGTCGCCCAAGAATCCAAAAGGCATCTGTTGGCTGGTGCATTCTAGCCAGGTTGTGTCATTTTCGAACGGGATGCAGAGAATGATGTGGTTGCCATCGCGTGCGTTTGCAAAATCAAGTCGCAGGTCTTCTTTTTTATTACCTGCCTGCACCACACAGTAATATGATGGGATATCAACAAAACTGAGCAGGTTTTGCATGTAGTTGACCAATGCCTTGCAGTCGCCGTAGCCATATTTTTCGACATCACTGGCTGGGAAAGGCTCCAAACCGCCGATCCCGACTTGTATGCTTACATACCGCGTTTTCTCTTGTAAATACCTATATAATACCTTCGCTTTATCTTTGTCTGTCACACAGTCCTTGGTCAGTGCTATGACCTTATCCCGCACAGCTGTATTTAGATTTTGTTTTCCTTGTAGCAAGTTGTCGTATTTCCATTTTCCAAACTCTTTCCAGGTGTTAAACGCCCCTGTCTTGCCGTAGTAAGAAACCTTTTCTGGCACAATGAAAACTTCGATAGACTCGTCGCGGAAATTTTTCGTAAATGGCTCTTCCTTAACGGCTGGAATGTTGCTAACTTTCCAAGTACGCAGCGTGAGCTTATCTTTTCTTTCGACTTGCGGCTCGGCCGCAGCGTTTTGTACATGCGATCGTATGGCGACATCGCTGGGCGCAGCAAAAGTGTATGTGCTGTTCTGTACGGCGATGTTTGGGCTGAAGTTTGGCTGCCAGCTGGGAATAGAAAGGTTTTGTTTGTGCTGCACCTCGTATTCAATTTCAACGGTGTATGGATATTGAATAGCCTCAAATTGATATAACTTTAAGCGGGTGTCCGAAAACATCGAGAAGCCATCAACGGCACTAATATCAACAAAATTCTTCGGTGCGATTTTTTGTATCGCTATCCCAAACTCATTGTAAACCGCGCCTTTGATAGACTTTATAGCGGCACTTTTGTTATAATAAAGCGGGATTGCAGCGTAGTAATCGCCGCTTTTGTTGTGCACGGTAATGGCTCGTTTCACTTTTTCAACAACATCATTTTCGGATCGCATTTCAATATTGATTGATTCATCACGAATAGTTGCCGCTGCTCTCGCTTTTAATTCTTTTGGAATTTTTTGAATGTCGTAAATGGTTTGCGCTGTAACGGTATGCAGGCAACAGGCTAAAAAGCTTATAACGATATATTTCATAACAATTGGCTTGTATTTCTGCCAATAAAGATAAAATATTTATCGGTTATTTCCTCGTTCATGGTAAGTTCGTTTTATTTCCAAATAGCAGCGTGCAAAAATTAGAGGGGAGGAAGATATTTTCGTATATTGAGGTACTTTAATACTGTTCACAATTACTTGATATCCATATGGAAAGAAGAAATTTTTTAAAATCCGTCGCTGTAGCAGGAACATCAGCAAGTGTGCTTACGTCGTGCACATCTGCCAACCAAGCGGCTGGAAATGAGTTTGCCTCCGGACACATTGTTCATTCGGTTTATTTTTGGCTGAAGGAGGGGATATCCGACGAAGAGGAAAAGGATTTTTTAAACTTTTTCGAGATACTGAAAACGATAGCAAGTATACATAGTTTCCATGTAGGCAAACCAGCGGCCACCACAGCCCGTGAGGTGGTTGATAACTCTTTTCAGTACAACATTATCGTGACCTTCAAAAGTTTAGCAGATGTCAACACCTACGAAAAGCATCCTGATCATCTTTCAGCGATCGATCAGTATAGCAAATATTGGACGAAGGTTGCAGTAAGGGATACCGAACTGCTCTAGGCACATAGGCTGTAGGGCAGCAGCCCTACAGTTCCTCAGCATTGTATTTCTCAGACCCTTTCTTCGCGTTTTCGCTTGTAGAAGCAGAGGCGTCAAATTGCCGCTGTTGCATCTTTTCCATCAGTTTTTTATTTGCTGTTTGTCTGTTCAGCAGTGCTGATCCGCTATCAACTACCTGCACTGTTATTCCTGTCGGAATGTGCAAGGCCCGGAACGTATTGTTTATTTGGCCTACTTTTCGGCCGCTCGAATGGCAGCTACGTCGTGTTTGGTAAAGAATATCGCGTTCGCATAAGAGGGTATACAGGTGTTCTTCCATCGCTAGACATGTTTTTTGTCCGTGCGGACAATTTTTGCGGGGTATCATTTCCCCAATTATTTCTGTTCATTTTGACACATCCGCGCAGCGTCAGATGTACTTTTATTTACAAAATTCGGGAACTGTTTTACTGGATTATTTTTCCGAGGAAGCGTGATGCTGGTTTATAAGAAGTAGTGGGTTACAACAGCTATTTTCGCTTTGGAGATTTCGTCCAAAAAATAAAAGCCCGAATGTTCTTCGAGCTTTATTATATTTCAAGTTGGAAATGTTCTTATGAAAGGAATAAAGCACGAAGAGGAGCCGCAGCAAATTTATTTGCTATCGACTTAAGGCGGACTGTTGTCATTACAAACATCTTCTTCGTCTTTTAAAGGGTTAAATCATTATTATCGCGATAAAAATAAGCAAGCTTTTTCTATCTTGCAACAATTTTTGAATTTTTTTCAGCGAGGTTGTTTCCATGTCCCGGGCTAGGAGCGATACATGCTCCGTTCCAGCTGGCGAATACGCGCTTTGTTTTTGCCGTCAACGCGGTCTGCCACAGCCCATATGGCCGCCGGAAGCCAGCCTATAAGGGTTATCTGTAAGATCAGGCAAAGGAATCCAATGAGAATCTTTCCACGTAAGAAAAAGGAAAGCCAAGGGAATAGTACTGCGATTAGTGTCATTTTTTTATGTTGTTTAGTAGATGAATGGATGCTGTTATTTGACCTGAATGACATCACCGGGCACTTTGCTTGCTGCTTCTTTACTATCCTTTTGAAAGGCAAAGTTGACGCCAAATGCCAATCCCAAGACTACGGTAACAACCGCCGCAAAAGGAACGATAACAGCAATAATAACCGCAATCAGCAGGGGAAGGTTCATGTATTCTTTTCCCGTTTTTGCGCTTACGCACAGTTTGGTTTGTTGAGTCGTATCGAAAGCTTTTTGAAAGGCATTGCTGATGTTTTCGCTGTTCAAGTTAAAGGTGTTGTTCGTTTTCATGATTTTCTATTTTTAAATTGTTTATCTCTTTTTGTATACTCCAAAGGTAGGTGGAACGGGCTTGCTGCACCATAAGAAATAGGTGAGTTTAATAGAGTTCTCGGTAAGTGCCGATTGTTTTTCGGTGAATGTTTTTTACGGAAAGGATTTTTTTATCGCCGTAGGCTTTTTCGGCAATTGGGTAGGCATAGTATACACATAGCGCTCGATACGGAGCGCTATGTGTATAATCTAAATTGTACTGAAGGTGGTTTATCCTAAACTAATTAGGCTTTCCTTCAAGATGTTGATCTTTGCTTGTGCGTCTGCTCTTTTGTTTTGCTCATTCTGCACGACTTCTGGTTTGGCATTTTGAACAAATCGCTCGTTGGAGAGCTTTTTATCTACAGAGACTAAAAATCCCTCCAGATAGGCTATCTCCTTACTGATCCGTTCTTTCTCTGCATCCACATCAAGATTATCTTCTAAGGCTACGTAGCATTCGTTTTTACCTGCCAAAAAGCTTACGGCGCCCTGCACCTTTTCTTTTACCAGGCTAAACTCCGCAATGTTGGCCAGCTTGATAATGCTTTCCTGATAGGTGCTGAAATCGATCACCGATGCATTTATCGACAGAGGTAAAGCAACTTTGGGTGATATACCCTTACTATTTCTTATGCTCCGCACTTCGGAGATCACTTGTTGTACAATTTCAAATTCCTTGATCAGGTTTTCATCAAAAGACTGCACACTAGGGTAAGAGGCAACAATAACACAGTCGTTGGCCTCACGCACGCCAAAAAGATCATCGTGCCACAACTCTTCCGTTAAAAATGGCATGAAGGGGTGCGTAAGTGTCAGGATTTTTGCAAAAAATGCTTTAACCGTTTCCAAGGTCTCCTTTTCGATCGGTGCCTGGTATGCCGGTTTAACCAACTCTAAATACCAAGCGCAAAAATCGTCCCACACCAATTTGTATGTTGCCATCAACGCGTCGGATAGGCGATAGTTTGCAAAGTGTTCCTCTATTTCCGCTACAGCTTGGTTAAAACGGCTCTCAAACCATTTCGCAGCTGTTTTCTGTGCATCGGTAGCAACGTTCTCCGTTGTTTCCCAGCCCTTTACCAAGCGGAAAGCGTTCCATATTTTGTTGGCAAAGTTACGACCTTGCTCACAGTAGGACACGTCAAACATCAAATCATTTCCGGCCGGTGAAGACAGCAGCATACCTACGCGAACACCGTCTGTGCCGTACTGTTCCATCAGCTCGATAGGGTCTGGGGAATTTCCGAGTGATTTAGACATTTTACGACCCAGTTTGTCGCGCACAATGCCCGTTAAATACACATTTCGAAACGGGGGTTTCTCGGTATAATTGTGCCCCATTATAATCATGCGAGCCACCCAGAAAAATAAGATTTCTGGTGCGGTGACTAAATCATTAGTCGGGTAATAGTATTGAAATTCTGGATTATCGGGATTCCGCACACCGTCAAAAACGGACATCGGCCATAAGCCCGAAGAAAACCAAGTATCCAACACATCGTCTTCCTGACGTAGGCCCGATATGGATTTACCTTGCGATTCAAAAGCCGTTACGGCTTCCGCCTCGGTTTTAGCAACAACCCACTCGTTGCGGTCATTATACCACGCCGGAATGCGTTGCCCCCACCACAGCTGTCTGGAAATACACCAATCTTTAACATTTTCCATCCAGTGTTTGTACGAAGCAAAAAACTTTTCCGGGATCAATTTTATCGTCCCGTTTTCGACGTATTCAAGTGCCGGCCGCGCTAATTTATCCATTTTGCAAAACCATTGCATAGACAATTTGGGTTCGATGGCAGCATCCGTACGTTCTGAAAAGCCTACCTGCGACTTGTAATCTTCAATCTTTTCAATCTGCCCAACTTCTTCCAGCAGTTTCACTACTTTTTTTCGAGCAATAAAGCGATCTTCACCGACAAGGATTTCTGCTTTTTCGTTTAGTGTGCCATCGTCTTGCAGGATATCAATCACCTCAAGGTTGTGCTTCTGACCAAGTTCATAGTCATTCAAATCATGCGCAGGCGTAACCTTCAGACATCCGGTTCCGAATTCCATCTCTACATAGTCATCTTCTATTATGGGGATCTCTCTATTGATAAGCGGCACAAGCACCGTTTTTCCTTTGAGATGTGTGTAGCGCTCGTCATGTGGATTGATACATATCGCTGTGTCGGCCATTATCGTTTCAGGACGCGTCGTCGCAATAACAACATATGCGTCACTTTCCTTAATGTTATAGCGTATATAATACAGTTTTTGGTTTACCTCTTTCCGGATCACTTCCTCATCGGAAAGTGCGGTTCTTCCTTGAGGATCCCAATTGACCATGCGCACGCCCCGGTAAATATAACCTTCGTTGTAAAATTTGATAAACGTATCAATTACGGAATCAGAAAGATCAGGATCCATCGTAAATTTTGTGCGCTCCCAATCGCAGGAAGCACCCAGCTTTTCAAGCTGTTTTAAAATAATCCCACCATATTTTTCCTTCCATTCCCAGGCATGGCTTAAGAAATCTTCTCTAGAGAGTGATTTCTTATCTATCCCTTGCTCTTTCAGCATAGCAACAACCTTTGCTTCCGTTGCAATAGACGCATGATCTGTTCCAGGAACCCAACAGGCATTTTTACCCTGCATGCGAGCCCTGCGGATCAGCACATCCTGAATGGTGTTGTTCAACATGTGTCCCATATGGAGCACACCCGTAACATTTGGCGGTGGCATCACAATGGTGTAAGGTTCACGTTCATCCGGCGTGGATCGGAAAAAACCATTTTCCATCCAATACGAATACCATTTTTCTTCAGCTTCTTTGGGACTGTATGTTTTTGCTATGCTCATTATAAATTTTCAAAATTCGAAAAGCAAAAATAGGCAATTGCCGACATTTAACGGTTAACCATAAGCAATAAAATGTTTCTGCGATGACATGGAACTCGATTTAATTTTCCAGAATTTCTGTATTTTTGCCGTTAATTTTATTTTAACATACCGTTAATTATTGTGATTTATGAGACGATGGCCCGCTTGGCGATCTAATTTAGTGTTCTTCGCGTCTTTACTCAGCTATTGGCTGTTATTAAGTTTTATTGACAGAGTAGTCTTTACCGCAAGTGTGTGGGAGCGTTTTGATGATAAATCGGATGTATTTTATGCCTTTTTACATGGTCTAGTTTTGGATATGTCCTTAAGCGCTTACCTTATTGTTATTCCATGTTTATTTTTCGCCATACAACAGTTGCTTATCCGCAGGCCGGTCTCCCGTTGGTGGTTACGGATCTACGTGATGATCCCTACTTTTATTTTTGCAGCAATTACGGTGAGCAATCTTCCTTTGTATGAAGCTTGGGGAGAAAAGATAAGCAAACGAGCCATTGTATTGGGATTAGACACTGTAGGTGGTGTAACGAGTTCTATTGATCTTTCTGTTCTATGGCAGACAGGGGTAGTGCTGCTGGTTTTCTTTGCGTGTGCGCATTATTTTTATCATTGGATAGTATTGCGTTATGCGCGTTATCATGCGCTATCAAAGCGTTTAGCCGGACTATCGTTTCTTTTATTGTCCATTTGCCTGTTCACCTTTATTCGTGGTGGCTACGGCCGCGCTACCCTCAACCAAAGTGCGGTCTATTTCTCCGACGACAATACGGCTAATCATGCTGCCGTAAATACCTATTGGTCGTTGCTTAGAGACCTAACCAAAAGCACGAAAAATTCGCCCTATAAATTTATGGAAAGTAAAGAGGCTGCATCGCTTGTGCTATCAGCTCTCGGACCTTTGGAACAACAATCTGAAAACACGTTAACCACGGATCGGCCTAATGTCATTTTGGTCATTTTAGAAGGCATGGTGGCGCAGGTGTTTGAGGATTTAGGTGGTGAAAAAGATGTGACACCGCGTATGAAAATGCTCATGGACGAAGGCGTATCGTTCCGGCGGGCGTATGCTGCCGCAGATCGTTCAGACAAAGGAATGGTTGCCGTTATGAGCGGTTTTCCAGCGCAGGGACCAGAAAGTATCATTAAATACATTCCTAAACATGAGAAGCTGCCTGCAATAGGGCAAATCTTTGATTCGCTCGGGTATGCTACATCATTTTATCATGGTGGGCAAAGCGAATTCTATAACTTTAAGTCGTATATGTTTACGCACGGAATTGAACGGGTGGTCGACAATGACGATTTTCCTTTGCAAGAGATGCGGAATTCATGGGGCGTGTATGACCATGTTGTTACTAAACAAATGTTAGAGGATTTAAGTCAGGAAAAAAAGCCGTTCTTTAGCGTCTTTTATGCCCTGGTGAACCATGAACCCTTTCACTTGCAACCCTCGTATAAGTTTGGTCATGAGACGAAGGCGAATGCTTACCGAAGCACAAGCTTTTATACCGATTCCATGCTTTTCAATTTTGTCGAGCAAGCAAAACAGCAAGCATGGTACAACAATACGATTATTGTTGTCACCTCAGATCACGGGCACATTTATCCAACAGAGAAATTTGGACTGGAACGGCCTGAACGTTATCATATTCCACTGTTTGTATTTGGCGGTGCGCTAAAAAACGAGTTTAAGGGCCGAAAAGTCGATGAAGTTGTTAGCCAATTGGATGTTGCCACAACTTTGGCGCACTTTGTGAAGGCGGATGCCACGCGCTTTACGTATGGAAGGGATTTATTTGCGCATCGGCGAAAGCATGTCGCCTTTTACAACTCCAATAGCACATTTGGGATTATTACTGATAACTACACGGTGAGCTATGATATGCTAAAAAGAAACGTGGGCTATAGTACGGTGCCGTCCACACATGTGCCAGAACGCGACAGCCTATTGCACATGGCAAAAGGATATTATCAGCAAGTCTTCAGCGATTTTTTGCGGTATTAGAAGCGTAAAACATGTCATTATATTGATGGACACCGATAAGGAGTCATTATAGCGGTGCTGATATGCGTGGCACCCTCGCCACTGTAATCAATTTATTTGCTTCAGAAGATCCACTGACGCCTTATGCTCAGGAACCTGGAGTAAAGTCGTATTAAGGACTTCTTTAGCCCTTTCTATGTTGTTGAGTTTTATGTAATGTGTAGCCAGTGCATGGTATAGGTCTTCCTGAAAATAATAGGGCGTAACCAGTTCAACAATAGACACTGCTGTTCCTAAAGATTGCTTATCTTCATTAGCGTGCATTGCTCTGTAGTAACCGTATACAGCAATAAGCTCCAAATCATACATATCCATGTTTTTCTTCAGTTCTGCCTTGCCCCACTCCAGATCCCCTTTTAGCACTTTACTAACCAACCGCATGCTCATTTCATCCCGGTAAGGTGTCCTCGTGACAGGATCAAGATCTAGTTCCTTTACTACCACTTCGGCTACCAATGTGGTAGAATATGGGTTTTGTCCTGTTACAAAACGTCCATCCACTACCAGAAAAGGCAACATGGGTTCAGCTTTAAGATACACCGCCTCATTTGCTTTTAACGCACTTTCCAATAATACAGGCAATTTATTCGAAGATTTGCCAAACATGATATCCTCTTGTTCACTGAAACCAGTCAGTTTTATTCCTTTAATTAAATAATCCTTACCTTCTTTAATACCAGCGAGTGCAATACTTCCATGGCATATTGCAGAAATGACAGATCTATTTTTAGTCATCTCTAAAATCAGTTTTTCAAGTGAGGGCTCCCTGTACAAGTCAAAAAGAGGGCCCTTACCTCCAACGATATATATGGCCTGAAAATCATTTGCCTTTAAATCGGATATCTTTAATGTGTTTTTTAACTGTTCAATTGCTTTAGGATGCGCAAGCAGCGCACTGTTATATTCTTTGTCTTTATTGAACTGCCCGGCTTCTACGTTTCCTCCTTTAGGACTCGCCACAGAAATAGTCAGTCCGTTGGCTTCAAATATTAAATAGGCCTGTGAGAATTCATCCATCTCGAAGCTGAACTTAGGATCTTCCTCTCCATAGCTACTGACTACCATTAACACGCTTTTGGCTTTGTCCTGTGCATGAGCCGGACAGAAGATCGCAAATAGCGAAATAATAAAAAATAGTTTAATTGCGTTCTTCATCATATTTTCGGCTATAGCGTATAGGTCTATTTTATTCACTCGATCCATCCAACGCGCATAAACCAAAACTGTCTATGCGATCCCAATTGACGGTGTGGTTGTTCGTTTGCCATCGGTCTCTTGTTTATGAAAAGAAAATGGAAACATCCCAAAACCTAAATACGTTTATATTTTATTGTTAGTTTTGGTTAAATATCGCATAAATAATGGTAATATCAACAATTTGTCGAGTAAATAAACGAATGATCATGGCGTGGAATATTGGCTTATCCCTGTGTTTGTCTTCTGGGAATTGAAGATATAATCACTTCTCGTTTCTTATGTAGCGACGTAACATAGCTGTCGTTTAGATTACCGATCGCGTTTTTTCCAAATATCGGCACCAAATCGGTAGCGAAGGGTGAAAGCCTGTTGATTGCTGGATCCATCTGGCGCAAAGTGAAAGGAGGCGATAAACTTTCCATCTAAATTTCCTTTGCGAAAAGGTACCCATCCGAGGTCTAATCGATTATAGCGATTGCGATGATAAAAAGAGTCGCCATTAGGCAGGTTTTGAGGGTCACCAACGTATATTGTGTTTTCCACAAAAAACCGTCTGTAGCCCAGAAAAGCGGTTGCGATAAGACCTTTTGCCGTTCTTAGCTCATATTCCGACCGAACGCGATCAAAACCAACAACACCGCCGACCTCAACAGTCAGCGAATCTAAAAAGGTTTTTCGGCTGAAATCGACACCCGCACGCAGCATCACCAAGCCATTGTCCTGAATATGCTCGTCGATACTGTCATTGCTGGTTAGGGCATTGTGATAGAGTAGCGCATCATCCTTGATATAAAAATTTCCTATCGCATATTTACCCGTGAGGCCTACGATAAAACGTTCCCTGTGGTTGAAACTCTGCTTACTCAGCCAGTCGATATAAAGGGCTTGCTTTAAGCCGCTTTTTTGGAAAGAGAGATACATCCCTTCGATGTTTGGACGGTCATATAGGAAGGTATCGGCCAAAACAATACGGGGGACGTCTTTCAACCTGTCGTAACGGGGCATATGCCCGAGCGCAAAGTCAAAGCTTTTATTCCGGTATTGATAATAGGCTATCGGCGCAAGACGATTTTTGTTTTCCGGGTGTCGCCCAAAATCTTGGTTATAATGCAGGCCCCCAATAATGCGGTGGTTACTGTCAATAGCAAAATAGGCGTTGGGGGATACCAAGGTTCCAAAAATTGTTTTGGGTTCCGTGTACATCGATTTATATTCCCGGTTATCAGCGTAGCCGAAAAAATCTATACCAAAGCCTATACGCTGCTGCGCATATGTCGTTAGGATGGAGCAACACACAACGAAAAAAACAATGGATAGCCTGCGTAAAAAATGTCTCATGGTTAAAGGGAGATGCTCATTAAAAAGGTCGCCTTATGCTATCAAGGCGACCTTTTAATCAAAATTCTAACGGAGTTTACACTTCTAGTAATAGACGTGCTGGATCTTCCAATAACTGCTTAACGCGTACCAAGAAGCTTACTGACTCCCGACCATCGATTACGCGGTGGTCGTAAGAAAGAGCAATATACATCATCGGTCGGATAACGACCTGACCATTTTCTGCGACAGGACGTTGCACAATATTGTGCATACCCAATATTGCCGATTGTGGCGCATTGATGATTGGTGTAGACATCATGGAACCAAATACGCCACCATTTGTGATAGTGAACGTACCACCTGTCATTTCGTCTATCGTTAACTTGTTATCACGCGCTTTAGTAGCAAGCGTGATGATTTCCTTTTCAATTTGGTAAAGGCTCATGGATTCAGCATTCCGGATCACTGGAACAACGAGTCCTTTAGGAGCAGATACAGCTATAGAAACATCGGCGAAGTCAGAAAATACAATCTCATTTTCTTCAATACGCGCGTTCACGGCAGGCCATTCTTTCAATGCAGTTGTTACAGCTTTGGTGAAGAATGACATAAAACCTAGGCCAACACCGTGTTTCTCCTTAAACGTATCTTTATATTTTGAGCGAAGATCCATGATCGGCTGCATGTTAACCTCGTTGAATGTCGTTAACATGGCGGTTTCGTTCTTCACGCTGACCAAGCGTTTTGCTATCGTCTTACGTAATGAAGTCATTTTTTCACGACGCTCATTGCGCGCACCGGCTACGGCAGGTGCTGATGCCGCAGCTGTAGCTGCAGGCTTGCTCTCAGATTTAGGCGCCGCAGGTTTTGCCTGTGCTTTTTCTGCATCTTCTTTGGTGATGCGCCCCTCTTTGCCTGTACCTTTAATGGTGGAAGCATCGATACCTTTCTCTCTCAAAATTTTAGCGGCAGCGGGCGAGGCTGTCCCAGCAGCATAGGAGTCTGGATTCTCCGGATCATCTTTTGCCGGAGTGGTAGCTGGCGTTTCCTCTTTTTCGGCAGGAGCTTCTTCTTTCTTGTCTGCACCGCCAGCAGCAGGAGCATCACCATCTTCGATAGAACATACTACTGCACCAATTTCTAAAGTATCACCTTCTTGAGCAATAATTCGCAAGATACCAGCTTTTTCGGCAGGCAACTCGAACGTAGCTTTGTCGGATTCCAATTCAGCGATATTTTCGTCCATTTCGACGTAATCACCATCTTGTTTTAGCCATTGCGCCAAGGTAACCTCTGTGATGGATTCACCTACGGCAGGTACTTTAATTTCTAAGCTCATATTTTTGTTTTATGTTATACCAACAACATGTGAAGCCGTTGATATGTTTTAAATTTCAAATGCGTTGTTAATGATCTGTGTTTGTTGCGCTACGTGGTGCTTCATGTATCCTGTAGCAGGCGATCCGCTTTCCGGGCGAGCGATAACCTTCAAGTCAAGGCTGCTGCCACGGAATTTGCGACTATAGTACGGCCAAGCCCCCATGTTTTCGTTTTCTTCCTGTACCCACACAAATTCTGCTTTCGCATATTTCTTCTGTAGGGCTTCAATTTGATCGTACACGATAGGATACAATTGTTCTACACGAACAATAGCCACATCTTTTCGCTTATCCGCTTCCTGTTTCTCAAGCAGGTCATAATAAATCTTTCCGGAACACAACAGCACGCGCTTCACCGATTTTGCCGATGCGTTTTTATCATCGATGATTTCTTGAAATGCAGCTTCCGTAAAATCTTTAAGCGGCGATACCGCTTTTGGATGGCGTAACAAACTTTTCGGTGTGGCTACGATAAGCGGTTTTCGGAATTCCCGGTGCAGTTGACGGCGCAAAAGGTGGAAATAGTTTGCCGGCGTGGTGCAGTTTGCAACAATCATATTGTTGTTCCCACACAGCTCTAAATAGCGTTCAATGCGGCAAGAAGAGTGCTCCGGTCCTTGACCTTCCATACCATGCGGCAGCAACATCACCAAACCATTTGAGCGTCTCCATTTTGTTTCACCAGCGGATATATATTGGTCAAATACAATTTGCGCACCGTTAGCGAAGTCGCCGAACTGTGCTTCCCAAATCGTCAGTGAATTTGGATTGACCGATGCATATCCATATTCAAAAGCTAAGACGGCATATTCCGATAAAAGGGAATTGTAAATATTGAATTTTTCGCCACCCTTGACTTTCGAAAGAGGTGTAAAGGTCTCATCAGAATCTTCCAGTGTTACAACAGCATGGCGATGCGAAAACGTACCGCGCTGCACATCCTGTCCGGAAATCCGTACGCGGAAATCTTCATTCAATAGTGTAGCATATGCCATTAATTCGCCCATCGCCCAATCGTATTTATCGGTATCGATCATTTTCAATCGATCTTCGAATACTTTGGTGATTTTCCGGAAAAACTTCTTGTCTTTCGGTAGGCTATTCATTTCTTTGGCCAACGCCAAGAACTGCTCTTTGCTTACCTTTGTTTCTGTAGTTTTGGAAATATCTGCTCCTCTTGCAGCTCTTAAACCTTTCCAGGCACCGGCGAACATCGGACGCTCTTCACTGATCTCTTCCACTTTCTTCGCTTCGTCCAAACGTTCCTGAAGAACCGCACGGAAATCTTTCTCCAGCAATTTGGCAAAGTCAATATCTATGCTTCCTTGATCAACCAGTTTTTTAACATACAGCGCCAAGGTGTTCGGATGTTTCTCGATCAACTTGTAAAGCGATGGTTGTGTGAACTTCGGTTCATCAGCTTCATTATGTCCATAACGTCTGTAGCCCAATAGATCGATGAAAACATCGGTCTTGTACTTTTGACGGTACTCTAATGCTAAATTAACCGCGTAAACAAGTGCCTCTACATCGTCGCCATTCACGTGGAAAACGGGCGATAGGGTTACTTTCGCAATGTCTGTACAATAGGTGGATGAACGTGCATCTTTATAGTTCGTCGTAAAACCAACTTGGTTGTTAATGACGATATGAATGGTCCCACCAGTCTTATAGCCATCTAACTTGGACATTTGGATCGTTTCGTATACGATACCTTGCGCGGCAACAGCCGCATCGCCATGGATTAAAATGGGAGCAATCTTCGACGAGTCACCCTCGTACTTTAGATCAATTTTTGACCGCACCATACCTTCTGCAACACCATCTACCGTTTCTAAGTGTGATGGGTTGGGGGCTAGGCTCAAATGAATATTCTTGCCATCTTGGCTGGTGATATCGGATGAAAAACCTAAGTGGTATTTTACATCACCTCCAAATTGGATTTCTGGATCAGCCTCATACATCTTACCTTCAAACTCGGAGAAGATTGTTTTGTATGATTTGCCCATCACGTTGGTTAAGACGTTAAGGCGGCCACGGTGTGCCATCCCGATTACAAACTCCTCAATGCCCAAAGAAGAACCCTTCTGGATAACGGAATCCAATGCAGGAATTAACGATTCGGCCCCTTCTAGAGAGAAGCGCTTTTGGCCTAAAAATTTAGTACCGAGAAAGCTCTCGAAAATGACAGCCTCATTCAACTTTTTTAGAATACGTTTTTTGCCGTCCAACGAGAAGTTTGGCGTGTTACGGTCAGACTCCATCTTGTCTTGCAAGAATTTGATTTTCTCGGGATGACGAATATATCGGAATTCTGCTCCTATAGAGCGACAGTAAGTATCTTCGATAAGTTGGCGGATATCTTTAAGTTTCGCGGGACCTAAACCAACTTCCACACCAGCGTTAAATACGCTGTCCAAATCAGCTTCCGAAAGGCCAAAAGTTTCCAATTCTTTTCCTGGGAAATACTTACGGCGTTCGCGAACGGGGTTTGTTTCGGTGAACAGGTGACCGCGGTCGCGGTATCCATTGATCATGTTTAAAACATTGATCTCTTTAAGTGCTTGTTCTGGAGTTTCGGCAGCTGCACCGCCATCTCCGCTTGTTCGGCCAAATTCGAATCCTTCGAAAAATTTCTGCCAACTTACATCTACTGCGTTAGGGTCTTCCTTGTATGCTTGATATAACGAGTCAATATAGCCTGAATCTGCGTTACTCAAATATGATAATTTGTCCATGAGGAAATCTTACGTATAAAAATTTTGCTCAAAGTTAGCAAATAATATATACTTGGCACCCTTAAAATGAACAAAAAAACGCCTGAAAACCGATAATTTTAAAGATTTAGATCTTTTGTGACAAATTTTGGAAATAGCTCGTATTCAGCCTTGCAGATTATGGCTAAAGGGGTCATTTTACAGCCGGGCGCAAGGGATGCGATTTTTTGCATATTTCTCGCCAGTCGGCCTTTAAATTGTCCTTCGTGCTGGTTCCAAAACCTGCCCAATGCAGCCAATAACCGTATGTTGTTGCCGGAGCGTAATCTATACTGTATTCTTCGAAAAATTGAGCGCCGGCCAAGTGGTTGATGTGTAGCTCTTGCAAAAGATAAGCTGCTAAAATCTCCCTGTGTTCGTAAGGTAAATTCCCCTCATGTACGAACTGTTCCAAGAGCTGTTGGATAACGGGTTCATTCGCTCCGTTTCGCACCATGTCATGAATCTTTTCTGCCGATGCTACAACATCGGTTTCTGGGCTGTGGTTTTTGAAAAAAACATTTGGGTATTTTTTAAGCATAAACCGGAAATAATCGCGCCATAACAGCCGCGAGATTAGCCGGTCATATCGCTTTTTATTGAGTTGACTGCCCGCGGCTTTAATTTTGTGGTAGTACAATGCAGGTGATATCGCTCCATGTGCGATGTAAGGAGAAACCAGGTTGTAATCATCCGGTTCATCGTAATGCGCTGTCAGCGTCATCTCGATCATATCGAGCGCGTGCTTTTCTCCGCCACGCAATGTTGTTTCATCAGAAGAATGACGAGTTAGTTCTGCCTCCGAAAAGCCAAGGTCTTCCAAGGAGGGGACGGCTGTTTCCTCCAAATGCGGATGCGTTGTCATGGTGTTGATGGGCGGGAGAATGGGTCGAACAAAGCTTTCCTTTTCTACCTTTTTCTTAAACGCACTGAAGGAATCGGGGATGTCTTTGATAGGAATAGGCAAGTCCTCTTTATGGTAGAGGGTGTGCCCGATGAAATGTTTAAGATTGATCTTTTCCTTCCATAAAGCAACTTCCACCAATTCAGAAATCTTCGTTTCTCGCTGAGCTACTTCGCGGTGGTGATATACTTCTGTCACATCATATTTTGCACAGAGTGTGCCCAAAATATCTTCGGGTTTGCCGTGAAAAACCAATAGATCGCCACCCATATCCTGCAAGCTTTGCTTAAAACTCACGACGGTTTCTCGTAGAAAAATTGCTCTTGATATGCCCGTGTTTCTGAAGCCGCTGTCGCTCGCTCTAAAATATCGTGGGTCGAAAAAATAGACCGGGATCACAATATCGCCTCTTTCTACTGCCTCAAACAAAATTTCGTTGTCGTGAATGCGTAGATCATTTCGAAACCATATTAAAATCACCTTTTTCGTCATACAGGAAATCCTTTTGCTGAGATAGTATAGATAGTGCAAATATAACGCAAAGAATCTATTCCATTTAGATCGATTTTAAATATGGAGGCTCTTATGACAAAGCGTAGACAATAGATCTGCGGCAATTGTGTGTTGGAATTGGCGATTGTAACAATTGCATTTTTGCCGAACATAAACGCGGCTTCACTGTTTTGTTAATGAAATTAATAACTGATACTTTGTGAAGGGAGCCTATGGATATATTGATTAGTGGGTTAAATAACTACGTCGGACAAAGAAGTGTCAGCCTGATGGCTGACGAAAAAACCAATGTGTATGCCATCACGAGAAACATAAAGCTATTCGAAAAGCGTCCGTTTGAGCCCATCCGCGCCAAGCTGTATGAGCTGGATTTGCTTAAAGCAGAGCTGGACAAGGACCTGCCTATTCCAGATATTAACGCCGCTTTTTATTTTACGCAAGTCCCTACCTTGTGCGATGTTGTGAACCTCAAATTGGAATTGCTATGCCTGCGCAATTTCATCCATATTTTAAAAAAGAAAAATTGTAACCGTTTGGTGTATGTGGTACGGTTGATGGATAAGATTTGTATCCAAATGGTGCTGGATCTATTAAAGGAATTCAACATGGATTATACCGTGGTGCTAAAAAATAGTGTTGTGGGTAATGGCTCGCTAATTGATCGCGTGTTTAAGAATATCGCCAAAAGAAGATTTATATACTATTCGAAAGGTTATGCAAACCGCGTTTTTCAACCTCTGGGTGCACACGATTTAATACGCTGGTTGAAGCGTATATTGGAAGTGCCAGCGTTCCACTATCAGGTGCTGGAAGTGGGCGGGGAGGAAGAGTTTTCTTTTATGACGATGTTTACGCACTATAAGCAGCTTCAGCTTATTCCATCTGGACAACGGATAGTGAATGTGCCGCGTTGGTTGGTGAAATTTATGTATCAATATAAGCTTGATATCAGTAGCACCGATTATGCGGAGCTTAGTAGAATAATCCAGTCTGATAATAGAGCGGATAATAACTGGAAAGCCGATATGACGTTTGAATTTTCGAAAGTAAGCGATATTCTGCAATTGGATAGATAATTTGTTGAAAGTGGCACATAATTGGAATCGTGGTAGCGGAGCGCTAAGCTATATCTTGTGCCCATGTTTTCCTTCTACAAGGCATGTTTAATTTCAGTAAACTCAACTATTCTTCTATTTTTGTGTACATAAAAAGCAGCTATGGGTTATAAAAGTTTAGCGGAATGTGTGGCCGATTTGGAGCAGCATGGGCACTTGATACGGATCAGAGAAGAGGTGGATCCTTATTTGGAGATGGCCGCTATCCATATGCGGGTGTTCGATGTCGAAGGTCCGGCTCTCTTGTTTGAAAATATTAAGGGGTCGAAATTTCCGGCTGTTTCTAATTTATTTGGCACCCTGGATCGCTCAAAGTTTATGTTTCGGGACAGCTTAGATCATGTCAAGAAGTTGGTGGATGTAAAGATGAATCCGATGTCGGTGTTGAAAAAGCCGCTGGACTACGTAGGCTCATCGATGGTTGCGCTTGGCGCCTTGCCTTGGCGAAAAAAAACAGGATCACCTATTTTGTATGGGAAGACCAAAATTTCCGAGCTACCGCAGATCGTAAATTGGCCGATGGATGGAGGGGCTTTTGTGACCATGCCGCAGGTGTATTCGGAAGATGTCGACCGTCCGGGAATTATGCAAGCCAATCTCGGTATGTACCGCATACAGCTCTCCGGGAACGCGTATGTGCAAGATGCGGAAATTGGTTTACACTATCAACTGCACCGGGGCATTGGCGTGCACCAAACGAAAGCAAATGCGCTTGGTAGGCCGTTAAAGGTTAGCGTTTTTGTAGGCGGTCCGCCTTCGCATCCGCTCTCTGCCGTTATGCCGCTGCCAGAAGGCCTGTCGGAGATGATCTTTGCAGGCGCCTTGGGCAACCGTAGGTTTCGTTATTTTTACGATGAGGAAGGCTTTTGTATTTCTTCGGATGCTGATTTTGTGATCACAGGTACAGTTTACCCACAGGAAAACAAGCCGGAAGGACCTTTTGGTGATCATATCGGCTATTATAGCTTGACGCATCCTTTTCCTCTGATGAAGGTACACCGCGTCTACCACCGCAAAAATCCAATTTGGTCATTTACGGTAGTGGGGCGACCGCCGCAGGAAGATACCAGTTTTGGTGCGCTGATCCACGAGATTACCGGGAAAGCGATACCCCAGCAGATTGCCGGCTTGCACGCTGTTCACGCGGTGGACGCCGCAGGGGTGCACCCGCTGTTGTTTGCTATAGGTAGCGAACGCTATACCCCTTACCAGGAGATCGATAGGCCGCAAGAGCTGCTTACCATCGCCAACCAAATCTTAGGAACCAACCAATTGAGCCTAGCAAAATATCTTTTTATATCCGCCCATGCCGACAATACTTCCCTAGATATTCATCATGTTGAGCAATTTATGACCCATATGTTGGAGCGGATCGATTTTTCTCGGGATGTGCATTTTCAAACCAATACGACCATCGATACGCTAGATTATACAGGTGACGGGTTGAACGCAGGCTCAAAAGTGACTTTCGCCGCCGTAGGCAAAAAAAAACGTGATCTGGCGACAGAGATCCCTTCAGGCTTAACCTTTCCAAGGCCATTCAACAGCGCAAAGTTGGCCTTGCCCGGGGTGTTGGTTCTGGATGGGAAAGCATTTACAAGCTATACAGAAGAGAGCCTTGCGCTGAACCATTGGTGCGAGCTTTTAGCCGATCTACCCATGCCAGGCGTGCAGCTTCTTGTTTTGGTTGACGATGCTTCTTTCGCAGCAGCCTCGGTTAATAATTTCGTTTGGGTGACTTTTACGCGAAGCAATCCGGCATTTGATATCTATGGCGTGGACAGCTTCACGCGTTTCAAGCATTGGGGATGTCAGGGTCCACTGCTTATTGATGCCAGAAGTAAGCCGCATCATGCCCCGGCATTAATTAAAGATGAATCGGTAGAACGGCGTGTCGATGCATTGGGGGCACGCGGTCATTCGCTGCATGGCATTATTTAAAGGCAAAAAAAGCCACGTTAGAAGAGATCTTAACGTGGCTTTTTTAATTGTCGAAGAGAGAATGTGCGTTGTATTAATAGAAATATAATTTACATGTCGAATTTATAATCATATAACATATTCGTTATTCTTTTTTCAATAAAAATGATAAAACATTATGAATTTAGTTTTTTAATACTTTCCTTTGTATAGAAATTAAGATTTAACGTAGAGAACAGTATTAAAAAATTATTTTATGTGTGGAATTGTTGGAGCTTTTGATTTAAAGTCTTCCTCATCGGAAGAGCTGAGGCCGCAGGTTTTGGAGATGTCTAAGCGCATCAGACACCGCGGACCAGATTGGTCAGGTATTTTTAGCAGTGAGAAAGCAATTTTGGCGCACGAGCGCCTAGCGATCGTCGATCCGAAATCGGGCAGTCAGCCCTTATTCAGCCCAGACGGAAACGTCGTTTTAGCGGTTAATGGCGAGATTTATAATCACAAACAATTACGCGATACATTGCCGAATTACGATTTTTCCACACACTCGGATTCGGAAGTGATTTTGGCGCTATACTTGGAAAAAGGTGCTTCCTTTATTGAGGACCTGAACGGTATTTTTGGTTTTGCTTTGTATGATGGTCGTGACGATTCATTTTTAGTAGCGCGCGACCATATGGGGATTATTCCACTTTATTACGGTAAGGATCAAGATGGGCAGATTTTTGTTGCCTCCGAACTAAAATCCCTAGAAGGTTTTTGTGAAATCATCGAGCAGTTTCCTCCAGGTCATTATCTATATAGTAAAGAGGGGGCTGAGCCTAAAAAGTGGTACCTGCGCGAATGGGAGGCTTTCGAAAATGTTAAAGATAACGAGACGGACATCGCGAAGTTACGTTCAGCGCTTGAAGAAGCAGTGCAGCGGCAATTGATGTCGGATGTGCCCTATGGCGTATTGCTATCAGGAGGTCTAGACTCATCGGTTATTGCGGCGGTAACGAAAAAGTTTGCTTCGAAAAGGATTGAAACAGGGGGAACGGAAGAGGCATGGTATCCACAACTGCATTCCTTCGCCGTAGGATTACAAGGGGCACCAGATTTAATCGCGGCACAGAAAGCTGCGGATCATATCGGCACGATTCACCACGAAATTAACTTTACTATTCAGGAAGGCTTAGATGCTATTCGTGATGTTATCTACCATTTAGAAACGTACGATGTGACAACTATCAGAGCGTCGACACCGATGTACTTGTTGGCACGTGTCATCAAGTCTATGGGTATAAAAATGGTGCTTTCCGGGGAGGGATCTGATGAGTTGTTTGGCGGATATTTGTATTTTCATAAAGCGCCCAACGCGCAGGAATTTCATGAGGAGACGGTACGCAAGCTAAAGAAACTCTATCTATACGACTGTTTGCGAGCCAATAAGTCGTTGGCTGCGTGGGGTGTAGAAGGACGTGTTCCGTTCCTGGATAAGGAATTTATGGATGTGGCCATGACATTGAATCCTGCCGATAAGATGATTAAAGACGGTCGCATGGAGAAATGGGTTGTTCGAAAAGCATTTGAAGACTATCTGCCTGAGAGCATTGCCTGGAGACAGAAAGAGCAGTTTTCTGACGGGGTAGGCTACAGCTGGATTGATACCTTGAAGGAACAGGCGGAATTGAAAGTGACGGACGTCGAGTTTGAAACAGCAGCATCTCGCTTTCCAGTAAATACGCCGAAGAACAAGGAAGAGTTTTTGTATCGCACGATTTTTGAATCGCATTTCCCTTCAGAGGCTGCCGCAAAAACGGTTCCTTCCGTAAAATCTGTCGCTTGCAGTACACCGGAGGCCTTGGCATGGGACGCATCATTCCAAAACTTGAACGATCCATCGGGTCGCGCCGTTGCGAATGTGCATAATGAAAGTTACGGGAAGGCTACGCAAATTGCGTAAAAGGCGTCGCGGACTTGAAAGATGGACGGTCTAACGTCCGAAAAAATAAATCTGATCCTCGTACTGAGGTAGAACCATAATGACGGAGCAATCACTATGTTACTCACATAAGATTGCTCCGTCCTATTTTCATGCTATGATGCTTTCCTGTACAGCGGTTAATTTTTTGGAAGATCTTTCTCCTTTTTACTTCTTCAAGTGCATATCGAAATAGTTGGCAATTTTCTCATATAGGTGGATACGATCCTTGCCCAAGACATTGTGTTCGTGCGTAGGGTAGAGAAAATAGTCAACCTGCTTTCCGGCTTTAATACATGCTTGTATAAATTCCATACTGTGCTGCTGGACGACCACCGGATCTTGGGCACCATGGATAATCATAAGATTTCCTTTAAGCTGATCCGCTTTATCCAGCAATGAGGTGCTTGCATAGCCTTCGGGATTTTCTTGTGGGCTATCCATATAGCGCTCGCCATACATCACTTCATAAAACTTCCAGTCGATAACCGGTCCGCCCGCAACGCCTGTATGAAAGATGTCGGGCTGCTGTACCATAAACGAAGTTGTCATAAAACCACCGAAACTCCATCCGAAGATACCCATATGTTTGCTGTCGACAAAAGGTTTGCTCTCGAGGTAGGCGATTCCTTGCAGCTGATCTGCCATTTCTGCTTTGCCTAGCTGGCGGTGTGTTACGCGTGTAAAATCACGACCACGTGCGTCCGAGCCCCGGTTATCCATCGTGAACACTACGTAGCCCTGTTGTGCCATGTATAAATCGAAGTAACCTGCTCCATATAGCCATTTGTTTTGAACCAACTGTGCGTGCGAGCCGCCATACAAATAATAGAGTACGGGGTATTGTTTCGTTGCATCGAAATCTGGCGGATAAATAATCCGTCCATTTAGCGGTGTTTTGCCATCGGCAGAGATCAGTGCCACTGCTTCTATCTTCGGTAGATCAATCTTTCCTTCGAAAGGATTGGCTGCTTCTAGTAATGCCGTCCTTCGGTTACTGCGAATTTCGCGAATTGAGATGTCGTTCACTGTGGTGATGCTGCTGTACTGGTCGTACAGATACTTGCCATTGTAGCTTAGGCTAGCCGCGTGTGTACCTGATTCACTCGTTAACTGTTGCGTTTTGCCCGAGTGGATGTCTACTTGGAACAGATGCCGATCAAGACCATTATGGGTAATTCCTGTGTAGCTTATTTTCTTGCCATCTGCTGAAAAATCACCCAGCGATTCTACAATGACATCTTTATCGCCTAACCGACGGATCAGTTTGCCTGCGGTATTATAGAGGTAAAGTTGGTTATACCCATCTTTGTCGGTCTGGTAAAGAAATTGATCATTTGTGGTTGGGACAAAAGTCAGCGCATGTAACGGTTCTACCCATGATGAGGATTGCTCTTCAAAGAGTGTTTTCACCAGAACGCCACTTGCAGCATCATATTGATTCAGCTTGAGGTGATTCTGTTCTCTGTTAAGGATCCCGACGTAAACAAACTTACCGGATGGATCCCACGTACACAGCGTGAGGTATTGCTCTTTGGGTCCTTCTGTTTTTAACGTCGTTTTTCGTTGGCTGCGGGTGTTGTACACGACAAGACTTACTTCTTCGCTTTTCATGCCGGCCATCGGATAACGAATATTTTTCACGGTAGCCACGCGATCCGACCATTGCACCAAGGGATAGTTGCTAACCATGCTTTCGTCTTTACGGTAGTATAATAATTGCTCATTATCCGGACTCCACCACATCCCTTTGTTGATCCCAAATTCCTGACGATGGGTGTAATCGCTACCATTGACAATGCCGTCAACCGTATCATTGGTTACTTGCGTCACGTTGCCAGCCGCATCAATGATCTCGATATTGTTTCCCATTAGATAGGCGGCTTTGCTATAGTCATTGCTGCGTTCCACATTGCGGCCGGCGGCCGGTGTTTCCGCAAGTATGTTAGCTTTCTTCGTGCGTAGATCGTATTGGAGTAGGTATAGCTTTTCCAAGGTTTGATAAGAAAAGCTCAGCGTAGTGCTGTCAACCCAATGGTAGTCCACAGGGAAATTGGATAATTTCGCTGCTTGACCGATGGCTATTTTTAACGCTTCCGTAAGTTCGTTTGCTGATAGGATATTTTTCGGCTGCCAGTTGTTTGTCGCCTCCCGAACCTGCAGGTTTTGGAATTTGCTGTCCAGGTGTGTGAAAGCGTCGGCGCTAGGCACCCATTGTGTGCGTGCAAAATTTTGTGCGGCAAATTGCCTAGGGCCAAGCACAGTCTCCTCAATCGTAAAATTACGTTGCCCATAGGCAAGGGACGATCCGAGAAGGAACAGTATCAGAAGTTTCTTCATGTTATGGAAAAAAGTTAAAGGTTGCTAAAATAGGAAAATGAATGGCAATCTAAAATTTCTTCCATAATCACAGAAGTAATGTTACAGGGGTCTTATCCAAATATTGCGGAAGTGCACCAAGTCTCCATGATCCTGCAGAACAATGGGGCCAGGGCCATGTGCCTGCAGCTTCGGCAGTCCAATATATTCTGTCGTTCCCTCAATTTGGGTATTATTTTGTACTAAAACGCCATTGTGCAATATGGTTACCGTGGCTTTACTGATCAGCATACCATCTATATTAAATCGTGGTGCTTTGTAGATGATATCATAGCGATGCCATTTATCCTTATCGCTGCGTACTTCCACAAGAGGTGGGCGCTGCTTATAGATACTCCCGGCCTGTCCGTTTACGTAGGTAGGATTGTCATCATTATCCAACACCTGCACCTCATACATTCCTTGCAAAAATATACCGCTATTGCCGCGACCTTGGCCTTCGCCTTTGATCGTTTCTGGGCTTTTCCACTCTATATGCAGCTGAAAGTCTTCAAATTTATCTTTTGTTTGGATGTCGCCGGTAGACGGTTTTACTGTCAATACAGCATCTTTGATCGTCCAGGGGACCGCTTGTGAAGGATTGTTTTTGCTTTCCCATTTATCTAAATTTTTGCCATCGAAAAGTACGATGGCATCATTGGGTACTTGTGCATTGTTCATCACAACGCGTGGCTTCGGTTCGTAAAATTCAGTGTCTTCCGGTTTAAATTTCGTTTGGGCCATACAGGCTGAAGAAAGAGCCAGGAAAAGGGCAGTATGTAATAGATTGATATGTCTCATCGTATCCTATTTTAGCATAACAAGTATACAGATTTATCATCACTAACGTGGCATGATACAAAATTTTTACGCAAGCATCAGGTCGACATTCACCCTCGAATTTCTCTCGCGCTATTTTGCTATGTTTGTAGTATGGGTATCATCACACAAGACGTCGCCTTACAGGAGGTTCGTTTTTTTTCTCCTATTGGCTATTATGCCGAAGAGCGATTGCTCGGCAATGAATTTTTTGTCGATTTCTGCGTAACTTTTCCTTATGAAGAGGGCGACGCCGAAGCGTTGACGCAGACTTTAAATTATGAAGAGCTATATGCTATTCTCCGCGACGTCATGCAAAAAGAGCGTAAACTGCTGGAGTCTGCAGCAAAGGAGATTATGGATATTTCCCGCAGTCGCTATGCATTTGCCAATAAGATTATGGTCTCCATCCGCAAGACAACCCCACCATTTGGCGTCGATCACATCCATACTCGTGTTTCGTTAACCTACTCTGCGGAGTCTATCGGTTTCTGATAGTGCAGGTCAATTCGGACGCTGTTTTATTTGTTTTAAGTCAATTTGTCACTTAATTTATTTGTTAACCGACATAATGTCGCTTGTTTTGTGGTGAAAAGCGTTCGGTACGCAGTTTGTAAATGAGTTAACATCATTAAAACAAAAAAAATTTAGGAGGACATAAAAATGGCATTAATCAAATTTCCGACAAAAACTGTTAATTCTGATGTTGTTAACCCTTATGTAAACAGCATTTTCGACAACTTATTCAACGATTCATTTATCACTGATCGCTTGGTAACCCGCGTTCCAGCCGTAAATATTGCTGAAACGCAGGACTCGTATACTATAGAGTTGGCTGCGCCAGGATTACAAAAATCAGATTTTAAAATAAACGTTGATAAGAATTTAATAACCATTTCGGTAGAGAAAAAAGAAGAAAGCGTTACTGAAGACAAGTTGTATAGCAAAAAAGAATTTAGCTATAGCTCATTTACGCGCTCGTTTTCGCTGCCCGAATCGGTCAATTACAATAGCATCGATGCAACGTATACCGACGGTGTATTGAATGTCTCTGTGGGGAAGAAGGAAGATGCGATTGTTGCAAAGAGACTTATTGAAGTAAAGTAAGTGTTTAAGTTTTAAGGTTGGAGAGCCTCTACATACGTAGGGGCTCTTTTTTATGAAATAATATTTGCACAGGTTAACACTGTTCTTTAAATTTGCGGTGTAATGGGAATTCAAGAGAGAAAGACACGGCATAAAGAAGATTTACGTAAGCGGATTTTGGAAGCGGCAAAAAAACTTTTTGTTACGGCTGGCTACGAAGCAACGTCTATTCGTAAAATCGCACAGGAAATTGAATTCAGTCCCACAACGATTTATTTGTACTATAAGGATAAGAGCGACATCATTTACGCCTTGCATCAAGAAGGTTTTCTGATGCTTCGTCAAGACTTTCAGCCGCTTATGCAGGTCGAATCGCCTTACGAGCGCTTAAAAGCTATAGGTAAATGCTATCTGCGTTTTGGGATGACGCATCCAGATTTTTATGAGGTGATGTTCATGATGAAAGATCCGATGAAATATTTGGAGATACACTGCGTGGATGGCGAGTGGGCAGAGGGCGAACGTGTTTTTGATTTGCTGCTGCAAACGATTCGCGACTGCCAACAGGATGGCTATTTTAAGGGGCTTGACACGATAGAGGTAGCCGTACAGGCTTGGTCTTCGGTGCATGGGCTTTGCTCATTGTATGTTTCTGGCCATTTGCGGAATATGATGGAGGTGGTGTTGGATACCAATGAGCAGGAGGCGATGGTTGAAAAAGCCTTCCGCGTATTCGTACACTATCTGGAACTGACAAAATAAAAAAAATTTAGGTATATACTTAACGCTGTTAATAATGAGAACACTATTTATAGCCTTGATGGTGATGGCGATCAGCGTCTCCGTTGTCCATGCGCAATCCAAGGCATTGGACAGGTATCTTGATGAAGGCTTGGACAACAATTTGGTGCTGCAAGAAAAAAACCTTTCCTTGCAGCGGGCATTACATGCGATGCAGGTGGCAAAGTCAATGTACTTACCAGCCGTAGACTTGGATGTAGCCTATTCACATGCCAAAGGTGGTCGTTCGATAGATTTGCCCATCGGCGACCTTTTGAATCCGGTTTACAATACCTTGAATGCGCTAACGCAATCACAAGCTTTTCCACAAATTGGTAATGAAACAATCAATTTCCTACCTCAAAATTATTACGACGCCAAGATTCGCACGACGATGCCTTTGTTGAATACCGACATAGGTTACAACGAGCGGATCAAAGCAGCCACTGTGACGCTTCAAGAAAATGAAGTGGAAATTTATAAGCGGGAGCTCATCAAAGAAATTAAGAACGCGTACTACAAATACTTGACAGCTGTACAAATCAAGGCGGTATATAACTCGTCGCTAAGCCTTGCCCAAGAGGGACTGCGCGTCAACCAAAAATTACTCGACGCCGGGAAAGGTTTACCTGCATACGTCATCCGCGCAAATTCTGAAATTGCCGCTGTCGAAGCACAATTGGCCGACGCGGAAAAAAATATCAAAAACGCGGCGCTCTATTTTAATATGTTGTTGAATCGAGAGGCGGGTTCTGCCATTCTGGAGGACGACCTTTTGGCACAGGAGAGCGTGTGGTCCTTAGCGCAATGGGAAGATGTTGACGTTTCCAATCGCGAAGAGTTGAAATCGTTAACGACCGGGATCGCCATACAAGAGTCGGTCGTTAAGATGAATAAGCAATACCTTATCCCAAAAATAAGCGGCTTTTTCGATCTAGGTTCTCAAGCAGAGGGGTTAAAGTTTAACGACAACTCCCGCTATTTTATGGTTGGATTAACGATGAAAATGCCCATTTTTCAGGGCAATAGAAATCGATTGAAAATACAAGAAGCAAAAGTTGACCTTGCTGTATCCAAAAATAAAAAGGCTCAAGCCGAGCAACAATTGGCTATGGCGATTGAGATGGCAAGAAATGAAGTCCTTTCGTCCTTTAAAAACTTTGAGAAAGCCAAGGTGCAGTTGGAAACCGCTTCTTCCTATCAACGCTTAATTCAAAAGGGGTTTGCCGCCGGTGTCAATACCTATATGGAAACCATCGATGCGCGCAGCCAATATACGACCGCTAAGCTTTCAGAAACCGTTAGTAAATTACAGATTTTAATGGCTTTAGCTTCTTTAGAACGTGAATCTGCAACCTTCCAAATCGTCCAGTAATGAAAATATCTATTCGCACCTATTTTATGCTTGTCGCACTTGTCGGTGCCGCAACCCTACAATCCTGCCATCAGCCCGATCGATCCACGGAAATTCCGCATACGGATACGATCCCTGTCGCACTGCTCTCTTTGCACAACGCTGCTTCAGCGATTACCGTAGAAGCCACCGGTACCTTCAGTACGGATGATGAAACCTTGCTGAGCTTTAAAAGTGGGGGCGTTATCGAAAAGATGTTTGTACGCGAAGGGGATGCGGTGCGTCCAGGCCAACTATTAGCGCGTGTGCATCAGGATGAAATAGATGCGCATGCATCGCAGGCTCGTTTAGCCGTAGAGAAAGCAAAGCGTGATTACGATAGGGCCAGCAAGCTTTATCGCGATAGCGTAACAACGTTGGAGCAGATGCAAAATGCGGAAACGGCACTCCGTGTAGCCCAGCAAGATTTAAAATCCATCCAGTTTAATAAGCAATATGCAGAGATACGCTCGACCAGCAATGGCTATGTACTGGCTCGCTTGGCGCAGGAAGGACAAGTCGTCGGCCCAGGAACGCCGGTGTTCCAAATTAACGGTGCCAATGAAGGAAATTGGGAGCTGAAAGTGGGCGTATCGGACCGGCAATGGTCCATGCTAGCGATTGGTGATACAGCGAGCGTTCGCGCCGATGTGTTTGGCGATCAAGTATTTCGTGCTTTTGTGAGCCGTAAATCAGAAGGTTTGGATCCGAACACCGGGACATTCAGCATATTTTTGCGCCTCGAGCAGGTACCTAAGAATAAATTGGCGTCTGGCGTGTTTGCGCGGGCAGAAATTCGCAAACGTGCGAAGCAAGATGCGGTCTGGAATATCCCGTATGAGGCGTTGCTTGATGGCAACGGCAAGGAAGGCTACGTGTTTGTTACGGATGATCATAAAACCGCCAAGCGCGTTAAGGTAAGTTTGGGAGCCATAGCCGCGGATCAAGTGACAGTCCTAAGCGGGTTAGATGGCGCAGGAGCTTTAATAGTATCAGGCAGTCCATATTTGGTTGATGGTGCCCCTATAAAAGTGGTCAGCAAAAAATAATCTTTTGTTATGAGTCTGATCAAATATCCAATTAGAAATTATCAGTTCACCCTTATTATGGTGCTGATGGTTATTGTAGTGGCATTCAGCACAGTGTTGACCATGCCGCGGGCCGAGGATCCGGAAATGAAACCTGTAAATTTTCCGGTGACCGTTATTTATCCGGGCACTAGCCCCAAGGATATGGAGCAACTTGTCGTCAAGCCTTTAGAGAGTCGTTTCTATGCGCTAGACGGTATCAAGCGTATCAAAACCACCATCGGAAATGGCATTGCGCTATTGTTTGTTGAGTATGTGTATGGAGAGGATTACGATGCCAAATACCAAGAGTTGGTACGCGAGCTGAGTGCCGTACGACCAGAATTGCCGGAAAATATCTATAGCGCGGAGGTGCGGAAGATAGACCCTACGGGCGTCAGTGTTATTCAATCGGCCTTGGTTTCAGAGAATGCATCGCTCTCTACCATGAAGCGCTTGGCCGACGATCTGAAAAGTCGATTGGAGAAAGTGCGTGCGTTGAAAGATGTGGAGATCAATGGGCTTCCAGATCAGCTGGTACGTGTAGACTTGGATCTTCCGCGGATGGCTAACCTGAAGATACCGATGGATCGGGTGGTACAATCCATACAAAGCGAGAACCAGAACGTGCCTGGCGGTAGCGTCGTCGCGGGTGGAAGAACATTCAGCGTAAAGACCAGCGGTGCCTACCAAAGTATTGAAGAAATTCAACAAACGATTGTCGGCAGCGCGCAAGGGCGTAATATCAGGCTGAGCGATATTGCTGATGTATATCCTACCTTTGCGGAAAAAAACCATATCACGCGTCTAAACGGCTACCAGGCAGTGTTGGTCAATGCCGCGCAAAAAAGCGGTATGAATATTACCGAGACGCAAAAAGAATACAAACAAATATTGGAGGAATTTCGTAAAACCTTACCAGCGAACGTGGACTTTGTAGTGAGCTTCGATCAAGCGGATCAAGTAAACACGCGACTAGGTGGATTAGGCGTAGATTTTGTAATCGCCATTACCTTGGTGCTGTTCACCCTGCTGCCTTTGGGAACAAGGGCTTCCTTAATCGTTATGATAGCCATTCCACTATCTTTGGGTTTAGGATTGGTCACCTTAAATATTATCGGTTATTCGCTTAATCAATTGAGTATTGTCGGGTTTGTGGTGGCATTGGGGTTGGTTGTGGATGATAGTATTGTCGTTGTCGAAAATATTGAGCGATGGATGCGTGACGGCTACTCCCGCGTGGAGGCCGCGATCAAGGGGACGAGCCAGATTGCGCTAGCCGTAGTAGGATGTACGGTAACCCTTGTTATCGCTTTTCTACCCTTGATGTTTATGCCAGAGATGGCGGGTGACTTTATTCGGAGTATGCCGACCGCGGTGATTGCTTCTGTCGTGGGGTCTATGTTTGTGGCGCTTTTGGTGGTTCCTTTTTTAGCGAGCAAATTGCTGAAGCCCCATGCTTCGGAAGAGGGTAATTTTATCTTGCGCGGATTACAGAAGATTATTCACAGCACCTATGCCGTATGGTTAGACAAGGCGCTGCAGCATCCGAAGCGCACGGGAGTAATTGCCTTGTTGATCTTCGCGGGTGCAGCCGGACTCATACCGCTTGTGGGCTTCTCTCTTTTTCCGCCCTCCGAGAAGCCGCAGTTCATGATTCATATTGCCAGTCCGTTGCAAGGCAATATCCAGACAACGGATAGTATTACGCGTGAGATTGAAGGGCAGCTCCATACGATTGCATCCGTAAAGTATTTTACGAGTAATGTAGGAAAGGGAAATCCGCGGATTTACTATAACATGACGCAAGGTAGTGAGAATGTCGCCTATGCGGATATTTTCGTCCAATTACATGCCGATGTCAAGGCCAAAGAAAAGGAAAAGCTTATTGATGAACTGCGCAGTAGGTGGTCTTCTTATCTGGGCGCTAAAGTTGAAGTCAAAAATTTTGAACAGGGTGTCCCTGTGCTGTCACCCGTGGAGGTGCGTTTGTTTGGCGACAACTTGGACACATTGCAAAGGCTTGCTGCCGATGTGGAAGAAATGTTACAAGCGACCGCTGGAAATGTATACGTCAATAACCCATTAAAGAACAAAAAGACGGATCTAAGGGTCCAAATAAACCGCGAGAAAGCGATGGCGCTTGGGGTGCCAACTGCACGTATCGATCAGACCATCCGTGTAGCGCTGGCTGGCTATGTCGCTGGCGTTTATACCGATCCCGATGTGGATGATAACGATTACCGGATTACCGTTACCGTGCCGCGCGGAAACAGTCCAGACATTCATGTATTCGATGCTATTTTCGTCAACAATGTCGAAGGGACCGCGATCCCGCTGAGCCAACTTGCGACGCTGACGTTCGAGACATCACCTTCTAACGTTTACCACCAAAATAAGCAACGCATGGTCTCTGTAAATTCCTCGGTTGCCAAGGGATATACGAACGATGAGGTTATCCACGCCGTTATCGAGAAAATGGATAAGTTTGACTTTCCTACCGGATATTCTTATGAAATGGGGGGCGAGGTGGAGAGTCGGCAGACGGCCTTCGGTGGCTTTGGAACCATTATTATGGTGACGGTATTTTTATTTATCGCCGTGTTGGTATTGGAATTTAAGACGTTCAAAAGTACGTTAATTGTATTGTCCGTGATACCGTTAGGCATTGTGGGTGCGGTATTGGCGCTCTTGATGACGGGCAACACATTATCATTCGTCGCCACGATTGGTTTAGTCGCCTTGGCCGGAATCGAAGTGAAAAATACCATTCTACTCGTTGATTTTACCAACCAATTGCGACGAGAGGGGATGGAACTTAATGAAGCGATCGAAAAGGCTGGGGAGATACGATTTTTGCCGATTATCTTAACATCTTTCACCGCCATCGGTGGGCTTTTACCCATAGCATGGTCCAGCAACCCGCTTATATCGCCATTGGCCATCGTGATGATTGGCGGCTTAATTAGCTCGACTTTGTTATCCCGCATCGTTACGCCAGTCGTGTACAAATTGATCCCGCCAACGATCGAGAAGGAAGACGAGGCGTAAAATCGAGTTGTTTCTTAGGGCAGAGATTGGGGATACTAAATTGGCTTGTTGCTATAGCTGAGGCGAGGCATGCTTTGTTATAGCGACAAGCTTTTTTTGATTACGCATCCTGATGTGTCGCATTATGGTTTGTAATGTGTCAAGGCTTTTGAAAAAGACTTTGTTGTGGTTCAGCATGATCAGTTCGGCCCTTGCATTCCTGAAATTTTCTTATACCTTTGTGTATCATGAAGTTCATATCACTATACAGGATTTTAACTATTCGCATCAGAATAGCGTAGTGCTTAGGTTCCAGACCTAGCGTTCCGGTGATGAGTAAGCGGTTTCTCGTTTATTCCTAATTATAGTAGTTTTATTTAAAGAAGCGTTTGTAAAAGGCGCTAACAACGTATTATATGAAAGAGAATTGGAAAAAGAAATTCCTATTGATATGGGTCGGCCAATTTGTATCCCTTATTAGCAGTTCCGCGGTAAATTTTGCCATTATTATTTGGCTGAGTATAGCGCATAAGTCGGCTGAGGTTTTGGCATTTAGCGCGATAGCCGGTATGCTTCCGGCAGCTATCATTGGGCCTTTTGCCGGCGTCTACATTGACCGTTGGGATCGTAAAAAGACGATGATGCTGGCCGATTCATTCGTGGCCGCCTGCACCCTGGTGATGTCCATCAGTTTTTATATGGGTTATGAAAGTTTAGCTCTTATTTATTTGATGCTGGGCTTGCGGTCGGTAGGATCTGCCTTCCATATGCCGGCCATGCAGGCCGCCATTCCAATGATTGCTCCAGAATCGGAGTTATTGCGCATTGCAGGCATCAACCAAACTATACAATCGATATCCGCCATTGCTGGCCCTGCGTTGGGTGCCTTGGCAATTTCGTTTATGTCGATCGGCAATGTACTCTTGCTGGATATTGCTGGGGCTATTATCGCGGTGGGCTCCTTGTTGCTGGTGCATATTCCTAACCCGCAGCTTGCTGAAAAAGCAAAAGCAAGTTTTGCGCAGGTATGGAACGATCTGCGCGGTGGATTTTTCGAAATCATGCGTAATAAAGGTCTGATGTGGCTTTTTCTGTTTTCCACGGTTGTGACCTTCTGCATCCTGCCTATTGCGGTACTCTTTCCATTGCTTACCCTAAATCATTTTCACGGTGGGAAATGGGAAATGAGCGTGATCGAGATGATGTGGGGTGTAGGGATGCTTGTTGGGGGCGGAATGATCGGTATTTTTAAACCCTCTTTTTCGAAAGTGGTGCTGATCAACTGCACCTATATTGTTCTGGGATGTTCTTTGGGCTTGTCCGGCTACCTTCCAGGCAGTGCGTTTTACATCTTCGTCGGATTGACGATTATCGGCGGCATCGCAGCAGCCGTATACAACGCTTGTTTTATGACCGTGCTGCAAGAAGAGGTGCGGCCCGAACTGATGGGAAGGGTGTTCTCTCTCTATTTCAGTATTGCGATCATTCCTACGGTCTTGGGGTTGCTGGGTACAGGTTGGGCAGCAGATGCCTTTGGTGTAAATCGCCTTTTTATTGCGTTAGGGGGCATCATTGTTTTGATTGGGATATGTTCATTCTTTAGCCGTTCGTTAGTTAAACTAGGCATAGGTAAAAAGAAATCAAAAGTACCTTTCTCGGACGAGGGACTGTAAGGGAAGGGGCAGAACGGTAACAGATGCTCTTGATTGCGTCTCGCGTTTCGTTCAGATGAACAACCCGTCTGCATTTTTACAACGGTAGATCGCTTCATCATCGTTCCTCTTTCTTGCGATGACGAAGCAATCTTATTTAATAGAAAGTCTATTTTCCGCGTTATTCTATCGTTACGCGACGTCCCGCAAGTCTACAGCAACAACACGTGAAACGCCCTGCTCGACCATAGTTACCCCGTAAATAATATCGGTACTGGCAATCGTGCGCTTGTTATGCGATACGATGATGAACTGCGAGTTTGCAGAGAAATCACGGATGATGTTATTGAATTTATCGATGTTGGTATCATCGAGTGGGGCATCCACTTCATCAAAAATACAGAACGGCGCTGGTTTCAATAGGTATAAGGAAAACAACAGGGCCGTTGCGGTGAGTGTTTTTTCACCTCCTGATAGCTGGTTGATCGATAGGGGGCGTTTTCCTTTCGGGCGCGCGATAATATCAATATCAGATTCCAACGGATTATTTGGATCCGTTAAAATCATATCACAGGAATCTTCTTGATTAAAGAGCGAGCGGAACACATGGATAAAGTTTTCACGCACCGTATTAAACGCATGCATAAACTTATCGTTAGCCGTCTGATCGATTTCGTTGATCGTCGCCATTAATGAGGCTTTTGCTTCCAAAAGATCGTCCTTTTCTTTGGTTATAAAGGTGTGCCGCGCGCTCATTTCGTCGTATGCCTCCTTAGCCATCGGATTGATCGAGCCGTAAGCATCCAACTGTTTTTTTAATTTGTCGCACAAGGCAACAAGTTCTTCCTGTGACAGGTGTATCTCGGGAGCATCAGCCTCTAAAAGCGACTGCAAATCAATATTGAACTCCACCGACAGTCGTTCTTTCAAACTGTTTAGCTCGATCTGCAATGCGGTTTTCTTGTCTTTCAATTGAGTCAACAAAAAATCATTCTGGTCTTTATTTCGGCGAGATTGTACAATTTCTTCTTCCAAATCAATCACGACCTTACGTGCTGTGTAGAAATCCTCTTCAATTTCTTGAAGACCTTTTTCCAACGATTCTTTTTGCGTATACATGGCAACTAAATCCTCGTCGTTGTTATCGGTAAAGGTAGCCGCCGACTTCATGTCAATTTTTACCTGATCGTATTCTTCATTGTTTTTTTGAATCCGGATGTCAAACGTCTCTTGTTGGCTCTCCCGGTATTCCACATCTTTTTGCAAACTAGAAACTTTGTTTTGTTGCTGATGGTACCGGATGTTTTCTTGATTAAAAACAGTCGATTTTTCGTTCAGGACGTCGGATATTTCGCTATGCGCCTCTTGCAGTTCCAACAATTGCTGTTGGTGGCTTTGCTGTTCGGCTTTTAGTTCTTGCAGTTGCGGTTCTGCACGTTGCAGATCCGTGTTTATCGTTGCGATTCTGTTTTCGATATCTTCTTTTCGGTTCTTGCTATTGGTGATAAATGCTTGATATTGCTCTTGTTTCGTCTTAACCGATATTAACTCGTTGTGCAGCCGGTTGAGCATGTTACGCAATTCATCAATCACGTCTTTCCGAGAGGATATGCGCAGTGTGGCCAATTGATCCACAGCATCCGCTTCGCGCTGTTGCAGTATCTCGATCTGTTGGTTGAGCTCCTTAATTTCTTTACTTAGATTTTCTAAATTTTTAGCACGACCGATACGTTTTCCTTCAAACAAGCCGACCGATCCGCCGCTCAAGCCCAATACATTCTTAGCAAACTTGCCTTCCGGATGTAGAACGACAATATCGTCAGCAGGCAGTTCCTGCTGAAGTGAATCAGCGGCATCTGGCTTCAATAAAAAAACATGCTGCAACAAGTGCTGACAGAGCTCCGCATATTTTTTATCGACTTTAATAACCGCTAAGGCAGGTATCATTCGATCCGATGTGGCTACCGTTCTTTTCGTGTCGAGGCGCTGGATAGCATCCAGTACAAAGAAGTTTGCCCGTCCCCGGGAAGCATCGCTCAGTAATTGAATGGCTTGCACCGCTTCCTGCTGGTTTTCTACCACATAATGATTCATGATAGGCTCCAGGTAATTTTCTATTGCCACCCGGTATTCCTCTTGGCAAAACAGAATATCAGAGAATAGCGGGTAAGATTTTTTCCATCCGGCATTTTTCCGTAGAAATTTGATAGATTCGGGAAAACCTTCCAGGTTATCGACTAGGGATTTGGTCAGGTTATATTCATTTTGCTTCGCATCTACCAAACGGGATTCACGGTTGATCTGGTTTCGCGTTTCCTGGAGCTCAACTTCTACCGATTGTACATTGCGTTGCAATTCCTCTTCCGTCTGAAGCGCCTCGTCGTATTGTGCTTGTTGCTGTTCTACACGGTCTTCAAGATCCGTAACGGCGCCATTAAACTGCGATAGCTCTTCTTCTTTGCTGCTGGCATCCGATATGGTGCGCATGGACTCCTGCTGCAAGGCGTCTTTCTGGATGTTTAACACCGCAATATCCTTTTCCAGTTTGTAGATATCGTTTTGCATGGCTGCCGTTTTCGCATTAAAGGCGTCTAGCTTACTCCGTGAGGACAGCTGCTGCGCACGAAGCTCCTCGACCTCGCTTTTATTTTTTTCGATGTCGCTTTGGCAAACGTCCAATGTCGATTGCTCTTGAAACAATTCTTCGTTCAGCCTTTTTAATGTTTGGGTAACGTGCTCGAGCTGTGCTTTATCATGGTTCAGCTCAGCCGTCAAACGCGCTTCTTTGTCTTGCAGGTGACGCAGCTGCTCGTTTTTTATTTTTTTATCCGACTCATAAGCGCGGATCTTATTGACATATTCGTTTGTGCTTTTTTGCTGGGTAGCCAGATTCTTTTCTTTTGATAAAATGTCTTCGCGCAGTGCCTTTAGTTGCTTCTCGCTGCTCTCGATAGTATCGCTATTCTCTTGGATCAGCCTTTGCTGCGTTTGTTCTTGTTCGGTGATGCGCTCCAGATCATTGCTAAAGCCATCCAGCCTGTGGTAGGCCAGTCCGACACTTGCCTCGCGATACTCGTCCTTCAATTGAAAGTATTTGTCCGCTTTTTTTGCCTGCGTTTCAAGCTGCTTCAGGTTCTTATTGATTTCATAGAGAAGGTCGTCTACACGAGACAGGTCGCCTTCAGTATCTTTTAGCTTGGCCAGCGTTTGCTTTTTGCGAACCTTATATTTCGATATGCCTGAGGCTTCTTCAAAGAGGTTGCGCCGTGAATTTTCTTTGTTGTTGATGATCTCGTCAATCATCTTGAGCTCGATAATGGCATACGAATCGGCACCTAAGCCCGTATCCAAAAAGAGATCGGTAATATCTTTTAGACGGCATTTTACATCGTTCAGCCGATACTCGCTGTCGCCATTGCGGTATAGCTTACGCGTAATGGTTACCGTAGAAAATTCAGTAGGCAATAGGTTGTTATTGTTTTCGAAAGTTAGCGAAACCTCCGCAAGGTTCGCCGGCTTGCGATTTGCCGTTCCGTTGAAGATGATGTTTTCCATCTTTTCTGACCGCAACATCCGGGTGCTTTGTTCGCCTAACACCCAACGGATAGCGTCTACGACATTAGATTTTCCACAACCATTTGGCCCCACAATGGCGGTGACCCCTTCATTGAAATTGATGGTGATCTTATCGCCAAAGCTTTTAAAGCCTTTGATCTCTAATTTTGTTAATTGCATATAGAGCCTAATTACTCAAAAAAATTGAAGGACGAAAATACAGATTTTTAAACAGAACTGAAATTATATGCGCTAAACTTTGCTGTTTTTACAGCGGCGATTTTGCCCAAGCCGCTGTTTCATACAGAGCATTCGATGCAGGGAGGTAAAACGGTATAAACCAAAAAGCTCCGACACGAGCGTGTCCGAGCTTTTTGCGATGTGTGTAGCGTCTATTTAATGATACACAACACCCAAATAAAGTGGGTAATTTCCGCCACTTGCGTTGCCAGTCAAAAAGACACTGTAGTAGTAGCCTTTCCTCAATTCGTAGTTATCTCTTCTGGCTAAGACGTTGCCGCTTGCATCGGTTACCTGCAGATTAATCGAGCCGCTGGCTGTTGGCTGAAAAACTTGGTGCTGCACGGCGGTGGCACCAGTCTCCATAGGCCGATTGGCGAAGGCTGCCGTATCGGCATTGCCCACGACAAGGTTGACGTTGCCATCGATATTCGCTAAATTAAAAAAGCGGATTCCGGTGTTGTCCCCCAAATTCTGAATGGTGCGATCCTGCGTTAGTGCAAATCGTGGATTGGAAGCTGTACCATATATAAAGGTAGAGTAGGCCGAGCTGTCGCGCACCGTAAATACCGTGTCGATAAGTGCTGCGCTTCCTGTGGGCGCTTTGATGGTCAATTTTCTCTCGCCCGTAAATACGCCAAATTGCGGCCGATGGTACGATTTGTACTGTAGCGGAAACGGGCTATTCTGCGCGTGTAGATCAAATGATAAGAAGTCGTTTTCCGGATAAGCGTTGATGAAGGTCATATACGCCGCAGGCTGTAAAGGACCATCGTAATACCCATCATTATCTTTCAAACAACTGCTAAAAATAAATAGGCCAAAAAAGAGATAAATGAATGATTGTAAAGATAACTTTTTCATGCTTCGTGTGTTTTGAAAGTAATACGCTGCATGGTAGGGAATTGCTACAGGAAAGAAAAAAAAATCTGCATAAAAAGAGTGAAGCCTGCCAAGCTTATCCTTTGCGATTTTCTTTTTTTTCGTGTTTATCGTTGAAGTTTACAATTTCCATAATACGGGGAATGCTACTTTTAGGAGCCATTTCGCGAAGCCTTTTGATGCGTTTCGCCCGCTTGTAGACCTTGAATCGTTTGTTGTCACGATACAGATTCCAATTCATCAGTAGAACGCTACACAACACCACAACAAGCCCCATAATCTGCAATCTAGTAACATGGTGACTGGTGAAGTAATGTGCGAGTACCAAAGCAACTATTGGATTGATATAGGCGTAGGTGCTCACCTCGGTGGCAGGCCGATGTTGCAATAACCAGATGTAGCTGCCAAAAGCCAAGATAGACCCCATGCTAGCCAGATAGGCCATGGCTCCCCAGTCTGCTGGAACTACAGCTGCGATATCGAAACGCGCATACTCACCGCTGAGAAGAGCTACAAGCGTAAAGGCGACGCCCGCAGACACCATTTGCCAAGCCGTTTTCACCATCACATGTAGATCCTCTTGTTCGCCAACCCGTTCCCGGTCCTGCTTTTCTTTGCTATACTTGGATATCAACGACCCCACTGTCCAGCCTATAGTGCCTAGCATAAGAACAATCATCGCGATCAATTTCATGTCCTTATGCTGCCCGGTAGCTTCATCGTTAAAGAGCTGTTCGGCAAACAACATAATGACGCCGATAAAACCAAAGATTAAACCGATGACAATAGGAGGACTTGAAAAGTTCTGTTTCCATCTTGGTTTGTCGAAAATGATAAACCAAATCGCTGCGGCAGATGATAAAATAGTAACAATGGCACTGGATATGTATTGCTCAGACCATATGATAGCGGCCATATCGACAAAAAGCAAAAGAAATCCGATAAATAGCGCATCTTTGACGGCAGACTTGATATACAATCTGTAGCCGCGAATCCAGCAAAAGCTCATTAACATCGATCCGGCAATGAAAAAACGTATAGAGCCCAATACGAATGGGCTAAAGCTCCGCAACGCCTTTTCAATAAAGAAAAAGGTAGATCCCCAAACAATGTAAACCACCAGGTAGGCAAATACGATGCTTGCTACTGCCGGTGTGCCTTGGCTTTCTCTTGTCATGTTATTTTTTGGTTGGAATAACCAGTTTTTGTTCCTCTTTTACTGTTTCTAATACAATGGTTGTGCGGGTAGAAATAATACCCTCTATTTTTCCTAGCGAATTACGCATAAGATCCACAAGTCCTGCGGCATCGTTGGTGCGTACTTTGATAAGATAGCCGTCGTCTCCGGCGATATCATGCACCTCTTGCACCTCAGGAATTTCGGCAAGTAAAAGCCCGACCTTCTGTACACCTATGATATCCTGAGCTTTTATAAATATAAAAGACAGCATCTTTTGGTCTAGGGCATCTGGATTGATCTTGGCATTGTATTGCAAGATGATGTCCTTCTGCTCCAGCTTTTTGACGCGCTCCAAAATAGCGGAAGGTGCCATGCCCAACTCACGCGCAATATCGGCATTGTTGGTGCGCGCGTTATCTTGCATAATACGCAGAATCTGATAGTCGATTTGGTCTAAAGTATATTCAAGTTTTGCCATAATGGTGCAAAGGTAATCACAAAAGAATTATGTTCAAAATATTATGTTATTATTTGAATAATATTCATAATTATGACATTATTATAGAATAATCAGCTCTATTGAATTGATTGATAAGAAGTTGTTGTTTATGCCTGTTTATGCGTTTTTTAACACAATGTTTGAATAAAGGCTTAAACTGTTGTGGAATAAACCAACAATTAGGTAGCTTTGTTAGCTATAAAAATACTAAAACGTGCACATAATCGAGAAGCTTCGTCAATTTTCCTTGGGACTAGACGGTGAATTATTTTATGATCCAACGCTGCCCAAACACCAAACAATGCGTTTGGCGTATGCTACGGACGCATCAGTATATCAGGAAATACCCTTAGCGGTGGCCATCCCCAAAAATAAGGATGATTTAAAGAAGCTGATCCAATTTGCGCGCGACTTAGCCGTAACGCTGATTCCGCGTACGGCGGGCACATCATTAGCTGGACAAGTGGTAGGTGCCGGCATCGTGGTGGATGTATCTCGATCGTTCAATCGTATTTTGGAACTCAACATGGAAGAGGCTTGGGTAAGGGTGGAACCGGGCGTAATCCGCGATGATTTGAATAGTTATCTCAAACCTTTTGGGTTGATGTTCGGGCCAGAAACAAGTACCGCAAGCCGGGCGATGATCGGCGGAATGATCGGGAATAATTCTTCAGGGTTGCATTCTATCGTTTGGGGCGATACGCGCCAAAATCTTTTGGCAGCGACCGTATTGCTGGATGACGGGACTGAGACTACGTTTGAGGAACTCGACGAGCAGCAGTTATTTCAGAAGCTATCGGCCAAATCGCGGGAAGGAGACCTGTACCGGGCCGTAAACCAACTACTGCATAAGCCTGAAAATAGAGCGGCTATACACGCGGGTTATCCGAAAAAGACACTAACCCGGCGCAATACCGGCTATGCACTGGATTTATTGGCCGAGAACGATCGGCCCTTTAATTTTTGCCAACTTTTGGCGGGGTCGGAGGGCACGCTCGCACTCGTAACGGAAGCGAAATTACGGTTGATGCCATTGCCTCCGCAAGAGGTAGGGCTGCTTTGTGTTCATTTTTTGGATATGGTGGAATGTATGCGGGGCAATGTTGTTGCGCTGACGCACCGGCCGGAGGCCTCGGAGCTGGTTGATAAATATATTTTAGATTTCACGGTAGGTCATCCTACGTATCAGCATAATCGCTTTTTTATTGCCGGCGACCCGCAGGCGCTATTAATCGTTGAATTCAGGGCGCATGATCGCGAAACTTTGCAGCACAAAGCCGATGCGTTGCAGCGCGATCTGCAAGCGCAGGGACTTGGATATGCGTATCCTTTTGTTACCGGCAGCACGGAAACAAACTTGGTTTGGGATGTACGAAAAGCCGGTTTAGGGCTGATCCGGAATTTGCCGGGAGATGAGCAGCCGGTCAATTTGATCGAGGACTGCGCTGTCTCTCCTGAAGATTTGCCGGCCTATGTGGCCGATGTCCAGTTGCTGCTTCAGGAAGAAGGTGTGCACGCGTCTTACTACGCGCATGCCGGGGCCGGCGAACTGCACATTGAGCCCTTTATTAATTTAAAAACAGCCGAGGGGAAGCGTAAGTTCCGAAGGATTTTGGATCGCACGACTGATCTGGTATTGAAATATAATGGTTCGTTGAGCGGCGAGCATGGTGACGGGCGATTACGGGGCGAATTTATTGGCAAAGTGCTGGGTGAACAGGTTTATGCATTGCTGCAGCAGACGAAAATGCTCTTTGATCCTAAGGGAGTATTCAATGCGCATAAGATTGTCGATACACCGCCAATGGATACGGCGCTGCGCTATGACACGGTGACCGATGGGGGCGCTATTCCCACGTATTTTGACTTTTCTAAAGAGGAAAGTGTGCTGCGGTTAGCGGAGAAGTGTTCCGGGTCTGGTGATTGCCGCAAGAGCGAAATTACGGGTGGCACGATGTGTCCATCCTTTATGGCTACTCGCGACGAGAAGGACAGCACGCGCGCAAGAGCCAATATGCTTCGGCAGTTTTTAACAAACTCCACCAAAAAGAACCGCTTTGACCATGAGGAAATCAAGGAGGTGATGGATTTATGCCTGAGTTGCAAAGCCTGTAAAAGCGAGTGCCCGTCGAGTGTTGACGTGGCCAAGATGAAAGCCGAATTTCTGCAGCATTACTATGATGTTCACGGCGCATCTTTCCGATCTTCGCTGATTGCCAATTTCACCAAAAGCCAGCGATTGGGCTCCTATGTGGCGCCGTTGTACAATTTTATCGTCGCGTCGCCCGTATTTTCCAGTATGGTAAAACGCATAGCGGGTTTTGCTCCGAAACGGTCTTTGCCTACGGTGCAATTTACCACACTGTCGCGCTGGATCCGTAAACAACCATCGAAGCCAAGCAAAAGAAAGGTGTATCTGTTTAGCGACGAATTTACCGAATACAATGACACGGCCGTTGGGATTACGGCATACAAACTTTTAAGCCAGCTCGGGTACGAGGTTATTGTTCCGAAACATGTGGAAAGCGGCCGTACCTACCTGTCAAAAGGCTTTGTTAAGAAGGCAAAACAGATTGCAAATAGCAATGTTGATTTGCTTCACGGCTTGGTTTCTACTGAGCGTCCGCTGCTGGGCATTGAGCCCTCAGCGATCATGACGTTTCGCGATGAATATGTCGATTTGGTGGACGCATCGAAACGAGAGCAAGCACAACAGCTGGCCGAAAACGCCCTGATGATTGATGAGTTTTTGATTCGCGAGATAGAAGCCGGACATATACGGCAAGAACAGTTTACGACGGCAAAAAAGCACATCAAACTGCATGGGCATTGCTACCAAAAAGCGTTTCATTTGGTTGGCTACACGGAGCGACTGCTTTCCTTTCCACAGTATTATCAAGTCGAGGTCATTCCGTCGGGATGTTGCGGTATGGCGGGTTCTTTTGGTTATGAGAAGGAGCATTACACAGTATCTATGCAGGTCGCAGAATTAGTGCTGCTTCCGGCCGTCCGCAAGACAGATCAGGACACACTTATCGCGGCCGCAGGAACCTCGTGCAGGCACCAAATTAAAGATGGTGCTCAGCGTACATCCTACCATCCGGTGGAGATTATCTACGATGCACTACTTGCGCAATAAAAACAATTGTATAGCTACGTTGTTATTTATAAAAAAGGCTTAAGGCATGAAAAGAATATACAGTTACGCAGCGGTTGTCGCGGTACTATCTATCGTTTCCATGGGCTGCGGAAACCAATCCGGCAACGATACAAAGAAAGAAGGAACGGCTTCGGCAAAAACTGAACTCGGGAAGATGGTTAACACGGATACGGAAAATCCTTCGGTTTATTTTTACCTCGGAGATACCCAAGAGACGGATTCCTCTATGCTGTATACCGCCAAATCGCTGTATGAAAATGATACGGTAGGGATGCAGATTGAAGTATCAAAAAATATTCAGGCTGGCGTAAGCGCAGATGGAAATCCAGACGAAAAGGAAGGCTTCAAAAAAGGGGTTATTACATTTTCTTCGTTAGGGAAGGAATCTGATGCTTTTGTACAGGCTTTAGGTAAGGTCTATGGAAAGCCAGCTGAAGGCACTATGACAACAATGCCCATCGCGCCATTGGTTTTTTCATCAAACAAACAAGCCGTAGACCTTGCTAAGAATGGTACCTATTCTTTCAAGCTGTTTATGGAAAATAAGGCCGGTGCAGAGGCCGAAGTCTTCGCTATTCTGGATCTTTACCGTCGTTTATTTGAATTGAAAGCTCGCGATACTACCCAATTTGAGCGTGTATTATCCGCATTTCAAGATAAATAGCCGCGCGGTGATGCAAGATGTAAACAAAGTCGACACCAAGAATGGGTCGACTTTTTAGTTGGAGTTTTCTGGCTCCTTTTGCTCGGCTGTGCTTTCGCTTACCGTATAGGTAGGCGAGGACTCTTCCGAAAAACAGTAACTAGACAGCGCTAAAGCGAAACCAGCAACTAACGAAATAATGAATTTTGGCATGATGTGATGAATATGTGCTGTTTATTTTAGACGTGAAGTTATAGGGATGGAGGGTGCATATAAAGTCTCTTTAGGCCAGTAATCCCTATCCATCGGCAAAAGAGCCATTTTTCTCGGTAAGCGAATGCTCAATGCGTTTACGATACAAACCTTTGTTACGTTTACGTTAATACCCTATTACCTTTTAACATCTCTTTCCTAAATTTTTCAAACAAGGTCAGCTCTTACATGCGAACTCCGAGAGTTTTTAATTATCTTCATCGCATGATTAATCGTTTTTTGAGCATCGTTTTCTTTTGCATCATTACGTTGTCTGTTCTGGGACAGGATCAGATGGTACATCGGGAGGTTTTAGGAAAGATTAAAGACAGTAGATTGAATGAATTATCCGGTATTGTCGCCTCTCGAAAAATGCCGAATATGTTCTGGACACATAATGACAGCGGTGATAGTGCTCGCATTTTTTTGATCGATAGCCAAGCCAAGTTGCGTTGTATAGTTTCGTTGGAAGGTGTAGATGCTGTCGATGTGGAAGATATCGCCTGGTATGAGCAGGATGGAAAATCGTACTTGTTGCTCGCTGATATCGGCGACAATCGCGGGGTACGCCAAGACATCCAACTGTATCATTTCGAAGAGCCGGCATGCCGTGAGGGCGAGGCCTATGTCACTATTCCGCAACAGGCAATCAAGCGCATAAACATGCGGTACGAAGATAAGGCCCGTGACGCCGAAGCATTGTTTGTGGATCCAACGGATAAGAAAGCGTACTTGATCGCTAAGCGCGACCTGCGGGTAGGCGTTTACCCGATCGATTTTCAACATGCACCCTCGGGTAGCAGCCTAAGCTTGAAGCGCAGCTTAACCCTACCCATGACGTTTATTACGGCGGCCGATATATCAACGGATGGGAGCCATATTATTATTAAAAATATCGGGCAGGTGTTTCTTTGGCAACGAACAAAAGGCATGTCTATTCACGAAACTCTCGTTCAGCCACCTCGCTCGCTATATTATCGGCCCGAGCCCCAAGGAGAGGCCATATGCTTTGGCGCCAACGATTACGTTTTCTACACGGTTAGCGAGCGCCCGCTTGGGCTAGAAGCATACCTATACCGCTATCAAATGCAGACCTCACCCTCGTTACACTAAATGTTACTCACACTTAAATCGTACTTATGAAGTCTATTCTTTTCCTAGTCGCAACCTTCTTCATCTGCTCAACGCTTGATGCTGCGCAGGTCGATACGTTATCCGTATTTAGCAAACGGATGGACAAGAACATTAAAACGGTGGTGATCCTGCCGGAAGGCAATAAGCCGACCTCGACTTTATATCTGCTGCATGGCTATTCCGGAAACTACGCAAACTGGGTCAACAATGTGCCGCATATTAAGGATTTGGTAGATCGTTATGGCTATGTAGTGGTTTGTCCAGACGGCGGCTTCGACAGCTGGTACTGGGACACGGCGGATAAAGAGTATCAATACGAAACGTTTATTACCACCGAGTTGATTCCGTTTGTAGAAGCCAAATATGGTATAGCGAGCGAACGAACAAATCGCGGAATTACCGGCTTGAGTATGGGCGGGCATGGTGCACTTTATCTTGCTTTTCGGCATCAGGATCTTTTTGCGTTTGCAGGAAGTACATCGGGCGGTGTAGACATTCGGCCGTTCCCCAATAACTGGAATATTAAGGGGCGCATCGGGGCTTATCATGATCATGAAAAAGCGTGGAATGAACATACCGTCATGGAATTAACCAACCTTATCGAACCCGGCAATCTACAGCTGTTTATTGATTGTGGTACAGAAGATTTTTTCTTTGGCGTGAATAACAAGCTGCATGAAAAGTTAAGTTACCTGAATGTACCCCATCACTACCTGACGCTACCGGGTAAGCACGACTGGAAGTATTGGTCGCGATCTATAGATTACCAGATGGCCTTTTTTAATCAGTGTTTTCAAGCTACATCTAAGACAAAATAAGTTGGGAGGGATGATCAAAATAGTTCTAGCTGCGATGGGGCTCCTGTGCAGCATGCAGGTTTTCGCACAGCAATTTGTCGTGAGTGGTGTGCTGCGTGATAGCAATACCGGCGAGACCTTGATAGGAGCGGTTGTTTCCGTAGAAAACGGCGAACCGGCAACAAGTACGAATGCGTACGGATTTTACTCCTTAACGTTACCAGCGGGTAAACATCGGCTATTGCTAAGCTATGTGGGCTATAAGACGCGCGTCGAAGAGCTGGATCTGTCTAGTAGTAAGCGCCTCAATGCCGAACTTACCCCCCTTGATAACGTACTGGACGAAGTGGTGGTTTCAGCAAAGCGAAAAGATGGTAACGTGCGCGATGCACAGATGGGTGCGTTTAACATGACCATGGAGGAAATAAAAAATGTCCCCGTGCTATTCGGGGAGAAAGACTTACTGAAAACCATACAGCTGTTACCGGGCGTACAAAGTGGTGGCGAGGGTACGTCTAACTTTTACGTCCGAGGAGGTGGATCTGATCAAAACCTTATTCTGCTCGATGAAGCTACCGTGTATAACGCATCGCACTTGTTAGGCTTTTTCTCGACCTTCAATTCTGATGCTATCAAGGATGTCCAATTGTACAAGGGCGGTATTCCCGCGCAATATGGGGGACGCATCTCTTCGGTATTGGATATTTCTATGATGGATGGAAATCAAAAGCGATTCTCCACGGAGGGCGGCATTGGCCTAATTGCTTCCCGGCTAAAAGTAGAAGCCCCCATCGTGAAAGACAAAAGCTCCTTCATGCTTAGCGGAAGAAGAACGTATGCCGACATGTTTCTTAAATTATCGAATGACGAGGATGTCAAGCAAAGTAAGCTCTACTTTTATGATTTAAACGCCAAGCTCAATTTTAAGTTGAACGATCGCAACACCTTATACCTTTCTGGTTATTTCGGAAAGGATGATCTTGGTTACTCGGATCTGTTTAGTTTTGATTGGGGGAATACTACCGCTACTGTGCGCTGGAACCATATCTTTAACGATAAACTATTTAGTAATACCTCGTTAATCTACAGTGACTTTACTTACAACGTTAATGTATCTAGCGATGATACGGATTTTAGCATTGCTTCCAAGATTCGCAATTTTGACCTTAAACAAGATTTTTCTTATTACGCACGATCAAATAGCACCTTGCGTTTTGGTCTTAATGTGCTGCGGCAATCGATTCATCCGGCAGCGTTAAATGCGTCGGAAAGCTCGAATGTCAATTCTATAGTCGTTGATACGCGGCAGGGCATTGATATCTCCGGATATGTGTCCCACGAATGGAAACCTTCCGACCGTCTATCGTTGATCTATGGTGTCCGGTTAAACGACTTCATGGTTATGGGGCCTGGAACGTTTTACGATTTTGATACCGATGGGGAATCTACCGGTGAGGCGGAATATGGCAATCAGGTCGTGAAACACTACCTCAATATTGAACCGCGGCTCTCTGCGAGTTTCCTGCTTGATGAGCGAAGCAGCGTGAAGGCATCGTATAACCGTATAGCACAAAACCTACACCAGCTTACTAACACGACATCGAGCTTGCCGACGGATCAATACGTGGTAAGTAGCTTGAATATAAAACCTCAAATTGCCAATCAGGCGGCGGTAGGTTATTTTCGGAATTTCTTGGATAATGGCTACGAGTTTTCGATGGAAGCGTACTACAAATACATGCAAAATCAAATCGATTTTAGAAATGGTGCAGATTTGCAGGCAAACCGTTTATTAGAAGGCGAGTTGCTCTTTGGGATTGGTCGCGCGTATGGACTCGAGTGGTATTTTCGGAAGAATGTAGGCAAGCTGAATGGTTGGATCAGCTACACCCTAGCAAAAAGCGAACGCAAATTTGCAGAGATCGATAATGGCAATTGGTTTAGCGCACGGCAAGACCGCACGCATGACTTATCGGTTGTTGGGATGTATGAATTATCGAAAAGCTGGACCTTAGGTGCCACATTTGTTTTCAATACCGGAAATGCGGTTACTTTTCCAAGTGGCAAGTATGAGGTGGATGGAAAATCCATGTTTTATTACACGGAACGTAACGGCTATCGTATGCCGAACTATCATCGCCTAGATCTATCGGCTACATACGAACCGAACAAAACGCATAAGCGATTTAATTCGAGCTGGACCTTCGGTGTTTACAATGCCTACAACCGACGTAATGCCTACATCATTGACTTCCGAGATAGTGAAACAACGCCCAACGCAACCGAGGCCTATCAAGTTGCACTTTTTGGAATTATCCCGTCGGTTACGTGGAACTTTAAATTTTAGATCAAGAAAAGATGAAAATATACCTTTATCGCTATATAATAGCCCTTTGCACCCTCTTCGCCTCTTGCGAGGAGGTTATTGATATTGATCTTAACGAGGCCGATCCACGGGTGGTGATTGAGGCGCAAATATCCGACTTGGGAGCTGAGCAGCGTATTCGGGTATCAAAAACAGTGGCATTTACCGAATCCATTAACTCCCGGCCCGTAGAGGGCGCCGCAGTACGTATTACCGATAACCGGGGGCGGGTATTCGAATTCAGCTATGAGGAAAATGGGTACTATGTAAACCGAAGCTTTCGACCTGTGGCCAGCCGCAGTTATGATCTCCTGGTGGATGTGGAAGGGGAGCGGTATGAAGCCTCGTGCGTGATGCCTCCTTATGTTGAGGTTGATTCGGTAGGCGTATTGGAAGAAACGGTTTTTGGCGATAACTATTATTTTGCAACCTTTAAGTTTCAGGATCCCGCCAATGTGGCAAATTATTACAAGTATGACCTGTCCATCAATAATGCCGCTTTTCGCTTTGCAAGTACCTTCAGCGATAAATTTAACGATGGACTTTACGTAACCCACCAAGTATCCGATCTGAATACAGATATGGCTCCCGGCGATAGCATCGTGGTGCGCCGGTATTGCGTGGATAGGAGGGTGTATGAATATTGGAACGAATTTCAGTCTACGAACCCTGGAACTGCGGCCCCGGGAAACCCCACATCCAACATCTCGAATAATGCGCTTGGCTATTTTTCCGTTGCTTCCGTGAAAGAATTTGGTCTTCGCATACCCGTGGGCATACTTCCAGAGGATTAGACGTGCTGCTGCTATGCGGTCAGTTTTTCAAAAGAAAACCCCTTCTTCAGTAAATATTCGATCACCCGGGGGAGTGCATAGGTGACACGCGGGATGGCTTTGAGGTTGTCGTGAAAAACAATTATTGATCCATTTTTGCTATGTCGAACAACGTTTTGATAACATTTTTCAGGAGGCAATGTTTGGTCAAAATCACCCGAGAGTACATCCCAAAACACCACTTCAAATTTTGGATAAAGCTGCTTGAGTTGCGATTTTTTGGCCCGTGCATAGGGAGGGCGAAATAGCGATGCTTTCGTTAGCTGTTGGCACTGTTCCACATTCCGTAAGTAATGCTCTTCTTCTGTTTCCCAACCTTTTAAATGATTGTGTGTGTGATTTCCAATAGCATGTCCCTCCGCAAGTAGTCGTTCAAAAATATCGCGATGTTTTATGATGTTTTCGCCCACACAGAAAAAAGTTGCTTTAATGTTGTGCTTTTTGAGCGTGTCCAAAATAAATGGTGTGACTTCTGGAATGGGTCCGTCATCAAACGTCAGGTATATTTTCTTTTCCTTTCGAGACCTGTTGAAGGTCACTTGAGGATAAAACCAGCGCAAAAAAAACGGTGCATTGACAAAATACATATTGATAATCTCAGATTTTTGTACCAAATTTAGGAATCATTTACACTTAAATTACGAAATGATACGAAAATTATCATCCGCTATCTTTCTTTGGCTGATTCTGTTCTGTAACGGGGCGCTAAGCGTTCGCGCGCAAGTGAGCTTGCAACAGGCTATCCAGACTATGCTCGAGCGTAATATGCAGATTCGCCAAGCGCAATTCGGTTATGATATCAGCGAACAGAATTTAATACAATCGAAAAAAGAGCTTTATCCGAGTCTATCTTTTGGTGCTGATAATACCAATATATATGGATTAACTTTTGACCAAACATCCGGGCAGTTGATTCAGGGCGACGCGTGGACAAGCTATGCGAATGCGCAAGTTATTTCTAGCGTAGAGATTTTCAGAGGTTTTCAAAAAGTGAACCAGATACGGGCTAACAAAATTCAGCTGGCTATCGATGCCTCCGAGGTAGATAAAGTGAAAAACGACCTGACACTATCTGTGATCACTAATTATTTGGAAGCTATTACGAACCATGAGCTTTATGAAGCAGCAAAACAGCAGGTACGCTTGTCCAGTGAACAATTGAGACAAGACAGTATCCAGTTTGCAGTGGGAAACAAAACGATAGCTGATATATCACAGTCTGAAAACCAAGTGGCTACAGATGAACTGAGTATCATGACATCCGAAAATGCCTATGAGCTTTCGATGCTCAATCTCAAGCAACTGATGGAGATGTCGCCCGATACCACATTTGAACTAGAAAAGCCCAATATTGCCGAAATCATGGCTGAATACGCGGTATTATCCTTCGACGATGTATTTCAAAAGGCGCTAAAGACACAACCAAACATTGAACAAGCTGGCTACAACATTGCCTTGGCAAAGAAAAATATCGATATCGCTAAAGGAGGATATTACCCCACGTTAAGTTTATCTGGCTCCTACGGAACAAATTATTCATCGCGGGCACTTACGGCTGGAGAGTTGCCTGGAACATTCGTTTTAAGGCCTTTTTTCGACCAAGTGGATGCAAATAAATCTTTTCGTGGGGGAATAGGCCTGACCGTACCCATATTTAATAATGGTAGAATTAAAGCCGACATAAACCGAGCGAAACTGAGCTATCTGCAGGCGCAAACAGCGGATGCAATCGAGCGTAGAAACCTGGAAAGGACTATTGGTCAAGCCATTTTAGATCTTAAGTTTGCGAATAAGCAATATTTTACGTCGCAGGTCGCCTTTAACACATCGCGCGTGGCATTCGAGGCTATCAAGGAGCGGTATGATGTCGGGATGGCAAATTCTATCGAGATGTTTACGGCGCAGACAAATATGAACAGAGCTGAATTTGATATGATCCGCAGAAAATATGAAATGGTTTTCCGTGGTAAAGTGATTGATTATTACATCGGCAATCCAATTACATTCTAACCCTAATTATCCATGACAAAAAAGAAAAGTAAACTTCCTACACTATTGACCTTCTCTGCGGTAGCGATCCTTATTATCGTTATAGCGGGCAGTACGTTAGGTTGGTTTGGCGACGGTGCTGCCCAGCCAGTGGCTGTAGATGCTGTTGTCGAAAAAACAATATCTGAGCTCGTTTCAGCAAGTGGAAAGGTGCAACCCGAGTTTGAAGTGAAGTTAAGTTCGGAAGTATCAGGAGAGATTATAGAGTTAAATGTTCGGGAAGGTGATGTTGTGAAAAAAGGACAGGTGCTGTGCCGGGTGAGGCCAGACCTGTTACAATCTGGTTACGATCAAGTCGCCGCTATGGTTAGCCAACAACAAGCCAACCTCGCGGTATCTCAGCAGGTGCTCAAGCAGCAAGAAGCTAACTTTGTGAATACCGAAGCAACGTATAAGCGAAGCTTGGAGCTGTTCAATAAACGCGTGATATCGGCGTCGGAGATGGATAAGGCGCGGGCTGACTACGAAGGTGCAAGTGCAACGCTGGAGTCTCAACGTCAGCAGGTGGTTGCTGCACGTTTTGGCGTAAACCAATCGCAAGCGCAGCTACAAGAGGCAGGGAATAGCTTGTCGCGTACGACCATTTATGCACCTGCAGATGGCATCATTTCGCTTCTTTCCATCGAATTGGGCGAGCGCGTAGTGGGAACAGCGCAGATGGCCGGAACCGAAATCATGCGGATCGCCAATATGGCAACCATGGAAGTGAATGTGGAAGTGAACGAAAATGACATTAACAGGGTGCGGGTAGGTAACACCGCTAGCATAGAAGTGGACGCCTTCCAGGGGCGCAAATTTAAAGGAGAAGTGACCGAGATCTCCAGCTCGTCGACCTCAACAGGGGCGACAGCGACAACGACCAGTACGGCAGAACAAGTAACGAACTTTAACGTCAAGGTGCGCATTGAACCCGCATCGTACGCAGATTTGCGAAACGAACATAACGAAAGTGCCTCGCCTTTCAAGCCGGGCCTGTCCGCCACGGTGCAGATACACACGAAGTCGGATAAAGGGCTTATTGTACCGATTCAAGCCGTGACTGTGCGGGCCGATAAGAATGGTGCAGATTCTACCAGCAATGCGGAAGAAGTAAAGGAATACGTTTTTGTCTTGCAGGGAGAAACCGTGAAAATGGTCGAGGTAAAAACAGGAATACAAGATGATAGTAACATCATCGTGAAAGCGGGCCTGAAAGCTGGGGAAGAGGTAGTTTCTAGGCCGTTCAACGCCATCTCCAAAATTTTACAGGATGGGACAAAAGTAAAAAAAGTGACCGCAAATGAACTGAAGTGATACACCTACAGGGCGTAATGATGACGTATGAAAAAACTAAGCGCATTCTTCCGTTTAACGCATAATGAACGCCGGGGTTTTCTGGTTTTGTTACTCCTTGTTGTCCTGGTTTACTATACGCCATTTCTCTACCGTTACTTATTTTATAATGCAAATCCAGCTGAACCTTTAATCTCGTGGGTAGATGCCGATCCGCAAGGCTTGTCGATCTCTCCTTCGGAAGATTTGCAAAGGCCGGAGCAAGGGCGAGACGTTGCCAGCAAATCTTTTACGCTCACGCCCTTTAACCCGAATAATCTTCCTGATTCCCAATGGCGGGCGATGGGTTTTTCGGATAAGCAAATTCGAGTCATCAAAAATTATGAAAGTAAAGGTGGACGCTTTTATAAGGCCGAAGATGTGCGGAAGATGTATTCGATATCGGCGGCGGAATTCCAGCGGATAGCTCCGTTTCTGCGTTTTGACGTGCTGGATGCTCCACAGCGCCCGGCAGCTTCTTCATCGCCTCCGAAAGCCACCGTAGCACGTACGGTCGTCGATATCAATAGCGCGGATTCTGCTGCTCTTGTCGCTCTACCGGGCATAGGTCCTGTATTATCCACCCGAATGATTAAATACCGCAATAGTCTCGGAGGTTTCCATAGCTTACAGCAGCTTCAAGAGGTTTATGGATTGCCCGCCGAAACGCTAGAGAAGCTCAAGGGCTTGCTATCCGTCGGCGGCAACGGCGTTCAGCAGCTAGCTGTAAATTTGGCGACAGAAACAGAGCTGGCCGCCCATCCCTATATTAGCAAGCGCCATGCGAGCCGTATCATTCGCTACAGAGGCCAGCACGGCCCATTTACATCACTGGAAGATCTTGCGCAAATTTATACGCTGGATAGCGTTTTTTTGCGTAAAATTGAACCGTATTTAAAATTCAATTGAAAACAGTATGGTAATAGATGAACTGAAGGCAGTGATTCGGGATATTCCAGATTTCCCCAAACCTGGAATAGTTTTTAAAGATATTACTCCCGTTTTACAAAATCAGGAACTTTGCACGGCAATCGTAGAAGAATTCGTCGATCGTTTAAACGGATTGGAAATAGACGCCATTGCGGGGGTGGAGAGCCGAGGGTTCCTATTCGGGATGATGTTGGCAAACAAATTAAACATCCCTTTCATTCCGATCCGCAAGCAAGGTAAGCTTCCTTCCAAAACCATTGGCGAATCGTATAAGTTGGAGTACGGACAGGCCACGATTGAAATGCATGAAGATGCCTTTACGGCGGGGAGTCGCATTTTAATTCATGACGACTTATTGGCGACAGGCGGCACCGTTGTTGCGGCCTCCAAGCTTATTGAAAAATTGGAAGGTGTGGTTGTTGGCTATGCGTTTGTCATCAGCTTGGACTTTTTACAAAGCCTGGGTAGGTTGACCCGCTTCAGTGATAACATTATTGCGCTTGCCAGATACGAGTAGGTTGGTAGGGATTGTAAGGGCAGGATAATCGCCTGCAAAAACCTGGAGAAAGGGCAGTATTCTTTACATGAAGAAGATTGCTCTCTCTCTCTGGGTCGTCCGCTTAATGGACAAAGGCGCTTTCAATTTGATATTGCCTATCGCCCAACAGTAAAACGGATTGACTTTTGTTTAAACTGTATGCGCTATCCGCCTGGTATTTCAGTACTTCTTTTGTTTGGTACAGCGAATTTTTAATGGTGCGTTCAATAACAAAAGCCTTTGGCTTATTCTCTGACGTAAAGGTAATTTCTACTTTCGATATGTCTATTTTCGGGTCGGTGGCTGTGTATACAATTTTGTTGGCCGTACTATCCTTTTTCAACAAGCCTGAATAGGCCGGCTTGTTCAGGTCAACCGTCGAAAAGCTTGCCAGCTCATCTGTCCAATTGCTGATCTTTAGTGTTTTGCTTTCCGAAAGGCTATCTTTTACCACCGTTTTGTTGACTGTTGGGAGGGATTGATTCAAGCGCGCAATCTCCGCTTTAAAGTAGCCGGGGATATCAAACCTTGTATCTTGCTTTCGCGCAGCAGAAGGCGGCGTCTCTGCGCACGAAAAGAACAAAGCAGCAAGGGCACTGGCCATTGCTGCTTTATACGGAGTTAAATCTCTTTTATACCAAGACATTTCCAGTCATTTCTGAAGGGATCGTAGCCCCAAGTAAGCGTAATACGGTAGGCGCTATATCGCCAAGTTTACCATCCTTAATATGCGTATACGTATCGTCTATTAACACACAAGGTACTAGGTTTGTGGTATGCGCTGTATTCGGTGTGCCGTCATCATTGACCATGAATTCTGAGTTGCCATGGTCTGCCAAGATGATAAACGAGTAGCCGTTTGCTAAGCCTACTTCGACGACCTTTTTCGTGCAGCTATCTACTGTTTCCACAGCCTGTACAACGGCTTCAAAAACCCCGGTATGTCCAACCATATCGGGATTTGCAAAGTTCAGACAAATAAAGTCGGGTTTATTTTCTGTGATATCCTTGCAAATAGCTTCTGTGATACCGAATGCGCTCATCTCGGGCTGCAAATCGTAGGTGGCTACTTTCGGTGAAGGGATTAGCAAGCGACGTTCCCCAGCGAACTCATCTTCCCGCCCGCCCGAAAAGAAGAACGTTACGTGCGGATATTTTTCGGTCTCTGCAATACGCACCTGCGTTTTTTGCTGATCACTCAGGGCCTCGCCCAAGGTATTGGTTAAATTATCTTTTTGGAAAACTACATGTACATTCTTAAACGTATCGTCATAGGATGTCATGGTCACGTAATAGAGCGGTAGTGGCGTCATGTCGTACGCTGGGAAAGCTTCCTGCGTAAGCGCAATCGTGATCTCGCGACCGCGATCCGTCCGGAAGTTGAAACAGAAAACAACATCACCTTCCTCAACTTTAGCTACCGGTTGTCCAGCATCATCGACCACTACGATCGGCTTTATAAACTCATCGGTTACACCATCGGCATAGGAGTCTTCGATAGCCTGCTGCAGGTTATTTGTGGATGTTCCAACCGCTTTTGTCAATAAATCGTAGGCTTCCTTTACACGTTCCCATCTATTATCTCTATCCATAGCATAATAGCGGCCTATTGCAGAAGCAATTTGACCTGTCGAGTGGGTGAGGTGTGCCTCTAGATCACGGACATAACCTAGCCCGCCGTTTGGATCGGTATCACGCCCGTCCATAAAAGCGTGAATAAATACTTGATCATTTTTCAGATTGGCCTGTTGCGCGGCATCACACAACGCTTTTACATGGGTAATGTGTGCGTGGACTCCGCCGTCGGAGAGTAAACCGATGAAATGCACCTTCTTGTTATTCGATTTAGCATAATCAAACGCCTGTTGAATCACGGTGTTCTCATTAAACACGCCGTCGGCTGCTGCTTTGTTGATGCGTCCTAATTCTTGATACACCACGCGGCCAGCTCCAAGATTCATATGCCCCACTTCGGAGTTTCCCATTTGCCCAGCAGGAAGCCCTACAGCCTCACCCGAGGCTTCGACCTTGGCGTGCGGATAGGTGCTTAACAAGTGATCTAAAAACGGGGTTTTTGCGGCACGCACCGCATTTGAACTATCGTCTTTGCCATATCCTAAACCATCCAGGATTAATAGCGCTACTCTTTTGTTTTCTGAATTACTCACACGCAAATATATCCATTTATGGAAAAATATCTAAATTTCAATGCGTTATTTGTGTAAAATTGCGCACCGGCTACCTATCGTAATTGGCATAATTTTGGCACTGTAAGTCTTGAACAAAACGATAATATATTAAATGCGTGTAAAAAAGGGTTAGTATTGAAGAAGATGAAGCGAACTTTGACCGTTATTTTGTGTTGCGTATCCTTATTGGTACACGCCTCTGCCCCTTGGTTTGTTGGCTTTGACGAGCTCGTGGAAGAGGTAGCTTCCGCATTGAAGGTTGGCCATGCGAAGAAATTGAGCAACACCTTTGCAAATAGCTTGACCCTATCGGTAAAAAGGGAGGATGGCACCTACACAAAATTTCAAGCGGAGCTCTTGCTGGAAGATTTTTTTCGATCCAATAAAGTCGAACACCTCAAAGAGCTGCAGCGCGTCAATAACTCATCAAATTCATACATTGTTTTCTCTTTAAAAACAAACAAGTCTACGTATCGGGTGTTTATAAAGCTTTCCAATAATAACAAGCAATTCCAAGTTGTGGAAATGCGAATCGAATAGCTAGCTTGTCGTAAAAAATAGCTTAATATTTTATAATAAAATTTATTTTGAGCATCTTCGCTTAAATATTTACATAGGATACATGGCAGTTGAGTTGGATAAACTTAAAAAATTTGTTGAGTTAGCGCTGGAAGAAGATGTTAAGGGGGGTGATTATACGTCATTATCAACCATATCGGAGCGGGCGCAAGGTGATGCGAAGCTTTTGGTTAAGGATGCGGGCGTTTTGGCGGGAGTGGCGGTTGCAGAGGAAATTTTTCGTTTGATTGATCCGACCTTGTCGGTAGACGTGCGGCTTCATGATGGGCAGGCGGTTCAGCCAGGCGACATTGCCTTCTATGTTCACGGAAGTATTCACAGTATTTTAAAAGCCGAACGATTGGTATTAAACGTGATGCAGCGCATGTCGGGCATTGCTACACGCACCAAAGAATATAGCCAGCAACTAGAGGGCACAGATGCCCAGGTGCTGGATACTCGGAAAACGACACCATTATTGCGCTTTTTGGAGAAAGATGCGGTATTGATCGGTGGAGGGGCGAACCACCGCTTTGGCCTTTATGATATGATCCTGATCAAGGATAACCATGTAGACTATGCTGGAGGCATCAGTCAAGCGATACAGAAAGCACATGCATACCGTACGGAAAACAACTTGGATGTAGCGATCGAGATAGAAGTACGTAACTTTGCTGAGCTTGAGGAGGTCTTGGCAAATGAAGCGGTGGATAGGGTGATGTTTGATAATTTTACAGCCGATGATGTGCGTAAAGCGGTGGAGCTCGTTAACGGACGACTAGTCACCGAAGCATCTGGCGGGATAACCCTGGCAACCATTGCCGACTACGGCCGAGCTGGCGTCGACTATATATCGGTGGGGGCGCTAACACACTCTGTTAAAAGCATGGATTTAAGCTTGAAAGCTACAGTTCTATAATGGTTATTCAGAAGGTATAAACATATATGATTTCAATATATTTAGTGGGGATAGTCATATTAGCTTATCTTTTTGGATCTATCCCTTCGGCAGTTTGGTTTGGCGGTGCTTTTTACGGAGTTGATGTAAGGGAATATGGTAGCGGGAATGCCGGTGCAACAAACACCTTCCGCGTTCTCGGTAAAAAAGCCGGCTCTATCGTTATGTTTGTCGATATTTTAAAGGGCTGGACAGCAACAAACCTGCCTCATTTACTCGATTCCACGATCGTTGGTATTCCGAATTCTGTGCAGTTCGTAAATTTTCAATTAGCCTTAGGTGTGATAGCCGTGCTAGGGCATCTCTTTCCTATTTTTGCCGGATTTAGAGGGGGGAAGGGCGTAGCTACCCTTTTCGGGATGGTTATTGCTATACATCCGCCTGCAGCGCTGTGTTGTGTGAGTGTTTTTTTGCTAACGCTTTTGATCACGCACTACGTTTCTTTAGGTTCTATATTAGCTGGTTTTACTTTCCCATTCACGGTTGCTTTCATCTTTCAAACCTCTGTTCCCGCGGTGGTGCTGTATGGTATTGCTATTTGCGCGTTGATTCTTGTGACCCATCAAAAAAACATCGAAAGACTATTAAAGGGGCATGAGTCTAAAATTTATTTGTTCAAGAAACGCAAGGGTTAGGCGTTTAGGCATAGGATTTGCAACATTATGCCAAAAGCAATTTAACCATGAAAAAGATTTTTAGATATACGGCGTTGGCGTTGTTAGCTGCGACATTAGCGTCTTGTTCTACAGTACCCGTTTCCGGGCGCAGACAGCTTTCCTTAGTAAGCGATGACCAAATCCAACAGCAGGCCTCGGTCGCCTACAAGGAGTTTTTAAATGCATCATCGACTAAAGTCATCACTGGAACATCCAGCGCGGCTCAGGTAAAGAATGTGGGGAATAAAATCGCGGCAGCGGTTAATCAATATCTGGCTAGTCAAGGCTTGGCACAGCAGTATAATTTCAATTGGGAATTTAATTTGGTGGAAAGTTCCGACGTGAACGCGTGGTGTATGCCGGGCGGTAAGGTTGCGGTTTACACAGGTATTTTGCCTTTCACGGCAAATGAAGCAGGTTTGGCGACCGTTATGGGACATGAAATTGCGCACGCTATTGCACGCCATTCTATGGAGCAGATGTCAAATCAGTATGCCGTGCAGGTGGGCGCGCAAGTTCTTGGTGTAGCCACTGCGGGAAAGAATACGCTGATCCAGGGATTGGTTAACAACGCGTATGGTATTGGCGGGCAATTGGCCATGTTGAAATATTCGCGCAGTAACGAGTCGGAGGCAGATCAACTGGGTTTGGTGTTTATGGCGATGGCGGGATACAACCCGGAAAGCGCGGTTGCCTTTTGGGAACGGATGGCTTCTGCGAAAGCGGCAAATTCCACACCGGAATTTTTGAGTACCCACCCCAGTGATGCACGCCGTATCAATGATATTCAAAAATTAATTCCTAAAGCTATGCAGTATTACAAGAAGTAATAGGATATAACAGTATAAAAAAGTCGGAAACATATTCATGTTTCCGACTTTTTTATGGGCGCTTATCGACTCGAACAAGCCTGGTCTATTTCGTATTGTTTTTTCTACGATTACTAAAATAGGTTTCGATTTCATCTTTCGTTAAGGCATTCAAACAATGCGGGGCAGAAAGACCACCTTTTCTGGCCGCATAAATGCCATAATGCATGTCTAGTAAGCCTTCGGTGCGATGGGCATCCGGGTTGACTGACAGGATAACCCCTTTTTCCAATGCATATTGTTGCCAGCGCCAGTCTAAGTCCAAACGGAGTGGATTGGCATTAATTTCAATGACGACAGCATGCGCAGCACACGCATCAATTACTTTTTTAAAATCGAGCGGATAACCGGCCCGGCTCAGAAGCAAACGCCCAGTGGGATGGCCCAACATAGTGGTATAAGGGTTTTCGATTGCTTTTATAAGACGTTGCGTCGCTTTTTCCTCATCCATGCGCAGGTTACTGTGTACCGACGCAACAACAAAATCAAATTGTTGCAGAATTTCGTCTGGATAATCCAACGATCCATCAGCAAGAATATCCGACTCAATGCCTTTAAAAATCTTAAATGGGGCTAATTGCTCGTTAAGGAGGTCGATCTCTTTCCATTGTTCGGCCAAACGTTCGATGCTTAGCCCATTTGCATAGACGGCAGTTTTCGAATGGTCGCATATGCCGAGGTATTCCAATCCAAGTTGATCTTTACAATAGCTAGCCATTTGCGCTAGCGAATGGACGCCATCGCTGTAGGTAGAGTGGTTATGCAACGTGCCTTTCAGGTCAGCAAAATTTATAAGTTCTGGCAGTTTATCTTCCTTCGCCCACTGTACTTCCCGCAACCCTTCCCGCAGTTCGGGTGCAATATACTTTAAGCCCAACGCTTGGTAGATTTCTGTTTCTGTCTGGCCGTTGGGTAATGGATCCTGCAACGCTTTAAGCTGCTGCAGATGTGCGTCGCTACCCGTACTTATCAAAAGGTCAATCGCAAATTCCTTTGCAGACGTGAAAAGTAATTGGTATTTGCCGGCGTATACATCGGTAAACTGTATGGAAGCATCAAATTGTTCTAGCAGCGTATAGCTGTCGTCGTTTGCCAACATTTGGGCAACTTCCGCGATCGGTGCGCTGGTCAATATATCAACGCTGGAGATGATTTCGCATTTACGCCTAAATTCACCTGTGAAGGTATGCATGGCGTCTGGAAATGTCGTGGCTAAACGTTGCATAAACGGCATGGCTACCTTTTCTGCTTTTGCATAAAGAAAAAGGCCCTGCGCTGCATTGGCAAATTCAATCGCCTTTCTAATCTCCTCTTGCGTCTTCAAACCAAAGCCCTTGGCTTCTACCAATCTGTTTTCATTGCAAGCATATAACAATTCTCCCACAGTTTCTATACCCAGATCATGCCAGATAATCTGTATCTTTTTTGGCCCTAATCCCTTTATGGACAGCATCTCCATAATCCCGGTCGGGGTTTTAGCGATCAGTTTGTCAAGCTCAGGGAAAGAGCCATTATGGATCAATGACAATACTTTGTCTGCTGTGCTTTTTCCAATGCCCGGCTGCTCGCTAAGTTCTTCTAAGCTAGCGTCTACGGCGGGGAAGGGGAGCTTATCAATTTTGAAGGAAGCAGACGCCATCGCTTTGGTTCGAAACGGATTTTCGTTGAACAGCTCCATCAATTGGCTGCACAATTTAAATGCTTTGGCTATTGCTTTATTTTCCATGGTGATTAGTCTTGATAGGCCAGTTCTTCGTCTTTTTTAGCTTCCGGTCGCTGTGCTTTATTGATGATAAGGCGAATGCCGCTATTTTTAGTAAAAAACTTTATGGTCCAGTTTACAAAGGTGACCAATTTATTGCGGAAACCAAAGATAGAAAGTAAATGCACAAACATCCAAGTCATCCAGGCTAAAAATCCTTTCATATGAAAATTACCCATATCGACGACGGCGCGATTCCGGCCGACGGTGGCCATAGACCCCTTGTCGAAATAGCTGAAGTCTGGTGAGCCTTGCCCATTCATGCTATTTAAAATATGCTTGCTTACGTATTTTCCTTGCTGCTGGGCTGCGGGTGCTACGCCTGGCAAACCACGTGGTGTTTGCTCTGTAATCATGGCTGCAACATCGCCAATCGCGTAAACGCCGTCCATACCCTCAATGCGGCATTGGCCATCCGTTTTGATCCGATTTCCACGTTGGATGATTTCAGGGTGAATGCCTTCTGGAAATTGACCCATCACACCTGCTCCCCAAATAACGGTTCTTGTCGGGATACTCTCTCCGTTTGAAAGCGTGATTGTGTTGCCATCATATCCTGTCACCTGCGTGTTTAGCATAACTTTTACACCCAGTTCTTTAAGATAGCGCTCGGCATCTCTCGACGATTTTTCGGAAAGTGCACCTAAGATTTTTCCCATACCCTCGACAAGGTATACGGTCATTTCGCTTTTAGAAAGCTCTGGATAGTCTTTCTTTAGCATATGCAATTGAATCTCGGCAATGGCGCCGGATAGTTCGACGCCTGTGGGGCCGCCACCGACTACCACAAAGTTTAGGAATCGCTCCCTATCGTGCGCATTCTTACGCAATACCGCTTCTTCAAAATTTTGAAGCACATAGCTTCGTATGTTTAGCGCTTCATGGATGCTTTTCATCGGAAGCGCATATTTCTCCACTTGCTTGTTGCCGAAAAAGTTTGACGTGGCACCTGTCGCGATGATCAAATAGTCGTAGTCGTAATCCCCGACAGATGTTTTGACGATCTTTTGTTGGGAATTAATTTCTAACACTTCGGCCATTCTGAATCTGAAATTTTGCTGCGATTTAAACATCTTGCGGATGGGAAAAGAAATTGCATCGGCAGCCAGCGTACCTGTAGCAACTTGGTACATGAGGGGCTGGAACGTATGGAAATTGTTTCTATCGATTAATAAAACTTCAACTTCCTTGTCCTTGAACTGTTTGGCCGCCTCAACGCCTCCGAAACCACCGCCAATGATGATAACTCTCGGAAAACTTCTTTCAGAACGATCTAATAACATAATAAACTAATTTTGTTCCAATACTTGAGATAGGCCGTAAATATCCGCATAGTTTAGTTAGGATAATATGAACTTTTTCTCCTATTTATGTAAACTTGATGCTTACGCTACTATCTCTTCTCTACACGCAAAAATACGAAAACTTAGTGTGATTTGTACACTTTATAATAGGATCATTGCAATGCACCTTTTATGGCAAGTTTAAGGCCTTGATTTTTATTTCCTAAACGAAGCTGGCAGGCCAACCGGCTCTCGTCGCTGGCATCTGGCAACGTATCCAACATATCGAGTTCCTGATCAGACGGCTCATTAAGCAAATCCAAGCCTTCGGTAATCTGCACATGGCAGGTCGCACATAGTGCCATGCCGCCGCAGGTGGCCAGAATATCATACGCCGAAGCCTTTAGTATTTCCATTAAGCTTAGATTCACATCGGTCGGGATTTCAATATCCTGTACAGTACCGTCTCTGTCTTCAATCGTAATACTGATTATATTTTCCATAGCTAAAAAGCATTTACACCGTTTACGGTTGTGTATTTAAAACTTAGTTTTTGTTCCGGATATACATACTTGAACGCACTTTGACACATCAAGGCTGCTTCGTGATAACCCGATAATATCAGCTTTAGTTTCCCCGGATAGGTGTTGATATCGCCAATTGCGTAAATGCGTTCTATATTCGTGGAATAGTCAAACGTGTTTACTTCGATGGCATTTTTATCAATCGTCAATCCCCATTCTGCAATAGGACCTAATTTCGGACTTAACCCATAAAGCGGGATAAAGTGATCGGCAGGCGCAAAAACTTCTTCTTTCGCTTTGTTGATCAATCGAATCTGTTGCAGGGCAGAAGTACCCTCCAGAGCCATCAAGTTGTGTGACAGCAAGAGGTTTATTTTGCCCTGCTGTGCGAGTTCATAAACCTTCTCGGCAGAGTCTGGTGCACCGCGGAAAGAATCGCTGCGGTGGACGAGCGTAACCTGCTTGGCAACATTAGCAAGAAATACAGTCCAGTCGAGCGCAGAGTCCCCGCCACCAGCAATAACGATGGTTTTGTCGCGGAATTTTTCAGGATCTTTAACCATATAGTGCACATGTGCTTTTTCGAATAGAGACAGGTTGAAGACATCCGGTTTGCGCGGCTCAAAACAGCCCAGCCCGCCAGCGATCACAACAACCTGGCAGTGGATCGCCGTTCCATCTGAACCCGTAACGAGGTAAGAGCCATCCTCTTGTTTTTCCAGATGCTCCACGCGTTCGCCTAAACTAAACGTAGGTTTGAAAGGTGCGATCTGCAGCATCTGGTTGTCAATAAGTTCTTGCGCTTTTATCGTTGGATAGCCAGGGATATCGTAAATGGGCTTGTGCGGATATATCTCTGAAAGCTGCCCTCCAACTTGGGGCAATACATCAATCAAATGGCAGCGCATTTTTAAAAGGCCTGCTTCAAAAACCGCGAACAGGCCGACTGGTCCGGCGCCTATAATGCATATATCTGTCTGTATCATACTTGCTGATTTAAATTCGTATAAATGGTATTTAGTATCCGCGTGAAGTTTTCGAAATCATCCTCAGACAAATTTTCCCAAGCCTTCATGCGTATTTCCTTTACTGCAGGAGATAGTTCTTCGACCTTCTGTTTCCCTTCTGGCGTGAGTTTGAGCTGTAAGCAGCGCCTATCTTGCGGGTGTTCTACCCGCTGGGCGAGCCTTTTCTTGATAAGAATATCCACAATGCGCGTCAGCGTGGGCTGATCTTTTCCAGATTTCTCTGCGATCTCCTTTTGTGTCATAGCATCTTCCTTATATAAAATCTTTAGGATGCTCCATTGGTCGATAGTGACGTCGAAAGCACCTTGCGAAAATGAACTTTGTGCAAACTGTTTTACACGTCGCGCCGTTCGGTCCAAGATAAAAGAGTACTGGTTATATTTTTCCTTTAGCATATCAATTATTAGTGTGACAACTAATTTCGTAAAAAGTTTACTAACAAACAAAAAAGCTTGCGTTTTTAACGCAAGCCCTATCCGTGTATCCACTTAAATTTATATTGTATCTCGGGAACTTTGATCCGATCTGCAAGTCGTGTTAGGCGATCTGGTAGTTTCATCAGGTAATCCCGTGCTTTTTCACCTTTTTCATTGAGTCCACCGACCTTATCAATTTGCCAATCCTGGTTTAAGGTGTTCAAGATTTCCACGTAATCCAGCGCAGTGTACACTTCTAGGCGTTGGGCCGCATCCGAGAAATGCGCGAAGGCTTCACCCTGCGGCTCGCCGGCCTCTCGCATGAAGTGTGCAGGCATGACTATTTTTTTACGCATCATATCTTCAAAAGCAATCATAACTTCGCTTGGATCGACGACTAAGGCATGCGAGATGAAAGACATATAGGCTTTCGCATGTCTAGCCTCATCCGCTGCGATAACACCGCACATTTTTGCCAATAGCTTATCTCCAGATTTTTTCGAGATACCGGCCACACGTCTATGCGAAACATTGGTGGCTAGCTCCTGAAAAGAAGTGTATATAAAGTTTCGGTAAGGATCCGCACCCGTGCCGATATCAAACCCATCCTGGATAAGGTATTGGGTAGACATTTCAAACTGACGCATGTCAATACGGCCAGATAAGTACAGGTATTTGTTTAACAAGTCACCATGGCGATTTTCCTCTGCAGTCCATGCTCTAACCCACTTCATCCATCCGCCTTGTTCATTCTTTTCCACGTCTTCTACCATGGTCAACCAAGATTCGTAGGTCGGTAAAGCCTCTTCGGTAATCGTATCACCTATTAATACAGCCACCAAGTCGTAAGGCAGTTCTTTCGCACTTTCTTGCAGATCTCTCACCTCTTCGAAAAACGTATCGCGTGAAGAATCAGGCAAAAAATCTGCCGGTTGCCACATCTCTTCGACAGGCTTGAGGTAGTCGCTCATTTCGTTTAACATGAACGGTTCTAAATAAGCCATGACCTCTTTTCTCGATCCCTCTGGTATATTTAATGGTAATTCTTGCATATATGTTGCAAAGTTAACCAATTGCCAATAAATTACGACGCTATATTTTGATAAAATACACTGCGGTGATTAAATCTGATCGAGAAAATCCTCTTATATGAATGAAAAGAATACACAGCATTGACCTATTTAAAACGTAATTGTAGTACCTTTGTACATCATTTAAGGAGAATACTTTTGGGAAATTTTGATATACAAAAAGTACGGGCAGACTTCCCGATTTTAAAACGTGAAGTGAATGGCAAACCTTTGATCTATTTCGATAATGGGGCGACCACGCATAAACCGAAACAGGTAATCGACGGCATTGTCGATTATTATGCACAAATGAATAGCAATATTCATCGGGGCGTGCATTATCTTAGTCAGATATCCACCGATGCGTTTGAGGTAACCCGGCGGAAAGTACAAGCTTTTATCCACGCGAAGCATGAGCATGAAATAATTATTACAAAAGGGACGACGGAATCCATCAACATCATTGCCAGTTGCTATGGGCGGCCGTTCATTGGTGCGGGCGATGAAATTATCATCTCTGCTATGGAACACCATTCCAATATCGTTCCCTGGCAAATGCTTTGTGATGAAAAGGGATGCGTTCTTCGTGTAATACCAATGGATGAAAAAGGGGAACTGGATATCGCGGCATATCAGGCATTATTCTCAGAACGTACAAAAATCGTCTCTTTTACTTATGTATCGAATGCGCTTGGAACGATCAATCCGGTGAAAGAAATGATTGACATAGCGCATAAACATGATGTACCGGTATTGATTGATGCTGCACAAGCCATTCAGCACATTGCCATAGATGTTCAGGAACTGGATGTCGATTTCTTCGCATTTTCCGGACATAAGATGTATGGCCCAACAGGGGTCGGCGTACTTTACGGAAAAGAAGCGTTATTGAATAAGATGCCGCCTTATCAGGGTGGCGGCGATATGATTCGGGATGTCACCTTCGAGAAGACCACGTACAATGATCTTCCTTTCAAATTTGAGGCGGGCACACCCAACATAGAAGCAGGCATCTGCCTGACACAAGCTATAGACTATATTCAGGACATCGGACTGGATGCGATCAAGGCGTATGAAGACGACCTTTTAGATTATGCCACCCAGGAATTGGCGAAGATAGATGGCATACGTTTCATTGGTACGGCAGCGCATAAATCTTCTGTCATTTCATTTGTCGTGGATGGAATTCATCCGTACGACATCGGTGTTATCTTAGATAAGTTGGGTATCGCCGTGCGCACAGGACACCATTGCGCTCAACCCGTGATGAGCCAGTTTAGTATTCCAGGAACGGTACGGGTGTCTTTAGCCATGTACAACACAAAAGAAGAAGTAGATATCTTGATCGCGGGATTGGAACGCGCGGTTGCGATGCTTAAATAAGTAGACATGACGATTAACGAAATACAGGATGAACTGATCGATGACTTTGCTTTCTATCAAGACTGGATGGAAAAGTATGAGTACATCATTCAATTGGGGAAAGAAGTGCCCCTTATACAGGAAGACTATAAAACGGATGATTACATCATTAAAGGCTGTCAATCTAAAGTGTGGCTTTACCCGAAACTTGAAGAGGGGAAAGTTACCTTTACTGCAGATAGTGATGCTATCATTACAAAAGGCTTGGTGAGTTTGATGGTGAAGGTGCTTTCAGGGCACACACCGGAGGAGATTGCGGCCGCGGATCTGTACTTTATCGATCAAATAGGGCTGAAAGAGCATCTTTCGCCAACGCGGGCAAATGGCCTGTTATCGATGGTCAAACAGATGAAGCTGTATGCTATTGCGCTGAAAGCCAAAGGTCAGCTCTAGTCTTGTTGCACTGTAGCAAAAAAAACCTTCTACGTGATCTTAGACGTGGGAGGTTTTTTTATGGCTAACGTGCGGTAGCACGTTAATAGGCTACCCGGATGTGCGTGGCCTGCACGCGCTCCTTAAAAAATATCTTTGCCTTGTTTTCAAAGTCCGTATTGTCGTCCGTTGTGTAGAATGTCATCCCGCCGTGGCGCGAGCAAAACATTTCTACTTCCTGATGGCGTTGCAGGTAGTTCGTCAAGCTTTGAGCAATAAGTTTCCCTTGCGGTAGTATATGTATCGCGGACGGCACGTGCCTCCTGATAATGGGCAGCAGCAACGGATAATGTGTGCAGGCCAACACCAGTGTATCGATATGAGGACTTTGCGACAGCAATTGATTAATGTCTTTTTGCACCAGGTAATCGGCTGCGGGCGTATCGATCTCGTTGTTTTCGACCAGGGGCACCCAAAGGGGGCAGGCTTGTTGAAATACCTTGATTTCAGGATGAAATTTGTTGATTTCGATTTTGTAAGATTCGGATAAGACCGTCCCTGGCGTAGCCAGTACACCAATCTCCTTCGAGGTCGTGAAACGATGGATAGACTCTGTGGTAGGCCGGATTACACCCAATACCTTTTTGCCCGGTGGCAAATCGTTTTGCTGTATGCTACGTAGGGCCTTGGCCGATGCGGTATTGCAGGCCAAGATAACCAAGTTGCAGCCCAGTTCGAATAGTTTGAATACGCATTCTTTCGTAAACTCATACACGGTTTCAAACGAACGTGTGCCATAGGGTACACGGGCATTATCACCCAAATAGATATAGTCATACTGCGGCAAATGATCTTTGATTTCTCGAAAGACAGTCAAGCCGCCGAAACCGGAGTCAAATATGCCAATAGGGCCTTGTTGCATAGCTAATATATCCTAGTCAATGTAAAAACGCGGGATATTGACCTTTTCTGATTTTTCGGTCCAATCGTCTTTTACGCAACAAAGATGGCTTTTCTTTGTATGTTTTGCAAGTAGAAGCGTTTTTATACAAGATAAGCATAGCTTCCCATCCTTATGCTTGGTAAAAATGTTGCCTGCTGACTGCCGGCAGGGCATGCTGGACGCTACCTGCAGTTTTAATACCAAGATACCGAATCCTTGGCCGTTACCTTGACCTGCTTCGTCTGATCTTGGTAGCGTATAGTCAGGTGGCTGTCTTCGTCAGCGTATAGTATCGCCGATACCAATTTGCCGTCTTCCCATTTTATATCCGTTGTCAGTCCGCCACGCGCACGAAGGCCTTTGATCTCTCCGGTTTTCCATGAGGATGGGAGCGCAGGCAATAGGTGGATCTCCTCGTTATGGCTTTGGATCAGCATCTCGGCTATGCCCGCTGTGCCGCCAAAATTACCATCGATTTGATATGGCGGGTGCGTGTTGAATAGGTTGCGGAGTGTGGTTTTGGCAAGGAGCTCCTGCACGTTGGCTCCAGCCTCTTCGCCGTCTAACAAACGAGCATAGAAATTGATCATCCAGGCCCGGCTCCATCCGGTGTAGGTTCCCATTCTATTGTCTTCATGCTCATTGTATTGGCGACGGCGTTCAATGGTCCGTTTAGCGGCTGCAAAAATTTCTTTTTGCTTAGGCGTGATCGACGTGCCGGGATACAGACCAAAAAGGTGTGAAATATGCCGATGGCCAGGCTCCACTTCTTCGTAGTCTTCAATCCATTCCTGAATGGTATTATACCGCTTGCTGATTTTAGTTGGCGGCAATTTGTCTATCGCTGTTTTTAGCTTACGCGTAAAGTCGGGCTTCTCTCCGGTGAGTTTGGCTGCTTGCATGCATGCTCGGAACAACTCCCTGATGATTTGCGTATCCATCGTAGCGCCGTAAGTCAGCATAAAGGTGCTGCCATCTGGTAGGCGGTAGTTGTTTTCTGGCGAATTGGAAGGAGCCGTGACCAAATTGCCATTCTTGTCTTCAACTACATAGTCCAGGATAAAATCTGCGGCCTCACGCATGGATGGCCAAGCTTCATTTTTAAGATAGTCTAAATCTTTCGTGAAGAGATAATGCTCCCATTGGTGCAGGACCAGCCATGCCCCGGCAATGGGAAATGTTCCCCAGCCTACGCCATCGGTTATTGCTGTTCTTCCGAAAACATCCGTTAGGTGGTTCATTGTCCAGCCGGCGGAATTGTAGGTTTTGCGCGCGGTAATGCGTCCAGGTTCGCGCAAGGCTGTAATCAAATGCGAATAGGGGATTACGGTTTCTGGGAGGTTACAGACTTCTGCCGGCCAGTAATTCATCTGTATGTTGATGTTGGTGTGAAAATCCGAATTCCAAGCAGCTTGCATATCTTTATTCCAGATGCCTTGCAAATTGGCGGGCAGCACACCGGGGGTACGGGATGATCCCATCAAGAGATAACGGCCGTATTGAAAGTAAAGGCTAATCAAAGCCAGGTCAATATCTCCGGCTTTTACCTTCTCTAAACGCTGGTCTGTAGGCAGATTTTCTGGACTTCCCATGTTGAGCACCACACGATCAAACATTTTGCGGTGATCTGCCGTGTGGCGGATTTTCGCTTGCTCAAACGGAAGGCCTTGCGTAGCGTCCAATATTTCACGGCATCGTTTCAGCGGATTGATCGTACGGTCGTAATCAAGTTTTGAAAAATTATAGTCTGTTGCAGCGGTGAAATAGAACACGACTTCGCTGGCATTTTCGACGAAGAATGAGTTGGCATTGGTCACCATGCTTCCAGCATCGTGCGTGCCACGTAGCAGCCCTGCAAATTTCATATGCAATCCGGATTCACCGGCACCATCCAATGGCAGGTCGGCTACTTGGCCATGGATGATCAACTCCTTTTCTCCGGCAGGGAAGGCGGTCGCATCTTGCTGTCGCGTGTAAGAAAGCTTGAATGTAAGTTGCCCAGGTTTACTTGCCGAGAGCCGAATGACGAGCATATTGTCTGGTGCAGAGGCGAAAACTTCCCGTTTGTATTGTACGCCGGCAACTTCGTACACGACGGTTGCTATCCCGGTTTGTAAATCCAAGGCCCGCCGATAGTTCGTCACGTGCTCCGCTGTATGGTTTTCGCCGCCGAAGTCGATGCGGAACTCGCCAAACGGTTGGTAAGAACGAATACGCATAGGATCGCTTTTCAATGCTGTTTCTGAAAGTTCCGCTGCCTTTGCAATTTCTCCCGCTAACAATAAACGTTTTATTTCCGGCATCTGCGGCGCCGCGTCGGCATCGGCTCCTTTCTTGGAACCAGCCCAAAGGCTCTCTTCGTTCAGCTGGATGATTTCCGTATTTAAGGTCCCAAATACCATAGCGCCCAAGCGTCCGTTACCGACCGGGAGGGCATCTTCCCATATTTTAGAAGGCGAATCGTACCACAATACGTGGTCTTGATGTTGCCCCCTTAGCGTTGCCGTGAGGACGATAAACATAATTCCTAACCAAAACCTGATGTGTTTGTTCGTTAGGGGTGGCGTCTTTTTTGTCCAGCCATGGTGTTTTTCAGGGCATCCCATGTTAGATTTCCCATGCGCAGCGTTTTGCATGTCATTTACAATGTCGTCCATAGAATTCGTTTTAATAGTTTTTCCTGTATGTGTGTATGTAAAAGAATATTCTGCATTTTTTTGACCATTATCTACTGCACGTGTCGAGGTTATTTACTACGCATTCGATTGTATTGACTTGTGGTTAGCATCTTTCGCTTTGCATGAATTGTAACTGCTGATAATGCAATTCAAATATATCGATAAAAATATATTTATGAAAGAAAGTTAATGGTAGAATATGGGGGTGGGCCGTTTTGCCGAATAAATTTTGTCGCTGGTTCGCTGTTTTAGGAAGCAGCGGATGGGTAACGCCGCGAAGTAGTTAGCAAAATGCTATGAAGTTATCGGCGCATATCTTTTTTTAAATGCTGAGGGCGTTTCGCCGACTTGCCGTTTGAAAAGTTTATTGAAATAGGAGATGCTGTTGTAGCCAACGCGATAACACACTTCCGCTATCGAAGCCTCTTGCAATAAAAAGGTTTTCGCTTGATTGATACGAAAACCGTTCACGAAATCGGTGAATGTCATGTCGGTTTGCTTTTTAAAGTATCGGCAAAATGCTGCGGTACTGAGATGCACGATTGTAGCAATTTCATTGACATCGGGATTTTTATCGAAATGCTCATGGATGTAATCGTATATCGTTCCCATGCGTATCTTATCATGTAGGAAGAACCTTATCCGCGTGTCATCTTTGTTGAGTGTTTCATATTCGTTAGATAAAGCAAGGATCTGTAAGATCTCCATAAGCGTGATGAGCGATGAAAACGTATGGTGATGATCATTTTCTTTCAGTTTTTTCGCCACTTTCAACTTCGTCTCGCCAAAAAAAGAGAGGCCTAGGTAACTTTTGTCCAGCAGTTTTTTGATCGCGTGAAATTCGGGTACGGCTGCGATGTTGTTTTCTATAAACTTATTGTTGAATTGTACGACGATCTGCTGGTAATCAGTTTCTATCCCGTAATCGAAATTGAGATGCGGCACATTAGGGCCGATAAGGATCAGGTCACTTTCGACAAACCCCGAAATACTTTTACCAACATGCCTAATCCCATTGATTGCTTCGACGAATACCAACTCGATCTCGGGGTGGTAATGCCAGTAAAAATAGTTTTTTAGTCTCGGAGAGAAAACTTTGAAGGACCGGTTGCTATCAATTGCTATTTCTTCTTTCACAATTTTCATAAGCCTTTATTATAATGGGTTGATGTAAATATATGAAAAAAAACATCAATACAGAGCAAGTATTGGTCATTAGTGTTAAAAGTTGTGTGCCTGTTTCTGGTCAATTTTGTAAGGTACATAGCATAAAAGCATAACTAATTTTAAAATCAATAGATATGATGGAAGCAATGAAAAATGGAAAAACCCAGGTGATGCCGGGCGATCCTTCGATGAGAACAAAAAACAATCCGCGCTTATCTACGCGAGCTAATGGTGAAGCACTGCGTGTGTTGTCAGAGGCAGATTGGCAGTTTTGGTTGGATAACGGTTATGTCATCATTAAAAATGCGATCTCAAAACAGCAGGCCGCCGATAGCGCTGCCTTTGTATGGGATTTCGAAGGCAAAGACCCCGAAGATCAACAAACCTGGTATAAGGTTGCGGATACGCATCACAAAATGCTGGAGTTAAATAATTCCGGTATGGTGGAGGTGTATAACAACCAGGTCCTCTGGAATAATCGGCAGAGCGAAAGGATACATCAGGCCTTTGCGGATGTTTGGGGCACAGATAAACTTTGGGTAAGTATCGATCGGGTAAACCTCAATTTTCCTGTCAAGCCTGGCTACGAATATACAGGGTTTATTCATTGGGACTATGATCCAGAAACCAAGCCGCAATACGTTCAGGGTGTATTAGCATTGGTTGATCAAACGGATGAGCATATGGGCGGCTTTCAATGTATACCGGAGCTATACCGCACCTATGACACTTGGAAATTGAGTCAACCGGCGGATAGAAATCGTTTCAAACCGGATACGACAGGATTTACCACCACGAAAGTAAAAATGGAAGCTGGCGATTTATTGATCTTCAACAGTTCGCAACCCCACGGCATCCGCCCGAATCATAGCGATAAGGTGCGTGTGGCACAATATATCACCATGGTTCCTGCAGATGAAGAGAACGAAGAACTGCGGTCTTGGCGAATCAATGCCTGGCATGATCGGTTGGCGCCAGATGACGACGCATACCCGGGCGATCCCTTACAACGGGAACGAAAATACCCGATTGCGGAGCTCTCGGCGTTGGGAAAGAAATTGTTGGGCCTGCAAAAGTGGTAAGGTACTAGCAAGAGAAACATCCAGGGTGTCGGCTTGTTCTGTGCGAGCTTTAGCTTGTCAAAAAGGGAGTTTCGGCTTTTTCTTTGGGAGTTATAATCTAGGATAGCCTGAGCAAATGAAATAAAAAATCCTGAAGCGGGGAGCCTCAGGATTTTTACTAACTAACCAATTATTAACCTAAATTATGAATACTAGCTTATTCGCAAATGCTGTGCCAATTCTTTAAAAAAATCGAATACCTTCTATATGTATTTAGGATGTTACAAAAATGCGAACAGCTCAATAATCACCATAGCCTATGCGTCCTGTTATCATCAACCACATGAGCCTAGCGATGCATGCTGGAGTTTACGCACCTATTGTCAACAGGGCTGCTTTTAAAAATAGATTTCGGTGATAAAACAAAAAATCCTGAAGCTGGGAGCTTCAGGATTTTTACTAACTAACCAATTATTAACCTAAATTATGAATACTGTCTAATGATCAAATACCGTGCCATAGCTTCTCCTGCTCGCGTGAATTGCTGCGAAAGGCTCCATATTATGCTTATTCTCCTGCAAATTGTTACGCAAAGGAAGAGATATACAGATTGATGATCATGCAGTCAACCTGTTGGCAGCGTCACTAGCAAAATGGCAGCGGTGGAGATTTCCACGGTTGCCGATTTTGGCTTGAATGCGTGAAGGTGTGTGTGCTCCAGATAGGTTGATAGATAGGTAGATAAGAAGCTCGCCATGTTGGTATGTCGATTGTAGCGTGAAAATAGCAGGATACAGATCTCGTCGCTAGGTCGGGGAAGCGTTTGTGTATGGGATAAAATGGAACTGTATTTGTTATAGAGGAGATGCGTAGAATGCTTTCGCAAATCTCATTGCTTTGTAGGGACAAGGCGGGTTGATTAAGGTAATACAAACAATGGTTAAAAACAAAGTCTTTATATGTGACGACGATATTGGCATCGCCAGTACGTTAGATCTAATTTTTAAAATGGTGGATTCTGAGACGATTATCGAGACCGATAGCGCTCGGGCTTACGATCGGATCGTTTCGCTAAAGCCGGAGATCGTTATTGTGGATCTAAACATGCCCGTGGTTTCGGGTAAGGAATTGATCAAGATGATCCGGAAGACACCGCAGTTAAAAAAGACATTTATTCTTTGCATCTCCGCCACAGACGATGGGCGTGATGTCGCATTGGAAGCCGGAGCAAATATGATTTTGCCCAAGCCTTTTGATATGGATGACATTATTGCGATCGTGGAAAATGTGCTCAAAACAAAATTTCCAAAAAGTACAGTTGGATAGAGCAGGGCGTTTGTTCGAACAAAACGCCCCGGTATGGATACTGTATCCAACATCTTAAGCAACATCAATCTTTCTGCTTGGATAGATACTGGGCGGTGTGCCAAAATGCTTATGAAAGTCTCTCGAAAAATTAGATTGCACGCTATAACCTACTATGGCGGCTATTTGGGCAATGGTGTATTTACGCTCGGCCAACAACTCGGCGGCTTTCTGAAGTTTTGAAATATGGATGATTTCATTGGGCGTGAGCGCAGAGCACTGCTTAACTCTTCGGTAAAATGTGGGTCGGCTCATGTTCATGCGTTTGGCCAGTTCATCTACTGTCAAATCAATATCGGCAATGTGTTCTTGTATAATAGCATGCAAGCGCGCGATAAAGTTGTCTGTAGGCGCTTCGTTAAATACATTAACGTCGCTGCTTTTTGGACTATGGAAGGCATGCTTTTGTATTATTCGTCTGTTAACCAAAATGTTGTTAATTTGAGCAAGTAAAAAATCCGCTGCGAAAGGTTTCTCCACACAAGCATCTGCGCCGCTCATCAAAGCTTGTATCTTTGGTTCTACAGCCTGTGCTGGAGTTAAGAAAAGTACAGGTATATGCCCATAGTCTCTACTTGCTTTAATATGCCTACACAGACCAATGCCGTCCAAGGTTGGTGTTAGGTGTGCTGTCAATACGAGTTGCACCGTATTGTTGGCCAACAGCTCCAAGGCTTCAGTAGCATTGCCGGCGCACAAAATACGATATGAACCTTTGAGCTCCTTATTGAGATAAGCGAATATTTCTCGATCACTTTCCACAAGTAACAGGGCGGGGTTCTCGGAAGACTCCAATGTATATGGGTCATGAATGCCGGTTGTGTCACCTGAACTTGTCGCCACTTCGGAACCGCTGGCATACATAATGGGTATGGAAACGATGATACCGTTTTCTGCCGTACTAAAGGTTATGCCTGAACAAGCGGCTCGTTTTTGTATGGCATGGAGATCGGGAAAGGCTTGCTCTGCTAGGCCACGCGGAGGGGGTGAGTTTGTCACCATGGTATCAGTCTGCGGATCTTTAAAAAACTGTATGCGAAATACGGTATCATCACTCGTAAAAGTCAGGAATTTAAAACGAACCGTATGGCTTGCGGAGTATACGGTATGCCGCATGAGTTCGATGAACATTTGTTTGATGAGCGCAGAGTCGATGGGGGTACTGAGGTGCATAGGCGGCAACAAAAGTTCGCATGCTATGGCGCGTTCGTTCATGAGTGCTTTTAAATCATGGCAGGCTTCTGCAAGCAGCTGGTTTATATCCGTTTTTACAAACATTAAGTCCATGGTAGGCGTATTTGAGTATCATGTTTAGTTTAGTCATTGTTGTACATCGTGCATCACTACGATTTACTTCAGGTTAGCATTTTCCTTACCCCAGCATATTGTAATAGCGAGGTGTACCATGCACACGAAGTCTAGCTATTCCTATGCCAAATTAGTTTGAATTTATAAATACGTTCTACACAGCTGTCTATGTGCATTTGACGCCGATGGCGAAGTCGGGAAGCCTGACTTCTAGCCTTGTTTTTTATACATACACGACGACAGTGTTTAGATTTTGAGACGCTGTGATATAAAAATGAGACGCTATGATTGAATGGGGCGCTGATATTTATTGATTTTTAGGGTGTACAATTCACCAACTATAAACGTATGTCTCGATCAGCAATATACTGTGCCGTCAATTACCCCTTTTCCGGGAACGTTTCCTTTTTTTTAAAAACGTGTTGGATAGGCATTCAACGTTCAGGAGCAAGACGCGGTAGCGTGCGTTTGCCGTATAACTAAGCACATAAACTAAACAGCAGCACAACGAATTTTATGATTTAACCATTTCGCTTGTGTCGCACATGATTAATAATCAATTCAATCATCAATTTTAAACGGTATGAAACAAAAATTACTTGTACAAAGCGTCATGACGCTCGCGCTATTACTTGTATCGCAATTTCTCTTCGCCCAGCAAAAGACCTTGACAGGTCGTGTGGTGGATGAGGCGGGGAGTCCACTCGTTGGTGCCACGGTAAAGGTAAAAGGCGGCACTGCAGCAACCACTACGGACCAGATCGGTGCCTTTAGCCTCGAGGTGCCCACTACGGCACAAACCCTGGAAGTATCCTTTATCGGTTACAGCACAAAGGACGCACCGATCGTGGGTACCGAGCTGAATATACAGCTTGCACCCAATGCCGACCAAGATCTGGAGGAGGTCGTTGTGGTGGGCTATGGAACAGCCCGTAAAAAGGATCTGACGGGTGCTATGGTCACGATTGCCGAAAAGAATTTCAATAAGGGAATCATGACGAGTCCGGACCAGTTGATCCAGGGCAAGACGCCCGGCGTGATGGTGATCAACAACACCGGACAACCGGGGGGCTCGGTCACGGTTCGGATCCGCGGTAACTCGTCTATCCGGGCCAGCAATAACCCACTTTTTGTATTGGATGGTGTGCCGATGTCCGGTAATTCGCCGCTTCCCGAAGGGCGGGGCGGCTTTTCATCCGATCGGGGAAATCCGCTTACCTATCTGAACCCGGGTGATATCGCCAGCATGGATATCCTGAAAGATGCATCTGCCACCGCCATCTATGGATCGCGCGGCGCGAACGGGGTCGTTATCATCACGACAAAAAAGGGAACGCCCGGCGAGCCAAAAATTTCCCTGGGTGCCTCGGCAGGTCTTTCGGGCATGCGTGAATACCCAGATGTGTTGGACGCTGCACGCTTCAGAGAGGCGCTCAATTACTATACCCCGGGTGAAATTGCCAATGCCGACTTTGGCGGGAATGAAGATGCATTTCGCGCGATCACGCGACAGGCCGTCACTCAGAATTATTACGGTGATGTATCAGGAGGCACGGAAAACGGAAAATACCGCCTGTCAGGAGGTTACCTGAACCAGAACGGCGTTATCATCGGCTCGCAGCTCAAAAAATACACCGGAAACTTCACCGGGAACTTTCGGTTTTTGGAAAACAAGCGCCTAGGCCTCGATTTTTCACTCTTCGTCACGCAATTGGATAATCGGTATGCTCCGATAAATGCGACCGTGGGCTCCGAGGGAAACATTATTTCCCAAGCCATGCAGTGGAATCCAACCCTTCCTTTGCGCGATGCGAATGGCAACCATACTTTTGTAAGTACCACAACCCGCAATCCTCTAACAAGTATCGATGCGTTCAAGGATCTGGCAACGACCAATACCATGGTGGTGAATGTGGCGCCGTACTATAAGATAACGGATGACCTGGAGTACCGCATGATCTACAGCGCCATGCGCCAAACAGGTAGTCGGCAGGGGATGTACCGCGCGGGCCTGATCGATCCCTCTGCGGTGGAAAACGAAGAAGCGTTCATCTCCAACAACGGCGAGACCAATATCCAGATGACGCATACCCTATCTTATAATAAGCAAATTAATGAAGACTGGAATGTCAATGCGCTCGTTGGTTACGAATACCTGAACTACGATTTCCGCAACAATATATCCTTCGGTGGCGCTTTTCGGTACATCGGTCTTGATTACTTCGATTACCTGCAATATTCTGCGGTCAATACCCGTCAGGTTTCCTCCTACAGAAGCCCGACCAACCAATTGCAATCCTTTTTTGCACGGGGTGGTGTAAACTATCTCAACCGCTATCTCCTGACAGCTACTATACGCCGGGATGGGTCGACCAAATTCGGACAGAACAACAAATATGCGATGTTTCCATCGGTGGCTGTCGCTTGGAACGTTGCCGAGGAAGAGTTCCTGAAGTCCAGCAATTTGTTTAGCCAACTGAAGGTGCGGGTCGGATATGGAAGCACCGGTAACCAGGAGTTTACCTCGGGAGCGTCCTTGGACAGAATTGTCTTCGACAACCAAAGTGCAAACCAGGTTAACTACGGGAACCCGGACTTGCGATGGGAAACATCGACAACTATCAATGCGGGTATCGATTTCGCGGTGCTCAACAACCGCCTGTACGGATCGATTGACTTTTTCAATAAAAAGACTACCGATGCCCTGTTCGAGCAAACACTGGCGCAGCCAGCACCAGCGGGGCGTATCTGGGTAAACCTGGATGGTGAGATCGAAAACAAAGGCGTGGAGATTGCCCTGACGGGTACTATCATAAAAAATACGAACTGGACCTGGGATCTTACGGCCAATGCGACCTTCCTGAAAAACAGTGTGAGCGGCCTCGTGGGCTACTATGAAACGGGTGCCCTGCGTGGACAGGGGTTCTCTGGCGTATTAGGGCAACGAATGGTCAATGGACAGCCATTGAACGTGTGGTATCTCGCACAGTATGAAGGCATCGATCCACAAACCGGCCTAAGCATGTACCGCGGCTTGGATGGAAGCATCAGCAGCGCCAACGACCCCGCCGAAAACAAGGTTTACGCCAATAGCCCCAACCCAACGACGTTGCTGGGTATCAGTACCAATGTAAACTACAAGAAATTCGCACTAGCGGCCAATATGAACGGTGCGATGGGACACTATTTGTTTAATAACTCTGCAGCTACCGTACTTGGACTAAGCAATCTATCTTCCCGTAATATAGGTTCTGCTTTCTTTGATACCTCGGTGCGCGAGAGCACATCCAATTCTTCGGCGCCATCGACGCGTTACCTCGAAAAGGGTGATTACCTGAAATTGGCAAACCTGACGCTGAGCTACGCCGTGGGCGATGTAGGAAAAACCTTCAAGAACCTCAGCGTATCCCTTACCGGGCAGAATCTTTTTATCATTACGAAGTACACCGGATTTGACCCCGAGGTCAATACGGACGGCTCGAGCAACGGGATTCCGTCGCTGGGTATAGAATATTTGCCTTACCCACCATCGCGGAACTTTTTACTGGGAGTCAATTTCGCCCTGTAGTGACACAGCAGCAGATCATGGATAATATTTAAATTAGATAGACAGATGAAATTAAAATCACTTATATATATAGCATTACTGGGAAGCTTTTCAGCAAGCATGTCTTCCTGTACCAAGTTGAACGAAGAGTTTCGAAGCGAACTGGAAGAGGCAGAATCGGGTAATGTCGATCCGGCAGCTTTGCTGATCAATGCCTATAGTTCCCTCAATGTGCCTTACCAGCAAGAGCAACGCTGGGTCATGCAGGAAATTTCCACCGATGCGGCGATGGCACCTACGCGTGGCGGTGACTGGGATGATAACGGTATGCACCGCGCCATCCACCTACACACTTGGAATGCAGATAACGGATACATGAATAACACCTTCGTTAGCCTGGGTACGGCCATGTACAATGCCATCAACGTGCTTCGTTTCAGCCCAAGTGCACAGCAAGAGGCGGAAGCTAGGTTTATTCGCGCACTGACGATGTTTGACCTGCTCGATCTTTACGGCGTTGTGCCGATCCGGGAAGGGGAGTCGCTGGAAGATTTCCGCATCCCGCCAGAAGTGTTGCAACCGCAACAAGCGATTGACTATATGGTCAACGACCTGCGAGCCATCATCGACAGCTTACCGGCGGAAGGTGCCGCTTATGTGGCTAACCAAAATGCGGCGCGCACGCTGCTGATGAAGATCTACCTGAACAAGGGAACCTTTATCAATAGGGAGTCGCCAACATTCCCGGTCGAGGATATGAACCAAGTGATTGCGCTTGCGGGCCAGATTACAGCATCCGGGCGCTATAGCGTTTCGCCTGCGGGCCGCTATTTTGACAACTTCGCGCCGGATAACGATGTGCGCTCGACAGAAAATATCTTTACCCTATTCAATAGAAACGGAGAACGGGGTGGAGCCATCGACCGTACATGGTTTACTATAGCCCACTATAACATGAGACCAAGCGGCTGGAACGGTTGGTGTACGTTATCAGACTATTACGATAAATTTTCGGAGAGCGATGAACGTCGTGGGATATACTACGATTACCCCGCCGACACGACGGGTAACAGACGTCGTGGTTATCGTCGGCAAAACGTCGGTTTCTTTGTAGGTCAACAATATAACTGGAGCACTAACCAGCCGCTTATGGCACGTAATCCGGCCAATGCACCTTTATCATTTACCCGCGAAGTTACTATCCGTACATCGGGCGCGACACTAGAGGTAGCGGGTATACGCCCCGTTAAATATGCGTTTGACTATGCTGTTACCGGCCAACGCAACAACGACTGGGTCGTATTTCGCTATGCCGATGTACTGTTGATGCAGGCCGAGGCTGCGTTGCGTGGTGGTACTGGCTCCGCGGCAGATGCACTGACGCTGGTAAATAGCATTCGTACCAATCGCGGTGTACCGGCGATGACTAGCCTTACGTTGGATAATCTACTGGATGAGCGCGCCCGTGAGCTGTATTGGGAAGGCTGGCGCCGGCAGGATCTCATCCGCTTTGGCAAATTCCTGGAGCCATGGCAGGAAAAAGAGGCAGATCCAAGTCCGCGAACGCTGGTGTACCCGATCCCAAGTCAACAAATTGCCGTAAACCCTAACCTCACCCAAAATCCAGGTTACTAAGGTTGCCTTACATCAATCTATCACAGTCTCCAGCCTTAACGGTTTGGAGACTGTTTTGTATGGGACCGAGATGATACGGGAGGCATATGCACGCGATCTATAAAGCGAGGAAGTTGATTGTGTTTGCTGCTCTATTTTTTGTAAGTTTGGTAGTAGCTTAATTGCTATGCAATATACATCAAGACCTTGTTTGGCTTATGATAACATACAATACCGCAGCTTTACTTTTTCCCGCGATCAGTTTGATCATGCTGGCTTACACCAACCGTTTTCTAGCACTGGCGGCGTTGGTGCGTAGTCTGCATGCCAAGTACTTGGAACATAATAAAGAGGGGGTATTGCATGGGCAAATCGGTAATCTGCGCTATCGTTTGCAGCTTCTCCGTCATATGCAAGGGATGGGTGTGTTAAGCTTTATCACCTGTATCGTGTGTATGTATTTTATATACCTCGAAAATGCGCTGCTCGCCGAAATATGTTTTGCACTCAGCTTGTTGTTCTTTGCCGTTTCATTGCTGATCTCCTTTGTGGAAATCCAGTTAAGCAATAAGGCTTTGGAACTGGAGCTAAGTGACATGGAGAACGATGGTGATCCATCATTGGTAAAGTATATCAAGAAAACATTTGATCAACGAAAACGATCTACGGATGCACGTAAAAAGTAATTCAGGTTATCATGGTGCGCACTACACACAACTCAATACTAACAGATTGCCGCGCCGTCGTACCTCCGGCTCGCAAGGACGAAGCTTTTATCACACGCAAAATCTCAATTCGCATTACTCACTACGCAATACCTTTTACCAACAATCCTCCCACAACCCTTTCCGCCGCATGCCGCGGCAGTGCACTACTTTTGAAGACCAAAAGTAGCAAAAGTCCGTCGCTTATTTTTGTTGCATCCCCGTTGGATAGTGCAGAGGCAAATGGCTACAGACGCAACAAAACTGAGGCGACATTTCGTCTAATTAAGGGAAGTGCGATTACTTTGTGTGGCATATTATTGAATACGCACGAGACGGCAGTCCATTCCACATACTAAAATCTAAATACTCCCTGTTTATAGCTCATTACGCACTACACACTGCTTAATACGAACAGATTGCCGCGCCGTCGTACCTCCGGCTCGCAAGGACGAAGCTTTTATCACACGCAAAATCTCAATTCGCATTACTCACTACGCAATACCTTTTACCAACAATCCTCCCACAACCCTTTCCGCCGCATGCCGCGGCAGTGCACTACTTTTGAAGACCAAAAGTAGCAAAAGTCCGTCGCTTATTTTTGTTGCATCCCCGTTGGATAGTGCAAAGGCAAATGGCTACAGACGCAACAAAACTGAGGCGACATTTCGGCTAATTAAGGGAAGTGCGATTACTTTGTGTGGCATATTATTCAATAGGCACGACACGGCAGTCCATTCTACATACTAAATACTAAAATCTAAATACTCCCTGTTCATAGCTCATTACACACTACGCAATACTAACAGATTGCCGCGTCGGCGTGTCTCCTCCTCACAAGGACGAAGCTTTTATCACACGCAATATCTCAATTCGAATTACTCACTACGCAATATTAAACAATACAGAAACAAAAAATCCTGAAGCGGGGAGCCTCAGGATTTTTACTAACTAACCAATTATTAACCTAAATTATGAATACTAATATCGTAACAAATGCTATGCCAAACAGCGGAAACGCTTACGATTTAGGAAGATGATAACAGGAATGTTGCTGTGTTTGCGCGGACATACTATTCAACTAGGCAGCTTTGACATTTTGCGGTACACATTGTCTTATTGCCGTAGTGCCAAATAGGCATTTACCACCGGCACATCAGCTGCCGCCCAATCGTATCCTTGCAGCGAACTCGGATCAACCCACAGGGCTTGCACATGTTCCGCAAGGGTAAGTGTGCCGCCCGTCCTCGTAGCCAAAAATGGGAACAGTGTTATGCTAAAATCGTCGTACCTGTGCTGCACAGCGGGGAGCTCTCGTCCCAAAACAATGTCTAGACCGAGTTCTTCTTTTATCTCTCGAACCAGGCATGCCGACAGTGTCTCACCCACCTCTCTTTTACCACCCGGAAATTCCCATTTCAGCGGGAGCTTCATCGTTGCCGCCCGTTGGCATATCAAGATTTTTCCCTGATGTTCGATCAGGGCACAAGTTACTTCTAGCATGCAGTAAAGATAGCAAATGCGGCACAAATAGCTACGAGAACGGTCATCGCGTTTTGCATCTTGAGGCTTTGACAGACGCTGCATATCGACAAAAGCGGCACGCTATTGAACCGTCAAATCCATCGGCATGTCTTTTTGCACTGATATTATTGCTTTCTGCCGACGAAATACGGATTATAATATTGTACATTTAACGTATGAAACCGCGATGCAATCCATTGAAGTTGTGGCGTGCAAGATTCCAATTCGCCATTCAATTCGGCAGCAATCCGAATTCAGGTCTTTTGACTGTTGCGAACGGTTTCCAAGAAAAACAAAAATACGATGAGAGAAGCGAACAGAAACAAAGGTTTCGTCTTTAAGCAGTACGAAGCGCCCTTTGAAACGCCTTTTGATAAATTGTTCGAGATTTTCAAAGAACTTATCACCCATACTTCCGGCGATTTTGATGAGGCTATCGATTGGTTGCGCCAGCTAGACAAAGAATTTAAGCTGACGACCCCAGCGTATACTGTTGATGATTTTATAGAAGATCTAAAAAACAAAGGGTATATCGTTGAGCGGGTCGATGGCGATGGTAGTGGAGGCGTGGATATCAGTTCGAAGATGGAGAAAGCCTTGCGGCAAAACGCGCTGGATCAGATCTTCGGCAACATGCGAAAAGGTAAGTCGGGAGATCATAAAACCCAGCATAGCGGGCGCAGTGATGATAGTAGTGGTGATCTGCGAAGCTACCAGTATGGCGATAGTGTAGAGAAAATATCCGTCACCGAAAGCTTAAAAAATGCACAGGTTAACCACGGTATCGGCGATTTTAGCCTGTCTGAAAACGACTTGGTCGTTGAAGATACCCAGTTCAAATCGCAAATGAGCACGGTCTTGATGATCGATATTAGCCACAGCATGATTTTGTATGGCGAAGATCGGATTACGCCGGCCAAAAAAGTTGCGATGGCGCTATCAGAACTTATTCTTACACGCTATCCGAAAGATTCGTTAGATGTCATTGTTTTTGGAAACGATGCTTGGCCTATAGAAGTCAAGGATTTGCCGTATTTGCAGGTAGGGCCGTTTCATACGAATACAGTGGCTGGTGTGCAATTGGCCTTGGATATTCTGCGGCGTAAGCGCCATGCCAACAAACAGATTTTTATGATCACAGACGGCAAGCCTAGCTGCTTAAATATGCCGGATGGAAGTTACTACAAAAACCCGATGGGTTTGGACCCCTTCATCACCAGCAAATGCTACAGCATGGCTGCGCAGGCGCGTAAACTGGGTATTCCTATTACGACATTTATGATCACCTCCGATCCGTATCTGCAGGAGTTTGTCGACGAGTTTACGGCTTCCAATCGTGGCAAAGCCTATTATACCGGTTTGGGTAATTTAGGCGAAATGATCTTTACGGACTACGAGGATAACCGAAAGAAGCGTATTCGCTAGACACAAGTAATGAAAAGAAAAAAGAGATGAATTTGCACCCTGCAAACACAATTTTCAAGCTGTTTATTCGGCCATCAAGAATGGAGCCAATACCAACTGGTGACGCTTTGCGGATGATCAGCTGGTTGGGGCTGCCGGGTGTATATATAATAAAAGCATAAAAAAACAACATGGATTATCAAACGATTAAAACATTTGGTGAGCTTAAAGCGGCAGGTTATACGCCGAAGAGCGTAAAAGAAGAACTGCGTCAGAATCTTGTAGAAAAAATTCGTCAAGGCGAAACGGTTTTTGAAGGCGTGCATGGCTATGAGGATACCGTGATTCCAGAACTGGAGCGGGCCATCCTCTCCAAGCACAATATCAACCTCTTGGGCCTTCGCGGACAGGCGAAAACACGCTTGGCGCGGCTTATGGTGAACTTGCTGGATGAATATATTCCTGTAGTGGATGGCTCTGAAATCAATGACGATCCATTTAAGCCCATATCGCGCTATGCCTTGGAGCTGCTGCAGGAGCGGGGCGATGCAACGCCCATCAGCTGGTTGCATCGCAGCGAGCGTTTTTCAGAAAAACTGGCTACGCCCGATGTAACCGTAGCCGATCTCATCGGTGATGTGGATCCTATCAAAGCCGCTAATTTACGGTTGAGTTATGCCGATGATAGGGTTATCCATTTCGGTATGATTCCACGTGCTAACCGATCTATTTTTGTGATCAATGAGTTGCCCGATCTACAGGCGCGTATACAGGTAGCACTTTTCAATATTTTACAGGAGGGCGATATACAGATCCGTGGGTTTAAGCTTCGCCTGCCGTTGGATTTGCAATTTGTGTTTACCGCTAATCCGGAAGACTATACCAACAGGGGAAGTATCGTTACACCACTGAAAGACCGTATTGGCTCGCAGATCCTGACGCACTATCCGAGTTCCGTGGCTGTAGCGAAAACAATCACCAAGCAAGAGGCTGTCTTGGAAGCCGGGCAGGAGCAGATCTATGTTCCGGAGCTGGCGCGTGACATCCTGGAGCAGATCAGCTTTGAAGCGCGCGAAAGTGAGTTTATCGACGCCAAGAGCGGTGTCAGCGCACGTATCGGGATTACGGCCTTTCAAAATCTATTGAGCACCGCCGAACTTCGGATGTTGAAAAATGGCGAAACGGCAACAGCTGTGCGGCTGAGCGACTTTATGGGGATCGTGCCTGCCATTACGGGCAAAGTTGAGCTGCTTTATGAAGGCGAGCAAGAGGGGGCTTCCAATGTGGCTATCATGCTGATCGAACATGCGATAAAGACGTTGTTCCCGACGTTTTTTCCAAAAATTGAAAAGCTAGAGCGCGAAAACGAACAATATCCCTATGATGATATTGTTCGCTGGTTCCTCAATTCAGAGGGCATTCAACTGGCGGACGAGTTGTCGGATCAAGCATACCAACAAGCGTTGGACAATATCGATGTATTGCAGAAGCTGATTCAAAAGTACCAACCCGATACGCGCGAAGAAGATCGCTACTTCCTCAGCGAGTTCGTGTTGTGGGGATTGACGCTGTTTAATAAACTCAGCAAATACCGTGTCGATAATGGCCTGCAGTTCCAAGATAACTTTCAGGGCTATTTGAGAAATAATTTGTAATAAATTGATTTGTTAATCGGCCGCCTGTGTGATTGGATCGTAGGCGGCCGCTTTTCTTAACATTCTTATTGCTTTTTAACATGCACTACCAAATACTTTGCATCACAAATCTTTCGATGCGAGATGTCGTTTAATGCTGATGATTCCACCGGTATTGATTCCCGTGTTTTTGTTTTTAAATCCTATTAACCGATTAAGGCAACACATTTTTCTAAGAAGTCACTTATTTCAAAAGGCTTTGCGATAAAACCGTCTGCGCCAGCGTCGTTAGCCATCTGCTCAACTTCATTGTTCGCCGACATCAGCAAGACGGGAACCTTCTTTGTACGGGGGCCGTTCTTCAATTGTTTGCATATATCGCGTCCATCTACGCCAGACATCCATATATCCAGTATAATAAGATCAGGAAGTTCCGCAGGCCACGCGAATATGTCTTCTGGCTCTTCCGACACGATTACCTCAAAACCTTCAGCTTCCAAGACTACACGCAGCATATCTAATATGCCGTCGTTATCGTCAGCTACAAATATCTTTTTCATAGCAAGCGTTCTATCGGAAGTGTAATCGTAAAGGAAGATCCCTTACCTTCCTCGCTGCTCACCGAAATTTCGCCGCTATGGCGTTTAATAATCTCTGAAGCGATAAACAGCCCTAGTCCCAAGCCAGCAAAAGTATTGTCCGATGATCCGCTGGCGCGAAAGAATTGTTCAAATACATTTTGTTGGTTTTTTTGCGATATACCGATTCCATGGTCTTCCACCGTTACGGTGACTTGCCGGGCCGACACCTTGGTGTGGATCAATACCTCGTTTGCTTTGGGCGAATATTTGATGGCGTTGGAGAGCAGGTTCGTCACTACTTGGCCAATGCGGTTCCGATCGCCGGAGACGAGGACGTTACTGTCCAGTGTCAATTTTATTTGATGCTTGCGGGATGTCTGCTGCATCTCCTCGGTAATCTCTTGGATCAGCTCATTAAAATCAAAATCTTCGATATTGTACTGCAGCTGCCCGGCCGTCACTTTTGTAGCATCCAGCAGGTCACCGATCAGGGATGTCAACTTGTTGATCTGGTTATCCATCTTGATCAGGAAAGTCTCCGCCTCTGTATTCCCCGCCTTGCTAAAACGGCGTTGTAGCGCCTGCGTATATCCTTTGATGCTCGTTACCGGCGTTTTTAATTCGTGCGAAGCCATGCTGATGAAATCATTCTTTTGGCGTTCCAGTTTTATCTTCTCGCTAATCTGTTTCTGCAGCTCCTCGGCAAATACCTTTTGCTCATGGATATCGGCTTTTCGTGCCGTAATGTCGTCTAGGGCCAATAAGATCAGTTGCTCGCCGTTGGGTTTACTGATCGGCTGTATATTAAATTTTATGATGCGTTCGCCTATGGATGGGAATGTAAACGCAATCTCTTTCTCGATCATTGTTTCATCCAGCGCCTGAATCTTGGTAAATTCTTTGGTCAGTCCCGGTATATTCCATGCCCCATCTTGCAATTGGTAAAGGCTTGTACCAACGGCAGCCGATTCCTTGATCTTAAACGTGCGACAAAAAGCATGGTTGGCTAACTGTATGATCATGTCCTTATCAAGCATCAGTAGGGGCTCATGTAGCACTGCAATGGTAGCGTCTGATAGCTTTCTACTCGAGGTTAACTCCTCATTGCTGTCAAACAGTTCTTGGTTCACCGTGAGCAGCTCCTCGTTCGTGCTCTGTAGTTCCTCCTTGCTGGTTTCCAGTTCCTCGTTCAAGCTCTGTAACTCCTCGCTTCCGCTTACCAACTCCTCGTTAGAACTTTGGAGTTCTTCATTGGTCATTTCTTGGTCTTCGGTAATCGTGCGCATATCTTCGCGCGCCTGAGCCAGTTCATACTCCAATTGTATAATCCGCTCCTCATCGGCAGATCGTTTAAGCTTGGCGCTAAGACGCTTTCGAGGAGATGTCAGGGCGGGCTCTTTAAATACCACAAGGTAGTACAGGTCGATAGTGTTCAGCAGGGGCAACACCTCTATAGAAACTAATGATTCGCCCATGTCGAAAGAGATGTTATCTTTCGCGAAAGGCTCTCGCGAACTTTTTACGCGGTGCAGGGCGTTACGAAGTTCGAAGGATAAGCCCTCTTTGGCCATTTTCATCAGGTTAAAAGTTGCTTTGCCAGAGGGTGGTTCTAAAAATTTTGCAGACGAACCACGAAACTGCACGATGTCAAACTGCTCGTTTACGACTACGCTTACAGGCATATACTTGTTCAGCATCAGCTCATCCGCACTTTTTTGGTAATCCTCTACTTTCATATCGTTTTTGCGGAGAATGTCATTGTTTTCTTTGTAAGCTGATTCCTTGCGTTCACCCATTACTGTGATATATTTTCGGGTAACTGATTTACGCGTGTAGAATTTATTCTTTTTGTCTAGTGCTTGGAAAAAGTCCGATGCGGTTCCTGCAGTTTCTGATTTCCCCAGCCACAATAGTCCTTTGTCGCGCAGGGCGTAGTGAAAGGTCGTAAGTGCTTTCTTCTGCAAGAATGGTTTAAAGTAGATCATTACATTTCTGCAGGAAATCAAGTCCATGCGTGCAAATGGCGGATCTTTGAGAAAGCTATGCACCGCAAAAACGCACAGATCACGGATCCGCTTTTTAACAATATATTGATCGTTGGATTTTTCGAAATAGCGGGAGAGGTGTTGCGCGCTCAATCCTGTCAGCTCTTTCTTCGAGTAGCTGCCGCTCCGTGCTTTTTTAACAGATTTTTCTGAGATATCCGTGGCAAAGATCTGCACACGCTGTTGTGATAGGCGTTCGCCAAAATGCTCTTCCAACGCCATGGCGATCGAGTAGGGCTCTTGCCCCGTAGAACACCCTGTTACCCAGATGCGGATTGGTTCATCTGTCTTTTTACTTTGCATAAGTTGGGGCAGAATCTTGCGGGTCAAGGCTTCAAATGCCGAAAGATCTCGAAAGAAGCTTGTCACCGGTATGAGTAAGTCATAAAACAGCAACTCCTGTTCGGCTGGGTTCTCTGCCAAGTAGCCTTGGTAAGCGTGGATGTCGGCCAACTTTAACATCAACATTCGCCGCACGATCCGCCGTCTAATCGTTGTTTGTTTATATAGGCTAAAATCGGCGCCCATACGGTTTTGTACCTCTACCAAGATCTTTCGGTAAGTATTCTCCTCGTCTCCTTCGCGATCTTCCATGTTCAACGCCCAATCTTCGCGTACGAAACCAAAGAATGTAGCAAGCTTTTCGCCTATCTGCTCAGGAGGAAGCACGAAATCAATGATGTTGGCGTCTACCGCGTGGTTCGGCATGGCTGGAAATTCAGCGCTTTTATCCTGCGCGATCGTTAGTCCGCCACATTCGCGAATAGCCATCAGTCCGTCCGTACCATCCTCACCACTTCCTGATAAGATCACCGCAGCGGAGCTGGCCTCATAGGCCGTGGCTAGGGAGTGGAACAGTACATCGACGGCCCTGTTGCTTTTTTCCTTTACAGGGCGAAGGTCAAGCTTCAAGAAACCATCTGCCACGGTTACCAATTTATTGGGTGGAATCACGTATATATGGTTGGGCTCTAGCGGGAGGTGCTCCGTAATGGATACCACGGGTATATTCGTTATCTTTTGAAGCAGCTCCGGCAAAAGACTGTTTTTACCAGGCAGTAAGTGCTGCACCAGTACAAATGCCATTCCTGAGCTTTCGGGGATACCTTTCAGCATCGCCTTAAAAGCATCCAGTCCACCTGCAGATGCGCCGACACCTATTACCGGGAAATTGTTGCCTTTATCGGGGGGTAAGTCTTTGTTTAAAGTCATATAGAATTACAGCCCCATTCCAGCAGGCCGTATCTCGTAAAGGTAACAATATTTAGCGCAATCTGTTTGAAGCTGTTTAATTCGTGGAGCACGATGTGACTTCATGGCGTTTCAAGTTGTCTGCCACGGCAGGTATAACGTTTGTACGTCGGAGTTTTTTGCATGCTGTTGAAGCTTTTTCCAACCCTCATTCCCTCCGCCACATGCCGCGGCAGGACACTACTTTTGAAGACCAAAAGGTAGCAAAAGTCCGTCGCTTGAAACCTTTGCAGGGAGGGGCTGTGCGAAGGCGAACGGATACATATTGCAAAGCTTTCGATGCGACATAGCGTTTCATAAAGGAGAGTGCAGTTACAGTAATGCTTTAAGGTTCTTAAAAAAATTTATAAACAATTTTTTTTAATCATTGCTATTCCACGTCGGCTAGGGTTTCGATTATTTGTTTTGTGGCCTTTTTCTTTGGTCCAGCATGATTTTCAATAATATGTTCGGTAGCAATTTTTAACGATCGATCAACTTTTATAGGATGCAGGCCTGGCTGGGTGAAAAACTCGACCTCATTGTCAATCTTGGAGTACCATACATGACCGACATCTTTTAGACCTAATGTATCAGGCTGTGTGATTCTGCGAAAAAACGCTAGTTTATCTTTATCCAACCCGACGATTTGGTTACGTTGCGTCTTGTCTTGACAATATACGGCAACAAATTTATCGCCGTCCCAACACATACAGTTTTTTTTCGGATAAATAAGCCCTACGAAAGAGGTGATAATCACAATGGTTAGACCGCCCAGCGCAACTTTCCGCTTCTTTGTAGATCTATTTTCTTCATCCAGTAGATCAATATCTCCTGTTTCTGGGTCTTTAGGTTTCGGAATGTCTCCACCTGATGAGTTTCCTTTCGTTTCTTCCTCTTCCTTTGAAAAATCTTCTATAATACTTATTTCACTTCCCTCTTGGTTTGTTTCCTCTGATCGTAAGTCGTCCTCGTCTTTTTGATCACCTTCAACTGCTCTTATTCCCTTGTCGTCAAGCTCTTCAGGTTTGGTTTGCGTGTTTTCTTTGCCGTATTGAAAAGGCCTAGGTTGATAGTCTACCAATATCGAAAGTAGTTTTACCAAGAGATCGTCTGGCTTCTGTGTTTGACCAAGGATGAATTTCTGTAGCGCTCTAAGCGAACCAGTATTGAAAGTTTTGATTGCGACCTCGATATTCTCCTTTTTCTTAAAAGGGTTGAAGAATTTTTGAAAGACCTCAATATCCGTAGGCGGCGGTTCTTCCGATAGCTTAATTAAGCAGTAGTCCCGCAAATTTGCAGGGGAAGGATTTGCAAGTAAATCATCCAATTCATTTCTACTTTTCTTGGCTTCATAAAGGGCAAGCACCTCTACTTTGAAATCTTTAAACTCAGGCATGGCGTCAAAAATAAACTAATTCTAAATCGGAATTTACGGAATCCCGTAAACGAATAATCAGTCAATACATCGGAATTTTCAGAATGACTGGAATTTTATCAGACTTTTCGGAATTATCGGAACGACTTGATAAAAAGGTTTTTAGCTGCTATAACTTTGTTTCCGAAGTCAGATGATAGTCGATTAGTTTATGAGGCTAATATACAAAACAGATTTCACAATGAGAAGATCTCGCGGTAGTCTTTAGCCGGTTTGGGAAGCAGCTTCGGCCTCCCGCGAGTGACACTCCCACTTCCCAAAAAATTCAGAAGGCCTTCTGAAAAATTTATAGCAATCCCGTGCACGGAGCACGCGGACCTAGCAAGTTTTTGACTTTTAATTTTTTGACAAAATGTGGTATTTAATTTTAGCTCTTTTATTTGGGCAAGGCGGACAAACAGGTGCTATCAATCCAGGACAATCAACGGTGCAAACCAATACTGATCCGGGTGACGGAGATGATGGAGATGGCGGGGATACAGGCTTACCTATTCCTCCTCCACGTCCACCAAAAAAATAGAATGAGCTTTTCATAACGAAAGGGCAGCGTGAGTTGCCCTTTTTTTATTATTTTTTTGATTTAACTTCACACTTTGAGTAATTTTGGGAAAAACAAACCAGTTTGAAATACCTACACATATACCTAATTAGTATTGCGTTCTTTTCTTGTTCTAAGAAAAAGGCAGAAGAAATTTCTAAAATTGAAAATCCATATTACTATCGTGCTTATGATTTCTACGCTGAACACGTAAGAGATAGCGCATTTTTAAACTTCAGTCGTGCCGAGGAGGTGTTTAAAGACAATAAGGATAGTACTGGCGTTGCCAATTCTTTGGTTATTATGGCCATCATCCAAAACCAACAAGCGGATTATTTCGGGGCACAGGAAACAGCGCTCGAGGCGCTCAATTACCTAAGTACGCAAGATCCCGATCATTTCGAGACGCTGAGTAATAATTTTAATAATTTGGGATCGGCGACAGGCGAGCTCGGCGAAATGGATAAAGCAATTACCTTCTATAATGAGGCTATTAAATTTTCGGCAGATTCGAATAATGTGAGAACATATTTGAACAATATAGCCCTGCTCTATCAAGATAAAGAAGATTATCCACGAGCCATTTCTATTTATGAATCCATATTGAAAAGCCCCGATTTGGACTCCGTTGAATTTGCGCGGGTGCTAACCAATTATGCGACGGCGATGTGGCAGTATAGAGCGAATTATAATCCAATACCTGAATTAAAATATGCACTTGATATCCGGAAGAAAGAAAAAGATATGTGGGGACAGAACTCCAGCTACGCGCATCTCGCTGACTATTACGCAAAGATAAATCCCGATTCTTCCTTGTATTTCGCTAAGCGGCAGTATGCTTTGGCGAAAGAGATTGACAGCCCTAAGGATCAAGTGAAGGCACTAAAAAGACTCATTCGTTTAAATCCTGTAGATTCAATTCCAACTTATTTTGCCACCTATCAGCAATTGTCAGATAGTATCCAACAGGCGCGTGCCGCCGCTAGAAATCAATTTGCACTGATCCGCTACGAAGTTGAGAAAAATAAGTCCGAGAACTTAAAGCTACAAAAAGATAATGCGGAAACAACAAACCGTCTTATCGGTCTCTCCATCACTTTTGCGCTCCTGGGAGCGGGCAGCATTCTTTGGTATAAAAAAAGAAAGCAACGCCTAGAACTGGAAACGCAGAACAAGATTAAGGCGAGCCACCTGAAAACATCGCGCAAGGTGCATGATGTGGTTGCAAATGGCATCTATCGCGTCATGACCGAAATCGAGCATAAAGATGATATAGACCGAAACGGTATTCTTGATCGGCTCGAAGATATGTACCATAAATCGCGCGACATATCTTACGAAGCGGAGAAGATTGAGCGTGTAGATCAGCCTTTCAATCAGGAAATCACGAATCTGCTACAATCTTTCGCGGGGCGCCATCAAAAAATCATTATCGCGGGCAACGATCCGGAGCTTTGGCAATCCGTAAAGGCTAACGTGCAGCAGGAGATAAAGCATGTCTTGCAAGAGTTGCTGGTCAATATGAAAAAACACAGCCAAGCCGAAAATGTAGTCATACGTTTCTCTATGGTACATCATGATTTACATATTCACTATAAAGACGATGGCGTGGGGCTTCCTGTGGAGATGAAGCGGGGGAATGGGCTGGTCAGTACGGGAAACCGTATAAAAAACATATGCGGCGACATTACATTTGCCAGTGAACCAGGAAAGGGGCTTCGGGTAGAAGTCATTATCCCTACACTTTAACAAGACGAAACATATGTTTAAAAAAGTACTGATTGCTGAGGATCACGAGATTGCAAACATCTCCGTCCAAAAGACCTTACAGGATTTAGGTATACGCGACGCGAAATACGTCTACTATTGCGACCATGCCGTCACTTGGATCAAAAATGCACAGCGTGATGGCGATCCTTATGATCTTTTGATAACCGATCTGATTTTTGAGGACGATCATACGCCACAGCAGATTAGCAATGGTGTGCAGCTCGTTCAGGCCGTTAAACAAATTCAGCCGGACATCAAGACTATCGTTCTTTCTGCCGAGAGCCGTTCTGGAGTTGTCGACGATCTTTTTAAAACACACGCCATCGATGGCTACGTCCGCAAGGCGCGTCGCGACGCACAATACCTGAGTGAGGCTGTAAAATCGGTGTACGCGAACAAAACTTACAAATCCCCCGACTCTGCGGATAGCTCTCGCGTAAAAAATAGCCATGAATTTACCACATTCGATATGCACATCATCTCTCTACTCGCACAGGGGGTGCAGCAAAAAAATATTCCTTATTACCTGCAGCAGAAAAATATCAAACCTTCAGGGCTCAGCAGCGTAGAGAAACGATTAAACCTGATGCGGGAAGTGCTTGACTTCTCAAAAAATGAGCAGCTGGTTGCCTATTGCAAAGATATCGGTCTCTTGTAATAAACGCTGTAGCATCTTACGGTTTCCCGTAAGGGTTGATGTGTATTATTACCTTACTTTGTAGCATCGCAAAGATATTGATGAAGCAATACTACATACATACGCGTGCACAGCTAAATGGAGAACATGAACTTCACCATGAATACTGTATCTATTTGCCAAAAGAGCAAAATAGGATTAGTATTGGAAGTTTCGAATGTTGCCAGGAAGCTATACGCGCCGCTGAAAAATATTACCATAGCGTGGATGGATGCAAAACCTGTACCCGTGAGTGTCATTCCCGCTAGCAAGAGTTTAGTGTTCCGTTGTTAACCTAATAGTGCGCATGGTTGGGGGCTGTCTTCGGGCAGTCCCCTTTTTTTGTTTGATAACCAAGGTATTGGGTGCTTGTTGACTTTTTTTCATTTACGGGTTCCCGTAAAGAAGCACGATATCCATCACCTACTTTTGTATCAACTGCTAGGAATTAACGATTATTAATTGAATGCTTCGATGAAAAATTACTTTTACATACTTGAGGGCAGAAGGGTCGGGCCGCTCTCCTTTGATGAAATCACAGCTGTCCCAATTTCGGAAGAGACATTGGTATGGTATGATGGATTAAAAGATTGGCAATCTGCCGGAGAGCTAGACGAGTTCCGACAGTTTTTTCATCCTATTAAAGGACTGGAGACAAAGGTTGAAGAAAGCAGTTCGCCTATTGATGATTTAGAACTAATTGTTGAAAAAGAACAAATTTTCGCTCAACCTGCTCCGACAGAAGATCATTTCAAGACCGCAGTCAACAATTTACCGCTGATAAAAAATAACGAAGAACGCGAACCCGAAGCTTATTACACGGAGCAACCACACGGTATTGATGATCCATTCCGAAACGGAAGTTATGAGTCTATTTATCCTGCACAAGCAATGTTTTCCGCCCCCTTTAGCTTTAAGGGTAGGATTAGGAGAACCGAATACTGGCTTAGTTTGATTATTGCGTATGCATACTTAGCTTTAGTTGCTGCATTCTTAGCTCAGGATCATGAGGCCTCTGAAGGTGGAGGCATCGCTTATCTACTATTTTTGATTCCATTTTATTGGTTTGTGTTTGCACAAAATACAAAACGCTGCCATGATCGCGGTAACTCCGGATGGTTCCAAATTATTCCATTGTACGGTCTTTGGATGGCTTTCGGATCCAGCGATCGATTTGTAAATCAATATGGCCCTAACCCCAAGGGCGTTAATCTACAACCAAGATTTTAACAATATTATTTTTAATACATGAAAAGAATTTCTTTGATTGCTAATTCTAGTATTCAATACTACAAATATGAGGTTAATATCGATCTCGAGTTTGGTAAGGAAAACAGGCTTTACTATCACCAACCATTTGATACCAACTTTTTTGATTTTATCCTCGATCCAGTTTTTAAAGTTCGAAAGGACGGAAACGAAGATTATTACCGTTTGCAGGAGCTTATTGACAAAGGTTTCGTGATCAATAAACGTTTAAAAGACGACGCCGACTTAAGTGCTTGTAGTGATATGCTCACAGAAGTTTACGAAGAAAGTAACCTCAAGCAGACGCTTAAACAATATCAAAATAAATGGATTCCATTGCCAGTTTTTAAGGATAATGCTATCAACAGGGATCTGTTATACCCTACAGATTGGGTCCGTGTGTTTTTTACATGTAGTGAAGACTTCTCGATGGCAAAAATCGTGATTGCCGTGGATACGTCGCTTGCTAGAAGTGAGAATGATAAAACAGGCCCGCAGCTAAGCAACAATCCCGATGAGAATGTTTTCCGTATCCAATCCGACGAAATTAATCTCAGCAATTTTTTGTTTACCCAAGACAATTCGATCGGATGGATAGATCGATATTTGGCCGATTTGTTTTACGATAAAAATGAGGAAGAACGGTACACGCACCCCATCAAGAAATATGTAGCCAAATATATGCTTTTGGTCAAGTGGCTGGCAGCGCAAACTGAATCGCCCGAGATTCAGCTTTTTACCGACAACATCAAGAAGAAAACCGTAGATCTTGTCATTGATATTGGCAATTCGGCAACATGTGCCTTATTATTCGAAAACAAAGATGATGATAGCTTTGATTTTGATAGTGTCAAGAAGCTTATTATACAGGATTATACCAATCCGCATTTGGAGTACAATAATTCATTTCCCATGAACATGTTGTTTAGCGAATCGAGCTTTGGCAACATCGATAAAGACCATTATCACAACAATAAATTTATTGTTCCTAGTTTGACCCGTATCGGTTTTGAAGCCGAGAAGCTGATCAATTCTGCAAGCACTAATCTGGACCTCGGCTATGAGCTGAAAACCTATAATTCAAGCCCGAAGCGTTACCTCTGGGACGATCAGATGAGCGACCGCGAGTGGGAATTTCAACCGGCGAAATCCAGTCGGGTAAAGAAAGTGTATCTGAATGGCATTTCGGAACAGCTAAGTCTTGACGGAAGTTTAAAGAATGCGAAGGGGGCATTTGGAGCGAAGTCTATGTTTTCTAGGGCTTCCTTGATGAAGTTTGTGTTCTTGGAAGTATTGATGCATGCGCACGTACAGATCAATTCCTATAAGTTTAGGGAAGAACATGGTGAAATGACCATGCCTCGAACGATTAAACGGATTACCATATCGTGCCCGACAGGGATGATTCAGCACGAGCAAATTGCACTTCGAAAAGCGGCAGCAGAAGCTTGTGATCTGCTGGATGGTTATCAACGTTTTTATTTTGATCAAGACGAAAATACAAACTGGTTTAAAAAGCCGGAGATTATCCCCTCTATCGAGGATATCGCCAAAAAGCGCAGTGAACTGGACGATAAAAAAGACTGGATGTATGATGAGGCAACTTGCAGTCAGCTGGTTTTTGTCTACAGTCTATTTTCAAAAAAATTGAGAAGCAACAATTATGTCATCGATCATTTTTTATTCAACAACAAGAGTACGTTAAAGATTGCATCCATAGATATCGGCGCAGGCACAACAGACATTATTATCAATCAGTACCAACTCAAAACAACGCATAAAATACAGGAATTGATTCCACAGCCGCTATTTTGGGACAGCTTTAAACTGGCTGGCGATGATCTTCAGAAGGAACTTATTCAAAAAATCATTATTCGCAATTCATATAAAGACTCCGTAGATGTGACATTGGGAGGCATAGAAAATTATGGAAGATCAAAGGGTATTGTAGACATACACAATCGTATCAATGGATTTTTCGGAGAAAATTCAAATAATATGGGCTATGTCGCAAAGATGATGCGTAAATCTTTCGTTCACCAAGTCGCTCAGCCAATTGTCCTGAAGTATTTAGAGCAGGCTAATCAGCAAGAGGTGCTGGAAATGTCTTTCGAAGAAATGATAGGAGGCAAATTTGACAACATAGCCCTCGTCAAATATTTCGAAAAAGTGTTTGGATTCAGCTTTTTGGAAATCCGATGGAAAATATCTTCCCAGGCTGTCAATGAGATTGTCTCGAGCGTATTTGAAGGACTGGTTCGTCAGATGTGTCTTGTAATTAACCAATTCGAGTGCGATTTTGTTGTGCTTTCTGGAAAGCCTGCCTCTTTATTAAGTTACGAGGAGCTGTTCAAAAAATTTCTATTTGTTTCGCCTACTAATGTCATCAATCTTAATACGTATTGGATCGGAAAATGGTATCCATTTGCAGACAATTTAGGTAATGTTGATGATCCTAAGACTATTGTGGCTGTGGGCGCAATTATCGCATTAATGTCTGCTAGACTCAAAAAAATCCAAGACTTCAATTTAAATACCGTCGAATTGACCAAACAACTACATTCGACAGCTGACTACATTATTTCTAAAGCGGAGAATGTAAAGGAGGTCATTTTGACACCACAAAAAAATGAACAGACATTCCTAATTAAATCCATTCCTTTTGAATTCGGTTATGCCAAGTATCTGTCCCGTAACTATACCTACTCAGGCATGTATAGATTGACTATAGATCCTAAACAGATGGAAGAAATCATCAGGAACAGGTTTGTTGGCCGCGATGCTCAGTTTTATGAAGAACAGCTTAACAGAGAACGTGGTGAGATTTTACGCCATTTGCCATTGAAAATCACGATCTCTAGAGACTGGGAGGAAAGTAAGGAAATATTAAAAATTGAACACATCGAGGATAGTGAGGGCAATGAAAAACCTGGGCGTTTCTTCCAGCTGCACTATCAAACCTTGGATAGTGTACAGGGATATTGGTTAGATACTTGTGAATTTGTTTTATAGTAAAGAAATGTCGAATAATTATTCTGATTTAGAAATCAAACTTATTAAGGAATTTATTTCCGGTAAGATCGACCTGATACAGGGGTCGATTCAATGGGCGGACAGAAACCTAAAATATGAAGAACGCAATAAAGCGCTTCTCACATTAAAAAACAGTCTGAATACCATAAAAAAGGTCCAAAGTAATATTGGTAATAAACCGGTGATTGCAGTATTTGGTGCCAGTCAGGTGGGGAAATCATACCTAATCAAAAATTTGCTAAGCGAAACCGGTAAACCTTTCGAAATTGAACATGATGGTGCGTATTACGACTTCTTAAAGCAAATCAATCCTCCTGGGACCGGAGCCGAAAGTACAGGATTGGTAACGCGATTTACGATCGACCAAGACCGCTTGTTTCCAGATTTTCCGATTAAGGTAAATTTGTTGACGCCTAAAGATATTTTGTTGGTTTTGTTCGACGCATTTTTTCTGGATCTAAAGAAAATCACATCCTTCCCTTCGAAGGGAGAATTTGAAGCACACCTCAAAAAACTCGAACTGGAGGTGACTGAATTTCAACAGGAATTTTTGAGCGAATTTGAGGTGCTGGAAATTAAGGGATATTTTGAGAAGAACCTTTCCCAGCACACCATCTTGTTTGAAGGACTTTATGAAACCAGGTTCTTTGAACGAATTGGCCGTATTATTCGCCATTATGCTGCAGAAGAGTGGTTTAGGGTATTTGACATTCTTTGGAATAAGGAAACATTGCTGACTGAGCTTTTTATTAGCCTGATCAAAAAACTAGAAAGGGTGCAATTTGCAGCTTACGGCTTTATTAAGTTTGATAACGTCCTGCGTGAGGGTGGTGCAATTTTGGACGTTAAACGGTTGGGGGAGCTCCAAGATGATTCAAATGATAAAATAACCACCTTTAAGCTGCGAAATGGTGCAGAGATTCAGATCCAAGTTCCTGCATTATCGGCTTTGATTGCTGAACTTGTATTCTCCATTCCTCGAGAACTAGTTGAATCCAAAGAGTTTTTAAAGTACAATGATCTATTGGATTTTCCGGGGGCACGTAGTCGGCTAGCATTGGAGCAAGACGATATTATGGCAAAAAATATTGACGCGATGTTACTCCGTGGCAAAGTATCATATCTATTCAACAAATACTCTCTCGATTTCAATATCAATAATTTACTGTTCTGTACAAATGACACGCAATTAAACGTGAATGAAATTCCATCTTTGTTATACAATTGGATTGAGAATAATGTTGGCGGTAGCATGGAAGAGCGAGCAAAATCTCTTCAAGGAGCAAGTTTACCAACCCTGTTTGTCATCTTTACTTTTTTCAATAATCAAATAAAGTTTGACACGACAAATGACGGGGAATATCTGGAATCTGCCGAAAAGCTGAATTATAAGTGGCATACCCGGTTTGAACGTTTTTTCGAACAGGAGATCGTTACCCAATCTCGTAATTGGCATACCAAGTGGACATCAGAAGAACATCTATTTAAGAATTTTTATCTGTTGCGGGATTATAAATACTCAAACGATACGTTTACTGGATTTGAAAAGGCCGGCTATGAAGAAGGAATTCATCCAGAAAGGGAGAACTTCTTGAAAGTGATGAGGCACTCGTTTACACGTTATGGTTTTGTGCAAAACCACTTTTCAGATGCAGAAAGAGCATGGGATCAGGTCGCTTCCGTTAATCGTGACGGTTCGGCCCTGATTATAGAATCATTAGCAAAGGTAGCGGGTAATAAGACGAAAATCAATCATAACCTTCAAAAGTTAAATGGAATTTTAACCAAGATCCAGCAGGAACTGGAACGTTTTGTCTATAAACATGATGTGACCCTTATGCGGGAAACGCAAATGCGCCAGGTCAATCAATTTCAGTTAGCGTTTAATGGTGCGTTAGTAAAAGATCTAGGATTGTTCAATGCCTTTATCCATTGTTTATCCATCAATACATCCGATATTTTTCAACTATTGAACGAGCATATGGTGGTGGATACGAGCAGTAAGATATTGAATGAAACTACGCAAGAATCTATTTTGTTGGCTCAATATCCCGAACTGAAGCAGGCCAAAACAAAGGAAGAAATGTTGACCATTCTTCAAAAACACCTTTGGCTTTCTTCCCATAAAGCGGTCGAAGATTTTTTAACCGATAGCGGCATATTCATTAATGAACTCTTTCATCAGGATGATAGTAGCTCTTCAAAATCTGATTATTATGTGCAATTAATTATAGATTCTTGGCTGGCGAAGATAGACAATTTGGATCAATATAACGTTTTTATTGACAATGGAATCCATCGAAATAGCCTAATCTTTTTGGTGAGTTATTTCAAAGAACTGCTAAAAAAGCGAAAAGTTGTCGACCGGATCGTTCGGTTATTAAATGACATTATTTCAGAAATTGATGTAAACCATGGTTATGAAATCTTCTTGACAGAAACATTCGCCTTAGTAATCAATGAACTGATCTTCAATTTTGATGTCAACTATTTCACTGAGGAAGAGAAAGAAGAGGCGCGAAGCATCTTGGCATCTAATCCCAACCGGTTTTTTGAACGTAAACTTGATACATCTAGCCATGCAATCTCCGCATTGTTTGATGCCGGACAGCTTGATGTACGTACAACAGCGCTGCAGAAATATAACAAATGGATCGAATACCTGCGCCTTTCACTGTTGGTCAATGCGGGCTATATCGATTACGATGAACAGGCAAATCAAGAGCTCAAACTCTTGGTCGAACAATATTCACCTTTTGAATTGGTCTAAGAAATGCAAAAATTTCACTCCATAGCAACCGATAGGTATATCCCCTTATCTTTTGACAATGCGTATCTGTTTAGTCAATATGACCGGATCAGCAATTTTTTGGTTTTTAATCTGGATAAAACCTATCGAAATTTTTTGGCCAAGCCGGTCAAAAGCAATTATGAAATTGATTGGTACAGTGTGCATACGGATCTCCAGCCTATAGAACAATCGGACCATCGCGAGTTTGGATTGAAGCAGTACTGGCTGGTTTTTGAAGAGCTTCAAAAGCAGGTTGAAGAGCTCTTGCGAAGTAATGACTCCAATGTGCAATATTGGGGAGCGATCCTTAAGACGGTCCTTAATCCGGAGGACAATCTCATTTTTACCAATGGAAAGGATATCAGTATTGTGTGGGGATGGAAATTCGAGAACAATCAAAATAGTAAGCCTAACCTTCTGATAGACAATATTCCCGATGCACTGTTGCCGCCGCAGATTCTAATAGAGGAACCGAAGCTCGATATCGAAAAACAGCCAACGACAGCAAAAACGCAAACGGAGAAGATGGTGAGCGATGAGAATAATACTGATACAGCACCTCGAGATGCGTATTTTTCCCCAACTATCGAGCAACAGGGCATAGTAGCAGCGACTAAAAAAGCGAGGTTATTGACCTTCCTGAAATATATCGCGGTTACCTATTGGTGGGTACTCATCCTCCTTCTTGTACTCATCTGCTTGGTTTTCTTTTTCAAATCTTTAACAATCAAATCGTAATGGAACACGCTAAAAGCCAATCATTCGCCAACAAGTGGTGGTGGCTATTTTACCCCATATTGTTTTTGCTCGTTGGTATGCTCATCTATGCCTTATTATGGAGCCCTGATGGCTCTTTAGATATATTACGACAAGAATTGCGTGATTGCCGTGAGCAGCACACTATCGCATACCGTGAGCAGCTGGACAGTATTGAAAACATGCTTCCGGAAGAAACGCAGCAAAATCAGGAGTCACTTGAACTGGATGAAAACCAGAAAGCTGCTACCGTTAACTGCGATGCGCAAGTTCAATCTGGCGGACATGGAATTACAAAGACTAAACATATTATTGGCGATCAATCGGGACGTATCATCCTGCAGTATGACACGAAGGAAATTCCTGATGGGATTAAAGTCTTCTATGATGGGAAATTAATAGCGGACACGAAGGGGCTTGTTTCTGGGGCGGGACAACTAGAATGGAAATACGATGCGGCACAGAATAAGCCAAACTTTTGCTATGTGGAAGTGTCTGCACCGACGCAAGAAACCGTGTGGGAGTACATTGTCAATTGCCCGCTTTAACGTGACATCAATTACGAATATACCATTCAATTAAATCCTTATATAACAAAAATTAAACCCCTATGAAACAAGAAAATTTTCTGTTTGTGGATGTGATTTCATCCCTGTTTCTGCTCATACTGTTACTCTGTAATTTCTTCGGAATGCTCTATATAACAGATGGCAACATGCTGTCGAGCTTAGCTGTCAGTTTGATCATTGTTATCTTTTATTATTTTGTATTGCAACTCCTCAAGGGAAACAAAGAGCGCATGCTCAATCAGGGATACCGCAAGACTCCAGCCACTGCCTTTTTTATAGTTTTTATTGTGTTCGGTCTCGTTAGTTATGTCTTCATGGTTCATTTAGTAAACATCGAAAAGAATAGTAAAAAGGCCCTGCAGAAAGAGGCGAATGAAAAAGTCGAGCTTCTTAAAAATCTAGTCACACAATATGATGCGCGTGCGAATGAATCATTACAGACCTTTGAAGCTCAGTTTAAAGGCAAATTACAAGCATATAAAAGCCAGCGAAGCAATGTCCTGCGTAATGAACTGGGAAATGCGCCATTCAACCTTCCCGAAGCTATTTTAAACAGCCCGTCAAATAGCATCGATGTAGCATCCAGTACAAATGCGATATTACATGCCTACCAAGTAAAGTACAATCATAACCATCAGCTGTTGGATAGCATGGTCTTAAAAAAAGCGGAACGCTACAATCAAACTTTTCAGCAATGGGACAGGCTTAATTTGGCTGTAAATTATTTGGCGTTGCATGATTTTGTGAAAAATAGCGCGGATTTGGTAAATGCGAAAATTAAGGAATTACCGCTGGATAATGAACCGATAAAAATATCGATCGATGATGAGGAACTACCGTTGAATAGCCCAATTGCATTGGCGAAGATCTATTCACCAGATTATCTGTTGCCCCTGCTAATCATACTTATCATGCATGCCTTTATCTTGATACCTTATTTTACATATCAGGTCCGCAAGTATAATAGCCCTCGGCAGAAAGATGCGGAAGTCGAAGTTATTAACCGGGGCGGAACGATAGAACTTTAATACCTAAAAAGATGAATAAACATAAAAAGCAACATATTTTGTCGAATTGTAACAGCGTTCCATTGCTTGCTTTGGATCAGGCAATTGTGCAGGGATTCATTGCATTTGAAGAGCTGGAACAACATGGTTTGAAAAGAGATAAGTTGAAAGAACTACAGCTTCTGGATGATAGCCGGAACGGAAAAATTGTTTTGCCGCCGCCAATTCCGGGTGCACCAATAATGGATTTTGAGTTGCCAGCCATGCCGTTAATTCCTGGCATGCCGCCGATGCCTTCGATGACTACTGCAACGGCGCCGATGCCAACTAGCGAGTCGCTGTTGGAGAAAATTAAGAATAATGAGGTATCTGCCGATGATATTAAAACGCTTGTTACGGACAAGAAGCTTACGTTTGACTACCTGGAACAAATTTGTGTTGAAAAAAGAGTTGTTCAGGCATTAAAATTTTATAGCAGTGCCTCGGGCATTACCATATTTAAGAAAATTGAAGATCTGCCGCCTATGGAGAGCGGACGGACGGATCTCTATATGGTCGGTATGCCGTTCTCCGGTAAGTCAACGATATTAGCAAGCTTGATCAAACATGCCAATAAGCAAGGGATTCTTATGCACGATAGCTATAATCCCGATGGCAATAAGTATTTGGAAACCTTAAAGCGAAATTTAGATTATGGTATACTTCCTATTGCTACTGAGAAATCGAGTTACAACTATATTGCGACTTCACTTAAAGATCCCGCCGGCACAACGCATCCATTCAATATTGTGGAGGTGCCAGGAGAGAATTATGTCAAAATTTTCAACCAAGGCGTTGATAATTCAGAGATTCCGGACTTTATCGACTACGTCAAGAGTAACAATAAAAAAATCCTGATTTTTGTTATTGACGCATTGTCACATGATAGACGCTTTGAAGATCAGAATTTGTTCAGCGCCTTAGATCAAAGCATTGCTTATACCAATATCATTTCCATTTTTAAGGACGCTAAAGTCTTGGAAAACACAGACGCCGTATATTTCGTTGTCAATAAGTTCGACTATATCAAGCAGACTAGGTATCTGCATGATGATCGCGCCGAAAGCGAATTAGCATTGGATTATATGAACCAAGAGTTTCTTTCGCTGATCGAAAATTGTAAAACCGCGCGAGTAAATTCCAGAAACCAGTTTAAGATCAAAATATTGCCTTTTTCCATTGGTAGTCTCGTTTACGAGAAGATTGTGACTAAGATTGAAGATAAGTATCCCGAAGAACTGGTGAAAAACATGTTAGAAGATAGTTTTGTCGTGAAAGGCGGCGCATTTTGGAAAAGATTTTCTTAAGAAATATTTATGGATACTACACAATATAGAAATAGGGTACATCTTGTGATCGAACGTACGCTCAATGGGTTAGACTACGATTATGTCTCGGCAGGTTTGAATAGGAATGAACTGGAGAAGTTGCAACTTTCATTTGATGAAAGAAATCAAGTAGGTCAGTTTAATGAAGGCTATTGTTACTCGGTAAAGCGAACCACCCAGCATGTGATATACTCCGTTATCAATACAAGTATGAAAGATAGTGCCAAGCGCAATGGCTTTCTGGCTGTTCGTCTAATCGTTAAACGTGACGAACATATAGCCAGTGTAATGCAATATTTGCTACAGATTACCACGCACTATATAAATCATATAAAAGACAACAGCTTAAACAACCAGAACTACGATCTTATTTTGGAGGAGGCTGCAAAGAGTATTAAACAGAACGATGGTATTAATCCGGCCATTGCACCGGATAAAACCATTTTCTATCAGTTTATAAATCTCACCTTGGATCAAAGCGAAGCTTTCAATAATCCCAAATTGGCGTATGCAACGAAAGTCTACTTCCTTGACGAGCAGTCCATACATAATGAAGTCATAGCGAAACAATTCGGGTTTCAATCCGTAGAAGATCTATTTGCTAAGATTCGGAAAATTACGTTTAACAATACCACAACAAACGGATTGCGTGTCAAGATCAACGAGCAGGAAATTAGCTTATCAAAAGATCAATTTGTTCTTTGTAGAGCAGGTGATCGGATTCAATACAAACTAACATTCGACACGCGCTATAAAGAAGTTTCCATTTTTGAGGGCGAAGTAGAAGTTCGTCCTGAAGAGATTATATTGCCGCACCGTTCTGCAAAGCAGCCCAAGCGAAACTCGACTGCCGTCGTATGGGCTTGGATTATAGGGCCACTGCTGGGCATCGCGATTGGCTATTGGGGTGTCGATTTTGCCAAGCGTTGGTTTGGAATAAAAAAAGAGCAAGAAAATAAAAATTTAGCAGCAGAAAGTCTTCAAGACAATTTTCCATTTAAAATCGATACCTCAAAGAATAACATGCTCCATCTATCTTTTGAAGATTCTCTTGTAAACGACTACGTTTTCATTTACAATGGAAAGGCAGATGGGTGGAGGTTCTATAAAAGCGGTGATGAAAAAAATGCAGCGGAATTAACTAAAACCGGACTAAGGTCGATTTTTAAAGCAGATTCTGCTCGTGTTGACAACTTTTGCGAGCAAGTTGTTGTATGGATTCCCAGCACAATTCCTAACGAACCAGTGGGGACAGCACAGGAAGACTCACGCCCTGCTGCAAACAGCATTAACCGCACTTTAGAAACAAAAACAAAACGGAATGCGGTAACGGACTCGAGTAGATCAGCGACGGATGGTGCTGCTAGCTCCGCTGAAAAGAAATAGCACCTGTGTTTGTATTATCAAGTTAAAACTATATGCCATGAATCAAAAATATAGAGGACTTTATTTCTTATGCGCTACTCTCGGGGTTGGTGTGCTGATTGTCGGTTTGTTGAGATTAAGGAGTTTCAGCTCTGAGCTACCAGATTCCCCCCAGGAACAGTCTATCGCTTTGGCAAGCGGACACAACGTTTTGGAAAATAAGATTAATGAGCTTTCTGTGGACAACATCAGTCCGGCGCAATATAATAACCTGCTGATCGAGATCAATAATGCCGCCTCGCAGAAGCTCTTCAATAAGGCAATTCAAGATATGCTTTTGCAGCAACTGAATGATAAGTATACCGAATTGTGTGCAGCGCGCATCAATGTGTTACTTCGTGCAGATCCTGTAAAAAAAGAGGAACTCAATAGTTTAATTGCACACATGGAAAGCACGTTCGGAACGACTCGGGAAATTGCTACTATCAAAAATAAAGTGAAAGCATTAAATTATTATACCCAAGTTTTACCGCAAAAAGTAAATGCTCTAATCAATCAAGGCTTCGCGGAGTTTGAAAACAGAGAGTATACACAGTTGGTGAACGAACTAAAAAACATGCCCAATCTGGAGGGGAGTCTTAAAAGAAAGAAATCCGTCATTTCCGTTCGAAACTCCTGCATAAGCAAGCTTCAGCAATTTTATAGAAACTACGAAAATTGGAACTTAGATATGAGTAATATAATACTTGTAAAGTCTAAGAAACTTATAAACGCATAAAAACCAACCTAGATTAATCTGTACATATGAAATATTTTTTAACCCTTTTTTTATTGGGCATGGCCTCTTTTTGTTTTGCCCAAGCGACCAACGATAAATTGTTGGCCAAAGCTAAATCAGAAATGGATGATGGCTTTTATCAAGCATCCATTGATATCTTGAATAGCATCGATGGAAAGTCGAAGACGAAAGAACTTGTCGACTATCTTCTCATATCAAATTATGCTAAGTTATTGAAGGTTGGAGACTACCCATCGTTTCCGCTCATCAACAAAGTAAGGAGTGATGCTAATCTGTTTTTAACAATTTATCCCAAGTCCAAAAACGTGGGAGATGTTAGACGAATACTGGACGATGTGGCGGCCTATCCGAAAACACAGCAAGAGTACGAAAAGGTTAAAACTCAAATGCTTCAGCAAAAGAAGCTCCAAAGTCAAGCGATATTACTGGCTGATATCCGTAAAAGCTATGAGCGAAAGGATTATGAGCAAAGTTTAGCTGCGGTACAAGCTGCAAAAAAGGCCGGTTATGAGGAAAGCCCTGTTCAATACTATGAATTTATGATCAAATATCAACAGTTTGATCATAGCAAATCACAAAACTTTAATGAAATATTGCTGATAACGCAGTTGGGGGAAGCTATTGTTTCCAGCGGCGAGTCTTCGTTAGCAAAATTAAGTACAGCAGAAGTACAGCAGATCAAAAATATCTTAAACGGGTTGCCTAAATCGCTCGACGAATTTCGAAAGCAGGAAGAGGAAAAGAAAGCCGCAGCTCATGCCTTGCAACAACAGAAGAAATTTGCCGCTATATCGGCTGACTACGAGGCCCACGATTATGCGCGCGTGATTTTAGTCGCAAATGATTTTCCAGATGATTCCAGAGAAAAAATGAAGGTGAGTTATTATCAAGTAGTGAGTCGTTATCGACAATTACAAAGTAATGCTAACTACGAATTTTCGGAATTGATGAGCGTACAGTTTAATCTGCAAAGCTGGTTAAAAACATTTGCTGATGAAGATAAGACGCAAAGAAACGATGTGACTTCAGCCTTGGATGATGTGCAAAAAAACTACCCGAATTCACAATATGCTTATGAAGCTCTTTTAAAAAAGCAAGAAAAAAAACAGCAGGCAGCCATTCGCCGACAAAGTCGTTCGATGTTTTCCAATATTGGTTACGAGTATGGAAAGCTAGCTCCCTATGGCGTACGCTTCGAGACGGGCGGCGGAGTCGTCGGCTTTTTTACCATCTTGCGCTTTGGACTCAAAACAAGTCAACAGCTTAAAGAATATAACACTATGCACAATGCTTCGCAGCCCAATAAGGCAGAGGTTGTTCTTGGTCCTAACCTCAGATTAACCCGTTGGTTGTTTCTGAATATTGGCACTGGATACGGTGTGTACGGTCATTTATACAGAAACGATTATCTCCAAGAGAAGGGGTACGCACGAACCGGTTACCTGGCCGGATACGGCGGAGTCACTTTGCGTCTAGGTAAGTTTGTAAATTTCGTTGGCGGAGCTTCGCTGATGGGCATCGAAAAAAACATTACCAAACCCGAATTCACTACTGGTATTACTTTTAACCTCCGATAACGATGAATCCTTGCAAATCTATCCTACAAAAATTCTATTTTCTATCTATTTTAACTCTATTAGGAACATCCTGTGATGATAAAGATCAATTCGACTTTAATCAACATAATATAGTTGCCGTTGCAACACAATCGATGGCAAGTGTAACCAAGAACGAAGCTACCTTAAGTGGAAAAGTGAATACAACGAACGGAAAAGTATTAACGCAGATTGGCATCTGTTACGCTACACAATCGAAGCCTACCATTTCTAATGAACATGTACTCAAATCAGAAGGCTTGGACACGGGGGCATTCACGTTGTATATCCAAAACTTGAAACCGTCGACTACTTACTATTACAGTGCATTCGCTACTAATGCATCGGGAACAGCATACGGCGATGTATTGAGTTTTACAACGGAAAGTGGTTACGCTTCAAAATTGGAAACGCAACCCGCAACGGCTATCACTCGCATATCAGCGGAACTTGGAGGGAAAATCACCGATAACGGTGGTTACCTCGTTACTGGCAAAGGCATCTGCTATAGTGAGACCAAGCCGCTTCCAACGATTTCGGACGATAATCTTCCAGTCTATAGCGAAGAAGCATCGTTTAAAGGTAATTTGACCAAGTTGAAGGCAGGGACAAAATATTATGCGCGGGCTTATGCCACATCCGCTGTTGGAACCGGCTATGGTCAGGTCGTCAGTTTCACGACAGCACCGGCCATTCTAGCTTCAGGATTATCTACAACGACAGTAACCTCGATTACTTCTGTTTCCGCCTTAGTAGGTGGTGCCGTTCTGGAAGATAATGGATCGGCAGTGACTGTTCGAGGCGTATGTTATAGCAGTTCGAGCAACGTCCCTACAATCAACAATGCAGCGGTAATAAATATCGGTTCAGGGACGGGAACCTTCTCTAGCCAATTGACAAGTTTGGCTGTTAATACCACGTACTACGCGAGAGCTTTTGCGACAAATGCTGCCGGTACTGCGTACGGACCGGTCGTCGTATTTAAGACCTTATTGCCTGATCTGCCAAGTAGCGTTTCTACTATCAGTCCGTCAGGTATAACGATGAACTCGGCATATACAGGAGGGAGTATCGGTAGCGCGGGAGGAGGAACGATCAGCGCGCGTGGCGTAGTGTACAGTAGCAGTAGTTCGGCACCTTCGTTAAGTAATGGCACCGTCGTATCTGGGGGATCTGGGACAGGGAGCTTTTCGATTACCTTATCTGGATTGCAATACAACACAACCTATTACATCAGATCCTATGCGACCAATCAAGCGGGCACTACATATGGTAACCTCTACTCGTTCAAGACTACGTTGCCGAGTTTGCCTTCTAATCTAACTACGTATAATGCCACAGATATTAGACAAAATTCGGCCTACGTATCTGGATATATCAGCTCCGCGGGCGGCGGAACTATTTCATCGAGAGGCATAGTGTATAGCAGTACAAATTCATCGCCAACCATTGGTAGTGGAACATTCATCACTTCGGGGGCTGGTACTGGAAGCGTAAGTGCAACCTTGAGCGGGTTGACTGCCGGTACAACCTATTACGCCAGGATTTTTGCGACCAACGAGGCAGGTACAGCCTATGGCGGCGTTATTTCTTTCACAACGCCTACACCTTACACAGCGCCTACCGGAGTATCTACCTCTTCAGTAAGTGCAATCGGCAGTACCTACGCTACTTTCAACGGGTATGTCACAACCAACGGCGGAAGTACGATCACTGAACGCGGATTTGTCTACAGCGCTAATACCTCGGCCCCAACCTTGACCGCAGGCACAAAAGCCGTAGCAAGCGGAAATTCAATAGGATCATTCTCTAGATCTGTTACAGGATTGACGAGATATACGACCTATTATGTGCGTGCATATGCAACAAATGCCTATGGTACCACCTATGGTTCAACTACAAGTTTTTACCCCAATTAACTGCGAAAGCTTATCTTAAATAAGAAAAGGCGTGCCATTGTGTTGGCACGCCTTTTCTTGATTTACTATCAGCAGCTTTATGGCTTACTGCTTACGCTGATGGCATCACTTCTTATAAATCCTACTAGACCTTTATCGGTCTGCACTTTTGCCCAGTTTCCAATATTAGAAAGGCAGGTTAATTTTTGTTTTTGATAGATGGTTGTAATAATTGGAAAATCTAAAGCAGGTCCCTTGCGCAAGTTTGCCTTTTCAATATTAATTTCCACCGTTCGTAGGTAATAGTCTTGATGTTTGGATGTTTTTTCGTTGCTAGGTTTAGATCGATTTTTGATAGGTCTTGGTTTTTCCAAAGGCTTAGTTACGTTTTTTCTATGCATAGTGTGATCACATACACCACATGATCCGCCGGCGTTACAGTGTGCGCATTTGCTGCAATTTCGACAGGCTGTGCAATTCGCCGAACCTGTGCACGTTCCTAATACGTGCGCGTGATCAATATTTACATAGGTTATAGCGGCGGTTTGGGAAAATGCGAAATTTGTCGAAAGAGCGCTTACCATGACAAAGCCAATAATTTTTAGCATAGTAACATTATTAATCGTTTGTTTTTTTCCATAGCCCCAGCTGCCTCTCTTTCGCATATTGTTGCGCGGCGACCAAACGTTCCACATGTTTTACATTGGGCTGGATAGTCATTAATATGGCATAACCGTCTCTAACTATTTTTTCATTGATAAAGGTGCCGTCCAACAGGTATGCGTAGGCCAGTGTTCTACCATATTGATCTAATGGGTTGATATCCATTTCCAATTTCACCGACTTGTTGAATAGCAGTCTTGTAGCATATGCTGACGCCTCTTTCCCAAACGGTTGTTTTTTCTTCTTAAAGTAATTACGAGGCTCGGGTGCGTCAATGCCAATCAGTCTAACTTTAATACGTTCGCCCGCTGTATCTTCGCACCAAAAAGTATCGCCATCAGAAACTTTGACGATCCGATAGCTTTCAGCAGATGTAGCCTTTTCGCTCACGTCCTCATTCCTCAAAAATGCCATTCTATTATTCGTTGATGTTTCCTTTTTGGGCTCACACCCCGTCAACGAAACACACAACAGAGATCCGATCAGATAGACCCATTTTTTGCGGCATAGATTGTATTTTAACTTCATTTTTTTGGTTGTAAATTATCCTCTGTTAATCGCTGTGACATGTTATGAAAACGTTTTGGCCAAATAGCTTCTAGCCGACAACGATCATAACACTTGTTCAGAAATTCTAAGTTTCTTGGATTTTTATAATCTTATATTTTTGAACGCCATCAGTACAAATTAAGCACATTGGCACCTATATCTGAAAAATTAAGTTTATAAATAAAAGCCAAAACTATCATTAAGATTCGATGGTATTTATGGTTTCCCGTAAAGAGCATTTCGCTAAAGGTTTTAGATTTGAAATAATAAAAATGAACCTCATCCTGCTAAAAAGTGAGAAAAGAGGATGAAAAGCTAATAGCGGAAATCACATTAACTAATCATAACAATACCCTTATGGATTTTAAAGATGAAATACGGCAATTTGCCAAACGCGTCGATCGCCTATTACCACAGATTAAAACCGAAGAAGCTACAAAAACTTCATTGGTGATGCCTTTTTTGAAGATATTGGGCTATGATGTTTTCGATCCATTCGAAGTACATCCGGAATTTATCGCTGATATTGGGATTAAAAAAGGAGAGAAAGTGGACTATGCTATTTTGCGCGATGACAAACCAGTGATCCTGATTGAGTGCAAGCATTACGCTGATGGGTTAGACCCGCACAACTCCCAACTGTTTCGCTATTTTCACACCACGGAAGCGAAATTTGGCTTGCTGACCAACGGCGTGGAGTACCGCTTTTACACCGACCTGGTGACGGCTAACAAGATGGATGAAAAGCCTTTCTTCGAATTTAAAATCTCGGATATCAAAGACAATGAAATCGGTGAACTGCGCAAATTTCATAAATCGGTGTTCGATCTGGATAGTATTTCGACGGCGGCCAGCGATTTAAAGTATGCAAATGAGCTTACGATTTTGTTAAGCGCTGAAATGCATAATCCAAGCGACGAATTTGTACGTTATTTTACCAAACAAGTTTATCCTAGTGTGGTCACGGCTAAGATCCTAGAGCAATTCACACCTTTGGTAAAAAGGGTGTTCACGCAGATCGTAAATGACCAAATAGCTGAACGCCTAAAAAGTGCACTAAAGAAGGAAACGGAAACAGAGGTGACCGCTGCAGCACCACCAGTAGAGCCCGAGTCGCTGATCGTCACCACACAAGAAGAAATCGATGGGTTTTTGATCGTTAAGTCTATTCTTCGTAAAGACTTGGAGGTCGGACGAATCTTTATGCGTGACAATCAATCGTATTGCGGAATTCTGTTAGACGATAATAATCGGAAGCCTATATGCCGATTTTACTTTACCCCAAATCGCCTACGCATCGGGCTTTTTGATAAAGACAAAAAAGAAACAAAGCATGATTTGGATCGGCTGGATGATATCTACCACTATGCGGAGCAGATCTTGGAGACCGTATTGAATTACGGATCAAAAGAATAGATCTATAACCCAGTTTTCTTATTAAGGCTAAAAGTCGCTGGAAGTTCCGGTTGGAGCAAATTCCCCTACAATACAGTTATACATCCTCCGGAATGGACGGCGACTTGCATCTTAAAACGAGTAGTCAAACGGCTACTGCTCAGTACAGTTTTTTTTAAACGGTCAGTTATTTTTTCGCATTTCTAATTAACTCTGAAAGCTCCTGAAAGCTGAGTGTTGTGTTTTTTCTTCTATGAACCATCGAATGACAATTTGGGCATAAAACAATCATATCTGTTTCTGCATTGACAGTGCGTTCTCCTTTACCATCGGAGAGCGGCTTGATATGGTGAACATGTATAAAACCAGTCCCCCAATCACCGTACGTTTTTTTAAAATCAAATTCGCAAGCCATGCAGGTCGTTCCATGAATTTCGATAGCTCTTTTTCTCAGCACGATATCGCGTTCGTATTTCGTAACGAAAACTTGTTTACTATTCCCCTCTCGGCTAGTATACGCGTATTCACTTCCCTGTTCCGCATCATTTATTATCTTAGTTATGCCTGCTAGGCTAACAATCTTGTTGTAGGTGACTTGGTTGATTAATCTCACGCCGTCACGCCAATAATTCTTTTTTTTGGCTTCTGGGATCGTTTCGAGGTATACTCCATCTTTTTTGCTTACAACTGCTTCATCAAAGGGCGTAAAATTAATGATTTGAGCATAGTAGTCGTCTTTTAGAGAATTAACGTCTTCAAATACTTCTCCGACTTCACCAATTCCAAAATAGTGTGGCTCTTTAGTAAGTCTTCTGTTCGCAAAAGATTTATCAATCATCTTGCCTTTATAATAAATAAGTCTGGTTCCCCTTTGAAAGTGTTTGAGGTAACGTTTAGGAAAATGGTAGGTTTTGCCGGTAACGTCATTCCATTGTGAGTGGTCATTCTCTGCTATTACAAGGTGTATCATAAATCTTTGCAAATAATTTCTTTTATCGCTACAGAATGGAAATTAACATTGTCACATCCTGCATCATTTGATTTATGAGGTACCGTGTTAGCAAAGGACACTTTCAACTTTTTGTTACGAATGATTTAGCTTGAATAATCTTTTGTAAACGATATCATCACATCAAGTTATAAAAGTATATTTTTAATTATTTATGTACAAATAATTCATGGAAATAGGTCGTTATATGTTTAGTTTAAAATCTCCCAAAAAATTATAAATAGGGTTTTAAAATGATTTGGTTTTCATTGGCAAGCAAACATGTTGGCAAAAGCCACTAACAATTTTTTGATACATAATTATAGGCTCAGCTGAGGTGCATTCGTTTATAAGAATCAATATAAAGGAATACTAACTTTGCGACTCCTGAATGCTTGTAAAGTATTGCACTAATACTTCCCCTTATTTGGTATCACATCCCTTACACCACCTCTCGGATTGTTCATACCGCCAGCGTAGCGCGGTATCACATGGCAATGAAAGTGAAGCACGGTTTGCCCCGCTGCCGCGCCACAGTTTATCCCGATGTTGTAGCCATCAGGACTATGCGCTTCTTCAATAAGTTTCTTGGCTAAGCTTACGGCATTATGCAAAATCGGCCTTTTCAGCTACGCTTAATGCAAAGTAATCTTCCTGCAACAGTTTAGAGATAATCAGCACATGTTTGGGAGAAACGGCAAAGCCGTCGTAAATTAAAAAGGAAATGCTCCGGTTCACCGATTGTCTTTCTCGAAACTTTTCCCAAAACAAAGATAGGATCTTTGTCATGTTGGTAAACAAAAAGGGAGGTAATATTTTAAAGCGTTGTTTGCTATAAGATAGTAAAGGTAGATGCCTTTTTATAAGTTGGCATCTATTTTACCCGTGTATTTTGATGATTAATCTGAAAAATTGGACCTTATCCCACAAAGCGAATATATTCTGCACTTAAATACTCCATAAGGGTTCACTTTGCCAGTTACTTTTTAATACAAGGGCCCTTGGATCGACGTTTGGATAATCTTCCAATAGTTTGCTGAATCGTGTCGTGAAATGATTGTCAGGTTGAACTATATTAAGTAAATATTTCATACAGCAGAGGTGAATATACAAAAATTGAAATTCTTGCTGTTGAGGTATATTCTTAACCCATGGACATGGTGGTTTGGTAAGGAGTTTTGGGCTGCCGGGTAAATTTCGATTCCATAGTCTACTGTGATGCGCACAATAATTTCTTATTTGCGCTATCGACTGCAACCAACTGGGTAGGTAAGTATGATTGACGGTTCCAAACTCTTGCGCAATAGTACCCTTTGATTTTACCGTATTTTTTAAATTGCCGTAAAGCTTTGATAATGTTCCAAAACTTGTTTGCTCTAATGATTTCCATGCAGGGGGAAATCTGCCGTCGTCTAGATGTTTTTTCTTGTGCTCGATAATAAATACATCTTTTTATCGACCAATTTCTCTTTCTAAAACAGATAAAGTTTTTACCATATCACCGGCATTTCTAAAAATGTCAAAGTTTTGGAACCACCATGGATCAACTTCATGCGATAAATGATATATAAGTTTGGTTCGTAAACTGATCTCAATTTTCTCAATCACGTCGAAAAATAGTAACCGCAGTTCTCTATCAAAGTTGTACAGGGCGATTACATCACAAAACCTGCTATCCTGCTTAAAGATATGGTTAGATTTGTTAGCTTGCATGGGCCACCAATAACCTGCAAGACGGTAATAACTAATGTGCGATAGGCAATGTTCTGCATTATCGGAATCTGCTATAATCAGCCCCCTATCTCCCAATCGTTTTATCTGCTGTTGTATAGTAAATGCACTTTTATCGTACATAGACAGTCGTTATAATTTGGTTATAAAGCAAAAGACACGCCCTGGGACGCTGATCTGACGGGTAGCGTGGCGTGTACTGTTAGAACAAAGTTAAGCATTTAATTTAATTGATGCAAAACTGAAGCAAACATTCTGTAAGATTACTATTTAGCACATATTATAGCATAGCGACGCCTTGCTTAGTAAACGTCTGGGCGTATAGATGTGGTGACGCTTCAACTTTTTGTGACCACGATCAGCTGCTACAAAAATGGACAGCAACTAAATGATCTTATCGTAGGATGTAAACGCTCAACAACGTACTCCATTTTGATCCGATACCACCTAAAAAAAGTTGCCTCATTTTCCATCGGGCCAGCTCGTTGGATAAACAGATCCCGGATGTCGATCTTTAAATATTCAGCTATCTTGTAAAGTTTATGAACATCCGGCTGTTGTTTGTTGTGCACCCACCTCGAGACGGTGCTTTCAGAAACACCAACTAGTTCAGCAATCTTTCGATTGTAAACACCATGCTGGTGAAAAACTTCAACTAAACGCGTTATTTTTATCATTTGAAGAACTGTTAGCCATAATCCAAAACTTGCGGAAATCAATAAAGGCGGTATTTCATTAAGTAAATGTATTGGACGTTGAATTTTTCGTCAATTCCTCGACATCTACTTCCAAAGCAGTGGCTAACTCTAGCAATGTGGAAAACATAAAATCTTCCTTCCCATTTTCAATATCGCTAATTTTTGATCTGTCAATTTTGGATGTCTTCTTAGCCAATTGATCCTGTGTCAGTCCTAATTCAATGCGTCGCTTCTTTAGATTTCTACCAATTCTCGTGTATATCTGCGCGTATTTTTCATTCATCAGAAAAAAATATTGTGGTTTTATTGCCACATATAAATTTTAATATTATCTTTGTTTCAGTTACATAAGCGAATAATAGAGCAGGGACATAAAGTCTCGGCTTTAACGATGTCACTCATACAAGAAAACCGTCAAATTTCCCTATGAGTCGATCGTGAGCTCGCTATCTATTGTATTTTTGTATCTTCGTACATCAGTTCAATAGGGCGAGTTTCATGTAAGTCTTTAGGGAGCCACAACTAAGGTTGTGGTGGTTCTTGACGGTACCACTTGTAAAGCATTGAGGCTCGCCCTATTGGTTTTCCAACAATACCGCCATCCCTTAAGCTGCTGAAGTGCCCATCGTTTTATGATCATATATCAAAAGATTATAATACTAAACATAATGACCACAAGAACAAGACATGCGCACTTGGTCACGGAATATTCCGAGGCCCACTACCCAAAATCTATGTATAAGAACGTGAAGTGCCCGCCGAACTGATCGGTAGAACAATAAAACAGGCAATACGAAAAGGGAAGACTCCATACGCTTTGCGACAACGCTGCGTATTTGATATTCTACAAAATACCCTCGAGCAAGCTTCCTTTTACGACTGTCTGCCTCCGGCTGCCTTCATAAACTTCAACAACAAGAATGTGTTCCCGTCGATAGGTCAATAAAAACAAACGGTTTATTATTTCTTCAGCATAAAGCTAACTGTTTTTTTATTGATCGGCAAGAGACGGTGAAACATTTCCAATACACTTGATATAGGGAGGCGCCGGTATTGATTTTTCATCCTTCCGAAGGCGCTGCTGTATAGACCGTTATAACCCTTATGATTTCCGCTTTTTTACAATGACTTCGGAATTTTTATTTATCTGCATGCTATCGCGTTGATCAGCGTGGGCTATAGCCTCATGCCCTCAGCATAGCCTGCTTAAACTTCCTAATCATGAAAACAATGTTTAACCTATCGCCGGGGCGGTGTCCTGCTGTGCCGCTGTGGCGCAGATCCGCAGGTCTGGGCGAGTTGCTACCTAGCAGCTGTGAACGGTACTTTGCGCTGCCCAGGCCTCGTTACAAGCCGCTAGTCGACCACCGTGTAAATGAGTCAGCAAGGACTGCGCTTTTGTCAAGCCCTAGCTACAGCGTGGCGCGTGCACATCAAGAAAGCGCGCAGACCGAAAGAAACACTAAGCGTCGCGACGCTTTGAATAGCGGCGTACATCGATTTTTCCTGCCCATGGGGCTGTTTTTCGTTGTGTTGTTTAGCAGCCTATCGGCTGCCTTCGCCCAGGAGCCCCGCGATCGTGGGGCCGATGGGTCGAGGGACAACGGCGGACTCCGCATAGGCGATGAAATTCCCGAAGAGTTTTGGAACCTCAGTTTAACGATGTTGGATCCCGGCCAAAAGCTGACGACGCGATCCATGCGCGACTATGCCGAGAGCGAACTGCTGGTGCTTGATTTTTGGAGCACCTGGTGTGGTAGCTGCATCAGCTCGATGAAGCATGGCGAAGCCCTGCGTAATACGTATGGCGATCGACTTAGTCTTTTGCTTGTAACCACGCAAACAGCCAATGAGGTCGTTTCCTTCTCCCAAAAAAATGACATCGTCGCCAACACATCTTTACCACTGGTGATCAATGACGCGGCGCTGCGCATGTTCTTTCGGCATAAAACCTTGCCGCATATGGTGTTTATCCGCAACAACAAAGTGCTGCATATCGGCGGTAGCGAGTCGATGAATGACGCCCTATTTGGCACCGCGCTGCGAGGAGGTAAGCCTCAAGTAAACTACTATAAAGATGATTTTGCTTTTAACAAGCCACTCATAGGGCTGGGCAATATTGCTGCGAATGGCCCTAAACTGTACAATGTGCTGAGCGGTTATCGGCAAGATTCGGCACCCGTAGAAGGGCTGCTCGCCGATTCTGCGCTGGGCACGAAGCGTGTATATTATTACAATCAACCCCTCCTGACGTTGATGCTGCGGGCGCTGCAAAAGGATGCAATCCCGCTAAACCGCGTCGTTTTTGAAAATACTGCCTATACGCTGGAAAGCATTAATTACCACACGCGGATGGGGGATAAGCTGCCTTGGCTGGTTAAGCACAGCCTCTGCTACGAAAGTGTGGCGCCACTAGACGCTAATGATTCTCTGTTGCGTGAAAACATGGCCGACGCACTGGAGCGCATGTTGGGTATCCGCTTTACGCTAGAAGACCGCCGTGTAAAGGTTTTGCGTTTGCAAAGCGGGGGCACGCTGGCAACTTCAGCAGGTGAAGAATCGCGCCCGCTGTTCCATGTATTTGATACCTACAACCGGCTTCCTTCATCGCTGCCGCTTATCGACCCAGACTCCTTAACGAATGGGCGATACTACCCAAGGCAAGACACAGCGAAGCTTACGACAGAACAGCTGCTAACACTGATAAAAGAGGCGGGCTTGCGCGTGGTGCCGGACCAAGCAGTCATGCCGGTATTGGTTATAAAAGGGAGGAACTATGGTACGCTGTAGTCTCTGGATCATCGCTTGGCTGGCGCTGTGCCTGCCGCTGGGCCTTCAAGCGCAAACAGGCTTGACGTTGATGGTGCGTGATAGCGCGACGCAGGAAGCCGTGGCCGACTACAGTATCACGGTAAATGGGCGCTGGCTCCAACCCGAGAACGGTCGCTATAACCTGTCGGCGTTCCAGAAACCCTATCATCTACGCATCACGCATATCGGCTATGCGCCCTATACACGCAGCTTTGATGCGTTGCCCCCGCAGCTGCTGGTGCTGTTGGTGAAAGGCGACAACGTATTGGACGAGGTCGAGGTAAATACCGGCTACCAAAGCATCAGCCGGGAGCGTTTGACAGGTTCGGTAGAAGTAGTGGGAAAAGAAGTGCTTGAGCGGTCGCCTAGTTCGAATATCCTAAACCGCTTGGAAGATATGACGACAGCGGTAGCCTTTGACCGCCGCACCTACAACTACAACTTTCCACACAGTACCGATGGCAATATCAGCGTGCGGGGCATCAGCACCATCGAGAGCGCACAGGCGCCGCTCATTATTTTGGACAACTTTCCTTATGAGGGGAGTATAGAAAACATCAACCCCAACGATGTGGAAAGCATTTCAATCTTAAAAGATGCGGCGGCCTCCTCCATTTGGGGTGCGCGTGCCGGTAATGGCGTCATCGTGGTGACCACGAAAAAGGGTCGTGCTCGTGAGGCGCAGCGCATTAGCCTCAGCAGCAACTTCTCTGTCGAGGCAAAGCCAGATCTTTTTCGCCTGCGCCAGGCGGGCAGCAGCGAATTTATCGACATGGAGATGTTTCTATTCCAGCAAGGCTTTTACAATGCACAGATCAACAATTTACGGCGGCCCGTGCTATCGCCTGTCGTCGAGTTGTTGCGGCTGAACAGGGACGGGCTACTGTCCGAAGATGCTATGCGTGCGCAGATTGATCGCTACCGCAGTATCGACATCCGCCAGGATTATATGGATTATTTTTATCGCAATGCTGTCGATCAGCGCTATGCGCTCAACATCAGCGGCGGCACCGAGCGCAGCGGCTATTACCTTTCTGCCGGCTTTGATCAGCAGGATCATACGCTACGCTATAATGGCACGCAGCGAATCACGCTCAACAGCTCTTACAATATCTCGTTAGGGAAAAGGGTGGATGTGCAGAGTAAAATCATGTTTAGCAGGCTGCGCGACGAGCGATCTAATTTTGGGTATGACGCCGCACAGCCCATATACCCCTATGCGCAACTGGTGGAGAATGGCCAGGCCTTAGCCGTAAACCACGCCTACAGTGCCCGCTATCTAGATGGTTTGGAAGGTCGGGGCCTGCTGGACTGGCGGTATCGGCCATATGACGAGCTGCGGGGCAGCGAAAACTGGACGGTGGCGAACGACTTGCTCATCAACCTCGGCGCTACGGTAAAAATCTTGCCCGGACTAAGCTTCAGCAGCAGTGGGCAATTGGGCTATAACAATGGAAAGGGAAATCAACTGTCTGATCTGGACAGCTATTTAGCGCGAAATCTGATTAACCGCTACACCTCGGGTACGCAGGGCAGCTACCGCTATGGCGTGCCGATGGGCGGAATTCTTGCGCAGACCTTTAGCGATAGCCGAAGCCTCTCGCTGCGTAATCAACTGGATTACCAAAAGCGATTTGCAAAAAAACACAACATCAGCATGCTGATCGGTGCCGAAGTGCGGGAGGCCAACCGAACAGCGAATGGGAACCGACTATTTGGCTACAACCCAGACAATCTCACCTTTGTACCGGTTGATTTACTTTCAAACTTCCCGACATATGAAAACGTCGGCGGATCTAATTCCATTGGTACAACGGGTTTTTATACGCAGGCGTTTACAAATCGCTTCGTGTCACTGTACGGAAATATGGCCTACACCTATGCGGATCGGTATGACCTGTATCTCAGTGCCCGTCGAGATGCATCAAATATATTTGGCGTGGACACCAATAACAAATGGACACCTTTATGGTCCATAGGCGGCGCCTGGAGCCTGCATAAGGAAAGCTTTTTTAACAGCGAACTATTTAGCACGCTCAAGCTTCGTATTTCATATGGTCACAGCGGTAATGTGAACAATACCGTGCCGGCGCTCAGCACCGTGCGTTATGGGACTGCAGTGTCCGAGTATGGGCGCTTGCGGTTTGCTACCCTTGTCAACCCGCCCAACCCGTCCTTACGTTGGGAAAATGTACAAACGACCAACCTCGGGCTCGATTTTGCGCTGTTGAAAAACCGCCTGAAAGGTTCTATGGATCTGTATCAAAAAAAATCCGTGGATTTGATAGGCAGCACACCGATGGATCCCACGACGGGGATTGAGCAGATGAATATGAACAGTGCAAACCTGATGGGGCGGGGGATGGATTTTAGTTTGACAAGTCAAAATCTGCAAGGTGCCCTCCAATGGTCCAGTACACTGATGCTAAGCTATAATAAAGTGATGGTAACACGGTATATGGTCGAGCGGAATCCCGTGATGTCTGCGATACAGAATGTTGCCCCCATCGAGGGCTACCCGGCGTATGGGGTTTTTAGTTATCGATGGGGTGGCCTAAACCCGGAAACGGGCAATCCAATAGGTTTTTTGAATGGAGAGGCTAGCGAAGACTATCGCAGCATCATTAACAATTCCACCTTTGATGACCTGATACTGCATGGCAACGCACGCCCACTTTGGTTTGGCTCGCTGCGCAACGACCTGCGTTACAAAAATATCGCGCTGTCGATGAATATTGGATTTCGATTTCAATACTTTTTTAGGCGTGCTGGCCTGGAGCAGGGTAATCTAGGAGGGTGGAGACCTCTACATGCCGACTGGTCTACCCGTTGGCAAGCTCCTGGGGATGAGCAGCATACGAACGTCCCATCCTTTATCTACCCAACCAATTCGTTTAGAAATAGCTTTTATACCGGTGCGGAGGTCAATGTGCAACGTGGAGATGTGCTGCGCTTGAACGATGTGCGCGTGGCATACCGATGGGGGAAATCAAGGTTTTTTCAAAACATGGAGTGTTTTGCCTTGGTCTCCAATGTGGGGATATTATGGAAAGCAAATGATGTGGGGGTAGACCCGGCTACTCCGCGAAATGATATTGGCCTACCCCGCACAGTTTCTTTTGGATTTACTATGGGCTTGTAGTGGAGCGGGATATGATCTCCATGCTGGCCAACATAAAACAGGATAGGAAATGCTTAACAAGGTGTTTAACAGCTTAAAAACATACATATGAACAATATACGAACTTATCTGGCGATATTGGGGCTCCTGTCGAGCTGCAGCAATTACCTGGATGTGAAGCCTGATGCTGGTTTGGCTACCATTGAACGGGCGTCGGAACTATATGCCCTATTGGATAATGAGTTTGTGATGCATGCACAGATTATCACGGGCGAGGATCTAGCAGATAACTACTATGTGCTGGATCAAACCTGGAATGCCTCCGGCTCAGAAATAGCGCGAAATAAATATATTTACAGCAGTACGGAGAATGATGAGGTTGGTTGGAGCTTGATTTATGAGGAGGTTTATTATACAAATGTTGTATTGGAAAGGGTGGAAGAGCTTCGCGAACGTTTAACGCCAGCGATATACAATGAGATCAAAGGCACTGCTCTGTTTTACCGGAGCCTGGCTTTTTTCGAGGCATTGACTATATTTTCTATGCCCTATCGGGTGGGGGAAAATGAAGACGCGTTGGGCATTCCATTACGCACGACAGCGGATGTAAACATTTCGTTTCCTCGGGCGGCAGTAGGAGCATGCTATCGCAAAATTTTTGAAGACCTAGCTATGTCTGTCGACCTGTTGCCTTCAACCACAGCTGTGCAGACACGACCATCAAAACGTGCGGCGAGGGCGCTGCAGGCGAGAGTAGCCTTTGATATTGCTGATTATGAACGAGCATTTGCGTTTGCCCAACTGGTATTACAGGAGGAAAGTACATTGTTAAATTTTGCAACGATAAACCATACTGCGGCGCTACCGTTTGATATGTATAATATCGAAGTGATTCACTATACGAACCGATTTAGTGAATTTCTAGCACCCCAACGTTCCATCGTAGACTCCGTGCTTTATGCATCTTACACCGATACGGATTACCGAAAGCGCTGCTACTTTCAATTTAATGCAGATGCGAATGCGATCTTTAAGGGAAGCTTCCTACAAGCGCGCAACACCCAGTTTACAGGTCTAAGTACGAGCGAAATGTATCTTACCTGCATAGAGTCTGCGCTGCGAACAAACCGGGAGGAAGCAGCTCGGCAATGGCTAGAACCTTACTTTCGGATGCGGTATATGCCTACAGGCATCCCAAATATGGCCATTTCTACGACGGAGCTTTTGGCGCTTGTACAAAGCGAGCGCAGGAAAGAATTGATCTATAGAAACCGCCGCTGGAGCGATATTCGAAGGCGTAATTTGGATGGGGAAAATATTGTGCTGCAACGCAGGCTCAATGGGCAGCTTTACCGCTTGGAACCCAATAGCTTGGGCTATGCGTTACCAATACCGCTAGAGGCGATTCGATATGGTGGCATTGAACAAAATATGCGGTAAATAGGAAGGGCCCGGTTTGGGCCCTCCGCTTAATAGGGACTAATTTTGTAGCTTAACGCTTTCAGAAGGTTGTCCATTTTGTATGGTGCTCAAAATGTGATTAACCAATGGGCTGCTTAGAACCGGTCTGTCGTTGCCATCGTTTGCTGCTGCTATCGAACAAAGTTCTGAGCCCCTGTTGCATCCGGGCTGCTCATCCGCTAGCTGATAATTATCAGGGTTTTCAATTTCTCCTAGGCTTTGATTTGGACCTGTGTAAATAAACCAATCTTGCGTTTGCGATGTCGTTGTTTCGACTTCTAAGGCTTTTACGGCGAAGAATAGACCAAAGACCAAGATACCGAAAAGTACGCTGGCGCGTAGCCAGCTCGTTTTTAATGTTGCCATAGCTCAATATGCACTTTGAGGTCAGTGCGAACTTTATGTGATACATTTTTTATTCATGTCTAGCGATGCGGTTCAGTGCGCAGCACATCAGCTACTAATTTGCTGTTTATGTTTTTTGGCGTTCGGCGCTTAGCGCCGGAACAGCGCGAACTTTTTTCTATGCTGTTTCATGATGCTTGTATGTATTTTGTATACGCCTAAATTCATCGGGTGTTGCGTAAAGGTAGGGCTCTGGTATGATGTGGAGCTGCTCAGATCGGAACCGCATTACGGATAGTTTACAAACGCAGTTTTTAGCTTTGCGATGGGGCAGCAAACAAAGCAACGACAGCATTGTTTTTGTCTTAAAAATAGTTGTTATGATGGAATATAAAACGGCGGAAGCTTTCGAAGAGGTAAGCGATGCATTTGTCGATATCATTAAAAATCTTGATGAAGAGGCGTTAAACACGAAGCCTGCGGATGGCGGCTGGTCGCCGGGCCAAATTGGCGATCATATCCGGAAATCATACGCTTCTGTCGATACCATGAACGGCAACAGCCGCGAAACTGAGCGCGCGCCTGATGCCCGCATTCCGCAAATCAAATCCATTTTTTTAAATTTTGATATCAAGATGGATGCACCGGAGGCTGTGCTGCCTACAGAGAAAAGGGTCGACAAGCAACGCCTGCTAGACGCGCTGGAGTTGCGCATTCGGCAAAGCATCGACGTGATCGATAGCCAAGATCTGGCACGTACGTGTACCGATTTTGAAATTCCAGAATACGGCCCCTTCACCCGTTTGGAATGGTTGTGGTTTAACATTTACCATACGCAGCGACACTTAAAGCAGCTTCGGAGCACGGTGGAGGCTTTGGAAACACCACATTAACGGGGTTTTTCCAGTTGCCGCGCACGGTAGCTGCTTGGGTTTTCCTGCATGTGCCTTTTGAAAAAATGATGAAATGCCTCTATAGAGCTGTAACCGCAGATATAGGCACAAGCCTTTACGCTATACCCATCCGCCAAGAGTGCTTTGCATTTTTCTAGCAACATGTGCTCTTTGAGTTTGTGCCCGCTATACCCATAATGCCTGCGGAGCAACTGTTGAATATACCTGCTGCTCCTTCCGAGCGCTGCAGCAAGCTGGCCTATGCGAACCTGTTGCCCATCCTCATTAACATAATGTTGCAAAAGGGTATAGGCTTCTTTTGCTAGACGCTCTTCATGTTGCAGGGTGCCTTGTTTTGCCGATATGGCCTCATGAGCAAATTGGATCAGGTCGATAACTTTGCTGAGGATATACTGATCGTTGCCGAGGCGGCGGGGGTGCAGCGCAACACATAGCCGGTTGACCAGATGCTCGCTGCGCATATCGATAACGTGGGGCGAGCTCGCTCGTGGAGCCGCTTCTTGGGTGCGATGAGCATGTACCAATGGCTGAATAAAATGATAAGGTGGCTCGTTTGCTTTCCGAAAAATTGTGGCCCGGAAAGCAAATGTAAAAAGTTGATTGTGGCCCGGACCCACCCGCAAGCCATAGTTTCCTTCTGGGAGGTAGAGAAAGCAGGCTTGTTTTGGCGTTAAGGCCATGCATTGCCCCGCCTTTTCCTCGGAAAAATCGATAGGCCCTTCCGCAGACAGCAGGTATAGCGCGTGTAGGTCTGGGCGTGCTGCAGAAAGGCTTACTATTAAAGAATCAGGTGTATCGATATCCAGCAGCTGTAAATAAGCATATTGTCCGTCAAATTCCTGTAAGACAGCTCGTCCCCCGTCCCCTAGCCAGTAGCTACACTTCGCATGTAGCATGCGCGTAGGCGGTACAAACAGCTCCTGCTTTGGGAATTCAGAAACTTGCCTGAAATGTACAGGTAGCAAATAATAAACGCTCTTTTCCATGATTTGCGTCGCTAGGTAATTATCTATACGGAATGTTAAGGATGGCCAATCCAAAAATTCGATTCTGTTAATACAATGGGACAGCCTTTTAGCGCGTTTCGATTGCTGATGATATGCTGCGCACCTATACCTTGTCGACTGACGATGGCGTTATCGTCAGTCCGCTTTTGGTAAAAGAATTATTTATCAACGACTTCCGCAAGCTAACTGCGTCCAAAAAATGGTCAATATGGTCTATTGTAAACAGGTTAGCCCTGCATAAAATGGTTATTCTGTAGATTCCTTGCACATTGTGGTAGTCACTATTACATCTTGATCCATCCCGTATGCATAGGGGTTTTGTTCGTTGTGGTGTTATTTTGTGCTTTCATTTATAGTATTTGTCGTTATTCGTTAATTTTTATATATTAGGGATGTAGAATATGAAAGGAATCGCTCAGATTCTGTCTAATAACCAAGCTTTAGGGGGGATTAACATATGAAATTTAGCCACGCGTTTTTATTTATTTTGGTGTTAGCACTGTTGATTAATATCACGGCTTGCGCCGGCACCGAGAAAGAGCCTCTTAGAAGCTTCCGTTTCTGGCTAGACATGCTGCTTACTACGGGCGCTTTTGTAGGATATGCACTCTGGATTTCCTACGCGAGAGTACATTTTTTAGCTGAACGAAAGGCAAAGCAGGAACGACTTATCGGACGACATACTGCCGTCTATTATTTTTTATTTGCTCTTGCGCCAGTCTACGTTATGCATCTCGCTATGGTCGCGGCGGTGGGCGAGTCGCTAGATCATGTTAAGGATAGGGTTTTACATGATCTGCTCTATTACATGCCAACTATTGTTGTGCTGACATTCCTTTATGCATTTACCCTTTGGCGCAAGCAAAAATTTGGTCTCCTCTACATCCCGCATGGGTCTATCGATTCCGATAGCGGTATTGGGAAACAGAAGCTTGATGAGGTTGTTTCGGAGGTAGGGCGCAGGGGGTTTAAACAAGTAAAGGCTGTAGTTTTACCGCCGCTGCTGAACACCGACGCAGAGGAATTCCCGAACGTACAGGATCTGCTGGCAAAACGTGAGGAGAAGCATGATGAACCGTTTGGCAGTAGGATAGCGCAAGGCTCGAACGCCGAAGAAACCGATAAGACACATCGCTCGCGTTTCGATGATGAAAGCTACCCCCAAAATCTTTATTATTTCCTGATCGAGAAGGGCGGGATACAGGGGGCCATGCAGGGGGCTGCACCTCGATTCTTAGATATTGTCTTTATTCATTCCGCATCCAGGTGGCGGTATGTTATTTTGCGAGACGGAGAGAGGCTTCAGGCTGATGCGGTGTTTAATCAGCTTAAGCAGCGTGGAATAGACAAATGGATGCTTAAAATTTCCGCCAACGTATATGTGAATATGCTTTTAGTTATTTACCCGCTAAAAAAGAATGCAACTCGGCTGGAGCTGCAGCCTGATGTGGTGGCCTCTTTGCTGGAAAAGCATAGCTTAGCAGATCAAAAGAAAATGCTGCGCATAGGGCGGGGCATGCCAAAAAATATTATAGAAAGATTTTTAATCACTGTTAAAACAATGGATCACAACGGATGGAATGATTTTATTCCGCTAAGTTAGGTCTTCATTCTATGGTCAATTGGATACTGAACACTGATGCTCGATCCCCGCACCGTTACGGGTTGAAAAGCTGGTTTAACGCATGGATTTAATAATTTGTTAACGCGAAATAGGATTATTTTTAATAAACTTTGTTTAGTATTGTTTAACTTTACTTGTTTCCGTATCGCCCATGTAGCATGAATCTGGGAAATGGATATGCATATGGATTTGGAATGTGCCTTTTGGAAATCGCAGCGCAAACTCCCGGCCTTGCTAGGTGAACGAAAGATGGCAAGACGCATCATCCAAATCTTTGGAGCATCTCACGTAAGAAAAATGGGTTGGCAGAAGCTGGTTTTGATCATATATTTACAAGAAAATAAGCTGCTCATGAAAGCGTTTGGTTCACGCAAGATCGATCTTGGCAAGGCGCCATATGTGGTACAGATGCTGTTGCTCGCTTTGGCGGCATTTGGCTGTTACACCAGCATGTATGCCTATCGAAAGGCTTTTACAGCGGCTATGTTCGCCGAGTTGCCTGTGCTCGGCATAGACTACAAAGTTTGGTTGGTGATCGCCCAAGTGATGGGTTACATGCTCAGCAAGTTTTATGGTATCAAATTTGTCGCTGAACTTGGCCAACGTAAGCGAGGGGTTAAGCTTCTTGTGCTAATAGGGTTGGCCTGGATAGCATTGCTAGGTTTTGCCGTTACGCCGGCGCCTTATAATATCCTATTTATGTTTATGAACGGTTTGCCCCTAGGGATGATTTGGGGGATCGTTTTTTCCTATTTGGAGGGGCGACGTGCCACGGAGTTCCTTGCTGCTGTGATGAGTGTAAGCCTCGTTTTTGCATCGGGCTTTGTAAAATCTTTAGCGCGCTTTTTAATGGAGCATTTGCGCGTTACGGAAAGTTGGATGCCCTTCGCTACGGGATTATTATTTGTTTTGCCACTCCTCCTCTTCACCACGATTTTAGAACGCGTGCCGCCGCCCGATGCAGAGGACAAAGCGCTGCGCACCGAGCGAAAGCCTATGACGCATACCGAGCGCATCAGCTTCTTAAAAAGCTTTTGGCCTGGGCTGGCAATCGTTGTGCTTATTTACCTCTTGTTTACCATGCTTCGTGATGTACGCGACAATTTTGAGGTGGAGATATGGGCTGATGTAGGGGTGACCGATGGAGGAATTTATTTCAGAACCGATACGTTCATCGCATTGTTGGTGTTGGCGCTAATGAGTTTGATGATCTGTGTAAAAGGGAATGTGCGCGCGTTTTCCTATATACATATGATGTTGTTTTTCGGCTGTATGCTTGCCGCCGGGGTTACCTATTGTTTTCAAAACCAACTGCTGGACAGTGTAACCTGGATGGTGTTGACCGGGCTAGGATTGTATATGGTTTACATTCCCTTCAATGCGATTTTTTTCGAACGCTTTCTAGCGGCCTTTAAAGTGAAGGGCAATATCGGCTTCTTAATGTATGTTGCCGATTCAGTGGGCTATTTAGGTAGCGTGTTTGTTTTGCTCGTTCGGGAGCTTGGTTTGTTTCAAGCGAGCTGGGGCAGCTTTTTTCAGATTATGGTTTTGTTCGGGGCAGGTATAGGCGCCATAGCGGTAGCCTTATCGGCCGTCTATTTCAGACAAAAATATAGACGGCACAGCGCCACAATGGGTGATATGGAATTCGCGAAGTGATATCGGTGGAGGCGAGTAACACGTTCTGGAGGTAGGTTTGGCGACAGTGGGTAGTTACGTATGGTGCGACAAAAAGGGTATTGCGAGGAGGGTGAAAGATGCTCCAGCATAGCTTTGCGGGCTATGTTGTAAACGTCTCTGTTATGCCCCCCGCAGTGGGCGCGCTAGCTCGACCTGTTGAGCCGATTTACGCGCCATTAGGTTTGCACATAATAAGAAAAACGGTTGCGCAACCTTTACCCATGAAGCAATTTTTTGATGCTGTGCTCAGCATAACCCGCGCTAGCCGTCATGCCTTTACCGCCAATACCTGTTCGTATATGGATGCGGCTGTCCAAGTCGTGTTCAACAATATGGTTTTTATGTTGCGCATAGAATCCTGCCCACGATGAAGCAATTTGCTGTTCCGAAACGGGGAGTATACGGTTTGCCTCCTTCATCATTAGGGCGTTAATAGCCGAATTGACACGATACCCCAATTCTTCCAAGCGGTTTCCGGCAGCATACTCGTGCGAATCTCCGATGATGATACTCCCATCCACGGCTTGCTTAAAAAGAATATGGATTCCCCATTTTTTCAACTCTTCATAATGTTCGGGCGTTTTCAAGTGATGGAAGGATGGTGCATAGGCTTCGAAACTTTCATATCGTCTGATGGTTAGTCCGGTCAGGATATTGCCGGGCAGCTGAACCTGTGGCAGCGGTTTGGTTTTAAGCATTTGCAATTTGCTTATTTCCAACCCGCTATCATCGAATAGATCACGGTAAAGCAGTTTAAACTCATAACCGTTACAGATCACAACTTGATCAGCCTCAAAGCGCAGGTTGTTTGTACAGGTCACGAAAACAGACTGCTGCGTACTTTCACAATGTAGCGCTGTATGATTATAGCGTAAGCGGTACGTCGGAAACTTTTCTTTCAGGTATACGTGCAAGCGCTGGATCATCAACTCGGGTTCTACGCTAAGTTCTTGGGGAAAAACAAGGGCTTCTTTCACATAGTCTGCTCGTAAATCCGGAAACTTCGCCAACACCTGCTCTTTGCTCCATACCTGATGGCTATAACCTACCTGGTTGTAATGCTGTGCAAGTTCATGCATCACCTGCAGCTCTTGATCATCTGACGCGATGTAGTAACTGCCGTTGTTGCGAACGGAAATGTCAAAATCACGCTGGATGTTGTTATAGATATCCAAGCCTCTTACGCCAAACCCAAACCAGCGGTCAGCCATGCCTGATGGCACCACTTGGCCAAAGTTGCGCACCGTAGAGCCCACCGGAAAATTATCTTTCTCCAAATGCAGAACCTTAAGCCCACGTAGAAGGGCATGGTAGGCGTGAAAGGTGCCTAATATGCCACCCCCAATAACAATAAGATCATATTTTGTCTCTGCCATAAGCTATGTGTTAGTCTAAAAGTGGTAGAATGTCCATCAAGTTATCCACGATATAATTCGGACTTGCTGATTGTAACTGTTCTTTCGTATGTGCGCCGGTGGTGATACCTATGTTCAGGCGGCATCCGGCATTTTGCCCTTCTTGGATATCGATTGCAGAATCGCCAACCTTTACTACCCGATCGCCCGATTGGATACCGAATCGTTGCATGGCATGTAAGATCATATCCGGATGAGGGCGATTCCTTGGCACATCGTCCGCCGTGACCAAAGCGTCAATATCTGCGCCAACTTTCCAGCCCAGCCTATCCATCAGTTTTTCCGCAGTTTTCTTGTTGTATCCGGTATTCAATACGATACGGATTCCTTTGCTAGTAAGCGCTTTAAAAAACGCTGCAGCATTCGCTTGCGGCGTTATGGGAGCTGATGCATACTTCTCTTCCAATAGGTCCAAAAAAAGCTGAAAGATTTCCGTTATACGCTGTGGCTCCAGATTTTTTTCTACCGTGCCGATGATACTTTCAATGGCCTGCCTTTTTTCTTTTCCGGCGCCATGCGTAAGCACGTGTGGCAACGTAAAATCGTAGCCGAACTGATTAATAGCTTGTCGCAACGTTTTGTAGACAAGATTGTCTTCATTGATCGTGGTGCCCGCCATATCGCAAACGACCATTTGAATTACCTGGCTTGCTCTTCCCATTTCTTTGTTTTTATAGTAACACAAATATATGAAATGTTTAGTATTTATAAATATAGATCAATCACTTGTCTGAAATTATAGTTGTTATTCGACTTAATAGGCAATTGTATTAGATATACTGCAGCGTAGTTAATGATTTGTTTACAAAAACTAAATCTTTGCATGCGCGTTGATATGTCGATTGATAGGCGCGTTGTTGAACACCGCAATCTACCGTCGACTTCTTAGCAAGTAATACAAAGACGCTATTTATCTTTTTTGCGTTTTGTTTGAACAATGCCAACCTTTCGCTCGTTCTTCTTGAGATAGACCAAAAAAGCAAAACATGGAAAAGAAATCGCAGACAGTATACACAGATTCAGGTGAAGAAATACTATTTCAGTACGAAATTGTAGAAAAAGATTCGGACAGTTTTGTTATCACAAACATTGATAAGGAAGGGGAGCATATTCCCGATATCCGGGTGGAGCGGCCTGCAGAAGCCGAGCACCCAACGTTTACGTCTACCGATGAAGAACGACCTATGTCTATCGTCGACGAAGAGAGCCCGACGATGAAATTTTGTCGGCTAGTATTAGCGGACGAGCTGGAAGATTAGGTCAAGAGGCGGTCACGCTTTTGCCTAGGGTCATCTTAGTCTCGTTTTTTTTCGTAATAGCTTTATAATGTCAGGTTTGTATGGCTACAATTGGTATATTCTTTTTAGATTTGCCTAAATCTACGAGAAAGAGAAGAAGATATGCCTGTCAAGATACCTAGCAACTTACCAGCCATCGAGCTTTTAAAGGAAGAAAATATATTCGTGATGTCGGATCTTCGCGCCAATGCGCAAGACATTCGCGCCATGCGGATGTTGATTTTAAATCTGATGCCTTTAAAGATTTCTACGGAGACCGACTTTGTGCGTTTGCTGTCGAACACGCCTCTGCAAGTAGAGGTGGAATTCTTGCGCTTAGATACCCACACGCCTAAAAATACGCCACAAGAGCACCTCGAAATGTTTTACAAGGGTTTTGGCGAGATTGAGAATAACTATTACGATGGCATGATCATTACGGGTGCACCCGTAGAGATGATGAAGTTTGAAGAGGTGAGTTATTGGGCCGAAATTACCCGGATTTTTGATTGGGCAAAAAGTCACGTAACGTCCACATTGTACATATGCTGGGCAGCACAAGCCGCGCTATACCATTTTCATGGTGTAGAGAAGGTACCACTTGATGAAAAACTTTTTGGGGTTTTCAAACATAACGCTACCGAAAAGAAAAACCCGCTGTTCCGCGGTTTTGATGATGAGTTTTACATTCCGCACAGTAGACATACGACGATACGCAAAGAAGATTTGCTGCGCAAGGATGCCGTTAGCATCCTGTCTGAATCCGAAGAAGCAGGGGTAGCTATTGTATCTTCCCGAGGTGGGCGTGAATTTTACCTGACAGGACATTCCGAATATGCACCACTAACGCTCCACGACGAGTATCAGCGAGATGTAGAAAAAGGCTTGGAGATTGATGTGCCGCACAATTACTATGCCGAGGACAACCCGCAAAATGCACCCGTGGTGCGTTGGACAGGACATGCCAACTTGCTGTTCAATAACTGGCTGAATTATTTCGTGTACCAAGAAACGCCATTTGATCTCACCGAGGTTGCACTGCTGGACGAGATTAAAATTAACGGATAAAATTTTTTTAAGAGATAACGCGCATTCGTGAGCTTTAATAGGTTGACGAATGCTTGCGTTATGGCGCGATGCTAAATACCAGCCCCTGTACAGCTCGCTTTGCATCATTTTTCATCTTTTTTTTAAAACCTGTAACATTCCTTTTATTTCATCGACATATACCCGTATCTAGTGTATATTATAAAATAATTGAATGTTTACCTTTATGAAGAGACATCTTGTCTTTTTGCTCTTGAGCGTGCTAAGTTGTTCGCTCCATGCGCAAAGTAAATTGTCGGGAAAAGTCACCGATGTGATGGACAACCAAAAACTAACTAACGCATCGTTGATGCTGATTACCGCGAAGGACTCGATCCTCGTCGATTTTACCTATTCGGACGAGAGCGGTTCGTTTTCCTTGGCGCAGCCAGATACCGGAACGTATCTGCTGATTGCCAGCTACCCAAAGTATGGAGATTTCTATACCGAAATTCTACCAAAAGCAAGTTATCAGAATCTCGCCATCGGTTTAACGAGCACGGCGCAGCTGCTGGAGGAAGTTGTGGTAACGGGGCGTATCCCGATCAAGATTAATGGCGACACGACGGAATATGATGCCGGAAGTTTTACCGTGGAGAAAAATGCGAAAGTGGAAGATCTATTGAAAGTGCTGCCCGGCATCACTGTTGACGCCGCAGGGAATATCACGGCGCAAGGTAAAACGGTGAAGCGTGTACTGGTTGATGGTGAAGAGTTCTTTGGGGACGACCCCACCTTAGTAACGCGCAATCTACGATCGGATATGGTGGATAAAGTGCAGGTTTATGAAAAGAAGTCAGAGCAGGCTGAACGGACCGGCGTCGATGATGGGCAGCGTGAGCAAACCATCAATGTAAAGCTAAAAGAAGATGCCAAAAACGGATTGTTTGGTAAAGCATTGCTTGGCGGTGGAACGGACGAGTTTTACATGGGCCAGCTGATGATCAACAAATTTAAAGGCAGCCAAAAAATATCGGCCTATAGCCTTTTCGGAAATAACGCAACAACAAGCTTAGGCCGCGAAGATGCAGAAAAATTTGGGGGCGATAGTGGCGTTTCTTACGGCGATGATGGGAGTACCTGGTTCACCAACGTGCAAGATCCTTTTTCCGGGCAGGGCGTGGTGGGTATACCCAATGCGATCAATACAGGAGTAACCTACTCGGACCGATTCAAAGAGGATAAGCACAAAGTAAACCTAAACTATAAATACGGGCGTATCAGCAGTAATGGTAATGAGGAAACGATTATGAGCGGGATCATCAACAATAACATGTCCAAAAATGTGAATACTGAAAATGATCAACACCGGGTGAACCTAAAATACGATCTGAATCTGGATTCCCTAAACAGCTTAACCATAGCCGGGAATGCAACGAAGAAAAACCTTTGGACGGTTAATGACCTACGATCACAACAACTAGATCCGAACATGCAACCTATTATTACCAATAATAGTCAAGAAATGACGGAAGCCGACGTGAGTTCATTCCGTGTAAACGCCTTGTACACCCATAAATTTATGAAAAAAGGTCGGTCTTTCACGTTTAATGGGCAAGTGAGCCGCGATGAGAATAATGGCGGTGGCACGCTGTATAGCCGCGTGGAAAACGGTTTTACCAATACAGATTCCATCACCGATCAAGTGAAAAATAGATTGCAAACATCCGAAAATCAGCGTGCATCGATAACGTATACAGAACCCCTTTCGAAGGTGTTTAATCTTTCTGTTGGTGGTGGTATCGAGCGGAATAAAAATGCTTCTCTGGTCGAATCTTTCAATAAATCGGCCAATGGCGAGTATACTGATTTAGATGAGCGATTCAGTAACAATTACAATTTTGATCGCTTGAGCAGTAACTATAAAGTGGCATTGAACTATACGACGGATAAATTTCGAGCTAACTTTAGCAATAGCCTCAATAATGATAAACTGAACCAGTTTAACGTGCGTACGCAGGACGAGCTTTCGAGAACCTTTTTCACGTACAACCCGTCTTTGAATGGTAGCTACTCCTTTACAAAAAGTAAGGTGTTATGGTTTAATTATAATGGACGAAATCAGTTGCCTTCGTTGAGCCAGATTCAACCTATACTGGACAACAGCGATCCACTGAATCAGTACGTGGGGAATGAGGAACTCAAACCATCATTTAGCAACTCTTTCAATGCTGGGTATAATACCTTCAAATTGCTTACAGGAAGTTATTTCTATGTAGGTGGTAATGTGGTTTTCCAGAAGGATCCTATCTCACAGAATATCGATACCCTTCGAGGCGTCAACTTCTACGAGTGGAATAATATCGATGGAAAGACAAACATCAACGCGAGCGGTTGGGCAGGACATTACTTTAAGCTGGATAAAGATCTAGGCTTAGGCAATTCGCCACAATTGTCCTTGAACTGGAATCAAAACTACAATTTTTTCAACGGTGCCCTTAACCAGGTAAACACCACGAATTTTAATTTTACCTACAACATCATCCGGGATACAAAGACCGGTTTGAACTTTAATGTGAACCTAAGTCCGCAATACCGATTAATGAAGTCGAGCTTGCAGACAGACATCAACAGCAATGGTTTTGTTTTCGGGTCTGATGGTAGTGTGGAATATTTCTTTACGAAAACCTTAAAAGTGTATGCCAACTACAATTATACCTATGAGGCGCCCACAGAGGCGTTCAACCAGAAGTTTGAACAGTTTCTGATCCATCCGGGCGTCAGCAAGAAGTTTTTGAAGAATGAGTCTTTGGTCGTGGATTTCATGATCAACGATGTGTTGAACCAGAATCGCGGGTTCAGTCGTTCGGCGGTAAACTCGGTGTTCACACAAAGAAGGTTCGATACCATTCGACGCTACTATATGCTGAAGGTATCTTGGGATTTTGCAAAAATGTTTGTTAACTAGATTCATTATGAAATTTAAACTATATATATGCTCCTTCGTCGCCTTGTTTGCCATGCATACCGTAAAGGCGCAATACACCATGTTTTCGAAGTCGGGGACGATAACCTACGACAAGACAATGTACATGAAAAACATCGTAAACAAACAGTTTATCGATAAGGCTGATGAGCGATCGCGCGCGCAATTTCAAAACATGCTGCCTAAGATTCCGCAGCAAGTTGTTCTGAAAAAGACCCTTAAATTTAATGACACGGAAACGCTTTTCGAACCGCAAAAGGTAGAGCTCGATCAGATGACGCAACAGCTCATTATGATGTTTGCCTTAGATTTTGATGCAGTAACGCTATCTAACCTGAAAACGAGGGAGTATAAGCGCTACAACGACCTGATGGGTGAAAAGGTCATTATTCAAGACACGGTAAAGAAAGTGAAATGGCGGATAACAAATGAGTATAGAGAGATAGCCGGGTATTCTTGCCGACGTGCCAATGGCATCACACCAGACTCGGTGTATGTCGTGGCTTATTATAATACCGAGATGCCGGTAAGTGGCGGACCGGAATCTATTAGCGGCCTGCCCGGCATGATTTTAGGCTTGGTGGTTCCTAGCCAGCACGTATCTTATTTTGCGAGTAAAGTAGAGTTAAGCACCAATGTGCCCATTGACAAAAAAGTCTTTGATACCAAAAAGGTGAAAGTCATGACGAGACAACAAATGATAGATCAGTTTTCCAGCACCCTGAAGGACTGGTTGAATAAAGAGACGGTAGACTATATCATGAAGCTAGGTACACTTTAAGCTCGGAATATAGCTGGAGCTAGCGAAATACACGTTTGCTGTACTAAATGCGAAATGCACCATTCGAGAAACGGGATGGTGCATTTTTTATGACTTTCTTAAACCTTTAAAGTATATTGCCTATCCAATGTAGTAAAGAAAATATGAAAAAGATAGCCATCCTTACGCTCTTCCTATTGTATGCATGCTGCACATTTTCGCAGCAGGCAGCCATCCAGCGCGACATGTTCGGGGACTTAAATTACCAATCAAGAGATGGCGACTACCAGTCTACCTTCAAAAAAAATGTTTTTGATGACCTTATCTTTACCGACAATAGAAACAACAAGGTAACGCTGGAAAAAAAGTATTTAATCGCGACCTATCCCGGGATACTGGGGAACGAAAACATGAAGCGCGAGCTTTTTAATGAATTGATTCGGGAGAATCGACGCAGTGAAGGCTATGTCGCGAAATACAGCATTGATATATTTAATAAACTGATTATCGAAGATAATAAAGGGTACAAGCTGGAAAAAGGAAAGGACATCTTTGGTCATGATCAGATTGCTGAAGAGGTCGATGGTGTCAAAAGCAGCTTTAACAAAACGTTAAACGGTACGCTGGAATACACGTACGGAAACGACAAAGCTTCCTTGAAGAAAGATATCTTTAAAAAATACCTATACAGCGACAGTTTTGGTAACGAGTTGCAATTCAATGAAAAGACTTGGCGCACGTTAACACGTCGCTATGAAAGCGATGAAGAAGCGTTCATGTCGTTGATTGATCATTTTTTTTATCGATAGCGCACACTGTCCTGCGTATGGTTAGTGGACACGCGCCGCCTTCTAACCCAGATCTAAGGTTTGGCGTTTACCCGTGCGGCATGATTCGTATATCGCTTCAATAATTTTTAAATCTTGCACACCAACCATACCGTCTACCGGCAGATGGGGCTCGGTACCATCTAAGATGATCGATGCCATGGCATCCATTTGGGTAGTTTGATGAATCGTGTGCGGCTTCCCAATGTCACCTTTATTCGTACGTCCTTTAATTGGCCCATATCCGGTGGAGGGCCACATCTCTGCAAAACCTTTATCCCCGCTCAAGAAAAATCGATCCAAATGGCTGATGTTGTAGGATGACAGGCAGGATGCTACTGCTCCGCTAGGAAAGCCCATATTGAATTGAATCGTTTCATCTACACCTTCTTTAAATTTAACAGGATCTGTTTTGGTTTCCTGCGCAGAAACCCATACCGGCTCTTCGCCCACCATGTAGCGTGCACCATTAATAGCGTATATGCCGATGTCCATCATCGAGCCACCGCCAGCCAACGCTTTGTTCAGTCGCCACTGTGATGGATCGCCGGCGACAAAGCCCGTTTGCCCCTGGAAAAACTTTATTTTCCCCAGCTCGCCTTTTTCTCGTAGCCGAACCACTTCCAGCGTGTTGGGTTCAAAACGCATCCGATAACCGATCAAAAGCTTCACGTTGGCTTTCGCACAGGCGTCAACCATTTCTTGACCTTCTTTTGCCGATATGGCCAACGGCTTCTCACAGATGACATGTTTGCCGGCTGCCGCCACCCGAATCACTTGATCGTGGTGCAAGGCATTGGGCGTGATCACATACACGGCATCAATTTCTGGATTGTCTTTGATGGCATCGAAGGTGTCATAGTTATAGTGCGACTTTTCGGGAACATCATATTTTTTACCCCACTCCTTAAGTTTAGCGGGCGTGCCGCTAATCAGACCCGTAATCTTCGCGCGTTTGCAAGATTGCATGGCTTCTGCAACCCGCTGAGCATAGCCGCCGAGCCCCATTAACGCTACACGAAGCACAGGGCCATCTTTCTGCCCCAAATACGCCGCAGCTTGCGTCGTAGAAAAGCTCGATAGCATAGGTAGTACCGTTGCCGAAAGGGCAAACTTCTGGATGAAATTTCGTCTTGAAGGGTTCATATGTTTCTAATTACAGGAGTAAAGCAGTCGGTTAGATGCTGAAGAACGTATGTTGTCATTTGGATACGATAAAAAAGGCAGTAAGCGAAAGCTTCACTGCCTTTTTTATCTAAACGGACCGTTTATAGTACGCTCGGATTGTGATCGCGAATAGGATCATCATGTTTTCTTGAAGAATCTGACGCAGGCTCTGGCGTTGGTGGAATGTAGTCAATTCCTTTTCCGTCTTTATCATGCTTTTGATCTTCCTTCTTTTGTTCGTTAGACTTGTCCTTCTCTTTGTCAGAATAGATGGTTTTGTCGTCTATGTTCTTTCCTTGATTGTTCATAGTCTTGAATTTTAATGTGTTATTAGTACTTCTATCTATTGAACAACTTATAGGAAGATTCCGTTTTTTTTATTTTCAGGTTTTTCGGCTTTATGTGATCATGGTAGTCCTCACAAATGCCCAAGCATTCCAAAAAAAATAGTGAAAAAAATTCTCACTACTGTTTTTGTGGAGTGGGCAAAACTAACTTTGTATTAAAATTAGAGATATGATCGTTTTGCATATACTATATAGCCTTATTGTAGGAATTAATGTAATCCAGTTCTATCTATTCGTAACGAAAAGATTGCGGAGGAAATCGATGCGTCAATTACAAAAAAGCCAGTGATGTGTTTTACAGGAATGTTGACTTGTAGTTAAAATGATAGATAATCCCTGCTTCAACTGCTGAAGTGGGGTATTGCTTTTTAAAAAGTGTCGCGGCTTTGAAACACTCCTTTTTAAAATTTTTGGAACCCTTTATTCTTCCTGTTATAATTCCCTTGCGGTAATTAAGATGACTGTTATATAATTGGATTTGTTTGAATTTAAAGGGAAAACTTTGAAATGACAACTGAAGAAACACCAAACGGTATAAAAAAACGGAACCCTCCACAACCGGGCGGCGTGAAGGGTTACCAAACCAATTATTAACCTATCCACATCACGGCAATTTGTATGCCAAAAATGACATTTTTGCGATAATTTTGCTTTATAAACTTTTCTGAAGGATCATTGTTCACCGTAGATACAGGATACACGCTCAATTAATACAAATTAAATTGAATATAGACAAAACCCCAGAATCTCCAAGAAATGGTTTTACGGCCAAAGTTTGGACCGCGGTTGCCATCGCGGCATCCGTCATCGTTGTGCTTTTATTGCTTTGGAAGGCGGTAAACGTGCTATTGTTGACCCTAGCAGGCGCAATTTTATCGGTTTATTTTCACGGATTGGCCGGATTGCTTAGAAGGCGCTTGTCGGTTCCCCAAAAATTTTCCCTGTCGTTGGCTGTAGGGATCACTGTACTATTTTTAGGAGGACTGTTCTTTTTGGTAGGCGCAAGGATTGCAGAAGAGGCCACATCCTTTGCGGAGCAGCTTCCGAAATTGCTAGACGATGCTTCGGCTTATGTACAGCAAAACAAAGAAATAAAGTCGATCGTTGAGGAAGTGAAGTCTACACAGACGATGGAAAAAGTGACGCCCTACCTGACAAAATTTTTCAATAGCTCGTTTGGATTTTTGGGTGATATTTACGTCGTTATATTTATTGGGGTGTTTTTTACGGCAAGTCCAGTGCAGTATAAGAAAGGTATGGTTAAGCTATTGCCGGCCGCCGCTAGGAGGGAAGGAAGCGAAATCATCGAGCTAATCAGCGGGAATTTAAAAGCCTGGTTAAAGGGAATGCTTTTTTCGATGTTGGTTGTTTTCGTGTTGACAGCTATTGGACTGGTATGCCTTGGCGTCAATCTCTGGTTGATATTAGCTATTATTGCTGGACTACTAAGCTTTATTCCCAATTTCGGCCCTGTTATCGCGATCATTCCTGCGGCGCTAGTTGCGTTATCCCAGTCGCCGGAAACCGCCCTTTGGGTGATACTGCTTTATTGCTTAGTGCAGCTTGTGGAAAGTAGTTTTATTATGCCACTGGTACAGCAAAAGCTAATTGAGACACCTCCGGCGTTGCTCATTATCACGCAAGTATTTATGGGCGTGTGGTTAGGAGGGTGGGGTGTTGTGCTCGCAACGCCAATATTGGTTATTGTGATGGTTATGGTCGATAATCTCTATATTAAAAAACAGGATAGGAAAGAGAAAAGTGAGCAGGATAGCCTACACGTTGGTTAGGCCTAACCAGTTGATAAACCTATCGCCGGATATAAATTCTTATATCCGGTAGCGTAAACTTATACAGTTCCATACCGCTCTTGCGAAGTGTTGCTCTGTTTCGATCCCGTCGACCTGCCAGTTTCCAAAGTCATCTTTGCGTAGCGTCTTGGGCATACCGTCCATTAGGATTTTGATTTCTTTTGTGTCTTTCGTAATTTCTGTTTTAAGCAGTCTCACGATAAAGTCCGCATTTTCGAGATGTATACGAAAACGCAAGCCGCGATAAGGGTCATTTACCAGTGTTTGGAATTCCATAATATTGTTAAAAAGAAGTATATCCTGTAGTTATTGTTGAAATTATTTCCGGTAACAATTCTTCTTTCGCACGCTACACATCTCTGTCATCTTGATCCGGCATAAGGAGGACAATCCACGCGCTTATTCGTTTTCAGTCGTAGCAAAAAAAGCTGCCTATTTAGGCAGCGCAAGATTATGGTGTTAGCTTTACGCCGTCAACGACAAGTTCTTTGCAAACAAATGAGAAAGCAACGCTGCCGGGTTTACCATTGTACCCATATGAAGACACTTGATCGGAGTAGCCACTCAAGAGGGCTTCAGCGAATTGTATCGTTTTCACTTGTGACTGGTTGTAGGCATCGGTAACGATAATTGATCCTTTCAACGTCCCTTTATGTTGAGCCAATATTTCCATCGCTTCTTTGCTAACCGAAGCGGCATCTGCACTCAAGTAAATTTCCCGTGGAATCTGCGGAACAGTATTCGTTCCGACCGAGGTTTTCTGCGTTTTCGTGCTGTCTAAACTAGCGTAGGCTTCTTGTCTGGAAAAACTTATGGAGGAGGAGTTCAATAGCGTTTTCGCCGTTTTGTTGCCGGCCTCTATACGGAGTTCGATCTTGAACCGTTGCTCGTCCATCTGAGCGTAGCTTTTCTGCGCTGCGCTGAGCGAAAAAATAAGAAGCAGGCCGAAAATTGTGCGCTGTAATCGTGTTGTTTGGCTGTTTAACATGGTGATGTAGTTTTAGTTAGTTGTGGGCAAAAGACATGCCAAGCACGTGGCGTCGCTGGGTAAACGAAACGTAGTTTCGCCTGTTCTATTAACAAGTGGATAAACGTGTAAGATATGGATTTTAGCTATAGCTTTTACGCCGCTGAAGCGTTCGCGCGTTTAACCATCTTATTAAAAAATACAGACAAAAAAGTAACAAAACATGGAACTCATCAAGCGATTGGATAGGTACAATTTACATTATGGATTTTTGGAAGATTCCGCAGATTTTAGTTTTGAATTGCATCCCGAACGCATTATCATTCGCAATGACGCGCTTCGCAACAATGATCGAACACTTTATGAAGGCTATATAAACAATAAATTTGCAAGCCATTATACCGAAGCGATGCAGTCTTTTGACGCTTCGCTCGCAAATTTAGTGCAGTTAACCAAGTCAGAGGCAGCCTCGCTACTGGAAAGTCACGGTGTTAATCTCTTGCAGAGTGATATATCGATCAAAGAGGAAGATGCAATATTTACTGCTTTAGTTGTTCCTCCGGCGGAGTTACCACTGCAAGATGAAGATACCAAAGAGAAGCTAATCCAAAACAAGGCTTTGCCCTATACCGTTTTGGATAGACCCTATATCTGGCTTGACTTAAGCTTGTTGGATAAGTAAATGGCGCGTCATCCATTCAGGGTGATACTACGAGCTGCAGAATGTTACTTTGGTTCGTCCTGAAGGATTTGACTTATATTCTCCCGCTCGAACTCACCGAGTGGGAGCGTCTGCTCGATAACGGATAAAATCGATTGACGTTTATCGGTTTGAAGCAACAAGTCAATAAAACCGATGTAGGCTTTAAGATAGTCATCTTTCATGGTTGTAAAGACTTTTGGTTCAGCAATACAGAGCTCACGTAGAATATTTAATATGATGTTTTTACGTTTTTGATCAGCTGAGGAGTTATCGAAATCGGGCAAAATTTTCTTTTTGTTGATGCCCTGTAATATATTTTCGGATACATGCTCTCGGACGTATTTTTTTTGCTTTCGCTCCAAGAGATTGCGCAGCTCAAGCATAAGTTTTTTAAACACTACATGCTGCTGCAACGGGGAAAACAGGTTTTCGTCTTTACTCATGGCCATTGATTCCTGACCATAGGCGTTAAAGAAAGATGATTCTACATAAACACTGTGGTGAAATTGAATAGCGTTGTTGTTGAAGCTCGTCAGCTCTTTCGCTACCTCGATTTTCTCGCTGTTCAGAAAATAATAGTAATAACGGTCGCCTATATTTTCTTTCCAATAAATGAAATTGACCTGAAAAGTATAGGGATGGTCAAATTCATCCGTTATTGTCCAGGCTACAGTCTCGTTTTCTGCGATAAGATGATTGTAGTGCAGAGCGACACCATTTAACGTGATCTGGAAGCCTTGATCCTTATTTAAAAATAAAAACCAACCAAATTCCTGAGCAAGGAAATCCAAAAAGTCAGCAGCATCGAGATTTCGTTCCGTTAAGCCGAAGATACCATCAAGTTGCACCGACGTACCCGTGCCTGTTGGAGGGGCATCAACTAAAAAAGAATCTTCGTAGGTTTCTTTCTGATCTCGGTCAATAAGGATTTCGTATTCACGCAGGTTTCCATCAGCAGCTCGGTAGCGCGTTTTCCATGTAGCACGTGTGGCAAATAAGGAGAAGGAAAATCTGCCTTTTCCTTTTCGGCCACGGATGTAAGAGCTGCGCTTTAAGGTGCTGCGTTTCATGGAATCCAAAAAATTTCCAAAAGATTGCTGCAGGGTGCTGTGGTTAATTCCTTCGCCGTCGTCTTCGAAGCTTAGGCTATGCAGATACCCCAATTCGTTGCTTACATAACGAATATCAACTCGGCTTGCTTTCGCATCAAAACCGTTCCAAATATACTCTGCAATAGCATGCTTATAATCTTTGGGCAATCCAGCCGATTCGATACTAGCATTGGTAATATTGGTGTTGTTTTTCATGGTGTGCTCCGTATAAAGACGAAGTTAATGAAATACTTTCTACTTGTTTGCCCCGGGGTAAAAAATTATGAATTATCATAAGCCTTGAGGCAATGGGCCAAAGGGTTTTATTAGGCTTTTGTCCAGTAGAGTGATGCGATATTTCGAACGAGCATGTTATAATCCCAGCCTATTTTTTGAGCGGCAAGTGCTGTTAGGCTATCTTGATTTTGGCGTCCAGGTCTGGAAGGGCCTGTCATGTTTGGCTTCATATTCACGTCAAAGAGGTAAAATTTGCCATTGGCGTCTGCTCGGCAGTCGATACGGACGGGAGCTTTTGCTTTTACCATATTGGCAGCGGTTTCGCACTGCGCGCAAAGCTTTTTTACATCATCCATTTCCAGTTCAAAATCATTGAGCACGGCACTGTTTTCCGAAACAGCGACAACACCATTGTACGGGGCGATGCCATTTTGATGGTTAAATCGTCTTACCGGCGGAAGAGCCCAATAAGACGATTTTCTGACGCGTTGCCCTTTGATAACATAGTTTCCGGGGGGCATTACCGTGATCGTCATCTCTTCACCGGCGAGGTACTCTTCTACATACAGCACATCGCCATAAGTACGTTCGGTAATCATATCTTGCATAAGATGTTGGAGCGATTGTTCATCTTCGACCAAGTAAACGCCCTGGCTGCCGCGGCCTCGTATGGGCTTTGCAACCACGGGGAACGGGAAATTCAGCACAACACTTAGTAAATTCTGCCGTGTGATGATCGTAGATTTCGGTATAGGCAGATGGTTCGCTTTTAACAAACCATTGGTTACCCACTTATCATCAAAGCGGTCTACCGTTTCAGGAAGTTGGCCGATAATGGCTAGCCCCTCGTCGATAAACCGTTGTATAGGATGTCCCTTATACAAAACCGTGTTAAGCCATAAGGTGTTAGCGCCCAGTTCGATGGCCCGTTGAATGCCAATGGCTGTATCGGGAAAGCACCAATCCAGGTCATTATGTACATCCGGAGAATTTGTGGGCGTAATAACGTCGATGTCTTGTTGCTTTAAGGCAAACGCGATATCTGCACAGCTGTCTGCATAGCCACTTTCCTTCATCGGTTTAATAACCCCATCTGTCTCGGGCGCTGCTGCAGCTTGGTAGATTAACGCAATTTTTGTCTCCATAACCATTATGATGACAATAACCCTGCCATCGTGGCTCCCGCAATCAACGTATCTTCTTCAAGTTTTCATCATACAGGTCCACCAACAAACTGTTTCCTGAAGCATCAACCCGAAGCCCGCCATATTTCGCGTTTTCAAATTTTTTCGCCTGTCCTTCTTGAAAGAAAAACGACTCTGCCCCGAGCGCGATTTGCCATTTGTTGCGCGATGTATAGGCCAGCAGCTGTTCATCTTTTGCCAACGGTTCTTTGTTTGCTTGAAAGCGTTTTAGCTGCGTGGTGTTATCAGGAAGCACCTGTAAAACGCAGTAACCCCGACGACCGACACTATCGGGATGTACACCTCGCGCTATTTCATAACGAAGCTGCATGTAATCGCCCTGCATAAGTGAACGCGGATCGACCGGCGCTAGCTGCAACAGCAGCAATTGCCCATCGGTCAATAGCTGTTCTTTGTTGAAAACGCTGTATTGAAAGTAAGCCAACAACAAAACGAGGTTAACGATAATGATGGGGCCTCTATATTTTTTTATGTTGATCATGTCGTTTTGATATAAAAAGATAAAGAATAATAAAGAATGTGCCGGAAGCGAATAACAACAGCGATTTGGTCAAGAGTGTAAATCGTAAATCATAATAGCATTGGCCAATGAAGTAGATCAGCGCAATGGCCGCAATAATAAATCCTGTTTTATAATTTGTCTGGAAACAAAGCAAAAGAATGAGGAGGGATCCTGCTATGCCCGGCGCAACTGCCGTTGGTATCAAGCTTAGCAAGATCAAGGCGTAGGTAAGGATAAGGTAACTGCTTTTTGTGATGGCGAAACGATTGAGCACAGCCCGGGCATTAAACAGGATCAGGATAATGCAGGTGCCCGATGTAAACAAGACAGCCTGTACCGGTACATTCAAAGGAAAGTCCACCCGAAGGGTAATAAGGCCCGAAAAAAAGGCGAAAATAAGCGCTGTTTTTACTGGGTTATACCACTTTAGTAAAGATTTTGGTCGGGTGATGAGTGCTGCTTCGTCTAAAAATATATAACTAAGCAACAGGACAAGCCCACATAAGTAAAAGGGAGTGAATTGATCCCAATGATTACCTATGATATAGGCTAGTATGCTTCCGTGCAGGATTAATGTCGAAACGAAGCAGATCATGTAATTGCCGGCGAGGGCCAAACAGGCTGCGGCTACAACTATAAGAACGAGGGGGATCTGTTGAGACGGCATATCCCACGCTGTAAGACCAAACGAAAGCATAATGAAGCCTATCGCCAATAACGCTACACTCATCGTGTCCCAAAGAATGCCGTTGTCGTTTCTGCTAACGAGTAGGCCAGCAGCGATCGCTAATGCGCTAAATGCTAACAGTAGCGTTTTAGATTCGTATAAGCCTGTCAAAAACAAAAAGCCAAAAAAGACGATGGATGCTAGCAAGCCGCCAAAAACGGAAAGGATTTTTATGATCAATGGGTGTTTTGTATCTTCGGCACTGTATGCACGATCAATGGCGACCCTGTCAAACTGCATATCTTCGTTATAGGTAGATTGGAAGTAAGCCAGCATGTGGTCTACTTTATTCTTCTGTTCCATGGTGTTTAGCTTTTTGAAATTTAAGTAAGTTGTTGATAATAAACGTTACACTCATGATGATGAAGGCACTGACGAACAAATACAACACTACATCCTCGATAAGATGCACCCAAAGCGCCGATACGATCACGACCAAGCTAAAAGATAAGATCGCAACGTAGAATCCATCTTTGCGCCTGATAGCGTATAGCATTCCAGTGCTGTAGAGCACAATGATAATGACGCCTATTAGGCTCAGGTAAATATAATCGTTGCTAAAGATACCAGCGATGGCGCCCCTAGTTGCAAACGCTACGGCAGCCAAAGACACGGTATTGGTGAAATAGATAGGCACATTCATCGTCCGCTTCGTTTGTTGAAGGAAGATGGCTGCCATGGCTACGCTACCATTTAGTAAAAACAGAATAGTGTAGAATAGGCTCGGTGGCCAGCCTGTAGTCACCTGCTGTTCATACAAAATCAACGTGCTGTTTACCAGCACAAGGTAGAATAAACTAAGCGGAGCAAATCGAGCAATGATGACCCAGATCGTGACAAAGAGCGTCCATGCCAGGAAGAAGTCATAGGCATTTGCTCCCGTTTGATAAATCTGTCCGAAAATCGAGAATAAAGCACCAACGAGTAGGGAGCTGCCCGTGAGGAGTATGTTTTTCGTTTGTGTGCTAAACTTAGGGTTGATTGCGAGTAGCGTTATTCCGCAGACAAGCGCTTCGATAATGCCTATTTTTGCAAATTTATGCAGATCGGCCCAGTTGTAGGCAAAAAAGAAAATGACCCCCAAAATGGAAAATCCGACCCCCAGGATGAGGAAGAAGATGCGAAGAAATTTCTGCCAAGCCTTGGTGTTGGGGTAAACGAAGGTACGCAGTGCCCTGCTAGCGTCCGCCGCTGTAAGGCTGCTATGCGGAGCCAGCCTATGTATATCTTCCCGTTTAATATGGTTCATAAGAGCTTAAGTTTAAGTGCGCTGTAAGCTGTCTACATCGTATTGTTGTAGACCAGTTAAGCATATGCAATAGATTGACCAATGCGGTAAGCCCCGCAGCCTTGCTAGGCAAGGAGCTACGGGGCAGGCAACCGCTACGTTACAGATCTTTATCCTCAAACATTTTAGCGTCGCGGGTATTTTTTTGTACGGCGATGGCCGAGAATATACTGAGGGAGAATGCCATCGCATAGAATCCTTTCTCACTGAGCGCGAGATCTGCATTCCAAAGCCCCACGGTAAGCAGCACCAATGCGGCAATGGTAGCAAACCAACTTAGGCCATAGTATAAATCGGTAACGACCAATCCTTCGGTTCGGTCCCGAACACTTTTCTGGACAGAAATTACGGCAAATAGCCCGAATAATAGGATCGTAAAATAATAGCCTTTTTCATTTAATTCCATACTTGCATTCCACAAGCCTATACAATAGCCAACTGTTCCAGTTAGTAGGGCAAACCACGATGCGCCAACAAATGCAGCAGTCGGTTTGAACGGGTTTCTTGGATCATCGTTTTGTTTTTTTACGATAGGTCCGTGTTCTTCTGTTTTTTGATTTAGCGGTTCCATATTTATTTGTTTTAATGATTAATATGAAAGCAAATGTCGGGTACAAGCATCAGGTAGAAAAGTCAAAAAACAATATATGCTGACGATTTAATGGCTGAATATTGTACCTTTAGTTTGCTAATAGTAGTGGTATGGATACGCTTTCTCAATTGATAAATTTGCTGGATAATACCGATAAGAAAGATTTTAAAAGGTTTTTACAGCGAAAAAATAGACGTACAGATGTCAAGAATTTGCAGTTGTTCAATTTGTTGGAAACTGACGATATAAATGCACTAAGCAAATTGTATAAACAACGGGAAAACAACGATGCTTACCACGCTTTGCGGCTGCGGTTACAACGAAGTTTGCTCTCCTTCCTGTCGCACAAGGCATTTGAAATCAACCATTCCGAAGCCCACGAGGCATCGCGTCTTGTCGTGGTGGCGCGTTTTCTGCTCGAGAATGGCGTTTCGAAAGTAGCCTTTAAATCGTTGGATAAAGCAGAACGTCTCGCTCATGATATAGAGCATTTTAATTTGGTGAACGAGCTTTTGTTGCTGAAGCTGCAGTATGCGCATCTGGAAGGGGCGGAAAATCTGGATGAACTGACTGCCCGATTTCTCGCCAATCATACCGCCATGCTCCGTGAATCAAATTTAAACATTACCTACGCCTACCTGCGGCGCGAGCTAGAAGAGGTAAACCTCAAAGGAAAAATTGTTCATTTAACCTCACTCATTATCAGCAGCATTCGTAAACACAAAATTTCATTGCGTGACCTGATGACGTTTAAATCCATCTACCAGATTCTGTTTATAGCGAATGAATATGCGGCAATACAACAAGACTATTCGCTGATCGAACGTTATGTGGTGCGGATCAATAATTTTATTAGTGCGCAGCCCGATAAAAAATCGACTCACCTGTTCCACCATATTTCGATCATGTATTTTTTGGCTAATTTTCATTTACGGAATAAAGATTTTAGCAAAAGTGAATCTTACCTGTTAAAGATGGCCGAACTCATGGCGGGCGACAAACGCTATGGGGATTTGTTTTTTGCGCGACAGCAGTTACTTATAGCGCTAAATCTTCACTTTAATGGCAGCGGAGATGCCGCAGTCTCCGTACTCCAAGGAGCACTAGCGAAGGTCAAGGCGACAACCAAAGCCGAAGATATTGCCGATTTGCGGATTTGCTTGGCCATGTTTTACGCACAGCATAACAATCGTGAAAGCCTTCGCCAACTGGCTGCACTTACGCGGACAGACGCCTGGTACGAAAAAAAACTCGGCATGCTATGGACCATTCGGAAAAACCTGATGGAGATTATTGTTCAGGCACAATTTGAAAATGTAGAACTTGCCTTGTCTCGACTGCAGAGCTTTCGGCGCCGCTATAAAAAATATTTACAAACGACGTCAGAAGATCGTGTGCTGGCTTACCTGCGACTCGTTGAGCAATACCTGTTAAAACCGGTGGTAGCTTTTGAGCCATCTTATCAAGAAGCGGTGTTGGCTCAACTAAGAGAAGCAGGGAACAGCGATATTTTTAGGCTTAGCTTTATTGCATGGCTGATCGCGCGCTGGGAAAAAAATACTTCTCACGAGGTTACACTGAAACTTATTAAAGGCGCTTATTAATCTGCTGCGGCTCGCGTATTTTACCGACTATCTTGTGTGCTTGCCTGAAGGTTCTCAGGAGTTGCTTTTTATCAAGTTTTCCAGTCTTGCCATCATATCATCCTTTTCTTTCAGCATGCGCTCGTAAAGTTCAATTTTTTCTTCGTGCAGCTGAATGAGTTTGTCGATAGGATGAATATTTAATGTTCCAAGATTAAAAGCATGATCATGGTTGGTAATCGTGTTACCGATAATGTTAATCGCTTGTTCTTCGTCAAAATTTTCGATGGCTGCGGTAGGCACCTTTAAGATTCCTGCTACCTGTGCTAATATGTCGGCTTCTATAATGTCTTTCTGCTCTAAGAGCGATATTTTCTTTTGATTCCAGTCTTCGCCGAGTTCAAATGCAAGCGCTTCCTGCTTGATACCCAGCATTTCACGGAAGCGTTTTATATTTCTGCCTTGATGTATTTTTTTGTTGCCGGAGTGTATCATACCTGTTTTGTTTTTATCGAAAAATAGAATGCTTTAAATATAAACAAATTATATTTCTGAAGTATCCTTCTTACGGGATAAATTATTCTCGACAAGGATTGAATATACGCCATGGCATCTCGTACTTCGTCCAAATAAAGGAGAAATGCTATGAAAGGACTGTGCAAAAGAACAAACGATAAGTTTGTAACAAGGCGCTTAAAGGTATCTCGCAAATGGGCCGCGAGGGATGGGGTTTACGGCGGCTACAACCCTGTCATTACGTTAACCGGAAAATGGCTTGGGGATTGTGGCTTTAAGCGTGGGGATGCATTGACGCTGAAAGTATACCAGAAAAAAATTATTATCGAAATAGAAACGTCGCCTGCGAATCTTTAGAAAGAGGAGGAAGTGCCTAATCCGGTTTTACCAGCTCGTAGGATGCGCGGTAGGAAAAATGCCGCCAAAAAGAAAGCCTGATAAGGAGAGCGCGTAAGCCATGCTATCCCCATCAGGCCTAGAGTGTAAGAGAAAATGGTCGCTATTCTGCGGTTTTCAATACATTGCGGTATCCATATTTTGGATAAATGTGTCGCTTGGCAAATCTACCTGGTGAATCTGCATTGACCAGTTTAATGTATTCATTGCGGGGTACATTAAAATATTCGTATTTGCTACCATCTAAAAACGATATAGTCAAAATATGTCCTTTCCAATCAAAATCGCTTATGTTTGATGTCTCGATTGTATTTTTATAAATCGGCTTTTGGTTTTCTAGTGTTTCCGGACAAATGCTTACCAAAAAATGGTAGGCTTCGATCATTTCTTTACTTCGTTCTTCCGCTGCGCGTAATCCTTCCTCATCATTCACGAACTTATCAGGATGGCATTCCTTCATGATCTGTCTATAGCGCGACTTCAATGCGCTGAGATCAGCTTTAGCGTCCAAATCTAAAAGTTTTCTGTAGTCTGCTATCTTTTTCATCGGCGCAAAGGTAGTTATTCTAGTTCAGCGGTTCAACATAAATTAAGATATATCGTATAAAGATTATGTTAACAATGAGGAGGTTTGCCTTTTTGCGATTGCTTTTCTTCGGTTATTCCTGCGCTAAAGGTGTTTTCGAATAAAAACGCTGACCTCCTTTGCTCGGTTCAAAACCATGAAGTGCCCCCCAGCATCGATCAGGTCAGCATCGTTTACAAAGCGAATCGGCAATATGCGATCTTTCGTTCCGTGGAGTTGTGCTATAGGACAAGGTGTTGATTCGTTGTCCCACCGAACAATCTGTTGCAGCGCCCAGCGAAGAAAGGTGACATCTGTATCGCTCAGTATATCCTTCAGAAGTTTCTTATCAGCCAATGTGCTCGTTCCAAATAGCCAAAAATTCACACAGTTTGCTTTTTTAAGTAGCGCTGTGGGTAGCAAAAAATGCAACCGAATCTTTCCTGCTAATCGGAAATAAATAGGGATCTCGTCTTTCTTCTTTGCAGATGATAGCAAGATAATACGTTTGACAGCGATATGCTTCGCAACTTCTAAAGCCATTATGCCCCCGAAGGACAAACCTATAAGGATAGGCTCTTTTTCAATTATCTGCGTAGCAAGACGCTTGGCATACGCGCGAATAGATTCTTCATTATTTGGCGTCAACCATTTCACATGTTGAATATCCAGGCCCGAAAAGTCTATATTTTGGAACGCTCGCTCATCCGCCCCCAAGCCACTAAAGATGTATATTTTTTGCGTATCCATTGTTGCGTGATCTGTTTAAAAGCGCTTCAGCAAATGCCTGGCGAAGGTCATTATTCTGCAACCTCCCACCAGTTGCTAAATGGCTGCGTACTGTCCTGTAGCAACAATACTTCACCGATCTGTGGTGTTTGCACCGGCAGGCTATTTTCTGCTGCTGCTTGCGCTATCTTCTGCATAGGATCGTACCAAGCGTGTCGTGCAAGGGCATATTTGCTGTTATGCACCGTCATAAATCTGGTAGGTCTAAGCTCGTCGACCGCCTTAACCAGATCATCGGGCATCATATGAATCAGGTTCCAATCTTCATTATATTGCCCGTTCTCCATTACAGCAAAATCAATCGTTGGAAATTGCTTTTTAATAGCCTTGAAATGGATATCGTAGCCTGTATCTCCGGAAAGGAAAAGGTTGCCAAAGGAGCTTTGCAGCATATAAGCTGTCCACAAGGTTTGGTTGGAGGTCAATCCACGTCCAGAAAAATGCCGCGCCGGTAGGGCAGTGAGCTTGATCGATGCATCGATCTGTCGTGTTTCGTTCCAATCCACTTCTTGGATAAGTTTAGGGTCAAAGCCCCAGTACTCTAAATGTGCGCCCACGCCGAGCGGACAAACAACCGATTTTATGCGATCTTTTAGATCCAACATTGTTTGGTAATCGAGATGATCCCAATGATCGTGTGTGAGCAGGAGCAGGTCGATAGGGGGGATGTCGGATGGGGTATATCGATCAGCGCCCGGAAAAGGCTTATTGACAAAGGATACGGGCGAAGCGGAAACGAGAACGGGATCAACGACGATACGTTTTCCGTCCAATTGAAGGAATAAGGAGGAGTGTCCAAGCCATACGATCAGGTCATCCTCTAGCGGAAGAGATGTCAACACTGTATTTTTTGTAGGGATAGCTCGAACAGGTGTGAGGTCAGCCACCTTGTTTACCATAAACTCCCAAATATTCTGCAGCTGCGATTTTTCGCCGGTCATCAGCGTGGTGGGACTTTGGTTGGCAAACTCACCGTCTTTGTAATTTGGCGATTTTTTGATTCGTTCCAAGCGTGCGCCCTCAGGCATTTTTCCGAATTGCCGCCCATTTAAAAAGAGAGCCAGCGCACAGGTGCCAAGCAGTGCTAGCGCACCAATACTATAGACTGTATATTTAACTATTCGTTTTGTTTTCGAGTTCATGAAACTGAGGATTGAGCATAACTTTTGTTGCACGTTACGATCGACCAATACTGACCGCTGCAAGATGAAGTTAATATAAAATTACTGTAAAATAAAAGTCGGAAGACTAAAATACGCTTTGTCGTTCGTTTTTTTTATATTATTTTGCAAAGGTTTGACGTTAGTTAAATACAGTTACCAGAAAGGAGACCTATGGCAAAGCAATTTTTTATTCCAGATTCACAGCATCTTCCGAATGATGTTGCCGAGCAACATCTAACGACGTATCAGTTTTTACAATCGAAGCTAAGCTTGGGGGCCGGTGAGGTTGTAGAGGATAAATTGATGTATTCGATAAGCTATATAGATAGTAACAATGATGAGATCGTGTATGCAGTTGGTCGAGAACATCCGTTTAAAAGCGTGCAGGTTTTAGCGGTTTTCCAAGCGAACGATGTATATTACATATTTGCTGATGAAGCTGGCTTGCAACCCGAGCGTCTTGATTTTCGTGCGCATAATCTCGATCGGATCGAATACTTTGAGCGTAGCCATTCCTAGCCGGTTGAATACACAGCATGTGTTATCGTTTATAGCTTGTTGCATCGCAATCACCTCATATATAAGCTAACCAATTATTCGATAAGGACATTGTTTTATTTTCACCATCCTTAGTGGCATTGTTCTTTTTGTAATTTATAAACCTTGAATCTCTTATTTATGGGGCTAAGGTTGCGAATTGTTGCGCTTTTTTATCCTAACAGGAGGAAAAAATCAAAATTTACTAAAATTATCGGGCTATATTGATTTAGCTTTTCTGAATTCTTAAGTTTGATGTAGATAGACAAACCAGCTTGATGTTTTTCATGTCTTTTTCAGCGAAAAGACGTAAAAATGGATGGCTAAATGCCTGATCGGCATTAAAGATCAGATTAATGAGGCTGCATTCCTCCGGGAATGCGGCTTTTTTTCGTGATAATAGGTGATGGATGCTTTTTTTTGAGAAAGAAATGAGCAACATTTGGGATCCTGCTTTAAAAGAATAACCCTGTGCTCCTGGATTCTATGACAAATCTTATATCTAAAAAACTAATAGGTCACTTTAGGCTTGCCATTTTCGCAAACTATCCTTTTATTGGGCATAGGGCTCGTTGAGCAGGCAGCATTGCCTTCGAGATTCCTTTTAGCGTATTCTAAATGCATAAATTCTTCTAATTTTCTGCCAAATATGGCAAAGCTTGGAGCATCCGTATATAAGACATCGATAGCCTCACAATCTTTACGAATGGTAACGGTTTGCCATTTACTGGGATCGGTACATGGCCTGTCCTCAAAAAATGTTGTGACATCGATAAAAAGCTGGCTTAAACGTATGTTAATCTCCGTTAGCTCCAGATCCATCGCGGACGCTACTTTTACTTCGCCATTAATACACCGAATTCCGAAATTTGGGGGCAAGGTTACGGGGCTCGTGTTGTAGCGAGTCGGCCCTTCATAAGCATCGTTTGCCCTTCTATACAATTCTTGCGCTTCTGCCTGAAGTTTCCTATACGCCTCTTCAAAGCTTGGGTGTACTGGCACATAGGTGTAGTAGAGCGTATCTATACGCCATTCTGCGAGATTTCCACAGGCGTGGCCCTTGGTCAGCGCCACCGCCTCTTCTGTTTTTAGCGCCGCGAGTCGCGATAGCTCTTCATACGATAAGCCCTCCTTGCTACACGAATGAAGGAAAAACATAAAAAATAAAAGTAAGGTCAGGTAAAGTTTTGTAGGTTTCATAAAATAGATCTTTCACAATAAAACGAGCGGATTGTTAAATCGCTACACGACGATAAGAGTATTAATCAAAGAGCTGTGAATTTTTTGGATTTTACAGGCTTATTTTGGGCATCTGAATCCCTTGCAGCTAATCGACCGGTTACTTCATATCTTTCAGTACGCAGCGTAAGGGTAGATGGCAGGTGCAGCTATCTTAAAGTATGTTAATAATTTCCAGATTTTACGAGGCATTTTCTATATTTAGCATGCTGCATGATGTTAAAAACCGACAAACAAACGCTGACTGACTTAAATGTCTTAGACTGGAATTCCGCCAGTCTATTGCGTTATTTTGATCGTACCCTCACGTTGGGTGGCCAAGATGAATTGTACAACTATTTGAAGCACCCCCTCGCATCCATCGATGCGATCATCGAGCGACAACAGGCGATAGCTTATCTGGGCACGGTGCATATTACCGATCTGTTTGATAAACATATGATGGCCGATTTGGAGCGCTATCTGCGCAAACCCATCGAGCCTCGTGCAAGTCACCCGTTAGCTGATCTTACGAAGGGGGAATCTTTTCTTTTTTTCTCGTTATCGGCGAAGCGTGAGCGGCTGTTCATTTACCAATCCGTCCGCGAGATTGCGATGCTCTTTACAGCTTTAGAGGGAATAATTGATGCGGCCATGTCATCGGGTAAAGCGATTGGTTTGTTGCGAAAATATGCGGATTTTTTTTCAGCTAATGCGTCTTTTTTTGATGCTGAAGAGTTGCGCCGAATGGGAAGCGGAAAAAAATCGCGACGTTCTACATTACGGCATAATTATCTCTTCCGAGGTCCGCATAAGAATCGGGTACGAGAACTGTTTGACATGCTCTACACGATAGATGCTTTGGTCGCTGTGGCAAAGATGTGGAACGAAAACAGTCTTTGCTTTCCAAAAATGAATACCGATGAGACACCCGCTTCGCTATTAGATATAGTGGGGCTTTATAATTTGGCGCTGCACAAACCAATAAAAAATGATTTACACATTACGACGGGAAAAAATATCTGGTTTTTGACAGGTGCAAACATGACTGGGAAATCTACACTGCTAAAGAGTATCGGCATCTGCATTTACCTTGCTCACGTGGGCTTCCCCGTGCCTGCGGAATCTATGGAAATTCTATTTTACAACGGGCTAATGACCAGCATCAACCTTGTCGATGATATCGGTTCAGGATACAGTCATTTCTATGCAGAGGTAAGGCGCCTGAAAGCGATGGGTGAACATATGGCGTTACATAGTCCCTCGGTTATCATGTTGGACGAAATCTTCAAGGGAACAAACTATCAAGATGCTTTCGAGGCAACGTTAAACTTTATCAATAGTATCAGCGGCATTGAGCGGAGCCTTTTCTTTATTTCTACGCATATCACCGATGTCGGCGAGCGCATTGCAAACAATAAACATGTAGCTTTAAAGCATCTCGAAACCTTAGCTGATGTGGAACAGGGAGCGAGATTTACTTACAAGCTGATTGACGGCGTTGCCACAGAGAAGTTGGGTATGTGGTTTCTGAACAGGGAATCGGTATTTGATACATTTCGAGCGATAAAACCTAGCCCTAAGGACGATCCTTCATAATGTCCTTTTTTTGATACGGAAAACGTAATCAGTGCCATACTATATTTTCAGATGCCGGTCGGCATGCAGGTGTGCCGTTTCCATCTGTTCATCGATTAATCGTGATACGTTTCGTGGCTTGCGCATTGATAAGCGATGTCGCTGCAGTTATTATCATGTCCAGTCTACGCTTACCTTGTGGTGCCTCGCGCTAGCAATCGTTCAAGTTGGTTTTAAGGTGCAATAAAAAAAGGTTCCAGACGGGGAGAATGGAACCTTTTGCTAACCAATTATAAACCTTATGTTCTTTATGATACACCAAAACTAGGGATAAAAAATGAAAGCACAAAAATAATCTACAAAATTAGTAGACTTTATTGTAACAATTTTTATATTTGCCTTCATAAGTTGCAATTGGCGTTGTCAACGAACATATATCTATTAATACATTCATTTATGGAAAGAAGAAAAGTGCGTCTTTATGCGTACAGCATCTTAACACTTTTTATCGCGCTATGCAGCTTGCCTGCGCAAGCACAAGTAGAAACGAAACCAATAATTAATGCTTCGCTAGAGGGAACCGTGATTGATGCCGATACCCGTGAACCTATAGAGGGTGTAACCGTGCAGCTGGAAGCGGTAACGCACAGCGTTCGTACCAATCGGGATGGCGGATTTCAATTTGTTACAGGACAGAAATTACCCTTCACACTGGTTTTATCTTACGTCGGCTACGAAAAGAAAACCGTGGTGGTTTCTACTTCGCCCACGGTGATTGAACTTAAGCCTATTACGGAAAATTTAAGTGAGGTCGTTGTCACATCGCGTCGGCGTCGAGAGCAATTGCAGGATGTTCCCATTCCAGTATCCTTGATTCGCGGAGCAGCCATAGAAGATGCAGGTGCGTTCAATGTAAATCGCCTTAAGGAATTGGTTCCAACGGTGCAACTGTATACGTCTAACGCACGTAATACGACCTTGAATATTCGCGGTCTGGGGTCGACATACGGATTGACGAATGACGGTATAGACCCCGGCGTAGGCTTCTATTTAGATGGTGTGTATATCGCACGGCCAGCTGCCACTTGGCTCGATTTTATTGATATTGAACAAATCGAGGTTTTGCGTGGGCCACAAGGTACCTTGTTCGGAAAAAATACGACGGCGGGAGCCTTCAACATTACGACGCGCCTGCCACAATTTAGCCCGGAAGCAAATTTCGAACTTAGCTATGGTAATTACGGTTTTATCCAGGCGAAAACGTCGTTGACAGGCCCTATATCGAAAAAATTAGCGGCACGCGTTTCGTTTTCCGGCACCCAGCGTAATGGTACATTGTATAATGTGCATACGAATAGGGATATAAACAATATCAATAACCTAGGTTTTCGCGGTCAGTTGCTATATACACCTACGGAGGATATCAAGATCGTTGTTGCCGGAGATGTTTCTAAGCAGAAGCCAGATGGCTATGGCTGGGGAATCGCCGGCGTGGTGCAAACGCAACGTGCCGACTATCGACAATTCAATAATATTATTGCCGATTTAGGTTATACTGTTCCCTATACTAGTGCATTTGAACGTAAAGTAGATCTGGATACACAATCCAAAGCTGATAATGAACTCGGTGGGATATCGGTCAATGCCGATATAAAAATCGGTAACGGGACGTTGACATCAACGTCGGCATGGCGCTATTGGGATTGGGTGCCATTGAATGATCGGGATTATTTGGGTTTACCTGTTTTCACCGTATCGGCGGGAAACTCGGTGCATGATCAATGGTCGCAGGAATTTAGATATTCCGGAAAGATCAGTGAAAAGGTGAGTGGTGTGGTTGGTTTATATGGCTTGTGGCAAGATTTACGAACCGATCCGGTGCACACGGAGGAAGCTGGGCCGGCGCTGTGGCGCTTTGCGCAAAGTTCTACAAGCGAGCTTTGGGAAACTCCCGGCTTGTTTGATAATTACGGCATCCGTACCAAGTACGGCATCAAATCGACAAGCTTGGCGGCTTACACACAAATTGATTGGGCCGTGACCGAGAAGTTTCACATTTTGCCTGGCTTACGCTATAACTATGATAAAAAGGTAGCAAACTATGACCGGCAGCGCTACGGCGGCTTGGAAACATCAGACCCGGCTCTGCAAGCGCTAAAAAACGGCATCTATACCGATCAGTCGTTTAACACAGACGCGTCGGCTGGGAATTGGTCTGGACAATTATCTGCACAGTATAAATTTAGCCCTCAATTCAATACGTTTGCTACGTACTCGGTGAGCTATAAGCCAATCGGCATTAACGTGGGCGGACTGCCGACCGCGAATGGGGAAGTGCTGCTTGAATTGGCTCGCGTAAAGCCGGAAGCGGTGCATCACAAGGAGTTGGGTGTGAAAACCATTCCAATGCGCAACGCCATTCTCAATTTTACCGTGTATCAAACGGATATAAAAGATTATCAAACCTTGGTGCAAACACCAGACCCGGGCGTCAACCGGGGGTATTTGGCCAATGCTGAAAAAGTGCGCGTGCAGGGCGTCGAGGTGGATGGAAGCGTTCGTCTCTTCAATAGCCTTTTGCTGAATACAGCATTTGCCTACACCGATGGGAAGTATGTTCGCTTTACAAACGCCCCTGTTCCACTCGAAGAGGTCGGCGGACCTGAGGCTTTTAAAGATGTTTCTGGTGGACAGCTGCCGGGCATCTCAAAATGGTCAGGTTCATTTGGGGCAGAATATAGCCGAAAGGGAAAACTGATTAGCCTTCCCGGAAGCTTCTTCGTCGGTGCAGATGTTTTTTATCGTTCCACATTTTCGTCTAGTCCATCGCCATCGGCCTACATGAATATTGAAGGGTATGGCCTACTTAACGGCCGTGTTGGGTTTCGTGCTGCAAATGGTCTTTCGGTCATTCTTTGGGGAAGAAACATCGCCGGTACCGATTATTACGAACAACTACTGGCTGCGCCGGGCAGTTATGGGCAGTACGCCGGGGTTATCGGCGATCCAAGAACCTATGGTGTAACATTGCGCTATAACTTAAAATAACATATACATTCTCTCACCCCATCCGTTGGTTAGCTTGCTAGCCAACGGATTTTTTGTTGTCGACACTGACCTAAAGAACCTGATCGTATCCTCATTGTTTTTGTACCCTCCGCGCGATCCAGTGCTGACGGATTAATAATTCTTTACATGGCTGTAGCCGCAGTATTTCTTAAGAGGTTAGTTCTTGTACGTTATCTTTTAATCCAGCATAGGACCACGTCACATTTAAATCTTTTTATTAAATAATTTTGTTTACTGCATTCTTTATTTATATTTGGTCTAAATAACAATATAGATATAGTTTTGCGATTCAATGAAAACAAAAAGTAAAATGCTGCTCATCCCCGCGCTGGGTGTTGCACTAAGCAGTTACGCACAAACAGGTGCCATTAGCGGTGTCGTTCGGACGAGCGATAACGAAATTGCCAGCGATTTAACTATCGTTTTGAATGATAGTTTACGCACAAAGGCAAATAGCGCTGGAGAATATGGTTTCCGAAACCTAAAACCAGGGATATATGCGCTTTCCACTACCCATATCGGCCTTCAAACCAAACGGGATACCATTCACTTACACGATGCCGAAAAGAGACGCTTCGACTTGTTGTTGTCCGTGGATAAGCATATGCTGCAGGAAGTCGTGGTCGAAGGCCAGGCTTCTTTAGTAGAAACGATTACGTCGCCGACACTTCGCGTGCAGACACCGTTAATCGAACTGCCCCAAAGTGTACAAATTGTCAACGCTGATTTGATGGCGAGGCAACAGATCTTTAACATGGCGGATGGTTTGATGCGCAATGTGAGCGGTGTAAGCCGCTTGTCGCATTGGAACGATATGTATGTAAACCTGAATATGCGCGGCTCAAAAATCCAAGCGTTCCGAAACGGTATGAATGCCGTCTCTTCGTTTTGGAGCCCATTGTCTGAGGATATGTCTGTCGTGGAGCGGGTTGAAATAGTCAAGGGACCGGCGGGTTTTATGATGTCCAGCGGTGATCCGGCCGGGATTTATAATGTCGTTACAAAAAAGCCGACCGGTGTGGAGAGGGGGGAGGTAACCTTTTCAATGGGCAGTTTCTCCAGTTATCGATCTACGGTAGATTTGGATGGTAAGCTATCAAAAGATAAGCGGTTGCTATATCGCTTGAATATTGCGGGTGATACTAAGGGCTCATTCCGGCCGTTCGAGGAAAATAAGCGTTTGGTGATTGCGCCGGTTTTGTCCTATCAATTGGATAACAAGACAAAAGCTACATTAGAGTATACCTACCAGCGTGCACAGATGACTGATGTAGGTTCGGGATACGTCTTTTCGCCTGTCGGCTATAAAGCTCTTCCTCGAGAAACCACATTTTCGTCGCCAGGGCTAGAGCCAATAAAAGTGAATGATCAAAACATCTTTTTAACCTTAGAGCGTAACCTAAACGAGCAGTGGAAATTGACGGCTCAGGGGGCCTATTTTAGCTACGATCAGATTGGTGCTAACAGTTGGCCGAAGGATGTGCTGGCAAACGGTGATGTGGTTCGGCAGACCGGCATTTGGGATGCCACCAGCACGATGGCCTTAGGCCAGGTTTTTGTTAACGGCAACTTGCAGACCGGTGCCGTTAAACATCGCATCTTGGGTGGCTTAGATTTCGGAAGAAAAGACTATTATGCCGATTGGAGCCAATCGTTCGTTTTGGATTCTTTGAATGGTGGTGAATTTAACCCCAGAGATCCTCAATATGGCTTAGATTTTCCATATACACCATTCAACCGGTCAACTCCTTTAAAAATTCGGGCGGCGGCTGGCGGCGGCATTATACAAACGCATTATTCCTCCGCTTACCTACAGGATGAGTTGGGCTTCTTTGATAACCAACTCCGCCTTACCTTAGCTGCTCGCTACACGGCTATGTCACAAGCATCATGGGGTGGTGATCCCATTGAAAGCAAGAAGATAACTCCACGAGTTGGTCTTTCGTATTCTATCGATAGGAACACCTCAGCCTACGCGCTTTACGATCAATCTTTCATTCCTCAAAACGGTGTTTTATATACCGGTGAGGCTGTTAAGCCCTTAACCGGCGATATTATGGAATTGGGGCTTAAACGCGCATGGTTTAATAACCGTTTAAGCACTACGGTTAGTGCATACCAAATCTTGAAAAACAATGAGGTCACAGCCTATGGTCCTCGTCCAAATGAAAATATTGAAATAGGCCAAAAACGTGTTCGCGGCATAGAGGTTGACATCATGGGGCGTATTGCGCCTGGATTTGATGTCGTAGCAAACTACGCGTTCACCGATGCTGAAATTACGAAAGTAAATGCCGAGGTCGAAGGCTTCTATGCTGGGCAGCGTCTATCTGGCGCGGATCGGCATATTGCTAACGTTTGGTTGGATTACCATCTGCAAGCAGGTGCCTTAAGCGGTTTAAGCTTTCGTGCTGGCATGACGACTAACGTAGATCGTACAACGGCTTTTTACTCCGACGATCATCCGGAATGGAATTTGCCAGACTATCTACGTTTTGATGCCGGGTTGGGCTATCACAAGGATAATTTTACTGTGATATTTAACGTGCAAAATTTGGCGGACAGCTACTTGCTAGCGGGCGGATCGTATTATGATGATTATTTTTCTACACCGGTTTATTCTTGGCAAGCCGAGCTGCCCAGGAATTTCCGACTAACCTTTGGCTATAAGTTTTAGGGACTAAAAAAGCAGTGTTATAAGGCGTTTAATTACCCTCTTGCTGTACACAGGAGGGTAGCAAACGTTTTTTTCAATCAATAGGGCGTTTATTTGACAACGGTCGCTTCCAACTCGACCTGTAAGCTTCCAACTCGACCTGTAAGCTTTCAAACAGACCCTTTACCTCGCTCGCGCGTTTAGTCATGGCAGCATCTGTTAATCTAGTCCTATTTGGCAAGCTGATCTAAAGCGGCTTGTATATGTGCTAAACCAGCTTCAGAATAGGGCAGTTGCAGGGCGAAGCTGTGACCATGTGCATCCATCTTCAACAGCGACTTTTGCAGGATGGTGACAATTTTATCCGGATGTTTCGGAAAGAAGTCTTCGTACTGAAATTCCAGGAAAACAAGACACAACGCATTTTCCATGGTTTGCACATCAGGATTTACTTTAATCTTTTTTTTCATGACGATCTGCTCCATATCGACGATTATTCCTTCGTTGAAGCCAACCTTTTCTACGATGGCGCGCGCTACCGCGGCATGGTGTTCGGCAAGTTCCTTACGCCACAACAGGTAGCCGGCTCTATCCATTGGATAATTGTTGCGCGGGCTTTCCCATCGCCCGATATGCTGACAGCGCGAAGCTAGTTGCAAGGGTTCGCTCGCTTGTGGGTCTAGTTTATTTACCCATTCCCATAGTTTCATCGCCAAGAAATATTCCTGTGGGTAGCTTTTCCCTTGCCAAGCAAAGGTCTGTGGATCGCGTTTATTGTAGGCATCAAAATGTTCAAATGCCAATTGGAGCTTTTCGGTCATTATCCTTCTTTTTTCCTAAATAAAGGTTTTTAACTGATAAAGCCATGAAAAACGCTATCGATTTTTCATGGCTTCACGGCGTAGCTGGTATCGCTGATGCCGGTTTAAACGGCCGGCACTGGCGCGTGTGCCGCTATCAATTTTTCGGCCTTCAGTTCTTTCCAGAAGTCTGCCGGAATCTTGGCCTCGAAAGATTCGGTGTTTGCGATGGCCTGCTGTGCATTGCTGGCACCAGGAATCACCGCAGAAACGACATCGGGTGCCGCAGCAAACTGCAATGCAGCAGTACGCAAGTCTACCCCATGATTTTGTGCGACCTGTTGCAGGGCCTTTAATTTCTCCTTAACTCCAGCGGGAAACTTACCGCTGTATAGGTAACGGTCTTTTCCTGCCAAGAAGCCCGCGCATAGTGGCGCGCCTACGACGATCGAGACATCCTTCTCCGCTACTTTCGGAAACACCTTATCCAAATCAGCTTCATGCTCTATTAAGGAATATTGACAGGCAGACAAAAAGATGTCCGGATCGGCCACTTCCAAAGTTTTCAATATAGGTTCTATGGTGTTAACGCCCAATCCCCAGCCTTTAATGAGACCTTCTTCACGCATTTTTGTGAGTTCTTTCATCGCCCCATTGGCGGCCTCGGCAAAGTACGTTGTCCACTTGTCTTTCATATCGCCATTATCCGGAGATAAATCGTGAATAAAAACAATATCGATCGATGATAGACCTAATCGCTGCAAGCTATCTTCCACACTCCTTCGTGCCCCCGCTGCGCTGTAGTCATACCGGTGTTTGAAATTCATTTTTCCCTCCCAAAGTAAACCGTCTGCCTGGAAATTCTCATGCGGTTCCAGTATACGGCCTATTTTCGTGGAGATCGTGAATTGTTCTTTCGGTTTATCCTTTAAAAACATGCCCATGCGGCGTTCACTGATACCCAAACCATACCATGGTGAAGTGTCGTAATAGCGAATGCCGGCATTCCAAGCGGCTTCCATAGTCTGTAGACTGGCTACATCGGAATGCTGTTGGAACCCATTGCCTATAGCGACGCCGCCAAGGCCCGCTTTGTGGAGCGGACGAAAGCGTTTGGAAGAGCTGCCTGTTAATGTTGTTATATTATGCATAGGATTTGCTGATAAGGTAGCCGGTAGCGCTGCTGCCAGTGCGACGCTTGCAGAGGCCAACGCGGCTTGTGTTAAAAATTTTCTTCGTTCCATAAGATAATAATGCGATATGCTACTGCTAGCACGTTATGCTTATTGTTTCCTTAGTCAACAACCGAACACGTGCATCGGTTTTACAGCCTATAAATTTACCGCTATTAACCTCGCTTTTAACAAAAGATGCCATGGTCATTAACCTTGTAATAGGGTTGCTGACCATGGCATTGGCGCGATACGCATCGCTAAGCTTTCGCGCGAAATTTACCTTAGAAATTTGCTCGGTTTACGTCCCACCATAATCTTGTCCCACCGTTGTCGCTTCCACCTAGAAGACCGATCGCCTTTTGAACCTCCGCGGCATTGGTGTTGTATTCATTTTGACTGAACGGAATTCTTCTGATTTGCACCTGCGTATCGATCAGTCCGCCACTGTTGTTCTGTGCAACAGGGAAGAGTTTCGGATACCCCGTACGTCTAAATTCGGACCACGCCTCTTGGCCTTCAGGAAACATGGCTAACCACTTTTGCGTGATGATGCGTTCTAGTTTCTCTTCTTGCGCGCTGCCTTCGTTCCATTGTATCGTAATCGTCGAAGGCTGCGCGGCATTATTTCTGCTGTTTAAGGGGTCTACATAAGCACTAGGCATGTTGCTGCTATTTGCTATGTAGGCAGCTGCGCCTGTGGCTCCCCACTGTTCGAACGATGTTTGGATACCCGTCTCGTATAGGCTTTTTGCCGTACCACCGTTGCCAGCCCAGCCCCGTAGCGCTGCCTCGGCGCGGAGGAAATAAACTTCTGCTGCTGTCATCAACATCATTGGCGTGGTAGGCGTGAAGGATGGTGTAGCGCCATCTTTGAAGTTGATCGTAGAATATCGAGCATACGTTTCCTTCACTAAAGCGATAGCGCCTGTGCGTATTCCTTTGTAGCCCTCGACTCCTGAACCACTTGCCCGATCTATGTATTTTGCGGTGCGTGGGTCTTGATAGCCGACAAGGTAAGATTCGAGCGATGCATTAACGTTGATATCACTCCAGTTGTTTGAGATAAATTCTAAGGGATTCAAGAAGCCCGCCTCTTCGTCAATGCGTACTTTGGCATTATCTGTATTGCTTTCGAAAAGATAGCCACTGCTTAATGATTTTTCCGCCTGCTGTTGAGCGAGGCTAGGGTTAACCTTCACGATGCGCATAGCTAGCCGCAAGCGTAGCGAGTGCACCAGCTTTAACCATTTCGTAAATCGTACCGTATTTTCGTTTCCGCTATAAATCAGGTCTATTTCATCCAAATTCGGCGGAAGCTCTTCCCGGTTGGTTCCGTTCACATACGCTTCTAAAAGCGACTGCGCCTCATCCAGTTCCGTGAAAAGTTGGTTATACACCTCTTCTTGCGAGTCATAAGGAATACTCGTCGTGGTATTGTTGCCGACTATACTATACGGAATAGGGCCGTAGATGTCGGTTACGCGGCTTGTTGCCAATACCTTGATCGCAAGCACAGAGCCCCACACCGCAGGATATGTTTCTTTTAAATTCGTTTCCTCCAAACGTTTGATTGGGCCGAGGACACTCAGATACAGTACCTTGAAAGGCTCGGTATTCCATCCGTTCACAAGCGCGTAGTTCGTGTTGTTTTGTCCACTGTTGAATGGCGTAGCACTCATCAAGTATCCACCGTAAACATCACCCATCAAATTTTGCTGCAATTGGTAGGAGTTAGGCCCACCTCCGCCGGAAAAATTTAATACGGCACGCTGCGCAGTGGTGAAGTACAATTTAAGATTTTCGGCATTGGGCAAAAGATCTTCTGGTGTAACCCCCGTATTGTTCGTGTTGAAGTCTTCGAAGTTTTTTGTACAGCTCGTAAGCCCTAGCGTGGCACCTATCGCAAGTGCAGCCAGGGGGAGCTTATAGCGGGTATATATCGTATTGAATGTAATTTTCATGTTGTAGGTCATTAAAAGTTAACGTTTAAAGATAGTCCGTAGCTGCGGCTCGAAGGCATCATAAAAATGTCGATACCGCTTAAGCCATTTCCGGTAGACATCGAAGTTTCTGGATCGAAAGGCGCATCTTTATACAAGAAAAACAGATTCCGCCCAGTAGCGGCAACACGAAGTCCTTTTACAAATTTACTATCTATCTTAAAGTTGTAAGACAGGGCTATTTCACGCATGCGGATAGCTGATCCGTTGTACATATAATTGCTTGTAACCGGACCTATACCGCCAACCGTAGTATACCAGGTCTGTGGTGCCACGGACGTTACCGCCTCACCAGATGGTAATACACCGTTTACGGAAACGCCACCAGCATCACGTGCGGCACCGGTACGTGCAGAGACACCATAACCATCCATGACGGACTCGGTAATCGAAAGCACGTCATAATCAAACTTGCCATCGATCAAGAAGTAAAGACCTAAGTTTTTATAGTTGATGGTATTGCTCCATCCCATTTGCCAACGTGGGTTCGAATTGCCCAATTTAACATAGTCTGAGCCTTTTAACGGTACGCCGTCTTCACTAAAACGGATACGGCCTTGCTCATCGCGCGCGAAGTCAATACCATAGATATCACCGAAGGATCCGCCAACCTCAAACCGAGACGCGTAATTGCTGCGGTTTTCGCCTGTGATCGAAAACTGCTGGATAGCGTCGTCTAGCGCGATGATGGTGTTTTTATTGGTTGAGAAATTTACCGCAGTAGACCAATTAAAATCTTCACCACGTATAGCATCGTAATTTACCAATAACTCGACACCTTCATTTTGGATATTACCTGCATTGATCGCATAGGTACCAAACAAGCTGGCTTCGCTAGCGGCGATCTCAAAATATTGGTTTCTCGTGTTCGTTTTATAATACGTAAAGTCGATACCTAACCGGTTATTGAACATCTTTAACTCCGTACCGGCCTCGATAGAGCGGGTGATTTCGGGTTTTAATTTTGCTAATGACGTGACCGTATTGATGTTAATATTTCCAAAATTACCTAACGTATTCAAAAGTCTCGTTTTGTATGGCGGCAAATCATTTCCGACCTCAGCCCAAGATCCCCTAATTTTCATAAAATTGATAAAATCTGGAAGACCTAATTTTTCGTGGATGTTTGCGCTAAGTCCTACCGAAGGATAGAAAAACGAAGGTGTATCCGTGAAGGCTAAGGTGCTCGACCAGTCGTTTCTCGCGGAAAGATCTAAAAACATCCAGCCATCATAATCGAAGTTTGCGCTGGCAAATACCGATTGCAATTGTCTGCGATTAGTGGGTTCGGTCAGTGTGATAGGCGTTGTCGTATTCTGCATGGCGAATACGTTTGCTATGCGCAAACCGGTCGCTCCGGTGTTAAAGGACATGCCTTCAGTATTCCAATCGGTAATGCTGGTACCAACAAGCCCGTTGAATTTTAGCTTGTCTGTGATATTGCCATTGAAGTTGGCAATAAAGTCCGCATATTTCTGCGTAATGGTAATTTTAGAGTAGTTGTAGGCACCGTTGCGCTGCGCGATGATCGACTGTGTACCGGCGAACAATTTCCTGTCGTAAACATCTGTCGTTTGATCCATACTACCGCGTGCTTGCAAACTCAACCAATTGTTGACATTAAATTTCGCGCTACCGTTTAGGATAAGCCGTGATTTGTCTGAAGTGGACGTGTTTCGGTTTTGAATCCACCACGGGTTTTGTTGCGTAGTCTCACTATCACCCAGGGAATGCCAGTTTTGCACATATTGATTAGTCGCGGGATCGAAAGTTTCGAACGTTTTGTAGTCGTTCAGGTTTAAACTTCTTGGAAAGAGATACAATCCCACGATAGGATTGAAATAAAACCCGGTCAGCGGGGAGTTTTGCAAATCTTGTTGGATATAATTGGCACCACCTTGCAAGGTCAAACGGTCATCAAAAAAGTTGGCTGTTTGCTTGAGGTTAATGTTATGTCTATTCAGTTTATTTTCGGGGAGTAGCCCTTTGGCCGATGTGTTGGCGTAGGAGATATAGGTTTGCATATGCTCATTTCCGCGAGAAAGGCCGATAGAGTTCGTAAAGTTAGTTCCGGTTTGGAAAAACGACCCGACTTGATCACCACCGCCGCCCGCAGTGTTTGCGCCCCAGCTGGTTAGGGAATTGGTGTTTTCGCCATCAGTACCACGTGCGTAATTGTTTTGAAACTTCGGCAAAACGGCTGGTGTTTCAATTTGTGCGCTACTCGAGAAATCAATCGTCGTACGCCCGTTTTTTCCGGATTTTGTCGTGATCAAAATAACGCCATTTGCCGCTTGGCTACCATATAACGCCGCCGCTGATGCACCTTTCAAAACCGACATGCTTTCCACATCATCCGGATTGATCAGGGCGATAGGATCACCCGGGTCGCGCTCGCCACCAAAGATATTGCCAGGCTGTACCCCCGAAGAGCTGTTGTTGATTGGCACACCGTCGATAACATATAATACTTGGTTACTTCCGGAAGCCGATTTATTTCCTCGCAGGACAACCTTCGCGGAGCCGCCAATACCGGACGACGAAGAGGATATATTAACACCCGCGACTTTACCATTGATGTTATTAATCATGTTTGTGCCTTTTGCCCGCGTCAGCTCCTCGCCCTTCAGTTGCTGTGTGGAGTAGGTAAGCGATTTTTGCTCGCGGCTGATCCCCAGCGCGGTAACGACCACCTCTTCCAGCTTGGTGTCTACAGCGACTAAAAAGATCGATAGGGTATCGCGATCGGCAACGGGCACCTGTTGGGCTTCATAACCTACAAAGGTAACCTGCAGGCTTGCCGTCGATGCGTCTACACCTAGGGTAAATGCTCCTTGTTCGTCCGTTAAGGTACTATTGGAGCGGTCGGCACCGCTAACGCTGGCGCCGGCGATGGGGGCCAGTGTGCTGCCGTCTTTGACGACACCTCTAAGGGTACGCTGCTGAGCGAAAGCGTGGCCAAAGAGCATAGTGGTGAGCACAACAACTGTTCCGAACAGTCGTGCACATCGTGCTAGTGATTTTTGTCTCATAAAGATTGAATAAGCAATGCTTAACGTGTTGATTTAAAGTGTATGTAAGTTATTTTGTTCGCTACTCTTACGATTTGATACGGCACGCAATTTATTAACATGATTTGAAAAAAAAATGTTAAAAGTCAACTTCAAAACACGTTGTTGTTACAACATGTTATTTTTTAGTTGCTTAGGAAATTGTCAACTCGTAAACTTCATATCTGGCATTTTTGTTTTGTAACATTTTATTTTTTTTCAGAACGATCCCGTTTATCATATGTTAATAGCAGGATATGAAAACTGTATTTTTTATGATAATGATACTAACCACGCTTTATAGCAAGGCGCAGCTTAAAGGTAAACTAATTGAGATCTCCGCACAGTTTTCATTCACAGAAGGCCCCACAGCAGATGAGCAAGGCAATATTTACTTTACCGACCAGCCGAATAACAGCATCTGGAAATATGATACCAATGGTTTACTTTCCTTGTTTATGCAGCCAGCTGGACGGTCCAATGGAATGTTTATGGACAAGGAAGGTTTTATCGTTTCCTGTGCTGATGAAAAAAATGAACTTTGGCGAATAGACCCGGTATCGAAAGCTGTCGATGTGCTCGTCACCGGCTACCAAAATAAGCTGCTAAATGGACCAAATGACGTATGGGTGTCTGATCGCGGTACTATGTATTTTACCGACCCATTTTACGACCGTGACTATTGGCAGCGTGACAGTAGCGAGCTTCCGCAGGCCTTGTATATGCTGCAGCAGGGAAAATTAATTCAAATCGATGCTGCACTCGATAAACCTAACGGGATCATCGGTTCGCCCGATGGCAAACACTTGTTCGTTGCAGATATAGGCGCAGATAAGACTTTCGTGTATGATGTGAACGGCGACGGAACGCTCAGCAACAAACGGCTTTTCTGTGAAAAGGGCTCAGACGGCATGACTGTCGATGATCGAGGAAATGTTTACCTTACCGGAAAGGGAGTTTTCATTTACAACAAAGATGGCCAGCAAATCCATCACATCGACGTACCGGCCGAGTGGACTGCAAATGTCTGTTTTGGCGGAAAGCAACATGCTTACCTGTTCATTACAGCGTCCGAGAAGATTTTCAAAATTTACCCAGATTGGTAGGCCGAGGCTTGTCATTTTCTCTAGGTTCGAAAGTGGGCACTTACTTTTTATCACAAGTTTTTTGCTATGCATTTGGAATTTCGCCGAATTCAGTGTACAATTGCATCGCCTCTTTTAGAGTTATTAAATGGTTTTAGCGCATTTAAGACGCAAGAGAGGTGTCGATTGAGGGAAATTTTTTGCAAATTAAATTTAGGCTAGCGCAAAGGCATAGGGCAAATGTTTATTGGGCGAGCACGTTTTCCATGGATTTCTTTCAATTGATCTATTCTTTTGCTAAACAACAGTGTGTTTTTTGCAGGGAAACGGTATTTGGTGTCGCAAAACACTGTTTAATAGGGGCCGGGACGCTGTTGAAAACCTTTGACAATTGATATAATAAAGATGCAAACGACAACAACGACTAAACAGAACTACCTCGTTCCTTTAATTACCATCACAGCATTATTTTTTATGTGGGGCTTTATTACCTGCATGAACGATATTTTAATACCTTATCTCAAACAGCTTTTTTCGTTAACGTTCTTTGAGTCCATGTTGGTGCAGTTTTGCTTCTTCGGAGCTTACTTTATTGGATCCCTAATCTATTTTTTCTATTCAACGTTGGTAGAAGACCCGATCAATAAAGTAGGCTATAAAAAAGGAATTTTATTTGGTATATTTCTCGCTGCGGCGGGCTGTGTGCTATTCTATCCAGCAGCCAGTCTTTCATCGTATCCACTATTTTTAGGCGCACTTTTCGTTTTAGGCTTAGGTTTTACGGTGCTGCAGATTACGGCAAACGCTTATGTATCGCTTTTAGGACCGGAAGAGTCTGCGTCTAGCCGTTTAAACATGACGCAAGCATTCAATGCTTTCGGAACAACGATAGCGCCCGTCTTGGGCGGACATTTAATCTTCGAACTATTTTCTTCGCCTGATGGCAGTTTCAGCGCCGTGGCAACACGTTTACCCTATCTCATCTTCGGTGGTATCTTACTGCTTGTAGCCTTAATGATCTCGCGGGTGAAACTACCTTCATTCCAAACGGATGATTCGGAGCCTGTGAAGGGTTGGGGCGCGTTAAAATTTAAACATCTTATGTACGGCGTAGGTACGATGTTTTGCTACGTGGGCGGCGAGGTCGCTGTGGGAAGCTTTATTATCAGTTTCTTGGAGCTCCCAGAAGTGATGGGATTTACTGAGGCGGTGAGTAAAAACTATCTTGCTTTGTATTGGGGCGGCGCGATGATTGGCCGGTTCCTTGGCGCCATATCGCTAAGTCAAGAAATTGCGGAGAGCAAGAAAACGATTTATATGCTGTTGACCGCGTTAGCCGTATTCTTGGTGATATATGGTGTAGTAAGTCTTAGTTTCTCCGAAATTTCATTCTTCCTCGGTTTTATTGCACTGAATTTTATCGCATTCTTGATCGGTAAATCTGCTCCGGCAAGAACGTTGGTGGTATTTGCCACGATAAACGTCTTCTTGTTGGCCTCTACCATATTAAATACGGGTATTTGGGCGATGTATAGCGTGCTGGGCATAGGGATTTTTAATTCGATTATGTTTTCAAATATATATACCTTGTCTATTGCAGGGTTGGGAAAGTATACAAGCCAAGGTTCATCCTTAGTCGTTATGGCGATTTTAGGTGGAGCCATTGTTCCTATTGTACAAGGTTATTTAGCCGATAAGATCGGTGTACAGGATTCGTTTATCATTCCAGCGCTATGCTATGCCGTTATTTTAATATTCGGTATCTACTGTCTGCGGACGCTGAGTCAAGTAAAAATGGACGCCAACGCTAAGGCAGGGCATTAAAAAAAGTAAACAAGAAAAGATAGCATCCCGCTATCTTTTCTTGTTTAAGAATCGATAAGTGAAAGAAGCGTATTATGGATCAGTTCTTAGCATATTTGCGCGGTCTTAATTTTTTTACGACACCGCAGCTTGAAGAAATCGTCTCGCTTACCGAACGTACACACGTAAACAAAGGTGAATTTCTTGTGCGCGAATCGCAACGTTGCACCGCTGTCGCTTTTGTGGAGAAAGGTGTTTTCCGATCGTTTTACACGCATGCAGATGGTATCGATATGACCTACTGTTTTCGTTTTCCACTAGACTTTGTCGGTGCGTACTCCTCGTTTATTACGGGCGGTCCCAGTATAGAATCCATACAGGCCATTACAGCAGCCGAGGTATTACTGATCAAAAAGCAAGACATAGCGCAGTCGTTAGCAACGACTTTAGCCGGTACTCGTTTTCTTCGGTATATAGCCGAGCAGCAGTTTTTAGAGTTGGAAAATCGGGTATTTGGTTTGCAGCGCCTTTCGGCGAAGGAGCGTTACCAAGAACTAGTTAATAAGCATCCTCATTACATACAGCATATTCCCTTGCAATATATCGCCTCTTATCTAGGCATTAGTGCGAGGCATCTTAGTCGTGTTCGGCGAGAAATTGTTTTTTAGACATTTGTCCGATCTGCAGGCTTTGCAAAGCAATAGCTTTGTAGCTATGCAAGCTTCAAAAAAAATTATTATCATTAATGGGCACCCTCGTCGGGGATCGTTTAACACAGCACTGGCAGAAGCCTACCGCGCGGGAGCGATAGCTACTGGCGCGCAGGTGCGTATGCTCACTGTCGCTGAACTTGATTTCAATCCAAATTTAGCGGAAGGTTACCACAAACGAATGCATTTGGAACCCGATTTATTATCAGCTTGGGAGGATATTCTTTGGGCGGACCATCTCGTATGGATACACCCCGTGTGGTGGGGCGGACTCCCTGCACTTTTAAAAGGATTTATCGATCGATTGTTCCTACCGGGAATGGCCTACGTGTACAAGAAAGACTCCATCTTTTGGGACAAGTTGCTATTAGGGCGTACGGCACGAATTATCACGACGTTGGATCAGCCCAGCTTTATTTATCACATTTTATTTGGTCGGCCTAGCGTGAATCAGCTGAAGAAGGCGACACTCGAATTTTGTGGCGTGCGCCCCGTAAAAGTTTCTTATGTAGGCATCATTCGGCGTTCGACGGAAAAACAACGGAAAGACTGGTTGTTGAAGGTGGAGAAGTTGGGAAGAAGACAGCAATGAGCCTTTGGAGCTGTGTTGCTTGGCTAGGGCTGGATAATGGTTTTAGCAACTGTTTAATCCGATTTGTTGCTTCTTTAGGTGTGATGCACTATCTTTAAGAATCAACAATTTTATAAACCACGTATGAACATCATCGTATCCATGTATTTACCTTCATGCGTCCGTTCATCATCTACGCCTTATGTTGTTATGCTGTTCGTGGCGCTCTGGCTAACGACAGCATGCTCCAGCAACAGAGAACTCGCTTTCAGCAAAGAACGGGATCGGCTGCAGGCCTTATCCGATACGCTGTTGGCAACCCAAGTGGATGAATTTAACAGCTATGCAGGGCGTCCGGCATCTGACGGATCGTTTGACGCGCGGAACAATAAAGCTTTTTTGCAAGCAAATATCCCGCTATTTATCAGCTCAGATGATGCGGTAAACAAAGTCTACAACTACCGCTGGTGGATGGTTAGCAAACATTTGAAGGAATACGCCGATCCGGAAGATCAGCAAAAATATTGGGTGGTGACCGAATTTTTTGGCGTAAAGCCTTGGGCATCTTTGAGCGGAGCGATAACCTGCCCGGCAGGGCATCAGTTTTACGATGTTCGCTGGCTTCGCGATCCGAAGTTTCTAAAATCATATGCCGATTATTTTATGCGAGGATCGGCCTCTCGGTTAAATCAAAGGGAGAATGGCAATTTTTTAACTTATTTGAGTAGACCGGAGAGCCATCATTTTTCCAGCTGGATGATTGATGGCGTGGATGCGTTTCAACGTGTTCATCCCGATGCGGCTTGGTTGCATGATATCCTTCCTCATCTGGAGCAGCACCAAGCTGTATGGGATAGTTTATTTACCGTGCAGCAAAAAGGGTCGAAGACAGATGGACTGTACAAAATTTTAGACTTGTATGATGGCATGGAGTTTAGTCTTTCCGCCGTGCTGGGGCTCATTGAAAGTGATGGCGCCTACGCAACGTATACGGCGGATAACTGGCGAGCGTATTATCTAGGTTGGGAAACAACCGCTAAAGCCGCTGCCTCTGTACAAGCAGCTAAGTACCCTCGCGCCTACCGAAAAGGGTATCCTGATTTCTATCTTGTTCGCCCTTCCGTAAACAGTTATGCTTATGGAAATATCAAGGCTTTGAGCGATCTCTATACATTGGACGAAAAAACATATGCACCGGCGCTTGCGGTTCCGAAATCCGAAGCATACTCGCGGCGGGCTATGGCGTTGCAACGGAGGGTAATGGATATACTTTGGAATGGTGACGACCAATTTTTCAATACGTATAGTGCGGGTGACAATGCATATGGTGTGCGCGATTTTGAAGCGCGTGTACGCGAATCTGTAGGTTATACACCTTGGTATTTCAATATGATTCCGGCAGGCAAGGGGAGGCACTATGAACAAGCTTGGCGCATGTTTGCGTCCGATAAAGGTTTTAACAACAAGCAGGGAATGACTACCGCCGAGCGGCAACATCCCTATTACAACGAGCAGGCATACGCTTGGAATGGCAGAGGATGGCCCTTTCAAAATTCTGTAGTTTACAAGGCATACGCGAATTACTTGCGCAACTACAAAAAGGAAATCACGGACGCGGATCGCTCCTTATTGTATCGCCAGATAGAGAAGTTGACCCAATTGCATAATCCAGCGGAGCCGAATATTGGTGAATGGTATATACCAAGTGATGGTCAAACTTTTGGGGGCGAGCAGGATTACTTCCACTCCACTTATCCGGACATCATCATCGAAGATCTTTTAGGCTTTAAGGCTCTGCACGATAACCAATTTATCATAGAGGCACTTTTACCGGAAGAGGAATGGGATTATTTTTACCTGGGTCGTCTGCGCTATCACGATCACGATATTGATATCGTATGGAAGAAAGATTGGGACGAAACAAAAGTCGGCGACCAAAGCATGCTATGCGTGTGGGTAGACGGGAAGTTAGTTGCGCAAGCAGAACGACTGAATAGTAAATTAACGGTCTCGTTAGGGCAATAAAAAAAATAGGGCGGAAGCCCTATTTTTTATTTGTTTGTTTTTAACGACTGCAATTCGCCGTCCAGGTTCGACCGTCCCTGTTGTATAAAATACGCAACGTAGACTCCGAAACCGTAATAGATCCGATAGCCTCATCATTAAAAAAAATCGTGTTGTTATCGTTTTTCTGCATTTCAATATCGCCCAATGTACGGATGTCATTGGAAAAGTTGAAGCTGTAATTGTTTCCAACCTTGACCACTCGGACGGATCCCTCCGTGGAAGTAACATTAGCCTCTCCATCATTGCTGCTGCGGAACGATATGGTACCATTGTACGTGCCTACAAATAAGTCATTGTCTGCAGGATCGTCATCTTTGCTGCACGCGCAGAAGATAAACAATGAAACGAATAGTAAGCCTAGGATTTTAACTGTTGTTTTCATAGGTGTTGTGTTAAATTAATGTTGCATTACTATGAAAAAACGTCTGAGATCAGCCATTCGTTTTTCAAAAAATCATTTTTTTCCAATCTGCTGGCTGCATGGCGTACACCTCTTACTACTTTTATGCAGCGATACGCGGCAGAAATTAGCAAAACGATGGTAGGCGTAAAGAAATGTTAACGGTAAATTAATCTGTTGTTTACCACGTCTTTTCTGCGCGTTTATTACCTTTGAAAAGGTTAATATACAAAAAACTATGGCCACGCTACATGTATCGAAACAAGCAGCTCCTTTACATTTGTTTGCTGCGTCTCATCCAGAAAATGGTTCCACGGAGCCGGCACATGCAGATTATATAGATGGTTTGCGGAAAAGATCCTACGAACTGCTTCATAAATTTCGCACCACTTGGAACGAGTCAGAATATCAGGAATGGTGCGCTATTCAGCGTCTCTTGCACAAGTCGTTATAGGCTATTCGAATGTATTTTGCGCGAAAGTATGTTGTTCGATATACGTGTTTTGATATTTTTTCGTTATCACTATATGTCCTATAGCTGGTGGGGCTATTTATCTAACTATAAAATAATGCTTTTGTCCGATTATGATTAGAACGTGTATATTTTTTTTGGCTACAGGTTGTTTCGGGTGTGAGGAACCCCGTTATCAGCTATCCGCTGCCAGCTGGCAACAAAGCCATCGATCAGATTCAATAATGCAAAGCACTTGGTTTGGTAATATCGAACAAAAGATGCCCTCGCTGCATGGCAATGAAGTGAAATTACAGGGCCGTTTGGTCTACGAATACGATGATGTGGCAATTTATCCGTTTAATGATCCATCAGATTTTAAACCTGTTTCGCTACAAGTTGATGAGGATGAACTCCATGATTTTTTAGTAGAGCATGACGATGCACTTGTTACGATTACGGGAACGTTAGATACGACTGCCTATTACGATGAGCGACAGTACAGCGGCTCGATAAAGGATATTGTCCATGTAGAAGTTAGCCACAGGCTAGCCGCACAATAATCTTTATGACCGTCTTATCCCCTTTATTGCTTGGCGATAGCGGTTTTTTAGTCTAGCACGATCGAAATCGATTTGGTCTGCAAAATTCCGCTGATTGCTCCACTATTGTATAACAGCGTATAGGTGCCGGCTTTTTCAAAGCGATAACCTTTTGTAACGTTAAACCTGACACTGTCTTCCGTCCCGGGGGCTAGGGTATGATAGGTGTCTGCTGGAGGGGGCATTATTCGGCGGGTCATTGCACCTATATAGGGCACCTCTTGGCCGCTCGCATCCGTAATCGTTAAAAAATTACTGAAAAAACCCTCAAAGGGTGTATGGTATTGCGTAAAGCGTAACGTGTCGTTGGTTGGGTTCGAAACGATAAACAAAACCGAGATACTATCATGCAATGGATAATGTGGGTCTGCTTGTATACGAGCGACAAGCGTGGTATCTGCTCCGCCACCCGTGCTATCGGCAATGGCGATATTATTGTCTTTTGTTTTTTTCGTGGATTGACAGTTGGCCATGAACAGACAGGTCATAGCTAATCCCAATAATGCAAAGGTTGATGTTTTCATGGATTTTTGTATAGCGTACGATCATGCACGTGCCAGATAACGATCGTAGTGACGTGCAAGATCGCTATTTAACATCTGCTAATTTAGTAAAACCTTTTCCGTCCCATAGAAATTTTTCTTCCTTTTTACGGATGCTGTAGTTTATCGCGGCGAATTCGTCGGTATTTTCTTGCGCTTCACCCTCTTCTATTACTTTGTAAATAACGTTGGCTTCCTTTTTGTGCTCTGCAGGAAAGAGCATAGACTCTTGGTAATAATAGACGCCCGCATCACTCACTACGTACCGCGATGGCAAATCAAAAAATTGAGCCCCATTCCATCCGGCGTAGTAATAATTCGTCGGAATACCACAAGCCTCTCCAGAGAAAGCAATACGGAAAATATGTTTTAGCCCCTTCAGGCCCATGTGTGGAAGAAGTTTGGCCTCCATAAAACTTTGCTCTGTATACGGCATTTCAATTTGGTGCTTGCCCAGAAGCGTGTTTTTTTCGTCGAGCAGTTTAACAGAGCACATATATCGATCTGGTTTTTTGTCATCGGCTGGGATAAAGCTGTCAAAACCATAGAGGTAAGCATTCCCTTGTCCATCCATCTTTTTCCCCAAAGCCAGTAACCCAATCCATATGAACCCCTTCTGAACGACATTGTCTTTTTTGTAGGCGACTTCATGCCATGGGGCGTAAAAACCTCTGACTTTGCTACCGCCGTAGGCTGGGCTTAAAATCGTGATCATCGTCCCGCATTGCAGGGAATCTAGTATCCTTCCCTTTAGATTTGGTTCATCTCTTAGGTAGGCATTGTCTGCGTAAATATAGGCCGTATCCCCTGCAGATAGCCACCAAATACTTTGTTCTTCAGCAAGCACATACGCGGCAGGCTGCTCTTGGCCTTTTCCAAAAAAGGGATGAAGAATCAAAAAGAGGTAGATAAATGCGTGTTTCATCTTATAGTCAAATCATGTTGTAGTAAAAGTAGCTTACAAATTTAACAGTTTTATATAGCTTGTTGTTTCCCTGAAAGCAGTGATATTTATTATTGTTGCTGATGAAGGTCGATATTTAGGGTAAAAAAAAAGGTTTTCAAACGGGGAGAATGAAAACCTTTAGCTAACCAATTATAAACCTAAATTATGATGATACAAATATAGTGTGTTTTATACACTAAGTCCAAATTTTTTTTAAAAAAAATCTATTTCTTTTTTCTATATTGACACAACAAATAACAAATAGGGATATGTTTACATTAAGCGATATAAAGGCCGCCCATGCAAAAGTTAAGTCGGGAGCTGATTTCCCTACCTATGTGCAGGATTTGATTTCTTTAGGCGTGTTATCCTATGAAACGTTCGTTGTGGATGGACATTCTATATACGTTGGCGCAGGAAACTATACCCAATTGGATCCAGCCACGTATGCGGGGCTCGCCTTATCGGATAGCTATACGGCGAATGCTTTCCATAGCGCACTGAAGGCACATCAGCGTGGTGATACCGATTATGCTACGTTTTGTGCCGATTGTGCGAACAGCGGCGTATATAAATGGATAATGGATTTACAAGCGCTAACATGTACCTATTATGACGTGAATGGAAATGATGTGCTGATGGAAAAAGTGCCACAGTAATTCCGTCGGTAAAAGAGTAAACAATAAAAAAACACAAAACAAATACATATGAAAATCAAATTTTTAGCAGCGTCTCTTTTGTTCGTGGGCATGGGGTTGATGGCGCAGGACAGCTTTGCGCAAGCAGCAAAGGCAAAAAAAGACATTGGATTACAATTGTATTCCGTGCGCAGCATGATGGGGAGTCATACCGATCCAAACGCCTACAACGCAAATTATTCGGCCGTATTAGAGAAATTGGCTAAGATGGGGTATACGGCTATCGAAGCGGCAGGATACCGCGAAGGTAAATTTTACAATACTACCCCCGAAGTTTTCAAGAAGAACGTAGAAAAGGCGGGTATGAAAGTTCTCTCTTCGCATGCCGCGAAGCCTTTGTCTAAAGAAGAGCTTGCCTCTGGAAATTTTTCCGAGTCTTTGGCCTGGTGGGAGACTACTATTTTAGCACACAAGGCTGCGGGGATGAAATATATCGTGACACCTTGGTTGGACGTTCCCAAAACCATGGCTGATCTTGCTACGGAATGTCGGTATTTGAATGAAATAGGCAAGCTTTGCCGCAAGCACGGCATCCAATATGGATACCACAATCATGCTCACGAATTTCAGAAAGTGGAAGATAAAGCCGTAATGCTTGACTATATGCTTGAAAATACCGATCCGGAAAATGTGTTTTTCGAAATGGATGTGTATTGGACAGTGATTGGCAAAGCAAGCCCGGTAGACTACTTTAAAAAATATCCAGGACGCTTTACTGCTCTACACATTAAAGACCACCGGGAAATAGGTCAAAGCGGTATGGTGGGCTTTGATGCGATTTTCAATAACACGGATGTAGCTGGTGTAAGACACATCTTTGTTGAAGTCGAAGAAGTTACAGGCGATTTGGAAACAGGGCTGAAGCAAAGTATCGACTACTTATTGGCTGCGCCATTCGTTAAAGCTACCTATGCTAAGTAAAAGGCTTTTCTTGCCATAAGCGTTTAGCGATGGCGTAAATTTAAAAATCCGTGTTGTTGCGCATCGTGCAACAGCCCGGATTTTTCACGTTGTAAGTAATCTCTAATGCGGTGTCCACCATTTGTCCCATTGCGTTTTGATATCCGACAGATCTACTTGTTCACCAATTTTCGGTGTCGCGATAGCGATCGATTCCGCTTCTGCTAAGGTGCTTACCTGCTCTAAGGGTTCGTACCAAGGGTGCTGCGCCAGTTTAAATTTGGAATGGTGTACTGGCATAAACGTTTTCGCATCCAAATCTTTTACCTCTTGAATTATTTCCGGAGGCAGAGAATGTATGTAGGGCCAGCGCTCATTGTATTGCCCGCACTCCAGTATGGCGAGGTCAAAAGGCCCAAATTTTTCGCCTATTGCTTTGAAATGCGGCCCGTAGCCACTGTCGCCGCCCAGAAACAACTTTTTATCCGGCGTTTGCAAGACGAACGATGTCCATAAGGAAATATTTCTGGTAAGAAACCGACCCGAAAAATGTCGGGCAGGCGTAAGGGTAATGTTGATGCCGGGTGCTACATCCACTTCTTCATACCAATTTTTTTCAACGATCTTCTCTGCCGGCCAGCCCCAATAGATAAAATGCTGTGCCACGCCCAAGCCACAGACGACTAGTTTGACCTTTTCTTTTAGTAAACGAATCGTTCCATAATCCAGATGATCCCAATGATCGTGACTGATCAGCAGCACATCGATTTCAGGCATGTCGCCCGCTTTGAATTCGTCGGCTCCAGCAAATGCCTTTACCGAGCCGAAAACGGGCGAAGCATTTCCGCTGAAAACCGGATCGACGAGGAACGTTTTGCCCGAAAGTTGCATGAAATAGGAGCTGTGGCCAAACCACACCAAGGTATCTTTGTCTCGTGGTAAACGGAAAAGATCTGTTTTCACATGGGGGAGCGGGGAGCGCGGTGTGGTATCCAAGTGTTTCCCGAAAAATTCCAAAAGGAGCTTCCCCATACTTTCGCCTTCCAATAGGGCCGGTGTGGGTATTTGATTTTGGAACTGTCCGTCTTTATAATTTTTGAGTGTTTTGAAATAGGCTTTTCGTTTCTGATCCGGAAACTGTCCAAACATCTTACTTAATTTCATGCGATACAAATGTCTTATTGGTACGGTAGACGGCTATGTTTGCCTTTTACTTTAAAAATAAGCATACTTTTTCGCAGACGAGCGTTCGACGACTTAGCGCACTGTGCTGCCCAACAATTGATAGGCATGGTCGATAAATTTATAAAAAGGTGATCCAGGTTGATTTTTTGGTTTTTTATCAAACTGGTGACCTAGCCGTACGACAATCAGCTCGTCTTCCGGGACCACAATGACAAACTGCCCCAAGTGCCCATCCATATAGAAGTAGGGCTTTCCATTGAAATTGCCCAGCCACCAGCTGTAGCCGTAGTTTTCGCCGTTTTCAAACCTAGGTTCTAGCGATTCCTCCACATATGCGCTAGGTAGCAGCTGTGTGCCCTTCCAGTTTCCCTTTTGAAGATATAGTTTGCCGAATCGAGCAAAGTCGAGCGCATTGCTTGCGAGGCAACAGTACGCTTTTTCAATACCATGTTTTTCGCTGTCCACTTGCCACAATGCCTTTTGTTCGGCACCCATGGGCTTCCAGAAATATTCGGAGAGAAGCTGGCTGAGCGATAGGCCAGTTGCACGCTGTATAGCGATGCCCAATAATTGGGTGTCGCCACTTTGGTAGCTGAATCGCTGGCCTGGCTTATTATCGATTGGCAATTCAGGCAGCACAGCTATTAGATTTTTGTCAAAATAGAGTTGGGTAACGATGGAAAACGGACTGTAGTAGCTTTCTTTCCATTTCATGCCGGAGCTCATACTTACCAAATCGCGGAACGTAACGGTTGCAGCGTACTTTCCGGCCAGTTCAGGAACAAAGTCGATGATCTTTTGATCCAGACTTTTAATTTTTCCGTCCGCTATGACCTTTCCCAGTATAGCTGAGACCACACTTTTTGCCATAGAGAATGAATTCGATTTGGAGTCACGGCCATATCCGTCAAAATAATGCTCCAAAACAATACTGTCTCGGTGTATGATGACGTAAGCGACGGACTTTTCCCGTTTATGAAATTGGATTACGCTATCTGGAAGCTGTATTTTCTGCGTTTTCTCTGCCCATGGCTGGGGAGCAGAAGTTTCGACGGTATGGTTATCGAAGTACACATAATCTGATAAGTATGCCGTCGTATGCCCATTGAAGTAGGTGACGCGCACGGCCTTTAAAATATAATCAACCTTGAAGACGTACGTTAAGGCGATGATGAAGAGGACGACTCCTGCTGTCCAGCCCAAAAATTTTAATACTGATCGCATAATTTCCCTGTTCCTAATAGATCTTTCAAGTCGCTGACATGCTGTATGCAGTTTTTTGAGGTAACGGCTGTAGTCCTCACGTTCTCCTGTTAGCTGTTTCCCCTTGCATTAGCGGAGGAAAGGTTTATGTTTTCCATATGCATATGCGCTGAAAATTTACCAGTGAACATACGCAATATTTTTGTATTTATGCATGATGAGGTTTATTTATTGGAACATCAACTGTTTCGTTGATACCAAACGTAGTGCTCTCAGCGTGAAGCAGATTTGCGAAGGGCAGCCTCTCGCTGCCCTAGTCAAGTTGCCTACAGGAGCCTATGAACAGAAAATGAGATTTTGTTCATTCCTATATGTATGCAGTTCGTAGCGAGGGAGAGCAGCCACTAGGATTTTAATAAAACTGTATAGAGCCCGATCAATTTATTCTTCACGTATAGGGGCTAAGGCTGCGCGAAGGTATTGCTTTTTGTGATCCCGCTGGGATATGTTCCGTCGCGCATCTCCGCACACAAGTCCCGAACGAGGGAGTTCGAACCCTTGGGGTCTCATCCCAGCGCACCATAAAAGCCCAACCTTTCGATTGAGCTTTTATGGTGGTGCACGCTGCGTTTTGAGCTTGTCCAAAAAAATTAGTAGGGACCAACTTCTACATGTTTTAGCAGCACATGCTTTGTGGTTTTAAATAGCTAAAGATTCAACAGGTGGAAAAAACTTATAAAGCGAGTTTGTTTCCACTAAACATCCCTTCATCGCTGTACTGTGCATCTTTTTTTATCTCGAACAGGATCAGATCACTGTCGGATATTGCTTTGATAAATACATTATCTTCCAGAAATACGCTGTCACCTTTTGTAAGTAATTCATTTCCGATCTCAATATTTCCGTTAAAACAATAAAGAAAGTAAACACTATCATCCTTGTTATCCGGAATTTCAATGGAGGTGTTTTCACGTAATCTGACATCAGAAATATTCGTATCAACCCGCAATGTTAATGGTGCATCGGGATGGTTTCCTGCAATAAGTCTCCAAGCGTTTTCACTATAAACATTGGCAAATTGATGGAACTGAACCATTGGCGGCAAATATCGTTCAGAGGGTCGCATAAAGATCTGTAGCATTTCTACATCTTCTTCAGCACGTTCTTCGTGTGAAATGCCGCTGCCGGCATTCATGAGCATCATATACCGATTGTTAAGGTGCTCTTCCTGTCCTGTGCTGTCTCGATGAACCATCTTACCCGAACGCATATAAGAGAGTATTTCATCATCCCGATGAGGATGCATGGGAACTAGCCCAGGAGGCTTGAATGATGCGTGGTCAATTCGCCCGATGGACAAAAAGCCAGTATCTTTATTATTCAATTTTGTTCCCGGGTATACTATACTTATCTGAAAAAGATGATTCCCATGGGTGTGCTTTTCTGAAGCTCTGATGATTTTCATAACCTGTTTTTTAATTAAAGCAAAAGATGCGCGTTGTTAAACAATGAGAGGGTAATGTTCCAACCTTATTTTATTGATAGTTTAAAATTCCAATCAATTTTTGTCCGTTCGGACTTGTCCAGTCGATTGCCAGCTCGGAGATAATCTGATCTACCGTTGTGATCACTGCTCCTGCTTGTCTCATTCTTTCTAGTGCCAAGTTATCACCGTACTGGGTGTAAGACGCCGATGCATCGGCAGAAACTTGAACGTCATAGCCTTCATCTAACATTTGTAAGACGGGAAACGTAACACAGATCTCCGTTGTAATCCCAGCCACAAATAGCTTTTTCCTACCTACGGCTTTTACAGCATTATTGAAACCTTGGTGATGCATCGCGTTTACGATTCCTGGTCTTTTAACACGTGCTTCATAAGCCTCGGGTAAAATTTCCTTTAACTCGTCAATGAGCGGTCCTTGCGCATGATCTTCCATGCTTGATGTTAGAATCACGGGTAAATTGAGCGCTTTTGCAATTTTCGCCAGTTTAATAGTGTTTTGCTTCACTAAATTGATGTCATGCGAATGTGTCCAAGCCATTGTTCCTACTTGATGATCAATAAGCAGCATGGCTGCGTTTTCTGGGGTGAATGCCTTTGTGTGCATAATAAATGTTTTTAAATTAATATTATTTTGTTTATGTACATCAGCTTGATGATTGCTTAATGTGTAAAACAAAATTACGTGGAATGGTTTTACTTGGACGTTGATATTTGACACAAAAAAACAGTGATAAATGTCAATTGTAGAAATTAATTTGCATTTATCGCCTTACTCGTTTATCTCATGCTCCATTGTTTGTTTTTATACGGGCCACTTACGTAGTGCAAGATCGCCAGGTTTTCATGGTAGACACTATTCCTTCCTTCCGGTAACGATAGGCTGCTTAGCTGTTCATCATTGCGGGGCGCTTCGAGCAGTCTCTATCTACTCGTAGAAATATTCAGCTTCAATAGTGAAAAAATTTTAAATTTGATAGATTGCGTGCCTTAACAGCTTTCAAAAAACAGATGTACAAACCACTTTTTGATTATATCGAACGTTATAGCGATTCAAGTCTTTCATCGGAAGAAAAAGAACAGATCGAGTCGCTGCTCGTGCCTAAAAAACTAAGAAAGAAACAATATTTTCTGGAAGAGGGCAATGTTTGTCTCTATACAGGCTTTATATTAAAGGGAGCTATCCGGCAGTTTAGTATAGATAGTCATGGCATTGAATACATTCTTCAACTGGCTACAGAAAACTGGTGGATCGTTGACCGGCAAAGTTTTATCAACCAAACCCCGTCAAAATATTATATCGAAGCTTGGGAGAACACAGAATTGTTGGTTTTTCCTAGACATAACCTTGATTCTTTCTTAGCGATTCCGAGCGTGAAAGCAACATTTTGGAAAATGAGTGAAAACAATCATATTGCTTTGCAAAGCCGGGTTGACGATTCGATAAGCCTCAGTGCGCTGGAACGTTACGAAAGTTTCGTCGACCGTCATCCGGACATGATTCAACGCTTTCCGCTGCACCAGATCGCTTCCTATTTGGGAATATCAAGGGAAACATTGAGTAGGATTCGGAAAAAGAGCTTGCGCTAGCTTAGGTCTTCTTTTCTATAAGAATCTTCAAATTGATCCCGCTGGGATATGTTCCGTCGCGCATCCCCGTACACAAGTCCGGAACGAGGGAGTTCGAACCCTTGGGTTCTCATCCCAGCGCACAAAAAAAGCCCAATCTTTCGATTGAGCTTTTTTTGTGATCCCGCTGGGATATGTTCCGTCGCGCATCCCCGCACACAAGTCCGGAACGAGGGAGTTCGAACCCTTGGGTTCTCATCCCAGCGCACAAAAAAAGCCCAATCTTTCGATTGAGCTTTTTTTGTGATCCCGCTGGGATTCGAACCCAGGACCCATACATTAAAAGTGTATTGCTCTACCAGCTGAGCTACAGAATCGGTTAAATCTGGAAGAATAATCTTCCGTTGTTTAAAGTGATGCAAAGGTAGAAAAAATATGGTTTATGACAAATAAAAACTAGTTTATTTTTGTGTTTAATAATGTATTTGTTGATTATCAGCGGGATAAAATGGTGCGTGATCCAACTTTATTGCATAGATAAAAAGATACATTATCCACGTATCCCCATTTTTGTTAAACTTGCGGCATAGAAAAGCCGCAACGGTCATTGCGGCTTATTATGGTTCATTGTTGAGTAATGATTTTGTATAGTACTTGAATCAATCTTCCCTGGACCCATCATCGGCCATGCGGACGATTTTTGGGGAGAATGTGGCCACGACGTCCACTAAATCAACCTGCGCTGCCATAACCGTATGTATATCCTTATACGCCATCGGCGCCTCATCCATTCCCGCACCAAGCAAGGTAATGCCGTGGTCACGAAGCATCTGTTTTAAATCGGAATCAGCCAGTGTCTTGATGGCCTGCGTGCGGCTCATCAAGCGGCCAGCGCCATGCGAGGCGGAGTTTATCGCAAGCTCTTCTCCTTTTCCGCGAACTAAAAACCCCGGTGTGGCCATTGATCCTGGAATAATTCCCATCGTATCTTTACCAGCGGGCGTCGCTCCCTTGCGGTGAACAATAACCTCCTCGCCTTCAAACTGCTCTTTCCAGGCAAAGTTGTGGTGGTTCTCTATTTTCGCCAATAACCCAGCACCCAGGCCTCGCTTTATTTTCTCATGAATCACCTCATGGCATGCAGAAGCATAATCGCCTGCCAAATTCATCGCCAACCAATATTCTTGGCCTTCTTCCGTATGCAGATCCAAGTAAGCCAGATTTTGTGCCTGATAGGGGAGGCGGCAGATCGCTTTGGCTAGCTTGGTATAATGGTCGGCGATGGTAGCCCCCAGGCCACGAGAACCAGAATGTGATAGCAACGCTAAATATCTGCCACGCTCAACGCCTAAGGATTCATCTTTCTCGGTAAATTCCATTATGCCAAACTCCACGAAGTGATTTCCACCGCCCGACGAACCTAACTGCGTCCAGGCTTTATCTTTTAATGAACGAATTAAGGCATGGGTTTTGAATAGCGGATTATCTAAAACTGCATGATCCATACGCTCCTGTTTTAGATAACCTTTCCCGGCCCCGAAGCGCGTGTTGCTCATTAAGATCTCTTTCAACTTATCGTGGTTGGCCTCCAAATAGCTGGCCGGTAAGTCGAACACGGACAGTGCCATCCGACAGCCGATATCGACACCCACACCATATGGTATAATGGCGTTCTGTGTGGCTAGTACACCGCCAATGGGCAAACCGTAACCTTGGTGCGCATCGGGCATCAAGGCGCCGGCTACCGTTATGGGAAGCGTCATGGCGATATCCATCTGTTTTTTTGCACCTTCTTCAATCTGCGCTTCGCCGTAAACGGTGTAAGAAACCGGAGATTCTTTCAAAGCAATCGTTTCCCGAGCCATGCTGTCTATGTTCAAAAGTACCTCTGCCAATGGCCTGAATATCTTGTCGGCGACATAGCTTTCAGGATTTTCGAGCACATTTTTGAAGTTGGCTAACATCTCGTCCCGGCTAAATCCCAGTCTTTTTTTATTGATCTTGAGTGCCACACCCATGGCATGATTCTCTTTATATCCCAAGGCCATCAAATCGTTGCCGTTGATTCTTTTATTTTCCATTGTTTTATGTATTGTAAAGTTGCGTTCTTATATGTGTAAGTTGTCCCTTGCGCATCTTCACTGTTGTCATCTAAAATCACGCATTCGAACGCCACACCTCGTGGTTGCTTTAAAAAACCAGTGGCATCTTTACGGTGTGGGGCATTCCCATACCCGACAATACAAAGGTGCTATCTCTACTGCGCAGCTGTTTTGCGTAATCGAATGTATTTTGGATGATTACTTGTAATCATCTGATATAAAGATTTTTAAATTTAATTATCTTGCACAGATCAGTGGATTTAAATATTAGTACGCAGATGCTTTGCGTAGTTTGCCGTAAAGTGATTACCTTTAGCGTGCAACTTTTAATAGAATAAGGTATGTCTATCAATAAACTTGCGCTAATTCGGTACAAAATCATTGACGACTGTCTTCGGCAAACACACCGAAAATGGACGTTGGATGATCTTATCGGAAAGGTTGCTGACGGTTTGTATGAATTGGAGGGTATCCATAATGGGGTTTCGAAACGAACCATACAGGGCGATATCCAAATCATGCGTAGTAATAAGTTAGGATACAATGCGCCCATCACCGTGTTGAAGCGAAAATTTTACACGTATGAAGATCCTGGGTATTCCATCAGTAATTCGCCGCTATCGGATAGCGATATGTCCAAGATGAAAGAAGCGGTGGATATTTTAAAGCATTTGAATGGATTTTCTTATTTCGATGAAATGAGCGATATGATCGCTAGGCTAGAAAATAATCTATCCAAAAGCGAGGATAAGACAGTTTCCTGCATACAAATGGAAAGTAATAAGCTGCTAAAGGGGCTGAACTGGATAACGACTTTGCATAAGGCGATACGCGAAAAGACGCCGCTATTGATCACGTATCGATCTTTCAAGTCCAAGTCAGCTCAAGATGGCGTGTACTTCCCGTACTTATTAAAAGAATACAGGAATAGGTGGTTCTTGATCTGTAAACCCAAGAAAGGGAAGATGTTGGCTACACTAGCTCTTGATCGTATGGAAGATATCGCTGAAATGAGTAAGTTTGGTTTTGTCGATTACAACGGCGTCGATTTCGACCGTTACTATGCAGATACCATCGGCGTTACCAAATCGGAGAAGGATCGGGGACAGCGGGTTATTTTACAGGTTGATAAGCACAATGCACCCTATGTGTTAACCAAGCCTATACACGCCTCACAGCAGCTTTTAAAAACCGCCGAGGACGGGAGTATTTTGATACGTTTGGATGTTGTGTTGAACTTTGAACTAGAACGGGAAATACTTGGCTTCGGTGAATGCATAGAAGTGCTAGTTCCAAAAGGATTGAAGGAACAGATTAAGCGTAGAGCGTATAAGATGCTGCAGAAATATACTGATTCCGCAGTGGATTGCTGATGGCTGCCACATGATGTCAGCCATGTCAGCATTCCATAATACGTATTCAAAGTGGCTATAAACAATAAAAATTCTAGGATACAATAAATCCTTTTACGAATGGAAAATATTGAAATAACGAAGGTTGTAGAAAGCGAAATTCTGCAATTACAAACTATCGCCAAGGAAACGTTCTATCAGACATTCTCTGACAGCAATACCGAGGAGAATATGCGAGAATACTTAGATAATGGCTTTTCAATTGACAAAGTTTCTGCTGAACTCAATAACGAAAGCTCTGCATTTTATTTCGCAAAACTTGGCGAAAAAGTCATCGGCTACCTTAAACTGAACGTTGGCCAGTCACAAACAGAGATACAAGACAACGACGCACTTGAAATTGAGCGAATTTATGTGCTGAACGAATTTCATGGTAAGAAAGTTGGACAAATGCTTTATAAGAAGGCCATCGACATCGCTAAACAACAACATGCCACTTACGTATGGTTAGGCGTTTGGGAGGGAAACCCAAGAGCGATTAGTTTTTACAAGAAAAACGGATTCGTGGAATTTGACAAACACATTTTCAAACTTGGGAAGGATGAACAAACGGATATTATGATGAAAATGAGTTTAATTAACTATACTTGATTACAGGCTATTGTTTAAAATTTAAATAGATATCATCCTCAGCTCGACGATGAAATTGATGCATGCTAAACGCCCTTATTTGGAGGATGACGTTTATGACTTTTTAACGGATCAAATTTGTGTTTATTACGCAAAAAGCAACGGCCAAACGATAGACGCGAAGCCTGAAAAAAAATGGTGGAAATTTTGGTAAAAAGTAGGGCTTGATGTAAGTGGTTGATCACTTTACGAAATAACATAGCAACAACAGCTTGCTCATAGTAAATGCTTTTAAATCTATTGTCATGCATATAATCTTAAAAATAGCAGGGTTTCTGTTTCTTCTTCTTGGAATCATCTTCACATTAAAACCGGAGTTGCTGGATAAGTTTCCTGCCTCCATTACCCCTTATGAGATCATCGAAAAAAGAGTGAAATGGGGCCTTTTGATGGGTTTGGGAATATTTGTTTTATATCAAACAGACTGGACATCATGGCGGCTTATTGCAACAGCATTGCTTGCTACGTTGACATTGGGGATTATCATAGCCAGGTTAACGGGCTTTGTTCTCGACGGATTTTTTATAAAACAGTTGTGGTGGCTACTGATCGAACTGGTTGTTTTGCTTTTATTTGGTTTTTTGCATTGGAAGCAGCGGACTTAAACACCCGCTCGGTTGGATAAGCTTTGCGTGAGGGATAGAAGCGGCATCCTTTTGTGCCGCTTTGGCGGAACAAAAGATATAGCGGATAGCCCGACCCGCTTGCATGGCGCGTGTTGGCTTTGCGTGTGGAAACCATGCAAAGGGACACGCCCAAATAAGATGTAGTAGGTAATCGTCAAATAAAAAATATTGCCTCTGTAACGAAGGCTAAACCATTTTTATTTTCGAGATTTGATTGAGAGACGGTTTAAAATTTATCTACTCGTTTTTTTGAGACTTTCTTTTGGCTGCAGCTCGGTTAAATTCTTCGAGGGAGCGATCTGCTGTCTCTGCAAAATTTTCCCCGGTTCGTTCTCATGATAGACTGTAAAAAAATATCAGCATGTATAACTTAAACAGGTTCTTATTCATCTATTGAAATATGAAGGTAATCATAACAGGCGCCACGGGAATGGTCGGCGAAGGTGTTTTATTTGAGTGTTTAGACAATACCGCGGTATCTGAAGTATTGATCATTGGTCGAAGAAGCTACGGAATGCAGCATGCTAAACTTAGGGAACTCATCGTGAAAGACTTTTCTGAAATTAATGATCATTCGGATGTCTTGAGTCGATATGACGGTTGCTTTTTTTGTGCTGGCGTTAGTTCGCTGGGCGAGAATGAGGAAAGTTTTACCAGAAAGACGTTTGATTTTGTTGTGCCATTTGCTGCTTCCCTTGCTAAAATCAATCCTGGACTCACCTTTATCTATGTGTCTGGAAACCGTACAGACAGCACGGAGAAAGGCAGCGTGATGTGGGCTAGAGTGAAGGGGCGCACTGAAAATACATTGATGAAGTTACCGTTTAAAGGGCAGTATAACTTCCGTCCGGCGATTATGAAAGGTTTCAAAGGCCAGAAAAACGTGAAGACGTTATACAAGATCATGGGGCCGCTGCTGGCGCCTTTTTTATCTGCCAAAACGCTTAAACTTTCGGATGTTGGGAAGGCGATGATCCACGCTGTTGCGAGCGGTTATCCAACGCAAATTCTAGAGGTGGAGGATATCTTAATATTGGCGAAACGGGGGCACTAAATTTATGACCAAGCTGATATGGAAACCCGGAAGTTAGCGTATAAATATATGACCTCGCCGTTGGGTACAATAAGACTGATTGCGTCAGACGCGGGGCTTGCCGCTATTTTGTGGGAAGGGAAAGATCTTCAACGAACGAAGCTTTCTGATCCTGTCAAGAATGATCAGCATCCTTTACTATTGCCCCAAATGCTCCGGATAGGGATCAGCGTTTCGATCAGCACAGCTAAATATCCTTCAGCAACACAAGTTTTAAACATCCATGAGCATAAAAACAATAAAAGAACATTTCCATGTAATAACTGGCGGCCCCGGCGTTGGCAAAACAACGCTAATCAAAAGTCTGCATGATTGCGGATTTCGAATCGTTGACGAAGATGCAAGACGAATCATAAAAAATGAAATGCAAGCAAAAGGCGAGGGGTTACCTTGGAAAAGTAAACAACGGTATGCGGCGCTTATGCTTCAAGCATCTATAGAAAGTTTTCTGGCGGTGGTGGCTAGTCGAGAATCAAATCCTACTTTCTTTGATCGCGGATTGTTAGATGCTATTTGCTACATGAGAATGGAGCAAATGCCGATTTCAGAAGAAGTAATCGAACTGACGAAAAAGTATGTTTACGATACCGATGTTTTTATGCTTCCCCCTTGAAAAGAGATTTATGAGACGGATGCTGAACGAAAGCAAAACTGGGATGAAGCTGAGCATACGTTCGAAATGATGAAAGCAACGTATCTTGAATTCGGCTACAACATCATCATGGTTCCAAAATCCAATACCACGGAACGGGTGAAGTTTATTCTCCAACATATTCAGGATAAACGCTTAAAATAAGATGGTTATGTTCCCATCGATATAAGTCGGACTATTCGGATGGATAGCAAATTTCGAAGTGTAGCGCGCTTCAAATAGGCCTTGCTATCGATCGCATGGAGGAATATCTCGATTAGGCAGTAAATGCTTGGCGGAATTCGAGGGGCGACAAACTTGTTTTCTTCTTAAATAGCGTGCTGAACGACTGGGCATGTTCAAAGCCAAGCCCATACGCAATTTCACTCACCGACAAATTTGTAGTAGAAAGTTTTTCTTTCGCTTTTTCGATCAGCCGCTGGTGGATATGCTGCTGCGTACTTTGCCCGGTATGCATGCGGAGTAGATCGCTTAGGTAATTTGGAGACAAGCTCATCTTTTCAGCTATGCGTTGTACCGTCAAGAGTTGCGGTTGCGAGGTCTCAACGCTTTGGAAATATTCGTCTACGAGGCGTTCAAATTTGGTGAGCAATTGATGGTTGTGGTTTTTCCGGGTGATAAATTGCCGCTCATAAAATCGATTGGAATAATGGAGCAACAATTCGATCTGTGCCAAAATAATTTCCTGCGTATATTTATCAATATGCAAGCATTCTTTATCGATCTTATTCAAAATAGCAAGGAGATCATCTTCCTCTTCGGCAGAAAGATGAAGGGCTTCGCTAACCGCGTAAGAGAAGAACGTGTAACGGTTAATGCTAGCTGCTAGGGGATGGGCGAGTAAAAAGTCAGGATGGAAAATAAGTAAATAGCCTGATCCGCACTCAACACTATTCAGATCAAGATATTGAACCTGATTTGGAGCTGTAAAACTCAGCACTCCCTTATCATAATCGTAATGTTGCTGGCCATATCGTATTTTACCTTTGGCCTCTCTCTTCAGGGCCACACAATAAAAGCTATTCACAAATCCTTTCCACACATCATCTTCCAAAAAAATACTCTCCGCAAGGTTGATCACACTTACCAAAGGGTGGCGTGGCTCGGGTAAGGAGAGCAGGCGGTGAAATTCTGATACGGATCGGATAGCGTTCATACTACTAATGTAAACATTTTAATGGATAGCGTAGCGGTTGCATTTTTTCATGCAACCGTACACGCATGTTAATCGATAAGCCCCATGCTAAATTCGTCGTAAGGGTTACCGGTATCAGTTCCTAAGGGCACAATGCTTTCGAGTTTTGAAAGATCTGCTTCGGTTAATTCAACTCCGGAAGCTGCTAGATTCTCCTCTAGATATTTTCTTCGCTTGGTGCCTGGAATAGGCAAGATGCCTTTGTTAATAATCCAAGCCAGCGCCAATTGTGATGAAGTCACCTCTTTTTCGTCGGCCATGGTCTCGATCGCCTTAACCAATTCTATGTTTTTATAAAAATAAGCTTCCTGAAAGCGGGGGATGGCCCGGCGAAAATCATTCTCCGGTAAATCGTCTATCGTTCGGATTTGTCCGGACAGAAAGCCCCGGCCTAATGGCGAATAAGCAACGAAGCCTATTCCGAGTTCTTGCAAGGTTGCCAGTATGCCCCGTTCTTCTGCTGTACGCTCGAATAGTGAATATTCACTTTGTACAGCCGTAATCGGGTGGACGCCGTGCGCTTTTCTGATGGTTTCTGAAGATACCTCGGATAGTCCAAGGTAGCCAACTTTCCCTTCCTTTACCAGCTCGCCCATGGCCTCAACGGTTTCTTCGATGGGTGTCGTCTTGTCCAGGCGGTGCATGTAGTACAGATCAATATAGTCTGTGTTAAGGTTCTTCAGCGAACGTTCCACCGCCTTCTTTACATATTCTTTTTTACCATTAATAGCCCAGGTCACCTTGTTGTTATCATCGATTTCCCAGCCAAATTTTGTCGCGATGATGTATTGATTCCTTTTGCCAGCTATAGCCTTAGCAATCAACTGCTCATTTTTAAATGGGCCATATAAGTCTGCCGTATCTAAAAAATTGCCACCTAATTCCAGCGAGCGATGAATGGTGGCGATGGCTTCTTGTTCATCCGCTTCGCCATACATATTTCCTTCTTCAAAGCCGGTCATACCCATACAACCCAAACCTATAGTGGGCACCGCCAACCCGTGACTTCCTAAATTTACTTTTTTCATGATTAAACTATTCCTTGTTGATAGATCAAAGTTCGTAAAGGATACCGTAATGGATGTTTGCAAAGCCCTGAACGTTGTATGCAAACCAAGGAAGAGCAAAAGAAAGGGATCATACCGAATTCTTGGGGGGAGATAATTTTAAAAAAGAATACATCCGTCGGTCGATGAAGGTAGTATATGTCCTGTCGCTTTTGGATCTAGTATATCCGCATCTACCAAAATATCCTCGTCTAACTTGAGTATCTTTACCTTCATATAGACCAACTTTTAATACATCAAAATATACTAAAAATTGTACATTTTGTGTAATTTAAAATAGGGCGGTTAAAGTCGGTTGAAAAGGCGGAATACTGAAGTCTCGGATCTTTATTTTATTTCCTTCCTGTAGCTGCTTGTATATGGGCAGGATAGCGCTCGCCTACGACATTTATTGCAGCTAATGCAGCGTTTATGCTATTGAGCTCGTCAATAGTTAACGAAACAATGGTAGCACCAATATTTTCTTGCAAGCGCTGTAGTTTTGAGGTTCCCGGAATTGGAACGATCCAGGGCTTTTGTGTCAGAAGCCAGGCTAAAGCAATTTGTGCAGGGCTGGCATTTTTTTCTTTTCCGATAGAAATGACCAGATCAACCAATACCTGATTGACCTCCCGGTTTTCTTTACTGAAGCGCGGCGACATGCTTCTGACATCTGTTTTGTCCAGCTCAACATCAGCACCGACAGTCCCGGTCAAAAAACCTTTACCTAATGGGCTGAATGGTACGAAACCGATTCCCAACTCTTCCAGTACCGGAATAATTTCATGTTCAGGTTCACGATAAAACATAGAGTACTCGCTTTGCAGCGCAGTTACAGGCAGAACGGTATGAGCCTTGCGGATGGTTTCGGCATTTGCCTCAGATAAGCCGAAGTATTTTACTTTACCCTGTTGAATTAAATCTTTTACAGCGCCTGCAACATCTTCAATGGGAATATTGGGGTCGAACCTGTGCTGATAAAATAAATCGATCACATCCGTTCTTAGCCTTTTTAAAGATGCCTCAGCAACGGCTCTTATATTTTCAGGGCGGCTATCTAATCCCTGCCTGACATCTCCGTTTTTAAGACCAAATTTGGTGGCAATGATTACCTTATCCCTTAATGGCTCCAGCGCCTCGCCAACAAGGAGCTCATTTTCTCCATAACCTTGCGCTGTGTCAAAAAAAGTAATACCCAGTTCGACTGCCCAGCGTAATAACTGTATATTCTCCTCTTTTGTAGGAGCATTCGGAAAACTTAACCCCATAGCACCGAAACCTAATGCGGATACTTCTAATCCATTGGTCCCTAATTTTCTTGATTCCATTTTTTCCTGATTTTAAAATTTATACTACAAAGATTGTCCAATAAAAAATAAAATCATTTGCCATTTGACAAAAAATGATTTTAGCGGATTTTCTTTCGTATTCTACTTAATGAAGATTGTGTGATCCCTAAATAAGAAGCAATAAAGGATAGTGGCACACGATTTATCAGGGTCGGGAATTTGTCGATAAAATCAAGATACCGTGTAGTGGCATCTTGCGCAACCATTTCGCCTCTTCTTGCTATTTTTTCCTTATGATATTTCGTGGTTATTTTCTGGAGAATAGTTTCCCAGCCAATGATTGTTTCGTTGATCTCCTTCCAATCTTTTTTGGAAAAAATGATAAGCTTACAACTTGTGATAGCAGACAGGTATTCCGATGGCGTATATACTTCATCAATGCTATTACCTGATAGGATCAAATGATTTTCGTCAATGAAGTAACGGGTAATTTCTTCACCGGTATTGTTGTAATAAGACACGCGGATAACGCCTTCGATAAGAAAGCCAATCTGTTTTACTATTTTTCCTGCTTCCCAGTAATACTCGTCCTTGCCGAGTTTCAGTTCTGTCCCTTTACTTGTAATAAGTTCAATTTGTTGTTTATTTAAATTGCCGAACTGCAATATGTATTCAATAAATTTTTCCATCACATAAAGTTAATAATCTTTCTTTGCGGCCGATTTGCCATTTGGTAAAAAGTAGAAATTAAAGAAGCTCTCTAACAATGAGAAAGCAGCGCCGTGTTTTCGGCATGTCGATAAATTTTGTAAAAGTGATCTGGAAATGGCATTGGAATTTGAAAAGTTGGAAAAGAATATCGGGGATCCGATGAATATCTAAATGCGAGAGCTGCTTTTTTTGAAGCGGAGGTTGTAGTCAATATCGATCCGGAACGTGCTGTACCCGCTTATCTAAAAGCTAATGGCTTACTTGCAACTTTTAGTCCAAAGGAAGCTTTAATACTGCAAACAAGGGCTAGGGGGGATGTTAAATTCCGCTTGATCCGTTATAGGGAGCAGGGCTTTAAAAGAATCGTGTATCTAGGTAAAATATAAAGCAACAAAGATCTAATTATTTTTTATCTCCTCCACAACTTTTGTAAATGATCCGGGAGTTCGAACCCATCCCAACCCCTTTGTTCGAATCCCTTAAATAGCAAAAAAGGCACAATTTCTTGTGCCTTCCGTGATCCCGCTGGGATATGTTCCGTCGCGCATCCCCGCACACAAGTCCGGAACGAGGGAGTTCGAACCCATCCCAACCCTTCTGTTCGAATCCCTTAAATAGCAAAAAAGGCACAATTTCTTGTGCCTTCCGTGATCCCGCTGGGATATGTTCCGTCGCGCATCCCCGCACACAAGTCCGGAACGAGGGAGTTCGAACCCATCCCAACCCTTCTGTTCGAATCCCTTAAATAGCAAAAAAGGCACAATTTCTTGTGCCTTCCGTGATCCCGCTGGGATTCGAACCCAGGACCCATACATTAAAAGTGTATTGCTCTACCAGCTGAGCTACAGAATCGTTCTTCGTACTAAAAAAACAAACTTGCTTTCCTTGTTTGAAGTGATGCAAAGGTAGAAAAAATGTTCATTTAAGCCAAATCTACGCAGTTTTATTTTTTGCAAAAGGAATTAAATGCTTGTTTTTCAGTTTGAAAAAATCGTTAAAAATCCATCCGAGCAGCGATCATACGCTCCACTGCATTCAAATCTTTTCGGAGGACAATATCGGCAAACCCTTTTTTACGAATTAAATCCATTGTTTGTTCTGCCAAATATTGATTGATCTCAAAATACATGGTTCCACCGTCTTTCAAATGTTGCTTGGCCAAGTCTGCAGTCGTTGCGTAGAAAAGTAAAGGATTATGCTCTTCAACGAATAGCGCAGCATGCGGTTCATAGCGTAGGACATTCGTATGCATATGCTCTTGCTCCTTTGGTGTGATGTAGGGGGGATTGCTCACGATGATGTCATACTGTTGGGACTGCTCCATAAAGACGTCCCATTCCAAAACATCCGCTTCGATAAAGTTGACGTCGACATGCAGTCTGTTCGCGTTTTGGCGAGCTGTAGCGATGGCGGCGTTTGATATATCTAAGGCATCGACCCTCGCCGACTCTAGATGCTGCGCTAAAGTTATCGCTATGCAGCCAGAGCCGGTGCCAATGTCTAGAATGGATAAGCTTTTTTCATGCTGATGCTGTCTGATTATCCAATCAACGAGCTCTTCGGTTTCCGGACGTGGAATAAGCGTATGTTCGTTAACCTGGAAGCGTAAACCAAAAAAATCGGCTTCGCCAATAATATGTTGAATAGGCTTGCCGGTCAGCAAATCATTTAAAATCAACTCAAATTTAGGCAACACGTTTTTGTCCACCGTTTTGCTTTTTTCCAAAGCATAATCGATCGTCTTCCTTTGTGTGATAAAGCTATAGGCCATCAGAAAAAGTTGCTTGCTTTCGTCTGCATCGTAAAGGGAAGAGAGGCTTTGCGCATAACGTTCCGCCAATGCTTTGTAATCTTTCATAACACAAACTTACAAAAGCTAAAAACACTTTTGATATTCTTTGCTAAATACTATGTTTGTATCATGACAAAGGATGAATTGTATATGCGTCGCTGTTTGGATTTAGCCGTTTTAGGGGCGGGGTCGGTAAGTCCAAATCCAATGGTAGGCGCTGTTGTCGTTTACGAAGATCGCATCATTGGGGAAGGCTATACGTCGCCTTATGGCGGGGCACACGCCGAAGTTAATGCCGTTCGCAGCGTTATCGATACCTATGGCGAGGAGCGTGCACAAACCCTGTTCAGGTCATCCACATTATATGTCAGCTTGGAACCTTGCGCGCATCAAGGGAAAACACCGCCCTGCGCGGATATGTTGGTGCGCTATCAATTTGCCCGCGTCGTCATAGGTTGTCTTGATCCATTTCCGAAAGTAAACGGTTTGGGGTTTAAAAAAATAGCAGATGCGGGAATTCAAACACGTGTTGGCGTCCTTGAAGATGAATGTCTTTTTACCAATCGCCGTTTCTTCACGCGCATTTTGCAGCAACGTCCTTACGTTATTTTGAAATGGGCGGAGACCAAGGACGGTTTTTTTGCTCCTTCGGTGCCCGGCCAGCAGTGGATTAGTAATGCCGCAAGTAAACAGTTGGTACACAAGTGGCGAGCTGAAGAGGATGCCGTGTTAGTAGGAACTACTACTGCTTTAGTTGATAACCCTGCTTTGACGGTGCGTTTATGGAAGGGGCGTAATCCGAAAAGGATTTTGATCGATCGGAATTTGCGTGTTCCTGCAGATGCAGCTTTGTTTGATGACGCTACCGAGACCATTGTTTTCAATGCGAAGGAAACCAATTGGCAAGCCAAGCGAAAGCACATTGCGCTGGAAAACTTTTCGCTTTATCTCCCGCAGAATATTATGTACCAGCTTTACCTGATGGATGTGCAATCCATCATCATAGAAGGCGGCGCAAAGACGCTACAGCTTTTTATTGATGCAGGCATTTGGGATGAGGCACGCGTGTTTCGATCCGATGTGCGTTGGGAATCAGGTATTGCGTCTCCAAGGTTAGCTAAAGACCCGGTTTCGTCCATGAAAGTTGGCAATGATAGGTTATCGTTCTACTTCAAGGACGATCGTTAATAGACCTTCGGGTTATCCAATAAATCCGAAACATAACCCAACACCTCATGTTCGGTATGCCCGTCTTCCAACATAGAAAAAGTAAGGTAAGCGGCGTAAATTTCAGCGCTGAACAGCACATGCTTATCCGCAATAATTTTGTCGATAACGTCTTCATTTACCGCTATACCAATATGCTGTAGTTCATTGTGCAAGTTGGTCGATATGCTGCAGTGATCCTCGCCGGAAGCAAAAGCTACAATGATATGCAATACCAGTTTGTCGAGAATTTCAGGGCGGATTTTCGCTGCTTTCTCGCCGTATGTCGCTAAGTCAATTCTGCTTCTAGCACTATGGACGATCTTATCCCATATCAGGTATTCTGTTTTCGTGTGCATAATAAAGAAGTTTATAATCTAGATTAAAGGTAGCAAAAAGAAAAGATTTCTAAAAGCGTAAACAATTTTTTATAAAAACCAGATGTGCTTAACGAGCGTTCTACCCATAGATAAAAGAAATAGGAGGAAACATGATACCAGAATCAAATAAAAGAAATGAAGAGGAAGAAGATGCGGTTGCTAGACCGTCGGACGATCTAATCTACGATTCCGAAAAAGAATCATATGAATACGATGTAGCGGGAGACAACCCTGACTACCAACATCCTGCAGATTACCCAACTTTGAGTGAGGGAGCTGAAGACGATGATTCCACCTATGACGAAGCAAATCCTTTCGTGGGTGATGAATATGCAGAAAAAGACGAGTTGAAAGAAGATAATTTAGAAAACTCCAATATGCATATTGTGGAGGAAGATGCGTTAAAAACCAGTCCCTACGATAAAAAGATTGCTGAAGATATGGAAGACTTTCGAGATGATTTGGATGAGGAAGGTTATCCGAAGAAAAATTAAAATTGCTGATAATCAGTTTTTTAAAAGGAGCGATATGGAAAAATTTCGCTCCTTTTGTTTTTAATGCCTAGCTTTATAAAGCTACTACTATAAACAACTTTTAATAAACTGACTATTGTTATGACTTATTTCATCCTATCCCTTCAAATTTTCCTGACGCACAAAAAATCATCTACGCTCCCATCTTCTGTTACTTTCGAATAGTTTTTTAATTCGGTGATCGAAAATGGTGAATGATGATGGTACTCATTTCGCTGCTTAAGGGTAACGTTAACCGGAGTACGATTCAAACACATTTCTGTTAAATACTTGATATTCATTTTGACTGATAAGGTCCGCTAACAACCTTGTCGGGCTGTGCTGTGGAAGAATTTTTGCCCTCGAACAGAAAGCGATGGTTCGCACTGCCCACAATGAAACCTCAAGTAACCGACTTTCCTAAAATTTTTCTAATCATCATAAACTTATACTTATGCGAACAACACAAAACTACAAGAAAGATTTTCGACGGTTTCTGTATGTGGGAACGTCAGTTTTGATCTGCTTCGGTTATTCCTTGCCGCATCAGCGGCTGTATGCCTCGGAAGATCGACCGCTTCCGCTGATCAATCTCCAGCAGGAAAAAATTACGGTAAAAGGCGTGGTACGAAACCAAGAAAATGGTGAAGGTGTACCCGGAGTGACCGTAACGGTCGTAGGCGCAGCTTTGGCTACGACAACAGATGCGCAAGGTTTCTACGAACTGCCAAATGTACCTGCGCAAGGGCAATTACATTTCAATATGGTGGGGATGGATCCGGTGACCGAGCAGGTCAATGGGCGAACGGCCATAGACGTACTGTTGCTTACTTCCAACGCCAACATCGATGAGGTTGTTGTGGTAGGTTACGGCACGCAGCGGCGGGAGACGGTAACCGGATCAGTTGTAGCGGTAAAAGGAGAAGAGCTACAAAAATCCCCGGCGCTCAATCTATCCAACGCTATTGCAGGACGTGTTCCTGGCGTAATCGCGACAAACGGGAGTGCCGAGCCTGGAAACGACGGTTCAGCAATCCGAATTAGGGGTTCTAACACGCTGGGAGATAGTGGTCCGCTGATCGTTATTGATGGCATACCTGCGCGTCAGGGAGGTTTCGAGCGCTTAAATCCTGGCGAGATAGAAAACATATCGGTATTAAAAGATGCCTCTGCGGCAATCTATGGAGCCCGCGCTGCTAACGGCGTCATCCTCGTGACAACGAAGCGCGGTAAGACCGGAAAGCCAAAATTGTCTTACAATTTCAATCAAGGGTACTCGCAGCCGACGGTCATTCCTAAGCTTGCCAACGCCAGTCAGTATGCTGAAATGCGGAATGAGCTGGAGATATTTAAGCTCCCCGTTTCGGAGTGGTCCAGCGCATTAAATGGCTTTAACACCAGCGGCAACTACCAACGTCCGAATGGAACAACGCTCGAAGCCCCGTTTACGCCAGAAGATAAAGCTCTCTTTGCCAATGGAAACGATCCTTGGGGGCACCTCAATACCGACTGGTACGGCGCTACGTTGAAAAATTGGTCGCCGCAGCAAAGGCATAATGTCCAGATCGATGGCGGTTCGGAAGACATGCGCTACCTCCTGTCAATGGGTTACCAAAACCAAGACGGCTATTACAAAAATTCCGCTACTGGCTACAAGCAGTATGATTTTCGGATTAATTTGGATGCCAATATAAATCCCTATATAAAAACGCAGTTTGGCGTGATGGGAAGACAGGAAGACCGTAACTATCCCACAAAGTCTGCCGCCACAATTTTTCGAATGCTAATGCGGGGAAACCCAACCATGCCCGCCTTTTGGCCCAATGGAATGCCCGGGCCAGACATTGAACATGGTGAAAATCCGGTCGTCATCACCACCGACCAAACCGGATACAATCGGGATAAACGGTATTATTTGCAAACCAATGGACAGGTGGATATTACAAATCCTTGGGTAGAGGGGCTGAAGCTATCGCTAAATGCATCGGTAGATAAGTATATCAAAAAAACTAAAAACTGGGAAATTCCTTGGTATCTATACACCTGGCAGGGCGCTTATGAAGATGATGGCACAACGCCGCGATTGGTGCGGGGCATACGCGGCCCTGCTGAACCGCGATTGACGCACGAAGATGAAGACCAACTTAATATCTTGATGGGTGCCGTACTAAGTTATGATAAAACCATCGGCGACCATAGCTTGAGTTTGCTTGCGGGCGTGAACCGCGAAACCATTCGAAACGACTATTTAAGCGCTTTCAGACGGTACTTCCTTTCTACGGATATCGATTATCTTTTTGCCGGTGGCGATGCCGAAAAGGATAATAACGGTGGCGCTTGGGAGCGGGCTCGGCTTAATTATTTCGGTCGTGTGGGCTACAACTATAAGCGGAAGTATATCGGCGAGTTTTTGTGGCGTTACGATGGTTCATACATGTTTCCCGAAAACAAGCGCTATGGATTTTTCCCAGGCGTGATGTTGGGCTATTTGGTTTCGGAAGAGAGCTTTTGGAAAGACAATGTGCCGGTCGTCAATTACTTCAAATTGCGCGCGTCCTACGGACAGATGGGAAATGACAATATTTTTTACGACGATGCGCTTCAGGAGTACCAATATTTTTCTACCTACGCATTTGGCAGCTATATCATAGGCGGTGATGTGGTAAAATCATTGTTTGAAAGTCGGGTTCCAAATAGGTTCATTACGTGGGAAGTAGCCAACAATTATAATCTCGGCGTCGATCTGCAATTATTCAGCGGAAAAATGAATGTGGAATTTGATGTCTTCAGGAATAGCCGGCAAAGTATTCTTTGGCAACGCAACGCCTCGATACCTCATAGCAGTGGAATGACGCTTCCGGCAGAGAATATAGGGAAAGTTGATAATTCCGGCTGGGAATTTAATATAGGTTGGCAAGACAAGATCGGCGAGGTAGGCTACCGTGTGTCCGTCAATGGGGGCTATGCAAAGAATAAAATTATCTTCTGGGATGAGGCACCGGGTGCTCCGCTATGGCAGCAAAGCACAGGACGCGCTATCAATGCCGGATTGTATTACGTCTATGACGGCGTGTTTCGCGATCAGGCGGAGATCGACGCCAATACCATTGACTATGGTGCCATCACGAGCAACTTACGACCTGGAGACATGAAATACGTTGACTACGATGGTGATGGAAGAATAACGCCCAATGACCGCGTGCGCCGCGATAAAAACACGGATCCTACCTTTCAGGGAGGGATCAACCTCGGCTTAACATACAAAAATTTCGACCTCAGTATTTTGTTTCAGGGTGCAACCGGTGGCGAACTGCGCGTGGCTACTGATGAATCTGGGGCAATTGGAAACTATTTGCTGGACTTCTATGAAAACCGATGGACCGTAGATAATCCAAGCGGCGAGCACCCGCGGATCACGGATCGGAGTGATCAATACTATTCAAACAATAATACCTACTGGCTGCGTAGCACCGATTACATTCGATTGAAGAACGTCGAGCTGGGTTACAACCTTCCTTCTTCGGTGCTGGAGAAGATGAAAATCAGTAACCTGCGTCTTTTTGTAAGCGGGTTGAATCTTTTGACGTGGAGCAAACTGAAAGTATACGATCCGGAATCAACGAATCAGCTGGGGCAGTATTACCCGCAGGCAAGGTTGGTTAATGGGGGAGTAATGGTATCATTTTAAACGATGGAATACATGAACACATTAAGATATTTTATAGGCGCAGCATTAGCGCTGGTTCTAGCTACAGCGTGCAACGATGACTTTGTAAGCACGCAACCTTTGGAAGAAGTCCCTAATGAATTGGTGTGGCAAAATGCTGCTTTAGCGGAAGCATTTGTTTTTGAAATATACAACGGATTTGGGGTAGGGGGATTTTATGAGGAACAGATGGCCTCGTTGACCGATGAAGCTTTGTTTACGCATCCTGGTCGAGGTATCAATACGGTTACGGAAGGACGTGCTAACGATGCCGATCAGGGACGGCTTATGGACACTTACAGCTACGAGCAGATGTATATTCGCATCCGCGCTGCGAACATCGCCATTGCCAATTTGCGAAATCCGCAGTTTGATGATCAGGCACGGGCTAATCGGCTATTGGGCGAAGCGTACTTTTTGCGGGGCTATTTCTACCAACAACTTTTGCGCACCTATGGCGGGGTTCCGCTGATCAATTTTACATTTAAGCTGGAGGATACAGATCATTCCCGTCCGCGTGATACGTACGCCGCCTGCGTCGATTTCATTGTTAACGATTGTGATTCTGCAGCATTACTCTTAGATGGCGTGGCTAAAGTGGACGGTCGGATAAATGATGTTGCCGCATTAGCCCTCAAAGCCCGCGTATTGACGTATGCGGCTAGCGACCTGCACGACAATGCCACTGCCAAATCGAAATCAACACTGATCAATGGCTATGCAAATCCAGCATTTATCGGCTATGCATCCGGCAGCAGAACGGAGCGATGGAACTTGGCCAAACAGGCATCTAAGGCTGTTCTCGATCATACGGAGTACGCGTACAAGCTGGATTTGACCGAAAAGGCTACTGTGGACGAGGGGACAGAAAATTACCGGTCTATCGCTATGGGCGGAGGTAGTACATTAGGCGATGCTGCCGCCAAGAGCGATCTGATCTTGGGACGCTTTTTTAACGACCTCAAAGATGAGCGCGGCGGTTGGGTCGGGCGTGATAATGGCCCCAACGGCTACCATAATTGGGCGGGAAATACGCCTACGCAACTTTTGGTGGATGATTACGAAATGACGGATGGGGCACGCTTTGATTGGAACAATCCAGCGCATAGGGCAGCTCCCTATCAAAATCGGGATCCGCGTTTGTATGCAAGTATTTTGTACGATGGCGCCAATTGGAAGCCCCGTACGGATGATGTCAAAGAGCGCGACCCTTTCAACCAGATTCAGACGGGGCAATATGAAGTGATCAATAGTTCGGGCGCAAAAGTTGTCCAATATGGGCTGGACACACGGAACAGTCCGGTGGAAGATTGGAACGGGTCGTATACCGGCTATTACTACCGTAAGTTTGTTGATGCAGACCCGGCTATAATCGATCAAAATACCCGGCAACGTGTGCCTTGGCCGCTGTTGCGGTACACAGAAGCCGTTCTCAACTATGTAGAAGCCTGCATGGAGTTAGGCGAAGAGGCCGAAGCGCGGTTGTGGTTGAATAAAATTCGCTTTCGGGTTGGGATGCCAGCGATAACAGATGCCGGGGATGCGCTCCGGGCGCGCTATCGTAATGAGCGCCGCGTAGAGCTCGCTTATGAAGAGCACCGATACTTCGATGCACGCCGATGGATGATCGCGGCGCAGACCTTAGGACGCAAGGCGACGCTTATCCGTATAGAAGGCAGACTAAAGGCAGGGCAAGTAGTGAACCGCTATCGATATAACACCGATAACTATTCCTACACGTACACCGTGGGCGAAATAGATCCAGGTATTGAAAACCGCGCCTGGAATGATAAGATGTATTTCACATCTTTCCACCGTGATGAAATTAATAGAAATACAAAGCTGGTGCAGAACCCCGGCTATTAAACAATGAGGATATCTAAAAAGACAATTGATTAACTTCAAATTGCGCCATAGCGAGGAAGTATGACGACCGCCGAAGGAAACCAATCTGCATTGTGTTTGCTAAGATTGCTTGGTGGTCGTCACTCCTTCTCGATGACGAAAACTAATCACTTTTTAGACAGCATCATTTTTTTAGGAGATAGCTAAAAACGAGTTTAAATATTTTCGCATTATGCTTTTTGATGATGGTAATTTATGGAAAGTTCGGTAAATTACACGTCATGAAGGATGGGCAGCACACGAAGTCGTTAGACGATGTACATGGGAGTGTAGAGGTACATCAAGGAAAATCAAAATTTAAACGTCTGCTTAGTTTTTTTGGCCCTGCGTATCTTATCAGTGTGGGCTATATGGATCCGGGGAACTGGGCAACTGACCTTGCTGGCGGCAGTCAGTTTGGCTATGCATTGTTATGGGTTTTGCTGATGAGCAATTTGATGGCACTACTGCTACAGAGCTTGTGTACGCGCTTAGGTATTGTACGCGGAAAAGATTTAGCACAATGTAATCGAGAGATATATCCCAAACGGATGAATTTCGCCTTATATGCGTTGGCCGAACTTGCCATTGCGGCTTGCGATCTGGCCGAAGTGTTGGGTATGGCTATCGGCCTCAACCTGCTGTTTGGCATCGATATCCTGTGGGGCGTGTTGATCAGCTTTGCAGATACCTTTTTACTGCTTTATCTCCAGCGGCTAGGTATGCGCAAGCTGGAGCTTTTTATCGTTGGCCTCGTCACGTTGATAGGTATGTGTTTTTTGGTGGAGATGTTTTTTGCACAACCGCAATTTGGAGAGGTGATACAAGGCTTTGTACCATCTTTGCCAAACAATGCGGCATTGTATATTGCGATCGGTATTATCGGGGCCACCGTCATGCCGCATAATTTATATTTGCATTCTGCCCTCGTGCAGACACGGAAGATCGAAAAGACAGCTCCGTCCATCCGGCGGGCGTTGAAATATAACTTTCTGGACAGCGCTATCGCTTTGAACATTGCCTTTTTGGTCAATGCTGCCATTCTCATTTTAGCGGCATCTGTTTTCCATAACAATGGAATGCATGACGTGGCAGAGTTACAGGATGCCTATCGACTGCTAGGCTCTACCTTAGGATCGGAATGGGCACCAAAGCTCTTTGCTATAGCGCTCATTTTGGCTGGCCAGAGCTCCACAATTACCGGTACACTGGCTGGGCAAATTGTCATGGAAGGTTACCTGCGCTTGCGCATCAGCCCACTATTACGGCGCTTGCTTACCCGCTTATTAGCTATTGTTCCGGCCGTTATCGTTATCCTCCTATTTGGTGATAAGGAAGTAGGGCAGATGTTGCTATTCTCCCAAGTGTTATTGAGTATGCAACTGGCGTTTGCCGTGATTCCGTTGATTCACTTCGTTAGCGATAAGGAAAAGATGGGGCAATTCGTGATTGGCCCTTATCTAAAGTTTTTTAGCTGGCTCATTGCTATTGTCATCGCCGTATTAAATTTTCAATTGGTTTTTGAAGAGGTGACCGGCTGGCTCGCACATATCGACAATGTTTTTTTGCAGATCCTCCTCGTTGCCGCCGCTGTAGGCTTACTGGTGTTACTGGTGATGACAGTCGTGTATCCGTGGATCGCTAAATTAAGGCCCACGAAAGTTGATGTGCACACGTCGTTTGAAGAGCTGCAATTTAAGCCTGCATCCTCCTTTCGTACTATACTTTTAGCACTGGACTTTTCAAAATCCGATGAGCACGTTATCAATCAAGTTCTTCAATACAATCCGCATACGTGCAAGCTCATTTTAATCCACGTGGTGGAAAGTGCAGGCGTGAAATACACTGGTGGGCACAGCGATGATTTTGAAACCCGTGAAGATTTAGCCAGAGTGAAACGATATGCAGATTTTCTGGCGCAGCAGCACTATGAGGTGCGCTACACATTAGGCTACAACAATCGGATCAAAGCTATAAAAGCATGTTGCTTGGACTATGGTGCTGATCTGCTGATTGTAGGAAGTCATGGACACACCGGTGTAAAAGACATTATATTTGGTGAAACGGTAAATAAATTAAGACATGCAGTTAACATTCCGGTTTTAATTGCACAATAAAAATTGTTATGCATATATCATTAATAGGAAAAAAAGTATTAGTAGGCGGAGCCACCGCCGGCATAGGGAAGGGGATAGCCACCGTATTGGCCTCTTGCGGAGCAGATGTCATATTGATGGCAAGAAATGAGGACAAGCTTCAAGCGGTCGTTAAAGAATTGGATACGAGCGAAGGGCAGCATCATCGCTATCTATTGACCGATTTTAACGACTACGAAGCACACAAAAGCACGATGAAAGACTTTTTTGCGAAGGAGCAAGTTGATATTTTAATCAATAATACCAATGGCCCCGTTGCAGGAAATATCTTTTCAAAGGGCGAGCACGACTACCAACAAGCATTTGATTTATTGTTCCAGAACGCTGTATGGACGACAACCCTAGCCATCCCGCACATGCGGAAGCAACATTTCGGTCGCGTGATCAACGTGTCGTCGATGACCGTAAAAGAGCCAAGTGCAGAGCTTGTGCTATCCAATACCATGCGAACCGCGCTAGCGAGTTGGAGCAAATCACTGGCATCGGAAGTGGCCAAAGACAACATCACGGTAAATACTATACTTACCGGATTTTTTGATACTGACAGGCTTCAATCGCTCATGCAAATGCAAGCGGATAAGCGAAGCGTCCCTTTTTCCGATATTAAAGAAGCACGTCTATCGGCTATCCCGATGGGGCGGTTAGGCAAAGCCGAAGAATACGGCAATTTAGTAGCGTTTCTGGCATCTGATTATTCTTCGTTTCTTACGGGTACAGCTATTCCATTGGATGGAGGTGCAAGTATAGGGTTTTTATAGCTGGTGAAATGCTGATGAAATCCTCAGGATTCATTTTGCAGCTCCTTTCTGTAATGATTCAATTGCTCTTGGATTTCATCATCAAGTACCGGGTAGCTGATGTCTTTAAATTTGCTGAGGGTCTCCAAGAGGATGTTGGCGACTAAGTATCGAGCAACCGCTTTGTTGTCTGCCGGTATAATGTACCAGGGAGCATTGGGTTTGCTGGTGTGCTGGATGGTATCTTCATAACAGTCCATATAGGTATCCCAAAGCTTCCTTTCACTGAGATCTGCTGGCGAAAACTTCCAGTTGTGTTGACCCTTTTCGATGCGACGTAGCAACCTGCGTTTCTGCTCATCCTTGCTTAAATGCAGATAGAATTTTAAGATGATCATCTTATTATCCGTCTGCAGTTTTTCGAAGGCGTTGATTTGCTGATAACGGTCTTTCCAAAAGGACTTCGGAATAGACGCAACATCTTCAATACCGGGAATGTGTTCATTCAATAAATAGTTCGGGTGCACGCGGGTAACCAATACGTTTTCATAATGTGTTCGGTTGAAAACGCCGAACTTACCTTTCGCAGGCAGATTGATCGCATGTCGCCAAAGGTAATCGTGCTGCAGCTCCAATGAGGTCGGTGTTTTAAAGCTTTTTACTTCCACACCTCGCGCATTAAAATCTTTAAACAATTCGCGTATTAGGCTGTCTTTACCGGCGGTGTCCATGCCTTGTAGACATATCAATACGTTGTAGCGGTTGTGCGCATACATCATATCCTGTAGCTTTGCTAGCTTCTTGCGAATTTTCTTCAACTCATCGGTAGCAAATGCTGGATCTATCTCGGTAGCGATATCGGTGGCAAACTCCTTATGCCTAAAATTTTTTGAAGCCCGTAATTTCTTAGCGTATTTATTCATAACTATGCTTTATCCACAATACATCCAAAATTATACCGCAATATTTCTCTTGACTATTTACTGGAATATTTTTATATTTAACCTATGGTTGCAGAAGAATTGTTACACTTCATCTGGCAATTTAGGCTTTTTAACCAATTAGAACTTTATAGCACAGATGGTGAAGAAATTAAGATTGATCTTGTAGGTGAGATTAACCGAGACGCAGGTCCGGATTTTCTATATGCACAGGTGTATATTGCCGGGCAGTTCTGGTTTGGGCATGTGGAACTCCATGTCAATGGGGCTGACTGGTTCAAACACCAACATAACAAAGACGCGGCGTATAATACTGTTGTTCTTCATGTGGTATATACGAATGCCGTTCAGACGTATCGGCAAGACGGCACACGTATCCCATGTTTGTGCATCGGAGAGTTGCTTTCGCCTTCGTTGTTGGTTAATTACCAGGAAATCATGTGCAATATGTCATGGATCCCTTGTGAGAAGCATCTTCGCGGGATATCGCCCCTTATCAAACGCAATATGTTGGAGCGTCTGCTTGTGGAAAGGTTGGAAGATAAGTTTAGCCGCATTAAAGAGCTGATGCTGGAAACGAATGATAATTGGGAACGTATCCTTTTTATTTTATTGGCGCGAAGTTTTGGCAGCAAGGTAAACGCCGACGTATTTATGCAGTTTGCCCGACTGATTGACTTAAATATCATAAGACGCTACCAAAACGATCCATTTAAAACGGATGCAATTTTCTTCGGGCAAGCCGGGTTTTTGGGCAATGCTGTAGATGATGATTACCTGCGGCGGCTCCGTGGCGAATACCAATATTTGAAAGGCCTACATGGTTTGGATCAATTGCAGGCATTTGAATGGAAGTTTCTACGCATGAGGCCCGCAAACTTTCCTACCTTTCGTTTGGCGCAGCTCGCCGCAATGTATTGCGCAAAGCCTTACCTCTTCGAAGAGATTTTAAGATGTAGCTCCGTAGATGAGCTTTTTCAGCTTTTGCAGCAATATCCGATAAACGAATACTGGAAAAATCATTATCGATTTACCAAATGTACAGCGCCACATACCGTCGCATTATCGCACAGGTTTAGGAGCCACCTGGTGATTAATGCATTTGCGCCTGTCGTCTTCGCTTTTGCGAAAGCGATGGGCTTGGAAGCGCTACAGCATAGCGCGCTATCGTGGTTAGAAAGTTTAGGCGCGGAGGATAATGCGGTTGTACGCTTGTACCACGATCGTGGCTACAGCGCGGAGTCCGCAGCAGATTCGCAAGGCTTGCTATTATTGAAAAAGAAGTATTGCGATCAGAAAAGATGCTTGTCGTGCATGCTCGGATTGTCTATTTTAAAGACTACGTAATACGAAGTATCTCGGCAATTTCCTTAAATCCTTTTTCAAGCGCAAGGTCCGAGGCGGTGGCTCCTAAGTCCGTTTTCAATGTGATATCCGCACCGTTTTCGAGTAGAATAATAATCATTTCGATATTTCCTTGTTGAGCTGCAATGTGCAAGGGGCTGATGCGGGCGTTTTGTGTCACATTCACTTCTGCGCCGGCCTCGACCAACATTTTGCTGATTTGATCATATTGCCCGGTCAATGCGGTGTGCAACGGATAGACGTGATAGCCATTTTGCGAACATATATTCGGGTCTGCATGCTTGCGCAACAATATCCGCACTACAGTTTCCTGCCCGAAATGCGTTGCTATCCCCAATGGTGTAAAGCCATGCGAAGAAATTTCATCGATGACGTCAGGCTTTTGTTTTAACATCATTTCTACCTGCGGAGCGAGCCCTATAGCACAAGCCTCGTGGATCGTAATGGTGTTTAAGTGATTGAGTAATGTTTTGATCACTTGCTCCTTATGGTAATAGCAGGCCAAGAGTAGTGGCGAAATTTCATGACTAGTTTGTTCCCGCAACAGCTCAGGTTGCGTACGAAGCAGTATTTCCAAATCATGATGATTCCCCGTCTCAATATATTCTTCTAGCTTGTATAGACTCATCCGTGTGTGTGTTTGACGTATACGAATTAAACAAAAAAATACCAAAATCAGCTAATTTGTGAATAATATTTAGGCTGTTCAAAATTACCCCGTTCGTTTACCATCTGATGAGGAGATCCTACCGTCGTTACAAAAAGCAGATGTATTATCTGCTGAAATTTTGAGAAAATTATAGGAATTGACGGATTATCCCATCGGAATGATAATGGATCTCTATTTTCGTGATATTCCTGATAATGCTTGTAGTTGTTTTTCTACATTGTCTAAAAAAACTTTACGAAAAGTTTGTGTATTTTAAACTTAAAGGTACTTTTGTACTGCCCTCCCCAAGGGCATGTTTTTCATAGGTAGATGTGGGGTCGAATAGTCTTATTCGACCCTTACTTTTTTATAAAGTCAAATGTTATGTCGTAATTTTTTTGTTTTCAAGTGGTTAACTTCTTTGTTAAGAAGGCGTTTGTCTTTATACCAGTCCATAGCGAACATTTCCATCTGTTTTTTTGTTAGCTTTGCGTAATCGAAACGAACATGCAGAAGAAAAAAGTAGTAGTTGCTGTTACGGGAGCCAGTGGCTCACTCTATGCAAAAGTGTTATTGGATAAATTAGCTAATTTGCAGACGCAGGTGGACGCGGTTGCTGTTGTCATGTCGGATAATGCAAAAGACGTTTGGAAATTTGAATTAGGTACGGATGAATTTCAACGGTATAGCCACAAATTTTATGATAAGGGCGATTTCATGGCTCCATTTGCGTCGGGCTCTGCAGGATTTGATACGATGATCGTGTGTCCATGTTCGATGGGAACTTTAGCGCGTATTGCACACGGTATCTCGTCTGACTTGACCACCCGCGCCGCCGATGTTATTTTAAAAGAGCGTCGTCGGTTGGTTTTAGTGACGCGAGAAACGCCCTTAAGTCATATTCACCTCCAAAATATGGCTGCTGTCACACAGGCTGGAGGCATTATTTGTCCGGCAAGCCCATCGTTCTACAGTAACCCCAACACCTTCGAAGAACTTGCTGCTACGGTGGTGGATCGGGTGCTAGCCCTCTGTGACATCCGCGTGGATAGCTACTCTTGGGGCGAATAGTTTCAAAAACACATATTTTTAGAAGGGCGTTCCAATATATTTTGTACATTTGTTTTTCAATGAAACAGTTCGCAGATTTGGACGTACATCACTCATATTTCATTGGTTTTTCTTCGGAAAAAAAACAGCTTTTGTTACCCCGTCCGCTGTGGGTGTTAACCTTCTTCATTATTCCATTTTTTGTTGTTCATTCGTTTTAAATACTATACATGGGTACTATTTTAATTTCCTCTGCTAAACTTGTGTTGCCAAATCATGCGCTTCATGGCGAGGTTGTTGATATTTTGATCAAAGACGGCATTATTGATCGCGTGGGAAATAAGTTAGAAATGTCGGATAAGGACGTGCAGAATATTGATGCAAACGGGCTTATTGTATCGGCTGGTTTCTTTGACCTGCATGCCAATTTTGGCGAACCAGGTCTTGAAACAAAGGAAGATATTGTGACCGGTACAGAGGCTGCCGCATGTGGTGGGTACACCGGTGTAGCCGTGTATCCCAATACAAATCCGCCGCTGCATAGCCGGTCTGAGATCGCTCTTGTCATCAATACAGCGAAGGGAAACGTCGTTGATGTTTATCCGGTGGGCTCCATTAGCAAAAAACGGGAAGGGAAGGAGCTTGCAGAAATGTATGACATGCAGCGTGCTGGGGCAATTGCTTTTTCAGATGGCAACCACAGCGTGCAGCAGGCCGGACTCATGTCCCGGGCGTTGCTCTACTCGAAAGGTATCAATGCACTGGTCATTTCTTTTGCAGAAGATGAATCTATTGCCGGCGGCAATCAAATGAATGAAGGCGAAGTGAGTACATTTCTTGGGATGAAGGGCAAACCAAACTTGGCCGAATCCCTGATGGTTTCACGTGATCTATCGCTGGCGGAATATCATGATGCGCCTATCCATTTTACCTGCATATCTACCGTGGAGTCTGTGGATCTTATAAGGAAAGCAAAAGCAAGGGGTGTAAAGGTAACTTGTGATGTTGCTGCACACCATCTGGTCTTTCGTGACGATGCGGTGCTTGGGTTTGACAGCAACTTTAAAGTGAATCCTCCACTACGTACGGATAAGGATGTAAAAGCACTGTTAAAAGGCCTCAAAGACGGCACGATAGATGCAGTCGTATCACAGCATAGCCCGCATGAGGTAGAGTTTAAAAATGTTGAATTTCAGATTGCCAACGATGGCATTATAGGTTTACAAACAACATTACCCCTATTGGTAATGGCTGGACTGCAGGCCGAAGATATTGTGAACAAGCTTGTGGTTGCTCCGCGGCAGATTGTACGACAGGAAATTCCGTCGCTCGTAGAAGGAAGCACAGCTAACCTCGTGCTGTTCTCTGTGGAAGATAAGTGGATGTTTGATTCGACTACGAATAGATCAAAATCAACAAACAGCCCGTTATTTGGGCAAGAATTGACCGGAAAGGTGAAAGCTATAGTTAATCATGGCCAATTGGTCGAAAATACATAACATATGGATGCAAAAGTAAAAAGTGCGTTTGATGCTGGGCTAGAGGCCTACGCAAAAACGGAAAATACAGATCATGTAGCGATATCGTCTGCCTTGGAAAAGGCTTTCAATCTTGAAGCTTCCTTTATGGAGAAAGTAGCGGCTCTTGATGAGGCGTTTGATGACCATCAGCGCTTCGAGGAGCTTCGGGAAATATTTTTCGACCTTTTAATGGTCAATTTCTTTGTAGAGGATGTCCAAAAATTGGAGGAAGACTATTTGGAATCTGCAGAATGGGAAGCCATAGAAGAAGAAACGATCGATAGAGGTACGGAGTTGCTCAATATATTCCTTTATCTCCGGGAGTGCGCAGACGATGATATCGAACCATCGCTAGAGGACTACCTGAAAGAATTTTTATTGGTAGAAGAAGATGAGTTTCAGGATGAATATGCAATCTATGAGAAAGTTATTGCCAACCAGATTTTAGTAGAAAGTTCTTTCGAAGAAATTGCTAAGGTGTCGTCCACGCTGTCTCATGAAGACGAACTGAAAGCGTTGTTCTATCCTATGGTAAGCTTTTTTACAGAACAAGCACCTTCGGCGCAGCAGTTGGACGAGTTTACAACACATGCTGCGAATGTTTCTTCGGACCTAGCCATCTATCAAATAATTATAAACTTTAACAAATAAATTATGTCGACCGATTTGAACAATGAATTCTCTGCTGAAGCCGTCAGAAAGGACGGCATCCGGTTGGGCCTTTACTTAGGTGTTTTATCACTGGTGATCAATATTGTTTCGTTTTACGTACTAGCCAATAGCACGAATTTCAAAGTAGCGTCCTTAGTGACCGGAGGTTTAGGTATTGTGCTACTGATTGGTTTATCTGCGTATTTCGCGGTTGTTTTACGTAAGTCTGCAGGCGGGTTCTGGACGTTCAGCGAGGCGCTAAAGGGTATTTTTACCATGCTAGCCGTTTCGGTTATTTTGTCCACTGTTGGTACCACCGTTTTTAACCTCGTAAAGCCGGAACTACAACAAATTATTTTCGACAAGACGATCAATTTCACCATCGAGACGATGGAAAGTGTGGGTGCTGACGATGATCGCATTGACAAGCAAGTGGCAGATTTAGAAAAGACGCGCGACGAAGCGCAGACCTTTTCGATTGGGCAGACATTGAAGGGGCTTGGAGTGAGCTTGATTATGTATTTTGTGTTTGCATTAATACTAGCGGCTATTTTAAAGCGTGAGAAGCCTGCATTCCTCAATATCCCACAACCGGGTGATGGGGCTCATCCATGGCAAGATAAAAATTAATTAAAGAAATTACGTCAAAAAGAGGCTGTTTAGAGGGACATACATAATTTAATAGGGCTCATTGTGCGGAGAAGCGAAAAAGCAAGATGTATGCTGGGCACGTCGTCTTTCCGACTTTAGATCATGAAGAAAATTAGTCACCTTTAAACAGTCTCCGTTTTTAGTAAGTATGGATATATCAGTTGTAATTCCTTTGTTTAATGAGGAAGAATCCCTTCCCGAATTAACGGATTGGATTCGTAGGGTCATGTTGGAAAATGGGTTCGCCTACGAAATCATTCTGGTCGATGATGGTAGCAGCGACTCATCCTGGCGGGTTATCCAAAGCCTGAAGGAAAATCATCCGGAAATCATCGCGGTGAAATTCCGCAGAAACTACGGGAAATCTGCAGCGCTAAACGTTGGCTTTAACGCGGCCGAGGGAGATGTGGTCATTACCATGGATGCTGATCTTCAGGATAGCCCAGACGAGATACCCGCCCTTTACGCTTGTATTAAGAAGGGCGCCGATTTGGTTTCTGGCTGGAAGGCCAAGCGTTATGACCCGCTAACCAAAACCATACCTACAAAGCTTTTTAATGCCGCTACACGTAAGATGTCTGGCATCCATAATCTGCATGACTTCAATTGCGGTTTGAAAGCCTACAGGAAAGAGGTGGTGAAAAGCATAGAGGTTTACGGGGAGATGCATCGCTATATCCCGGTGTTGGCTAAATGGGCCGGATTTACTAAGATTGAAGAACAGGTCGTTAAACACTACCCGCGCAAATATGGAACAACGAAATTTGGTGCGGGTCGATTTGTTAAGGGTTTTCTAGATCTGGTGTCGATTTTCTTTGTCGGAAAGTTTGGAAAAAGGCCAATGCACTTTTTCGGTGCGATTGGTGTTATCAGTTTTCTGATAGGCTTTTTTATTACGATATACTTGATTTTTGATAAGTTGATGAGCATTGCACATGGAACCGCCTATCGAAACGTAACGGATCAACCGCTGTTTTATTTATCGCTCGTAGCCATTTTAATCGGAACGCAGCTTTTTCTTACGGGGTTTATCGCTGAACTGGTCTCCAGAAATTCAACCGACCGAAATAAATATCATATCGAGGAAGTGATATAATATGTTTTTTTCCATTATTATTCCGCTTTTCAATCGTCCACAAGAAATTGACGAATTGTTGCAGTCGTTAACGATGCAACGATACCGCCAATTTGAGGTTATCATTGTGGAGGATGGTTCTACCAAGCCTGCGAAGGATATTGTGGAAAAGTACGTGGATGTGCTGGATGTGCGCTATTTCGAAAAGCCCAATGAGGGGCAGGGGTTTGCCCGTAATTTCGGATTTGCGCGGGCTAAGGGAGATTATTTTATCGTATTTGACTCAGATATTTTAGTGCCACATGATTATTTTGACCAGGTCATAAAGGGATTGCGGCGAGATGGCTGGGATGCTTTTGGCGGACCTGATGCTGCACACGCATCTTTCACGCCGATCCAGAAGGCAATTAGCTATTCGATGACCAGTCCGTTTACGACTGGTGGGATTCGTGGTAATAAAGCGCGGGTGGGTGCTTTTCATCCCCGAAGTTTTAATATGGGCCTGTCGAGAGCGGTGTATGATTTAACTAAGGGCTTCAAGCTTCCGAGGCGCTCGGAAGATATTGAGTTCAGTATCCGGATGATTGATATGGGCTTTCGCGTAGGATTGATCCCTGAAGCTTTTGTATACCATAAGCGGCGTGCGACATTCCTCCAATTTTTCAAACAAACCAACTTTTTTGGTAAAGGTCGCATCGATATTTACCAAATGTTTCCTCAGGAATTAAAACCGGTTCATGCTTTACCGGCGGTGTTTGTATTGGGATTAGCCTGTTTACTCGTACTCAATGTTGTTGGCATTTTGTTTCATACGACATCTGTGGTTGTTTTGATATTGATGCTGTTCGGGAATTCGCTATTGTCGATTTATACCTTTTTACTCTTCTTACATGCGTGTCTTACTACAAAAAGCGTTTGGATCGGCGTGTTGAGCGTACTAGCCGCTTATACACAACTTATTGCTTATGGATCCGGATTTTTAGGGAGTTATATAGAAAAAGTATGGTTAAAAAAATAACAGCACTTTAAAATCGGTATATCGTTCAAAGTTTGTTATTTTGGCTTAAAATAAAGAAGAGTGATTCCATTTACACAACATAATTTAGGAAAGCTCGAAGAGCTGTTTGCCGATCTTGGGTATAGAGTGCGGTACGAAAAAGGCTCCTTCCGGACGGGTGCTTGCGTACTCCAACATACCAAAGTGATTATGGTAAATAAATTTTCGAACCTAGAAGTAAGGATACAATCGTTGATTCAGTTGCTTCGCGAGATGGACATTGATCTGTCGAGTTTGGACGATAAGAAGCGCGAATTTTATAAAGCTATACGGAAAGTAGAGGCCGAATTGTGAAGGTGACATTTCTAGGCACCGGCACATCCCAGGGCGTACCCGTGATCGCATGCCAATGTGATGTTTGCCAGTCAACAGACGGCCGGGATAAAAGACTGCGCACTTCGATTTATATGGAAATCGGTGATTTGCATATCGTTGTTGATACGGGGCCGGACTTTCGTTATCAGATGTTGCGACAGGACGTGAGGCATTTGGATGTGGTGCTGATTACGCATTCCCACAAAGACCATATCGCAGGTATGGATGATGTTCGCGCGTTTAATTATCAGCAACAGCAATCTATCCCCGTCTATGGAAGCTTAGCTACCCATGAGGCCTTAAAGCGGGAATTTTACTACGCTTTCGGCGAAATAAAATACCCAGGCGTGCCGCGATTGGAATTGAAGCCCATTGTGTCTGGTGAACCCTTTTTTGTTAAGGAATTACGCATTCTTCCTATCGAAGTGATGCATCATAAGATGCCCGTGTTGGGGTTTCGGATAGGCGATTTTGCTTACATTACTGATGCAAAAACGGTGGCAGATACGTCAAAAGTGCTATTGGAAGGCGTGAAGGTACTTGTGGTAAACGCTTTGCAAAACGAACCTCATATATCCCACTTCACGAAGGAGGAAGCACTGGCCTTTGCAAAGGAGGTGGGCGCTGAACAAACCTACCTCACCCATATCAGCCATCGCTTTGGAAAGCATGACGATATTAGCCGTGATTTGCCAGTTGGTGTTAAGCTGGCCTATGATGGCTTATCTATCGTGATCTAAGGCCAAAAACAATAGTGAAAATAAACCAAAACTTTTCCCATAGTTACCTTGTTCAATAGATGTAAATAAAAACAAGGATTTTTAATTTCAATTGTAAAATTATGGGAAACATTCTTTATTTAGTAGCCGTTATTTTAGTAATAATTTGGGCGGTTAGCTTTTTCGGCGGATACGCAACAGGTGGTATCATTCACATTTTATTAGTTATAGCTATTATCGCGATTCTTTTGCGTGTTATCAGAGGCGCCGCTTAAGTTTGACGTTATTGTAAGTAGAGTTGGGCTATCTTCAGATCGTCTTCAAAAGTGATTTTAATATTCTTATGGTCACCGGGGATGATGTGTATAGGATAGCCCAATTTTTCTACAACGGAAGCATCATCGGTGAAGGATGCGAGCTCCGATTGTAAAAAGGCTTCTTTTAGTACCTGTGCGCTGAATGTTTGTGGTGTTTGAATCATCCAAACGCTATCTCTGTCGATAGATTCACTTTCCGAAACTGAGCCTATCCTAACCGAGTTTGTACTTTGTACAGCAACAACCGTAGCCTGATGTTCGTACAGTGCGTCGAAGCAATCATCTATCAGGTTCGGCGAAATTAACGGCCGAGCCCCGTCATGGATGGCAATACCCACCTGCTCTAGATTGTCAGCCTCTAGCTGAAATATCTTTTCCAGCCCATTTTTTACACTTTGAAATCGGCTGTTGCCACCTTTGACAACAGCGTGCGGAATTTCGAAATGATGTTCCTTACCCAGTATCTTCCAATAGTTTAACAAAGACTCGTTCAGCACGACGATGATCTTCGGGTTACTTGTAGCACGCGTGAAGCGCTCTATGGTATGCATGAGCACAGGCTTACCTGCCAATAGTAAAAATTGTTTGGGCAGGTCGCTGTTCATACGGCTACCGCTGCCGCCGGCAACGATGATGACATAGTTTTTGCGCATCGTTCTTCGTTTCTTTTAATTGCTATAGTTAATAATACTGCCCTTGTCCTTATCGTTTACGACATAAGCGGATCGCGGTATGCGTTCTTTCAACTCTTCTACGTGCGAAATGATGCCGACTATCCGGTTTTCCCGATGAAGGTACTGCAGCGTTTCAAAAACCGTATTCATGCTTTCGGCATCTTGTGTACCGAAGCCCTCGTCGATAAAAAAGAAGTTTTTATCCGCGTTGTTGAGTGCTTGTATGCTTTCTGCAAGTGCAAGCGCCAAGCATAGCGAGGCCTGAAAACTTTGACCACCGGAGAGCGTTTTCACCGACCGCCGGAAACCATTGTTCAAGAAATCTATCACTTCAAATTCGTTACTTTCATTGATAGTGAGGCTCAAATTGTTACGGGTCAATCGGTGGAAGCGCTGGTTAGCGATCTCACAAAGACGTTGCAGATGGATACTGGATACATAGTTAACAAAGCCGGAACCGCGAAACAGATTTTCCAAGGTCGTCAAATTACTCTTTCTGGCCAGTAGCTTTTCATACTCCTCAAGCAGCTTTTCCTTCTTTTCAAACTCCACTTTTAATCGCGCGCATTCTTTTTCCAAAGCACCGACTACGCGTATGCGCAATTCTAGCTCCTCCTTTTTAAGTGCATGTAGTTGAAGGCGATCTTGGTACATATCGTCGTCGTAGCCATCATCTTTTGTTTTCTCTTCCAGCTCGGCAAGCTGTTTGGATGAGATTTGGAGACTCACGTTGAAATCTTGGACTATTTTACGCGTGTGTTCTATATGGATTTGCTTCTGTAGGATTTGCTGCACTTGGATAATATCCTCAAAGCCATGTTCTTTTAACGAAGCTGAAATTTCAGCTTGCCTTGCGCTGAGCTGCTGGTAAAGGTTTTGAAATTGTTCTTTAGCTGCCGCGCGCTCACCATTGATCGCGGCAAACGCTGTCTTGAGCTGCTGAATAGCTTCTGTAAGTGATTTGTAGGTGTCTTCCAGGTACTGTACCCTGTTGTCTATTTCCTGTTTTCGGGTGACCAAAACAGATTCCTTATGATGCGCGAAATCCTCCGCCTTTAAAATCTGCAGTTGGTTTTCGCTCTGCTGTACAAGGCTGTCTATAACGACGAGGCTTTGCTCCAGTTCGGCAATAGTCGCCCTATACTTCTCGAGTTTCATTTGCGATGCGGCAGCCTTGCTTCGCGTATCTTTTAGCTCATCCTCTGTAAGCTTAATGTTGTTTTCGACAAGAATATTGTCATTTTTGTACGCTAAAAACGACGTTTTGTCTTCCGGCGTGAAATCATTCCAGCGAAATGTAGAGGCGTGTTCTTCCCTTTGCTTCTTCAATCTGGAATCCATTAAAACAAGCTGATCCACCTGCAGCTGTTTTTCTTTCAATAAAACGCTGCTTCGCGTTAGCTCTTGAAATTGTGTTTTAAGGGCCGTTAATTTTTTGTTTATGGTATCTTTTTTTATCAACAGCTCGCTCTGTCGTGCAGAAGCATCATCGGAAACCATATGGTTTGGATGGTCTAATGAACCGCAGAGGGGACAGGGCTGCCCGTTTACTAAATTATCCGCAAATTCACTAAGCTTCGCCTGCACTTTTACATGTGTTTCTTCTTTTTGAAGCTCAAGCAGCTGCTCGTTCCACTTATCCTCCGTTTGTTTGAGATCTTGCTCCCATGTGTTAACTACTGTCCCATGTTCCTTAAATGTTTTTTGGATACGGGAAATTTCAATTGTTACCGCATCTTTTTGAGCGCTGATATCGTTAAGCTTCTCCATCAGCGTATCCGCTGTTTGATACCAGCTTTCCAAGGCGAGCAACACTCCTGTATCCACTTTTTTATGTTTGAGGCTGTCAAGCTTGGATTCCAGATCCAGTATGTTATTCTTAAGCGTAGTTTCTGCTAGCTGGACAGATTCCAGATGTGGTTTGCCGTCTTCGATACGCTTGCTGATCATGTTCTTTTGCTCCTGTTGTTTTTGGATGTATATCAGCAGCTTAAGGTCTTCGCTCTCGCGCCTGTATTGTTCGACATGCTGATGATCAAGCGCAATCTTATGCCACTGCGTTTCTTTTTCTTCCAAGCGGGATAGCGTCTGCTGCTTACGCGCGGTTAGCTGTTCCAGCTTAAAGGTGACCTGCTCTTTTTCCTTATTGAGCCGTTGGGTTTGATTGAGGACTTCCCGGAAGACGCGGTCAGTAGCTTCGTAACTATCCAGATCTCGCTGCTGTTGCAAAATCTTGGGTTCATCTAGTTTTAAGGTCGCTACTTCTTGCTTTTTGACCGCGAGTTCTGCCCGTAAGCGCTTGCTCTCGGCCATTCGGGTTAGCTCGACATCTAAGGCACTTGTTTCTGCCTTCAGCTCGTTAAGACCCTGCTGTGCTGTTTCGAATTCCGTTCTCTTTTGCTGCAAAATTTCCGTGCTAACGGTTTCAAAACCTGAAAGTGCACCTTTCAACAGTTCGATTTTACTGTTGTTCTGCCGCTGTAGCTGCGAGACTTTTGGTCCCAGATCAAAGCGATTAAGATTGAAAATCTCTTTCATCATATCGGATCGATCTTTCCCACGAAGCTCGAGAAATTCTTTAAACTGCCCTTGCGGGATGATGATCGTCCGCCTAAAGTTTGGATAGGTAAGACGTGTGACCTCGGCTCCATCTGCGGAAGCTAATGGCATCCACTCATTATTTTTCCATTCATAGGCGAAACGTTCCAAAGATGTGGTTTCTTCAAATCTTTTGCGCCTTTTCCATTGCGCGACAAACCTAAAGGTGCGCTGCTCGAAATTGATAAAATCAAAAATGATGCAGGCTGCTTCGGATTTCAGGTTAAGCATATTGTACGTGCGTTTTTCCTGCTTGTTCAAGCGCTCAGTTTCGCCGTACAGCGCAAAGCTGATCGCTTCAAGGATTGATGATTTTCCGGAGCCCACTTTTCCGAATATACCAAAAAGCCCGGCCTCGGTTAAATTTGTAAAATCTATCTCTTGCTTATGTTGATAGGAATATAATCCCTCGATACTTAAATATAAAGGTAACACGCTTTAGTCCTCCGTTTCTGGTTCACTATGTATGACTTCATTTAACAGATCCATAATTTCGGTATTGGGCTCCTGGCCTAGACGGTAATGAAAATAGTCTTGGAATAGGGCATCTACTTCCTGATCCAGATTAATTGATTGGACTTTTTCCATGGTCATTTCCTCGCTTTTTACGACCGGAATAATGTGAATAATACCATCATGTGATTCATGTATTCTCTTTAAATCCGCCGAGCTCACGAATTTATTGCTGATCAGGGTAAGCTCGACCAGGGAGTAGGGATTGGCATGAAGCCAAGCTACCGCCTCATCCATGTCCGAGAAACGTTTCCTGTACAGCTTGCGTCCGCCGCGCAGCACCGATTTTTGATAGCTTACTGCCTGCTGGGGCTTTGCTTCGATAAGCACAACGGCTTTTTCTTGTTCTGCTTCGGAGAAAGAATAGGGCAGCGGACTGCTTGAATAGATGACGGGCGCTGGATGGCCGCCGATCTCTTGACAGCGATGGAGATGTCCCAATGCCGTATATTGAATGCTGTCGGGAATTCCATCCGAATAAATCAAATCGGCATTTCCAACTTTGATCGGTTTTTCGCCTTCTGGCTCTTCAAGGATAGCTCCGCCCCGCTTGAGCATATACAAATGCGCTGTGAGGATGTTTACACCTTGATCATCGCAATATGCATCTGCAAGCTGCTGCCAATGGTTGTGCAATACTTCATTGAGCATCTGCTCCTTGTTTTCCGGCCCGAGGTACTGTTTGAGGCGAAGTTCGTTAGCAAATGCGGTATGTATAACACGTAGGGGATAATCATACTTTGGCAAAACGATTTCAATAAACCCATTGTCACTTCGGCTGATGGCAAAGCCATGCTGTATAGCAAAGGTTGGGATTTTTGCTTTGGGATAGCCAATAAAGATAATGCCGCTTTCGCGTGCGAGCACATCCGGTGCATCAATACGATCCGCGCTATCATGATTTCCCGCGATGGCTATTACGGGCCGAGCTCCGTTTTTACAAAGCCGTCTTAACGTTTTATAAAGAAGCTCCACCGCCTCAACGGGTGGGTTAAACGTGTCAAAAAGATCTCCCGCGATAAGCACAACATCTACGTCCTCTTCGTCTGCTTTGGCGCAGATTTCGTCGAGAATTTCACGCTGTTCCTCCAAACGCGAGAAATAGTCCAGTCGTTTACCTAAATGCCAATCTGCCGTATGTAATATCTTCATCCTAGTTTATTTTATACGCAACACCTGTTATTGGGCTCTTCAAAAGATTTTGGAAAATAGTTGCTACAACATTATCCACGTGGCGAGTCGTCATGCTGTTTTTTGTCAGAATGTCCGAGATCTTTGTCGGGGTTCACCACATCTCTTAGCAATTGTTTTAACTCTTTTGTTTCCGGAAATCGCCCTTCCGATTTTCTGTCAAAAATGATGCGATCTTCCACGCTGACGACGAAGCGTCCAGCAATCTCGCTGGGAACCAATGTGACCCCAAAAATATCATCGGTGAAAGTCGTGAGCAGCTCCTGCGCAAGATAGGCTGCTCGAAGAAGCCAGCCACATTTCGGACAATACGTGATGGTAACGGTTTTTTTCATCGTCATCTAGTTTTTAAAAGTGCTGCTTTCCAAAAGTAAGGAAAACAGGGGATAGATGAAACCTGTAGATTCGAGCTGTGGATGTTTTCGCAACCCGTGCTCGGACGCGACGGCCTATGGAACAGTCGTATAGAAACAAGGAGGCGTTCATTTTTTTTAAAAAGAGATGCCATTTTTCGGTAAAATAACTTATTTTTAGATTTCAAAAAAAAATCCTGCAGATGCGTATCCATCTGTCTAAGTAATCATTATGTGGAAATATATTGTTTTGTTGACATGCCTGTCAACGCAAATGGTTTTTGCGCAGCAAGAAGCTGTCGAAGGGAAGACTTCCTATGATTTTTTGATTGATACGGAACATTACGATGCGGAAGATAGCAGTCCGCTAATCATTTTTTTACATGGACGGAGCCTTTCCGGGCGCGATTTGAACCGTGTTAAACGGTATGGCGTTTTGTATGCCAAGAATCGCGGTTTATCGCTCCCCAATTCCCTTATTGTTGCACCACAAACAACGTCAGGTTGGGATCCTGATAAAGTTAGCGATGTTTTGGACTACGTTTTAAAAAATTACAACGTCGATGCTAAGCGCGTATACGTATGTGGCATGAGCATGGGAGGGTATGGCACCATGGATTTTGTGGGTAAATATCCCGAACGAGTTGCGGCAGCAGTGGCCATTTGTGGGGGCGGCACAGCGCGATACGCGGAAAATCTGTCGACAGTTCCGCTATGGATTCAACACGGAAGTGCCGATCGGGCCGTGCCGGCATCGGAGAGCAAAAAGATCTATAAAGCGATAAAAAACGCTAATCCAAATGCTGATGCTACGCTAACCATCATTCCTGGTGGAACGCACGGCAGTGTCGAGCGTCTCTTTCATCAGGATGATATGTATGACTGGCTATTTCAACATGCTAAGGAAAATTAGGCCACAATAGATTTTGATTTACTAAAAATATTAGTAAATTTGATTATGGTTTCTGATGCAAAAGATGATGGATATTTTAAGGGGCGGGGGGCGCAGGTCAATCCTAACAACAAGTTTTTTGGGCAGCAATACGTCCAACAACATGTAGAAGGACTGGATGAGCCCTTTCTGGAATCATCGTCTACACAGATCATCCCTACTTACCCAAAAGTTATTCTTTCCAACGTGGACAGTCCGGACATAGGCTTTTCTAAGTCTTTAAATCCCTATCAAGGATGTGAACATGGCTGTATCTATTGCTACGCGCGTAATTCGCACCAATATTGGGGCTACAGCGCTGGCTTGGATTTCGAACGGAAGATTTTAGTCAAATATAATGCTGTAGCACTTCTTGAAGCTGAATTTGCGAAGAAAAATTACGTGGTGGAAAGCATTTTTTTATCGGGCAATACCGATTGTTACCAACCGATAGAGCGCAAACTGGGTATTACGCGTAGTTTGTTATCCAGCTGTTTGGCCTATAAACACCCGGTTTCATTGATCAGCAAAAACGTGTTGATGCTGCGGGATTTGGACATCCTGACGGAGCTTGCAAAGCTAGGTTTGGTAAAGGTTTCCATAACGATCAATAGCCTCCGGGAGGAGGTGCGGCGAAAAATGGAACCCAGGACGGCTACCGCTACCGCGCGACTGAAACTTATCGAGAAGCTTGCTGAGAAAAATATACCCGTTTCACTGATGATCGCGCCGATCGTGCCGGGCATCAACAGCGATGAAATGCCGGCTTTGATAAAACATGCAGCTGATGCCGGGGCGAAATGGGCGAGCTATACCATCGTACGGCTAAATGGTGCCATTGCTGATATTTTTAAAGACTGGCTACATAAAAACTACGCGGACCGTGCAGCGAAGGTATTACACGGCATAGCGTCTTGCCATGGCGGAAAACTTAATGATAGCGAGTGGGGGCGAAGAATTCGTGGTGATGGCGAGGTTGCTGATCTTATTCGGCAACTCTTCCAATCGGCTACTAAAAAGTTTATGGAAAAGGAAGCGTACCCTATTTTGCGTACCGATCTATTCGAGCGGCCAAACCGTAGCCCACAATTGACTTTGTTTTAAATCGTGTTGGCTCGCTTGACGGGATACAACTGCTTACATAAAGAAGCCTCTTTAAAATTTGCATTTTAAAGAGGCTTCTTTAGTTGGATCTACTTATGCTTGCTGAATAGGCGCTGGAGCTTCTTCTTCAAATAGCGGTAAATCCTTGATAATATTATACCAGGAAATTATCTTTTTTATGTCGGATGAATACACCCGAGATTCATCATGGCCAGGTGCTACTTCGCGAAAAAATTCGCGTAAGGTATTGCCGTCTGCTTTGGCATCTGGCGTTTCCTTGCCAGCCTCTTTAACAGCTTGAAATACATCCAATAGTCTAATTTCATCTTCCTCGCCATAGATGGTGATATCTTCCAACGTGGCCATCTTTGTCGTAGACAGGTTGACTGTCGATTTTATCTTTTTCTCATCCAACGATTCTAAAATAAAGCCACCTTTATTCTGACCGATCAATTTGAAGAGTCCGGGTTTACCGGTTACAGATACTAATGCTCTTAAATTCATAGACAATAAATTAATCTTCGGTGACTTCGATTGCTAAAATACGATCGCCTTGGCGTATGCTATCCACAACATCTACATTTTCGATCACCTTGCCAAAGCAGGTATGGTTTCTGTCTAGGTGTGCTGTGTTATTCCGGCTGTGGCAGATGAAAAATTGGGAGCCACCTGTATTACGGCCAGCATGTGCCATAGAAAGCACGCCGCGGTCGTGGTATTGATTTTCGCCGGTCAACTCACAATCTATCTTATATCCTGGACCACCTGTGCCCGGTACGCCTGTAGCGCCTTCTCTCGTATTTGGGCATCCACCCTGAATAACGAAATCAGGAATTACGCGGTGAAAAGCCAATCCGTCGTAGTAGCCCGATTTAGCTAATTTGATAAAATTTGCTACTGTATTTGGAGCGTCTGCTGTGTAAAATTCTACAGTCATATCGCCTTTTTCTGTCTTAATAATCGCTTTACTCATAGTTTACATATTAATTACGGAACTGCAAAGATAAAGTTTCTGTTGGAAATGTCTTCCAAGAATTGGTTAAGAATTGTTAATGGATTTATTAATAGGATTATGACTTTTAAATATCTAAAAAAATTAGTAAATTGCGTTTGCCATTTATAATTGAAGATGATTGAAACGCATAAACTCGTAATCCGAGAATGGTCAGAAGCTGACCGGCCTCGAGAAAAACTCTTGGAGCATGGCCGTAGGTCACTCACTAATGCCGAGTTGATCGCCATCCTGATCGGGTCTGGCTCTACAGAAGAAACTGCCGTGGAGCTTTGTAGACGCATTCTTTCCGATGCCGAGAACAATTTAAATAGCTTATCAAAGCTGGAAGCTTCAGATCTTTGCCGATACCGAGGGATCGGCTATGCAAAAGCGATATCCATTATTGCAGCGTTAGAGCTAGGGCGGAGGCGCAATGAAGCAGAGCCGGAGGCGAAACCTATTCTGAACAGCAGCAGGCGCGTGTATGAATATTTTCGGCGCCATATGCAAGACCTAGCCCATGAAGAGTTTTGGGTGCTATACCTCAATACAGGATGTAAAGTGATTGATAAACAGCTGATCGGGAAAGGTGGGATTGACTTTACGCCGGTTGATGTTCGGGTGGTGTTACGATTTGCGCTAAATACAAAGGCTAGCTCTCTTATTTTGATCCATAATCATCCATCAGGTACATTGGATGCGAGCCAAGCGGATAAAGATATGACCAAGAAAATAGTCGATGGCGCGGCCACCTTGGATATCAAAGTCAACGATCATCTGATCTTTGCTGATACATCATATTTTAGCTTCCGCGATGAAGGGTTACTGTAAAGTCTGGTTTACAAACGTAAACCAGACAATCTTTTGCGTAGTGAAAGGTATGTTAAACCCTATTCACTAGTATTACCGTGGTTTTAAAATAAGCCGAACATCTCCGCTTCAATTTTGCCAATTATTTTGCCTAAATCTTCGGGGTTGCTGGCGAAGTCTAAATTGTCTTTGTCTAAAATGAGCAATTTACCTTCTTTGTAGTTTCCAATCCATTTTTCATATTTATCGTTTAATTTCGATAAATAATCCAGCCGAATAGCAGATTCATAATCGCGACCGCGCTTCTGAATATTGTTTACTAAGGTAGGAACCGAAGCCCGTAAATAAATCAAGAGATCTGGCGGTTTAATGTAATGTACGATGCTTTGAAAAATATTGCTATAATTCTCAAAGTCCCGGGCGCTCATTAATCCCATATCATATAGATTTTCAGCAAAGATATACGCGTCTTCGTATATCGTACGGTCTTGAATCATATTAATTCCCCGGCTCTGCAAATCCACGATATGCCTAAAGCGGCTGTTCAGGAAAAATATCTGAAGATTAAATGCCCAGCGCTTCATATCTCCATAGAAATCTTCAAGGTATGGGTTGTTGTCTACCGCCTCAAACTGTGGCTCAAAATTTAGATGGCGGGCAAGTTTCTCGGTCAAGGTTGTTTTTCCGGCTCCAATGTTTCCTACAATAGCTAAATGCATGCTTTTCAATTAATAAATAGATTTTTTAATAGACCTTGTTCGTTGATTAGAAAAGCTTTTTGATGCCAATAATCTCTCGAACTTCTCGTATCGTTTTGCGCGCACTTTCGCTCGCTTTTTCGGCACCTAGACGAACCACTTTTTTAAGGTATTCGTCGTCGTTCGTGATGTCGTTTATACGGGAGCGCACAGGTTCGGTCGCCAAGACCATATCTTCTGCTAACTGCTTTTTAAAATCGCCGTAACGTATAGCGCAATTATTATACAGGTCTTCGAAATGCGCCAAGGTGTCCGCTGTGGATACCACCTTCATCAGGTCGAAAAGATTTTGGATAGCTTCGGGTTTGGGCTGGTTCATTTCTGTCGGTCCGGCGTCTGAAACGGCCCGCATCACCTTTTTACGGATGACTTCTGGCGTGTCACTCAAATAAACGCAGCTGGCATCGCCATTTGATTTCCCCATTTTTCCATTGCCATCAAGCCCTGGTATCTTAACGAGTTTATCGCTATACGAGAACGCCATCGCTTCTTGAAAATAATCGACATTGTATAACCTGTTGAAGCGATTTCCAAAGGTGCGCGTCATTTCAAGGTGTTGTTCTTGATCTTTGCCAACGGGGACTTTGGTGCCATGATGGAGTAAGATGTCAGAAGCCATCAGCACGGGGTAGGTGAGCAGCCCTGCATTGACATTGTCTGGATTTGCACGCACTTTATCCTTAAACGCGGTAGCTCGCTCCAACTCGCCAAGGTATGCATTCATATTCAAATACAGATACAGCTCAGCCACTTCAGGAACATCCGATTGAACGTATATCGTGGAGGTTTCGGGATTGATGCCGGCGGCTAAATATTCTACGACGACCTCGCGAACGGTACGACTAAGATCCCCGGGAGTAGGGTGTGTCGTTAGGGAGTGTAAATCCGCAATAAAAAAAAAGCAATTGTAGGCATCTTGCATCTTGACAAAGTTGCTCAATGCACCGTAATAGTTGCCTAAATGTAGTTTCCCGGTACTTCTGATACCGCTTACAACAGTTTCCTTCATGTGGCGAATTTACGTATAAATTGCTAAATCCAAGCAAGCTCCTTATATTAGTTTCTTTAATCCGATCGTATGGTAAACATGGTTTTTTTTCGATGTTTCGTAAGCTTTTACTTACTTGTTCAGGTCGCTTTCGCCCAAACAAAGACCGTTGAATTCTCGGACGAGCTGTGCCGCTATAGGGGGCATTACGACAGTCGCAAATTTACAGAAAAGCAACTGTTAAGCACCTACAGAATAGTTGGTATGGGGTATTCTATTGATGATAGGGGCACCTCGGCCGAGCTGACGGCTCGCTACGAATCAACAATCCGCGAAGTACGTGCTATCGACGTTGTCGAGGATACGTATTTTAAAAAATTGAAGGCGGATATGCTCGCGTACCTCAAGCAAACCTACACCCTTAAAAAAATCGAAAAAAATGCGCGAACAAAGCCAGAGGATTTGATAGCGGCCGTGCAAAAGGATAGTAAAGCTTGGTACTACGCCCAAGCGCTAAACAACGGCGGCGAGCAGCTGTTGAAAGTTTATGAGGAGCTTGTCAAGTCAAAGATGGTTGACAATGCGTGGCCGGAAAACCTTTGGAACACTTACTTAGAAAATATGTCGAAAGACAACAGGTTGGATTTAGCTTTCGACTACGTATTGGTTTATGGCTGGTGGAACAGCGCGAATAGCCTAGTCGACCATGTTGTATATGACGGCACACAGATGAAAAACTTTTTAGCCCTTTTTATTAAAGTAGATACGTTGAATTGTGATGAGCCATAAGCGTTCAAACGCATCGTCTAGAGCTTCTTTGCTTCGTTCCAATAGCGATCCATCTCGTCAAGCGTCATTTCTTGCAGCGTTTGTCCATTTTCTGCGGCGCGCTTTTCAATGTGGTTAAAGCGTTTTATAAATTTTTTGTTGGTGCGTTCCAGCGCATTTTCCGGGTTTATTTTCAGATGCCGCGCGTAATTGATCAATGAAAATAGGAGATCACCGAATTCATCTTCTGCTTTATCTAAGTCTATATCATGCGACTTTTCCAAGTCAAATTCGTCTTTAAATTCCGCCAGTTCTTCTTCTACTTTTAACCATACCTGGCTTTTGTCTTCCCAATCAAAACCCACGCCGCGCACTTTGTCTTGAATGCGATAAGCTTTTACCAAGGCCGGTAGCCCTTTCGGTACGCCAGAAAGTACAGATGTATTGCCTTCGGCAAGTTTGATCGCTTCCCAGTTTCGCTTTACATCCTCTTCGTTAGCAACGCTTGTATCGCCGTAGATATGGGGGTGTCTTGCAATCAATTTATCGCAAACAGTGTTGAGTACTTCCACCACGTCAAACTGGTTTTGCTCGGCGGCAATCTTTGCGTAAAATACCAAATGCATCATCACATCGCCAAGTTCCTTCTTTACTTCAGCGTAGTCCTTTTCCAGAATAGCATCAGTAAGCTCATACATTTCTTCGATGGTAAGGTGGCGTAGCGATTCCATGGTTTGTTTGCGATCCCAAGGGCACGCGATACGAAGGGTGTCTAGCACGTGAAGTAATCTTTCGAAAGCTTTGCCTGGCGTGTTTTGAGATTCTGGAGCGATGTATGCCATATTGACTAAGGTGTGTATGCTATGTACAATAACAAAAGCCAAACATAGCTAATTCCGGCGACTTGCACAACGCTGCTTGGGGCTAAACAAAACATTTCTGCCCGCATCGTATTCATGCTTTCTCATAAAATATAAAACAGAATTTCATTCCGGCATGTTATAAGGATGAACGGATGTTAAGTATTATGGAAACGAAACACAACTATGAAACAACAGATGTAGCACTTGCGAATTTGCAGCAGATGGGTTACACGATAGATTTTAACGTCGAATTTGACGAGATCTTGAACGATGCGGATCATTATAAGATCGATCATTTATACCGGTATGAAGGGCCTTCTAATCCAGATGACGAGTCTACTGTATATGGTATTTCCAATGAGGCCAACGGTAAGAAGGGTGTTTTTGTAGCGGGAAATTTATCCCTTATCGAAGGCAAGAAGCGAGATATTATACTTAATTTAGAAATTAGGTATAGGCATGATAAAAATGGATAAGTTACACATGGTGTTGTTGGGCTGCAAGCCTACAGGACGATTTACCGAACAGCACGATATCTTCTTTGGCATTGGTACCGATCTTCGCGATCTTAAACCAGCAATGAACGATTTTTGGGCGGAAGCCGATGGCAAACTCCATGTCGACGCGTGGCGTGAGGTAACCGTGGTGGATGGCTACTCCATTGCGGTACGATCGCGAGGAGATGGAGCATCATCCGATTTGAAGCTGTTTTTTGTCAATCTGGGAGGCTATCGAGGACAGGATTTCGAGGAATATCATTATAAGCAGTTGGTGGTTGCACGCGATGTCGCTGAAGCCACAGCGAAAGCAAAATCCAGCAATTTTTTCCGGGAGCACATATCTCCGCATATTGACGATAAGTATGGATTGGATGTTGATGATATATTTACCGTAGAAGATGCTTTGCCTGCTGGTATGCGGGAGCGCTACCAGCTGGTCATACATTCAGCCGCGGAGGGCGTTGCGGAAGATGATGTCGCTATAGGTTATGTGAAATTTTCAAGTTTAAAATAAAACAAAGAAGAAGGCCCTGGAGCCTTCTTCTTTGTTTGTTAAATGCCCATCTCTTTCAAAATGAACTGTGCATTGTCGATTTTGTCTGCTATCCACAATACATAGCGTATATCAACACCAATAGACCTGCTGTAGTTTTCGTTCCATGCAAAGTCGTTTATGGTAGCATCGTACGAGCGGTCGAAATTAATACCGATCAAATCGCCGTAGGCGTTCATAATTGGCGAGCCTGAGTTTCCGCCTGTTGTATCCATGTTGTATAAGATATTGACCGGCACGTCATTCAAATCTTTTTTCGTGTAAGCGCCGAAATTTTTGGCTAGCCAGGCCGCTTTGATACTTTCGGGATATTCAAACTCTGGTAAACCAGAATTTCCCTTTTCGATAAGGCCTTTCACCGTTGTGAAGGGTTTCATGTACGTTGCATCAGCCGGGCTGTAGCCTTTAATGTTTCCGAAGGTCAGACGCAGCGTCGAGTTTGCATCCGGAATAAAGCTCTTGGCCTGAAATTTTTCTTTCACGGCCACGTAGTCACCCATTAGCTTGTTCAACATTCCTTCCCGTCTTTTTTGCTCGGTATTAAAGGCTGTTAATTCCACATCTAACTCTTTCTGCGCCGCAAGAAGATTATCGGTATAATTTTTTACTGATTGCACATCTTTCAAGACAGTTCCGTAAAGAATATCTTTATCGTTTAATTTTGATTTTTCTATGGCATTTGTGATATAGGAAGCTGCCTCATCGCCGCTGGTGAAATTTTGTTTTGAAAAAAAAGATAGTTGGTTTGCTCCTTCGAAGCGGTAGGCGTCCTGAAACATACGCTGGGCAACAGCTTTGTCTACCCCTATATTGTAGCTGGCATAAATAGCGTTTAGATGTTTTTGCACTTCCTGAATGTTTAAGGCGAAAAAATCTTGTTGTGCTTTCAACCCGTTTTGCTTGGAAATGGCGGTTTTGAAATCGTTGATGGCGCTAGCAACGCGTAGTAAGGGAGTACTTGTATACATATTATTAAACCAAAGCTCTTTTTGTGCCACCTCAAAGACCGTCTCATAGTGCTTGGCTATGTCTGCCATTAGGTTGCCATATTGGGCCTTTAATTTGGGGTCGTTGTCAATAAACTGAGCGAGGCTTTGATCCTCCTTCTGTTTTGCGTCTACCAGGCTTAGGTTGTGTAGGCCTTTCAGTTTGCCTTTGTAATTTTTTAATACGTTTGCGTTGCGTTTTACGCGTGTGGCCAGGGCGAGCTCCGTAGTGAGGTCATTTTTACCCGCGTTTAGCATTTGTTGATTCTGAAACTCGTAGAGCGTCGAAGTGTATGGCAGCAGGAACTGTTCCTGATAGGCCAAATATTGTGCAGGTCGATGTCTGAATGTCCTGCCTGGATATCCGAGGATAAAGACAAAGTCATTTTCATTCACGCCTTGCGGATTTATCTTTAAGTGCTTTTTTGGTTTGTACGGAATATTCTCTTTGCTGTATTTTGCGGAAGAGCCGTTTGGCGCGACATAGGCCCGAAGGAAAGAGAAGTCTCCGGTATGGCGTGGCCATACCCAGTTATCTGTTTCACCGCCAAACTCGCCGATATCCTGCCGAGGGATATACACGAGACGAACGTCTTCTATTGTTTTGTATCGAAACAACACATAACTTTTTCCAATAAACATTTCTGAAACCTCTGCCTTTATGCTGCGATCTTCGGCTTCGGCACGTTGGGCAATCTCCGCACGTTTCCTATTGATGGTATTGATTCGGTCTGTTGGGTCCGTGATGTTGGCTACTGCGCCCAGCACCTCCGCTGATACGTCTGCGTACGAGTCTGTGATCCGTATAGTCAGTCCCTTTGCCTCGATTTCCTGCTCCCTATTATCGGCTACGAAACCATTTTTCAGATAATTAAAAGCGGGCGTACTTGCCAGTTGCACGGCGCTAAACGCACAGTGGTGGTTGGTCACGATCAGTCCATTGGGGGAGACGAAAGAACCTGTGCAGCCGCTCACCTGCACTAGGGCATCAACCAAACCAATTTGTCCAGGGTTATAGATTTCCTTTTCCGTTATCTTCAGTCCAGCTTTTTTTAATCCGGCTTTGCTCAATTCGCTCAAGGGAAACATACCTTCATCAGGCACGGAACCCGAAAAGGTAAAAGCGCTTGCAGCAAGTAACAATGCACATGCGACGCTACCTTTCAATTTCAATGTCTTCATAATCTTCCAATCTCGTTTAGGATAGCAAAGGTAATAAAGATTTTCTAGCTCTTCCGCTTTACTCAGCAGGGTCAGCAGTTGGTGCCTGCTTGATAGTCTTGTCGCTAAAATCTGTGCTCCTGCATTTTTTGGTTATTAACTTTTGAGATAAATAGTGGTGTAATAAAATTGGAATAGCTACCTTTGCATAGCTAAAATTTATAGCATGACTCTTGTCCAATTAGAATATATTATTGCAGTAGACACCTACCGCAGTTTCGTGGCTGCAGCGGAGCATTGCTTTGTCACGCAACCGACGCTCAGTATGCAGATACAAAAGTTGGAGGAATCAATTGGCGCAAAGGTTTTTGATAGAAGTCGGCAGCCCGTGGTTCCGACAGAAATTGGCGAAAAGATCATCAAACAGGCCCGTGTTATTTTAAACGAAAGCAAAAAAATTGGGGAGTTATTGCAAGAAAGCAAAGGGGAAGTGTCGGGGGAATTGAAGATAGGCGTTATACCCACTGTTGCGCCATACCTGCTTCCAGACTTATTGACTAAATTTTTAAAAACCTATCCAAAATTGCAACTGCAAATTTGGGAATATACTACGGAGCGAATCGTCCAAGAATTAAAGCTTGGAAAGTTAGACTGCGGCATTTTGTCTACGCCTCTTCAGGAATCGGGGGTAGAGGAGATGCCCCTTTATTACGAAACATTTGTTGCCTATGTTTCTGAAAAGAGCGCGCTTTACCAGAAGAAGATGGTTACAACGGATGAAATAGCCGATGAAAAGTTGTGGTTGTTGAATGAGGGGCATTGCATGCGCGGGCAGGTGTTAAATTTATGCCATTACAAGCACAACCAAGGTGGGGCCAGCACGTTTGAATACAACACGGGAAGTGTGGAAACGTTAAAACGTATGGTCGACATCAATGGCGGCCTGACTATTCTTCCGGAAATGAGTATTCTGAACTACGATGAGGATCAGCTGGGGCATGTACGCTACTTTAAATCACCCGAGCCCGTTCGCGAAATTAGTATAGTAACTACCACCAATTTTGTGAAAAAGCAAGCGGTGCGTGCGCTGAAGAATGAGATTTTAGAACTTGTTCCGGAACGGTTTAAGACGAAGAAAAAGAAAGAGGTTATGGCTTTTGAGTTATAAAGCTAAATTGAGAATTTTGAACTACTCCATTTATAAAAAATTAGACCAGATCAACCATTGGCGGATGAAAAAAATTTCCAATCGGAATTTTTTAATCATTCTGGCATTTGTGGTGGGGGTCATCGGCGGCTTAGCGGCGGCACTATTAAAAGGGTTAACGCATTTTATTGCGTCCACGCTTCAAAACGATATTGACTGGCATTTCAAGTATTCGTTTTATTTAATACTGCCTTTGATCGGGATTTTGTTAAGCGTGATCTATGTTCGAAAATTTTTAAAAGGCAAGCGATTAGAGCATGGGATAACTCCCATCATTTATTCCATTTCTCGCAAATCGAGCCGTATTGAGCCCCATAACATTTACTCCCAGATTGTGACCAGCGCGATTACCGTGGGTTTTGGTGGCTCCTGCGGATTGGAAGCGCCGATCGCCTACAGCGGTTCAGCCATCGGGTCCAACACAGGGCGCTTTTTCGGTTTGCAATACAAAGAGATTACCATGCTGCTAGCGTGTGGGGCTGCCGCTGGAATATCGGGCGCTTTTAACAGCCCTATTGCAGGGATGATCTTTGCGATCGAAATTTTATTGCCTGAATTTTCCATACCGGCTTTTATTCCACTGTTAATCTCAGCAGCGCTAGCTTCCGTGATTTCCAGGTTGCTTTACAGCGAGCCGCTGTTCCATACCGCTACAACCGAATGGGAAGTAGAAGCATTGTTCTTTTATGTACTGCTGGCGGTGCTTGTGGGGCTGTATACCGTGTATTTCGCAAAGTTGACGGGGGTTGTTAAAAAGTGGTTTTCTCGTGTGTCCAATCCTTACAACAAGGTGTGGTTCAGCGGCATTTCCTTAGGGTTGATGATCTTTATCTTTCCGGCCTTGTACGGAGAGGGTTACCTCACGATTCAGCAAATCCTGGATGGGAAATTTGATGCTATTGTACAAAATAGTCTTTTTTCCGATTATAAAAATATGGCGTGGGTAGTGATCGCTTACACCGTTGTGACCTTATTTGCCAAATCTTTTGCGTCGTTGTTTACGTTGAACGGTGGTGGAAACGGCGGCGTGTTTGGTCCAAGCTTAGTCATGGGAGGGTTGATAGGCTTTGCTTTTGCCTATGGTATGAACCAAACAGGGGTGGTGATGTTAAACGTTCCAAATTTCGTTATGGCGGGTATGGCAGGCGCCTTAGCGGGTATTATGCATGCGCCTTTGACAGGTTTATTTCTTATAGCGGAAATAACGGGCGGATATACCTTGATGGTGCCCTTGATGCTCGTGACATCGATATCTTACTTGATCAATAGATCGGTATTGAAACATTCGATCTATACGAAAGTGCTGGCAGAGTCAGGTGATTTGTTGTCCTACGAAGATAAAGATCGTACGGTCTTGAGCATGATGAAACTGCGCTATGTATTGGAAACCAATTTTGTTGTTTTGCGGCCTGGAGAAACACCGAATGATAGAAAGTCAGACATCATACATTCCAAACGAAACATTTTTCCCATTGTCGATGAAAAAGGGCTATTGTTGGGAATACTTTACAGTGAACGTTTGTTTTCCATCCTGTTGGGAGAGGAGGAAGGTGTCGAGAAAAGCTTTGATAAACTTGCCCAAAAGCCGAATGATATTATTAAAGAGCGGGAGAATATGGACATTGTCATGTCTAAAATGAACAGAGATGATGTGTGGATTTTACCCGTGGTGGACGAGGATAATCGTTACTTGGGATTCGTCTCAAAATCTAGCGTATTCAATAAGTACCGGGCACTATTAGTCAGGCAAGGCCATTACCTTGAATAACTTCGGTTAGCGACGACAGGCTATAGCCTATCCCCGGAGCGCCATTATTTTAGCTACATATTTTCCTACAATATCAAATTCAAGGTTTACCGTGTCGCCGACGTTCAGCTTTTGCAGGTTTGTGTTTTCCAGAGTATAAGGTATAACAGCTACCGAGAAGCTATTTTCTTTTGAATTTACAACGGTTAAGCTCACACCGTTTACGGTAATAGAACCTTTTTCGACGGTGATGTTCTGCAGCGAAGGATCGTATTCGAAAGTAAGCAGCCAGCTCCCGTCTTGATCTTCCTTTTGCGTGCAGGTTGCGGTTTGGTCAACGTGTCCTTGTACAATATGTCCGTCGAGGCGACCGTTAAGAAGGGTGCAGCGTTCGATGTTGATCAAATCGCCGACTTGTAGCGTGCCCAAATTAGATTTCGTAAGCGTTTCTTGTATAGCTGTCACCTTATGCATGCCCTCTTCTATACCAACGACCGTCAGGCACACACCATTATGTGCGACGCTCTGATCTATTTTTAATGCGCTAGATAGATGGGACGATACGTAGTAGTGCAGGTTTGCTTGTTCTTGCTCAATTTTTTCGATAATCCCCACTGTTTCGATAATGCCGGTAAACATAGTTTTTAAGCTTTTTTACAAAGGTAAGCAACCCGCGGGAGAAAAGTTTAAAAAACAATTTGCAAAGTGTAAAAAATACACTAATTTTGACCTATCATAATTTAGGTTTATAATTGGTTATTTAAGGTTTTCATTCTCCCCGTTTGAAAACCTTTTTTTTTGATAATCAGATATTTAAATATAAAATGGAAAAATAAATCGCCATTCAAGCAAAAAAGTTTTCGAATTATAATAATTATCTATTACCTTTGTGATAGGTTTAGGTTGATTACCTCCTAACGGAGGTTATATTTTAAAGCCTGGAGAATCGCCCGATTATTCCAGGCTTTTTCTATTTTTACCGTTTCAAAGTGTTAATTTAGCGCAAAATTTTACTTGTTTTAAATACGTAATATATTGAAAATTAGCTTATTGTGCGTCGGTAAAACCGATGATAAATTTATCCAGCAGGCAATAGACACCTATCTTAAACGTTTAACACATTATATCACATTCAGCATCTCGGTTATACCTGATATTAAAAATGCAAAAAATTTGACTCAGGAGCAGCAAAAAACCAAGGAGGGTGAATTGATTTTAAAGCAGATCGCTAGCACAGATGTTGTTTTGTTGTTGGACGAAAAGGGGAAAGAGTTTCGTTCTGTCGAATTCGCCCGCTTTCTGGAGAAAAAAATGATAGACTCTGTAAACCACTTGATTTTTGTGATTGGTGGCCCATATGGTTTCTCTACCGATGTGTACAATCGGGCTAACCAGCAGTTATCCCTATCGAAGATGACTTTTTCACACCAGATGGTGCGGTTGTTTTTTGTGGAGCAGGTTTACCGGTCGTTTACCATAATGCGCGGTGAGCCTTATCATCATGAATAAAAACTTTTGTGTAAATTAGTACGTTCACTCATCATACAATAAAGGAGGTCGATATGGATATGAATAAATTTAAGCGCGATTACAAGTTCAAAAGTGAACAATCCTACAACGATTCGCGGCGGAATAAAACACTGATCATTTCTTGTATAGTTATTATCATCGCTTTGTATTATATAAGCAAGTATATATAACCTATATGGACGTCTCGCGTAAGCAGAAGCCTTGTGTTTGCTTCCATGCTCGATACCGTTGGCCCGGCTCGTCTAGGGCTCTATCAACTCCTTGAATACGTTCCAGGCTTTCTTATCCGTTTTAAAGGTTAGTTCTTCATCGCGCAATTTCTCGATAGGTACAAACCGAAAAACCTCTACCTTATCCAACTGTTTTTCTTTCGAAAAATCGAATGGACTTACTTTTACGTCGAATGTGATGGCAGACAGGGGGCGCACTTGGTAGTAAACGGACAATATCTGGCTTTCGTTGAAGCTAGATTTCTCATAGAAATCTGTGGTATATATGTGTTTTACGATTTCTATTTCGAGCGCACATTCTTCCATAAATTCCCGTTTCAGCGCATCAAGTAAGCCTTCACCGTATTCTAGGCCCCCGCCCGGAAATTTAGTGAACGATACGTTTTGTGTTTTTTCGTCGCTAATCAGCACTTCGTTGCTTTCGTTAAGCAAAATGCCGTAAACGCGAACGTTAAATAAATACATTCTTTGTTCTATGTTATGTTTACATCCGTTTGTATAGCTTGCTAGCTGCCAATCGGTATACCTCAATTACCGCACTATAACGGTTGAAAGCCATTTTCAATGGCCATCTCATCTACTCCAAAAAAAGAGTAGTGCTTTGGCAGAAACCAGTGCAACGTTGTCATGATATTATCAAAGTCTTTTTGCGTTGCAAATTGTGCAGGGATCATATTAAATACAAGGTCCTGGGAAACCTTTTCCTCATCCGTGTAGTTTCGCGCGATTAGCATAACTTTCGGGTTCTTAACGCCCTCATACTGCAAGAATTCGCGGATATTGGCACGTAATACAGCGGGAAGAATTTGCTCAGCGGGTTGTCCTACCAAAATTTCCTCATCCTGGCCAATGCTCTGGTGCTCTTTCGGGTTAGAAAATACGCTCTTATCTGTATAAAATTCATTATTCAACTTTAAATTAACCAAATCTCCGTAAGAAAAGACCCAGTCCGGGCGGGTTAGGTGTGCATTAATAACCACGCCAAAGCCTTGCTCTAATATGGAATCTAACTGGTTTTCCAATACAATGGCCTTAAAGTTTTCACCGGTGGCAACTGTTTCCAATTGAAAATAGGGGAAATTATCATTACTCATTACGACCTCGGGATTACCCAACTTCAGATTTGCGCCTGCAATATTGCGCAGAAAATCCGCACGCCATTGTGCATTACGCTCCTCGAATGGCGTCATCATTAAGTTGTTGATCACGATTGTTTTTTCCAGATCGCCGAATAAGCTTTTTACCTCCGTCGTGCTTTTTTCAATTTTACTCATTCCACTATATGCTTTAAAAAGAGCCTAAAAGTAATGATTATTGCTGTAAACAAAAATTTCCGTCTCGATTTTTGGCCGACCCAATCCCTTCGCGCCATCGACATTATCGCTAAAACCTTTACCTGGTGAAACTTAAAAATGATAGGGCGGGTGGAATTCAGGCGGGGAAATTCATCTGTTTGATAGGAAACACGCATTGTGGTATCGTCCGGTAAGAATTGGGAATAACAGGTATATTTTACTACTTTTGCTAAAACCCTAGGTTTAAATATGTCAAATATTACTACGAACATAAATCGCGATTTCGAAACATCGAAAATTAGTTTTAATGATTTTCGAGAAATCATCCTGAACGACTATCGCTTGGCTGTCGAGAGTAGAATAGTGAGTTTGCTTGGACGTAAAGAAGTATTAACCGGCAAGGCTAAGTTTGGAATATTTGGCGATGGGAAGGAGATTGCACAGATTGCGCTTGCGAAGGTTTTTGAAGAAGGTGACTGGAGATCCGGTTACTACCGTGACCAGACCTTCGCGTTTGCATCAGGCATTTCAAACGTTTATCATTTCTTTTCGCAGCTCTATGCAAATCCGGATTTGGATGCCGATATTTCTTCCGGTGGCCGGCAAATGAATTGTCATTTCTCGACGCAGCTATTGGACGATACGGGAAGTTGGCTCGATCAAACACAGCAAAAAAATTCTGCTTCTGATATATCAACTACTGGGGGCCAAATGCCTAGGGTAATGGGATTAGGGTTGGCGTCAAAGCTGTATCGCGAAAATCCGAACTTGGATTACTTGCGTTATTTCTCCCGAAAGGGAAATGAAGTCGTTTTTTGTACGATCGGAAATGCTTCCACATCAGAAGGCGTTTTTTGGGAAACGGTGAACGCGGCGGCGGTCAAACAAATCCCCGTCGTGATATCGATTTGGGATGATGGTTACGGAATTTCGGTACCTAATGAGTTGCAGACCGCAAAAGCGGATATATCGGAGGCGTTGCGTGGTTTTCAACGTGATGGAAACGGGAACGGAATCGAGATATTTAAAGTACGGGGATGGGATTATCCAGCCCTTTGCGAGGTTTACGAACAGGCTGCACGCATAGCGCGTGAAGAGCATATACCTTGTCTGGTACACGTGACAGAAATAACGCAACCGCAAGGACATTCCACATCCGGCTCCCACGAGCGCTATAAATCGACGGATCGCTTAGCGTGGGAGGGTGACTTTGATTGTAATTTAAAAATGCGGGATTGGCTCCTACAATCTGGCATTGCGAAGGAAGACGAGCTTACACAAATAGAAAAGGAGTCTAAAGAGCTGGTACGAAACGAACAGCGTCGTGCTTGGGCAGACTACCATAAAACGATTCAAAAAGATCTGGATGAAGCAATTGAACTTCTGATCCAGATCAAAGAAGAGTGTGTCGAGCTTCCGCTCCGCACGCTGCAGTCGCTAGCCGAGCCATCCCTCAAGGAGGTTTATAGCAACGTGCGTCGTGCTATTCGTGAGCTTCGACATATAGCATCTCCCGAAAAGGAACAATTATTGGCTTGGTTTATTGCCCAGCAAAACAAAAATAGTGATCGCTATAACGACAAACTTTTTACCGACACCCCGGACTCGCCGCTAAAGGCATCCGTTATTGATGCCATTTACACCGCAGACGCACCTTTAGTAGATGGCAGGGAAGTTTTGAATGCATGTTTCGATACCAACTTCAAGCGGGATGAGCGCATTTTAGCTTTTGGTGAAGATGTTGGTAAAATCGGCGATGTAAACCAAGGTTTTGCGGGACTTCAAGAGAAGTACGGCGAACTGCGTGTTTTTGACACGGGCATACGCGAGTCTGCTATTATAGGCAAGGGGATGGGCTTAGCCTTACGAGGTTTGCGCCCTATCGCGGAAATTCAATATCTTGACTATCTGATATACGCCATGCCTGTGCTCAGCGACGATCTTGCGAGCTTAAGTTATCGAACGAAAGGGACGCAAAAATCCCCCGTCATCATTCGTACACGCGGGCATCGTTTGGAAGGGATCTGGCACTCCGGATCTCCGATGACGGTTTTATTAGGGGGCTTACGTGGGCTGCACCTCTGTGTGCCACGCAATATGACGCAAGCGGCAGGTATGTACAATACCTTGCTACGCGCTGATGAGCCGGCCATTGTTGTGGAGTGCCTAAACGGATACCGATTGAAGGAAAAAATGCCTGCTAATGTGGGCGAGTTTACCGTGCCCATTGGTGTTGCAGAGCTGATCAAGACGGGGAAAGACATAACAGTGGTATCCTATGGCGCGACGTTACGCGTTGTACAGGAGGCAGCTATCGAACTGGAAAAGATGGGTATCTCCATCGAAATTATCGACGCCCAGTGTTTACAACCTTTTGACCGTACCCAGATTTGTGGCACGTCGTTATCAAAAACGAATAAACTCCTAGTGGTGGACGAAGACATGCCAGGGGGTGCCAGCGCTTTTATCTTGCAAGAAATTATTGAAAAGCAACAAGGATATTTTGTGTTGGATGGACAGCCGCGCACGCTTTCCGCAAAAGCACATCGACCACCATACGGCTCTGATGGCGATTATTTCACGAAGCCATCGGCAGATGATGTGATTGAGCTGGCGTACGAAATGATGAACGAATATAACCATGAAAAATATCCTAAACTGTTCTAGTATTAGGATATTTTATGGAATAGTTAGATGGTAAAGAGAGAGGCTGCTCCTATAATAGCAGCTTTTTCTGCATATTGTCCCGTGTGGATTTCAAATTCATCCGCTAGCTTAGGATGGTAGCTTTTTATAACGTTCCAGGCGTTGGCTATGTTTCCGCCGATAACAAACGTCTTGCTGTTATGCTTTGCCGAGAAGAAGTGCAGGAAATCGTAGAGCGAGTTGGCATATTCCTCCATTAATTGATCAAAGGCTGCCGTTCCTTGATGTTTTGTCAAAATGGCTTTGAACCCATCTTCTTGCTGACCACTTAATTCAGCAAACCTCTTGGTGAGCCAGCGCGTCACTAAAAACTCTTCAAAAATACTATCTTGATAAGGGCTATTCCATAGGTCTGCGTCGAATGCTTTTTCACCCTTGCTCCAGACGGCCGAGCCTAATCCAGTGCCCAAGGTGATGCCTAAGATTCGATCATTGTGCTGCAGATTGCCCGCGAAGATTTCTCCCTGAAGAAACGCTGCGGCATCATTGATAAAACGAATTTCCTGGTCCATATTGAGGCTATCCAACAAACCATTTGACACATCTATTTGATATAATGCATCATACTTATCCTGATTTTTCATCAGCGATATCCCGTTTTCATAATCGAAAGGGCCAGGCATCGCGATCCCTAGTTGGGAGATGGACACATTGCATCCCTTTATAGCCGCCGCTATCGACACACCCCAAGATTGGAAAATCGATTTAGCATCTGACCTTGAATTTACATGGCATCTGGAGACGGTATCTTCCAGAATTTGCCATGTGTTGATATCTACGACAGCTGACGTGATATGTGTACCGCCTATATCTGAGGCAACCACGAAATTACTGCTCATTCTTGTATGCTTTAAATCTTAAAAAATGATCTGCTAAAACCAATGCTGTCATGGCCTCTACGATAATCACAGCGCGGGGCACTACGCAGGGGTCGTGCCTGCCTTTACCCGATACGGTGGTACTGTTGCCGGAGGTATCGATACTGTCTTGATCGCGCATGATCGTCGCTACGGGCTTGAATGCCGTCCGAAAACTGATGTCCATGCCATTGGAGATCCCGCCTTGTATGCCACCAGAAAAGTTTGTTCGTGTGCGGACCTTATTGTCTTCCTGCACAAAGATATCATTGTGTTCAGATCCATACATTGCTGCGCCGGCAAAGCCCGAGCCATACTCGAATCCGTGAACAGCATTAATGCTGAGCATAGCCTTGCCCAGATCTGCATGTAGTTTGTCGAAAACAGGTTCGCCAAGGCCTACCGGTACATGGCGCACTAGGGTGGCGATCTTGCCACCAATCGTGTCGCCCGCCTTGCGTACGCCGTCTATCAATTCGATCATTTCATTTGCCGTGGCCGGATCAGCACAACGAACGATGTTCGACTCGCGTGTTTCCAGCAATTGTTCTATATCCGTTGTATCCAAGTTTGGTGACTCCAGCTGCCCCACAGCACACACATGGGCGAAGATCTCTATACCCATCTGTTTCAGGAATAGTTTGGCAACAGCACCTGCCGCTACACGAGCTGCCGTTTCACGAGCGGAAGAACGTCCGCCTCCGCGGTAGTCGCGAATGCCATATTTCTGCTGATAGGTGTAGTCAGCATGTGAAGGCCTAAATGTTTCAGCAATGTGCGAATAGTCTTTGGATCGTTGGTCTTCGTTAGGAATAACAATGGCGATTGGTGTGCCGGTAGATTTCCCCTCAAACACGCCGGAAAGTATTTCTGCCACATCGCTTTCTTTACGTTGTGTTGTGATTTTTGACTGTCCGGGTTTGCGTTTATCCAATTCAGATTGGATAAAGTGTTCATCAATTTCAATATTAGGGGGGCATCCGTCTATAATAACTCCGATAGCTTTACCATGTGATTCGCCAAAAGTGGTTATTTTAAACAGATAGCCGAATGAGTTTCCAGCCATAATTCTATAATATTTGGTAAATATAATAAATCAGCAATAAGTAGAAACCATTATTGCTGATTTAGTAATATTATTTAATTGATTTTAAAACCGTGGTTTTGGAGATCTTCCCAAAAGTCGGGATACGACTTTTCAACGACGATGGGTTCATGTATGGTTACCTCATCAAACACCATAGCAAGTGGTGCGAAGGCCATGGCCATGCGGTGATCTTCATACGTGTCAAATGCAACGGCAGTGTGCAGTTGCACGCCGGAAGTTTTGAGGTGGTATGTTTCCCCGTCTGCAACTAGTGTAGCACCAAATTTTTCAATTTCCGTCTTGAGAGCCATCAAGCGGTCGGTCTCTTTAATTTTTAGGGTTTCTACGCCTGTGATGGAAATATCTCTTTTTAAAGCCGCTGCTAACGCTACGATCGTTTGCGCAAGGTCTGGGCATTCTTTAAAATCAAACAAGCTTTTGTCTGTTCCATCTGCAACCTTGGCGATGTGTAGGCCATCTTCCTGAAACGAACTTGCCACGCCAAAATGAGACATGATATCAACAATGGCAATATCCCCCTGTAAACTATGTGCCTTTAGTCCGGGCAAAACAATGCTTCCCTCATCTGAGAGGGCGACGATAGCATACCAATAGGACGCCGCACTCCAATCTGGCTCTACATAAATCGTTGCGGTTTGAAAGTTTTGGGGTTGAATGGCGATGGTATTATCCGTCCACGCATGCCTAATGCCCGCCTCTTGCAGCATATTAAGTGTCATGGTAACATAAGGACGCGAAGTAAGCTCGCCATCAATCTCCAGCGTCAATCCATTTTTAAGGGATGCAGCAACGAGCAGGAGGGAGGATATGTATTGACTGCTGACATCTCCTTTTATACGCACCCGGTCATTCTTGAGCGATGCACCCCCTTGGATCCGCAAAGGGGGGTAGCCTGTTTTATTGCCGTACGTTATTTCTGCCCCTAGGCTGTGCAATGCGTCTACCAAAATCCCAATCGGGCGCTGTTGCATTCGCTCTGTTCCGGTAAGAACATAAGATCCTTCGCAGAGATTGAGGTACGATGTAAGAAAGCGCATGGCGGTTCCGGCAGGACCAATATCGATGGTCGTTTGAGTAGCTGTGTTGGCATCTCTTGTCTGCTCTAGCGCCCTTTTCATAATCACGGTATCAGCCGCCACCGACAGATTTTCTACATGCACAGTCCCTTTGCTGATTGCTTGTATAATAAGAGCACGGTTACTCTCTGACTTCGAGCCAGTGAGCTGAACCGTGCCTTGAATTTTCCTGTTGGGATGGGAGAGTTTAATAGATGATAAACTCATTAGGCCTCCGCTACAGGTTTCGTGTTCATCACTTCATTCTGTTTGCGAATGGATTCATTGTGAAGAAGTTCTAAGTATTTTGTCGCAAAGTCTTCGCTTAAAGATAGTGCTTTAGCCAGCTGTAGGCGTTTTTGCACAATTTCGTCCCAGCGGTTTACCTGAAGGATCGTCACATTATTATCGCGTTTGTATTGCCCGATCTTCTCGGCAATTTTCATACGATCTCCGATTTGCTGCAAGATAGCATCATCCAATTTATCGATTTGTGTGCGTAGCTCAGCCAGTTTGTCTTCAAAAGCGGGGTTGTTAGATTCGGGATGGCGCACCGATAGATTATCCAATAAATCGGCCAACGCTGCTGGCGTGACTTGCTGTTTAGCATCAGTCCAAGCTACGGAAGGATCTATATGTGATTCGATAATTAAACCTTGGAGGTCCATATCCATCGCTTTCTGCGCGATGTAAGGGATCAGCTCGCGGTTTCCACAAATGTGGCTAGGGTCGTTGATAATTGGTAGCTCAGGGCATGCCGATTTCAGTTGAATGGCCAAATCCCACATCGGCTCATTACGGAAAGCGGTTTTCTCGAAAGAAGAGAATCCGCGGTGAATCGCCGCTAACTTCTTGATGCCTGCGCGGTTTACACGTTCTAGTGCACCGATCCACAAGGACAGATCCGGGTTAACCGGGTTTTTGATAAAAACAGGCACATCAACACCGACCAGCGCATCGGCAATCTCTTGTACAGTGAAGGGGTTTGCTGTGGAGCGGGCACCAATCCAAAGAACGTCTACACCAGCTGCCAATGCTTCTTCTACGTGTTTTGCCGTTGCCACTTCCGTCGCTGTCAACAAACCCGTTTCTGCTTTGGCACGTTTTAACCACTCCAAACCCACGCTGCCTATACCTTCAAACTCGCCTGGACGTGTACGAGGTTTCCATATCCCTGCACGAAGCACATTTACTTTACCGGTGTTAGCCAGCAAATGCGCTGTTGATACCAATTGATCTTCTGTTTCTGCGCTGCATGGACCAGCAATGATCAAAGGCTTGTCCCCTGTGTCTAACCATGATTTTAAAGGTAGAATGTCTAATGTATGTTTCATCTTTTCGTTTTTTTAATACTTAATTATACTTTTTCATTTTTTATATACTCCCCCATAATATTGAAGTTTACGGTGTGTTTAAGCACTTTGCGAATAGCGGCATCGTAGTCGCTTTGTTTTTTCCACTCCACGTCCACATAAAAGTCATATTCGTTTCTTTTTCCAACTACTGGCATGGATTGGATCTTACTGAGGTTGACGTTTTGCTCCGCAAAACATTGCAGTACGTTTGCTAGTGCGCCGACGGCGTTTCCTGTTTGGAAAGAGAGCGAAGCTTTATTCGCATTCTTTTGTTCGACGACCTCATTGGCTAGGATAAGAAATCGTGTTGCATTTTTTTTGTTTGTTTCTATGCGTTTTTCCAGGATCTCCAGGCCGTATAATTTGGCGGCCATGGTGCTGGCAATGGCAGCGGTATTCTTCAGTTTGTTATCCGCTATGTTTTTAGCACAAGCCGCAGTGTCCATGCCTTCCTTAACTGTCCAATCCGTAAAGTCGCTTAAAAACTCATCACACTGGCGGATGGCGATTGGGTGTGACTCCACAAATTTTATATCTGTTAATTTTACGCCTGGAAGAACCAGTAAGTTTTGTTGAATATTGAGGTGCACCTCACCTATAATATGGAAGCGATAGTCGCGTAGCAAATTGTAGTTCGGTAAAATGCTTCCTGCTATAGAGTTTTCTATAGCCATCACGACATAATCAGCTTTGCCTTGCTTTAGCATCTCGCATGTCTTTTTAAAAGACTCGCATTCGATTGTTTCTATCTCTTCGCCGAAGTATTTATACGCCGCTTCTTCATGGAAAGATGCTTTAACCCCTTGTATCGCAATTCGTGTTTTCATTTATTTTTATAGCATAAAAAAAGTCCCGGAGAGCAATCCGGGACTTTCTTGTTTATTTCGCAACAACATACTAATCCCGGCTCTTATCTTTAAAATAAAAGTATCCAAAATAAAAATAGCTGTTGCGTATCATCATGTCTCAAATATTACATGTCAAATGTAGAAGTAAATTTTTAATATCCAAAATATTTTTAATTTTTTTTGTTTTAATGTGTTTTTTTACCTGCAATTATCATACATTTTTTTATGTTTTTTTTAGTATTTTATTTAACTATATTTTTATAAAAATCAATAACCTTGTTTTTTTAAAAAGCTCATTACAAACATTTTGTGTTTAAAACTTCTAGTTTTGTGTCTGTTTTCTATAACTTTTTAAGCATTTTTTACTTATGATTTCGACTCTTTTTTTGTTATAATAATTGTATTTTTTTTGGATATTAATTATGTGTTTTATACCGTGTTTTTGGTGTGAAAATAGTCGATAAAAGATTAGTGGATAATTGTATTTCCGATTGTTCATTGTGTGGTCAATATGGAAGCTATACGTATCTATAGTGTAAAACACGAATTCTATCTTGACAGATCGTTGGTATTGAACAGCTAGCTGCATGCTCACTATCGAAAGCAGGCCGCTAAAATGTCCTAAACTTTTTGTACCATTGGAGATAGATGCGTCTCAACTATATGCGGCGCTTTAAGAAATATGTGGTACGTACTTATTAGTGTTATTTGTAGTGTAACGGTGGCAGTCGTTATTAAATTGGCGAAGCAAAGGGGCATCAAACATCTTCATCTTATTGTTTGGAACTATCCGGTTGCGGCGTTAATGACTTGGATTTTCCTTGATCCAGATGGTGTGGAAGCGATAAAGCCTGGGCTGCCCTGGTCGGTGTACAGCACTTTGGCCATATTACTACCCAGCATTTTCTTATGTATAGCTTACGCTATTCAATATAGCGGGATCGTGAAGACGGAAATCGCGCAAAGGCTCTCTTTATTTATTCCCTTGTTGGCGGCTTATTTTATTTTTCATGAAGCATTAAGCTCGTTCAAGCTTGTAGGTATTGCGGTAGGTTTTTCGGCTATTGTCCTGACGATTGCCGGTCGAAAAGCCGGCCCGCAATCTGCATCGGGTGGTAAGTGGGGGTATGCGCTAGCGGTGTTTTTGGGAATGGGCGTTATCGATATCCTTTTTAAACAAATTGCACTTTTCAAGGATGTTTCTTATGCATTTTCGATGCTCGTCGTGTTTCTGCTGGCTATGGTCGTTTCGTTTCTGTTTCTAGCTTATGACCTTATAGCGAACAGAACGCGGTTAAAAATACGTTCTATAGGTTGGGGTATTCTTTTGGGAATGTTTAATTTTGGCAACATCCTGTTTTACATGAAAGCACATCGCGCGTTATCGGAAAGTCCTTCTGTGGTATTCACCGGCATGAACATCGGTGTTATTTTGCTTGGTGCTGTGGTTGGTACGATTGCCTTCGGCGAGCGGCTTAGTGTAATGAGTCGGGTGGGGTTGGTTTTGGCCGTTATTTCGGTGTTAATAATAGCATATTTGTGAGTTTATTTGAAGATACGTATTTTACAATTGGCACGGCGAGTGAAGGCTTGTTTAGGGATAAGGGAAGTAAGTTTTTAGCCTATGCCTATCCATTTAAGGACGAGTCTGTTTTGAAGGATATTCTCGCTCAGCTTCGGGAATTGCATCCAAAAGCCAGGCATTATTGCTGGGCCTATCGGATGACACCCGACCGCTCTGTATTTCGTTTCAATGATGATGGAGAGCCATCGGGTACGGCGGGCCGCCCCCTCTTGAATGTGCTGCTATCGAAAGATATCACCAATACGCTTATTGTGGTGGTGCGCTATTTTGGTGGCACTTTGCTTGGCGTGCCGGGGCTGATTCACGCGTATAAGACGGCAGCTCTCGAGGCGCTGGCGAACGCGCAGATTGTGGAGCGCACCATAAATGATGTATATCGTATCGATTTTGACTACCTGCAAATGAATGACGTGATGCGTTTGGTGAAGGAAGAAAATTTAACTATCTTGAATCAGAATTTTGATAACCGTTGCAGCATGGAGGTTGAAGTTCGCAAAATGCAGGTTAACCAATTTGTACATAAACTTGACAACATCGACGCTGTGCAATACGCCTATTTAAAAACATTGTGATGATTGCAGACTCAGAACTGATTCTTAATGCAGATGGTAGCATCTATCATCTTAACCTTTTGCCTGAAGACTTGGCGCACACGATCATCTTCGTGGGTGACCCCGACAGGGTACCTGAGGTTTCGCAGTATTTTGATCGTATTGATCTTAAAAAAGGTAAACGGGAATTCATTACGCATACAGGTTGGCTTCGCGAGAAAAGAATATCGGTGATATCGACGGGTATCGGCACCGACAACATTGATATTGTGTTCAACGAAGTTGATGCACTTGTCAATATTGATTTTGCGACGCGCACGTTGAAAGATAAGCTGATCAGCTTGGATATTATTCGAATTGGTACATCAGGATCCATACAAGGGGATATCAAAATGGGGACGATTCTGGCAAGCGAGTACGGCATTGGTTTCGATACGCTGATGCAATATTATGTGAAGAGCTATACGGCAGAAGAAAACGCTATTCAGAAAGCTGTGCAACAGCATTTTCATACGTTGACCTTCACGCCCTACGTGGGGAAAGCGAGTGACAAGTTGCTTCGTCAAGTAGCGGCAGCGCTACCAAAAGGTATCACCATGACGGCTCCCGGTTTTTATGGTCCGCAAGGGCGTTCCGTTCGTTCGGTCAATATGTATCCCGACCTTATTCAGAAGGCAAGTTCGTTTTCTGTAGATGGACGCCACATCACCAACTTAGAGATGGAAACTGCTGGAATTTATGCCCTAGCCAACATGTTCGGTCATCATGCCCTTTCAATCAACGCTATATTGGCAAGCAGACTCCACGATGCTTTTGCCGAGAATCCAAAAGAAATTGTCGATCAAGCCATCCGTTATGTGCTTGAGCGGCTGTAACGAGAGTTATCGGAAAACTATCCATTCAGTCCCTTTCTAGCGGAGTCAAACCGCAAGAGGATAAATAGGAGGATAGTGAAACTCCATAACGATGAGCCCCCGTAGCTGATAAACGGAAGCGGAATACCGATAACCGGTACAATCCCGATTGTCATGCCTATATTGATAAAGAAGTGGAAAAATAAGATCGATGCAACGCCATAAGCATATATTCTAGCAAATGCTGTTCGTTGCCTTTCGGCGAGATTGACAATGCGTACCAAAAGCGTTATATAGATTAAAATCAAAAAGACGCAGCCTACAAAACCCCATTCTTCGCCTACGGTACAAAAGATGAAATCGGTACTCTGTTCCGGCACAAAATTGTATTTTGTCTGGGTGCCTTGTAGGTAGCCTTTACCAAATAGCTGCCCGGAACCTATCGCTATTTTAGATTGGTTGAGGTTGTAGCCTTGACCGCGCGGGTCATTCATCTTCCCTAGAATAATGTCAATTCGATTACGTTGATGCGGTTGCAATACCTGTTCATATGCAAAATCTACACAGAGAACAAATATCGAGGAGGCAAGGAATAAGGCACCTATGTTGATAAGATGCTTCCGCTTCTTCCGTAACACAAAGGCAAAAATCGCAGCGAGGAGCAACAAGATCCCGATAATCAGCCATTGGTTGATCAATAAAGCCATAACGAAGAGTAAGATGGCCAGCCCGCCCAAAATTAATAGTGTATTTCCGACATAGCCTTCCCGGTAGAAAACAAATACCAGCGAGAAAAACGCGAGGGCTGATCCGGTGTCGGGCTGTAGCATAACGAGCATCACCGGGAAAAACACAATAAGCGATGCGATGGAAAGCGTCTTCAGATTTGGATGTTTATTGGTTTGTGTGCTTAAGTAAGATGCCAAAAGCAAGCAGGTGGCGAGTTTTCCAAATTCTGACGGTTGTAAGCGAAAGCTTCCAAGCGGTATCCAAGCTTGGTTTCCTCCCACATTCCTCCCCACAATCAGTACCGCCACCAGTAATAAAATAACGACGATGTAAATAATAGGCGATGCCGAAATGAAAAATTTGGCGTCAATGATCAGGATGCTAAACCCGATCAATAAGCCGGTAAAAATATAAATCGATTGCTTGCCGTAGTTTGTAGCCAGATTGAACAAGCCGGGCTGTTCCGGGTCGTATACCGCCGCATGAATGTTGAACCATCCGATGATGCAGAGCATAAACCATAGGAGAATAGTGAGCCAATCAATCCGTCCAAAGAAACTTTTCTCTCCAACTTTATTCATAACGGTTTCCTATTTGACTATGGTGTACAAAATATTCTCTTCTTCCAGGCGCTGTATTATTCGTTTGCTGTGTGGCTCGACCCGTATTCTTTCTATTGCTACTGTCCGTTTTTACCTCCGTTTTGTTTTCCTTTTTTGGGATAAAATTTGCGTTGTATATACGATCTTGAATATACTTCGGCAGCGAGATCGTGTCGTTGATATATTTTTCGACCAGCATATTGGCAATGGGGCCGGCCCATGTTCCACCATACCCAGCATTCTCTACAAAAACGGCGATTGCGATTTTCGGATTTTCTCGCGGAGCGAAAGCAAAGAATACCGCATGGTTTTCACCATGTGGATTTTGTGCCGTTCCGGTTTTTCCGCACATCTCTATCGACGGGATCCGCACACTGTACGCCGTTCCTCCCGGCATGTTTACTGCTCTGCTCATTCCCTCTATTACGGGTGCATAGTATTTTTCGTCTACACCAGCACTGATTTTTTCGGTAAACTCTTTTTTGATGATTTTCTTTTCGCCGATGCCTTTGACGAGGTGAGGACGATAGTAGAATCCTTTATTGGCGACAATAGCCATGATGTTTGCCATTTGCAGTGGCGTTATTCCCAGTTCGCCTTGCCCGATGGAGAGGGAAACGTTATAGCCTGATCGCCACTTTCCACTGCCGTAGCGTTTGGTGTAAAAATCTGAGGTGGGCACGAGTCCAGGCCGTTCGCCGGGAAGATCAATTCCTAATTTTTGTCCCAGTCCGAATTTCAATAAACCTTCTCGCCATAAATCGTAGGCTTGCGGACCAGACATTCCGCGCGAATCGATCATCCGCGCATAGGTGTAGCCGTAGTAGGTATTGCAAGAGCGTTGGATGGATTTAATCAGGTCTGTCGGGCCATCGACGTGTGTACAGCGCATAAACGCGCGACCGCCCCCATACCGATAGCCCCCCGGGCAATTAAAAACGGTCTGTTGATTGATGATTCCGGCCTGCTGCGCCGTTAAAGCTGCAACCACTTTAAAAACGGAGCCCGGTGGATAAGATGCTTGAATCGGGCGGATAAACAGGGGCTTCGTTTCATCATTGAGCAATTTCATATAGTTATTGCCACGTTGCCGCCCCACCATGACGTTTGGATCGTATGAGGGCGCACTAACCAAGGTTAAAATCTCACCCGTAGCAGGCTCTATGGCAACGACCGATCCCATTTTCCCTTTCATCAGTTTTTCGGCAAGATACTGCAGGTCCCGGTCAATGGTTGAAATCAATCCCTCACCCGATACGGCCAACGTATCATACTTGCCCTCCATAAATACTCCTTTGGGACGGTTTAAGGCATCGACCATCTGGTTTTTTACGCCACGTTGTCCGCGTAAAAGATCCTCGTAAGAGCGCTCAATACCACTCCCCCCGATATAATCTCCCGACCGGTAAAAACCGTTTGAGCGTTCAATATCTTTATCATTTACCTCCTGAATAAAGCCCAAGAGTTGGGGCGCTATGCTATCTGGGTAACTTCGAACTGTTCGATTTTGCACGTAAAAACCTCGGAATTTATACAGGTGTTCCTGCAGCTGCGCATAGGTGGCAGACGAGAGCTGCTTTTCAAAGATTGAGGCCCGATAGGGGGAATGATCGCGCGCTTTATCCATGCGCGTTTTATAGCCCTCCAAATCAATATCGATCAGCTGGCAAAGCAACGCCGTGTCGATCTCTTTCGCTTCGCGTGGCGTAACCATCAAGTCATAAACCGGCTCGTTTTGCACGAGCACCTTGCCCTTTCTATCAAAAATAACACCACGAGCCGGATAAACAACGACTTTCCGCAAGACGTTGTTATTGGCCGATAATAAATATGATTCGTCAATGATCTGAATATAGAACAAGCGGATTACGATGATCAGCGCCACTGCAATAAATATTCCTTGAATGACAAATTTACGTGCGAAAAAACTATTCATGAACGTAACGTCCTTTTGGTTTAAATACTATTGATACGTGATTTTCTTTTGTAGACCAGCAGGCTCATTAAAAAGACGACACATACCGTAAAGATACTACTTAAAATGATGCTCGCTAGGGTGTATAGGAAATTTGTGAAAGAAAAAGTTTCTACGATAAACAGGGTGAAATGATGGACTAGAGTGCCAAAAAACACATAGGGGAGAAACCATTTGGTTCCCATTTCGCCCAAAGATGGCGTGTTAAATGAATCTTTAATTTCGACGTCTAAGGTGATTTTATGGAAGAACGTTCGAAACAAAGATAGCGACACACAGGCGGCGGCATGAACACCTACCGAATCATAAAATGCATCTACGGTGAGGCCTGTTAAAAATGCCAATGTGAATAGCATGATGTTCGGTAGGCCAATGGGCAACAGTAAGATGAAGAATATGTATGGAAAGGTCGATGCGATATTATAGTAACCTATGTTTTTAAATAAGATTACCTGCAGCAAGATCACCACAAAGAAGCGTAGCAAGTTTAAGATGATCACTTTACCCATTGTCTTGATTCATTGCTTCTAAGGTTTCCTTTTCCTCCACTTGTAGATCCTTCACGATATAGACGTGGTTCAGCTTGCTGAAGTTTGTCGATAATTTTATTTTGAGGTCCAAAAAGCTTTCGCCAGATTTAATTCCTGTTTCCGCAATATCGCCTACGCGGATGCCTGCCGGAAAGAGGGAGTAGCCTGATGTGTATACTTTCTCGCCTTTTTTCACTTGCACGTGGTTTGGAATATCGCGCACCATACCGTAGCGCGGGTCTATATTATTTCCCCAAACCAGGGAGCCAAACACTTCCGAACTATCTAGTGTCACCGATATTTTGGTGTCTGGGTGAAGCAGCGACTGCACAGCGCTGAAGTGGGTGGACGTTTGCAAAACAATCCCAACTACACCATTGCTGGTGATGACCCCCATTCCTTTTTCCACGCCATCTGCCGAACCCTTGTCCAACGTCAGGTAATTGCTTTTTTGATGGATGCTGTTATTCGCCACATTGGCTACAATAAACGCATATCGCCCCTGTGCTATAGAGTCTACGATGTGGACCGAATCCGCTGAGGTATCAGCTTGTATGAGGTTCTGGATCTGTTGCCGTAGCATAACATTTTCTGCCGCGAGATCTTCATTGGCTTCATGTAACGACAGGTAACTCTTCCAGGAATTGACCTGTTTGTAAAAGGAGCCAACGAGCACATTGGAAGAATTGAAAAAGGATGCACGTTGATAATTATTGTGTTGAACAACAAGTACGATGGATATTGTAAAAAATAGAATAAACCAAAAGATAGCGTTATATCTAACAAGAAATAGCCAAAGGTTTTTCATGAATACCCGTTAAATTAGACTGTCAACAAATACGCGATACAGAAGGATTGTTTGTTTTCTGTATCGCGCATATTCCTTACAAAATTAATGTGCACTACTGCATCAAAAATTTAAATCTTCCGATATTTTTCAAGGCGATGCCTGTTCCGCGTACCACGGCGCGAAGCGGATCTTCCGCTACGTGCACAGGAAGCTTGGTTTTCGCCTGAACACGTTTGTCTAGTCCGCGAAGGAGTGCCCCCCCGCCTGTTAAATAAATTCCTGTTTGATAAATATCTGCTGATAGCTCGGGCGGCGTAATCTCCAATGCTTTCAAAATAGCTTCTTCAATTTTAGAAATCGATTTGTCTAAACAATGCGCTATCTCGGTGTAAGACACGGTTATCTGCTTCGGTATGCCCGTCATTAAGTCACGTCCCTGGACAGCGAAGTCTGCTGGCGGATCCTGAAGTTCAGGAAGTGCTGCACCGACTTCTATTTTAATTTTTTCTGCCGTGCGTTCTCCAATCATGATGTTGTGTTGGCGGCGTATATATTGTACAATATCGGAGTCAAAATTATCTCCTGCCACGCGAATGGATTGATCACAAACAATGCCCGATAATGCGATAACGGCAATTTCCGTAGTTCCCCCGCCGATGTCAATAATCATGTTGCCGACAGGTTCTTCCACATCGATACCGATACCAACGGCAGCGGCCATAGGTTCGTGGATGAGGTATACTTCTTTTGCGCCTGCTATCTCTGCAGAATCCCGAACCGCACGTTTTTCCACCTCCGTAATGCCGGAAGGTATACATACCACCATACGGAGAGATGGGAAAAACCATGATTTCCCGTTATTCACTAATTTTACCATGCCACGGATTAAGTGCTCTGCAGCGGTAAAGTCGGCTATTACTCCATCACGAAGAGGTCTTACAGTTTTTATATTATCGTGTGTCTTACCTTCCATCTGCATCGCTTGGCGTCCGATCGCAATAACTTTGTTCGTCGTCCGATCAAAAGCAACAATGGAAGGTTCGTCCACAACTACTTTATCATTATGTATGATGAGGGTGTTGGCAGTTCCCAAATCGATAGCAACTTCTTGCGTAAACCAGTTAAATAACCCCATTGAATATGTCTTGTCTTATTTTCAAATTTAATGCAAACCTAAAAAAAAAAAATGGTTTTACCCATCTGTTAGCTAGGAAAAAGTCGTGCACGCGATAAATGTTTTGTTGATAAAAAACTACTAAAGTTTTACAACGTATGATCACTTAAATTATTGCATTAGAACACCAATATAATAGTTAAATGTGTCTATACGAAGGTCGTTTAAGTTGCTAATCTTCAAGGGCAAAGTTTGGAATTGCGATGTCACCTCGAATTTTTTTTGCGGTGTTCCCGCTACACCGATATGCATGGGCATTTTAAAATTAGGGGTTTCCGTAATCCATCGGCATTGCAGCTGTTCATCTGCCGTTTTTCGAATTTCCAACACCGGTAGGCTTTTACGCTGAACGTACTGCTCGAAAACGGTACCGAAATCTATACCACTTGCTTGATGGAGATAGTTGACAATATCGTGGTAATTGACGGTTTTATGGTAAAATGTCTCGTTCAATCCGCGTAGGATACGTCGCCATTGCTCATCATCGTCTATTATTCTCCGGATCATGTTCATCAAAACGCCTCCCTTCGCGTACATATCGCCAGAGCCTTCTTTGTTTACATGATATGGTCCTTGCAAAGGTTTATCGTTTAAAACGCCTTGCCGGTTACCATGCACGTAGGCGAGGCTAGCTTCTTTGCCGTAATGGTAGTCGATAAACAGGGCCTCGGAATAGTTGGTAAAGCTTTCGTGGATCCACATGTCGGCAAGATCTTGAGACGTGATATTATTCCCAAACCATTCATGGCCCGTTTCATGGACGACGATAAAATCCCATTTTAACCCCCAGCCCGTCCCTGACGCATCTCTGCCGAGATAGCCATTCTGAAACTTGTTGCCGTAAGCCACGGCGCTTTGATGTTCCATCCCTAGATGTGCTGTTTCCACGAGCTTATAGCCATCCTCATAAAAGGGGTAGGGGCCAAACCAATGCTCAAAAGCATCCAGTGTTTGCTTTGCATTCTTTTTCAAGTGCGGTATCTTCGCTACATTTTCTTTCAGCACATAGTAATCGATTGTAAGTGGTCCCTTTTCTCCGGCATATAGTTCGCTTACGTGGGTGTAGTCGCCAATATTGAGCGCAATATTATAGTTATTGATTGGATTCCGCACCTTCCAATCGTAGCGTGTGTAGCCATTCGTTAATTGCTCAACCTTTTGCAATCGTCCATTCGAAATGTTCATTAAACCATTGGGAACCGATACGGATACCAACATGCTGTCCACTTCATCAGATTGGTGGTCTTTATTTGGCCACCATACACTTGCCCCTAACCCTTGGCAAGCGGTAGCCACCCATGGTTTGCCTTGGCTATCTGTTTTCCAGTCAAAGCCGCCATCCCAAGGGGCTCGTGTGGCCGCTACCGGATGGCCAGCGTAATACACGGTAAATGAGTCTATTTTTCCCTTCTCGATGGTGCTAGGGAAATCCACAAACACGGCATGGTAAGATCGTTCAAAAGGTAGCTTGTTACCATGAAACGTTATGCTGTCTACGGATAGATTTTCAAATAAATCGAACTGTAGTCTGTCGAAATTATCGACGGCCACAAATTTAAAGAGATTGCTGCCGGATATATAGCGGTTTTCAATATCTACCTTCACGTCTAAGTGATAATATTGAATATCATAACACGTGCGAAGGGGGGTAAGCATGCCGCGCAACGAATCTGCCTTGCTAAAAAGCTCTTTCGCTTTCATCAACTGCGCTTGGGTGGATAAACAAAGGGTACAAAAAATGATACAAATGACTAATTGAATGCTGTATTTCATGGAGCTGTTTCTCATCGGGTTTTCCACCGTAAATATATAAAACGACTAGCGAACTACAGTCGCCAACGCCAATATTTTGAATGGAGAGGGTATAAAAAGATGACACGATCGGCTTTTTATTTGAAAAACAGCTGGTCAATTCTGCCTTCTAACGGCGTTAGATAATTTTTACCTTGGGAATTCGAGGAAAGTAGCTGTTTCTTGACATAGGGTAATTCTGTGAATTTATTTTTCTTATAATTTTGTTGTTGAAAATCAATAAGGTGTATGCGAAAAAAATACGAATCAAAATTAAATAGCGAAAAAATCCAATATCTGGGCGATAAAACGGGTAGGAAGGTGAAAAACATATCGGAAAAAAGGCTAACTAAGGAAGAAATCTGGAGTACACATTATTTCTTCCTCAGTTTACCTACCGGTTTCTTTCTATAGAGCGTGCTGGATTATAGTTCAACGATGAAAAAATCTTTTTCTTGTTGATGTTTCCTTAAAACGGGCAGTGCAACGTTGTAAACGGCCAAGCTATCTTTAAGCGATCCAATCAACTGACCGGCATGCGCATGGCCGTGAAACACGGCGGATACCTGCCTTCTCACTAGGGGTTCTGCCAATAGGGAAGAGCCTAAGAATGGAAAAATCTCTACCGGCTCGCCCTGCACCGTCTCTGCGGTAGGCGAATAGTGTAAGATAGCTACTTTCGGTATTTCTGGATATTCCTGCTCCAGTCTAGCCAAAGCCCTGTCAAGCTGCATGGATTCATTTACAGATTCCTGAACGAATGCTTTCATCGCATCTTCGCCAAACATGGATAGCATATAACGGTCAAAGCCTCCACCAAAGCCCTTCACGCCAGCAAACCCTGTATCTTTGATGACCACCGATTCGCCATCCAGCAGCTGGAAATTGCTGGAGGTCAATGTTTGTCGGATTAGCTTTTGCCGACCCTTCTCATAATCGTGATTGCCTAATACGCCTACGGCAGGAATATGGAGGGCATGCAATTCTTCCGCTAAGATCTCCGCTTCTCCTTCGTCGCCGGTATCTGTCAGGTCTCCACAGATCAATAGGACATCGGCCATGTTTGAAATTTCTTCAAAGCAAGCTTTCCAAGCGCCCTTATCATTGCTTTTAATATGAAGATCGCCCACTGCGGCGATTTTGATAGGTTCTCTTGTTGACATAGTTAAACTGTTTTTATAGTATATGATTTATAGTTCCACTCGCGTACATCGACCTGATACTGCGTTTGATCGATGAGTGGCCCCCTACAGACCTTTTCTACTGGCGGTGGAAGATCGTACTGTTCCTTGGCCCGCTGCAAAAGGTCCATAAATAGTTTTTGTGGTATGATTTCCGTATACTCAGAAGGATAAACGAATTGAAAGGATAGCAATTGGCTTAACAATAAATGCCAATGTGCATCAATTCTAAAGAGAAGATGATCCCAATCCAATTGTTTCCCGTACTTCAACACGGTATGGTTGATGTCTGCATTGTCGTTGCGTTCCCTGTTTTGCACATAGAGCTTGCACCATATCAGTTCCTCTGCCGGAATGTAGCGAACGGGAATATCCAGAAAATGCCCATGTGCGGCGCGCTCATACCACGAGTCATCGACCGTACAGATGTGATTGACGCTGTCAAAAATAATATCAATATAGAAATCATCCTTAAACACCTTTGCTAGCCATCGCACATCGGTGTTTTCAACCCGATAACCTTGCTCGGCGAAAAATTTCAATATCTGCACGTACTCCGTGCTTTTGCAGAATATGTCGAGATCTTTCGTATCTCGGAATATCCCGGTGTAATGAAACATAGCAAAAGCTCCTCCCAGCATGTAGGGCAGTTGGCTTTCATGAAGTTTTTGCAACGCCTCTTTAAAGAATGCTTCCGTTGCTTTTTGATCTATTTCTGGTTCTTCCATAGCGATGTAGCTCTAATCTATTACGGCGCCCGTTAATGGCGCTGTTGCACATAAAATAACAGTAAACAAAAATATTCGTTCACCCCATGGCCGCTTTTTAAGTATTATTATCCATCTTTCAACGCAGGGTAGAAGCATGTGAAGCCATAGATTTACATCTTGAATCGCATAGCAGACAGTTTCGACCCGTCCATATCAGCTTGAAGAATTACTTGTATGCGTTGTATTTATACTTGTTTTGCTACATGCTGGCCAACTTGTTGTGTACTTGTGCGTCTTTATGGGGCAGGGGAACTTTGTGCTCCCAGTTCTGCACTAAACACAAACGTTATGAAAAAAATGTTCTTAACAGGTTTGGCCGTATTACCCTTCTTTATGTTCTCTTGCGGGGGCAATGATGAAAAAAAGGCTACCGATACAGACGAAAGCACGCCGGGCCCGGTGAGTGAAATGGATAAGTCACGCTATAATCTCAACTCGACGGATGAGCCATTATATGGCACGACAGATACGCTGAAGCAGGACTCGCTGGAAAAAGCTGACTCCTTGAAAAAAAACAGCGATTAAAAGCAGCTGCATCCTGTCGCATGAAAAACAATCTCACACCGCCGATGTTTTAATAAAAGGGGAACGCTATGTATATGTTAAGTAAACGAAACGATTCCCTCACATCCGAGGTGAATCGTAGTTTTTATGATGATGTGATGTGGGGGCTACGCCGAAGTGAAAAATGTCTGCCGTCAAAATATTTCTATGATGCGCAAGGGGACGTGCTGTTCCAGAAAATCATGCGTTGTCCGGAATATTATTTGACTCGCTGTGAGGAAGAGATCTTGCGCGAGCAAACCGCGGATGTTGCCGCATGTTTCGCGCTAAAAGAGCCGATAAACATTGTCGAGCTTGGCGCAGGTGACGGCAGCAAAACATTCCATTTGCTACAGTTTTTAACCTCCTCCTCCAACTATGTGACCTATCATCCTATTGATATTTCATCACATATTTTAAATCATCTGGAAGAAGATTTGAAGGAAAAGCTGCCAAGGCTACAGGTAAAAAGCTATCATGGTGACTATTTCGAAGGCCTTGCTGCTATACAGCAGCAGACAGACCTGCCTAAAGTTGTGCTGTTTCTAGGCGCTAATATTGGGAACATGTCTAAGGTCGATGCAACGCAATTCTGTAGCCGTATGCGAAGCTTCTTGAATAAAGGCGATAAAGTTTTGGTGGGTTTCGATTTGGTTAAGAACCCACGCATTATCCAGGCTGCCTATGACGATGAGGCGGGGTTAACTTGGCAATTCAATACCAACCTCCTTACCCGTATGAACCGCGAGTTGGACGCTAATTTCAACGAAGAACTTTTCGAACATTATTGCCATTACGATCCGATATCGGGCACATGCTCTAGCTATCTGGTCAGTTTATTGGAGCATCGTGTTGTCTTTCCGGAGGACGAAATTCATTTCGGAAAAGGGGAGTTAATTCATATGGAGGTTTCCCAAAAATACCTGCAGGCTGAAATAGATGAAATGGCGACCGAAACCGGCTTCTTGCCAATCGATTCCTTTGCCGATAAACGTGGGTGGTTTGTGGATGTGCTCTGGGAAGCCCAGTAAATTTCTGAAAACGAATGATGTTATGAATGACCTTATAGAGCTGTTTAAAACGGTAAGAAGTAGAACGGAAGAAATCTGTGCTCCACTGTTGAAGGAGGATTATGTGGTTCAGCCAATAGAGTTTGTGAGTCCACCGAAATGGCATCTCGGGCACACGGCTTGGTTTTTCGAAACCTTTCTTTTGCTTGGAAAAGATGGTTATACGGCTTTTGATCCGCAATACAATTTCGTGTTTAATAGCTATTATGAATCAGTTGGCGCTCGGGTGGTGCGTACCGATCGTGGTAATCTGAGCAGACCTGCCGTTGCCGACGTATATGAATACCGCCAACATGTCGATGAGGCAATTCTTGAGCGAATGGAAACAATCGAACAGGATGAGCGACTGCACAAAATCGTGATTTTAGGACTGAACCACGAACAACAACATCAGGAGCTCCTGTTTACGGACATCAAGTATATTTTAGGGCACAACCCACTTTTTCCACCATATGATTTAGGTTATCGGGAGCCACAGCCTTTTTCGCCAATCCATAACGCCTTTATTACGTTTAGTGAGGGGCTGCACAGCATAGGCCACGATGGTGTTGGGTTTGCGTATGACAACGAAAAAGGACGGCATCAGGTGTGGCTGGAAGCATTTGAAATTTCGACACAGCTCGTCAGCAATGCTGATTACTTGCAGTTTATCGCGGATGGCGGATATCAAGATTTCTCCTTTTGGCATGCTGATGGCTGGCAATGGGTGAATGAAAACAACGTTCAGGCCCCCTTGTATTGGTATCAGATAGATGGGGAATGGATGCAATACACATTGAATGGCCTGCGTAAATTAAACCTCGAAGATCCAGTGAACCATGTCAGCTTCTACGAAGCATCAGCTTATGCGTCATGGAAGAAGATGCGTTTGCCGACGGAACAGGAATGGGAAGTCGCTGCAGCGTCATTGGATTGGGGTCGCCGATGGGAATGGACCAATAGTGCCTATTTGCCTTATCCAAATTTTAGAAAAGAGGAGGGGGCGATCGGCGAATACAATGGCAAATTTATGGTGAACCAAATGGTCCTTCGCGGAGCTTCTGACGTAACATCGAAAGAACACAGCCGCTCTACGTATCGAAACTTCTTCCATGCGTCTACACGCTGGCAGTATGCCGGCATTCGTTTGGTTAAAGACAGTTGATTTAGGGTGCCAAGCGTTTTCCTAAGATCTTTAATCCATATTCCTGTCCATCCATTTCCGCGATGCGTGGGAAATCCCCCCAATCGGTAAATCCAAGCTTATAAAATAAGTGCAAGCTGGGTATGTTGTGCGCAAAAATAAATGCGAGCAACGTCTTGATGCCCAGGTTAGGAGCACGTTCTATAGCATCCTGCAAAATCTTCTTACCATAGCCCGATCCACGTTTTTCAGGGGACAGGTAGATGCTAATTTCTACCGTACCATTATAGGCAGGGCGGCCGTAAAATGATTGAAAGCTTACCCATCCGATGGTTTCTCCCGCCTGATTTTCCACCATCCAAAGTGGTCGTCGGTCTGCGTTGTGCTCTTCGAACCAAGCGATGCGGCTTTCGCGACTTACTTCTTCGGTGTCTGCCGTTACCAATCGGGATGCTATCGTGCTATTGTAAATTGCTACGATCTGTTCCAAATCCGAATGCAAGGCATCCCGGTAAACTAATGCTTCCATGTCAACTGTTTTGTTGCTGCAAAGATATGTATCAGTTGCTTAAAATGCATCGCTGTAATGCAACGATTATTTAGCAGTTTTATCGAAAACCTCTCGATAAACCATCGCATACAAGTCCAATCCCGGAGCCCAATAGTCTTTTTGGATCTCCACAAGTTCGAAACCGTGTTTTTGGTAAAAAAGATAAGCCAATTGCGAGGTTCGCACGCTGATCGAACGCATGTCGGACATTCCCTTTAAAAGATCGATGCGGTAGGTGAGGAGTTTTTTACCTACCCCCTTGCCCTGCTCATCAGGGTGCACAAAATCCCAGCTTAATTTACCAAGGCCTTTATCGCTTTCAAAATTGATGCCTCCGGCAGCCAAAATTTTGCCCTGCCGCTCGGCAACAAAGTATAGTTCGATCTTCTGATCCAGATAGTCTTTGAAATCAGCTATCTCCTCTTCGGCAAAGTAGGTGGGGACTAGTAACGTGAGCAGGTCGAGCAAAGCAACCTTGTCATGCGGATGGTAGGGGCGGATAAGTGGGGCTTCGTTCATACGTAGTTGCTACAGTTTGCTAGTGGAATCGGTAGGTCATCCACGCTTACTTTGCGATATCGATATTTCGCTTGGCAAGATATACATTGTTTCTTAAATAGGAAAGCCGTTGCTCCATCACGGGTTTGCTTCATCTCAGCATAAGTGCTCTATACTCCCCGCGCAAATGGGAATGAAAATTGCTTAAACTTTTGTGCTTTTAATACAGGTAAAATAACGAAATAACGACACGATGGAATACAGGAAATTAGGTAATAGCGATTTACAACTATCAGCAATAACTTTTGGTGCCTGGGCGGCTGGCGGCTGGATGTGGGGCAGTACAGACAGAAATGATGCGGTGCAGGCTATTCGTGCCTCTTTCGACGAGGGCGTAACATCGATTGATACGGCGCCTATATACGGGCAGGGAACCAGTGAAGAGATTGTGGGTGAAGCGATAAAAGGTATTCCCCGAGAAAAAGTACAGTTGTTAACCAAGTTCGGCATGCGATGGGATCTTGCATCGCCAAAGGGTGACTTTGCTATGCATACCAAAGACAACAGTGGAAAGGAGATTGATGTGTACCGATATGCCGCAAAAGACAGCGTGATCAAAGAGGTGGAAGACAGCTTGAAACGTTTGGGGACAGACTACATCGATCTGTTGCAGCTCCACTGGCCAGATACCACTACGCCGATCAGCGAAACGATGGAGGCAATGGACATGCTACTGCAGCAAGGTAAAATTCGCGCTGCGGGGGTGTGTAATTATACTGTTGACCAAGTGAAAGAAGCAAAGCATACCCTGAATATTTCGAGTAATCAAGTGCCTTACAGTATGCTCAATCGTGCTATTGAGCAGGAGTTGGTGCCCTATGCATTGGAAAACGATTTGGGCATTATTGCTTATAGTCCTATGGAGCGTGGGTTGCTTACGGGTAAGTACCGAGGCGAAACATCACTCAACGAAGGTGATCATAGACAGCAATATTTCAAAAAATTCGACGGAAAAGATGTGTCGGGCTTTCTGGATTCACTCCATCCGCTGGCTACCGATAAAAGCGCAAGCTTAGCGCAAATTGTGTTACGTTGGACAACACTACAACCAGGCATTACGGTTGTTTTGGCCGGTGCGCGAAACAGTGAGCAAGCCGTTGCCAATGCCAAAGCGATGCAGATCGATTTATCTGCCGCCGAGTTGCAAACGATTGGCGAAGCTTTGAAAAACGTCTAGCGTTTTGGATCCCATAGCGTTCCATGCAGATCACGTATTCGTGCCGCATCGCGGTGACGGCGTTTGCCGATGCTCGCTATACGGCAAACGACGGTCGTTGCGATGCGCCGGCATTGCCAAGATCTATAAAAGAAAATTAGATCTTTTCCATTTTTTGATAAATTGATCCTCTGGGAGCGGTCGATCACCTTAGACGGGCCTACCGTCTAGGTGTATGCCATACAACGCTAAGGCAATAGGTTCAGGAGGTGGTTTTTACAATTCAGCTAAAGAAAAATACAGTTAGGACGGAAAATAATGTGAAAAATCCAACCTTCGCGTACCTTTGTACGGTATAATACATAAGCAAGATGATGATAGCATATGGGATTAAATAGTATGAGGGATAGTTTTTTAAGCAATAGCCGAAAGCGCATTTTACTTGTGTTCTCCGCGTTAGTATTGCTTTACCTTGTTACTTACATCATTGACCCGTTTTCTTCTTACTGGGACGGTTATTTTACGCGACGCTCCACTATTGCTGATATATTGTTTTCGTTTACCCTGTGCTTCGCTTACTCCGAAACCAGTATTTTTATCAGCGCGCGGCTAAACAAGCGTATTCCCTGGACGGACAGTCCGGCAAGGCGATTTTTATTTGAGTCGTTACTTATATTTTTCAGCGTGTTGCTGATAAATTTTATAGCAGACTTTATTGTTCTACTTTTCATGGATACTGCTTGTTGGGGTATTTGGCGTGATGTATCGATAGAGGAAACCCGCGGTATGTTGCAGTGGATGGTCGTAAGCGTGATGATTGCTTTTATGATCATGGCGGTTAATACCGGGAATTATCTGATTCAAAACTGGAAAAATGCCGCCGTACGCGCTTCGGAATTAAACCAGCTAGCTACCCAAGCTGAGCTTCAATCTTTAAGGCTGCAGATCGACCCACATTTTGTGTTTAATAATCTCAGCGTGCTTGCTGAGCTCATTTTGGAGGACCAACAGCTTGGTTATGAATATGCGGAAAACTTTTCGAAGATATACCGGTATATGCTTGTCAATTCGAAGCGCGATGTCATTCCGTTGGAGGACGAGCTGCGTTTCCTAAACTCATACATCTTTCTTATCGAAAATAGATTTGGCGAAGGTGTACAGTTTGACATCGATGTAGATCCGCAATCCCTTTCTCTGTATACGCCGCCGCTCACCCTGCAACTGCTTGTTGAAAATGCGTTGAAGCACAACAAAACCAACAAAAAAGATCCGCTTCTGGTACGCATCTACACCACTAATCCAGATACCTTAGTAGTCGAGAACACGCGTCTCCCGATCAAGAAACGATCGGATTCATCTGGTATTGGTATCGAAAATATCAAACAGCGGTTTAACTTGTTATCTGTGCGTGATTTACAGGTCCTGCAAGAAGACAGTTTGTTTAAAGTTATTATTCCTCTCCTACAACGATGATAGCGAACATTGTAATTATCGAAGATGAAAAGCCTAATGCAGATCGCCTTAAGCGCTTGTTAAAGCTGCTTTATCCCAACGCCGAGGTTGTCGCCGTGTTGGATTGCATTGCAGAAAGTGTGAAATGGTTTTCCGCACATCCACATCCCGATGTCGTGCTGATGGATGTGCGTCTTTCAGACGGGCTAAGTTTCGAGATATTTGAAAAAGTAAATATCGCTGCGCCTGTCATCTTTACGACGGCGTATGATGAGTATGCTCTACGTGCTTTTAAGCACAATGGCATTGACTATTTACTAAAACCTATAGAATCCGATGAACTCAAAGCCGCATTGACAAAGGTTGAACAAAACCAGTTCTCCGTCATGCAAAACGTATCACTCGGTAGTGTTATGGAACTATTCAAGCCGAAAGAATATCGAAAGCGTTTCTTGTTGCCTTTTCGAGATGGCTATAAAACGGTTATGCTGGAAGATGTAGTGTTTTTCTATTCGGAACTAAAGATTACGCATGCCAAATTGCTTGATGGGCAGGAGCAGGTGATTCCGCAGACTATGGAGGAGCTGGAGCAGCAGCTTGATCCAAAACTGTTTTTTCGGGCTAATCGTCAATTTATCGTACATATCGATGCCATAGTGCGTGTGCACAACTATTTCAACGGCAAGCTGAAGTTAGCTATCAAGAAGAACCCAGATGTGGAGATCGTTGTTAGTCGTGATAAGGCGATGCTGCTAAAGAATTGGCTAGACTTTTAATTTTTTTCATGAAGTATATCTATTTGGCATTAGCCATCGTTCTCGAAGTAACCGGCTCGAGTTTCTTACAGGCCTCAAAAGGTTTCTCTAAACCCATACCAACCCTTATAATGGCTGCAGCGTATATCAGCTGTTTCTTCTTTCTATCGCAGGCACTAAAAACGATCCCGCTTGGTGTAGCCTATGCGATTTGGGCAGGTTTGGGCATTGTGCTGACGGCTGCCGTATCTGTCGTGGTTTTCAAGCAAAGTTTAGATTTTCCCGCCATTTTAGGTATGCTCTTAATCATTGCTGGTGTCGTCGTGATTAATGCCTTTTCCAAAACCGCAGTCCACTAAGCAGCGGCGCGTGTATACAAGAGCAATGTGACGCGAAAGGAAGCTGCTATTTCTATCGCTCCAAAAAGATCATACTGCTTTAAGCCGCTTCTAATCACACAATCGTTCTATTTATAAGCGCTTAGATAGGCGGCTCCCCTCTTTTTTCGCTCGATGCATGCCAGCCGACAACACGCTTCGATTCGGCTCCCAAAAACAACGGTTCGGTCAGATTATTCAACTTTCCATTTCTTCGTTTTCGTTGCTTTGTGTCGACAAAATTAATTCGGTAGACATGACAAAGCGATTTTTATTCATAGGGAAGGGCTTAACAGCATCTATGCTGATTGCCTCATTATTATTATTTTCTTGTGCGGGCAATCAACAAGAAAGCTTTGAGGCGCCAGCAGTAGATGTTGATTTTATGGACGTGCATCCGGCGGATGCGGCCGTAGAAAAACGATATCCAGGAACGATTGAAGGCATGGTAAACGTCGATGTGAAAGCGCAGGTGTCGGGCTATCTGGAAAAGATCTATGTGAAAGAGGGCGACTACGTTCAACAAGGACAAACCCTGTTCAAGATCAAAGATGATGTTTATTATGAGCAGGTTGAAAACAGTCAAGCTCTCGTGCAGGCCGCAGAGGCCGCGGAAGAAAGCGCCCGTATTGAACTGCAAAAGATAAAACCATTAGTCACCGGCAAGGTCGTCACCGAACTGCAGTTGCAAACGGCGGAAGCCAGTTATGCTGCAGCTAAGGCGCAGGTTGCGCAGGCAAAAGCGGGCCTAGGCTCTTCCCGCATCAATGCAGGCTTCACATTGATTAAAGCACCCGTTAGCGGTTACATCGGTCGTATTCCGAATCGCGTGGGAAACCTCATCACCCCGACGGATATGACGCCGCTGACATCGCTTTCCGAAATTAATCAGGTATACGTTTACTTCTCGCTGAGCGAGGCCGATTACATTGCATTCATGCAAGATCAAAAGCAAGATGAAGGCATGAATACGGTCGAGCTCATTATGGCTACAGGCGCGGTTTACGAACAAAAAGGGCGTATTGAATCAGCCAGTGGCAATGTGGATCGGGCTACGGGAAGTGTGCCCCTTAAAGCTGTTTTTGCCAATCCTGACAGGATTTTACGCTCAGGCGGATCAGGCAAGATTGTCATCCGCAAAAACCTAAAACAGGTATTGACGATTCCGATGGCCAGCGTCAAAGATATACAGAATAAATATTTTGTCTTTGCCTTGGCGGATCGCAATAAGGTGGCCATGAAGCCCATTGAAATTGCCGGGCATACCGGTAATACCTATATCCTCAAATCTGGATTGCAAGCTGGTGAAAAGGTCGCCTTAAATCGGATTGACGTTCTGGCAGAGGGAATGGATGTGAAGCCTACCGGTGGAGAAAAAGTAGCAGCGAAATAGCAGCCAGCTTGGCGAGGTGATAAAAAGATAAGAGATGTTAAAGAAAATTATAGATAGACCGGTTTTCGCGACCGTCATTTCCGTTGTGATCGTCATATTGGGTATTATCGGGATGATCAGTCTTCCGATAACCCGCTTCCCGGATATTGCGCCGCCAACGGTTATGGTCAGTGGTAGCTATCCAGGCGGAAATAGTGAAGCCGTGATCCGCTCGGTGGTGACACCCTTGGAAGAGCAGATCAACGGGGTGGAAAATATGCAATACATTACTTCTACGGCGAGTAATGATGGTACTTTTTCGGTGCGTATTGTTTTTAAACAGGGTGTAGATCCGGATCAGGCTGCGGTCAATGTGCAAAACCGCGTACAGCAGGCGACCCCGATCTTGCCGCAAGAGGTAGTGCGTATGGGCTTGACGACTTCTAAGCAACAGAATAGTATGATCATGATCTTCAATGTGTATACCGAAGATAATGCGAAGTACGACGAACTATTTCTGCAAAACTACGTGAACATCAACTTGATTCCGCAGATCAAGCGTGTACCCGGTGTGGGGCAAGCGCAGGTTTTCGGTATGAAAGATTATTCCATGCGCGTCTGGCTAAACCCAGAACGGATGGCCAATTACAGCCTGATCCCGCAAGATGTGACGGCAGCCATCGCCAGCCAGAGTTTAGAATCCGCACCCGGAAAGCTGGGCGAAGAGTCGAAAGCGGCGCTCGAATATGTAATCCGTTATAAAGGGAAGAAAAATCTGCCGGAAGAATATGAAAACATCGTCGTCAAGCGAAATGGGGCAGATCTCGTACGCCTGAAAGATGTTGCCCGCGTAGAATTTGGATCCATCAGTTACAGCGGCGATAATTCCATGAATGGAAAAAACGCGGTCACGGTAGCCATCTTGCAAACATCCGGTTCCAATGCGAATGCAATTGAAGTCGGTGTTCGCGAGGAGATTCTCCGTGCGTCACGCACTTTTCCTCCGGGTATTCAATACAGCAGTGTTATGAGTACCAAAGATCGTCTTGATGAGGCTACGGGACAGGTCAAATCAACCTTGATCGAAGCGTTTATTTTGGTGTTTATTGTGGTTTTCTTGTTCCTTCAAGATTTCCGTTCGACCATTATTCCAGCTATTGCTGTGCCTGTCGCTATCGTGGGAACGTTTTTCTTTTTGTTGGTTTTCGGTTTCACCATCAATATCCTCACGCTTTTCGCGCTGGTGTTGGCCATTGGTATTGTGGTGGATGATGCTATTGTCGTCGTCGAAGCCGTACACAGTAAGATGGAAGGCAGTAAACTGTCTGGTCGAGATGCTACCCATCAAGCGATGAGCGAAATCACAGGAGCTGTTATTTCGATTACCATGGTGATGGCTGCTGTGTTTATCCCTATCGGATTTATGACAGGCTCCTCCGGACTTTTTTACAAGCAGTTTGCGTACACCTTGGCGATCGCGATTATTATTTCCGCGGTTAATGCTCTGACCTTAACACCAGCGTTGTGTGCCTTGTTGCTTAAAAATGATCATGCCGACGATAGACAGGAACATACGAAGCGTCAGGGATTTGGGAAGCGCTTTTTTAAGGCGTTCAATGCCAGTTTTGAAAACCTGACAAACCGATATGTTGGCGGCGTTCGTTTTTTGGCAGCGAAAAAATGGCTTGCTACGGTATTGATTCTGATTACGATTCTGGCTGCCGGTTATCTGATGAACAGCACCTCCCGCAGCTTTGTGCCGATGGAAGACGATAATTTTATTGTGTACAGCTTAAGTATGCCCCCTGGAACGGCCTTGGATCGCACCACGGCCGTTGCCAATCGAATCGATAGCTTGCTGACAGATATGGAAGCCGTCGAAAGTAACTCCGGGATTACAGGATTCAATATCTTAAACAACAGTGCCGGGCCGGCCTATGCCCTTGGCTTCGTCAAATTGAAAGAGCCAAAAGCGCGCGGCGAAGTGAACGATATCGAAGTGATCAACGGCATAATTTCGGAGAAGTTTGGTGCAATCAAAGAGGGTACGGCTATGGCTTTCCGGATGCCGCCAGTAGATGGCTACGGCGTGACGTCAGGTGCTGAGTTGGTACTGCAGGATCGGATGGGGAAAGATCCTGCTTCGCTAAAAGCAATGGCCGATAATGTCATCGGACAGATTATGCAGATGCCGGGTGTGCAGTACGCATATACCATGTTTCGAGCAGATTTTCCGCAGCTGGAGCTGGAGGTCGATGAAGATAAGGCCGCACAAATGGGCGTTGATGTGAGCTCCATGCTCGGTGCGATCCAAACCTATTTTTCGGGCGACCAGTCGTTGAATTTTTCACGCTTTGGTAAGTTTTATCGCATCAATGTCAAGGCAGATGGTGTTTTCCGAATGGATCAAGAGGCATTCAACGAGATTTTTGTGCGCAATGATCAGGCACAGATGGTACCGGTTAAGTCGCTCGTCACGCTACGTAAGGTATACGGGCCCGAATCTGTCAGTCGGTATAATCTCTACAATTCACTAACGATCAACGTGGTGGCTAATCCCGGTACAAGTAATGGAGCGATCATGGATGGTTTAGAGCAAAATGTATTGAGCAAATTACCGAGTGATTACAGTTATGAATGGACGGGTTTGAGTTTGGAAGAAAAATCCTCGGGCAACCAAACGGTTTTTATATTGACACTTAGTTTGCTTTTTGTTTACTTCCTCTTGTCTGCGCAGTACGAGAGCTACTTATTACCGCTAGCGGTCTTATTATCCATTCCCACGGGTGTTATCGGCGCATTTTTGGGGATCAAGGCCATCGGTTTGGATAATAATATCTACGTGCAGGTAGGTTTAATTATGTTGATCGGTTTGTTGGCGAAGAATGCCATCTTGATCATTGAGTTTGCCGCGCAGCGACGTCGAGCAGGTTTATCGATTAGGGATGCTGCTCTGGAAGGGGCGAAGGCGCGTTTGAGACCCATCATTATGACTTCCCTAGCTTTTATCGCCGGCATGATTCCGTTGATGTTAGCAACAGGTGGCGCTGCCTCCGGAAACAAGTCGATCAGCACGGGGGCTGCGATGGGCATGCTCACGGGCGTTGTGCTGGGGGTGTTTGTTATTCCGTTACTCTTTATGTTTTTCCAGTATCTGCAGGAGAAAATAGGACGAAAAAATAAAGTCGATAGCTTAAATGGATAGTGTATATGCATAATTCAAGATTACATAGAATAGGATTGTTGATAGGTCTGTTGAGCTTGTTTGCCTCGTGCAATGTGGGCCAACGATACAGCAGACCAGCTTTGGATATGCCCGACCAATATCGGGATTCCGTTCGCTCGCTAACAGCAGATACCGTTGTTTTACGCTGGAAAACGTTCTTTAAAGATCCATTGTTGATCGGCCTCATCGATCGAGCCTTGCAAAAGAACAATGATCTGGCTGTGGCATTGCTCAGCATGCAGCAGGTAGATTTAACCTATCAGCGCGCGAAGCGTGAGCTGCTGCCGACATTAAATTTACAAGTTGGTGCATCCCGAAACTGGTTTTCTACCAATTCCTTGAACGGCTCCTTGGGCGAGCAATTCTTGGGTAGTAACTTCCTAGATGATTACAGCGCAACTTTGCAGCTGCAGTGGGAGGCGGATATCTGGGGAAAGGCCAAAAAGCAGCAGGAAGAAGCCTTGGCGCAGTACTTTGCGCAACAGGAGAATGTTGCCGCATTAAAAACGCGGATCGTTGCGCAAGTAGCGCAAGCTTATTATAACCTTTTGGCTTTGGACGAACAAGTGGAGGTGGCCAGCCGAAATATAGAAATGAGTACCATCACGTTGCAAATGATCGAGCTGCAGTATAACTCTGGGCAGGTCAACTCTTTAGCTGTTGACCAAGCAATTGCCCAAAAGAAGACGGCGGAATTGTTATTGCCTTTGGCAAAACAACAGATTGCGGTGCAGGAGAATGCACTGAGCATTCTGTGCGGCGACTATCCGGATCGGGTGGCGAGAACCGGCTCGTTAAGAGAAGCGTTGCCAGTATCGCTCTTTTCGTCGGGCGTTCCAGCGGCATTATTAAGTCGTCGGCCCGATGTTAAGGCCGCCGAGTTTGCCGTCGTTGCTGCGAATGCGCGCACGGGCTTGGCACAGGCAGCTATGTATCCGACAATCAGCATTTCGCCGTCTATAGGCGCAAATTCCTTCCAATTTAATAGCTGGTTTGATTTGCCAGGTTCGCTTGTGAAGAATATTGGCGCAAACCTCACCCAGCCGCTCTTCCAGAAAGGAGCGTTGAAAACAGCACACGAGATTGCGAAGCTGGAGCAGGAAAAGGCGGCGGTGCAGTTTAAGCAATCCGTCATGACGGCGATGGCGGAAGTGTCTGATGCCCTTGCTGTCGTAGCGCACAGCGACGAACGCTTGCTTCTGGTAGGGGAAAAAACGGCCGCACTTCGTAAAGCGTCGGCGGATGCGCTGCTGTTGTATCAAAATGGTATGGCCAACTATCTGGAGGTGATCACGGCGCAAAGCAATGCGCTGCAAAATGAGCTCGATGCAATAGCCATACATCGTGAGAAATTGCAGGCCATGACTGATTTATATCGTGCGCTGGGCGGGGGAGTAGAGTAAAGGATAGTGCAGCAAAGTATGCAAGACCCAGCATGGACGAGACTGCTTTACGCGCAGATCGTTCATGCTCGGGCTGTGTTAAATAATTATTCTGTTTGGTTCAAAATAGGGGTAAATGGTCCAGTAGGCTTGATTATCCACTCGGTCGATGTAGCCTAAGCCAGGCCAGGGGAGGTGGCAAGACATGATGACTGTGTTTTGTTCGATGGCACGTTTAATAATCAATTCTCTCGTTTCAACGGCTTTATAAAAGTCCGTATCCCATTGTGTTCCCCAGCCCGGTTGCGCTATTAGCAATGGCGTATGGAAGGTATCCACAATATGTTTAATGGCTTTGTTTCCTGCGTAAATGGTAAAGATGGTATGTCCGGGCGTATGCCCTTCCGCAAGTTCGGTTTTCATACAACCAAATAGTGTATCTCCATATTGAAAAAGATGCAGCTTGCTCGCTATTTTAGTAAAGATTTTTTTAGCTAATGAAATGCTGAAACTTTGGTCACTCTGGCCTTTGCTTCTCGAAAAGCTTGGCTCTTTCGCCATCCAGAATTCATGCTCTTTCGCTGCAATATGATAGGCTGCGGATGGAAAAACTAGGTTTCCATTTCCATCTAATATGCCGCCGATATGATCCAGATGGGCATGCGAAATAATAATATCTGTAATGTCTACTGGTTCAATGCCTAATGATTCCAAACCTTCTAGCAGTTTTCCTGAATTAGGACCCAAATAGATACCGCTACCCGTGTCGAGTAATATCAACTTGCCGTTGCTGCGTATAAGCAGTATATTGATGCTTGCTTGGCCAGGCTGATCTTTCAAGTGCAATTTTTCCAATTCCTGTTTTACTAATACGGGGTTTTCATCTGGCGCAAACACGGGATGTATGTGTTCCAACTCCACAAAACCGTCGGATATGATGTAAGTTTCTAATGTGCCAATATCTAGCCGTAGAGATCGCATGCCGGTTTGCATTTGTTTTGGTGCTTTTCTAGACGAGCCGATTAAACGGCTTGATATTATGGCTCCTGCCACTGCAAGACCAGATTTTATAACGTTTCTCCTATTCATTACCTATTTTTTTTCAAATTTATCGACCATAGTCTTGTTGGTCAAGTATGTACTTTTTAGTATCTTACGTACTAATAAGAAACTAATGTTGATTGTCAGTCTATTATAAATGAAAAAAAAATCGATTAATTTAGAAGACAGGGCTATTTGCGCCGTTGATTATGCTTTTCGAAGAATAGGAGGGAAGTATAAAGGCAGAATACTTTGGTATTTATCAAACTTTGGTGTGTTACGATACGGAGCGTTAAAGCGTACTTTACATGATGTTACCACCAAGATGCTTACGCAAACGTTGCGGGAGCTGGAAGCTGATAATCTTATACATCGTGAAGTGTACCACGAAGTCCCACCTCGAGTGGAGTATTCCCTAACCAAAACCGGGATGGAATTGATTCCATTCATCGGTCATCTCAATGATTGGGGTACAAAACAAATGGAAGAAGAAGGTCTTCGATCAAAGGGTTGCTGAGCCGATGTCAACTCTGATTGATGTACAACATGGGCGTAATAACGATCGGCGCTTTATCGGTCAGTACCAGCGTCACCTCATGTTGTACCGCGACGCCGCCCTTATTGCCCAACATCGTAAACCCGTCAGCTTGCTCTATAGCTAATGTGGAACGGGTGTTAAAGAATGTTTCGATAGCCACCACAGATCCTTTACGGAAGCGGCGTTTGTCCGCTGCGTCTCGATAGTTTAAGATATCTGTAGGTTCCTCATGCAGCGCTTTACCCAAACCATGACCGCCCAAATTTTTGATGACATAATAACCCGCAGATTTTGCACGCTTTTCCAGATAGGCACCCACCTCATTAATACGCATGCCAGCGCGCATGCGGCTGATTAGTCCCTGCAGGGACTGGACGGAGCAATCGACTAATTTTTGGTGATGATGCTTGTCTTCGCCCACCAGCATAGAAGCACCATTGTCGGCCCAAAAGCCATTCCATTCTGCCGATACATCGATATTGATTACGTCACCTTCTTGCAGGATAATATCGTGAGAAGGAATGCCGTGTGCAACCACATTATTCACACTAATACAGGTGTTTCCGGGGAAGTTATACGTAAGTCGGGGTGCTGATCGGGCTCCTCTATCCGCCAAATAGGCCCCGCCAAGATCATCCAATTCTTTGGTGCTCATTCCGGGGCGTACTTGCTCCAGCATATGGTGTAAGGTTTGCGCCACAATCATTCCTGCTTGTGTCAGCATGCTTAGCTCTAGTTCGCTTTCTATGATCATCTTCGTCTTTTTTTAACAAAAGTAAGTCGTGTGATGCGGAGGCAGGTAGTAAATTTTGGACAATGGGATTGCTCTCGAAAATGGTTATCTTTGTGCCTATGCCTATACAATGCCTGACATCGATTCGGTTTTCGTTTGACCAAGCTGGGGAAAGTTTACCGCTAGACCCGCAAGTCGCCGCATTTGTGGAGGGTATCTATCAGTTCGAGCTTGGAGAATTGGGAACAGAAGTAGCTCTTTTTAATGATGGCTTGCCTGCATTGCTGATCCTTCCAAAACCCGATATGGCCAGTACATGCCGCGTGCGAAACGAACTCATCGCATTAGATTCGATTTGGTTTACCGCAGGGTCACTCAACCCAAGTTACTGGCTACCCCCACAGACAGCAGCAGCTGAAAAGCTAACTATCGTGCGGTTCTTGCCATCGGCTTGGCAGGCTTTATTTGGTAAACAGGCCGTTGTTGCGCCGTATGTGCATAATCTTGCAGACTATCATCCTCGCTATTATTCCATGTTTCAGCAGGTGTACCAAGCGCCTTCGCTTATTGAAGGCTTAATTGATCTTTTGGCTTCTTTGTTTAGCTCGTGCGCTATGGATGAGGAAGTGCTGGCTTTTGATCAATTGGCCATTGATTTTTCAGCAGGACATCGCATGCAAGGGAAGAACAGGTCAGCGTTATCGACTTTTCACCCTAAATGGGTGCAACGACAGTTTAAACGCAATCTGGGGATCAGCCCCTATCAATTTGGGCAGTTACAACGTTTCCTTGCTGCGTATAAAATTCTAGGAGAGGATTCTGCCCTTAATCTGCACGCTGTCGCGGATGACTGTGGTTATTACGATGCAAACCATCTTATCAAAGATTTCAATAAGTATTTAGGCACGTCACCCAGGCAGTATTTTAAGGCACAGCAGGCGCTATAAGTATGGAAAATCATTTTCAAAGCCCCTTTCGGGGTAAAATTATCGCAGAGCACAACAGGAATCCAAATATTATCGCCGGGAAGTTTAGTTATTATTCAGGCTATTATCACGGTCATGCTTTTGAAGACTGCGCGCGCTATCTTTTTCCTGATCGGGATGATGTCGATAAGTTGATTATCGGGAACTACTGCTCTATCGGCACAGGTGTATCGTTTATCATGGCTGGTAACCAAGGGCATCGTAGTGATTGGATTTCTACCTTTCCCTTTCATTTTATGGACGATGTGGATGCGTTTGCAACAAGTAAGAATGGTTTTCAACCCGCAGGTGATACGATTATTGGAAACGATGTGTGGATTGGCGCCGAAGCTATGATTATGCCGGGCATACGTGTCGCTGATGGGGCCATTATTGGTAGCCGGGCGCTAATCACGAAAGATGTTGCGCCTTATACCATCGTTGCCGGAAATCCAGCTAAAGAAATTCGAAAACGATTTACAATCGGAGAAATTGATAAGTTAATGGAAATCAAATGGTGGAATTGGGAAATGGATAAAGTCGCCGCAGCAATGCCATTAATCTGTTCGGCTGATGTGGAAAGCTTATATTTGTTTCATTGTATGTATGATCCTGCTTAAGCTTTATGCCATACCAACCATGAAAAGCTCCAATAATAATAAAAGTTGGTATTTTCTTTATAGAACTCATAACCAATCTTTGTTACTTATAATCTCTGCCAATGAAAGAGGCTGAAAAACTATTTCTTTAAAGAACTTTCAATCCATTCCATCAATTTGTCATTGCCCATATAGCCACCAATGCTTTTCTCAGACAGGCTGCTATGTTTATCAAAAATAAGATAGCTAGGAATCGACTCAATATCATACATGTTATTTATAGAGCTCAACTGTGATCTATATAGATAATAATGGTCTCCTGAAATGATTCTTGCATATTCATTCCAGCGAGTTCGGTCAGACGATTGGTCTGTCAGGTAAACAAACACAACATCATCTCGCGATGCGTATTTGTCTTTAACATTTTTAATGTCATCAAAAGCTTCGATGCAAGGGCCACACCAAGTTGCCCAAAAGTCAACAATGACCACTTTGCCCTTATATTTCGATAATATATCGTTCAGCACATCATTTTGGGCGTTGTCGAAGGGTAGGTAATATTTTACAGAAGATTTTTTGTTGTCGGGTATTCCTTGTGCATTTTTAAAATATAAGTAATTGCTGATTTGCGGGTTTGTAAAATAGCCGTTGATAGCTACTTTTTGGCTTGCTGATAAGGGTGTCCCATCATTCATTTGATCCAAATATGCGCCTACTAGCGTGATTTCATAAAACAAATCACGCTGCTTTGGTAGCGATTTTTGCAGGCTTTCTCTATACGAAGCTGGGGAGCTATGCATTAAGTTTGGCAAGTTTAACACGCTATCTTTTCGAACTGCTTCCAAAAACCTGGGATCTGAAAACATAAGCAGATCAGGATCGGAATACGTAATGTCCAATAGTCCTTCATAATAAGAAACATCTCGTTTAGGGGCAGGTCGCGAAGCTAAACCAATTGATCTGTTATGTCGAACAACTAAGCTATCATAATGAAGTATCAAGTCGGCCTTCATAAAGTTGGTAAGCTTATTTTTTAAGGAAGGAGAAACAGTCAGGGGCTTCATTGCTTCGTCCGCAAACGCAATTCGATCTTTAAACTCATTCAGTTTACAATCTCTGAAATCATTTGCACGTTCAAATGTCGTTAATGGTGTTTTTATATCGGGAGATCGCCTGTACCCAAAAACAGCATTTTTGATCAGCTCCCCATAGGCTTTCGATTGCCGGAAGATATCCTCAAATTCTCCTTCAAAGTCAACTTCATAATGGTCACAATCGAGATGCTTGATATGTAGGGTTGTTGTTTCATTCGGATTTAGCAGCACCGTATTGTATTGATCTTTGTAAAAAAAATAGTAGAGCGAGGGGCCTAATGTAGTACCAGATAGACGTAACAGGCTATCCTTAACAATATCAATTTTAGCGGGAACATCAGCCTCAAAAAGCGACGAAAAATGCGCGAGTTTTAGCTCATGCACGCTATCACAAGATCCAGATATTTTAACTAATAAATTGGCGTTGCCGAACTGGAGCGACTGTGCAACCACAATCGTATACGGGGCCAAAGCAATCAAGAAGAATGTAAAGCTGGCCAATAAGGTGCTGATCTTGTTCATATGTGCGAAAATTTGATTCTTAATACAACGTGTCGAAAAGTGAGGCGGGTCTATTAAAACTTTATGTGGTAGCGTTATCACCTTGTAGCGATCAGACATAGGTCCTTTGTTGCCTTGAAGATCACTGCTATTTAACCACGGAATTGCATTATTGATTATACTCCTTTTCCATAAATGATCTCTGGTATCGAATGATACACCCACGAACTCTACTTCCTTTTTATCGAACGAGTTATACATCTTTTTAAGCTCCGGAATCTCTTTCTAACATGGCACACACCAGCTCACCCAAAAATCAAGCAGGATATACTTTCCGCTAAAGTCTTCAAGTGCAATCCGACTTCCCGTTGTATCAAAGCTTACAAAGGGATAAGCCTGATCTCTTTCTTGAAGCGCATTAGCCTCGTGATCCATATCGTTATGTGTGAAGAGATTTAACATAACATGATTTTTTGTTTTACAAATGTTACTGCGTCAATATTTTGCGTATTGGTTATTGCTATTATGGACATCCACTAAATAATGTGTAAAATTATAAAATTAATTTTAAGACGTCTATAGTCTTCCTTTTATAATTCATTTCTTTCAAGATATAATCCAATGTTTAAGTGTCTAACGTTGTTTCAGGTAATTTATTAAATAAATTTTTATAAAACTTAATTTTTTCATAAAAATAGTCAACCATAAAAGCAAGATGTTTTGTAGCAATATATACAAAGTGATGAGCATGCTACATTCGCCATAACGTCTACCAAAAGGGTAAGGCTAGGAAGGCTACATCCTCCCAAATCTTCCCGATCTAGGGAAATAGGTGCCTCCACGCGTCCGAAAGGTTCTCGATAATATCCGTGGCCGTTATGCTTTTTGGATGGATCTTTTTTGCGGCACAGTCACCTGCCAATCCATGTAGAAAAACGCCCAGAACAGCTGCTTCCCCCGGTGTATAATCCTGAGCCAGCAGCGAGCCAATAATGCCAGATAAGACGTCGCCGGCACCGCCTGTTGCCATGCCCGGGTTTCCGGTCGAATTGAAATGCAGTTGGCCATCCGGAAAAATGATGACGCTGTTCGCTCCTTTAATCACCAAAATCTGTTGGTATTTTGCACTCCAGTCGGCTGCTTTCTCCAGTTTGTCGAAATCATCTTTCCACCCACCGATCAGCCGTTGCAATTCTCCTGGATGCGGTGTAAGGATCGTATAGGGTGGGAGCAAAGCCAACCATTCCTTGTGCAGGGAGAGGATATTGAGTGCATCCGCATCCAGCAACAGTTTTGGCGGGTGCTCGAGCTCTTGGAGATCTGTCAGCAACTGCTGTAGGGCGTGCTGGCTTTCCTGCGCGGTGCCCATACCCATTCCAACAGCAATTGATTTGGTCTGCAAAATATCCGGTATAAAGGTGCTGATGGCGCGCTCCGCAGCATCCGTTTTGACCAAAGCTTCGGGCACGGTAGACTGTATAATTTCATAACCACATTGCGGCACATAGCTGCTGACCAAGCCACATCCGGTTTTCAGTGCAGCTCGCGAAGCCAGTACCACAGCGCCAATGCTACCGTAGCTTCCACCGGCCAGCACCCCATGTCCGAATGTACCTTTATGCGAAAACTTATGGAGTGGTTTCACGATCTCTTTGGCATCCGCCAAGGTTGTATAAAACGTATTTGTTTGGCTATGCGATAAGGCGTCTTGATCCAGCCCAATGTCTAACACTACGAAATCCCCTGTTATCGATCCGTATGCGGGCAGGAGCAATGGAAGTTTTACAAAGGCTAAGGTATAGGTGCGATCAGCTTTGACGACGATTGCATCTTCTGGCGTATGCTCGTCGGCAAGTAAACCAGAGGGGATGTCGATCGCAAAAACGCGGTTAGGTGCTTCATTGATTTGGCGGATAAGCGGCTCCCAGCTAAGATCCAGCAAGCGGGATAAGCCATAACCAAAAAGCGCGTCTAGTACGATGCTCTTCTCCGAAAAATGAAGCGTACTCTCTTTGGTTATCGAAACGATTTCGACGCCGCTTTTACGAAGTCGTTCTTGGTTGATAAAATTGTCTTTACTATAGCTGTGCTGTTCCAATAGATAGACAGTTACATCATGCCCAGCCTCGTGGAGCAGACGACCCAATACCAATCCGTCGCCCCCATTATTGCCGAAACCACATAAGATCTCCGCTTTACATTGGCATTCCCCAAGGACATTTTGCAGTTCGCTAAACAGTAATCGCCCTGCGCGTTCCATCAACGCAGCGTCCGGTAATTGCTGTTGGATTTCGGTTGTTTGTTCCAATTGGCGAATGTCGGTTGCAGATAAGATTTTCATGGCAAGCTTTTTTTCTAATGTACGCATTATCCGTATGCATTGAACCGGATTGTCTGCTTAAAGTTTTCAAAAATTGGGAGTATCACTTTCCGCTATGTCGTGCCTACTCCTAACGTTCAAATCATATATCCTTTGCAAGGTCCTAAAAGCTGCATCGTGCAGCCAATACCTCTATTCATATTCGCGTATGCGGATATTTCTCTTTCGCTGAAAAGCCTGCTGTTCTTTAACAAGGTAGTTTGAGCTGCATCTTGATTTGTGCACTACTTTTTTTTAAACAAATTATTGTCTCAATGTTTTTTATATCGTTATTTTCGTTTATTTATAATACTTATATGTATGTATATAAATTAAAGAATATGCAAACGTTTGATATTTGGAAATATTTTGTTGTTTATATCATTTTTATTACTATTGCGTGTTTTTAGGCTTCTACCTTTCCGATAGAAAAACGCGGCCATTTAAAATCGAGCTTTTTCGGAGGCTCGTTTACATGTCAAACTTATGAAAGATATACATCAGCTGTCGGATATAGCGCTGTTGTCTTTAATGGGCAATGGCGATGCCGAGGCATTTTATCATCTTTTTCTTCGCTACAACAAATCGCTATATACTACTGCTTACATGAAATTGAATGATGAGGAAGAGGCAAAAGATGTTGTGCAGGATGTTTTTGCCAATTTATGGCATAAACGGGAAGCGATCGCCATTCGAAACGGTCAGTTGGCACCATACCTCTACGCAGCTATTCGCTATCGCGTCCTGGATATTATTGCTAAGAAAAAAAACGCCTCCGATCACATCCGCAGCCTCCATGTTTTTCTACAGCATTGCGAGGATCATACGGATCATGCTGTGCGGGAAAATATGTTGCTGACCATTATTAAGCAACAGATTTCCTTGCTTCCTAACCGCATGCAGCAGATCTTTTTGTTGAGCCGATACGACCATCTTTCGCATAAGGAGATTGCACAAAGGTTGGATATTGCAGAAAGCACCGTGACTGATCAAGTAAAAAAGGCGATGAAAATACTTCGATCCAAACTACGGCATTTATTTCTTCTCTTATTTTTTATCCGTTTTTTTTAAATTTCTTATCCCCCTTGTTAACCTTTCGCACGTCATGACTATATACTGACTAATTGATAAGCGTGAAAAAGCAAGACGCATTGAAACTTCTAAAAAGATATCGCCGCGGGCTATGTTCGGAGGAAGAGCGGTATCTGGTCGAGCGTTGGTACGAACAACTTCATGAGGAATCACCCTTTTCGTTAACGGAAGAAGAACTTTCCAGGATAGAAGCGGAGATGTGGACAGCGTTAAACAAAGAAAAACCAAAACGTTTAGGAAGATTACCGGCATACATACAAGCTGCTGCTGCACTGCTTTTGCTAGGGCTATCTTTTGCTGTGTATCGGTATATGTATCCGGTCGAACCACCAGTGATCACCCAAGTTGATAGCTTGGAAATACATGATATAACGGCCGCGCAAGATCGGGCCGTGCTTACCTTGTCCTCTGGTGAACAAGTACTTTTGGATAGCTGTCCACATGGTCTTGTAGCAAAAGATGATGGCATCCGCGTTTTGAAAGACCCGGACGGGCATCTTTTCTTCCAGGCTGTCGAAACGCGAAACAGCAATCAGGCCGGTGGTTTCCACGAAATCAGAACGCCAAAGGGCGGTCACTATACGATCAGACTGGCAGATGGTACTGATGTATGGTTAGGCCCTGCGTCCTCGCTAAAATACCCTACGCGTTTTGCTGCCGAGGAACGTCGTGTGAGCGTAGAAGGAGAGGCGTATTTTGAAGTAACCCAGCAAATAAAACATGTTTATCCGAGCGATGAGCCCAAGCGCGTTCCGTTTTTTGTCGAGACGCCACGACAGCTTGTGCAGGTTCTGGGGACTCATTTTAATGTCAATGACTACATCAATGATCCTATCTCTCGGGTAACCTTACTTGAGGGTCGTGTTAAAGTACGTTCCGGTTCGAGCAAAGCTAGGTCGTTATTACCAGGCGAGCAGAGCGCCGTTACTAGGAAAGACCAGGAGTTGACTGTGCAGCATGTGGATCTAGCGGAGTTCGCGGCAAGGAAGGCAGGTTACTTTTATTTTAACAACAGCGATCTGCAGGAAGTTGTAACACAGTTGGAGCGCTGGTATGCTATTGATGCGATCGATAAGCATAGGTTACCGGGCAATCGCTACAGTGGCAAGCTCCCACGAAACGCAAATCTCTCGAAAATATTGGAGGTGCTCGAAATCACGAGCGGATTAAAATTTAAAATGGAAAGCGAAAGGAGGTTAATGCTGGTAAGATAATCGACTAACGAAAGCAAACAAAAAAAATCAGCAATAACGCTAACATTGCTGATCATTAGCGTGGCGCCCGTAGCGGTCTTTCCCATAACCTCTAAACTGGGTCTGCCAAAGCCTATATCATAATTTGAAACTAACTTCATAACATTACCTAATCACACAAATCTATGAATAGTAAATCCCATACATACCGAATTGGGGATTTTCAGGCCGGAGATGCTACGGTTGGTATCCACGTATTTAACAGGTTTCTTCCGTTTTCGAAAGCGGCCGTCCTTTTGGTTGTCGTTTTTAGCCAATGGATCAACTGTGCCTTTGCCCAGAAAATCACGGTATCATTTGACAATGCCCCTCTTAAGGCAGTTATTGCCGAGCTTGGCGATAAAAGCGGGTATACTTTCCTATACGATCAGCAGTATCTGAAGACCGCCAATCCAGTTACACTCGCTGTAAAAGATCAGCCGATTTTGACAATACTGGAACAGGTATTCGCAAATCAGCCCTTTGTTTTTCAAGTGCTGGATAAGATGATTACGATAAAGGCCAAGTCGCCGGGGCGACAGCAAAACCCAGCGGAGGCTCCGCAGCGTAAATCGGTAAGCGGCAAAGTAACCGATAGCATCGGTGAGCCCCTAGCCAGCGTCACGGTTCGCGTAGAAGGCAAAAATAAGGGAACCGTTACCGATCGTGGCGGCAGGTTTGCGCTTGATGATGTGGAAGACGGAAGCATCCTAATCATCTCCATTATAGGTAGTGTCTCTCGAAAGGTCGCCATTAGCCGACAGGAAATGCACATCGTCTTGCAACGTGATTTCAGCACGCTGGATGAGGTCGTTGTGGTGGGCTTTGGTACGCAGAAGAAGGTGAATTTAACTGGCGCGGTATCGTCGGTATCGTCGGATGTTTTGGAGAATAGGCCGGTCACAAATATCAGTCAGGCCTTGCAGGGCGTAGTGCCTAATCTTAATGTCACGGTGGGAAGTGGCCAACCAAATGCTTTTGCAAACTACAACATTCGGGGGGCGACCTCAATGTCACTACACAACGATAATAATAATCCACGATGGCTGGTGGATAATGGCAGCCCACTTATCTTGGTGGATAATATCGAGATGGAAAACTTCAACTTTAGCGCTTTGAATCCTAACGATATCGATAATATATCGGTGATCAAGGATGCGTCGGCCTCGGCCATATATGGTGCACGCGCTGCCTACGGCGTTATTTTAGTGACCACAAAGAAAGGTAAGGCCGGGCAATCCACCGTGGCTTATGCTGGCGATATCCAATGGAACCGTCCATCGTCACGGCCAAATTTTATGGATGCCTATACGGCAGAATATGCGCATATCATGTCGCGCGTTTATACTGGAGGAACCATGACGACGGAAGACGAGCAGCGCTTGGAAGGTATTCGAAGATTCCAGGCCAACCCTATCCCCGAAAACGCCTGGATGTATGTGCCTGGCACGAATGAACAATCCATTACCTGGGTAGGCGATTATAATCCCTATGATTTGATTGTTAAAGATTGGGCACCCATTCAGAAACATAATGTAAGCTTGTCTGGAGGGACGGAAGCCTTACGCTATTATGGCTCCTTTGGCTACCAAGATCAAGATGGTTTTTACAATTACCGGAACGATAATATGAAGCGTTACAACGGTATGTTAAACGTAGATGCTAAAGTAAATACGTGGTTCAACATTGCTTTCAAACTGAACTATAATGCTACAAATTACCATGAACCGTTACCTTACGCGTGGAAAGGAAGTGTCTGGCCGGTGTTGCTTTATCAACGGCTCTGGAATGTCAATCAACCGGTATGGACGGGGCCGACAGACCCCATTCCCAATGCGCCGACAAACAGCATCGTATCGGCTTATGCAAATAGCGGAAGATATGCAGATACCAAGCGAAGTGTCGCGATTTTTACCGCGAGTCCTGAATTTATCATCACGAAAGACATCAAGCTTAAAGCTGATATCTCCTACAGACCATCCACCTACGATTATAAAAATGTAGAGCCGGAGTATCGTTATATTTTTGAATCTTGGCAAGCAGAAACCATCGGAACCTTCACCAATACAGGAAGTATATGGGATACTAAGGAGAGCGTTCGTTTGTTAACCAATAATATTTATCTCGATTTCAACAAACGAATTGATAGGCACCAAATCGCCGGTATCGTGGGGTTTAACCAAGAAGTATGGAACCTGGAACAATTGCAAGCTTACAATCAGGGAATCATTTCCCTTGGGGCGCCGACCTTAGGAAATACCTATGGCGATAACCGCTCGATTGACGAACGAGATGAGCACTGGGCCGTGCGCGGTGGTTTTTTGAGGCTTAATTACAACTATGCTGATAAATACATCGTGGAGATGAATGGCCGTTACGATGGCTCCTCAAGATTTCCCAGTGCCAATCGTTTCAAGTTTTTCCCTTCGTTTTCCGGTGGCTGGCGTATATCGGAAGAGCCATTTTTTAAAGGCAACATCCGGAATTGGATAGACAATTTAAAAATAAGAGCAAGTTATGGTGCAATAGGTAACCAAAATGTGGCCAATTATGGCTTTTATCCTACCATGGTAGCGGAGCGTGCGAACTACCTTATCGATGGCGCGAGGCCTTACAAAATTTCCCCACCGGGTTTGGTGAACCCAAACTTTACCTGGGAAACGGCCACGACTATAAACGGCGGCTTAGATCTCACGCTTTTAAAAGGTCGCGTTGATCTATCGCTTGATGTTTACCAACGAAAAACCACCGACATCATTATGGCGGGTGCTACCTATCCCGCCGTTCTAGGGGCAGATCCGCCAACACAAAATTCCGGAGCACTCCAAACCAATGGCTGGGAGCTTTCACTGGGATATAAAGATAGAACCCAGACTGGATTTAATTACGATTTTCGGTTTGTGCTTTCCGACTACACCTCCAAAGTGCTGGAATTTAGGGGAAATGATAACAATAGCCTGTCGAGCTTGTACAGCGGCATGCAGGTCGGCGAGATTTGGGGGTATGAAACCGACCGGATTTTGCAGGCCGAAGACATACAGAATAATCTTATTACCAGGTATACGGGCGAAAATAATATAAATCTGCATCGACCACACGAATATAGCGGGGCTTATTTTCCAGGAGACATAATGTACAAAGATCGAAATGGAGACGGTAGGGTAGACAGGGGATCAAATACCCTGGATGATCATGGTGATCTCATGGTGATCGGCAATTCCACGCCGCGGTTAAGTTTCGGGCTGACCAGCAACTTCTCTTATAAAGGTTTTGATCTAAGCCTGTTTTTTCAGGGAATTGGAAAACGCGATGTTTGGATCGGGGATATGACTTGGCGCGGGGATATCGATGGTTCGGGAAACTGGGATGTATATAACCAATCCTGGACGCCGGAGCGAACAAATGCGAAGTACCCCATGTACAACGGACGACGCAGTCAAAACTGGCTTCCACAAACGGCTTACCTATTTGACGGTAGGTATCTCCGGTTGAAGCAAGCTATATTGGGCTACACGGTGCCATTCGATAAGACCAGCGCTATCGGTATACAGCGACTGCGGTTTACGGTATCAGGGTTTAATATTTTTGAGATAACCAAATTGCCGAGAGTTTATGACCCAGACTTGCTGGACGCAAATTACCCACAAATGCGAAGTTTAGCACTCGGCGTACAGGTTAGGTTTTAACAATCAATTTATAAGGATATGAAAATCAATATATATATAAAGCAAAGTTTGGTCATATTCACCGCGCTAACCCTATTTTTGGGCTGCAATGATGACTTTATGGAGAGAGCGCCTTTGGATCGGCTAGTGAACGAAAACTTTTGGAATTCTCAGTCGGATTTAGAACTGTATGTGAACGGCCTGTATCAAGTGTACATTTGGGGACATACACAGGATCCCCGGAGGCCGCCATTCTCTGTACGTGGAAGCCATATCGCTTATGGCGATGTTATTTCGGACAATGCGACCAATATGGGGCAGAATATAGACGTCAGATTGACGGATGCTTACGTAGTTCCGTTAAACGATGACAATAATGGATGGAGTTGGGGTAACCTTAGGCAAATAAACCATTTTCTAGCCAACTACCGACGGGCAGCTATTCCCGAAGAAACAAAACAAGCCTATGCCGGCGAGGTTTACTTTTTCAAAGCGTGGGATTATTTTAGAAGAGTACAGATCTTTGGCGACGTTCCGTGGATCGCGGCTGATCTGGCTGTGGATTCGCCCGAACTATATGCTGCCCGAGATCCGAGGGCACTTGTGATGGATTCTGTGCTGATGTGTATTAATCGAGCCATTGCTTGGTTGCCGGCTGCTGGGGGTGCAAACCCGGTAGGGCGCATCGATCAAGATAAAGCTCAATTTCTAAAATCGAGAATATGTCTTTATGAAGGCACCTACAGAAAATACCACACGGAAATCGGGCTGCAGTCCTCAGCAGCTCAATGGCTGCAGGAATCAGTGGCCGCCAGTGATGCACTCATCAGCAGTGGGCGCTATGCTCTGTATGATAACGGTAGGGCCGATGCCTACTGGGCGCTTTTTGCACAGCGGGATGCCGCGATTCGAACAAACCCAGAAGCGGTTTTAGGCGTTGAATACAATTTCAATATTGGCGTTATGAATGATCTTCTTGTGTATTACCACGATAATATTCACTTGGGTATCACGGGGCAGAAAAGCTTGGTGGATGAGTATCTGTGCGTCGATGGTCGACCGATCTACATCGGGGGAGGCCCAGGTAGTTACGTAGACAATCCGCTATTTCTAGGGTTTGGCAAATGGACTGAACTCGAAAACCGGGATCCGCGTTTGACGCAAACTATTTGCCGACCTGGTGAATATATCAGTATTTTCAATCGAAGTACGGGCGTATATGATGCTCAGGCAAATGGTATTAACTTTCCTCGGTTGCAGTTTACAGGTTTAGAACAGTCTGGTTACCGCTTTATCAAGCACTGGATGCCCGATAAAGACTTAATGGACCGCGCTCATGGCTCTTCACAATCGGTTATCGAGTTTCGGTATGCCGAAGCCTTACTTAATTATGTGGAGGCTAAATATGAATTGGGAAATCTTGTGCAGCAAGATGTCGATATCACGATTAACCGATTGCGTGAGCGGGCCGGTTTTGATTTTACAACGTATCCATCCTCGCGGTTGCTGATTGGCAATGAGCCCGTAGACCCCCGACTCGACGCGATATATGCAGATAAGTTGGATTATGCGGTGACGCCCCTATTGCGTGAAATCAGAAGAGAACGCCGCGTGGAAATGGCGCAAGAAGATTTAAGGTACTGGGATTTAATGCGCTGGAAAGCGGCTAGGTTGCTTACTGTACCCATGCGTGGGGTAAGAATGACCGCGGAAATGCAGGAGCTTTACAGTGGATCGCATGCCAATGGGCTGATCAATCCTACGACAGGTATCTTAGAGTTTGCCACCATTGCGCTGTTAAATAGAGACGTTTTTGTCGATGAAGATGGTTTTATCATTCTCAAAGCACGAAGTACCAATATGTCAAATGGTATCTTACCCTGGTCTGACTACCGGTATCTATGGCCTATTCCTACGGGACAGTTAGCCCTCAATAATCTTTTGACACAAAACCCTGGTTGGGAGTAAAACTAACATTGAAATCTCCATATGATGAAAATAAAAAAGATAACAAAATTGTGTTCCGGTTTGCTCATGATCTGTATGATCATATCTAGTTTCATGAGTATAAAGGCACAAGGAAGTAATAACAACAGCAATAAGTTAGAATGGTTTGAAGAAGCTCGTTTTGGCATGTTTGTACATTGGGGGCTATATAGTTTGTTGGGTGGATCTTACCAAGGGCGTACCATGCCCGATACCACCTTAGCTAATGGGAATAGTTGGTATGCCGAATGGATTCAGCAGCGGCTGGAAATACCGATGGACGATTATAAAGCGCTTGCACCACGCTTTAATCCAAAAGATTTCAATGCTGACGAATGGATTGGACTTGCCAAACAGGCTGGTATGAAATATTTTGTAATTACCGCAAAGCATCATGATGGCTTTGCCCTTTGGAATTCTGATGTTTCGGACTTTGACATCGGCGCAACGGCGTTAAAAGATCGTGATATTTTGGGTGAGCTAGTGGCAGCATGTAGGAAGCATGGGCTTCGTTATGGATTTTACTATTCACATTGGCAGGATTGGGAACATCCGCAGGGCGCAGTTCCTTTTTGGCATTCTCCAAGGAGAGCAACTGATTTTGAAGTGTATTGGAAGCAGAAATGCCTTCCGCAAGTCAAAGAATTAATTGAACGCTATGACCCAGATTTGCTTTGGTTTGATACATGGGATAATGAAGCCAAGGAACTTATTACAGCAGAAAGAAGAGACGAACTCATCAGCTTGATCAGGTCGCTCAGTAAAAAATGTCTGATTAACGGGCGCATTGCTATGCACGATCCCGGAGATGATATCGATTTTCGGGAAATGATGGACAATGCTTATCCGCAAGATATGCAAAGCAAACCTTGGCAAACACCGGCCACGATGAACCATACGTGGGCTTATCACGGTAACGATTTTAATTGGAAATCGTCCGGAGAAATGTTGCGGTATTTGGTGAGTAACGCCTCGAAGGGCGGCAATTATCTATTAAATATCGGCCCGAAGGCTGACGGGACGCTGCCGTTGCCCGGCGTTAGGCGTCTACAGGAAATGGGTGCCTGGTTGTTAGCGAACGGCGAAGCGATCTACGCCACGGAAGTGGCTAGCAATCTAAGGGGGACACAAGATGTCGTATTTACGCAAAAAAAATTGGAAGGAGATCGGCAGGCAATCTACGCACACATCATGGGAGATGCTGTAGATAATAAACTAACCATAACCTTGGCAAAGAACGTTGACACTTGTCAGTTACTGGACACGGGCGAGATTCTACACTTTTCAAATGCGGGGGGAGACATCGTTATTGAATTGCCTAAGAGAGCTCGTTATGACACGAGTATAAGGGTTATCAAAATAATAACCAGACAACAAGGTATTTACTAAGACCAGAAAAATAGGATTTTGTGCTGTAGCTTAGCGCTTCCGCTGCATGTTGCGACCGCACGAAACGTATAGTTCTTTGACATATTTTCTATGCAGCGATCAGCTTTATTTACCTTGCTATTCCTATATTTGATCGCTGAAACAAATCTTGTATAATGACCGAACAAATTGAGATATTCCGCGACAGCAAGAAGAGTAAAAAGCTATTCATCAGATCGATTGTACTATGCCTCGTCTTAGCAGGTATGGCGGTATATAGCTTTGGAGTTTTTGATCGGGTAATCAAAATAAAATTAGCGGTTGTATCCTGTGCGCTGTTGTTGGTGATGCTTTTTATGCTAGTCGGCGCCTTACGTCAATTGAAAGATAAGTCAGCATTGGTGAAAATCAATGCGAAAGGTATATCCGGAAAAACGACGCCACTATCCAAGGCCTTCGGCGAAATCGAATGGAGTGATGTCGTGGATATGGAGTTGCGGAAAGTAGGTGGCGACACATTGGTAGCCTTTATTATCCAAGAGCATCCCAAGTACGAAAGACGCTTATCTAAATCTTTCCGCAGCATGGCCTACCAAAAAGATAGCAAACACTACGTTATTATGTATACGGCTTCTGAAATCGAAACGGATGCGGAGACACTTTTTGACCAAGCTATACATTATTGGAAGATGTATGCAGCGGGTTGAAATACGTTGTGTAGAGACGGGAGGATGACTACGTCTTTGTAAGGTAGAAAATTGTTTTTTAATGGTTTGTTCATTCTACCATCCCATCCGCCGCATGCCGCGGCAAGGCATTACTTTTGGAGGGCAAAAGTAACAAAACCCCGTCGCTTATTTTTGTTGCATCCCTTTTGGATAGTACAGAGGCAAATCACTGCATACGCAACAAAAATGAGGCGACATATGTTGTTAATGAGGGGAAGTCAAAAGTCAGAAGTCAAAAGTCAAAATTGAAAAGTCAGAAGTCAAAAGTGAGAACAAAAATTTCTAAGTTCTAATATCTAAATACTAATGTCTAAATACTAATATCTAAAGCGCACTACTCAATATACTACTGCCCCAGAAAGATTGCTTCGTCGTGCCTCCTCGCAAAGACGCTCATCTTCGCATTCAGCACTACTCACTACGCTGTACGCATTACTCGATACGCACTACTGATTTTATATCGCCCAACGGAGCAAGCTGGCTCCCCAAGAAAAACCGGCACCAAAGGCGGTAAGCATCAGCAAGTCGCCTTTTTGCAGTTGTTTGAGGTTTTCCCAGATACAAAGAGGAATCGTGGCGGCAATGGTATTGCCTAAGTACTCGATATTGCTCAGTGTTCGGTCGGCAGCGATATTGATTTCTTTTCCGACGGCGTCGATGATTCGTTTGTTCGCCTGATGCGGAATAAGCCAATTTACTTGGTTTATATCGAGGTTGTTGCGTTTCAATACTTGGTTGCAGGCATCACTCATGGACTGTATGGCTTGTTTGAAAACCACCTTGCCATCTTGCCGGATGTATTTTTTCTCGATCGCGATGGTTTCGTTGTTCAATGTATGTAAGGAACCACCCCCTTCAATGTTCAGAAACTCACGGCCGTCGCCATTGCTTTGCATAAAAGCATCGATGATGCCATTTTCCGAAGAAGGCTCTAACCAAACAACACCCGCTCCATCGCCAAAAAGGATATTGGTAGAACGATCTTGTATGTCAACAAAGGCACTGATATTATCTGCGCCCACCACCAATACGTTTTTATAACGTTCTGTTTCGATAAGTGAAGAGCCCATATCCAACGCATACAAAAAGCCGGAGCAAGCGGCATTCATGTCGAAGGCCCAAACATTTTTTAAACCTAACTTTTTGGCTATGATATTTGCCGTTGCCGGCATCATGACGTCGGGAGTGGATGTTGCCACAATGATGGCATCTACGTCATGCAAATTTTTGTCAAACTGTGTACACAGGTCACGGATAGCCATCACGGCCATGTCTGATGTGCCTAGGTCTTTATCTAATATTCGACGTTCTTTGATGCCGGTTCTCTTCATGATCCATTCGTCCGATGTATCACACACCTGCTCTAAATCAAAGTTGGTCCTTCGTTTCTGTGGCACATATCCACCAATACCCGTTATTGCTGCATATGGTCTAGAAAGGTAATTTTGCTGCATGTATTCTTTTGTTCCTCAAATAAACTGTGCAAAGGTACATTTTTTTATTTTCTTTGCGGTGAATGCCTCTTGTTAAAAAATATGAAATTTAATCTGTTCAGGCGGTAAACGTGGTGCTTCGTGCCGCGATGACTTATCTTTCCGGCCGTCGCGTTTGCCTTCCTATTTCGGGCCATCTTTCAGCTCCTGCATGGTTACCTGAAAAGAGGTAACCGTAAACCAAGAGCCTATGTTTCCGCATGTCGTTTTTCGGCGGCCATTTCCCGGTCTTCCACATCGGCCTCCAGCACCGCCTCGCTTTGTTCCTCATCTGCCTGCTTCTCGTACTGCAATTGTGCAAAGATCGGAAAGTGATCAGAGTCAAAATTGTCTTCCTTCCGGATGGTTTTCAGCTTAAAATGCGTTGATATAAACGCATGGTCTAAGGGGAAACGTAGGAAAGGGTAGTGCGCATGGAAGGTGTTAAAAAATCCGCGTCCACGGCGGGGATCCAAAAGGCCGCTAATCTTCAAAAATAGGGTGGTGGTGTAGCTCCAAGCCACATCATTCAGATCGCCCATCACCAAAATCGGTAATTTTGTTTTGCTGGCTTCTTCCGCTATGATCAGTAGCTCCTTATCGCGCTCCGTTGATCGTGGATTTTCATTGGGTACGGGCGGCGTAGGATGGACAGCATATACCTGAACCATTTGCATACTGGGTAATTCTACCCGGCAACGTATGGATGGGATATCCTCCTCTACCAGATACCGTACGGTGACATCATGGATGGGGTATTTCGAAAAAAAGAGCATACCATACGTGTTATTTAAGGGCACCTTGACTTGATGTGGATAAACCTCGTCCAATACCTCGGTGCCTGCTGCCCATTTATCATTTGTTTCTAACAGCAGCACTAAATCTGCGCCACAACGATGAACCACCTGCAAACAACCCGCAATGTTATCGTTGTCTTCATATACATTTGATATCAAAATTGATATGCTATTGTCCGCATCATCATGGATAATTTTTTTTACCTGTTTTTTTGCCAAAATCGTGAAGGGGAAGATCAAATAAAAAAGGTAACAGCAGTTAACGAACATCGCTACAGCCAATACAGAGAACGGCATCTCTACGGGCATTCCCATAGCCATGTAGGCCACAAACCACGTCAAGGTGAGCACTAATTTTTGGATACGGGGGTAGTCAAAGACTCGGAATGTCCAATAGTCGTGACGAATAAGAGGTAAGAGCGTGAAGCATAATATGATGATTCCCGCGAGCATTAATGCATTATTCATGTATGTTTTTAAATACGGTCTACCGAATAACCCCGTAGCAGACGTAAAGTTTGCATGGTATTAAAATTTAATACACATGAGCAAAACTTCGTTACAGGATTTTCCCACCTTGCTGCATAATTTCGCTACGCCTTTGGTTTCATTCTTTTTATTTGCGATATTCCTTTTGCGTTTAATACATCAGTTTTCTAGCTGATGCCCATGGTTGAATCGTACACGCCTTACGGTGTGTACAAAACAGAAATAGTTATGGAAAAATTAATTTTTGAAACGGACGTAGCGTGCACCTCGCTACTGGATAGAATTCATACGGCTGTTAAAAAAGTGAATGGAATCTATACATGGAGTTTAGATCTGGAGTCTGCTTACCGTCTTCTTACGGTGGAGGGAAAGGCCTTAGACTACCGCGAAATTATTAACCAGCTATCGATCCACGGTGTAGGCGCAAATCGATTGTATGAAGAGTAAGCCATCTTTCGTGTAGTGTTCAGGCAACTCCAGATTCGCGTAAAGAACGAATTTGGAGTTGTTATTTTAAGGCTGTACGAACTGATAAATGTTCTTGGTTCAGCCCTTCATTCTGGTTTTCACGGGTATTGTATTTCTTCGATCGTAAAGGAAATCTCCCGAAGTGGGTAATCTTCTTTGTCGGTTTTCACTTTGCTGATTGCTAGCAATACATCCAAGCCCTCATACACTTCGCCAAATACGGTATAGTCGTTATCTAAACGGGGCTGTCCACCTATTTTCAAATAGGTATCTCGCGCTTCTGCACTGTAAGATATGTCTTTCTTTTTCTCCAAGCTGTCTAGATCTTCAGCACGGACAGGCTTGCCGACAACGAAATAGATTTGATTTAGGAACGACGCTTTTTCTGGATTGTCGTCTCGTCCAGCGCCAAAGGCACCTACCTTGTGGAAGGCTCGCTGGTCAAATTCACCCGCGAGGCGACGCTTGCCGAGCGCTGGCTGCGCCGCCTCGCGCTTTGCAATGTCCACATCGTGCTCGCCACCTTGTACCACGAAATTTTCAATGACGCGGTTGAATAGTGCAGCCCGGTAAACATCGTTTTTCATGGCATCTAAAAATAGATCCCGATGTTTTGGTGTGTAATCGTAGAGCAATACTTTAAAAGCACCATAATCAGTTTTAAACAAGATACGATGGGTCTGCGCCTGGATGTTCGAAACACAAAACAGCGTACAGTATAGAAAAGCCAAACAGATTACAGTTACTTTTTTCATAGTGATTAGGGGCTTTGAGTCCCAAACATATCGAAAAAAATGGAAATTTTAGGTCTCCCGTTCTCTTATTTATTTGAATAGGTCCTATCGTATCGTACTATCGCGAAAACGGTAAGCTGTCGTCAACTGTAGCGACACGAATATTGTTAATCAGCGTAAATTTCCCTACTTTGCAGGTAAAAAATAGATATTTTCATGAAGTATATAGTTCATTCAGATCGTTATAAAAAGATGCGGTACAACCGTTGTGGCAACAGTGGTCTCTTGCTACCGGCCATTTCCTTGGGTTTATGGCATAATTTCGGAGACGATGTGCCCCACCAGACGAAGGTGGATATCTGCACAACAGCTTTCGACCTTGGTATCACGCACTTTGATTTGGCAAACAATTACGGTCCGCCTCCGGGTAGCGCAGAGAAAGCTTTTGGACGTATTTTGAAAGAAGAGTTTGCTGGCCTGCGCGACGAGCTGATACTTTCTTCCAAATCGGGATATTTGATGTGGGATGGACCTTATGGCGAGTGGGGGAGCCGGAAAAATATGATTGCTAGCTGCGACCAAACGTTGAAGCGTTTAGGTGTAGACTACCTGGATATTTTTTACTCCCACCGCTTTGATCCGGAGACGCCGCTCGAGGAAACTATGCGCGCTTTGGATCAATTGGTACGCTCCGGTAAAGCGCTTTATGTCGGCGTATCGTCTTACAATGCCGCACGTACCCAAGAAGCATATGCCCTGCTGCGCGAGATGGGAACACCTTTCGTGATCCATCAGCCCAGCTACTCCATGTTGAACCGCTGGGTAGAAACCGACGGACTTCTAGACGTTTTAGCAGATACCGGTATAGGATCTATCGTCTTTTCGCCGCTAGCGCAGGGCATGCTGACCGATAAGTATTTGCATGAAATTCCGCAAGGCAGTCGTGCTAGTCAGGGAAAATCGCTGGCGACAAGCTTTCTTTCTGAGGAGAATTTGATCCGTATTAAGGCACTGAACCAGATAGCGAAAGAGCGTGGGCAAACGCTGGCACAAATGGCTCTAGCATGGGTATTACGCGATAAACGTGTTACGTCTGCGTTGATCGGAGCGAGTAAGCCGCAACAGGTGATCGACTGTGTGGGCGCATTGGACCGTTTGGATTTTTCTGAGCAGGAACTAATGAACATAGATCGCTTTGCGCTGGATAGCGATATTAATATTTGGGCAAAGTCGGCGGAGCTATAATCGGAATTATTTGCGTCTTTCCCCTGCCTCGTTGTCGTAAGGGAAAGACGCGTGTAATATATACAGGTCTAGAAGATCTCTTTTAGATGCTTGTAGTTTGATTTTATGGTGTCAAACACCTCATCCATTCGGCCACCCAATATCATTTTTGTCATGCTTTCCGTCATGCCGAAGACTTGTTCTTTGGTGATGTGTGCGGGCATGGCCAATGCATTTGGATTGGTCATTACATTGAGCAAAAACGGCCCCTCGAAGGATAATGCTTTTCGCAAGCCATCTTCAACATCATCGGGCTCATGGATAGACATGGCATGGATGCCCATGGCTTCTGCCACTTTTGCAAAGTCTGGATTTTCCATGGTTGTTTCATTGTCCACTAGGCCTGCAACCTCCATTTCCAGTTTGACCATCCCGAGCGCCCGGTTGTTGAATACGATGAGTTTGATTGGCAAATTGTATTGCTTGATGGTCGATAGGTCGCCCAACAGCATAGAGAGGCCTCCGTCGCCACAAAATGCGATAACTTGGCGCTCCGGATAGGCCAAAGCGGCCCCAATAGCCATCGGCATGGCGTTGGCCATGCTACCATGGTTAAAGGATCCCAGTAGTACGCGGCTTCCCGTTTGATGGATATAGCGCGCGCCCCACACGCAAGACATGCCGGTGTCTACCGTAAATATGGCATCGTCGTGGGCCAAGGCATTAATCTTATCCGCCAGAAACTCCGGTTGAATGGCGTCTTTCTCCCCATTGCTCTCCACGTATTGATGTAGCCGCTCCTGTACTTTTTGATGAAAAGTGCCAAAGGAATCTAAAAAGGAGCGGTCTTCTTTTTCTTCCAGAAAGGGGAGTAGTGACTTAATGGTTTCTTTCACATCGCCAACAGCGCCAATGGTCAGATCGGCACGCCGACCGAGCCTGCTTTGCGCAAGATCAATCTGAATAATTTTGTTCTCTTTCGGCATAAAAGCATCATACGGCATATCCGTGCCCAGGAGGAGCAGCACGTCAGCCTCCTTCATGGCTTGGTAGCAAGAGGGAATACCGAGCAGGCCCGTCATGCCTACGTCGTAGGGCGCCGGTAGTTGTACGTGCATCTTACCGCGGAAGCTATAGCCTACTGGTGCTTTCAGTTTCTCAGCTAGCTCAGCCAGCTGCTCTTTCGCGCCTGTACAGCCTATTCCGCCATATATGGTTACCGTTTTGGCTTCGTTGAGTAGCTGCGCAATGCACTGCAGCTCGTAGTCCGAGGGTCGGATCACCGGCTGGCATGGATACATGCGCTGCGCGGTATGCGGTTCTACTGCTTTCAGTTCGGACACATCGCCCGGCAGGCCGATTACGCTGACTCCTTTTTGCGCTATCGCGTGCTGTATAGCGGTTTGGAAAATGCGTGGCGCTTGCTCGGCCGTGGTAACCAGTTGGTTGTAGCCACTGCAATCGTCAAATAACTTATACGTATTCGTTTCCTGAAAGTAGTCCGTGCCCATTTGGTTTGTCGGAATGGTTGATGCAATGACCAATAGGGGGAGGTGCGAACGATGTGCTTCGTATACACCATTGATCAAATGTATATGTCCGGGGCCGCAACTGCCGGCACAACAGGCGATGCCATCTAGCTCAGCCTCCGCAGCAGCGGCGTAAGCGCCCACTTCCTCATGGCGCACATGGATCCATTTGATGCGCCCATCTTTCCGAATCGCTTCGTTGAAAAAATTTAAACTATCTCCTGTTACCGCATAAACGCGTTTTATACCAGCCTCTACGAGCATTTCCACCAATTGCTCTGCAACTATTTTAGCCATGTCCTTTGTGTTTTATAGATTAGATATCCTTACCTAATGAAAACAGCAGCAGGAGGTTTTTTGTTTCTTCTTATTATTGTAGGATAGGCAAGCCCTAAGACATTACCCGAAAATCTCGCAAGAGACGTTACAGCACCTTAGTAGGCGTGGATACAGATAGAACGCTTCGTGTAATGTAACAACAAAAAAAGTGGGCTCCGAGGATGCCCACTTTTTAAAGTGTCTGGTGAAATTTTACCAACCCTTTACCGCCCCACCTTTAAAAACTTCTTCCGCTTTTGCCTCGACTTCATTTGATTGATAAGCCTTGGTGAAGTTCTTGATCTTCTCGTCATTTTTGTTGTCTTCTCGACTGACAATGATATTGACGTAAGGCGATTTTTCATTCTCCACAAAAATACCATCGCGTTTGGCCGTCAGGTTGTTGCTAGCTGCAAAATTGTTGTTTATCACAGCGACCGTGACTTTTGCGTCGTCGAGGGTGCGTGGCAGTTGCGGTGCTTCGAGCTCGAGTATGTTGAGTTTTAAACGGTTTTCTGTAATATCTTGCAGTTTCGGTAAAATGCCAACGTCGTCCTTCAATTTGATTAAGCCTACCTCTTGCAACAGCAATAGCGCTCTTCCAAGATTTGTAGGATCATTGGGGATAACAATCGTGTCTTCATTTTTCAGTTCGCTGATGTTTTTTATTTTTTTGGAATAACCAGCCATCGGGTATACAAAAGTATTGCCCACGATAGCGAAATTATAGCCTCTGCTTTCTGTTTGCACATCAAGATAGGGCTTTGTTTGAAACACGTTGACATCGATATCTTTTTGCTGCAAGGCTTCATTCGGCATGACATAGTCGTTAAAAGATAGCAACTCGACGTCGAGATTATACTTCTCCTTGGCTACCTGCTTAGCGGTTTCTGCCAGGGTAAATTCTGGGCCGGCCTGCACGCCAACTTTAAGGGTATCGGAAGAGCCTTGATTTCCGCCGCAGGAAAGCAGTGTGGCAAGGAGACCCATGCATGCGGCTATGTGTGTAAGATTCAATTTCATGTCTATGTTGTTATTTCGTTTATAGCATATTTTTCGCTCGTTTACTTGCGGTGATCGACTTTTTTCGAAAGTCGGTCTCCCAAAAATTGTATACCAAATACAAGGCCAATGAGTAGGATGAGCACCATATTCATGATGAACGCATCGTAGCCCACGTAGCCATATTGATAGCCGATGTGGCCTAAGCCGCCAGCGCCTACGGCGCCGCCCATTGCCGAATACCCCACCAACGTAATGAGGGTGAGTGATGCACTATTAATAAGTGCGGGTAAAGCTTCCGGAATCAATACCTTCCTTACAATTTGCATGGTGGTAGCTCCCATAGATCGTGCGGCCTCTATGATACCATATGGAATTTCTAATAGACAGTTCTCGACCAGGCGAGCAACAAATGGTGCCGCTCCAATACTGAGCGGAACGATAGCCGCGTTCATCCCGATCGATGTGCCAACCAAGGCTCTTGTAAATGGAATCATCCACACGATTAATATGATGAACGGAATAGAGCGAAATATGTTGACAAAGAAAGCCACCGTTCTGTTTACCGAACGGTTGGCAAGCAGTTGCCGATCCCTCGTCAGGAAAAGCAATATTCCCAATGGCAGGCCAAGAAAAAAGCTGAAAAAGCCGGAAGAAAAAGTCATCGCTATTGTCTCCCACGTTCCTTTCATTAATAACCAAAATGTAGCTTCAGACATAAAAGTGATTTGTTAATCGATAAAAGGGGATGGGTTAAGGAGTTCGTTAGTAATGGGTGATTGCGCGTGTTGAAACAGCGCTTCGGTCTCGTTTGTTTCGATAATTTCGCCCTGTGATATGACGGCGACGCGTTGGCAAATAGCACGCACCACTTCCATTTGGTGGGTAATCAAGACAATGGTAATTCCGAGCTCGCGGTTAATGCGTTTTAAAAGCGATAGAATAGACCGAGTGGTCTGCGGATCCAGTGCACTGGTTGCTTCATCACACAGCAATATTTCCGGATCAGAGGCTAGCGCCCGCGCAATAGCTACGCGTTGTTTTTGCCCGCCAGATAGCGAAGCCGGATAGTCCTCACTTTTTTCCGATAGATCAATCAGTGACAAAAGCTCGTTTACCCGTTGCGCTATCTGCGCCTTCGGCATGCCGGTGAGTGTCAATGGGAATGCAATATTTGCGAATACCGTTTGCGAGGATAAGAGGTTGAAATGTTGAAAAATCATTCCAATTTTACGGCGAAAAGGAATAAGCTGTTTGTCCGAATAGCGTGTAATCTCCTCCTCGGAAAGAAAAATGCTGCCGGATGTCGGGCGTTCTAAAAGATTGATCGTTCTGACCAACGTACTTTTTCCAGACCCCGAATAACCGATGATGCCAAAGATCTCTCCTTTGCCAATTTTTAAAGACACATTTTTAAGAGCCTGTATCTCTTTATTTTTTTTGTAAAAAACTTTATTGATCTCTTCCAGTCTGATCATGTATTGTGCTAATGCAATAGTGTATACGCGAACTATTTATTTCATGAGCTTGCTGCGCTCTGTTTTTTATGCGGCCATGCACCAATGGGCAGGTTTAGCATATTCTCCTCGTTGTCGGCCGTTGGCAACCACGCATATGGTGTCGTGGTCAACAACGAAAATTCAGCGGTAAAACCTTGGCAAAGATACTATTTTTTGCGTTTTAAAATTAGTCTATTTGATAAGTAGTAATTCAGCTGCTCAAGCGTTGTTTTTTGCTGTTGTATTATCACGCTTTCGTTACGGATGTGCGCTGCTGCATGCACCGCTAATACATTTAAATTTTGCGTTTCTTCGATGATTTAGATATATTGAGGCTCGATTTAATTGGTATGGGAATATTTGATTTTTTTAAGAAGAAGAGCGGAGTAGATGCTTCCGTAGAAGATGGCGACGCAAAAGTGAACGATAAAACTAAAAAGCTGAATGGGCAAGGTGATGAGAAGGGTTATGACGACTCGCCAGAGCTGCTACACGATAAGGATGTTCAGCATGGAGCATCTGCCGGGGTAAATGAAACTTTTCAAGAGCCCATTTTGGAACAGCCAACTCCTGCTGTTGGTGAAAAGAACGTTGTAGAGGGCATAACCGTGAAAGATAGCGATAGTGCCGATATGGATGAACAGGAACAGCATGCGGATAATGCCAATGAACACGTTGTTGGTTCAGGGCATAACGTCGTGTCTTCGGAAGAGTCGCCCGCAGCATCCGAAGATGAGCAAAATGCCTATTTGGGAAACCTTGAGCATACGGCAATTATCGATCAGCTTCTGAGAGTTCCGCGGGAAGAACGCAACGATGATTGGGTAGGTAACTTTTTGTCGCACGTAGGTACAGCGAGTTTCGCTTGCGGTGAACCGCAAGTTATTCAGGGACCGGATAATTTTCCATATTTCCAGATCTTCGTTCCAGAGGCCAATAAACCGTTCCAATGTTATGTGTTGGAGCATATGTTGGATGACTTCCTGCTGGAGAATGGCTTCGGAGTAGCGCTCGAACCGAAGGGTGGGGAAGTGGAGTGGGTGCTTTCCTATGGCGATCTTTTACATTATTCGGTGCATCGTACTTTTGCTATTCCACAAGACCATCCATTTGGCAAAGCATCAGAGGGCGATGAAACGATTCAGTCTGATGAAGAGATGCTGGTTGGCGCGCCTTCTGAATTTGTGTTGCCTCCTTTGGCAAGAAATGTCATAAAAAGCTTTTTGCAAGCCCAGGGTGTGCAAGATCCTAAAGTGTGTATTATCGATCGTGCCCAGACCGGAAAGGGGCAAGATCTTGTTTTTAATATCGTTCCTTGGCAATTTGAAAGTCAAGCGCATTACCGCGCGATTATGCAAGCGCTGGGTTGGTTCTTGCCACGTTACTACTCGTATATCGGTGCGGAAGAGCCCGCGTTCGAGGGGCATTTCGCAAGCTTATAATACACGCAGAACATCGATATTTCGCAACAAATAATCACAGCGGGACTGGCTGTGTGGTGCTTGCTCAATTAACTTCGACAAAAAGATACTTTATTAAGAACGATACAGACGATATGATGGTTAATAACGTATAGATCATATATTATGGCACATCGAAAAGTACTTATTATACTCAGTTCGCATCAAGACATGATTGACACGGACTCGAAAACGGGTGTTTGGCTAGGCGAGTTTACGGATCCATACTACGCATTTAAAGATGCTGGATATCAGGTAACGTTGGCAAGTCCGCAGGGCGGCACGCCTCCAATAGACCCGTTGAGTAAGCTTACGGAAAATGTGGCTGCTTCGAACAAACGCTTTCAGAAGGACGAAGAGGCGCAGCTTGCCTTCGCTTCCACGGAAAAGGTTGAAGCTGTAAATCCTGCCGAATTCGACACGGTGTTTGTCCCTGGCGGACACGGCCCATTGTGGGATCTTGCTGACAACGTGGCGGTAGGGAGAATACTGACACATTGTGTGAATGAATCGAAAATAATAGGAGCTGTTTGCCACGGACCCGCTGCACTTTTCTCCATAGAAGCCAATATCTTCGGTTATCTTCGTGGCAAGAAGATCACTGCATTTAGCAATTTAGAGGAAAATATGGTTTTGCGTGCCGCACAGATTCCCTATCTGCTCGAGAGCCGGCTGCGTGAGCACGAGTCGGACCTGAGCTTATCGAAAGTGCCCTTCATGTCGCATGTCGTCGTTGACGAAAACCTGGTCACCGGCCAGAATCCGTTATCGGCATTGCCTACTGCAAAAAAAGTTATTGAGCTTGTTCAAAAGCATTACGTCAGTACATTATGATTTTCGCTGGTAAACGCGGACAATTTTGTTTGCCTTGGTCGATAAAATGAATGCGGCCAGCTTTTTTACTGTGCTATACCTGATGCTTCCACATTTTAATACAAGATACCGCCATGGAGTTTGTCAAGCTGAATTATAAAATACTGAAGGAGTTAAAAGTAAAGGGCTTTAACGCCTTGCGATCTCGGTCGGACGTGGATAGTAACGATCCATCGTGGGTGCCAGATCGCATTGATATCAAATTCGCGTCGTATTCCTACGTTAAAACCGAATTTAATAACTTTTTAGTTATCGAAAATGTTCTGCAAAACGCAGATGAAGTCGAGCTTACCGGAATGGTTTTTCTAGAGCGGTAGACATTGTAGGGAGCTGCAAAAGTTAGGGCAGCGCAAGGTTGAGGAACGACGATGGTGCAATCTATTGCTTCTAAAACTTCAATATCATATAGCGTTAATAAGCCCCCTGCTCCTTGATAGCAACATGGATTGCGTAAAGGAGCAGGGGGCTTTATTAGGCGGTCGTTAAATAGCAGAGACCACTATTTATTAAGTAAGCTTTCTTTTAGGACAGCAATAATCAATCGCTACGAGGAAAGTCGTGAGCTATCTGCGGTAAACAACGTCTTTACTTTTTGTCTGCTTGGCGTGGAAATTTCAATAGTTTTCACACCTACTGTTTTTAAGAGTTCATAATATTGTTTTCCAACATTTTGCCAAGAGATCATTCGACCATACGTAGCCGCATTGCGTCTATATTTTGCCAACACCAAGGGGTCATCAAGCAAAGTGTTTATCTGATTGGCCAAAGCCTTTTCATTTTTGAAGTCAAAGAGTAATCCACGGTCATTTGCCAGTAAATCTTTTGCATACCAATATGGAGTCGATATCACCGCTGCCCCAGCGCCAATGGCGAAGGTAAGTGTGCCACTGCTAATTTGATTTTCATTTGGGTAAGGCGTGACATAGATATCGCAGGCTGTTAAATATTCAATTAACAAGTCTTCCGATGCAAAGGTGTTGATCAATTTGATTTTATCGGCTAGGCCATTTTCATCGATCTTGTTTTGCAGAAACGTTCGGTAACTATCGCCTTCTTCACGCAATACATTAGGATGTGTCGATCCAAGAACGAGATATTGGAAGTTGGGGTCATTCACGTGCTTAACAGCGTCTATGGCCGTTTCTATTCCCTTACCGCGGCCTAAGAAGCCAAAGCTGAGCATCACACTTTTGCCAGCCAACCCCAGTTTATTCTTAGCTTTTACTTGGTTGTAATCAAATGTGGGCACACCATGTGAAACACAATGCATCTTTTCCACAGGTACAGTGAATACATCTCGCAACAGCTCAATCGCCTTCTCGGTCATCACCGTCACCGCATTGCTGCGTTCGCACAATGCTTTTAGTACGCGATGCTCTACCGGATTCGGTTTTTCCAATACGGTATGCAGATTACTAACTACAGGGACTTTTAAATGATCTGTCAACGATAAAATAAAATCCCCCGCGTCACCCCCAAATATTCCATATTCATGTTGGATCACGCACATATCGAAATGTGTGTTGATGTATTGCGCCGCATCGATGTATTCACGTTGCTCGTTTCTTGCGATGCAAAGGCGAACCTCTTCTGGAAAAGACAGCTCACTTCCGTCACTTATTGCAACAATAGCATGGTCCTCATTCATTTCCCTCGGCAACGCTTTATAAAGATCTTGTGTAAACGTTGCAATACCGCACTGTCTGGGAGGATATGTTCCAATTATAGCTACTCTCATCTTTCCTTCGTATTTATTGATTATATGTATATCGTTTGCTAAGCCACTCGTTTTAAACAAACCTAAGTATGTGAAGAATGTTTCGACTGCAGACGCTAAATGGGAGAAATCTGACAAAAAATCCGTAGAAAAACGAGATATTTCGGATAGGGTACGTATAAAACGCTTCGGTTATTTTTTGCTGAATAGAAAATAATAGGTTAAAACTGTGCAGTTAACGATAAAGGAGAAACTATTGGATAGTATGATGGGCCACTCCATGTGAAGCAGGCCATAAAACACCCAGAGTGCTACGCCAAAAATCAACGTGATAAGCATCGGCCAGGATAAATCGTCTACCTCTTTTGTGCGAATAACTTTCCATAGTTGCGGAACCATCGAGATAGAAGTCAATATACCGGCTATGCTCCCGATCCAAGTTTCCATAACGTGTAGATTTGATGTGTGTTTGTTTGGAACAGCATATCGTTGCAGAAGGTTTTGTCAAAGCAGCGTAAAGGGCGCGGTACTGTCGCAATAAAGGTGTCTTAAATATTAGTTCGTGTTCAGTCTATGCCAGAGATACCTAAACGTTTATACAATTCAGGTTTGTATTGTCCTCCAATAGGAATGTTTTCAACGCTTCCTTTCATCTTAATTAAGTTTCCTTCCACAGTTTTAGCATGGTCGAGGTTTACTATATACGATTTTTGTACACGTAAAAACTGCTTAGCATAAGCTAGTGTTTCCTCCAGTTCCGATATTTTCTTCCAGACTGTATACGTCTTTTCAACTGTAAAAATCTTTACGTAGTCTTTGTCGCTCCTTATAAAATACAGCTCGATATAAGGGATGATAACATTTGCAGACCTGTCCCTAATTACTAAAAAATTTCTTTCAAAAGCTGATGATTTTTCTGGTTCCAGGAAAGCGCGAACTTTATTTACGGATTTGAGCAGTCTGTCGATTTCTAATGGCTTCATAATATAATCAAGTACACCCAATTCAAAACTTTCAATCGCATGACCGGGATCTCCGGTAACGAAAATAAATAACGGAGGATTGTTTATGCTCTTTAGGAATGAAACTCCATTAATATCGGGCATTTGTATCTCGCAAAATATAACATCCACTTTGCCCGAAGATATGATAGGCATGGCGTCAAGGAAATTATGAAACACTCCCAAAATTTCCAAATCATGAATTTTCTCTATACAGCTAGTGATCATCTCAATTGCCAGCTTTTCGTTATCGATAACAATGCATTTTATCATCTTTTTAGCTATATTAAATCAATAAACAGTTAGCATACCCGTTCCAGTCGGTTATCAATTATTAGGGTTCTGTAATCTATTCGATCATGAAGAGGTTTGTGGTGTGCTAAACAAACCAATGCTGTTGAGGAAGTAAAGAATTGTTCTGAACAGCCAAGAGATAATATGACATACAATGTGAACCATTGAGGTGTGCTGTTTTAATAAATTAAAATCATTTCCCATATAGTAACTAAAGCTTGTGATATTGTAAATTTAGTAAAAATATGGATAGGATATTTGATGAACCCCGATAGAATTTTCATTTTACGCGAAAGTCGATACTAATGTAGTTCCGAAATATAATTTTGATGAATTTCATCGTTTCTGCAAGTGAAAAGAGAATCGGACGAGTCAATTCAGATCTTCTAGTATAGATTAAATATGTTTAAGACAATCAATAACATCTAGGAGATCAAAAATTTTAGATTATGTGTTTTCCATATCATTTTAAAGCATATTAAATATAAGTATGTTACGTTAGGACCATGCCGGCATAAATAAATGATGTCGAGTGGAAAAGCAGTTACGTGCGGGTCGAATCTGTTTTCGTCGAATTATGCAAATAGCGTAAATGAAAATACAATATCTTGGATATGGGTTTTCAGCAAATTGCCATAAACTCAAGGAGATTGAAACAAAACTGTTGAACTCATTACTATTTTTATAAACTATCTTAAATTCTTTTAGATCCACACATTGTAAAGTTATGATCGCGAGGCTCGTTACTATTATTATTTTAGTCTTTTTTCGCACTGCTTTATTCGGACAGGAATATACCTTGAAGGGTAAGGTTGTAAACCAAGAACGTAAGCCGCTAGAGCAAATGAATGTCCATTTATTGAATGAGGATAGTGTGCTTTCTAAACAAGTGGTAACAGATAGTACAGGAGCTTTCAGTATGAAGGAAAATATCGGTAATTACGTACTCAGGATAACCCAGTTAGGTAAAGAATTTCTGGTTCAGGAAATCAACCTAACAGGAGATCACGATTTAGGTGAAATCATTATCAACTCTGCTGTTCAATTAGAAGGAGTGGTAATCAATGCAGAAAGAAAACTCATTGAAAGAAAAGTAGATAGGATCGTTTTTAACGTTGAAAATTCTCCTGCGATGCAGGGATTCGATGTTTCAGAGGCTCTTGCCAATACACCGATGCTAAACACGAGCGATGGGGGGGTATCCATTGTCGGTAAAAGTGGAGTTTCTGTGATGATAAACGAGAGGCTTATCAACTTGTCTGGTAATGAATTGATGCAATATTTAAAATCGCTAAGATCTGACGATGTCTCACGAATTGAAGTGATCACGACACCGCCTGCCAAATATGACGCTCAGGGCAATAGCGGGCTGATTAATATTGTTCTCAAGAAAAAAAAGAATAATGGCTTTCAGGCAACTTTAGGGTCTACCTATTTTCAACGCACTTACGGCGGGATAGGTAACAACGCTAATATCAATTATCAATCTGATAAACTTTTGCTGGCCGTTGGGCTCCGCCACTATGACGTTGCCTTCCGTACAGTAGAAAACTCATCATTTGTTGGTAATCCTACTTCAACAGTTCAATCGGATAAGCGAAAGGATTTTAATAATGGAGGAGGCCTGAATATTAACCTTGACTACACGATAAATAAATCTTCCAATGTCGGAATCATTTATGATGGTACTATTGGCAAAGCTAACATGAACATAGCTTCGTCAACACAATATCTGACCAATCAAATGCTGGATTCTACATTATGGACAAGTGCTAAGCATAGACAATCCGTGAATTTTCAGACAGTAAGTAGCTACTATGATCTGAAGTTGGATACCTTAGGACGAAAGCTGAGCTTTATCGGAAATTTCTTGTCGAATAGACCCAAAAATCCCGTTGATTTTACATCTGACAATTCGCAATCGCAAAACAGCTATACCGTGAGGAACGAGAGCGATGTATCGTATCAAATTTTTTCAGTACAGGGTGATTTTACCTATCCTACTAAAGCTGTCAATCTGGATATGGGGGTAAAATATACGGATATTTCTAACAGCTCTTCTGTTAGATATCTTAACTTAACAGGTGGAGATTATATTATAGACCCAGGTAAAAGTAATATTTTCGATTACGCAGAGAAAAATTATGCTGCTTATGCAAGTGGTTTCCGTCAATTGAACGACAAACTTGCCGCTCAGGTGGGTATCCGTTATGAATATACCGATGTGAAAGGCTTCTCTCCAGAAACGGGAATGGAAAACACTTTTGATTATGGCAATTTTTTTCCAAATGGATATATAACTTTTAGGCCAAATGAGAAACATACACTTTCACTTAGCTATTCCAGGCGAATAAATAGACCCGGATTTGGCAATCTGAACCCGTTTAGGTGGTATAGCAATCCCTATACATACTCAACAGGTAATCCTAATCTGTCACCTTCTTTTAATAATAACTTTGAATTTGGGTATGTCTTTAATGGAAATTTATCAGTTACTCTTTATCATCAAAAAGTTATTGACGGATATTCATACCTCTCTTTTTTGGAAAACACAACCAAGGTAACCACTTGGCAAAATCATCTTACGCAGTATTATTCCGGTTTGAACATCGGCTATTCCTTTACAAAGATCAACTGGATGCAGAGTTATCTTTTCTCAGATATATTCTATATAAAAAGTAAAAGTAGATTGGAAGATGCGATTGCTCAAAAGGGCTTAACGTATTACTACCTTATCAATAACTCTTTCTTTTTAAATAGAGCTAAAACGATAACGCTTTTACTTAATTATTGGCAGAACCTTCCAAGACGTGCTGGCAATTCTTTATATAAGTCTGTGGCTAGTTTGCGTGCTGGAATAAATCTACAGCTTTTGGACAAAAAGCTGCAATTGCAGCTCATGGCTGAAGATATCTTTAAACAAAATCGGACTGGGATGGAGGTCTATTTCCAAAATAACACACAATATTATAACAATTATTCGGATGCTAGAAGGTTGACCCTCGGTGTAACCTACCGTTTCGGTCTGTCCAATATAAAAACAAGTAATAAGGACGCCAAGTTTGACGAACGAGGTCGCGCCAACTAAACGCGTATTTATTTCATTGAGTATTTTACAAGTGCGCATAGTAAAGGAAAGATGTTTAAATAAATTTTAACAGAATGTAAATTTTAAATTTATTAACATGAAAAAGACAATTAAAGTCCTCATTGACAAATTGGACGAAAACGGAAAAGGAGAATTCACTGGTGGTTTTGGTGCCATCAAGGGCGGTTTCAGACAATTGAGTGCTAGCTTGTTCGGAACAAATCCTGGCTGTACAAATCCTGGCACATGTACTGGTACAAACCCAGGCTGTACGAACACAGGTACTTGCTAAATTCTGGAAGTCCTCTCCGATTTTGAAAGATCTTGGAGAGGCTTCTTTAGCATATTCTTGGTTCAATTTATTAATTCATATCCAATCTTAAAATTATGAAAGCAAGTAAATACAATATGTTTTTCGATTATGAAAATCAGAAAATAGGCTTTAATAGTTATTCCCGGGAGTATATGGCGTTGGACGATTCTCTCTATCTAATGTACGAATCATCATTAAAACGTTCCGAATTTGAAAGTCTTCAATCTGTACATCCTACTTTTTTTGATTTTTTAGTGGAAAAAGGTTTTTTAGTTGACGAAGCAGATGATGAACTTCAAAAAGTGAAGGATTTAGTATATTTTATTGATCAAGATGAGTCTATGTTTCAATTGCATATAAACCCCACTATGAATTGTAATTTTAAATGTTGGTACTGTTATGAAACTCATATTAAGGATTCAAAGATGGATATCAGCACGGTTGAAAATACCGTGCGCTTTGTGAGAGATATAGTAAATAGCCGAAAGGATAATTTGAAATATTTTAGCTTGGACTGGTTTGGTGGTGAGCCGCTATTGTACTACAGGAAGGTGATTCTACCAATCTTAGAAGAAATTCACAAAATATGTACTTCTTTGGGGATTAAAATGACGTCAGGGATGACCACCAATGGTCTATTAATCAATTCGGATGTAATCCAGACTGCCAAACGATTTAATCTGTTATTTTTTCAAATTACGCTCGATGGGCATCGAGACAGACATGATGTTGTTCGTTTTGTGTCGGAAGGTAGAGGATCTTATGACGCTATTATATCCAATATTAAATCATTATTGTACAACGGTATAAAAGTTTTGATCCGCATTAATTGCTCTCCCGAAACACTTCCCGACCTTGAAAGAATTGCTGAAGATTTTACCGATCTAACAGCCGAAAACCGTGAATTTATAGAATTCGATTTACATAAGGTTTGGCAAGACAACTATAACGTAAGTGACGATGATTTGTATAATATTAGGTGGTATTTCCGTGAACAAGGCTTTAACGTTACAACAGGTTCTCATGACCACGTGATGAACTCATGTTATGGAGATCATAAAAACCATGCTACAATTAATTATAATGGCGAGGTGTTTAAGTGCACAGCAAGAGATTTTACTACGTCGAATAGTGAAGGTAATTTAACTCAATCCGGCGAAATCATATGGAATGATAAGTATACCAAACGATTGGAAAGTAAATTTAAAAACGAACCTTGTTTGGACTGTGTCATTTTACCAATATGCAATGGAGGCTGTTCTCAACAAGCTCTTGAGAATGAGGGCGTAGATTACTGCGTTAACGATTTTGATGAAAGTAAGAAAAGAATGATTGTAATCAATCGATTTAAGGAATCGCTCTTAGAAAATTTATAATTCTCTCAAACAACGACCAAACACCTACATTACTCCGGTTTTTATAAAGGTTTGGCAAGACAATACACTAATCTGAATCTGGCTGAAATATGTTTAGGAAAAGATTTTTCTATAGTCAATATGACTCGGCTGATTGCGGGCCTGCATGTTTGAAAATGATCTGCCGTTACCACGGAAAGGATGTTCCATTGGAATATTTAAGGGAGAATTGTTACATAAGTAAAGATGGAGTTAGTCTCCTGAACATCAGTAAGGCCGCTGAGCATCTTGGGTTCAGGACTTTTATGGCCTATTTAGATATTCAGAGACTAATAGATGATTGTCCGCTTCCTGCGATCTTACACTGGAACCAAGAGCATTTCGTGGTGTTGTGCAAAATAAAAGGTAAAAAAAAATTCAGGATAGCTGATCCAGCACATGGCATGGTAAACATAGATCTAGAAACATTTAAGAAATCATGGATATCGACGGCAGATCACAGAGGTACTGCGTTGTTGCTCGAACCAACAGCAGCGCTTAATGATCGAAGTAGCGAGACTGAAGGCTTTAATGGCTATAAATTCCTCTTAAAATATATAAAGCCCTACAAGCGTAATTTCTTCCAGTTGATTTTCGGAATGACAATTGGAAGTTTAATCTCATTGATCCTTCCTTTTGTTAGTAAAATACTAATCGATGAGGGGATCAATAAAGGCGATGCTTCTATTATATATTTAGTGCTATTGTCTCAATTTGCGCTTTTCATAGGAAGTACATTAATCGAATTGATCAGAGGTTGGCTGCTTTTACATGTCAATACAAGGATTAGTTTAAATGTTATTTCCGATTTTCTAATCCAATTGCTTAAACTTCCTATACGCTTCTTTGATACGAAAGCAGTTGGGGATCTGTCGCAACGGATAGGAGATCATCATCGTATTGACACATTTCTGACCGGAACAGCAATCTCCACCATCTTTTCTCTTGTAAATATTGTTGTTTTTTCAATTATATTACTATTTTTTGATAACGCTATTTTTATAACTTTCTTTGCGTTGAGCCTACTTGGTGTATTGTGGGTATTTCTTTTCCAAAAGAAACGAAAGCAACTTGATTATAAGCGTTTTGCAAGAAACCGCGGGAACCAAGACAAACTATATGAGATGATAGCTGGGATGCAAGAAGTCAAGTTGTATGGAAGCGAGATTTCGAAAAGATGGGAATGGGAAAGGTTGCAAATAAAATTTTTCAAATTAAATATTTCTACTCTTGCTCTTGAACAGTGGCAATCCACAGGTTTTAATTTTTTGACCTCGCTAAAGAATATTATCATCTCTTTTCTTGCCGCTAGACAGGTCTTAGACGGTAATCTTACTTTGGGAACACTTTTAAGCATTTCGTATATTATTGGTCAGACGAATGGACCGATCTCCCAATTGATGTCTTTTATACAAGGGTTTCAGGATGCAAAATTAAGTATGGACAGGTTGCTGGAGATTCACCAAAAAAGGGGAGAGGAACAAGATGAGAAGATTGATCACGGTATTGATCAAATAGAACATGAAGATCTAAACCTGGAAAATGTATCGTTTCAGTATAGTGGGCCCGACTCTCCAATGGTATTAAACAATGTCACATTGCAAATTCCAAAAGGCAAAGTGACCGCTATTGTCGGAACCAGTGGGAGCGGTAAATCAACTTTGCTAAAGTTACTTTTAGGCTTCTACAAGCCTGTACGTGGGAGCGTCAAGATCGGAAAAACGGATCTCAATAAAATTTCGCCAAAACTATGGCGTGGTGCATGTGGAACGGTCATGCAAGATGGCTTTATTTTTTTCGATACAATCACTCGTAATATTGCAGTTGACGGAATGCCTATTGATGAGAGAAGAATGGAAAAAGCAATCAAAATAGCGAATCTATCTGAATTTTTAGACCGATTGCCTCTAGGATATACTACCAAAATAGGTTCTTCAGGGGTGGGACTAAGTGGTGGACAGAAGCAACGTATACTTATTGCAAGATCAGTTTATAAAGATCCAGCGTATTTGTTTTTTGATGAAGCGACAAGTAGTCTAGATGCGAACAACGAACGGCAGATAATAGACAACCTCGATGACTTTTTCGAAGGAAAAACTGTGGTAATCATCGCACACCGACTAAGTACTGTTAAAAATGCGGATCAGATTGTTGTCCTAAAAGAAGGTAAAATAGTTGAAATAGGAACCCATATGACGCTATCTAGATCGAAAGGGAATTATTATGAACTTGTTAAAAACCAACTCGAATTAGGAGATTAAAATATTATGCCTGAGACTAAGTATGAAATAAGAAGTGAAGAAATGTCTTCATTATTGAAGAAAATACCTAATGGGTTGGTAACAAAAGGTAACTTCTTTGTACTGGCATTATTGGTCGTCTTCTTTTTTCTGTTAAATCGTTATGAACCCAGTGATGAGTTGAAACTGATTGCCGAAGTGGACCGAGTTTTTATCAATCAAAATAAAGACTCGATGAAGCTTAACCTGATCGTAAAAAATATAAAAGACACCACTTTTAAAATTCATTCGAAGTATGAATATAGATTTGAAAACGGAAATCCCAAAACCAGATATTTTGTCTCTGGGAAAATAGATACAATTATTTATAGGAACTTTAACTCAGCTGTTTTCTATGTAACATCAAATTCTTTAAAGCCTTTGAGGGAAAAATCAACAGGCGATTTAATAATCAGAAAAGAAAATAAGTCTTTCTTTTCCCGCATTCTAACAAGTATTTTAAATCTTTGAACGCAAGTAATATGATATTTATTTCAGCTCAACCTGATGATTACTTCTTTGTTTGGCAATTGGAATTACAAATTTTCAATTTTCATCAACAAGGTATTTCTGCAGACAACATTCATGTCCTTGTCGGTCATCCTTCGGAGAGAAGTGTAGCACTGCATTATAGGGATCTTGAAAAACGATTTCAGCATATGGCCAAGTTTTTCTTTTATCCTGACACCCGGGAGCATACAAATTATATTCCGTCTCTAAGGCCTCATATCATTAGAAAACATTTTTTAAGAAATCCGCAGTTATCGAATGAATCTATATTTTACCATGATTCAGACATACTTTTTAAGAGACAGCCTGATTGGACATTGTTGAATAAAGATGCTAAGTGGTATCTTTCTGACACAAGGGAATATCTTGATAGTCGATATGTAATTGGTAGAACAAGCGTTCAGTTCTTTCAAAAATTATGTACTATAGTTGGAATACAACCCGATATCGTTATAGAAAATGATCAAAATTGTGGCGGAGCACAATATTTGTTAAAAAATTGCAGCCCTGACTTTTGGGATAAAATTGAACGAGACAGTGAACTAATATTTGACGAGATTAAGGGCTTTAATACGGGCATAATTGAAAACTATGAAAGCGAAGGTAAATCGATTCCTTCAACTATTCAATCTTGGTGTGCGGACATGTATGCTATGTTTTGGAATGGACTTCTATTTGGGAATGAAATAGAAATTCATAAGTCACTGGACTTTGCTTTTGCAAAGAGTCCCGGCCACGAACTTGAAATAAAGAACATTTTACATTATTCTGGTGATTCTCTTAATTCACCGGGACCTCTCTTTATTAAAAGTAATTACAGACATTACCCTCCCTATTATGATAACTCTATCAATACGATCAGCCGTGAAACTGCTAGTTATTTAGTTTTAGACCTAATAAGGCAGTTTAAATCGGAACTGGACAAGGAAAGAATAGATTTATTAGATGTAACATTTGTCATCTGTGTAAAAATAGATTCGCAAAGTAGACTTGATAATCTCCATGCTGTTACATGGTATTTATGCAAGTATCTAAGGACTAGTATCATATTAGGCGAAGTTGATGAAGAATCTAAAATAGATCGAGATTTGCTCCCCATAGAGTGTTCTCACTATTTTATTCCTCAAAATAGTGGACTGCTCCATAGAACCAAAGTGAATAACTTTATGATCGACAAAGCCAATACTCCCATAGTAGCGATCTTAGACACAGATGTGATTGTCCCGATAAACCAGATTGTTGAAAGTGTACAACTGATTAAAGATGGAAAGGCTGATATGGTTTCCCCATATGATGGCGAGTATTTGGATGTGCATACGTTATTTAAGCCAATGTTTGGGAAAATTTTAGATGCAGACCTACTCATGCTAAATAGGGAATGTTTTCATCCGATAACCCATAGATCATACGGAGGATTAGTTTTTTTTAAAAAGGCTTCTTTCGTCGCCGCTGGCATGGAAAATGAATATTTTACAAGTTGGGGGCCTGAGGATGTAGAACGTATAAAGAGAATGAAAAATTTAGGCTTTAAGGTAAAAAGAGTAAATGGTCCTCTGTTCCACTTGGGACATGAAAGATACGAAAATTCAGCTTATGAAAGCGATGAGGTATATTTTGATTTTATGGACGAATATCATCGAATCTCAAACATGAGCGAAATGGAATTGCAAGCTTACATTAATAGTTGTACAAAAATTAAATTTTCAGATTATGAATATACAAAATACAATTGATAATAAGCTCCGCACAATTGTGAGAATTTTGGAAGAAACTGTTAAAAATGATGATGAACTTGGCTTATTTAACGGAAAAGCCGGTCAATCAATAATTTTCTTTGTATTAACAAAGTTTCTTAATAAACAGAAGTATTACAGTTTAGGGGAAACTTTGATAGAAGAAATCTGTGATAGAAGTGAATCAATTAGAACAGTGGATTATGCTGGGGGGCTAGCGGGTATTGGTTGGGCTATAGAGTGGCTTGTTCAGAATGATTTGATGGACGTGGAAGACACACACGATATTTTAGAGTCAATAGATAAAGTCATATATAAATATATAGCATATACAAAAATTGAGGATATATCGCTGGATAAAGGGATTTGTGGAATATTAAAGTATTTGAGCAGAAGAATCAGAAATAAAACGAGTAATGCGCATCGATATACACTTTTAGGTCATTTGGAAGGTTGTTTAATCCTAACAGACGATTTATTAGAATTCATTGAATTAGCACTCGAAAGTCAATCTAATAACAAGTTAGGTATTATAATGCTAGCGAATACGTTAAGAACTGTTTTGGATTTAGATATTCCCGTAAATCAATCAACAATTGAAAAGATTAATAAGAAATTAATTCTGAATATTGAAGATGTGTTGAGGAACGAAACCCCTCGGTATTATGGTGATGAAGACCTCGACCTTCTACTTAATCATTCGTATCTCGCGACTAGTTATTTAGCTGCCGCAAAAAAACGCGGTCTCAAAATGCATGAAATGAGAGCCAATGAATATCTAAAAATATTGATTACTCGATTCTCATTAATCAATAGTAATCCGGAAGAACTAAATCTTAAAAAGTTATCTATTCTTACTCTGGTGAACTTTTATTTTCCTAACGAAATAATAAAAGAGATCATTATTAAGGCAATTAATCATGGCCAAATAAATAATTTATCAGCGAAGTTGCATAACGGGTTGGGTGTAGCAATAATAGCAGATCTATCTACGAATAATGAGAATTTAGGTTTGGATATAAGTGAATTACTTTTCGTTATTTAAGATTTGTGGCTTTGGGTATAGATGGCTTTCATTATATCCAATTATACCTTAAATAGAAAACTCAATTTACATAAGATAGTCTATTTTGGCGTGGATTTTGGTTTCATCATAGCTGTCTACGTATATTATTCGTTTAGAATAACCTGCCCTGTTAGCATTTAAAATGATACTAATTTAAACGATAGATGTTTAATTTGGCTAGATATTTTACACAAGAGAGGCTTTTTAGGAATTTTTGGACTTACTGGTAGCGTTATTGGTGAAGGTCTATTGAATTTATTCAAAACTCAAAAACGGTGACTCTATTTTGAAATTGCGTCAGTAAAGAATTGTAATGGAGGCTGCAGAAATTTGAAGGATGACATTTCCTCTTCCTAATTTAAATCCGGCGTCTTCGGAAAGTTCGCTACGTGCGCATATTTAGGGCCTAAGTTTATTAAAGCTTGTTTCCAGAGATCCTCACCATCCTGCAACAGGAGAAGTGCTGTAGGGAATTTATTGTGCACGGCCCAATTGTTTTGCAGGATTTCCTCATTCAATTGTCCGACGTTCCAACCAGCGTAGCCAATAAAAAACTTGATGTTGGTGGTGTCGATTATACTATCGTTCAGCAGAAATAGCGCCTGTTCAAAATCTCCCCCGAAATAAATGTCGTCAAAAAGTGGAAGGCCGCCCTCGATCTTTTCGGGGATATTGTGTATAAAAAATAATGCTTCCATATTGACCGGTCCGCCAACATAAAGTGGGAAGTTCGGGTTTTCAACCTCTTGAATAACGTCAGATAGCAGCAGGGAAGATTTGTTATTTAAAACAAGACCCATCGTTCCGTTTTGATCATCGTGGTCGCACAATAATATCACCGATCGTTCGAAATTCGTGTCGAGCATAAAGGGCTCGGAAAGTAAAAGACTGCCTTTTTGTGGTATATGCGTGTTGAACATGTTGCACCTAAATTAAATAATAACCTATTATTTATACAAAACCGCTATACGTTAAGGAACGTGGGGCTGTAATGCCGCTGCGGAGAACCAGGCCGTCGCCTCGATGGCTGTTGAGATTCGTCAACTTATCGCTGAAAATTTCCGCCGCTAACGTATGACGTTATCAATATACTTCAATTTACATAAAAACGCAATTTTTTCCGGGCTTTGTGCGCAAAGCCGCCGCTTTTGATTAAGTTTGCTTCGTATCAAATAAGACTTAGACCATGGCCATTACGCACAAAAATATCGCTGCGATCCGGGAAGACTATAGCAAATATACGCTTGATGAACATGATGTGCTGGACAATCCGATTGCGCAGTTTCAACGCTGGTTTGATGAAGCCTTGCATGCTGAGGTTACAGAGGCCAATGCTATGGTGCTGTCGACCATCAGTGAAGATGGTTACCCCTCGTCCAGGGTCGTGCTGTTGAAAGATATAAAATCGTCGGGATTTAGCTTTTTTACAAATTACCATAGTAAAAAAGGGCAGTCGATGGCGGTGAATAAGCAGGTGAGTTTACTATTCTTTTGGCCCGAGTTGCAAAGGCAGGTTCGCATTGAGGGATGGGTCGAGAAACTTCCATCGGAGGATTCCGACGAGTATTTTGCATCGAGACCGCGCGGTAGCCGCATTGGCGCCATCGCTTCGCCACAAAGCCGGATTATTCCAGATCGGGCAGCACTTGAGCAACGCGTTATCGAAGTAAGTGCTACGTATGAAAATAAGGAACATTTTCCTCGTCCGGCATTCTGGGGCGGCTATCAGGTAAGCCCAATGCGCGTTGAATTTTGGCAGGGCCGAAGTAGTCGACTTCACGATCGCATGGAATATGTTTTTCAAGACGGTAACTGGCTTCGTCAACGTCTAGCACCTTAACTTATGATTAAACAAATACGCGACTTACTGGGTGATAAATTTGGTGAAGAATCCATAATCAGGTTAGATGAGCAAGCACTGCAACCCACACTCGTGGTGAATGCCGATTACATCGAGCAAATAGGTTTTTTTCTTCGCGACACAGAAGGCTGTTACTTCGATTTTTTATCGAATATTTCGGCAGTCGATTACTTTCCGGACAATCGATTCGATGTGGTATACCATTTGGCATCTATACCCTACCAAACCCAGGTTACACTTAAAATAGAGCTGGAGAACAACCGGGATGTCAATGAACTGCCCGAGGTGGATTCCGTTTCGGCTGTTTGGCGCACGGCAGATTGGCACGAGCGTGAAGCATTCGATCTGATGGGTATATTCTTCAGAAACCATCCGGATTTACGAAGAATTTTGTTGCCGGATGACTGGGTGGGCTATCCGTTGCGGAAGGATTATGAAGATGCGGAATCCTATCATGGTATCACGATAAAGTAGGTAAAACCCATGCAATACACAAAAGCATTAGAAAAATATAAGGAGAAGATTGCTGCGATAAGTTCCCAGGAGATGGTTATCAATATGGGTCCTCAACATCCATCGACGCATGGTGTATTGCGTTTGGAACTGATCACTGATGGCGAAGTTGTAAAAGAAATTATCCCCCATTTGGGATATTTGCATCGCTGTTTTGATAAGCACGCGGAATCTATGAGTTACGGCAAGTCCATACCGTTCACCGATCGTTTGGATTATTTGGCCTCCATGAATAATAGCCATGCTTTCGTCATGGGCGTGGAGCGCATGTTGGGCCTCCATGATCGTATTCCGAAGCGTATAGAATATATTCGCGTGTTGGTTTGCGAGTTAAACCGAATTGCCTCGCACCTAATCGCAATTGGCACCTATGGTATTGATATCGGTGCCTTTACACCGTTTATGTGGTGTTTCCGAGACCGCGAACATATCATGAATATGCTGGAATGGGCATCAGGTTCGCGGATGCTGTACAATTACATCTGGATCGGCGGACTATTTTACGACCTGCCCGTTGGTTTTGAAGATCGCTGCAACGATTTTGTTGCGTATTTCAAGCCGAAGCTTGTAGAACTCGACGATCTGTTATCTGGCAACCAGATTTTTATCTCCCGTACCGCCAATATTGGCGCTCTTCCGGCTGATGTCGCCATTAATTATGGCTGTAGTGGGCCGATGCTGCGCGCATCCGGCGTAAAATGGGATCTTCGCCGTATTGATGGCTATTCCGTTTACCCCGAGCTGGAATTTGAGATTCCGGTAGGGCGGGGCGAGATGGGAACGCTCGGAGATTGCTGGGACCGCTATAAGGTGCGGGTGGATGAGGTGAAGGAATCGATCCGCATTATCGAACAATGCTTGCAGCGTTTGCGCGGAGATTACAAGCGTACGCCAGAGTTTGATCCGCGCGGCATGGTGCCAAAAAAAGTCAACCTCAAATCACAGGAATATTACATGCGTGCAGAGAACCCAAAAGGCGAACTCGGCTTTCATTTTGTGACACAAGAAAAATCAGATATTCCTAGGCGGGTAAAAGCAAGAGGGCCAAGCTTTAATAATTTGTCGGTGTTACCTGAATTGGGGAAAGGGCAGCTTATTGCTGACCTAATCGCTATACTGGGTTCAATTGATATCGTATTGGGTGAAGTGGATCGCTAGCGAAAAATAGATGTCATACCTTGCAAATTTCACCGTGAAAGGTTAATTTTGCAATCTCATAATTTAAGTTTATAATTGGTTAATAGGAAAGCTTGCAATCGCCCGATTGCAAGCTTTTTCTTTATACAAACTTACTTTTTTCGTTGCCGATTCGTAAATTCGTCGGCGGGGATGGCCATTCGATCACAATCATCAGGCACCTCGTCGTATTCTAAACTAGTAAAACATCTTGATCATACCATGTCTTCTATTCTTATAAAATCCGCGCAAATTGTTAACGAAGGAAAAATCACGCAGGCTGATGTGTTCATTAACCACGGACGCATTGAAATGATAGCCGAATCTATCGACCATGCAGCTGATCACGTCATTGATGCCAAAGGGTTGCACCTACTTCCTGGATTGATTGATGACCAAGTTCATTTCCGGGAGCCTGGATTAACCTACAAGGCTGATATATGGCACGAGAGCCGTGCTGCGGTGGCGGGCGGTACCACCTCTTTTATGGAGATGCCCAATACGGTGCCGAATACCCTTACGCAAAGATTGCTGCAAGATAAATATGATATTGCTGCTGAAAAATCATTGGCTAACTATTCTTTTTTCATGGGGGCCGGAAACGACAATTTAGCGGAGGTGCTAAAAACAAATCCGCGTGACGTATGTGGCATCAAGATTTTTATGGGGTCTTCCACCGGTAATATGTTGGTCGATAATGAAGATACGCTAGAAAACATTTTTAAAGAAGCGCCGACTTTAATTGCCGTACATTGTGAGGATGAGGGCACGATAAAGCAAAATCTAGCCGATTTCAAACACGAGTATGGTGAAGACGGTTTAACAGCGTCCATGCATCCACGCATCCGCTCGGAAGAGGCTTGTTACCTTTCTTCCTCCAAAGCGGTGGCTTTAGCGAAAAAGCACAATACGCGCTTACACATTTTACATATCTCAACCGAACGGGAGACGCATTTGTTTGCCAATAATATCCCATTGACCGATAAGCGGATCACCGCCGAGGCTTGTGTGCACCACTTATGGTTTTCCGACGCGGACTATGAAAGCAAAGGCAACTTCATTAAATGGAATCCAGCAGTTAAAACAGCGGCAGATCGCGACGGTATTTTGGCTGCTGTGCTTGATGGGCATATTGATGTTATCGCCACGGATCATGCACCCCATACGTTGGAAGAGAAAACGCAACCCTACGCACAGGCACCATCGGGTGGTCCTTTGGTGCAGCACGCCCTCCAAGCACTATTGGATTTAGTCAAACAAGGGAAACTTACCCTAGAGCAGTTGGTGCAGAAATCAGCGCATAACACGGCAACACTCTTTCAAGTTGAAAATCGCGGTTTTATACGGGAAGGGTATTGGGCCGACTTGGTATTGGTTGATCTGAATAAACCCTACACCGTGAGTAAAGAAAACATCTTGTCGAAATGTGGCTGGTCACCCTTTGAAGGCCATACCTTCTCGTCCAGTATTATCCACACCGTGGTATCTGGGAATATCGCGTTTAGCCATGGTGATATCGTTGAAGCAGGATCGGGCCATCGCTTACTATTTAATCGATAGCCGGATCTTGGCCTGTTTTGCGGAGCTGAACAAGCTCAGGCTTTGCAGATCAGTATTGATTTTGAAACAATAAGCTATTGAACGATGTTATTTTATTATGATGAAAAGAACCTTCTTTATCGTGGGCATAGTGGCTATGCTTCAGGCATGTACAACGGTTTCGCCAGAAGCCAAATCGGATTATTCTAAGGCTATGAGACTCGACTCTACACAATTCAATTCCTTGCACGCACAATATAAAGAAACGGCTATCAAGCATCGCCGCTTCAAGCATCATGAGGTAGACTCTTTGGTAAAAAAGCATCAATCCGGATCTGTTTTCGCTGTCCAGGAAGTCGGTAAGTCTTTTGAAAATCGAGCGATTTATAAACTGCAGTACGGTAAAGGGGATAAGAAAGTGATGCTGTGGTCGCAGATGCATGGAGACGAACCTACCGCCACGATGGCGCTTTTTGATCTGTTCAATTTTTTGGAGGGTCGGGAAGATGGTTTCGACTCGGTGCGTCAATTATTGAACGAGAACTTAGCTATTCACTTTATCCCCATGCTTAACCCCGATGGTGCAGAGCGCTATACCCGTCGAAATGCACAGCACATTGACCTTAATCGCGATGCGCGCGTTGGGCAGACTGTGGAAGGGGCCCTGCTACGCAAAATAGGCAAGGAGGTCAAGCCACGTTATGGGTTCAACCTGCACGATCAAAGCATCTATTATAATGTTCCGGAAACCAAAAATCCGGTAACGATTTCCATGCTTGCACCGGCCTATAACGAGGCACGAGAGGTGAATGAGGTTCGAAAAGGGGCTATGCAACTCATCGTCGGGATGATTACCCTATTGCAGCAATATGTGCCTGATGCAGTGGCGAAATACGACGACACCTACAGCCCACGAGGTTTTGGAGACAATTTTCAAAGCTGGGGCGCCAGCACGGTTTTAATCGAGTCTGGCGGCAAAAAAGGCGATCCGGAAAAGCAGGAAATCAGGCGTTTGAATTTTGCTATTATCCTGAACGCCCTCATGGAAATAGCGCAAGGATCGTATGCGCAATACGACGCGGAAGACTATGATAAAATTCCTTTTAATGCTTCGCAACTGCATGATGTGGTTTTAAGGGGAGTAGATTTAAGCAGTGACAGCGTTTCATTGAAAACCGATATTGCGCTTCGCAGGACGGAGATTACGGTAGGCCGTGACTATTTCGTACGCGGACATGTGGAAGATATCGGTGATTTAAATATCGCTTACGGTTATGAGGAGCTGGAGGAGCAAGGCTTGCAGTTTGTGCAAGGCAAAACGTATCCAACAGCTTTCGAAACGGTTGACGACATCTCCATGGATCGTGCGTGGAACTTACTTAAAGAGGGTTTTGTAGCGGTAAAGATAAACGCCAGGGGTGCGGATAGATTGCATAACCTACCGTTGGTGGTCTTTACGCAGGCTTCCTTTACGCCTACGGCGCAGATCAGCCTTTTGGGTACCAGTAACTTTTTGTTGCGGAGCGGCGGGCAATTGAAATATGCTATCATCAATGGTTATTTGATTGATCTTTCACAGAAGCCAAGCAGCAGTTTTAAAAATCGAGTGATTTAGAAGGATTGTGTAGTGAGAATTGCGTAGTGAGATATGATTTAGTACTTAGTATATAGTACTTAGTATGTAGAATAGGGTAGTGCGTAGGTCGTGGTGAGAATTGAGATATGATTTAGTAGTTAGTATATAGTACTTAGTGTGTAGAATAAGGTATTGCGTAGGTCGTAGTGAGAATTGAGATATGATTTAGTAGTTAGTATATAGTACTTAGTATGTAGAATAGGGAAGTGCGTAGGTCGTAATGAGAATTGAGATATGGTGAAGTACTTATTATGTAGTGCTTATCATACGAGACTGTAACGCGAACTGTGTCAATGGAATAATTTGATAAGATTATTTATATTTAATTATTCAAACGATACGGTCATGAAACAACAGACCCCAT
>NZ_SNZV01000005.1 GCF_004364125.1 Sphingobacterium paludis | reverse complement strand
GCCATACGCATTACCCAATACCCCAATCTATATACTAAGTACTACATACTAAAATCTATAGTATCTCAATACGTACTACTCACTACTCAATACCCGCTACCAACATCCATCCCACAACCTTTCCGCCGCATGCCGCGGCAGGGCAAATACTTTTGGTGTGCAAAAGTATTCGAAACCCCGTCGCTTGAAACCTTTGCAAGGGATGGCCTGTGCTGGTGCAAATTTCTACATACTGCAAAGCTTTCGATGCGACATTTTTGTTAATAATAGTTAGTGCAATTGAAATTCAGAATTCAAAATTCAAAAGTGAAAAGGATTGTACCTGGTAGCAGATCCTACAATGAAACACTAAACTCTACATACTATCTACTAAAATCTATTATATCTCAATACGCCATACGCCATACGCCATACGCACTACTCACTACTCAACACGCAAGATTGTCGTGCCCTCGTTCCTCTGGCTCGCAAATTGAAATTACAAAGTAAAAATTAAAAAAATCCTACCCACTACTCAATCTACCTACTACGTACTATCTACTAAAATCTATAATATCTCACTACTCACTACCCATTACCAAGCAAAAAATCCCCATCTATTGTCATAATATCAGCTCAACTGTTGAAATAAATAAGGAAAAATCGTATCATTGGAAGAAATAGATTATATCATCTTGCATAACAGTTGACCTCGCATAGCAAGTTGGTACAGCCTATTAAGAGGTATTAATTTAAGATGTACATGGAGATATTATTGATAGAAGACGACAGTTCTGTAGTGTCACTTATTCGGCGCGGCCTTTCCGATCTCAACTTTAATATTTCGGTAGCACTTAATGGTCTTACCGGCTTAGAAATGGCCCGGGCAGGCAATTATGATTTAATTATTTTAGATATTATGCTTCCCGGGATGGATGGTCTAAAGGTCTGCCAAAATATACGATCTTCCAATCGGGAGGTCTCCATACTTATACTTTCTGCACTAGATCAACCAGAAGACATTGTTGACGGGTTTAAGTATGATGCAGATGATTACCTGACCAAACCGTTTAATATGGATGAGCTGAGAGCGCGGGTCAGTCGTTTTTCTAGAAAAATAGTCCTAATAGAGAAAGCAGAGCGCCCCAACAACCTGAATTTCTCTGATCTCGTACTCGATTATGATAGCCGGATAGCAATTCGGCAAAACAACGAGATCATATTAACCGCTACCGAGTTCCGCTTGCTGGAATTTTTGATTAAAAATCAGAAAAAGGTTGTTTCACGGATGGATATACTGGAAAGTGTTTGGGGAATGGATTTTAACCTGAGTACCAATGTAGTCGATGTCTATATCAATTATCTAAGGAATAAAATTGATAAAGGATACGACAAGAAACTCTTGCACACGGTTGTCGGAATGGGATATGTATTAAAAGAAATTGATGAAGCAAAGAACTAAAATAATACTTCTTTTCAATTTAATCTGTTGGGCGCTCATTGTGGGCTTTGCGATTTATATCTCCTATTTTACGAGGGACAGTCTCCGAACCAAATTTTTTCACCGTCTTGAAGAAAATGCCCAGATCGTCGGTAAGCACATTATTGAAGAAGAGGAGTATATTAATGAAATATACTATGAAATAATGCGGGTCTACCTTCGGCAGTTATCGGCAGGGAAGGATTATATTATACGCGTAGACAGGGGCCAGACTCAGGTAGAGGGCCGACCCGGCTTGCCTGTACCGCCATCTTTTTACAAAGAAGTCATTTCATCTGGACAAGCTCAGTATATGGCTGGCGATACAGCTTATTTGGCTTTGTATTTCGAAAATAACCATAAAGGCAAAGATCTGATTGTGGTGTCTTCTGGAAGAGATGATTATGGCCTCGGGGAGCAGGGGATCTTAGACCGCACGTTAGTCAACGCTGGCCTATTCTGCGCATGTATCGTTGCACTGATTTCTTATCTTTTTGCTAAGCATATTATGCGTCCCATTACCGTTATTAATGAAGAGATTGATAAGATTAGTATCTCCAACTTAAGTCTTAGGTTGCAAAATACAAATGATGTAAAAGACGAGGTGACTATGCTTATAGACAGCTTTAATGACATGATCAGCCGGCTCGAAATATCCGTGAAATCACAAAAGCGATTTATCGCCAATGCGTCGCACTCTTTTCGCACACCATTAACAATAATTCGTGGAGAGGCCGAACTTATCCTGCGGAAAGAAAAATTAGCAGACGAAACCGCATGGTCTGTTCGAAATATCGTGACCGAAACGGATCGAATTATCACCATGATAAACAGCTTGTTGACGGTGGCTCGTTCAGGCTTAGACGATACGAAGAAAGACTATCATGTCGTACGTATAGATGAGGTGCTGTTTAAAGTAATCGATTCTGAGCATAAAGCTTTTCGTCATCAGTCCATTCAACTTGATTTTGATGCGATGCCGGAAAATGCGGGCTCATTAGAAGTGTACGGCAATGCTGACTTGCTTTTTATCGCCCTAAGTAACCTGGTGTCTAATGCCTGCAAATATGGTAAAGACGATGACGTAATCATTTCGTTGGGCATACAAAAAAATAATGTGGTCATTGATATCGTCGATAAAGGCATTGGTATTCCAGACCACGAGCAGAGATTTGTTTACGACTCGTTCTATCGCGCGTCCAATGCGCAAGACATCCATGGAACCGGCCTTGGTTTATTGCTGGCAAAAAATATTATCGACCATCATGACGGTGATCTTCTGCTCCGCTCAAAAGAAGGTGAAGGAACGAATGTTCGCATCTTATTGCCCAGAAATGATAACCTCTAAGATCATTTTAATGTTATTCTTATTGTTTTCTAAAGCCGAGGTGATATACTTGATGAAAAGGTATTTCACGTTACTTTATGAAACACGTCTCACTTATTGTTGCCGCTCTATTATCCCTGTCTACTTTATCTGGGCAGGAGGCTCGCTCTTCACTTCTAAATAGGAATGATGATTCCCAGATCGACTCCACGACAACAACGGAGCCAGATCGTGCACAGCTGTTTAAATTTGACTTTTTGATCCGCGCCGCTTTGGACGCAGATAATTTGGGAAAGGATGAAGCGTTAACACGCTTTAATTTGGACGAAGCACGTATCCTTTTTCATGGAGAATATAACGATAGATTGTCTTACAAGATCCGGTTCAGGCTGAACCGGCCGTTCGCGCAATCTGGTCTGGATAATTCCTCCCAGGCATTGGATTTTGCACAAGTCGATTATAAGTTTGGAAAGCGGAATGACTGGACCATCAGTGTGGGTAAGCAAAGTGCGATGGTCGGTTCGTATGAATTTGAGAACAACCCCATTTATGAATTCTTATTTACGGACTATGTTGACCGTATACTCAATCTTTTTGTGGTCGGTGGAAAGTTATCGTATCAAGTCAATAACAACCATGGCCTGCATCTACAGCTCTACAATACTGTCAACAATACATTTGACAACCATCTAACAAGTAATGGTTTTACTGCGGGCAGTATTCAACGCGCGAAGGCACCTATAGGAGGTTACCTTACGTGGACTGGCGCGTTTGCAGATCGTCGTTTTCAAACAAAATGGTCGTATAATCTAGCACAGTTTGCAGAGGGAAAACCAACGCAAGCGCTATCCTTGGCCAATAAGTTTAAAACGGAGCGGCAAATGGTCTATCTCGATCTGCAATACACCCATATGGGAACCGATCACGCGCTGATCGCTTCACGCGCTGTAAACGATTTTTATGCAATCACAGGCGAAGCACGCCAGCTGGCCCAAAACGTAACGTACAAATCGGCCGTGCTACGTTATGACCAATTCCTTACGGATAAGTGGGAGATAGCCGTTAAAGGCGCCGTGGAAACAGCCGGCACGAATGATGACGAGGCATTGGGTAATGATTTCCGAACAAACTACACCTACTTCGCGGCCTTACAACACAAACCCTTCAAAAGCCAGGATTTCAGATTCTACTTGGGATACATCGGAAACAACGTTTCCTATGCGGATCGTACTGCCCTGGCCAAGACACAATTTAATAGATTGGCGCTGGGTGGATACTTCACCATACCGGTCTATTAAAAACATACGCAATATAATGGTTTTATTTTATAGTCAAACAGCATGCATTTAACACCAAGAGAAACTGAAAAGTTAATGTTGCATCTAGCAGGAGAACTAGCGGCAAAGCGATTAAAAAGGGGGCTAAAACTCAATTATCCGGAAAGTATAGCCTACATCAGTGCCGAGTTGATGGAAAAGGCCAGAGATGGTAAAAGTGTAGCCGAGCTGATGGAATGGGGAACGACCCTCTTGAAGCGTAAACAGGTGATGGAAGGCGTTCCAGAAATGATCCATGATGTACAAATCGAAGTTACATTTCCGGATGGAACCAAGTTGGTTACCGTCCATAACCCTATTCGTTAACAAAAAATAAAGATACTTATGGTACCTGGAGAATACTTTCTAAAAGCAGATGACATCAAAGCCAATGCGGGCTACCGCACGGTGACCGTTTCGGTGGCAAATACCGGCGATCGTCCTATACAAGTGGGATCGCACTATCATTTTTTTGAAGTAAATAAAGCATTGGCATTTGACCGTGAAAAGACCTTTGGTATGCGACTCAATATTCCGTCAAGCACCGCCGTTCGGTTTGAACCGGGAGAGAAAAAAGATGTGATATTGGTAGAGATTGGCGGCGCCAAAGAAATACACGGATTCAACGGATTGACCAACGGCAACTACACCAAGGAGAAGGTGAAGACCGCGGCAATAGCCAAAATGAAAAAACAAAACTATAAATCTTCTCAATAACTTAAAACAGAATTGCAATGGGTGAATGGAATAGAAGAGACTGGATTAAAATCGTGGGGCTGGCTTCAGCAAGTGTTGCCACGACAAAATTAAACGCTTTGGGTCTCGAAAAACTAGGACTTGATAAATCATCGATCCGCTATGTGGATGGTGAACTTTATATACCTCGAGACAAATATGCCTCACTTTTTGGCCCTACAGCCGGCGATAGGGTTCGTCTGGCAGACACGGAACTGCTGATTGAAATCGAGAAGGACTATGCCGTATATGGCGAAGAAAACAAGTTTGGTGGTGGAAAAACTATTCGCGACGGTATGGGCCAATCCGCGCGGGCGTTGCGCGATGAAGATGTGCTGGATTTTTGTATCAACAACGTCATTATCATTGACCATTGGGGCATTGTGAAAGCCGATGTGGGTATCAAGGATGGAAAAATTGTTGGGATAGGTAAAGCGGGAAATCCGGATGTGCAAGACGGTGTAACGGAAGGTATGATCATTGGCCCATCCACCGAAGTGCATGGTGGTGCCGGGATGATTATGACTGCGGGCGGTATCGATACACACATCCACTTTATAAGCCCTACACAGATAGAGACCGCGCTTTATAGTGGCGTGACTACGTTTATTGGTGGCGGCACCGGGCCGGCTGATGGTACGAATGCAACGACGGTAACCTCAGGCAAATGGTTTATCCATAAAATGTTAGAAGCTTTTGAGAATCTGCCGATCAATGTGGGATTCTTCGGAAAAGGGAATGTTTCCACAACACGACCTATTGAAGAACAAATTGAAGCCGGTGCACTTGGTGTTAAGATTCACGAAGATTGGGGAGCTACACCATCAACGATTGATGCGGCATTGAAAGTTGCTGATAAATATGATGTGCAAGTAGCCATCCATACCGATACCTTAAATGAGGCTGGATTTCTGGAAGACACGGTGGCAGCAATTGATGGCCGGGTGATCCATACCTTCCACACCGAAGGTGCAGGCGGTGGCCACGCGCCCGACATTATCAAAATATCGATGTATCCGAACATATTACCAGCGTCGACCAACCCGACCAAGCCATTTACGGTAAATACCGCTGAGGAACATTTAGATATGTTGATGGTGTGTCACCATTTAGATAAAAACGTGAAGGAAGATGTAGCGTTTGCCGATTCGCGTATCCGTCCGCAAACTATTGCTGCGGAAGATATTCTGCAGGATATGGGGGTGTTTTCTATCATGAGTTCGGACAGTCAGGCGATGGGGCGCGTAGGCGAGGTCATTTCCCGTACATTCCAGACGGCACATAAAATGAAAGTGCAACGTGGCCCATTAGAACGTGATAAAGGGACAGGCCATGATAATTTCCGAGTGAAGCGCTATGTATCTAAGTTCACGATCAACCCTGCAAAAGCGCATGGTATTGATAGCTATGTAGGATCCATAGAAGCTGGGAAATATGCAGATCTCGTTTTGTGGAAGCCTGAACTATTTGGCGTTAAGCCAGAAATGATCATCAAGGGCGGAATGATATTAGGTTCGAAGATGGGCGATGCAAACGCGTCGATACCCACGCCACAGCCTATCGTCTATCGGCAGATGTTCGGAAACTTTGGTAAGGCACTAAGCAGCATTTGCTTCAACTTTGTGTCTAAAGTATCTATTGACAATGGTACCATCGATTCCTTAAAGCTTGCAAGAAAAAGCTTACCGGTAATGGGCTGTCGTACGGTGATGAAAAAGGACATGGTGCATAACGATGCAACGCCAAATATTGTCGTGGATCCCGAAACCTATGATGTAACCGTGGATGGGGTGTTGGCGCGCTGCGAGCCGTTAGCTGAACTACCTATGGCACAACGCTATTTCTTATTTTAATGATCTTGTCACAAGGCATAGCGGGCAATATTTTACAGCACGCGGAGAAATTCGCTGGTCTTAATCTGGATGTTCTGGACTTGGCCTGGCATGAACTCGATAGAGGCGTGCTTCGTAAGTTTACGCAAAGTGGGCAAGAGATTGGCATCAGAAATCTCAGCGGAACCGTCCTCCGGAATGGCGATGTGCTTTATACCGATTCATACGCCTGCATCGTGGTCAAGATATTACCCTGCCTGTGCCTTGTGATACAGCCAAAGAATAAGATAGAAATGGCAGGTGTTTGCTTTGAAATAGGCAACAGGCACTTGCCCATCGCGATACCTGCTGCCGATGAGGTGCTGATCGCCTACGAGGAGCCGTTGCGTATGTTGTTCATGAAAAGGGGCATAACGGTACACGTTGAAGAGCGTACCCTGGAACAAACACAAACGCTGAAGATCCATACGTGGACGCGGAAAACAAAATTTAAAATCACATTAGCAAAAACAGTACATGAATCCTTTGTTGACACTTCTGCAGATTAATGACTCTGTATTTCCGATCGGGAGTTTTACGCATTCCTACGGTTTGGAAACCTACATCCACAAAAGAATAGTGCATGATGTGGAATCGACGCGCAATTATGCGGAAACGATGTTGAAACACAGCGTGTACTATAACGATGCAGCTTTTTTTTCAAAAGCATGGGAGATCTGTTCGGGTAAATTTTCGATGCGTAAACTGATCGCGTTGGATACGTTGGTATCCTCACTGAAATCACCCTACGAAATAAGGGAGGCAAGCAGAAAACTCGCCATCCGATTGCTGAAAATCGTCGAGAGTTTTAAATCCTTGAGAAGATGCAAGGCTTATCTGGAGGCGATTCAAGGCGGGACAGCGGGCGGACATTATGCCATCGCTTTTGCTATGTATGCACAACAGCAGCAGATCAGTTATGAAGATGCGCTTAGCGCATTCTATTACAATACGCTGAACGGCATAGTCACGAATTGCGCAAAGTTGGTGCCGATCAGCCAAACTGAAGGACAAAAGATATTATTCAGCCTGCAGGATCTTATTAAAGATCTTGTAGCGACCCAAAAAGACATGGACGACGCGATGTTGGGCAATTGCTGTATAGCGCAAGATTTACGCTGCATGCAGCATGAAAAATTATACACACGGATTTACATTTCATAACGATTATTTATGGACAGAAAATATGTTAAAATCGGCGTCGCCGGGCCTGTTGGTTCAGGTAAAACTGCGTTGATAGAACGCTTAACGAGACAAATGGCGGATGACTACAGCATTTGTGTCGTAACGAACGACATCTATACCCGTGAAGATGCACAGTTTCTTCAAAAAAATTCAACGCTGCCTGCCGAGCGTATAGCCGGTGTTGAAACGGGAGGGTGCCCACATACTGCGATTCGGGAAGATGCATCCATGAATATTGAAGCAGTAGAAGAGTTGGTGGAACGGTTTCCGGACACCCAGATCGTTTTTGTGGAAAGTGGAGGCGATAACTTAACCGCCACGTTTAGCCCGGATTTGGCAGACGTGACCATCTTTGTGATTGACGTTGCCGAAGGGGAAAAAATTCCGCGAAAAGGTGGACCCGGCATCACACGATCGGATTTGCTTTTAATCAATAAGATCGATCTAGCTCCTTATGTGCATGCAGATCTTTCTGTTATGGAAAGCGATGCGAAACGCATGCGTGGTGAGCGTCCTTTCTTATTTACGAACCTCATGACATTGGAGGGTTTGGAAGAGGTGAAGAGTTGGATAAAGAAATATGCGCTATTAGAAAATTAAACGTTTATGGAAAGTACGATCAAGATCAATGCCGAACGAGAGGGAGCGTATAGCGTGCTCAAGGAGAGCTTCCACAATGCGCCTTATAAATTGACCCACTACGGATCACCTCGTGCGCAGAAGCATCTTGAGATGATCATTATGAGTGCTTCGCCAGGTATTATGGATGGCGACATGCTGACCATTGATGTCAATGTGAAGAACGATGCCCATGTAAAGCTGTTTACGCAATCTTTTAATAAGCTACACTCTATGAAAAATGGAGCTTATCAACATACACACATGAAATTGTCAGCGAAGAGTGTGTTGCATTATGTACCGCACCCCGTCACGCCGTTTAAGGATGCCATTTTCTACGCAAGCAATCGCATTGATATGGCCGATGATGCTACGCTTATTTGGGGTGACATTATCAGCGCCGGACGTATCTATATGGATGAAGTCTTCCAGTTTGAGAAGCTGCACAGCCGGACAGAAATTTTTAGAAACGGAAGGCTTATTCTTACGGATAATCAGTGCTTAATGCCCAAGGTACAACCGATTCAAAAATTGCTTTTTTTCGAATCGTACACACATCAAGCTACATTCATGTATAGCGGGCCGTGGGCAAAAGCTATGAAGGCGGAGTTTGATGAAATTTTATCAGGCGAGTATGAAGATATCGCGTTTGGATTTACGTATGCGGCGGAGGATACGCTTCTCTTAAGAGCTTTAGGAACTGATGGCGAGCTGCTGTACAGCTTCCTATCCATGTTAGGCCAGATGTGTTGGGAATTTACCTTGCACGAGCAGTCTAAGAGGGAAGAAGTCCGGAATAATGAAGTCGATAAAGCAGAACGCGAAGTATCCGCTGATGTGCTCGTAAAAGAATCCGTAACCGTTAAAAGAAGAAAGGTGAAGAAACAACCCGCAGCTTAATGACCTAATAGGATGCACGAAACAGGAATAATACAGGAAATGTTTGATCTTCTTCAAGAAGAATATCCGACACGCTTCCAGGAAATCGTCAAGGTTCAGCTGGAGGCAGGGCTTTTGAGCAACATCCAGCCTATTTTGATACAAAATGCCTTTGAGGCTTATGTGTTGGATCATCAGCGATTTCAAGGTGTAGAGCTTGAAGTGAAAGTATTACCGATACTCGCATTTTGTGATGCCTGTAAGCTATCCTTCGAAGTGATCTTCCACCGATTTGTTTGTAGCTGTGGTAAGCCCTCAGATAAAGTGGTACAAGGCGAGGAGTTACGAATAACCCAGATCATATTTAAAAGTAAAGAACATGAATAATACGACAACACCAAAAAGCAACCAGATGCCGGTAGGGTCTGTTCAATGCGAGAATACGAGTTTGAATCTGTTGAAAGCGAACGACTTTGTGGCAAAAGCCATTCGTGAAAGACTGAAGGATATTTGCGTCATCAACATTTGCTCTTCGCCAGGAAGCGGTAAAACTACCCTGATGCAGGAGACGGGCAAGTTGTTAGGCAAGAAACTTCATATAGCCGTTCTCGTTGGCGACCCGGAGACAGAACGCGATGCCGTTCGCATGCGTGAAGTAGGCATCAATGCCTTACAGATCGTTACCGGTGGCATGTGCCATATCGAAGCACAAATGATTTTGCAGGCTCTGGATCATATCAACTTGGAAAACGTAGACTTGCTGTTTATCGAAAACGTAGGTAATCTCGTGTGTCCTGCAGCATTTGATTTAGGCGAGGATTTCCGAGTTACATTGCTCGCTTCAACCGAAGGGGATGATAAACCGAAAAAGTATCCGCGGATGTTTCTAACCAGCGAGCTTATGTTGGTATCGAAGGCAGATTTATTGCCCTATGTACCATTTTCAGTAGAAGCAGTCTCTACGGATGCGCGTGAAGTGAATCCCAACTTGGAGGTGATTTCCGTGAGCAGCCTCAAAGGTGAGGGAATGGAGACTTGGTGTAGCTGGCTTATGGATAAAGTGGAAGCAAAAAAAGCGCAAAAAAATAGAACCTAATGCTATACGAATGCTAGTTATCGATGATAATGATTACCAAGACGTGCCCGGACATCTTCGGCAAGAGAAGCTAGCGGTAGCATGGTTTGAAGTCGGCAAAAGACAGCTAGAGCGGGAAACAGACAAGGGAAGGGCGCTTCATTTAAAACGCGTAAACTATCCATATCTCCGCGATAAGCAGGTCATCTATCAAGACGAGAAATGCTATATCGCTATCGACTTGGAACCCTGCGATAGCATCGTATTGCAAAGTGATGATGCTATACTTATGGGTAAGTTTTGCTTCGATGTAGGAAATAGGCATCTGCCGATTTTCGTATTGGGTGAGGGGCAGATGGCCGTCGCCTATGATGGTAGGCTGTACGACGCCTTAGCAAATAAGTATGGAGAAAAGATAAAGTTAATGTCCATAAAGCTCCCGCCAGAATTGCGCTTGATAGCGAGTGTGTCATGAAAGAAGGAATATGAAGTTTGGAGAATTATTTAAGATCTTTTTTTGCCTGGTTTTCGTCATCAGCGTCATCCTGCTTGTGGGGATGATAGCGTCCTGCGGCCGCAAACAGGAAAAAAAACGTGCTGCTTCGGAAATTTCGGCAGTGGATAAGCGTGGAAAGACTATTGTTTTGAAGGATTATGCGGAGCGTGTCGTTGTACTCTTCGAACCGTTTGTTGATCAAATGTACATGCTCGGCGCGAAAGATAAACTTGTCGGTATTCCACAGCAAATCTATCAAAATGAGTCTACCTATCATTTTCTTTCGTTGATAGATAAGCGTGTCGCAGAGAAAGAGATCGCAACACCAACGTTTGCTGGACGATCCAGCAATGTGGAGGGGATTGTTAGCTTGCAGGCAGATCTTGCCGTTGTGTATGAGTATGATACGGAGACTATCGAGCAATTGGAAGGATTGGGAATTCCTGTTTACGCCGTATCCAGTGCAGACAAAAGACAAATTTACCAAGAGCTTATTGGTATTGCCACCCTACTGGGAAAGGCGGATCGTGCAAAAGACATTGTAGATTACATAGAACAGCAAATCGACACGATGATCGCACAACATGGTCAGGATCGTAAAAAAATTTATTACGCATGGTCAAAGGGGCGGATTTTTTCGACATCGGGAAAAGGTACGTTGATTGATCTGGCCATAGATATTGCCGGTGCTACAAATGCCTGTCCATTAGCTATGGATGCACCAAATGTGAATGCAGAATCGTTGTATACATGGAACCCGGATATTATTGTGTTATGGAATTCTAGCGTAGACGATGTATACAGCTTGACGGAACTTGCTGCCTTGCCTGCTGTAAGACAGAAAAATGTCTTTGAAGCGACTCCCACATTTTATTACGACCCCCACACCGTGAAATTTTTGCTGTTGGCGATGCAGTTGAAGAGATGGTGTTATCCGGCCTATACGGAAAGCGATTTTAATAAAGAATGTGATGAGGTGCTGGAGTTTTTGTACGCAGGCGAGCTTGGAAGGAGGGATAGCTAATGCATTGGAAAGTTTTTGCGCTATGTATCGTACCCATCTGCATCGTATTTATTTCTCTCTGCTTAGGAAGTACGGGTTTTTTAAGCCTATCCGATTTGTTTAGGTATACCTATGCAGCTTTAGCGCATTGTCTGGGGCAGGACGTGACGATGCAGGATACGAACATGGAAACCATTTTATGGCAAGTAAGGTTACCTCGTGTGCTTTTGACCTTTATGGTTGGTGCGGCACTTGCTGTGGCGGGTGGTGTTTTGCAGGCTGTGTTTCGCAATCCTATTGTTGATCCGTTTTCGTTGGGAATTTCATCCGGAGCGGCCTTCGGTGCCGCCCTTTCTATGTTAATTTCACTTATTCCCCTTAATCTCTCTGCTTTTATGTTTGGCATAATCGCCGTGCTGATCACCTACTTGGTGTCGCGTGGCGGCACGCGCGGCTCTTTGGTGACCATGGTTCTTGCCGGCATGATTATATCAGGCGTTTTTACAGCCTTTTTAACCGTGCTACAATACCTAAGCGACCCATATAAGCTACAGGCCATTGTACAATGGACGATGGGTAATTTGCACACAGCGTCGTGGCATAAGGTGCAACAGGCCATTTTCCCCATCACGTTAGGCTTAACGATTATCATCGCTTTTCGCTGGAAGCTGAACCTGCTCTCGTTGGGAGAGCAAGAAGCGTTAGCCGTGGGTGTAAATCCCAAAATAATAAAGCTGATCATGGTCGGGGCCGCTACTATGATAACGGCCTCTTCGGTGGCGGCAGTTGGTATGATCAGCTTGTTTGGTCTAATTGTGCCGCATATTAGCCGCATGGTGTTCGGTCCGAGCAATAGCATAGGCGTATTGGCCAACGTGAGTATCGGCGGATCATTTTTATTAGTCATTGATAATTTTTCCAGAACCTTGTTGCCCTTTGAAATTCCTATAGGCGTTTTCACGATGATGCTGGGGACACCTTTATTTATCTACTTAATGCGTAAAAACGCCATAAATTGGAACGGCTAATGCAGGCTATTGAATTGAAAGATATTATTTTCTCCTACGGCAAAGAGCTTGTACTTGATAAGCTATGTGCGAGCTTTTACAAGGGTGAAATGGGGGTGGTATTGGGTCGTAATGGAAGCGGAAAGTCTACGTTGTTCCATATCTTGACTGGAATACAGCGCGATTACGGTGGAACGCTGCGTGTCAACGGTCATGATCGTAGACGCATACAGAAGGGATCCAAAGATAGCCTGCGAATCGGATTTATGAACCAATTCCACCAGACTACTTTCCCATTTAGCGTGTTTGATGTTGTTTTAACAGGAAGGGCTTCATTTTCCAGATTTGGTCCAAGCAAGGCCGACCGTGATCAGGTGAGAGCCGTTTTGGAAAGCTTTGGCCTCCTTCCCTATAAAGATAAGCCCTATACGGAACTTTCTGGCGGTGAGCGGCAATTAGTCCTCTTATGTCGTGTGTTGGTACAGGATCCGGATATTATCCTCCTCGATGAACCAACCAATCACTTAGATCTTCATTATCAGATAGCGGTCCTCGATAATTTAAAAAAATTAGTTGACAACGGAAAAACAGTCATCTGTATTATGCACGATCCGAACTTGGCATTTCAATATGGCGATCGCTTTTTTGTTATGGGCGATGGTAAGTTAAGAAGCTTGGATAGTACAACAAACGATCATAAGCGCGAAGTCTTAGAGCAGGCTTATCAAGTGGATTTACAAAGCGTCGTCGTTCAAGATAAATTGGTATTGATACCGAAATCAAAATTAAGCATGTAATGGACTATATTACTATAGAACGGATTGGTTTATCGCGGCAGGACGAGGTGATTGCCTATGTGCTTAAAGCGCGCAAGGAACTTTTTCCGGGGCTCGATCACGATCGCCTTCCAGTTGATCTATCCGCTTTTCAAGCGACTTACATCGAGGATAAACAAGGTGCTTTTCTGGTTGGACGAAATACTCGTGGAGATATTGTCGCTGCAATAGGTATGTTACGCTATGACGGACGCTTCCCCTTCCTGAAATTCAGGCAGGATGATGCGGTAGAGATCGTACGTTTATACGTCGATAAACGCTACCGGCGACAAGGCTTGGGCTTGAAACTGTTCCACGCCCTCCAAGACATTGCAAGGCATCAAGGCGTAAAAACGTTTTACTTACACACACATCCCTTTCTTTCAGGAGCATTAGCGTTTTGGACCATATGCGGCTTTCGGGAGCTCGTTACCAAAATACACGGCGATTTTGAAACAATTCATATGCTTAACTCCGACCTTGATGTGCAAGTGCTTCATTAAGAAATTCAGTGCGCTGAACCCGCTATTTTTTTTTATACTTACGCTTTTCCTCACACCGCCGTTAGAAGCCCAAGAGGTGAAGCCCAGTAGGCAAGGCATGGTGCAGGATACGCAAGGAAATGCGTTGTCAGGCATTACCATTCTTCTAGATGGGCACGCAAGTTTGCAAACAGCGAGCGATGGTAAGTTTACCCTGCCGAATGGCTTGAAACTTCCTGTCAAGGCTACTTTTAGAGGTTTAGGATTTAAGACAGGGGTACGTTTAATTGACCTTCATCAATGGCAAGGTCCGGATCCGTTTATTATGGTGCTTGCGCAGGAAGCAAAACAGGTAGACGAGGTCTTAGTGACAGGACGAAGAAATAATTCTTACCTCATCAACAATACGGAGCTCGGCGGCAAGTTTTCCGGCTCGCTAAAGGATCTGCCCCAATCAGTCTCCGTAGTGAGCAGCGAACTGATGGAAGATAAGCAAGCTTTTGTTATTACCGATATGGTTCCGGATTTGGCAGGCGTTAATCAGGCTTCGGCCTATGATGATGTAACCATAAGGGGGTTCAACAGCGGGTACATGAGTGGAATGCGCTTGGTAAATGGCATGCGATCCGCATACGGTTATGGAACCAGCTTTTGGCGAACCCCGCTTACTGCCAATTTGGAAAGTATAGAAATTCTGAAAGGTCCCGGTGCTTCGCTGTTTGGTGATATTACACCGGGCGGTACAATTAATTTGGTTACCAAAAAGCCTCGAGAAGAAAAACATGCCAGTATCAACTTCTCCGCGGGGAGTTTTGAAACCTATCGCACCACACTCGATGTGGGTGCTGCTCTAGATACGACAAGTCGGGTATTGTATAGACTGAATATAGGCTATGAGCATGCGCGAACTTTTCGTGACCAGAATCAAAGAAAAAGTGTATTGCTAGCACCCTCATTCACTTTTCGTCCCGTTGATGGCACCCAGCTCGATGTGGATCTGACCTATGATAACTTTGACGGCTATCTTGATCGCGGGTTGGGTATTCGTGGCAATGATTTTTACGGACAATCCCGCTCCTTTAACGTCAATCAACCCACGGATTTTTTGAAGACAAGCTTTCTTACGATGGCTGCACGTTTATCACAGCGATTAAGTCCGTATGTATCGCTACATGTGCACTATATGAAGTCCATCTACACCGAAAAGTTAAATGAATTTAGAACCTTGAACACGTTTGCTGATCCACCTGCAAACACCATTATGAATATGCGATTTCAATCCAAACAGGCGAGAGACTATACCGACAATGTTGTCAGTTATTTACGCTACTCGCTTAAACGTCGTCATCTCCAACAAGAGATTGTTGTCGGGGCGGACTACGCAAGGTATGCTGGAGATGCCGACAACCTTTTGCGGGAAGCACGAAGCAGCATCGTAAATGGTAGGGAGGTGCCGTTAACGATAGATCTTGAAAATACAAATAGAAACATTATTGATGTAGCGAATTATGTGTGGCGACCACAAGCAGAATTTCCATTCCTGAATCCATACAAAAGTTTGGGGCTTTACGTCCAAGATCAAATTACAGTAGGGGAACGTATGCGGTTTATCCTCGGCCTGCGCCACGAGTACTACCGTTCAAGTAGCGCTGATCTGCAAAACACATTTGAAACATCGCAACACGTTTGGCTACCCCGTTTTGGATTTACCTATACATTTAACGAACAGGTCAATTACTTTGCGAGTTATTCGCAAGGTTATGTCCCCGTCGGAGCTGACTTTATCTACAATTACCAGCGCTACGGAGCGGCTCAAGCATTTAAACCAGAGCAAAGCTTCCAAGTGGAAACCGGATTTAAAACAGGCTTCTTTGGAAACCAGCTACAGACTGAACTTTCCCTTTTTCATATAGGTCGTAAAAATATGTTGATTCCCACGGGCGAGTTAGCCGATACAGGTTTGCCCGTTTACCGTCAATCTGGCGAAGTGCTGTCGCGCGGAATAGAGTTAGACTTCCGTGGGCAGGTGACGCCAGAATTTCAAGTGATGGCAAACTACACGTTTAACCAAACTCGCGTAGTATCATCTTCATTGATCGGCGAGGAAGGACAGCCGTTAGGAAATGCACCAGAAAATATGGGCGGGATTTGGCTGAAGTATATGTTTCCAAAAAACGTAGTGAAAGGACTAGGTTGCGGAGCCGGGTTGTATTATGTTGGCGAAAGAAGAATGGATAATGCGGCGAGAACGGATGAAAATGCGGTGCATATTTGGGATATGTGGCCTGCGTACAGCACGGTTAACACCGCAGTCTACTACCATATTAACGGGCTCAAAATCGCCTTAAATATCAATAATGTTTTTGATCGTTATTATTACATAGGAGGTTTTGACTATACCCGAGGTTTTGTAGGTACGCCGCGAAATATCATGCTTTCTTTTGGGTATAGCCTTTAACAATGCATTTGCGCCATTTAGGCCCGCCCCACGGCGCTGCAGCTAAGTATGGTCAGGCGACCTTATTTTTGTTGTGCGTAAAATGGCGCTCGACGGAAGATTTGGAAGTCGATGCTGTTTTGCTGCTTTTGGTTAATCCAAGAACCACCACTAATAGTGTCGCACAGATCATGAGCGCACTAGCAATTAAGATAATATCATGTTTGTATCGTTGCATATTTTATGATTTGTTGGTGAACAGCAAGTGATGGTCATTTGTTTCAATAAAAATTATTTTCTTGTTTTTTGTTGAATAGATGTACCAATTGCGCGCAAAAGACCGTTAGTTGTCGCTCGTTTGAACCAATCGGTGTACATCTCGTTCTGAAAGAGAACTGTTTTACACGATATCATGAAAAACGAGAACTTAAAAAAATATGCGTTAATCACAGGTGGAACATCCGGTATTGGATTAGAACTGGCAAAGCTTTTTGCTGAAGATAATTACCACCTTATTCTTGTTGCGCGGAGCGCGGATGCCTTGGCCCAAACAAAAAAAATATTGGCTGACACCTATTCGGTCGAGGTACTGACGTTTGCACAAGATTTAAGCAAAACCGACTCGGCACCAGCTGTCTATCAATTTATAAAGGAGCAACACATTTTTGTGGATGTACTAGTGAATAATGCTGGGCAGGGGGAATATGGTTTGTTTGCGCAAGCAGAATTGCCGAGACTGCTCGAAATCATTCAACTGAACATCACCACCTTTACAGAATTGACACAACTGTTTCTCAAAGATATGTTAGCGCATGATAAAGGGAAGATCTTGCAGTTAGGCTCGATCGCGTCCGAGATGCCTGGCCCTTGGCAGGCGGTTTATCATGCCACAAAAGCATTTGTGCTATCCCTTTCGGAAGCCATTCGCGAAGAAATTTCGGATACGAACGTTTCCATTACCGTTTTAGAGCCTGGCGCAACAGAGACAGATTTCTTCCGCAAGGCTGGCATGACTGGTTCCAAAATTATGGACTCGAAGTTGAGCAATCCACGTAAAGTGGCTGCTGACGGCTATCAAGCACTGATGGAAGGGAAAGATAAGGTAGTTTCTGGCCTTAAAAATAAAATAGTCGTTTCGGCAAGTCACGTACTTCCCGATACGGCCGTGGCCAAGCAAATGAATGAGATGCAAAAACCGAAAGAATAGCGACACTCAGACATGCGTAAACTACTTTACACACTGCTGGCCATATCTATTTTTTCCAATCCCTGCAGCGCGCAAAAACCATCCTTCAAACAATCGGTGATTGCATCGAATTTGCAAGATCCTTGGTCTATTGCCATTGATGGCGAAGGCTATCTTTGGGTTACGGAGAGCAAATCCTATAAAATTTTATGTGTAAACCCATCGGATGGTGCTATAGTGCTTTCCGCAGACCTTTCGATGTTAAGGGAGTTTCCGCGCTATGACACGCTGAAATTGAAAGATAAACCCTGGCCGCAGGGCGGCTTGATGGGTTTGGTGCTTCACCCGAATTTCGATACGACGGATCCATATCTATTTGTTGCCTATGTATACAAGCATGTGGAGGGCAATAGATTTTTAACTCGCCTTTCGCGCTTTCGTTTTGATAAAGAACAAGCGATACTGACGGATGAAACCATCTTGGATAATGATGTCCCGGGTAGTAATGACCACAATGGGGGCCGGCTCGCCATACATGCTAACCGCGGCTTTCGCTACCTTTATTACGCCGTTGGCGATATGGGCGCTGGCCAATACAGCAATGGAGGCCGCGCGAATAGCGCACAAGATGCAACAAGTAAAGAGGGGAAGATATTGCGGTTTCTCGCAGATCCGGATACGGCTGCGGTAGATCAATGGATTCCATCAGACAATCCGTTTAATACGGAATCCAGGTCGGCGGTTTACAGTGTTGGACATCGTAATCCGCAGGGCTTGGCTTGTGGACAGTCTGAGGGCTTTTCGCTGCTTTTTTCCTGCGAACACGGACCTATGTCTGATGATGAAGTCAATATCATCGAAAAAGGAAAAAACTATGGACATCCGCTGATAGTTGGTTATGCCGATGGCAACTACAATGGTTTGTCGGCTGCAGTTTCTGATGACCAAACCCTTCCTGGGCCTTGGCACAGCGCATTGCCAGTAATTGCTGATGAGCAAGATCAAGCGTATGCTTTTGGGGATACCTACCGAAATCCTATCTATAGTTTTGCCGCATCAGATGCTGGCTACCTGAAAAAGCGGTTTGCCCGTGTGCGCGAGTCAAAAGATGCTGAGTGGGAATCCATAGCGCCCAGCAGCTTGGCTTTTTATAATCATCAGGCCATTCCCGATTGGAAAAACAGCTTATTGGTAACAGCGCTGAAAACGGGTCTGGTATACCGGCTAACGCTATCCGCAGATGGGCGTGCGGTGATAGGCGATCCTGAGGAATTGTTTTCTAATAAGGTTCGCTATCGCGATATCTGTCTTTCTCCAGACGGCAAGAAGATTTACCTCATTACCGATCGGTCTGCTATCACTTCCGGACCTACTGAAGAAAATCCGAAGGAGGTAAATCTACGTGGTTGCATCGTAGCGTTTAAGCTCGTCGAGTAGGCGGGCTGCTTCGTGGATATGGCGGTCGCGTTTGTACGATGGTCATTCGCAGCCGTTTATCCGAGAATATATCGTTATATTTTCTTGGCCATCTCGATTTCGGCCGCCGTGGGTAATCGCTTGAGTCGTGGGCCTGCAGCGGTCTGCTCCATGTATCCTCTTTCCGCAAACGCTTTTAACCAGCCTTCCATGGGCCACTTGCCCCATTTGCTGTGAAAAACCTGAGCGTTGTGCAAGATATCCTGCACGTGATTAAGCGGCGGGGAATAACTGGGATGATATTGGTGAAAGGCCGTAGCATCGATGGTATGGAGCGTAATTCCTTTCGCTCGTGCCATAAAAGCGAAGTCTGTGTCCTCACCACCATACCCCGCATACTGCTCGTCAAACCCACCTATAGCCTGAAATGTTGCTTTACGACATCCGAAGTTTAACGTCCAGAAAAGTTCATGGGTAAAGGGTTTATTTTCTGGACGTACGGGATCGGCCGTGCTCGCCGCGAATAGGTCGGTATCTGCTTGCAATGCTTCTGTCTGTTCACGGGATAGGTAGCGCACCCGACCGCTTACCAAATCCGTTGTGTTTCCCAAAGTTTCTGCATATTGCGCTACAAGCGTTGGCTCAGGTATACAATCAACGTCTAAAAACACATTGTTCTCCGCCTGTGCATGGAGTATAGCCTGGTTGCGTGCAGCCGATAAGTTCAATCCGCTTCCTGTTTCGTGCCGTATCTGGCGGATCGGAAACGGATAATCTTTAAGTTGTATCGGCGTCTCGTTCATATGCACGATAACGACATCGCTTGGGAGTAACGTGCTCGTGGCCAACCCATCTAATAGGTTGCGAAGCGCTTGGTGGCGTCCATGGACAATGGTTAAAACGGATATAGCGCTATACATGATTATGATGATGTTGTTGTGGCGTGCTGTAAATTTGGCGATATGTATGTGTTAAGCAATCTGCGATTTTAGTTAACGCATGGTTGTCCATGATTTTCGTCCATGCGTTCATGTCCAGCTGTTGAGCCTGCGCTATTGTCGACGGCCAGTCTGTGTGGATCAATTGATGTTCCGGAATGACGATCGCTAGGTTGAGACGTTGTAAGTGTGCTGCTTTACTTTCCTGTTCGCGGAACGGTCGTTCGGCGGGAATACAGATGATGCGCTTGCGCAACGAACCCATTTCCATGATGCAGTTATGCCCGGCGTTACAAATAACCACTCCACACACCTGTAAGATGGATGTAGGGTTGGCCAGATGGCCGTGCATGACAACGTTTTCCAGAGCCTGTTCCATCGATATCTCACCCATCACATGAATCGTATAGGAGGAATCCAATGATGCCTGCAGATGCTTGATGAAATTTTCATCTAAGCTGCTTCCACCTTTGCCGATAAGAATGGCGATATGTTTATCCTGCTCAGCAGATGAGGGTACTCCGCTATTTTCATATCTGGAAAAACCGCCTGTAAAAAGGGTTTTATCTGCGTATAAGCCTTCTTCGTTTGCCTCGCTCATAAGCTCCGGATAGGGGGCGATGATCTGCGCTGCTGTATCATACGCTAATGTGTGTGCAAGGTCGGTTCGGTTACCGTGCTGCCGAATAGCGACGGCAGGAATGCCACAAAGCCGCGCTAGCTGTAGAATTTCACAGGAGACATCAACAATGCAGAGTGTTTCCGGATTTTCGCAAAAATGTTTCGTGATCATTTGGTTGCGTGCTAGCAGGCCAGCTACATGAAGCGGTGCGTAGTGCAAATGTTTCAGTTCATGCGGTTGATGATGTAAGTCATCCACTGTAGGAACATCCATTGGCAACATAAGCTGATCAATATCGGCTGGTATAAGTTGCTGATAAGCAGCTAAAGCGCTTCCTAAGAATGTAATGTTACACGGTACATACGTTTTTAAAAACGTGGCTATGGCGATAGCTCGAGTGATGTGCCCCGAACCGTGGTGATGGATGTAGAAGCTGAACTTATATAGCATGCCGCAAAAACCGTTTTGCGACAACCTCCGAAAAGAGGTGTTCGTATTGGGCTACCATGACATTTCTACACAGATGCTGCATCGCGTGTTCCCGACAGTCTTCGCGTTTTAAGCGTGCTGCAGCGTGGATGCATTTTGCTAACTCTTCCGGGTCACAGGACTTGGTAAGCACACCGGTTTTTTCGTTTAGGATGCTTGGCAATGCCCCTCGAGCGATACCCGCTACAGGGGTTCCACAGGCCAAACTTTCAGCCACGACCAAGCCAAAGGGTTCATCCCAGCAGGGGGTAATAATGCTTGCTTCGGCATCGCCGATCAATACATTCAACTGTTCATGCGTACAATGTTCTACCCATTCCGCCCTATCGTCTAGCAAGGGCTGCACAAATGTTTCAAAATAATGTCTATCAGCCACGGAACCCGCTATCTTGATGCGCTTACCGGCTAATTTTGCAGCCTCTATGGCTAAATGGGGCCCTTTATCCGGGTGAATTCTCCCGAACCAAACAACATACCCTTTGTCATTGCTTGGTATAAATCTCCATTGCTGCAAGTCGATACCATTATTGATTACCTCACAGGTATGTACGTAAGGCTTCCACGCATCGGCATTAGGTTTTGAAACAGAAACATAAGTAATTCTCCCTAGACTTTTTTCACGTGCTGTGGCGCGTTTCATCTCGAATATAGGGGGAGTGTGAAGCACGGTTACCATAGGGGTCGAGCAAATAGACGCCATCGTAATAGGCACATAGTTTAAACTATTATTGAAGATAATGTCAAACTCTTTGGTATCGATATCTTGCATAAGCTCGAGATAAGCGTGGTGCGTGGAAATGAAATCCTCGCTCATTTCATGCGATCGGAATCGGCTAAGTGTTTCCCGGTCATAATCTGTATCGCTCATAATAGGATATACGTTGAGGGATGGATCAGACATCTCGCTCGCAAAAAGCGTTACCTCATGCCCTCGTTCAATAAGAAGCTGTGTAATATCATATGTAAACGCTTCTAACCCGCCCATAAAAGGTTTCCGAATGGGGTGTTTGAGGTGTGCTATTATTCCTATTTTCATATATCGCCTGTCGTTTAGAACGAAGATAGAACGAGACCGGCAAGCAAAAGTTCATTAATATACTACTTATGCAACGGCGTTGGTAGTATTCGCGTATATATACCGAAACCGAAATAACGTCGATTTCGCACACAAGTCGATGTTGAAGGAGGATAAGGTTATTTGTATGAGGAGTTTATACTTCTTTCATTTTGCGTTTTGGCCAACAGCCTTATTGAATTTTGTTTGCAGGTTCTTGGTGGACTACTTGGCTAATTTGTTTTAGTGCCGATTAATAAGGATAAATACTTAGCAGAACAAAACCTCCTCCGTATGTTGTTGAACCTTATACATCTCATTTGGACGCGATGTGTCGCTGTCAAATTTCTATCGATCTACCAACGTTTTCACCTTTTCTCCGTACATGTCGGTGAATTCTGTTTTGGTCATCAGCAGGCTGTACCATTTCCGAAATGCGCCTACAAAAACGATAAGCATCAAGAGCATCGCTAAAACGGCCAGCGCGGCGAGCAGGTATTGCTGCTGGGGTAAATACATGTCGACAATCTGGATATAGCCGGCCCAAAATGTAATTATGGCCATGAACACGCCCGGTATGGCAGAAAAAAGCGCATATTTACCTCTTTTCATCCGCAAGAGCATGGTGGTGCACACGATTAGGCCGCAGGCCGCCAATAGCTGATTGCTAATTCCAAACAACGGCCATATACTGCTTACATTCCCTGTAAAAACCAAGTAGCCCCACGAGAACGTAAAGAGAAAGCTACTGATAAGTATGCCGGGTAACCAATTTTTGTTTTTAAATGCCGGAATAACTCCGGCAAGCATTTCCTGAAGAAAAAAACGCCCCACGCGCGTGCCGGCGTCGATCGCTGTTAAGATAAATACGGCTTCGAACATGATTGCAAAGTTATACCAATAGGCCATTACATCATCCATATAGGGAATACTATCAAAGATATGAGCCATGCCAACAGCCAAAGATACGGCGCCTCCCGTGCGACCGTGCAAGTCGATGCCTATGCGTTCCGCGAAATGTGGCAGGTCTACGGTATGCAAGTCGGGGTTGGCCAGCAAGAAAGCCTGATATCCGTCCACCGGCGTATTGATAGCAAAATAATCGCCCGGCATCAGTGTGCATGCTGCGATCAGGGCCATCAATGCGACAAACCCTTCCACAAGCATGGCGCCGTAGCCGACAAAGAGAATTTCTTTTTCATTGCCAAGCATCTTAGGCGTTGTGCCCGTTGCGATGACAGCATGAAAGCCCGAAATAGCGCCGCAGGCAATGACAATGAAAATAAACGGAAGCACAGGCCCAGCTATAACGGGCCCACCACCGTGAATAAAAGATGTGAGTGCAGGCATTTCTAATGTAGGATGCACAAAAAATATTCCCACAGCTAACATCAAGATGGTGCCGATTTTAAGGTAGGTTGATAGGTAATCGCGCGGAACAAGTAGCAACCAGATAGGGAGCACCGAGGCGAGGAAACCGTAAACTGCAATAGCAATAGATATGGTCTTGATATCCCAGTGGAAAAGGTTTTCAATGTAGTCGTATTGCATGAGATCGTTTCCAAAAAAGATACCCACTAAAAGCAGCACAGCACCTAAAATGCTGGCAAGGCCTACGCTGTTTTTTCGGTAACGCATAATTAAGCCCATGATAATCGCTATCGGCATGGTAAGAATAACGGTGAACAACGACCAAGAAGCTTCGTGCATAGCACTGATACAAGCCAGCGATAGGCCCGCAAGTGTGAGGATAAGAATAAAAAGGACTGCTATGCCTGTAATGATCCCTATCGTAGGACCAATTTCTTTCGCAGCTATGGATGCCAAACTTTCACCTTTATGCCTTACTGAAGCAAAAAGCACCACCATATCGTGGATCCCGCCCCCTAATACACAGCCTATCAGTATCCATAATGCACCAGGCAGGTAACCGAATTGGGCGGCAAGGACTGGGCCGACGAGTGGGCCCGCTGCGGCTATAGCGGCAAAATGATGCCCAAATAGAACATGCTTATTTGTCTTTACGTAGTCATGACCATCGGCAAACTCAACGGCGGGCGTTACATTTTGTGCATTCAACTTAAGCACTTTGTTGGCCATAAATATGCCGTATGTCCGATAAGCTATCGCGAAGAGAAGGATCGTCACGAAGACCAGGGTGAGGGCGTTAACGCCATTTAAATATTCCATCATAACAGGTTTTTTAGTTATTTATCATTGTCGTATAGCGCTTGTAGAATGTTATATAGCCGGTATGCATGTACGGAGCCATATTATAATTGATCCATCCTCGCTATCTCTCGTGATATGCCGTTTCTTTTAATGTATAAAAAAAGAATACTTGAGCGACACGAATTTGCGTGTAAAATATAACTTTTTTTAAAATTTTCAAAAATTAATACAGTTAATAGAAATTGTGTTATTCCATCTGCTTGAATTTTTTCATTTCGCGCGTTCGCCAGCGGGATATGGTTTGTACATATTTATCACATTATTTACCGACAAAAAGCGGGGTAAAATAAAAATAAACGTAAATGTTACATTTAATATCTGGTGTTTCTTCTATATTTAAAGTAAGATTATAAACGAAAGAAAACATATTATCAAGATTTTAGTATTTATGAAAAGATCGTATAGAATTGCGTCGGCAGGTTTGCTTTTATGGTCATGCATGGCCGTGACCATGGAAGCATCCGCCCAGCATGCAGGAAACAATTTAGTAAATAGTGAGCGCGGGCAAATTCCGCCGCATCCGCCGCGATTACCTGAAGGAGCTATTCCAGCTTTTCCGGGTGCATGGGGAGCAGGTATGTTTACCACAGGCGGGCGCGGTGGTAAAGTGATTGCGGTGACTAATCTTAAAGACAGCGGAGCGGGTAGTCTCCGGGCAGCGTTGGAAACGGAAGGCCCGCGAATAGTCGTTTTTCGGGTTGCTGGTACCATTAAGATTGATGGCGACTTAAACATCAATCACCCGGACATTACGATTGCAGGCCAATCGGCACCAGGAGATGGAATTTGTCTTGCCGGAACATTGAATATCAATACACATAATGTAATCGTCAGACATCTACGCGTGCGACGAGGTGTGCCTACGGGCGGGCAAGGCGATGACAACATCGGCGGCAACCCTCATCACCACATCATTATCGACCATTGCTCCACCAGCTGGGGTATGGATGAAAACATCTCGCTGTATCGGCATATGCGTCCTTCGTTAGACGGGAAGACGCAAATTAAAGATCCTGCAGAGCATATCACGGTGCAATGGACAATATCCAGTGAGGCACTAGATGGCAAAGGGCATGCTTTTGGCGGGACATGGGGCGGAAATCCATCCACGTTTCATCACAACCTTTTTGCCAGTAATACAGCCAGAAATCCGTCGATAGGTATGTCGGGGCCATTTGATTTTCGTTACAACGTTATCTTTAATTGGCGTCACCGGTCTATTGATGGAGGCGATGAAACGTCGACCATCAATTTAATTAACAATTATTTCAAACCCGGTCCGGCCACCAATGCCAATATGCGATCGGTTTTTGCTCGCATTGAGCAACGCAGCATGTATTCGCCAGGCAGTGCCTGGGCAGAAGGAGATTGGTATCCAAAAGAGCCTAATCGGCCGGGAAAATGGTATGTGGCAGGAAATATCATGCACGGCGATGAGGAAGTGAGCAACAACAACTGGCGGGGCATGCGTATGAAAGAAACACAGAATAGCTTAGTCACAGCTGATCAAGATTCGGAGCAACTAGCACGGATAAATACGCCGTTCGAGGGTTGGCCGGTTTCGCCACACCAAACTGCGGATGTGGCGTTAGAATCGGTATTGTCTAAAGCTGGCGCTACATTGCCAAAACGAGATGCCGTGGATACCCGCGTGGTAGAGACGGTGCGTACGGGTAAGCCATCGACGGGAACAGGGATTATTAAAGATGTAAACGAAGTGGGCGGTTACCCGAACTTAACCTACGATCCTAAAAAATTGCTCATCGATAGCGATGGTGACGGTATGCCCGACGAATGGGAGATCAAATATCAACTTAATCCAAACGATCCGACTGACGGAGCGCTGGATAGCGATGGTGATGGCTACACCAATATCGAGGAATACCTCAATGGCACGAATCCGAAGGAAAAGATAAATTATCGAAACTTGGGTAATAACGTCGATACGATAAGTTAACAACGACAATACGATTATCGATCTATAAAAGGGCTGCTTCTATCACATAGTAAGCAGCTTTTTTTATGTTTATACGGCAACACAAGGAGATTTTAATAATTTGATCTATTTTTGCGAAGCAATTGATTTTCTTACGAGCGATGCCGTTCAGGACGTACGCTGTGTGGCCTACTCCTGCGTACAAGTGTCACTTGAGCCGTGTTTCGGTCGGATTGTTGAAAAGTACATTGTGTCGTGTGTAGTTCATTCTACAGGAATGATATAATCTTTAAATACTTTATTATATGGGAAACGGAACCCGTTCTTTGGTCATGCCTAACGTAAATTTTAAGAGCGAAGTTCTCGCTGGCCTTACGGTGGCCATGACGATGATACCGGAGTCACTCTCCTTTGCCATTTTAGCGGGGCTTACGCCACTGACAGGCCTATACGCCGCCTTTCTCATGGGGCTCGTCACAGCCCTACTTGGCGGTCGGCCCGGCATGGTATCCGGAGGTGCAGGAGCTACCATTGTTACGCTAATTGCCCTTGCCTCAGCGCACGGTGTTGAATATCTTTTTGCTGCCGTACTCTTGGCCGGGATTATCCAGTTTGCAGTCGGGTTATTTAAGTTTGGGAAATTTGTACGCCTCATTCCACAACCCGTCATGTATGGTTTCCTCAATGGTTTGGCCATCATCATTTTTATGGCTCAAATCAATCAGTTTCGGGTGATAGGGGATGACACGCAATGGATGACTGGTATCCCGTTGTATACTATGATTGGCCTGACGTTATTAACCATTCTGATTGTATTGGGCTTTCCCCGCCTGACTAAAGCTGTGCCCGCCTCGTTGGTCGCCATTATCACTGTTTTTCTCCTCGTTTCGCTGTTGGGCATTGATACCAAGAAGGTGATCGATATCGCATCGGTGGGCGGTTCATTCCCCCAATTTCACGTCCCGCAGGTTCCAACCAACTTGGAGACGTTGTCGTTAATCTTTCCGTATTCGTTGGTCATGGCGGGCGTGGGGCTTGTCGAATCGTTACTCACGTTAAATATGGTGGATGAGATAACGGGAACGAAGGGAAAGTCTAACAGGGAAGCTATGGCACAGGGTACGGCCAATTTTGTTAACGGACTTTTCGGAGGTATGGGTGGCTGTGCAATGGTAGCCCAAACCTTGGTGAATATCAATGCGGGCGGAAAAACCCGGCTTTCCGCGATCATTGGGGCGATAACTATTATGGCCGTTATCTTAATTGGTGGGCCATTGATCGAAAAAATTCCAATGGCTGCTTTGGTTGGTGTGATGATGATGGTCGCTATCGAAACATTCCAGTGGGTAAGTTTTCGTATTGTACGCAAATTTCCCAAATCTGATATCGTGGTTGGCATGCTCGTCGCGCTCATTACCGTGCTCCTTCACAACTTAGCGCTTGCTGTCTTGGTGGGCGTAATTATTGCAGCGCTAGTATTTGCCTGGGATAACGCGAAGCGTATTCGCGCGCGAAAATTTACCGATGAAAATGGGCTCAAATATTACGAGATTTACGGCCCTTTATTTTTTGGCTCGACCACAAATTTTTTGGAAAAGTTTGATATCCTGGATGATCCTGAAACAGTGATCATAGATTTTCAACAAAGCAGGGTGGTTGATATGTCGGCTATCGATGCGCTAAATAAGGTCACAGAGAGGTACGCAAAGATGGGCAAAAAGGTTTATTTAAGACACCTAAGCCCTGATTGTCGTGTCTTACTCGCCCATGCAGAGGGCGAGATCATGGTTAATCTTTTGGAAGATCCTACCTACAATGTGATGCCTAAAGATTAGTGTAAAATAGATCCATTAACATCGCTGATTATCATGGGAATATGATGTGTTAATGCAAAAAAAAAAAAGGATGATGAAATGGATATTATCATAACGTTAAACAGTATAGCATATGCGTATTAAAACAGATAGAATTTACGTGTTGATAACGATACCAAAAAGGATTGTTATGCAGCATGAGGGCGTTTTTTTTCATGAAAAAGGAATAGAAATGGAAGAGCAGGTGAAAGAACAAGAAGTTAAAAACGGTGTTAACGCAACGTTTGAGGGTTTTGAGGTTTTATCTGATTTTGAACAACGCCAGCTTTTGCAGGAAGTTCCAGAAGAAGAAAGCATTTCAGCCAAACTTTACTACTATGTGGACTATGAGATAAAATAATCTAGAACTTTCGTTAGATTTTAATGTTCTATTTTTACCGAAAGCTATCCACAGTGGAGCGTAGCTGCTGGGCCAGCTGCTATGTGGATAGTACATAGTAAAAAGAAGCGAAATGAATAGGAAGACAATTTACCACCTTACTGCTGCAGCGAGTATGCTGTTTGCATTAGCTGCCTGTGGCGGTGCTGGAGAACATCGCGATGCGGTAGGCGAGGATGTGCAGGTCACGGATACGACAGCCATTAGCAATAATGGCGTTCCGATGGATAACCTCCATCGGGAGCGTACGGCCGATACGTTGAAAACCGAAAAGACCGAAACAACTGGTGTACCGATGAGCAATATCGACAGGACGGAGAAAAATGATACGGTGGGTCAGCCGAAAATGAGTACGGAATAAATGTTAATAGCTATAAAGGACAGAATATGGAAACGATAGATAAAATCAGAGAAGATATAAAAACAAGGATAGACATCGAGTTGGAGAACATCAGCGCGCAGGGTCAACTCTTTAATAGTTTAGACCGCGATGTCGTTGCGGCACACGTGATCAACCAAGTCAAGGAGTTGTATCGCTTTAATCTGACGTTGGATGATGTTCACGGTAAAGTGGAAATTTTCAATGAAGATACGTCTGGTGAAGGCGGTATCGTGCATCGTTTTGCGATGGTTTCGTACCCGATCACCCTGCACCATAATTCGGCGGCGGTGTTTGAAATGTTGAGACAGACCAGTACCACGGAAATAGAGTTGGGGAAGGAGCATATTGCCGTTTTCGTTGGTTTGGCAGAGGATAATGTCGACGAAATCGATTTACAACGTGTTTTCGATCGTGCGACTGATTTTATTGTAGAGAGCAATCGTCTTGGCGAAGAGGTTCAGCTGTTAATCGATCAGCGTTTTGAAGAGGTGCGATTAAGCGTGGAAGCTATGCGTCAAACTATGCCGCTGTCCGATCAGCCTATTTCAGGTGCTGGCGACCAGCCTTTGGTATCCTAAAACATAAAAGGGGCAAAAGAGCCCTATGATAAAATCCCCGTGTCTCTCGACAGGGGGATTTCACTTATTAACCTAAATGTATAAAAAACAATGTATTGTTAGCATATAACGCAGAACCGAACAGATCGTTTTATGAATGATACAGAATACGACCGATTTAAATTGCTTGATATCTTCTTATTTTTTATGATGCTGATTTTAGGTTTTGGGATGTCTTCCTCTTAGTAAGATGTGAGGTATAACTCTATGCCGGGTGTGGTCTCGTTGATTACGATATCCTCGGTAAGAACCGTTTCCCCAAAAATTCCAATGTAAACGTTAGTGCCGGATTGTCCATTTCCCGTCCAGTCAAAATAGGCCTCGGAGCGCATAAAAGAGCGCATAGAAATGGATATTTTGTAATTTCCAGCAGGCACATCACCCATGTCATAGGTGGTCCCGTCAATCATAGGGCGGCCATATGTTTCAAAATAATAGTACTCGCTGGTTTCATTATTGTAGAGCGTAAGGTTGAAACCCGTCGTATTAAATTCATACGTTGATGAGCTGCCGTAGTTCAACCATACCGGGGCGTAGTATTGCGCTTTGGCACTTAACGAGGCGGTTAGTGCGAAAAGCACACAGACCATGACTAGAAAATTGTGTCTTTTTTTCATAAGGTGTTTTGTTTATAAGGTTTATGCTTCAAAGATAGACGCACGTCGTATACCGTAGATATATAAAATTCTCTACTTATTGTATTATCTTGACAAGGTAGGGGGGCGCATACAGCTTGCTCCGTTTGGGCATTGTCTTCTTGGGTGTGGCAATATATTGGTTTTTTGCGAACAAAAAAATGGGGAGTATTTGCTCCCCATTTAACGATTATAAGTCGTTTTACTCTTCTTCCAAATCGGCATAGTCATCCTCTTCGTCCATCTCCTCCAAATTAGGGTCAATGGGTTCAAGATCAGCCAGATCAGACTCCTTTACTGGTTCCGGATCATCCACGTCATCAATACCTAAATTTTCGCGCTCTCTTTCCAGCGGATTATCGATAGGTTCGGTACCTGCCACCTCGTTCTCTTGATTTTCTTCGGGCCCATTGGTTTCTGGCACGTCAAAAAACGGTTCCACCACGGCAAAGGCCACGATCAGTTGTATCTTTCCTTGCTGTTTTTTATTTTCTGTTTTCATAGCTCTGTATTTTACTGTAATCTCTATGTTAGAACGGTTCTGCCGCAGCTTAGTTCTCTGCGTCTTTTGCAAAATAAATACGCTTTTCAGATGCAGAAATTTGCGTGCCCAAGAGAACGATTTAGGCTCGCTAGCGTTCTTTTTAAGAACGTCGTTTAAACATATTTATTTAATAACGGCGTCAATTTATAGGTAACACGATAACGAAACAGTATGGAAAATCAGAGAAACACAGGTTTAGAAAATCCAATAGACAAATATCCAAAACCCCCTTATCCCGGGCAGCAGCAACCATTTCCGGGTCTAGCGTCCAAGATGGATCCATTACCAGACCATGGTGAAGAGAGTTACATGGGTTCTGGTCGATTGAAAGGTCGACGAGCACTTATCACGGGTGGAGATTCCGGGATAGGCCGGGCTGCTGCGATAGCCTATGCCCGCGAAGGTGCGGATGTAGCTATCAACTACCTTCCCGAAGAGGAGAGCGATGCACAGGAGGTTATCGCGCTTATTGAGGCAGCAGGACAGAGGGGATACGCTATTCCGGGTGATATTACCGATTACGCCTTTTGCGAGAAACTGGTGGAGGAAGCTACGGCAAGCTTAGGTGGACTTGATATTTTGGTAAATAATGCAGGCAGACAACAGGCCAGTGAGTCTATCTTGGATATTAGCAATGAGAGTTTTGATGCAACGATGAAAACAAATATTTACGCTCCATTCTGGATCACAAAGGCAGCGTTGCCTCATCTTGAACCGGGTTCAGTAATCATCGCGACAACCTCTGTACAAGCATACGATCCGGCTGGAATTCTATTTGATTATGCGCAAACGAAAGCAGCCAACGTTGCCTATGTAAAATCGCTTTCGAAGCAGTTAGGCTCGAAAGGAATCCGTGTGAATGGCGTGTCGCCGGGACCGATTTGGACACCACTGCAGGTTTGCGGTGGACAACCTGCGGAGGCAATACCGGAATTTGGAAAAATGGCTGAGCTTGAACGTGCAGGGCAGCCGGCAGAGCTTGCAGGAATATTTGTTTTGCTGGCTTCCAACGAAGGGAGCTATTCCACAGGCCAGGTCTTCGGAGCGGCTGGTGGAATGGGACATCCGTAAACTATTATAGCTAACAGTAAATAAGGGGGAGAAATGTATAATTTCTTCCCTTTTTTATGTCGATAGATTGTTAGCAGAACATTCCATAAAATGGTCTGGTTGGCTTGAAGGTCGTACAGGTCAAAAGGAAAGTCACCAAGCGTATAGACTGCGTGCAATAGTGCTATCCCGTTATAGCTAAACTATTCTGGCAAAAGGGCTATCGGAACGATACCATAAATACCCATTGTCTGAGATCAGGGTGTGTGTTTTCGGTTCAGAAACAGAGCCATCATCATACATCTTTGATGGAATAAATTCTTGTTTGATATGTCTTATCTGAACCCTGGCTGTGATCAAGCCGGTAGCAGAGATAAGTTCGAAATATTTGCCCTGTAAATCCTGCATATTAAATATGTAATAATGATTGCGCCGATAAAATTAGGTGTTACCAGAACCGCGCATGATAAATGTAGGGAATAATAGCCTGGTTTTTATTGCTTTGACGAAGAATTAATGAAGGCTTAAAGTAGACTTAACGGAGGTAGAGCTTAACGAGTTATGGTTGGAGGTGATACAGCCCCTAACAGCGGGCACACTTTTGCAAGTATAACCCGCCGTTCTGCCTCCCCAGGGTATCATAAGTGATTTTTCTATATCTTGTATTTTTTTTGTAACCAAAAATACGGAATATAAGACACGATATCTTTCCGATGCCCAAATACCTTTTTTAAACCGCTCTAGTATTTAAACGGTAACAATCCAACAATGTATTGATATGATTTGATGCCATATACTGGTTTTCCGCTTGCTCCCGCAACCGAAACGATTGCGATATCAAGCTTTCGTCAAGGTCCTTAATCGCTTTCAGGTAAGAGCCTTTACACAGCTCCTCGATTTTTTGGCACGCGATAATAGTAGAATAGATATCGTTATCACGTTCTACGTTTTCTAAAGGCATTTTCACAATCTTGTCTTCAACGAACCGCGTAGGTTTTAATTTAAAATCGTCCATTAATTGTTTGGAGAATGCAAAGCTCTCATTATGGTATTGCTGGAAAACTTTTGAAAGCGCATGATCGGCGTATTTTTGCGATGCAATCCAGGCTTTTTTATATACAGCCATTCGTTTTTCTACTGCCGTAACCAATGTCAATATGCTTTCCTTTATCATCGTATTTTTCATCTCGTAATCACTTATCGTTCTTATGGTAACAAGATAGCGCAAATAAATCATCCGATTACGAGATAAAGCATTAAACAGGTGTTTAACTAGGCGAAATAACGTAATTATCACACAAGGCGCGTAGTCTGCTTGGCAAAACCCTCGATCTTTCTAGGAAAACGATACAGCTGGGGCTATGACTTGACCGCTAACGAGACATGGCGTGGATCACCTGAACGTGTGATCTGAAGGCGCCCCAAAATGAATTAAATTCATTGTACTGGATATTGAATTCTAGGCAGGTTTGCTGCACGATGCGGTTAATGGCAGGGTAATGTACATGACTGATTTTGGGAAACAGGTGGTGTTCGACTTGGAAATTCAATCCCCCTAACATCCATGTAAGTACTTTACTTTTTGTCGCGAAGTTGGCTGTAGATTGTATTTGATGAATCATCCATTCTTCTTCCACTTTGGATTCGTCGATGGTTTTGAATTCGGTACCTCCCACGACGTGGGCGAGTTGAAAGACAGTGGCCAGACTCATGCCACACACCGCGCCCGCGATCAATAAACCGAGGACAGTTGGCAGCCAGCCTACGTAGACGATAGGAAGGATAACAAATAACGCAAAATGCAACACCTTACTTGTCCAGAAGATTAATTTTTCTTTTAACGGAAATTGAAATTTTTCCGAGCCTGGCCCCATTTTTTGTTTGAAATACTTTTCGTAATCCTGGTAAAATATCCAAGCAAGATAGGAGACGCCATACAATACCGGAAAGTAAAAACGCTGATAGGAGTGGTGTTTTTTTAATTGCTGGTCGTGGTGTATACGCATGAATTTTACTTCAATATCGTGGTCCTCGCCATCGATATTCGTGTAGGTATGATGCGCTACGTTATGTTTGATCTTCCAAAAGTAAATGTTGCCTCCCAGCAAGTTAAGCGAGTAGGAAAGAAATGTATTGAGCTTTTTATTTTCCGAGAACGAATTGTGCCCGGCATCATGCATAATGTTGAATCCAATAGCAGCGAGATTAACGCCAAAAAGTATACATAAGATAATACTGATGGCCCAATGAGGTTGCACAAACACCAGCACCGCATATAAGATAACGAAACTTAAAAGTAGTATGCTAGCCTTCAGGAATATGCGCCGGTTGCCCGTCTTCTTTTGTGCGGTAACTTTAAAATATTCGTTGGTTTTATGTTTGAGGGATTTGGAGAACAATGTGTTCACATTGTTGAATTTTATAACTTGACTCATCTGTATGCGCTTCTGCCGGGTATGTAATTCTGCTTAACCTGAGCCTCGATGCTTAGGTGTTGTAAATCTACGCCTTATAATTGGTCAATTTATTTTTATTTTCGTTAAAGCTTGTTAAAATGACCTGCGCGTGCAGTGTTATCGCCACAGCGGATGGCGCTGACCTTATTTTGCCCAACGGAGATCTGCTCAATTCGCATGTCGTCAATTGGACGCTGGGCGGTTTTCGAAAAAGGTTGCATATACGGCTCGATGTGCAGTATAATACCGATCTCGAACAGACTATTGCTGCAGCTCTTCGATACAGAAGAACAGGTGTTAAGCAATCAGCCAACAGGAAATCCATGTTACCAAAGAACCACCGTTTCAGAAAGATGCAAATAGGGAAGGCGAAAAGGAATAATGTTTTATTGCTTTTTACCAATCATTCGTATTTTGCGACTTATCCAGAATTTCTTTTATTAAACTATTCAAATAATGGTTTAATTGTTCCAGAACATCATGCGCCAAGATCTGTCCCTTATTGTCGAAAATAGCAGCGGTATTATTTTTTTCTTTAACAAGCGGGAGGTATGACCAGCCTGTTGCCCAATTCGATTTATATCCGCCCTCATACCATCTTCTACATTCGAAGGTTGGGCGGTTAAAACGAATTTTTTCATCTTTAAAAAGAATGGATAAGGAATATGAAAGGTCATATTCGTAAGTTGCCTTCGCGATGGCGATTGCATTTGCTCTTCGTTTATTGCTGATAGCGTCTGGCTGGTATCCATTTACCGTGATACTTTCTCCCTCAATAAAACTTAACACTTCTTTCGGATCTTTATACATGGACACAAGTGCACGTTGCACACGCTTGTAGAGTTCCGCTTGTTTTACATTTGGAAAGTCTAGGACTACATAGTCCGCTTGATTTTCCGCTAAAAATCCTTTGGGCGTTAACGTAAAATATTGCGCAAAACAGAGTTGAGCAAGTAGCAGAAGGGTGATTACCAGGCCTGATTTTTTCATATGGAGCAGTTTTTTTTCAGTCTTTGTTTACATGTGTGCTTGATAGGTTATGGTTCCGGATTCCGCTTTTCTTTGACGAGAAAGTCGAAAGATTGCTTGTATCTTAAGGTGCTATAATCTTTCAGACTGCTTAATATACAGTGTAGAGGATAGTCGTACTGATGCGTTTCGTCTTTCCATTCCGTGATAAATCTGCTCACCATATTCTTTATTTCTTGAGCTCCTTCTCCCTTTTCAATAAAGCTTTCCTTCTTGCCAGTGCGTAGATAGATCAATACCTTACTTGATGCAAGGACGTTCTCCTCTTGCATTGTTATGGGATTTTCCTCAATCAACTTCTCGAGTGTCCTATTCAGGTTAACTCTCGTCGAGTCACTTTCCGCCATAATAATATAGTGTTTACCATAAGATACCAAGTGAACGAAGTAGGGAGAGCGCCCTAATGCGATGACATCGTTTACATATGGGTTTGTAAAATAAGATTGAAAGTCTGTTAGATCGGTAAAGAAATCAAATTGAATGGATTCTGACTGCAAAACGGAAGTAAAAGGTTTACGGGCTACTGTCGAGTCCTGATAGGTAGCAAGCTTTAAAAATGTTTTTGTATCAACATTATTTGGTAGCCACCGTTGAATTTCTGCATAGTCGGAAAATGTGATTGAAGACGAATTGAAACCACTAGTCGTATTCTTAGCATTTCGCTTAGCATAATCCTTCATGGCTTCGAAACTTGGGATTTTATTCTCTAATGGTGCTGAAGAATACGATAAATACCAGATCGGGAATGGAGCGTATGCAAAATTTAGATTTTCGACGTAGATATTGTCTGAAGTATCCTTCATATGGATGATCGTGCCCAAATACAAATCCACAGATGATTGGCTATCAAAGTAATACGCTGATTTTTCGAAACTGGCTGTTTTTTTAACGTAATACTCTTGCGGCGGCTCGGGTATGACAGGCTTTTGTTCTTCCTCTTTTTCTTCTTCAGGCTCCACAGTTGGCGGCACGGCGGTCTTCGTACAAGCCGCGAAGAATAATACTATAAAAAAACAATAAAGGATGGTTCTCATCATGTAGTCATTTATCCGAAGATAATGAATTACCGACAATTTTTTTTATTTATACAAAAAATTTAACATTTAAGGAGGGGTGATGCTGCGTTATGTTGACTCTAAATTTCTTTTGTTAACAATTAATTGGGTGAATATACGGCATTTCTTCCAAGGTCACAATTTGCGTTACACTTCCAATTTTATTTGTTCACAAATAGTAACAGCGTATCTGGAAGTCCTCCGTTACGCTTTATCTATTTAGAAGTAGTTCTCATTTCCAAATTCGCATATACCACATTTTTATACAATGTACCCAAATCATTATGATTGGGGCGGAAATATTCCTGTGTAAAGACTAATCCAACGATATTCTCTTTGGGGTCTGCCCAGTAGTGTGTACTGAAAGCTCCACTCCAGGAAAACGTACCTACGCTTGGAGCGTTTATAAATTTATTTTCTTCTGTCACTAATTCAAAACCCAAACCAAAGCGAAAAACGGGGTCGCCGTGTGAGATAACTTCTTGTGAAAGCTGGTTGGTTGTCATCAGTTCAACAGTTTTTGCACCTAAAACTCGTTTTCCGTGATAACTGCCTCCGTTCACCATCATCTGCAAAAATTTCGCATAGTCGGCCGTTGTGGAAGTTAACCCTGCTCCACCGGATAAATATATCTCATCTTCCAAAGGATAAGCAACGTTACTGTTTTCGTAAATCGTATGGTTAACTTTTGCAAAGCCTTTGTCCGTTTTTTCTGAGACAGTAACCAAACGGTTAACCTGATCCTGTGATACTTTAAACTGTGTATCGGTCATCCGTAACGGTGCAAATATTTTGGTTTGGAAAAACTTGTCCAACGGAATACCGCTGACGATCTCTACCAAGTACCCTAAAACGTCCGTATTCAGACCGTAAGTAAAAGCCGTGCCGGGTTGGTATCGCAATGGCTGTTTGGCGAGCAATTCCATCCTTTCTTTCAATACGCCTTTGTTTCCAATGCCTGTTACTGCTCCTGCTTTTGCGTAGATTGCCTGCATCTTTGTATCATCGGATATTGTCGGATAGTCTATGCCCGACGTATGGCGTAACAAATCCCGAACGGTAATTTCCCTTTGTGCAGGAACGGTTGTATAGCTGCTATCCGCCGGATTGAATTTGTCAAGCACTTGCGGATTTTTGAACTGGGGGACGTATTTTGAAATGGGGTCATCGAGTAAGATCTTTCCCTGTTCCCAAAGTATCATTACCGCTACGCTTGTTATGGCTTTGGTCTGCGAAGCGATACGAAAAATATTATCTGTCCGTAATGGTCGCATGGCTTCAACATCAGCGTATCCAAAGGCTTTGTTGTACAAAACTTCGTCGTCTTTAAGTAATAAAATAGTGATACCTGCAACCTCTTGGGAATTTACCAACCGATTGGATAAGTCGTCAATGCTTGTTTCAAGTTTAGTGTTTTGTGAAAAGCCATTAAGTGTTATTGCACAAAAGATGATAGTTAAAAACTGTTTATACATTGTTATTTCGATTTTAAAATGACAGTACAAAGTTACATCCGAAACTATCTATTTCGTAACTTGACATCCCATTGTATGATACTAACAAATATGTAAGTATGAGTAAAATAAAAAGCAGCTCGGTCAATTATGAGAATAAGCAACAGTTAGGTGCTGAATGTTCCCAAATTTACGCCACAAATCTTATCGGTGGGCAGTGGACACTAGCTATCTGTTGCCATTTGGCAAAAGGAAAACTCCGTTTCGGAGAGTTGAAAAAACGTGTCCCAAATATTACCGAACGTATGCTTACGCTACAACTCCGGAAAATGGAAGAAAACAAACTTATTACACGGACAGTTTACGCAGAAGTACCGCCACGTGTGGAATACGAATTGACCAAAAGTGCCATACAGCTTATCCCGATATTGGAACAGTTAGAAGAATGGGGTATACAGCATAAGCAGTTTAACACGACTTCCACATAGGCAACAGATATTTGAGAAAAGAAAATTCCACCGTTACGACCAATTTATCTAACTTAGCTATCCGCTACAACCACCGCATATCCACTGACAATGATATCTATTTCCCTCATATTATCGGAAAAGCAGGTTATGAAAGAATCAAAGTCGAGGTTGAGAATTTTATGGCGCACGTGTGTTTAGATTCCAATTTCCATGCGATATAGATGACCAGTATATTTTTGTTCGTTTTTTTATTATATGCGATGGAGAAACGATTAAGATAGAAGTTCTTCAAAATATGAAAATGCTCGATAACCTTGAAGATATAGATGGTGTCAAATTCGTATCGTAACTGGATATGCCTTATTTAAGATGATGTCGGGGGCAAATCGTGCTACACAAAAGGATATTTATGATCTTGACCTCCTTTCTGAGAAATTCCCATTGATAGAACTTTTCGATCAACTCCAAAGAAAGCGTTCTCTATTTTCAGCAGATGAACATCGTACCATTTTTGATCTCGATGGAGAAACCAATCCATTAGATCAACCTTTAACTTTATTGAAGTTTGACCAGGGAGATACACAAGGCAGAAAATCTAGACCTCACCATTCGCAAAACAGAGTTGATATTTAAAGGACCAAAAAAGTCGGCCACTTGCTCGATCAAGTTGGCGAACAAAGGTTCGCACTCTTTTCGACGAATTAAATATAAGATGCCCAGACCCTTCCTCCTCAGACGTGGAATAATAGCTCATAATTAAAATCAAAATCTTAAATAAAATAATCTATGTAAGGAGCATTATCGCTGTCTGAATCAATAACTTCCCCTGTTTCTAACCGGTTGAGATATTGCACAAGTCCTAAATTAAACATTAGTTGGATGTCTATCTCCAATTGATCAACAGAAAAAAATCTGGAAAAACCGATCGCAATTGTTATTATAAAAAAAGTGATCACGAGGTAAGTCTACCATTTTTTATCAAGACACTTCTCATAAGACAAGAATTATCTTCAATTTAAGAAGCTAAAAACAATAAACTAAATTAAGCATTTAGCATCTGAACGCTGACTGCTAACTTCTTATTACAACAACTAAAAGCTGTGTTTTTTCCCGGTAATCTTAAGTGAGGCAGTTTTCAATATTTGTTTGATACAAAATAGGAGAGGCTTTTGTTTGGCAGAGCGTTCGGGATTGGTTCAGCCGCGCGCGTCCCAACCCCAACCCTGAACCTTCTCTGGATCGAACCCCGGCCCACGCTTCGGTTCGAATCCAGGTGGTGCTTAAACAACAAAAGCAGCTAAAAAAAAGCTGCTTTTGTTTGGCGGAGAGTGAGGGATTGGTTCAGCCGTGCGAGCCCCAAACACAACCCTGAACCTCCCTTGGATCGAACCCCGGCCGACGCTTCGGTTCGAATCCAAATCATGCTTAAACAACAAAAGCAGCTGAAAAAGCTGCTTTTGTTTGGCGGAGCGTTCGGGATTGGTTCAGCCGCGCGATTCCCAAACCCAACCCTGAACCTCCCTTGGATCGAACCCCGGCCTACGCTTGGGTTCGAATCCAGCTGGTGCTTAAACAACAAAAGCAGCTAAAAAAAAGCTGCTTTTGTTTGGCGGAGCGTTCGGGATTGGTTCAGCCGTGCGATTCCCAAACCCAACCCTGAACCTCCCTTGGATCGAACCCCGGCCCACGCTTCGGTTCGAATCCAGCTGGTGCTTAAACAACAAAAGCAGCTAAAAAAGCTGCTTTTGTTTGGCGGAGAGTGAGGGATTCGAACCCCCGGACCTGTGACAGTCAACAGTTTTCAAGACTGCCGCATTCGACCACTCTGCCAACTCTCCGCGACAAAAGTAGAAATTCTGGCTTATTCTGCAAAACTTATTTCCGCCCTGTTCTTTTAGGTGCTGAAAATGAGCGAGATTATTTTGTTTTAGCCGCATCAACTCCCTCAGAAATCAGGGTTTAAGCACCTCATAGACGTGTTTTTTAATGTTTTGAGCGATCTTATCAATAGGTAAGTCATCGGTATCTGTTCCGAAGGGCTCTTCTATCGATTCGCCGATTAGCTCCAGCGAGGCTAACACATAAAAGATGAACGGCACAGCCGCAACCACAAAATAGCCCATCGAAAATACGAAGCCAATGGGCAGCGTAGCGGAGTAGGCCATGACAAACTTTTTAATAAACGAGCTGTAACTTAATGGTATAGGGGTGTTTTTGATCCGCTCACAGGCACCACAAACGTTGGTCAGGTTCTGCAGCTCGTCATTCAGCACAATAAGCTGTTCCCCAGATATCTTTTTGTCGCGATAGAGCGCATTGACTTTGCTAAATATCAGGGCAGCGACTTGGTTTGGGCCATGCTTTTGTTCATCCAATGTGGTCAGTTCCGGATGCTCTTTTTCGTCCAGCATAAACTTCACGTAGTCCGAGCGTAGGAAATGAAATACGGTCTCCGCATATAACGGAATAGTTCTTCTGAAAAAGCTTCGTGTAACCGCGTCGTCCTCATCAACGAATGCATCCAATTTGATGGCTAGCGTTCGACTGATATTGGTCAATGTTCCCCATTGCTTTCGTGCCTCCCACCAACGATCGTAAGCGGTATTAGTTCGAAATACCAACAACAGGGATAAAACGAAGCCCAGCAGATTATGGACCATCGTGATATTTTTGATCCAGCTTTTTTCGGAGAGCTTCAAGTATTCCAACTCCCAATAGGCTATTCCCCAAGAATAAGCCGCCATCAGAAATAGGAAGGGAAGAAGTTTACGAAAGGTGTCGCTTCGATGGAAAAGAACCGTAGCTGTAAACCATTCTTTGGAATTATAAACACGCATATTGATGTTGAGGATTTACTGTTGTCAAAAAAAAATAAATGCACTATTTTCGATGCAATATGGCAAAATCCAAGAGAACGGTCAAGACGAAACGAAAGGTTGAAGAACCCGATCGGCGGAAATTTCTGCTATGGAGTATAATCATTCCGATCGTGGTGGTAGGTTTAGGCGCCTTGTTAATCTATAAAACAGATTTGATGTATACGATCAAAAACTACTTTTATGGAGATGATGCGGGTAAAAAATATGATGATGATGAACATTTAAGACGAAACATCAGTTTAATGAGCAAGCATGATAGCTACCTGTATGGGATAGATATTTCACAGTATCAAGGCCGTATAAACTGGATTGAAGTCCATACTATCCACGATGAGGTGCCGCTGGATTTTGTTTTCATTCGCTCCACTATGGGGGAGAAGAAGCAGGACAAACGCTTTCAGGAGAATTGGGAGGCGGCCGCAAGCCGAGCCAAGCTCCGTGGGGCATACCACTATTTTAGGCCGAATGAAAATTCCAAGCGCCAAGCCCGCAACTTCATCCGTACTGTAAAGCTCAAACCCGGCGATCTTCCTCCTGTGCTGGATATCGAAGAAAGACCGAGACGGCAGCCTATGGACTCACTGAAAGTAGGTCTGAAGCGTTGGCTGGATGAGGTCGAGACACATTACGGCATCCGGCCTATCTTATATTCTGGAGACAGCTACTTTACCGATTTCCTGGAGAAGGAATTCTCAGACTATACGCTTTGGATTGCTAACTACAATTTCTGGGTAGAAAAGCCGAAAAAACATTGGGATTTTTGGCAATTTTCCGAACGCGGGCGCGTGCGCGGCATATCAGGAAATGTGGATCTCAACATGTTTAAAGGAACCATGGAAGATATTGAAAATTTAGCGATTCCGTACTAACGTATAAACTTTTATTGATTATTATTGTACTCTACCTATATGGCAACATTTACTGATCTTATCAAACAACATCCGCTGGTATTGGTGGATTTTTCAGCAACTTGGTGTGGACCCTGCCAAATGCTAGCGCCCATCCTCAAAGACTTGAAAGCACACTACGGTGAGAAGCTATCTGTTATAAAGATTGATGTGGATAAAAATAATCAGCTGGCCAGTACGTACCGCGTGCAAGGGGTGCCTACGATGCTATTATTCGAAGATGGCCAGCAAGTGTGGCGACAAAGCGGCGTCATGACATTGCCCGATCTCATAGCTGTCGTCGGTCGGCACATAGCATCATGACGTTAGTCTTCATTCTCCGGAATGTCATGCAATAGCCTAGGAATCTTCGTAATCAATACTTTATCAATACGATGGCCATCCATATCAATTACTTCTAATTTATATCTTTTGAAGTGGATGTATTCCCCTTCCTCAGGTACGTGGTCGAGCGTTAGAAATACCAGCCCACCCAATGTCGTCACATTTCCAAGTTCTTCATCTTCTTCATCAGATAAGTAGATCTCAAAGTACTGCAGAAAGTCATCGAGCTGTATCCGGCCGTCAGCGATAAATGATCCATCGTCCCGCTTGCGGATGTTAGCTTCTTGATCGACAGACGATTCCATGTCGCCAAACAACGTACGGACAATATCTTTGATGGAAACGATTCCCTGTGCAATGCCATATTCATCAATCACGATGGCGAGCTGTGCTTTGGCATTCTTAAAGACATTCAAAATGTTGTAGGCCGATGTGTTTTCATTCACAAAGGGGATAGGCTGTATCAGTTCTTCCAGATCGATCGGCTGTGCATCGAGATGCTTTTTTAGAAGTGTCTTAACATGAATAATCCCTTTGATATGATCAAAGCTTCCGTCCACTACGGGAAATTCCGTATGTTCCGATTGTCTGATGATGATCTTATTCTCTTCGAAGGAATTTTGCAAATCCAGACAAACAATATCCGAGCGATGCACCATCAGGTTGATAGCGCGCTTGTCTCCGAGAACTAAAAGCCTGTCAACAAAATCATGCTCAAAATTCTCAATAACGCCGCTGCTAACGCCTTCATCTACTAATGCTTTGATTTCTTCTTCAGTTACGGTGTTTTCAGAAACTTTGATATTCAGTAGTTTCACTATAGCATCTGTCGAGACACTAAGTAGCCACACAAAAGGACGCACGATCTTGCTCAATAGCTGCATGGGTGCCGCAATGAGCGAAGCATACCCCTCTGGAATGGCCATGCCTATACGCTTAGGTACCAACTCTCCAATAACCAATGTCAAGTAGGTGATCACCAGCACGACCAATATAATGGAGATTTGTTGGCTATAGGGCGCCAATAAGGGTACATTATTCAAGACATCTGCCAAGTAGGATGATATTGTTCCTCCGCTAAAAAAACCAGTCAATATACCTATTAATGTGATGCCTATCTGTACGGTGGATAAAAAACGGTTTGGGTTGTCTTTCAGCTTTAGGGCAATTCGTGCCGAATTGTTTTTCTTGTCGGCCATGGCCTGTAATCTTGCTTTTCTGCTGGAAACAATGGATATTTCCGAAGCCGAAAAGATGCCATTTAAAACAATTAAGGCTAAAATTATAATGATCTCTGTGAGCATAATGCTATCTTTTTTTGATTACCCAAAATACAAATTCTTTTTAATAGAATTTCTCGATCCTTAAAATAAACTAAGCGTCGATCTTTGCGCATAAAATAAGGTAAAACTCGAAGTTTTGATCTCGGATAAAAAGAATAGCGTCTATATGACGGTAAATCAAAAAGAACAAACGTTTGCTTGCTATTCGGGCTTTTCTTTTTATTAATTAATTGGGATATTGCAGACTGTAAACCAGAAAGCTGTTTTAATTTGTCAAGTATGTTTGTTTGTAAAGATAATACGATTTTAGATTCTGTCATCCATTTTGATATTCAAGGCGAAATAGTAAGTGTGGAGCGATTTGGCTCTGGACATATTAACGATACCTTTTGCGTAAAGACCGATCATCCGAAAGGCGAAAGCTATCTTTTGCAAAAGATAAACAATCATATATTTACAGACATTCCGGCGTTGATGCAGAATACGAAGATCGTGTTGGACCATCTGAAAGGAAAGTTAGCGCATCGCGGTCAAGAGCTGGTCGAGAAAAGTACGTTAACGTTGGTACCCACCCGATCGGGAACGCTCTTTCATGTGGATGAGAAGCAGGGGTATTGGCGGATGTTTATTTTGCTAGAACGTACCAAAAGCTATGATATCGTAGAAACAGAAGCCCAGGCCTATTCTGGGGGACTAGCCTTTGGTGAGTTTCAAATGCAGTTGGCAGATCTGGATGCCAGCAGGTTGGTCGAGGTGTTACCTAATTTTCACAATATCGACTTCCGAATGGAAAATCTAAGGCAAGCAATTTCTGCTGATAGCGCAAATCGTGTAGCCGAAGTAGGGGAGCTATTGCAGTTCATAGCGGAGCGTGAAACAGCGATGCGAAGTATCTTGTTGCGCGCGGAGAAAGGCGAACTACCCTTACGAATCACCCACAACGACACCAAATTTAATAATGTATTGTTAGATGAGCAGGACAATGTGCAGTGTGTTATTGATTTGGATACGGTGATGCCAGGCTATGTGGCTTATGATTTCGGAGATGCCATCCGTACGGTGATCAACTCGGCCGCAGAAGATGAATCAGACTTGACTAAAATAAAACTGGATATTAGGCTGTTTAGCGCTTACACGAAAGGATATATGCACGCTGCCAAACACTTTCTTACGGCTGCTGAAATCGAATCACTACTAGACGGGGTTTTTCTGCTCCCTTTTATGCAAGCGGTTCGTTTTTTAACGGACTATCTGCAGGGAGATAGCTACTATAAAATACAATATACAGACCATAATTTGGTGAGAACAAAAGCACAGCTTACCTTAGTAGAGGAACTGGAAAAGGAAAAGCAGCAGCTACGCTCCATTTTATATGCTAGTTTGACCGAATAAAAAGAAAATGTAATGAGTAAATTGATAGTAGAGCACCTCGATATAGACGCCGAAAATTTAAATTATGCCCACATGGCTGGTAAAATGGAAGGGTTAACTTGGCATGCCGTAGATCGACACAATTGGAAAGGGGAATATCCATACAAGCCATTCGTAGACTTTCAGATTGCACATAATGGATCGGCTATTATCCTGCATTACGCCGTTAAAGAGGATTTTATTAAGGGGCAGTATGTGCGTCCAAATGAATCGGTTTGGGAAGATAGTTGTGTCGAGTTTTTTATCTCTTTCGACCAAAAAAAACATTACTACAATTTAGAATTTAATGTTGTGGGCACGGGATTAATTGGCTACGGTACCCAAATCAAAGCAGAAAGAACCCGCCTGAATGCCGATACGATTATGCAAGTAGCAACAACGACCTCCATCCTTAGCTATCAGGGCAGGAAACAATGGAACATTATACTCTACATTCCCATAGCCGTTTTTGCAAAAAGTCCTATTCGCTCTTTGGCGGGTCTTTCTGCGCACGCTAATTTCTATAAATGCGGCGATGCATTACCCGAACCCCATTTCATGTCCTGGGCGCCCATTAGTTGGCCGAAGCCTAATTTTCATTTGCCCGAATTTTTTGGTGAGCTCGAATTTCTGTAGAAAAGATCTTGAAAGCAGAAACCCCAACCTTGCATGTCAACGCGCTATGTACAGATCCGTTTTTCATAGCTCGTCAATAAGTATATCAACTTAAAATTAATGTCGAATATATAAATTGCTATTCTACAGGGATATAACGCGCATCATTTTGCCCCGAGTCCTTATATTTTTTACGAACATCCTGAAGTTTTTTGGTCATGTGCTTTTTGATGGCTGCATAATCCGGATCCTCATAAACATTGCTAAGTTCGTTTGGATCCTTTTCCAGATCATACAGTTCCCATTCATCCACATCATAATAAAAATGGATAAGCTTATAACGATCGGTACGGATGCCATAGTGCCTTTTCACCATATGAATACTAGGATATTCATAGTAAGTATAATAAACGGCGTCTCTCCATAAACTGTCTTTTCCAGCAGCGAGCGTGCGGAATGATTCACCTTGTATGTCTGCCGGGATCTCAACACCCGCAAAATCCAACAGTGTGGGAGCAAAATCGAGGTTCTGCACCAATGCATTTGATGTTTTTCCAGCGGGAATTTCTTTTGGATAGCGGATCAGCAGGGGAGTGCGCAGAGACTCTTCATACATAAAGCGCTTATCAAACCAGCCATGCTCACCCAAATAGAAACCTTGATCAGAGGTGTAGATGACAATAGTATTCTCCTCCAGTCCGTTAGCCTTTAGATAATCCAGTAGCTTGCCAACCCCTTCATCGACAGCTGCCACAGTACCCATGTAATCCTGCATATACCGCTGGTAGCGCCATTGCAAAAGCTCCCGACTAGTCATGTTAGGATACTGGGCCTTGAATGTTTCCATGATAGGGTTGTATACGGCATCCCATGACTTTCGTTCTTCTTCAGTCATTCTGCCCAGGTTGTTCGTATAAGCAGCTTTGTCCCATTTCATATACTCTTTGAGTCCGAGTTCATCCATTAGGGGTGGCGGCACCTTACTATCACCAGCCCAATTCATATGGTTGAGGATATTCATTTCAGCAGATTTAGCCGCAGTGCCGCGGCCTTGAAAATCGTCAAACAAGGTGGCAGGTTCCGGATAGGTGGTTGCGGTATAGGATTGAATATGCCTTAGGGCAGGCAGCCATTCCCGATGTGGAGCTTTCTGGTGATAGAGCACACAAAACGGCTTTTCCGAATCGCGCTTATCAATCCAGTCTATGACCATATCGGTTGTCAAGTCTGTCACATAGCCCGTGAGCTGTTGTTTATGGCCGTTGATAACAAAGTTTGGGTTGTAATATTCCCCTTGGTCTATCAAAACAGCAGAATGATCAAAGCCTTGTGGTAATCCATCCATATGAATTTTGCCGATCAGTGCCGTTTGATAACCATGCTTTTGAAGCATCTTCGCAAAATTATCCTGGTTCCAATCAAATTTTGCCATGTTATCGATTTTACCATTCACAAAGCTGTGTTTTCCAGTCAGCAAAACAGCCCGGCTTGGTGCACAAAGTGAATTCGTTACGGTAGCGCGGGTAAACTTAAGGCCCTCTTGTGCTAATCGATCGATATGAGGTGTTTGATTTAAACCATGACCATAGGCGCTGATGGCTTGGTAAGCATGGTCATCACTCATGATGTATACAATATTAGGTTTTGGATTTTTTTGTTGTGCGTTTCCCAAAAACCCTGACCCACAACTTAGCATAGAAACCAGGTATAAAAAGCGTATATAGTGCATAGCGAGAGGTTTAAACACTTAAAAGTAAGAAAAAACCTTTAAACATGATTTACTAAAAAATTTAGTATTACTTTTGTGTGTAGAAAGGAGGAAATTATTATGCAAGCCCATACAACCCAACGGACCGAGGTCGCCCGCTTACAGCGGCAGATTTTGGCTTGGCAAGGTTACAAAGAAAAAGATGAAACTTCCAAATCGCTTGGACTGGGATTATTGGAACATGCTTTCCCCGGACAAACATTTCCGTTAAGCTGTATTCACGAGTTTATAGCAGATAAGCAGGAAGATGAAGCGGCTACCAGTGGATTCATAGGCGGACTCCTTGCTACGCTACTGCAGCAGGGAGGGGTCTGTATTTGGATCGGGAGTACACAACAATTATATGCACCAGCGCTAAAGACGTTTGGTGTTGCCCCAGAACAGGTCATTTTTATTCGTATGCAGCGTGAAAAAGATATCTTATGGGCGCTGGAAGAATCTTTGAAGTGTGCCGATATTCAAGTTGTCGTGGCTGAGATCCAAGATTTGGATTTTATCCAGTCCCGTCGATTACAATTGGCCGTTGAAAAAAGTAAAGTGACGGGTTTACTCTTGCGTACCGCTGTCCGGCAGCATATGGCGACCGCTTGCGCTGCGCGCTGGCAGGTGCGATCATTGCCCAGCACGGTAGTAGATGGACTGCCAGGTGTCGGTTTCCCTTTATGGTCTGTTGATCTCCTGAAAGTACGGAATGGCAATCCAGGCTCTTGGGAAGTGGGTTGGCAACGTGGGCAGTTTACGCTTGCCCATAAAGAGGTAAGCGTAGAACAGCAACGCGTAGTGGATTTAAAAGTGGGATAAGTATGCAAAAGCGTTATGTAGCCATCTGGTTTCCATACCTGCTAGCAGATTGGTATATGCGCAAAAACAAAACGTATGCTGATCAGCCTATTGTATTTGTGCTGCCGGAGAAAGGGCGTATGGTTATCACAGCAGTGAGTCCAATAGCAGAAAAAATGGGTGTTGCTCCACAGATGGTTCTGGCGGATGCAAAAGCCGCATTACCCACGCTACATGTCGTGAATGATAAAGATATGCGAAGTGATAAGCTGCTGAAAGCTATTGGAATATGGTTATTGAAGTTTACCCCTACTGTAGCGTTGGACGGGCGGGGCGGTGTCGTGTTGGATAGCAGCGGCTGTACGCACTTATGGGGCAGTGAAGAACTCTACATCGGTACCATTGCTACGCAATTAAGCGAAAAGGGCTACCAAACGTGCATAAGCAGCGCCGATACGATTGGGGCGGCTTGGGCGGCATCGCGATACCGTGCTCATAAAACGGTCGTGCCGGTCGATACCCAATTGCCCATGCTTTCAGCACTTCCTGTGGAAGCCCTAAGGCTGGAATTTGATGATGTAGCTCGCTTGTATAAACTGGGTTTTCGCACGCTGGGAAGCGTAGCTGCCGTTTCAACCGCACTCTTAAAAAGAAGGTTTTCAGCAGCGCTTTTGCTACGTCTAGCGCAGTTTATGGGAACCAAAGAAGAGTATATAGAGCCCCTACAAGGTATTGTGCCTTATGCCGAACAATTGCCTTGCCTAGAACCCATCCGAACCGAGAAGGGTATTGAGGTGGCTATTCATACCTTACTGGAAACCTTATGCAAACGTCTCGCTAGCGAAGGTAGAGGTTTGCGAAAGGCCAAATTGACCTGTTACCGTATTGACGGAAAAAAGGTCTTTGTAGAGATTGGCACCAACAGACCTTCCGCTCATGTTCCGCACCTATGTAGCTTATTCAATCAAAAAATTGTGCATATAGAACCTGCCTTGGGAATAGAGTTGTTTTTATTGGAAGCCCTTGTGGTTGATGAGGCAGCTTCATCGCAGGAAACGTTATGGCGAGATGGGTTGGCCGGATCCAACACAGCTGTGATCGAACTGCTGGATCGAATTAAAGGTAGAGATCGTAACTGCCTTATCAACCGGTATGTGCCCGATCAGCACCATTGGCCTGAACGCGCTATCAAAGCGGCAGATTCCTTCGCTGAAAAACCCAGCATAGCCTGGCCCCTCGATAAACCGCGGCCCACGCGTCTGTTACATCCCCCGCAGCGAATAGAAGTTACAGCACCCATCCCAGATTATCCGCCTATGCTTTTTAGGTATGCCAGCAAAGTGCACCATATAAAAAAAGCAGATGGTCCTGAACGCATAGAACGCGAATGGTGGTTAGAAAATGGCGAACACCGCGATTATTACTATGTGGAAGATGAACGTGGAAGCCGGTATTGGTTGTTTAGGCTGGGCCACTATCGTGGTGATCGAACATCGGAATGGTATTTACATGGTTTTTTTGCTTAGGAAATAATGGGATATATTGAACTGAACGTCTCGACTAATTTTAGTTTTCTGCGCGGCGCTTCTCATCCGGATGAACTGATGCAGAAAGCCCATGACCTGCACTACCAAGCTTTGGGTGTAACAGATCGGAATACCCTAGCAGGTATTGTACGCGCTCACGTCGCTGCAAAGAAGCACGGCTTACGCTTGGTTGTTGGCTGTCGCCTTGATTTGTTGGATGGTGTGAGTCTGTTGGCCTATCCCAGGAACAGAAATGGCTATGCACAGCTGTGTGCACTATTGTCCGTCGGAAACCAGCGTGCCGAAAAAGGCAAGTGCCACCTCTACAAAGCAGATGTGCTCGCCTTGAAGGAAGATCTACTCTTTATACTCGTACCTCCAGCTCAGCTAACGGAATCTTTCAAATTAGAAAATAACTATACTGATGATTTATATTGGTATGCTGAAAGACTTAAAAATCAATTTTATATCGGTATATCCCGGTTGTATTCCGGCGATGATCAAAAACGGCTTTTCCGATTGCATGAGCAGGCCATGGAGCTGAGCTTGCCCCTCGTTGTAGTGGGTGAAGTTCATTATCACGAACCGGATAGACGAGAGCTTTGTGACGTGCTCACTTGCATCCGCGAGAAATGTACCATCCATACGGCTGGGTATCGATTGCATGCCAATGCAGAGCGCTACCTAAAGCCGGGCGAAGAAATGGAACGCCTATTTCGGAATTATCCGGAAGCATTGGAGAATACAGTGAAGCTGGCCGAGGCCTGTCGGTTTTCTTTGGATGAATTGACCTATCAATACCCGGAAGAATTGACCAGCGATGGGCGCACACCCCAGGAAGAATTGGAAATGCTGGTGTGGGAAGGGGCTGGGGAAAAATTAAGTCCTGAAAATTTCATCAAATACCGCCCACAGATTCAAATGGAACTTGATTTTATCCAACGCAAAAATTATCCTTCTTATTTCCTGACCGTGTATGATTATGTCAAGTTCGCACGTGATCGCGGCATACTCTGCCAGGGTCGGGGTTCAGCAGCAAATTCCATTGTGTGCTATTGCTTGGGTATAACATCGGTTGATCCAACCAAGATTAAGTTATTGTTTGCGCGTTTTATGTCTGATGCTCGGGATGAACCACCTGATATTGATGTAGATTTTGAACACGAGCGGCGGGAAGAAGTGATTCAATATATTTATGAAAAATATGGACGCGAACGTGCAGCTATTGTCGCTACTGTGACCCAGGAAAGGCCAAAGGGGGCACTTCGGGATGTAGGGAAAGCTATGGGCTTATCTATGGACGCTTTAAGTAGACTGTCTCAAACGATTAGTTCCCATTGGGATAGTGAAATAGATGCAGCGCGATTTGCCGAACATGGTTTTAGCACAGAGGATGCTCATTTTAGAAAAATAATTGAGCTGAGCGAGCAGCTGCTGGGCTTTCCAAGACAGCTGGGGCAACACACCGGAGGATTTGTCATTACGCAGGGAAAGATGCATGAGCTGTGCCCGGTCATCAATGCCCGTATGGAAAACCGCACGAATATCGAGTGGAATAAAGATGATTTGGAAGCCCTAGGCTTTTTAAAAGTCGATGTGTTGGGGTTGGGTATGTTGACCTGTATCCGTAAAGCATTTGATCTGGTCAAGAAACACTATGGAAAAGAGTTGACCTTAGCCAACATTCCGCAGGACGATTCACGGGTTTATGATATGATCTGTGAAGCAGATACCTTGGGTGTCTTTCAGATTGAAAGTAGAGCGCAAATGTCTATGCTGCCCCGCTTAAGACCTAGAGAATTTTACGATCTGGTTATCGAAGTAGCCATCGTTCGCCCCGGGCCCATACAAGGCGATATGGTTCATCCCTATTTACGGCGACGAAATGGTGAAGAACCTGAAGATTATCCTTCGGAAGAAATAAGAGATATTTTAAGGCGTACAAAAGGAGTTCCTTTATTTCAGGAGCAGGCGATGGAAATCGCCATTGTTGCTGCAGGCTTTACGCCAGCCGAAGCTGATGGTTTACGACGTAGTATGGCCACATTCAAGTCGAAAGGCGAGGTGCGCCTTTTCCGCGAAAAGATGATAAAAGGTATGCTTGAAAAAGGCTACGCCGAAGAATTTGCCCAACGGGTGTTTAGGCAGCTCGAAGGGTTTGGAAGTTACGGATTTCCAGAAAGTCATGCCGCTTCATTTGCATTATTGGTTTACGTTTCCTGCTATATTAAATGTTACTATCCGGATGTGTTTGCTGCCGCTTTGCTCAATAGCCAGCCCATGGGCTTTTACCATCCCGCCCAAATAGTGATCGATGCCCAGAAGCATGGCGTGCAAGTCAACGCAACGGATATTAATTTCTCGCAATGGGACAATACGTTAGAAGGTAATTTTGGAGAAAAGTTCCATAAACTCCGCTTAGGCTTTCGTCAGATCAAAGGCGTTAATGAAATGGAGATAGCGCAAATGATTGCGCATCGGAAAGCACCGTATACAAGAATTGAGGATCTGGCAGACATCGTTTCTTTATCCCTGCTTGAAAAGCTTGCTGACGCGGATGCATTTCGCTCCTTAGGTTTTGATCGCAGGCAAGCATTATGGCAGGTTGCTGCACTGGGAGATAGGCCGATCCAGATGTTTAAAGAACAGCCCTCTGCCAGTGCCCTAGAAATGCAAATGGAACTGCCTTTGATGACAGCCAGTGAGCATGTTGTTCAGGATTACGCAACCACGGGACTTTCGGTGAAAGCGCACCCTGTCAGTTTTTTACGGACTAAACTGGACAAAAAACATGTGGTGCCTACAGATAAACTGTCGAAAGTAAAAAATGGTATGCCCGTCAGGGTTTGCGGATTGATCACCGTGCGGCAAAGACCTGGAACAGCAAAAGGAGTTTTATTTGTCACGATCGAAGATGAGGTTGGTTTTGCAAATCTCGTGGTGTGGGGAAAAGTATTTGAACGCTATAGACGCGAAATATTACAAGCTAAACTATTACTGGTAAATGGCGTCGTGCAAATAGAGGGTAAAGTTATCCATGTGGTGGTCAAACAATGCTATAACCTGAATGATTGGTTGCAGGATTTACAGCAGGCTGAAGAGTCACAAACTCCTGGCGTATTTCATAAAGGCCGCAATTTTAGATAGATAGCATCCGCGAGCTTTTGTTACAAGTCATGGAGAATATCATTAAGGCAGCTACCCGAGTTGGAAAAAGCAAACCTGTCAGCACAGCCCGTTGCAACGATGAAAGGTTAAACCTATGCACTGTTGCATGTAGCGAAAAAAATGAAATAAATCTTAATCAGGCATAACCTGCTAAAAGTGTATATTAGACTTGTAAAATCCCAGCACATGAACATTTGTAAATTTTTGATTTTATTGATTTTGAGTAGCCTATCCCTGTCGCCCGGCTATAGTCAATCTACAAGTCTTGAAAACCAGATCACATCCTTTATTCAAGACAAAAAGGCTTTTGTTGCCGTAGCTATACAAGAGGGACATCACGGGGATATCGTACAAATTCATGCAGAAGAAAAGCTGCCTATGCAAAGCGTCTTTAAATTTCACATCGCGGTAGCCATGCTCACGGAAATTGATAAGGGGACTTTCCAACTGGATCAACCCATTACTGTTTCGAAAGAAGATTTAACACCGAATATCTGGAGTCCGCTGCGAGATGACTATCCACAAGGAGCAACGATTCCGTTATCCACACTACTAACGTATATGGTAGCGCAAAGCGATAACGTTGCCTGTGACGTGATTTTAAAACTGCTGGGCGGTCCCGAGCAGGTCGACCTTTTCTTCAAAGAGAAAGGCGTGAAAAATTTAGCCATTAAAATCAATGAAAAAACCATGCAGAGCAACTGGGAGGCGCAATTCCAAAACTGGACCACGGCGGAAGAATGCAACAACTTGCTAAAGACCTATTTTTACAATGACAAAAAAGAATTGTCTCCAGAAAGCCATAGCTTTTTATGGACGGTGATGAAAGGGACAAAGACTGGGCTGAAACGCTTGAAAGGCGATTTGCCAGCAAACACGGTTGTAGCGCATAAAACAGGCTATTCAGGAATCAAGGAGGGGATAACGGAAGCTGCACATGACGTCGGTATAATTTTTCTTCCCGATAACAAGCCTCTATTTATTTCTGTGTTTGTGAGCCGCTCGAAAGAGGAGTTGGCTGTAAACGAGGAGATCATTGCCCGTATAGCGCGGATGACCTATGATTTTTATGTGCAGCCGACGAATCAACGTAAATAAGAAAATCCTGAAGTGGGGAACTTCAGGATTTTACCAAACCAATTATTAACCTAAATTATGAAATTATACAACTATAACGCTGATCGTATCGTTCTAGTATGTCTAAATACATCTCTTTACATTTTTTAACATTTCATATTGCGTTTTTCCAGCCGCTGCCCATTGCTGGCCGGCATTAGACATGAATTACACATGACAAATGCAAAAGCCCGGCGCGTATTCGCCGGGCTTTTATTTGATCACCGATTATACTCTACATCTTGAGCTACACTAAATCTATGATCTCCATACCTTATTAACGTTTTGCTCACCCAAATGTTGCACGTATCGTGATAAAAAATCCTGTAGCTGGGACTACAGGATTTATCAAACTAATTATGAACTTATTATGAAATTTAAATCGTATACTATATAAACGCTGCACCCCATATTTTAGTATGTATTTCGCAAAACAAATGCTTCGTACGGTAGGCGATCAAATGACACGGCTTCTTCAGTTTCGCTGTTGTAAGCACTAAGCCACGCAGCCCATCCAGTACCAAGTAATGTTGTCTTTGTATCGCTATCCAGCTCACGCTACCTGTAAACAATATAGCGCGCAAGATAATCATTCCAAATTACGCTGTACGCTGGGCTGACCATTGTAGCCAGTATGTAATGCCTACCTAATCAAAAGCAAGATTTATCTTCTTGAATCCCAAAGCCTCTAAAAAAGGTTTGAATACATGGCTGGCATTGGTTTTTGTTTGCTGGATTATATCTGATTTTGCCACCTCCTTAGCGACTTGACTTTCTGCGCTTTTAAATGCCTCATCCACCAAAGTGGCTTCGCGGAAAAAAGCCATCTTCGTGTCGTATACGCGTGAAGCCTTATGATCAATCTTGACATAGCAAACTTCTGGTTTAGGCAGTTGTATCGAGACAGAATCTCCATGGACGCTAATTTTGTTTGGATCAAGCTTGGTTAGATCCACACAGCCTACCGCGTCAGCTTTCACGATTAGCAATACACTAGCATCAGGTAGGAACGTGCTAATAGCTTTGTGCTCAATAACATCACTCAAGCGGTATTTTACCAGCTCCAGCTTACCCATGGCCTCAATGCGCTCCACAAGTATTTGATGGGTGGTCTCCGTTGTAGGCCTTTGGCCATATTTCGAGTAAACCAACCAGGCTATCACACCTATAAGCCCGATAATAAAGACAACAATTAAAAATTTCTTCATGCTGCAAACTTGTCAAATTGTATTCCAATCTGGAAAATCTATTGCTAAAGTGTAGCTACTTAGCTACGTCGTCAATTCCATTCAGCTTGTTCTGTAATAGTTTGAGTGCGGCATCTTTGAGCGATGTGGTGTCTAGGTTGCCATTTACTTTATACGCTTCCAGATCGCCGGAGCATACCAGGGTAATGTCAATATTGAATGAGACCCGCGGGGTGCTATCTTCTTGAGAGACGGTTGTGTCGTTTACTTGAATGTCTTGTAGCTGCATAATCAAAAGTTTTTTATATCTATAAAACCACATTATACGCTAAAAGTTCAATCTTTGTATTTAGCAGTAGGGCATTATTGTGCAACGGATGCTAGACCATTATGCTGACAATCCATCGGGGGAACCGTTTTAAACGATTCCCCCGATGGATTACTGGATACCAGCAGACGTTTAGGCTGGCTCTTGCTGACTTAAACAATGGAAACTACCTAGGCCCCATATAATATCTACCGAGTCAATACCGATCACCTTGCGGGTGGGGAAGCAGGATTGGATAATGTCAAGTGCGCGTTGGTCATTCGGGTCGTTAAAAACAGGAACCACGACAACCTCATTGGCGATATAGAAATTAGCATACGATGCCGGTAAGCGCGTGTCTTCATAAATGACCGGCGCGGGCATAGGTATTTCAACAATCTGGAGTGATGAGCCATCAAGCAAGCGCAGCTCCTTGAGTTGCTGTAAATTTTCTTGCAGGATGCTGTAGTTTTCATCTTCCGGATTTTCCTCTACAACCGTGATAACGGTATCCCTGCTTACAAAGCGGGTAATGTCATCGATATGGCCATCGGTGTCGTCACCTACGATACCGTCTCCAAGCCAGAGCACCTGCTCTTGCCCGTAAAACTCTTTGAGGTAGGTCTCAATCTGTTCTTTCGTTAAATGCGGATTTCTGTTTTCGTTTAATAGACAGGCGGTCGTTGTCAATACCGTGCCTGCACCGTTGAACTCAACTGATCCTCCCTCCATGACAATGTCTGACGTAAAAAGAGGTAAACCAAAGGCCTCGGCGATACGCGTCGGAATGACATCATCCAGATCATAGGGGGGGTATTTTCCGCCCCAAGCGTTGTATCCCCAGTCGACAACGGCTTTCGTCAGCCCATCCTCGCTCAGCAAGAAGGCTGGTCCGTGGTCACGACACCAAGCGTCGTTCGTGGGATTAAAATGAAAGCTGATATTATCCAAATTGGCGCCAGCTTGCTGCAAATGCCCCAATGCAAATTGCTTCATCTCTTCATCGGCTACATTGATACGCACTTTCTGGCCGTCGGCCACGGCTTTTATAAATGCGCTATAAGGTGCAAAAATGCGGTCTAACTTGCCTGGCCACGATGCTTCTTTGTGCGGCCAGCTCAGCCACATCGCTTCCTGTGGCGCCCATTCCGCCGGAAAAGAAAAACCTTGTTTTTTAGGCGAGTTGTTAAACATGTCCGGTCGGAAGTTTTGTTGTTGTTGTGACATAAAAAATAGTAAGACCGTTCTCCTGCTTCCTTATCCAAACATGAAAACGGCCAATATGATACATGCTGTTAATCCTCGTCTATAAATCTTTTGGTGATCGGCGAATAGGTTTCGATACGGCGGTCGCGCAGGAATGGCCAGTGTTTGCGAAAATAATCCGCTTGGCTCAAATCCAGATCAATCACCTCGGTTTCTTCCTTATCGTGCGAGGCCAGATACAAAATTTTACCTTGACCGTTGGTTACAAAACTACCGCCCCAAAATTTCATCGCACCATCTTGCTCGAAGCCTACCCGGTTAACGGATACAACAGGCACCCCATTGGCTACAGCATGCGAGCGCTGGATAGTTTGCCATGCGTTGTATTGGTCGCTGTTTGTTTCTTCATCCTGATCTGTAGCCCAGCCTATTGCCGTCGGGTAGAATAAGATCTCCGCGCCCATTAAGGCAGTAATGCGTGAAGCTTCCGGATACCATTGGTCCCAACAGATCAAGACGCCAATTTTACCAAATTTGGTTTTAAATATTTTATAGCCCAAATCGCCAGGTGTGAAATAAAATTTTTCATAAAACGCAGGATCATCAGGAATGTGCATTTTCCGGTATTTGCCGAGGTAAGCGCCATCAGCATCCAGCACAGCGGTAGTATTGTGGTAAAGGCCTTCCGTGCGTTTCTCGAATAATGACGCGATGATAACCACACCAAGCTCCTTTGCTACCGCAGACAAAGCATCCGTAGAAGGGCCGGGGATAGCTTCGGCCAATTCAAAATTATCGTAATCTTCCACATCGCAGAAATACAAAGAAGTGAAAAGCTCTTGCAAACATACAATTTGTGCGCCTTTAGCAGCCGCTTCCCGTACTTTTACAATGGCCTTATCCAGATTCTCTTGTTTGTTCGCTGTACAGCTCATCTGCACAACACCGACTTTTACATTTCTCATTACTCAATCCTCGTTTTAAATGCCTTAATTTAAAGCGCAAAGATAACAATTCCGAACTTAAATCTTTCCTGAATTAAAGTAGTCAGAAAGTAAAAAAAGATGGAAAGCTGGTGCGCTAAATTTTCGAATTATGTATCACCGTCACTTCGATCACTTGATCAAAAAAACCTGAGATGGGGAATCTCAGGTTTTTCAAACTAACCAATTATAAACTAACCTATGAAGTGTTTTTTTCTGTTGTTAATAAAAAAACGAACCGCTTGCCGTATTGGTATATACGGTGAACTTGTTTAACAAGTTTTAACATCGTCGCTGCTAAGCCATTTGATCGTGACAAGCATTTGACCAAGATGACGCTGGCTATGTTCCGCTGCATGGAATATAAGTCCGATTAGCGTAGTTGGAATACGTTTCCGGCCGAGATAACGGGCTGTGTGCAGTTCTTCGATAGCTATATCTTGGAGTTGCGTGATCGCATGGTTGATCACCTTTTCACAGTTTTGTAAGAGCGATTCTTTCGTTATGCCTTGCTGCTTTTCTCCCTCGGTACTAAGGTAGGCAAGCTGCAGCGCAGTCAATGGTTTATTGTGCGCATAGCTGAACATACGATCAATGACGCCGGCTATATGCTGCAGATGAAAGGCTACAGACGCGGCCCCTCCCGGCTGAATCCATAACTTCTGTTCCGAGAAGCCATGCATATACTTTTCCGTATCTTCCTGCACTTGCAACAGTGTATGTGCGACGGGTTGGAGCAGGGCCGGCACATGGGCAACTGGTCCGCGCATCCATACCTCCCGCTTTTCTCTTTCGTTTTCCATAGCGTGATGTTTTAAACAGCATAAAGATATTAACAATAATTGTACTCATGTAGGTTTTAGTAGATAGATGATAGTACTTAGTATGTAGAATTGCGTAGTGCGAATTAGACTTTAGTAGATAGTACTTAGTATGTAGAAATGGTAATGTTTGAGAATTTTATTACTTCTTAATTTTTCACTTTTTTATGCTCAATTGCACCTTCCTTTATTAATCGACATGTCTCATCGAAAGCTTTGCGATATGTAGAAACTTGCCCATGCAGAACCCATCCCTGCAAAGGTTTCCAGCGACGGGCTTTTGCTACTTTTGCCTACAAAAGTGATGCCCTGCCGCGGCATGCGGTGGGAACACTCGCTGTTTTTCAATTTATCGCTTCTAACCATTCTTAAACGACATGTCGCCTCATTTTTGTTGCGTCTGTAGTTATTTGCCTTCGCAATGTCCCGCAAGGATGCAACAAAAATTCAGCGACGATTTTTTTGTTTCCTTTTTTTAGAAAAAAAAGGAAAGCCCTGTCCTGGCAAGGACTGAAAGGTCTTGTGTTGGACAAAGCGGAAAAAGAAATCTGTAAAAAGGCACAAAAATAGTGCCCTGCCGCGGCATGCGGCGTAAGGGACTTGTGTTGGACAAAGCGAAAAAAAACTTATGTTATTATTTTGCTCCTGGCGGACAGTGTTCCTTGAGAAAGCGTGTATACAGCTCTGCAAGATGTTCTGATGTTCCTTCGCCCTCGCTGATCGCGTGGCTTCGATTTGGATACGACATCATTTGAAAAGGGATATTATACTTGATCAATTCATTGATGTAAACTTCCGCGTTCTGGTAATGCACATTATCGTCGCCCGTGCCGTGTACCAGTAGCAAATTCCCTGTCACGTTTTTTGCATAGGTCAGTGCAGACCCCTTCATAAAATCTTCTCCATTTTCCTGTGGCAATCCCATGTATCGCTCTTGATAGATATTGTCGTAAAGCAGTTGATTGGTGACCGGAGCAATGGAAATTCCGGTTTTATAGATCCCTGGATATTGCCCCAATAAGTTTAGTGTAGAGGCTCCGCCACCTGACCAACCCCACACGGCTACGCGAGCGGTATCGATAAATCCCCATTTGAACACCTCTTTCGCACCCATCGCCTGATCTCGAATATTGAGTATACCAATGTTTCTATAAATAGACTTACGCCATTCCCGACCTTTTGGTGCAGGAGCACCACGATTTTCCAACGAGACGTATACATAGCCGTCTGCAGCCATATCGCCCCTATATAATCTATTTTTACCCGTGTTGAAATTGTCTGTCACCGTTTGCGAAGCCGGTTCACCATATACGTAAAATACCACCGGATATTTTTTCGACGCATCGAACTGAGAAGGCTTAACCACCCAGCCATCCAACGTCACACCATCTTCCGTGGTTACCTGGAAAAATTCAGGCTGCGGATGTTGAGGCGATTGTTTTTCCGTGTTTTTTGCCGGGCGTAGCTCTTTATGTGCAGGCAGCGATACGACCGCCGTACTTGCCCGGTAGGTGGTACTGCTGGTTTGGAAAAGAGCTATTTCACCATTCGGCGAGATGTGGTAGGCGTTGGTTCCCTTTAAGCTTGCGGGCGTTACGCGGGTAGACTTACCGCCTCGAAGGTTCACGCGATATAAATGCTTTTGCGTCGCGTCTCCAGGTGAAGCCGAAAAGTAAATGGTCTGTGTCTTTGGATCGATGAAGTCGATCTGGATAATATCAAAAGGATCTTTCGTGATTAGCCTCTCTTTTCCGTTTAGATCAATACCGTATATCTGTCGCCAGCCGCCTTTTTCCGATACCCATATAAATTCTTTGCCGCCGTTTATCCAATCCCAACCAGCAGGATCGCCGTCGTTCCAGCGTGATTTAATATCGATCCAGGCCTTATCGGTTTCGGTATGGATAGCTTTGCCTTTTCCCGTTTGTGCGTCGGAGATCACAATTTTGCTCTCATTTTGCTTTCTGTTCAATGTCTGCAAAATCACACCCTTCGAGTCAGTGAGCCACTCCATCCGCGGAATGTAGCCATCTTTAGCCGTCAATAGATCATCCACTTTTCTGGTTTGTTGCTTCGCCAAGTCATAAACCCAAATGCTGGTCGGCGAGGGTGGAAGTCCGACTTTCGGATATTCTACGGGAACCGTGAACGCATATAAGCTGTCTGTATTGTTTATCATCAGAAAATTTCGCGTACCGCGCGCATCTTGTTTCCAAAAGGCAATTTTGGATCCATCCGGCGACCAGCGAAAGCCATCTTTTGTGCCAAATTCTTCTTCATAGGCCCAGTCAAACGTTCCATTGATGATGCGGTCGGTGCCATCTTCGGTGATGGCTTTGTACGTATTATCCGATAGGTTCTCGATGTAAATGTTATGTTTAGCGACATAGGCTACGCGGGCGCCGTCGGGCGAAAACTTCGCAAACATGAGCGAGGATTCGGGAAGGCCCTTGCCAAGCTGAGTAAGTTTCTTGGAAGCCTTGTCAAATATCCAATAGTCGCCGCGGGTGTTTTCGCGCCATACGCGTGCCGTGTTAGCGAAAAGTAAGAGGCTATTTCCGTCGGGCGACACTTGGAAGCTTTGCACATCAAGTCCATAGGCTGCACCAGCCGGACGCAGTTCTGTGGCGTTCAGCAACGTGATAGTTTTATCGGGGTTCACAGCATTGATTATATCGATGCCCTTTTCGGAAAAGCTATAGTAACCCATCCCGTCAGGTGTCCATTGTAGCTGTGCCTGAGCAAGATGTGCCATTGCTATCCAGAGGATCGCGCCGCCAATTTTCCATAGTATCCTGCTTTTAAGAAACATAGTTTTTTCTGAAGTTTTCAATGTCGTCTGCTGTTTTAATTAATTCGGGGCCAAGTAAGCGGTAACCATTATCGGTAATGACAAAATTGTCTTCAATACGGATTCCGCCAAAATTTCGGTAGCTATGCAATCTATCGTAATTTATAAATTCGGAAAGCTTGTTTTCGGCCTGCCAGCGGTCAATCAGTTCCGGAATGATGTAGATGCCCGGTTCAACCGTCAAGACAAAGCCGGGTTCCAGCTTCTTCCCAAGGCGTAATGATTTCAGCCCAAACGTTTGCGTGTCCTTCGGGTCCTCTGCGGTGTAACCCACATATTGTTCGCCTAAATCTTCCATGTCATGTACATCAAGCCCCATCATATGACCAAGCCCGCACTGAAAGAAAAGCGTATGGGCGTGTTGGCTGACGGCCTCTTTAGGATCGCCCTTCATCAAACCCACAGCGATCAATCCCTCTACCAAGCTTTCACAGGCGTGCAGATGGATCTCCTTGAAGGTGACGTGCGGGCTAAGCCGCGCGCGGGCATCTGAAAAAGATTTTAAAACGACAGCATAGAGCTCACGCTGTTGTGCGCTAAAGGCAGGCCCGACAGGAAAGGTCCGCGTCAAGTCCGCGGCGTAGCCCATCTCCGTCTCCGCTCCCGAGTCATTCAATAGCATATCGCCATACTTTAACGTATGCAGCTGATAGGCGTTGTGCAATATTTCACCGCGTACCGTCACGATTGGGGGGTAGGCCAGCGGTGAACCCTGGTCTGCTGCGTAATGTTGAATAGCATGCGCAATATCGCGTTCCTTCATACCCGGCTTCGTCATCCTCATGGCTAACATATGCATATCTACCGAAACCTGAAGTGCCTTTTCGATCTCCGCGAGCTCCTGATGCTCTTTAATGGATCGTTGCGATACTATCGCCTCAATAAGTAAAGATGAGGGGGTTATATTACCTATCGGTATGCCGGTAAGGTCGCTTAACAATATTTTATTGAACGATTGATATGGAGGCAGGTAGTGTACCTGTTGTCCTGATTTTATAGCGCGATGCAAGTAAGCTTGTAAGGCTGAAAACGGCAGGGTGGTTTTAACACCTGCTTTCGCACATTTCTCTTGCAGCGTCTCCTGTTTACCCGTCCATACGATTTGATCGATATCAAGCTCATCGCCGAATACAATTGTTTGTTGGTTATCTACGTCGATAACAGCAGCAATATTCGGCACTTTTATCCCGTAATAATAAAGCAGGGTGCTGTCTTGCCGAAAGGGATAGGTATTGTGTTCAAAGTTGATCGGGTTTTCTATATTTCCGAGCAGCAGAATGAGTCCGCTACCAACCTTTTGTTGCAGAAGTTCCCGACGATCTTGATATGTTTTAGTTGAAAACATGTAGCGGATTTTTAATGTAGGCATCAAATGACCTGCTCATTGAATGCGTCGTAAATCTGCTAAAAAACACAGACAATCATTTCTTATATTTTGCCAATTTATGGTCATATTTTATGCGATGAGTGGCATGCAAGGAACCTAAATGGACGGAACCAAGAACGTACGGTTGACTGCGCTGACTAGTGGAGTGGGAACAAGACATCACAACGTTTTCCATTAGGACTCACTCGAGTAAGAAATTTTACGCGCAAATTGCCAATGAACGTATCACATTCATCTTGTAATTTTTAACTTTGTTAAAAGAGAACGGGATTAAGTATGTATATAATTTTTGATACGGAGACGACTGGTTTACCGAAACGTTGGGATGCACCTATTACCGATACGGATAATTGGCCGAGATGTATACAAATTGCCTGGCAGCTTCACGATGAGATGGGGCGGCTTATCGAACATCAAGATTACCTGATCCGTCCTGATGGGTTCAATATACCCTACGATTCTGAAAAGATCCACGGCATTTCTACAGAACTTGCTGAGCAAGATGGTGTTCCGCTTGTCGATGTGCTCCATAAGTTTAACGAGGCTCTTGCGAAAGCGAAATTCGTTGTTGGACAAAATATAGGGTTCGATCTGAATATTATGGGATCGGAATTTTACCGTTATGCTGTAGATTCCCCGATGTCAGACATGGCCGTGCTGGATACATGTACGGAGGTGACTGCTGAACTTTTGCAGCTGCCTGGCGGCCGGGGTGGGCGATATAAGCTTCCTAATTTGACCGAGCTACACGGTCATCTTTTCGGTGTTCCTTTTGCCGAAGCACATAATGCCACGGCCGATGTTGAGGCGACTACACGCTGCTTCTTCGAATTGCTCCGCCGGGAAGTTTTTACGCCGGAAGAGCTACAGGTCGATACGGGTTACTTCGTTGAGTTTAAGCAGCAAAACCCAAACCTGATAGAGCCCGTTGGCTTAAAGCATATCAACCTAAAGGCTGCTTCTGATGCTATTCGCAAGGAGCAAAAAAGTGAAACACCTGTCACGGTGGTGGATGAGTCACTTAAGCAAGCACTTGCGGCTGCTCCATTTGCTCATTTGCATAATCACTCACAGTTTTCTGTTTTGCAGAGTACGATAGGTGTTGCCCCGTTGGTCGATGCGGCTATCAAAAGCAAAATGCCCGCTGTGGCGCTTACCGATCATGGAAATATGATGGGAGCATTCCATTTTGTGAGTAAGGCCATCAGCCATAACAAAGAGGTGGAAGCAAAAAATGCCGAAGCTATAGAGCGCGGCGAAGAGCCCACGGCACAACTTATCAAACCTATTGTAGGTTGTGAGTTTTACGTGTGTGAAAACTATAAAGATAAGTCACGCAAGGACAACGGTTATCAGATTGTTTTTCTGGCGAAAAATAAGGCAGGGTACCATAACTTGGCCAAAATGGCTTCAGCGGCCTATACGGAGGGATTTTATTACGTTCCGCGGATTGATAAGACCGTTATTGAGCGGTACAAAGATAACTTGATCGTACTATCCGGAAATTTACAAGGCGAGGTGCCTAGCAAGGTACTCAACATAGGCGAGTCGCAAGCAGAGGACGCCCTGCTTTGGTGGAAGGAGCAGTTTGGTGACGATTTCTATATGGAGCTGATGCGCCATGGGCAGGAAGATGAAAACCGAGTGAATGACACGCTTGTACAGCTGGCGAAGAAGCACGATGTGAAACTTATCGCAACAAATAATACCTATTACCTTAATAAAGCAGATGCACATGCGCACGATATTCTGCTATGCGTAAAAGATGGCGAAAAACTATCTACACCGAAAGGCCGTGGACGTGGTTTCCGCTTCGGTTTGCCCAATCAGGAGTACTATTTCAAATCAGCCGATGAAATGAAAAAGGCTTTCGCTGATACGCCGGAAGCCATTATTAATATCGAAGAATTGCTCGAGAAGGTAGAGATCTATTCGCTCAATCGCGATGTTTTGTTGCCTAAGTTTGAGATTCCTGAACAATTTGTGCATGCCGAGGACACAGCAGATGGTGGAAAGCGTGGCGAAAATGCGTATTTGCGCTATTTGACCTACAAAGGCGCTGAAAGCCGGTATGCCGAGATTGATGAGGTTGTCACCGAGCGTCTGGATTTCGAGTTGGCCACAATCGAGCGGACAGGGTATCCGGGTTATTTCCTGATCGTACAGGATTTTATTGCGGAAGCACGAAAAATGGGCGTTTCCGTAGGGCCGGGGCGTGGTTCTGCGGCAGGATCTGCAGTGGCGTACTGCTTGGGTATTACCAATTTGGATCCTATACAGTATGATTTGCTTTTTGAACGTTTCTTAAATCCAGATCGGGTTTCGATGCCCGATATCGATGTGGATTTTGATGACGAGGGTCGCGGCAGGGTTATGCAATACGTGATTGATAAATACGGTGCATCGCAAGTCGCACAGATCATCACCTACGGTACCATGGCGGCCAAGTCTTCGATAAAAGATACCGCGCGGGTGCTAGATTTGCCTTTGCAAGACGCTAACGAGATTGCAAAGCTCATTCCAAACCTGAAGCTCAGCAAGATCTTTAACATGGATGAGAAGGGACTGAAGGAGGTATTACGGTCCGAAGAAATTGAAGCCGTAAACAGGTTAAAGAACCTAGCAGATGGAGCCGGGTTGGAAGCAGAAACGATTAAGCAGGCGCGCGTATTGGAAGGTTCCATGCGTAATACAGGCGTGCATGCCTGCGGGGTTATTATCACGCCGGATGATATTACTAACTTCGTGCCGGTCTCGCTAGCGAAAGATTCGGAACTTTTTGTGACGCAATTTGATAACTCCGTAGTGGAAAGTGCCGGCCTGTTGAAAATGGACTTCTTGGGCCTTAAAACGCTCACCTTGATTAAAGATACGGTGGCCAATGTTAAGCTTCGTCACGGCGTGACCTTAGACCCGGATAAGTTTCCAATCGATGACCTGCTTACCTATGAACTTTTCCAGCGTGGGGAAACGGTCGGCGTATTCCAATACGAGTCGCCGGGCATGCAGAAATACATGAAGGAGCTTAAGCCTACAGTCTTCGCCGATCTTATCGCGATGAACGCTTTGTATAGACCCGGTCCAATGGAGTATATCCCATCATTCGTTAAGCGTAAGCATGGCATTGAGCCCATTACATATGATTTAGATGCTTGTGAAGAATATTTGCAAGAAACCTACGGAATTACCGTTTACCAAGAGCAGGTTATGCTTTTGTCGCAGAAGTTAGCGGGTTTCTCTAAAGGTGATGCGGACGTTTTGCGGAAGGCGATGGGTAAGAAACAGAAAGCTGTACTTGATAAGATGAAGCCAAAATTCGTCAATCAAGCTGCTGAGAAAGGGCACGCACCGAAAGTGCTGGAGAAGATCTGGACCGACTGGGAGGCTTTCGCCTCGTATGCGTTCAATAAATCGCACTCCACCTGTTATGCATGGGTGGCTTACCAGACGGCTTATCTTAAAGCGCATTACCCTGCAGAATATATGGCAGCCGTGCTATCGAACAACATGAACGATATTAAGCAGGTAACATTTTTCATGGAAGAATGCCGCCGCATGGGATTATTGGTATTAGGGCCTGATGTGAATGAGTCGTACTACAAATTTACGGTAAACGAACAAGGAGCTATCCGATTTGGAATGGGAGCGGTCAAAGGCGTGGGGGCCGGCGCAGTTGATACCGTGGTGCAAACGCGTGAAAAAGGAGGTAAGTATAAGTCCGTTTTTGATTTGGCAAAACGCATAGATTTACGTTCGGCAAATAAAAAAGCATTCGAAAGCTTGGCCTATGCGGGCGGTTTCGATAGTTTCACCAATACCCACCGTGCACAATATTTTAGTAACGAGGGCGATAACTCGACGGGCTTGGAGAAAGCCATTAAGTATGGCAACCGGGTGAAGGATAATGAAAGTTCGGCGCAGGCCAGTCTTTTCGGTGGATCAGCGGCTACAGAGCTTCCAGAACCTGTCCTCGCACCTTGTGCAGCTTGGGGATTAATCGAAAAGCTGAAGTACGAAAAGGATGTAATCGGGATTTACTTAACAAGCCATCCGCTGGATAACTACAAATTTGAAATCAAGCACTTCTGTTCGAACAAGGTCAGCGATCTACAACTTATCAATAAAGTAAAAGCCAGCGAAGTCGAAGAGGAGGTACTACTAGATTTCAACCGAATTAAGAATAAAGAAGTGGTGCTCGGTGGCATTATTGCCATGGCAAATCACCGTGTAGCGAAATCGGGAAAACCCTTTGGGTCTTTCGTGATTGAAGATTACAGCGATTCGTATGAAATCATGGTCTTCGGCGAAGATTATGTTAAATTTAAGGGGTATTTGCAAGAAGGCTTTTTTGTACAAATTCGAGGACTTGTTCAAGAACGGTTCAAACAGGTTGGTAATTGGGGTTTCGAGTTGAAAAATATCCAATTGTTATCCGATCTGCGGGATAAGATGGCTAAATCATTTACGATCCAACTTCCATTACACTTGCTCGATGAGCAATTAGTAGCTATGGTGCACAAGTTGGTCGATTCCGCAAAAGTGGAAAGTGAAGAGTCCAAGTGCCAGCTTAAATTCAAAATTCTGGATATGCAGGATGAGCTGGCGATTGAGATGCCCGCTAAATCTGTCAAGATTAATCTGACCAATGAGTTTTTGGATGGTTTAGAAAAACTAGAGGGGATAAGTTATAGATTAAATTGATAGGGTATAGAAATTTTATGAATAGCGCGTGACGAATATCTATAGCCAAAATCGCTATATTTGTGTATCGACTTTGATAAAAATTAAAAATTAAATAGTATGGCATTAGAAATAACGGATAGCAATTTTGAAGAGCTAGTATTAAAATCAGATAAACCAGTTTTAATCGATTTTTGGGCAGAGTGGTGTGGTCCTTGTCGTATGGTTGGCCCTGTAGTGGATGAAATTGCTACAGAATATGACGGCCAAGCAGTTATTGGTAAGGTCAATGTGGATCACAATCCAGAGATTTCGGTTAAATACGGTATTCGCAACATTCCAGCATTGTTGTTTTTCAAGGATGGCGAAATTGTTGACAAACAAATTGGCGCAGTGCCTAAGTCTGTTTTAGTAGAAAAACTAACAAAGCAGCTCTAACGATAAAAAAGCTAGTCTCCTAAAGGCTAGCTTTTTTTGTGACTCCTTATACAGCCGTAACAAAAGAAGTAACACTACTCCACGATCAGCCTCACAATATTTCCATTACTCCCTGTAAGGTAAACTGTCTTTCTATCGGAGCTCAAAGCAAGACTATTAAAGCTATCGGTAGAAACAGTATCCCAATGTAGTCCTCCATCCGCGGAAATCGCGGTTCCAGAAGTGCCGGTACTCACGACAAGCGACTTGTTGATATATTTCACAGCAGATTTATAGCCTACAGCATGATCGTCACTGGCTATCCAGTTCCGGCCGCCATCGTGGGTAAGCATCACGGTGTTTTCAGTGTTCGAATCGTTTTGATAGTCACCACCCACCGCAATACCGATCTCGTCATTCCAGAAATCAATAGCGAAAATACCGGTGCTGCTAGTTCCTTGAAGGATAGGACAGGGGTACTTAGCCATCTCAAGCGCTTTTTCGTTTCGTTTGAAGACATTAGCGGTAAGTCCACCAGTGCCTATCCACACATTATCATTCAGGTATTGGATGGAGGTGCCACTTGCAGCAAATGCTGCTTCTGCACTGTCGGCAAAGAGAAACATGAAGTTCGATACATCCTGCCAAGTCTTTCCTTTATCTTTAGATTGCAAGAGTTGAAAAACTCCGTCTATAGGATCGCCAACAATAAACCCTTCTTTGCCCTTGAAGTCCATGCCATCCAAAAATATCGCTGGTCGCTCATCGCGGTAAACCTCTCGCCAGCTCTTGCCACCATCCGTTGTTCGTAGTACGACCGCAGGTGCGCCGGCAGACATAATGACCGCCTCTTTGGTAGAAAAAATTTCAATATCCCGAAAATCGAGCTCTTCATAGCCTTTTGGCGATGCCCAAGCCCATGTCTGTCCAGCATCCAACGACTTGCCCACCGTCCCTTTGGAACCACTTACCCAGATACAGCCGTCGCCATAAGTTTCTATGCCCCTAAAACTGATACCGTTGCGGGTAGTCAGTTGTGTCATGTGTTGGGCGCTTACGCTAAGCGCAAAGCAACAGCTAGCCAAGATGGCGAATATTGTATTCATATGTGCGTTTTATCTGTTGTATGCGGCATATTAGTCCGTACTCTTTTCGATGGTTACCTTACCCGCTCTTCCTGGCGAACCGGAATAGATTTGCCCTTGGGGCACGCCGCGCAATCCGGGAGCCGACATGGATATGAGGGAGTGGATTTGGTTTAAGTCCGTTTGTGGATTGGTAATGCGGCCGCCAGCAGAAACATCAATCAATAGATAATTGTTTGCCTTTTTATCCGTCGACTGCGGGACAATGCCATTGCCATCGTAATGAAAGTTTACCGTTCCGCCATCGCCATTGTCAAAAGTACGCGTGCCATTCATCGCATCGCGGCCACTTGCAATAACATAGAGCGACCCCAGTTTTTTGAAATTGATATCAATATCGAAGTTGGATGCATTGTTTTTTGCGCCTATACCACTAAAGAAGACACGCTTGCCCAGCTCGGCGTGCTTCACGATCAATTTAACGTCTTTTTTTCCGTAAAATTGAAGCGAAGAGCGATCTTTCATAACTAATGTATCGATATAGACGGTGATCGAAGAATCTCGGTTATTAAACGTCTTTTTATCTTTTTTACCGAGGACTAACTTCTTGATATGTTGCTCTTTGACTTGGGCAAACGTGATACACGTTGTGCACATCAAAAGCAGGGTAAGTAATTGTTTGATTTTCATGACTTCTAACCTTTAATTTTTACTAGATTAACGTTAGAATCTCAAAATTGTTAATGGTTTAATCTTTTTCAGCGAGATACTGCACAATCAATTTAGCCGCTTTCTGAGATGCACCTGGCTCCCCGAGCTTTTCAGCTAAGATATCGTAGTTCTCCAGTACGCTGTCGCGATGTTCTTTCTGGGTAATCAGATCCCCCAGTTCGTCGGCGATGCTGCGCGTATTGCAGTCTTCCTGAATCAGCTCTCGCACCGATAAGAAATTGTTGATGAGGTTGACCAGCGAGATGAACTGCACTTTGATAACCATGCGTGCTATCCAAATGCTTATTTTATTGGCTTTATAAACGACGACCTGTGGAACGCGCAGAATACCAGCCTCCAGGGTTGCGGTACCGCTCGTTACCACGGCCGCCTCGGCATGCTGCAATAAATCATAGGTTTGATTGAAGACGACATGGATGGGCAGGTCTGCGATATAACGGCGGTAATATGCCTCATCAAAGTTCGGAGCCCCTGCAACGACGAATTGGTGAGCAGGAAATAAATAATACAGGTCTACCATTTCTGGAAGCAGCATATCGATTTCCATCTTTCTGCTGCCCGGCAATAATGCGATGATTGGCCGTTCGTTAAGCTTGTTATCTGCAACAAAATTTGCATTGAACGGGTATTGGTGAATAGCGTCAAGAAGCGGATTACCGATATAATCTACGTGGTAGCCATATTTCTTATAAAAATCTACTTCAAAAGGAAGTATACAAAACATATGGTCTACCAACTTTTTGATCTTATGCACACGCCCTTGATTCCAAGCCCATATTTTTGGCGATATATAATAGCAGACCTTGATGCCCATCTTTTTTGCGAATGCGGCCACCTTTAAGTTGAATCCTGGAAAATCAATCAGTATAAGAGTGTCGGGTTTATGGGCAGCAAGATCTCTTTTGACGACGTTCAGGTTTTTCCGAATAGTTCTTAGATTCTTTATGACCTCCACAAAGCCCATAAAGGCCATGTCTCTACAATGTATCAACGGCTGCTCTCCAGCAGCGTCCATCATCAGATCCCCTCCAACAATACGAAAACTGGCTTGGCTATCTTCACTTTTCAACGCTTTGATAAGATTTGCACCATGCAAGTCTCCTGATGTTTCGCCAGCGATAAGGTAGTAGTTCATACAGTAAATTCAAGATGTTAAAGATACGTTATTATCCCTTAAATGATGTAAAAAAGCCGAGAATCCATAAACGGCGGCATTTTTAACTCGGGGCTGACGTGACGCAAAAAAATAAGCAAAGCTGGTGTTTCCGCTTTGCTTATTTTTGGTTCTTTACAATAGACAGATTAAATGCCAAGCTCTACCTGAACCATGCCGCCCCATAAGCTTTTTTGCATCGTGTTATCGAAGTCGCCATTCTTGAAAGTGTAGTTTCCGTTTACTTGTATTTTTAAACGGTGTGCCTTGATATATTTGGTCAAACCTAGTTCTATGATCTCGGTTTGGTCTTCGAAGGCACGTATCTGCTGATGCGGGTCAACGTAGGTATACCGGGCTGCGACTTCATAGCCTTTGTTAATCAAGTATGATGTCTGTTGGTTGATACCCCAACCTTTATAGGCATAGGTTTCTTCTTGCTGCGCGCCATCTACCTGGTTCAAACGGTCATCGACAATATTGAAAGGGTTGTCTACATCGCGGCGCATGTATTCGACTTGATAGGCGAAGCCTTGGTATTTAAAGATAGCATCGGCAAAGGCTGTTTTTAAAGTAAAGGGATTCTGCACGTAACGTCCCAACTGCCCGGCTTCACGAATCGTGCGATCGTTATAGCTATAACCACCGCCGATAGAGAGTTTTGGCGTTTTCTCGCGCTCGATATCGCCTTCTGAATAATCACCATCGTTCGTAAAATCGCCCAGCGGTAAAAATTCAACGCGGCCCGTGTAAGCGAGGCCTTCGTCCGTACCACTTGCTACACGGCCCTCACCCGTAGAGATTGCTGCTTTCGCATGGATGGGCATGTCGCCTAGTTTCTTGCTGAGGTTGAAGGAAACCCCGAAATCACGATCCAGCGTAAAATGTGTATTCACCAAGGAACGATCTGCAAACTGCAGTTGCCCAGATGAATTTACGCGTTGCCGGTTTCCCGGAAGTTTGTTTTGGCCAAACGATATGTAAAAGTCATCCGAGAAATTATAGAACACCACGGCATCCCGAACGATATTGGCAACGCCTGTATCATCAAAATCTTGATCCGAGCGCGTGAATGCCAGCTGAATGGAATAGGAGATTTTTGGCGTATAGATATAGCCGTCTATGCGCATACGCAAGCGCCTTATGCGCGCATCAAACTTTCCGTTGTCTTCTCTATCCAGTTCATTGCTGAAGCCCGCACGATTTTGCATCCGGAATCGGAAATTGGTGTAAAAAAGCGAATCTTTACTGGTGTACTGAATACCCTTAAAATTTAGAATAGTGGCGCGGTCGTCACGCTCTTGAGCCATCACTGCGGTCGCGAAACATAGAGCGCTCAGTCCTGTCAGCAAATATTTTAGCCTGTTTTTCATCTTCCGTATATCGTGGATAAAGATCTTGCAACTGTCGTAACGAGTCACAAGCTGCAAAGATAGTATTATTCGGCATAAGATGTTGCTCTCCGCAATAAATGATCGACGTAGCGCTAGAGGAATTTAATAGCTGCGTAATAAAATTTTTAGTATTTCTAAATATCAAACAACCGCCTTATCTTCGTCCTATGTATGCGTTTGTATGTGGCGGTGCTATGCATGCAAGGTGTTGCATGGTGCAGTCCGCTGCTGTTCGTGCGATACGGTGTGAAAAATTTGGAGTAGTTGTGATGACCCTTACCCGAAAAATTATACATGTAGATATGGATGCCTTTTACGCATCGGTAGAGCAGCGCGACTTTCCCGAACTGCGGGGTAAAGCGCTTGCTGTGGGCGGGTCGCCGGATGGGCGGGGCGTCGTCGCCACAGCCAGTTACGAAGCGCGGCGATTTGGCGTTCGGTCAGCCATGTCATCCAGGCAAGCGCTTTTGCTGTGTCCAAATTTGCTGTTTACCAAGCCTCGATTTGAGGTGTACAAAGAGGTGTCCAACCGTATACGTGCTATTTTCAAACGCTATACAGACTTAATTGAACCTTTGTCGCTAGATGAGGCCTATTTGGATGTGACCTACGACAAAATGGGTATAGGATCTGCTATAGAAATTGCGAAAGCCATCAAGCTGGCCATCAAAGAAGAACTGCAGCTTACGGCATCTGCAGGAGTGTCTACGAATAAGTTTATTGCCAAGATTGCATCGGATTTTGAAAAGCCCGACGGCTTGACCTTTATAGGCCCGTCTAAGATCATCAGCTTTTTGGAACACCTGCCTATCGAAAAGTTTTTTGGCGTCGGGAAGGTAACTGCCCAAAAAATGAAAGGCTATGGTATACACACGGGGCTAGATCTTAAACAATTTGGTGAGCATGAGCTGGTTCGGAAATTTGGAAAATCCGGTAAGTTTTTCTACCATATGGTGCGGGGAGAAGACAATAGGCCAGTAAAGCCCAATCGCATCTCCAAGTCTATCGGCATTGAAGATACTTTTGAGACGGATATGCGGGAAAGGCCTGAAATGATGAATGAATTTAAATCACTATGCGAGAAGCTGGAAAAACGCCTTAGTGGCAAATCGAAAGAGGGGCGCACCGTCACGATTAAAATAAAATTTTCAGACTTCACTCAAATTACGCGAAGCAAAACCTCGGGATATTATATCAGCTCGGCAGATGATATCATGGAGCAGGTGCTTGATTTATTTGCGAAGGTTGATACTGAAGATAAGCGAGTTAGGCTTCTCGGTGTCACGCTATCAAATTTTTACGATGCAGATCTGGAGAAGTTAAATAATCCCCAATTGCGCCTTTTTTAAACGCTGCACCGCTAAAAAAGGAGCTTAAAGCTCCTTCCTTAATCTTGCTACAGGTATATTCATAGCTTCACGGTATTTAGCTACCGTTCGTCGTGCTATGGTATATCCTTTTTCCTTCAGTATTTCCGTGAGCTTCTCATCGGCCAGCGGCTTTCTTTTATCTTCATTGGCAATACATTCTTCCAAGATTTTTTTAACCTCCTTATTGGAGACTTCTTCACCTGAATCTGTCTGTATAGCTTCGGAAAAGAATGATTTCAATAAAAATGTTCCAAATTCGGTTTGTACATACTTGGAATTCGCCACCCGGGATACCGTTGAAATATCCATTTCGATACGGTCTGCTATACCTTTCAAAATCATCGGTCTAAGCAAGCGTTCATCGCCGGTCAAAAAGTATTCGTATTGGTATTCCATGATGGCGTTCATGGTTTTCAACAAGGTTTGTTGTCGTTGTTTGATCGCATCAATAAACCATTTTGCAGAATCTAGTTTTTGCTTAACGAATTGAACGGCTTCCTTCATCTTCTTATCGTTCTTTTCCGCTTTTTCATAGTGCTCAAACATTTCTTGGTACGAGCGCGATACGCGAAGCTCTGGTGCATTGCGACCATTGAGCGTAAGATGAAGTACGCCATCGTTATTCGTGATATGAAAATCCGGGATGATGTGCAGTTGCTTGCCCGAGGCCGATCCAGAGTCACCGGGCTTAGGATTTAGTTTCAAGATCTCGTTGATGATATCCCGCAGTTCCAGCGAACTTACGCCCAACTGTTTTTCAATCTTGTCATAATGCTTCTTAGTAAATTCCTCTAAAAAGTTTTCGACCACCTTGATCGCCTGCGCGATGATCGGGTTGCTACCATCTTTTTTTCGAAGTTGGATCAGTAAGCACTCCTGTAAATCGCGCGCACCGATACCCGCTGGCTCAAAATCTTGTATAATCTTTAAAATCGATTCAACTTCTTGCTCTGTGACGCTTACGTTCTGGGAGAAAGCTAAATCATCAATCAACGAGAGGGTAGGTCGTCGCAGGTAACCATCATCGTCCAAGCTTCCTATTATTTGCTGACCGACAACATAGTCGTGGTCTGATAAGGCAAGCAGATCAAGTTGGTTTTGCAGGGTTTCGAAGAATGAATCTTGGATGGCAATAGGAATCTCTTTCCGATCGTCATCGTCGTCACCACTGTAACCCCCGGAATAATCGTTATAGTCATCCTCCTGTATATATTCATCGACACTGAATTCATCATCGAAGTCACTGCTCTCGTTATCGTAACTGTCTTCTGGATCACGATCCGGATATTCTTCGACCGGATCAGTCATATTGGTAAGGCTTCCGTCTTCGAGCGCAGGGTTTTCCTCCAGTTCTTCCTTTATTCGTGCGTCCAGCGATACTGTTGGTACTTGCAGTAGTTTTATAAATTGTATTTGTTGCGGCGAAAGCTTTTGTAGTAACTTTTGCTGTAGTGTTTGTTTTAACATGTTGCGCTGTTTTCAAACGTAAAACTACGCAAATATTTGATATTTCTAAATTTTGGCGTCGCCTATCCTAGTTTTGGGTACAATTTTTGTTAGTTGGGTGGTCTTCTCGGGGACTTTTTCCATGCCATGAAGTGTTAAAATACGTTAATTCTAAAATCGCGTACCCTATTTTTTTGGAACGCATGGCAGTTTTTCAAAAAACAATTTTCATCTTTACCGTATGTTTAGAAGGGTTAAAAGTAAATTACTGCGCTTTTTATTAATTGCAATTTATAGTCTTATTATTTTAGTATGTGCGGCGCAACTTAACTTCCTGTGGCTCTTCGGGTATTCGCCTACGAAACGGGATATTGTCATGCCTACGCTAAATGTGTCCTCTGAACTGTATACGGCAGATTCCGTATTGATTGGGAGGTATTTCGAAGAAGACCGCGACCCTGTAGCATACGACAGCATCTCCGAGAATATTTTAAACGCGCTTATTGCGACGGAGGATGTACGCTTTTACAAGCATAACGGCATAGATTTTATCGGGCTGTTTTCGAGCGCCATCTCCACCTTAAAAGGAGATAGGCGAGGCGCCAGCACAATAACCCAACAGTTGGCCAAAAATCTTTACCGAACCCGATACAACAAATCGCAGGGGCTACTTGGTAAGATCCCCGTTGTTCGGATTGGAATAACAAAGTTTAAGGAATGGATGACAGCTTACAAATTAGAAAGTAAGTATTCCAAGTCCGAAATTGTAACCATGTATCTGAACACGGTTTCGTTTAGTAACAATGCCTACGGCATCAAATCAGCAGCCATTCGTTATTTTAATAAACACCCAAAAAACTTGCGACCTACCGAAGCCGCTGTACTGGTCGGGATGTTGAAGGGCACGACGCTTTATAATCCTATCCGCAACCCAAAAACTTCCTTGGCGCGGCGAAATGTGGTGCTTGGGCAGATGCAGAAAGAAGGCTATATCAGCAACGGGCAATTTGAGTCGTATTCTAAAGAGCCGCTGAATCTAAATCTCAACAATATTGAGGAGCGGAGCAATAACGACTCTTACTTGCGGTCGGCCGTCGCGAAGTGGCTCGAGAAGTGGAGTGAAGAGAACGATATCGATATCCATACCGCCGGATTAAAGATTTACACGACAATAGATTCTCGGATGCAGAAAATCGCGGAAGATGTCGTTGCCCTGCAAATGAAAGAATTGCAAAGGCGCTTAGACAATACTTGGCGAAACGAGATTCCGTGGCGGGATAAAAGCGGCAACATATTACCGGGTTTCTTGGAAGATAAAGCACGAAAGCTTCCCCTCTTTGCCTCGCTCATGGAAACGCACAAAAGTGAAGAGGTGGTTTTTGATTTGCTGAACAAACCTAAGAAAATGCGTGTTTTCACCTGGGATGGTGATGAAGAGGTCGAGATGTCGACCATGGATTCGCTAAAGCACTATATAACCATGTTAAATACGGGTTTGATGGCCATGGACCCCTATAGCGGAAAGATCAAAGTCTGGGTGGGTGGCATCAATCATCGGTATTACAAGTTTGACCACGTTAACCAAGCGAAGCGGCAAGCGGGATCAACCTTTAAGCCATTTGTCTACCTAACGGCGCTCGAAAGTGGAATGGCACCCTGTGATACGTATGAAGACAAGCCTGTACGCTTGGACTTTGTCAATAAAAAAGGCGAAAAGGAAGTTTGGGAACCGAAGAATGCAGACTGGAGCTTTTCGCATAGGAATATGTCGCTTCGTTGGGCGATGGCGCGTTCGCTAAATACCATTACCGCACAAATTACGCGGGATGTAGGCTGGGATAAGATAGTCGAAACCGCTCACCGCTGTGGTATCACCAGTCATCTGGAATCTGTCCCCTCTGTTGGTTTGGGATCAAACGATGTTTCTGTTTTTGAGATGGTGAATGCCTATGCCACGTTTATGAACGCGGGAAAACGTTCGGAGCCGATCCTCGTATCGAAAATATATAACAGCGATGGGAAATTGATCGCTTCTTTTGAACCAGCAAGCAAGCAGGTTATCGACCCGCAAGATGCCTGGCTAATGACATACATGCTCCGGGGTACTATAGAGGAACCCGGAGGAACTTCGCAAGCGCTTTGGGAGTGGGATTTGTTTCGCGAGAACAACCAGATCGGCGGTAAAACCGGCACATCCTCTGATTATGTAGATGGTTGGTATATGGGCATTACGAAAGATCTCGTAGCCGGTGTTTGGGTGGGCTGCGACGAGCAAAGTATACATTTTAAAGGTTCGCATAACGGAGAAGGTTCGAAGACTGCCTTGCCTATCTACGCCCTCTTTATGGAGGAGCTTTATAAGCATCCAGAACTCGGCGTAACGTTTGGCGAATACCCAAAAGCCACAGTAGAGATTACGAAGAAATTTAACTGTCCGAGCCCGCGTATTGTTATTCCGGCGCCGGTAGATAGTACCATGATGCAAGAAGATCTGGAGCTCTTCCCGGAAGAAGAGATTCCATTGCCAGAAACGATAGAAACTGAATTTTAAAAAGATATTTCCTATTTTTGGATTCACTAATCTTTCGTTATGAACAGTACCCGTGAATCGCGCTATCTAAAGTTGAGGTGCCTTCTCTTTGCTTTTTTCCTATTTTCTGCCCTGTCACCGTTTTTGGTACAGGCACAGTATTTCGGGCAGAACAAAATGCGTTACAAAAAGCTAAACTTCCAAGTTAAGGAAACGCCGCATTTTGAAATGTATACCTATTTGAAAAACGACAGTTTGGTAAAATGGCTTTCCAAGGAAGCGGAGGTTTGGTATGGGATGCATCAACAGGTTTTTCAGGATACCTTCCTTCGAAAAAATCCTGTTATTATCTACAACAACCACCCCGAATTCCAGCAAACCACCGCCATATCTGGAGAAATCTCTGTGGGCACTGGTGGGGTTACGGAGGCCTTTAAACAGCGGGTGGTCATGCCGGTTATGCAGATAAATCAGCAAACGCGCCACGTATTAGGGCACGAGATGGTTCACGCTTTTCAATACCGTGCTTTGATGGAGGGAAAAGATACCACGCGGCTAGAGAGCGTGGCTAACATCCCATTGTGGATGGTAGAAGGTATGGCAGAATACCTGTCCATCGGCAAAAAAGATGCGTTTACGGCCATGTGGATGCGGGATGCTTATGCGCGCAACGACATTCCTTCGCTAAAGCAACTGACAGAACAGTCCCAAAAATATTTTCCTTACCGATACGGCCAGGCATTTTTAGCCTATCTCGGAGCCACGTATGGCGATACCGTGATCATGCCTATGTTTATGGAGACCGCTAAATATGGGTATGAGGTAGCTATGAAGCGTGTTTTTGGGTACGATGCACAGACCATGTCGACGCTTTGGCGCAACAGCATGGAAACGGCCTTTAAGACGCTGGATAAAGATACGGCCTCGCGCCCAATAGGGCAACCTCTGATAACGGCGAGCAACGGCGGGCGGATGAACGTCGCACCAGCGATATCGCCAGATGGCCGTTTCGTAGCCTTTATGTCGGAGAAAGATCTTTTCGGTATAGATCTCTTTTTGGCCGATGCCCACACCGGTACTATCATCAGGAAGCTGGGAAGCAGGATGACCAATAAGGATATCGATGAGTTTAGTTATCTGGAGTCGGCAGGCGACTTCTCTCCAGATAGCAAACGGTTTGCATTTAGCGTGTTTAGCGAAGGAAGAAATAAACTCATGGTGATTGATGTGGAGAGCGGGAGGGTGCTCGCTGTGCAGGCCATGGGTGATATTTTCGAATTCACCAATATTAGCTTTTCGCCAGACGGGGAGACGGTGGCTTTTTCTGGATTAAAAGAAGGGCAGAGCGATATATACACCTATAACCTGAAGGATAAAAAAGTCACCCAGCTGACGAACGATAAGTATTCCGATTTTCAACCCAGTTTTTCGCCCGATGGCAAGTCGATCGTGTTTAGTACAGACAGAAAAGCTTACGAGAGCGATGCGCGTTCGGTAGATATTCCGTTGTCACTCGCCTTATTAGATGTGGAAACAATGCAAGTAACGCCTATTGCGGTGTTCTTCGGAGCGAATAACCTGAACCCGCATTTCGCCAAAGATGGTCAGCATATCTATTTCCTTTCCAACGCAGATGGCTACAGGAATATGTTTCGCTATTCGCTCGCTACGCTTGCCGTAGAACAGATGACAGACTATTTCACGGGTATCAGCGGAATTACCGAGTATTCGCCGGCAATGAGTGTGTCGGATAATGACGAGATCGTGTACTCCTATTTCAAGGGCAACCAATACAATATTTACAAGGCTAAAGCTACGGATTTCCAGCCGCAAGTGGTCGATGCTACGACTGTCGATCTAGCAGCAGCGATGCTACCACCTTATATCAATCGCGGCGTAAATGTGGTGAACACAAATCTTCAAAATTTTAACCTTTACCAGCGAATCGATGGCTCCCAAATCAAGCCAATAGCTTATCGTTCTAAATTTAAGTTGGACTATCTGGCCAATACGGGGGTGGGCATGACCATAGGCTCCCGATATGGTGCTGGTATGGCGGGGGGAGTTTTCGGTAGTTTTTCTGATATTCTGGGCTACAATCAAATATTTACCACCTTGAATATCAATGGCGAGATCTATGATTTTGGTGGACAAATTGCCTATGTTAACCAGAAGAGCCGATGGAATTGGGGTGGATCCATCTCTCACATCCCTTACCGCTACGGGTTTAGAGGATACGCACGAGAAGACTTGGGACAAGGACAAGGCGAGGAGGTTGTGGTTAACGATTATGTCATTCGGCAATTTGAAACGCAGTTGGATGCGTTCGTTGCTTATCCATTTAATCAATTTCATCGTTTTGAGATTGGTGGCGCTGTGGCACGGTATAGCTACCGCGCCGAAAAATGGCGCCAGAGCTACTTCTTTGGCTATGGAGACCGCGAGCGGATATCGAATGAGGAAGCAAGTGCGCTGGGCTTTGGCAATTTGAATGCGTTAAATGTGCAGCAGGTAAGTGCGTCTTTCGTAGGTGATAAATCCACATTCGGGATGACGGCGCCTTTGGATGGCTTTCGCTACCGCGTTGGTGCCGCCCAATATGTGGGTAATTTAAATTTCACCGCTTACACCGTTGATTTGAGGCGTTATGTGCGCCTGAAGCCGGTTACCGTCGCGGCTCGAGCCTATTCGTATATACGATCTGGTGCTGATGAAAACCGCCTACGTGGAAACTACATCGGTTATCCATTCTTTATCCGCGGTTTTGATGATTTGACGCCTGAAAAAGTTGGCGATCTCTCCTTTAACGATTTGATGGGTGCGCGCGTAGTCGTCGGGAATTTTGAAGTGCGCTTACCATTCACTGGACCCGAAAAACTTGCAGCAGTAAAATCAAACTTTCTTTTTTCTGACCTCAATCTTTTCTTCGACGCCGGTTTGGCGTGGAATAAAGGCAATACCATTGTCGGCAGTTTGGAGAAGAAACCTATCGTGCAGCAAACGGATTTAGATAACGAACTATTGTTTGACGAGAGTGGTGCACCTATTCTGGGATACGATAGAAACTACAGATCTCCGGTGTTCAGTGCTGGCGTGTCGCTCCGCATTAATCTTTTCGGTGCGATGGTATTAGAACCTTATTATGCCGTGCCATTCATCAGCTCAAGGACGAGGTTTGGAACTTTTGGATTAAACTTTATGCCGGGCTGGTAGTCCAATGTAATACAAACACGAACGTGTATCGTGTTCAAGTGAGGTTGTTAAGGGTCGTTGTTTACCTAATTTATGCGTAAACAACGACTTTTTTATTGCTCAATAATGCAGGGGATACGCTTAAATTTAACCAATTTGGATTTTTTGAACGCACCAAACGCTCCCGTTGCATGCGCGTAAAGTGCTTAAGCTGCATTTCGCGCGCTTCGGCCTGCTCTTTATTTTCATAATGCTCTGTATACACCATGTTATTCAGTCGAGATGTCCCAGCAAATAAAATAGATGAAGCATCTTTAATTTCGGCAAGACGCCTATGTACATCGGTACACATACCCGTTTCTAAGTATGTACGGTTACTATCTGTTATTATATATACGGTATACTTTTCCATCCCTTTGCGTGACTAATCTGCTAATAAATTTGGTGATATTAATCTTAATTACTAATTTTATTGGCACAATATTACTAATAAAATTAGTTTTTTAAAATTTTTTTATAAAAATATGTCAAACATCGCATCCAATCTCAAATTCTTAAGGAAGAAAAAGCGTTTAACGCAGCAACAGTTTGCTGACGCCATAGGCATAAAAAGGGCTTCTGTAGGTGCTTACGAAGAGGATCGTGCCGAACCTAAATATGAGTTACTAAAAAAAATAGCGGAGTTTTACGAACTCACTATGGATGAATTGGCGAATGAGCAGATTGATGAGAAATGGCGCCCTACGCCGCGGAGCAACGCTTCGAATTTGCGCGTATTGGCTGTCACCGTTGATAGTCAAGAAAAAGAAAATATAGAGCTTGTTCCGGTGAAGGCTAGCGCCGGTTACTTAAATGGCTACGGCGATCCGGAGTATGTTGCCGAATTGCCTAAGTTTTCACTGCCTATGTTCAACCAAGGAAGCTACCGTGCGTTTGAGATCAAAGGCGATTCTATGCTTCCGTTACCGACAGGAAGTATTATTATAGCGGAATACGTGGAAAACTGGCATGACATTAAGGTCAATCAGACCTACGTCGTTGTATCGAAAGATGATGGCGTGGTATATAAACGTATCGGAGCAAAGTTTAAAGAGGATAAAGGATTGAAGTTGGTTTCCGATAATAAGAGCTACGAGGCGTACTGGGTGGAGGCACCAAGTATTATTGAGGTATGGCGCGCTAAAGCATTTATTAGCACGGCACTACCAGAACCTAGCCCGGAGCCCACGATGGAGACATTAACAGCAATGATGGCACAGATGCAAAAAACGATCAGCGCGGTCGTCGATAATAAATAGTACCGAGTTTTGTCGTTTCAATAATTTTTGGTAGATTTGTAAAATCTGAAAAGAGGGGGCATGGTATGCCCCCTTTTTTAATTCAAATATTGAAAAAATTGCCATGCAGATAGAAGATAGGGTGCGTGAACTTGTTGAGGAGAAGATTGCTGATCGGGACGATCTCTTCATCGTTCGAATAAAGATGCACGTCAACGGTTTATTGGAAATTTTACTCGATGGAGATCAAGGTATCGCCATCGAAGATTGTGCGAAGGTAAGCAGGCATGTCGGCTTTCATCTGGAAGAAGAAAATGCCATTGATAAGGCTTACCGCTTGGAAGTCTCGTCGCCGGGAATTGATACAGGTTTGCTGTCAAGCAGGCAGTACGTAAAAAATATCGGTAGGGATGTTCGTGTCAAGACAACAACGGCTGAAAAGCGAGAAGGAAAGTTGCTTTCTGTTCACGATGCCCATGTTGTTATCGAAGAAAAAGTAAAAGAGAAAGGAAAGAAGGCTGAATTGATACAGTCGGAAATTCCATTTGAGCAAATAAAGGAAACTAAGGTGTTAATTTCATTTAAATAAAAATGAGCAGCAATATCAATTTGATTGACTCTTTCCAAGAGTTCAAGGATTTTAAAAACATTGACCGTCCGACGGTGATCACCGTATTGGAAGAGGTGTTTCGCAGTATGATTCGTAAGCGTTTTGGTACCGATGAAAATGTTGACGTTATCGTTAACCCGGATAATGGTGACTTAGAGATCTGGAGAACACGCGTTGTTATGGAAGATGGTTTTTCAGAAGACGATGATTTAGAGATTGAGTTGGCGGAAGCGCATCAGCACGATCCGGATCTAGAAGTAGGGGATGATTTTATTGAGCAGATAACGCTGGAAAGTTTCGGTCGCCGTGCGATCTTGGCTGCTCGCCAGACGTTAGTTTCTAAGATCCTTGAGCTAGAAAAAGATGAAGTTTTCAAGAAATATAAAGATCGTGAAGGCGAACTGGTTATTGGCGAGGTTTATCAAATCTGGAAAAAAGAGATCCTTGTTTTGGATGAAGACGGCAACGAACTGATCTTACCGAAGACAGAACAAATTCCAGCCGATTACTTCAAAAAAGGCGATAGCATTCGTGCCGTTGTGTCCAAAGTGGATATGATGAACAGCAACCCGAAGATTATCATCTCGCGTACAGCACCCGAGTTTTTACAACGCTTATTCGAATTGGAAGTGCCTGAGATTTTCGATGGTTTGATTATGATCCGCAAAATTGTTCGCGAGCCGGGTGAGCGCGCGAAAGTTGCCGTAGAGTCTTATGATGATCGTATCGATCCGGTTGGTGCTTGTGTGGGTATGAAAGGTTCCCGTATCCACGGTATCGTTCGCGAGTTGAGAAATGAAAATATCGACGTGATAAACTTTACGTCTAACCACTCGTTATATATTACACGCGCGTTGAGCCCAGCTCGTATATCTTCCATCAAAATTGATGAAGATCACAAAACGGCTGCCGTCTATTTAAAACCAGACCAAGTTTCTTTGGCGATTGGCCGTGGCGGACACAATATTAAACTTGCAGGTAAATTGAGTGGTTATGAAATCGACGTTTACCGTGAAAATGACGAGATCGAGGAGGATGTGGATATCGAAGAATTTGCAGATGAAATAGACAGCTGGATTATCGACGAGTTAAAACGCGTTGGGCTGGATACTGCAAAATCGGTGCTATCATTAACACAGGAAGAGTTGGTAAGACGTACAGACTTGGAGGAAGATACCGTTCAGGAAATTGTACGCATCTTGCAAGCGGAGTTCGAATAGGACTTCCGCATCCATAGATACTGAAAAAACAATTGCCCTTAAATTGTTTTTTCAGTGTAAAAAAGCATATTTTTGTAGTACTTAATATTAGAAGGTAAATAAATAGATGACAGAAGGAAAAAGCATAAACTTGCTAAAGGCAGCAAAAGAACTTAACATTGGAATAGGTACAGCTGTTGATTTCTTGGGAAAAAGAGGGTTTGATGTGGAATCAAAACCCAATACCAAGTTGTCGCCAGATATGTACGCTGTTCTTCTCAAAGAATTTCAAGGCGACAAAATTGTAAAAGACGAAGCAAAACAAATAGTTATCGGGAAAATTCGTCGTGATGAGTCTACTGCTGGAATAGCTGGTGTGAATCCTACAGAATCTAAAGATAATAACGAAGATACTACATCTGCAGAACAGGAAGTCTTGGTGAAGAATACACAGCAGCCGGTGGAGACAACCGACGCTGTAGAAGCCAAGGATGAAAGTGCAAAGAAAGAAGAAGCTAGTCCCCTTAAAGTAGTGGGCAAAATAGATCTTGATAGCCTGAATAGAGGTAAATCAAAGAAGGCTGAACCGAAGGAAGAGTCGAAGCCAGAACCGGTCGTGAAAGCGGAAGAGGTGTCTGCGCCTGTTAAAAAGGAAGAGGAAAAGCCTGTAGTTGAAACTCCTGTTGCGGAAGCCCCTAAAGTTGAAGCTCCGCAAGCAGAAACGCCGAAAGTGGAAGCGCCAAAAGCGGAAGCAGCGGTGGAGAAGGTTGCTGAAAATCCTGTAGTCGTTCCGGCTAAGGAGGAACCTAAAGAAGAAGTTAAATCCGAGCCTAAGGCCGACATGAATAAAGAAATTACAGAATCGAAAGCTCCTGTGAAAGGAGATGTTACCCCTCCTGCAGCAGCGGCAGAAGAGCCTCAAAGTAGTGTGATTCGCGCACGTTCGGAAACGTTGGCCGGTCCTAAGGTTGTCGGCAAAATACAGTTGCCGGTTGAACGTAAGCCTGTCGCTTCCTCGTCCAATGCAGCGCATAACGACAACAAGCGCAAGCGCAAGCGTTCCAATAAAAACCCAAATACGCCTGTCAATCCAAATGCGACAGAAGGTCAGCGTAATACGGGTGATAACAGAAACACAGGAAATGCGGGCGGTAACGCCAATAACCGCACACCAGGTGGCTTCAACCGCACCGGCGGTCAGCAAAATAACCGCCAAGGTGGTGGCTTCAACCGTACAGGTGGCCCACAAAACAATCGTCACGATAATCGTGGCAAAGGTCGCCCAGCGGATACACCGAAAGAGGAGCCTTCCGAAAAAGAAATTCAAGATCAAATCAAGGCAACACTGGCTCGTCTAAGTGGTGCTGGTAAGTCGGGTAAGTTTGCACAACGCGCAAAATTACGTAGACAAAAACGGGATGATATAGCGCTTTCTGCTGAAGAAGCAGCAATGGAAGAGGCAGCACAATCGAAGATCCTTCGCGTAACAGAATTTGTTACAGCGAATGAGCTTGCAAATCTGATGGATGTGCAGGTAACGCAAGTTATCTCAACCTGTATGAGTTTAGGTATGTTTGTCTCTATCAACCAACGATTGGATGCCGAAACCTTGTCTATCGTGGCGGATGAATTTGGCTATCAAGTTGAGTTTATCAAACCAGAAGATGAGGAGGTTACTGAACTCGAAGAACCAGATACTGCAAATAACCTGATCGATAGAGCACCTATCGTTACGGTCATGGGACACGTTGACCACGGTAAAACGTCCTTACTCGATTATATTAGAAAAGCCAATGTTACCAAAGGCGAAGCAGGGGGTATCACGCAGCACATTGGTGCTTATGCAGTGAAATTGGACGATGGACGTAAGATCACGTTCTTGGATACACCAGGTCACGAAGCGTTTACAGCGATGCGTGCTCGTGGTGCAAAGGTAACGGATATTGTGATCATCGTTATCGCGGCGGATGATGCTGTGATGCCACAAACCAGAGAGGCTATCAACCATGCGCAAGCAGCAGGATCGCCGATCGTATTTGCCTTTACGAAGGTTGATAAACCGGGCGCCAATGCCGATAAAATTCGCGAGCAACTTTCTGCTATGAATATTCTCGTTGAAGATTGGGGTGGAAAATACCAAGCGCAGGAAATATCAGCTAAAACAGGTGAGAATGTTGAACTCTTATTAGAGAAAGTATTGCTTGAGGCTGAATTATTAGAATTGAAGGCCGATCCAAAAAAACGCGCTGTAGGTTCTGTTATTGAAGCAGCTTTGGATAAAGGTCGCGGTATCGTAACAACAGTATTGGTTCAAGGCGGTACGCTACGGGTAGGAGATGCTATCTTAGCAGGATCACATTCCGGTAAAGTGAAAGCATTGACCAATGAACGTGGCGAGCGTGTAAAAGAAGCAGGGCCATCAACCCCGGTACAGATCTTAGGTATGTCTGGTGCGCCAACGGCCGGCGATAAATTGTACGTGCTGGAAAGCGAGTCAGAAGCCCGTCAAGTGGCCAACAAACGCCTCCAATTGCAACGCGAGCAGGGTATGCGTGCAACCAAACATATCACCTTGGATGAAATTGGTCGTCGTCTTGCTATTGGTAACTTTAAAGAACTTAATGTTATCGTTAAAGGTGACGTGGATGGTTCTATCGAAGCACTTTCTGACTCCTTGTTGAAGTTATCGACAGACGAAATCCAGGTCAATATCATACACAAATCAGTAGGAGCGATTTCCGAATCCGATGTCTTATTGGCATCTGCTTCCGATGCGATCATTATTGGTTTCCAAGTGAGACCAACGCAAGGATCGCGCAAGCTTGCTGAGCAAGAGCAAATTGATATTCGTCTGTACTCGATCATCTACGATGCTATTGAGGAGTTGAAATCAGCAATGGAAGGTATGTTAGCACCGAAATTCGAAGAGAAAATCGTGGCAGAAGTACAAATTCGGGAGACCTTCAAAATCTCTAAAGTGGGTACCATTGCAGGTTGTATGGTTATCGACGGTAAGATTAACAGGAATAACGATATCCGCGTGATTCGTGAAGGCGTCGTGATCCATACGGGTAAACTTGCTTCACTAAAACGCTTCAAAGACGACGTCAAAGAAGTGGCGCAAGGTTACGAATGTGGTTTGAATATCGATCGCTTCAATGATATTCAAGTTGGCGATATTGTAGAAGCCTACGAGCAAGTAGAAGTAAAACGTAAGCTCTAGCATACGTCAGTCGGCAAGCCAAATGCGTGCTTTTATATCACATCTGGTAAAGCTGGATATTGTATAGCACAACATCCTGACAGTGAAAACTGTCAGGATTTTTTTTGCTCTTGATGAGTATCCACTTGCCTATCTTCGGCATTTAGGTTACTTTTATGGCATGTACAAATTTGAGATTGCAGAAATTGTCCGTCAACCCAACGATAACGTAACCATATCTTTCCATGACCTTTCGGGAAATTATCCAGCTCCCAAATCGGGTCAATTTCTAACCCTATGTTTTACGTTTGGTGAGCGGGAAGTGCGGCGCTCGTACTCTTTTAGCAGTTCTCCCTATGTAGATGAACCGCTCGCCGTCACCGTCAAGCGGGTGGACAATGGCGAGATTTCGAGACTTCTTCATCACAAAGCGCAGGTGGGTGATATAATTGACGTGCTGGAGCCGCAGGGCATATTCTTTTATGAACCTGAGCCGACTGCCGAGCGAACGCTATTCTTGTTCGCCGCAGGTGTTGGTGTAACACCACTATATTCCATACTAAAGACAACATTAGTTGCCGAGGAAAAGACAAAGGTCGTACTGGTATACAGCAACGGCTCGGCTGGACGGACCGTGTTTTATGAGGAGTTGCAGCAATGGCAAGAGCGATATCCCGATCGTTTTAAAATCATTTGGATTTTTTCCAACAGCAAGAATTTGTTGAACGCCCGATTGAATCGCGAGTATTTGCTCCGCATCGTGCAACAGCATTTGTTGGCGGGCGAGCAAGCGCTTTTCTTTACTTGTGGCCCTGTGTTTTATATGGATCTAGTTCGTTTTACGCTACTAGGGATGGGCATTCCTGATCAAGACATTCGGAAAGAGACGTTTCATTTTCCGGAGGAAGAAGAAGATGATGATGAGCGTGACGAAGCGCCTGTCGATATGACCACGCATGCCGTTGTTCTCCGGTTTCAAGGTCAAAGCTATCCCTTGGAAGTTCCCTACAATAAAACTATTTTGGATGTAGGCCTCCAACATAAGATTAAACTCCCTTATTCGTGTAAATCGGGCATGTGTAGCACCTGCATCTCCCAATGTGTCAGCGGTAGCGTTCGTATGGATTACAATGAAGTATTGACAGATCGAGAGGTAGACAATGGCCGATGTCTGATCTGTGTTGCTCATCCGTTAGAAGCAGGCACGGTGATTGAGGTGTTATAGCTATGAAAGCACTTATAATCGGCGGTACAGGCGCCACAGGAAAAGAAGTTGTGAGACATTTGCTGGAAAACCCCGCTTATGACGAAGTTCGGGTTTTTGTTCGCCGACCATCCTTTGATCCACGACCGAAACTTCGCGAGGTGATTGTCGATTTTGAAAATTTGGCAGCATGTACTCATGAGATGGATGCTGACGTCGCCTTTTCCTGCCTAGGCACTACAAAGAAAGATGCCGGGAGTGAAGAGGCGCAATGGCGCGTTGATCATGACTACCAGCTCATGTTTGCGCAACATTGTAAGCAACAGGGTGTCGCCAATTTTGTTCTTCTTTCCGCTATGGGCGCTGATGCGAAATCGATCTTTTTTTATAACAAAATGAAAGGACAACTCGAAGAAGATATACAAGCCATCGGCTTTGAACAGCTTACGATAGTGCGACCTAGTCTTATCTTAAGACCTGGTTCTAAGCGCTTGGGGGAGGTGTTGGCTGGTAAAGTCTTGCATTTCTTCAATACATGGGGTCTCTTTAAAAAATATGCGGGTACTACAACAGCTCGGTTAGGCGATGTGCTTGTCACGGCGTCCTTAGAAAAGCATGCAGGTATACGCATCATCAGCACGGAAGATTACAACCGAAAAAAATGATCAGGCATACCGCACGGTGCCTATCAATTTATGCCATTCCTTTTCCTAAAAACGCCATTATTATACGAATTATGGCGTTTTTGTTTGTAAATGCTTATCTTTAGGCAAATTTGAAAAATGGGCTTTGCCATCGGCATTGTCTATCATGTATTCAATGAAAATTAAATAGTATTTCAATAAAAAATTATGTCATCTAAAATTATTTACACGAAAACGGATGAGGCCCCTTTATTGGCCACTTATTCGTTTTTACCCATTGTTCAGGCATTTGCCAAAACTGCTGATATCGACGTGGAATTGAGAGACATTTCATTAGCTGGACGCATTTTAGCAAACTTTTCATCGTACTTGTCGCCAGCGCAACAAACTACGGACGCCTTAGCAGAGCTTGGACAGTTAGCAACGCAGCCCGATGCAAATATTATTAAGTTGCCCAATATCTCGGCTTCTATTCCTCAGCTGAAAGGGGCAATAGCGGAGTTGCAAAAGGCAGGCTTTGCTGTTCCCAATTATCCAGATAGTCCATCAACTTCGGAAGAAGAAGACATCAAGTCGACCTACGCGAAGATATTAGGATCGGCTGTTAACCCTGTCCTTCGTGAGGGAAACTCAGACCGTCGTGCACCAAAAGCTGTGAAAAACTATGCGAAAGCAAATCCACATAGTATGGGCGCTTGGTCTGCAGATAGCCAGACTAAAGTAGCCTCGATGACAGAAGGAGATTTCTTTGCTACCGAGCAGTCTGTAACGATTGCTGAGGATAGCCAGTTCCGTATCGAATTTGTCGCGGAGGATGGCACTACCAAAGAATTAAAAGGCCTAGCCAATCTGAAAGCTGGAGAAGTGGTTGATAGTTCCGTATTGAGCGTCAACAAGCTTAAGGCCTTTGTGCAGAAAACAATTGACGAAGCAAAAGCTGCCGGCGTTTTATTATCAGCCCACTTGAAGGCTACGATGATGAAGGTTTCTGATCCCATTATCTTTGGTGCCATTGTCGAAGTATACTTCAAAGATTTGTTTAATCAATATGGCGATCTTTTTGCCAAGTTGGGCATCAACAAAAATAATGGCTTGGGCGAGGTCTATAGTAAGATCGCAGGACAACCCGAGGAGAGCGAAGTAAAAGCTGCTATCCAGGCAGCCATTGCGAATGGCCCCGATTTAGCGATGGTTAATTCCGATAAAGGTATCACGAATTTACACGTTCCTTCCGATGTTATTGTGGATGCTTCGATGCCAGCCATGATCCGTACTTCTGGACAGATGTGGAATAAAGATGGGAAGCCGCAAGATACGTTTGCCATTATACCTGATCGTTCCTACGCCGGTGTATATGCTGCTGTGATTGAAGATTGTAAAGCTAATGGTGCTTATGATCCTACTACGATGGGATCTGTTCCAAACGTAGGGTTGATGGCGCAAAAAGCAGAGGAATATGGTTCACATGATAAGACATTCCAAGCCGCAGCAAATGGTACTATCCGTGTTGTTTCTGGTGCTGGTGATGTATTGATGGAACAAGCCGTTGAGGCGGGCGATATCTTCCGTATGTGTCAAACCAAAGATGCTCCAATTCAGGATTGGGTAAAATTGGCAGTTAACCGTGCGCGTTTATCAGCTACACCTGCTGTATTTTGGTTAGACGAAGAACGTGCACACGATCGCGAGATCATCAAAAAAGTAAATACATATTTAGCGGACCATGATACCACAGGGTTAGATATTCGTATCCTATCACCTGTAGAAGCGACCAAACTTTCTGTGGAGCGTATCCGTAAAGGTGAAGATACGATCTCCGTGACTGGAAACGTGTTGCGTGATTACTTAACAGACCTATTCCCTATTTTAGAAGTGGGCACATCCGCAAAAATGCTTTCTATCGTACCGTTGATGAATGGAGGTGGATTGTTTGAAACAGGTGCCGGTGGATCTGCGCCAAAACACGTAGAGCAGTTTCAAGAAGAAGGATATTTACGTTGGGATTCTTTAGGCGAATTTTTAGCATTGGGTGCATCATTTGAGCATCTATCGCAAACACAAAGCAATGCAAAAGCACAGGTACTAGCGGACGCATTGGATGTAGCAACCGAGAAATTTCTGGCAAACGATAAATCCCCAGCTCGCCGTGTGGGACAGCTTGATAACCGCGGCTCGCATTTCTACCTCGCATCATATTGGGCAGAGGCGTTAGCCGCGCAATCGAAAGATGCAGACCTCGCAGCGAAATTTGCGCCCTTAGCAGCTACGCTAGCGGAAAATGAAGCGAAGATTAACGAGGAGTTGATTGCTGCACAAGGAAAACCACAAGAGATTGGTGGCTATTATTTTCCGAATGATGATCTGGCTTCAAAAGCTATGCGTCCTTCAGAAACATTAAACAAAGCCATAGATTCCTTATAATTAATACGCTTTTTGAATATAAAAACAGCTCCCGTTTCGAAGAAACGGGAGCTGTTTGTTTTTATTGATATTGATTGCCGTACAAAACCTAGCGATCTATACAGCTTTCAGATTACCGTAATCGTCATGGGTTTTGTCAACGCAGGTCCTCTCTCCATAGGCGATACCCGCGGCTACCCCCGCACGGTGTTGAGCTTACGATATATCTTCGGACTGACACCATGCTGTTGTTTAAAAAATTTATTGAGATGGCTCTCGTCTGTAAAACCAAATTCTGCTGCAATTTCGTTGATTCGCTTGTCGCTATGCTTCAGACGATGTGTAATAAGCGTCGTCTTGTATTTTATGATATAAGACTGCATGGTTTCTCCGCATTGTTTTTTAAAGTACCTACCTAAATAATTTGCGGAAACACCAAATTGAGCGCATAGCGCATCCGTACGTATTTTTTCCGGCTCGTAGATATGGTTTTGAATATAGGTTAACAGCGAAATCACCCGCTCATCCGTTTGTTCGTTGGTTGTGCTGGGGATATAATCGGCGATGTTTCGAGCAATGAGTACGATCAATGTATCTACACACTGTTGTATGACCTCTCTTTTATAGAAATCTGTACTTTTCAATTCGTTTCCGGTATGCTGAATAAGGCTATCGATGAGCTGTCTATCAGCGGCACTTTTCAACAGACAGCCTGGTTTATGAGCGGCATTTTGCAAGATATAGTCTAACTGTTTGATACGCTCGTGCTGCAATACGTTATTCTTGAGATAAATATTAGAAAAGCGGAGGAAAAAAAAGTCCGTGACGGTAGCTACGTCAAAATGATGGGAGGCCTGCGGCGTGATTAGAAACAAGTGTCCAGGTTCATACTTGAAGGTATGCCCATCGACTTGATGTTCTCCCGTACCGCTTAAAATGTAGACAAGTTCAAAAAAATGATGCGTATGATCGCGGATTGGACAGGCAGCCCACGTCTCAAAGGAAATCGAATACGGTTCATGAAGCGTCGCTTTTTGCATATGTAAAAATACCGATTTATCACAAATTTATACCATTTATGTGTATGTATATTGGTATAAATTTGTTGAAAAGGAAATGTTATGAAAGTATTACTAGTCGTCGCTCATCCCGAAGCAAAAAGCTTTAATCTGGCTATGCACCAAACAGCGGTCAACGTGTTGCAGCAACAAGGACATGAAGTTCAATGTACGGATCTCTATCGCATGCCGTTCGATCCGCGCTCCGATAGGCACAACTTTCAGACGGTGCTTGACCCCACATTCTTGAAGTTAGGTATGGAAGAGAACCATGCCACTTTACACAACGGTTTTGTTCCGCTTATTGCAGACGAACATGAAAAGCTGCTTTGGTGCGATATGATGATTTGGCAATTTCCGTTATGGTGGTTTTCAGTACCCGCTATCTTAAAGGGTTGGGTGGACCGTGTTTTTTCCAGCGGAAGAGTGTATGGTGCCGGTCGCGTGCCGTATGTTAGCGGCGCCTTGAAAGGTAAGAGGGCGATGCTGTCATTGACCACGGGCAGTCCCGCCAGCGCTTATGAACCAACAGGCGAGTATGGCGATATCTACAACATCTTAAAACATATCCATCGCGGCATGCTAGCCTATGTAGGTTTTTCTGTACTTGCGCCCGAAATTAATTACGCCGTAGCTCATCTGTCTGCAGCAGAGCGAGAGCAAATGCTTAGCCGATGGGAGGGTAGATTGAAAAATTTAATGACAGAAGATGTTTTTGATGTAGGCAGGTACTAAGGCGGCCGGGTACAGGTGGATGCACCGCTATAAATTGCTGCATGTGCGCAAGCTTGGGAAGGAGAGCGACAAAAAAAAGCTAGTGTCGGCCCCTTAGGAGCTTACACTAGCTTTGTTATATCAACAGTACAAGTTTACTGCTAAACCGTTCTTTTGGCTCCAGTATCTTGTATAAAATGTGCTTCACTTAATTCAAGCGATCGGTTTCCTGCACGACATCATCATGCTGCGCAAGCAGGCCACCCTTGGTTACCGGTGCAAGCACTTTCGTCGAAGCCATATATTCTTTATTCTCTGCATAAATATAGAGCAGGCTGCCGCCTTTTATCGCATTGATAATAGGTTTAGTCAGTTCCCGAGGCAACGCGGGACAACCGTAGCTTCTACCCAAGCGACCGGTAGATTTGATAATGGATTCGCTGCAATAATCTGCACCGTGAATAACTACTGCCCGGGCCTTTGCTTGGTCATTAATTCCTTTTTCTAAACCATTCAATACCAGCGAATAACCATTGCCACCTTGGTAGGTGTTTTGTGTTTCATAGAAGCCTAGCGAACTCTGGTAGGAACCATGTCTGTTGGAAAATGATTTCGCATATTTTTCACCCGAATTTTTACCGTGAGAAACGATGGTGTGAAACAAAACCTTCTCTTTTTGCATGTCTAGCACCACCATTCTTTTATCCGTAGACGGCAGCGTAAAGTCGATGACTGTTAAAATATTCGTTTTTCGGGGATGCAAGAGGTTGTATCCCTGAAAAGCTTGATCGAAAGCTTCGAATTTTAAAACCTGAGACAAATTCATCTTGTCGTATAAAAGCTGACTTGCTGATTTGGCTTCTTCAGGTTTTTCGGAAATGGTTTTAATGGAATTTGATTTAAAATCTTCAGATAACGTGGCCGGTATATAACTCACAAACAACCCCGTCAACATTACAAAAAATAAACTACGCATACACACATATCTTTGATTCACATGCAAAATTAGTAAAAATTTGCTAATCAAAGTGTTAAATTATGTCAAGATCAATCTATAACGATGACGAGCGCGTTAAACTTCTTCGCCCAGTCGAAAACAAACTTCGCATGTGACGAGGCGTTCCGCACACACATGTGCGACCTTGGCGTAGTGCCCAATGACCAGCTGTACTCAATAATCGAACCTTTCGGGTTATTCACTGGCACACCGTGTACGTAGGCTCCATTGGTGAATCGACTGGCGTAAGGTGCGTAGCCTTCTATGTTTGTCGTGCCATCCTTGTAATAGTACATCTTTGTTTTCTTTTCTTGCACGACGTATACGCCTGTCGGCGTCTCCTGTGCATAGGGTGGCTTATGTCGGCCTGTCGTTGCCGGGTTCATACTGCGTATAACCCAATCGCAATCGCCGGTTCTTTCTACGGTCATGATATTTTGGTTGGTTACATCCACAAACACGACATGATGAAAGTCTACCGAATCGCCAAGGGCTTTCACATAGCGCTTTGGTGCTTCCCAGGTTCCTTCAAAGGAAACGCCTTCCACTTTCACCATATCCAAGGTATCACTGCTTCGTAACTTTGCTAGAAAGCCATCGCGACCATAGACCGTCGGACGCTCTGTTTCGCCGGGTACATAAAGCGGCGCGGATTGATAGCGCTCATTGCCCAACGTGTCCGAAATACGCGTATATTCATTTCTACGGTATTTTTTCACGAGCGGCGCTTCCTGATTTTTGTTTTTATGGTTTTGAAGCACAACGTATGACGCAGGCGCGCGCTGAAAATTCTCCACGAAGGCGAGCCGCTCTTTTATTTTGTCCAACTGAAAAACACGGCTGGTGTCTTTGTAGGAATAGCTATCTTCCAACGTGTGTTTGTCGTACGACAGTTCTTTCGACAGTTTAATGTCTTCTGCGGTACGTGGCTTTTTTTTGGCTTCTTCCTCCGCTTTTTTTACAGCGTCCAGCGAGTCTAATCGTCGCTGCTCGGCAGGATCAGTTTTTTCATTTTTAGTGGTGTTCGGTTGGTTACAAGCTATAACCGCCAAACTGCATGCTAGGAAAACTAATTTACTGTATAATTTCATGTATGGTCACTTTCGTTTTTTACGTCCAATCTTCCAAATATAATCATTGCTTGCTGCATACCGATGCTGCGGATTAGTGCATTATCGCGATAAAATCGCTACATTCGTATGCGCTCCAATTATAAATATGTAAATGAAATGGTATGTCTACCTGATGGCTTTATGTACGCCATGTATTTTACATGGCCAGGGCATCTTTAGACTTAAGAATAACAAACCAGTGACCGTAAAGTTTGAATTGCACAACAACGTCGTGCTTTTACCCCTCAAAATCAATGGTATATTATTTTCATTTCTTTTAGACACGGGTGTGAAGGAAACCATACTCTTTGCGCAGACCGATGATTCCCTTTACCTTAACAATCAAAATAAGATGCGTTTCCAGGGCATCGGCATGGAGGAGGGGGTTGAAGGGATACGCTCGAGCGGAAATATCGTTGAAGTAGCTGATGTTGCTGTCGACTCTTTGCATTGGCTGTATGTTATAGAGGCTTCCGAACTGGACATCTCGACTGATGTCGGAGTAGCTATCAACGGTATTTTGGGTTCCAAATTCTTTTATAGTTTTGCTATTCGCATGGATTACGTCACAAAAAAAATGACCTTGTACCCCCACGGCTATCGGTACGATAACGTTATTCGCAACTACACGCCCGTGGCTATGCAGATCGAGAATGACCGACCTTACATAGAGGCGAGGCTTGGAGATGCGTATAATTATGCACATGGTAAAATGTTGCTGGACATGGGCAATACGGATCCGCTCATGTTGTTTCCGTTTTTGTTGCCCGATTACCACGTTGCGGCTCCCTATGTTGAAGAATATATTGGACGGGGTTTTAACGGGGAGATTTACGGTCGGCGAAATCGCATAAAAGCAGTTGATATAGGTAATTTCAAGATCCGTAATCCTATTGTGGCCTACCCGGACTCTGCTGCAGTTTTTATGAGCAAGCTGACGCCAGATCGTATCGGCTCGGTAGGAAGCCAGACCTTGCAACGATTTGACGTATTTATCGACTATGAACGGGAAGTCTTATTTCTTCGAAGAAACCGCATGTTCGCCAAGCCGTTTTTTCTGAATATGGCTGGAATGGATGTCAAGCATGATGGCATGATTTGGAAAAAAGAGCTCATTACACAACCCAACAAGCAGGAGGGAACGTCAAATTCTTATGGGCATAACGAGGGCATAAAGATTGATCTGTCGAATGACAACATGCGGTATTCCTTTGTATTGCGCCCTACCTATCGTGTCGCCGGACTGCGGAAGAGCGGTCCCGCGGCCTTAGCAGGCGTTCAAGTGGGGGATGAGCTGCTGAAAATAAACGGCAAAGACCTTGCGCGATACAGTTTATCCAAAATTATGGAAACCTTACATGCCCGCGTAGGTGAAACCATCCGTATAACGCTGCTGCGAAATGGAGAGCTGAAAGATCTTAAATTTCAATTGATAGACCCGATACCCTATCAGGAAATGCCGTAACGTAAGAAAGGCTGCAATCGTATCGTTAAAGAAATACGACTGCAGCCTAATAGTATGCTTTGTCGAAGAAGGTCGTTTTACGAGATCTGTTCGGCCGTATCTTTGTTGATAAATACAAACTGACCGTCGAAAACATCCACCTGTATCGTAGAATCGCGTAAAACCTTGCCCGCTAAAATTTCTTTCGATAGCTCATTCAAGATTCGCTTCTGTATAACGCGTTTCAGCGGGCGCGCACCATACACCGGGTCGTACCCAAGCTGCCCCAGCCAATCTAGCGCATCTTCACTCGCTGTGATAAAGATGTTTTGTTCGGCAAGCTGCTGTTGAAGCCTATTGAACTGCATACGCACGATATTTCCAATTTCATGCCGGCCCAGCGGCGTAAACATAATCACTTCGTCAATACGGTTTAAGAACTCCGGACGGATGGATTTTTGAAGGATGTCAAAGACCTCGTCTTTGGTTTTTGCAACCACCTCATCTCGATTTTCATCCGTTAGTTTCAAGAAATTCTCCTGTATTACCCCTGATCCTGTATTGGACGTCATGATAATAATCGTATTTTTGAAATTAACGACCCTGCCTTTGTTATCGGTGAGGTGTCCGTCGTCCAATACCTGCAGCAAAATGTTAAACACGTCGGGATGCGCCTTTTCAATCTCATCCAAAAGCACAACGGAGTACGGGCGGCGTCTTACCGCCTCAGTCAATTGGCCGCCTTCATCATAACCCACATAGCCCGGAGGCGCACCGATAAGGCGCGACACGGCATGGCGTTCTTGATATTCGGACATGTCAATCCGTACCAACGCCTGTTCGTCGTCAAACAAAAACTCTGCTAGGGCTTTGGCCAGCTCTGTCTTTCCCACACCTGTGGTACCCAAGAAGATAAAGGATCCGATAGGACGTTTCGCATCGCTCAAACCAGCCCGCGAGCGTCTGATGGCATCGGCAATAGCCTCAATAGCTTCCTCTTGGCCCGCTACACGCTTGTGTAGCTCGGTTTCAAGGTTTAGCAACTTTTCACGCTCAGACTGTATCATTTTATTGACGGGGATACCGGTCCAGCGCGATACCACATCTGCGATATCTTCAGAGGTCACCTCCTCTTTCAACATACGGCTGTCCTGCTGTTTTTCTGCCAGCTCTAATTTGAGCTGCTCGGCCTTGTCTTGCGCTTCTTTGATCTTGCCGTAACGCAGCTCTGCCACTTTACCATAATCACCAGCACGTTCAGCCTGATCGGCCTCCAGTTTGTAGTCTTCTATATGTTGGATTTCTTGGTTGACCCGATCTACTAAGGTCTTTTCCGACTGCCAAGCTGCCTTCAACGAATCGCGTTCCGTAGAAAGATTAGCAATGGTTTCCGAGAGCTCCTGCACTTTACGCTCATCATGTTCTCTTTTTATCGCCTCACGCTCTATCTCCAATTGCATAATGCGTCTGTTTAGCTCGTCAACTGCTTCCGGAACAGAGTCCATCTCAAGACGTAATTTCGATGCCGCTTCATCAATCAAGTCGATTGCTTTATCGGGGAGGAACCGGTCAGTGATATAGCGTTGTGATAGCTCTACCGCGGCGATGATCGACTCATCCAAAATTCGAACTTTGTGGTGGGTCTCGTAACGCTCTTTTAAGCCGCGCAATATGGAAATTGCGTCTTGCGTGTCGGGCTCCTCCACCATCACCTTCTGGAAACGACGTTCCAGGGCCTTATCCTTCTCGAAGTACTTTTGGAATTCATTTAAGGTGGTTGCACCAATAGCACGCAGCTCGCCCCTAGCTAATGCGGGTTTTAGAATATTCGCAGCATCCATAGCACCCTCGCCGCCGCCAGCACCGACCAGCGTGTGAATTTCATCAATAAACAAGATGATCTCGCCATCGCTTTCAGCAACTTCTTTCACCACCGCTTTTAAGCGCTCTTCAAATTCTCCCTTGTATTTCGCACCCGCAATTAACGCACCCATATCGAGGGAATACACCACTTTAGATTTGAGGTTTTCGGGCGCATCCCCCTTAATAATCCGGTAGGCTATACCTTCTGCTATAGCCGTTTTACCAACGCCCGGTTCGCCCACTAAGATGGGGTTGTTTTTCGTCCGTCGAGACAAGATCTGCATCACGCGGCGTATCTCCTCATCCCGCCCGATAACGGGATCCAGTTTTCCAGACTCGGCGTATTCGTTTAAGTTACGTGCATATTTGCCCAAGGCATTATAGGTTGCTTCGGCATTTTGGTCTGTTACCCGTGATGATCCGCGAAGCTCCTTGATAGCAGTCTTCAAATCTTTTTCGTTAACACCCTGATCTTTCAGCAGCGCGCTTGTTTTGTCGCTTGCTGATAGCAGCGCAAGAAGAAGATGCTCAATAGAAATAAATTCGTCATTGAATTCCTTGAGGTACGTTTGCGCTTTCTGCAATACAGCGGAACTGCTATTGCTCAAGTACACGTTACTGCCGCTTACTTTCGGCAAAGAATCGATAAGTTTATCAACCTCGGTATGGATATAGTTTAAGTTGGCATTCATTTTCTTAAGCAGATGTCCTACGATGTTCTCATCCACAGCCAGCAGGGCTTTCAAAAGATGTGCAGGTTCTATAGCTTGTTGTTGATTTCCAACAGCTATTTCGGAAGCTTTTTGTATAGCTTCTTGTGCTTTGATTGTATAGTTGTTAAAATTCATATATATATTCGTTTTTTTTATCGTATTACTGTCTCGTACTAATTAACAATTTATATGCCCTTTGGATTTATTTCGCTTTGTCGGAAATTTTGTCGCTCAATTTTAGTTTTAACAGACAAAATGTCTCATTATGTTTTTTTTTCCTTGACTATCATGGAATTATTGGCGAGGGATAAGAAAAAGCACTTTCGCACTTGCAAAATTTAAACAAAGTTCTGATATTTGCACAACCAAGTAATCAGCATTAAGCCTCCTTAGCTCAGCTGGTAGAGCAACTGACTTGTAATCAGTAGGTCATTGGTTCGATCCCGATAGGAGGCTCAGGTTTAAAAAGCGGTTTTTTTACACGAAAAAGCCGCTTTTTTGCGTTTTAAACGAAGATCAGGGACATCTTTGTGACATGTAAGTACCCCGTTTTTCCGACAGCTGGGATTGGACTTTTCTAATTTACGGTACTAATTGATTTATTTGTTGTTGTTGCCTAATATTTTTTGATAATTCCGTTGGTGTGAGATTCCCAAGACCTTCATGGGGTCCGTTGTTATTATATTCATCCATCCACGCCTGGGTATATTCTCTTACTTCTGACAAGTTGAAAAATAAGCATCCAAAATTTCTTTGCGATAACTTCGGTTGAACCGTTCGATGTAACCGTTCTGCATAGGCTTACCGGGCTGGATAAATTGAATAGCGATACCGTGGTCTTTACACCAGAGCTCAAAATGATGACTGGTGAATTCGGGCCCATTATCTACACGTATACAGAGCGGTTTGCCCCGCCATTCTATAAGTTGTTCAAGTGTCCGAGTTACCCGCAAAGAAGAAATTGAAGTAGCTATCTCGATATACAATATCTCACGAGAACAGTCATCCAACACATTAAAAGTTCTAAACCTGTTTCCGTTGGCCAAGCTATCGCTCATAAAGTCCATACTCCATTTTTGATTAATGCTGATCTGTTGTTCCAAAGGTTGTTTCTCCCGAGCAGGTAGCCGACGTTTGCCACGCCGCTTCTTGTTCATATTAAGCAGCTTATATACTCTGTATACTTTTTTACGGTTCCATGACTTACCTTCCCTGCGCAGGTAGGCATTTAGTTTTCGAAATCCATATACAGGATGTTTAGAAGACAGCTGATCTAATGCTGCTATAACGGCGCTATCATCTTTCTTACTAACATAGTAATATTGTCAACGGCACATACCTGTCAATTTACAGGCTCCGGTGACACTCAAACCGTGATCTAGGACAATCTCCTGGGTTAACTGTTTTTGTTGCCGGAGCCCCAACCTTTTTTTGTGATGACTTCTGTTAGGATATCATGGTTCATACTCAGTTTGGCAAACATCTTTTTTAAGCGTGCATTTTCTTCTTCAAGTTCCTTCAGGCGCTTGACATCGGATGCTTCCATGCCACCGTAACGACTTTTCTAGTTATAAAAGGTGGCTTTGCTAATCTCAAGCTCTCGGCAGATGTCATCGGTCTTTCGGCCTTCTTCTCCCTCTTTGAGTGCTCGCACAATCTGTGTTTCTGTAAAACGTGTCTTTTTCATCTTATTACTTAAATTTAAACATTTATGTCCAGTTTTAAGCTGTCGGTTTTTTTGGGATACTTACACTGGTAATCTATCAAAGTGGCTGTCTAATTCTAGATAATCTGTGACGCTAAATTCGCCGGTTATGGCATCAGACAATTCCATCAAATCAGTGAGATTGATGTTGTTAGTAGATAGCAGTATTATAGTTTGATCAGATTTGGATAGAAATTTAGACCTTTTCATGTAGATGAATTTAAAATCACTTAAAATGTACGGTAAAATAACGTACATTTGTGTTGTTAATTGATTAGAGTTATGGCTACGTTAGTAAATGACAGAATTGATGTGCGTATCAGTAAGGAGCATAAAGAGCTTATAAAATATGCTGCTGAGATCAGTGGTTTTAAGACTGTTTCAGAGTTTATCGTGACTTTGGCAAAAAATGAAGCAAATCGTATCATAGAAGAGGAATCTAAAATTCTAAAATCTATGAACGACAAGGTTCTTTTTGTCGAAACCTTACTGGATCCACCAACGCCAAATAAAGCACTAGAAGCAGCACGGAAAGCTTACAATCAATTCTCCAACTTATCATCCGATGACCTTAAAGGTTTTAGAAAAAAAGCATAACCGAAAAGGTTTTTCTTGTGGTGTTGTCGAACTGGATAACTACATTAAACAGTACGTTAGCCAAGATGTAAAACGTAAATTGGCTGTCTGCTACATCCTAGGCGATGAGGATGCAAATGTAGTTGCTTATTATACGTTATCCTCTAGCCGTGTTGATCTGAACGATATTCCCGACGATCTTAAGGGTTCATTAACATATACTGAAATTCCAGTCGTGATCATTGGACGTCTTGCTGTTCACGTGGACTACCAAGGCAACAAATTAGGACAAATCCTATTAATTGACGCACTAAAACGTATTATTGAGATCAGTGCTCTTGTTGGTAATCATGCCGTTATAGTAGACCCGATTAATGAATCTGCCGAAAAGTTTTACGCCAAATTTGGCTTTGTTGAATTGAAAGATTCTAAGCGCATGTTTCTTCCGCTAAAGACGATAGCCACATTATTTGAAACAGAATAAAGTTGCAAAGCGCATTAAGCGCCTTTGCTCCATTTCATCATTTCTTTAGATAAATAGCTGCCTTCTAATTTTATGAAGTATCTGAAACTGTACTCGTCTTTGTGATTACTCATATTTTTCACGACTCGTTCAGGAATACCAAGCTCCAGCGAGACGGATATAAAAGTTTCTTGCTACATGGCTATTTTTTCGATCAACTATTCGCGTAGAATTGATCGGCAGCGAATGAATACGTTAAATCCCTTCCGAATTTATGTGAATCTTTATAACTCTTATGCGGGTAATCCCTATTTACGACCTACCATTAGCAACAATTTAGAGTTTAATTATTTACTGAATGAAATGATTTCGTTTACAATTTTCGCGTTGCAGACAAAAAAATGATCTCATCACGCACACTTATTAAGGGCCGACCACGACTATCAGACCAGATAACTATCTTAACCAAAAGAGCATCGGAACACTGACCGTTGGTTTAACATACATTTTTGGTAAAACGAAAGTATCAGAGAATGATAAGCGTGTACAGTTCGAAGCAAAGAATCGGGCGATTAATTTAACTCTTTTTTTCTCAATCATAGTGCTGCTATATAGCTTGCATAGGCAGACTTGACAGTTTTACGCATTTCTTTATCTTGGGTGATGACCCCTTCGAAAAATGTACTGTTGATACCACCCTATTCGTTCATCGCATCGATGATGGGCCTCAGCGTCCAGCCTATAACTCTGAGCGAATGTTCCACTTTTTGGGGGAGTTGCAGGTAGATGTTTTGTAATTAACACCACTTATACTAAGCTACATACTCCTCGCCCCATTTTGCCATTTCATCCAAAATAGGTCGTAGTTTGACACCTTTTTCTGTCAACGCATACTCCACCGTTGGCGGTACCGTAGCGAATACTGTGCGGGTAAGAATTTTATTAGCCTCCATGTTCTTCAGTTCTTTAACCAACATACGGGTACTTATGCCCGGAATGAGTCGCTCCAGTTCCTTAAAACGCAATTTCCCCGGCACGAGCGCATAGATAATAGACATCGACCACTTGCCGCCAATAACATCCAAAATCTGTTGGATGGTACATTTACTTTCCGATTTGTGTATTTTTTTTTCTGCCATAATATGTTGATAATGATCAAAAGGCACTTTTCTGTTCCTACTTCACATTCGTGTAACTACTTGCAAAAGTAAAGTAATGGGGATAGTTTTGCAATTCATTTTTAATAAAAGCAGATATGAATCAGACATTTTACGGAAAAGTTGCGGTTGTGACCGGCGGCACCAAAGGAATAGGTAAGGCTATTGCCGAAAAATTAAGTAGCCAAGGCGCGCAGGTCATCGTTACGGCGCGAAACCGACCGACAGACTTGCCGACAAGGCAATACTTCATTGCTACAGACGCTACTGCGCCTGGTAGCGGAGAGTTAATCGCAGGCGAGGTGCTAGCAAAGTATGGGAAGATAGATATCGTTGTAAATAATGCAGGCGCAAATCTGAACCCAGTTGGTTATGCAGCACTGACGGATGAAAGTTGGGATAATGAATTGCAACTCAACCTAATGGCTGCCGTGCGATTGAATAAGGCGGTGTTGCCCAGCATGATCGAAAGCAAAAACGGCGTCATTATTAATCTATCGTCTGGTGCGGCAAAGCAATCTTTTCCGAATATGACAATGGCCTATTCATCTGCGAAGGCAGCTTTAAACGCCTACAGCAAAGCTTTGGCAAATGAAGTAGGCCTGCACAATATTCGTGTAAACGTTGTTGCACCAGGCATGGTGAGAACGCCGCTTATGGCGGAATTTCTTGAAAATATGGCTGCGCAACATCAGCTCAGCTACGAGGAGATGCTTCAAAGCGTCATTAAGCAAGTGGGCGGTTTGCCACTGGATCGCATGGGCGAGCCAGAGGAAGTGGCCAATATTGTGGCTTTCCTAGCTTCGGAAGAGGCAAAATACATTACAGGTTCTATCTATTCTATTGATGGCGGCGGAATGCCTACGGTAGGATAAACTCCTGACCGCTGCAGCCGATATCAAAGTCCGGCAGTGTTTTGCGGTTCAGGTTGTCCAGGCTTATAGTAGTGAGGTGCTTATATTTTTGAACAGTAGGCTTAATATAAATTATCAATCTCTGGTTCGAACCCCGGGGTGGGCGCAAAGAGTAAAAAGCCGTTTTTCTGCAAAGAAAAGCGGTTTTTTCCGCTTCTTACTGCATTTATAATTCATGCTTTACGTCGAAAAGCAAACCGCGATTCGATGTGCTTTACATACATTGTTGTTAAACGTAACGTAAAATTGTTACGGCGCTTTTACGTTTATTAATGCTAGGGGATTATCGCAAATTTAGGTATGAAGTTCTTCGAACAGCACAAAAAATCAGATCGCACCTACCACGGGGAAATTTATCTAAGACACAAAAGAAAAAAGGAAATAGCTCGACACCCTGCATTAGTTGGTTAAGAAGCAGCTTACCAAAGAGATGAAAATTCGCGATCCGTCGGATTTAAAAAGGGTTTTCAATTAAGGCGTTTATATTCATTTGGCGTATACCCGGTTTTTAGTTTGAATAATCCCTGCCACGATGCATTGGGCGTGCTATTTTCAAGGAGTTAGTTTTTTTAGGATTCATGAGGACTCTCTCTGATGCTGTGTAACGGACTTTTGTTTAGTGAACTTATTTATTTCGGCTTCTGTAATTGCTACCATAAGTTATGGTTCTTCTGCATGTATATATCCATAAAATTCTATATTTATTTTCTTATTATTTTTGGGTATTAATGGTATCTTTAAAGTGTTGACCACTAACAATGAAACGCTTATAAAATGAAAAATGAATAGTAGGAACCTGAGGAGATTATTACTTTGTTACTTTGTTTTTTTTCAAAATTTAGGTCTTCTTGCCGTAGAGGTTCTGCCCATGCAAGATAGTCTTAACGTCGTTTCCGATACGAGCAAAAAGGACTATGTCGCCGGTATGGAAGAATTTTTTCGGAAGGCGTCGGTGCAAAGCGAGAATGACTTAGCGTTGGATAGGGCGTTGATGCGTCAAAATAAGGTATTCGAGGAGATAAAAGTAGCATCAAGGCAGGCTCATGCCTTTCTGAAACAAGGTTTTGATACCTTGGCTATGCGCACGAAACTCGGTGAAGCTATACAGTGGCGTACACTGGCTGGAGATGGTGTATTTGAAAATCAAGGCACCGCCCACACCTCTCGAAATCTAACGGCCACCTATAACATATTAAACGCTCTCCAAATACAGGTGCTAAGCTACAAGAAGCAGGTTGACGACTACCAGGAAAAGTTGGTAAGCTATAGGCTAGCGATTGATTCGCTATCCAACGACAAATCACTATTTGTCTTTTCTAGGGATTCATCTGAACTCAGCGAATATATCAAGAAATTGAGGTTGCTTTCCAAAGCTGTAACGCCCATCAATAAGCAGCTTGCGGTAAATATTAATGGTGTTCAAGCTCTTCAAGATGATCTCAATATCGAGCTTCTCGTGCTAGAGAATAGTTTGGAGGAAATTTTATATTATCAGCGTAACATTGCAGAAAAATCGTTTGCAAAAGATTTTGCCCCATTATGGGAAACCAGTAAGTATGATAGGTCCTTAAAAGAAATCTTTCATTTTTCGCGTATCAAGGCTCAATTGGTGTTGAATTACTATGTGAAAGCCCATATAGGCAAGTTGTTTTTTGCACTATTTATCGTAGTCTTAGTCATGCTGTACACGTATTCCCTCAAGCGGGGTGTTGAAAAAGATGGTCATAAAATCAAGGGTAAAAGTATGTTGCTCTCTTCGCCATTAAGTTCCAGCCTGGTTATTGGACTATCTGTGGGTCAGTTTATCTTCCCCAATCCGCCGTTTATTTTTCTGACTATTTTTGTTTGTCTGTCTGCGTTAATGCTCACCCTTACCTTTCGAAGATTTATTTCACCCTATTGGATGCAAGTATGGCTGGTCTTCTTTGTGCTCTACTTCATTGCCTCGCTAGATAATATGGTGCTTCAGGCGTCGCGTTTAGAACGTTATATGATGATCTGTATAGCGGTCTCAGCAATCGTTAGTAGTGTCATGACGCTTTTCAAAAGGTCTAAACATGTCGAGCTTCAGGAAAAATGGATTCTTTTTCCCATCGCCCTTGTGGGTGTTCTTGAGTTTGGCTCCGTATTGTTCAATCTTTTTGGTCTTTTTAATATTGCCAAGGCATTGATGATAGCCGGTTTGCTGAATGTAATAGTCGCGATCATTTTTCTATGGGTGGTGCGATTGGTTAACGAGGGACTTAGCTTAGCATCACTGCTCTATACCAAACAGGAGCGACGTCTCTTCTACATCAACTATAATAGGGTAGGAAAGCGTGCTCCGGCATTTTTCTACGTATTACTGATTGTCGGTTGGTTCGTACTTTTTGGACGGAACTTTTACGAGTTTCGTTTCCTTTCCGAACCGCTAAATGCCGTGCTCTACAATAAGCACCAACTAGGGACGTACAGTTTTTCTGTTAGTAATTTTGTTGTGTTTTTTCTGATCATGCTTGGAACCACTGTTCTTTCCAAGATCGTTTCATTCTTTGCGGCCGATCCGCAGTGGAACACGCGTGATGAAAAGGAAGAAAAAAGATTTCATTTAGGAAGTTGGATCCTCTTGGTGCGCATAAGCATTATTGTCCTTGGATTCCTTCTGGCTTTTTCAGCGGTAGGCATTCCCTTACAGCAGATGACCATAATTGTGGGTGCTTTGGGAGTTGGTATCGGCTTCGGTCTTCAGACATTGGTCAACAATCTAGTTAGTGGACTTATCATAGCGTTCGAAAAGCCCGTCAACGTGGATGACCTCATCGAAGTGGGCGGGCAATCGGGCAAGGTTAAATCCATAGGTTTTCGCAGCAGCGTGATTGCGACGGCAGATGGTGCCGATCTGATTATGCCGAACGGCGACCTACTGAATTCGCATGTAATCAATTGGACACTTGGTGGCTTTCGTAAACGACTACATTTAAGGCTAGCTATACAGTATGGCAGCGATCTCGAACAGACCAGGCAGCTGCTGATAACCCTTTTTGATAAAGAGGAGCAAGTTTTGGCCAGCCCGCCCCCGGTCGTTCAATTTGTGGAAGTAACTGCGCAGTCGGTTGGTATCGATCTTTACTTCTGGGTGAAGACTCTTAAAGATGCTGGCCAGATCAATAGCGATATGTTGGTAGCTATAGGTCATTTATTACAAGATAACGGAATAAAATTAGCTGTTACCCAGCAGGAGGTCCATCTCGTACGCACGCCTTCGGGCCGCAAAACGAACAAAAGCGAAGACAACAGTGAACATATGTAGTTCCAATACATAATAGGATGATAAACAGAAAAATGATAGCAGGGCTGTGTTTCGCAATAGGGCTTCAGCAGGGGTGTATCAAGGATGCACCACCAAATCCGGAAGCAGACATCGAATCGGTACAGGTAGAATCGAGTCAGCTAACGGGAAATGTATTTATTGACCAAATCAATCGTACTATTACGCTAAATCTTACTGCCGAAGCCTTTCAGCAAGGTATTAGCCCGGTGCTTAAGCTTTCCGAAGGGGCATCGGTCAAGCCTGAAAGTGGGACAGCCATCCGGTTTGATGGCACAGCGGGTGCGACTTACACGGTTACATCGGCATCTGGTAAGAACATCAAAGTGTACACCGTAAAGGTCGTGAATGTGGGTAATTGGGGGTTCGACTTTGAAAACTGGCAAAGTCATCCTACCGATGCTTATGAGTTCCCCATAGAAAGCGATAATGTGCAAATCTGGTCTTCAGGTAACCCGGGTGTAGCTTTATCAGGGATCCCTGCGCGTCGTGATGCCTATCCTACGAGGTCTACAACAGATGGTTATTTGGGAAGTAGCGCTGCCGAACTCATTACAATAAAGGGTACCACGCTATCGGAGTTTGTTGGGATTCGCCTTTTTGCGGGATCGCTATTTTTAGGCGATTTTAATGCATCTCAAGCATTACTCAATCCTTTAGCCGCAACAGAATTTGGTCAGCCCTATATCGGACTGCCCGATCGCTTTACTGGGTACTACAAGTATACTGCAGGTGCGGACTACCAGAACCGCGAAGGTGTGGTGCAGCCTGCTGTCAAAGATAAGTGCGCCATATATGCCGTACTTTTTAATGGAACCGAGCGCTTGAATGCCACCAATGTGATGACATCGGATAAGGTTATCGCTCGTGCCGAGCTATCTGATGGATCGGATAAGGCGAATTTTACGCGCTTTGATGTGCCATTTGTTTACAAACAGGGTGTCAATATTAGTGATCATGTCATGGTCGCCATAGTGGCTTCCTCTAGTGCAGACGGGAATGAATACCGTGGTGCAATTGGTTCCCGGTTGGTGGTTGATAGCTTACGTGTAATTCCAAAATTATGACCAAACATATGTACCAAATCATACTTTGTGCCTTATTACTATACACAGGCCAACTTTGTGCGCAACATGCTTTCCGAATTGGCGATATACAGCACCGGATAACTGTTGGGTACAACCTAGGTGCGAGTGCGCCGTTTTCCCTGCCGAATACCATTCGAGAAATAAAAAGCTACTCGCCCGTCTTTGCGCCATCTATCGGATATGAAGCGACTTATGACATTTCCGAAAAGTGGCTAGTCGGCGCAGCATTACGTTTCGATGTGAAGGGGATGGAAGTAACGGATAGCGTACAGTATTTTCATACGATCATTACTGTTGATAATGCCTCGGGCGATCAAGGTACCTTTGAGGGTGATTTTAGCGGCACGAACGCGACAACGGTTAAAAATAGTTACCTAACGCTTCCTGTTTATGGGGGCTATCGTTTAGGGTCTTGGGATTTTAAAATTGGTCTGTACGTAGCGAGATTGCTCAATGGCCGTTTTGAAGGCAGTGTCTCTGATGGATATATTCGCAAAGGCGACTCTCTCGGCGAGAAAGTACTGATCGACAGGGCAACTTTTGACTTTGCAGAGCAAATCCGTAAATGGGATTGGGGAGGGCACCTAGCCTTTGCCCGGAACTTTGGTGTACATTGGCAGGCAACACTCACGGCCCAGGTGGGCGCGCAGCCGATCTTTCCATCATCTTTCAAGGGCGTGGGATACGACTTGCATAACATGTACGTGACTCTTGGCGCGGCCTATCGTTTGTGGTAACTTGCGTCAATCTTTGCAGTTGGGCGCGACAGTCAATATATCCAAGGACATGTTCATGGCTTTTTTTATCAATTTTCGGGCCTTATCCAGATCATCGGCTTTGAGCGCCTTAGTTCCGAATGCAAAAGCGCTCAGTGCATATGTCTCAGCAGAAGAACAGCCACAGGACGAAGAAACGGAGTATGCAGCCGCCTCTTTAGCTTGATTGTTGCCTTCTTTTAAAAATGGTATCGCTGCTTCAAGGGTAGCTGCCTGATGGGCTTTTTTAAAGGACGCAAAAGCCATCTCCGAGTAGCTTATGGTCATTTCACAGCCCGAGAACGTCGGTGTTGAAATCGAACTTTGCGATGGGAAAAGAAACATGCAGAACAGGTATCCTTTTGTAATTAATTGTTTCATAGTCAGAATTTTTAGGTGTTATCCATCTAAAAACATTATTGTCAGCGATTTGTTCTTCTTTTATAACGAATTCAACATGCAATATACATAGCGCATGAAAAGGCTCCCAGTTAATCTAGTTACCGCGATGTTTGGGGTTATTTTCCTGTAGTATCTATACACTAAAATATAAATTATGAAATTATTAAAATTAATCCTTCCGATGGCCTTTATTGGGCTATCGTCCTGTGGTAAAACAGAAGAAAGTATCGTAGATTGCCTTGGCGAATCTTTCTTGACCAATGTTGAACACTCGGCATCTGCGGAGAACGTAAAAACAATCAACTTCACGGTAGGCCACTCCGGAGAGCAACAGCTAAACAATTCCATAAAATGGAACTTCGGAGACGGAGCACAGCAGACTGTGACCGGTAAGAGCGCTAACCACACCTATGCACAAGCTGGTGTTTATAACGCGATTGCAACAGTGACAACAAGTGGCGGTTGCACCTTTGATGTAAAAGAGACTGTAAATGTTCAGTAAATTTAGCTCGTAATTCGCTTAAAAATGGATCGCGGTTAGCACGTGCTGCTAACAAAAAAGTCGGTAGCCGGTTGTAACAACTCTTTATGTAAATACAGGTTAACATCAATTGACCGGCTTGATTTTTATGCTATGTGTATCCATCTTGATGAGCGTTTTGAGAAGGCGACTGGATCGCATAGGCGAGCGAGAGTAAGTGACCAATATCGTCGCTTTCCTAGCTTCGGAAGAGGCAAAATACATTACAGGTTCTATCTATTCCATTGATGGCGGCGGAATGCTGCGGTGGGATAAGCTCCTGACCGACCAAACGAATAAAAAAAGCAAAGGAAATGAGCGTTCGCGTTTCCTTTGTCGCTACAGATTTAATTTCTGTATGCGCTGAACCTGCATCTCGCTCAAGACGTTATCTCCCTGAAAGCTTTATGTTTTATACCATGATGGTGAAATAGGAATTAACAGACGCTCCATACGTCAATGCTGTGTAAGGTGATGCAACCATTGTTGTGTTCATTTGCCGCTTTTGGTAGAATAAGGCACAGATATTGTTTTGTGATGGGAAACACACAACGATGAACGTAAAACGCACTTTCGGAACCATTCTCACTATACTGGGTATAGGTGGATTATTATACGCTGGCTATGGACTAATCAATAAAAGCACCGACTATATGACCTTGGCTGTAGTAGGTATAATTGCCCTGATTTTTTTCTTTTCAGGGATAGGGCTCGTGAAAAACACGAAGGATATGGCATAGTTCGTTGTACTGAGTTTGCTCTGCAATGCCTACATCTTGGTGCCTCGAACATGCAATTATGTACCGAGATAGAGGACGTTTCTTGCATAAGATCTGGATATTTAAATAGCATAGCATCTTTTTCAAAAAAAAATGTAATTTGCTGGCTAGAAAAAGAAGCAGATGTCCATTAGCGAAATAGCAAAACACCTCAACGTATCAAAATCGACCGTATCCTTGGTCATCAATGGGAAGGCCGAGGAGGGGCGTATTAGCAAAGCGTCTGCGCAGCGTATCCGTGATTACATTGAAGAGATAGGGTATAAGCCTAACGCCCTCGCAAAAAGTTTGGCGACAGGCAAGTCGCGCACCATTGGTTTGGTCGTGGAAAATATTGGCGATTCTTTTTTTGGTCCGATCGCGCTCCATATCGAAGAATACCTGCGCAAGCACGAATATCAGGTGCTGTACAGCAGTACCATGGGCGACAACAAGCTGGCCGCGGAGATTGTGCAGACCATGCTGGATAAGCAAGTGGATGGTATTATACTGGCTCCGACTGATGCGATGGGGGCAGAGGTAGAACGCATGTTAAAGAACAATTTACCGCTGGTGCTTTTTGACCGGAAGATCCCAAACCTGCAAACCAACTATGTGGGCACGGATAACTACGAAGCGAGTCGGCAGGCCGTGGAGCATCTGCTTCAGCAAGGCTATAAAAACATCGGTATGGTAACGATCGACTCGCAGCAGCCGCAGATGCAGGATCGCTTGCGCGCCTACCGCGATGTGCTAGCCGAAAATAGACTTGAAGAGCAATTGCTTTATACCTCATTTCTCGATCGACGGGGCAATCCGGTCAAAGCCATCACCACATGGTTGAGAAAGAATCCGCAAATCGATGGCCTATTTTTTAGCACCAACTACGTTTGTGTGGCTGGATTGAAGGCTATCCGTACGCTGGATCGAGAACATGTGCTGGGCCTAATCACCTTTGATGATCTGGAAATGTTGGAGTTGATGCGCCCGCAAATCTCCTGCATTCGGCAGCCGCTGGAAAAGATTGCCAAAGCTATCGTGCACATGCTAATCGAGCAACTGAACGACAGCGGTAAGTCCTTCGACGAGAAAATTATCAAGTCCAGTATACAGATCCGCGAAAGTTCTTTATAAAACATTTGGAGATTCTCCCAAAATCTTCTAGCTTTACAAATAGCAAAACCGGTTTTGCTTTTGATAATAACCTTTATAAATTATGTTTACTACAACTTCTCTACACCATGAGGCGTGCCCTAATGCCCGCTATGCTAGCCTATGAAGAGTTCCATTATTGTATGCTTAGATATTGGCGGTTCGCATATTGCGGCAGCTTCCTTACGTGCTGAAGGGGGACAATACTTTCCCCTGAACGAAGCACGTGGCGATGTGGATAGTGGCGAGAGCCGCGAGCGTATACTACAGCAGTGGGACACGGTGATTCGACAAGTGTGGGACGAGGAAAACCAACATATTGCTGCGCTCTTGATTGCTATGCCCGGACCATTTGACTATGTGCGTGGCATTTGTTTGATGGATGGGATGCACAAATATCAGGCGTTGCTGCACATGGACGTTAAGTCTTACCTAAGTGCCAGCTATGGTATTTCGGCCGATGCCGTGCGTTTTGTCAATGACGCCGAAGCATTCTTATGGGGGGAGCTCTATCATCACCAATTGCAGGAAAAACGTATCGTGGGACTAACACTGGGTACAGGCCTTGGCTCTGCCTTGTATGGCCACGGTGAGGTTAAGGATCTGAACTTTGGTTCGGCCACCTTCCGGGAGGGCATAGCCGAAGACTATATTTCAACACGCGGCATGCTTGCCTTTCTAAAACGCCGTGGGGTTCGTCAATTGCCGCACGTGAAAGCCTTACTAGAGGCCGAAGACCTAGTGGCAGAGCGTGTGGCGGCCTTCAACTACCTCAGCGATGCGCTGTTGGATTTCCTGCGGCAGCACATTCTGCCTCTGCAGACGGATGGGATTGTGTTTGGCGGGAATATTGCCAAGGCACACCGCTGGTTTTTGCCGGCAATTGAAGAGGAGCTGCAGCTGCCCTGCTATGTAGCTTCTTTCCAAGAGTGGAATTTGTTTTATGGTCTTGCCACTTCTTATAAGTAACAGCAAGTGTATGGAAATATGCGCTAACCGTTGTTTAAGGGGGCTTTGAGAAAGCTTTTATCCCATCCGCGGAGCAGGTTATCTAAGAGCGGTGGTACCTGCATCCTTTCTGGCATAGACTAACGGTGTTTATTCCTTTCTGAACCAAAACGCAAAGATCTGGAAAGGAAAGGCCACTTGCAATAGATTAATTGAAATGCAGTGCGCAGCAGCCCAACGCGCTGCCGTTTTTGCGGTGCAGCAAAGTTTGGAAGGCGTTTTCTATTTCGTCGGGTACGACGACTTCGGTCAGGAGTCACTATTGCAATTGTTACTAAAAAAATTACAGCTTTATTAGGAAATGTAAATTTTATATTTACTTTTGTTAAACCGGTTTAGGTGTAAGCTAACCCGGTTTTGCTAACAGGCGTAAGCCACGATATAAACCATTCTTTATTATGATCAAAAAGTCGAAATTATTTCTTGTTGCGGGAGCGTTGCTTTTTGGGCATCACCCTACACAGGCTAGCGTCGATGCGTTTCTATCGCACAAAATGGACATGCAGGTCTCTGTGCGCGGAAAGGTCGTCGACGAGCGCGACAGCCCGGTGCAAGGGGCAACGGTGCTCGTTGTAGGCAGCTCTACTTCAGTGGTGACGGATAGCGATGGCGCATTTAGTCTCTCCGCCAAACTAGGCGACCAAGTGCGCATCACGTATTTAGGCTACCAGGACGTCATGCGGCGGGTGGATGGTACAGAGATGACCATTACCATGTCCGACAATAACCAGTCGTTGGACGAGGTTATCGTCGTGGGCTATGGTACCACCACGCGACGTGCTGTGGTCGGCGCCGTGGACCAAATTAATGCGAAAGCCATCGAAAACAGGCCGGTGGCGAATGCTATGCAGGCCTTGCAAGGTGCGTCACCCAGCTTGAACATACAGCAGCGCAGTATGGATCCGAACAGCAATACCATGAATATTAATATCCGCGGTATATCCACCTTGAACAGTAATGCGCCCTTGGTGGTGATTGATGGATTGATCACGGATGTGGGCGCCTTGAATAAGCTGAATCCGATGGATATCGAAAATGTATCGGTGCTCAAAGATGCGGGTACGGCAGCTATCTACGGATCGCGTTCGGCCAATGGCGTAGTCCTAGTCACCACGAAAAGCGGAAAGCGAAACCAACGCCCACGCGTAAACCTCTCTTCCTTGGTGGGTGCCCAAGATCCACAAATCCTGTTCAGTCCGGTGCAGGGCTACCAAAATGCAACATTGAAAAATCTGGCCCTGACCAATGTGGGTAAGGATCCTGAATTTACGCCTGATCAAATAAACGATCTTTATAATAACCGGGACATCGAACAGTGGAACTATGACCAGATTATGAAGACCGCCTTGCAGCAGAACCACAATGTCACGGTATCGGGTGGCGGTGAGAGCTCCACTTATCTCTTTTCTGGTGGTTTCCTGGATCAGCGCAGTAATTTCGTGGGCAACAAGGACTACGGTATCAAGCGCTACAACTTACGTAGCAATATGTCTACCGAGTATGGCATCTTCAAACTGAATACGATCGTATCTTATGCGCGCAATAACGGCTTAAGTAGCACGGCAAGCAATGCCATCATCAACTCTTCGCGTATACCGCCCTACTACTATTACCGTATGCAGGCCGATAATGGCCGGTACCTGATCAACAATGCGCTGACTGATCAAAATCCATTGGCCGAATTGCGCGATGGCGGTTACACCAAAAGTGACAATGATTTTTTTAACGCAAATGTTGCCTTAGATGTGCGGCTGATGGATGGCCTGAAGCTGCGTGGGGTGTTCGGTGCCGACATCAATGCGGACCATCGCTTTATTCGACGCATTCAGGTGCCCTTGTATGCGACCGCCGATGCCGAAAGACCGGCCGTCAACGTAAATTCCACACGCAATACGGAAGATTTTAACGAAAAAAGAACGTTGCTAAACTATCAGTTGCTATTGGACTACCACAAGACTTTCGGCAACCATGAACTAAAAGGGCTCTTTGGCGCAACCAACGAGTCGGAAACGAGCCGCATCAACGAAATCAAATACCGCTTTACGGATCCCATCTTGGGAACACCGACTACCGGGACGGAGTTCGACCCATCCAGCCGCTCATCATTAGAGGGGACCAGGGAAATTAATATCACTTCGTTAATAGGGCGCCTAAATTACGCCTATGCACAGCGCTATTTTTTAGAAGCTACTTTCCGGTACGATGGCTCCTCGCGCTTTGCCCGAGCCTATCGATGGGGTTTCTTCCCCTCGGTTTCTGCGGGATGGCGCCTATCCGAAGAATCCTTTATGCAAGTCTACAACGAGCGCGTGGGCGACTTGAAACTTCGCGCCTCATATGGAGTGTTGGGTAACCAGGACATGGACCCATACCAGTTCCTGACCCGATACGAACCCTTTAACAACAGCTATGGTTTCAACAATACGGCCGTAAGTGGTGCTGGTTTTCGAATAGGTACGGACGATTTGCAGTGGGAAAGAACAAACAATTTCAACATGGGGGTAGACGCCTCTTTCCTGCAAAACCGCCTAACGGCCAGCTTCGACTATTTCCATAAACTTACATCGGAAATTCTGCTAACGCCAAGTATCCCTTCGGCTTTCGGAACCATCTTAAATAAGAAGAATATTGGTAAGATGAAAAACCAGGGTTGGGAATTGGTGCTCGCCTATAACATGCGCACGGGCGAAGCGCAGCATAGCTTCTCGGCCAATGTTGGCGATACGTACAACGAGGTAACCTATTTTGAAGGCAAGGAACAGTTTTCAGAAGCCGACCGCATTCGTAAGATTATACGCGAAGGTTTACCGGTAAACTCCTACTACGGGTACAAGGTACAGGGCTATTTCCAGAATATGCAGGAAATCGAAACGGCAGCCTTGCCCGTGGGAACCAGCTCTTCAGATCTGCAGCCCGGCGACGTACGCTATATAGACCGCAACAACGATGGGGTCATTGACTCCAAAGACCGCTTTGTGCTGGGGCACGGATTTCCACGCCTTACGTTTGGGTTTACTTACGACCTGAAATTCAAGAATTTTGATTTCAGCATGTTTTGGCAGGGGGTGGGCAAGCGTGATATGATGGTGCGCGGTGAACTGGTGGAGCCTTTCCACGAAAACTATTCCTTCGCCATTTATCAGCATCAGCTGGACTATTGGACGCCGACCAACACCGACGCCGCATGGCCTCGGCTCACGGCGGCAGGATCAGCCTCGACGAGCAACAATTATCAGATGGAATCGGATATCTACCTATTCAATGGTCGCTACGCGCGTTTGAAGAATCTGCAGGTAGGTTACTCCCTGCCACAAAGTTGGGCCAATCGCCTGCATTTGCAGCGGGCACGGATTTTTGCGAATGCACAAAATTTACTAACCCTGAGCATGAACTCCTGGATCGATCCTGAGTCGTCGGAGTTTGATAATAATATGGGCGGTAGCGCCAACAGTGCCCGCAACTACCCAACTTTGAAATACTACGGTTTAGGCTTAGATATACAGTTTTAATAGCATGACAATGAAACGAATAATTCACTTTCTATATAGCGGCGGCCTCCTGCTGAGCAGTTTGTATTCCTGCAATACCATGGACCCGCTGCCGACCGACGAATTTACAGATGCCACGTTCTGGCAATCGGTAGACAATGCCGAACAAATGGTCAATATGGCCTACAATCAAATGTACTCCGCTGATAAAATGTTTAATGATGAAGCGCTGAGTGATAATATTTTTGAAGGACGATCCAATACCGATCAGCGATCCATCCGTAACGGTATGCCGATGCCGACGTTAGGGCGCTTCGCTTCCGAGTGGAGCGATGCATATGGCGGCTTGAAGACCGTACACGTATTTTTAGCCAATGTGGATCGCGTGCCGGATGCTACAGAGGCATGGAAACAACGGAAAAGAGCCGAAATGCGCTTTATCCGGGCTTTGATCTATTTCCGCTTGGTCAACTTCTATGGCGATGTGCCTTTTTTCACCGAAGACATCACGCTGGAAGAATCCGAGCAGATTGCCCGCACGCCAAAAGCGTCTATTATCGCCTTTATCCATGCTGAGCTTTCAGCCATCAGCAGTATGCTCCCTAGTCGCAATGAGCTGGCGGATACCGATCGTGGACGGATCACCAAAGGTGCGGTCATGGCTTTCCAAGCCCGCGCTTACCTTTATGAAAATAACTGGCAAAAAACGGCCGACTACTGCGATAGCTTGATGAATGGGCAAGGGACCTACGGTACTTATGCGCTCTTCCCGAATTATACGGGCCTTTTCGAAGCTGCCAACGAGTACAATGAAGAGGTGATCCTGGACTATGCCTACGTGCCTTCGCTCAAGATGTGGGGTAAACTTTACGACGCCGCGCCGCTATCGGCCGGTGCACGGTTGAATGCCTATGCGCCCCTGCAGAGTTTGGTGGACAACTACCTGACGCTAAGCGGAGCCAGCATAAGTAATAACCCGAGTTACAACGAGAACAACCCCTATGTAAATCGGGATCCTCGGCTGACGGCGACGGTGGTGCACCATGGTGCACAGTGGGTGAATTTCAATGGTACCACGCGTACGATCTACACGCGCCCCGGGACAGGAAGCAACAACGAAGAGCGAATGGATGTGTACATCGGCGCCGCAGCCAATACGTCACCCACCGGCTATTATGTTCGCAAATACTACGATAGAACGGCTACCGAGGTATTCCAATCGGGCTTAAACATCATCATGTTTCGTTATGCGGATGTGCTGTTGATGTATGCTGAAGCGAAGCAGCAGCTGGGACAATTCGATGCCGCCGTGTGGAATCAAACTATCCGCCCGATTCGCGTACGGGCAGGCTTTGAAGCCGCTAGCGCCTTAGATTTTCCTGCCGGGCTGAGCAGCACGGCAATGACAACGCTGATTCGTAACGAACGCCGTAGTGAATTAGCACTGGAAGGCTTACGCTACTTCGATATCGTGCGCTGGAGAGCCGGTAAAACGTATCTCGACGGACCGGTGTATGGCGCAAAATTTGCCAACGGCAACAGCAGTTACATCCGGCTCGATACCCGCCGCTTTGATGAAAACAGGGATTACCTGTGGTCGCTACCGCAAGTAGAGGTGGACTTAAACAGAAACTTATTGCCGAATAACCCCGGCCATGCTAACTAAATTATAATCTAAGCAATCATGAAAAGAATTTCAATTTTTATTTGGCTTTCAGCCTTGCTCGCCTGCTTTGAAGCGTGCAAAACGGATGATATGAACTATACGGACGTGGAGGTTACGCCCGTAACGGCCCTGTTTGAACCTTTGGACAACAAGGCCGTGAAACTGGTGAGTTCGAGTACCGCTTCCTTGTTCTTTGAGTGGGAGGCTGCGCTGAGCGAAGATGGCGGAGCCGCGCTCTATGAGGTGGTCTTTGACAAGGTAGGTGGCGATTTTTCGAAGCCACTTTACAAGCTGATGTCCAACAATAATGGCTTTGGAAACAATGCCTATGTAACGCACAAGGTACTGAATGCCGTAGCGGTTTCCTCCGGCGTAAATCCGGGCGAGAGTGGTGAGGTACAATGGACGGTCATTGCCTCCCGTGGCATAAAACGTGTGCAGTCGTCTGTGGTGAGGAAGCTCAACATCAGCAGCCTGGAGGGCTTTGCCGATATTCCTGATGCGCTGTATGTTTCGGGTGAAGGGTCGGAGGGCGGTACAGCGGTGGCAACAGCTTTGCCGTTCAAACAAACGGCGCCGGGCGAATTTGAAATCTACACGCGCTTAGAGGCCGGTAAAAGCTATGTATTTTTGGATCGCAAGGATGCTAATGCCCGTAAGTTCTATACGGATGACCAGGTGAAGCTTAGAGAGGCGGCCGAAGAAACCAATATGCAGGTGAGCCAAACGGGCGTGTACCGCGTCGTGCTCGACTTCAATGTGGCTACGGTAAGCTTCACCGAAATCCGTTCCATCGGTCTTTGGTTCTCGCCGGAAAATAAAATCTTGTTCAACTTGCCTTACCAAGGAAAAGGCGTCTGGAGCGGTACCGGCGTGGTAACATTCCGCCAGGAAAGCTGGGGCCGGGACGAACGCTATAAATTCCAACTTACGACAGTCAGCAATGGAAACAACGTCATACAGCAATTTGGGGCGAAAAATTCAACAGATAGCCGCCCGACAGCAGCCAGTGATCCATCCTACTACCACCTGAAATTACTGAATACAGTAACGCAATGGGACGACAAATGGAAGTTTGATGGCGCTGTAGATGGCAAGTCAACCACCATTACTGTGGTGCTGCAGGGCGATAAGGAGTATACACATAGTATTAAAGTGAACTAAAACCGGAACGGATGAAATTAAGAGCGATAGGATTCGCATTTTTTGCCCTGCTCGCTTTGGCGAGCTGCGGCAAGATTAACGACGAATACCAATTTAACGACGAGTTGCCCGTTTCTTGGGAGGAGATGGCTAACAGAACTACCGATACCTTGATCCGCCAATTTTGGAATGCGGAGGGTTACTTTAATTACGGAAGCGACCGTTCGGATCTCGGTTTTCAGTATTGGCCCAATGCGCATGCCATGGATGCGGTGATCGATGCGTTTTTGCGAACCAACGATCCAAAATATAGTGCTTATTTTGGAACCTGGTTCGACGGAGTGCGGGTAAAAAATGGGGGTAACTACTACAATGTGTTTTACGATGATATGGAGTGGAACGCCTTGACCTTTCTGCGGCTGTACGAAATTACAAAGGAGCAGAAGTACCTGGATGCAACCCTGGTGCTATGGGCCGACATCCTAAAAGCTTGGAACACGGAATATGCGGGCGGAGGCTTGGCTTGGCGTAAAGATATGTTGTATTCGAAAAACGCCTGTTCCAATGGTCCGGCCAGCATATTGGCGGTGCGCCTGTATAAGCTGACGGGAGAACAGGCGTATTTAGATTGGGCGAAGCTAATTTATGAATGGCAAAAGGATGTGCTTTTTGATCGGGCTACCGGTGCGGTGTTCGATAATATCAATGGGCAGACAGATGTCATCAGTACGGTGGCCCTGACCTATAACCAAGGTACGTTCTTGGGAACTGCGGTAGAGCTTTACGATGTGACGAAAGATCCGCTTTATATGAACGATGCACAAAAGACGGCCAACTACACGGTTTCTAAATGTATTGATGCCAGCAGTAATGTATTGCGCGATGAAGGCAGTGGCGATGGAGCCTTGTTTAAAGGGATATTTATGCGCTATTTTGTGCAGCTATTGCAGCGCGATGGCGTAGAGCAGGCCTTCCGCCTGAAGTTTGAGAATTTCCTCCGCAACAACGGTCGGGTGGCTTGGCAGCAAGGCGCGGACGAAAACTTCCTGCTTTTTGGCTCTTCTTGGGCGCAACGGCCAAGTGGCGATGCCCAGCTGACGGGACAAACCAGTGCAGCCATGTTGTTCGAGAGTATTGCATATTTTGAAAAAAACAGTAAATAATAATGATGATGAAAAAAATAGTAGGAGCCGCGCTGGCGCTCTTGTGGGCCTCCTGCCTGCAAGGGCAAAAGCAACCCGAAAATGTGAACTATGCGCGTGCAAGCGAAAGCCTTTCCCATATCGAGGAACAGTATGCCGTAGCAGATGGTAAGCACCTTTTCCGGGAAACGTACCCCTTTGATGAGCAGCACAGCGCCACATACCTAGCGGATAACAACAACCAGCCGAAGGCCAATGCCTATTCCTACCTGTGGCCTTTTTCGGGCAGCCTATCGGCTTATGTGGCGTTGCTGGAAACCCAAGATAACGCCGCCGTTAAGCAGCATATTGACCAAGCGGTGCTTCCTGGTCTGGAAAACTATTACGATAAACGAAGCCCGGTAGGTTATGCCTCCTATGTGAACAGTGCACCACTTTCGGATCGTTTTTACGATGACAACATCTGGCTAGGGATCGATTTTGCAGACCTCTACCTACACACGAAAGAAAAGGCTTACCTGAACAAAGCGCAAGAGATATGGACTTTTGTGCAAAGTGGGATGGATGATAAGCTCGGGGGCGGTATTTATTGGTGCGAGCAAAAGAAAGAGTCCAAAAACACCTGCTCCAATGCCCCTGCGGTGGTATATTTGCTGAAGCTGTATGAGGCGACCAAATCCAAGGCCTACCTCCGGGATGCCATCAGCCTGTATACCTGGACAAAAAAGAATTTGCAGGATCCGAGCGACAACTTGTATTGGGACAATATCAGCTTGGCAGGGAAGGTGCAAAAGGCAAAATATCCGTACAATACGGGGCAGATGATCCAAGCTGGTGCGTTGCTGTATAAGTTAACCAAGGACAAACAATATTTGCAGGATGCACAGGCCTCGGCAAAAGCCGGTCTAGGCTACTTCTTTTCGCCCGACGGCGCAAAGGGATATCCCGTCTTGAAGAAAAGTGACAATTGGTTTATCGCGATCATGCTGCGCGGCTATTTGGAGCTATACCAGCAGGATAACGATGTACAATATGTACGGGCGTTTCAAAAAAACCTGGACGAAGCATGGATCAGCATGCGGGATGCAAACGGATTGTTTGGAAAAGATTGGTCAGGCAAAGATCGCGGCGCTGACAAGAAATGGCTGCTGGACCAGTTTGCCATCGCTGAGATGTATGCGCGTTTAGCAGGGATAAAGAAAAGCTAAGGAGAAACCGCATTCGTCGGGGCCGACCGAAGACTCTTAATCTTTTGGTTCCCGGTATCTGCCCAAGTGGGCGCAAAAAGTTGAGAAGCCGTTATCCGTATTGGGGATGCGGCTTTTTTTCATGGCTATATTCATTATAGGGCTTGCTCGTTTTTACTTATTGACTATAGCGCAAAACCTCTGAAGAAAAACAGCTGTTTATTCACCTATAGACCTCTACGGACAATACACCGCAGGATTTAGTTATCCAGTGCGGTAAGCAGGCTTTTAAGTTGGGTAATGTGCTCCTTTAGTTCGTTGACCCGTTGTGCACGCCGTCCGTTTGTATCCGGACTGAATTGAGGCCGTTCGTCCATGCTCATGATGAAGTTGCGGCGTTCTTCCATCATGCGTAGTGCTACCCACAACGTCTCTTCCGTACGTTTGAGGTATTGATCGTTCAGCTGTGCCTCCGAAAAGACATGGCCGGTGTAGCAGCGATACCTCGCGTGCCCATGTTCTTCGATTTTTGTTAACACGCCGCCACAGTCCGGACAGGTCATTAACGTTGGGGCACCGAGTGCAGTGGTTGATTCCATGTTGCTGGACATGCGTAGCGTGATAGCCGCTTCCTGTTGCAGATCTTTTGGGACTTCTTGCGGGGAGCATTCTCCGCGGGAATAGATGTCCGCAAGTACATAGGTGATTTCATGCGCCGACACGCGATAGTCTACGTCGATGTTGCTGAGCACATTGCGCGGCATATCGGCATAGGCAGCTTCGTCCGGTTCTTGTACGAGGCATCGTCCGCCGGCACTTTTAATGGCTATCATCCCCGATGTGCCATCGTCTAACAAACCGCTCAAGATAATACCGGTAACACAGGAGTCATATGCGGCGGCGGCGGTTCGAAATAACACATCAATAGATGGTCGCCAGTGGTTTTCCAAGGCTCCACGTCTAACCAACACGCGATCTCTTTCCAGCATCATGTGCTGATCTGCAGGAGCCAGGTAAACCTTATCATGCTCGATAGGCATGCCTTCTTCCGCGATGACGACAGGTAGGGTAGACCGTTCCTGTAGACGTTGCAAGATGTATTGTGGATTCACGCTTTCGCTGAGGTGGATCACAATAAATACACTCACTTTGTTTTTCGTGCCTAGTGTAGCCAAAACATCTGTTAAGACGGGAAGGCCGCCAGCGGAGGCGCCAATCACGACAATGTTATACACTTGCCTCTTGTTCATACAAAAATGTTTCTTGGGGGTTTAGTGGCAGAACGACCTTGAATTGTGTACCGGCGTCGGTTAAAATTTCAAAGCTTCCATTCAACAGAGCCACTCGGTTTGAAATTCCCCGTATACCGGAGCCCTGTTTGATGGCTTCCTCCAAATCGTCGCCAAAACCTTTTCCTTCGTCTTGCACCTGAACGCTTACGTAGTTGTCCTGTTTTTGTATGCTAACGGTAGCAGCATTCGTTCCCGAGTGTTTTATACTGTTGTTAATAAGTTCCTGTACTATGCGAAAAATATAGATCTGTATGTCTTTCGGTAAGCGGTCTGCTGCAAGATCGATGTCTGCGTGAATGTGAAATCCAATATTTTTTAGACGACGGACGGTATCTTGCATACCTGCAACAAGCCCAAAATCTTTCAAAATGGTTGGCGAAATATTGGCGGAGAGCGTACGTAGTTCGGAGATAGCCTGCTCAAGCAGTTCGTACATTTCGGCAAGCTCTTTCGGTAGGGGCCCATCTTGCTTGAGCACATTGAGGCTATATCGTATAGCGTAAAGAATTTGGCACACGCTATCATGCAGGATGGCGCTTATCTTTTCGCGCTCGCGCTCCTGTGCTTCGACGGCTGCCTTTTGTAAGAGCAACTGTTGCACTTTCCGACGTTCTTCTTCGATAGCCAGACTTTTCTTGCGTTCCGTAATGTCCATCAAGATACCGGTCAGATAGCTATTGCCGTTAAGCTCTTTAATGCTACGCCCCTTAAGCGCGATGTATTTTGATTTGCGACGCACAGGCAAGCGTTGTAGCTCCATGTCGATTTCCATATCCGGATCGGGAGATGTGGCATACTGTTGAAACTTTGCGCTATCTTCCGCAACAAATACTGCGGACAACTCATGGATGCGAAAATGATCTTGCAAACTATCGATCCCTAACAATCGCTTCGCATGCTCATCCAAATAGATAAATTGATGACAAGCGGATGTTTTCCAAATGCCGGATCCAGAGGCTTCTAGTGACAGCGCCAGCCGTTCCGCCATTTCGGTCTGGCGTTGCTCTTCCAATTTTGTCGAGGTAATATCGCCTATGGTGATATAATAGGTATCTCGACGCGTAACCGGATGTACGGACCAGCTTCCATGTAACATCACCACGCATAACTCTTTGTTTCGCATGTGGAGCATCACTTCGGTATGGGCACCTTCTGGCTTATGCTTACAGGCGTCCAGAAATTTTAGATAGGCTTCCCGCGAATCGGGGTGTATACAAAGCGCAAAGGTGTGACCTTGCAACACCTTCGTGGTTTTCGATAGCAGGGTAATTCCTTTGGTGTTAACCTCCTGTATGGTTCCCTGATGATCGAGGATGACATATCCAACCGGTGCCGCGTGATAGAAGCCCGCAAACTTTGCTTGTTCATTCTCGAGTGCAGTTTGCGAAGCGCTGATCTCATCACTTTGCATGTGCAACTCTATTTGATAAAGTTCAAGCTCTCGAATAAGTTTGGTCAGTTTGTCCTCTACAGCCAGCGGTTTGGCCGTCAAGGATTCACCCAACACAGTTTCCGCTCTATGGCGAAGGATGTCGAAACGGTTTTGTTGCTGGTTTATTTCCATGAGGATGTTAATTATGTTTTTCTATAGTCAGTTTGACGGCTTCTATTTTGTTGGTATCATCCGGTATTTTTTCGATGGTTGCTATAAGATCGAGCCAGCCAATGCCATTGATATGATGCTGAATATGCATCTGTACGTATAGGTCTGTTGCCAGCAGTCCATCAGCGAGTTCCGTCATCTGCCATTTATTACGAACAAGATCCAGGAAAGAATGTTCATTTAATTCGAAAATACTTAAGTTAAATAATTTTAAAAATGGATCATTGTTGACAATTAATTTATAGTCTGCATCCAAAATAGCAATGCCATCGGGCAGCGTTTGGATGGACGCCTTGAGATAATGCAACAATCCCGATAACTGCGTGCGTAGGGCTTTGACTGGCGTCGTTTTGGTAAACGTTAAAACCGCGCCGCTGATAAAATTATCCGTGGTGCGGTAGGGCATGATGCGCAGATTGTACCACTCATTCTTTTTCGTTTTTACTTCCAGTTCCTTACCCACGAGTGTATCAATGACTTCATTGATAGTATTTTCAATAGCCGGATAGTCAAAGTTAGAAACAATATGGGTGATGGACCGCCCTACATCCGTAGGAATAACATTGAACAATCGCGTGATCTGTGGCGTGAAGCGCAGTATGCTAAGTTTATTATCCAGGAAGATGGTGCCGATTTCGATATTGTCCAAGAGGTTTTTCATATCGTTGTTCAGCTGCGTAAGCTCTTCGGCTTTTGTTTGGTACTGATGGTTGATGGTCATCAGCTCTTCGTTGAGCGATTGCATTTCTTCTTTTGTTGTCAGGGCCTCTTCATTGGTGCTTTGAAGTTCTTCATTTGTGCTCTGCAGCTCTTCGTTGGTTGATTTCAGCTCTTCGAGTGAAGTTTCCATCTGTTCGATGGTGGTATGGAGCTGCTGCTTCGTGTAGCTGAGCTCTTTTTCCAATTCTTCCACCGCCGCCGTCGACACCGTGCCGTTCTGTTTGGGCTTACTATTGCGCTTTGGAAGATCTTTTTCCTGAAAAGTAACCATGATCATGCCTTGTAGGGGCGACTCGTCGACATAGGTAACGGTAAAGCTGACAGCCACGGATTTATTGTCGTCTTTAATTTTAATATCACGCACAGTTACCGAGGCCTTTTGACGCTGCGCCTGATGGAAAGCATTGCTCAATACGTACTTCAGTTCTTCGCGAATCATGCGGTGTATATTCATAATCGCTTCACCGGGGTGCAGTTCGATGTATCGATTTGTTTTACCGTTCACGTATAGAATTTCCCCCTTCTCGTTCAGTAAAAACGCGGCGGGGGTATGTCGTTGCAACAATATCTTGTTGAAGTGTTCGGCTATGGGGTTTTTAGCCGCCTGGGGCACGCTTAAGTCTGGCTTGGACTGCTTGCCATGCGCGCCTACATGGAATGGGAAATCTAAAAAGCGCCCTACCGCAGTGATGCCACTGTTGCGACGGAAAATTTTCCATTTGGAATCGACTACCTCGAAGATATCCTGATAGCCATTAATGGACTCGGCCGGTCCCAGATACAAAAGACCGTTTCCATGGAGGGAATAATGAAAAATCGGGATTATTTTTTTCTGAAGTTCGGCAGTAAGGTAAATCATCACGTTTCGGCAGCACAGTAAATCTAAACGAGTAAACGGTGCGTCCTTGACCAAATTGTGCTGCGCAAAAACAATCATCTCTCGAATATCTTTTTTTACGACGTAGCCGTTATTCCTTTCGATGAAAAAGCGATCGAGTTGCTGTGGATTAAGCTCGGAAGCAATGTTGGAAAAGTAGAAGCCGTCGCGCGCTTGCTCTATTGCCTGGGCATCTAGATCGGTCGCGAAAATTTGCGGTCTAGTTCTAGGCTGTACAGCTGCATTTTCCAAGTACTCGGTCAATAGAATGGCCACCGTATAAGCTTCTTCACCCGTAGAACAACCGGCGATCCAGATACGGATGGGCTCGTCCGGGCTCTTGCGATCCAAGAGTTCGTAAAGGTGTCTTTTTAAGGTTTCGAAACCGAGTCGATCTCGGAAAAATTTGGTCACGTTGATCAACAGTTCATTAAATAACGTATCTAACTCGGCAGGGTGCTCCCGCAGATAGTGAATGTAACTTTCATACCCAGGGAGTTGATGAAAAGCGATCCGTCGTTCAATACGTCGGCAGATCGTATTTTTTTTATAGAGGGTAAAATCATGTCCGGTGTTTGCCCGCAATAGCATTAAGATTTTTTGCAAATGGATGTCATTAGTCAGGTTATCTTCTATGCCTTCTTGGAGGGAATGAATGGAGGGATGCAAAAGATATTGAATAAGTTTAGCGGGCATCTGTTCCGGCGGAAGGATATAATCGATCAGTTGGGTGCGTATAGCGGCGGTAGGCATGCTAGGAAATTCGGCCGTCTCGGGTTGTTGTGCCATGGTCATCCCCAGTTTCTCTTTGATCATCCGTACCCCCGTTTCGCCGTCGGCACCAATACCCGATAATACAATGCCAACCCCCATGGCGCCTTGGTCATCCGCTAAACATTCAAAAAATTGATCGACAACCATTCTTGCGCCTTGATCATGCTTAGGTTCAAAAAAGAGAAATCTTTTTTGGTGCATGCCCACTTCTTTATCGGTGGGTGTGAGATAAATGGTATCAGGTTCCAACTCCTGACCATCTGCTGCCAGCTCGACCGGCATCGGGCTAAACGATTGAAGGCGTTCTTGATAAGCTGGGAGCGGCATGTCTAGGTTGTGCGCAATAATAACAAAAGCCATAGTAGGGTTGCTGGGCATGTGCATGAAAAATTGTTCCAATGCGTTCAGCGATCCAATGCCGGCACCAAGACCCACGACGGAAAACCGTTCGGGCTCACCGTTTCTTTCATTTGCTTTATTGTTAGCATCCATTTTACTGTTTCCCTGTCTATTGTTTTTCATGATGTCACTACCCGAGCGGTTGCGGAACGCTAATTTAGCTGAATATATATGAAAACGCAGAAAAAAGCGATAAAATCGATCGTTTCTGCTGGGCGAAGTGATTTGCAGCCGCCGATCGGGCACAGGATGGTCATAAAAAAGCGAGGCACTGCAAGATAGCTATAACTTCGAAGAATAGTAGAACTTCGCTGGAGAGCGCATTAGCGCGTAAAGCGATGGGCGTAGCAGGACTTCAATTGGGGGGGAGGAAACAAAGGAGTGCTGAAAGGCTTGTTTTCCAGCACCCCGTTATGCAAGTTAATTATCCGATGGCGTGTCTAAGCCTCTACCGGTGAGATGTTGAAGTTCGTCGATCCGTTTAGAAGCTTCAGCCTTTGTCAAGCCCTCCTCAAAAGGAACTTTGGCTTCATCAGACAATGTTTTTAGGTAAGAAGCCTGCGCGCCTGTCATAGGCTCACTGCCCGTCGTCCAATCGTCTGGATCTTTTTGGGTATTGGAGCCATCACTTTTGCTTGCTGCGGAGAGATCCTCGTGTTTGTCTTTTTCGTTTTCCATAGTACTACGTTTTTTAAAGAACCTATCTTTTACTGTATTAGTTTTCTCTCTCAATTGTTTTATCCATGCTTTTTTTCTGATTAGTGCATTGGATCAGCCTTCACAATGGCGATCCTGTTCTCTTTTGAATAATAAATGAAATATTCCGCATTGATCACTCCGATGTAGGAGTGGCATAGTCGGTCCAACCACCGCCCAAAGCCCTATATAATTCGACGACGGCGACAAGTTGCTGCAATTTGTCTGATATCGCCTCCAGTTGCGCTTGCAGGAGATTTTGCTCGGCAGTCAGCACATCGGTATAATTTGTATTGGGCGTATAGCGTAACAGTTCTTTTGTAAAATCAGCGGCTCTTTTTAAGTCGATAATCTGGGCACTTCGAATAGCTTCCTTGTCTTTTGCTATCGCAAACGAATATAGTGCATTACTAACTTCTTGGCCGGCTACCAGCATGGTATTTTGGAACGTGTAGTAGGCCTCATCTTGCGTGGCCCGGGCGGTTGCCAGGCGCTGGCGATTGAGTCCTTGATTGAAGATCGGTTGCACAACACCGCCCAATAAACTTCCATAGAAGGTTCCCGTAAAGAAGCCTTGCAAGGTGTTGGCGGTGGCCCAGCCAGCACTTCCAGAAATCAATAGGGAGGGATAGAAATGTGTTCGAGCAACATTCGTCAGTTCAAAAGCCTGCTGAAAGGCTTGCTCTGCTTCCTGGACATCTGGCCTATGTGCCAATAGTTGCGCCGGTACACCGGTATGTAAGCTACTGTCGATCGCTAAGCTATCAAAGCTATTGCGTACAATGTCTTGCGGCGGCATGCCAAGCAAGATCGACATGGCATTTTCCACTTCGCGCCGTTGTTGCATGACCTCCGGAATCTGCAGCTTTGCAACTTTCACATTGGCTTCGCTGTTGGCGATGTCGGCACCCGTCACGATGGCGCTTTGCTTCAATGTTTTGACGATATCAACATCTTGCTGCCTGTTGATGACCGTAGAATCTAAGATGCGGAGCTGTTCATCGTAGGCCAGCAGTTGGTAGTAATGTATTGCAATGGAGGCGACGAGCTGCGTTTGGACGGTTCGCAAATAAGATTGGCTCGCCAGAAACGCCGCATATTGCGAACGCTTTGTGCTGCGAAGCTTCCCCCAGACATCAATCTCCCAGCTTGTAGTGGCTATCAGATCATATATTCGGTTATCGGGGATGGATGTTACGTCGACACCGTTCGCGCGTGCCTGTGCGGTAGATGGCCGGTTGTAGCTCACCTCGCCTTGCGCCGAAAGTGTAGGGTAAAAGGCTTGCTTGCTTTGGCGAAAGGCAGCCGCTGCAGCTTGGATGCGTGTAAAGGCAATTTTAAGGTCCAAGTTGTTTTGAAGCCCTAAATCAATAAGCATAAGTAAGTTCTTATCCTTGAAAAATCGGCTGTAGGGAATAGTCGCTAACGTGCTCGTATCGTTTGTCGATGTATCGCGATCTCTAAAGAGTTGGCTTACATCTGCTGTGTTAGGACGCTGGTAGTTTTTTGTAACCGCACAAGAACATACCATACCGACGAGTAGCATAGCGAAGATGAATCCGGTAAACCACTTGGAACAATGGGATTGTCTCGGTCCGGAATAGTGTTTAAGATGCTGTTCCATGCTCGTCCTCCTTAAATTTACTACTCATTTTTTCGTGTAAGCCTTGAAATATCATAAAAAGCACAGGAACCATAAACACCCCCAGCAAAGTGCCTGTCAACATCCCACCAATAGAGCCTACACCGATGGATACATTACCTTTCGCACCAGCGCCTGACGAAAAGAGTAGGGGGAGCAGCCCGAAGATGAACGCAAAGGAGGTCATCAAAATAGGACGTAGCCGCGCTTCCGCGCCCTGCAGCGCCGACTCAAATATTGAAAGCCCGCTTCTTCGCCGTTGCAGCGCGAACTCCACGATTAAGATCGCATTCTTCGAAAGCAGGCCGATCAGCATAATAAGCGTGATCTGTACATAAATGTTGTTGTCCAGCCCCCAAAGGCTGACAAAGAGCAAAACACCCAATAGACCGATCGGTAGCGAACATATGATGGCTAAAGGAAGTACATAGCTTTCGTATTGTGCGCAAAGGAGAAAGTAAACGAAAATCAGACATACCGAAAAAATGAGGATAGACTGCTTTCCGCTACCTTCCTCTTCACGGCTTATCCCCGAAAATTCAAAACCATATCCGTCGGGCAAGGTTTCTGCTGCCACCTCCTGTATAGCGAGTAGCGCCTCGCCGGAGCTATGCTTCGTATCGGGCGAGCCATTAATCGTGACAGCAGTAAACATATTGAATCGTGCGATGCTTTCCGGGCCATAGACCCTTTTTAGTTCAATAAATTCTGTGATAGGCGCCATCTGTTGCCCGTTATCCGTTCGCACAAAAATATTTTTGATACCCTCCATATTCGCCCGATACATGGTGTCGGCCTGAACCATCACGCGATATTGTTTACCAAACTGATTGTAGTTGCTGGCATATAGCCCGCCGTAGTAACTTTGCATCACCTCAAGTATGGTTGAAATACTAATACCTGCTTCTTGGGCTTTGGCGACATTGACCGACATTTGATATTGCGGAAAATTGGGGTTGAACGAGGTCGATGCCGTTTGTATTTCTGGACGCTGATTCAGTGCTTGAATAAATTTCTGTGATACTTCATACAAGTTTTCGATGGATTGACCGGACTGATCCTGTAACTGAAGCTCGAAGCCGCCGCTTGCGCCGAAGCCGGTAATGGTAGGCTGTGAAATAAATTGTAGCTTGGCTTCTTGGATATGTGCGGTCTTCTCGCGGAGCTCCGTGATAAAATCTTCGTTTGTGGTGCCCTTACGATCATCCCAGTGTTTAAGCTTCACGATCTCCATCGCGTACGAACTACCCTCACCGGCAATATTGTTACGACCTACCATGCGCAAACCATTGTTTACGGCATCGATAGTGCGTATGATGCTATCCACTTCATTCGCGATAACCGTTGTTCGCTCCATGGATGCGGCAGGAGGAAGACTCATCATCACAAACACGGTGCCCATATCTTCGGGTGGGACAAAGCTTGCTGGTGTCTTTCGAAAGGCAAAGCCAAGCGCTATGGCAAAGCCTATCGTGAAAATCCCCATCAGCCATTTCTTTCGACCAAAAAAGCTGATTGCGTGTTTGTATTTGTTCAGCACCTTATCATAGCCGCTGTTAAACGCCCGCCCAAAGCGTGCCAGCAAGCCTTTCTTTTGATCTGCGTCAGAACTGGAATGGGCCGGTGGTTTGAGAAAAAGAGCAGCCAAGGCTGGACATAGTGTCAAGGCGTTTACCGCAGAAATAATAATGGCGATAGCCAGTGTAATGCCAAATTGTTTATAAAACACACCGGTTGAACCACCCATAAAACTGACGGGAATAAAAACGGCAGCCATGACCAATGTAATCGAAACAATGGCGGAAGATATTTCGGACATTGCATCTACGGCGGCCTTCCGCGCAGATTTGTATCCGCCCTCAAGCTTTGCATGAACCGCTTCAACCACAACGATGGCATCATCCACCACGATGCCGATAGCCAGCACCATCGCAAATAGCGTAAGGAGGTTGATGCTGTAGCCCAACAGCTGGAGAAAAAAGAACGTTCCCGTGATCGATACCGGCACGGATATGCCGTGGATAATGGTGCTTCTAAAATCTTGTAGGAAAACGAAGATGACCAGAAAAACGAGCAGGAAGCATTCAATCAAGGTGTAAATAACCTTCGAAATTGATGCATCTAAAAAGGTGTTGATGTCCACAAAAGTCACGTTGTGGATGCCTGCAGGATAGGATTTTTCGGCCTCGGCAAATACAGCCTTCGCGCCCTCGATAACCTCTTTGGCGTTAGCACCCGCGATCTGGTTGACCGCAATGTTAACAGATGGTTTTCCGTTGACCGTTGGTGTGACGCCGTAACTTTCCGCACCCAACTCGATGCGGGCAATGTCTTTCAGGCGAATAAGATTGCCTTGGCCTGCGTATCGCACAATGATATTTTCAAATTCGGCAATGGAGGTCAGTCTGCCGGTATACTTAATTACGTATTGGAAACTCTGATCGCCATTTTCACCAAATTTTCCCGGTGCCGCCTCAATATTCTGGTTACTAAGTGCCAATGATACATCTTGTGGAGTAAGGCCATAGGAAGCCATCACGTCTGGTTTCAACCATATGCGCATGGCATACAAACGCCTTCCCATCGCGGAGGCGTCGCCTACACCTTGTATTCGTTTTAATTGCGGTATGATGTTGATTTCCGCATAATTCTGCAAAAAATTCTGATCGTACTCTTCCTTGTCGCTGTATAGTGCATTGATAAAGAGGTTACTTCCTTGTCTCTTTTTTACAATAACACCAGCTTGGGTCACCTCTTGCGGAAGGAGGCTATTGGCGGTCGAGACACGGTTTTGTACATTCACCGCCGCCATATCGGGATCTGTTCCAATCTCAAAATAAATATCAATGGTTCCCACGCCTTCATTTGTCGAGGTGGATGTCATGTAGGTCATTCCCTCCACACCATTAATTTGTTCCTCCAAAGGTACAATGACGCTGCGCTGCACGACATCTGCATTGGCCCCGATGTATGTAGCGGTCACCTGCACGGTTGGCGGTGTAATGTCGGGGTATTGCGCGATCGGGAGCGTCAGTATGCCCAGTAAACCCAATAAGACAATGATGATCGATATCACCGTGCTAAGCACAGGACGATCAATAAATACCTTGAGTTTGCTGGATTTCTTTTTTTTATTTTTTTTCATAGATCAGCATGGACCGTTAACGTTTTTGTGGGGTCTCTTTCGGCGTGATCAACACGCTGTCTTTCAAGTTGGCCATCCCACTAAGCACAACAGCATCCCCTTCGGAAAGGCCTTTTTCTACGATGAAATGCTTTCCGTCATTCGTAGCCGTCGCGACGATCGCTTGGCTGCGTACCCGATTGTCTTTGTGGATGACGTAAACCATGCGCTTATCTTGCACCTCATAGGTGCAGGACTGCGGAATAATAATGGCGTGATCGATCTTTCTGGGGATGCGCAAAATGGCGCTGCCGCCACTCTGGAGCACGGCCGATGGATTCGGGAATGTCGCTCTAAAATTTGCAGACCCGGTTTGTGCGGTAAGCAGTCCGCTTGCCGTCTGCACTTGACCTTGCTGCTCGTAGCTGCTGCCGTCAGCAAGTATCAATTCCACGGCGGGCAGGTTTTTTAGCTTTTCTTGAATAGTTTTGCCTTCGAATTGGCGATTGAAAGCAAGAAGCTGCTTTTCGTCCAGTGAAAAATAGGCATACATATCTTTGTTGGAGGAGAGAAAGGTCAGCGGTGAGGTCGAGCTCGTGCTGACCAAACTGCCTTTGCGGTAGGGGATCGTACCGATAATACCATCGCTCGGGCTGCTAATTATCGTGAACCCTAAATTCGCTTGTGCGTTTGCCAAGTTCGCGCGCGCTTGCGCCAACGCAGCCTTTTTTGCTTGTAAGGCGTAATCTGCAGATTCCAGCTCATACTCGCTTATGATTTCCTTTTCGACCAGCGGCCGCGTTTTACGAACCATCATCTCTGCGGCATCAACGTCGGCTTGCGCGGTTTGGATGGCAGCCTGCGCCATTCTTTTTTCCTGCTCGAATTGTGGACTTGAAATTCGAAAAAGACGCTGCCCTTTTTTTACGGTCGCGCCTTCGTCGACATAGAGCTCCTCGAGGTAGCCCTCTACGCGAGGTCTAATCTCGATTACATCTTGCCCCTGTATGGAAGCAGGGTAACTGGTATATACTACCGTTTCCTGTGGTTGAATGTTGAGCACCGCGTGTGTAGCCGGTTGCTCGTCTTTTTTTTGTTCTTTGTCGCCCCCTTTGCAAGCGGAAAAGATCAGTAGGATCGTCATGCAACTGATCAGCTCGGTTATCGAAATTTTTATCTTCACCTTATGTACAACTTAAGCGGTTTTCTATATAACGCATTTTTCCATGATTAGTTACGAATAATAGAATATTCCGTTTCGTAAAGGAAATGGCACCTATAAGGTGAGATGTTTATGTGCGGACAACATCTCGATCGATTTGCTTCTGGGAAAGATGGAGGAAGATTTAAAGGATCAAAGGGTCTCTCTTAGTACACCTACTTCGTTCACGGAAATTAAAAATCCCCTCGTCGGGTGACGAAGGGATTATTGAATGTCCATTCCCCGGAACATTTTCATAAGCAGTCGTACTCTTTTTTTTTGGAATCTTAGGTTTTGAGTTCCTATTTCATAGCTATTGTGTAATTATGAGTTGAAGGTAAGCCTTATAGTTTATTAATGCAAATGTTTTTGATTTTTTTTTTACAAGCCTAAATCGTGGTGAGCCGTGTGTTAAATTTCTGGGTACGATGCTGATCCACGGCGGGTTTTCATTGACCCTCCATGTTACCATGGAGAGTCTGCTTATGAAATAGTGCCCCTGGGAAGAGCAACTCAATTTAACAAACCTACATATTTTTATCAAATATGAGTTATAGTAATACACCTGTTTTATCGCTTTTATACATTTTATTGGGTGAATTCACGCATTTTAGCCTAATTCGGACAGGTAATTATCTGTCTTCCGCGCCCTCTTCCAGTGATTAGGGTAGGGCCAGAAACAATCTGTGTGACTCGTATGGTGTTGCTCCCCGTTGTATTCCAAGTGGTGTTGGCAAGTGTCAAATTCCCTCCTGGTATAGTAGTTAACGGTAACAACGGGCCGCTAATTGATTTTCTACCTTCTAAAGATACTTGACCTGCTGCGCTAACAGTTACCCTGATAATCGGTGATGCTTCATTACCTATCAAATCATATATTTCGGGGACGCCTCCTAAACCCCATAGCGCCCCATCTGCAAATTGAATGTTCCTTGGAGACCCTGCGCCGCTCGCTTGAAATTGTATTTCATTGGATCCGATCCGCGTTCCATTAATCGTCATATTGAACGAGTTATCCAGCGTGTAAATATCCAAGATAAATCCATAGTTCGCACCCGATACCGTAAAATCTCTGAAATTTCCATCCCTAACGTCAAAAACAGTATTATTTACATCCTGCGTACAGGGTACCCGAAAATTTAAGTTCAGGTTGTATTTTTTTCCAGGTGAAATGGCCAAATCCGGAACAAGGAATTCCGCTTTCGCCGTCCCGTTTACCGTCAAATTCCGCAAGGTGAGCACGCCGTTGCTAACAGCGGGAGAAAGTAGGCGTGTCGGCGTGCTACTTAGGCGTTTCGTACCTCCTGTCGGTATGGCAGGAAATGCTACCGTTTGGCCGGTAGAAGAGAGCGCCGCGTAGGTTATTGCTTCGGTTGCCAAGGAATAGGTTGCTCCGGTTCTCGTTGGGCGTATATCTGCAGAATTAACAGAGGTAATCGTTCCGCCCACCGTGGGATCAATAATTAGGTTGGTCGTGATTTCAGTGAAGATGTGCCGAAGAACAACGGAAAGTGTGTTATTTCCCGAGACGACCGCCACAGATGTTTTAAATACCATAAGGTCTTGGGTCGTTGCTGTAACCGAAGCCGTATTTAGTGTTCGCACGTTGGGATTGGTATACACAATCGTTGGTACCGTATTCTGCGTATTAAACGAAAGGCCTATAAACGTATATGTGGATCCGCCGTCAAGAAGGAAGGCGGCAGTTTCACTTTCTCGACCAGATATATAGGTGTTTTGTGCTACGAATTGGCCAGCAGCAGAGTATACAGCAATAAGGTATTGCGTGCCTGGTGCTAGAGGATTTCGCTGTATGGCTGCCTTGCCGGCACTTGCCCGTTTTAATTCCGTTGTTGGGGTGTTTGCTTCGGAACCGCCTGCTGATAATTCCTGTAATGTACCGAAAACGGTTATCTCGTCGCTAAAGGGCAGGGTAAAAGTTTGTTGTGCGGTATTTTTTGTTTCTGCAGAGGGACTCTTCGCCATCTGTGCGGCACTGGATTGATTTCCTGAAGATACACTACCCACATTATCTTCGTAATCGAACTCTGCGCTGGCTAACGTTACCAGTACTTGCGCCTCACCAGCAGAAGAAAGCTCGTTTACGTTTTTTTTACAGCTTAAGCAAAGTAGAGCTATAAAGACCATCACTTTTGTAGCTCCTATTGTTTCAAAATAATTTTTCATATCTACCAAGTATAAGTTCGTTCAACATCAGGATCGACATCCCACTCATCAGTCGCTTGTTGGTTTGCGTTTACCGGACGAACTTGCGCAGATCCCGCGGCAAACGAACTTTCTAACGATATCGGGATTATTTCAATGGTTGGAGAAATGTAAATTAATTTCGTGTGCTTTTTCATAGATTAAATTTTCTAATTGCTGTTTTTAATTTAGTGTGGTAATTGTTTGATAGCACTCTGTTAAAAATTGTACCGATGTGTATTAAATCGTATTAATTCCTATGAAAAATAATGTTTGTAGTAGATAATCTACAAAAATTCCGATACGTATAATGGAATTAACTATTTATGCTGTTTTAGAAAATATATATAATTCAAGTAGACTGTCGAAATGTTGTGTCAATATTTCTAAATTTAGTACACATGTGATTTCTATGCAGTACAAGATGCCAAAGGCTGCTTTTTCCTATCCGCTGATACGCTTGAGCGGCGTGCGGCACATCGATCCCGGCAGCTCCCGTGATTCGATCGTATTGCTGCAAATTTCGGCAACAGTTGATTCGGGGTTATTCGCATAGCAACATATGGTCGTTTTGCTGTCGTATTCCCGGATTTGGTAATCGCAGCTGTCCACATGTTTATTTGCCAATTGGATAAATACCTGATTTGTCATCCTTATTTTTTTACTAAAAATATTAGTATAGTTTTGTGTCGTGATGAGAAGGTCGAAACATATTCCGCAGCAAATCATATCGGGTTTTAAATCGCCGGCAGACGATTACTTGGAGGCGCGATTGGACATTAACGATTTGTTGGTGGCTGATCCGCATTGCACGTTTTACTTTAAAATGGACAGCGATGCGATGCTGGGTTTTCATATTCCGAGAAATGCAGTGCTGATTGTTGACCGTTCGCTGCATGCTACGGCTGGTGCAGTCGTGATCGCCGCGATACACGGTGAGCTGTTCTGTCGGTATTTGCAAAAAGGCGCGGGTGGCTGGGAATTGATAGATGATAAAGAACGTCTGTCTCTGGAAGATGAATTGGAAGCAATACTATGGGGGGTGGTTACTTCGGTGTGTTACGGCATCATGCCGGACAGCCTGAAAGTAGGGCGATACAAGCATATTTGTGCCTTGTAAATCAACCTTTTCGATAGCGTTTCCAGTCGTACCGTAAGGTGCCGTTGCCTAAGACGAGTATTGCGTAGCTTTCGCAAATAAACATCGGATAATAACGGACGCGCCGCGTTTATATGTATTTCAAAAATTATACTTAGCTTTATACGGAGTTATCTTTTTGGATCGTCCAGCCCATTGGAAAAATAGTGTAGTTTGGAAACGAGAATCCCCGTGTCCTGTCGTTTCGCGGGGCGGCTGTGAAAGCAATTTAGCCGGGTTTTAGGAAGATACTTTAACAAAATAATTTAGAAAATGGAAATTAATCCTCAAGACTGGTGCAGCAAAGAGCCTATCCACATTCCGGGCGGTGTACAAACCCATGGTATGTTGATCGCTATCGATAAAGCGGGGGTGGTTCAGTACATGAGTGAAAATTTAAGTGCGGCTTCTGGAATCGCCGCGCAAGACATTTTAGGAAATACGGTATGCCAGCTAAGCGCATTCTTTGGAAAGAAGGAGGACAGTAATTTCGTGCTTGATTTGATTGATCTTGCTACACAAGATGACATCGTCAAGCCCGTAAATCCGTATCCAATACGCATCAATAACACGGCTTATAATTTAATTATCACGCCAAGCGAATCGCTCTTTATCTTGGATATCGAGCCGGAGGATTCTAATCTATTTGAAGATCCTCAAAATTTGGTGGGCGCCAGTTTATCGCAAATGCTTGCCGACCGTGACTTGGACACGATACTGGGCAACACGGTGGTACAGATTAGAAAGGTAATTGGTTATGATCGCGTGATGATCTATAAATTTCATCGGGATGGACATGGTGAAGTGGTTGCGGAAGATTACGCCATGGAGCTGGAATCGTGGCTAGGGCTTCACTATCCAGCTTCAGATATACCTGCGCAAGCACGGGAACTGTATAAAGTAAATCTGGTGCGTTTGATTGCTGACGTGAGCACTGCGCCTGCACAGCTGCTGTCCAACACCGAGCGACCGCTCGACCTCACCCATAGTTCGCTCCGTGCGGTATCACCCATGCATATACGCTACCTCAAGAACATGCAGGTAGCCTCCAGCTTCAGTGTTTCGATTGTGGTAGATGGATTGCTCTGGGGGTTAATTGCCTGTCATAACTATTCGCCGCGGTTCATCAATTACCGGCAGCGGGAGACGGCGAAGTTGATCGGGCAGGTGTTGAGTTCCTGTGTGGGGATGCGCGATCAGGAAGCGATACAAAAGGAACGGATAAAGTTGCAGGGTATCATTATGGAGGTTACGCGCAGCTTGCAACATAACGACCGAATTCCGGCACTGGTAGATGATTGTGGACAAAAAATTCTGCAGGGCTTTCGCGCATCAGGCTTTGTACTCTTTTTTGAAGGGGCTATTTACAGTGTGGGTGACGTGCCGGCTGCTGACCAGATTGAGCAAATTGCCAATCAATTTGCGGTGGTAGATGACCATAGCTACATACGGAGCAACAAATCGATGGATGATTTTACCAACACGGAGCTAAATAGCGAGCGCTTTGCGGGCGTGCTTTCCTGCCGGTTGACCCATGGCATTAAAGATTGCCTTATCTTATTTAGGCCGGAGCAGGCATCGACAGTTAAGTGGGCCGGAGATCCTAATAAATTGGTCTCCATCGATGAAGATGGACAGCCCTTTATTTCGCCACGAAACTCTTTCGATCAATGGGTGCAGGAGTGTAGCGGACAGGCAGAAGATTGGACCGACGTGGAAATTGAGGTCTTTGTGAAGATTAGGGATGAGCTTAATTTTGCCATCGGCCGTAAGATTGAGGAACTACGACTATTAAATGATAAGCTGCGCGATGCGTATGCGGAATTGGATTCGTTTACCTACACCGTTTCTCATGATTTAAAAACGCCGTTGACGGCAATTCGGGCCTATGCCGAACTTATACAGCGGAAGTCCACGGAACCGATGGTCTTCGACATGGCGGAAAAGATTCGCTTGAGTGCGGTGCGACTTAATCAAATGGTCCAAACCGTGCTCGAATATTCCAAAGTAGGACAAAAGTTTGTCAACAAACAGCGGGTCGACATGTCTTTATTGATCGCCGAAATAAAAGACCACTTGCTGATGGGGAAAATCAACGACAACCTCAACTTGCAGGTATTGAGTACGCCGGAACTGGAAGGCGATCCAATACTACTTTTTCAGGTGTTTTTGAATGTGATCGAAAATGCAGTTAAATATTCGCATAAACAACAGGTGCCCACGGTTGTCATTGAAGGCGATTCGACAGGGCAAGAGACTGTTTACCGAATCACGGATAATGGGGTGGGGATCAGCGAGCAACAGCGAGACACGATTTTCGATCTGTTTAGCCGGGTAGGCGATGTAAGCGAGTTTGAAGGAACGGGCGTAGGTTTGGCTACCGTCCGTAAAATCATGATTAGGCATGGTGCTGAGATAACAGTGGAAAGTAAACTGGGATCTGGAAGTACATTTGTCCTTCGCTTTCCAAAAGAAATTGTGGCTTAGCAGCAAGATCATGTCAGGCGTAGCGGATATGATCTAAGCTAATCCCCCCTTTTACTTGATGTACGTCTTGAAACGAAAACGATGGTATTTTGATTACTTTACCCGATGGCGTACCATGCATAAAGGAGGATATGTATCGATGAGATCAACATAATGTGCTGCGTATTTGATCGTAGCTTGGAGAATTGATGAGCTACTAAACAATCTGACTTTCATGAAAGCGACAGGAAGATCGGACTGCTAAAGATGCGAGCCGTTCGCTTTTCGAATTAAAATTCGATAAAAAGCAATGCAGTTAGATAATGCGGTGATAGGTTTCTCTTTTCGAACGCTTTTTTTAATGCAGCAACCGCTTTGGAGCGTGCGAAATATACCGCGTTGGCGGTCGTGTGTAATTCTTCGCAAATCTCTGCGGTATCGCGGCCTTCCATGACCGATAGTTGAAACACTTGCGCCTGTTGTTTGGGCAATCGCTTTACCTCCTGCACCACAAGGGCTACAAGCTCTGTGTAAATGATTTTTTGAAGGATGTCGGCATCGCCACATACCAACTCCTGTAGAAAAGTTTCATCATGTGCATATTTATTTCTGCTTTGTTTGAGATGATCTAGACAGGTGTTTCGCGTTACTAAGTATAAAAAAGATTTCAAATTAGCTGTCGATTCGAAGGTGCTGCGACGCTCCCAGAGCTTCACAAAAGCGTCTGATACAATCTCCGAACTAGCCTCTTTATCTCGGATAAATTTGAATGCAAAGAACTGTAGTGCAGTAGCGTACTGATCCATAAAGAAACATAACGCCGTTTCCTTTCCCTGTTGCAGATCAGCAATCTGTTTATCAAACTTATCCATAGTGCTGGTAGGTTTATTCCATTTTCGGTTATATACAAACTTACCTTAAATCATATACAATTGAAAGTGATTTTTATGATTTATTTGGTTCGTTTCCTCGTTTTATCGGTCGCACCTTGCCCAGCAGATACACGGAAAGCGCCTGGCTGGTTGGCCGGGCGCTTTGCGAAATTTGTTGAACCTGCTTTACTCTGCCCGAAACACCCAAAACCAAGCGGTGCCCCAAGCAGCGGCCCCCGGTTCAGCGTAAGCGAGTATCATCTCTGTATCGTTTATCAGCAGGATATCATACTCGTATACCGGGGCATTCCCTTCATTGGGGGATTTACCGCATAACACCGTCACTCCTTTGGTTGTTAATTTTCCTTTAGCCCAAACGGTGCCATCATCCAGCGTCACTTTCTTCGTCATATCGAAAGAGAACGATCCGACTTCTGTCTGTCCGGTAGATTTAAGCTTGGTAAGCGTCGCGCCGCGTAGCCCGAAGACCATTTTCGCGCCAGCGCCTTCTCCGGGCGCTTGGCCATCAATTTCGGCCACTTTCAATGCCCACCACGCAGGCGCGCTATTCCCCATGTAGCCTCCATTTCCCCATACGGCAGGTTTCGTCTCATCCCATACCCAGTTTTTCTCGGATCCGTTGGTCAACAGCCCCCATTCCAGCGGTACAGGGTAGGTAAGCTCGTCAACGGTTACCTGCAGGGTCTTGGTAATTTTACTCCCATCTGGATTTAAACCCGTGAAAATGATTTCGTTCTCACCGGTAGAGACCAGAAGCACCGTATCGGTTTTTCGTTGTGTCAAGCCGATGCCGTAATCCCAAGAAGATAGCACCGGGCTTTTGTTGTCGAGTATAACTTTATTACTTTTCTTCCCGCCGACGACTAACGGTGTTGCCGTAAGCTGGAGTTGATCCGCGGTGATTGCGGTGCCTAGCTCCATTCGGTCTTCTATAGCCTCACAACCCAATAGCAGGAGTGCGTAAAGACTGCACAGTGCAAACAAAAAATGTTTCATAATATGTATGTTTAATATAATTACCAACCTGGAAACTCGTGCGTAGACTCCCCCCAACCTTTGTTTTGTGTGAGTACGCCATCCGACAGTGCAATTTGGGAAGTAGGGATTGGCCAAAAACCACCCGTAGCCTCTATACGTGCGCTATAGCCGCCGCCAAATGCTCGCATTTGCGTATCAATACCTTTATTGCGAATCGCAACGCCCTCTTGCCGGGCCAGCGCAGCCGCAACTTCTTTCCAGCGCATCAAATCAAAGTAGCGCAGGCCTTCAAAGGCAAGCTCCCAACGGCGTTCCCGCTTTAGCGCGGCTATAGAGTAGCCGACAGGAGCAAGATTGACCCGCGCGCGCACCCTGTTCAAGTTGGTGTTCGTTTCCGAAAGTTCGGCATGCATCAATAGCACATCGGCAAAGCGAATAAGGACTAAATCTTGTGTGTGGGCGAGCTGGTATTCAGCAGGAGCAGCATCGGCCAGGATAGCGTAAGAGGGGATAAGCCTGCCGTTGTCGTAGGCCGTAACAGCGATATACTTCTTCTGCCAGAACCCTGTTTCCTCCATCTGATTGTCGGCTCCAAAAATATAATTGTCAAGATCCGTAGCCACATTGATAATGGAGCCGCCGCGGCGAATGTCGCTAGGTTCTGCTTGTCGCCACTCGTTCCAAAGGCTGCTATTTACAGGGCCAGCGCCCCAACCTTGTCCGAAAGGGAACGTTCCATCTTGTCCGTTGTTTGAACGAAGACTGAAATGTAGGTTTAGCTGGTTGGAATAGCCCAACATATACTGATCGCCCCAGTCCACTAACGTACCAAACTTGACGGCGAATACGGTTTCTTTATTGCCATCGCCGGCGTAGCTTAGGTTGTTATCTCTGGCATAAGCATAATCTTTTTTTGTAAACTCATTTGCATAGGGCCATAAGTTTCGGAAGTCGGCAACAAGGTCATGACCACTGTTACCTATACAATCCGCTAACGCTTGGATGACTTCAGCCTTACTGACGCTGCCACCGGAGGCGAGGGGCAGTTCCGTTTTACCATAATACCCGGTGTAGAACAGGAACACGCGGGCCAGCAGTGCCTGGGCAGCCCATTTGGTAGCATGTCCCGAAGCTACGCTTGTATATGGGCTGCTAGGCATAAGGCTAATGGCTTGCTGAAGGTCTTCGGCAATACGCGCGTAGGTTTCCTCAGCAGGCGCCTTGGGGATATTGGAAACCGCGGTACTGCTGACCAGCGGCACTTCGCCAAACAATTGGGATAACTCGAAATAATACAACGCCCGGAGGAAATACACCTCACCCATGACCTGATTCTTTTGAGCGTCGCCCGTCCATCCACTTACCTGATCAAGCGTTTCCAGCGCCGTGTTGGCTCGGAATATACCTTGATAGCGTGCCGTCCAAAATGTTAGAAAGCGGTCGGGCTGCGTATTCATGATGTGATCGAGGCCTTGCATATCGCGGTCATTCTCACCGCCACCTCCAAAACGATCGTCAGACGCCAGCTCAGCCATATAGAAATGCGAATGCTGCACGTTCGAAATAGCGGCATTGAGACTCGAATATATGCCCGTTAGCATACTGTTTGCATCCGCAACGGTAGCCGGGAAATTTCCCGTATTCTTTTTATCGTAACTTTCTGTATCTAAAAACTTCTCGCAGGATAGCATGGTGCTTGCGGCGAGGACTATAAGTATGGTCTTTTTCATGTCTTTCATTAAAATTTAAGGTTCAATCCAAACATTACGGTTCGCGGTTGTGGGTAGAAGCCCAGATCGATACCATTGACCCAGGGCTGGTCGTAGCCATAGCCTATCTCGGGATCCATGCCGCTATAGTTCGTGAAGGTAAATAGGTTTTGCACGGTGGCATAGATGCGTGTCTGGCTGAACGGTGAGTTTTTCCAAATCTGTTTGAGGTCGTAGCCTAAGGTGATGTTTTGGATTTTCACAAAATCTCCGTTTTCGATGTAGATATCCGAGATATATTGGTTGTTTGTATGACTACCGCTCGTTAGGCGTGGCAATCTGTTCGAGGTGCCTTCGCCATGCCAGCGCCCAAATATTTCTGTGGTGTAATTTTGTAAGGGGCTATCCGCAAAGGAACGATATGATTTGGCTATTTGATGCCCGAAAGAACCAATCGCTGTAACGGCGAGATCGATACCTTTATAGCCAAAGCTGAGGTTTAAACCACCGCTAAAATCCGGATGCGGATTGCCGATCATGACGCGGTCGTCATCGGTGATGGCACCGTCGCCATTTGTATCGACGAAGAATACATCACCAGGCTGTGCGCCGGGGAGTACGCCACGCCCCGAGCTGCGAACGGCATCGATTTGCTCTTGTGTTTGAAAGATACCTTCTGTTTTAAAGCCGTAAAAATAACCAATTGGGTAGCCCACCTGTGCGCGATACATTTCCTTCGTGCCCTGACTTAATACATCGGGATTGCCGTGGATGATCCCTTCGCTATTCGCGATTCTGCTTACTCTGTTTTTATTGTAGGCACCATTTATACCGATCCCGTAACGGAATTCACCTTTGGTATCGTTCCAGTTGATCCCCAACTCAACCCCTTTGTTCACAATGTCTCCGCCATTGACAAAAGGTGCGCCGGTACCATAGATCGCTAAGATAGGCGCCTGGACCAGCCAATTGATTGTGGACTTCTTATACCAGTCGAAGACTACGGCGAGCTTGTTGTTCACAAAGCGTGAATCAAATCCGATGTTTAGCTGCTCGGATGTTTCCCAGGTCACCTCCGGGTTTGGTAAAACTTCGGGAAAAGCACCACGGATGAGGGTACTCTTGCTATTGCCAAAGTAATAGCCGTTTTTAGTATCGATGGCTACTGTCGCTAGGTATTGGAAGGGGCTGATATCGGCGTTGCCATTTTGTCCCCAACTACCGCGCAGTTTCAAGAAATTCAACCACGATTGTTCGCGTAGAAACGCTTCGTTGCTGACAACCCATCCTACAGATGCCGAGGGGAAGTAACCCCAACGATGACCACGGGCAAAATTAGATGACCCGTCGGCGCGTAGCACAAACGAAGCGAGGTAGGTCTCCCTGATGTTGTAATTTAGCCGACCGAAATAGGAGGCGATATTAAATTCTGGCCAATGTGCCCCCGTTACCGTAGGAATAAATCCGTCGTAGCCCTGTCCATTGCCGAGCCAAGCTTTATCCCATTGGCCGGGAAAAGATGAATTTGCTGTCAATGCACCCACGTCTTCGCCTAGCCCGTTCTTTTCGATGGATTGGCCGGCAACGAGATCAAGTTGGTGATCTTTAAATGGGTTGAGTTTATAGCTCAACGTATTTTCCCAAAGATATTTATAGCCCAGTCCTTGGTTCTGCGAGATGTCGTCTATGGCGTTGACGGTGGTTGTTGACAGTTCGAAGGCAGGCGTGTACTGGCGGTACGAGGATGCTGTAAGCCGATAACCGAAGCTTGATCGAAAGATCAAATCTTTGATGGGCTGCACTTCCAGATAGGCGTTAATGGATAGCGCGTGATTTTTACTGAGGTTTTGCCCGCGTCGGTAGTGCATATCTGCCACAGGGTTGGCGGTAGCACCGTCTAACGCCCAGCCGTCAGCCACTTTGCTGGCCAAATCGTAATAGCCGCCCTGCGCGTTTCGGATGGGAAGTAGGGGGTTACCCACCAACATGTTGTGGATGTCATTCCAATAGATATTGCCTATGCCAATACCCGAGCGTTTAGTATAGGCGTAATTGAGGTTCTCACCGATCTTGATCACGGGAAAATCGTCGTTCTTGAGTAGCACATGCTCGGAATTTAAACGAGCCGTTTGGCGCTGGAAGTCTGGTTGCACGGGTACGCCCAGTATACCTTCGCGGTTTGTGATGGAGTAGCCCATCGAGAAGCGAGATTGTTCCGTTCCGCCCATCATATTGATCGACGTGTTGTGCAACAGTGCATTCTCGTTTTGAATTTCTTTCATCCAATCTGTGCCGTTCCAACTGCCGTCCATAATTTGTTCATACTGCTTAGGAATAAGCTGTGCCCAATCGAACGGTGCGGCGCCCTCATTGAATCGACGTTCATCTTGAATAGCCATGTACTCTTTTGCCGTCAGTAAAGACGGAAGTTTATACACATTCTGAAAGCCGGCATAACTGTCTAGGTGGAGTGCTAGTTTTCCTTCGCGTCCTTGTTTGGTGGTTACCAAAACCACGCCATTGGCCGCCCGCGAGCCATATATGGCAGCAGAGGCAGCGTCTTTGAGCACGTCAATACTTTCTATATCGGATGGGTTTAGCGTGTTGATGTCTCCACCGGGGATACCATCGATGACGTAAAGCGGCGATGAGTTGTTAATGGTTCCCAGACCGCGGATCGTGACCTTGAAGCTCTCGCCTGGCATACCCGAGCTTTGCGTAATCTGCACGCCGGGGGCCTGACTTTGCATCGCTTCTAAGATATTGGGCGTGCTCAACTTCTGAAGATCTTCCCCCTTCAGTTGAATCGAAGCACCCGTAGTGAGCTTTTTCTTCTGCGTGCCGTATCCGACCACCACCACCTCATCCAGATCGCCCAAGCTCGCTTTGAGTGTAATCTTTACCGTCTGCTGCTCGCCGATCGCTACCTCAGCGCGCAAAAAACCAACATAGCTAACCTGGAGTATGCCGCCGCCGGTGTTGGGCACGGCAAGCTGAAAATTTCCTTGGTCATCGGTGCTTGTGCCCGCTGTGCTACCAACCAGTTTTACCGATGCGCCCTGGATTGGGACGCCGCGTTCGTCGGTAACGGTGCCGCTTACCGTACGTTCTTGGCGTTCGCTCGGTGCTGCGCTCGATACACTTCTTTTTGTTTGGCGGCGGAGAATAATCGTTCCATCGGATATATCCCAGGCGATAGGTTGATCCACGAAAAGAAGATGGAGGGCATGCTCCAAAGACGCGTTTTTAATGTCGGCAGAAAGTTTCGTCGATGCGATGTCTCTGCCATTGAGCAGAAAGGGCATACCGCTCTGCTTTTGTATCGACTGCATGATCGTGACGAGCCGCGTATTTGTTGCTTTGATGGATATCTGCTGTGCAAATCCCGTGGCACTTAATTTTAAAATGCTTAGTGCGGTCAATAAGATGGTTAACTTCATAATGATTACCCAGCGTTTAATTTTCGATCTAGCTGTTTTGTGCGCATAATCGATCTGTTGTATAAAAATCATATTTTTGTACAATTAATGTGTTGATGAATAAGGGTTTATTTTTGGTAGTAGCACTTATTTCGGCATGTAAACAATAGACCGAACCTTGGTGAGCAGACCGGGTTCGGTTTTTGCTTTTGCCGTGCGCTTAAGTTTGGTAGCTCATCGTAATCTGTTTCATAGTTTTGTCGTTTGTCAATGGTGTTTATGATTGGATAACATGTAGGCGAATGACGGTGCCATCCTTGCGTAGTTTGAATTTTACGCCTGCTTTTTCAAGGATGCGCAACACTTCCGCAAGATTCTTCTCCCGGGTTATTTCTCCGTAGAAATAGGTTGGGGGCATATCTTGTGGGTAACTTACTTCAATAGCATACCATCGGCTAAGCTGCTTCAGCAAATCACGAAGTTCCGTCTCAAAAAATAAAAATGTATTTTTTTTCCAGGCAACGTACTGTTGGATGTCGACGGTGCTCTTCTGTATATCTCCTTGCCGTACCCGTGCTTGTTCGTTGGGTCTTAGGGTGATGCTGCCCTGCGCAGTCTCTATTTCTACCGAGCCTTCGACGAGTGTGGTACGGGTGTACACCTCGTCAGCATAAGCAGATATATTGAAACTGGTGCCCATCACGCGAACAACCTGATCCTTGCAATGAACTATAAAAGGTATACGCGTTTGCTTGTTAAAGGCTTTTGCGACCTCAAAATATGCTTCGCCTTCTACATGTACCTCCCGCTTTTCCGTGGCAAATAGGAGGGGGTAGACTAATTTTGATTGTGCATTTAAATGAACCTGTGTGCCGTCGCTCAGCATAACTTTATATTTTCCCCCGGCGGGAACGCTGATGCTTGCGGTGGTTTTTGCCAACTCGTCTTGCGCAAGGCCCAACAGGGGTGTTCCATCCGAGTACGTCAGGTTATTATCCAGCACAATGCCTTCTTTATCCGTTCGCAGTTTGATTTTTTGACCGTTGGACAACTGCAATTCTGCTTTGTTTCCACCAGCATGGATGCTAGACGCTTCGATATCTTGCGGTACAGTCGGTTGTTGGAATTGAAAGTAAGCGAATAAGCTCACGCAAAGAAAGACGGCAGCTAATCCAGTATACAGAAGAAGTCGATGCGGCCGCCAGGGCCTGGGTACATCAGCAGGGAGCTTGCGCAGCGTTCGGCGTTTTATTTCCGCTAAATCTGCACCCTCATAACGATCTTGCATCGCTATCCACTGCAACGCATCGGCAAAGATCTCCTCGCCATTGGTCACGCGTTGGAAGAAGGCTTCATTTGCGCTGTCCGCCGCGCGCCAACGATTCAATCTGCCCGATTCCTCTGCGGTGATGTCGCCTTCAATATGTCGTTTGATCAATTCGGCAATTTGCTCCGTAGCATCCATAGGTGTTTATAGTGGTTATTTTCTCTATAACGACCCTAAAGCGCAAACCTTAGCAACTTTGTTTACTTTTTTTCCTGTATCTATTTTAAAACTTTTTTTAGCCTTCGATTATTTATTAGATACTGTCTGTGCGCGCCATTGCCTATATTGACTACGAAAAGGATGCAAAAACACAGTGTGGGTATTTTTTTGCCGCTCGCTATTGCGGGCAAAAACCTGTACAGATGCTACATAACGTAACAGAAAAACGATGAAGAACAAGCGATATATTATTTTAAATACCGTCGGATTGATATTGACGGTTGTCATCAATTACCTATCCAACACAGGCATATTTTATGGTAATACGATGAAGACGGTCTCCGATGCTTACTTCACGCTGTTTACGCCTGCCGGCTATGCCTTTTCCATTTGGGGAATAATCTATCTCGGACTGGCATCTTTTATTGTTTATTCGGGACGGCATGTTTTTCGCGGTATTGATCCGCTGCGTGCCGTGGAGCGAATAGGATCTTGGTTTTTCATATCCTGCTTAGCCAATATGTTCTGGGTAGTTGCCTGGTTAAACCACTATACGTTGCTCAGCGTTTTGCTCATGGTTATTTTATTGGTCAGCTTATTGCGCATCGTGAGCAAATTGGAATTGAGTCTGCGCAAGGTAAGTGTTAAGAATTATGTATTTATTGCTTTGCCATTTTCGCTGTATGCAGGATGGATCTCGTTAGCCATCATCGCCAATGTCGCAGCATTACTAACGAAGTACCGTTGGGACGGTTTTGGACTTACAGAGGAAACGTGGGCTTTGATCATGATTGCCATTGCCGGCATGGTGAATATAGGGATGGTTTTGAAGCGAAACATGAAAGCGTATGGCGCCGTTGGAATGTGGGCTTTGTTGGCCGTAGCCGCAAATCAAAACGCCGATGCGCTCTATATCATCTATGCATGCTATGTGTTTTCCGCACTGGTATTCTTGGCTATACTCTTTAATTTTTTTCGTCCTACACGTTTGAAAGACAATAACGCATTTCATTCCTAGCATGTCTATCGCGGTAACAAGGCGGCAAACGGGGCTACACGGTTTCATTGGAGAAACGTGCAGGTACGAAAAGGGAGGCATTAGCTTTAGCTTCGCCGTTAACATGCGCATGCAACGACAAAGCTAAAGCTACCATTACTTTTTAGCGGTGTCTTTAACACAATTTGGAACGGTTTTCCCGCCTTTTTTCTTGGTTCCTTCTTTTTTGTACCCTGACCAGCAGGGATCTTTTTCATTTTCTTTTTTTTCTGCCATGGCTTTGAAATTTAGTCGTCAATTTACCTGCAACAGGAAGCCTATGCTAACCGCCATTTCTTTGACGCAGGGGCTGGCGAGGCTATACCTGTTTGTACGAATAAGGAACAGCCTGATGCGGTGTATGGTTTTGTAACATCTTCTGACTATCACGGTTTGGGCTTCCAAGCTCATTTCTTAATTGAAGCGCCGCTGCTTCGAGATGTGTGGATGCGGTAGTGTGCTCGCTACCGCAAGAATATAATGTATAATCGCTGTATCCTATGCGGATAATGCGTAAGTTTGCTTGGCTTTGTTCCTAACGAATGTAAGCCCTGTTATGGTGAACGATCAAACAAATGAACAGCAGCGTTTGGCTGCACTATATGCCTACCAAATCTTAGATACCGCAACTGAGGAGGATTATGAAGAGCTTACTGAGCTGGCCGCTGCTATTTGCGGAACGCCGATTGCGCTTATTAGTTTCGTCGATGAAACACGGCAGTGGTTTAAATCCCATAAAGGGCTTGATGTCACGGAAACGGAAAGGTCGCAGTCGTTTTGTGCACACGCCCTGTCAAACCCTACAGAGTTGATGCAGGTTGAGGATGCACTTGCCGATCCTCGTTTTAAAGATAATCCACTCGTTACAGGTGACCCGCATATTGCTTTTTATGCCGGGATGCCGCTTGTGGACGACGAAGGTTTTGCTTTGGGATCGTTATGCGTGATTGATCGGCAGCCGAGAAAACTGGATGAACGGCAGCAAAAAGCACTGAAAACGCTTTCCAAACAGGTAGTCAATAAACTAGTGTTACGAAAGAGGATGCGTGAATTGGAAGCCTCCAATAAAAGCAATGTGCGTCTTCATAGCAGGAGCGTGTCAAGTGAAAAGAATCTCCGGCTTATCATCGAACAATCGCCGACGGCTATCATGGTCTTTCGCGGCGAGAAGCTAACCATTGATGCCGTTAATCCCGCTATGCTTACCTTACTTGACCAACAGCCCGATATAGAAGGTAAAGACTTATTAGATGCTATTCCAGAGTTGGAAGGTCAGCCTGCCTACGACCTATTACACCATATTTATCAAACCGGAGAAACGATGTACCGTAATGACATCGCTGTGAAGCTGAAAAGAAATGGCCAGCTGGAAACAGGATACTTTAATTTCACCTATGCTCCATTGATCGAGAATGGTCGCGTGACAGGTATCATTGATATGGCCGTTGAAGTGACCGAACAGGTAAGCTCGCGGTTGGCTATTGAGGAAGGTGCACATCAAATGAGGGAGATGGTCATGAATGCGGCAATGGGTATGTGTATTATCCGGGGGCAGGATTTGGTTATCGAGATAGCCAATGAACCGATGCTCAAGATATGGACACGTACCGCTGATCAAGTAATAGGGCAACGCCTGACGGACGTTTTTCCCGAGGTGGTGGGCCAACCCTATCCGGAGATGTTGCGCAATGTAATCAACACCGGCGAGTCGGTAGCCATACCGGAACTTAGTGCCGACATCGCGGAAACCGACGGAACCATCAATAGGATCTATATTGACTTTACTTACAAGCCGCTACGCAACTCCGACGGCATACCTGAAGCAATCATTGCTACCGTAATCGATATTACCGATACCGTAGAAGCGCGGAAGCTATTGGAACAAAGTGAAACGGATCTGAAGGAGGCTAATTTAGAACTTGGTTCGGTGAACGAGGAATACATGGCGCTGAACGAAGAGCTGATGGCAACTAATGAGCAGCTTCTTCTAGCGGAAGAAAGTTTAATCGATCTCAATGAGCGCATGAACCTGGCGATTTCGGCAGCTAATATGGGCACATGGTCTATCAACTTGGATTCCAAGGAAATGGCCGTTACCGACCGTACCAAAGCTTTATTTGGATTTTCGCCAGATGATAAGATTACGCTGGAAGACACCTTAGCACAAATTCACGAAACGCATCGCGAAGCGGTTAGCGCTTCGATAAAAGCGACCATGCTGCACGGTGTGCCGTACAATATGGAGTATCCGGTTACCGGGTTTCATGATCAACAGACACGCTGGCTAAAAGCGATGGGGAAGCGGTATACGTCGACAGGCGGAACTTCTATTGACCATTTTTCGGGAACCATTATGGATATCACTGACCGTAAAGCCAGCGACCAGCTTAAACAAGACTTTATCGGGATTGTGAGCCATGAGATGCGCTCGCCATTGACCGCGTTGAAGGGATATGTACAGATTCTCGCGTCAAGATCAAAGCAGTCAGATGACAAGTTGATGTCGGACATTGCTAGCAAAGCTGCCGGGCAAGTCGATCGTATGACGACATTAATCAGTGGTTTTTTAGATGTGGCTCGAGCGGAAGAGGGCAAGATCTACCTCAACAAAACAGACTTCAACATAGCTAACGTCTTTCAGATCGCCGAGGAAGAATCGCTTGCGACAAACCACACGCATAAATTTAGCTTCGACATCGAGGGAGACCTGTACGTAAAGGCAGATCGGGATAAGCTGGAGCAGGTTTTGGTGAATTTGGTGAATAACGCCATTAAATATTCGCCGACGGGCAGCACCATCCACGTATCATGTAGTAGGCGCCAGGGCTGGGCACACGTCAGCGTCAAAGACGAAGGATTAGGGATACCGCTTCGGGATCAAGCACATATATTTGAACGCTTTTACCGGGTTTTAGCCAGAGAGACAGAAAACATCAGCGGCTTTGGTATCGGTCTTTACTTATGTAAAGAGATTATTGACGGTCATGCCGGGCGTATCGGGGTAGTAAGTTCTCCGGGGCAGGGTAGCACCTTCTGGTTTGAAGTACCTCTGGAGCAAAGCAATCCGTAAAATCCCCTATCTATCGGCATGCGATAAATAGGGGAGCGCGGTATAGCAAAATAGGGTTTGCTAAAATGCAGACATCACTAAAGTGAGATCCGTTTGGTATTCTAGTCCAGTGCTTGTTATCGCTTTTACCCATATTGTATAGCTTCCGGCTTTTAAGCTATCCTCTTTTTTCACACGGACGGAGCCGGTATCTTCATCGACGGAAAAAATCGCTGCGCTGTTGTCGAAAGGTTTACCGTCCATATTTACCGAAACCAAACTAAAGGCAGATTTGTACTGCTCGGGATAAAGGGTAGGTGCCGATGACCGGTAACCGTTAGACAATCCGATATGCAACAAATTAAGTTTGATCGTGAGGTTCAAATCCGGATAGTACATCCCAAAAAAGAACTTGATTTGTGGGATAAACACTACCCGGAAATCTGTCTCAGCAATTATAAATCCATCCTTTACTAACATGGGCTTCAGATCATAGGTATGCTCGGTCTTCTGCGCTGGGTCGCCGGCCTCGGGGGAAAATTGAATTGTCGATCCGCTGAGGGAAACTACTGGCTTTTGCCCGGCGGGTGGCTGGATATACCAAGTCGTAGTGGACGTTGGTATATCCTCAGCTATCAACTTAAATTCCACAATTTTATCGCTGTAAAGCGCATAAGCGAAGAGTATGTTATTGGATGTATTCACATTTTCTATAGTTACTTTACCCGGCAAAACCTTGATTTTAAAATCCTGCTCAGCAACCGTAGTACCAGTAGCCGTTTTTGCCGATAAGGTAGCCGTGTAGCTTTCTGGAATTTTAGTAGCGTTCCTTACCGACGGCGCAGCATTCGGATAAAGCAGCGCAGCGTTTATTGCGATTTGCTGGTTCTGCATATCTAGCTGGACTGCCGCCTGCAGTACCTCGTGAAGCTTCTTGTTCGATGCCAGTTCCACATTGTCCGTCTTATCAAATTTTAGCGTTAACGACAGGTCGGCGGCTTCGCGCAGTGCAGCGGGCAATGCAATTTCTGCCGTTTTACCGTACTGCAGTATGGTAATTTCAGGAAGTTCAATCTCCATATCCCGAACGGTTTCAGGAGAATCTTTTTTACATGCGCCCATGCCAAATGATAGCGTGGCAATGGCCGCGCCAAATGTAATTAATCTACTTATCGTATTCATGTTTCAATAATTTGAGCACGAAGGTAGAAATAAATTTCAATAATGCAACAATGTTGCAAATATGATTTTATTTTATACTTTTGCGCCATCATTCAACTCGAGTCCTTATGTTCAAGCGCGCATACATAGCCATCTTACCGGTGTTTTTCTTCTATTTAACATCTACATCTACGCCACTGCTGGCGATCACGCCTTCGGACACCCTACGGTCGATCAAGATTGATTCGGCGGTCGTACTGGGCACAGTTTCACCATTTGGGTCGGTAACGAAAATCTCGAGAACCGCGTTAGACCATATACAGTCGGGCACCTTGGGTGAAACGCTGGGTCATCTTCCTGGCGTTCAAAATGTATATTTTGGTCCATCTGCCGGCGCGCCTATGATCCGCAGTCTGAGCGGAAATCGTGTTCGCGTTTTGCAAAACGGACAACCAATAAACGATTTGAGCGGCATCAGTCCGAATATCAATATCAACGTTGATATGGATAACATGCGAGAGGTGGAACTCTATAAAGGTTCGGCCGCCGTGCTCTACGGTGGAAAGGCAATTGGCGGTGCGGTCAATCTGAAAGATAATACCATACCGCACAGGCGTTTTGCAAAGAAATTACAAGGAACTGCTCAACTCGAGCTCGGCACGAATAGTGGCAGCAGGCAAGTCGTGCAGCTCGCAGGCAACTTGGGGGATCGTTGGTCTTGGTACGTCGGCGGAACGAACCAACGTCATGGCGACCTCCACATACCGGGAAACACAAAGGCGGCATTTGCTTACGATCCAAGCATTGATCACTTAACGGCGGATATGGCTCAGGTGCATGTGCACAGGGAAAACATCAGGAACTTGAGTTTATATCCTTATATCAGCCAGTTTGTTCTGGACAATCAGAGCAATCCGGCTTGGGGCTTGTCCGAAGCCGATCTGTATACGTTTGAGAAGTTTTCCAGCATAGGCGGACAACTTGTCGCCAATCCGGCAAACGAAAAATATATCGCCGGTCAGGATCCGACAACACCGCTGTATACCACGGTTGTACACGGCATTACAGATTTTCATCCCGTGACATATGGCGTGATGCCCAATAGCCATGCAAACGCTCGCTTTGTTAATCTTGGCAGCAGCTATATTCAAGACAGCTTACGCATTGGCATAGGCTATCGCGCCATGGAAGGTTACTATGGCGTTCCTGGTTTTGCCGTAGCCTCAAAACCGAAACACAGCCATGAACCTGTTGAACAAAGCGCCGATTATCAGCCCATCAATACGCGAGCTATGGCCCATTCCATCCAATTGGAAAGTGTGCTGAAGCCAGGATCAATAGTACTTCCTGAGTTTAGTATTCAGTACGCGCTGCAGTACGCGGATGATCGAGAGCTCGTCGGTATATATCGAGTTAACACCATGGAAAGTTACCGGCATGGTTTGCGGATGGAGGGCAAGCACCAAGTCGGTCAATATTGGTCGGGCATGCATGGTGTGGAGCTGGCGCACCTGAAGCTCGAGGGCAACGGCGTACGACGATACCTACCTCGTAATCTAAGTCGTGAAATTGGCTTATTCACCACACATAGCTTCTCGTGGAAAAGGTTATCGCTTGATATGGGCTATCGGCATGATCAGGTAGCACGTAGGGTATTGATTGATAAGCAATACAAGCCTAGCCGCGGTCTTGCAGGTGGAACACATGCAGCTCGAGATTTTGCGCTAAATCAGTTTTCTGCTGACCTGCGCTACAATCTGTTAAACTTCGCCTTCGTAAAGGCTGGATTATTACAATCAGAACGAGCGCCGGAGGTAAACGAACTGTATGCAGGAAATGAACATTTCGCCATCTTGGTGGAAGAAAACGGAGATGACCGGCTGAATAGAGAACGCGCACGCGGCTATGAGCTGGCGGTAGGTACACAGGTGAAAGGTCTGCGTATACAGGCCACCCATTATTTGACAAATTTTTATGATTACCTCTACTTAGCGCACACCGGCATATCTCGTTCCGGCGGTTTTTTAGTGAAGGAGTGGCGCGCATCCGATACGCGTGTAACAGGATGGGAGCTGGAAGCTTTATATCAATTAACTTGGCAAACGGACCAGCGCGTAGAAGTTTCGGGATTTGCAGATCTCGTTAAAAATAGCAATCGCTCCGAAGATCATTTACGGCGTTGGGCAGAAGGGGATTTTATGCCCAATCTGCCAACCAGTCGATATGGCGGGGCGCTGACGATCAACTACCGCCGGTTTTTTATCCACGCGATGGTTGAACATTACCTGAAACAACGTTTTTTAGGAAAAAATATCAACCTGGAGCGGCCGATGCCTGCGTATGCTTTACTCCGTGCACAACTCGGGTACGATTTCCAGATTATGGGGCGCAACGTAACCTGTTCACTGGATGGGCAAAACCTTCTTAACCAAGAAGCGAGGCCCCAAAATTCCATCCTGAAATATCTTGCCCCTTTACCTGGGCGAAATATCACGCTCGGTCTAAAATGCTACCTGTAGCACACGCGCAAAATTTCACGGAATACCTTGCCAGCTAAATAAGTCATCCCAAGCAAGACTACGTTAAAAACCACAAAAGCAACTAAGTTGCTTTTGTGGTTTATTTTCGATACATTTGCTTTATCGTATAGTCTGCTTGGCATTTTCGGGCTGAAGTGGAAACATATCAACTAAAAATGACATTGTCAATCATACATTTTATACTATGAATTTTGGAGAAAAATTGCCTGTAACGGTTTTAAGCGGCTTTTTGGGCGCAGGAAAAACAACGTTGTTGAACCATGTACTACATAATAAAGTAGATCTTAAAGTAGCCGTTATCGTCAATGACATGAGTGAAGTGAATATAGACGCACAGTTTATAGAAAGTGAAAACACGCTTTCGCGTACCGATGAACGTTTGGTGGAAATGAGCAATGGATGCATTTGCTGTACGCTGCGTGAGGATTTGATGGTCGAGGTGGAACGGTTGGCCAAAGAAAGGAAATTCGATTATTTACTGATAGAAAGTACAGGCATATCCGAGCCAATCCCTGTGGCGCAAACCTTTACGTATGTGGATGAGCAAAGTCGTATTGACCTGTCTCGCTTTAGCTATATCGATACGATAGTTACCGTAGTTGATTGCTTCAACTTTTTTAAGGACTTTGGCAGCATGGATACGTTGCTGGATAGATCGCTGACGGACGACGGTCAAGATAGCAGAACAATTGTTAATCTCTTGACGGATCAGATTGAATTTGCCAATGTCATTATCCTTAACAAGACAGATCTTGTAGCAGACGAAACCATTAAGATTATTGAAGGGGCGATCGCAAAACTCAATCCAGCAGCAAAGATAATAAAGACCTCCTTTGGCCAGGTTCCTGTAAAGGAGATTGTCGGGACGAAGATGTTCGACTTTGAAGAAGCTTCCTCGTCAGCAGGTTGGATCAATGAACTTAACCATGAGCATATGCCGGAAACGGAAGAATATGGCATATCATCCTTTGTGTTTAGAAGTGAAAAACCATTTCACCCGCAACGCTGGTATAGCTATTTGAATAGGTATTACCCACACAATATCATCCGTGCAAAAGGGCTATTCTGGATTGCATCACGTCCTGACACAGCGATCAACTTTAGCCAAGCCGGGGGCAGTTTGCGCATAGAAAATGCAGGGGCTTGGTGGTCGAGCATGCCGCTGGAAGAACGAATCCGCTACCGTTCATTTCAAGAGCATCAGCACTTCATTGAATCGAGATGGCATCCGCAATGGGGCGACCGAAAAACTGAACTTGTTTTTATCGGGCAAGATCTTGATCGTGATGCCTGTTTGAGCGAGTTGAATCGCTGCCTGCTAACGGACGACGAAGCCGACGAATGGCGCTATACCGCCTGGACGGATGAATTTCCGATCGGGTAGCTCGCTCCCGAATCGACGAATAAAGGGAATCAACCTGAACAGCATAGCTGCTCGTTATCTGCTTTTTTCGCCTCGGAAACTTTTGTTAAACTCACCCGATATCCACCGATTCTTGTTAACATCAAAACGATCTGTAGCGATTATATAATCGCCGTTTTGGGTGTTGGTAATGATAACAATGTTATCTCGAATTTGGGTCTGGAATTTTCCGGTGTCATTGGTCGTCTGTGATTTATTACCCATGGATAAAAAAGCTACGCTTGCGATCAACGCCCCGATAAGTAGCGATTTGGCATCTATAATTATTTTCATATCAATGTGTTTTTTAAGAATCAAGATAAGGAATTAGATTCAGATAAGTTACTCGATGTTGATACTAATCCACATTATGCGTGAAGAAATCTTTTCTTTGCTACGCGTGTTTCGTAATTTTCTTAGGTAAATACGGATTTTAATTTGCTAGTATACGGATAGATGTACAGAGAAAGTAATGTAAACTAATTCTTTTTAAAATGTTCGGCAAGTGCTGACAATTTGTTATTTTAGACCATTACAATGCGTTACCGAATATAGAATCTTTAAGACAATATTTATGATTTCCTCTGATAAGGCGCAAGCTTTCATCCTGCAACATGAAAAAATAGCTATTTCCCAGCATCAGTTCACTAAGTTCTCCAGGCCTTATCAATTGTTAGGGCTGATTATAAGTAATCAGTTGGAGGATGGCTATTCTGACTGCGCGATGCTTAATGCATATGAAGAAGCTTTTGGCATAGATACCGTTGGCAATCCGTGGAGGAGTGAAGAAGGTTTGCGCTTGGCAAAGCTACTTTTTGCTGACGTGATAGGACCTTTTGTAGCGGAGATATGGGATAGTCTCGCTACGCTACCTTTTCAGGAAAGCTATTTGAGGCGCCCATTTCGCTTACGACCGGAACTGTGTTATACCCAAACGCGATTGAATGTCTTGCGATCAATTTATTACGGCGGTATGTCGGGGTTCAATAGCATGGGGATAGCGGATCAACTCCAATTTGATGTGTACCAGCATACGCCGGAAATAGGCCTGTTTTACGCTACCGTATTTACTAAAGATCCAGCTACGTATTACCCGCTGTTGGAGGAGATATTTCTCGGCGAACACGAGATAGGAGGTGTATCCAGAGAGCTGATAAGAGGACTATTGTTGACAGAAAATGATGCGTATCATCTGCTAGTTGAAAAACTATTATTGGCGGCACAGCAGCAGGAAGGCTTACGACAAACCATATTAGAGACGTTAGACTTCACCTCGGTAAAAGCACTGAAGCGCTTTATAAAAGTGATATTAGATCACAACTTAATGCGCTTTTCTTCGGTAGTGCGCGCGGTTGATACGTGGTTTGGATTTGGTTGGGATGCGCCAAAAACGAATACCATCAAGCGAACATTAGCGTTGGCAATACATTTCCTGAATAATCCAGAAGCCGTTGAACAGGCTATAAATAGTCAAGACCATTTGGAGCTTTATGTCGCGTTATGGGCAAAGGCAATAGAAGATGTGGATGCGGCTAATCTACTGGCGCTTAACATAGTATTTGATGATAACAAGCCACAAATTTCGAAATTGGTCAGCTTATTCTTCGTTCAGCAAACCGAACGTACACATTCCAATCTGCTCCAATACGCAGAACACCATCTAGGCGAAGATATCGAACTGGACTATTGGATGTTGGTTAACTTTCCTTCTAACGAGCTATCAGACAACCTTTTTAATAAACTTCTCGAATCTGCTTCCAAGTTGCCCGCTGCAGGAAAGGAGTTTATCGGGAGAGGGTTCTCTTGGAAAAATTACACCATTAAGTCCGAATATTTTTATGATGAAATCATTCGCTACGCGCAGCCTTATCAGTTTGTCGTGCTGGCGCAGGACTTAGCAAGTATTCCTTCAACTTCGCGAGAGAACTTGATGCGCAAATTGTTTCCCGATCATTACACATACGGCTGGTCTCGCGGCTATGACAGTTCACCGGACACAACGCAGCTCGTTCTACCGGCGGATGCCTGGCAGCGCCAAGTGGTGAGGCAAGCAATATCTGATCGTAATACATCTGTATCAGCTACCGGAATATCGTTGATGAGCGCTATGGATCTTTACGCAGAGGATATAACAGCACTGGAAAGTCTGTTAGCCCGAAAAGGAAAAGGCCAACGAAAGTTAATCATCCAGCTCTTGCTTAAGCAGCGCGATCAAGTACTGGAGGGTTCGTTATCACGGCTGTTGGCGTCTACAAACCTAGACCAACGTTTAGCAGGCCTTGAGATGTTGGTGTTGCTCGCTGAAAAGAACGATTGGTTGCACTATATACAACAGGAGGTTGCTGCTTACAGCCACCGCAAAATTGGTAAAAATGAGTCTGTTTTTTTGGAGCGATTAAACAAAGAGTCTGCCGAACCCGTACACGGATTTCAAAATGGATTCGGAGCCATCGATTACAGCAATTTAACGGATATGCGCCTGCCCAAAAGCCGGTTCGCCCGACCAAAGAAAAAGTGGATTTCTTTCAGCACAAAGAAGGAATTCCTTTTTGAAGACCTGATTAATGTTGCGAAAACCACTGCAGCGATCAATGACCTTTACACACTGTTTGATCAGTCTAGGAAACATGAGTATGCTTATGAAGGCTACCGGGGATCTTTGGAAACCACGCTGTTAGAAATTTCATTACAGGGAATTAAACAATTAGGACAAGAAGCTACTGCTGAACAGCAACTGGATAACCTGCCTTTAGCGGAATTGTGGAAAGGTTGGTATAGACAATCAGCGTTGAATGACTTTGAGATACAAGCCGTGACGCGCTATATTTATAATCATTATAACGATTACCGGCAATATAAGGAACTTAAACCGTTCAAAGCGCTTTATATTCCGGAATTTGCAGGTATCAATTTCGGACAAGGCGAATACTATTATAGCAGCGACTCGGAAAAAGTGGTTCATATACTCCAAAGACTGATGGATGCTTACAGCGATAAGGCAGCATGGGCGGCTTACAAGTTGGACGTATTGGAGGATAGCCTGCACCATTTTCCCGAAGAATTAAAAAATTATAATTTTACGGATAAGCAATACTATTATGACCCTGAAGTCTATTGGACAGACTTTGTCATTGATTTGGTGTATACCATTTCTGTTAGCGACTTTGCTTTCTATTCACAAGAGCAGTTGCTCCGCCTATATGCATTACGTTTATTTGTGATTGGGCAGCAATTGGCAAAAGGCCAAGCGATATCAACGATACAGCAAGCCACCCCTTACTTGTCCGCAGCTTTAAATCCGGAAAAGCCCACGAACATAGAGTTTCCGCCGCTCGAGCTTATCCTCGAACTATATGCGTGTGGCCTTATTAATAATGACGATCTGCTGTTTCTCTCGTTGATTAGTAAAGATTTATTCTTTATCCTGAATGGCGGACAGAGTTACCATATTCAACAGCTAAAATCGTATGCCATCCCAGCGATTATCGAACCCTTGAAAAAGAACATGCTAGCGGTCGAATTGGAACGGGGAGACATTCCGACTGAAGCTTCCCCTTTCATCGAAAAAATTCAAAAGGTTGAAGGAATCGATTACTTCTTCTACGTGCTGCAGCGCATAGGTAAGGAAAATTTTAATCGTGCTGATAGCTATGGCACGAACCTGAGCAAGAATCATACATTCAGCCGCATATTGAAGCTTAGCAGACCCTTGGCCGACGAAGGATATACCGATTTTATTGCGGCACTGAAGGCAAGTGATGTTGATAAAAAAAGGTTGATAGAGGTTTCATGTTATGCGACGCAATGGGCGGATTGGTTGGGAGACTACTTACAGATTCCTAGTCTATCGGAAGCTGTGTGGTGGTTTTTAGCACATACAACAGATTATATGGATGCGGAAAAGGAAACGGTTCTTTCTCGATATTCAACGGTGCCGAAGAATGACTTCCAGAAGGGAGCAATAGATATTGAATGGTTCCAGCGGGTGTACGCTAACTTGGGAAAAGCCAATTGGAAACTACTCCACGAGTCGGCGAAATATCTTTCCGATGGGATGGGATACCGCCGAGTCAAGATCTATTCGTCGGTACTTCTAGGAGAGACTAAAATTACAGAAACCATAAAGCGCATTACGGAGAAGCGCGATAAGGATTACGTTATGGCGCTAGGCCTCATTCCGATTTCGAAAAGCAGTCCAGATGGTGATCTGCTTAAACGTTATCATGTGCTGCAGAATTTCGTAAAAGAAAGCAAGCAATTTGGTGCGCAGCGTCAGGAAAGTGAAAAGAACGCTGTGGAAATCGGGATGGATAATTTGGCGCGCAACGCGGGCTTTGCAGATAGCGTGCGCTTTGTCTGGGCGATGGAGGCAAGGGCGACTCAGCAAATCCTGAAACAGGCACTGGTCATTGTAGATGATGTAGAAGTTCGATTGATAGTAGACGAGGAGGGAAAGGCCGAGCTTTTGGTAAACCAAAACGGCAAAGCATTGAAGAGCCTGCCTAATAAACTGAAAAAAAATAAGACCATTGAGTCACTTAAAGATGGAAAAGCCTACTTATCCAAGCAATTCTCCAGGACTAAGCTTGCGCTTGAGAATTCAATGCTCAGGCGGGATCGGTATAGTCCTTCCGAACTACGACAGATTATGGAACATCCTATTGTCCGAGCGATGCTTAGCAAATTGGTTCTTTACATACCAAACAGCCAACAAACCGGCTTTTGGTCTCACGCAGGATTAGTAGACAGCGAGGGAAAACTCACACCGGTCAAGGATGCTGATCAACTACTTATTGCACATCCTTTCCACCTCTATGATACCGCTCAGTGGGACCTTTACCAAGGCTATCTTTTTAAAAATACCATACAGCAGCCTTTTAGACAAGTATTCAGGGAGATCTATGTGCCGACGGCAGATGAGTTGGAACAACGCACACGCTCGACGCGCTATCAGGGACAGCAGATACAACCTAAGAAAACGATTGCGCTCTTGCGCGGAAGGGGATGGACAGTAAGTTATGAGGAAGGCTTGCAAAAGGTCTTTCATAAAGAAGGTTATTTGGTCACTATGTTTGCCATGGCTGACTGGTACAGCCCCTCGGATGTAGAAGCTCCAACCTTGGAGTTGGTTTGCTTCTTCGGACTGCGCGATCGAGAGCTTTTGCCCATTACGGCTATCGATCCGGTTGTTTTCTCCGAAGTCATGCGCGACATGGATCTTGTCGTAAGCGTAGCGCATGTCGGCGAAGTGGATCCTGAGGCGAGCCATAGCAGTATGCAAATGCGGGCTGCGCTGGCAAAAGAAAGTGCAACGCTTTTTGGGCTGGAAAATGTGGAAGTGAAGGAACGGCATATTTTGGTGCGTGGAACCTTGGCGGAATACAGCATTCATTTAGGTAGCGGCATGGTCGCCAAAGCGGGACGGCAGTTGGCGATCATTCCTGTACATAGCCAGCATCGTGGCCGAGTTTTCCTGCCGTTTGTCGACGATGATCCAAAATCGGCCGAGATTATCAGTAAAATGCGCTATTTGGCCCAAGACTACAAGATCAAAGATCCAACGATTTTAGATCAGATCAACCGCTAGCGTATCCTCGCAAAGTGGCAAATGAGATATGCCACCTTGCAGAAATTTACATCTCTAAGAAACGTAACCTATGCAATTGGTTCTACAATTAAAGCGATTGGGAAAGAAGCGTATAATTTCAATCCCATATACATTACAAGTCGCACCGCGCACCTTGACTGAGCTTATCAAAGCATGTGTTGAGGCGGAAGTTGAGCGTTATAATGGACGTCGGGAAGAAGTGCAATTATTGACTTTCCTAACGCCACAAGAAATTCAAGACCAAGCGAAAGACGGCAAGATTGGCTTCGGAGATATTGAAAATATGCAGCTGGCTGCTGTTGCGACGGCGTTGGATACGGCTTTCTTAGCGCATCGTGACGGTTTATTCGCTGTATTTATTGACGAAATAGAGGTGAAGGCGTTGGACATGCCTATTCAGTTGCGTGAAAACGCCGAAGTAGCTTTTGTACGTTTGACATTTTTGGCTGGTCGATTGCGCTAGCGATTATGCTACGATACAACATTAAATTAAAAGACTTACACAGGATATTCGACCGTTGTCTGTATGTAGCAAATACGGCGAAAGATTGATCTCCGAAATTTCGATCTAAGTTTTCTATCCCTATTAAAGTACTCTCGTAAAATTTTATTGGGATCTTGTATATCAAGGGATTGTCATACGTCCATGGATAAATACGCAATTTCTTTTTAAAAATTAAATTACTAAAATTATTAGTATAACTTTGTTCTATGATTAAAAGATCATGAGGTGTGCGCTAAGCGGTCATTTATTAATTGGGTGACGAATAGCTGCGACCTCCTGCGCAATAGGATGTATAGATTTTTAAATAAAATCGGAAGATAGTGATGCAAAGAATGGGTGATACTACTGTAAGTGAGGGCAGCATGTCAGAAGGACTAGAGGAGGGAAGATACATATATGTTTGCACTGTGTGATTGTAATAATTTCTATGCATCAGCGGAGCGACTATTTAAACCGTCGTTGAGACTTGTGCCAGTTGTGGTGCTATCCAACAACGATGGATGCGTGATCGCGCGAAGTGAGGAAGCCAAACAGCTAGGTATCCGGATGGGTGACCCAGCCTTCCTCGTGCGAGATTTGATTACGAAGCACGATATTCAGGTGTTTTCCAGTAATTATGTCCTCTACGGTGATCTTTCCGAACGCGTGATGCACAGTTTAGGCCGTTGGTTTCCTATGGTTGTTCCATATAGCATCGATGAATGTTTTGCATGGGCGGCGGGCATCAAGCATATTTATGAACATACCGTGCAGGCGAGGGCAGCAATAATTCGCAACACAGGCATACCCGTATCTATTGGTATCGGTCCTACCAAGACCTTAGCAAAAGTGGCTAATAAGCTCGCGAAGAAAAATAAGGGCGTGTTTGTAATGGACTCTGATAAATCAATAGCTGAAGCTCTTGCTACATTTCCAGTGGAAGACTTATGGGGTGTTGGTCGTCAATATTATAAAAAGATCGAGAAACTTGGCATCGAGACGGTAGGCCAGTTGAGGGATATGCCTGAAATGTGGTTTAAAAATAATATGACAGTGCAGGGGCAGCGACTTTATAATGAACTTTGGGGGCGCCCTATGTTAAGTATAGGCGATCCGCCGGCGAAGGCTAAGGCTAAGGGCCTGTCCGTTACGCGATCGTTCAGCTGTTATATTGAGGATCCCCATGTGCTTTGCGAAGCGGTTACAGCCTATGCAAGCCGTTTGGCGGAGAAGCTGCGTGCGGAAAGCTTATGTTGCCAGTTCCTGGAAGTATTTATGTTCACCAACGTCCACCGCGAAGATCATCCGCAGCACTACCCCAGGCATGTGCACCGTATGGCTATCGCCAGTAACAGCACGCTCGAAATTGTTTCTGTTGCCACGAAGGTGGCTCGTATGCTCTTCCGTACGGGCATAAAGTACCGAAAGGCGGGTGTTATCGCGACGGTGCTCATTCCTGAAGCGGAGCTACAATACAACCTTTTTCAAGAGCATAAGGCGAAACATACCGGTCTTTCTGCCATCATCGATCAGATAAATACCGCTTATGGAAGAGGTGCGGTGCGGTTGGCAAGCGAGGGTTTCGAAAAGAAATGGCGATTAAAGCATGAGCATTTGAGTGCAGGATACACGACCCGTTGGACAGATATTGTTGGCGTAAAATAGTTTGATATGTGTGGTAGAACATTGATTAGTGAAGCGAAAGAGCTTGCGAAGAAAGCAGGCGTAGAATTGGGTGGAAAAAATGTAGAAAAAGATACCAACAGACCACCAGGCACCGAGATGCCCGTTATTCTGGATGCCCGGCCAGGAAAGATCCACTATGTGAAATGGGGGCTTATTCCCAGTTTTGCCAGTGAGCCGCCGAAGTATGCCACAACCTATGCGCGGATCGAAACTGTGCACAGACTTGCTACGTATAAACATGTGTTGGGGAGGCGGCATTGCATCTTTGTGATTGAAGGATTTTATGAGTTTGATAAGCGTCTGAAACCGAGTCAGCCCTATTACTTCCGAAGAAAAGATAAGGGTATTCTTTACCTGGCAGGTTTATGGGATACGTGGAAGGACACGGCATCAGGCCTGATTATTCCTACCTGTACTATGATTATGCAGCCAGCGAACAACCTCATGGGCAAAGTGCATGATCGCATGCCTTGTGTGCTGTCGCAGGCAGATGCCCTTAAATGGTTAGATCGCTCGCTACCCTTCCGTACGCGCTTTAATTTGCTACGGCCCGTGGACGACCATGTGCTCGAAGGATGGCAGGTGGATAGGAAGGTGAACAATGCCCGGAATAAGGACGTCAACAATCCGGATCAAACGGGCCCACAATTGGATCTTTTTTAGAAAAAAAATGTAGATAGACGCAACCAAATGCGCTATCTACATTGATCTTAATACCTGCGCGATCAGCACGCGATGGAATTACGCTTTTTATCTTGCATGTGTGCAATCTTGTTACACAAACAAGGGCACGGTAGACTGCTGCTCTCTGATCCACTGTTGTACATGGTCGATAACCTCTTGCGAACCCGGTTCGCCACATATAAAATGCGATCGGTCAGGGAATTCCTTATACGTCACGATGCTGGACACATCGGTATATGCGGCAGCATTTTTTTCGACCAACTCGTACGGAATAATCTTATCCTCTTTTGCGCTAATAAATAGCAGGGGCACATGTTTTAGGCTAATGTCTATTTCGCCTGCAGATCCTAAACATCCGCGCAGTACATTCCGGCTATCTTGCGTTGCTGTAAGCTCGAAGGCGAGCGCAGCATCCTCCTTATTTAGTGTGTTGCAGAAGCTTTCGTGAAAAGTTTCCGCAGTATGCGCAAAGGGTTTATCGCCCTTGAATGGGTTGGCAATTGCCGCTACATTTTTAAAAAATGGCCAGTCAAGGGTCATCATTTTATTGGGTGCAACAGGACATATCGCGACAGCCATACTGGCCAGTCCGCGCGCAACAAAAATCTGGGCAATCAATCCGCCAACAGAATGGCCGATGAGTATCGGTCGTTTGCTGGTATCGGCATCATTTCCACCTGCACGAATGACGTCTGCTTCCAATTTTTGGATCACATCTTCCAAGGAGAGATCGCCCAAAGTGTCGGGAGGAGAGGTGCGCAGCATCTTTGGCTCCCCCTCGTGATCAGGCCACGCCGGTGCGCTACAATCGAAACCCTGCTCCCCGAAATAGCGCATCCAAGGTGTCCAACTGACAGGATTTTGAAACATCCCGTGAATAAATATGATTTTTCTGCTCATAATAAAACTATTTACTATTAAACCCGAGTGGGCTGGTTTAGTTCAATGCAGTACGATCTTATTGTATGCTTGAGGCGGGCTAAAAGTCTTCCCAATTTTCGATATCCGCCAATTTGATTTCCCGTTCTTTAGTCCGCAAAAAGCCGTTCTCCCTCTCATCACCCATTGAGTTTAGTTTGGTTCAAGATGCAAGCGACGGCGATCGCTTAAACTTGGTCAATACAAAGAAGAACAATGCCTTTGTTTTAGGAGCAGCATTCGACTATCGATATTTTAGCACATCGGATAACCTCCAGGCGCTATTAGAGATCAGACATCGCGAAAGTGGAAGCTTTTTTTCTTTGACTTCGACGGAATTTTCTTTCCTAAATGTGTGCCGATGATTCCCCAGCATCGTATGGATTGGAAATAAAGCGGTACGCTGCCTGCTGCCGCATTTGTACATAATCTGCTACGTACGTAATTTTCCTGTATACTACGGTTTCTACGGTTAATGCGCTATAAGTAAATAACCTAGAACTAAAGCGAAAGCATCCCCGTTAGACAGGAAAATTGAAAAAGATGATGAAAAGAACGATTCCAATCTTGGCCATAGCGGCTACCAGCTATTTCGTATACGCCTGTGGCAACAGCGCGAACACAGAAGGACGCAGCGACGACAGTGCATATGTTGCCGGTCCTACCTCCACTGGATCAGACAGCACAGCATCCGTTGCTGCAGCGGATATTGCAGACACAACTTTTGCTTCCAAGGCTGCTATCAGTGGCATGGCAGAAGTTGAATTTGGCCAATTAGCACTAGAAAAGGCGCAACACGCTCGCGTGAAGGAGTTTGCATCCATGATGGTTACCGATCATGGCAAAGCGAATGCAGAACTGCAAGAAATTGCTGCAGCAGACAACTTGATGCTACCGACATCGTTGGATGCAGAACACGCGGAAAAACGAAAAGAGCTCGCGTCTAAATCGGGTGTTGAGTTTGATAGAGCTTACGTGGCAGCCATGGTTGAGGGGCACGAGAAAACCAGAGATTTAATGGAACAGGGCAAAAGCAGCTTGACAAATGAGAAGCTGAAAGGCTTTGCTGAAAAAACTACACCCATTGTGCTTCATCATCTCGAATTGATCAATACCATTAAATCAGAAATTAAATAAGCGGGATAGTACCTTGAACCCGCTCTGAAGCAGTAACAGTTTTAACAGAGTTTTCGTATTCAATCTTTTAATTATGTTTTATCACGTACAAAGTTTAATAAACCCAATCGTCGACGATCAACCAGATCCGTCGGCAGCAAACATCTTGCAAGAGGGTCTAGGTGGTCAGTTCGGAGAAATGCGCACCATGATGCAATATCTTTTCCAAAGTTTTAATTTTCGTGGCGACGGCATTCCGTACCTCGATTTGATACAGGGTGTGGGTATAGAGGAAATAAGCCATGTAGAGCTTATTACCAAAACCATCTCGCGATTGCTTGACGGGGCACCAGAATATCATGGAGGAAAATTTGACGTTCCCGGTGCGGGTGGCGATCCTACACTGGATATTGCCCGGCACGCACCCAATCCACATCATTTTATCCACGGTGCTCAGGGAGCAATGCCGGTAGATGCTGCAGGAAACCCCTGGAGTGGATCGTATGTGCATAACCATGGAAACCTCGTTTTGGATTTGATGGACAATTTGGTGCTCGAATCAACGGGCAGATTGCAAAAATGTCGTATCTATCAAATGTCGTCCAATAAGACGTTACGCGCTACGGTTGCTTTTCTCATTGCTAGAGACGAAGCACACGAAATGGCTTTCGCCAAAGCGTTAGAAACGTTGGGCGTTGATTGGGCAAAAGCGCTACCGATTCCCAAATTCGACGCGACACAATATCCAGAAGTTAAGAAATTGATCGATGCAGGGATACATCGAGAGCAATACACCTTCCGATTAGATGGTTCCCAAATGGACAAAATTTTTCAAGGAACGGCTCCAGCAAATGACGGAACGGAGTTAGTGACTCTAAAAGAACCAAAAGAGTCGTACCCGAATCCTGTTGCACCCGAACGTCCCGAAGAGTTTGCGCCAGGCTTGGATCCAGAGCTACAAAAATTAGCGGACGCCTTCACCGAATTCAAGGATAAAACGCTAAAAAATATGGAAAAGAAAGCGGGACCAAATCCGAGAACGAAAAAAAAGTCACCATAGACGCTGGCTAGATAGCTACTTCATTTCTTTTTGCATGCCGTTAACCGCGGCGTAAGTTATTGGAAACGGACGTGTAAAAATGTTGAAGCGGCAGGTATAAAACGTGCAGATCAAGAAGTTTCCCTGTAAACTTATCACCAATGCCCACGTTCAGTAGATATTAAAATTAAAACGATCATGGCAAATAAATCACAAGAAAAACAAGAGCAAGGAACTATGCCAAATGCGCATTTACATGAACTTCTCGTCGATGAATTAAAAGACATTCTAGGCGCAGAGAGACAGCTGTTACAAGGCTTAAAAAAATTGAGCAAGGCAGCAAAAAGTGAAAAATTAAAAACAGCATTCGATACGCATTACGAGCAAACTGAAGGCCATATCGAACGGTTGAAAACGGTGTTTTCTACGTTAGGTTTGGCAGCAAGGGGAAAAAAATGTAAAGCGATGGAAGGGTTGCTAGCAGAAGCCGAAGAAATCATCGAGGAATTTCAGGATAGCCCCGAGGTGTTAGACGCCGCATTGATCGTGGCTGCTCAAAAGGTCGAACATTATGAAATAGCGAGCTATGGTTGTGTCGTTACGTTCGCGCAGCTGATGGGACATGAAGACGTGAAAGAGCTACTAGGGCAAACACTAGCGGAGGAAAAAGAAACCGATGAGTTGTTGACCGAGATTGCGTTAGCAGATGCCAACGTGGCTACAGAATAAGGCAAGAAGCATAGCACACTGTGGCTTAAAGCCGGCCATAGGGCCGGCTTTTTTTTGGCGCAACCGGTGCAGATGACGTATACGTAGATTGCAAAAGAGAACACGTAATGACATTCGTGAATATGCCTGAACGACGCAGCTCGGGAACTGTTTGCACATATTCATGTTTTACCGTTCAAAAGCTTAAACAATTAGTAAAACGATAAACATTATGAAAAGAGATGGCAAGAATAGGAGTATTTGGCAAGATGTTCCAGATCGAACCTTAGGCAGTATTGCTGACCCAGGGGACGTGGATGTGCTTATAATAGGCGCCGGAATAACGGGGCTAACTGCCGCATTGGCTTTGCAGGAACAGGGGCAGCTATGTTGCGTGCTGGAAGCCCAATCCATAGCCTTTGGTACCACCGGGGGCACATCGGCTCATTTAAATACCGTATTGGATACCCCTTACTCGGATATTATACAACAGCATGGTCTTGATAAGGCAAAAGATGTATTGCATTCAACCCGAAGAGCTATCGAATGGATTCACTACAACGTAGATAAATATGCCATCGATTGTGATCTGACTGAATGTAATGGACAGATGTATGCTACAACCGAAGATGAAAAAAAAGAACTTCAAAAAATAAAAGAGGCGATCGTGCAGCTAGGTATCTCATGCAAAGAAATTGATGAGTTAGCTATACCGGTAAAACCACTATATGCGATAGAATTCGCTGAGCAGGGCCATTTCAATCCAACGAAATATGTATTAGGCATGGCCAGCGCCTTCGAAGCTTTGGGCGGAAGGATTCTGACACAGGCCTTAGTGCAGCATGTCACGCGTGAAGAGGGTAGGCTTTCGGTAACGACGGCCGACGGCCGAGTATTCCGCTCCGATAGGGTTATCTACGCCACACATACAACGCCGGGTATCCAACTTATGAATTTCCGAATCGCACCCTATCGAAGCTATCTCCAGCTTTGGGAATTGGCAGATTCAAATGCGTGTCCCGATAAGGTTTTGTACGATATGAAAGATCCTTTTCATTATTTCAGAACCGTCGTCCAGGGTGGACATCGTTTTTTATTGGTCGGCGGACAGGATCATAAAACAGCGCACCATGGAAATGAGCATCTCAACTTTTTGGAACTACAGGCCTTTGTTACGGCAAGGTTTGATACAAAGAAGAAGCTGTACGAATGGTCGTCTCAATATTACGAGAGCCAAGATGCATTGCCTTTCATCGGCTATTATCCGGGTAAGTCTGATGGTCGTGAGCTTATCGCTACGGGTTTCGGGGGCAACGGTATGATCTTCGGTTCTCTTTCAGGACATATGCTCGCTGATCTCATTCTTAAAGGAACCTGCGAATTTGGGGAACTTTATTCGCCAACACGTTTCGGTCCTCTTTCATCGGTGAAAGATCTTGTTATGGAGAATGCGGACGTTCTCAAACATTTTATTAAAGACCGCCTCGAGGTGGATCAGATCGAAGGTCTTGCGGAACTGGCTAAAGGCGATGCCGCCGTGCTCAAATATGAGGGCCAACGGATTGGAATCTATAAAGATCAAGAGGGGTCAATTAGCGCGGTGGATCCGGTTTGCCGGCATGCAGGGTGTATTGTCAAATGGAATAATGCGGAAGAAAGTTGGGACTGCCCCTGTCATGGCGCCCGCTACGGAATAAATGGCGAGTTGCTTACAGGACCTGCTGTTGTTCACCTCGCTAGCCATGACTTGGACAAGCTTTAAAAACAACAAATATATACTTATTAAATAATTGATAGATGAAAGCAATGAACTATAGAGGGCCTTTCCGAGTAAGAGTCGAAGAAAAGCCCATGCCGAAGATACTTCATCCGGAGGATGCTATCGTACAAGTGACTCGCGCTTGTATTTGTGGCTCAGACTTGCATTTGTATCATGGGATGGTTCCTGATACACGCATTGGTAGCACATTCGGTCACGAGTTTATCGGAGTGGTCCGTGAGGTGGGGACGGGGGTGACAAAGGTAAAGGTTGGCGATAAGGTGTTGGTACCCTTTAATATCGCCTGCGGCCGATGTAATTTTTGTAAACAGGGGCTATTTGCGAACTGCCACGAATCAAATGCCATGGCAACAGCTGTAGGGGGTATATTTGGTTATTCCCACATCGCAGGTGGCTTTGATGGCGGACAAGCCGAATTTGTAAGGGTGCCCTACGCAGATGTTGGCCCTACGATCATCCCGTCAGATATGGATGATGAAGACGCATTGTTGCTCACAGACGTGTTGCCTACTGGATATCAGGCGGCGGAGATGGGTGGAATCAAAGTAGGAGATACCGTTGTGGTGTTTGGTGCCGGGCCGGTAGGCATTATGGCTGCACGCTGCGCGTGGCTATTTGGCGCTACACGCGTCATCGTCATAGATCACTTAGAGTACCGGCTGGAATTCGTCCGCCAATATGCCGCATGCGAAGCTTATAATTTCCGGAGTATGGATGATCCGGTGCTCTTTATCAAGCGGATTACCGATTGGCTGGGTGCAGACGTGTGCATTGATGCGGTTGGTTCGGATGCCTGTGGTAACGCTATGCAGACCATAACCGGCAAAAAACTTTTGCTACAGGCAGGAGCAGCAACAGCCTTGCATTGGGCTATAAACGCTGTAAAAAAGGGCGGAATAGTTTCCGTGGTTGGTGTATATGGCCCCACCGATAATTTGGTGCCTATCGGGAATGTTGTCAACAAAGGAATTACGATTCGCGCCAACCAAACTTCGGTGAAACGTTTACTGCCAAAATTAATGGATCATGTGAGAAAAGGCGTCTTAAGTCCGAAAGATATTATTACACACCGCTTTGCACTCGAAGATATTGCTGAAGCTTATCAAATGTTTTCAGCAAAACTGGATGAATGTATTAAACCCGTGCTTATTCCAAGCACAAATAACTAATGATCATGGAGAAGGAAAATTTAAAAGAGCAATTTACACATATTCCCGGATGGGGCGTAGATGCAGATTGGGAGAACGATCCCGTTTATCCCATGAGAGATATTGCCGCCGATGATAAATCAGCAGATTGGAAACGGCCGGCGCAGCAAACCACTTCAAAAGAAGTGCAACGATCGAATGAGCGGCCAGAACACCCTGCGGTGTTCGGTGACACGCTACCACCCACCGGATTAAGCGGGCACTTGAGAAGATACGCATTTCACTATAGCGAGTCTAAATACCGACACTGGTTGCCGCTGCTACTTGCAGACCGTATAAATGAAGTGGAAGGTGTTATTGCAGATGTAAAATCAGGATTCTTTCCCAATATATGGAAGGAGCGGGGCTATCAAGCATATTGGAAATACGATAGGCGCAAACTGATAAACAAAGTGGCCACTGTCGCAGCTGTAAGCATCGGGGTATGGATGCTAATACGGCGCAAGTAGTTGCGGGGCTAGGCTTCGGGATGTCGCTCATGACTTTCCGAAGCTATCCGAAATTTATGTGTTGCCATTATTTTTAATTTACGCTTATTGAACGAATGATGAATAAGACTTGGTATCAGCGAAATTCGCTTTCGATCGTAGTTACTGTTTTGTTTATACTGGCATTAGTAGCCCAGTTTTATTTTGGATGGCTCGTAAACAATGCGGAGCTTGATGAGGAAGGCGCAAGACCCCTCGGCATTTGGAATTACGCGCGCACAGGACATTTTGTTGCTGCGACATTTGAGAACTTTCAAAGTGAATTTTTGCAGATGTTTTTGTACGTCGTGCTGACCATAAGTCTGCGGCAGGTTGGTTCGGCAGAGTCAAAGCCTCTTGATGGAAGGGCCGAAGTCGACAGAGTTCCGAAGCCGCATCCTGACGCCCCAGGCCCGGTGCGCCAAGGCGGCTGGAGGTTGTATATATACAGCCATTCATTAACGATAGCTTTTTTGCTGTTATTTCTTATCAGTTGGAGCCTGCATCTCTATGGCAGTTGGCGTCACTTTAATGAGCTGCGACGTGCCGCAGGAGAGCAAGCCGCCAGTTTGCGCTACTTTTTACGGGAACCACATTTTTGGTTTGAAACTTTCCAGAATTGGCAAAGCGAATTTCTTTCGGTAGCCTCCATCGTATTGCTGACGATATTTTTGAGACAAAAAGGATCGCCGGAGTCCAAACCGGTAGATGCTCCGCATTGGCAAACGGGTAAATAAGCATGAAAAAAAAGGTAATTGATCTATGTTGACGCGGTAAAAGTTATCTGTTGTACAATCACAGCACTAGCCTTTAGCGCTTCCTGCAATTCCTTATCATTTTTAAATGTTAGCTTTTTTAAAAGCCGGCGCTCGATAGCTACGGTAAATTCCGTTGTCGAGAACGGCCATGGATCGATGACGTAACCGTCTGCCTCGATAGCGGATATGAAGTAAGTTACACCGTCCGGGCCATCACTTATTTCTAAGGATCTGCCTTCGGGTGGTATGCTGCGCTGACACAGCAAAAGAGAAAGTGCGTCACACCACTGGAGCATGGCATAATACCTGTCGGTAGTTGCTATAGATAAGCCCAGTTCCTTGCACCAATGTCGTTTAGGATCCTCCAGCGTGTTGCAATATTTTGCGGCAGCCGCAGAGAGGTCTCGCTGCACAAATTGTATATGATGAGCGATCAAGATTGCCATAAACCTGCTATGGGCATATGCTTCATCCAATAATCGTTGGCAATCTGCTTTATTAAAGGTTTCCATTTTAAAATCTCGGGGCCCACCAAGCTCGTTGAGCAGGCCATTGCGCCTAAACTCCGTGTAGTCATTGTCGTGATTAGCCGCCGCTAGAATCAAATCTATCTGATATGGATCTTCGTTTATCCATTTCAGTTTGCTCATCAACGTTGCCGCTAGACGCGCGTGATGTCTTTGCAGGACGGCTTCAAAGCCCTCTTCGAGATAGGTTACGATCATAGCCCTTTTACATGTAGGTTATCAGCCATATGAGCTAAAAGTTGACAGCATCACCTGGTAGGGTATCTGGTGATGGCATAGCTTGCTGCGTTGCAGTCCCCACTTTAAATCGGTTACCGCGGCTTTGTTTATAACGTAGATAAGCTTCATAGGCAATAAGCCCAATGAAACTGCTTTGCGCGAGCATATCAATAATAAAATGGAAGGAGAAATTATCCTGGATGAGATACCGAACGTCAATGTATAGAAAGCTTAGTGCCAAGCACAAGCCTAAAAAAGAGTAGCGCTTAATCAATAAACTGATTGCGGCGCAAATCGTTAGCAGCCCTACGAGCGTTAACACCGTGTCTTCGTTGGTGAAACCATACACCTCTCGATAGCTGGAAGCGTGAATAAGAGGCCAAATTCCGATGGCCATATAGTAGAAACCTTGAATGCGTACCGTTATCCTTTTCATATCAATCATATAACATGCTTCCTATGTAAGAAGTTCTTCGCCGACGAAATATCCGTATTTATCAGCCTCACGGGAGTAAGTTATACCGGTCTGAGGCCGATAAATTCGGTTATACAAGTAATTATTTAATCGCCCAGAATGCCTTCCACCAGCCTTTTCCACTGCGGATACGATAGTCCAATTTTCGCACCTAGCCCTATAAACGCGTTGCGTGCGTTTTCGATAAGGGATTCACTTGCTAGATTCGTCTCTTCGTTTCGCCCATAATAATTTACATGCAGAGTAAGGCCTGTTAACTGAACCTCGATGTTTGTACTTGCGATAGGTTTAAAAAAATGAGCGACCTCATCGCGGTCTCGCAAAATTTCCGGGGGCATGCTGGGTTGCAAGGAAAGCTGTACGTAGCGATCCTCCCGACGATCTTCCAACTGCGTTACACGAACCCAGTCGTAGCCTTTGCCAACGAGGCTTCCGGGCCCGGGAATATCGACCTTCACATAGTCGCCTACCTGTGGCGGGCGCGAGAGGACTTGGCCTAACGCGTTAACCAATTCGAATGTAGCGGAGGCCGTTCCCGCAAAATCTTGCCATTGGTTGATAGCATACAGTCGTTCGCGGGCGCGGTCGAATGCCGCAACCGCCTCTTCCGACGTCCGATAGGTTCTTTCCTCTGTTATATCTAACTTTTTCCCCGTTACTTGCGATGGTATATTGCTGTTTTCCATATTTTTCATAGCACGTTTATTGATCATATGTTTGCTGTTCTTGGCTGCACGTATCCGATCCTGCACGGCAGTGCGTATTCTGTTACCTAATGCGGTGTACCTGAGATATCAGCGATCGTTTCACAGATATCTATAATGGTTTTTTCTATAATTTCCTCGGGCGTACCGTGGTGCACGACGCGCCTTTCGTAAAGCGAATGCTGATGCATGATACAAAAAAACATGGTGCCCACAGGCTTTTCAGGGGTTTCGCTGCCGCCCGCGCTGGTTAATCCGGTAACGGCTACGCTTACTTCGGCAGGCATTTTGGTCTTTAACGATCGACACATATGCTGTGTAACCTCGGCTGACTCTGGGGTAAATGTATCGATCATTGCTTTGGAAATACCCAGCATGTCTTCCTTAACACAGGCATTGTAACACACAATTCCACCCTTTAAAATGTCTCCGGATTGTGCGGTTAACGAAAATTCATAAGCAAGCTTGCCTGCTGTTGCGCTTTCTGCAAATGCGATCGTCAGCTCCTGCTCCGCCAGCAAGCTGCTGCATCGAACAACGGCATCTCTGTAGTGTGCATTCATCTGTCTGTTCTCCATAATCAATCTTTTAGTTGTGCAATTACGCCGTTTAAAGCCGAATTATACCTCTGAAAGACCGAAGTATTGGTGCTTTCGGCTTTGTGCACGGGTGGCATGTAGCAATCGAACGCCATTTTCTCCAAATAGTTCTCCGTACAGCGTATTGCTTTTTTATAAGCCGATCATCTGTCAAACCAGATGACAAATAACATAATCAGGCGTCCTAACAGATAAATGCCCATAGGTATCAGTAAAAACCATATCCATGCTTTTCGTTGTCGTCTCTTCATATCGTCGATTTTGTCTTGTACTTACCGAACGGGGATTACACGAAACGGTTTCATCAGAAACGGGCAATTGCCGCAGATATTGAAGAGTATATGCTATGTCATTGTCAATGCGGTGAATGATACGTGGTGCGCAGTAATAAATACCCATAATGGCAACACGTTGAACGATATGATTATGAATTGCATTCCCTTATAAAATATAAACACCATGTGCATGGTATGGACTTCGGTCTTGTATGAGGTTATAAAAAGTAAAGAAAAGAACAATGGAAAATCAAGAAAACAACGGTAATGCCCAAGAAGGCAAACTAACAAAAGAGATCGAAAGCAAAACAGGACAGATACCTTCAACTGTCTTTTTATGTACGGCTATTGCCGCCATGGCGGGCTCAGCAGTTTTAAAATGCATGGGACATAAGCATACAGCTTTGTTTGTAGGACAATGGGTAGCACCCTTTCTTCTATTTGGTATTTACAACAAGATCGTAAAGACAGAAGGCCACGACTAGTTATGTAGAAAACGAGCTGTCTGAAAGAGTACGATATAAAGCCGACTTTTACTGGTTGCTCTTCTTTTTTAGATATCGTCTGCGCGTCAATCAACGAATGTTTCACTAACGAAAAAAGAATATGGGAACGAAAGTAGAAAATGAATTAAATGGTATCCGTGAGCAAGAAAAAAAGAAAAAGGGCGACACCTACAAAGAGTTAGGATCGGTCGTCGAAAAGACTGAAAAAACAAAAGACGCTGATGCGGAAGCGGGAGTGGATCCACAGGCAGAACAAGTTAATGAAATGCCAAACGACCCAACGGATCGACCCAAAGAAAAGCAGAAAAAAAACGATACAAAGTAGCTATACAGCGACCGTCAACACGAGGGCATACGATGAGTATGCCTTTTTTATGCGCTATGCATTAGCCAACTTATATTTTCATTAGACCTTCCCAAATGGAGAAACGACCCTTTCATTTTGATATGGTTATCAAACTAATATTTTCCTTAAATAAAACATAATGTATTTGTGTTCAGGTTGTTAATGCTTTTTTATTTCAAGTGGAATATCTTTTGGTATGCCCATACCAAAACAATAACACTATGAGATGTAAACAAGTACCACAAACAGTTGCAAACGTAAGCGATCGGGACGCGGGGCCCTTTCGTAAAATACCGAACCATGGAGCAGCGGTGAGATCAGCGATGGAGAGAAAGCAACAAGTCAACGAACACACTTTATAAAACAGACATGGCATTATTATTAATCGTAGCGGTAGTCGTTTTTGGATATATCTGCTATGTGCTTATTAACCCGGAGAAATTTTAAGCATAATATCTGCAGCAGCGATGTCTGGATGTACCGTTAGCGTGGGTCATTTGCACACCTGTATGTTGACAAGTTACATGCCTGTTTGTTGCTGCCCGGAAACAAAACATCCTTATCGAGTAAATTATTTTTTCTCCATATGCTGGTAGTCGGGCTCATGTCCGATTTTATACAGCGAGAATCCACAAACCATATGAATACAGAAATCTTTGGAATAGGCGGTATGTTCGCCGCATCCGTATTGCTGGCAATGCCCTTGGGTCGATACATTTCCAACGTGTATAGCGGCGAGCGCACCCTGCTCGATCCACTTTTTAATCCGTTAGAACGGATTTTTTATACAATCAGCCGTATCGATCCGCATATCGAGATGGGCTGGAAGCAACATATGCAGGCCATGCTTGTTATCAATCTGCTGTGGTTTCTCATGTCCATGCTAATCTTGATGACACAAGGCGCACTGCCATTGAATCCAGACGGTAACCCTAGTATGTCTGCCGATTTGGCTTTCAATACATCGGTATCTTTTTTGGTTAACTGTGATTTGCAGCATTATGCTGGTGAGTCGGGTGTCAGTTATCTTAGCCAGTTCTGGCTGATGTTTTTGCAGTTTGTCAGCGCGGCAACCGGCATGGCTGCCGTGGTCGTTTTGTTTCGCGCTTTTCGGGACAAAACGGCACAGACCTTAGGTAATTTTTATGTTTACCTTGTTAAATCGTGTACCCGTATTTTACTACCGCTTTCGTTGATATTGGCCCTTGTACTCGTTTTTGAAGGTACGCCCATGACCTTTGCCGGGAAGGATACGATAACAACGCTTCAGGGCGACACGGTCGAGGTGTCAAGAGGTCCCGCAGCGGCCTTCGTCGCGATCAAACATGTGGGAACAAACGGCGGCGGGTTTTTCGGCGCCAACTCGGCCCATCCGCTGGAAAACCCAAGTTACCTCAGCAATATGGTCGAAATGGTAGGGCAAATGATCATTCCCTTGGCCATGATTTTTGCCTTCGGGCATTTCATCCGTCGTCGCAAGCTGTCCTGGGTGATCTTTGGCGTGATGACGCTAGGCTTTATGGTCTTAACGATTCCGAATGTGCTGATGGAAATGAGAGGTAATCCGGCCATCGCACAAATGGGGGTCGACAGCGCGCTCGGGGCTATGGAAGGGAAAGAGGTGCGAATTGGCGCTGCCGCATCTGGCTTCTGGAGCATTGTCACTACCGCTATCTCCACGGGCTCTGTCAATGCGATGCACGATAGCAGCATGCCTTTATCCGGTATGAATCAGCTGCTCGCTATGATGGTGAATGCATTTTACGGTGGCTGCGGTGTAGGGTTGTTAAACTTCTTCATATACATCATTTTAGCGGTCTTCATCAGTGGGCTTATGGTGGGGCGCACACCGGAATTTCTAGGCAAGAAGGTGGAAGCTCAAGAGATGAAGATCGCTATGTTCGTGGCGTTGCTGCATCCCTTCTTGATCCTCGTAGCTACGGGTTTAGCCACGGCCTTTCCGGCTCAGGGCGCATCGACAGTAAGCAATCCTGGTTTTCATGGATTTAGCGAAATTCTCTATGAATACACCTCATCCGCAGCCAATAATGGTAGCGGATTTGAGGGGCTGGGCGACAACACGCTTTGGTGGAATATAACAACCGGGATCGTACTGATCTTGTCCCGCTTCTTGCCGATCATCGGCCCAGTAGCCATCGCTGGCCTGATGGCGCAAAAAAAATATATTCCGGAAGGAGAGGGCACGCTTAAGACGGACACAGGAACCTTCGGGATGATGATATTCACCGTGATCGTGATCATTGCTGCCCTTTCTTTTTTTCCTGCGCTCGCTTTAGGGCCGATTGCCGAATATTTTTCCATGATTTAATCCAACATAAAATTTAAGAGATGAGTACAAATTCTTCTTTGTTCCAACAAGAAATGGTTCAGCAAGCACTGAAACAGTCTTTCGTGAAGCTAAACCCTAAAGTATTGTATCGCAATCCGGTGATGTTCACCGTGGAGGTGGGCACGCTCATCATGGCTATGGTGTGCGTATGGATTTTAGCTGGTGAACGTTCGCAAGGCAGCTTCGGGTATAATTTTACAGTATGTATAATTTTACTGTTAACGCTTCTTTTTGGGAATTTCGCGGAGGCCATTGCCGAGGCTAGGGGTAAAGCGCAGGCAAATAGTTTGCGCAAAACGCGCGAGGAAACACCCGCGAGATTGCAAAATGGACAGATAATTTCTTCTGCGGCGCTCAAAAAAGATGATGTGTTCATTTGCGTATCCGGCGATATCATCCCGTCAGACGGCGAGATTGTCCAAGGGTTGGCAACTATAGATGAAAGCGCCATCACAGGCGAGTCGGCTCCGGTGATTCGGGAGGCGGGCGGCGACAAAAGTTCCGTAACCGGGGGCACCAGGGTGCTCTCGGATAAGATTGTGGTACGCGTTACGACGCAGCCCGGTGAAAGCTTTTTGGATAAGATGATTGCACTCGTAGAAGGAGCCAGCCGTCAAAAGACGCCCAATGAAATTGCATTGACTATACTGTTGGCAGGCTTCACGCTGGTGTTTATCATCGTTACTGTAACCCTCAAACCTTTTGCCGACTACGCTAACGTCAGCATCACCATTGCTTCCTTTATTGCGTTGTTCGTCTGCCTCATTCCCACGACCATAGGGGGGCTGTTGTCGGCGATAGGTATCGCCGGTATGGACAGGGCCTTGCGCGCCAACGTCATTACGAAGAGTGGAAAAGCTGTCGAGACAGCCGGTGATATTGATGTGTTGCTGCTCGATAAAACGGGCACCATCACCATTGGCAACCGCAAGGCGACGCGGCTGTACACTGCCGATGGCGTGGAAATGGATACGCTAACGCGCGCAGCCGTGCTAAGTTCCATGGCTGATGAAACACCCGAAGGAAAGTCGGTCATCGAACTTGCCGCTGTCGATCCCTCGGCCTACGGCGTCAGCAATCCGGTGTATGTAAAATTTACCGCGGAAACGCGCAGCTCCGGAATTGACTTTGACGGCATACGTATTCGGAAGGGCGCTACCGATACAATCCGGAGCTTGGTGCTGGCCGCAGGACATACTTTTCCTAAGGAGGTCGAAGGGCGTGTACACCTAATCGCTGAGCATGGGGGCACGCCGTTGGTCGTTAGCCAGAACGAGGTCGTGCTGGGGGTCATTGAGCTCCAGGATATTGTCAAACCTGGCATTCAGGAACGTTTTGAACGTTTGCGGAAAATGGGCATCAAAACGGTCATGGTGACGGGCGATAACCCACTCACCGCCAAATACATTGCGAAAAAAGCCGGTGTGGACGATTTTATTGCAGAGGCGAAGCCTGAAGATAAGATGAACTACATCAAGAAAGAGCAAAGCGAAGGCAGACTGGTCGCCATGATGGGCGATGGAACGAACGATGCGCCTGCGCTCGCGCAAGCCGATGTAGGTGTGGCCATGAACAGTGGAACGCAAGCTGCCAAAGAAGCCGGCAATATGGTCGATCTGGACAATGACCCCACAAAACTGATTGAGGTGGTCGAGATCGGTAAGCAGTTGCTAATGACACGGGGCACGCTGACAACATTTAGTATCGCGAATGATGTAGCCAAGTACTTTGCCATTATCCCTGCACTGTTTATTACGGCTGTACCAAGCCTGCAAGCGTTAAACATTATGAATTTGCACAGTCCGCAAAGCGCTATTCTCTCCGCGGTGCTCTTCAACGCAATCATCATACCCTTACTTATTCCACTCGCCTTAAAAGGCGTAGCGTACAAGCCGATAGGCGCCAGTGCGCTGTTGCGGCGCAACCTGCTACTGTTTGGTCTCGGTGGCATTCTGGTACCATTTATCGGGATAAAAATCATAGATATGCTTGTCTCCCTCTGGATGTAGTGCGTCAAAGCAAAGCCTGTCACTTCTTTAAAAACATAAAAATAATGAAAACTCATTTCTTACACGCGATCATGTTAACCCTATCGCTGTTTCTGCTGCTGACTGTTATCTATCCTGCCATGGTTTGGGCTGTTGCCAAGCTCGCTCCAGGAAAGGGCGACGGACAAACGCTGCACCATGCAGGGCATACGTTTTACCGCCATATTGGGCAATCCTTCACGCAGGATAGATACTTTTGGTCGCGGCCGTCGGCCGTTGACTACAATGCCGCAGGATCTGCCGGAAGTAACAAGGGGCCTTCCAACGAAGCATACCTTGCCGACGTACATACACGGATAGATATGTTGCTGGCAAAGCATCCAGGTATCAGCATCGCACAAATTCCAATGGATCTGGTGACAGCAAGTGGCAGCGGTCTGGACCCTGATTTTTCCGTGCGGGCGGCGAAGGTTCAGGTTGAGAGGATTGCACGTATACGCGGAATCCCGGAAGATAAACTGATCGCACTCATTAATACGCACACGACACATCCGCTATGGAACATGTTCGGACCGAAAAAAATTAATGTACTGGAACTAAACCTAGCGTTAGACAGCGTATCGGCACGTTAGGCCAGAGCTGAATCTCTTATTTATCATAGCCTTATTTATGTGCAAAATTTTATTTGCCGGTAGCATACTGATGATGCTAGTCGGTCCGTTGATGGCGCAGGAACGAGCAACGAATCCGCTGACCATCAGCGGCTACGCAGAAGCGTACTACGTCTACGATTTCAATAAGCCATTGAACAACAGCCGTCCAAATTTTGTGTACAGCCACAACCGAGATAGGGAGGTCAGTATCAACCTCGCCCTTATTAAAGCTGCGTATAATACGGATAATGTACGGGCGAATGTAGCACTGGCAACAGGGAGCTATATGCATACTAATTACGCCGCAGAAGCCGCTGTGCTTAAAAATGTATATGAGGCGAACATCGGCTTTAAGATTACAAAGCAGCACAACCTCTGGATTGATGCGGGTATCTTCTCGTCACACCTGGGCTTTGAAAGCGCGATCGGCAAAGACAATTGGACGCTTACGCGAAGCTTAGCCGCCGATAACTCCCCCTATTACGAAGCCGGTGCGATAGTATCCTATACTTCGCCGAGCGGTAAGTGGTTTCTCCGTGCTTTGCTACTTAACGGCTGGCAGCGCATACAGCGTGTAGATGGCAACACAACGCCCGCTTTTGGTCATCAGATCGTCTATAAACCCCATGATAGGTTAACGATCAACAGTGGCTCCTTTATCGGGAATGACAAAGCAGATAGTGTGCGGCAGATGCGATACTTCCATAATTTGTATGCTGTGTATCAGATCAGTAGCACGCTTGGCATCACTGCGGGTTTCGATATCGGTATCGAACAGAAGATGAAAGGCAGCCGCGATTACCATATCTGGTATACACCGGTGATGCTTGCGAAGTACGCCGTTTCGGCACGTTTTGGCCTCACTGCCCGAGGAGAATATTATCGGGATAGGCAGGGGGTGATCATTTCGGCAGCTGATGTGCCGGGAGGCTTTAACACCTTCGGCTATTCGTTAAATGCGGATTATGCGATCTTTTCAAACCTGATCTGGCGTACCGAATACAGAAGCTTGCACGGACGTGAACCCAGCTTTCCAAATAAATCTGGAAAGCTCAGCACGCGTAGTCCCAGCATAGCAACAGCCATCGCCATCAGTTTTTGATGCTAAACATTGGCTAGATCTTTCCGTGTGGCATCGTATTGCCGCATGGAATTTTGTATTAATTTTGAATACAGCAACATGGAAGAACGAAAAAGTGCCGAACATTTTATGAAACTGGTTACCCGCTCTAGGCGGGGCAAGTTTAAGCTATACATTGGCATGAGCGCAGGTGTGGGAAAGACTTACCGTATGCTGCAGGAAGCGCATCTGCTGTTGAAAAACGGTATTGACGTCAAGATTGGCTATATAGAAACACACGGACGCCCCGAAACATATGCGCTCTTGCATGGACTGCCGGAAATTGCGCGACGCAAGCTTTTTTACAAAGGGAAGGAATTGGAAGAGTTGGATGTCGATGCGGTTTTACAGATTCGTCCGGAGGTCGTGCTTGTGGATGAGCTTGCCCACAGTAATATTTACGGAAGTAAGAATGAAAAGCGGTGGCAAGATGTACGCGAACTATTGGATGCTGGAATTAACGTCATCAGCGCCGTCAATATCCAGCATCTGGAAAGCCTTCACGATGAAATTCAGCAGATAACAGGTGTCGACGTCAGCGAACGTGTGCCCGATAGCGTGGTCGATCAAGCTGACGATGTTGTACATATCGATCTCACGGCCGAAGAATTAATCGGCCGATTAATGGAGGGTAAGATTTACGATGAAGCGAAGATCCCTGCTGCACTTGCTAACTTTTTCAAAAATGACCATATCTTGCAGCTGCGCGAGTTGGCCTTGAAAGAGGTGGCATCGCAGGTACAACGCAAAGTAGAAACCGAGATTGCCCAGCAGCGCGGTGTTAAAAGAGAACGTTTTATGGCCTGTATAAGCGCCAATCCGAAGACAGCCAAAACGGTTATCAGGAAAACGGCTCGGCTGGCGGGATATTATAACAGCCATTGGTTCGTGCTTTACGTACAATTGCCCAATGAACGTATCAATCGGATTGCATTGGATAAACAGCGACATTTGATCAACAACTTCAAATTGGCTACGGAACTTGGTGCTGAAATTATTAAAATAGAAGGAAAGAACGTGACACGGGAAATTATTGCACAGTGTGAACTTCGAAAGATTAGCACGGTGTGCATCGGCAAGCCGCGCATTTCTATCGTGAAAATCATGTTGGCCGGCGATACATTTAAGGTCTTGCTGCATAAGCTGGCGCAAGAAAATATCGATCTTGTGATTCTATCGTAGGCTATCCACATTACAGAAAGCTATGAAAATAAAAACAAAACTTACCTTAGGCATAGGAACCCTATTCTGTATGGTATTTTTATTGGCCGCATTAAGCGGTTGGTATATTACCCAACTGAAGCAGGATAGCGGGCGTATTCTGGAAACCAACTACAACAGTCTATTGTACGCCCGCGACATGTTGCTATCGCTGGAACAGCATGGGGAGGATGATCGGGCTGTAATGCGTTTTGAAGAAAACCTGGCCAAGCAGAAGCAAAATATCACGGAGGCTGGCGAAAAGGAAAAAACCGCAGATATTGCTGCACATTTCGACGCATGGAGAGAACGACCCGCTGATCAAGGGTTAAAATCATCCCTGCGAAAGGATATTGCACAGCTCATGCAGCTCAACATGGAAGCGATTTCCAGAAAAAGCAGCGTTGCTGAGCAAACGGCAGATGACGCAATCATTACCCTAGCGATCGCCGGAACGCTGTGCTTTGTAGTCGCGTTTACGCTGTTGGTCAATCTGCCATCGAACATCGCGGATCCGATTAAGAAGCTCAGTAGTAGTATCCGGCAGATTGCAGGCCAAAACTACAGCGAACGGATACATTTTCCAGGGAATAGCGAATTTGCGGAAGTAGCCCGTTCGTTCAACACGATGGCCGAGAAATTAGAAGAATATGCGGAAAGCCGCTTAGACCACATTCTGCAAAGCAAGAAACGAATGGAGGCGTTGTTGGAGCACATGTGCGACCCTGTAATTGGTGCCGACGAAAACAGAAGAATTATTTTTGTAAACGAAGAAGCCACAAAAATCCTTGGACTTTCCGCTACAGAACTACTCGGCAAGCAGGCGGCCGACCTCGCGTTACATCATGATTTGCTGCGGGATCTTTTCAAAGATATTCCTTCGCCTACGGTTGGTGAACCTTTTTCTTCCCATCTTAAGATATTCGCTGACGATAGGGAGAGCTATTTTGAAAAAGAAGTGGTTGACATGCATATGGTACCCACTGGCGAAAGCGAACGCAAGTTTATCGGACAGGTGATTATGCTTCGAAACATCACACCTTTTAAAGAAATGGATCTGGCGCGAACGAACTTCATCGGAACTGTTTCCCATGAATTTAAAACGCCAATTGCTGCCATTCAAATGGGGATACAATTGCTACAGAACGATCGTGTCGGGCAACTCAATGATGAACAACAGGATTTGATCCGAGGCATCAAGGAAGATTCGGATAGGTTGCTCCGTATCACAGGTGAATTGCTTAACATCGCCCAACTGGAGAGTGGCGCTATCCCGCTCAATATGCACGAAAGCGAGGTTAAACCGATAGTCGCATATGCGGTAAAAGCTAATCAAGTTGCCGCGGATCAAAAGCAGCTCACGTTGCGGGTCAGTATTGCTGAGGATGGGACGACCGTGTTTGCGGACAATGAAAAAACGGCTTGGGTATTGACGAATTTTATATCCAACGCGGTGCGTTATTCCCATGAGCACGCATCTATTGATATCGCTGTCGAAAAGCGTGGCGGGCGGGTTCGCTTTGCTGTACGAGATTACGGTCAGGGCATTGAAGCTAAGTATAGGGAACGTATATTTGAGCGATATTTTCGCGTTCCGGGTACACGCAGTGGAGGAACGGGTTTAGGGCTGAGTATCAGCAAGGAATTTATAGAGGCCCAAGGCGGTAAAATTGCCGTAGAAAGTGAATTAGGCTCGGGAAGTTGTTTTTTCTTTTACCTAAATGAAGCGTAATGAGCAAAGTTTTAATAATCGATGATGAGCAAAAGCTACGTCAGTTGGTCAGTAGGATAATAGGGGTTGAGGGAGAAGGCTTTCAGGTGCTCGAAGCAGCTAGTCTAAAAGCTGCACGCGCTGTTTTAAAGCAGCAGGACGTCGACGTTGTCTTATGCGATGTCAAGCTTCCTGACGGTAGCGGCATAGACTTTATTGCGCAAATCAAAGCGGTGCAACCCCACGCGGAGGTGATCTTGTTCACGGCGTTCGGAAACATTCCCGATGGCGTTTCTGCGATGAAGCTCGGCGCTTTTGATTACCTGACGAAAGGCGATGATAATCGCCGGATCATTCCACTACTGCACCGGGCCGCAGAAAAAGTTACCTTGGCGAAGCGTGTTGCGCAGCTGGAAGCCAAAACATTGAAAAAATATGCGTTTGAGCGTATTTTGGGAAATTCGCCGCCCTTAAAAAAGGCTATCGAACTATCGCAAAAAGTGGCACCGTTGGAGACATCCGTTTTGCTGCTGGGGGAGACGGGCACGGGCAAAGAGGTCTTTGCCAATGCCATTCATTTTGCCAGCCAAAGGCAAAGCAGAAATTTTGTGGCGATTAATTGCGCAGCCTTTAGCCGAGATTTGTTGGAGAGCGAGCTTTTCGGATATCGCGCAGGGGCATTTACAGGAGCCTTATCCGACAAAAAGGGGCTTATCGAAGAGGCAGACAAAGGGACATTATTTTTAGACGAGATTGGTGAAATGCCTGTTGTTCTACAAGCAAAACTTCTTCGGGTGTTAGAGTCTGGAGAGTATGTGAAAATAGGGGACACCAAGGCGAGCAAAGTCGATATCCGGATAATCGCCGCGACAAACCGGATTTTGGAAACAGAAATTGATTCGGGAAATTTCCGTGCGGATCTTTACTACAGGCTTTCGACCTTTGAATTGAAACTACCCGCCCTGCGCGAACGCATAGGAGATATTCCTGAATTGGCCCGGGTATTCGCTGAAAGCTTTGCCTTAAAAATTGGAAGAAAGCATATCGTACTGAGCCAATCATATATGGAGCATTTGCAACGTTATGCCTGGAAGGGGAATGTGCGCGAGTTGAAGAATGTTATCGAACGAAGTGTCATCACGGCTACCGATAACATCCTGCAGGTAGAAGACCTGCCTCATGAAATGATCCCATTATCGGAGCAAACTGCACAGGGATCAAACACCTTCGCGCTTGCCGCTATTGAACGTGCTCATATCCGGAAAGTTTGTGAACTAACCGGAGGTAACAAAACAGAGGCTGCGCGTTTGTTGCAGATAGGTCTTTCCACCCTTTACCGAAAAATTGAAGAATATGGACTTAAGTAGTATGGCCATGGCTCCGCATAAAAATAGCTACCCTTTGTTTTGCATTGCTACCGCTGCAGTGCAAGCGCAGCGTATGGGACAACAAGGGAAGTTCCATCGTTGACGACGAAAATGTGCGGACACTACCCCCGAAAGTGAGACACGCGGAGAAGTTTTAAAAAATAGGCCGTAAAAAGACACGTAGCACAGAACGTCTAGGCACCCTCTTACGGCCTTTGCAAGAAATAGCAGTCGTACGACTTTTTTTATTCCAATTTATCGACAAGTCTACTGATACAATCGATGACGCGTTTACGATCTTCTTCTTCCTTGATGTTTAACCCACAAAAGGTTGTACCCACCGCACGAGCATGTGTATTTAAATAGTAGATGCCCGCCACCAGCAGCGCGAAAAGTGGGGTTGCATCCTCTTTAAAATTATTGGCAGAATTAACAGCTTCAATTAATTGATTACCGAGCGCTTCGCGCTCCGTGACTATACCTTTCAGGACTTCGTTATTTCCAGCTAACTCCCATATGATCATTTGCTTTAATAAATCGCTCTCGTAAATTTGATTAAACTGATCGTGTAAAATGCCTTTCACATCCTCTTTACCAAATTTTTCAGGCGCGGCACTGTGGTTTAGCCAAAAGTCCTTCGAACGGAGGTATTCTTTAATTAAGTTATCGAAATCACCAAAGTGGAAGTAAATAAGTTTTTTATCTACGCCTGATGTCGATTCAATTTTAGTAACCTTAAGCTCTGTAAAGCCTTCTGTTTCTAATATATGACCTACCGCATCCAGTAGTTTTTGCTTGGTTCTTAGGGCTCTTGCCGACTGCTTTCTTTCCATAAGATAAAAGTAGAAAAAAATAGGTAACAAAAAAGTTATTGCTTATCAATTGTAGCGCAAAATTTACACAATCACTGTGTTCTGTACTTTTTCCGGTATACATGAGCCACAGGTGTACATGGACAACAAAAAATCCCGAGCGGAAATGCTCGGGATTACTAAACTTACTACACTCACCATGATGATCATTAATCGACCATCAGCATAAGAACAATAACGTCTACGGATCGTTTGAAAAAAATGGAAACCTTTGTTTGTATGAAGATTGCAAATATCCGTATACGCTGTCGATGCGGTGTACACCGGGACATATGTCTTCCGCGATGCTCTATGTGGCTTTTAATAGTATCAATTCGCAGCGACGGGAAATATAAGCGTTACGGCGGTATAGTGGTTCAGCTCGCTGCTTATTTTTATTTGCCCACCCAGCCTAGCTAATATTTTGCTGGCAAGACTTAATCCTACACCTGTACCGGAGAATTCTACCGCATTAGATGCGCGGTAAAATAAAGTGAATAGCTGGTCAAGTTCATTCTGCGGTATGCCAATACCATTGTCTTTTATGGTATAATGAATATGATCATTCTTTTTTTCACTGGATACAATTACGCGTGGCGTTTGTCTACCTGAAGAATAGCGCACGGCATTTCCAATGATGCTATAAAACAGCTGCTGTATCAAACTGCGATCGCCATATAAAGGGAGGAGGTCGCCAATTTGAAATGTGGTAAGCGGACTTTCCAATACGTCTTGTACTTCCTTGCAAATGGAGGTGATAAGCTCCGGCATAGCGACTTTACTATCTCCAACTTCATAGTGTCGCGCCTGGTTCACCCGCAAGGTCTGGTTTAATATGCCTTCCATACTTTGTATCGAGGCCAAAATAGTATCACACCACTTGTGGACGTCGGCAGTCGGCATATCTGCTTTTGACCGCATAAATTGCACGCCCATCTTTATAACACCCAAGGGGTTTTTTAAATCATGAGACAGATTGCTTGTCAGAAACTCAAGCTCTTTGTTGAACATGATTAGCGAATCTTTCTCTTCCACAAGCTGCAACGCTTTTTTACGGGCGGTTACATCTGTCGATGTGTGAAGAATGGCAGAGGTTTTTCCCTCGTTATCAAGTATGGCCTGGTACTCAAAATCGAAATACCTCGTTTCCTTCATACCTGCTATGGTTAATTCTGCAGGATAGTCGTTTGCGCGGTACGTGACGCCCGAATGCCATACATTGAGCAGGAGGTCAGTGAACCCCTGCTCGGTGAATGATGGAAATACATCCCCAAAATTCTGACCTACAATATCCTCGGATTTGCCCCACAACGCCAGCATCGCTTGATTGACAAAACGTATCTTCAAGTTAGCATCGCTATAGATAGCAATACCCTGCGGGGAATTAGCAATAATACCCAGTATTTGTTTTATGTTGGAATTCATGCGGTAGTTGATCACACTAAGATAGTAAACACATTTAACAAATAACTGTTTGCTGTTATTTAATAAAAAAATCCCAGGCTTGGGTGGCCCAGGATTTAAAACTAATCTTTACCTTATTTATGAATCATAGAGTGAACAACTCGGTCTATCAAAACGTTTTATAAAAAAATAAAAAGATGTCGGACGTCAAAACTATCTTCCAATTTATTTGGTTCAATAGATAGCTGAGAATGAATGGAGGGGTGGCATGCAGGCTTGAAAACAGCATGGAATTCATCAGGACATATCGTAGGGCAGATAAAATTGAAACGGAGCGCAACGAAGCACGTGACGTAATAGAGTAACGATGAAAACGAAAGTAGTTTTGAGGGCTGCAGATGCAGATTCAAGTACGTGTCCGGAACGCGTGTTGGAAGAGATTAGGAAAGCGGCGCTGATGACCGCGCAGATGCAAGGTTTTCTCGCTGGCGAGAAAGTTCTTCGCGCTGATTTGCGTGCGTGGCCGGGGCTGATTGACGGTGAAATGTCGCGTTTAAAAAAGGCGTTCTGTTGGAATAAACTTTATTAGTAACACCTCATAGAAAAAACATGGATATTGACTTACGCATGGACAGGTATGACTTCCATTATCAGTTTCGGGATAATCCGCGGGAGTTTGATTGGTCATTTCATCCTGAACGTATTATCATTAAAAACGAGGCCTTGCGGGCAGACAACACCGAACTGTACCAGCGGTACTTGAAGGCTGCCTTTGCTGATAAGTGTGATGTGGAAATGGAATCTTTCGCGCTAGTGAAAAGGTATTTGCAGCATGTATCGGGCGAAGAGGCTTATCAATTACTCCGTGATTCGGGCGTGAACATTTTACGATCCGATATACACTGGGAGGAAGACGATGCCATTTTTACCGCTAAAATTATCCCCGATTTGGATATTTCTTTCCTTGTGGGCGACTCGGACGATGAGCAGCTGATCTTAAATTATGTCTATCCTTCTTGGGTGACCAATCGGAAATCGCTATGGCTTGACTTGAGCGAAATACAATAACAATTACTTATGATGAACTTTAACAGAAAATTTGAACACACGGTCGATGGGAAACAAATCCTGTTTGATGTAACCTATGATCCTTCCACGCACCATTTTCAAGTGCTGGAAAACGGGCAAGAGGTTGGATACTTACTAAAATTTGATATGACGCAGCGTGTATGGAGCACAGAAGGGACCGTGGAGCCAGCATTGCCCGCGGAAGAACTTGCCTTGTTGGTACAGAAAAATTTCGGCCATTTCGTATAGGCGGCTACGATAACGTAACCAGTCATTTCTACGGTAAAGACTGCTATAATTACGTCTTTTTAAGCGAGCATGCAACGAAACAATGTTCTGCACGTTGAACAGGTAGGTTCTTAGCCGATTATAACTCGGCATTTGTTGGATAAAAATTAAAGGAATGAAAATATCTACGAACATCGTTGCTGGCGCTGCTGGAGCACTTCTCCTTAACATCGTCCATGAGCTGGCCCGCAAAAATATTAAAAATGCTCCCCGGGTTAACGAGGTGGGAGAGGAAGGCGTCACCAAGATCAGTAAAGCGATTGGTGTGGAACCACCTACCGGAAATAAACTGTATGCCAGCACGCTCGCTTATGATTTTGTGGGCAACGCTTTCTACTACAGTGCCGTTGGCAAAGGGAAATCAAAAAACATTTGGCTTCGCGGTATCGGTTTGGGACTCACCGCTGGAATTGGCGCCATTGCATTGCCGAAAAAAATGGGCTTAAATGATGAGCCGGTCAATCGCTCGGTATTGACAAAAGTGCTTACCGTGGCGTGGTATACGTTAGGTGGTCTGGCCGCTGCTGCCGCAGCCGAACTACTGCAGGATTCTGCATCAGAGGAGGATAGCGAAACTATTCCATCCAGCAAGGATGGAGACAGCAAGCAGGAATAATTAAACGAGAAATAACAACAACGAATAAATATGGAGCAAAATAAAGAAGAAAATTTGACAGGCAAAGATGCTTTGGCCAAAATTAGAGAGATTGCAGACGAAGCCAAAACCTGCTTCTTTTGTACCGATATTAAAACGGGTATTCCGCTATCGGTAAGACCAATGGCCATCTTACAAGTTGACGATAGCGGCTTTCTGTGGTTTATGACATCAACAGATACAAAAAAAGAAGAGGAGATTGAAGAGAACCCATTTGTGCATTTGATGATGCAGAGTGGACAACGTTCCGGATTTTTAAATCTTTATGGAATTGCTGATGAGCTTCACGATCAAGAGAAAATTAACGAACTCTGGAATCCTTCCCTCGAGATCTGGTTTGAGGGGCCTGAAGATCCTAAGATTTTATTGATCCGTGTCGAGGTTTTGGAAGGACACTACTGGGATAATAAGCATAGCGCACCGGTCGCGGCTTTCAAAGGACTGAAATCGTTGATTACCGGAAAGCCGGACCACGATGGTGTACACGGTGAAATAGATATTTAAATACCAATCAATCCATCGACAACATGTCTCCCTGGTGCGAATTCGCTGCGGGAGACATTTTTTTATTTTCTGTTATCAGCGTGTAGGGTAAGTTCAACTTTTTGGAGCTCCCAAGCTCCAAAAGCTATCGCATGTACACCAAAAGCGCAAAGGTGAGGCGATATATTAGCGATCTGCCTGGCTTGGTGAAGCGTCTGCTAGGGTGTTCTCCAAAGTTGTGTTAAACAACGCTAGAAACGCATCTAAATCTTCACTTGTTCTACTGCTAACCAGCATGCCATCGCGAACTGATGATTCGTCGATCCAGATACCGCCAGCATTTTTGATATCCGTTCGAATCGTGGTCACGGAGGTAAGTTTTCGATTCGCTACGACGCCAAGCTCTACTAAAGGCCAAATGCCATGGCACAAGGTGCCAATAGGCTTCTGCTCATTGACGAAATGGTTAACAAATTCCAATACATGCGGATTTGTCCGCAAATTATCGACGCTTAAAGCGCCTCCGGGCATCAGCAGGGCATCATATAGTTTCGGATCTATTTGTTCGATATGCTTGTCAATAGCGTAGGATGCCCCCCAATCTTTATACGTCCAGGAGCGAACAAATTCGCCGTCTTTAGGCGAAATAAGATGTATTTTGTAATTGTGGGATTTAAAGAAAGGCTTCGAGCCCTTCACAGCCCACTCGTCAAAACCGTCGGAAATCAGGATTGCAATAGTAAACATAATTATCTTTTGTCCTTTTGCTTAAAGACAGTTGAGCGCCTAAATAGTTTTAAAAATGTAAACGCAACGGGAAGACCTCGGTTCAGCACCTGCTACCAACTAAGCATAATGAGGTACAGATTCGTCTTTTCCGCGCGTACGGGCGTAGCGCTTATGTTCAGCTAATTATTGATCTCAGGTTCCACATCATCATGCTCAATCTCATCAATATCAGGTTCGGGACGTTCCAATGGATCAATATCGGGTTGCTCCACCGGTTCGTTTTCTTCTATTTCATCGATCTCCGGTTCATCCGGCATCTCCGGGTCAATGTCGGGTGTCTCTTGTTCGCGACCGGGGGCAATTGGGTCATCTTGGTAAGCCGTCGAAACATCGGAAACAGATGCTAACAAATTCAATGCGAAAGCCTCAACACCAAGTAGAGCAAGCGGGTTCGTCTTTATGTCTGTTGTAAAATGATAATTTGTCATCGCTATCTTTATTGGTATAACGTGTTCTTTCAACGATTGGTTGTAATGATAAATACGGTAATCATGTTTTTAACTACCTAGTTTACGGGTGTTCGGGGCCATCCATTTCGATACGATAGCTGTGCCTGCGATGCAGTTCGCAGTTCAGGTCCAGAAAGCATGCACTTGCGCAACGCTTTCCAGGTCAGATCGAGGATAAGAATAGATACCTGCCAGCGAGGTTTAAATACCCTATTTCTACTTCCTGTCAACCAACATTGCTCCATAAGCATTCTATTGCAGAGATAGTTGTCGTCCTGCGGTGATTGGCAATAGGAAGGGCGGCAGGGATAGATAATGCAGCGTGCTACTTATTAGAAAATATTTCCTAGCGCAAATACGCTAGTAAACATACAAGAGATGATAACGATAACAGAATAGTTAAACCCTTAAAAACGAATATAATATGAAGAAATATGTGATTCTATGTGTCAGTATACTAGGTACATTGTGCATGACAAACTCGACGGTATACGGCCAGCAAGATACGGTAACGACCGAAACCATGGATCAACAATTTATCGACAAGGCCGTGAATTTAAACCGATTTAAAGTAGCTGTGGCCAGTCAGGCTATCGAAAGATCTAAGAACGATGAAGTGAAGCAGTTTGCACAAACCTTGTTAACTGATCACAAACGCGTTCTCGAAGAAATTGAACAAGCTGCTGTAGCCAAGAAATTGATTCTTCCAGAGAAGATGGATGAAAACCATGCATCGATATTGAAATCAATGGGCGAGTTGTCTGGTCCTGATCTGAACAAAGCATTTAAAGACGTGGTAATTAAAAGCCATGAAGATGCCATCGCCTTGTTCGAAATGGGTGCTGGTCAAAATGGACTCAACGACCCCGAATTGAAGACATGGGCTAGTGAAAAAATTCAGCCATTAAAAAGCCATTTGGAGAGTGCTAGGGCACTAGACGTCGATGCGGGTCAAGCTGTGTCAGAGGCATTAAGTATTTTGTAAGCACATACGCAAAGGAAAGCGTTCTGAATTTCCAAAATAAAAAAGTTCCGTCATACGCGAAGTAGGACGGAACTTTTTTTATACCCATCTAGGATTTTGTTTTCAAGATTTGCAGCAGTTTTTTTTCAAGATCACGCGCATCCAAATCATCGGCTTTTTTCTTCATACGACCTATCCAAGCGTTAAGCTCCGAATTTTCATAAGCTTCTAAAATACTAGGGTGGATATAATGTGATCGCGTAACCGCGCGCGTGTTTCCCAGTGCAGCAGCTACTTGGTCAATGACGGCCAAAACACTTTTTTTTCGCTCAGCAACGGTTTCCGGAATGGGTTGTGCGATAAGAAACTTCAGGGCCATGAGGCAGGCATTCCAGGTGCGAAAGCTTTTGCAGCTGGCGTTGATGCCCATCACTTCTTTTAGATAGCCATTGATATCGCCTGATTCCAATGCCCTAATTTCACCCTCGTCATCAATGTATTGAAAAATACGCTGTCCGGGAAGATCCTTCACCTTAAGCAGCATTTTGATAAGCGTCTTCTCTTGTAAATAGGTCTGTTGTATAACCCCTTTCTTTCCAACGAATTTAAAAAACAATTTATTCGTCGATATCTGCTTGACGTGCTTGTTTTTTAACGTCGTTAAACCGTAGGAGCCATTAGCTTTTTGGTAGACGCTGTTTCCGGCCCGGAACGATGTTTTTTGCATCACCGAGACTGCGACCGCACAAACCTTCTCTCTGGATAAGCTTCGTTTGCGTAAATCTTTTAATACCGTTTTCTTTAACAATGGCAGCTTAGCGCCAAATACATGGAGATCCGTGAACTTCTTCTCGCTCCGTATGGATGTCCATTTTGTGTGGTACCTGTATTGCTTACGCCCGCGTATATCGATGCCGGTAGCTTGGAGGTGACCATTCGGATTGGCACATATCCATACGTCAGTCCAAGCTGGCGGCAGCACCAGCGTTTGAATACGTTTCAATACCGTCTCATTGCTAATTTCGTTTCCCTTCTGATCCAGGTAACGAACCTGTTTACCCTCTACTACCCGGCAATATCCTTTATCATTGCAGGAAACGTAACGTAATCCTATTTGTTGGAGCATGAGCTGCTCATTTGCTTCTCTATTTTCCGACATCGACTAATGGTTTCTAATGGCGTGTATAAGATCCTGTTTTTTCATGCTGTGTCGATTCGTAATGCCAATGTTTTTAGCTTCTTCCAAAAGCTCTTTCACCGTTCTTTTTTCAAGCGTTGAAGCATGCCCCCCTTTTTTGCTCGCGTTTTTGCTATTTGCAATACGCGCCGCTTTTTCTTTACTGGCACCTTGTTCGCGAAGTGCCGCATATTGCGCTTCATTTTTGATGCGCGGATTAGTATTCTTTGCCATAACCTATCTATTTAAGCAAATAGAAATTTGCCATTATATTACCTAATAACAGCTGTATATGGCGGATCGTTTGCTTGCTGAATACTCGTTTTCCGTGCTGAGATAGGGATCAAAAATAAAGGCTGTCTGTACTTTAATTCCAACGATCGTATTACTACTTGTTGGGGAGTACGCATTTATACGTTTTCTTCGAAAGGATTGAACATCGGTAGCGAGCCGGTGTTTTAAGTATACAAACGTAACACGGATCTCTTAACCGATGTGGGTATGGGGACACGTGTACATTCACTAAATTATAATCAATATGGAAGACAAGACAAACATTTACGATCCGGAAGAGCCGAGGGATGATACGCCGCGCAAGGAGGTTCCGCGTCCAGCACAAGAGGAGGTTAACGATAAGCCTGCAGGCAGAACCATTGCATGGACGATAGTCGCAGCTGTGGCTGTCTTAGCCCTCATATATTTCCTGTTTTTTTACGGGAAGTAAATCATGGATAACATAAAAAAACGGGCCGCTTTCGGCCCGTTTTTTTATGCAATCCATGCATTCGCTATTGCTCGTAAAGACTATCAAAAAATGCGGGGCTATCCAATTTCATGGAGATTCGATAAGCGGCATTGACTAAGCCGACATGGCTATAGGCTTGCGGAAAGTTACCCCATTGGCTACCATCAGATTCGTTCACATCTTCACTAAAAAGCATTAAATGGTTTCCGAAAGATAGTAGCTGTTTAAAGACTTCCTGCGCTTCATCCAAGCGTCCTACACAGGCCAGCGCCTCGACATACCAAAAAGCACACACCAAGAAGGTAGCCTTAGGTTTGCCAAAATCATCCGTATGTAGGTAACGGTAAAACAATCCGTGCTCTCCCTTAAGCTCTTTTTCCAATTGTTCCAGATGCATTTTTGCGCGATGACTGGTCGGATCGAGATAGTTCATCATGATAAGCTGTAGGGTAGAGGCATCCAGGTTACCGCTTTCCACCGCGTTGGTGTATACTTCCTTTTGCGCATCATAACAGCTTTCGATATGCGCTGCTGCTTTCTCCCGCAGGCGTATTGCTTTGGCAGCCATATCGGATATATTGTATTGCTTTGCAATTTTTAAAGCAGCCGTCGCACCCGCCCATTGAAACAGATTGGAGTAGCAATGGCGATTTTCAAAATTTCGGAATTCCCAAATACCAGCATCTTTTTCATCAATTGTTGCTTCAATTTTATCCAGGATAAAGTTTGTCCAATCTTTTGTAAAAGCCAGGTTTTGATGCCGAAATCTATGATCTGTAAAAAGCGGTAACAATGCGATAAGTGCCTGTCCATAAACGTCATTCTGAACGTGTTCGGAGGCTTGGTTTCCTACACGTATAGGTCTATTGCCCATATAGCCTTCCAAATAATCCAGCGTATACTCGTCCAGTTTATGTTGCCCCATTATACCATAGAGCGGTTGCAAACGGCCTCTGTCGGTTTGCGTAATATTGGCAATATAAGACGCATACCGTTCCATCTCTTCGAAATGGCCGATATGGCTTAACGCTTGTAAGACATAGTAGCTATCGCGGAGCCAACAATAGCGGTAGTCCCAGTTTCGTCCAGATCCTGGAAATTCGGGTAAGCTCGTTGTGCTCGCAGCGATAATAGCGCCCGTATCTTCGTATTGATGGAGCTTAAGCACCAGCGATGAACGGATCACCTCTTTTTGGTAAAAAGATGGGATAGAGGCATTCTTAACCCATTTACGCCAATATTGCTTGGTGCGTTTTAAAAAGTCCTCTGCGGTGCGTTCTATTGGCGCTTCAAAAGGACTTCCATAGGTCAGGATAAGGTAGATCGGCTTGCTCAATACATAAGGCAAGTCGTCATCAAAAAAATGGCTAATAGGCATGTTAGTAGCCAACCGCATTTTAACATCACCGCGCTCAAACTGGATATGATTGCTGCCGCGTGATTTTTCGAATGCCTGCTGTCCGTAGTTGAACACCGGTTCACACTTCACCCGGATCTTCGGATGGCCAGATACCGGCTCTATCTTTCGGATAAGCATGAGCGGTTTATAGTAGCGCTCATACTGCTCAAAGCGCGGCGCAAAATCTGTGACCTTGTATGTGCCACCTTCGGATTCGACTACGGTAGCAAGGATATTGGTGTTTTCTACGTAATGCTGTGTGGTATTCACGACAGGGGTACTAGGCAGTATGGAAAATTCGCCACCGAGACCTTTGTCAAGCAACCCGCCGAACACGAAGGTGTCCTGAAACGATGGCCAGCACAGCCAGCTGATGTTTGTAGATTTATCGACATGGGCTATGTACGCACAATTGCCTATAATACCCGTGTTGTAGACATGTTTTTTCTCTCTATTCATGTTATAATTTTTGGATGCTGAGCATGTGTTTTGGCGTCATTTAATTGATCAAGGTTGGATGTAGCAAAATAGTCAATCAGGCTGACAGCCTCTTCCTGACTTTCTACGTAGTATTGTGCAGCAGACTTTTTATTACCGACCTTTACAGTGATGGCTTCTTCGGGGAGCTCTAAAAACATATCTTCATCCGTGGCATCATCGCCGATAGCGAATATGAAATCGGGCTTGTAGTGCGCTACCACTTCTTTCGCTGCTTTTCCCTTGTTGAGCTCGCTACTTTTCACTTCAATCACCTTATCCCCCAATAACAATTGTAGGCCATGATGTGGGATCAGGTAGCGAAGGCTATCCACGAGTTCTTGCGATCGTAAATGCCCGAGACCGGTTTGCGTTTTTCTGTAGTGCCAGGCGAGGGAGTAGGTTTTTTCCTCTACAATAGCACCGGCGGTCCGGTTGGCAAATTTGTTCATAATATGTTTGACCGGAATTTTCCATCGGGTGGATATGTGGCTTTTCCCGTGCCACTCGCGATGCGGGTAGTTGCTCCAGGCGCCGTGCTCGGCCACTAAAAAATATTCTTTGTGGCCAAACCAACGGTCTAGGGTTTCATGCGGCCTGCCGCTGATAATGACGATCTGGTTTGCCGGGTTGCTTTGCAACCTTTCTAAGGTTCTATATAGGGATTCGGTTGGGGAGGCGGCATCCGCATCTTTATGAAATCCAATAAGCGTACCGTCATAATCCAAGAAGAACAGCCTGCGCTGTGCAGAACGATACCGTTCGGAAATGCTTTCTTTCACCTCGGAACGTACTCTTCTAGCCATCTCTTGCTTCTGTAGCGTTTTGATCTCGTGCAGTCGATTAAAAAAGATTTTTACCCAATGTCTGATATTGAATTTCTTAACAATCTCAATACTGTCCTGCATACGTTCTCGTTGCTCTTCCTCGGGCATGGCTATCGCGGCTCTAAGCGCTTCCCGTATCTGATCAATCGAGTTCGGGTTCACTTGAATCGCTTCCAATAATTCTTTAGATGCGCCAGCGAGCTCGCTTAAGACCAATACACCGTTCGTATGCTCCTTACTGGCCACGTATTCCTTGCATACCAAATTCATTCCATCGCGTATCGATGTTACTAAGCAGACATCTGCCGCTACGTAGAGCGCGGAAAGCTCTTCCACAGGAAAGGAATTGTAGTAATAGGCGATAGGTTGCCATTCGTTAATACCGTATACGGAATTGATATGGCCCACAGCGCGATCAATTTCATCCCGCAGTAATCGATACTGCGGCACGGTATCGCGCGATGGTACAACTAACATATACAATACAACCTTTTCCCGAAGGTCAGGATATTCTTGCAAAAGACTTTCGAAGGCTTGCAGCCGCTCGATGATCCCCTTGCTGTAGTCTAAGCGGTCGATGCTGAGAATAAATTTTCGATCCTTGTAGTAGTTTCTGATCTCCTGCGCACGATGTTGAATGGGGGCGCTTTCTGCTAATTCGCTGAACTTTTCGAAGTCGATGCCCATGGGGTAAACTTCGGCATAAACACTCCGCCCATCGACGTGCAGGCAATTGTTTTGTATCGGCAAGCCTAATAGGTGGGTGCATGCATTTAGAAAATGCTGGCTGTCATTATAGGTATGGAAAGCAACCAGATCAGCACCGAGGACACCCTTTATCAATTCATCGCGCCAAGGAATGCTTCTAAACACCTCGTCCGGAGGAAAGGGGATATGTTGAAAATAACCGATCGCGATCTCCGGATGCTGTTCGCGCACGAGCTGCGGAAGGAGCATCAACTGATAATCGTGAATCCATACCTCGTCCTTATCGCTTGGATTTTGTTCATTGACCACAGCGGCAAATTTACGGTTTACCTCTTGGTAGGTACGCCAGTTATCCGAATTGTATACCGCGTACGACAAGCGATAATGAAATATAGGCCACAACACTTCATTCGAAAACCCTTCGTAATAGCCCTGCAATTCTTCCTCCGTTAAGAACACGGGTACGAGATTCAGTTCAGCAAGTTTCGCCCGCGTGATGGCTTCCTCCTGTTCATTTTCGGGCACAAATCCAGGCCATCCTACCCAGATGTTACCTTCTTGTTGATAGATCGATCCTAAGCCAGTGGCCAGTCCGCCTTCGCTTGGAATAAAGTGCAATTCATGATCACGCCTTTCTACTCGTACCGGTAATCGATTCGAGATGATTACTGTCTTTTTGTTACGCATATTTATGAAAAAATCTTAAAGTAAGTGGGTCAGGGTAAAACTTACTTATTGTCAATAGGTACAAATTGAACAAGCTAATTCTAAAAATGTTTGAAATTTTATACGATTAGCTTGTTCTCGGCGGGAAATTTGCCGTATGCGTCTGGATTTATAGTTAAAATCTATTAATCGATCCTATTCCCGAAGGAAGTTTTCCAGTATTCGTTTGCAAAGTGTGAATTTGGCCTCCATTTTTATACGTCAGCAGGGCAATTTTATTGATAATATCACTATGGCTATCCGCGTCAGGTTTTATCTTGCGATCCGCTATTGAAATGGATCCGGGCAATTTTTTTCCTTTTGTTATAAAAAGCCGTTCGATGCGGCTGTCCATGGCGTGGCGAGCAATTTCCGCAACTTCATCTGTGGCCAGGTTTTCACTTTTGGCCCCCGCAAATCTTTCCAACTGCTTGTCTAGCCCCTCCGTTTTCTTTGTGTCCAGGATCTCGAGTGCTCGGCTATGCAAAACTTGCTTATCAATACTATCGGCGTTCAACGAGATGCAATCTTTTTCAAGGCACTCATTTTTACTGATGGATTGGAATAAGCTTTCATTTTCTGGTAAGGCCGCTAATATTAACGGCATCTTACGCTGTTTGCTGTATTTCTCGTTGATCTCTTGATCAATGATACGAAAGAAACGTGTATTATCGGTTTCCTTTTCATCCGTTATTTCCATATAGCCATGTATGGCGGCCGAGCCGCCGGCAGCGGCGTGTAAGTGGTTATCGGTAAGATCATACCCCAACGCTTCCTTCATGTTGGATGGAATATTTTGATCCAAATTGATTTCGTCAAACCGATAGCGGTCGCCCTCAAATAAGCGCACATGGTTTTTACCGAGCGCTAGCACCTGAAAGGGTTTATTGTCGCCAGCAAACGCAAGCAGCGGAAGCAGGTAAAAACATTCATCGATATAAAACGTGGCTTCTGTTTGTTCCGGCAGCATCACGATCTCAAAAACCTTTGGGGCGGAGAAAATAGCCAGTGCCCCAGCAGATCCACGAACAAAGTCTTTACTTTCCAAAAAGTTTTCTACAGGTACCAGCAAATCCTCGAGCGCTTGATGATGGGTGACATCGGCGCCACTGCGAATATCTTTGATCAAGTTCTTGAAGGCTAGAAAATCCAGGCTACTTTCGGATACGCTTTTATGAAGCGGCAAGTAGATACTTAAGGACGTTTCCGCTGAATGGGAGGTAAGCTCACGGAGCAATTCGGCATCTAGTGTTTTCATAGTATAGTCTTTAGTGAAACATCGATAATTGAATATGAATAACAGTTGGAGGGAATATTCGTTTTTCCGTGTGCCCCTTAGGCAGTATTAAATTGGGGAAATAGGTATTTACTACGATGCCAGGACAGCATGTTTGAAGGTGTTCTACACCAATAAAATGTTATTGAGTAACGCTGGATGCTAGTTGGGAAAGTCCAAATGGAAACAGGTTCCCTTGCCGATTTCACTTTCCACTATGATCTCTACCCCGAGTCGATCTACAATACGTTTTACGATTGCTAATCCAACACCGGAACCTTCAAACCCATCAGAATTAGACATTCTTTTGAAAATGTCATAAATATTATTTAGCTCTGCGTCGGCTATGCCAATACCATTATCACGAACACTGTAGCGTACCTTCTGCCCCTGCTGAACACTATGGATGCTAATTTGCGCATCATCTCGTTTGCTGGAATATTTAATCGCGTTGCTCACGATATTGAGAAATAGCTGATAGATCAATGTTTTTTCTCCCATGATGGGTAGCAAATCTCCCAATGTTACTTCGCACTGCTGTGTGCCATATCTGGTTTTGCAGTGATCAACAATTTGCGGGATAATTTGATCGGTGTGAATCACGTTTGGTTGGTACCGAAATTCTTTAACCTTGGAGAACTCATAAATTTTATTGAGCATGCTTTCCATCAGTTCGCTCGCATCCTTAATATTGACCGTGAGTTTGGCAAGCAGCTCTGGCGTTATATCGCGTTTCATTTGCAACATTTGAACAGATAGCTTGATAACCGATAGCGGGTTTTTAAGATCGTGACTGACGGTGTAGGAGTATGTATCGAGGGCGTTGTTGAGTAGGATCAATTCCTGATTCAAACTATAGATCTCTTCTGATTTACGTAGCAAGCTTTCCCGGATAAGTTGTCGGATTCGCTTCATGAAGTAAATTTCGATCTCGGTCCAAGCCGGCGAAACACCCTTTACCAATTGCTTCCATGCGTCGAATGAGTTACGTGGCGAAGGTACGAATGCTTGCAGCGCTTGGTCATACGTCATCACCTTGGTCGGTTTCCCAGCCCAAACACGTTCGGTCACTTGTTCGCGCCTAAACCAGATTAAGCTAAATTCTTTTGATGAATCGATATCTATTTTTACTAAGCCCGCAAAATTTACATCGCCCAAAGCCAGTTCTTCTCCGTGGTCAATCACGAAACTCTCTTTGCTGTAGATCATCTTCCGATGATTTTTGTTAATAAAAGCGTGAATTTTACCTACGGTAGCGCTATCTGGCGCGTCACCAAATACCAGTGTCGCTTCTTTATGGCGAATGGCTAAACCATCTGCCTGAACGAAATCACTAAGTTGCTTGGCAAAGGATGAAAGCACAGGAAGTATTTCATTTTTTATAATCAGCTTTTCTTTGAGCGCCAATTCAAATTCCTTGACCTGCTTGTTGAAATTGAGGTCAATTTCTTTCTGTAAGCTCAAGTATCTGTTTACCGCATACTGCGTCAAGAAAACAGCTAGATGTCTTTGGGATAAGTCGACAAATTTGGCGGTCTCGTGCTGGCAAGTCACTAAGCCCCAGAGTTCGCCATGGACAATGATGGAGAAGCTGATGCTAGCTTGTGCGCCAGCATTCTCGAGGTATTGAAGGTGTATCGGGGAAAGCGCCCGAATGGTGCTAAATGATAGGTCTATTTGCTCATTATTTAGCGTATGTATCGGATAGGTGGGACTCGATATATCAGACGTTAACCTCGTCAGGTGCTTCACGTAAAGTGCCCGTGCCTGTTGCGGAATGTCAAATTCCGGATAGTGCAATCCCAGATAACTATCGAGATCTTCTCTAACTTTTTCGGCAATAACTTGCCCACTCTTATCCGCATGGAATCGATAGGTCATAACGCGGTCAAACCCTATGACCTCCGCTATACAGGAACACAAGGCTTCCCAAATGTCTGTGGCCTTTTCAATCTGCTGCGAATAGGCATACAGACTAATAAAAGAGGGGATATGCGTAGGATGTTTTTGTTCGAACTCTAAATATACACGATTATCATAGCCATAGGTCGTCAGGTAAAATGGTCTGTCGTTCAGCATCACTTCCTGCACCGCACGATTTTTTAAACTTTCTTCTGAAAGCCCGTTAAAGGCGCTTTGCACATCTTTTTCCACATGCGGAAAAAACTGCTGAACAACATGTATGAGCTCGTTGCCCAGTATGTCACTATATGGTGTGTTTAACCACGCTGCACAATTCTCACTAGCTCCAATGATGCGCATCTCCGTATTGGCAATCAGTAAAAAACCGATGGTTTGATTCTTTCCGCAAAATTGGATCTGCTCATCTTCACAACGCATGTTGCTCACACTCATATACACCTTTATTTTTGTTAAAAGTAGTCTTTTAAATCGGTTTATACCGTTTTGCGTTAAAATAATTACATACAATCCACCCTTTGCTGAAGAAATTCGACGGCATATGGACGATCTTCAAAGCTGAAAAACAGCAATCTGATGAATTCTCGATAAGCAGGTTGCGCTATGAAACAAATTAAAAATTGCCAATTTTGAAACCCAATGGCACTTATTACTTATCGAGGAGCCCATACTCGTGCTCGCATGTGGCCCGGTAACAAATTGGAAAAGGTATAAATACTGCTTTTTTATCTCGGTTTCTACTTGAATCGAGGTTGCAATGAACCAATATATGCTGGTAGCGTTCATTCCGTAGTGAAAATGATAGGTGAGTTATGAGATTGCAGAGAAATTTATAAACGAAAAATTTTAAATATGAAAAAGGTAATGTTATATGCGGCTATGGGAAGCATGTTTAGTTTCTTATTGGCTTGCGGAAGTCCATCAAACAATAATGATGTTGATGCCGGTGATACGGTAATGAGCGAAGGTGTGGAAGGTGTTCCACCGATGGACACCATCAGACGTGATAGTACGGATACGATAGGGCAACCTATGCCTACGCCGCCAATGAATTAGTGAACAGCTTTTTTATTCTCTCTATACAAAAGGTGGTGGCAGCTTGTTCATCACCTTTTTAGTTGTATTCTACTCGTGCCTGCTAGCGTATAACCCAAGATGCATTGGATATATTACATCAAACGGTTATAGGCTATGCCTACACGGTGATTATTATTAAACCGAATAAACGTGAAGCGATGAAAACAGAAAAACAAGGCAATCCAAAAGATATTTATCCGACACCGCCCTTCCCGAAACAAGAGCAAGCGCCGCCAGGTGTAAGTGCCGACATGCGCCCCGAACCGGATCATGGTGAAGAAACCTATAAAGGTAGTGGCCTATTAAAGGACAAAGTGGTGATTATTACCGGTGGTGATTCAGGCATCGGAAAAGCCGCGGCAATAGCCATGGCAAGAGAAGGCGCTGATATTGTCATATCTTACAAAGATGAGGTGGAAGATGTCGATGCTGAAGATACCAAGAAATGGATTGAGAAGGCGGGACGTAAAGCATTACTTCTTCGGGGCGATATTCGAAGCGAAGAGTGGTGTAAATCGATTGTAGGGCAAACCGTGGCCACATTCAATAAAATTGATGTGTTAGTCAACAATGCCGCTTATCAAATGACGTTTGACGATATTACCGACGTAACCGCTGAAGAATGGAATAAGACATTTGAGACCAACATGAGTGCGATGTTTTACTTTGTTAAGTATGCCAAAAAGCATATGGCGCCCGGCAGTTCCATTATCAATACCACGTCAGTAAACGCGTACAACCCCAACCCAACGCTGATCCCGTATGCTGCAACGAAAGGAGCAATCCAAAACTTTACTTCCAGTTTGGCGCAGCATTTCTTGGAGGATGGTTCTGGCATCCGTGTCAACGCCGTAGCACCTGGCCCGATTTGGACACCACTCATACCGAGTACAATTCCTGATCATGAAAGATTTGGGGAGAATACGCCGATGGGACGCGTGGGACAGCCGGCTGAAATGGCACCCATCTACGTTTTTCTAGCGTCGGATGCCGCTTCTTACATCTCGGGCGCGACTATTCCTGCGACGGGAGGAAGAGCAACGATATAATTTACGAATAAACAAGCAGCTTATCTTGAGGATAGCTGCTTGCTTATCTTGCTTTTCTAGGCTATAAACCGATGTAAAAAGGGAGCGTGCGACCCGTCAAACGCTCTATTTCCTATAAATCTTTAAATTCTTTTTCAAAATTTTCCTCGCCATATGAATCCGGGTTTTTACAGTGCCCTCAGCGATGGCTAAATGATCCGCAATTTCTTGGTATTTAAATCCTTCCATAAACATCGTGAATGCGATATAATAGTCTTTCGGCAATTTGTTTATGGCGTTTTGGATATCCGTCATCACAAATTTAGATTCACTGCTATTGTTAGAAAGCTGCTCGAAGTGCGAAGTGTGCGTAAGTTCGCTTTCGATGGTGCGGTACTTCGATATCTTCCGATAATTGTTGATGTATACGTTACGCATGATGACGAACAGCCAAGCAACGAGTTTCGGATGGTTGATGAAACGCTCCAGCGATGATAGCGACCGGATAAAAGTTTCCTGCACCAACTCTTCGATCTCATATGGATCCTGTGTGAATTTTGTCGCGATCCGTTTTAATAAAGGTTGATTTTGTTCGATGGTGGTGTTTAGAAGTTGAGCACGCATACTTTTGTTTTTTTTTGTTAAACAATAAATATTATGTTATGCTGTTTACAAATTTGGTGCAAAAAGTTTTTAAGCACGGGACACTTTTTATCAAACTTTGCTACCTTACGTCAAATACGCAGGCGCAGAAATTAATACGTTAAATGCCTCTTAGGATCTCTTAAAGCCAACATTTCAACATACATTTTGTCTGACTCGTCTCGATAACGACCTATCTATGGGGGAAAAATTTAGGTGTTTATTTTTTTTAGACGACATTATTACGATCACGTTCTGTCTCCGCTATTAAACATAAATTTCGTGCAAACGTAGACGTTCTTCTGCCAAGCATTTATTTTTGCCGTAGCAAAATCAGCCTTATTAAAATTTATACGTATTTTTACGTATCTCGTTGCTGATTTTTAGGTATTTTTTTTCTACTTATGGGTTTGATTTTTGCAATTGGAGGAATATCATTCCGTCTAGGGTAGGAGGAATGGGTGAATGTAATACCGCCTAAACGGTGACTGACAAATGAGCACAATATATACGAACACTTCAGATATGTCTTTTTCATCTTCATTCCCTGATGGGCCAACCGGGGAACAGCAAAAAGATCTGTCGATCTTCTTTGATGCTGTTCACAATGGGCCTTTCGGTTATCTATTTGTGAATGAAGACGCGCTTGCCGTCCATTTCAACGACAAGGTTTGCGAGCTGTTGTGTATAGAGCCAGCCGTTTTACGGAATAAAAGCATCTATGATTTTTTATTGCAGGAGGAGCACAGCCGCGTGCGCGCCCTGTTGACGAACTGCACCGAAAGCTTCGCTGAGCCCGTGCGTATGGTTAAAGTAAAGTGCAAGAAAAATCGCTTTCGATTTGTGACCATCTACATCAAAAAGTTAGCAAGCCGGGAGTCAGCGGATGGATTGTATATCATGTTGTTTTTGAAGAATGATTTCAATCCGCTAAGCGCATCGAAGGAGGAGAATGAGGCCTTTTATCGGGCGATCATAGAGACACAGGAAGCCGAGCGCGAATTTATCGGGAAAAGTCTTCATGAAAGCATTGCTCAAGAATTATATGCTATCCGCATTAATCTCCAACGGTACATGATGGAATATGGCCATGAAGAACAAATTATGCCCATAAAAAAGATGTTAAATGACACGATTTTTAAAGTGCAGAACATCTCAAATGATCTTGTTCCGACCGTGCTTCGTGATATGGGATTCCATAAAGCAATTGATGATATGGTCTTTCGAATGACGCGCTCAGACGTACGGTTTCTGATGAAGCTAGATAAAGAAATTGGCGGAGAAAGCAAGGAAATACAGTTTTGTGCGTATCGGGTGATACAGGAGCTTTTTAACAATTGTTTGAAGCACACCGATGCAAGACGGATCAGTTTAAAAGTAGGTGTATCGGACGCTTTTATTGCCATTACGGTAGAAGATAACGGTCAAGGGTTTAGTCGGGATATTGAGTCTGCCTTGCAGTTGGGTACCGGATTGAGGAATATACGGAATAGAATAGCCCTTTACGCGGGAACCATGGACATGGTCAGCTCAAGTAAAGGAAGTAAAATGCAGATAAAATTGTACAAATAACACTTTAAGCATATAAATTTATGATAAACATTATTCTTGCGGAAGACCATTTAGTCGTTCGAAACGGAATAAAACTTCTGATAGATTCTCAGGATAATTTGGCCGTCATAGGCGAAGCCAATAATGGTGAAGAGGTGTTATCTCTGCTGGAATCCGGTGTAAAACCAGACATTGTATTGTCTGACATCAGTATGAGTGGGATGGACGGATTGCAGTTGGTAGAAAAGCTGAAGAGTGATTATCCCGAGATTAAAGTCATTATGTTGTCCATGATGAACAGCAGTCAACATGTGTTTCAAGCGTTTGAAAAGGGGGCCCAAGGATATCTGGTCAAAAATGTCGGGTATGATGAATTGTTATTCGCTATTCAGCATATCCATATCGGTGGGCGTTATTTATGCGAGGAATTGGCGATGATGTTGGTTGATAAACTGAGTGATGTGCCATCTTCGGTTACGAATGTAGAGGATTTAATGTCGGAAATGGATATCTCTGACCGGGAACTGGAGGTCTTACAACTCATCAGCGAAGGCTATACGAATATCGAGATCGCGGATCAGCTTTTTTTGAGCAAGCGAACAGTGGAAGGCCATCGTCAAAACCTTATTGATAAGACCGGTGTGCGGAATTCAGCGGCCCTAATCAAATTAGCGGTAAAAAGCGGCCTGATTAAATAATCCGACGTCCATCTATTAAAGATCTAGCGTTCTGTTTTCAGGACGCTTTTTTTGTTGATGATCACTGCAAATGTAATTCTCATACACGTAGGGAATCAATGTTATTCCATCGGTCTGCGAAGAATTTCCGAATCGGCTCGTCGTAGCACTTTGAGCTTATACAAGCTAATGCGTCGCGTCCAATAAGCTTTTGATAATTGTTTTTAAAAATTGCTAACTAATCCGATGACATTGATATCGGAAAATCGACTATTTTTCTCAAGATTTCGCGCATCTATCTTAGCATGTTTGTTAGCATACTTGTGCGCGTTACGTGTATAGATCAAATCATGCAATGAAGCCAACTGTGCTCAAAAGAACCAACAATAAAGTCCTATCCATTTTTTGCATGTTTGGCGACGGCGCGGTTTTTTCGAGTAAATGGTGTTAGCGTAAAAAGCTACACGAAACATGTATGGGACAAATGCATGGCTAAAAAATGAATAGGATAGCGGAAAAATACTTATTTATTTCTATTTTCACACTTCAGATGGGGATATAGTTAAACGGTTTGCCTGTAAAACGTGAATGCAGTGCTGCTGGAAGGAAAATAATGATGAATTTAGAAATTGTACTGTGAAGATGAAAATGGTTTAGAATAAGAGAAAAGGCGTGGCGGAGAATTTGCCCATTGCAATTGATACTACGCTATCCTAAACGATATACGATTAATGATACAGGATGATATAATTGTTTTTGGTGACTACAACTGGAAAGTGCTCGACGTCAAAGATGATAAGCTATTGATTGTTTCAGAAGATATCATCGAACTCCATTGGTATCATCGTGAATTTACAGGTGTGACTTGGGCTGATTGCGCATTACGAAATTACCTTAATAACGAGTTTTATACAAAATTTAGCTCGAATGAAAAGTCGAAGATCCTTGCTGTAACGAACACAAATCTCAATAATCAATGGTTCAGGACAAAAGGAGGAACGGATACCTTGGACAAGGTATTTTTATTGAGCCTTGAAGAGGTGTGTACATACTTTGGCAACAGTGCTGGAAATTTGTTGGTTAAGGGCAAACAAAGATGGTTGATTGATGATGATAACAACGAGATGCGAAAGGCGAAATTCGGTAGTGAGAACCATTGGTGGCGACTTCGTTCTCCGGGTTATTATGACCGAACTTCGGCAAGTGTACAATCAAATGGATGTGTTTATGTTCGGGGAAAAGGCGTTTATGGAAGACCAAAAGACGGAGGTGGGGTTCGTCCTGCGCTATGGTTGAAGACATAATATTAGAAATATTTATAAGCTAACCTTATACAACTATATTAACACATTAATAAATCATTTCCATGCTGCAAATTTGCTTACTGTAGTTGTTATAGTGTCCCAATCGTTGTAATTCAATTCGTGGCCTGTTCCCTCCAATTTCAGAAGTCGTGAATTTCTAATTTCCTCCAAAAGTTTTTTAGTATGGTCGAAATGCCAAATTTTATCTTCTGTTCCATGGATAATCAATGTAGGCGCATTGATTTCATCCACTCTATCATAGTAAGTTTTTCCTCCCTGTATCAAAGCATGGTTAAACATGCTACGATAGTTGACCGCTCGGTAAAACTCTTCCTTAATTCGTTTTTCTTCTCGTAAATAGTCCACCTGTTTACGACCAGCCATAAGATGCGATTTTTGCAACATGTAGCCGACTACCTCGTCTTCATTATTCCAGTTTACATTTTCTGCTTTAGCCTGAAGGTCAATTATTTTCTTATCCATTTCGGGGATATTAGGGTCCGCTGTTCCCCATATACCCGTAGACATCAAGATAAGTGAATTGACTTTATCAGGATTTTTAATCGCTATAATCTGAGCAATCAACCCCCCTAAAGAAATTCCCATTATATTAGCTTTCTTTATTTTATAGGCGTCTAAGATATTGACTGCATCATTTGCAAGATCAAGAATGTCGTATTGGATAGAGCCAATCTTATACGTCGTAGATTTACCTACGTCTCTGTTGTCGTAACGGATTACGAAATATCCCTTATCAGCTAATTGATTGCAAAAGTCTGCATCCCAATACAGCATGGAAACAGTTGCTCCGGCAATTAATAAGATTGCGGGGTTGTCAGGAGTTCCAAAATGTTCAGTACAAATAGAAACATTACCGTTATTAATTATCTTTTCTTTTTGTGTTTTCATACAACTGTTGGTCAAAATAAAAATGAGTGTAAAAAATCCAAAAATTTTCATACCCAAAATTACGGCATGTCCGTAAAATGGAATTGTACATTTTCGACATTTATTCCTTAACAAAAATAGATTGGTCTTCAGAGAGATATGCAGACGGGTTTTTACCCGTAAACGCTCTGTAATCCCTAATCATATGTGCTTGGTCAAAATATCCGGAATGCAGAGCAAGTTCCGTCAATGATAATTGTTGACTATTATATGCCGTTGTGATGCTCTTTTCAAAACGAACGATTCTGGAAAAATATTTAGGAGAAAATCCTGTCAACATTTTGAAGTTACGCTCAAATTGTCTTTGAGATAAAAATTGACTGTTGAGTAATTCCTGCATCTTCGCGTTTCCATCATTCATAATTAAATAACGGATCGTGTTAATTGTGTCTTTGAAATTCGGTGATAAATTATGTATCCTGTGCTCAATAAAACGAGTGATAACGTCAATTCTTTCTCGAGTACTTTTACAATGTAATATTTGCTCTTCTAAAAAAACTCCCTCTGTCCCTAAAATCTCCGTTATTTCAATGTTTTGGTTTGTCATTACATAAGCCGGAATATTAAAAAGTAAAGAAATCGCATAGGGTTGAAAGTAAATGCCAAAAACTCCCACCTTTTGACTGGAGGATAATTGATAGAAAGCATTTGTTTGTGATTGTATTCCGCTTACAAACAATTTGTTACGCTGACCATTTTCCGTAACCACCATTCCGGGAATATATTGAAATGCCAATTTGGGATTAATGGATGCAACAGATGAATGGTTATACAGTGATGTTTCTGCAAAATCTCCCTCAAAATTCCAAAAAAACTGAACGAGGTGTTTAATGCTCGATTTAGGATATATTTTTTTGTATTCCATTACATCTATTGTTTAGAACAATAATGTACGACAAGAGAATGTAATAACCAAACCATTTACAAGATATAAGATTATTGCCGCTGTATCAAATGCTGTAAGTCGGAGTCGTTATTAATCCGCCCCGTTTCGCTTTTTACAATATGCAAAATGTTCCCTTTGATCTGCCTGTGATTGGCTTCAGCGATCTGCTTCAAACACCGGGCAGACAAATAGCATAGGTGAAATTGATACGTCGAAAAAACCAGTACACAAAAAAAGCCCAATCTTTTGATTGAGCTTTCTTTTGTGATCCCGCTGGTATATGTTCCGTCCCACAACCCCGCACACGAGTCAGGAACGAGGGAGTTCGAACCCGTCCCAACCCTTCTGTTCGAATCTTGGCGGAAACAAAAAAAGCCTCAACTTTTGTTGAGACTTTTTTTGTGATCCCGCTGGGATATGTTCCGTCCCACAAGCCCGCACACGAGTCCGGAACGAGGGAGTTCGAACCCGTCCCAACCCTTCTGTTCGAATCTTGGCGGAAACAAAAAAAGCCTCAACTTTCGTTGAGACTTTTTTTGTGAACCCACTGGTACAGAACTCGAACTCTTTTTTGAACGATTTAAGACGCTTGAATCAACTTAAACATACCTCACTATCCACAGATATAGATACAGAAATTCCACAACACAAACTCAACAATAAAACAAGTAAATTAAAAAGATAGTATTTAGACATCTTAACGATTTAGATGCTGTTTTTATTCTATGACATATATTACTTACCTTACTTTTTTATCAATAATCATATTTTCAAAGAATTTAGGAGTATGATTATTATATTCAAGAAAACTGAGCAGTTCACGTAAATTTATAAATGGGTGCCACCTGTTTTTATATGCCTCGACAATAACTAGCTCACAAATAGCCCGTAATTCTTCATCAACAAAATCTGCTAAAATTACTGCAGCAATAACAATTTGATGTACTTGATCAGAATCATTAAGATCAATATTCATAAGAAAATCCCTTAGTACTGAAATTCCTTCTTGATGTTTAATTTTTTTATCAACCAGATACCAACTAATTGAGCCTGGATTTATCTTATATAGATCACCATTTACAAATTGTTCATTCGTAAGTTCCTTATGTCTGTTATCTGATACGAAAGATCTTATTTCCTCAGGAGTCGGAATAAGCATGTTATGTTCTTCTTCCCATCTTTCTTCATATATGTCGATACCAGCTATTGCAACGCATATTACATGGGCTGTCAGATATCTTAGTGTATTGAGGGTATAATCATTGATCCTAGCATTTGGAAAAAATGGTGGAACGGGGAAAATTATCCTATCTTGATATACTCTTCGACCATGTGCGACATTATTTCTATCTTTTATCCAATTTCCAATAAAATATTTTAGTCTTTTACTCATTAAACCTAACTTACCTAGCGCGTAAAGTATCTTTCCTGCGACGGGTAGATCAGAAAGTATAAGTTGATTATTAAGTTGCTTTTTAGAAGTGATCAGAGAGTGTAAATAATTGCCTTCAAATTGCATTATTCCTCCATAAATATCAATTAAGGAGTTTTCAATTTTTTCTTTGATTAATAAGCCCAACTCCTTACTATGCTCTTCTGCTAAGAGTTCAAGCACATGGAAATACGCAATAACTGCTTCGTCATTATACTCTTGACTATCCTCGCTAACATATTGCATATAAACGGCTTTTCGCCAGCGATCCATTAAAGAATAAAAAAGCTTTTGTTTATTGGAATCTACTTCATTTAATTGCCTTAAGAAGTTTGTCAAGTTATTAGAAATATCTTCCTCGCCTATAACAAATATTGTCTCAATTTTCTTTGCTTTTTCTTCTTTAATTGTTACAAATGAAGTTTGATACCCAGTATCAAAAGGTGTCATTGGACGATCCAAAAATAATGAAAGAATATCTAGGATTATTAAAAACATTGGTCTAGCGTGTGCGGCTGCATCGGTTACTGACTCAAAATCTTTTACCAATGTATCAATTGATATAACAAAATACCCAATTATGTCATCTTCGACTTTATCAACACCTAAGGGTTTTAGATCTGAAGAGGTGGATACACGACAATTTTTATACTGAAAACAACAGTAAACATTTTCCTCAAGAGGTATTGTGGTTATATAGGTAACATTTGGCATTCTATAGTAACAAATTTAACAGTGATACGATTTTTTATATTTTCTTCCTTTATTACATGAATCACAATCCTATTAAAAGTCTTTAAGCGTATTCATCAGTAAGTAATAATCATTATCCAAAGTTGGTTTGGAAAAATATTGTCTTTGAGAACCATTGAAGTCTTCAGGCTTCAATAGATTAAAATACAATTTCTGATAGATATTCATGGATTGGATTTTATCGGCTAACTTCCTGTTTTCATATAAGTACTTAATCAGTATATTAAATTCTTCACGGTATAGAAAGCTATTTTCCATCAGTAATGTTGTCACATTACCGCCTACAAAAGCATAATGAAGGCGCATTTTTTGTTGATCTGTACTTTCAAAAACTGGTATACCAGCAGTCCACCAGTCCGTGTTATCTGGATCTGGTCTCATAATTTCGCTGTAGCCAGCTGATTCCAAAATTTTAATCTTTACAGATTTACTACGAAATTTAAAATCTTTGCCAGAAGCTTTAATCTCGCTTAAAACTATTTGGAGAGTAGCAGAAAATTCTTCTCCAATTGCGTTTAACTGTGCCGTATTCTTAAATTTAATTAGCCAGTCAATATTCATTGATTTGAACAGAATCTCCCGTTCTTGTCCAAGATCACTTAACGGTACACCAGTTATCTTACCTCTTAAAATCTTTTTCATTTCCTCTGTGTTTGAGAATTTTCTTTCCAGTGGCAATAAAAGCGGTGGTAACTCTTCTGTATAAATCCAACCCAACTCCTTCTTTTGATTTTCAATAAAAACGCTCAATTCAGGATATAATACTGGTGAACAAATCAGAATTACGGCTAACTCAATTAGAATATTTCTATAGACAGCGTCAGCCTCAATATTCATTGCATCAGATTTAAATTCAATTCTGACTTTGATATATTGACGAAAATCGTCCAGTGCACTGATCCATGCTCCTTGATTATAATCAGCTCTAAACACATATGCATAGCTATCACTAATTCGATTAAGAGCTGTTGCCTCGCCAAAATGAAAACAAGCCCAAACCCCGGCTAAGGCATATTGTTTGGCAGCTATATTTAACCCAAGAATTGAATAAACTTCTGAAAGACCAAGCATTACAATAATGTAATTTTCTTTGGTATCTTTCAATTGAAACAGTTCTTTCGCACGGTGCAGACATTCGAGGGCCTTTAAAAAATTTTTAACAGAAGGTTTTTCAACATATGCAGCAGCCCGATCAGCTAAAGTTTGCGCGGATGTGCTTTGATTACTTGTCTTTTTCGCATGCTCTTCAATTTCGTTTAAAAAAACTTCAACTTCTTCCAATTCCTCATCACTTCTTCCTGCTTTTATGCACTGTTCAAGAATCTGATTCATGATTTCAGACAGCTTGGTAATTGAATAAGAATGGGTTTCTGGTAAAAGAGGTATAATTTGCCTGTAATAATCCAATCCTTGTCTCATTCTATCCTTTAGTGGCCTTTGGTTTTCCGTGTGGTAATGGAAGCTACCTTTAAGCTCCAACAGCTGGCATCTATCATCTATACTTGTTGTGGTTAATAGTTGTTGATCTATGGTGTTGAGGATGTTTATTTTCCAACCTTTCAAATCCTCAAGTGTTAGTTCAACGGTACCATTTAAAATTTGTACTTCGAGAAGTTGCATCAACGTAATATCTTCCTCAATAGAACTGAGAGATAATCGATAGTCAATATTTTCAAAGTAGAAACGGATTAGTTCTTCTTGACCTTCAAAATCATATATGTTACTTCCATCTTCAAGGTTTGGCGATAATAAAAGGAACAAAAACTCGTATATTGCTTTCCGTTTACAGCTTACAATGATATCAGGATGTTCTATGTATTGAATCAAAATCGGTAACCAAATTTCCAAATGAGCAGTCTTTCCCATTTCCCATCTGCAATATCTAACCGCGCTAATTAGCTCGAAAAACACTCCAATATTAAATTGATTTACCTTTTCTACATGTTTCCATTTGTGCAAGGTATCAGCATACCATTGGTGATCTTCATCTCCTGTGCCTAATAGTAAGATATCTAAAAGTTGATTGGTTATCTTACTTGATTCTTCATCTGGATTTAAACTTTTCTGCGCTATTTCGTAATGAAGAACTGAAATGTAGGTAGTTCTTTTTGACTTATCAATTGGCAAAGGAAGCTGGCTGATTAGTGTTTCAATTTCCGCTACAATTTTTGGTATTGCATGAACTTGATCTATTTCGTCAAATTGCCATTTAATTGACTTTATAAAGCGACTCCATGTCTCATCAGAAAGTTGATCGTAAATTATTTTGGCAGTCTGTAAATCAGATTTAGAAATAGAATCCATACGATTTTCATACACTTCATTGATGTATTCATCGAGAATAACTTTAACCTTAAGCCTGCATTTTTCGAGCAATTCCTTACTCATATTGTCTTGGTTTTTATACCATTCCAATAGTAAGCCTGCATCGTTACCTCTGGTTTCACGGGCAATTCCAGAATTGGTTTCAAATAGAAAGGTCACCTCATCAAACAAATAGTTACCCTTTACAAAGAGCATAAAAAAATGTGCAATACTTTTTTTTATTTCCTCCTTAGAAAAGGAAAAGTTTGTAGAGTATAGCTTAATTTGTCTAAATTTCGCTATTCCGGCATAAATATCTCGCTGAAATATATCCTCTTCATAATCGCAAAAAATATCCTCATCTTTTTCCTGTATTCTATTTTCAAGCCAGCTTTTGAGAGTTTTTAATTTTTGAAAATGAAAACCTTTTTCAGTTGCTGAGGCATCTGTTTCTTTTGTAAAGAGGTTTAATTTAGATATATTCATTCTTAGCTTTATTATATACGTACTTATGTTCTATGTTGTAGATAACTAAATGATTTTTTCCAATACATTATCAGCACTTCTTCTTAAACGGTAATCTTTTAATATTTGGTCGAATGACAAAAGAAGTTGCATCCTTTTTGCTTTACTATTACTGTCATTTCCATGTAGGCAATCATAAGCTCCAACAACAAACTTTATCGCTGCCTCATCAGAACGATGATGATACAGTTGTTTGCTTGCATCAGCTTGAGATTGTTTGTTTAATGCTAAATTGAATACATCAATTGCAACGTGGACAGAACGACCGCATTGGTGGATTAAATATTTCATGAAATATTCAGATAGTTTAAACTTGGAGGAAGAGATATACCTTCCTAAGAAGCCGTATATGTCATCAATTTTGATATGTTCAACATTGATAAAATTCAACGTCATGTCCACTTCATCATCTTCACTTACCTGTTCAATAATCATAGCCAACAATTCGTCATTCTTCTCTTTAGTGTTAGGAACCTCATAATAGTATTTCAAAATATCCCCAATCATTCTTGAAGAAATATTTGTACTGGAATGGAGATGCTTTAACAGTAAATCTCGTGAGCCAATTTGATCATGAAGATATGAACCGTAGAGAATGGAAAACAATAGGTAGCTATCATCTTTTCCCATTAAGTTGGAATTAATCAACTTCTCATAAGGTTGCGACAAGATGTCAAGTCCATTGTTTCTCATGTATTGTAATGACCATAGAGATGATGCGATAATATAAATGTCATTTTCTAAATTTATATATTCCGTAAACAATTCATACGCTCTTTTCTGATCTAGATGTAACAGATAAGCAAATCTCCAATACACTACAGCTCTCGCTTCAGGGGGAGCCAGAACTAAAACATTTTTCACTGTATTAAAGATGACATCTTTATAGTTGTCATCTTTAATGTGTAATAAGACTCTAATAGCTGAGCCGAATGTGGTATTGATACCAGCTGTTATAAGGCCATTAATTGTTGTTGTTTTTTCATCCCGATCATCTAAAAATGTCGTCCTTTTGTAATTTTTAAAATCTAATGCTTGGTCAGTAAGAAATCTAATCAGCTCATCGTCATTATCCTTATCACCAATGAGATGAGAAGCAATATCAACACATAATCTTGTTTCTGTACCGAGCTCTCGTTTTAAAATTGCTTTAAACAATGATATAGTTTTCTCTTTTGAATCACTTCTTTTTTCAGTCCAAGCCGATAGTCCGTAAATTGCATACTTGATATTTATTGAACCATCCTCTAATACCTTCTCTATAAGTTTAAGTTTGTAATCTGACGGGTCTTCCTGCACAACCTTATAAAACGACGATACCAATTCGTCCAATCCACCTTTTAGATAATCTTCACCCCACCTTTTTGGGTTGTCATTATATTTGCGAAAAGCTTTGAGCCATTGCTCATTCGACATATATTGATGAGCTTTAGCACTGATAGGGCTATGTATAACTCCTGCCATAGCAGATCTACTCCTTCGCTTTTCCTTTCGATCTGGAAATCTCCTCTCCAGTTCTTGTAAACTACGACTAAGTTCTTTATCCACGGAAACTACTTCTGTTGGTAGGCGTAGTAACCAATAATACTTGGCCAAACCCCAAATTGAATGAAAATGCTTCTTGCGTGGTTCTCCATATTCATGAAAGCGAATTTCATACCTGTTTACATATCCCTTTATTTTCAATATCACATAATCTCTTTGATTTGGTTTGAAGTATTTGAATGCTTTTTCAACAAGAGTGCGTAACTCAAAATCCATGTCGCTATCTTGACCTATCAATCCAGATTCGAATAGCTTTTGAAAAATGATAAATACTTTATCATAATGTTGCTCCTCATTACCATTGAGGCTAAAAAGTAACAATTGCAATATTACCTGATACTTTGAATTTTTCGCTCTCTCAAAGAACGGAACAAAATGTTCGGGATAGCTTTTTGCAGTTCGCTTTAGGCAAATTGCTAATAATTGATAGATAAACTCTGAGCCGAATATCGTATCCTTGTCATTTAAGTCCACGTTGTTGTATTTCCAGTCTCTTATAATGCTTTGCTCATATTCAACCTCCCTTTTTAGATCTATTTCTATACAATTATAGAAAATAGGATATAGTTTATGTGGACACTTTTTTGCCAGAGTTTTCAGTACTTCTTTCTCTTCGTAATCTTTATCTGATTTTGATTTTTCAAAGTGTACAGGGAGTAGTTTTGAAAGTATTTCGACAGCATAGTCTTCATTTCTCTTTGCAATGTTATCCAATACATGGTAAAATCCATAAGGGTCAGTCTTTTCGAAGTCTTTACATCTTTCAAAAAGTTCATAGGATATTGGATTGCTCCAGTCTTCAACTGAATATAAGAGATCTTGGACAATCTTGTCATTTTGTACAGATTTCAAGAACAGCCAAGCATTAGGAGCGTTGTGTGTAACGATATGGTTTCTCAAAAAGAAGAAAACCACCTTTCTCCTGTATGCGATTAAATCCTCAGTGAAATCAGCGTCTTCGATTATCTCACTTTTCAATACGTTCAACAAACCCTCTTTTTCGGCTAACTCGAACCAAACTGTAGACACAGCTAACTCGAAGAACATAAGCTGTAAATGAATTGATTTTTGAATCAATTCTTTAACCAAATCTATTTCTGATTTCGAGGGGTCATTTTGAGAAATCAATAAAGAAAATAGTACATGTTTAATATGGAATAGTAATTCTTGATCTTCAAAAATTAGTTTTATTGTATCTTCATATTGTGTTTCATCATAGTCTCGCAGATACAAAACTATCATTTTTAAGGCGGGGCGTATGTGGATAGATTGCTCAGACTTCTTAATGTATTCTACGATATCTTGAGTGTTCTCCACAAACTGCTTGGCAAAAACAAAGTCATAAAAAGATTGGTGAAAAAATTGCAGCTGCTTATTCTCGCTTTTTAGCAATCTCTCACTTACAAGATATTTTATTTCACTATTATCGTCTTCAAATTTCAGAGAGGAAACGGTTATTCTTTGTGTACTGAACATCTGATCCGCAATTTTATACAATACGGTTTTCAAATTGGTTCGTTGTACAGGAACACTGCTGGGAAGATTTACGACCTTGTTGTTCCACAGCTCTAAGTACAAACTCTGAACGGATGTTGCTTGCAAATTTAAACCTCCCTCTGCAACGACACGTATAAAAATGTTTAAATGATTGGGTATCTTAAGGAGTTCAAACAACTTAGGCGATATGTCTTCTTTTTTAATTTTGATTTTTGATATAACGGACAACACTTCACTTTCACTTAAAGGTTTTAGCTCGAAAGTGGGCATATTTTTATATATGCGTAGGGATGGGTCATAATATAGTTCATAAGGTCTTATGGATATGATTATTCTTACAGAGTTGTCCTTAGTGAATTGGTCAATAAAACTTCTAAATACATTTAAATACTTTCGGTCAGATGCCATCGATTGTGAAAGAGCATCAATTTGATCAATCAGAATAACTGTTTTCTTATGATACTTTTTACACGTTTCAATAAATTCATTAACAGGAATTGGAAATCCCAGACTTTTTTGCAGGCCGTCCAAAGTATAAGTATATAGTTTGTCTGCCTTTAAGCCCAAGACAGGTATACCATTCAAATTACATTTATCATATAAATCTTTTAAAATTACGGTCTTGCCATAGCCCGCTTGTCCCACCAATAGACATACGTTTTGGATTTCTTTAGTCTCGCTTTCTTTTTCAGAAATAATCCAATTGTATAAGTCGTCTGTTTCCTTTCGTGGAAGATGGGAATCCTTTATATCATCAAAGATTTTTTTCTCAGAATTTAAGCTTACCGATCCCGATTTTAATTTTTTACTAACTTCTTCCTTACTTAAATCATATCCTAATTTTTGGATCAGATTATCTAGCTTAACATTGTCAGTGACAGTTCTAACCTCAAAGAATAACGGAATAAGATGGTTAAGGGCTGGCGTGCTAAGATACCTATCTAGATCCTGAGGTACGATTTTTTTTACTTTGATTTCAGAGAGGATAGATTTAACATCATCGTGATCTATGCTCAATGCTAAAGATTTTAACATAGGCATACTTAAGCCTTTAGCAATCCAATCTGATAAACTGGAATCTTCCGGTGCTAATTTATTGAAGTCATCTATAAATTCTGAACAATCAGCTGTAAATCCTTTAGAAACAGAAATGTAATAAGTAAAATCAGATCTATCATGGACTAATGTTTTTTCCAATATACTGAATAACACAAATCTGGTTATTTCTACACCTAAATCATTCTTGCTATAATTTTTATCATACTTCTTACATTGGATCAATCCATATGACTTGCCATCTCGTATTAGTACACAATCCCTCCCCTGATCTCTGACGCCTGTCATCAAACTGATCTCATCAAAACCATCAAACGTATTATTTTCTATTTTTGTTTTGTATATACTATAAAGCAACTCTTCAAATCGCCGAGAGTCAGCAATATCATTATAAGGGAATGATTTATTGGCTAATGCAAGGGGACGAGGCAATGTCCCCTTTTCTATTGTTGGCTTCTCGTATACGATATTCATGCTATCTATATAATTATTAAATAGTGTACATTATTGATATATTGTAATAAGTATGTTTTCAGGTCTTTATTATTCTTAAAGAGAAGGTTTGGAAGGCCAAGAAATTGACATCTGATTACAATGTTTATAAAGATAAATATTATATCATTGGAGTATCAGTTTTTCAAAAAATCTTCCCCTACTTCGTCCTGTCTCATGAAAAAAGGTCGGTACTAATGTTAAAATTTACAGAGGCATATTGGCTTTATTTTAAACCATTAGTATTATGAGACACCTATTACACAAAATCGTCTCCGACATACAGAAACAGGAACGTAAGTTTTCTGTGGAGGCTTCGAGTTTTATGGACGAGGCGTACAGGATGACAGTCTATCTGAAAGAGCTTCTCGGAGACATCAAAGAAGATATAATAAACGAGGGATTTACTACAAAGGAGGACGAAATTCTCTTCTTTAAGCAGATTAAACCAACTGTCTTGGGCAAGCTCATCTATTACAACAAGGTATTCAGGATAGAAACTGCATGCCCTGCAAGTAATGGAAATATCTACGAAGGCTATTTTGCTATGCACCTGCGAGAATTAAAGCAGGAATACACGGAGCATGTCTGCAATTCCGATTTTTACCGCTACTACCGTTCCGGCAGAATTGACAGAGATGAACAATACTTTACACTTGGCAAAATAAACTGCTATGACGGGTTGAACAGCTTTGTATTTGAAATCGACCCCAAATTTTCGACCTACTTTGATTACAAAGTGGCGAAAATCATCGCCAACGAATTAGTTTATAATTACCTGACGACAAAACTAAGCCCCGAACAAAACCCCGATGTCCTGCTACAACAGGACGAAACAAAGGACTTCTTTTGGACACAGACCAAAAACGCCCTTATCGAATTGATTTATGCACTCTACGCCTGCGATGCTATTTCGCACGGAAAGATAGGCATCCGAAAAATCAGCATGGTATTCCAAATCCTGTTCCGTATATCACTGAACGATATACATAACAGCTTCCACCGGATGAAAACCCGTGCAGGCTCACGGACATTGTTTTTAGACCAACTTAAATACAGTTTGGAGGAATATATGGACAGGGAAGACAACCTGTAATTTTTGTCTTCTCTTTCCATCAAAGAGGACAGCATCAATCGGTGCTGTTCTTTTTTTGCCCGTTTGCCTATATGTGTCTATCGGCAAATCCATTGGATTGGATGCCGACCGATTGAACAAAAGTGCGAAAAGCCCCTAAAAACAGCACTTTACATGAATTGTAAAAAAATGAAAAAAGTGCCTTTTTGATAGACACGTATCGGACGACAGCCTCCGCCAATCGCTCCAATTTTGTGGTGTTAGAAATCATTAAAAAGTATTGTTATGAACATCGACAGAATGGAATTTATCGCATGGATGGAACGTATCATGGAGCGTTTTGATATTTTGAAAGAGTACGTCCTAAACATCAAGAAAGAACGGCACAGCATAGACGGCGAGGAATTACTGGACAACCAAGACCTGCTCCTCATGCTGAAAATCAGCCACCGCTCCCTGCAACGATACCGCTCCACGGGCAAGCTACCGTATTACACCATTAGCGGAAAGCTGTATTACAAACTATCGGATGTACACCAGTTCATTAGGGAAAGTTTCAAAGCACCCATACGGCGTACAAAAGAAAACAGATGACGAACCCTACCACGAAAAGACGGGTACGGCTATGCCGTACCTGCTTCACCTACTTTCGGACAATGTAAACTTTAAAAAATTAATATCATGAGCGAACAGACAAATGAAAATCCACAGCAATATCCCGAACAGCTTTCGGATATGCTGTTGGTGATGGACAAGGAAAAAAAGAAAATCCAAGCCGTTACGGGTGTTGACGAAAACGGCAATCTGAAAACCGTTGATGCCACCAAGAAAAACCAAAGCCAATTTATGCGAGTGGACAGAGCCGGAGATTTGTTTACAAATTTCTTCTCCAACTTGTGGCGACAGCTTAAAGACCCGACCCATTTCTCATTCTTTAAAGTACCTGCAAAAGAAGCGGTCGAAACCGCCAAAGAAATGCAGAAACAGGTCAATACTCCAACCAAAGAGGGCGAGGCTGTCATGGCAAAGCACGAGGTCAAAGAGCCAAAGGAGCAACAGCAGGAAACCAAAAAGGATGTAGAAGCACCACAGGCGACACCGGAAACACAGCAAGCAAAGGAGAAAAACGAATACCGCTATAAGGCGGAAGATGTGGACTGGAATTATTTAGCCCAATTTGGAATAAACAAAGAGAGGCTTGAAAAAGACGGGCAGTTGGATTTGCTGTTAAAGGGCTATAAGACCAATAAGGTATATCCCACAAGTGTCAATTTCGGTGCGGTTATCATACGCACGGATGCAAGGCTCGGTTTCCAAGATGGTGAAGACGGAAAACCTGTACTTATGATGTACGGTGTACGCCATGAACCCAACCTCAAAGCCCCTTTCTTTGGTCACGAGTTTACCAAAGAAGACAGGGACAATCTGCTCAAAACCGGAAACATGGGGCGTGTGGTAGAACTGACCAACCGCAAGACAGGCGAAAAGATACCGTCCATTATCAGTATCGACCACCTAACGAACGAGGTTATCGCATTCCGGCAGGACAGGATAAAAGTACCCGATGAGATTAAGGGCGTAAAGCTGACCGAAGACCAAAAACGGGATTTTAAAGATGGGAAAGCCGTTTATTTAGAGGGTTTGGATTTTAAGAACAGTACGAACAAAAATGCCCATGTGCAGTTCAACGCCGACAAAAAATATACGGAGTTTCTTTTTGGCGATAAAGCCCCCAAACAGGGACAGGAAAACGACCCGAAATACTACCGTGGGAAAACGTTCTCCGATGAACAGTATAAGCAACTCACCGAGGGCAAAACGCTTTGCATTTCGGATTTCAAAGATGGGCAGGGAAACCCCTATAAAGGTTACGTTACGCTGAACAAAGAAACAGGGGGTTATAATTTCAACTTTAAGAATCCCAATGCGATGAAAAATAAGGCACAGCCTGCCGAGACGCACAAAACACAGGTTGCCGTAAACTCGAACGGGAAAACCAACGAAGCAACCAAGCACGTCAACGAACCGTTGAAACCGGAGCAACAAACACCGAAAAACAAAACGCAACAGCAACGGCAGAATGACCCCAACCGTTCGACTAAATCCAGAGGGGTAAGAAGATAATACCATCAAAAAACATTTTTCTATGGAAATCCCCTCTCAAAAGAGACGGAGGGGTTTCTCAAAGAGAAATGTCCAACACTTAATCCATTAGCATTATGAAAGCAATCATTGTAGAAAAGCCAAGTGTGGCGAGGGAAATAGCTACCCTGCTGGGAGCGACCGAAAAACGGGATGGCTACCTCACAGGGAATGGCTATCAGGTTACGTGGGCATTGGGGCATTTGGTCGGACTGGCGATGCCCGAAGATTACGGGGTATCGGGTTTCCAAAGGGAAGCCCTGCCCATTTTGCCCGACCCTTTTATACTTACGGTACGCAAGATAAAAAAGGACAAAAGTTATGTTCCCGATAACGGAGCATTAAGACAGTTGAAGATTATCCAACAGGTCATCGGAAGATGCGATAGTATTATCGTGGCCACCGATGCCGGACGTGAGGGGGAACTCATCTTTAGGTACATCTATGAATACCTAAAGTGCCGGAAACCCTTTGAACGTCTATGGATAAGCTCGCTCGCGGAAAAGGCGATTAAACAGGGCTTTGAAAATCTAAAAGCCGGAAGCGATTTTGACGGGCTTTACCGTGCCGGACAAGGGCGAAGCAGAGCCGACTGGCTTGTGGGTATCAATGCCTCGCAGGCATTGAGCATTTCGGCAGGGCGTGGTGTTTACTCGCTTGGAAGAGTACAAACGCCTACGCTTGCCCTTATCTGCAAGCGGTATTTGGAAAACAGGGATTTTACCGTCAAAAAATACTTTCAAATCCAGTTGGAACACCGCAAAGAATTTGTGGACTTTAAGAGCCTTTCCAAGACCAAATGGGATGAGAGGAAACTCGCTGACGACACGCTGAAATCCATTCAGCGCAACGGAACAGCTACCGTTACATCAGTCGAAAGCAAAACGGTTACGGAGCAAACGCCTTTGCTGTTCGACCTAACGGGATTGCAGAAAGAAGCCAATAAAAGAGCATCCTATACCGCCGAGGAAACATTGGACATCGCCCAAAGCCTGTATGAAAAGAAGTTTATCACCTATCCACGTACGGGGAGTAAATATATTCCCGAAGATATATGGTCGGAAATCCCTGCACTGGTAAGGAATTTGGAAGCCCGTGCTTCCTGCAAAAAAGCGGTAGGAAAAGTGAAATGGGGTCGTTTCAATAAACGCATCGTGAATGACGTAAAGGTCACAGACCACCACGGTCTGCTGATTACCGAAAAAATCCCGTTTGAATTAACAGCACACGAAAATGTTATCTATGATATGATTGCGCACCGCCTGTTGGAAGCCCTTTCGTCTGTCTGTACCAAAGAAATAACGGACATCGGATTGCAGGCTTTACACTATGATTTTACACTGAAAGGATGCAAAATTCTCGAAGCCGGCTGGCGTGGCATCAAAGAAAAATTTATAGATGAGGACAACGAGTCTGTTCAGGAACTGCCGGAATTAAAGGTCGGCGATGAGCTGAAAATCAAAGAGGCATCCGTACTGGAAAAGAAAACCAAACCGCCTGTGCTCTACACCGAGGCAGGTCTGTTGTCCGCAATGGAAAATGCCGGAAAGGAAGTGGACAACGAGGACGAACGCAAAGCCCTTAAAGACATCGGTATCGGTACACCTGCCACAAGAGCCTCCATTATAGAAACGCTTTTTAAAAGGGATTATATTCGGCGTGAAAATAAATCTCTAGTCCCGACTGATAAGGGATTGCAGGTTTACGGGGCTGTCAAGGACAAAAAGATTGCCGATGTAGCCATGACCGCCGAATGGGAAATGGCATTACAGAAAATCGAAAACAACGATGCGGATGCAGATGCTTTTCACCGAGATATGGAAACCTATGCTACTACCATTACACGGGAGCTTTTGGACACGGGCATTGCCAAAGAAAAACAACCCGAACTGACCTGCCCCAAATGCAAAAGCCAACAGCTATTGATATGGAACAAGGTTGTAAAATGCCCCGATGAGGCTTGTGGTTGGCTTCAATTCCGTATTGTATGCGGAGTACCATTGAGCGTTACCTATATAGAAAGTCTTTTGACTAAAGGTAAGACCGACCTTATCAAGGGCATGAAAAGCAATTCAGGCAATAAATTCAATGCCTATATCGTCATGAACGATAAAGGCGAAACCTGCTTTGAGTTTGAAAAGAGGAAGCCAAAAAGGAAATAAATGTTTTGTTTTTTTGACGGCATACAGCGTGAGGGATAGAAGCGACATCCTTTTGCGGTCCTCGCAGATCCGCAAAAGATACAGTGGATAGCCCGACCCGTCTGCATTTTTTCGATAGCCTGTTGTATGGTGGCAAAATGCAGACCGTGACACGCCCAAACCCTACTTTTCGTCCTGCTCGTCCATCTTCTTCATAAGCGTTTCCCGAAGTGTATCGAGGAATTTCGTTTGGTTCATCTTTCGGTTTCGCAATTCCAAATATGTTTGGTAGAAGTTACCCAAATTGATATTAAACACATATTCAAAATACTTCGCTATTAGCCTTATATCTGCGTTCCCATTGTCAAAGACACCTTGATAGTGCAGAGAATAAATCAATTCGATTATTGCCACCTTACTACATGTCCAGTTCAGTTTAATTAGGGCTTTTGGATTGTCCTTTTGATCTTTATTGTACAACTGGTCTTCGATATAGACCTGTATCAAATCATTACCTATTATCTTAGCAACCTTATAATCATGCGAGGTGGAAAAAGATAAATCGGACTGAAAATAGCCTGTGTCTAAGCATAGCTTTATATCGTGGTTGCCCCGTAGAAATAGCTTCTCATCAAGCGAAGTATTATTGGTACGGTAGTATTTATAAAAATCAAGGTTGTTGTCAAAGTACCGTTTGAGTTTTTTCAATTCTCTATTGAGGTACTTCTTAATAGATTTTGCCCCGTTGGGTTTCTTCGTCTCAATCTTATAAATGGTATTGTAATAAATGAGTTTTGCAACAAGGGTAGGTTTCTGATATTTGAAAAAGCGAATTTCTTCTTTTTCGCTCTTGAAGCCTCTTTTCAGAGTATACTCTTTAATGTCTACCAAACTTTTGATAATCAAATGTATGATAACTTCTATTCGCATTATTTGATAGTCAGATTCGAGTTCGAGTTCATTGATCGCTGTTTCCAATTTTTTTATCGCTTTATTACAAAATTCGTCCATTTAATTATCTTTTTGTAAATAGAAAGAAGTACTTCCTCTAAGTTATTATTCAAAATTGTTCCAAATGTGTAGTCATTAATCTTGATAAATTATTAGCTAGTTGTTGTCTATGGTAAATCAGAATTTTGCGCCCTTTCTGTATAACATGGGTAAAGAGAAGATGGCTATCATATGTAATTTTCCAAGGTAGTGACAGAGCTAAAGGGGTGGCGGCTTCACCTAGAACAGTATATTCTAGTTCACCATCTGAGTTAAATCTTTTGACGATAAGCATACCATCTTCGGTCGGCTGTAGATGATACCAAGCCCCATCACCCACGCCTCCTAGGTATTGTGCGTCAGAAGGTATACTCCGAGGTCTTACAGTGTGCAACATACATCCTATGATCTGATCGGTGGGCAACAATTTCGCCTTATTGGACTTTACATTATCTCTCAGTTTCTTCAATAAAAAAAATACAGACTGAAATCGGTTCATCTTAAATTGAATTAAGCCTTTTTGTCGCGAGTATAAATATACTATTCTGTCTGAGGTCGCATTTACGACATTACTAATCGGGCTCGCTTTGATCGTTTCGGGGAAGTTGATACCATGAAACCAATTGTACCGAACGGATGAACACATCAGCATTCGGACAATAAAGCGCGAACAATTATTATTTCCACGTGCTACCGCACCATATGGGTAACTACCTTCAAGTACACAATGATCGGCATATTTTTTTGCGAGTGTAAAACTGATGTCTCGCGCAATGGAAAAATATAATATTCCTGTCCCTTTCATTTCTGATTTCAAGAGCTCAAAGTGCGTGATAATTTCTTCTAGATTGGTAATGCGTTCACCGTCAAATTTTGCTTTGAGCTTAATATCCAAACGAGGATCGGAAAATTTTGAGCGCGCACGCCCGTACCCTCGAGGAGTTACATAGCGCCCAAAGTCGTAATAGAGCATCTCGCCGGTCTGTCGTTCAACAATAACAATACCCGTATGACCAACTTTAAAGTTTAAATTTTTCACTAAACCGATTTTCTTAAAGAACATCATCCATTTCTCGTCTCCACGGATGGTCGTGTCGGGCCAGGTTAGAATAAACGCTAGATCTTCTCTTTCCATAGTTTATTCATTTTCCAGAATCACGATTTCTTTTCGTTTGCCTGATCCGATTCGACTCAACAAGCGATCCATCACATAGTAAAAAAGAGGGACGACAATAAGAGTGAGAAATAAAGAGCTGATTAGGCCACCGATAATGACCCACGCTAATCCGTTCTTCCATTCTGCGGCTGCACCTGAAGCTAAAGCGACTGGTAGCATTCCGACAACCATAGCCAAGGTTGTCATCACGATTGGCCTAAACCGCTCATGTGTCGCCTGTAAAAGAGCGTCTTTTAGTGGCACTTCTTGTTCTTTAAGATGGTTGGTAAAGTCTACCAATAAAATTGCATTCTTTGCGACTAAACCAATGAGAACAATCATTCCCAAAAGGGTAAAGACATTTAATGTCTGCATGGTCAAAGCCAAAGCCAATAATGCACCAATAATAGCTAACGGCAGTGAACCTAATACCACCAAGGGATACACAAAGCTGTTGTAGAGCAAAACCATAATAAAGTACACCAAGAAAATGGATACCAATAAGGCCATACCTAATGAGCCGAAGCTGTCACCTTGCATCTCCAACTCTCCCCCAGGGATAATCTCTATCTGTTCTGATAAGTTTAAATGTTCGATGGCCTGATTGATATCAGCGCCTATATCGCCGATGGGTCTTCCACCTACCTGTGCACTCACACTAATGGACGGGTTTCGATCACGTCGTTCTAAAAGTGTTGGACCTTGTGTCTCCGTGATACTAGCAAACTGTTTTAGCTGAACGAGTTGCCCCTTATTGTTCATGACCGAAATATTTTCTACATGCTGGATCTGTTCTCTATCTGCCTGATCCAAACGGATATTAATATCGTATTCTTTATCATCCCGAAGAAGTTTAGCATCTGTATTGCCGCTGAAAGCGAGGCTTAATGTTTGTCCTAGGTCAGCAAAAGCCACACCGAGATCTGCCATCTTTTTTCGGTCGGGTACAATACTGATCTGCGGATTTCCTTCTTTGGTAGATAGCTCTGGATCGACAACACCTTTAATATCTTTCATTTCCTCAAGGAGTAAATGGGCTGCAGCGCGTACAGTGTCTATATGTTGGCCAGTAACGTAGTAGCGAACAGGAGCTTCATCGATATTCCCCATCATATCGGTCATTCCTAGACTAACAATCACATCAGGCAGTGTTCGTTGCAACGTTGATTTCAACTCTTGTGCAAGGTCGCCTGCCGATATTTTTCTGTTTTTATGTGGCACAAGCTTAACACGGAGTTCGGCCAAACTGGCCTGTGATTGCCCATTTTCTTCGGCACCAACGGTAGTAAATACGTTTTCTACGGCCGAATTATTGCGAACGATACTTTCGGCCTGAAAAGTAGAGGCATTGGTTTGTTGGATTGTTACATCTTTTGGGAGTTCAAGCTTAATGACAAATTGTCCCTGATCGCCTTGCGGGGCAAAATCACTACCAATAAACCCTTGGTCAATAAGCGCCATCGAACTGACAAGTAAGACGCCGACCGTCGCAAACACGATAGTTTTATTTGAAAATGACCAGTTCAGGATATTCCCAAACCAAGATGCTACAGAGGTAATCCCACGTTCGAAAGCAACCTGTAATTTACCTAGAAAAGAATCTGGGTTAATTTTTTCCAGTTTGCCAAACCGGGAGTAAATCAACGGAATAACTGTAAAAGCGACGGCTAGGCTCACGATTACCGCAATCGCTATGGTTAGAGCAAATTGACGGAAGACATCGGAGATCGTTCCTTGTGTCAGCGAAATAGGTACAAATACAACAACAATTACTAACGTAATGGATATGACGGTAAATCCAATCTCCTTGACGCCATCATAAGCGGCTTGGACTACAGTTTTACCACGTTCTAGATGCTTATGTATATTTTCGATGACCACAATGGCGTCATCAACCAAAATTCCGATGACCAGTGTCAATCCCAGCAAAGACATGATATTGAGACTAAACCCGAATAGATACATCGGTATAAACGTAATGATCAAAGAAAGCGGTATAGCAACTGCTGCAAAAATAGAATTGCGGAAACTCTGCAAAAAAAGCAAGATGGTGACCGCTACCAAGCCAATGGCCAAGACCAGATCAATTAAAACAGAATTTGCGCTTTCAATTGTAAATTCGGCATTGTCAACCGCTACCACAAAAGAAATTTTTTCTTCTTCATATTTTTTCTTTAACAGCGCTAAGTGGATCGCTACTATTTTTGATATTTCTACCGTATTTGCATCTGCTGAACGCTGTATGGTAATACCAATCGATGGGATACCATTGGTTCGATTGATAGTTGCTACTTCTTTATAAGTATCTGCCACTTCAGCTACATCTTTGACCATTACTGAAGTGCCGTCCGGTAAAGTTTTCAAAATAACATGTCCGATATCAGAAGGTGTTTGAAATTTGCCTTCTAATCGTATCTGTAACTGTTTTTCTTCGTTGATTAATTTCCCGGTAGGAAACTCCATATTGGATGTTATCAGTATCTGGGCAACATGGCTGATGGATAGCTCATAAGATTTGAGCTTATCTTCGTCGATATTCACTTGAACTTCTTTTACAAGGCCTCCGATTAAAGCAACTCTACCTACACCGGATATGCGTTCCAATGCTGGTTTTATCTTACTGTCGACAATTTCATATAGTTCCATTTCATCTATCGACGAGGTAACTCCAATGGTCATAATCGGAATGTCTGTGACTTTAAAATCGGTAACGGCCGGTTCTTTAGCGTCGTCAGGCAATTCTGAACGAATCTTATTGACTTCCCGCTGTGCTTCCTGCATCACTTTTTCGAGATTCGTACCCGGCTTTAGTGTGATGGTTACAAGCGAAAAATTCTCCATCGATGTAGACATAACATTGTCTATACCCTCCAAAGCTGCGGTTGCTTCTTCGATTTTTTTTGTGACCGAGTTTTCAACTTCTTGTACGCCTGCACCTGGATAAAGTGTTGTGATGGAGATGGTATTTGTAGAAACTTTTGGCATAAGTTCCTGATTGATATTCATCAGAGAATAGATCCCGAAAGCTGCTAATGCAATACAGACGATAATGACTGCAGTAGGCCTCTTGATAGATATTTTTGTTAAATTCATTTTTGTTACTTGTTTAAAATCGTGATAGGGAATCCGTCCGATAAGTTGATTTGGCCACTCGTGATGACGGTGTCTTGACATGTTATTCCCGAACGGACAACAATCTGTTTATCGTTGTAAGAACCAAGGCTGATTTCTCTTTTTTGTGCTATTCCGTTCTTAACGACATACACATACGGTTTTTTTGTGCTGCCTACTATCGCTTTGCGGCTAATAACGATATCATCGATATCATTATCTTTGGCTGTCAGGGACAATTCGGCAGATGCAAACATACCTGCTCTTAAATCAGGATTGTTCTCTTTTAGCGTGATGTCAACGATGTAATAGTGCAGGTTATTAGCCTTGGGCGAGATGAGTTCTACGATTCCTTGGATGGGTTGTCCTGCTAAAGCGCTTACCTTAACAGTCACTTCTTGACCTTTTTTAATCATTAAAACATCCGACTCCGCTGTACTCAGGGATAGCTTTAATCCACTGCCCGAGATAATCTGTACAATCTGTCCACCTGTCATGACGAATTGCCCTTCTTCGACATAGTCCGCAGCAATAATACCGTCTACCGGAGACAGGATCGTTGAGTTGGCTATTTGATCCTTTAGGCTCCTGATATGCTCCTCCACATCGCGTAGTGACATCTGTATAGTTTCGAGCTCTTGGCTTGCTACAGCACCATTCTTTTTTAGTATCTGGTACCGCTCCACATCTTTTGCTAGTTTCGCATAATTTGCCTGAGCTGACTGTAGACTTTTTTGTAAGATTTCATTTTCTATCTGCGCGATTGGTTCTCCTTTACGAACGGATTGGCCAGTTTTCTTATACTTTCTGATGATTATTCCTTGCTGTTTTGAAAGAATGGGTATTTCATTTTCAGGCCTAATAGTGCCGTGCAGTACGATGGCATTGTGTAAGGTAGCTTTAGCAGGTGTCTCAATAATTACGGGTACGGTGGTGTTGACTACGAGGGATTTTTCGATGTCTGCAGCCATTTTTTCTTTGTTGGCCGATAGTTGTCCTATTAATAATCCAATTAAAATGACGATAACACCGACTGCTATACTTATTTGCGATTTCATTGTTCTTTTGTTTTTATAAGTTATTTTTAAGTGTTCCTAAGGCCTTCTGAAATTCTATTTCTGCAATTTTATAAGCAATACATTCATTACTGTATGCTGTTTTTGCATCCAGTAGAGATGATTCCGTGCTGAAGACCTCACCGATATCGATCAATCCTTGTTTGTAGAGTAAATTGGTTTTGTTGTAATTGTCTTCGGCTAAATTCAAATTTTGCTTTTGCTCTGTTAGATTTTCCCGTGAGAGTTGTAGTTTATGGAATGCATTACGTTCGTCAGCTTCGAGGTCGTGTTGCTTTTGCAGAATCTGAGATTCGATCCGTTGGTTTTGCCAATGTAATTGCTGTATTCTGCTGCGTTTTGCATGACCATCAAAAATGGGAACTTTAAGACGTAAACCAATGGCAACGGAACTGAACCAAGGATCTTGGGTTATTCTAAACTGATCGGATTGAAACTGATATCCGGCGGAAAATAAACCGGAAAGTGTTGGGAGGTATTTCTTTTTTTCTTGTATAATTTCAAAGTTCACTAGATTTTTTTGGGTCGTTAATAGTTGAATCTCTGTCCGATTTGTGTTATCGTAAGGTGGAAAAGCATCATTAATTTGGGGAGTCAAAGCGATTCCGTATTGGATTGTGAAATCTTCATTGACATTCACACCTATCAAGGCTTTTAAATAATTTGTCTGTTGGTAAATTATGCTTTCTAAGCCTCTTTTTCTAGTTTTTAGACCGTTTATATTCACTTGAATACGGTTACGATCAACGGGCCGACTAATACCTTGTGCGATACGTTCATCGACAATGGTATAGCTTTCGGTTTGTAGAATAAGCATGTCTTCTACATTTTTCAACTCTTCTTTAGTCCGTGCTATTTCGTAGAAAATCGTACTTACATTGTAGATAACTTCTTCTTTTGTAAGCTCCTTCTGAAGAGTCAACAGCTCTTGGTTGGTTTTTGCAATCCTAATCCCCTGAAATAATGCAGGGTCAAAAATGACCTGCTCGATTTGGGCCGAAAAATCAAGGAGATTTTTTGTGCCCATCTGTGCTGGAATTTTTGTCCCAGGTTGACCTACGATTTCTCCAGGAAGTATCATTGTGGGTATAACGATGTTACGGTCTATAACACCACTTCCAGATACCTGAGGTAGCAAGTTAGATTTAACTTCTTGGATTTGGTAATAGTATTCATGATAATCCGCTTCTGATTGTCGGATCTTTGCGTTATTTTCTAATGCATAATTGATGCACTCTTCTAAGGTACCGCCTTTGTTTATCTGTTGTGCGTTAGTTACCGTCGAAACTATCGCCAGACAGAACGTAAGCAAAAACAGACTAAATTGACTTTGTCGTATTCCCATATCATTTTGTTAATGTTGCGGACAAAAATGAAGAGGAGAATGCAAGAGCAGAAAAATATTCAACAAGTGTGCTATCAATCTACATGAACATATGTAAACGATATAAAACACATGAAATTCGAGGTTATACTAGAAAATGGCTCGTTGGTATTGAAATCCGCTAGGTTCGTAGGATATTTTTTGCCAAGCCTATTTATTGCGTATTTTTGTTGTGTATGAAAAAACTGGCTAAAAAACGAATGACAGTGATAGTTGGGATTCTAATCTGCTATGTTAGCTTGGTAAATGTGATCTCACCATACTCCTTCTTTCCGGCAACAGTTATAGCATTGCTGACACCCCTGAACATTTTTTTAGTCTGGATAGTGACCACCAAATTATTGATACCTAAATTGCTAGCTCGATCTAAGATTATTGTGTACATCCTTTGCTCATTTGCACTAATTATACTAGTCAATGTATTGGTATATTTTATTTTAGGAACTTCTCGCACGTTATTTCAGATAGAAATCGACCTTTTATCACAAAAACAAAGTCATAATAATATTTCAGCAATTACTTATATTTTTTGTACTGTAATCTATTTTCTAAATAAAGACAAGGAATCTATTATAGAGCAAAAAACGATGGAGATGAATATGCTTAAATCACAAATTAATTCCCATTTTCTATTTAATGCGTTAAATAATATATATTCCATGACCTATTTTGATTCCAAACAGGCTTCTGATTATGTTATGAAATTGTCTAAAATGCTGCGCTATGTTCTAGAAGAATGTGATGCTAAACACGTGTTGTTGGGTAAAGAAATTGAGTATATAGAACACTATTTGGATTTTCAGAAATCGAGAAATGAAACTGATAAACAAAAGATTATATTTAACCATAGCAATGCCGGAAATCACGATAAGCTTGTGCCACCGATGATTTTTCAGCCGATTATCGAAAACTGCTTTCAATACTGTTCTCTACATTCGGATACAGACTTTGTTCGTTTGGATTTAGCGTGTGAAGAAAATGTTTTGACCTTTAAAGCGGTTAATACAAAATCTTCAGAAGGCGAGATAAGCATTGTAAGGAGTACACATATCGGTTTGCAAAATTTACGGAAAAGATTGGAGATGAATTTTGATAATGACTATTCACTAATCATCCAAGAAAACGACGAGTTGTACAGTTTACAATTGGTTTTTAAAATAGCTAAACAAATAGTATCATGAAGGTATTGGTAGTGGATGATGATTTTCATGCGCGTAAGCTCTTGACACATTATATTGAAAAGGTTCCATTTCTGAATTTAATTGGTTCTTGTAGCGATGTATTTGAAGCAATGGGATTAATGGCCGAGCAGCAGATAGACTTGCTTATTCTTGATATACAGATGCCTAGTATGACAGGAGTAGAGTTTTCAAAAAGCTTACGGAATGGCCCGTTAATTATTTTTTCTACTGCTTATTCAGAGTATGCGTTGGAGGGGTTCGAACAGCACGCAGTAGATTACTTGCTAAAGCCGGTGGAATTTTCGAGATTTTTAACGGCTTGTTATAAGGCTAAAGATAGATTTGACTATGTGAAAAAAGAGATTAAAAGACCGACCGAACAAAATGATCCCAAGGAATACCAATCTTCTTATTTTACGGTAAAAGATGGAACTAAGTTCTACAAAATTAATTATGATGATTTGTTATTCGTTGAGGGACAAAGAGAATATGTAACCTTCCACACAAGCAAGGAGCGAATTACAGCCCTATATACCTTGAAAAGTCTGGAAGATATTTTACCCTCGAAACTATTTAAACGGGTTCATAAGTCATTTATCGTTTCATTACAACATATTGAAATGATTGAAGGGAATAGATTAAAGATAAGCATGCATAAAATTCCAATTGGAGCTTCTTACAAATCCGACTTACTAAAATTAATGGTATAGAATAACTACTTCCTAGTATTTTAGGAACTAGAGAAATGAAAGTCCTAATATCCTAAGGGAGTGTAGTGTATTTGCCGTAGAAACGATTCGCTTTAATATCAAATAACTTAAATACAAGCATTGATCCCAATTTTAAACTGTCTATTTTTAGGGGCACTTACAGAAGTAACATCGATAAGATGATTTTTTAAGATCCTCATCTAATTTATTTGATATGTTGTAGAATATATTGTTCATTCTAATAAGGGATATTACCTTTTCTTAATTTCAAAACAACATGTTGAATTTGTGGCAAGAGGAGCAAAACAACAATTACCAAAATCACACCTATTAGCATCCAGTCGTAATAATCTCTAGTAGCACGAGCCAATATTTGATGACCTACCATTTGATTAAAATATCCTGAGGATACTGCTTTTGAAGTATAGATATCGCTACCGGCATTCGTATATTGATTTTGAATATCCAGTAAGGTAGCTAGCAATTGTGGGTTCGTTTCCGTAACTGCTTCCCGAATCTTTTCGCGAACTCCTGATTTTGCAAATAATTGAAGTTCGTTATTCAGTGCCAGACTAGCTGCAAATCCAGTAAACCTAGCCAATATTCCAACAAGCGATGCATTGATAGCAATTGCTGGCGGTGCTGATGAAGCTGTAAACGAAACAATAGGGACAAATAAGACTCCTGTTGCCACACCATAAAGAAACATCGGTAAAATGAAATCAATTGTTTCGCCCTGTACAGAAACAAATAGTATCATATAAGCATAATAAATCGCCATTATTCCAAAGCCAGCAATAATCATTCTTATCAGGTTGTAGCCCATCAAGACAAATCTAGAGGTAATGAACATACTCACTGTAGTTCCAAAAATTACAGACGTCCATATCGGAATGGTGCTCAGTGGGTCATTTCCTAAAATTACTTCAAGATAGCCGTAAGCAAGTCCTGTACTTCCCTTAAAAATATAAAATGTAAAAAGTAGTAATAGCCCAATGACAAAATTCTTTGTCTTGAAAATCTGTAAGTTGATTAATGGTCGTTTAAGCTTCAATTCTCTCATGATGAAAAGTGAAAGAATAATTAAATTGATTACACTAAGCATAGTGATTAATGAACTACCGAACCATCCCAATTGTCGCCCATATACAAGGATGTATCCTAAGATTAAGATGAAAGACACGTAAAACAGATAACCTATCCAATCCACCTGATAAAGTGGAATCTTTTTGGTAAATCGAGCTTTACTGTTCATTGTTAGCAATACAGTAATTGTTAGCATTAAGAGTATGACAATAAATCCGTAGAATAGCCAGTTAAAATCAAAAAAATCAATGACCAAGCTGGTAAAAATAGAATAAAAAGGAACGGCAATCTGTATGCTGCCATACAGTAGGCTATAAGCGATCACACGTGCACGTACAGACTGTAAACGTGGAAAAATTAGTTGTAACACAATTCCTGACATCAAGGCACAGGTAATTCCTTGAAAAAACTGGCAGATAACAAACAATGTCCAATCTTTGAAATGAAAACAGATTACAGAACATATTGCATTTACGGCAAGGGCAATCAGTAAATATTTCCTAGGGGCAAAATATTTTACGATTCGAAAATCAAGTGCCAGGAAAGCTACGGTAGAGCCGTAAATAACGACCATGCCATATTGTACATCGGTAGGTTGTATACCGTAAAATCCCATTGTTGCAATCGGACTGCTGTAAAAAGCGAAGCTAAACAGACAAGTCATCAGAATGGCAAATATGACGGATCTCGCCACCCATTCAGATACCCAGGATTTGAAAATAGGTTTTTTATGTGCCTGCATCATTAATCTTTTAAAACATAAACATTGGCATTCATTCCGGCAGAGAGTTTTCCTAATTTTTCAGGCGTATCGGTTAGTTTAATACGAACAGGAATCCGTTGGATGATTTTGACAAAATTGCCTGTAGCATTATCTGGTGGAAGTAATGAATAACGTGAACCTGTGGTGGGCGAAAGTGATTCGATAGTACCATTGAATTTTTCATTCGGAAAGGCATCAACTTCAATGGATACAGCTTGTCCGATCTTGAAGTTGCCAATCTGTGTTTCTTTAAAATTTGCAATTACCCATTTTTCCTCAGCTTTGTTCACCAAAAAAGCCAATGTTTGCCCAGCTTGTATCAGTTGACCTTCCTGAATAGTCTTTTTACCAATTTGTCCATCAAAAGGTGCAGTGATAACCGTGTATCGAATGTCTAATTCCTGTCTTTGAAGAAGTGTTTCTTTAATTTTTATCTCTGCCTGTATCGCATTATGTTGCGCTCTAAAATCATTAAGTTTAGATTCTGCTACTTGTAAAGAAGCTTTAGCCTGATCATAATCTGACTGTGCAATGGATAAAGAAGCACTGATGTTATCGAATTTCTGTTGTGTGGTAGATTCATCTGCCAGTAGATTTTTATAACGGTCAAATTCTTTTTGCTGTTGGTTCAATCTTGCTTTAGCTCCTGCCAATTGTGCTTTCATAACCTCAATGCTTTTAAGCTGTGTTTCTTCGTTAGCCGTCAAAATTGGTAATTTGGCGTGTGAACTCATGAGCTCTGCTGATGCAGCATCTTTTTTCAGTCCATACTCGTCCAACTCAATGACCACAAGCGTATCACCTTTTTTAACAAGCTGATTGTCCTTGTAATATATTTGGCTGATATAGCCACCCACTTTTGCGCTTATAGGTGAAAGATAAGCATCTACCTGTGCATCATTGGTCTGTTCATAGCGATACCCTTTTAAGAAATAGGTAGCTCCCCAAATAATGATCCCTACGAATAATGCGATACCAAACCATTTGGTTAGGCTTACAATAATTTTATCTGTTTTATTTTTGTTCATCATATTTGTATTAAAGAATTCCTATAATTGCTAATAGTCTGATATGGGTTACTTTTACGTTTGTTTGTGCTGTTGTAAGATTGAATTTGGCTTCCAACAAAGCGTTTTCTGCTTCCAAAAGATCGGTCAGTAGTGATTCTTGATTTAAGTAGCTACTTCTGATAACACGAACGGTTTCAGTAGTTCTAAGGATATTTTTCTCTGCCGTTTCCACACTCTCCAAAGCCTGTTTTTGCTGTAAATAAGCTTCTTTTACCTGAAGAGAGATTTCGTCCTTCTTCATTTCTGCTTTTTCTTTAGCCTGATTGCTGACAACTTGGACACGAGCAATGGTATGTTTGCTTTTGTACAAATTATCAATCGAATACTGTACTTTAATTCCTGTCTGACCAAATCCCCACAAGTCATTTGAATACGGATAAAAGGAAATCTGTGGATAGTTGTAATTGTAATTAGAGTACAAAGAAACTTTAGGCAATAACGTAGCTTTCACTTGTTTTACGTTCAGTTCACTCCATTTGATGTCACTACCAGCCATTTTGTATTCTGGAGATTTGTTGAAAGCAATGTCTACATAGTCATTGTAGTCACCCTCTGTGATAGCGTTTAATTCAATTGTATCTTCGTATTTGATTGCTAGCCCCATATCATTTTCACGTCCCATCAGAATATTGAGCCGTTGTTTGGCGATTTCAATCTTTTTTGTAACATCGGAAAGACTAAGTTCCAGTTGAGACAATTTCACGGAGGTTCTCAGTACATCACTCTTTAATACGGTGCCGTTTTTATGCAGACTTTCTATCAATCTCAATTGCTTTTTTTCTGCTTCAATCTCTGCATTTAGAAAATCATAGAAATGCAAAAACTTATATAAATCAAAATAAGCAACTGCAACATTATATTTTACACTATGCTTTTGCACATCAACTTCATATTGTTTTCGTGTCTCTTCTTCCTTTTTCATGGCTACGTTTCTCTTGTCCTTACCTCCGTTGTAGAGGTTATAGTTTAAGTTGTATCCCACTCCGTATCCATAGCCTTTTACAGGTACATCCTGTGGAGAAGAAAATAATCCATTGTCGTAAATCAGAAATTTGGAATTAAGTTTTAAATCCCCACCTACTGAAAGTTCGGGCAACAAACGGTCTTTGGCTTCCAATATTTCTATTTTACTTTGCTGAAGATTTAGATCAGATAGTTTCAGTTGTCGATTATTCATTTCTGTAACTTTCCATATTTCTTCCAAACTTAATGGTTGGACTTTTTCTGTATGTTGAGCGTAAATATGGGGTGTAAATAACAGCATCAGTACACCCAGAATCGGAACTGTTTTATATTGTTTCATTAGTTTTTTTATATAATGATTGGTTTCTTTCTCTTTTCTAACCATTGTTTTAATAACTTTTTCAACTCATCAAAAGCAAAGCTTAAATCTACCATTGGCATAAGGGGACTGGAATAGGCACAGGCCAGCCAGTAGATGCTGGCTTTATCTATTTCTTCATCTGTACGAATTAATTTATGTTCAGATTTTGGGGCTTGTATTTCAAGCTCAGAATCTTTGTCTGGTTTTATGATTTTATGTTCATAACGATTCTACGATTATTAACACAACAAAATTATTCAACGTACCAAGCTATCTTTTTATATAATTAGCCTAATATTTGCTATATTTGGCCATATGGAAATTCTTAGCCAATTAATAAATATTGTGGATCAAAATCCTGAGTCAATTCTAGTGATGCGACAACAAACTGAGCAGCGTTTACCTGCTCATCAGCACGATAAGGCTCAGTTATTATTGGTTTATGGGGGAATTGCTTATTTACAAACAGACACAAAAGATTTCTATATTCCGTCTAATCATTATATATGGATACCCAAAAACTACCAGCACAATCTGATGTTTAATACACAGGATTTATACATTATAAATATTTATTTTCCAGATGAAAAAGCAGATAGTTTTTATGATGAACTGGGTATTTATCCTGTTAGTAAGCTTCTGGCAGAAATGCTCTCATTTAGCGAGAAATGGCAAGGTGATTATTGCAAAGGTTCATGGGAATTTGAGTTTTTAACTACGCTTAAAAGCGTATTATCAAAGGAAAACCTCCAAAAATTCTCCATTCAACTTCCTACAACGGACGATCCAAGGCTTAATACCATAATCGACGGTTTTAGAAATCGATTAAATGAAAATCTAAGTTTAGATAGTATTGCTCAGCAATCGGGAATGAGTGTAAGAAGTTTGACCAGATTATTCCAAACGAAATTGCATATCACTTTTGTTCAATACTTAAAAATGCTTCGTATTATTAGAGCAATGGAATTGATTAATAATACAGATTCGAACATGACGGAGATAGCTTATGAAATAGGATATTCAAATATATCTGCGTTTAGCAATAATTTTCAGCAACTAACTAATATGAGACCTACGGAATTTAAAACCAAATAAGAACGGACGCTTTAATTGGTTTAGCGGCATCCTAATTAGGATGCATCAGAAAATTTGCTTTAAACAAATTTTCTGATGCTCATTGCATATCCCAAATGTAACCCTTCGTGAAAGTTATTGCATTCAAACGCATCTTGAATAGAAGTTAAGTGAAATCCAACTCCTGTTGTACGTTCGTTATAGGTAACGAAAGTCCCATTTTCAAAATCATTGATGGTTCGTTCAATCTGAGAAATCAACAGGGATCTAAGTCCGTCTGCTTCTTGTTGAGAAACGGGCGCTGTCGGTTTAGTTCCAGATTGATATTTATTGAATACTTCGTCAGAAAGATATCCTTGCAAATCGGAGCCTATGTAAATCAATTTGTGTTGCGTAGCAATGATGTGTCCGATGTTCCAGATCAGATTGTTATTAAATCCGTTGGGGATTTTATTGAGTTGGTCTAACGAATATTTATCAAAAAAATCCAGATATAATTTCCGACTAGTTTTCCATGTTTTAAATACAGTTTCCATTTTTTATTACATTTGTAAATATCCGATCTGCATTATTACTTCAAAAAGCTCATTCTAAAGATAGGAAGAATCTAAGAGTATTGATGTTGATGGTTTGATTTAACTCAGCATCACATTACAAGCGTTTTCAGATTTCATAATGCACAACAGATTGCAAATAATATAAAAGTACTGATTTTAAAATCTACAGTCCTTTTTTAATTATTTATACCCCTTAAGAATATCCTCTATCATGGTCCTGGTAGAATAAGATCCACCTCCAGAAAGATACCAAACATCAGGGTCAAGATAGATAATTTTATTTTTCTTGTATGCACTGGTTTGTTGAACAAGCTTGTTTTCGATTTCATTTCTATTTGTCACATTTCCCAAGACTGAATTTCGATCAATAATGTATAATACATCAGGGTCTTTTTCAGCGATGTACTCACTTGAGACCACAGTTCCATGATAAATAGCTTCTTCTTTTAAATCATCTGCCGCCTTAGCTTTCAAATCATTAAAGACAAATCCATATCTGGAATCGGAACCAAATGTGCTAAAAGTTCCTGCATTATAAAGCAGAATCATAATTTTATTCGACGAAGAAGCAATCTTTTTAGAAGCTTCGTTTATAGCGTGTTCCAATTCTTTATTTATTTGATCAGTTTGATCAGTTAACTGAAAGACCCGTCCTATAGTATTGATATTTTTTTTGATAGATGACTTAAAGTCTCCATTTTCTATGCCGAGATATAATGTCGGGGCTATAGAAGAAAGTTTTTCATAATCTTTTGCTTGCAAGGCAGATATAATAATAAGATCGGGATTAATCTTACTAACCATTTCAAAGTTAGGTTGTAAAATGGATCCACCATCTTTGACGTTTTTATCGTTAATATATTTATGTAGATATTTAGGTACATAATCCTTACAAATTCCTGCGACAGGTATATTAAGTTCATTCAGAGTTTCGAGACTACCCATATCAAACACCACAACCTTTTTCGGATTAGTTGAGACATTTATTTCTCCGAGTTCATGTTGAACGGTTATACTATCCACTTTGTCTTTTTTGCTTTCATGGTTATTGCAGCTTATAATTAAACTACTGAGACCTCCTAAGAGTGTTAAAAAAAAGTATCTAATTTTCATGATATAAAAAAAATTATTGATTAATTATTTTTGTTATTTATAGTAATTGCAAATAATGACTTTGTCATCTTGTATTATTTTGAATTCGATATCGAATAATTCTTTTAGGTTCTTTTCGGTTATAACTGATTTATTGGGGCCATGAAAAAATACACGACCATTTTTCATAGCAATTATATAATCGCTATAATTTGCCGCAAAATTTATGTCATGGACAACTGTAATTACAGTTTTTCCGTATTCGTCAGCAAGGAATCGTGTTGTATTCATGATTTCTACTGAGTGCTTCATGTCAAGATTATTTAAAGGTTCATCCAGCAGTATATATTCTGTATCTTGAGCGATTACCATGGCTAAAAAGGCTCTTTGAAGCTGACCTCCACTAACTTGATCTATATATGCATGTTTGATATCTTGAAGATTCATTTTATTTATAGATTCTTCAATTTTCATATTATCCTGAATAGTCAGTTGCCCTTTACTGTGAGGAAATCGTCCAAAATCAACCAATTCTTTGATCGTTATCTTCACATCAAACACATTCTGTTGCCTTAAAAATGATATTTTTCTTGAAAGTTGGTCTAATGAATAGTTAGATAACTCTTCACTATCAAGAATAATAGAACCATTGTCTGCTTTTGCCAATCTTGCCATTAATACAAGAAGCGTAGATTTTCCAGCTCCGTTAGGTCCAATTAATGAGATAACTTTCCCTTTTGGAATTTCTAAATTTATATCGTGCAAAATAGGTATGCCTGCATAACTTTTGCTTAGTGAATTGATGTTTATCATTTTTTAGTTCTTAAAGTTCGAAGTATTAATAAAATAAAATAGAGTCCTCCTGCGAGGTTTATCAATACCCCGAGGCTGTGTCTATAATTTAAAATATGTTCAATCACAAATTGAGCCGCCAACATGAACATTGCAGTAATAAAAAATGCAACAGTTATGGTTCTATGATGAAGATATGTGTTAGTCAATCGATAGCTAATATTAGATATAAATACACCTATAAAAGTTATTGGTCCGATAAGTGCTGTGGATACTGCTATTAGTACTGATATTGCTATAAGCTGATTTCTGGCAATCTTGTCATAATCTACTCCAAGTCCCATGCTATATTCTCTACCAAGAACCAGAATATCTAAAAATTTAAAGAATCGAGATAAATAGATTATGACAATCAATATCGTAACTATGGCTATTGAAATAGTTTTTATCGAGATTCTACTCAACGAGGAAAACATAGCACCTTGGATATACCCAAACTCATTTGGGTTGATAATCATTTGTAAAAACTGAGTCGAAGTATTGAAGAATATCCCAAGTACTAAACCTATAAGTAAAATAAAGTATACATTTTTCTTATTTCTCTTAAAAAACACTCTATAGAGAACTAGGGAATAAACGATCATGATGCTTGAAGCAAAAATGAAACTTAATTCTTTAGATCTGAAAAACAAGCTATTGCCACCAAATATTAATAAAAGTAACACCTGTGAAAAGACATACAAATACTCGTATCCCATTAAAGAGGGGGTAAGAATTTTATTGGCCGAAATAGTTTGAAATACCACTGTAGAGTAAGAGATACTGATACTTACAAGAATTAATGCTACTAAACGTTCCATTCTTCCTGCAACAACGAATTTGTTACTGAAATCTATATCGTAACTTAGGAATGCTAACACAATTAAGAGCAGAAATGTCAACAAAATGAACAATAGTTTTTTCATCGATTCCTATTTGTTAGAATAATTAAGAAAATGACAGCTCCTAATGACCCTACAATCATACTGACAGGTATTTCATAAGGATAAATGACAAGTCTTCCTACAATGTCGCAAATCAGTAATGCCAGAGCACCGTAACATGCTGTAAAAGGTAGATTTTTACGCACATTATCACCGTGTATAAATGCTACGATATTTGGAATTATGAGGTCGATGAATGGTAATGAGCCAACCGTCAAAATAGTTGTGCTTACCATGATAGAAGTAAGAATCAGACCAATGATAACAACCATTTGATAATTGATTCCTAAAGATGTTGAAAAATCTCGTCCCATCGATGCTATAGTAAACTTACGGGCATATAGGTAGCATATGACAAACAAAGGCAACATCAAATAAATTATTTCATATTGCCCCTGCAATGTTTTTGTGAAATTTCCGACCATCCAACTCTCCATATTCTGTACTATGTTAAGTTCAACACCAAATAGATTACTTATTGAGTTGAGTGTATAACCGAACATTATTCCCAATATGGGTATAAGAACTGTATTGCGGTTGGCTAACTTGGTAATTGAAAAAATAAAAAGTAAAGTAAAGCCGAAACAGAAAAGAACACTAAACAGTAGTTTAGTAAATACACTGTACTGGGGAAACAAAAACAAACTAAATAATATACCAAGTTTTGCAGAATCCAATGTTCCAGATGTTGTGGGAGAAATAAACTTATTGTGGGAAAGTTGCTGTAATATAATACCACAGATTGAAAGCCCTGCACCTGTCAAAATAAGTGTAACTGTTCGAGGAATTCTACTTATAATAAGTATTTGTAGATCTGAGTGTTTTAGCAATGTAACACTATTTGGCAATATTGATTTAACCCCAATAAGAAGTGATGCAGCAGTAGCGACTAATAAGATAAAATATAGCGTTACAATATGTATTACATTAGTTTTGTTTTTCAAATAATAAAGTTTTGTCATTCCTTCTTTGAATAAGAATTAAATTCCAAAATTATTAAAGATGAAGGCTTGTTAGTGTCTATAATTAGCCTAATATTTGTTGTATTTAGCCAATGGGTTTTCTATTTACGATATGAAATATTTATCAAATCAAGAACTGTCTTATGGCAAGAAAGGCTTGTTATTTTTCGGTTATCAAATGCTGTAAATTAGGATCATTCTTAATCCGCTCCATTTCGCTTTCTACAATCTGCATAACGTCCGCTTTGACCTGCCTGTAATTGGCTTCAATGACTTGCTTCATATTATCGTTGCCGTGTTCATCGGCAAAGGATAATATCTGCGGTATCTTCTTATAGGCTTTGGTTTCGGCAGAAACCTTTTTGTTATCCACGACAATTTCAGCATGAAATATTTTCTGCTCGATACGCTCATCAAAATTATCTGAAACAGACCCAACGAACATTCCCTGTGTCAAGGTAGATATTTTGGATGCAGGTATAAGCGTGTCCAGTTGGGTGGATATAGAGGTGGATTTGTCATTGCGGTTAATGGTGATGCTCTGACGTTTCTGCAAGACCTTTCCGAACCGTTCAGAAAGTGTCTTTGCTGTCTCTCCAACGACCTGTCCACTAAAGATATTACCGACCAAGTTTTGTATAACCTTGCTTTCCTTATCGCCGTAATCCCTCGTCAACTGCGAATAGTCTTGGATGCCAAAAAGTGACGAAATCCGATTTGAACGTGCCGTACTGATAAAATCCAAACCCCTAAAATAAATGGTGGGCAATTCGTCTATGACAATGGAACTTTGAAGCTGTCCTTTCTTATTGATGAGTTTTACAATCCTCGAATTGTACAACCCTAAAGCGGACGAATAGATATTTTGGCGGTCGGGATTATTGCCCACGCACAAGATTTTCGGCTCTTGGGGGTTGTTGATGTCCAGAGAAAAATCATCCCCCGTCATCACCCAATAAAGCTGTGGCGAAATCATCCGTGACAATGGGATTTTTGCCGATGCTATCTGCCCCTGCAACTGGTCTTGCGCTCCGCCCTGCCACGCATCCATGAAAGCCGAAAGATAGTTTTCAAGTTCGGGATATGAGGTGAGTATCGTAAATACGTCTACATATTTTTTATTCAGCAATTCAATAGCGTGTGGGAATGTGCAATACTTTCCGTTTTCATAGATTTTCAGAAACCAAATGATTGAAGCAAGCAATATAATTGGGCTTTCCACGAAAAAATCCCCTTGCTTCAAAATCCACGACCTGTTGAGGTTAAGCATGATGGTATAAGAGGCTTCGTAAGCATCGGATATATCCGTCATAAAGGCAGGACTTAACGGATTGCATCGGTGGCTTCGGCGTGGGTCGTCAAAATTGATAACATAAAATTTCGGCTTTACCTTATACTTATCGGAGTGTTTCAGCAAATGGTTGTAGGCAATGGTGGAAAGGTCGTCAAACTTGAAATCGTAGATATACATCGCAAACCCCTTTTCGATATGTTGCTTGATGTAGTTGTTTACGATGGCGTAGGATTTTCCCGAGCCGGGAGTACCAAGTACAATCGAAGCTCGAAAAGGGTTGACGATATTAACCCATCCATTGTTCCACTTGCCTTTGTAATAAAACCTTGTGGGAAGATTGACCGAGTATTCATTTTCTATCAGACGGGTTTCCTGTTGGAAACTCTCATTTTCGTTATTGAAAACATCGTCCATGAGATTATTGCGGAGTAGTCGGCTCATCCATACCCCTGCCATGAGCAAGGCTATATAACCCAAACTCGTTGTAAGGATGTAAAGCGATGTGGCAACCCCTGCCGACAGCCCTAACAATGGTGTGTTCAGAAAGAACAGCACAAAGCCGATAACTAAGGCGGTGTAAATCTTAGCCCATGTTATCTTTTCATTCTTTACGCCTTTAGTGCCGAGACAGCTTAACACCAACAACAGCAATGCAAAAATCTTGGTGTAAAGTGTGTGGGCAAACAGCCCTGCGGTACGGTTGAAATTGGTCAGTATCTTGCCGATGATTTCCAGTGTCCAACCACGTTCGGCAAAGAATCCGTAACAGAACCAATAAAAGTGCATCAGTACCAAAAGAATACTTACAGCACGCATAAAAGCCATGATTTTGGCTAATCCTCTCAAATCGTCTTCTCCCTGCATAACAAAAATTTTTAGTGATGCCCGAATTTAGAGGGTATTTAAAAGGGCTTATCCAAAGCGGTTTCGGATGGCTTTTGGTGGCAACATTTGACCAAGTACGTAAAATACCGAATGGCTATTTTGTAACAACTGTTACAAAACACTATCTTTGCAACCATGCCGAGAAATAAGGAATTTGATTACAATGAAAAACTGGAAATAGTGCGTAACCTATTTTGGGAAAAAGGTTACCATGCAACCTCCATGAAAGACATTGAGCATGTAATGCAACTTAGCATTACCAGTATCTATAATGCCTATGGGAATAAACATAAACTGTTTCTTGAGTGCCTCGGCAATTATGCCCAAATGAAAACGGCTCAATATCAAGGAGCAATCAAACATAACGGTTCACCCTCTGCAGTACTTTCCCATGTGGTACATGATGTGGTGAACCAAACAATAAAGGACAGAAAGGCCTGCCTTATTATCCGTACAATCTTTGAATTGGGGGATAGCGATAAAGAGATAAGCAAATTGATTACTGCGAATGCCAAAGTTTTGGAGGGGATATTCAAAGACCTTATAGAAAAAGCAAAAATGGCAAAAGAGATTGTAAGTGATATTATACCCGAAGTGGTAGCAAGATTTATCCTTTCATCTTTTAGCGGATTTCACAAACATTACGTTTTATCGGGGAGCAAAAAGGAAGTGGAACAAATGGTTGATTTTATGCTAAACTCAATGAAAGCATAAAATTTTTTGAAACATTTTGTAACGTTCACTACAAAATAAAATTTATGAGAAAACAACTAAGTATAATTTTAATGTGCGCAATTATTACGACAAATGTAGCGTATGCACAGCAATTCATAAAAAACAGCAAAGAAGTAATTATGGTAAACAATTCACAACAGGAAGTGCAACGACTGGTTGCGCAATCCTATTACGAAAAAATCGATAGTGGAAATTTCAATGATGACAGTTATTATGACCTGTTTACAGAAGATGTAAAGGTATTCTATCCAAAATTTGGCTTCGCCGAGGGCAAGGCAGGTGTAAAGAAATTCGGTGAACCGGTAAGGAAATTGTTTAACAACCTCACTTTTGAGTTGGACAAATTCAATTTTATCGTAACCGATAATACCGTTGTGGTGGAGGGTGTGGAAAAAGGAGCGATACATAGGGGAGTTGCCTTTCCCGATAATAAAGTGTCATTTGGAAAGTTTTGTACAGTGTTTGAATTTGAGGGCAACCGCATAAAGAGAATGTACTGCTATGTCGACCCCGACCATGCAGGCGTGGATAAAGAAGTTGTGTCATTGCTCAAAACTGACTATGAGCATGACAGTACTTCCTTACAGGAAAAGCAACGGAAAGATGCCAAGGCATATTTTAGAAAAGTTGATGCACGCGAATTTGACAGCGGTTACTACAACCTGTTCACGGAAGATGTGGAACTGTACTTTCCAAAGTTTGGATATAGCAAGGGTAAAGAGGGTATCAAACAGTTTGGCGTAGCAATGTCCGATTTTCTACAAGGGCTTACTCACGATATAGAAAATTTCAACTATGTGGTTTCAAACAATACAGTTGTCGTTGAGGGTACTGAAAAGGGCGTAACCATTGACGGCAAATCGTGGCCGGACAATGTTACAGCCTTTGGTAAGTTCTGTAATGTTTTTGAGTTTGAGGGAGATTTAATCAAACGTATACATATTTATGTTGACCCCGATGTTGCTTCTGAAGACATAATAAGGATGACAAGGTTAAATAACAGCTATGCGAACAATAAAACCGATAAACAACATCGGATAAACAGGAAGTTGAGATTATTGTAGAATTTAGCCTTAAACCCAACGTAATGGATGAATTTGAAGCTATACTACTTCCACATTTGGAACGTGTAGCTTCGGAAGAAACCTGTATTACGATGATTGCAAACCGCGACCCTAACGATAAAACCCGCTATATGCTTTACGAAAGATGGGCAGATGAAAAGGAGTTTTTGGAGGTGCAGATAAAAAGACCATACAGAGTTCCCTATGAGGAAAAAGTAGGGCCATTGGAAGCCGCACCACGTAAGGTGAGTATATGGAAAGCTACGTTGATAAGGAATAAAAGATAATCTGAACGTGGCTGTAAAAGCAAAAATCAATGACCAAGATGTGAATCCTGATCATTGTTATGTTTCATAGAATGACCTACGCCAAGCATGCCGATATTTCTTTGCCGTCCGCATAAAGTTTGCCCCAATTGCAAAGGCTTTCCAAAATCGAAACTAAATCTAAACCCTTATTGGTCAGAACGTATTCTACCCCCAAAGGCACTGTATCGGGAATTTCCTTTTTTATGATGATGGCGTGGATTTCCAGTTCTTTAAGCTGTCTGCCCAGCACCTGCTCCGAAATATTGGGCAATTCCTTTTTCAGCAAATGAAAGCGGTTATTTCCCTGCGAAATGGAATAGACAATCTGCGCTTTCCAACGACCGCCGATTATTGCGATTGCTGAATTTAATTCACAGACTTGAAAAAGGAACTGTTCATTTATGGTATTGGTGGAATTTTCTTTACGCATAAGTATTATCCTTTAGTGGCTCACAATTTTGTTCGTTATTGCACACGACAAAATGCTTGCTGAATTTTGTAACAAAATTACAAAATATGAACAGAACATTATTTATACTGATTGGCTTATGGACAATAAGTCTTTCTCTGCAAGCACAGGAAAAATGGATTTTGAAATCGGAATATTTGTCAAAACCCGATACGGTACTGGTGTTTAAACCGGACACGTATAACGACCGAAAACAATATCCTTTGGTCTATCTTCTACACGGGTATAGTGAAAACTATAAGCAGTGGTCAGAGACAACTGACTTACAGAAGTTAGCCGACCAATATGGAATGGTTATCGTTACACCGGACGGCTACGTATCATGGTATGTGAATAGCTCGTTTGACAAAGGTTCGAGGATGGAAGATTTTTTCTTCAAAGACCTTGTGCCAAAAGTGCACCAATCACTTAGCATTGACTACAAAAATATTTTTATCAGTGGTTTAAGTATGGGTGGCTACGGTGCTTTACGATACTTTATGCTTCACAATGATTATTTCAATTCGGCTGGTTCTACGAGCGGAGGATTGAACGTAGACTTTGATATTTTTGAAAAGGCAAGTTTAACATTCTTCAATAATACAAGGGTAACGGATGATTTAACCCGATTGTTGGGAAACCATTTGGAAAACGACTGGCATCAGTATAGCATTTCCGAACTTTTGAAACGCCATAAAACAAAAAAGGAATTTTTAATAGATTGCGGAACGGAGGATATTTTATATCCGGCTACGGCGGAATTAAAATCTTTGGCGGACAGCTTAAACATTCCGGTAACTTTCATGACCCAATCGGGTGACCATAATCCACAGTATTGGAGTAAATCCATAGAACATCACTTTGTTTTCTTTAAGCAACGTCTAAAGTAAAGTGATAAGCCCATACACACCTAAAGTTGATAGACTATATAGCATTAACTTTATGTGTAAAATTAGTTTATTATTGTCTTCCCCATTTTCTGTGTTTCTTCTTTTTCTTCATACGGTTGGCAAATGCCTGTTCATCGTAGTCTTCGCCCTGTGCTTCCGGCAATAGCCCTCCCAATCCGTCTATCCATAAATCATCGGTCGGCTGTTCTTTATTAAGGAAGTTAAAAAGTGAATGGGCTTCTTCTTTCTCTACGGTGGTGCCTGCGGTCGGCGACTGGTTTTGTGCGGTTGCTTTTTCAGCATCTTGACGTTGCCCGACTGCCTGCTCATTCCACCAATCATTAAAGACATTAGCCGATAGGTTTTTGCCCAAAGCTGAACCGTTCCAAACGGTACGGCTTTCATGGTCGATAAAGGTCATACCGTAGATACGCCCCTCATCGTTGCGCCGTACCACGGTATTGATGCCCTGCTCCAACAGTTGCTTTTTAAAATCGGCTTCGTTAGTGGCGGTGTGCATCGCTACTTCAATGGTGCTTTTCAGTACGGCTCTTGTGGGGTCGGCTTTCATTTTCTCCTTAGCCTGTGCAAATTGGTTTTGCAGTTCGTCCAGTCCTGCCTGTTTACCGAAAAGCGATGCTTTAAAAGGATTGCTCGCTTTTTCTCCCTGTTCGTTCAATGCAAAATAGACAAGCCCGTTTTTGGGCTGTCCGTGCAATTCCCCTTTGACTTCCTCTGCCGTAATATTGAAAAGCGAAAGCAAGGCATTGTATGCGCCGAGGCTTGCGTACCCATAATACTTCGGCAGGTGTCGCACCACCGATGCGATTTGGCTCTTAACGTCTCCGGCTCTGTAATCCACCGGACGGAATACCTGCTCGTTTCCGGTGCGCTGTTTTTCCGTGGCAGGTATAAGGTTGTACGTTTGTTCCAAATCCCGACAGATTGCCATCGAACGTGGATGGTCGTAACTGTCCGGTAGCTTCTTGCCGTCCAAACCCACACAGACCGTTACGATATGGATATGGGTGCGTTCAATATCGGTATGCTTAAAAACGATATAAGGTTGGTTGCCATACCCCATGCGCTCCATATACTCCTGCGCCATATTTACGAACTGCCCATCGCTGACCCTATCCGCAGGATCAGGGTTCAGCGATATGTGGCGCACAGGCTTTTCAGTTTTGATATTTGCGGACAGATACGGCTTAAAACACTGGTGCAGGTAAGCGGTCGAATAGGTATTATCCAATGTTTCGGGTATTCTGTTCAACAACTGAACCTGCCCGTTTTCGCTGTCAATCTTCTTTTGGTTATAGGAAATAGCACCGTACAAATTCTCACCCTTTCCAATCTTTGCTATCATATTATCTGTGTTTTTGCAGGTGTTCTTTTTCAAATTCCTGTGTTAGCTCAATCACTTTCCGGCACAAGTCCGCCATTTCTGCCGTCTGCTTTTCCAGTTTAAAGAGGTAAGCCGATGCCTTTTTCTCCGAGAAATTGCGGTAAAGTATCTTCACGATTTGATTATAATTCACGCCAACCGCTCTGAACTGGCTGTAAAAATTGGTCAGCCTCGTATGAAAATTGACTGCATCCATGTCAATTTTTACGGTCTTGATTGGCTTCTGAAAGATGCAGACTGTAATAAAATGTGCCATTACTTTCATTCCCGATTGCTCAAACAACGTAAGAAATTGTGCGTTTTCCATGTCGTTGAGACTAATCGAATAACGGTGGATGGCAGGGTCTTTCTTAGGCTTGCGACCAACTTTGTTTGTTCGGTTTCTTCTGTTGTCTTCCATATCTAAATCCATTAATAACCGAGCTTCAGCGAGCTCAACTTTAGTTAATTACTATAAACTGCGACTTCGGAGCGGTTTTCACCCCTCTGCAAGGGCAAGTGGTTTTGAGGTGCGGAATTTATTTCGAGCATCTCAAAACATAACTTGCTCTGTTCGGGTGAACAGAAAATCCGCCCTGCGGGTCGGATTGGATAAAGCGGAAAAAAACGGCTTTGTGCCGTTCCGCCCATAACTTCCATACTCCAATGATTTTTCCATCCACCCCTTGCATTTAAGCCCTTACAAAGTAAGGGTAGCTTGTTCAAAGCATTGCCCTTTCCGCCACGACCAAACATTGCCAAAAAATGCCGTGGATTACCGCTTTAAATCAATGGAACGGAATAACCTACTTCTTTGCGCTATCAGTCACGCAAGCCTGTTGGCAGACATCCGCTCCCGATGGCAGTTCTGAAATACGGAGCGCAGGAATGCCGGAACACTTGACGGCGTTCCGCATGGCAGGCAGGAATACCGGACGGCATGAAAGCTATCCGGTAGCCATTCCATCGGGCAGGACGACAGGCAAGCTATCGGTCTTGCCTGTGTGAAAGCCGGAATGACGGCACGGCTGACTGAACGAATGATGGCAAGCCCGACAGACGGGATTGTATCAAGACTGCCGGACGGTGTGCAGGGATGACAGCCCTGTTTCACGCCGGATGGCAGGCAGTCCACGGAAATAGAAACTTAAAAATAGAATAGAAATGGAAGCAACAAACAGGACAAAATTCATTGCTTTTTCAAGCCAAAAAGGGGGCGTTGGGAAAAGCACGTTTACAACAGTTATCGCAAGCGTACTCCATTACCAAATGGGTTATAATGTATCCGTCTTTGACTGCGATTATCCACAGCACAGCATCTGTCAAATGAGGGAACGGGATTTGAAAGCGGTCATGCAGAACGAAGTACTAAAAAAACTGGCACACCGCCAATTTTCCACCATCAACAAGAAAGCCTATCCAGTACTGCAAAGCAAGGCTGACAATGCCCTAACGGATGCGGAAGCATTCGTACAGTCCTCGACCGTTCCCGTGGATGTGGTTTTCTTTGATTTGACCGGAACGGTGAATACTTCGGGCTTGCTGAACACACTGGCAGGAATGCACCATATCTTTTCGCCCATAACGGCAGACCGTGTGGTCATGGAAAGCACATTGAGCTTTACCGATGTGCTGACCAATGTCCTTATGAAACAAGGTCAGACCTCCATCGAAACCATACGGCTGTTTTGGAACATGGTCGATGGCAGGGAAAAATCGCAATTGTACGAAATCTACGGCAACGTCATTAACGTGGTCGGACTGCAAGCAATGGAAACACGCATTGCCGATAGCAAACGCTTCCGCAAGGAAAGCGAGGCAACGGCAAAGACCGTCTTCCGCTCCACGCTGTTACCTCCCGACAAAAGATTGATGAAAGCCTCCGGCTTGGATTTGTTCATCAGTGAATTTTTAAGAACCGTCAAACTGTAACCGCTATGGAGAATGAAAACAAGAAAAAGCCGAATGCTCCGATTGACGAGGCATATCTCATGTCCATTATGGCAGGTGAAACAAAGAAGCCCCAACAGACGGTAGCCCCCCAAGAGCCGAGCGCAGAGCCGACAAAGGAAACGCCAACGGAAAAGCCCGTAGCCAAAGAGCGTACCCGACAAAAGAGGGCTTCCGATACGGGCTATGGCGAGCGTTTCCTCAATAGCCACACCATGACACGCCGTGGCGATAAGAGCATCTACATCCGGCAGGAATACCACGAACGGCTTTCCCGTATCGTGCAGGTTATTGGCGAAGACAAGATACCCCTATACGCCTATTTGGACAATATTCTCGAACATCATTTTGAACAGTTCGAGAAAGCCATCACCGATGATTTCAATAATAAGTTTAAACCCATTTTTTAAAGCATTCGATTATGAACAAGACACAGCAAAAACAACCGGAAAAGGTATTGCGCAAAGCGCATTACAAATCGGCATTTTTAAGACCGACAGGGGTCGTGGCAAGGTGCGGAAAATCGGTCTACATAAGCCCCGATTTCCATAAGAAATTATCCCGTATCGTCTTTCTGCTCGGAGAGGGAGAAATCACCCTTACAGATTACCTGCACAGTGTATTGAAACACCACTTTGAGGAGTTCGGAGACGAAATAAAGATTATCTACGCCGACAAGCAAAAGCCAATCTTATAGCTATGGAAACGTTGATTGTAATATGCCTTATCATCGTCATTATCCTTTTGCTGAAAGATAAGGTGGTCATCCATAAGAACGTCCGCAGGGAAATAAAGCCGGAAAAGAAAAGCCCCGACCTGCCGGATATTATGGGGCTTCCCAAGCCTGTGGAACGCCACACCTTGCCACCGAATGCCACAAAGAGACAATCGAGCGAACGTGACGGGATAGCTGATAATTTTGGTGCAGAAACCTACGGGATAGGTTTTGGATTGGAAAATCCGCAGATTGAGGGAGAGCCGGATGAAGTTTTCGGGAGTATGTCCGATTTTGAAAATGAGGAAGACGAATGGGATGAATACGGGTTTGAGGACAGCGACAATGAGTTTGCCACAGGGGTTACCTTTGATGAACTGACGACCGTGGGGGCATGGTTGGAGCAAGATACACTTGAACCTGCCCAGCAACAGAAAGCGGTAGATATAGTTCAGCGATTACAGGGAACGGAATTGTTAAGTCTGCTCGAAAACTCAATGGATGGGGCTTCACGGAAGATTGCAGAGTTGTTGGACAAGAGCCTCTCCGCCGGAACAGATTTCAGTTCTCCCGATTTGCGGAAAAGTGATTTAGAGGATTTCGACATTGGGGAGTTTGTCTGAAAAGACAGCTTCCCTTTGTTTATCAACTTAAAATAATCTATCAATCTAATCATCAAATTCAATAGTAGAATACCCATAATTATATTCAAGCAAATGAGGTGTTGGACTTTTGCCATTCGGATTATAGCGATTTACCCCCCTTGATGTTTCTGAAATCAAATGCAAATTTTTTCTGGCTCTGGACGCTAAAACATAAAGTAACTTTTTTGAATTTTCATAGCCATTTGTATCATTGAAATGTGGTACATAGTCATCGAGAAGAGCAAAACCGATAACTGTATCATATTCTTCTCCTTTTACGCCGTGAATAGTTGAGACTGTAATTCCATCTCTCTGTTTGAAAACTTTTCTGAAATTTTCAATCTCTCCAATAAAGGGATTTCCTTCATCAATAAGCCTTTGTATTCTACTTTCAGAACTCGCAAAAAAAGATGTATGATGTTCTTCAAGCAATGGGAAATTCTGAATTTGTATTTTTAGGTTTTCACAAATTCGTTCAAAGAAAGACCGTAAGTAGCTCAAACCATCACTTTCATCCACTTGAATAGAATTGCAGATTTTCAAAAATTCTTTATTTGATAAGTTTGATACATCTACCCCCGCAGCTTCAAGTTCATTCAAAACTTCTTTACTCCAACGCAAACGACGAACGTACATATAAGGCGATGGTTCTGTCAAGACAATTCTTGAAACTTTAAACCAAAAATTCTCAATATCCCGGGAGAACGGAGCCATTCCCGGTCCATCAAAACTAAAATCCGGAAGCCTAATCATAAGTTTCCTTGTAATACTTGCAATCTGTATCCATTGAGGTGCTGCGATACAAATTTCGTTAGGACTTATTCCTGCCTCTTGTACATTGAACAAAATCAATTTTGCAATTTCTTCTATCAAGTTATCTAAAGAAACTGATAAATTATACGTAATTAAACTGCTATATTCTTTCTCGTTACCGAATGCTACAATGGGGGTAGCAAATGTTTTATAATAATCAAAGTAATTTATTATAGCTTCAGAAGACCTGTAATTTTTGTCTAAACTCAATTGTGTCAAGTTAAACCCTAAAAGCTTTTCCAATTCATCCTTTGGCATCGGAAAACCACCTAAAGAGTGATAAATAGATTGGTTAGGGTCACCCACAATTAATGTTTTCGAACATCCGTTGTTTGCACTTAATATTTTGGAAATTATATGATATTGTATCTCTTTAGTGTCTTGGTATTCATCAATCAAAATAAATGGAAACAATTTGCACAGGATGGTACAAATGATTGGTTTTGATTTCAACAATTCATAGGCATAAAAAAGTATCTGCTCAAAATCCAGTTGATTATTTGCTTTTAATATCCCAAAATACTCTTGGAGAATAGCTTTTATATGCTCATTCTGATTACTATTTTTTGAAGTAAACTTGTATGTGCCATTTATGGTAGCATAGTATTGGAAATCATAAAAAGTAACTTTTGGATTGCTATATTTTTTACATAATTCGGTCAAGAGCTTTTCAGTATCAAAAGAATTACAAACTTTAAATCCGTTTTTCAACCTATCAGAATACAGGTGGTAAGGTTTTAATATCCATTCCATACAGAACGAATGAATGGTTCCAATCCACAATTGTGTAGTATCAACCCCCAATAATTCCACTCGTTCTTTAATTTCATCAGCGGCATTATTCGTGTATGTAATAGCAATAACGAACTCTTTATTGGAATTTAACCTGCTTAATTCATAGGCGATTTTGTATGTAAGTGTTCTCGTTTTTCCACTACCAGGGCAGGCAATCAAGAGTACACTGTCGTTCTCTAAGATTGCAGTTTCTTGTTCCTCGTTCAGACTTCTTTTTTCCCAAATGAACATAGCCTATTTCAATTTATCTATGAATGTTAATAGTTGGTCATCTGATATTATCAAGTCCAAGTCAAAAGCAAGGTCATTTAAAGTTGCTTCTTCGGCTCTATACTTTGTAAGGGTCTCCCTGCAAGATGAAAAATCCAAAGTATTATCATCATCGAAATGCTTGTTCATCCTATATTCAATGATATCTGCAACAATATTGTTAGCGTATGTTTCTTTGGCAAAAAGAATAGCATCAACGATATAATTCGGAATTTCTGTTTTAAAAGAAATATGTTTACCTAACATTATGGCAAACCAACCTTTACCTTCCTGCTTAGCCATTGTAAGGACACGCTTTCCGTAAATTGCAACATTACCATCTTCAATATCTGTTTTGGCTTGTACTCTTGTTGGTTGGTCTGTATATACTTGGTCTATTATAGCAATTACTTCATCCTTGTTACCTTCAGTTATAAAATCAACTTCAAAGGTGTAATCAGCATAAAATGCCTTTATCCAATCATTCCCTGCTTCAAAAGCATCTAATTTAGCCTTACGTCCCAATCCCTTTTGTTTAGATGCCTCGACTTTTCTTTTGTATTTTTTTAATCGGTCACTGTCGCCCTCATTAATTGTTGTATCACAAATCGCATCATCTAAATCTGTTAGAATTGCACATTTTCTTTTTATCCGGTTATCATGGAAAAGTTGGGCTACATTTTCAAACCCTGTACTTCGTATATTAATGAGGCTAATCCCAAGCTCGTCAAGACTTACACCAAATACTTTCTTGGCCATTATGGGTATTAAAATCTCCTCTGCATCTCCTTCAACCAATATTATTCCCTTTGCAAACAATAGATTGGTTCTTACAGCATCCAAATAACGCTGTATTTGATTGATGCTTTCAGGTGTTAAACCAGTTGATGGTTGATATACTTCCGCGAAATTTAATTTCTTTGCAAGGATGTTTATATTCTCAACATTACTTACTTCGGATATTTGTGTAGAATGAGTAGAATAGATAATTTGAGTATCTCCATAATCCAATTTGTCAAATAAGGTCTTTTGAATATGGTTATGTATATGGGCTTCCGGTTCCTCAATAATAAGGAAATTGGCAAATGTGTCTTTTGATTTTCTATACTTAAACTCAAGTAATTTCAGGGTTAAAAATATTAGATTAGCACCTCCTAAACTTAATTCGTGAATACCGCCCTCATATTCCTCTCCGGGTTCTCCGATAAAAAGTTTCAATGATTGTAACAATTTTTCGGCTTCATTAGGAACACTCGATTTAATAGACAATGAAGATGGAGAATAGGTAAGACCGACAGCATCCTGAATGGTTGATTTTATATCTGACCTTATATTTTGTACATCAGGCAAATCTTCGATACTTTCATTTAATTGCTCAACCAAATCGCTGATAGGTTGGTAATCTTCCTCTTTGATTTCTCCACTTTTATTTTTCAAAAGAGTTAGTAAAGGATTAGTTCTATTGTTATGAAAATCGCTTACTACATCCCTTAATGCTTGTATAAACGTGAAAGATGTTTCTTTGGAAACAGATAATTGATGTGGAATTTTAGAGCCAAATTTGGAAGTATCAATTGTAGATGGAAAAATAACATTTTCAAAATCGCCTACAAGTTCTTTATATACATCAGGGTCATTAAAATCGGCAGTGCTTTTGCCAGTGAAGAAAGTTTCGTAATTATCCAGAATTGTGATGCTATCGAGTATCGCTTGTAATCCGGCAGTATCGCCTTCAGCTAATTCGGAAAGTTTTTGTCTGATGTCCGCTTTAGGACGAAAGAAAAGGTTGTAAGTAGCTTTTTTCACATAATCTTCTGCGGCAATTCCAACACCGTGAATGAACAAGGATTGTATTGCTTCTTCATCGTTAAGCTCATCAAATTCAACACTGATAATAATCCAATGACCTTTCCATTTTCCCTTATCCAAAGACCTATTAAAATCTCCATCCGTCAATTTATAAGCATATTGCAGGGAAGCATCTTCTAATAACAACCTTATTGCCCTAAAGACATTTGTCTTTCCAGAACCGTTTTCTCCGATTATGGTATTTATTCCTTTATTGAATTGAAAACTTGCATTTGCAAAATTTCTATAATTTACCAAGCTGACTTTGGAGATATGCATTAAATATAAGGTTTAAATAATCAAGTGTTTTCAAATGTACTAATATAAGACATTTTCATTGCTCTATGCCATCCACTGCCAATTAATTCCACTGATTTCCAGTTTCCCATAACGCTTCGATTTCTATAAGACTTTTGTTGCGAAAGCCCGCACGAGGTGGGAAGTAGTAACAGTTTAATTCAGTTAAATCATGGAAAAACAAAGCAAAAAAGTGTTGCTGACAGGCGTTGCGTTCCTGTCGGCATTCGGTGTGTTCGCACAGGGCAACGGCTCGGCAGGCATCCAAGAAGCCACGCAGATGGTGACATCCTATTTTGACCCAGCAACCCAACTCATCTATGCGATTGGGGCAGTGGTCGGGCTAATCGGAGGCGTAAAGGTGTACAACAAATTTAGTAGCGGTGACCCTGATACAAGCAAGACTGCGGCATCGTGGTTTGGGGCTTGTATCTTCCTCATCGTAGCGGCGACCATTCTCCGCTCATTCTTCCTTTAAGCCGACGACCTATGAGCAATTACAATATCAATAAAGGTATCGGCAGGACGGTTGAGTTCAAAGGACTGAAAGCACAGTACCTGTTCATGTTCGCAGGTGGTCTGCTGGGCGTGCTTGTCCTTGTCATGGTTATGTACATGGCAGGCGTAAACTCCTATGTGTGCCTGCTTGTCGGGGTAGGCGGTGCATCGCTCATCGTTTGGCAAACATTCGCATTGAACGGTAAATACGGCGAACACGGATTGATGAAAGTCGGGGCAAAGAAAAGGCATCCGAAATACATCATCTGTCGCAGAGCCGTACACCGCTATTTGAAGTTCCACACTAAATCCAACGCCCTATGAGAAATACAGGAAAAGCCACAACGTTGGAAAGCAAGTTTCCATTACTGGCGGTGGAACAAAACTGCATCATTTCAAAGGATGCGGACATCACGGCTTGCTTTCGGGTACACCTGCCGGAACTGTTCACGGTCGCTTCGGCGGAGTACGATGCCATTCATTCGTCATGGCACAAAGCTATCAAGACCTTGCCGGACTACACCATTGTCCACAAACAGGACTGGTACATCAAGGAAAGTTATGCGCCGGATATTGCACAGGACGGATTGAGTTTCCTTGCTAAGTCCTATCAGCAACATTTCAATGAACGTCCTTTTTTAAACCACTACTGTTACCTGTTCCTAACCAAGACGACAAAAGAACGGATGCGGATGCAGAGCAACTTTAGTTCGCTTTGCAAAGGTGTCCTTATCCCGAAAGAAATAAGGGATAAAGAAACCGTCCGCAGGTTCATGGAAGCGGTGGCACAGTTTGAGCGCATCGTCAACGATAGCGGTTTTGTAAAACTGGAACGCTTGACCGAGGATGACATCATCGGCACAGGCGACACACAGGGATTGCTCGAACAGTACCTTACCCTGTCGAGTGAAGCCGGAACACCCATGCAGGATATAGCTTTGGGAAGCGAGGACGTGCGTATCGGCAACAAAAGACTGTGCCTGCACACCCTGTCCGATACGGACGATTTGCCCAACATGGTATCGGCAAATACGAGGTATGAAAAGCTGTCCACGGACAGAAGCGATTGCCTGTTGTCCTTTGCCTCTCCCGTGGGCCTGCTCCTTAGCTGTAACCATATCTATAACCAGTATCTGTTTTTGGATAACAGCGATGAGAACCTGCGCAAGTTTGAAAAGTCAGCCCGTAACATGCACTCACTGGCAAGGTACAGCCGTGCTAATCAGATTAACAAAGAGTGGATTGAAAGGTATCTGAACGAAGCGCACAGCTTCGGGCTATCCTCCATCCGTGCGCACTTCAATGTGATGGCGTGGTCGGATGACCCGAACGAGCTAAAACAGCTAAAGAACGATACGGGCAGTGCGCTCGCTTTGATGGAATGCAAGCCGAGGCACAACACGGTGGATGTTGCCACACTGTATTGGGCAGGCATGGCAGGTAATGCAGGTGACTTTCCGGCAGAGGAAAGTTTTTACACGTTCATTGAACCTGCGCTATGCTTCTTCACAGAGGAAACCAATTACCAAAATTCGGTATCACCTTTCGGTATCAAGATGGCGGACAGGCTGACGGGCAAACCCATCCATTTGGATATTTCCGACCTGCCCATGAAAAAAGGCATTATCACGAACCGCAACAAATTTATTTTGGGGCCATCGGGTTCGGGTAAGTCTTTTTTTACCAATCACATGGTGCGCCAATACTACGAACAGGGCGCACACGTCCTGCTCGTGGACACCGGAAATTCCTATCAAGGATTGTGCGAACTGATTAAGGGCAAGACCAAAGGCGAGGATGGTGTTTACTTTACCTATACCGAGGATAACCCCATTGCCTTTAATCCGTTTTACACGGACGATGGAATTTTCGACATCGAGAAAAGGGAAAGCATCAAAACGCTCATCCTTACGCTATGGAAGCGTGACGATGAACCGCCGACCCGTTCGGAGGAAGTGGCGTTGTCCAATGCGGTAAGCGGTTACATCGAGCGTATCAAGCAAAGCGGTGAATATCCCTCTTTCAACGGATTTTACGAGTATGTACGGGGCGACTACAAAACGGTACTGGAAGACAAACAGGTAAGGGAAAAAGACTTTGACCTTGCTGGCTTTCTGAACGTGCTTGAACCCTATTACAAGGGCGGAGAGTACGATTACCTGCTCAATTCAGACAAGCAACTCGACCTGCTTTCCAAACGCTTTATCGTGTTTGAAATAGATGCTATCAAAGACCACAAAATCCTCTTTCCCATAGTGACCATCATCATTATGGAGGTTTTCATCAACAAGATGCGCAGGCTCAAAGGTGTGCGTAAACTGATACTTATTGAGGAAGCATGGAAAGCCATTGCCACAGAGGGAATGGCGGAGTACATCAAGTACCTTTTTAAGACCGTCAGAAAATTTTTCGGAGAGGCGATAGTCGTCACCCAAGAGGTGGACGACATCATCCAATCACCCGTGGTCAAGGAAAGTATCATCAACAATTCCGACTGTAAAATCCTCTTAGACCAACGCAAGTACATGAACAAGTTTGACGACATCCAATCGATGCTCGGACTGACGGAAAAGGAAAAATCCCAAATCCTTTCCATCAATCAGAACAATGACCCGTCAAGGCTTTACAAAGAGGTATGGATTGGGCTTGGCGGTACGCATTCCGCCGTGTATGCCACAGAGGTTTCGCTCGAAGAATATTTGGCATACACCACCGAGGAAACCGAAAAAATGGAAGTCATGCAACTGGCATCCGAACTGGACGGTAATGTGGAACTGGCGATAAAACGCATTGCCCAACAGAGACGTGAGAACGCAAATAATTATTAATCATTTAAAAAAATCAGAGACAATGAAAAAAGTAATGTTACTGGTGTGTACGGCATTTATGCTTGCCGTTGCACCGTCCGCAAAGGCACAATGGATTGTGACCGACCCTGCAAACCTTGCATCGGGTATCATCAACAGCGCAAATGAAATCATACAGACTTCTTCCACGGTTTCAAACGTGGTAAAGAATTTCAACGAGGTAAAAAAAGTGTATGAACAGGGTAAGGAGTATTACGACAAACTGAAAGCCGTAAACAACTTGGTGAAAGATGCCCGAAAAGTTCAGCAAACGGTGCTACTCGTAGGCGATGTGTCCGAAATGTACGTGAACAATTTCGGCAAGATGTTGAACGACCCCAATTTCTCTCCGCAGGAACTCACGGCAATTGCCAACGGTTATTCCACGCTATTGAATGAGAGTACCGAACTGCTCAAAGAACTGAAACAGATTGTAAGCTCGACCGGACTTTCCCTAAATGATAAGGAACGTATGGACATCATCGACAGGGTTTACAAAGAGGTCAAGGACTACCATAGCCTTGTCCGCTATTTCACCAACAAGAATATCTCCGTAAGCATTTTGAGGGCTAAGAAACAGAACAACACCAAAAGGGTGCTTGAACTGTACGGAACTGCTGAACAAAAATACTGGTAAGCTATGGAATGGAAAAATCTTCACGAACTCCTGCGCTCGCTGTATGATGAGATGCTCCCACTGTCCGCCGATATGGCGACAGTGGCTAAGGGCATCGCCGGATTGGGCGCACTGTTCTACGTGGCACTGAAAGTGTGGCAGGCATTGAGCCGTGCAGAACCGATAGACGTGTTTCCGCTCCTGCGACCTTTCGCCATCGGGCTTTGCATTATGTTCTTCCCGACCATCGTATTGGGAACTATCAATGCGGTAATGTCTCCGGTGGTAAAAGGAACACACGCCATGCTCGAAAACCAAGTGCTTGACCTAAACCAATTGCAGGCACAAAAAGACCAGTTGGAACGGGAGGCGATGCTCCGCAATCCCGAAACCGCTTACCTCGTAAGCGATGAGGAATTTGATAAGAAACTGGACGAATTGGGATGGTCGCCGTCCGATTTGGCTACCATGTCGGGAATGTACCTTGACCGACAAGCCTATAAGATTGAGAAAGCCATAAAGGAATGGTTTCGCAATCTATTGGAGATACTTTTCCAAGCATCCGCTTTGGTCATAGACACCATACGGACGTTCTTTCTTATCGTGCTGTCCATTCTCGGGCCGATAGCCTTTGCGATAAGTGTATGGGATGGTTTTCAATCCACACTTACGCAATGGCTGACCCGATATATCAGCGTGTACCTGTGGTTGCCCATCGCCGATATGTTCAGCTCTATGCTTGCAAAAATTCAATCCCTCATCATCGAACGGGATATTGATATGCTTGCCGACCCGACCTACATCCCCGACACATCCAACACCGTGTATATCATCTTCATGATAATTGGCATAGTGGGCTACTTCACCGTTCCAACGGTGGCAGGTTGGGTAATACAGGCAGGGGGCGCAGGAAACTTCATGCGTAACGTAAACTCTACGGCATCGAAAACCGGAAACATCGCCGGAGCGGGAACGGGGGCTGTTGCAGGCAATATCGGTGGCAGGTTAATGAACAAATAAAAATCAAGAAGCAATGGAATTTAAGACACTAAGAAATATCGAAAACAGCTTTAGGCAAATACGGCTGTACGCTATTGTATTTGCGGTACTCTGCATCGCTGTGGTAGGTTATGCCCTATGGCAGTCCTACCAGTTTGCCGAGGCGCAACGCCAAAAAATATATGTACTGGACAAAGGCAAATCTTTGATGCTGGCACTGTCACAGGATGCAAGCATCAACAGACCTGTTGAGGCAAGGGAACACGTTAAGCGTTTCCATGAACTGTTCTTTACGCTCGCACCCGATAAGAACGCTATTGAAAGCAACATGAGAAGGGCTTTTAATCTTGCCGACAAATCGGCTTTTGATTATTACAAAGACCTCTCGGAAAAAGGGTATTACAACCGTATCATTTCGGGCAATGTGCAACAGCGTATCGAAGTGGACAGCGTGGTCTGCAACTTCGACACCTATCCCTATGCCGTAAGAACGTATGCCAAACAGTATATCATCCGTCCAAGCAACGTGACCAAACGGAATTTGGTCACTTCATGCCTATTGTTGAACTCGGTCAAGTCTGACAACAACCCACAGGGCTTCAATATCGAAAAGTTTGCCGTGTTGGAAAACAGGCATATAGAAGTCGTAGACCGTTAAAGTCAAGATTATGGAAGCAATATCAGATTTGAACACGTTCGCCAAAATCCTTACCGCAAAAGGGTATGACGGCTATTTCCATACGCAGGGTGCGTATGCCGGAAAACTGAAAGCAAGCATCAGCGAATATCTCGCCAACAGCCCCAAAGGTGTGGTTAAACAGGAGTTGTTGCTGACCTGCTTTCTGCAATGGGCAGGCGAAGACCTGCCCAGGGTAGAATGCCTTATGAGGGTGAAGTACCTAAACGGCAAATTCTTCCTTAACAGCATGGAAGTTGCGAAAAAAGACCGTTACGGGCAAGTGCTGAAACAATCGGAACTGACCGACCTGTCGGTCGTGACCGCTCCCAAAGCAAAGGAAGCAATCGCTATGGTCAGCGATGCACCTGCACAAAAGGCTACTTCCCAAAACAGGCGTTTCAAGCACTAAACATGGTCAAGGCATGAAAAATCTAAGAACAACAATCAATAATTGGTTTGACAGGCTCGATGGACAGTGGCGAGCGATGCCTGTTAGAAAACAGCACCGCTATACGCTACTGCTCTTTTTGGGCTATGCGCTATTGTCCGTTGCCGTACTGTTGAAAGTGTGCTACGATATAGCACATTCCGATAGCACCCTAACCATAGAGCATATCGAAAACCCGATTAACGGCCAAAATAAATCCTCGGTTTCTCCGCAGGACAGTATTAACAAAATCTTAAAACGTAAAATGTATGAAACCTGCATGAGTTGCCTCTAAAAGGGAAATAACATCAACTCATGCAAGCTTCATCGCCTTTAAAAAACAAATTATAAAGATGAAAAACAGTGAAAACAAGAGGGTAAGTTTTTTGGTCGAAGATGACGACCCGAAAAACGGAATGGATGCACCGCAGGACGGTGCGCAGAACAAAGCCGAAAAGCTAAAGAAGCCTATCATTTTTGCCCTTATGGGCGTGGTATTCTTCGGCTGTATGTACCTAATCTTCAAACCGTCCTCCGATAAGAAAACGGTTGAGGATATTGGTCTGAACGATGCCGTACCACAGGCGACAGATGCAGGGCTTCAATCCGATAAGCAAAAGGCTTATGAACAGGAAATGCTCGAACAGAAAATGCAGGAAAAGCGCAATGCGCTCCTGTCACTATCCGACTATTGGAGCGAGGACGGTAACGCCGATCCGGAAGCGGAGCAACCGGATGAGGGCTACGAAGACGGCTTCGCTTACGGCGGTGGTACACGCAGGAACAGCAACCCTGCATTAAACAGTTACCGAAGTGCGCAAAGTACGCTGACCTCGTTCTACGACAACAGCGATTACGAAACGAAGGAACTCCGCAGACAGGTTGAGGAACTGAAAGAGCAACTGGCGGAAAAAGACGTACCGCCTACAACGACCGTGGAAGACCAACTGGCTTTGATGGAAAAGTCATACGAAATGGCTTCCCGTTACCTCCCCTCAACTCCGGCACAGACGGGCAATGCTGACACAACAGCTTTGGCAAAGAGTACCTCGCAAAAAGAGCATTTCGTGGCATTCACCCCCGTAAGGAAAAATACGGTTTCCGCCTTGTACCGTGAACCGACCGACAGTGCTTTTTTGGCAAACTGGAACGAAACCCGAAACCGTGGCTTTTATACGGCAGGCGTTTCGGAACAGGTCATACAACCGAAAAACAGCATTAGGGCTGTAGTACAGGAAACACAGACCGTAACGGGTGAAAGCGGTGTGCGTTTACGCTTGTTGGAAACGGCACAAACTCCCGTCCGCTCCATTCCGGCAGGAACGGTACTGACGGCTAATGCCAAGTTTCAAAGTGGAAGGTTGCAGTTAAAGGTAACCTCCATCGAATTTGAGGGCAACATTATTCCGGTCGATATAACCGTGTATGACGTGGACGGACAACAAGGGCTATATGTGCCGTATTCCCCCGAAATGAATGCCCTTACCGAGATAGCCTCCAACATGAGCCAAACGGGGGGAACAAGTATCATGATGACACGCTCGGCAGGGCAACAGATGGCAGGCGACCTTTCCCGTGGGTTGGTGCAAGGGGTATCGGGGTACTTCTCCAAGAAAGTAAGGACACCGAAAGTAACCGTCAAAGCCGGTCATCAGCTATTCCTCGTTTCAAAAAATTAATGTTTAACTAAAATCAAAAAGAAGATGAAAGCAATATTTAAAAGCCTCATGGCAATGGTCTGTTTAATGGTCTTTATCACAGGTGCAAATGCACAGCAAATTGCATCCAGTACAAGAAAATTGAGTATGGGCAAGGTTGACCCTTACGAAATGCAGGTAACGTACAGCAAAACCTCGCACCTCATATTTCCGTCCGCCATCCGCTACGTGGATTTGGGCAGTGAATACCTTATTGCAGGCAAAGCCGAGGATGCGGAAAACGTACTGCGTATCAAGGCAAGCGTAAGGGATTTTGACGAGGAAACCAATTTTTCGGTTATCACGGACGATGGTCGGTTTTACAATTTCAATGTCTTTTACAGCCCTTATCCTGCAACATTGAATTATGATTTGCTGACCATGCAAAAGGCATCGGACAGGGAAAACGGTAACGATGTTCTGTTTGAGGAATTGGGAAGCAACTCGCCGTCACTGGCAGGCTTGCTCATGGAAACGATTTACAAAAAGAATAAAAGGATTGTAAAGCATATTGGGGCGAAAAGCTACGGCATACAATTCCTGCTAAAAGGTATCTACGTCCATAACGGAAAATTCTATTTCCATACGGAACTGCGCAACAAAAGCAATGTTCCGTTCAGCATTGACTTTGTGAATTTCAAGGTCGTGGACAAGAAAGTCGGCAAGCGTACCGTGGTGCAGGAAAAGGCAATGAACCCGTTGCGTATGTACAAAACGCTCGGTGAAATAACGGGCAATACCACTGACCAAAACGTGTTCCTGCTTGACCAGTTTACCATCACGGATGACAAAGTTTTGGTTATCGAAATTTTTGAAAAGAACGGGGGCAGACAACAGGTATTGCAGGTGGAAAACTCCGACCTCGTACACGCCAAGCTGATAAGCGATATGCACCTAAAGATTAATTAACCCAAAAAGAACGAACAATGATGAGATACATTTTTGCCATGGGGCTTGCCATGCTAAGCATGAAGGCGGTACAGGCACAGCGAATGCTCCCCAAACAAAAGGGATTGGAAATAAACGCAGGTATGCTGTCCAAAGAAATAAGCGACAATTACTATCTGAATTTGGCATTGACCGTGAACAGAAAGAACGGCAATTACTGGATATGGGGTGCGGAGTACACCCATCAGTTTTCCGATTACAGGGATGTACAGATACCGCTCGAAACCTATACGGGCGAAGTGGGTTACAGTCTTCAGCTATTGGGCGATGCAAGAAAGACCTTTACGCTGAATGCAGGGCTAACAGCCGTGGCAGGTTATGAAACCATCAACCGGAGTGAAGCAATGCTACCGGACGGCTCGACCATTCTCGACAAAGACAATTTTGTCTATGGTACGGGCGGACGGCTCACGCTCGAAACGTACCTGTCCGACCGCTTTGTCCTGCTCCTGCAAGGGCGGACAAAAGTATTATGGGGCACGGATTTGAAACAGTTCCGTCCATCGGCAGGGATTGGACTAAGGTTTAACTTTTAAAATTGATTTACGATGAAAATATTAATCAGAAAGTACGGCCTACATTTGCAGGCAATGTTCATGCTCTTGGCGATGTTGGTCTGCGCCGTGGTGCTGACTTCGTGTGAAAAAGACGAACTCGATATACAACAGAATTACCCTTTTGAGATACAGGTGATGCCTGTACCCAAAGAGGTAGCGAACGGACAGACCGTTGAAATACGGATTACCGTTCAACGGTCGGGCAATTTCAATGATGCGAAATACTACATCCGCTATTTCCAGTTTGACGGACAGGGAACATTGCGGTATTACAGCGAACCGCCGTATATGCCCAATGACGTGTACGTGTTGCCACAGACACAATTTAGGCTGTATTACACTTCCCAATCCACCGTATCACAGTCGTTTGATATTTGGATTTCGGACAACTTCGGGAACGAAAAGCAAATAAGTTTCCAGTTTAATAGCCGTGATTAAAGACGGCAAATCCCGTCCATAGTGGCGGGATTTTTTGATTAAACTGTGTTCTATTTTGCTGTGGAGCAAAACAAATAGATTTTGTAAATTTAGAGATTGAAATATAGGTGTTTATCGTTATGGGTGCATCACTGGTTTTAGGCATAATAGCATTGGTTTTGGGGTTAGTTCTGCGTTACTGGATTAACCGCAGGAAGTTTTACAGACGTAGCTCGACCGGAGCGGAGGGCTTTTCATCATATGAAAAATCGGTTGCGATTAAGTTTATCGAACGTGTGGGCAAATGGATAGCTTACGCCCTAATTATATTCGGTGTGCTTTTCCTGTGGAGTTATTCAAGGCAGAAAAAGGCATCCCAAAATACGGAGATTCAAAAACCATAAGTTTGCAAAAGAAATTAGTGTAATAGAAGACAACAACAAATACAGAAATAAAAAAGTAGATATGAGTAAACACAGATTTTTTATAGCTACAAGCGGTAATGATGATGATGCTTATAAAGAAGCAATGCGTTATGCTTGTGAACTTGCCGACAAAGACCAAGAAATCAAAAAAGTGATTATTTTAATACATACAAAAAATAATACAGGTTGGTTTGAGAGATTGTTTGGTATAGATGTCGTAAAACAATTATTTAAAGGAACGAAATTTAAAAATTGTAAACCAGTTTTTAAATTTGAAACAAAAAGAACTTATAAAGACAGTTACACTACCTCTGAAATTGTCATCACTTGTGGACTAGATAATGATGACTTATCCCCAATTGACGACTTTTATTCTGTAAAAGCAATAATTGCCATTCCTTGGCTCGCAAACGGACTGGATAAGTGGGTTCAGACTTGGAATCCGACCGAACTTCGTGGGAATCAACATGCTGTTTCAGCATATCCAGAGCCCTCTTGTATAGTAAAAAAAGCTATGAAGAGTCTGACAAACAGTATTAATATGTCAACGGGTATTTCTCATCATTCAGATGAGGAGCAAGCCAAAACATATATTCTTGCATTGCATAAATATGAACCATCTATAAATGCTGACATCATAGGAGCTTATCTTATTCGAGAACTAAATTGGGACACTGACCACGCAAAAGACATTGAAAAGCTAATTGATACCTTGAATAATGGAAAATACTTTCAAGGTGGCAGACGGACGGGGCTTCAAAATTATTATAAACGATGGAAGAAAGAATGTGAAGAATAGCAAAAAGATAAGCCCGCATCGCTAACAGGTATTTGGCAAGAAAGTGGAGTTGATTATCTAAATAAAGCTTTAATCCCTATCAAATTCAATTCTGGCATAAGTGTAGCACTTCGAAATCTACTGCTTTTCGAAGCTCCAAGCAGATATAAAAAAAATCAAATGCGACGAATACAACCTGAACTAACAGACGAATTGTTGAAACACTTTGGTGACCCGTCCAAAGTTGGTGCGAGTGATCCGTTTCCGGTTGAGACATTTAGAGAACTTGTTGAACACACGGCCAAATTAGCTTTCAAAAACAAAGACCATTTAATTTTTTATCGAGGACAGTCCAGAGACTATAAAAACAAGGCCGGGAGCTCTTCATTTTATCCCAGCATTTATCGAGGGGACTATTTACCAATTCGTGAACTTACAAATCGGTTTGACATTTTAGAAGGAGCAAGCAAGGCTTTGGTTGACCTCTTTGATAGCAAAAAGATAGAGGGTTACAAAGAACTCAAAAGAAGAAAAGCTGTTCAATGGAGTGTATTACAGCATTATGAAGTATGCCACACTCCTTATCTTGATTTTACCCATTCTTTAAGAGTTGCTTGTTCGTTTGCAACGATGGACAATGCGGAAGATTTTGCCTATGTTTTTGTTTTTGGACTTCCATATTTGACTAATAGAATTACAATTAATTCAGAACACGATTTAATAAATATTAGACTGTTAAGTATTTGCCCACCGACAGCTTTGCGACCATATTTTCAAGAAGGTTATTTAGCGGGTACAGATGACATTACAACAAGCTATGACACAAAAACTGAACTTGACTTCAACAACAGACTTCTTGCTAAATTTAAAATACCAAACAATAAATCGTTTTGGGGAAAAGGATTTGACCAAATTCCAATAAAATCATTGTATCCTGATAAAGACCCAATCTTCGAATTATGCCAACAAATAAAGTATATCGCTGACAAAGAGCTAAGAACAGGTGACTTAGGCGAGTTTCTTAAATCGTGGGCTGAACTTGAAGAAAAACTAATAACATTGGCTCGTAAGCAAACCGATAGATTTTTGAGTGTTCGTGAAGCTAATAGAATGTTGCTTGAAAACGGTTACCTTGATAAGGAACAATCTCTTCAAATTGACAGACTTAGAACCTTTAGAAATACTTTAGTGCATACGCCTAAAAAAGTTACGACAGGGCAAATTCTAGACTTCTTATATACACTTGATGAGATTCTAAAGACAGTAAAGAAATGAATAAACTGATTGAACACCATATTAGTAATGGAAACCGTACTAACTGGAAATTTCCGAAATTATAATGAACAAAAAAAACACAATGCAAGTGAATGAGATTGACAAAGTAGTTAAAAAGCTAAACGCTATCGAACAAGTTTTTGGCATTGGAGGAGTAATACTTGTAATTGCTCTGGCTGTAGTTCTTATCCTCACATGGAAATATTTAGTGAAGAGGTCAGAATTAATTGCTCAAGAGGTGTCAGAACAATCACTCAAGAAATTTCAGTCAAATCTTGACAAAGACCTTGTAAAATTTAAAACCAACCATCAAAAGCAAGTGGACGCAATTCATGACACTTTTCAGAAGTTTCAAAGAATGACATCAGTTATTAATTACATGATGAAAGGTGAAAAATTTACTCAACACATAAAGCCAGACGAAGAAGTAAGATATTTGATAAACTTCCGACACGAATTCAAAGACATTTATCATCAAAATCGACTTCTATTTCCTAAACAACTTTGCGAAAAAATTGATGCCCTCATTCCAACAGTTGACGAGTTTATTGAGACATATAATGGAGGATTGTTTCCCGAACAAACAGAGGAAGAAATGGAATTTAATGCGCAAAATAATGATGGGTACTATATAGCAGGAATCTGGAATATTGGTGCATTTGAAGGAACATTAACGGAACTTGAACAAATCTCCACAGAAATTGAGAACGAGTTTCGGAAGATATATGGAACGAATGATTAAGCTTAATTCGAGACATCTTCGATCGAATTGTAGGGCTGAGAATAAAGAATGAATATGCAAGATAAGAACATTATACGGTTGCGTAATAGAATCGACATCATTACCTTTGTAATTGTAAAATATTAAAATTCTTAAAGTGTTTTTGCTTTAAGTCTCGATACTGAAAACTGGTAATTTTTAAGACAACGAGACAATAAGTAGGAATACTCACGCCATAGGCGTGGGTGCTCGCTTATTCGTTGTCAGGCATACCAGTGCCCCAGTATCGGTAAGTGTAGTTGCCTGCGCTTTTTTTATTGCAGGTCGCTACTTTTAAAACAGATATTATGAATACTGGAAAAGACAATGAAAACAATGTCTATGTAGCGGTCATAGATGACAATCCACAGCTTCGGGATATGTCTGTAAAGCAACTTGAAAATTCGGGATATACGGTATTGTTCCATTCGGATTACGGGCAGGATGCCCTGCAAAAAATAAAAGAGAGTGGCAAGTTGCCGGATGTCTGTCTCATTGAGGAAGACTTTACTACGGCTAAACTTTTACTTGAAAAGCATCCCGATTTGAAAGTCCTAATTTCAAGTATGGAAGATGACACGGAAAGCATAACAGATATGCTAAAAGCAGGCGTTTCAGGTTATGTCTTGAAACTCTCCGACCCCGAAGAAATGGCGACAGCCGTTAAAGCGTTGAGCAGAAACAAAAAATATTTCAGTGTGGGTGTTAGCGAAATAGCATTGGAATATTTTAAAAGTCAACGATAAACGTAGGTTTCTTTGCTACTTTCTTTTTCGTTTCAACTCACGAAAGAAAGTAGAACGGCAATCTACAGCCTCTTTGGGAAATGCGGATATAGGGAGTTGTAGAGTGACTGCATTTAACAAAGGGGTTGTTCCGCTTTCCGCAAAAAGACGGTTCCGACCATCGAAAGGACCTGTCTTTTTGCCCACCGGATTTTAATAAAGATGGGAACGGCGCACCGTTCCCGAAGTTTTATGAATTGTAGAATACATGACCGCCATCACTCCAATAATCACCGCAAAACAGGTCATGGGCATAAGCCTCATAATCGAAGTACGTTTTTGCAAATTCGGGCAAGTCCATTTGCTCTACCTGTTCATAGGCAAAATCTTCCTCGTCCTTGTATTCCCCTATATAGTCATTGTCAAAGTCGCTTATTAGGTCATCAATATCCCCCTCGGATAGCTTACGGTGTTCGTTGTCGCACCATATTAGAAACGCCTTTTTTCGGGTTTCGTCCATATCTTCCAAAGCCTCCAAAAACTCAAATATGCTATCGCTTATCCAACTTTCGCCGATTAAGCCGTTCGGGATATTCTCGTAATCTTGAAACATAAATTCGGGGTCTTCCTCGTCATCGTGCAACTCCCTGCAAGCATCGTAAAATTCGTCTTTGTCCGCATATTCGGATAGCGTTAGCCATTCCCCGAAGATTGAACCGCCATTATATTTTGCGTATGTGCCGACATATACCCTTGCTTCCGATGTATTTATTTGATGTGTCATTTCTTTACTGTTTTGAATTAATTTTTTTTATTTATTCGGCAATGAGAGGTGGTGCTGTTGTTTTGTTTCAATACCATTTCCAATGCTTATATTCCTCATGCCTGACATTTTTTTTATTCGTGTAAAGAGCCGGAGTATGCTGTGTTTCGTTTCGGGAGCAGTTTAGGTTAGTGTTTAGGATGCACAAGGTTTTGGAAAACAAATACTACCCAACGGGTGGAGATTTTTCTTCAAACTTGCATGACCTTTTGCTTCCGTTAAGAACACGTCTAACCTTTGCTCCATGAAACGTGAACAACAGGCATATTCGCTTTTTAGGCATAACCAAACGTGGAAGTAATGAGGAACAGCATTGCCGAAATGGTTCTAAACAGGCAGACTATGCCAAGTAATTCAACCCAAAGACACAATCCAATATCCAGTCCATCAGTGCAATAAGTTTGTCTGTGCGGATTAATCCGTGTGGTTAACAAGCAAAAATCAGTTGAAGATGGAGAAAGAAAAAGCGAACGATTTAACCCCCGAAAGAGTTGTACAAATCTTGAAAAAGAAAGGAACAGAGGTCGATTTAGAGGAAGCGAAAACCATCTTGGGGTTTGTCAAGAAGATAGCTGACATTGCAGTTAACCAGTATCTAAGAGGAAAACTTTAATCTAATGAAAAAGGCAGATTTATACATACGTGTATCGACAGACGAGCAAGCGGATAAGGGATATTCGCAACGTGACCAAGAAGACCGATTAAGAAAATATTGTGAGATAAAAGGCATTCCGGTAAGGGATGTTTACGTAGAAGACCATTCGGCAAAATCGTTCAAACGTCCAGAGTGGCAGAAATATTTATCCAACCTACGCAAGACAAAGAACAACAAAGCGGGGTCGATAATATTATTTACCAAATGGGATAGGTTCAGTAGGAACGCAGGGGATGCCTATCAGATGATTAACCAGTTGCGGACACATGGCGCTGAGCCTGTTGCGATAGAACAGCCCTTAGACCTTACCATTCCCGAAAATAAAATCATGCTTGCGTTCTATCTTGCATCACCGGAAGTTGAGAACGACAGGCGTGCATTAAATGTGTTTCACGGGATGCGCAGGGCGAAAAAAGAGGGGCGGTATATGGGTACTGCTCCATTGGGATATGCCAATAAGATAACAGAGGGCAAAAAGAAGTTCATTGCACCCCATGAATTTGAAGCACCGCTTTTAAAATGGGCGTTTGAACAAATCGTTTCCAATAACTTCAATACCGAACAGATATGGAAGATGGTTCGGGAGAAAGCCGATGGAAAGGGGCGGTTCAGCAAAAATAACTTTTGGGTAGCTGTCCGAAATCCCTTGTACTGTGGCAAAATATTCATTCCTCCATACAAAGAGGAAAAGGGATATTTTGTCAAAGGACAGCATGAGCCATTAATCAGCGAAAAGACGTTTGCGGATGTACAGGATATTCTCGATGGGAGAAAGAGGGTTGTAAAGCCTAAAATTGTGGCTATGGACAATCTACCGCTTAGAGGGTTTATTAAATGCCCTAACCCTAATTGTAATAGGATGCTCACAGGGAGTGCCTCAAAGGGAAAGATGGGCAATTACTATTACTACTATCATTGCACTTCCTCCTGCGGAGTACGGTTCAAAGCCGAAACCGCCAATGAGGCTTTCTTAAAACAGTTACGGTATATGTCGCCAAAAGAGGGTATGGTCGATGTTTTTATCGAAGCCTTTATAAAAGACTCCAATAACAAAACCAAAGCCCAAAATACCGAACGGACAAATATCATAGGTGAGATTGATGCGTTGAACAAACGCTATCAAAATGCGCTTTTAAAGAATGCCGATGGAGAAATGGCAGATGACGATTTTCAAGAAGTAAAGAAATTGACCAAAGGAAAGATTGAGGTTTTGGAACGTAGATTAAACGACTTGGCAGTAGTGGGAACAGAGATAAAAGACTTGGTAGCATCCACCTTAAAAAAGGTCGCAAACATTGATAGACGCTATGAAAACGGCGATATTGAGGAAAAAAGGCTTATAGTGAGTTCGATGTTCCCCGATTTTTTGGAATTTGACGGAAAAAGACATCGAACTCCGAGACTAAATTCTGCTATTGCTCTTATCTATCAGGATAACAGCAAGTTACAGGGCAAAAAAAATGGGACAAGTCTATTATTTTTAGACTTGTCCCAAGACGTGATCCCGCTGGGATTCGAACCCAGGACCCATACATTAAAAGTGTATTGCTCTACCAGCTGAGCTACAGAATCGTTTTTCTTTATTACTGCGTTTAAAGAGACGCAAAGGTAGGAAAATCTGGCAAATTTGCAAATAAAAATATCGCTTTATTCGCTGATAAAATTTAAAGAAATTGTGTTAAACTAATAGCACAGATTTCCTCAAGTGCATAGATAAATTGCAAGGCATCTTATTAATCGTTTTTGCCGAGAAAATTACGGTCTTCTGCAGACAAATGTGGGTAGGGGTCAGCTGATACTTCGTCGTTTGCAGGTATGGGCTGATTGTCATGAGCTGAAGTCGTGCTCGTGGGCTTACGTCGCCTGCGAAACAGAATTCCACCCATAATAACTCCTAAAAGGAAAAAAATTCCAAGGATCAATAATTTTGATGTGCGTATCTCTCCGAAGAACCAAAAGCTCGCTTCTTCTTTATTATTGAATAGAACGATGATGACAACAGCGGCTAGCAAGCCAAATATGATAGTTTTTGGTTTCATGCTTAATATTAGTCTTAAAAGTTATACGGCCCAAGCGGATGATTCCATATGACATATATCGCATGGACATTTTCTTATATGTTCGTTTATAGTCACCGTTGGTATCGTATCTGTATGCAATAACAAAGAAACGAAAATAATGTTATTCTACATTTAAAAATAAATATAGAGGGGGGAGTGCGCTGTGGAAGCAAAAAAAAAGAGGGATATGATTGCTCATATCCCTCTTTTAATTCGTTCAAAGCGTAATTAGTCAGCAACGACTTCGAAAGGAACTTGAACTTTAACTTCTTTGTGTAAGTTTAAGTTAGCTACATACTCACCTAAATGCTTAGGCTCTTCTTCGAATGTGATGCGACGACGATCAACGTCAAAACCTTGTGCTTTCAAAGCTTCAGCAATTTGAATGCTATTTACTTTACCAAAGATTTTACCTGATTCACCAGCTTTTGCGCCGATAGAAAGTTTAACGCTTTCTAATTTACCAGCTAATTCTGTTGCATCTTTTTTGATCTTCTCTTGCTTGAATTGCGCTTGTTTGATATTCTCAGCCAATACTTTTTTTGCAGAAGAAGTTGCTAAAACAGCAAATCCTTGAGGGATTAAGTAGTTACGACCGTAACCTGGCTTTACAACCACTACATCGTCCTTTTCACCAAGGTGCTTAATGTCTTGTTTTAAAATGATTTCCATGTCGTATCCTCCTTATTTTAATGAATCAGCTACGTAAGGTAATAATCCAACGATACGTGCGCGTTTAACAGCTTGAGCAACTTTACGTTGAAATTTCAAAGATGTACCTGTAAGACGACGAGGTAAGATTTTACCTTGATCGTTCACAAATTTCATTAAGAAGTTCGCGTCTTTGTAGTCGATATATTTGATACCGTTCTTTTTGAAACGACAATATTTTTTACGGTTGTCCTCTACTTTAGGGGCAGTTACGTATTGGATGTTTTCGTTTGCCATTAGTTTGCTACCTCCTCAGTTTTAGTTTCTGCTTTTTTATTGAATGCACCGCTACGTTTTTTCTCGTTGTAAGCCAATGCATGTTTGTCTAGAGCAATAGTTAAGAAACGCATTACACGCTCATCACGCTTGTATTCGAGCTCTAATTTTTTAATTAATTCACCTGGAGCCTTGAATTCAGTTAAGTGATAAAATCCAGTCGTTTTTTTCTGGATTGGATACGCTAATTTTTTCAAACCCCAATTGTCTTCAGCGACAATCTCGGCTCCGCCTTCTGAAAGGATAGTTTTGAATTTTGCGATTACTTCTTTCGCAGCCTCCTCAGAAAGCAACGGGGTAAGAATGATGACAGATTCGTACTGTTGCATTTTTAATAAATTTGTTAATTAAATAATACTTTCCGCACTTACGGAAGTGCAAAGGTACAAAATAATTCTTTCTTTATGCAATGTCTATTAAAAAAATTAGGAAAGCAGCCGGCCATCGAGATAATACCATATTCCTCGATCTTTTTTGAAGCGTGATTTTTCGTGGTGCACGGCCGGCTCAAACTGTTTATCAAGGTAGTGGGCCTTAAACTCGACCGTAGTTGTACTGGCCTGTATAATTTCCAAATGCATCCATTTGTTTTCTTGCGCCCAAGCCGCTATCTCCTTCTTGTTTTGATAGCGCCGACTATCCGGATGAAAGCTGTCGTAAAGGAAATCGATCAGCGATCGGGTAAAAGCAGTATAGCGTGCCCGCATTAATTGTTCAGCTGTTATGGCTGCCTGTCTATCCTGATGCACAAGCAAACAGCAATCCGCATAAAAGCGGGCAGACCCACAATTACAATTTACCATGTTCATGAGGCTGATTACGTTTCCTATTCAGCGCCGCCTGGCTCTTTTTAAATGCCGATTGCTGTTTATAGGCTACCCATTTTCCTTTCCACAGTTTACGCATAAGCTTGTCCGTATACCGCATAACAAAAACTTCCTTGAGCATCTTTAAAAGACGCTTTGGCGAGGAAGGGAAGGAGCGGAGGGTTACCGAAAACCCCGCCTCAAGGTAACGGTTGAAATGCCAATATCCACTAGGCATAAATAGCGCATCGCCGTGTTCCATGAAAATTTCGTAACCCGCAGCATGTTCCAAAGCGGGAAATAGCGTGTAATCCGGATTCTCGTAGTCGATATTGTAAACCGTATGCACCGAAAGGGGAACTTTATAAAGATAGGGTGCTTGATCGGGTGGAAATAGCAAAACACGTTTTTTACCCTCAAACTGGAAATGTAGCAGATCACCAAGATCAACATCATAGTGCATTAATACACGCGCTTCGCTGCCACCAAAGAAGAGGGTGGGAATGCGTTTGAAATACTTAAACCCCAAGTCCGGGTACGTGAAGTTCTTCAATAATGCCGGCAGCTTATCCGTAATGATGTAAAAGAAAATGCGTAGATCCGATGGCTCGCTCTTGATCAGGCGGATGTATTCCCGCATCTTCATAAACGTAACAGGTTCATCGGTAGCTTTATTCGGATCGGCTGGCTTATTATCATATAATCCGACAACTTGATCACCTGCCTGCTCAAATATGTACTCTAAATTCCATTTATCATAAGCCTCCCAAGATTTCGCCAAGCCCTTGATTAAAACCGGTTTTTGAGGCCGGAAATACCTCTTTAAAAAATCCTCTTTACTTATATTTTCAACGGTATCAACTTTCGATAAAAGCATAACATCATTTTGGTAGCTAAATGTAACAAAAATATTTCTGTCAAAATAGTATCATTCCGATTTTCCGATAAACTAAGCAAAATATAATTACGTTATGCATATAGACTAAACATAAAACTATTTTTATGACATCACTCAAAAACGAATTGGTAGGAACTTGGAAACTTTTATCCTACATCGAAGTCCCCATAGCAGGTGATGATTCACTATTTCCGATGGGGAAGACCCCATACGGACTACTAATGTATACAACAGACGGCTACATGTCTGTGCAGATAAGCAAAGACAATAGGTTACCTTATAAAAGCGACGATAAGTTATTAGCGAGCCCTGAAGAGATGACATCATCCCTTCAAGGTTACATCGCGTTCTGTGGTAAATTTAAAGTTGATAACAGCTCGGCCATCGTGACCTACACTGTAGAAAGTTCGCTGTTTCCAAACTGGAAGAATAAAATACAGCGTCGGAAAATAGATTTCGAGGGCGATATACTTTACTTAAAGTCTACTGAAGCTATTTTATCGAATGGGGTATACGTTAATTCTTACATGACTTGGCAAAAAACAGATCGTTCAACAGATGATGCGTTGGCAGCGCGCGTACGCAGAGAACTGGCGGTATAAAAGATCGTGGTTAAGTAATATAACAAAAAAATGGACATCATTTCGATGTCCATTTTTTATTACCAATAGTGGTTATTTTAGTTTATAGCGTCGATTTTCGCTTGGATTTCAGCAGATTTTGCTTCATCTTGTTGGAAATCGTAGTAGCCTTTCAAACTACGTAATGCATCTTTATCTTCTGGATTTAACTCTACCACCTTGTCTAGATACGGTAAAGCCGTTTTGATCTTCTCTTTAAGTGCTGTTAACTTTGTATTGTAGTCAGTATTTGACAATTGCTTGTTTTCATTCAACGCATTCAATTCATCACGGACGCCATTGATAATGGTCGCTGCAGCGTTACGGTTTGCATCCGAGTAATTCGGATCTATCGACACGGCTTTCTTGTAAGCTTCGATCGCTTTGTCGTTGTTGTTCGACGCAGATTGCGCAATACCCAAATAGTAATACAATGATTTATTGTTACCATCTTTTGCAATTTGGTTTTCAATATCTGTAATTACCTTCGCTTCGTTACCGACGATTAAGTTCAGTTCAATATTCTGTACGGCAGCATCGTTATCATTAGGATACGCCTGTGCAGCTTGTGCAGCGTACTCGATAGCGTTTGCTGTATCCTGAGCAGATAAATACAACTTCGGAAGATCTACCATAACCGATTTATGTGACGAAAACTCTTTCGCTGGAACCAATTCTTTGAATTTTTTGATAGCGTTAGGGTAATCCTGATTTTGAATGGCCGCTAAACCCGAGTAGTAGGTCAGCGTCGTGTCACCTGGCAGGTAACCCAATGCTTGATCAAAAGAGCCGTAGGCCGTTTTGAAATCTTGTTTTTCCCATGCCGCTACACCTTGATTGAAGTTAAACTGGCCTAACAATTGGCCTGCAACCTTGATATTTTCTGCATTTTTACCATCCTTATCCAGTTCAGTAGCTTTCTTAATACCTTCCGACGCAGCAGTAGCAGCTTCGGATGTGCTATTTAAAGAAGCTAGATTTGCATTGACTAACGCGTAAAACGTCCAAGTTTCTGCATCATCTTTAGTTTTATCATGCGTGATAGCTTGATCAATTGCTTCTTTTGCGGCATCTAAGTTGCTTTTTCCTAACTCAGCAGAGCCAGCTGCTTGGAGTTCTTGGAACTTCTGAAGCGAAGTTTTTGCTTTTCGCAAGTTACTCGTCTGTGCAAAAGTGGTGCTGCCTGCGGCTACCAGTAATGAAAATACTATTGCTTTTTTTACATTCATACCTAATTATTTGATAGTTGATTCAATAATAATTTAACACGATCTAGTTGTGCTAGATCGCCTGATTTCTCATAATATAATGAGAGAGACTTCAAAGCATTAACGTCATACGGACGAATTTCGTTTGCCTTCAGCAACAAATTTTGCGCATTATACTGCGCTTCATTGTCATTTTCGTCACGTAAGAAGTCGTTTAAGTAGATGAGTCCGAGTGCCAGGTTCGATTCGTAATTGTTCTCGTTGAGCTGCAATACTTGTTGATAGTATTTTTTTGCGACCTCGAGGTTTCCAACAGTTTCGTTTGAATAACCAGCAAGGTAATTTAGTTCAACGTTTTGCGGCTCATATTTAATGGCCTCATCGATTAGCGGAACAATAGCTTTGTACTCGGTATTTTGTGCGAACTCTTGAATTAAACGCATCAATACGTTCTTGCTGTCGGGGAATTTCGTGCGAGCGGTTTGCAACGTGTTTAAGACCGCCTGCTTGTTGCCAAGTTGATTGTAGACATTTACCAATTCCAAATAGCGGCTAGCAGATGGATCATCATTTTTGAGAATCTGGTTGTAATAGCCGACCGCAGAATCGTATTGCTTGGTCTGTACAGCCAACAACGCTAAATTATAGGTCACGTCATAGTTCGCAATGTTCAAATCACGCACTTTTAGGTAGCTGTTATAGGCTGCCGTATAATCTTGCTTTGCCAATGCCTTATTCGCATTGGAAATATGGGCTGCGGCAAGGTTTTGCTTCACATACTTCATTTCTGCCGCATAATTCTGCACATCTCTAGCCTTTATTTTTCCCAAGGAATTATACGTGATATTGATCGGGTCAGTCGCATTTTTGATGGTGCGAGCCGAATCAGCGTAAGCCATGGAACTATAAATCATCGCCCGCAGCACATTCACCCGGGTGTTGGTTGAATCCCGGCGGGTCTGGTAAGCGGCATCGATAAATTTTTTCGCACTTTCCAGGTTTTTTAGATCGCCTGTCTGTGTGTAAAAGGCAAAGCTGTTGCTGCTCTCTTTGTAGTTTGATTGCGCCACACTATTAGCCGAAATACAAAGCAACACCCCCGAAACGAGGGCGTGCAATGTGGAAAATTTTTTATTGCTCCTTGTCATCTGTATCTGTCGATCCGTTTGATTCTTCATTATCATCTGTATTGATGTCCAAATCTTCTTCCAACTCGGCTTCCTCTTCCTCCTCGCGTGCAACTTTCGTGATGGATGCAATAGCGTCCGATTCCTTCAGTGTAATCAAGCGCACACCCTGTGTCGCTCTACCCATCACCCGAAGTGTCTCGACTCCTATGCGAATCACAATGCCTGATTTGTTAATCATCATCAGATCATCGGCATCGGTCACCCCTTTAATGGCCACAAGTCCGCCCGTTTTATCGGTTACATTAATCGTTTTTACACCTTTTCCTCCACGATTCGTGACGCGGTAGTCTTCGATGTATGTACGCTTGCCATATCCTTTCTCGGAAACGACAAGAACCGTGGTATCTGAACTATCTACAGCAATCATGCCAACAACCTCATCGGTTTCACTTGCTAGCGTGATACCACGTACACCTGTTGCTGTTCGACCCATTGGCCTTACGTTGCCTTCATTGAAACGAATAGCTCGTCCAGAACGTAGCGCCATAACAATCTCGCTGCCACCGGTAGTTAAGCAGGCTTCAAGTAGCTCGTCGCCCTCGTTAATGTTGATGGCATTGATACCATTGGCACGCGGACGCGAATACGCTTCCAGCGACGTCTTCTTAATTGTACCTTTTTTGGTACACATGATGATGAAGTTATTCTCCAAGTATTCCTGATCTTTCAGGTTTATAATCTTGATGAAAGCCTTGATCTTTTCCTCCTTCGGCACATTGATGATGTTTTGTAATGCACGACCGCGAGATGTTCGGCTTCCTTCCGGTATTTCGAATGCACGCAACCAGAAGCAGTGTCCCTTATCAGTAAACAGTAATAAGTAGTTGTGGGCAGATGCCGTGATAATGTGCTCGGTGAAGTCTTCTTCGCGAGTCGAAGAGCCTATGGCACCTTTGCCGCCACGTCCTTGCCTACGGTACTCCGTTAGCGGCGTGCGCTTCACGTAGGAGTTATGCGAGATCGTAATGACAATCTCTTCATCATCGATGAAGTCTTCCATACGCATATCTTCAGCGGAGTGAACAATTACCGAACGGCGTTCATCACCATACTTCTCTTTAACCTCAACGAGCTCTTCTTTGATAATCTTCATACGTAGACCTTCGTCTGCCAATACTTCCCTCAAATACTCGATAGTTTTCATCAGTTCGGCGTATTCCTCTTTGATCTTATCACGCTCTAGTCCGGTAAGCCGTCTTAGCGTCATATCCAAAATGGCGCGCGCCTGGATATCCGTAAGGCCGAATTGCTCCATTAATCCTAAACGCGCATCCTCCGGCGTGGCAGAAGCACGGATTAACTTGATTACTTCGTCTAGGTGATCCAAAGCGATCAGGTAGCCCTCCAATATATGTGCGCGCTTTTCAGCTTCGGCAAGCTCAAACTTCGTGCGGCGAATAACCACCTCATGCCTATGCTCCACAAATTCATGGATCATGTCTTTCAAATTCAGCAACATAGGACGCCCTTTAACAAGCGCAATGTTATTAACTGAAAATGAAGTTTGTAGCGCTGTATACTTATAGAGATTATTCAACACCACATTGGCATTGGCTTCTCGTTTTATTTCGTAAACAATACGGAATCCTTCCCGGTCAGACTCATCGCGGATGGTTGCTATACCTTCGATTTTTTTCTCGTTAACCAACTCTGCTGTACGCTCGATCATGTTGGCTTTATTGACTTGGTAAGGGATCTCCGTTACGATGATACACTCCCGCCCATTCTTTAGGGTTTCAATTTCCGCCTTGCCGCGCATAACCACCCGGCCACGTCCCGTTTCGAACGCATCTTTCACGCCATTGTAACCATAAATGATACCGCCGGTTGGAAAATCCGGACCTTTTATATGTTGCATAAGTTCCGCAACCTCAATCTCCCGATTATCAATATAAGCCACGGTACCGTCTATCACTTCGGAAAGGTTGTGCGGAGCCATGTTAGTAGCCATACCTACAGCGATACCCGAAGCGCCATTGACCAAGAGGTTCGGAATGCGTGTAGGCAATACCGTTGGCTCTTGCAAGGAGTCATCAAAATTTAATTGAAAATCAACAGTATCCTTATTGATATCCGACAAAATTTCCTCTGCAATTTTCTTCAGTCTGGCTTCGGTATAACGCATTGCCGCCGGAGGGTCTCCATCTACGGAACCGTAGTTACCCTGACCATCGACTAGCGGATAGCGCATACTCCAATCTTGCGCCAAACGCACCATTGCATCGTAAACAGAAGAGTCACCATGTGGGTGGTATTTACCTAAAACGTCTCCAACGATACGGGCAGATTTTTTATAAGGTTTTCCACTCGTAACCCCTAAGTCTAACATGCCGTAAAGTACACGTCTGTGTACCGGCTTCATTCCATCTCTGGCATCGGGTAGTGCGCGGGAAACAATGACTGACATAGAATAATCTATGTAGGCAGATTTCATTTGATCCTCGATGTTAATAGGGATGATCCTGTCGTTAGCAGGGACTAAATTGTTTTCGTTTTCTGTTTCTTCAGCCATATTTATGCGGTTTCGATAAAACTTGATATGTCAAGAGATTGCACACATCGCATGCGAAGTTACGATTTTTTTTAATTTTAAGGTATATATAAGGCCGCTAAAAAGTGTGCCCTATTTCGCTGCTTTTGCACGACCTGCACAAACTCAGTACCTTGCATCGATGGCAGAGGTGTACCGACAGCTGTAGACGGTGAATCACGCTTATTCAGGTATGTCATATTTCTATTAAAAAAACGTAATATTTGTATTTTTTTTAACAAAAGTTATAAATGCATGAAAAAATTTAAAAAATATGCTATTTTTGCTTTTCATTTAACCGATGCAGGTTAGGTGGCTATGTTATAATTTATTTACTATTAATATATTAACGATGAAACACAATTTTGGGGCAGGACCATGCATTCTTCCAAAGGAAGTATTTCAAGAAGCTTCCGAAGCAGTTATTGACTTTAACAATACCGGGCTTTCTATTCTTGAGATATCGCACCGTTCCAAAGAGTTCGAGCAGGTTGTTGTGGAAGCTGAAGCACTGGTGAGGGAGTTGCTTGACGTTCCTGCCGATTACTCGGTGCTTTTTTTACAAGGTGGTGCCAGTCAGCAATTTGCGATGGTGCCAATGAACATTTTACCGGAAGGTGGAAAAGCAGCCTATTTGGACACCGGCGTGTGGGCAACGAAGGCGGCTAAAGAAGCCTCCAAACTCGGTCATGTGGAAATCGTTGCGTCTTCATCGGATAAAAATTACACCTACATACCGAAGGACTTTGCGGTGCCCGCGGATGCATCATATTTTCATTATACATCAAACAATACGATCTACGGAACGGAAATATTTGACAAACCGAAAGTCAGTGTTCCTACCGTAGTGGATATGTCTTCAGATATATTGAGCCGTGTTATCAACGTCGCCGATTTCGATTTGATCTATGCAGGTGCACAGAAAAATATGGGCCCAGCCGGGGTAACCTTGGTTATTGTTAAGAATGATTTGTTTGGCAAATCCGGACGTATTGTCCCCAGTATCTTCGATTACCAGCAGCATGCTAAAGCCGGTTCGATGTACAATACACCGCCCGTGTACTCTATATATGTTTCCCTGCTTAACCTTCGCTGGTTAAAAGCAAAAGGTGGGGTGTCTGTCATTGAGCAAGAAAATATAATCAAAGCACGTACGCTGTACGAAGAAATAGAGCGCAACCCATTCTTCAAGGGAACAGCAAGCGAAGAAGACCGGTCCCGGATGAATGTGACGTTCGTTATGGATACGGAAGAACAAGAAGCGGCCTTTTTAGCATTAGCCAAAGAACGCGGTTTGATAGGACTGAAAGGACATCGTTCAGTGGGGGGCTTCCGTGCGTCAATCTACAACGCTTTAACCATATCATCCGTCAACGCTTTAGTGGATGCGATGAAAGAGTTTGAGGAAAAGCAAAAATCGTAAGCGATAATGTCAAAGCAATCGTCGTCATTTTTAAATTTCGATGTGTTACTTTTGACTTTTAACTTATCACTTTTAACTTTTTAATTTAAAAAATGAGAATTTTAGCAAACGACGGTATTGATGCAACAGGTAAGAAGCTGTTGGAGGATGCCGGTTTTGAAGTAGATACAAACCATATACCGCAGGACGAACTGGCGGAGAAGCTAAATGCCTATGACGCCGTTACGGTGCGTAGTGCTACGAAGCTGAGGCAAGCGTTGATCGATGTTTGCCCAAATATCAAGGCGATAGGCCGCGGTGGTGTAGGGATGGACAATATTGACGTGGAATACGCGCGTTCGAAAGGAATTGCAGTGATCAATACGCCGGCGGCATCTTCGTTATCTGTGGCCGAGTTGGTCTTTGCGCATCTGTTGAATGGTGTACGATTCCTATATGATGCCAATCGTAAAATGCCTATCGAGGGCGATACAAATTTCGCAGGACTAAAGAAAGCCTACGCCAAGGGTGTCGAGTTGCGTGGCAAAACCTTGGGTGTTGTCGGTTTTGGCCGTATCGGTCGAGAGACGGCAAAGGTGGCATTAGGGTTGGGTATGGATGTCGTGTATACAGATTTGTTTGATGGCCCAAAAACCTTGACCGTAACATTTTCTGGGGGCGTCACTGTTGACCTGCCCGTCAAGCAAGTTAGTTTCGAGGAGGTTTTGACAACATCAGATTTCATTACCTTACATGTTCCCTTCTTAGATAAGCCTGCCATAGGAAAAGAAGAATTTTCTTTACTGAAAGACGGAGTAGGGCTTGTTAACGCATCACGGGGTGGGGTGATTGATGAATTAGCCCTTGTAGAAGCGTTAGACGCCGGTAAAGTGGCCTTTGCGGCCTTGGATGTGTTTGATGATGAACCCACACCAAGAAAAGAGATATTAGCTCATCCGCGTATATCCTTGACCCCCCATATTGGTGCGGCGACCAATGAAGCGCAGGAGCGTATCGGTATCGAGCTTGCTTCCTTGCTTATTGAGCAACTGAAGAAGTAGGACTTCCGCATAACACATTTTATGCGGCACAATAGCTATGGAAAGCGGTTGTGCCGCATTTTTATTTAAAATCAAATCTGAAATAATTACTTTTACACGTTTTATAGAATAGTTTATTCGAATTATGAAAATTTTAAAGTTCGGCGGCACATCGGTAGGTAGTGCGCAGCGCATCAAAGGACTGCTCGATATTGTAGATCCAAAAGAGCGACAAATTGTTGTATTATCCGCCGTAGCAGGCACAACCAATGCGTTGGTGGAGATTAGCCAGGCATTTCTAGCCGGGAAAAGAGAAACGGCTATTGAACTGATCAAAACACATAAGAATAAGTATGAGCATTTGATCAAGGAACTTTTCCAAACCGAGCAAGGACAAGAAAAAGGTAAAAATCTGATCGATTACCATTTTAACTATATATCTTCTTTAGGAAATGAAATGTTCACTCCTGTAGAAGAGAAGATTACCTTAGCGCAAGGTGAGTTGCTATCAACGACTTTATTTCACTTCCATCTGGAAGAGATCGGCGTTCCTTCGGTGTTATTGCCAGCTTTGGATTTCATGAAGATTGATGAGGATAATGAACCCATAGTGGAGTACATTGCGGAGAAATTATCTAACCTGATCAGCATTCACGGAAGCAACCAGTTATTTATCACACAGGGCTATATTTGTCGCAATTCTTTTGGCGAAATAGATAACCTCCGTCGCGGCGGATCAGATTACACCGCTTCGCTAATCGGCGCCGCCATACAGGCTGACGAGGTGCAGATCTGGACCGATATTGATGGCATGCACAATAATGATCCGCGTGTGGTGAAAAACACCTCGCCGATAGCAAATTTGAGTTTTGATGAGGCCGCTGAATTAGCCTACTTCGGAGCGAAAATATTACATCCACAAAGTGTATTTCCTGCGCAAAAGTACAATGTGCCCGTGCGGCTGTTGAATACGATGGATCCGCAAGCAACCGGAACCCTGATAAGTAAAGAAGGTGGCACAACGGGTCAAATAAGAGCGATTGCGGCAAAGGATGATATCACGGCCATCCATATACACTCTTCACGTATGCTCTTGGCGTATGGATTTCTGAGAAAGATTTTCGAAATATTCGAGCGCTACAAAACGCCAATCGATATGATTACCACCTCCGAGGTAGCCGTTTCTTTAACAATCGATGATACGCGGAACTTAGGCGATATCATTAAAGAAGTTGAAGATTTCGGTCGCGTCAGCGTAGATCACAACCAAACCATAGTGTGCGTAGTGGGTGATTTTAGTGCAAATACGCATGGCTATGCTGCGCGCGTACTTGACGCCGTGAAGCACCTTCCGCTACGGATGGTTTCCTATGGCGGTTCGGACTATAATGTATCGATGGTATTGGATACCGAACACAAAACGGAAGCGTTAAGGTCGTTGCACAACAGATTATTTTAACTATTAAGGGCGTATGTTGTTTAACAAATTGCAAGAAGAAAAAATTAAGAACTTCGAAACACCATTTTATTATTACGATCTGAACCTTTTGCAGGAAACCTTGACCAAAGCCAAGCGTGCAGCAGATCTGCGAGGCTTTCATGTGCATTACGCCTTGAAAGCAAATTTCAACGATCGCTTGCTGGCTGAGATACAGCAGCAAGGCTTTGGCGCGGATTGCGTGAGTGGTAATGAAGTACAGAAAGCCATTGACACCGGGTTCCCGGCCAACCAGATCACTTTTGCTGGTGTGGGTAAATCGGATAAGGAGATTCGTATGGCCCTTCAGCATGGAATTTTCACGTTCAACGTCGAATCCATACAAGAGATGGAAGTCATCAACGAACTGGCTGCCGAGGCGGGGGTAATGGCGAATGTTTCGTTACGCATCAACCCAAATGTTGATGCGCATACACATCATTATATCACCACGGGGTTAGATGAGAATAAATTTGGCGTACCGACCTCGGAGTTAGAGCAAGCTGCTGCTGTCATCCGAAAATCGACGAATGTGGAACTGATGGGTTTGCATTTCCATGTAGGATCGCAGATTACCGATATGAATGTGTTCAAAAGCTTATGCGTGAAAGTAAACGAGTGGAAAACCTGGTTTGAGGAGCGGGGTACCCAAATCCGTATTCTTAACGTTGGTGGCGGACTCGGCGTGGATTATCAACATCCGGATACCAATCCCATTCCCGATTTTGAAGCGTATTTCAATGTGTTTGATAAATTCCTTGAGCGCACCGCACAGCAGGAGGTACATTTTGAACTTGGCCGTGCGTTAATCGCGCAATGTGGATCTTTAGTAAGTAAAGTGCTCTACACAAAAAGCGGTGTCAAAAAGCATTTTCTGGTGCTGGATGCCGGTATGACAGAACTGATGCGCCCCGCGCTCTATCAAGCTTATCATAAGATAGAACGTGTAGGTGAAGATCAACAAGCGAAGCTCAACTACGATGTCGTGGGTCCAATTTGTGAAAGCTCAGATTGCTTCGGGAAAGAAGTTCCACTGCCGGAATCCAAGCGCGGCGATTTGATAGCCATCCGCACCGCCGGTGCATATGGTGAAGTGATGGCATCCCGATATAACCTTCGCGATGAGATTCGATATGTCTACAGCAGTGATTTGTAAATCGCGCGACATGTATAAGGGCTTCCGGTTTTATGGGAGCCCTTTTGCATAGGCCGATAGTATTCATCGGATAAGAAATATGCGCTAAGGTTCCGATATACGAAAAATAAACCCCGAGCCGTATACCGTTTCGATGGATAGCCGTTGAGAATGTTTCAGGAATTTTCGGATACGGGAGATAAATACGTCAAGACTTCGCCCCATAAAGTAGTCATTCTCGCCCCATATCTGTACCAAGATATCTTCTCTGCGTAAAAGCTTTCCTTGATTCCTATACAGAAAAAGCATAACCTGCATTTCCCGCAACGTAAGATCGATCTGCTTGCCATCCGGAAAATGCATTTTATGGGTGTTTTGGTTAATCTGCATGTCGCCAATTTGGGTCACAACAGGATCCGTTGGTTCGGTCGCCGCCTTTATATGTTGAAAATCTAAACGTTTTAAAATATTCCGGATACGTAACACCAATTCGTCAACATCGAAAGGTTTGGTAATGTAGTCATCAGCGCCAATATTAAGCCCCTGAAGACGATCTTTTTTCTCTCGCCGTGCGGTCAGAAACAAAAAAGCTTGGCTATCCGATCGCTCGCTAATCTCTTCCGCTAATTGGAAGCCATTATAATCCGGAAGCTGCACGTCGATAAGCATCAAATCAAAAGTTGGTAAGGAACAAAATGCATCGTGCGCGTCCGAAGCGCTTTTCACCCAAACGACTTCGAATCCGACCATTTCCAGGTATTGGGATACCACATTGCCTAAGTCTGCCTCATCTTCAACATATAACAACCTTCTTTTTTTCTCCATCGCAAATGCCTATTTAATGTCGATTAATTAATCCAAATGGTAAAAATGGTCCCCACGTTTTTTACACTTGCAATCTCCAAACGCCAGCCATGTGCCTCGGCGACCTTTTTTACATAAAATAATCCTAATCCAAGTCCCGGTCTGTTCAGGTATTCTTTACCCCGATAAAATTTCTGAAAAATAGTCTGAAATTGCTCCTCATGCATGCCGATGCCGTTGTCGCTTATTTCAATACCAATCAAGTCTTGCTTCTCCAGCAACCTGATTTTGATGGTCTTTATGGTAGCCGTATTATATTTGACGGCATTGTCAAAAATATTATACACCGCGGTTGTGAATAGAAACTTGTTTAGTTTTATCTCCATATCGGGGTGCTGCAACTCGTTTATAAATTTTAGCTTGACATCCTGCTTAACAGATAGCGTATAATCACTGACCGATTCTGTTAATAAGGGCACCAATTTAAAATTCTCTTTCTCGAGATTGTACTCGTTTAATTCCGTAATATTTAAGGCTTGTTTAATCAGCTTTTGTAGGCGCAACGATTGCCGTGCGATAATAGACGTAAACTCATGGATCTTCTCGGGAGTCGCTGCGCGCTCCAAATTTTCTATACTTCGGTTGGCCACGATGATTGTAGTAATAGGGGTATGAAATTCATGCGTGATGCTATTTAAAAAGTCAGATGTCATTTCCGTCATTTTCTTTTGTCTGACCCAGCTTCGGTAGGTCAGAAAATAGATCCCTATAACCAAGGATATGGCAATGACCGATAAGATTAGTGTAGGTGCCATCTGCCTAATTATTCGGTAGAAACGTGAATCGGGATTATCAGCATGCAACTCAAACGCAATCTTGTACGAGTTGTCTTGCGGGCTGCTTACCGTAAGTCCTGTAATCTGATTTTGTTTATCGACGACATTCAGTGTGCCATCAATCACGATATAAGGCCTGTCATGGTTTAGCTGCCACCTACCTTTCAAAATCTTGTGGTAATTTCTTCCGTCAAACGTAATCTCAAAGTCCGTAATGATCAAGACATAGTTGAGCGTGGTATCCAGCGAAGCATTCGCGATAAGCTCACGGAATAGGCTGTCTGCGTTACTGCGCGACTGCAGCGAGGTGAATAGGGTGTCGCAAAACCTTTGCGCGACTCGGTCAAACTCATCAGGCCCGCGCTCTTCAGCAGCCCGAAAAATAGGATAGTAAGGCCGGATGATAGAATCAATAAGTTGCTGCCCGCCTGGGAAAAGCTTATCATTCAACATCAGACTACGGTAGGCGCTGTCCAGAATCTTGCGCTCCTGTACCTGGTATTGGTTATTTCGTAAGACGAAGGTGTTGTAAATCAATATATATTGTACCGCAAACAGTATAGCGAAACTGACGATCGATATGGGGATGTGTTTTTTATTCATGTGTTCGTGCGGAGCTCCTATTGCACGTCGATTCGACGTCAAACTTTATGCGATATTACGATAAAAATCGAATATATTCTTTCTTGATGATTTAGAAAATTGCCATTAACAATCCGTTAACAATTCATTAGGAAGTCATTAACAGCTATCTCGCGAAAGAAGGTCTTAATTTGCTGATAGTTAGTTTGGGATGTATTATACATTGCCTAAATCGGAAATCATCTGAACGAGCTGGTATGCATCTAAATGCACAACAAAAACCCTTCACTAAAGTATGACAAACAAGACAACTAAGAATTGGCTGATGGTTTTGCTGGGAATAGGTATGTTCCAAAGCCCCGCGATCATGGCACAACAACAGCAGGCTGACAAGGCTAGAAAAAGCAGTCTGTCGATTGCGGAACAGCCAGCATTGGCACCCGTAGACTATGTAAACACGCTGATGGGCACAGACTCCAAAGTGTCGCTATCGAATGGCAATACGTATCCCGCCGTAGGTCTGCCATGGGGTATGAATATGTGGACGCCACAAACCGGTAAGAATGGTGATGGCTGGCAATACACCTACGCGTCGGATAAGATTCGGGGTATCAAACAGACGCATCAACCTTCGCCTTGGATGAATGATTATGGACAGTTCTCGCTGATGCCTATATCTGGGCACGCCGAATTTGACCAGGATAAAAGGGCAAGTTGGTTTTCACATAAATCAGAAATTGCAAAGCCCTACTATTATGGTGTTTATCTAGCTGATCATCATGTGATGGCGGAGGTAACGCCAACAGAAAGAGCGTCCATGTTTCGCTTCACCTTTACTGGTGCTGACAGCGCTTTCGTTGTGCTAGACGCTTTCGACCGAGGTTCAGCGATTGAAGTTATCCCGGAGAAGAATATGGTAATTGGCTATTCCAGCCGTTATAGTCGCGGAAAACTTCCAAATTTTAAAAACCATTTCATCATCGTCTTTGACAAGCCTATCGACAATTTTCAAATTTTGGAAGAAGGTAAAAAACTGGACGGAAAGAAAACATCAGGAAAACATGCAGGAGCTATTATCGGCTTTGCCAAAAGTGGCAAACAGCAGGTTGTGCAAGCAAAAGTAGCATCATCATTCATTAGCGCAGAACAGGCGCAGCTGAACCTGCAGGAGCTCAAAGATAATTCTTTCGAAACCATTAAACAGCAGGGCCGCCAAAAGTGGAATGAGGTATTGGGCAAAATAGAGATCGAAGGGGCTACCGATGAACAGTACCGTACTTTTTACAGCACCTTGTATCGCACGGTGTTCTTCCCGAATAAACTCTACGAGATCAATAAGCAGGGTGAGGTCGTACATTACAGCCCATATACAGGCGAAGTGCTTCCTGGCTATATGTTTGCCGGTACGGGTTTTTGGGATACATTCCGGGCGCTCTACCCGTTGTTGAATATGTTGTACCCATCCATTAATAAAGAAATGCAGGAAGGACTGCTCAACTGTTATAAGGAAGGTGGTTTTTTGCCGGAATGGAGCAGCCCGGGCTTTGCCGATATTATGGTGGGCAACAACTCTGCGTCCGTCGTAGCTGAAGCTTACCTCAAAGGGCTGCGGGGTTACGATATCGAAACACTTTATAAAGCGCTTCAGCATGGTGCAAATAACGAAGGGCCAATGACGGCAGTAGGACGCAAGGGCGTAGCCTATTATAACGAATTAGGATACGTGCCTTACGATGTCGGTATCAATGAGAACGCAGCTCGAACACTGGAATACGCTTATGACGATTTCGCGATCTACCGCTTGGCAAAAGCTTTGAAACGCCCGAAAGAGGAAATCAAGCTATACGCAGAGCGCTCACAAAACTACAAGAAGCTTTTTGACCCAGAAACAAAACTCATGCGCGGCAAAAATAAGGACGGTAAATTTCAATCGCCCTTCAATCCCTTAAAGTGGGGAGACGCCTTCACGGAAGGCAACAGCTGGCATTATTCCTGGTCGGTGTTTCACGACGTGCAGGGGCTTATCGATTTAATGGGAGGGAACACCGTATTTGTCAATATGCTGGACTCTGTATTTAATCAGGTGCCCGCTTTTGATGATAGTTATTACAGAGGCGTTATCCATGAAATCCGGGAGATGCAGATTGCCAATATGGGACAATACGCACATGGAAATCAACCTATCCAACATATGATTTATCTGTATAATTATGCGGGTGAGCCTTGGAAGGCGCAATATTGGACGCGGGAGGTGCTTAACCGCATGTACAAACCTACGCCAGACGGTTATTGCGGCGACGAAGATAACGGACAAACCTCCGCTTGGTATGTTTTCTCCGCACTAGGCTTTTATCCGGTATGTCCGGCGATGGATCAATACGTTGTGGGTGCGCCACTTTTTAAAAAGGCGACCATACACCTGGAGAATGGAAAAACATTTACCATCGAATCGCCGAGCAACAGCGCGGATAACCGGTACATCAAGTCTGCAAAACTGAATAATAAGACATTTGATAAAAACTGGATTGGCCACGAAACCATATTGAATGGGGGCAATCTTGCTGTGGACATGGACAGTCAACCCAATACCTCGCGTGGAACGAAAAAGGAATCGGTTCCCTACTCATTTACATTAGATAACGACAAGTATTAATTTAAATAACAAGCAGATATACGATGAAAAAGTTGTTTTTTACAGCCTTGCTCAGTGGGCTGGCATTCCTAGCAAACGCACAAGATAGGTGGAGTCGTCTAGACAAAGATATGGAGGTTGCCGTAGCTGTAGATACGTTGACGAAAGGTAAATACAGTCTGGTTTACATTGATAAAGTGAAAGGTTTCGATGCTGTTGTGAAGCAACGGTTGATCGATACCTTTTTTAAAACCTATCCCAAATTGGCAAAGCAATATAATAAGCAAGCAACTACCAAAGTTGTCTTTGTGATGGATCCAGATTACGATGGAATTGCTGCGGCAGGCGGTGGCGTCATACGTTTTAATCCAGCGTGGTTTGCGAAAAATCCAGGCGATATTGATATTGTGACGCATGAAGGTATGCATTTGGTGCAAGCCTATCCAGGAAATGCTGGTCCCGGGTGGATCACCGAGGGTATTGCGGATTACGTCCGCTTTGTGGATGGCGTCGATAACGCCGGAGCAAACTGGAAGCTGCCTGATTTAAAACCTGAGCACACGTACGAAAATTCCTATAGAATCACGGCTCGGTTCTTCTACTGGCTGGAAACGAAAGTCAAAAAAGGAACCATAGTAAAATTAGATAAGACTATGCGCGAAAAGAAGTACGAAGCTTCGTTCTGGGAGAAACAAACGGGTAAATCTTTACAGGCACTTTGGGAGAGTTACAAAGCGAATCCAGCCATTTAGAAAATAATGATTAAGTTCGTGTGAAAGAAGACCGAATTGGGGCGAATGGCTTCAATTTGGTCTTCTTCATAAAAGAAGATATGATGAAATTAAGACATTTAGGTTTACTATTATTTTTACCCATTTTCGCTGCTGCTCAGAAGAATGAGCTCGTACAGTATGTATCGCCAATCATCGGCACGGCGAAAATGGGACATACGTTTCCCGGTGCGACGGTGCCATTTGGTGCGGTGCAGTTAAGTCCGGATACCGATACCATACCCTATGCTATGAACGGCAAATACAACGGGGAAGTTTACCAATATTGTGCAGGTTACCAATACAAAGACCAAACGATAGTAGGATTTAGCCATACGCATTTCAGCGGAACCGGCCATTCGGATTTGGGCGACATCGCCGTTATGCCAACCGTGGGGAAAGTACAACTAAACCCGGGGACGGCTGAACATCCGGAACAGGGCTACCGTTCGCGTTTCGATCATGCTAAGGAAACGGCCGAAGCAAATTATTACAAAGTGTTTTTGGATGATCCTAAAGTAACGGCAGAGATGACCACTTCCAATCGCGTTGGTTTTCACCGGTATACTTTTCCGAAAACGGAGGATGCTCACATCATTGTGGATTTAAAATCCAGCATTTATAACTATGATGATAAGAATGTATGGACTGTTGTCCGTGTCGTAAACGATAGCTTGATCACAGGGTATATGCAAAGTAATGGGTGGGCAAGGACGCGAACAGTATATTTCGCGATGCGCTTTTCAAAACCTTTTAAAAATTACGGTGCGAAGTTCGATGGCAAAGAACAGGTGTACAAAGGTTTTTGGCGAAAGTTTGATCAGACTGATAACTTTCCAGACCTCGCCGGCAAACAACTGAAAATGCATTTCGACTTTTCGGTAGCTGATGCTGAGCAGGTGCAAATGAAGGTCGCGTTAAGTCCCGTCAGTATGCGCAATGCGCTACAGAATATGGACGAAGAGGTGCCACATTGGGACTTCGAGCGGGTGAAAGAAGCTGGGCAGCAACTTTGGGAATCGGAATTGCAAAAGATCAAAGTAGATATGTTAGCGAAAGACGATTACGTTAACTTCTATACGGCTATGTACCATGCTGCGTTGATGCCTACCGTATACATGGATGCAAATGGGGAATACAAAGGGTTGGATCAAGAAGTGCACAAGGCCGATGGCTTCGTGAACTATACCTCGTTTTCACTTTGGGATACGTTCCGAGCTTTCCACCCCTATATGAATCTCGTTAACCCGGCACGCAATGCCGATATGGTGGCATCGATGATGGCGCATTATGATCAAAGTGCATTGAAGATGCTTCCTATCTGGTCACACTATGCCAATGATAATTGGTGTATGAGTGGTTACCATGCCGTGTCAGTAATCGCAGATGCCATTATTAAAGGCGTTTATAAAGGGGATGCGCGGGCGGCCTTGGCTGCTTGTGTGCAAACGGCAAATACAAGGCGCTATGAGGGTATAGGGCCCTATATCGACTTGGGCTACGTACCCGACGAGCTTTCTGGCACCTCCGTTTCCAATACATTGGAGTACGCTTATGATGATTGGTGTATCGCGCAATTAGCAAAACATTTGGGCGAAGAAGAGACGTATCAGACCTTCTCAAAGCGAGCAGAAAACTGGAAAAACCTGTTTGATGACCGTATAGGTTTTATGCGACCAAAAGATTCGAAAGGTAACTTCCGCGCAAAATTTGATGTCTTGGAAACGCATGGCCAAGGTTTTATTGAAGGAAATACATGGAACTACAGTCTCTATGTGCCGCATAATCCGGAGGGATTGATGGAGCTTATGGGCGGTAAGAAGCGTTTAGCTGTTTATTTGGACTCCTTGTTTACGATGCATTTGCCCGATAAGTTTTTCGCCAATACCGAGGATATTACGCGAGAAGGCATCATTGGTAATTATGTACACGGCAATGAGCCGGCTCATCACGTGGTGTACTTGCATAATCTTGCAGGCACGGCGTGGAAAGGGCAGGAGCGCATCCGAATGATTCTTAAGAACCAATACCATACGGGCTATGATGGACTAGGCGGGAACGACGATTGTGGACAGATGAGTGCTTGGTATCTTTTCAGTTCGCTAGGCTTTTATCCGGTGAGCCCTGCTAGTGACGAATACTGGCTAGGTAGTCCGGCGGTGAAACAGGCAACACTGACGCTCGCAGATGGTAAACTCTTCGAGGTGAAGGCTATAAACCAATCTGCAAAAAATGTGTATGTCAAAGAGGTGCTGCTCAATGGTAAAAAGCTTGATGGCTACAAAATCAAGCAGGCAGACATCGCTTCTGGAGGCAACCTAACCTTCGTCATGAGTAGCAAACCTACTAAATAAATACGTTAGGTACGGCTAGAAGCGTTGTGATGGAATAGGCTTAAAAAAAGCGCCGGGGATTAGCCCTGGCGCTTTTTTTTATAAATTAGCCTGTGGTCATCACAACTGTGCCACCTTGGCGTGTGTGATGTATTGAAAGGCAGCTGCATTATTTCATGTTCACGACCTTATCTACGACATAACGCGTATTGCCACGCCAAGGTAACACGCCATGATATTCTTTATAATGCAGGTCGAAGTACTTGCCGCTGTTTACCTCCAGTACGTTGAAAATCGAATCACTGACGATAGAGAATTCAAACTCATTGCTGGATATACCAGTACCCATTTTAGAACGCCCAAACCCTTCTTGGATGAGTTTGCCTTCGTAGGTCTTAAATAGGTTGCCTTTTTTAACAGCATAGTTAAGGTATCCGGATTTGACCCCCTCGCCGAAGACAAAATAATACCGGTAGTACACATATCCGCCGCCACAGAGTAGTAGTAAGACGAGGATCCAGCCTAACACTTTTTTGAGGGTTCCAGCTCTTTTATTTTCTGCATTATAAGTTGTTGCCATGGTTTTGATATTAGTTCATGTAGGTAAATATATCAACTTTTGTAATTAAACCATTTAATAAGCTCCTTAAAGCTCGCTTTTTTTCCATACATCAATATGCCTGTCTTGTAAATCCGGCCAGCCACCCAGGTGGTGAAAAGGAAACCAGCTATCAAGATAAGCAGTGACACCACAATTTGCCAAGTGGGAACACCGAACGGCACCCGCACCAGCATAGCGATGGGAGACGTGAATGGAATGAAGCTTAACCAGGTCGCAATTGTCCCATTAGGGTCATTGACTAACACGCCAAATGACAAGATGTAGGTCAATAGCAGAGGCATGGTGATGGGCATAGTGAACTGTGTTGCTTCCGTTTCACTGTCGACGGCCGATCCCACTGCTGCAAATAAGGCACTATAAAGGAAATATCCGCCTAGAAAAAAGAGGAAGAAGCAAACCAGCAGTTCGGCAACGTTGATCGATTGCAGCGCGTTCAAGAAATCCATGCCTTGGGCGGCGGCTTGACCTTGTCCCCCTTGCAGTGATTGTGCTGCCGCCTGCGAGCTGATATCTTGTTGATCGAAGATTAACGTCGTAGCTGCGCTCGTCAAAGCGAAAGTAAGCACCAACCACAATAGAAACTGCGTCAGTCCAACGAGCCCAATGCCGATGATTTTACCCATCATCAATTGGAAAGGTTTAACAGATGAAATAATCACCTCGACAATGCGGCTCGTTTTTTCTTCGATAATACCGCGCATTACCTGTGCGCCGTAAAGAAACAGGGATAAATACACCAACACCGACAGCGCCATCGCGATGCCCATAGCAACCTCCGTATGGCTTTCTTTTGCATCTCCATCTTCGCCGAGCTCCTTAGCCGTGATTAGTATCGTATCATCAATTTTTTTTATGTTTTCCCCATCGAGCCCCAGACGTTCATATTCTGCATTACGAATGATGTCCCTAAGTTGGTCCTTAACCTCGTTTTGGGTCGTGATATTGGGTTTGCCTGATGATAGCAACTCCACACGCCGTGTCTCGAAAAAATCTTTTGAAACGACTAGGATATTCGTGTTATCTTCTTCTTTTTTAAGATCTTCTATTTCTTTTTGTAATGCAACACTAGATGTGGTGAAGGTGAGATTTTTATTGCTCTTTAACCGATTGGCAACCGTGCCCTGCTCGTCGACAATATGCACAATAGCATGGGAGTCATCAAAACTCTTTTTTGTGAGGTAGAAAACCCCGACATACATCCCTATAAAAAAAAGAGGGACTAGAAATGTCGTCAGTAAAAAAGACTTCTTTTTGACGCGGCTGAAATATTCGCGTTGTATGATTAATGGAATTTTGTTCATAATGGATTAAAATGCGGGAGTGGTGCGGATTTGTGTGACTTTATCAATAAAAATATCGTGCATGGATGGGACGATCTCTTTGACCTGCTGTATCTCTACGCGTTGAATAAGGTAGGATAGGAGGTCATTCAAAGACGTTTGATCGGCAATTCGTATGGTCATTTCCCGTTCGTCATGCTCATGGTGTACCACCTGTTGTTCGACTATGTCGAAAAGATCATTGCTTTCCATCGTGAAATATCCTGCAAATTTCGGCTTGTAGGCGATCAGGAAGGTTTGGTTTTTGTAAGAACGTTTGATCGCAGAAACAGCCCCGTCCAAAATATTTTCCGATTTATTGATCAAGGCAATATAGTCACAAAGCTCCTCAACAGATTCCATGCGGTGTGTGGAATAAATAATGGTGGCCCCTTTTTGGTTAAGTTCCAATATTTCTTTTTGTATAATCTGCGCATTGACGGGATCAAAACCAGAGAAAGGCTCATCTAAAATAATCAAATCCGGTTCGTGCAGCACCGTAGCGACAAACTGTACCTTTTGCTGCATCCCCTTACTTAGGTCTTCCACCTTCTTGTCCCACCACGATTGCATCTCGAGCTTTTCAAACCAGTAGCGAATCTTAGTCGTCGCATCTGATTTTTTCAACCCCTTTAATTGGGCTAGGTACAGCATCTGTTCACCAATTTTCATTTTCTTGTACAAACCGCGCTCTTCCGGCAGGTAACCGATTCTTTCGATATGTTTAGGTTTAAGCGGCTCGCCATCAAAAAAAATCTCCCCACTATCGGGCGCTGTAATTTGATTGATGATGCGGATGAGTGACGTTTTACCAGCGCCGTTAGGTCCCAAAAGTCCGAAAATGCATCCTTTCGGCACCGAGATGGAGACATCGTGGAGAGCGAGATGGCTACTGTATTGTTTTACAATATTCTTAATTTCAAGCATCGAGGATATAATTTTCTCTAAAAATAACGGAAAAAAATGGGAAAATAGTGGTTCGCACGAAAAAAGGAGTTGTTTTTAGCTTCGAGAATTCTTTACCTTTGCGTATGATCATAAAGTCTGCAGAGTTTGTTTGTAGTAATACAGATGTAAAACTATTGCCTGCGCCTCAACTACCGGAATATGCTTTTATCGGCCGGTCGAACGTCGGCAAATCATCCCTTATCAACGCCTTAACACGGAAGAAGGGCTTAGCAAAAACATCCCAAAAGCCAGGGAAAACCCAGCTTATCAATCATTTTATCATCAACGGTGAATGGTATCTGGTGGATCTGCCGGGATATGGTTTTGCGCAAACCTCGAAAAAGAATAAAGCCGAATGGGAGAAGTTTATCCGTGCATACCTTACCAAGCGCGAAAACCTACAATGCATATTTGTCTTGATAGATAGCAGGCATGAACCTCAGAAGATAGACGTTGACTTTTGCTATTGGCTAGGCGAACAGGGCCTACCATTCCAGTTGGTATTTACTAAAGCAGACAAGCAGTCGGCCGTAAAGACGGATCAAAATGTTGCCAAATTCCGCAAAACATTACTCAAGTGGTTTGAGGAAGTACCTGCACATTTTATTACATCCGCGGAGATGAAAGCCGGAACAGAAGAAATACTACAGATGATTCATGGCGTTAATAGCGGTTTCGAAGCGCCCTCAATGCCATCAAGTTGATGAAAAAGTACCTTTCTTTGGTGCTTTTTGCACACAGTATATTTGCTTTGCCTTTTGCCATTATCGGTTTTTTCCTGGCGCTGCAAACAACGAACCATGCTTTCGAATGGAAAAAGTTGGTATTGATGCTCGTCTGTATGGTGACGGCCAGAAATGCTGCGATGGCCTTTAACCGCTATCTCGATCGGGATATTGATGCCGTCAATCCACGTACGGCTATGCGCGACATCCCGGCGGGAAAAATTTCGGCAAGAAACGCGCTATCATTTACCATACTTAACTGCTTGGTATTTATCGCCGCCACGTATTTCATCAATACCTTATGTTTAGTGTTGGCGCCCGTGGCCCTATTCGTCGTGTTGTTCTATAGTTATACCAAACGCATTACGCCCCTCTGTCATCTCGTACTTGGTATTGGCTTGGGCCTCGCGCCCATTGGAGCCTATCTGGTGGTAACCAACGCATTTCATATTGTTCCGGTATTGTTTGGCCTTGCAGTCATGTGTTGGGCAGGTGGCTTTGATATCATCTATGCCTTGCAGGACGAAGAGTTTGACCGACAACATGGACTAAATTCTATTCCGGCATATTTTGGCGGTCGTAAAGCGTTACGTATTTCAGAAGGATTGCATATGCTATCTTTCCTTTTCGTGCTTTTGCCTGCGTTCTACATCAGCGTAAGCTGGTTTTATTACGCAGGGCTCTTGTTTTACGGCGCACTGCTTATCTACCAACATCGTATTGTGTCACCGACGGATTTAACGCGCGTAAATCGCGCTTTCATGACCACCAACGGAATAGCATCTGTTATTTTTGCGGGGTTTTATTTATTGGATATTATCTTTCTTGTTTAGAGGAAGGTTATCCATATTTTTTGGAGGAAGTGACAAAAAGTATTGTCATTCCATTTTGAAATAGCTTTATTTGCAAAAATCATTCAATTTATAGATGGCAAAAAATTTATTGATAGTAGAGTCACCGGCGAAAGCCAAAACAATAGAAGGATACTTAGGAAAGGATTTTTTAGTGAAATCCAGTTACGGCCATATCCGGGATTTGGTAAAGACCGATGACGCTATTGATACAGAAAATAACTTTGAACAAAAATATGAGGTTCCATCTGATAAGAAGTCCGTTGTCAGTGAGTTAAAGAAGCTAGCTAAAGCCGCAGAGATGGTTTGGTTAGCGTCCGATGAAGACCGCGAGGGAGAAGCAATATCTTGGCATCTTTATGAAACACTTGCCCTGAATGATAGCAAAACGAAACGTATCGTTTTTCATGAAATAACAAAACCTGCTATACTGAAGGCGATTGACCAGCCACGGAAAATTGATTACAACTTGGTGAACGCGCAACAAGCTCGGCGCGTGCTCGATCGGTTGGTCGGTTTTGAACTTTCGCCCGTATTGTGGAAAAAAGTAAAGCCATCCCTTTCTGCTGGGCGTGTTCAATCGGTAGCCGTTCGTTTGATCGTAGAGCGTGAACGCGATATTAATAAATTTCAAGCCGAAGCCTCTTTTAAAATTGTAGCACAATTTACAACAGGAAAAGGCAAAGAGCAGTTTAAAGCTGAACTACCACATAGATTTGAAAAGAAAGAAGAGGCCAAGCAGTTTCTGCAAGATTGCCTGCAAGCATCTTTTGAAATCTCTTCCCTAGAAAAGAAGCCGGCCAAACGTACGCCGTCCGCGCCCTTCACAACGTCTACGTTACAGCAGGAAGCGAGCAGGAAATTAGGATTTTCCGTAGCACGGACCATGCAGGTCGCCCAGCGACTCTATGAAGCTGGACGTATTACCTATATGCGTACAGACTCGGTAAACCTGAGCGATACAGCTATTGCAGCGGCTGAGGAGGAGATTATAAAAGCTTATGGTGATCGTTATCACAAAGTTCGCCGCTATAAAACGAAGTCTGCGGGCGCGCAGGAAGCGCACGAAGCTATCCGTCCGACCTATTTTTCCGAACATAGCGTGGAAGGCGACAACGCCGAACGGAGATTGTACGAACTGATATGGAAACGGGCAATTGCCTCACAAATGAGTGAAGCCGAATTTGAGAAGACGACCGCAAGAATTGATGTTTCTACGCGAACAGAGGATCTTGTTGCTACGGGCGAGATCATGAAATTTGACGGCTTCCTTAAAGTATACATGGAATCTACTGACGATGACAACGATGCTGGCCAGGAGCAAGAAGGGGACAATGCGCTGCTTCCTCCTTTAGAGAAAGGGCAGGCGTTGAATTTGAAGGATATGAATGCCACCGAGCGCTTCTCGAGGCCACCAGCTCGTTACACCGAAGCTTCGCTAGTCAAAAAATTAGAAGAATTGGGTATTGGCCGCCCGTCTACGTATGCACCTACTATATCAACCATTCAAAATCGTGGCTACGTGGTAAAAGAAGACCGCGATGGTAGAGAACGACAGTATACCGTGCTCGCGATGGAAAATGGCCAGGTCATAGAAAACATAAAGTCAGAGATGACGGGGGCAGAACGCTCCAAGATGTTCCCTACAGATATTGGCGTTTTGGTCAACGATTTCCTTGTCGAACATTTCAACGATATTATCGATTACCATTTTACCGCAAAGGTGGAAAAGGAATTCGACGAAATTGCACAAGGTGATAAAGAATGGACAGCGATGCTGAAGGCGTTTTATGGTCCGTTTCACGATGGCATTCAAGATACCTTGGAAAATGCAGATCGGGCAAGCCACGAACGCGAGTTGGGCGTAGATCCCGCATCAGGCAAGCCGGTCACGGTCCGGGTAGGAAGATTTGGCCCACTCGTGCAAATAGGCAGTGCGGACGACGAAGAGAAACCGCGGTTTGCATCGCTGCGCAAGGGGCAGATGATCGAAACCATTACGTTCGAAGAGGCAATGGATCTTTTCAAGCTTCCGAAGAAAGTTGGTGAATTTGAAGAAAAAGAAATGACGGTAGCCATAGGCCGCTTTGGTCCGTATATTCGGCATGCAAGCGCGTTTTATTCGCTTCCGAAAGGAATGGATCCGATGGATGTTTCCGAGGAAGAGGCCATCCAGATTATTAAAGATAAACGTCAGAAAGATATAGAAAAAGTCATCCGTGTGTTCGAAGAAAATGCAGAAGCTCAAATCGAGAACGGACGCTGGGGGCCTTTTATCCGTTTGGGTAAGCAGAACATAAAAATTCCGAAAGGCACGGATATAGAGAAGATCACCTACGAGGATGTGTTGAAGTGGGCCGATGCAGATCCAAAAGGAAAAGCAGCGGCAGCGAAAAAATCGGCTGCAAAAACGGCTACCACAAAGAAAAGTACGACGAAGAAAACCACAACAAAAAAAGCAGCCCCGAAAGCAAAAACGAAGAAATAAACAATGAAAAAGGATCTGCCGGAAAATATCGTGGAAGATATTTCCATTGCCATTGTGCTTGAAAGCGAAACACCGCTGGAAAAGATATGGAATGTATATTTGGTTAATGAGAAAAACCACGATATCAGCAATGTGTTGGTTTCTTCAAAAGGCTATGGTCAAAAAGATGGTCGAGAAGTGAAGACAACTACCCTCCGACATTTTATAGGAGACGTCTCGGCTCAAAGTGCCGTTAAAATCGAAGCCATCGATACGCAGGTTTTCGGACTAACGAATGAATATTGGTTAAGCTATTATATCGACAAGACCATTTACGACAAGAAGTACATCTTCCTGCCGGAAAGTATTGTCGACGAGAACCTGATGAAGGTACCGCTGGTCAACAAAGCAGGCATATTAATAGGAGGGACGCGCTAATGGCGAGGAACAATTTTGTTATCGCAATTGACGGCTTTTCATCATGTGGAAAAAGTACCGTGGCCAAAGCTTTGGCTAAAAAGTTACATTTTGTGTTTATTGATAGTGGCGCAATGTACAGGGCTGTCACGCTATTTTTTCTACGAAATAATATCGACCTTCAGGATACAAGCGCAATCGAATCTGCATTGGAAAATATACATATAGATTTTGTTCCAAATGCCGGTAAGCTACAGATCCTATTGAATGAGGAAGATGTAACGGAAGAAATCAGGATGATGTACATTTCGGATATGGTGAGTGAGATCAGCGCCATTAAGGAGGTACGACATGCCATGGTCGCACAGCAGCAAAAATTGGGTCGGCGAAGAAATATTGTTATGGACGGCCGAGATATCGGAACAACTGTATTTCCAGATGCTGATCTCAAAATTTTTATGACTGCAAACCCCAGGGTTCGCGCAGAGCGACGCTTTGCAGAGCTGGCAGCAAAGGGCGAAACTGTCACGATGGAGGAGGTAATCGATAATCTAGCACATCGTGACCATATTGATAGCACCCGTGAAGAGAGCCCGCTGCGGCAGGCCGAAGATGCCTTCGTGCTCGACAATTCTTCATTGGATCAAGAGCAGCAACTCGCCATCGTTTTAGCGCAATACGAAAAAAGAAAAAGGGATCGGTAAATGATAATAACCGATCCCTTTTTGTTGTTTAAAAACTATCCCGCTCGTCGAAGAATTGCCGTATAGACTTTTCATCGTCCTTAATTTGCTCTTTCATCGCATGAAGCGATTCAAACCATTGATCGTGTCGGATAAATTTTAAAAACTTCACGCGCAAGGTTTTTGTATAAATATCATCTTTAAAATCGAGGAGGTTGATCTCAATCTTACGGTTCATTCCATCCACTGTAGGTCGCGTGCCGATATAAGCCATACCTTTGGCAATGCGTTCGGGTTGTGGGTCGATATAATCGCCTGTTTCGATGAAGGGCACCGTTGGATATATTTCAGCTTGCACGGCGTAAATGCCATAGGCCGGAATCAGCTTATGGGCTTCGTGCACATTTAAGTTAGCGGTTGGGAAACCTATTTCCCGTCCGATCTGATCGCCACGAACCACGGTACCCGTCAATTCAAATGGGTAGCCCAAATATTTATTAGCAGTTTCTATATCGCCCTTGATCAGCGACTCCCGGATTCGTGTTGATGACACCGCGACATCTTCGATATCCTGTTCCGGAATCTGCTCGACGGCATAATCATAAATTTCCGAGAAATGTTTGAGATCTTTTATGGAGCCTTTTCGATCTTTACCGAAATGGTGGTCATAGCCGATTACAATTTGCTTTGTACCCAATTTTCCAACCAGCACATTGCTGATATATTCTTCGGGGGTTTGATTCGAAAAATCGCGTGTAAAGGGCGTGATGATAAGGTGATCAATACCGGATAGTGCCAATCGATGAGACTTCTCTTCAATGTCGTTTATTAATCGAAGGTTATCATCATTCGGATTGATAATCAACCGCGGATGCGGGAAAAATGTCAATAGTACAGTCTCTCCGCCGATCTCGTTAGCACATTCTTTTAATTTCGATAAAATCTTTTGATGACCGATATGGACGCCATCAAAAGTACCTATAGTGACGACAGCATTTGACAAGGTCTCAAACTCATCCAGGCTTCTGTATATTTTCATTCCTTTGCTTAGGATTATTTATTCTTGATTAGTGGTTTTCTGTAATTTAATCTTTTCGATTAGATTTTGCAACTGCCAAGCATCTTTTACGTCGAAATTCCCACTTTTTGTTCTGCGCAGTTTGCTGAGATGCGCGCCTACCCCAAGCGCTTTGCCAAAGTCGTGCGCAATGGATCGGATATATGTTCCTTTCGAACATGTAATTCTGAAATGAACCTCAGGCAGTGCAATTTTCTCAATAGTAAATTGGGCGATCCGGATGTTTCGTGCTTTGAGCTCAACCTCTTCACCACGCCGCGCCTTCTCATATACCCGCTCACCATTTATTTTTATGGCAGAATGCGCTGGAGGGTATTGTGCGATATCACCTAAAAATGAAGCCGTGGCCGCATGAATTTCTTCGTCAGTAAGGTGTTCGTAATCTGAGGGATGGTCGATGGACGTTTCGAGGTCATACGAGGGCGTAGATCCGCTCAGGTTGATGATCCCGGTATACTCCTTGTCCTCTGCCTGAAAAGAGTCTATCCGCTTAGTAAACTTCCCGGTACATATAATCAATAGTCCGGTAGCCAAAGGGTCTAGCGTACCGGCATGACCAACCTTTATTTTTAAAGGCTTCATGCTATTTCTCAACTTTCCAACCACGTCAAAACTGGTCCATTCCAGTGGTTTATCTACCAAAAGTACCTCGCCCTCCGCAAATTGAAATGCCGAAGAGCTGGTTTCTGCCATATCTGTCATTTATATAAGTTGCAGACTTTGCCCGCTCAATATGAATCCAATAATCACGAGTCCCACAATAATTCTATACCATCCGAAGACTTTAAAACCATATTTCGTCAGTAGGTTTATAAAGGTTTTGATAGCGATGATAGCGACGATAAACCCAATGACGTTTCCCACGATTAACAAGTTTACCTCTTCACCAGAAAAGGTGTGACCTTCCTTCAAAAATTTGTAGAGTTTCACGATGGAGGCCCCTAACATCATAGGAATGGCAAGGAAGAATGAGAATTCTGCCGCTGCTTTACGCGTCAAATTTTGTGTCATTGCACCGACGATGGTGCTGGCTGACCGCGAAGTCCCGGGAATTAATGCCAAACATTGGTACAATCCAATGATAAAAGATTGCTTATACGAGATGTCGTCCGAATTATCAATTTGAGGCTTGTTAAACCATTTGTCGACAAATAAAAGAGCCAAGCCACCTATCACCAGCATAACGGCTACAGTGAGTGGGCTTTCTAAAAGTGAATCTATAAAATCATTGAGCAAGAGGCCTAAAACGGAGGCAGGAATAGCTGCTACAACGAGCTTATAGTAAAAATCCAGTGATCTAAAGAACCGTTTGAAATAGAGGACTAATACGGATAAGATCGTTCCTAATTGTATCACAATAGTAAAAAGCTTCACAAACGGAGAGGGCTCCATGCCCATCAATGCTGTCCCTATAATCATATGACCCGTTGAAGATACCGGTAAAAATTCCGTCAATCCTTCAATGATCGCTAAAACAATAGCTTCGAAATATGTCATTAGTTGTCTGTGTTTTTGCTTTTTGGTTTATATAAAATAGAAACAAACCCTAAGGCAAAACCCAGGACAACTACAAGTGGAGCCAACGTGATTTTGGTAAAGCTGTATATGTCTTCTGTACCCATCATCAGCAAAAAACCAATGACGACGACCACAATACTTGCTATCAAAAGCTGATAGTTTATTTTTTCAAAAGGAAAGCTAGCTCGCGCGTTGCTTGTCGATGCTGAAGTTTTGATTTTTTTTTCCGACATGTGTTGATGACGTATAGTTAACGATATAGACTGTGTGACTTGGCTTTTAGATATTTCGTTACGGCAAAGTAAGTGCTAAATCCGGATATCAGGACGCCCAGCATCACAACGATCAGGAATATGGCGCCAAACTCATACCAATTCCGTAGAAAAACCAAGTCAGGAATTTGTTTTTGCGCGAATTGCAACGTGAAAATGAGCAACAATATAGCGATCAATGATCCTAAAAGCCCATGGAATATACCATAAAAGAGGTAGGGCTTTCGAATGAAATTTTTCGTAGCACCAATAAGTTGCATACTCTTGATAAGAAAGCGTTGCGAATAGATGGCTAAACGGATGGTGTTGTTTATCAACGCAACTGCAATAATGAGCAATACCACGGTAAAAGCTAGAACGACCATACCAATAATGCGAATATTTTTGTTCACCATATCGATAAGCGACTCCTGGTAAACAATTTCCTTGACGCGGCTATTCTTGGACGCCATTTGTATAAAAGTCTGAATACTGTCGGTATTCGCGTATTGCTCTTTTAGATAGACATCGATGGAAGGCAATAACGGGTTATGCCCTAAATATTCTACGAAATCTTCACCCAGATCTTCCTTCAAATTTTTTGCAGCTAATTCCTTGCTGATATATTCTGTGCGTAATACGTAGGGATCTTTCTCAATATCTTTTTGCATGGCTAGGACGTCCCCTTCGTTAACATTATCATTGACGATGATATTTAAAACGATGTTCTCTTTAACATACTTCGAGAGATTTTTTGCATGCACTAATATTAAGCCCAGCAACCCGGTCATCAATAGCACTAGCGCAATACTGATAACGGTAGAGACGTAAACAGACTTTGTTTTCTTTCTTGGTGATCCTTCTTCGTAAGTCGACATATACTGTTTTTAATGTATTTTGATGCGAAAGTAAATAATTATGCTCATTTAAGGAATATTTTCGTGTAATATCTTTCGTTAAACCGAGCAAAATATCCGCTACTCCTTAAACTTACAATATGCGCATTTTATTGTTTATTGTGAAACTTTTATATCAGTTCTAACGCAAAATAGCTATTTTCGCCTCTATTCTCGATTAAGCACAACAGGTTACAATGGAATATAATCATCAATCTTTAGAAAGTAAGTGGCAAAAATTTTGGGCAGCGCATGGAACGTTCCAGCCATCGGAGTCAACGGAGAAACCCAAGTACTATGTATTGGATATGTTTCCTTATCCGTCGGGTGCTGGTCTCCATGTTGGGCATCCACTGGGCTATATTGCTTCCGATATCTTTGCACGCTATAAGCGTTTAAAAGGTTTTAACGTCCTGCATCCGATGGGATATGATTCTTTTGGCTTGCCGGCAGAGCAATATGCCATCCAAACCGGGCAGCATCCCGCTATCACGACGGAGGTGAACATAAACCGCTACCGAGAGCAGCTCGATAATATCGGTTTTTCATACGATTGGTCGCGCGAGGTTCGCACATCAGACGCTGCATATTATAAATGGACGCAATGGATCTTTATGCAGCTTTTTGACGCTTGGTATAACAAAGCGTCGGATAAAGCGGAGCCTATCGCCGCCTTGGTTGAGCATTTCGACATAAATGGTTCGGAGGGCGTAGATGCCGTAGCTGATGACGATATTGCAGTCTTTACGGCCGCAGCATGGCAACAGTTTTCGGAGGAAGAAAAGCAAAAAGAATTATTAAAATATAGATTGGCTTATTTACGGGAAAGCACCGTTAACTGGTGTGCAGCACTGGGAACGGTATTGGCCAATGACGAAGTAATCAATGGTGTTTCCGAACGTGGGGGCTATCCTGTAGAGCAAAAAAAGATGATGCAATGGTCGATGCGTATCACGGCGTACGCAGACCGTTTACTTCGCGGATTGGAGACGATAGACTGGCCGGAGCCTTTGATCGAAATGCAGCGCAATTGGATCGGCAAGTCTGTTGGCGCATCGGTTAAGTTCGCTGTGCCTCAGATTAATCAGGATATCGAGGTGTTTACGACCCGTGTTGATACGATTTATGGTGTGTCCTTTATCGTGTTGGCGCCAGAACATGAGTTAGTTGAAACTTTAACAACCGATAGCCAACGAGCAGAAATTGAATCGTATAAGGATAGAACGGCCAAAAAATCGGAGTTGGATCGTATGGCAGATACCAAAACGGTGTCGGGGGCTTTTACAGGTTCGTTTGCTAAACATCCGCTTACTGGTGAAGACGTTCAAATTTGGATTGCGGATTACGTCTTGGCGAGCTACGGCACGGGCGCGGTTATGGCGGTGCCATCCGGTGATCAGCGGGATTACCTCTTCGCGAAATTTTTTAATTTGCCTATCATCCCGATTTCTGATACGCAGGAGGTCGACGATGCTGCAGATCCCAATAAAAACGGACGTTACATCAATTCTGATTTTATCAACGGGTTGACTTACCAACAAGCTGTCCCCGCTTTGATCGACCGATTGGTCGAGTCGAAACGTGGCAAGGCCAAGGTTAATTTCCGCATGCGCGATGCTATTTTCGGACGTCAACGGTACTGGGGAGAGCCAGTTCCCGTATATTTTAAAAATGGTTTACCTTATCTCTTAAAAGAGGACGAACTTCCGTTGCTACTGCCTGAGGTTGATAAGTATTTGCCTACAGAGTCTGGCGAACCGCCGTTGGGTCGTGCCGAGAACTGGAAATACAACGATCAATACGAGTATGAGTTGAGTACCATGCCGGGTTGGGCAGGATCATCTTGGTATTGGTTTCGATATATGGATCCAAATAACGATGGAGCGTTTGCAAGCCCTAATTCTGTTTCATATTGGAAAGCAGTTGATTTATATATTGGTGGTTCAGAGCATGCTACAGGTCATTTGCTCTACTCTCGCTTTTGGAACAAGGTGTTAAAAGATCTAGGTTATCACAACGAAGAAGAGCCATTCAAAAAGCTGATCAATCAGGGCATGATCCAAGGCCGTTCAAACTTTGTCTATCGCGTATTAGACGCAGAAGGCAAAGGAACAAACCTCTTTGTATCGTACGGTCTTAAAGATCAGTATAACACCATCCCCTTGCATGTAGACGTTAACATTGTTTACAATGATGTGTTGGATACGGACAAATTTAAGTCGTTTCGCCCAGACTTTGCTGATGCCGAGTTTGTATTGGAAAATGGCAAGTATATTTGTGGCTCTGAAGTGGAAAAAATGTCCAAGTCAAAATTTAACGTGGTTAATCCCGATGACATTATCGAGTCCTACGGAGCAGATACGCTGCGTCTGTATGAGATGTTTTTAGGGCCGCTTGAGCAGTCAAAACCTTGGAATACAAATGGTATAGAAGGGGTATATAAATTCTTACGTAAGCTGTGGCGTCTTTTTCATGACGCAGACGGAAATTTTGCCGTGACAGACGCTGAGCCTACAAAAGCGGAATATAAAGCACTCCACAAGATTATCAAAAAAGTAGAAGACGATGTCGAGCGTTTTTCATTCAATACGTCGGTATCAGCCTTCATGATTTGTGTGAACGAGCTTACGGAGCTAAAATGTAATAAACGGGCGATTTTGCAGGATCTGATCATTGTGCTTCAGCCGTACGCGCCACATATCACGGAGGAGTTGTGGGCGCTACTTGGTAATGAGCAAGGTGCAATCTCCTATGCATCTTATCCAGTTTTTAACGCGGACTATTTAATCGAATCTGAGTTTGCGTACCCCGTTTCGATCAATGGTAAAATGAAGATGAATCTCGCTCTTTCGCTTGATCTTGATCAAAAAACAGTGGAAAGCCTGGTGCTTGAAAATGCTGATGTGCAACGGTTTTTGGAGACAAAGCCTGTCAAAAAGATTATCTTTGTGAAAGGGAAAATTATTAATATAGTTATTTAATAAACTGCCGTTGTGTTGTTGAAAAGATCATCTGCCTCTGCAGATGATCTTTTTTTATATTCTTCAATTCTATTCTAACATAGAAGCATTCCCCACTGCACTATTTTTATTATCAGCGAATTTGCTGATATTTTAAATTATCGTCGAATTCGCTGATATTTCTGATTATCGTCGAATTTGCTGATATTTCTAATTATCGTCGAATTCGCTGATATTTTATTATCGATGAATTCGGAGATATTCGTGATTATCAGTATATTCGATGGCATTCTTCATTATCGCTAAATTCGCTGATATTTAAAACTGATCATGCCAAAAATAGGGCTGATGAGCAACTAGCAACGCATATAGTGATTGATGCAATTCAGAATTGAGAAACATGATAGCAATAATAACAGGCGACATTATCAAATCAAGAACAGCAACACCCAAAATTTGGCTGCCGGTTTTGGAAGAAGCAATTGCTTGCTTCTCAAAAAAATTTGATATCTTTCGGGGTGACAGCTTTCAGCTGGAGGTTTCTGTGGAGCAGGTTTTGATAGCCGCCTTTTATATTAAAGCGGCAATGATTGAAATAGGATTGGATGCACGTATGGGGATAGGCATCGGTGTGAAGGATGATGATGAAGGTCGCTTGAAAACAACCTTCGGTTCAGCATTGATCTATTCTGGAGAATCGTTTGAGGAGCTGAAGAAAGAAACACTGCATCTCCGTACCGCGGACGAAAAGCTAAATGCCTTGTGCAACACTATTTTGCCGTTGCTAACCGAGCTCACTACACGCTGGACAAGCAATATCGCAGAAACGGTTAAATTGGCTTTGTTAAATGAAGAATCAAGTCAATCCGAGCTGGCTAAGAAGTTGAAAAAGAAGCACCAAAGCTTAGTAAGCACAGCCTTGCAGAAAGGAGCATACACAAAAATACAACATGCAATTGCATTTTGTACAACGGAACTACTGAAATTATGAGTATACTTTTTTTAAAGCTCTTCTTGGCACATGTGTTGGGTGATTTCGTTTTCCAACCTAACAAACTGGTGCAAAAGCGGAAAGAAAAAATCGGTTTTTTGTTGCTTCATGTTGCCATACATGGAATGATCTTGACCATATTATTCTGCACAACCCTTTTCAAACACTGGCATATTGTACTATTCGTCACGTTTGCGCACTTACTCATCGATAGCGTGAAGATATATGTGGAAAGACAGTGGCCACTACAGCCATTTACGTTTTTTGTCTTTGACCAGTTGTTGCATCTCGGGAGCATAGTTGCTGCATTGGTGTTAGCATACGGCTGGCCAGAAACATGGACGCGAGCTATTTTCTCTGATACCAGCCTATGTTACGTCATTGCATTTTTGCTAACCGCTTATGTAAGCCCTATAGCCCTACGTGTATTCTTTAGTAAATGGACGTCACAGGCAGATTTTCTCAAAAAACCAGAAACCTCTTTACCCGATGCCGGGCTGTTAATCGGCATTATGGAACGCTTGCTGATCGTCCTATTCGTACAAATAGGATTTCTCTCGGGCATAGGATTTCTGTTAGGTGCCAAATCAATTTTTAGATTTGGAGATCTAACAAAGGCAAGGGATACCAAATTTACAGAATACATATTGGTGGGCACATTCGCCAGTTTTATATTAGGCATACTTATCGGTTATGCTTTAAAATTTGGTTTAAAATATTTAACAAATCCAATAGGCTGACCCGAGTCGCCAAAGCGTGAAAACGCCCGTTACCCGCGGGATTTGTTCTATATCCACAGGTACTAACTACAATTATTCCGTAATTATTTCGTCATATTTGGCTTGTTTTTTGTAAATTTCTTGAAGTAAAAAATGTAAGAGCTCATGGCAAGAAAATTTTTGTACGGTTTGATAGTAATGCAGGTCTTAATCTTTGCAGGACAAATTAAAGGGCAGACACTAAGTCTTCCCCAAATACGTAAAGACTTCAAAATAGGTCATAAAGATGGTGATAAATGCAAGCAACACCTCGAGTCGCTGGGTAAACACGCGGATTCACCAGTAGAGCTTGGTTATGAAGCGGCTTACCATATGTTTATGGCCAAGCACACCGGCAATCCCATCAAGAAGATGAGCTATTTTAAAGACGGCAAGAAAATGCTGGAAAAGCAAATCGCTAGTAACCCAAACAATGTTGAGCTTCGTTATATCCGGCTATGTATTCAATATTACATCCCTTCCTACATGGGATATCGGGATAATATTGAAGAAGATAAGGATTTCCTGATGAATAATTTATACAAGCTCCAGGATAAAGAGGCAAAGGAACTTCTATATACTTACCTAAAAGGTGCAAAGATGTACTCGGAAAAAGAGCTAGCGCTATTGGGCCGATAGATTAAAGTAAATAAAAATTAAATACCGTTGAACAAGATGATGAGAGCAACGTGCTTGGTACTAGCTGTCCTGATGGGCTGCACGGCAGACCTAATAGCGCAAACAAAAGTGGATATAGGCCATGTGGTCGAACTCCATGTCACGGATAAATTAAATGTAGTTTTAGTTCCGTCGGATGAAAACTCCGTTTTAGTAGATGGCGATTTGAAGGACAAAGTAGAAGTTACACAACAAGATGGAAAACTCCGCATTAAAATGGCGTCGGGCTATCCTTTGAAAGGAGCAAACACCTTCGTCAGGGTGCATTCGCCCAGCATTTACAGCTTCACAGTACAAAAAGGTGCCGTTGTACAAACAGAAGAAGGCAGCATCGAGCAAGACTCGATATTGGTCTGGGCCAATGAAGGGGGTAAGCTCGATCTAGCGGTCAATGTAAAACGCGTAGAAGTAAATAGCACAACAGGCTCCTCCGTGACCTTACGGGGTGATACGGAGTCGCAAAATATTATCCTAACATTTGGTGGTAACTACTATGCGGAAAAACTAAATTCCAAAAAAGCTTTTGCGCGGACAAATGGTGGGGGAGTCTGCGACGTAAGAGCCTCGGTAAGTGCAGACGTACAAACCCGCGCCGGCGGATATATAAATGTTTACGGCAATCCTACAGAAAGGAAGCAAAAGCGATTAGCCGGCGGTAAAATAACCTTTATGACGAAATAATAGACTTATATAGCCGATAGGGTTAAGGTGTTATACCTTGCTGCCTCCCTGCTAATTTAAGATGTTCAAAAATTTCAAACCCACGATAACCCCTGGAATAGAAGACGCACCTTGCATCGCATGCACGTAATCCACGCGCAACAAGCGATATTTTCCCCAACCCAGGTTATCGATTCCAATGCTTAGTTCGTGATAGGGCTTTCTCGCTGGCGTATGGAGAAAATGGTAGCCAGCTATAAGGCCCCACTGTAGTTCCTGTATGCCCGGTATTTTGTTAAAAAGATAACCCTTAAAATCCTGTTCTGCATGGAATTCTACAAACCCTTTGTTTGTACTATGGCTGTAATAGGGTAATAGCAAAAACGTATTATCATAAGAAGAGGTCGTACCGATATGGGTTTGGTTTCCCGAAAAATGTTTGTAATCGGTAAACGGTATGTTTTCAGCATGCAAAAATTTGCCCGCTTTTAACCGAGCACTTAACATACCGAATGGGCCCAATTGTCGGTTCTGTGCAATAGCGCCTTGCAAAAGTTGGTAGCTCATCTCGCTATGCGTTAGGTTAAACCCTTGTTTGTATTGTATGGTAAGGAGTGGATAACGCATATCACGCAAAAGCAATGTTGCATCAGGTCGGTCAACAGCTTTTTGTCCCATCGCCCACCGCAGCCCGACTTCTGCTTCCAAGACCCGATTGGCTAAAAAGGCTGGCGTTGCATAATCTGTTGGCGCCAATGGGTTGTTGGATACATAATCTCGCTCTTGCCGCAAGAATGAATAATTACTGCTGTTAAAGAGCGGACTGCGATTTGCCCAAGCGCCGGAGACCATAAGTTGAAAGGGCACCCCCAGATTCTGCGTGTATCGCAATTTGACTTGCTCTCTTTGATAGAATTGCAGGTAACTGTCTTTAAAAAACAGCGAAGTGATATTGTTGATTAAAGGCAGCGGCCCTAATTCGTCGTTAAAAGGCGTAGCCCTATTTCCAAAATTCAAGGCCAGCGTAGCATAGTTTTGCGTGTTGAAACGATGTATATAATCCGCATTGAAGCGAAGCTTCTTTTCCGAAAAACCATATTGAAAGTCATTATTCAGCTTGGTATACGAACCTGTTTCTGCCGAACCGAAACTTGCGTTTAAAGCGGCCGTAAACGTAAACCCTTGCACCGCATTAAAACTCGCTTTAGCAAAATTATTTAAGCCGAGGTATTCCAATTTAAATTGCTTTTGTGAGTTCTGATATGCATAGCCGAGGAGGGGATCCAGCGGACTAAATTTATTTTTAGAGCGGTCCACAGAATCTAAATAGGCGCTACTGTTACGCACAGTTTGCATACTGTCTTTAAATGCATAGTCCTGACGTTCCTCGGCTGTTAGCTCTATGGGACGTGCAAAACTCCAATAGGCTGAGTCCAATAAGTTCGATCCCTTATTGATCTTCGTTAATGTATTGCCAAATGTACCCTTCGGAAATGCTTTCACGAATTCGTAGTTCGAAAAGTTCTGCATATAATTGCCGGCAGCCTTGACACCAAAGAAGCTGAGTTTAAAATCCAGTCTTTGGAAGGATTTTGTTCGGCGCTGGTCTTGATCATTCCAAGCATAATGCTGCGTAATGTGCAGCGTGTCCAGAACAGGCTGCTGCAGGCGATAACCAGGCAGTGAGAAATCGGCCGCGTATATTTCCCAGCTGTTCTCAACAATATAGATAAACCCATCCACCGTAGGTTCTTTGTCTCGCTTAGGTTGGACTTTGATTTTGAAAATCTGCTGACCGTCCTCTTTAGTGCTATTGATCAATGTATAATTGTAATACGATAAGGCATTGTAGGCAATGGGCGAAATGATACCATTCCATAACCCAACCATATTGCTGTAAAAATCGATATTCGCGCCGATTGCCGTATTAAAACTAAAACCTTTGTCATCTCCACTAACCTTCGACGCAATAACTTCTTCGTATAACTTATTCGGTTTTTTGAAACTTATTTTTGATACGGTTTCCGACAGGTAAATAATGCCGGAGCCGCTGGAATCGAGGCCCGGAAAGTTGTCTGCGCCGGCACGCGCCATCCGCTTTGGCAAGTTTTGAACACGCATCAGACCTTTGGAATAGAAATCGGCGCGGTAACTGTCTATTTTATTTCCATTCTCTTCTCGATGACGTATGGCTTGTTTAATGATTCGGAGGGCTGGATTATCACGGTTGGTGACCACAACTTCCTCCAACGCATTAATTTCTTCGTCTAACACGACGTCTACCTGTAACGTTTCCCGTCCTATTTCAATTTCCTTGTAAAAGGTTTGGTAGCCCAAGCTCTTAAAAATTAAGGTCTGCCGGCCCTTCGGCAATCGTTCCATAAAAAACTCCCCACTAGCGTTTGTCGAGGTACCGATGTAACTGTTTTTTAGCAACACCGTTGCCGAAGCGAGTTTCTCGCCATTTTTATTGGATACCGTACCCTCCACTTGCGCGGCGAGCCATATAGGAAATACGATGGATAATAGAGTGACGACTAATTTCATGAATATAATGTAGGATCGATACATCTCGAATATAGCTGTTTTTATAGAAGCGTCCTATTAAACCGAGCAAAATTCTTCGCCGATCTGGATCGCCGAATCTACAGAAACCTGTTGTAAAAAAACCTAAAAATTACGCGACGAATATGTAACTTTGCCGCATGTCCGAAAAAATTATCATTCTCGATTTTGGTTCACAGTATACGCAGTTGATAGCGCGTCGTGTACGTGAGCTTAATGTTTATTGTGAAATACATCCGTTCAATAATTTGCCAGACTTTGACGATACGGTCAAAGGCATAATCTTTTCCGGTAGTCCTTTTTCCGTTAGGCAAGAAGGAGCGCCGCAAATTAATTACAGCGAGCTTCAGGATCGTTTTCCGATATTGGGAGTTTGCTACGGCGCGCAATATTTGGCGCAAAAGTCTGGTGGCGAAGTATTACCGTCGGAGATCAGAGAATACGGACGTGCGAATCTGCAATTTGTGGATACGAGCAACGAATTGTTAGTGGGCGTACCCGTGCAATCCCAAGTTTGGATGTCACACGGCGATACGATAAAAGAAGTGCCAACAAACTTCCATATCATAGCCAGCACGGATAAAGTTCGTGTGGCGGCATACCATGTTGCTGGCACGCGCACCTATGGCATACAGTTCCACCCGGAGGTTACGCACAGTACGGATGGACAGGTGCTATTGAAAAATTTCGTTGTCGGCATCTGTGGATGTGCGCAAGACTGGACATCGACAGCATTTGCTGAGACAACCATTGCCGAGCTGAAAGAACAATTGGGCAATGATCACGTTATTATGGCGCTATCAGGTGGCGTAGATTCTACCGTTGCAGCGGTGTTATTGCATGAAGCTATTGGTAAAAATTTGCACTGTATTTTTGTGGATCATGGTCTGCTGCGTAAAAATGAATATGAGCAGGTGTTGGACTCTTACAAAAATATGGGTCTTAATATAAAAGGTATCAATGCTAAAGATCTTTTTTACGGACGTTTAGCAGGTGTATCTGAACCTGAACAGAAACGTAAAATTATCGGTGCATCATTTATTGATGTATTCGATCAAGCTGCAAAAGATATACAAAATGAGCTGCCTGACGGTATTGAGGCAAAATGGTTAGGGCAGGGAACAATCTACCCCGACATCATTGAGTCCATTTCGGTTAAAGGGCCATCAGCTACCATAAAATCACACCATAACGTCGGTGGACTTCCCGATTTTATGAAATTGAAAGTAGTAGAGCCATTAAAAACCCTATTTAAAGATGAGGTGCGCCGTGTCGGAAAAACCTTAGAGGTAGACCCGAATATCTTGGGTAGACATCCTTTTCCGGGTCCCGGATTGGCAATACGCGTTTTAGGTGATATCACGGAAGAAAAGGTACGGATTTTGCAAGAAGCTGACGATATCTATATCCGTAATTTAAAAGAGACGGGATGGTATGATAAAGTTTGGCAAGCGGGCACGATCTTTCTGCCCGTGCAGTCCGTGGGTGTGATGGGCGACGAACGTACGTACGAGCATGTTGTGGCCTTGCGTGCAGTAGGTTCACTAGACGGTATGACCGCTGACTGGATTCATCTCCCTTACGATTTGCTTGCTAAAATTTCTAACGAAATCATCAATCATGTTAAAGGAATCAACCGAGTTGTCTATGATATCAGTTCAAAACCACCAGCAACGATTGAGTGGGAATAAATTATTACTGGCTTTAGGACTAGCGCTTAGCTTAAGCGCTTGTTCGCCTAAGGTCGGAGTATTAAAATCTCCCGATCATCGTGGCGGAAACGTAGGGAGTGGCACGACCACGGCTGATAAACCAGGATCATCTAAAACAGGTGAAGCTGGCGAGGTATCTGCGGGAAAAACAAAACGTGTGCTCGATAACAGCATAGCACTGGTGCTCCCTTTTCAACTCGACCGCTTGAATCCAAATGCCGTGTCAAAAGCAGACATCAGTCGTTCTTCTATAGCCTTGGATTTTTACCAAGGCTTCCAACTGGGCTTAGATGAGTTGGCTAAAAATGGGAAATCATTTGCTTTAAATGTGATTGACTCGCGCGATAGCGAAGGCCAGAGTATGAATATCGCGCAATCCCAGGAAATAGCGGATGCTACATTGATTGTTGGACCGGTGTATCCAAAGGAAATTAAGGTGTTTGGCAGCAATGTGCCAAATAATAACGCCTTACAAATCAATCCATTGGCAGCTTCCAAAGCAAGTGATTTCAACCTACCTAATTTGGTATCACTAACCCCTTCTATTGATATGCATATGAAGGCTACTGCCAAAAGATTGTCTCGGGAATATAATGGGGGCGACGTCATCATCATTTACAACACGGCAGATAATGATGGTCGGCAGTTTTTGGCTGGATTTGTATCGGAAATTCGGCGGTTAAAGCCCTCTGCACAAGTTCAATCAGTCTCATCAATTGCACAATTGAATGAAGCATTAATTACGGCGGGAACAAATTTCATCGTTACAGGTACTACGGATAAGTTCCAACTCCGCACATTGCTCAATAACTTGGATGCTAAATCCAGCGAAAGTTTTTACAGCCTTAACCTGTATGGCCATCCGCTTTGGGATCGCATAGATTTCAGCATGTACGCCAATTTTTCAAATTACAATCCCACGATTTCATCGGAGAGTCATCTCAAAGGTTGGACATCGGGCGTTAAAACGTTTAAGGATTTGTATTACTCGCTCTACGGCGTCAATCCTTCCGATTATTCCTATAAAGGTTACGATGCAGCAAAATACTTTGGCGGGCTTTTGGCAAAGTATGGATCTAAATATCGTGAATACGTAACGAAAGATTCATTTGATGGTTTGTACAGTACCTACCAGTTTGAGCATAGTGAAAGCTCTGGTTTTATCAATAACGCCGTAAGCTTTAAGTCTTACCGTGGATCATCCTTTCAATTAAACTAATATTGGAAGTAAAGCAGAAAAAAGTAGCGCAACAGCTGCGTAATTTCGAACGTGCTTTAGGCGAGTATAAATTAGACGAGCCCTTAAGTAGGTTTTTAACCCGCTTTTACAAAAGTAATAGACAGATGGGGTCTTCTGATCGCAGAATGACATCCCGTCTTTGCTACAATTATTTTAGAGTGGGTCATATAGCAGCAGATCAAGCTCCGGAGGCTCGGCTAGTCATCGCAGAGTTTCTGTGCGAAACGGCAAGTGATCTTGTTGACGTGCATAGGCCGCAATGGTCTGCTTATCAACAGGGGGAATTGGCGGACAAAATAAATTTCTTGGAGCAACAGGGGATTCCCTGCGACGATGCCATCTTTCCTTTCTATAGCCATCTTTCCTTATCCATAGATCCAAAGCAATTTTGCAGAAGTCAACTCATTCAGCCCGATTTATTTTTGCGTGTGCAAAAGCATGCAGTTTTGGCAGTAGAGGAGGAACTCACGAAAAACGCAATACCCTTCGAAAAGGTTGGTCCTTATAGCTACCGACTGCCGAACGGCGCGCAACTGCAGCAAATAAAAAAGATAGAGGGGTTATTTGAAGTGCAGGATTTATCGTCGCAGGAGAGCTTGGATATCGCCCATATCGCTAAAAATCAATCTTGGTGGGATGCTTGTGCTGCATCCGGCGGTAAATCCTTACTGCTGCTTCATAAAGAACCTAGTATCCAATTGTTGGTGTCCGACATCCGCCTTAGCGTTTTAAGAAATCTAGACGAACGCTTTTTGAAAGCAAACATCCGGACAGCGTACAGGAAGAAAGTCTTAGACTTGACAGTAGATGTGGAGCATTTACTGCATGGAGAACGCTTTGACGGCATTATCCTTGATGCGCCCTGCTCGGGGTCGGGCACTTGGGGTCGAACACCGGAAATGATGAGTCAATTTTCGGAATCCAACATAGCCGATTTTGCCAGCCTTCAACAGAAAATAGCGGCACGCGCGTCGAAATACTTGCAGAAAGACGGCCAGTTGATCTATATTACATGCTCTGTTTTTCGAGAAGAAAACGAGGATATCGTGGCCTATCTGGAAGATACATGCGGCCTGAAAGTAGAAGCAATGAATCTTATAAAGGGCTACCATCGCAAATCGGACAGCATGTTTGCTGCCCGACTTCGGAAAATACAGTAATGGGTCTTCGCAGGTCGTTATTCTTCTTTGCTTGGAATAACCAACACGGGGCAGTTTGCTTTGCGGATGACTGACTCCGAAACGCTACCTGATATAAAATGTTCGAACCCAGTCTTTCCATTAGAACCCATGATGATGAGATCTGCTGTCCACTCACTAGCGGTGTTCAATATCTCATCACGCACGTTTCCGACCTTATTAAAAAGAAACACTTCGTGTGCCCCTTCAAAGGCGTTGCCTAAGCTCTCCAGATAGCGCTGGGCGGAATCTTGCTGAATTTCCGACACTTCAGGAACAATAATGGGTTGCTGCCCCAACAACGGGTCTGCTCCATAAGCTGCCGGCGAGGTTGGCGGTACGACCGTAACCAAGGCAATAGACGAATTAAATTCGCGAACCAGTTCCTTGGCGTGTTCGATGGCTTTTAGCGTGCAAGGTGTATCGTCCACTGCTAAAAGAATGCGATTAAATCTATGGTTGCTCATGTGCGTGCGGTATAAAAAAGTTATATTCGTATACGTAGATAACATCTGCGTCATATTATTTGTTTTTAGTAAAAAAAGAAAAGATGGTTTTAGGTATTTGTAATCTTTCTGTGGTGCCTTTGCGATCAGACCCTTCCCATCGTAGCGAAATGGTCAACCAAGTATTGTTTGCCGAAATCTTTGAATTACTGGAGGAGCGATCGGAGTGGACATATATCCGCATGCTGGAGAGTGATTATGAAGGGTGGCTACAGCATGGGCAATACAGGATATGGGGTGGAGAAATACCATCGTTCGATGATGATGCATATCGGGTGGTAGATTGCTCAGGTGCCGAAGCCATTTCTGACCAGAACAGCATACGTTTGGTGCCCGGAACAAAGATTTGGGATACGCTATCGTTAACGCTTCCCAATTCGTCACCTGCTCCATACCATATTCAAGGTGGGCTTCGTAACCCTACAGTCGCCGACTTCGCTATGGAGCTTCCGAAACTGGTCAATCTTTACCATGCATGCCCGTATCTATGGGGCGGGCGTTCGCCGTACGGCTTAGATTGTTCCGGACTTACGCAAGCGATATACGCCCAATTTGGTATTACCTTACGCCGCGATGCCTATCAGCAGGCCGAGCAAGGTAGAACAGTCGACTTTGTAGCCGAAATCAAGCCGGGTGACTTAGCTTTTTTCGACAATGAAGAGGGGCGGATAACCCATGTTGGATTGATGTTAGATGCGGATCGTATTTTTCACGCTTCGGCGTACGTACGGACGGATAACATGGATAGTGAAGGCATTTTTAACCCATCCGAAGGTCGATACACGCATAAGCTACGCATTGTAAAACGTATCTTATAAAGGCCAGCTTCGTTCGGGCATAAGCTTTCCAAATTTTCACTATATTCGCGACCGTAAGAAAACTTTCTTTTAGCCATGCAAATACGTAAAAATCGTTATTTCCAACTTGCACAAAGTGGACTACTCCCTTATCCCAATACCACTATTACGCCAATTTCTGAGCCCGATGAATGCTTGAAAATCGCGAAAGAAGGCTTTGATTTATTCACAAAAAGGGAATGGAAAGAGGCGCATGTTTTGTACTCTCGTGCTATAGAAAGCTATCCGGATCAACCTTTTTTCAGGGCCTGTCGATCGGTCTTGAACGCCTATCTGGAGGATGATGAAGGAGCATTCTATGATTACCAAGTTGTCAAAACGCTGGATGCAAACTATTGCAGCTATATGCAGTGGCAACAGGAAAAACCAGCAAACACCGTGCACGATGCCGATCAGGTTGAAAGTGTGGAAGCGCTGCTCGAAGCCGCCCTTGAGTTTACCCCTCAATTTGATTATGAGCGGGCACTAGCCTACTACGCCGAGGCCTTTCGCAGAGCGCCTTCTGCAGATACCCTTGTATATGCGGGCGCTTTACAAGTACATATGTTACGGTATGAAAATGCTTTCGAATCATTTGCCCAAGCCTTGCAAATCGACCGCGGCAACGCTTCTGCCTATCTCTACCGTGCCAAGCTCTTTAGCGCTATCCGCGAGTTTGACAACGCAACGCAGGATTTAGATAAGGCGGTGGAGTTAGCACCGCAATCCAGCGCAGTGTATGAGGAGCGGGGAAATTTTTTCGTTGAGCGCGAGCAATATGAAAAGGCAGCAGTCGATTTTAACATCTTGATAGCACTGCTGCCTGAGGATTTTTATGTTTATGCCCTGCGGGCCGATTTGTTTGAAAAGATGGAAAATTGGGAATCTGCACTGGCTGATTATGGCGAAGCGATTGTGCTAAACCCTACATATTCGGAACTCTATCTGTATAGATCTAACGTGAGGGAACAGCTAGGGGATGCGCGCGGCGCTGCGGAAGACTTAGATACGTTCCACAGGCTGGACAAACGCCATCTTTCAGACGAAGATTAACTTAAAACAGTTTCCCTTGGCTTTGACCACCATCTTTATTTGGGATGGTCAGATTTGTGCCGATTGCTTTGTTCAGCTCGGTAATGAAGTGGGCCGCGAGGAGGGGAGATGCAACCTCCACATTCTGGTGAACGAAAAAGAAAAGACGACGTAAACCTGCTTTTTTCCATTCTTTGATGCGTTTCACCCAGTCGGTAAGCCGGTCGTAATCCGTTGGATGATTAGCGCCCACGTAGCGAACAAAAGCATCCGAGGTCGTTAGGCGCATATGCAAAAGATCGCGTCTTCCTGCTGTGTCTACAATAACGTTGGTCGTATCTGTCTTTTCCAATAACGTAACGAGATCATCAAATACGTTTTTCTCTGTAAACCAGGATGTATTGCGCACTTCTAGCGCTAAGGGATAACCCTTTGGGAAATTCTCTAAAAATCCTTTCAAGCGTTCGAAGTCTTTGGGTTTGTAATTATCATGCATCTGCAAAAATGCCATGCCCAGTCTATCCTCAAAATTCACGGTAGCGTCTACGAAGGCTTTCACTTTTTCATCGGTATGAAGCAGCCGGCCATAGTGACTTATCGATTGCGGAATTTTTGGAAAAAATTTGAAACCTTTGGCGGTTTTGTCTCGCCAAGTGGCCACCTGCTCTTTGCTTGGCGAATTATAGAAGGTGGCATTAAGCTCAATCGCATTGAATTGCTGCGCGTAGTAGCTTAATTCGTCTTTTGTGCCACGAGGATAGAAGCCTTTTAGATCAGCTTTGTTCCATTTTGCACAGCCTACATATACTTCCAGCTCCGCCTTTTCTTTGTTGCTTTTTAGCAAATCCAATGTTTCAGCAGGGGTGGGGGGAAGAGTAAAATCGATCTCTTCGGGATGTTCTACTTGACCAAATTTCATAATCGAATATACGGAATGATACATACATGAGCAACGTATAGCTGCGATTAAAAAAAAACTCCTGCAACATATGTTGCAGGAGTCTATATCGTGATCATTGGATCGTTTCGTGGCGTTATACGTTAAAACGAAAATGCATAATATCACCGTCCTCTACGATATAGGTTTTACCTTCCACGGATAGCTTGCCCGCTTCTTTCACCGCAGCCTCCGACCCATATTGTACATAGTCTGCATATTTAATCACCTCAGCACGAATAAATCCTTTTTCGAAATCCGTGTGGATAACGCCCGCCGCCTGCGGTGCAGTAAATCCATTCTCGATTGTCCAGGCACGCACTTCCTGCACACCAGCCGTGAAATAGGTAGACAGCTTCAACAGCGAATAGGCTGCGCGAATCAATTTATGCACGCCAGATTCTTCCAAGCCAAGATCTTCTAAAAACATCTTGCGCTCTTCATAAGATTCGAGCTGCGCTATTTCCGATTCAATCTGCGCCGAGATGATTAACACTTGTGCATTTTCATCTTTAACCGCGTCCTTTACGCGTTCTACATAGGCATTACCTGTATTTACAGAGGCTTCATCTACGTTACATACGTACAATACAGGCTTTACAGTCAATAGAGCAAGGTCTTCGATATAATCAAAATCTTCCTCCGATATGGCTGCTGTTCGTGCCGAACGTCCCGATTCCAAATGAGCTTTGACAACAGAAAGAATTTCGAAAGTCTTTTTCGCGTCTTTATCACCACCAGTTTTCGCCATCTTTTCGACTTTCTGTATCCGTTTCACCACGGTATCCAAGTCTTTCAACTGAAGCTCGGTATCAATAATTTCTTTATCGCGGATAGGATCTACAGAACCATCTACGTGGATAACATTTCCGTCATCAAAACAACGAAGCACGTGGATAATAGCATTCGTGGTGCGGATATTACCCAAAAACTGGTTTCCTAAACCTTCGCCTTTTGATGCGCCCTTTACCAGACCGGCTATATCAACAATTTCAATCGTATTGGGAACAATGCGCTGCGGATTTACCAGTTCAGCCAGCTTGTTAATTCGCTCGTCAGGAACGGTGATCACACCGACATTGGGTTCTATTGTACAAAAAGGGAAATTCGCTGCCTGCGCCTTCGCGTTTGACAGACAATTAAATAATGTTGATTTACCTACGTTCGGTAAACCTACTATACCACATTGTAAAGCCATGAAAATTGCAATTTTTTAATCGCCCAAAGATAGGTAAAATAGTGGAATGTTGACGGCCGTAAAAATGGCTAACTTGAATAACGCGCTTTATTTGATTAGGATGTTCCAAGCTATTTGAATTATTTGTATTTTTACCGAGAATTAAAATAATAATGTATGAAAAAACTATTACTTCTGTTTTTTAGCTGTCTATTTTTACAAGCAGCAACTGCTCAAGATTTTAGACCCTATTTTTCCAACAATTTCAATTTCGGCGCGTCCTATACCAATGGACAAGCTGAAAGCCAAGTTGCCGCATACGGCGATCGTCAGATCGACTACGTCGGACTGCAGTTTAATTACATTGGATTGTTTCATTTGACTCCCAAAGTAGCCATCGGTGCCGGTACGGGGGTAAGACACGTTATTGAGGTTGATGCAGACTGGGATTATTGGGGCGACGATGATGATATCGATTTTCTACGAAATTACATCTCCATTCCTCTTTACGCACATGCGTCCTTCCGGTTTATAGATAAACGTGTCAGTCCGTTTCTGTCTGCTTCGCTGGGTTACAACTTTCGGGTAGGTAGTCATGAATCCTCGCACACGTCAACACGGTTTTCGGGGACAGCAAGCTCGTTCTACGCTGTTGAGGAACGTTCGCACCTATCTTCCGGTATCTTAGCCGGAGCCCAAGCAGGTGTCAGTATTCGCGTAGGCTCCAGGTTCGACATCATGACTGGACCGTATTTCGAATACCGTAAATCTACGTTAAACTCTGCCATTCAAGATGGTACATCTTTTTCATCATCGCAAAGAGACTTAAATTTATATGAAGTCGGCGTAAAAGTTGGATTCGCGTTTTAGAAATTTTTCACTATTTAATGGGTGAGCGGTTAATCCTTTCTATTTGCTATGCTGTCATAGTATTAAATAATTTGTAAAATAAATAGAAAGGAGCCTATGAAAAAGTTTATTTATGTAGCAGCAATCGTTAGCTTGTTTGTCTTTGTTAAACCAGCAAATGCGCAGGTAAACGTAAACATTAATATAGGGTCACAGCCAAGCTGGGGTCCGGCTGGTTACGACTACGTTCGGTATTATTACTTACCTGAAATTGGTGTTTATTATGATGTGTCCAGCAGGCGGTACATCTACCCACAAGGTAACCGCTGGGTCAATGTGCGCTCCTTGCCGAAACGCTACAGGCATGTAAACATGAACCGGACGTATAAAGTGGTACTAAATCATGCTCAGCCTTGGAGAAACCACAGAGACGTTCACAATAGATACCACCGCTACGCAAATAATCATTCACAGCGCTACCTTGGTGATCGCCGAACACATGATCGCTACGATAAGAAGCATCATCGTAAGGGAAAGAAACACGATCACGACCGAGGAAGAGGTCGCCGCAGATAAGATAAGTTTCAAGCCGGAGTTGATGTGCACGATGGCAGCGCGCACATTGACTCCGGTATATGTGCTGACGCCATCGACCACAGAGAACGCCGCTTTTACTAACATTTATCTACAAACCCATTTTTACCAGTTAATAATTTTGCGTTTGCCACTGCAATGATCTAAATTTGCAACAAAATTCGGAAGATAAGATTAGTATGGGAAAAGGTATGAATTGCCTCTTTACTTTTGGGGGATTGTTTTATTTGATGTGTCTAACATCATGTCATGGTGGAATGGATAGCAAAGCGGCTAACGCGTCACAAGATTCGCTGGTATTAGGAGGCGTGAGCGTATCGAAAACAGACACCGTTCCTTTATGTACAGGTAAATTGACGAAACGCTGGAAAGCACCCGTTCACCTCAATATCGATACCCTGCATCCAATCAGTAAAGATTCTTTGGCCAAGGCGCTGCGCATAGAACGTCGCCGCATACGAGATTCGGTAAGGTTGGCTTTGGACAAATTGCCTAAACATCTTTATTTTACTTTTGATGATGGGCCTCTACGAGGGAGTAAGGCCATCGATTCTATCGCCAAAGCCAGAAAAATAAAGATCAACACCTTCTTGGTTGGAAAACATGCTTTTATGTCGAAAGGCTTAAAGCGGGACTATCAACGTTACTACGACAATCCGCTTGTGGAATGCTATAACCACAGTTATACGCACGGGAATAACAAATTCACCAGCTTTTACAGCAATGCCGTTGGGGCAGTCAACGACTTCGAGAAAAATGAAACGGATTTAAAGCTTCAACATAAGATCATCCGCTTGCCAGGACGTAACATTTGGATCTACGACGACGTGCGTCGTATCGATCTGCAGAGTGGTGCTAGTACGGCCGATCTTTTGTATACCAATGGCTATAAAATCTTCGGATGGGATGTCGAGTGGAAGATACATGGGCTTACCGGCAAACCGATACAGTCGGTTCATGAAATCTATACGCGCATTCGAAATTACATGAACAATAAATCTTCCATGGAACCGAATAACGTGGTGCTCCTCATGCATGATGACATGTTTCAAAATAAGAAAGGACAGCAATTGCTATCCTCACTGATTGATACCATTCAGAGGCATACCGACTACCAATTCGAGTTTATGCAGGACTATCCATTCCGGTACTGATGCAAACAAGTAAGTCACGTAAACAAGAAACGCCTGCAAAAGCAGGCGTTTCTTGTTTTTAAAAGATCCAGATGCTATTCAACCACAACACCCATATTGCTGAATTTAGCAATACGATCGTTAACCAAGGTCTCTGCATCTTTAAGCTTCAATTCTTGAATATCAGCAAGTATTTTTGTCTTTAAGGAATGGGCTGTCGCTGCGGGATCCTGATTCGCTCCACCAACAGGTTCTTCGATAATCCCATCAATAAGCCCATTTTTAAGCATATCTTCCGCTGTCAGTTTCAGGGAGTCGGCAGCCTTTTCTTTTTGATCCCAGCTCCGGTATAGAATGGAGGAACAAGACTCCGGAGAAATAACAGAATACCACGTGTTTTGCAACATATAGACTCGATCGCCTACACCAATACCCAAAGCACCACCTGAAGCACCTTCACCGATTACCACGCAAATCACAGGTACGGTCAAAACCGACATTTCCAGCAAATTGCGCGCGATAGCTTCCCCTTGGCCACGCTCTTCTGCTTCCAATCCCGGATAAGCACCCATCGTGTCAATAAAAGTGACGATAGGTCTGTTAAACTTCTCTGCCATTTTCATCAGCCTTAGCGCCTTACGGTAGCCTTCCGGATTGGCCATACCAAAGTTTCGATACTGCCGCTCTTTGGTATTTTTACCTTTCTGATGACCAATGACCATAACAGCTTGACCATCGATAGAAGCAATACCCCCAATGATAGCTTTATCATCCTTTACCGTTCTATCGCCGTGGAGTTCAATGAACTCTTCGCACAGCATCTCAATGTAATCGGATGTTTGTGGACGATCAGGATGTCTGGACATCTGCACTTTTTGCCATCCGCTCATATTGGAATAGATATCCTTCTTGGTTTGTTCCAATTTCGTTTCAAGCTCATTGATGGTTGCACTCATATCCACTTTCGTCTTTTCTTGGACCTGTAAGACCTTTTCTATTTGGGTTTGCAAATCTGCAATAGGCTTTTCAAAATCAAATGTTGTTTGCATAATTGTATGTATCTAGCACATTTCAGCTTGCTAAGTTAATTTATTTTTACATATTATAAAATGGCGTCTTCCGATTAGTTTGCTATCCGGTTTATAATCAAACGCTTGTCCTGTACATTTAGTTTGCATTCTTTTTTGAGAAGACGCTATCTTTTCTCCGGTGCTGGACTACTAGACCTGCTGCTTGGTTTGGGGCAATATAATTGTTGAAGGGATTGCGACAGCCAAGGAAAATTAATATTTTCGTTGGATTATATGACAATGGCAGAAGAACGCAACCGTACCACCGTATTCAAGTTTCTGGGTAAACTTGTGTTATGGATCATGTTGTCTACCTCATTTTGGTATTTCGAAGAGTATTATAAAGCCCATCGGCTGATCAGCAATGCGTCTAGTGCGCTGAACTTATTTTTAACGGCCAGCATATTATACTCCATAGGTCGGTATATCATGATTACGCTGTACACGAAAAGACACGAACATAGGAGCGTTCGGGGAAACTTTGTGTTGGGAATAAATCGATTGACGGCGGTTTTGAATACCACGACAGCAATCATTGCCATCATGCTAGCACTGGGGATAGACCCGCGGGAATTTGTGACAAGTTTGACCATCGTCGCTATGGCTATTGCCGTGACCTTCCGCGAATACATCACCAATATGCTATCCGGTCTTTTCATTATGTTTAATGATCAGCTATCCGTAGGCGATCGGGTCAAAATAGGTGAGTATAAGGGTAGGATCGTGGATATTACCTTTTCCAGTCTCTTGATACAAGATGAAGAGGATGATATCGTGATGGTTCCCAACAATTTGGTGTTTACGTCGCCCATGGTTAATTTTTCTGCGCACCGCTCAAGCCTTTTCTACGTTCGCTTTGAGCTTCCGCTCCAAACTGCTGTGGAGATAGATCAGCTGGAAGCGCGCATTCAGAAAACACTGATTAATCATCCGTATTTGACGGGCGACGATGATCTGCATTTAAAAGTGGTAGAAATTGGGAAGGATTACGTGAAGTATAAAATGGAAATGCATGCCACCAGCAGCAGCAATAAATTGCACCGGCAGCTGGAGAATGAAATTTTGAAAGAAGTACTCCAGTTTAAGCGGGAGTATGATCTTGATCAGTAAGTGTTAGGTTTTACGAACGTGTATACGCTTTACAAAATGATGGGATCCCTTTTCCAAAATTAAGTCTGCCCGATAGCGTGTGGGAAGTATGTTCTCGTGCAAATTGGGCTTGTTGATTTCATTCCAAATATTGCTAGCCATGGCTAAACTCTCTTTTTCGTCCATCCCGGCATAACGGTGGAAGTACGAATCCGGATTTTGGAAAGATGTCGCCCGAAGCGATTCGAAGCGGCTGATATACCAATCCATAATATCTTTCTCATCCGCATCCACGTAGATCGAATAGTCAAAATAGTCGGATACGAAGACGTTGTTGCCCTTGGAAGAGTTTACCTGCAAAACGTTTATTCCTTCCACGATCAGAATATCGGGGCGAACAATACGTTGTTTCTGATCTTCCAAAATATCATAGGCTAAGTGCGAATATACCGGAACTTCAAATTCCTCAACGCCCGACTTCATGGCCGCCAAAAAGCTGAGCAATAATTTGGTATCGTAGCTTTCCGGAAAACCCTTTCTGTTTAGCATACTCCGCTCATTCAAAATCTTATTGGGGTACAAAAAACCATCCGTCGTGACAAGATCTACGTGTGGCTTACCCGGGAGCATAGACAAAACCTTCTGCAACACGCGGGCTGTAGTACTTTTACCAGCAGCGACTGATCCGGCAATACCGATAACGAAGGGGAGGCGTTGGGTATGTTTGTTCAAAAAGCCGTTCACGACCGCGTGTGCGTCCTTCGCGCGTTCTAAAAATATGTTGATCAGGTGCGCAAGCGGAAAATATATCTCTTCAATTTCCTTGATATTCAGCGGTTCGTTTAGCGCATGGAGATTTTCTACATCATCTTGGGTTAAATGGTAGGAGAAATGCCCATTCAAGCTTTTCCACTCTGCTCTTTCAAAGAGCTGAAACGGACTACTAACCGCATTGGTATTACTGGAAGACATACGTTTATATTTAGAATGACGGCAAATATACTATGTAAATGGCGATATCAGCGTAACATTTATATTAAATTGCTTTCTATAACGATAGGGTTTTTCAAGATATTGTGCACCGGACATTTATCAGCAATTGTCAGCAGCCTTTTGCGTTGCGCATCATCCAAGGATCCGCTGAGTTTAATATGGCAGTGGATGAAGGTGGTCTTTTGGAGATCCGTGCGTTGCTCACTGATGGACATTTCGATCTCTACTTCCTGTAGATCCCAAGCCTTTCTATCGGCATACATCCGCAAGGTCATTGCTTTGCAGGTGCCCAAGGATGACATTAAGAGCTCCGTAGGAGAAGGCCCCAGATCGGTACCGCCTACATCTTCCGGTTCATCAGCTAGCAGAAGGTGCTGTTGTACATGTATTTCTGTTTTGTATCGGTCTAAGCCAGCTTTTACAATAATATTCCTTGCCATTCCTTTATATCAACCCTTCAATAATTAATGTTCCTGTTCCGGGATTTGTCGCTAACGGTACATTATACAGATCAGCTATGCGCATCAGCATTTGAATATCTGGTTCATGCGCATGCTTGCCAAGCGGGTCACGAAAAAATATAATCGCATCTACTTTGCCTTCGGCGGCCAATGCCGCTATTTGTGCATCGCCTCCCATAGGACCGCTAAGCTTAAGCTCGACTTCCAATCCCGTTTGGCGAACATAGGAACCGGTGGTGCCTGTAGCGATAATATTGGCTCGACGTAAATGTTCTAAATGATCTTTGACAAAACCCACCATATCGGCTTTCTTGCCGTCATGCGCTATCAAGGCAATGGTTCTCTTCGTAGTATCCATATGATTTTTTTAATGCTATTAACCGAAAAAAATGTAAGCTAAAACGACGGCCGCAATAAGCCCGACCACATCGGCGATCAATCCACAGGTCAAGGCATAACGCGTATTTTTAATACCGACCGATCCGAAGTAAACGGCCAACACGTAAAATGTAGTTTCCGAAGATCCTTGGATGATACTCGCCAAGCGTCCCTGAAAAGAGTCTACGCCGTAGGTTTGCATCACATCGACCATCAGGCCTCGCGCACCACCACCGCTCAATGTCTTCATCAGCCCCACGGGCAATGCCGGTACAAATCGCGTATCCATGCCCAACGACGAAAAGCAATACCCAATAGCATTCACCACGTAATCCATACAACCGGTGGTACGAAATGCGGAAATAGCAACCAGTATAGCGATCAGGAAGGGAATAATCATAACAGCTGTGCTAAAGCCTTCCTTTGCGCCATCAATGAAGGCGTCGTATACATTAATTTTCTTGATTGCACCAAATACAATAAACAAGATGATGATGGAAAAAATTAACAGCCCGCCGATCAAACCGGTGATCTTTTCGATCTGTTCGGGTGGCAATCCATTCAGTCCAAAATACAACAAGCACATCAACCCCAAAAAGAAACTTAAAAACAGAAGTACCGGTAAGTTAAACAGGTTTATGCGCTGATAGATGGCCACGGCGATCATTCCAGAAACAAAGGAGATGAATGTACCGATCAGCGCGGGTATAAATATGTCTGCGGGGTTTGCTGCTCCACTAGCGAGCCGTAAAGCGATAACGGATGTAGGTATGAGGGTTATGCCTGCCGTGTTCAGCACCAAAAACATAATTTGTGCATTGGTAGCCGTATCCTTGCTTGGGTTAAGCTCTTGTAGCTCTTTCATGGCTTTAAGCCCTACGGGCGTGGCAGCATTATCTAATCCCAGCATGTTTGCAGAGAAGTTCATAATGATTGAGCCATTGGCAGGATGCCCTTTGGGAACGCCGGGAAACAGTTTGCTAAAAAATGGGTATACACCTTTGGCAAATAACGAAATCATCCCTGCTTTTTCCCCCACCTTCATAATACCCAACCAGAATGTCATGATACCGACCAGCCCCAAGGATAATTCTGCGCCGGTTTTTGCACTGTCGAATAGGCCGTTTATCAGATTAGAAAATATTTCGGTATCGCCCAAGAACACAAGCTTGACCAAAGCAACAATAAATGCGATAATAAAGAAGCCGATCCAAACGTAATTTAAAGCCATATTGATAGTTTACGCCGTAAATGTAAGATTTATGCAGGAAAAGCAGTGGCAAAGATTAATTTTTTAGGAAGTTCCACACCGATCGGTCTTTTTTCCCGGGCTTGTCTGCGATAATCTCCTCGACAATGCTATTAATGAGCGTCTCATTTTCGCTGACCAGTTTATCTGCTAATGAAATAATCTTTTGTATGTTGGTGGGCGTTGCGGCGTCCATAGACGCGTCAATAGAGGAGAGGTTCGTGGGTTCTATACGAATGTAATTTTCCGATTTGCCGACCGATTTGAAGAGCTGTTTCAGGTAATAATTGGTGCTTTCCGCAGAGCTGCTACTCATTATATCTACCAAAGCAGGTCCGATGGATATTGCTCTTTTTTTCTTGAAGTCTTCGTAATTATAGGAAATCTTCGATAAGCCCGTGCCCAGCGATAGAATCCAGATGTCGTCAATCTTATAGCTGTTGTAGCTCTTGATTACTTCGAGCAACGCTGAGAGCGATGGGTTGTGGGCGAATACACCGCCATCTACCAATGGATAGCGTGTCTTTGCCACCGAAAATATTTCAGCCACCGAAAAATACGTTGGTGCCGCCGATGTGGCGCGACATACGTCCCGCAAATAGAAATCCCGCGATTCGCCGTGCGAAATCGCTTTCTGCTGCCGGAAGAGGTGGTTTTTTCGGAGTTCGATGTTGTAAGCGGTGATGATGCAGGGCTTCAGCAGTTCGCTCAGCTTTTTATCGCCGAAGTAGGCTGCTAATATTTTTTCGAGAACGGTGTTATCATACAGCTCACTTAACAGGCCAAACCGACTTAGAAATCGTCGCCAGGGTTTTGCCGCAAAGATGGCTGTGCCGTGTTCCAAGTAGATGTCCAGCGCATCTTTGGCGCTGTATATGGGCTTACCTGAATTTTCGGGGTCTGGGCAGAGCAGGATAGACAAGAGGATGCCACCGGTGCTTGTGCCCGCGAAGAAATCGAAATAGTCCGATAAGTGCGCGCTCGGATTACCAGTCGCCTGCCTTATCTTATCTTCCAGTGCAACCAGAAACATGCCGGGGATAATACCGCGTATGCCACCGCCATCTATGGAAAGTATTCTTTTCATCGTAATAAGCTGTTCGTTAAGGATGATGAAGCTATCAAACCCATTAAAACCAAAGCGCAGCGTAGTAGGGACAACGTCGTCCTGCCTTATGCTATGCCAAGCCGGTTTCTAAATTACAAAAAACAGGAGACAAGAGATATTGCGGGATTAAAAAAAGTTTTAAAAGCGCAGCGTACTGTCCTAAAGTTCCGTTGGACCGCCCCCAACTATTAGCCAACCTAAACAGGAATATTAACTTTTATAACAACCTCTACGTATATTTACCACACTTTTTACTATGCAGAATGCTACAGATAGCGTGACGAAGCAAGCTCCAGTTAAAAAAGTAGTGATCTGCTATTTTCTAATACCGACTGACAACAATGCAAGAAGTAGACAAAATCAAACAAAAAATCGTTAAAAAAGCTACAGTATTTGAAACAGGTGGTTTTAAGCCTGAATATACCAGCACTGAAAGTTGGATTGGAAAAGTTTACCTTTTGAAGCCATTCCCTTTACGACCTCAGCCTACCAGGGACGATTATCCTGTTTGGGACGGCGGCGGCTTAACTCGTGAAATGGAAGTTGAAATTTTAGAACTTGAAAGGTCTGGAATAATTGAAAGCTATTATGATATAACCGAAAATCAATATGGACATAAACTTGGTGGATATCCGAGTTTTTGTCAACCAGGTGTTTATTTTGGAGACAATTTTGAATTTGTATTTCAAATTGCATCAGATGATAAGGCAAGATTAAATATAGTAGATAGTGGCACAATGTATTTTGCGAAAAACGCTATAACTGGCGAATGGATTTTTTATTGTGACTTTTATTAAATCTTAAAACAGCAGCAGACATCTGCATCGGCAAAATAGCGTCTAGCTGCATAGCCTTCCTTCAAATCATTGCACGTTCACTACAGCGTCTTTATACTTCGAAATACGCTATGTAGCATTGATAAGAAAAAGCAGAATCCTATTGCGTTTTCCTGTCCGAAATGTAGGCGCTAGGGGTTTGAAAATGCTTAGTACCTTTTAGATAGCCTAATCCGTTAGCAAGTCAAGTAAAAATAAAATTTGATTGTTATTTCGATCAGAATATCTACATTTGTATGAAATAACAATCATTTGAAGATGAACAAGAGAAAGCAAACGATTTTCCCTCGATATAATCAACTGCTGGAAGAGATGGGAGAGCAATTAAAACTTGCTAGAAAACGGCGTAAGCTGACTACTACGCAGGTCGCAGAACGTGCCGACATAGCTCGATCTACTTTATATCTGATTGAAAAGGGAGATGCAGGCGTAGCTTTAGGAGCCTATTTCAATGTGCTCCGGGTATTAGGCTTACAGGACGACATATTGAAATTAGGGGCTGATGATGCGTTTGGAAGAAAATTACAGGACTTAGGTTTATTGACATAAGAAATGGTACAGAATAAGTTCGATATCTATGTCTATGCACAGTGGAAAGGCATGGGTGAAGCCAAACCTATAGGCACGCTTTCTGCCCATTTCGGAAAGGGGAAGAAAGCCTTTAGCTTTGAGTACAATAAAAACTGGATAAAGTCTGAGCAGCAGCAGCTTTTGGACCCCGATATACAGTTCTACACCGGTACGCAGTTTCCAAACAATAAAGAAAATTTTGGAGTTTTCATGGATAGTATGCCTGATACTTGGGGACGTACACTTATGAGAAGGCGGGCTGCCCAACAGGCCAAAGAGCGGGGTGAAAAGACGCCGACTCTATATGACATAGACTATTTATTAGGCGTATATGACGAAAGTCGTATGGGAGCATTACGTTTTAAGACTGATCCCGATGGCCCATTTCTGGATAATAATAGTGCTATGCCGACACCTCCTTGGTCTTCTGTTCCCGAACTGCAATCTGCTGTGGACAGTCTGGAAAAAGATGAAGATAGTGAAACCGTAAGAAAATGGCTTGCTATTTTAATAGCTCCCGGTTCTTCGTTGGGTGGAGCAAGGCCAAAAGCGAACGTGTTGGACGAGGAGGGGAGCTTATGGATAGCAAAATTTCCCTCGAAGAGCGATACTATTGATAAAGGCGCTTGGGAATATCTGGCCTACAAGTTGGCCATTGATGCTGGTGTTATAATGAGTCCTTGCAGGATAGAAAAAGTAGAAGGTAAATATCACACATTTTTCACCCGGCGATTCGATAGAGACAAGGGAGAACGCATCCATTTTTCATCCGCTATGACGATGACGGGTAACAATGAAGATACTATACGTGATAACGTAGCAAGCTATGTGGATATAGCCGAATTTATCAGTAATCACGGAGTCAATATAGAGGCAAACTTGCATCAATTATGGCGCAGAATTGTTTTCAACATTGCTATTTCCAATACCGATGACCACCTGAGAAATCACGGATTTATTTTAGCGGATGAAGGGTGGATTTTATCTCCCGCGTATGACTTAAACCCATCTGTTGACAAAGATGGGTTGGCGCTTAATATCGATATGGACAATAATGCATTGGATTTTGAATTGGCAAAAAGTGTTGGAGTCTTTTTCAGGCTTAATGGAGCGCAGATGGAGCAAATCATTAGCGAGGTATCAAAAAGCGTTATCGGGTGGGAAAAGGTGGCGGATACAATAGGTATATCGCGCAGCGAACGTGAGCTCATGAGGGGAGCATTTAGCGTATACTAAGTGTCAAATATACAAATGCCAATTTGCCATACATAATTAAACTGCAGAAGATTATAAAATAATAGTACACTTTTGCTACGTAGCAAATTCTGCAATTAGCCCTTTTCGGTCTTAGGAGTGTTTAGGTTTTTTATTTTCTCTTTATTTTGAATTATTTAAAAAATGTTAAAGCTAAATCTAAAAGCGGCTATGACGGTCTATTAGCTGATATGAGATTAAGAGCAAACAAAGAAACGATTGCAAAAATTATTCAGGCATATACGAACGGGGAGTTTTCAAAAGGTATCATTGAACACTGCGAAATACAAATCAACCTTAATGCAGACAAATCATATATAGACTTCTGCGCAAATATCCGTGATAGCATTCATACAGTATTTACTAAAGATGATTGGAGGCTACTATCCAAGTTACTATATGGAAAAAATTAATTTGATTGAAAGCATTTCCTTCGTTGAGGAAATGATGCTATCCCTACAATCTAGCATGCTAGGATCAATTTTAATGCGCTAGATCCCACATATATACTTCACCCATAAAGACAGTTAAGAATAAGGTGCAAATCGGTTGATGGAGAGCGTAGCCGGACTGCAGGTCGTTTGGACATGTATACTACATTAATTTAAAAGGATTAACAGAAATGTTGCTCCTTTTTTTGTCTGGGATTTATATATTTGCTCATTACAATAAATTCAAAATGATTAGAACTTTACTACTTCTTACTACGATTATAGGGTTTATATCCTGTTCGAAAAATGAAGATCCTAAACCAGCAAAAGACGACCCGATAATTGGGAGCTGGGAGTTGGGAGTTATAAGCAAGGTAACGGCGAATCGGGAAAGTAATGTGTTAATAACGCTCGACCATGAAACATTCAATAATAGAATACCTGTCTATATTTTTAAGAAAAATGGAGTAGGAGATATGCAAATTAGCAATTTGAATAAACAAGCCTTTAATTTTTCTTATAGTGATACTACGCTGTCTATCACATACACAGTGGACACTGAAAAATTTATACCCGAATACCAAGAATTGACTTACGTAATAGAAGGAGATAGATTGAAAATTTCAACTCCACGATTTGATATTGATGAAGAAAGGATTGGTCAGGACTTTTATTATTTCTCTAGGAAGGAATCTACCGTTACTAAGAAAAGAAGTAAAATAGAATGGTAATATGTAATACTGTATAAATAATATACGGTATTCATTTGGTATAAAAGCTCTCTCTTGTCAGGAGAGCTTTTATTTTGCTTATCAAAAATAAATGTATTTATTTAAAACACTTCGACTATAGTAGCAACTGCTTATTTAGTTAATTACTAAATATCGTTATTGCATTTCCACCTTTCTTCGAATAGCGTTTTTAATCCTGCTAACTCTTTTTCGTAAAGGGTGTTTTTCCTCGTACCAAAGTAGAGGGTGTTTTGCCAAGGGGTGTTTCCTTCCCATACCAAATTGACCTTTCCGTCAGCAAGTGCCTCAGCGCAAAGGAAATCAGGCACCACCGCGAATCCTTGATTATTGCTTAGACAACGGATGATGGAACTGATGTTGGGCACAATATAGTTAGGGCTAAAGTCGGGATGCTCATGGAAATTCCTTGACCAAAAGTTTTTCAACTGTTCCATATCACCCGCCGTGCTATACCATAGCTGCCGCTTCAAGAACTCCTTTGCCTGGTTCATCGCTCCCGCATGGAGCATGGGCATTAGTTCTGATGTATCCGTAGTACTTCCGGTAATCAGTATAATGGTTTCCTTCGAAAATGGTTCATAATGCAGGTTTTGTTGATTGCCCTTCTGAGGGGTAACGATCATATCTAACAAGCCACTATCTAAATCGGCCTGCATTTGCGGGTACAAGCCAAATTTAAGGATCAAGTTGAAAGGCAAACTTGCTACGTGTTCCTCTAAAGTGTATTGGAATGTTTCGAAGCACATCCCCACGCAGATGGTTGCTCGCTCAGGATGTGAACGACGATGAAAATGCTGCTCAGCACTTTCTAATTTTTGAAGCGGCTCGAGAATAGCGTTGTAAAGTATTTTACCTTTCTCGGTTGGAACCATTTTCCGTGGCGCACGGTCAAACAATTTATATCCTGCAAAGGCTTCTAATGAATTAAGATGCAGACTTACACCGGGTTGTGAAATAAACAATGCCTGCGCTGCGGCAGACAACGTGCCGCTCTCGTATATAGCTCTGAAAGTTCTAAGCCATTCTAAGTTCCAATGCATAACTATTATTTTTATGATACAAATGTATAATTTAAGTTATTTCCATTATAAAAAGAAATCCGGGAAATTTGTAGTCATAGCTTCATGAATCGTGTAAAAATAACATCATTCTTACCGTGGCAATAGGCTATGAAGGGGCTCTCCTCGAAAATATAAAAAAGCAGCGTGTTTGCCATTTCCGGACTTAGTAATAAATAGCGATAACATAGATGATATAAGAGCATAAGGTGCTTTTTGATAACTGGCGGAGTAGGTAATAAACGTTACAGGACTGGAGTTTATCAAACCTTTAAGGAAAAATAAAATATAGTATGGAATACAGACGATTAGGCAATTCAGGATTGCGAGTTCCTGTTTTAAGTTTAGGTACAGGTACATTCGGTGGTACAAATGAGTTCTTTCAGCGTTGGGGCCAAACTGATGTAAAAGAAGCGGCACGGTTGATTGACATCTGCTTAGATAGGGGAGTCAATTTCTTTGACACCGCAAATGTGTACTCGCAAGGTGCTTCTGAAGAAGTGCTGGGAGCGGCATTAAAAGGAAGACGTGAGAAAACAATTATTTCTACAAAAGGCACATACACCATGGGCGATGGACCAAACGAAAGAGGTTCGTCACGCTTCCACATCCAAAATGCCGTACATGATAGTTTGAAGCGTTTAGGTACGGATTACATCGATGTGTACTTTATGCATGGTTTTGACAGCCACACGCCAGTTGAGGAAACTTTGCGAACATTAGATAATTTGGTGGCTAGTGGAAAGATAAGATACATAGGCTGTTCGAACTTTGCAGCTTGGCAATTGATGAAATCTTTGTCCGTTTCCGAAAAGTACAACTTTGAAAAATATGTCATCTTTCAAGGGTACTATTCTTTAATCGGGAGAGATTATGAACAGGAATTAATGCCATTGATAAAAGACCAAAATATGGGTTTAATGGTGTGGAGCCCGCTCGGCTGGGGCAGGCTGACCGGAAAAATAAAGCGTAACCAACCACCCGTAGAGGGACGAATACAATCAGGTGGAGCGGTTGGTTCTCCACCTATTGACGATGAATATCTATTTATGGTTGTAGATAGTTTGGAACAGATAGCCACCGAAACGGGCAAGACCGTTTCGCAGGTTGCCATCAATTGGCTTTTGCAACAAGATACGATTTCGAATATTGTGATAGGCGCCCGAAATGAGCAGCAGTTGATACAAAATTTGGATGCCATTGGTTGGAATTTGTCCTCCACGCACCTTACACAACTTGACGCAATAACAAAACAAAAGCTGATTTATCCTCACTGGGTTGGCGAACGATAGTTCAATTCGGATCGAACCCGAGGGTTCTCATCCCTCAGCGATCAACCTGTAAAACAGTCACCATAAAAAAAAGCCTCAATCTTGGATGGAAGCTTTCTGCGGAGAGGGAGGGATTGGTTTAGCCGCACAGCCCCAGACATTGCCCTAAACCTCCTTCGGATCGAACCCGAGGGTTCTCATCCCTCAGCAATCAAATGCTAGACGCTAGTCATAAAAAAAGCCTCAATCTTGGATTGAAGCTTTCTGCGGAGAGGGAGGGATTGGTTTAGCCGCACAGCCCCAGACATTGCCCTAAACCTCCTTCGGATCGAACCCGAGGGTTCTCATCCCTCAGCGATCAAATGCTAGACTCTAGTCATAAAAAAAGCCTCAATCTTGGATTGAAGCTTTCTGCGGAGAGGGAGGGATTGTTTAGCCGCTCAACCCCAGACACTGCCCTAAACCTCCTTCGGATCGAACCCTCCAAACCCTTCTGTTCGAACCCTATCTGCTTTAAATAAAAAATCCCTCATCTGATGAAGAATTTTATTGGCGGAGAGGGAGGGATTGGTTTAGCCGCACAGCCCCAGACATTGCCCTAAACCTCCTTCGGATCGAACCCGAGGGTTCTCATCCCTCAGCGATCAAATGCTAGACGCTAGCCATAAAAAAAGCCTCAATCTTGGATTGAAGCTTCTTGCGGAGAGGGAGGGATTCGAACCCTCGATACAGTTATCCCGTATACAGACTTTCCAGGTCTGCTCATTCGACCACTCTGACACCTCTCCGTTTCGGTGTGCAAATATAAAAGAAATATATATATAAATTCAATATTTTATCTTTTTTCCGATTTCGTGCGCTCCGCAAACATTGCAAGAATGAAACTTTTGCTTAATGCTAAGCAGATTTAAACAAAAGGGCAGGCCGGAACCGATGTAATAACTCGTTAGAAAGATTAGACAAAATACTTCTTTAACAATACTATTTGCCCTAAGTGGTAATACGCATGCTCAATCATCGAGTCTATATTTCGGAGATAGGTTCCATATTTTTCCTCAACAAACACATCATACAACTTATCTTTAAGCATCTCTTCGACTAAAAGAGCAAATTCTGTAGCGGCCTTCCATAATTTGTTTAGAAAATTGGTCCATTCATCATTTAAAATAATTACGGGGAAGTCAAAGCTTTCAGCGTCACTGACCGTGACCGCTCCGCCGTTTTATTTATGAGTGCATAGATAGCATCAAGTGATGTATGCATGCTGCATAAGCTATTAACCTGCTAACCGTATCTCAAGATTTCTAGCTAACAAACTGAAGAGTCCGATTTCATAACAATAAACCACAAAATCTCAGCCAATATCAAACAAGCAAATTCGAATATAATTTATATTATGTTAAATAGAATATTTTGATTCTTCCCTTCCCGTATAGTTCTCGTTACTTTCTAAGTGCACTGTGCTGCTTGATTTGCACGCATATACTGAAGAAATGAACCGCTTAATGATTCCATTATTAAAAACCAAATAAGCGTGCTGGATCAATAAATGGGTAAATTGAACTATGCGATTATAAAGTCGTGCTATTCAATAGCACCCTTTAAAACCACAACTATTACAAACGCACTTAAATGTTCCGGTATATTTAGTTGCATCCATAAAACGTATAACTATACGTGCACTTGAAATGAATTAAGATCCATAAGGCTTATATACGTAAGAAAGCATTACCTATCTATTGAAAATTGTGATTGCTCAACTTTTAAAGGGCGTAAAACTCTGCTAAAAAGCAAAGGATGCTTAATATTAATAGCTAAGATCGGCTCTTAAAACAAGCAAGATCGCTACCGTGTAAACTAAAAAAGACTTCACAGCGGAAGTCTTTCTATACGTATCTAAAAAATAATGTTAAGCTACATCTTCAATCATCAATGCGGCGACCGTTAGATTGCTTCGCGGATCGATAAGAATGGCGCGAGAGTTTTCCGGAAAATCTTTATGCGTATCAAAAACAAGATCGCTAGCTGCTTTCAGGCTCACTTTGCCGATATCATTCAGCTTAATTTCTTCGCCATACAACTTTTCTTGGCTATTGACATCATATTTATAATGCACGTCAGTAATTTTAATTTTCGTGAGGTGACTATGGTTTTGCAACAGGTAAACCTGTCCATCGTCTAGCGGTTTGCTATCAAACCAACATAACTTTGCCTCTACATTTCTTTCGGTCGATGCCGGACGACTGGCCGGCACGATAAAGTCGCCCCGCGAAATGTCTACATCATCTTCCAGATGGACAATAATAGATTGCCCGTCTTGCGCGGATTCGAGATGAGCTCCCGCGAGTTCTATGGCTTTAACGACAGATTTAGCACCATTAGGAAGCACGATCACTTCCTCGCCGACTGTCAGCCCCTCTCCTAACACGCGGCCCGCATAGCCCCGGTAATCATGCAATTCATCCGTTTGCGGACGAACAACCCACTGTACAGGAAAGCGCCAAGGCTGCTCCTTGTTTCCCTCTAGTTCTATATTTTCCAGATAGGCCAGCAAAGAGTCGCCGTTATACCAGCTCATGTTCTCCGATGGCGACACAATGTTATCGCCTTTTAAGGCCGAAACCGGTAAAAAATCTACATTTTCTAAGCCTAACCGATCCGCTAATGCAAGATAATCCGTTTTGATATTTTCGTACACTGCTTGTTCATAGTCTACCATATCCATCTTATTGACGCATACGAGCACTTTCTTCAACGAGAGCAGTTGCGCGAGAAAAGAGTGGCGTTTGGTTTGCTCGATAACACCTTTTCGCGCATCGATAAGAATAATGATCAGCTCAGAATTAGATGCTCCCGTAACCATATTTCGTGTGTACTGGATATGGCCTGGCGCATCCGCAATAATAAACTTCCGCTTTTCCGTTTGGAAATATTTATAAGCCACATCAATCGTGATCCCTTGCTCCCGTTCTGCCTTTAGGCCATCTGTCAGTATCGCAAGATCCACCGTGCCGTCATTATTCTTTCTGTTCGCTTTTTTGATCGCCTCCAGCTGATCATCCAAAATCGAATTTGTATCGTATAGCAAGCGACCTATTAATGTACTCTTTCCGTCATCGACTGAGCCTGCTGTTATAAACTTTAGTATGTTCATCTTTTAGATTATAGTATTTAGATTATAGTACTTAGATCGTAGTGCTTGCATGATAGTACTTAGATTATAGTATTTAGATCGTATTATTTAAGTGATAGTGATTTTGATGGAATCTTTTAATGAAACACAGATGACTAAAAATCTGTAAATATGATTCATATCTCGATAGGATTTGTTCCGTCAATCATTAGCATAAAGATCTCGACCGCCTGTGTCTAAGTACTACATACTACTTACTAAGTACTACTATTAAAAATATCCCTGTTTTTTACGCTCTTCCATAGCGGCTTCAGATACTTTGTCATCCATCCGTGCGCCACGTTCGCTTACTGTTGATGCCTTGATTTCTTCAATGATATCATCCAATGCTACAGCGGTTGAATCTACTGCGGCAGTGCAGGTCATATCGCCTACTGTTCTGAACCGCACCGATTTATGCGCTACAATATCCTCATCATCTATCTGAAGGAATGGTGCAGCTGCCATCCACTGTCCGTTGCGAAAAACAACGTCCCGATCATGGCTAAAATAGATGGTGGGTAGCGCTATCTTCTCGCGTTTGATATAATTCCATACATCCAGCTCTGTCCAATTGGAGATGGGGAATATGCGTACATTTTCGCCTTTATGGATTTTACCATTGAAGATGTTCCACAGCTCCGGACGTTGACGCTTCGGATCCCACTGCCCAAACTCATCGCGAACAGAAAATATTCGTTCTTTTGCGCGTGCTTTTTCTTCATCGCGGCGGGCCCCACCGATACAGGCATCAAAACCATGTTTTTCAATCGTATCGAGTAAGGTCACTGTTTGGAGTGCATTTCTACTGGCGTTTTTTCCTTTTTGTTCAACCACCTTACCTTGATCAATGCTATCTTGAACAAGTCCGACGATGAGCTTCTCGCCTGTTTGCTCGATCAACCAGTCGCGGTAGGCTATGGTCTCGGGAAAATTATGCCCCGTATCGATATGTACCAAAGGAAACGGAAACTTCCCCGGACGAAAAGCTTTCATAGATAGGTGCACCAGCGTAATCGAATCTTTCCCTCCCGAAAACAGCAGCGCAGGATGCTCAAATTGGCCAGCTACTTCGCGTAAGATATAGATGGCTTCCGCTTCTAAATGATCTAAATAATCCATTCTCTCTCTTTGTTTCGTTGTAACTCTCTCTTTATTTCGTTGTTATATGTAAACCACATTCTTTTTTGCTGGTATCTTCCCACCACCAGCGACCGGCACGAAAGTCTTCGCCGGGTTGTACGGCGCGCGTACAGGGCTGACAGCCAATGCTGGGGAAACCCTTGTCGTGCAAGGGATTGTAGGGAACGCTATTGTTTTTCAAAAACAGCTCCACCTCAGCCAGTGTCCAGTCAAAAATCGGGTGTATCTTAATGATATTGTTCGCGGCATCCCATTCCACGGCCGACATGCCTTCACGGTTTGCCGATTGCTCGGCACGAATACCGGTAATCCAAACCTCGAACCCGTTTATTGCGCGATGAAGCGGTTCAATTTTCCGGATGTAGCAGCACTCCTTTCTGTTCGCTACCGACTCATAGAAGCTCGACGGGCCTTTTGTGCTCAGGAGGTTTTCCACGGCTTGCGTATTGGGATAGTATGCTTTTATGGGCAGTTTATATTTTTCCAAGGTCCGGTTCCATACATAATACGTCTCCGGGAATAGTCTGCCCGTTTCCAAGGTAAAGATCGAGGCCTTGCTGTCTGCCTCCGCGAGGAGATGTGTCACCACTTGATCTTCGATCCCGAAGGATGTGGAAAAGACAGCCGTGGCGCCAAATTTTTGTTCAATATACCGGATGATATCTAGCGCACCTAGGCCTTCAATATCATGCTTAATCTTTTCTATCATAAGCCTCCCTTGTAAAAAAATCCTGTGTATGTTCGTTCAATAGACGCACCTTTTCCTGAAAATCTCCCTTTAGGTTATTACGTAGGTTACTCATCAGGGTTAGCGTCTCGTCAATCTCATCAGGCAGTAGGTCATCGAAAAACTCCTTTAAACGTTTCGCAATCGTAGGCGATTTGCCGTTGGTGGAAATGCCGATTTTCAGGTCGCCCTTACGCACCACCGATCCTAGGTAGAAGTCGCATAGGCTCGGTTTATCCGCCACATTTAATAATATATTTTTCGCGCGTGCCAACTCCCGAATGTGCGCATTGAGCGTTGGGTTGTTTGTTGCTAAAATGATTAGATCTACCCCATTCACGTCTGCATCACGGAAAGCACGCTCGGAAGCCGATAGGCCGGCCGAGCCAGCAACAAGCTCCTGTACCTGTGCATCAATACGCTCGGCAACAAGGTGAACCTGAGCGCGCGGCGAATTGGCAAGAATAGCTTCTAACTTTTCTAAACCGACAGGGCCGCCACCCACAAGCAAGGTCCTGATCTGGTCAAGCTTGACATAAATGGGGAAAAGTTCGTTCATTACTGGGCTATCGCTTTGAGTTCTACCTTGAGTTGATCAAATGCCTGATGTTTCGCAACGACCTCTCCTATGACGATAATAGCCGGAACACCAATTTTGTTTTCTTGTGCTTGCTCGAGTATGTTGTTAATACGTCCCAAAACTACCTTTTCCGTAGGAAGCGAGCCGTTTTGGATCAATGCAATAGGCAGATCGCCTTTCCCTTTGCTTGTATAAAGAGCCACCACTTGCGCAAGCTTGGCGTAGCCCATCAGCAAGACTACCGTAGCGGTGCTTTCCATTGCCGTCTCCAGATCCGAGGATAGTTTTCCGTCTGATGTCGATCCGGTGATCACCCAGAAGCTTTCGCTAAGCCCGCGATATGTCAACGGTATCTGCTGCAAACCAGTTAACCCTACCGAAGAGGAAATACCGGGAACCACAGCGGTCGGGATGTCAAACTGCCGCGCATAATCCAGCTCTTCGCCCCCCCTGCCAAATACAAATGGGTCGCCCCCCTTTAGTCGGACGACATGGCCATGTGTAAGGGCATAGTCAACCAATAATTTATTGATATAGTCTTGTGATGTAGATATGCGCTCCGCGCGTTTACCAACATATATTTTTGTGCATGTAGGTTTTGCATAGTCAAGAATCTCTTCGTTAACCAGGGCGTCATACAAGATCACGTCCGCTTCACGAATCGCTTTGATTCCTTTCAGCGTAATCAAATCAGGATCCCCTGGCCCTGCTCCCACAAGCGTTATAAATGGTTTAATCTGCATTTTTCTCTCCTTCTCTCTTTAAGTAGTAACGCGCAGCTCTTCTCGTCTTGCTGCTCCTTCGTAATGAAATGCTGTAGACTGTTTGATGAACAGTTCTGCAAACTCCTGCGAAGGCTCATATTTATTGATCTGTAATACCCGCTCAGCAAATGTAGTCGAAAATTCGAAAATTCCGCCTTCTACATAGTGCTTATCGAATTCTTGGATAACAGCGGCTTGCGTGCTCGCGTTGACGCCCTTATCAAGCAACAGTGCTTTTGCCGTCCATACGAACGAGGCGTATGCATGGTAGATAGCATCAGCGTATTGCTCTTCTTCCAATGCCTTATTGGCAAGTGCAAGTTTCTCCTCTGCTTCAAGCAGTAAGGTCGCTACGAGGTCAATCACCACGCCGGCACATTCGCCCACACCAATAGCTGTTGCGAAGGTTTCTTCGTGACCCCAATCGATAAATTCATCAGGTGAAAGTGTACTGAGATCTGCCAAAGGCTTCAACAACTTGTAGAAATAATCTTTGGTCTGCCGATCGTAGTATCCGTGAAAATTTTCTTCCGCGAGCCGATTGGTTTTATAATCAGATAAAATCACATCCACCACCTGTAAAACGCGTTTTGTAGGTACTTTAATGACGCGCTCTGCGACACGGCCGACACCGTTCCCTACGGTTCCTCCGCCGAGCATCACCTGCGCTGCTGGAACGACTTTGCCCTCGGCTTTTACGGAGCTTCCGTGAAAGCCTATATGGGCAAGCCCATGTTGACCGCAAGAGTTCATACAGCCGGAGATTTTGATCTTCAGATCTTGTTCGTAAATAAAGTCTTCGTGAAACTCGTGAATATAGCGCTCCAGCACACGTGCCATCTCCGTCGAGTTGGATATACCCAAGTTACAGGTATCCGTGCCAGGGCAGGTCGTTACGTCCGATGTGCTATTATAACCCGGCTTTGCATAGCCCAGCGCCGTCAGCAGATTAAAGATGTGCGGTAATGATTCTGCACGCACATACTTGAATAGCAAGTTTTGATCTTGCGTGATGCGGATATCATCTGCGATATGGCCTTCTACCCCTGCTACGAGCGTACGCGCTTTGTCTGTCGGGATGTCTCCCGTCAATACCTTCACATATACACCGTAATATCCTTTTTGCTTCTGTTCGAATATATTGGTCGCTTTCCAAAGTTCGTAAGCTCGCGGATCGACAGGTTCTACAGGCGTAACATCACCCGTGGGAGGTTCCGGTTGCGAAATCAACGCCCGATCCACCTGAAAGCTCTTAATTTTATTTGCTGTACGTTCTTCATCAATCAGCCGTAGCACTTCTTCAAGCCCCAGCTTTTGTACAAGATATTTGAAACGCGCTTTGTTCCGGTTATTGCGCTCGCCATACCGATCAAATACACGTAGCGTGGATTCGATGTAAGGCAAAACATCGTCCTCAGGCAAGAAATCAAAAATTTCATTAGCAAGAACGGGTTGTGAACCTAAGCCACCGCCTAGCATCACTTTGAATCCTCGAACTTCTTGTCCATCCACGATTTTTACTTTTGGAATAAAACCAAAATCGTGGATATAGGAGAATGCGGTATCCTTATCACTCGACGAGAAAGACATCTTAAACTTACGGCCCATCTCTGCACAAAACGGATTTCGAAGAAAATAAGCAAATGTGCTTTGCGCATAAGGCGACACGTCAAAGGGTTCATCAGGATCGATGCCTGCTGCCGGCGATGCTGTTACGTTACGCACGGTGTTTCCACAGGCCTCGCGCAGTGTCATATCGTCTTCAGCGAGCTTCGCCCAAACCTCTGGCGTTTTATTTAAACTCACGTAATGAATTTGGATATCTTGGCGCGTCGTTAAATGTAAATTTTTGCTGGCATATTCATCAGATATGGCCGCGATCTTGAGCATTTGCTTAAAGGTTATACGCCCGAAAGGCAGCTTGATGCGCACCATCTGCACACCGCTCTGCCGTTGTCCGTAGACACCACGTGCTAACCGCAGGGAACGAAATTTTTCCTCGGGAATTTCACCCCCCTGAAATTCTCTTATTTTTTTTTCCAGTTCTATTATCTCTTGTTCTACAACTGGATTCTCTAATTCTGTACGAAAACTTTGCATACGATCTTCTCTTCTCTTTTAAGACTTTGCTAATTGACAGTAGATATTACTACGTTCTTTTCAACAAGCTCCCTACAAAGTTATAAAATATTTATCTAGTTGTCATATAATATCTATCAATTTAGTATATATTTGTAAAAATAATCAGATTTGTCAGACTAAAAATAATTTGTGCCTGTGCGTAAATATGTAATACATAGTATCCTGCTGTTATTGATAACGGTGTCTTGCGCACCGAAAGTGAAAGAGGGATACGATGAAGAGAAGGGTTTTGTGGGCACGATTTCTATATCAGGTGCGTTTGCGCTGTATCCCATCGTCGTATTATGGAGTGAGGATTTTAAAAAAGTTCACCCTAACGTACGTTTCAATATCTCGGCAGGTGGCGCAGGGAAAGGTATATCGGATGTGCTGTCCAACATGGTGGATATAGGCTTGGTCTCACGCGATCTGCATCCACAAGAATTGTCACGTGGCGCTTTTCCGGTCAATGTGGCGAAGGATGCCGTGGTCGGCACGTTTAATGCCAATCATCCGAACCATGGACTGCTCATGCAGCGCGGCTTGTCACAACAGGAACTGATTGGGGTGTTCGTGAAAAATAAATATCGGCTATGGAGCGATATTGATCCACGATTGGTGCGCGAGCCTATCGAAGTTTACGTGCGATCCGACGCTGCCGGCGCTGCGGAAACCTGGGCGAAATTTTTAGGTGAAAGACAAGAAGGCCTGAAGGGTATTGGTATTTTCGGCGACCCGGGCTTAGCACAGGCGATAAAAGACAAACCGCTTGCTTTGGGATTTAACAACATTAACTACGTTTTTGATTTGAAAACCAAGAAAACGGCATCGGGCTTAGCCGTATTACCTATTGATGTAAATGGCAATGGACAAGTCGATGCAAACGAAAATTTTTATGACAACCTCGATTCGCTTACCTCGGCCGTTGCAACGAATCGGTACCCATCGCCGCCAGCCAGAGACTTAACCTTCGTTATCCATAAGGATAAGAAGACTAAGCTTCTTGCGGAATTTATCCGCTTTGTGCTGGATAAGCAGCAACAGGGATACCTGCTAGACAATGGCTATGTGCCCTTAAACGACGAACTTAAGCAAATTGAACTCAATAAATTGTAGCCTGTGAACTGGAGATTGATTAAAGATAAATTGGCTCAGCGGAGTTTTGCGCTGCTATTGATTTTGTCCATCGTGGTCATCTTGTTGATTTTGGTGGGACTCGTTACCAAATCGGTGCCGCTGCTAAAAGCGGAGCATCTTTTTAACATTTTGTCGGGCAGTGTATGGTCACCGATGAAAGGCGATTTTGGTTTCTTACCGTTTATTATGGGCACCGTCTGGGTCACGATGGTATCGTTAGTCATTGCTGTACCCCTTTGTGTATTAGCGTCTGTTTACCTTGTGGAATATGCCAGCGAGACACTTCGGCGCCTGGTATTGCCCTTAATGAATGTGCTGGCCGCGATTCCGCCTGTGCTTTACGGGGTATGGGGCGTGCTTTTCGTCGTTCCGATACTGAGCGAATATATAGCACCTGTATTTGGAGTGGATACCACCGGCTATACGGTGTTTGCTGGTGGCATTGTGCTGGCGGTCATGATTTTCCCTATTATGATCAGCATTATGGTCGAAGTGTTACAAACCATTCCGCAAGAGCTGAAGGCGGCGTCTTTGTCATTGGGCGCTACGAAATGGGAAACGATTACCAAAGTGATTTTGATAAAGGCAAAGCCGGGTATTATTGCAGCTATAGTGCTGGGCGTCTCACGTGCTTTTGGCGAAACGATAGCCGTACTGATGGTCTGCGGAAACATTCCGCAGCTTCCGAAGTCGCTCTTCGATGCGGGTTATCCGCTGCCAGCCCTTATCGCGAACAACTTTGGGGAAATGATGTCCATACCACTGTATGATTCGGCATTGATGTTTGCAGCATTATTACTATTCGTTCTGATTTTAGGATTTAATTTAATCTCACGCATCATTTTAAACAGATTGGAGGAGAAAGCACAATGAGTAATGTGAAGAAGAGACTGTTCAAGGAAAAACTGGCGAAAGCGGCTATGCAGTTATCAGGCATGCTGATTACAGGGTGCTTGTTTTTTATTGTCGGCACCATTTTATACAAAGGTCTGCCCTACCTTTCCTGGGAGATGATCTCGCAAACGCCGCAAGGGGGCTTCTATATTGGTAAGGATGGTGGTATATTCAATGCAATTTTGGGTTCGCTTTATCTCGCCACCGTTTCCACGGCATTGGCAACCTTAATCGGAATTCCTATTTCCATTTACGTGCATATGTATGTGAAAAGTGGCTCCTTTTTGGAGCGCGCTTGCAAATTATTATTTGATGTTTTATTCGGCATTCCGTCCATTGTCTATGGCGCCATTGCGTTCAGTATTATGGTGTGGATAGGAATTCGCGCCTCTCTTCTGGGCGGGATTATCACCATCACACTGCTAACGATACCCATTGTCGTGCGGACCATAGATGAGCTATTAAAAACCATTCCAATCGATTTAAAGCACGTCACCTTTTCCCTAGGCAGTACCCGTTGGGAAACGGCAAAAATGTTTTTACGTTATATCAAACCGGGCATCTTCACCGCCGTGCTTCTTGCCTTCGGCCGGGCTATTGGCGATGTTGCGGGCGTTTTGCTTACAACCGGCTTTAGTGACAACTTGCCTAAATATATTGATGAGCCGGCGGCAACGCTCCCGCTAGCTATCTTTTTTCAGTTGAGTAGCCCGATTCCTGAAGTGCAGGGTCGAGCCTACGCATCAGCATTAGTTTTAACTTTTATCATTTTAACCATCGTTATATGCACGCATCTACTAGCATCCAAACAGCAGAAGCACAAGATCTAATCGCTTTGTCGCCGCCACATATACAGATCAAGGATTTGAATGTCACCATCGAGGGTAAGCGTATCCTGAAAGACATCAACCTTTCGGTTCCCAACAACTCGATTACATCGATCATTGGGCCATCCGGTTGCGGCAAAACCACCCTTTTGAAGACGTTGAACCGTTTGGTAGACGATACAAAAGGTGTAGAAGTTAGTGGTTCTGTACTGGTAAATGGCGAAGATATCTACGCAAAGGATGCCGAAGTAACACATATCCGGAAGAAAATGGGCCTATTGTCACAGAAGCCTTTTCCCCTTCCGATGTCTATTTTTGATAATGTCGCATACGGTCCGCGCATCCATGGCGAGCGCGATAAGAAAGTGCTTAAGCAGATAGTGGAAACCCAACTCCGTAACGTAGGCCTGTGGGAAGAGGTGAAAGATCGTCTTGATGCTTCAGCCACGCGCCTTTCTATTGGTCAGCAGCAGCGGCTTTGTTTGGCTCGTGGACTGGCTGTAAAGCCAGAGATCATCCTCGGCGATGAGTCTACTTCGGCACTAGACCCGCTTTCTACACAAACGATCGAAAACCTGCTCATCGAACTGAAGAAAGATTACACTATTGTTTTGGTGACACATATTCTTAGACAGGCGCGTCGCGTTTCCGATTACATCCTGTTTGTTTACAATGGAGAAGCTGTAGAATTTGGCCGGACAGAAGACATCTTGCTCAATCCACAACATGAAATTACGCGCCAATATGTAAAAGGCTTTATTAGCTAGGCGCTACCCCTGCATTGCCCAGCGCTTTCGCTATTCTCCGGTTGCTATAGGCTTTTCATTTCGAGACCATTCGCTCCATGAACCTACATAAAGGCTCGGTAAGGAATAGCCTGCGTGCGCTAATGCCAACAAGCTGTGGCAGGCCGTGACGCCCGATCCGCAATGTACTAGCACGTTTTCTACCTTTTTACCGTGCAGATAGTCGTCATAAACGCGTTTTAGCGCCTCGGGGGTCTTGAAAAAACCATCTTTATCCAAATTATTATGGAATGGAATATTCACCGCGCTCGGTATGTGGCCGGCTATCCCATCCAAAGGTTCGGTTATTCCCTGATAGCGTGCTGCCTCGCGCACATCGATAATAAGCGATTCTGGCTCACTCGTTAGCCGGTCGACTTCCTGAAGCTGACGCGTCGGCAAGAGCCAACTATCAAATTGAAAATTGGAAGGATCAGGATGCGGCTTTTTACCTGCCTCTATTGGATAGCCTGCAGCCTCTGCCGCCTGGTATCCCCCATCTAAAACTTGCACGTTGGCTATCCCAGCAGCTTTCGCCATCCACCAAAAACGTGCTGCCGCGTTAGCTCCATTCAATCGGTCATACACCACAACATGACTGCTGGCATCTATTCCGAGTTTGCTGAGCGTTTTCGAAAAATGCGTAGTAGAAGGAAGCGGATGTCGTCCGCCATGTTTCGGATCTTCCAACGCGGATAAGTCTTCGTTAAGATCAACAAATCTTGCCCCGAGTAAATGGCTTATGAGATAGTTTGTTTTCGCATCTATGCCCGATGTAGCGTCGACTAAAACGAACGATGGATTAACGTCTATTGCTTGAAGTTTACTTACGCTGATAATAGGTTCCATAGTAATTTTGGTATAAAGTCTAGTGAAATGACGACGCCTTTCTGGTATCTTTCATAAAGAGATAAACCAGTAGCGATACAAATATACATCCAGTGACGTAGTAAAAGAACAGCTGCTCCTGATCGATATGTTTAAACCATAGCGCTACATACTCACAGGTGCCACCGAAAATGGCTACAGTAAGCGAATAAGGCAATCCCACACCTAATGCACGTATATTCGTCGGAAAAAGCTCCGCCTTGACCACAGCATTAATTGCGGTATAGCCACTCACGATGATCAAGGCTGCCATCAGAATGAAGAAGGCCAGCCAGCTGTCTGTAGCACTGTCCAGCTGGCCAAGCTTAGTCAGCATGGGTACGGTAAACAGCGTGCCGAATACACCAAAACCGATAAGCAATGGCTTTCTGCCTATCCTATCAGAAAGTAGCCCAAACAAAGGCTGCAACACGGCAAACAGCAACAGGGAGGTAAAGGTGATAACGGTAGACTGCTCTTTAGAAAAGCCCACGCTGTTTATCAGGTATTTTTGCATGTAGGTGGAATAGGTGTAAAAGGCTACCGTTCCACCTAAGGTGAGACCAAACACGGTGATCAAGGCCTTTGGATGCTTTAACAATTCAGCTATAGATCCACTCCGCTTTTTAACGCTTTGCTTGGCGGTATCCGCGCTGGACTGAAAAGCTTTTGTTTCAGCCATATGGCTGCGTAGGTATAAGGCTACCAACGATAGTGCAGCACCAATGAAAAACGGAAGCCGCCATCCCCACTCGCTCATCTGCGCTTCACTGAGCAGGAGCTTCTGCATAATCAACTGAATTCCCAAAGCAATCAATTGTCCACCAATAAGCGTCACGTATTGAAAGCTCGAGTAAAAACCTCGTTTATCCGAGGTCGCCATCTCACTAAGATACGTTGCGGAGGTGCCATACTCCCCGCCAACGCTTAGGCCTTGTAGCAAACGAGCAAGCAATAGCAAAATTGGAGCAACCAGACCTATGGACTGATACGAGGGGGTTAGCGCGATCAACAGCGAACCAAAAGACATCAGTAATACCGAAAGAGTCATAGAAAATTTTCGACCCGCTCTATCCGCCAGGCTACCGAAAAGCCATCCACCTATAGGGCGCATCAAAAAACCGACGGCGAATATGCCGGCCGTATTTAACAACTGTGCAGTCGGATTGCTGTCCGGGAAAAAAATCGGTGCGAAATAGATGGAAAATGCGGAGTATGCATACCAGTCATACCATTCTACCAAATTGCCTATCGAACCACTTACGATAGCTCGGAGCCTCGTCGTGGTGGATTCCTCGTGTACGTGTTGTATATTTTCCATGTGCTGCTGTGGATAAATATACAGTAAAAAATATGTTCTCGCGATGAAAAGCGGCAGCATTCGACAGATGGTCGTTAATCATAAAACAAAAAAAAGAGGACTATTGCTAGTCCTCTCGCTATATCGAATAAACCGAAATTAACCGTTGTCTTGGTTTAATGACTGTTTGTAGATTGCTTTTTTAACTTGGGTACGACGAGTAACTGATCTCTTTTCGTATGCTTGACGTGAACGTAGTTCGCGCAATACGCCAGTTTTTTCAAATTTCTTCTTGAAACGTTTTAACGCTCTATCTAGAGATTCTCCTTCTTTTACATTTACGATAATCATGTGCTGTATATACCTCCTTTCGTGCCCTTTTAGTTTTTTGTGACTGCAAAGATAAGGATATTATTGACAAATCAAAGTGTAGAATTGAAATTATCTGCTCGCGTGAATAGAAGGTGACAAGCACCACAACCACGCCTAATTTTCTCGTCCAACATTTTCGTCGAGTCGTTTTTGTTTAGATTGACTGCCGCTGATTTTGATAAACCGCTACGATAGCAAACGCTGTCAACGCATGACTACAATATTTTTTTTACCTAAAAAATTCCTGCATCAATAAAACTACTGTACCTCAGCATGCTAAAGCCTCGGATACTCGTCGGCAACAACAAATGGAACCAATTGATCGTTGGCGAACGAACGGATGTCCGTCGCAGCAGCTCATTTTTTTCTACCTTTAGCCGAAAATAATACATTGCTCATGAAGTTACGCCGGCACAATTTACGTTTTAAAATTATTCTCACGGTTTTTTCATTGTTGTTCTGCTTAGGTCATCCGCTATTGGCGCAAAAGAAAGTGGCGTTTAAAAGTAAAGATAATATATCCCTCTACTTTTCCAATCAGAAAGTATCCAAAAACTGGGTAACGATAGCGATCCATAGTGGCCCGCAAGGTAGCATCTATTCGCTTAATGGAGCTGGAATGGATAAACCGGTATCATTCGATATTGCCGAGGCCTACTTGCTTGACGACTCCTATTACGCCATTCCGCTTGACATTCAAGACACCGCTTTCTTCTTTTTCTTTTCGATCAAGTATGGCCGAGGTCTACTGATCAGTGATATCAAAAAGGGCGTGCCGATCAAGGTAGAGTTACGGGAAGCCTTTAAGCAAACTTTCGAAGGCGAGGTAAAGATCGAAAGCATGATCCCTCTGCTGCGTTTGCTCCTCTAGAACACCCATAGGTAAATAGACTATGGCTATTCCAGTAGGGTCTCAGTCGGCGTTTGTATGGCGTCATCTTCTTCTTCGAGCACGACGGCTTGGCCGTCAAAAGGATGTGTGGATACAAGTGTTAATACGCCGGTCAATATGACGCTGTCTTCTATCGCTATTTCTTTGTAAATGGTGTTTTCAGTATCGACAAGCTCGTATGTCGCTATACGTCCAGTCTGTTCGATTGGTGTGGCATATACATATAGCTCTTCGAGCAGGTCAAAATCTTCTTTTCGAAATTTATAGGCGCTCATAATTGAATTTTTTTTTAAAAGTTGTGTGTGCTGTAATTCCTTATACGGCCGTCGGTAAAGTACGCTGTCCATACATATAGCGAGTAATGATCTTCTTCAGCCGTTCTTTGTAGTCTGCTGTCAACCATTTGCTATACGCTCGTGTCACGTTACCCAGGCACTTCACGTAATCCTTGACACGCAAATCAATCTCTTTGTCCAAAAGATCGGTCAGCGCAATAGCTTCCGTTATCGTTTGTGCATTTTCGGTGCACATCTTCGCGTGCTGCCTGATTGAATCCCGAATCACATTTTTGACCTTCTCTCCTTTCTCCAACGTCTCTTTATATGCGGAGAATATATCGAAGGTTACTTCCAAACTTGCCGGGAACTGCGCTCGAAGTTCTGGGGATATCTGTCGGATATCCGAGACAGACTCTTTTATCTGCCCCACATAACGCTCGGGATGCGTAAAGACTTCCTGCCAATCGATAGCTTTATCCCATGCGCCAAAGCGCTCTGTGTTATTCCCCAAATCAATGATTTGAAACGTCTTTTTATTAGGTAATCGTCTTGCTCCACGACCTATCATTTGATGGTAAAGCGTGATAGACGTAGTCGCTCTATTCAAAATTACGGTTTGGATAGTTGGTTCGTCAAACCCAACGGTCAATATGGACACTGACGTAAGGATGGCACCTTTCGTCTTTTTAAACCAGCGAAGGATTTCAGCACGTTCGCCCGCTGCAGTTTTATTATCCAAATGCTTAATCGCATAACCCGCTGTTTGAAAACGCTCAGCAATCTTTTTTGAGGTAATGATTCCGCTATTGAATATCACTGTCTTCTTCTTTTGCGCGTGTGCCCGATAGGTTTCCAATAACAGATTGATCATCGCGTCAGAACCATACAATGCATCAGACGTACCGATCGTGAAGTCGCCGGTATTGCCTGTGCGCAAGGTGTTCAATTCGACGTCGTATTCCCGCACAACCGGTCTGGCCAAGAAGCCCTCATCGATTAATTTGGAAATAGATTGTCCAATCACTATTTCGGTATAAAAATTACGCAACGGTAGATTGACATCGGAAGATAAGGGAGTTGCCGTTACACCGATTATTGCGGCATTTTCAAATCGGGAAAGTAACTTCCGGAAGGAATTGTGATGCGCTTCATCGACAATGACCAGACCAATATCGCTTGTGTCAAAAAGGCCATCCCGGATACGTCGCTTTAATGTTTCTACCATGGCTACGTAACAGCTAATTGTCTCTTTACGTGCAATGCGTTTTACAGAACTATCGATCACCTTATTGTCCACGGTGCTAAACCGAAGTGCTTTGCTGGTTTGCTTACAGAGCTCAGCGCGATGCGTCAGGATAAGCACCTTCTTGTCGTATGCCGTAATATACTTGTGCGCAATAGCAGAAAATATGACCGTTTTGCCACCGCCGGTTGGCAGTTGGTATAACATGCGGCAATCACGGCCTTCACAGCCCGTCATTTTTTCAAATAACAAATCTATATCGTGTTGTTGGTAGTAATAGGGCTTTTGTTTTTGCATATGCTGTGGCTGATTAAATTACTACGGGAACTATCCACCGAGCAGTATAGTTCTATCGGATAGCGAATTTTTATGAAGGCTGCCCTCTATTCCTTTCCATCAAAACCAAAAGCCCATGGCAATCGTTCACGTTGTACATTTGCAGCTTAAACAATATGATAAAAATTGGCTATCACGCATCGCACGAACAATTTTCACCAAAGTTTTTAGTAACATGTGCACAACGTGCTGAAAAGAATGGGTTTGATCTTATTACATCATCTGATCATTTTCATCCTTGGACCGAGAAAGACGCGCATAGCGGATTTGCTTGGAGCTGGTTAGGTGCAGCTATGCAGGTCGTACAGCTCGAATTTGGGATCGTCACATCTCCTGCTCCGCGCTACCATCCGGCTATCATAGCACAGGCGGTGGCGACGTTGAATCAAATGTTTGATAATAGATTATGGATTGCCGCAGGTAGCGGACAAGCTATGAATGAAAGCATCACTGCTGATGTTTGGCCAGACAAAGATACACGAAACAAGCGGCTGGCAGAAAGTGTGTCGATTATGCGTAAGCTTTGGAGCGGCGACGAAGTCAATGCTGATGGATCCATCAAGTTGGCTAATGCAAAGCTTTACACGCTGCCTACAGCATTGCCACAGGTGATTGGAGCGGCACTATCCGATCGGACAGCATCTTGGATGGCTACATGGGCCGAAGGACTGATTACCATAAACCATGCAGAGGATACATTAAAAAAAATAGTCAGTGCCTTCCGCGCAAAAAATAAGACGGGAGTCCTAGCGATAAAAATCCAAACATCGTTTGCCGAAAATATCTCCATTGCTGAAAAACTTGCTTGGGAAAGTTGGCGCAATAATGTGTTGGGAACCAGTATCCAAGCAGAGTTATCTCAGCCAAAGTTTTTTGACGAAGCTGGCCAGTTCGTCCGCGTGGATGACATGAAAGAGCATGTGTTATTAGGCACGGCTGCCGATACGTATATCCAAGCAATACATAAGTACCGGGAGATGGGTTTTAGCAAAATTATTTTTCATAATGTCAATAAAAACCAGGACTCTTTTATAGATATGATGGGCCGAGAGGTTCTTCCTTACGTCCGTTAATTTGACAGCCGCTTAAGGCGGTTAGTTAGGATGAGAAATAATGACATATAGTGTATGCGATTGTCTTTTTCACTATTCGTAGAATGATCTTAAAGCTTGCCGTCTAACCAGTGTATACTATTAAGTAGCAACTTTGCATTTTGCCGGGCTCCAGTATGGTTCATGCCTCGTTTCTCACTTTTTATTCCCTGTAGCTGTGCAGAGAAGGGGGCGCCATCAGCAAAAACCACTATTTTACCGCGCCCGAATTTCAAATACGCACCGTTTACTACGCCGACACCGGAAACATAGGGTATCGTATCGGCTATTAGTCGTTTGATTTGCGAAACATCATGTGGAAAGTAAATGTTGTAATCCTCTCCCAATGTGGAGATGATATGGGCATGGGATGGAGCTATAAAACCGGTTCCGCCCCAGCACATGATACTGTCTACATTGTTGCCCACGGCGTTCGTGATTTCATTGTCAAGAAGTGTCTTGCGCCGTTTAGCAAATACTTCGGGCTGACCATCCTTCCGTAGCGCAAAACCATTCAGAACGTTTATGCCAAAACTCTTTCCTAATTCATGCACAGAAGCACCGCAAGGCATATGATCCGTTACGAGAAATAGGCTTCCGCCATTGGCCACCCAGCTGGAAAGTGCAAGGATCTCATCCATCGAAAATGCAGATCGTCCGGGTAGATTCCAGTCTTCGGTAGCATACATCGCGTTTACCGTGACATAGATCTTCGTCGTTTTTAGCAGCTCAGGTGTAATCTTATCCAACGTAGGCAGAATGGAATAACCGTCGCTGGCCAGCAGTTTCGCGAACGCAGCGTAGGTTCCCCGCAGGGTTGACGCATTGTTATGTGCCTCGTCAAAAAGAATAAGCGCCCCCCTGCCTATTTCATAGACGGGGGCAGCAATTGGATAATCGAAATTCCTGTCTGCAACTTGCTGCGCTCTCCCAATTGATAGCCAAGCAAAGAGCGCAACCAAAATAACAAGCCGACACATTATCGTACAGACACTCATCGGCGCTATTTTTGTTTTATCCAGACGTCATCTTCGAAACAGGTGACCTGCAAAACCTCCCCGCCCTGTGATAAAAATGACATTGGAAAGGTGCCATCTTCATTCAGAAAAAAGGTCTCTGATCGAGGCGTGAAGCTAATTTCTTTATTATCCCATACCTGTTTTAGCGTTAAGCCATTCGTTGTTGATGTCATATCAATTTTTAAACCATCGTTGTTTTTTAAACTATACGTGCCTTCAAACCTTTTGAGTTGTGTGGCCGACAGCTGTTTGACCACGGTCGGATTAAAATGTACTTTTTCCGCTGTGATCCTTCCTAAAATTTTAGCATAAGCAAATTCCCCAGCGCCGTCGCGCAGAAACTCTACCTTGTGCCCTTCCTCCCTGGTTTCAAAATTTGCTTCGCCTTTCTTGATAAGCTGATATGCTTTATTGTCCCACAGTTGTGTAGCCACCAGCGAACCGTCACGGATGTCAAAGTAAATAAAGGCAATTTTGTTTGGCAGCTGGTAATACCCGGAAAACTTTTCCAGCGGTTCGGTCTCGTGTTTGGGAATGGCTACTGACGTAGCGATACCACTTGATAAATGTGTTTGTGCGTGGCATGGCCAAGACAAAAGTGTGCCAGCTAATAACATGCTCCCGAAGGCAGGCCCTCTTTTCGAAGCGATAGCGGAATGAAATGCGTTCATCGTTTTCATACTGTATAATTTATAGTTTACTAGGTGCTAGCAATACGCGGATCTCGGTTGTATTCGGACCGGTAGGTGCCGGATCCCCGATATCGCTTATCGTTGCATTGATGATGCAATAATAGTACGTCGTAGCTTCGCAGAGGTTCGCGTGGATACAGAAGGATTGAATGGCGGTTAAATTCGGTTTGATTTTGCTTTAATGTATTCCTTTGGGGTAAGATTTGTCGCTTTTTTAAACGTCGTGTAGAATGTAGTCTTCGAATTGAAGCCAGCCCGGATGGCCACGCCGGTCATATCTAAATGCTTAGTTTCGGCAGAGAGTAAGAGGACCTTGGCTTCCTCGGCACGTAGTTCGTTTATAAATTGGTAGAAATTTTTTTTCAGCCCATTATTCAGTACGTAAGACAGTTCATGGACACGGATACCTATTTTCGCGGAAAGCATGACAAGTGTTAAACCAGGATCGAGATAAAGCTTTTCATCAACGGTTCTTTGTTGAACCACCCGTTTAAGCTCTTCGACTTGATCAAAGGTCAACCGTTCGTGTACTATTTTCCCTGCAGGCACTTGGTCTTTTTCACCTGCATATTCTTTTTTCTCCGTCGTGTAGATGGATTTTTGGGTAAGGGTTGCATAGGCCAAATAGATTACGCCTATAAAATAGAGTATCGGTGAATATCGAGAAATTTGAGCAACGTAGCTACTCGCTATGCGGATCGAAATCAGTATCAATACGGAAATCAGAAGATACTTTATCCAACTTAAATCTATTTTCTCTGTAAACGATGCTAACTCCTTTATATTTTTTTGATGTTGATAAAATAGTTTAAAACAGAAAATCCAGTAATAAACCATTTGAGCAAAAAACAAATACCGCGCAATAAAGCCCAACCACGTAGGTAGGGCCAGTGACGTATCGTTCTTGTTTAACAAATGGGGAATGATTTGGGTTAAAGAAAAGGCAAGAAAAAATAAGAACGGTATGAAATGTAGTAGTTCATATTTGTTACGCGCCGAGGGGGACGTGTAGCGACGCACGGCGAAATAAAAGCAGGGAAGCATTGCCCATCTGGGCAATTCGAGCAGATGGATGGTGAAACTACCTACAGTTTCAAATCCTTCAAAGAAAAGTTGCGTAAAAGTGCCACCTAGGATATAGAAGAATATTCCGAGACAACGATTCGCAGAGGTATTACCTGTATTAACACCTGCACAAAGCATGGTACCTAAAACCCACAGCCCGCCGGCGGAGAATGCATGAAAAACGGTTATGAGTTGGGTATCAGACATGGAATGTGGAGACTACGGGCATAAATTTAATGTATTGACGGGAATAATCGCTATACTTTATTATAGCGTGTTGATTCATGCGGTATCCCGGCCATCGCTTGTTGCATCTAAAATAGGGCTGAAACGTGCTATTTTGTTCGTATGTATCCAAACGCACAACATCCGCCCTATGCAATTCCTCCTAGAATATGAAGAGCAAACCTGCTGGAGCCATAATAAGATTTATCCGTAAATACGGAAACCTAAAGATTAATACGTATTGCTTTCAGAGGCATGAACCATTTTAGTCGAGCAGCATTCAGTAGCAAAGACGAACGTGATGAAAAGAATTATTCCTACGAAAGCACATGCGGTGATGGACTATGGGAGCGCCATCATATTATTGATTGGTCCTTGGATTTTGTTATTTAATGATAACGCCGAAGCAAAATATGCATTCGTTTTTGCCGGAGCCTTTATTTTGCTTCAATCCTTGTTCACGAATTACGAAGGAGGTTTGCTCAAAGTACTTCCGGTGAAATTTCACTTATTTATGGATGTTGTGTTAGGCCTTGCCCTACTTTCTTCTCCTTGGGTATTTGGATTTGCAGAACAAACGTGGTTATGGCATGTGTTGATGGGTGGAATGAGTGTGTTTTCAGGGTTATTTACCAGTACCAAGATACCCGAGTTCTTATCCATGAAGGGTATGTAAATGTTGCCCATGATTAGCCTTTAAAAAACACGTACCGAAGGTATATTTATTCAAACTTATTTGCATAAAAATGGTTATTAATTAAAATACCTCGCTATGTTCACATCATCCGAAATCCACATCATCAATATTTTGCGAAACGGGGTTAGCTATCGCAGCATACTAACGAGTTCGCCTTATACCGATACTGATTTAAAAATTGCGATAGCGCAGCTCTTGCAAAAGGGCATTATCCAAAAGGCGAAAGCACATTTGGCAAATTGGCCTATCGAAAATCATATCCTGACGGATTATGGTGATATGTACCCCCTGTAGCTTTGGTATACGCCCCTACTTAACCAAATAATACGATAGCAATGACGAGTGTAATTAGCACATTAAACGTCTGCGCAATAATAAATGCGTACAATGGTTTTTTGCTCCCATGACCAAATAGATCCTTGATATTAGTTTCCAAACCAATTGATGTAAAGGCGAGCGCAAACCAAAGGCCTTGTATACTTTTTAAACTATCTTTTACCTGAGCATATGTATCTTCCGATACGGCGAAAGAGAACAACAATGATGCAAACACAAACCCAAGTACAAATTTTGGGAAGCGTTTCCAGATAATGGATAATGTTGGTTTTTCTACGTGCTCGGCTTTCTTAGCGCTATTGTACGTCCAATAGATGCTAATAGCAAATGCTGCAATGCCTAGCAACACGTTTTGAGAAAATTTCACAATGGTGCTTATTTTCAAAGCCTCCTCGCCTACCAAGGAACCCGAAGCGACGACCGCTCCTGTAGTGTCAATACTGCCGCCTAGCCAAGCTCCCGTGACCGCCTGTGACAAGCCGAGCCAATCAGCGATATAGGGCATAAAAATCATCATTGGAATGGCGGTGATCAGCACAAGGGATATGACATAGGAAAGCTTTTTACTATCCCCTTCTATAGCACCCGATGTCGCAATAGCTGCGGACACTCCGCAAATAGATACCGCGCTCGACAACATCAAGGACATTTCTTTATCCACCTTTAACTTCTTGCACAGCCAGAAAGCAAAATACCAAACGGAAAGTACAACAAGCAAGGCTTGAATTAAACCCAAAGCACCAGCTTCTAAAATATCACCAAAAATTACGGAAGTACCCAGCAAGATTAGACCTATCTTTACATAAAACTCAGCGTTTAAAACAGCCTTGAACCAATCCGGTAATTTAAATAGATTACTGATCAGCAAACCAATGGCTAGGCTAAAGATGACCGCTTCCAAATTAAATTCCTTGACAACACTATTCCCCGCAAGAAACAAAGCAAAAAGCGAAAGGGTAAAGACAATAGGCACCACAATCAATGTTGCGCGTACACTTTTACCAAGCAGCAATGCTCCAATAACAGCCGTAAGAAGCACCAATAGAAATTGGAATCCTATAGCTTGTACGTTAGCTGCATGGATAACTGTGGACTGAAATTCGTCAACGTTACTCCAGTTGAAATTAGGTTTTGGCACAATGAGGCCTAGTAAACTTAAGAAGATGGTACCTAGCCCTAAAAGGACAACGACCCAGTCTTCTGGAAGGGTTATTTTTTGTGTAGACATGTTTTTAATGGTGTGTCGTATGTACAATGTGTATGTTATCTTGATTGCATTTCGGTATCGATCGCTATGGCTTTATTTCGAAATGGTCGTACAAGGCTGTCTTCGCTGCATGAAAACCGCACATGCCATGCACGCCACCTCCCGGAGGCGTTGACGAGGAACAGATGTATATGTTGTTCTTGGATGTGCGGTAGGGCGTTAAGCTAAGCGTCGGCCGGGTGTACAACTGCGCCAAATTCATTAAGCCGCCATTGATATCGCCGCCGATGTAATTTGGGTTATACACCTGAAGCTCTCTCGTATTGAATGTATGTGTAGCCAAGATGGTATCCTTAAAGCCTGGCGCAAATCGCTCGACTTGGCTTTCGATAGCCGCGGTCATATCTTGCGTTGATCCATGCGGTACATGGCAATATGCCCATCCCACGTGTTTGCCTTCCGGCGATCGACTGTGGTCGAACAGACTGGGCTGACTGAAGAGCACAAACGGCTGTTGAACATGCCGTCCTTTACTGCTCCGCCACTCGTTTTCGGCAATCTCTGCAAATGTATTGCCTAAATGCACCGTTCCGGCTTGTCGTGTATGCCCATTTTTAAATGGCGTTGGTTCCGCTAAGGCCCAATCCACCTTAAACACGCCCATGCCATACGTAAAGCGTTCCAGTTGTCTTCTATAGCTATTCGACCATTCTACTCCATTTAACGCTAGCAATTGCTTGGGTGTGAGATCCAGAATCAACACGTCATGCTTGGGCAATGCACGAACATCCTCCAACCAAAAGCCTGTTTGCACATCACCACCTAATGTGTTGTAGTAACTGAGCAATGCTTTGGCGATGGACTGCGACCCGCCTTTGGGTACGGGCCATCCATACCGGTGGCCTACGGCCGACAAGACGATGCCTATGGCGGCCGTAGTAAAGTTACTCAGCGGCTGTATACCGTGCGCCGCCATACCGCCCCACAATGCCTTTCCCTGTGCCGTAGAAAAACGTTTTGCGATCCACGATGCCGGTTGTAAAGCGTTTAGTCCAAATGAAGCTAGACCTAGCGGATCTTTAGGAAAACGTAATGGCCCCATGGTGGCATCGGCCAAGCTTTCCCAGTTGTCGACGACAGGCCGTATCAGTCGGCGGTAAGCACCGGCGTCTTTACCAAGGTGTTCTTGCGTTTTGGACCATTCTTGATACAGCAGGCCTGCACTTCCATCATCCAGCGGATGGGCGGCGGCTATTTCCGGAAAAAGCAATTCCAAACCATGGTCTTTTAAGGGCAAGGTGCGAAAAAAAGGAGAGGCCATAGCCATGGGATGAATGGCTGAACAAACGTCATGGCGATAGCCGGGCAAAGTTAGTTCCTTCGTGCGCAAGCCACCACCGATGTCTTCGGCGCCCTCGAGGAGCAGCGTTGACTTCCCGGCGCGTTGAAGCGTAATGGCCGCAGCCAAACCGTTAGGACCTGCCCCTACTACGATTGCATCATACTGTTTTTCTATTCCCATCAAAAATGTATCAATTTATGTCTTCTACCTTGGCCAAGTATGCGCTGCCATTTTTGTCAATATCCCAGCCCACTATCGGATTAAAATGGTAACCGCCCTTAGACTCCCGCGCTTCGACCAGCTCGTTGTATGTCGGCTGCACATATCCGGTTTCGTCGATGACCTTGCTTAATATCCGGGTCGGTTTGCCATCCCAATTCCACATAAACCGGAATGCGGTATGTGCTTTTTCCAAGACAGGTCCCTGGATATGTGCTTCATTCCAATGTACACCATTATCTGTACTCACCAATACCTGCTTCACCTTTCCGCGGCCGCTCCAGGCAATTCCGCGAATCTCCTGCCAGCCCTTCTCAATTGTTTTCGGATAAGCTGGATAGGTAATTATGGATCGCGCATCCATTACTAAACTAAACATTCTAATCTTACCATCTTTAATTTTTTCGGTATATTTTGATGTTTCCTCACGCGTCATGACAGGCTTATCGGTTAATTCAATGCGTCGTAACCATTTGATCTGCGTATTGCCTTCAAAGCCAGGAATCACTAAACGCATTGGATAGCCCTGTTGCGGGCGAATAGCTTCGCCGTTTTGTCCGTACGCAATAATAGCTTCGGGAAGGGCTTCTTCGAGCGGAACACTGCGGGCCATCAACGCGCCATCCGCGCCTTCGGCCAGAAACCATTTGGCCGAGGATTTCACACCCAAATCTTTCAATATGGTAGATAGTAGCACCCCCGTCCATTCACTTTGACTGGTCAAACCGCAAACTTCTTGCGGTGTCATCTCCCGTTTGCCATAGCGAAAATTTCCAGAGCATTCAATAAAGCAAATACGCGACACGGAGGGGTAGCGCTTGAGATCGGCTAAGGTCAACCGTATGGGCTTAGCCAACAAACCGTGAATCAGGAGTTCATGCTGCTCAGGATCGATTTCAGGTATTCCCGCATGATGCCGTTCGAAATGCAAATCTGCTGGCGTAATGGTGCCGTACAAATCTTGCAGCGGCGTCCGTGCCGAAGTTGTCGAAATCAGCTTTTTGGGCTTTTCGAAAGGCGATCGGTAACCCACTTCTGCCGTAGCCCGCCCCTGAACCTTACTGGGATCGACTACGATCTGCGAGGGTACATCAGGCTCGATGATCTGCTCGTGAGATTGTATATAAAAATAACCAGCAAAACCCATGCTTGCGAGCAAAATGATTCCTGCCACGATCTGTAAGCTACGTTTTGTTCGCGTTTGTATCCTTTCTTTCATTCGTTTTATCTAATTTCCTGGCCACCCTTCCGGTCGTCGATGACATATCGTTTTAGCGCCGGCATTTCAATTTGTGGAAGTGTTTCCGAATTGATCACGTCATCGGCTTTAATGATTTCATTGCTATAAAGGAGATAGGCCGTTATATCATATACCTCTTGATCGGTCAACGAACCCGGTGCATTAAAGGGCATCGCACGACGCACATAATCAAAAATAGTGCTGGCGTAAGGCCAATAATTGCCTATGGTATTTTTGCCGGTGCTATCGGTAACCAGCTTGTCGTAGGGTCCTTCATAACCATTTACACCATGACAAGCGGCACATTTTGCCTGGTAAAGCACGGCGCCTGATTTTACCGTTCCAGCACCTTCTTTGGGTAATCCTTTGCCGTCCGGACGCACGTCGATATCCCATTTTGCTATAAATTTGGCATCGGCCGGCTTTCCCATGTCGAACCGGCCTGGCCATGTCTTGCGGTAATCTTCTAAACCATCATCCCAGCTCGTATGATATGCATGCAAGCTATCTATTTCTACTGTTTCTTCTTTGTTGAAGGAGCAGCGCGCTAAAAAGAAGCTCGACAGGAACATCAGACCAAACGCGTATAAGCTAGTTAGTATATTGCCCTGCATCCAATTTTCCTGGAGATATTTTATAATCCTTCTTTACTTTATCCAGTACGACATACAACGAATCGCGATTTTCATCAATGCCGGTCAACACGACCCTATTTTGATTGTCTTGTATGTGGTAAGATACGATAAAACGTTGCCGAACTTCTTTTTCCGCCATTTCATCTGCCTTTCCAAACTCGCGTAAGCGCCGCGCTGTTCGTGCGGGTGGGGCTACGTAGGTAGCCTCGTCGCCTAGCCGTGCTTTTACATCGGCCGGAATCCAGTCTGCTAACGATAGCAACGGTGTATGTCCTTTTGTATCGTTTTTAAGACGGTCTAAATAATTTTTCACGCCTCCATCCCCGCCTTCACCCGCCGTCACATTACGTTGATCAGGAATTAACTTGTACTTGTCCTCTAAGTAAAGCGTTTGGGTTTGCGTATCAGCGTAATAATGAAACGCGCGTTGTCCGCCAGCAACACCGGAAATCTCAAATGTGCGGTTAACGTCACGCTTCGGATCTCCCCCGCCATTGGATAAGTCCAGTTGCAAAGGCCTGTTGACCTTGAACGTCATGGTAGACCATTTTTCGAACGTTACCGATTGCCAGCGTATGCTATCATATGGATTGTAGGGACGTGTTACACCATTGATCTTAAATTCGGATACCAGATAGTTTCCCCGCAGCGCGGCAACGCCGCTGCTTGAGGGCTGCTTGTAGGGGTCATATCGAAAATCTACATATTGCAGATAAAAGAAAACACCTAGGAATAGAAAAATTGCTAATCCTTTTAAGCCGAAGCGGAGCACTTGCCCACGCCTGTTAAATATGGGGAACGAAAGGTTGACGCGAGCAGGGAGTTCTCGGATAAAAACATCATAAAAAGGCTTGAAATAGGGTACCAATAGAAACAAACTAAGCAGCACAAAATAAGAGCTATAGACATGCACGCCGCCATCATAAGCGAAGTTAACAGCTACAATCGCTCCTAACGCCCCTACTAATAAGGTCGAACCAATAGCGACCGTCTTTCGGAAGAAAAGTAAGGTGCCCGCTCCAACTTCCACAATACCAGCAAAAACTTGATACCAGGGCACAATACCAAACGATAGCCAAAATATTTTTTGGGTTGTCAAGTCGCCGTAATCCGTATCCAAAATGCCAAGCGACGGATAAGGCATCTGCACCGGAAATAATTTGGTAAAGCCAAATCCAATAATACCGAGCCCAGCACGATAGCGCACCACCACGTTTAACCAATAATACAGCTTGTTGTATTCTTTCCGCTCTTTTTTTAATAACCGAGCGACAACGGTCCACAGCACACCCACAGCCGCAGCGAAGAACAGCGTATTTACCCAAATGCTATACCCTTCGAGCCTGGAGCCAAAGGTCGTTCGGCCAAACCAATTGACGCCAGAGCCAAAACGACATATGTCGTAAAGATCCCGATAGTCTAGGTTTAGCCAATCGATGGCCAGCACATGCTGGTACCAGAGTGGATTATTGGGAATCGATATAATGATAAAGAATACAAAGCTTATACGGAAAGCCAGTAGCTGCCAGGACGGCCAGCGCTTGGCTGATGGATGAACGGACTGTTCTTGAACAGCTTCAGTTCTTGTTTTTTCAAGTACAAACATAGCAATTAGTAATCAGCGTGTGAATAAATTATAACGTAAAACCTAGTTTCCGACGTCCTTCTTTTTTAATTTCCTCAAGAAGGTAACGCTTATCCGTCTTTCGAAGCTCAACAAAGAGCGAGTCGCCCTGCGCATTCTTCCCACGTAATGCAACGCGGCTGCTGTCTGGACGTGTCACGGAAAAGGTATATCGATCATTCGCGTAGTGCGGATTTGGATTCTGTAAAATGACCTGTTTCTGATCGCTAGAGGTATCATATCGGTAGTACAAGCGATCTCCTACTTGGGCGTACTCATAATCACGCTTGCCGTCCTCTCGCTTCAAAAAGCCTTTGGAAGTGGTCGTTTGTATGCTGTCGTTTACGCGCACACTTAAGGTATTCCACTTTTCAAACACCACGTCTTTCCAGCGCGATTTATGCGTCGGCGAAAAGTCGATACGATTCCCGTTCAACACGTAGCTTTCGACAATATATTTGCCGGCAATATTGCTGAGCCCGCTTTCTTCGGGGTAATACAAACTTGCGGTACGGCTGATATCGAAAGAGCGCACGCCGACGAGTAAGCCAAACAACACGACAAATAATAGCTTGGGAATCCACTTCCACTGCCCCCAACCAACTTGCTTCCAGTCGAACGCCCAACGTTCGGGAACAGTGGCTTGAAGGTCGATAACGAGCCGGGACAAACGGCCTATATCATAAAGAAATATAGGCAAAGTCAACAGCACAATGTAGGCCGAGGCAAGATAGTAAGCACCGCCGTAAGCAATGTCGGCTAGAAACACATTACCATAGAATGGGATGATAATGATCGTAGCTAGAAACGATGTACGACGGAATAGTAACAACACAGCGGCAAGTAATTCTACCGTGCCCAAAAAGACCAAATACGCCGGCGCGGCAGAAAGGCTTAGGTACAAATGTTTCCAATCCTCAAAATAACCATAGCCTGTATTAAGATGGCTTAGTGATAGTTCTGGCGCGAAAATGGCAAAAAACTTGGTGAAACCAGCCACAAACAAGATTGACGCTAAACGAAAGCGTACGAAAATGCGCAACACGTAAAAATATAAGGCATCCCGCTCCACATTTGGCGCTTCCCTTTTGATCCATAACAATGCGCCGATTAGCGCTATACCGAGGCCAAGTAACCAATCATAGATTTGCGGCTCATCACCAAAATAATGCGGTAGAAAAACAAGCAAATTGAATACATCCGTTATAAAATATGTCCATTCTATCGCAAAGAGCGTCCGATAGAAATCCGCTTGCAGGGGTAAGCTTAAAAAGAGAATAAAGAGTATGCCTGCACGAAGCGTATACCGTTGCCAAGGGGCATAAAGTGGGATTTGAGGTGTTCGCTGTGTCATCATGTCATGAGATTAAAAGGAATAACCGGGATTTTGATCTAGAACAGGGTCTGCTAGTATCTGGCTGTAAGGAATAGGCAATAAGATCCGAAACGATTCACTAATGCCCAATACATCTTGCGCTCTTTTGGTGCGCACCAGGTCAAACCAACGGTGTGCTTCAAAAGCAAACTCCAATCGACGTTCGTCTTCTACAGCACGCAGGATCTCGGCTTGATTTTGTGAAGTGGGCTTTGGCGTTAGCAGTGCCCTCGCCCGCACTTTATTGAGATCGGCGACGGCCTGATCGAAATTTTGCGTGTGCGCACTCGCTTCCGCGCGGATTAAATAGAGCTCTGCGATCCGGACGATGTAGGTTGGGTCGCTAGCAGGGCTGCGGTAATACAAGTTACCATACCAACGGTTTTGATTATCGCGCGCGATCAACTCGCTTCGGGCGCCGCCCGTAGCGGGAGTAGTTAACAACGACACGAGAGCCGCATTTGGCGCCCACTGCCGTGTTCCCCCATTCGTTTGTGGTTGCCATTGACCGCGGTGCGGATTTAGTTCATTGGCATTATAGTAGAGCTCAAATACAGACTCTCGTGTGCCTGTCACATTATTTTTAAAAAAGCTGTAGTAGGGATTTAGAAGCTCGTAGTCTGCATCGGTTAAAAGTCGATTGGCAAAGGCTATTGCCTGTGTCCAGTCTTCACGATATAGGTAGAAACGTGCCTTTAATGCCCATACGGTTTTCTTTGTAAAAGTAAACCGGTTGGTCGCTTGCGGCAACAACTCTTCCGCAGCCGACAAGTCTTGCAAAATCAACGCGTACGTTTCATCGCTACTGCTGCGCGCTACCCCTGCATTCTCGCCTACTCGCGCTGTAGGTTCCGTGATCAACGGCACACCACCCCAAACGCGAAGCAGGTCGAAATAGCTTAGCGCACGTATGGCGTAAGCTTGTCCCAGAATAAGTGCTCGCTCGTTTTCAGCTATACCCAGCTGGTCATTTTCGCTTAAAACCTTAATAATGTTATTCGCTCTGTTTACGGATTGATAGATGCCGTTCCAGGTTGCTGCAATGGTGGAATTCTCTGGATTGACGCGATGGTTAATAAATTCTTGGATTTGTGATTGAGATCCTGTCCACTCCACATTGTCTCCAGAGAGATAGGCGATGGATTGGAAATTGACGCTGTAATAATCCCGCAGCGCTACGTATGCGCCGTTTAATGCTGCCTGTGCTGATGCTTGGTCATGGATCACATCTTCGCCAGAGATGGAATCCTTGGGGTCAACCTCCAGAAAGGAAGAACAGCTACTACTGGCTAGGAGCACAATTATATATAGGAAATAATGTCTTATCATTTTTTTAGAGCGTTAAGTTGATACCTAGTTGAAAACTCCGGGGCTGGGGCGGCGTGCCTAAATCTATCCCTTGTTGGTTTGGCGATCCATTGGCCGCCGATTCAGGATCCAATCCGCTGTATTTCGTCCACGTAAATAGGTTAGTAGCTTGCGCGTAAATCCTTAATCTTGAAATAGATAAACGATCGAGTACCTTGCTCCCGACATTATAGCCTAGGCTAAGTGTCCTGAACCGAAGGTAAGATCCATCCTCAAGCCACCTGCCGCCGCCATCCTTGTAATTATTATTGTTGACGCCATCGGACCGCGGTACATCTGTAATATCGCCCGGCTGCTGCCAACGATCGAGATTGGATGCGAAAATAATACGTGCTGCATCCCGCGCCCCACCAGCTTCGCCAAAAAAGCGGTTGTGGTTGTAGACTTCATTTCCAACGGAAAACGTTAAAAATGTTTGTAGGTCGAAACGTTTGTAGGTGAAATTGTTGGATAATCCGCCGAAATAGTCTGGCCATATACTGCCTAAAATCTGCCGATCGTCCGTCGTAATTTGTCCATCGCCATTTACATCCTCGTAGACAGCGTCGCCCGTGGCCGCATCAACATACAGTTGATTATACACCCAGAAAGAGTACATCGGGCTACCTTCCTGAAAGAGAATGAGATCCCTACTTCCAAAGTTCATCGGCTTGGCCAATTTTTCGATGTTATTAACGTTACGTGCCACATTCAAGGAAGTGCTCCATGAAAAATCTTGGTTTTGTATATTCACTGTATTGAGCGTAAGCTCAAAACCTTTGTTACTTATTTCAGCAGAATTGTTTAAGTACTCACCAAAGCCTGTCGTTCCGGGTAAAACTTCAGTAAGCAAACCATCTTTCGTGTATTTGTAGTAATAATTCAGCGCAAATGACAACCTATTTTTGAGCAGGGCAGCATCCAAACCGATGTTAAACTGCGCGGTTTTTTCCCAGCTTAACTGCTGATTGGCCAGCTGCTCGGGTATGATACCGGGAAGCCCTTGGTAGGCTGTGTTAACACCAGACCATAATTGTCGTGAAGCGAAGGAATTAATGCCATTTTGGTTGCCTGTGATGCCGTAGCTACTTCGTATTTTAAGGTCGTTTATAAAGCTTAGGTCTTGCAAAAAACCTTCTTTGTTCAGTCGCCAAGCGACCCCTACGGCAGGGAAATATCCCCATTGATAGCCCTTGTTGAATTTCGAGGAGCCATCCGCACGCAGCGAGAAATCAATTAAGTAGCGGTCATCAAAAGCATAGTCTACCCGTCCAAAGAACGAGGCAAGCTTGTATTTGTCCCAATCCTGCGTGCTCGTCGAGTTTGCCGCGGCGCTGATCAACGTAAAGTCATTCGTGGCAAAGCCCCTGCCTGTAGCCGAGGTAAGCGAAAACGTTGATCCTTGCAGGGTATTCCCGACGAGTAATCCCAAGGTATGCACTCCGGCAATTTTTTTTCGGTAGGTAAGTGTTTGTTCGTTGATCCACGTTGTCGCCTGACCGATTGCTGAAGTGGCCAAGCCATCCGGGCTACCCGCAATTAGTAGGTTGTTCCAATACTCATGCTCATCATATTGATTATAATCTACACTAAATGTTGAACGAAATCGCCAAGATGGCGATAACTGGTATTCGCCGTACAGATTGCCGATGTAGCGGAGACTGACGGAACCGACATCGTAATTATCAAGCAATAAAGTTAAGTTATCAAAACCAGCTCGACCAACCAACACCCCTTGTTCATTGTAGGGCGATAAGTAGGTAGGTGTATGCAATGCAGCCTGTAAGATTCCACCTTGCGGGCCATCGCCTGCCCGCCCCTGATTGCGACCGGTACGACTAATCGAGTTGCTCGACCCGACCTTTATTTTGTCGTTTACCTTCTGATCTAGGTTGAAGCGAAAGCTCGACCGATCAAAGGAAATCGGCCGAAGAATAGACTCCTGTTTGTTATAACCACTACTGAGGTAATAAGCGGTATTGTCACTGCCCCCATAGAGGGCTATATCGGCGTTATGTACGCCTGCCGTACGAAAGGCTTCCGAAAGGCGATCGTACGTTTGCTGTTCCGACGGCAGCCCCCGACCACCCTCCGTAACGGCGGTAAAAGGCTCAGGGCGACCAATGTTGCGGTTGTATTCGTTGACCAATAGCGCATGCTCCTCGCCTGTAGTGAGATCCCAAAGCTTAGCGGCTTTTGCCCTTCCGCTATAGAGGTTCACATCGACCTTTGTCGATTGACCATTTTTACCGCGTTTGGTCGTAATTAAAATAACGCCATTCGCCCCTCTTGATCCATAAAGGGCTGTCGCTTCCGCGTCCTTAAGCACTTCCACGAACTCAATGTCCGATGGATTAAGATCTGCGATGGGCGATGTTGCTTTTCCGCCACTATTAATGGTCTGAAGGCTTTCTGAATTGACAAAGACCCCGTCAATGACGTACAGTGGATTGTTATTCGCATTGATCGAGGTGGCGCCACGAAGCCGGATGTTCAACGCCTCACCGGGCACGCCGGTATTGGTAGCTACCTGCATACCGGCTACCTTTCCCTGTAGTTGTGCGTCGAAACTCCCGGTCGGAATACTGCTTACTTCCTTTAATGGAACTTTCTCGATCGACCCTATAAGGTTTTTCTTTTCTACAGTGGTGTAACCGACGACGACAACCTCATCCAAGTCTTCCGAAGAACGTTTCAGCTTGATGAGCGCGGGCGATGTATTGATAACGATCCGTTGCGGTTCGTAACCTACATAGGAAAGCAGCAAGGTAAAGGGTAATTTTTGACCCGTAACAAATTGAAAGCGCCCTTTTTCATCCGTTTTCACGCTATGCGTGACGGCTTCCAGCTGAATGGTAACGCCCTCAATAGGTTGTTGCGTTTCCTCATCTACTACGACCCCTTGCAAAGTCGCGTTAATAATGGGTTTTGTTTCTACCTGCGCCAGTGATAACTGAGCAAATAGTATACAGGTGAACAATATACAAAGTATACCATACTTTGATAGTTCCGTTTTTTTCATACAAAAACAATTTAATAGTGATAACTACAAGTGCCAACGCCAATTGATTACTTGCTAAGTATACATTAGTAGGGGAAGCTGTGCCTCCCCTTACTAATTATTTAGAGAGAGAGAAATTACATACAGCTACACATTCGTCCCGATACAACAAACTGTTTATCGCTTAAAACACATTGCTTGTAGGGAATGAAAGGGTTCATACTTCTTTTCATGGTGGTTTTTTTTGAGTTAAAGTGCCCATTTTGCAGGATCACTATAGCCTTGTGGCTAATGCTGATACAAACATAATAAAAAAAGACGACTATATTAGTAGTCTTTTTTATTATTCTTTTATTTTTTTTGCCCGAGAAGATTTGAGAATAGTAAATCTGCCCCTCCCGGTACCTCCTTACTTACTTCCGTAGGCTACCATCTCTTTCGTGGCCAAGGCCTGCATACTCGCCCGTACTCGTTGATCCTGCGCCATAGATTTCTTTTAACTTTTGTTGAAGCTCCTTCCCCTTGATGTTTTTCGCAACGATGGTGCCATCCGGCGCAATTAGGAAATTGCTTGGAATAAATCGTACGCCATATAAGGCCGCGGCTGCGGTATCCCAAAAGGCTAAGTCTGACACTTGTGTCCAGTGCAGACCATCATCTGCTATTGCTTTTAACCAGGCAGATTGTTTTTTATCCAAAGACACACCAAATACAGAGAAGCCTTGCTTGCTATACTGCTCAAAGGCTGCCACGACATTTGGATTTTCCTTTCGGCAAGGGGGACACCAGGCCGCCCAAAAATCAAGCAAGACATAGCCTTTACCTACATGGTCAAGAAAACGGACTTCCTTGCCCTCCGTATCTTTAGAGACAAAATCTGGCGCTTTCTTACCGATAGCAACAGCACGCTGCTTTTGTACCAGATCGCGCAATATCTTCACATACTGCGTTTCATGGAGTGCGGGTGATAGCAAGTCGAGATGCCGTTCAATCTCTTCAGGTGATAGCGAATACGAATAGTTGCGGAAAAGTGCATACGCCGCTACAATAGACGCCGGATCTTGTTTGATAAACTCCTCTGCACTTAGCTTGCGGGAATTTTCGCGAAAATCTTCAAAGTGCGCCTGTGCCTTTGAACCGCGAACCTCCAATCGAGGACTATTTGCGTCTCCATCTATCGCTACCTGTATGGCTGTGTTTTCCAAAAATACGGGAAGCGGGGTGGCCTCGACGTCCGTACTGAGTGCATAAAGTTCGGGAAGTGGTACAGCGCTTGAGAAGTGAAATTTTCCATTTTCGATTTTGGCGGAGTCAACAAGCCGATAGACTTTATTATCATATCGCTGCAGGTATATCGTGCCGTTTCTAGGATTGTTTACGGTTCCAGAAAGATCTAAGGCGGTTTGCTGTTGACCGTAACTGCATAGGGTAGCAGCAAGGGCAGTTGATAGGGTAAATAAAAATTTATATTTCATAACGGTAGTGATTTAACGAGTACATTTTTGAAAATTTGATCAAGGCGTTCCTGAGATGATGTGTGCGGGCAGCATAGGTTTTTTGCTGTTGAATCGAGTTGGCATGCGCGCTAGCGCATTCGGTAAAAAGCTGTGTTATGGTATTGTTTACACGCCTTGCGGTGGTCTGGAAGAACTGGATTCAGCTTGCTCATGTGATTGTATTACGTTTTATAGCGCTAGGTTCCCCGACAATTCGGAGACGATTATTGATGCGAATATAGCGATTAAAATCAAAAGTCTATTAATTCTATAGATTTTATTTGATGAATAAAAAAGTGCGCCACTCACGGGTGTAAGTAGCGCTGAAACTAGCTTCTAGCATTGCCTATGTAATGGCATGTGCTAGCTCGATGAAATCTTTATCTCCTGGCCGTCCAGATCTTCCTTTAGTGCTTCCAGAAATTGCCCTCTAAACTTTTCAATGTAGCGTATATGCTTAATACCAACCTGAACCGTAAGCACATAGTTGTCTGCAGTAACGTCTTTGGTCAATACCTTGATAGGAATACTTAAATCTACCTCATTAAATGTTCGCAACTTATCCTCGACTTGCTTTTTGATCGCATCAATGCTTCCTTTATTTTCTACGGTGAGTTGCATGTTCATTCGGATATCGGAATCCGAGAACGTCCAGTTGACTAGACGCCCCGATAGCAGATCGCCATTCGGTATGATAACGCGTGCTCCTTGATCGGTTAACAAGGTGCTTGATCGAATACCGATCTGCATCACTTGTCCTTTTTTATCTGCCAACTCTACATAATCTCCAATCTTGAACGGCTTTTCGAAAACCAGAATTATTCCAGATACGAAATTGTTGATAATGTTTTGCATGCCCAGACCAATACCCACACTCAACGCGCCTATGATGACCGTCAGTTTATCCAACCCCAAACCTAAAATGCTAATCCCCATAAGAAAGCCGATGACAAAAATGAGTAAACGGAACAAAGGAAAGAGAGTCATCTTTCGCGCGTGTAATTCATCATTTGCAGGATCGTTGACTAGGTTTTTTAAATTCTTTTGTAGCCAGTTTGCTATCCAAACCACGGCAATGGCTAATAATAGATCGCCATAAGTGAAGGTGATGCTGCCCACTTTGTGGTTTGTCGTCAGCAATTTTTCAAAAAAAGCTCCTGCTTCTCTGGTGATGTGCAGATTATTGATAAATACAATAACAATCAAGGCGACACATAGCAAGCGAATCAGCCGATCCACACTGCTTAACATCTTCTTCAAATCAAAACGTCTAAACACTGTCTCCGCTTTGGCGCGCTCGTATTGCTTTGCTAAGTCATGCAATATCATATCCCGAAAAGCCCGTAACGACATGGCTTGTAAAAAACCAATACCTGTCGCCAAACTCCACATTCGCGATACGGAGATATAGTCAACGGCATTCAGAACGATCGCCAGCAAATGCCCCAACATAATCAGTACCCGGGCATAGCGATGCAGGTAACCCACGGGATTGTCGACATCTGTCCGGCGGCCCATAAGGTACACCAACGCTATTCCCGATAAATTGGCCAGCATAGCAAAAATACGGCTCCACCAGAGCTCCGAGAGCAATAAATTTGACACGATGAGTAAGACATAATACAGAAATACGAAGTGCAGGGCCCTCCGCTTGAACGTGCTCAGCTCTTTAAATAAAATGATGTATAAAAATATGAAGATGAGGAAATAGCTAAATTCCAATACGAGCACCGGGACGGTAAATGTAACAAAGGGCAGCAGGATAAGAAAAAAGATACTGCATTTTAATAGGGGAATCCAGACAGGATCGTTCCGGTGTAAACGCAGCTCCTCCCCTTCTTGATCTGTTTCTCGCCCTAAGCGAAACATCCAATAGAAATAAAGTAAGCTGATCAAGATTAAAAATATCCGACTGCTCCATGCCGGATAGTCGAAAAAAGCAGTCGAAGAGCCATCTCTTCCCATGTTTGTGCGCACAGTCTTGATCACGCGACGCGGCACAGGAATAATTTCCGAGATCGCCGAATCAACGGCCGTTGCCGCTACTTCTTCGCGTTGCCTTCCAGCCGATTCTTCGAGGTAGAGAACATCTGTCAGCAATCGTTTTAACGTGCTTTCCATACGATCCAAGCTATCTCTCGCTCCGGAGAATGCCTGCCTGATGGAATCATTAGCGGCTAAATCTTCTACCAAGTTGCTATCCAGACTGGCTGGTGCCCGTTGCTCAGAAAGCCATACGGTACGCGCAGACTTGATGGTTTCCGCCAAACTGCTGATATCTTTCTTCTTTACGGCCAATATACGCAGCGCACTATCCAGTTGCAGCGAATCGGGTCGGGTTCGGCTCCAGGAGATTAAACGCTTCGTACTATCCACTTGCTGAGATACGCGATCAACCAGGATTGACCATTCCTGAACCTGCACCCTTCGTTCCTGCAGTTGCTCCAGCTTATTATGTTGTTCAATAGAGTCTTGAATCTGTGCGCTTAGTCTAAACGGCATTGCCCATATCAAAACGATCAATAACCGAATCCCTGCCGTAAAATTTACATGTTTATCAACCATACCATCATATAACGGTAAGATTTGTCAAAGGTTTTTTTCTGTTAGCCGCTAAAGTCGGATCATAGGTAACACCGCACAGGGATTGACAGCGGTTATGCTCCTTATTTACAGACCTAAAACATGGTAGCCGATACACCAGTCCCGATAGTAAAGTCGCGTATTTTATCAGGTGCAATACTAGGAAAATAAGCGGCCGATGAGCAGCCCTTAGCGCCACTAGGTCATATTCAAAACAAAAAAAGCACCACGCTAGCAGATATCGCGCTTATACGCTACGCTTTACACCAATTTAGCAAATCACGCATATGCCGATGGAAGTTCTCCCGATATCACGGAAATAATATCGGCAATATCAAAGGGCTTGGCAATGAAGCGATTGGCTCCCGCGTCCATCGCTGTTTTTTCGCCATGCATACTCGCTGAGATACAGACAATGTATAAATCGTCGAATGATCGATCAGCCCGTAGCTGGCGAATGATCTGGTCTCCGGAAAGCACGGGCATCCACAAATCAATTATCAAAACCCTTGGTTTTACTTCTTGAAGCTTCTCGTACAATACGGTGCTATTGTTTTCAACATATACAGGGATACCCGTACTTTCTATAATAAGGGCAAGCATATCTGATATGCCCGTATCGTCGTCGCAAACGAATACAATATTCTCTCCCATTTAAAATACATGCTTGTATCTAGCATAGCAACAATAACACCAAAAAAGGTTAATTTCCTGTTGTAACACTTAAATACCGTACATACCGCAGAGAAATAAAATATTAAACACACATTAATATACTTTTTATTTACCGAAATAAGCATGTTTCATGGTTTAAAATAATACAACGTGCAGTTGACAAATGCACGTTGTACTGAAATGAGGACAGCGGACCTCCTATTTGCGACATGCTGTTGCGGTGCGCTATCTAGAAACTGTAGCGAAGCCCAAATTGCATTTGCCATCGCGATGCGAAAAAGTCCCGGGCATAACCAACGTTATTATCTTGTTCGAAGGCGTATACCGGATAGGTCGTCGCTGTACCTGCGGTAACCTGCCGTAAGCCGACACTCGACGTGGAGTTAAACGTATTTGGTGAAAAATACTGAATACCCCAATTTTTGTGCAGCAGATTGGTCAAATTAATAATATCGTAGGTAAAGGTAAGTGTATGCGGACGTTTGCCTTCACGCTTTATATTAAAGTCTTGAGTAAATCGGAAATCAGCTTGATAATTCCAAGGTGTACGAGCGCCATTCCGTTCGGTAAATTGCCCACGACGTCTTGATAGGTAGTTATTTCCATCGATGTAGGCATCAAACGCTGCTGCTTGGTTGATACCATCTTCCGTCTGCGCAAAGAAATTGGCTGTTTCCCCAACGTTTGGAATATACACCAAGCTTACATTTTGCGCCGAACCATTTATCACGCTATTTACAAACCCAAGCGAGTAAGGCAAACCAGATTGTGCCGTAAAAAACAGCGAGAAGCTAGAGATGAGGCGCCCATTACCGCCCCAGTCTTTACGATAGTTCACAGTGGAAACAAGGCGATGGCGGATATCAAAATTGGAATAAGCCAATGCAGGATCATTCGGATTGAGGGCTTGGTTCAGCTGCCAATTGGACTCCATCGAATTTCGGATGCCATTGGTTATGTCTTTTGATTTTCCATAGGTGTAAGCAGCAAAGATGTCGAGGCCTGAAGCAAAGGATTTGGACACCTGTCCCGTAAGGCTGTATCGATAACCTTTATCTGTATTTGTTAGCAAGTACGCATTTGTGTATAGTGGGTTAATTGCGCGCGAGCCGTCAACAGGTTGATAGATGGGTTGCTGTTGTTCCGTATCATATGGCATATAAATTGGGTTGTCCTTCAGGTTGATAAACTTGAACTGAAGATCATGAATCACCTTTGTATAAATGCCTTCTATCGTGAACTTCCATTGATCTTCGGTGGTATAATCAAATGCTAAGCTGCTTCGCCAGGCCTGTGGCATTTTAAAATTATTATCGATCAAGTCTACTTGGGTGGCTCCATTTGCATCATTTACATTCACGCTTTGCCTTTCCACAAAGCCCGCCGCGCCGTTACCAGTCAATGCATCCTGGATTGGATCGCTGTCTGGGGCCGGCAGAGCCGGATTTTGCCGCGTATAGCTATACCGCCTGTCAAAAGCGCCATAACTATCTCCGTTATTGTAATAGGCATAACCTAACCAAGCGAAAGGTATGCGTCCGGTAAACACACCTGTACCACCCCTCAACGGCAAGCGTTGGTCTCCATGCATATCGAAACTGAAGCCCAATCGGGGCGACACCTGTACTTGTCCTAAGAAATTATTTCTAATGGCGTTCGGACGCGTGTAGGTAAAGGTGGTGCCGTATAAGGGATCTGTAGGTGCGTTGCTGGTTTTACTACTTAAAGCTTGCTTGTTTGGCATATCAGCCATATCAAATCTCAATCCGGGTGATAGTTTCAGCTTATCGCCTATCTGGATTTCATCCTGCACGTATAAGCTGTATAGGTTCACCCGGAACTCCGCCGGTGGATTGGCAAGGATATGTTCACGGCTGTTGTTTGCATAATTAAAATTGGTTCGCACACGATTAGGCTGGTTGTTTAGAAATTCGTCTATACTTCCGTAGGAAACACGACCGTTCCACGCATTGACAAAACCATAACCAATATTATAAAATTCATTGTGTGTTCCGAAGATAAAATTGTGGTTTCCTCGTATCCAAGTAAAGTTATTGGTTAATTCAAAAGTCTTTTGTCGCATATCAAATATGCTGGCCTCTCGATCCGTCCCTAAGAAAATTGTTCCTCTGTTTGACGCAATTTCAATCTGTGCAATAGCCGGGTCTGACAGTGGCCTACGGTAATCATGTATGCTGGAATACCCAATAATGAAACTATTCGACAGCGCATTGTTAAAGCGGCTTTTGAGTTCGGCAACTGTGGAGTTCTGGTTATTGACCTGCTGGAAGTCTATACCACCGAACCTGAAATTCTGTTGATCGCGTTCGAGATTTGTTGCCTGTGATGTTATCGTGTTATTACGAATCGACAAATGATGTTGATCATTTATTATCCAATCTAAGCGGTTAAAAAACTTGTTAGATCGAGAATAGGTCGTATAATTTCCGTACGTACCGGCATCAAGACCATACGCCGTACGAAAATGATCACTGATTTGGCGAGCCTGCCCTTCAGTCAGTATAGGCATATCAGCCGACCCTGCTGACAGGATCACGGGATCTTGGCGCCGGGTGATCTCCTCATTCGTAAAGAAAAACAACTTGTTCTTGATGATCGGAAAACCCAAGCGGAAACCCGTTTGGTATTCGTAGAACGATGACGGTAGTTTCGTATTGTCGCCGGCTCGGTTTCGACCCGTTATTGCTGCGTTTCTGCCAAAACCATACACGGAGCCCGATACATCATTTGATCCGCTTCTGGTAACAGCATTAATGCTTCCGCCCAAGAAATTACCTATTTTAACATCAAATGGGGCAAGGTACACCTGAATATCTTGGATAGCATCCATCGATACAGGGTTTGTTCTTGTACTACTTCCGGGTTGACCCGAGGTGTTGCCCTGTCCACCGAGAGATGGACTGAACCCAATCGCGTCGTTGTTTATCGCGCCATCCAGCGTTACGTTGTTGTAACGAAAGTTCGTGCCTAAAAAAGAGTTGTTAGCACTTTGCGGTGTGGTTCGTGTAAAATCTTGTAAACTTCTATTTATAGAAGGCATTTCTTTAATCATCTTCTCATTGATGCGATGGCCGCCCCTGCTTCGCGATGGGTTCTGCCGGCTCACGACCACTTCTTCCATCATCGAACTTTCTGCCGTCAGCACGAAGTTTACAGTGCTTGCACCCAGCCCTAGATTGAGGTTTAATACCTTATCGGTTTTATACCCAATAAAGGAGGCTTGGATAGTATAAGGGCCGCCGGGATTTAAATTAGCCATAGTAAAACGCCCATCCGCGTTCGAAGATGCTGTGTATTTGGCGCCAGTACCGTTGTTCAGCGCTTCGATAGTAACGCCGGCGAGCGACTGCCCTTCAGCGTCTACAATACGTCCGGATAATGTCGAACTCGTAATCTGCGCGTAGGTCGGCGTGTATACCCCTATCAGTATCGCAAATAATAAAAAACAATTTAACCTTTTCATCTGATCATAATAATTATGCACAAAGATGAAACACGTATGTTAACTAATCATGTGCTTCATGTTAATTTTATCACTAAACTAAATTTTGTTACTCATAATAGTTATTTAATAATACTTTAATTAAATTCTAATTATTCTCTAATATGGATCCATACCCGCAGGTCATATCTTTGTTTTTTAACTAGTATTTATGAAGGGTATACGTGTAAAACAACATCGATTGCTGGTGGAGGGACTACAAAATCTTAAGGAGATAGCTAAGCACGAAACGCTAATCGATGGGGAGAAAGCTATTGAAGAAAGTTTAGACATGCTACTACAAACCTTTAAACGATACGAGCAGCTGATCGAAGAGCTAACTGTGATGACTGGACAATACGAGAAGGTGCATCGAGATGTGCGTACGAAGATATTGTCGCCGGCACTGCGTGAGCTAAAGAAAATCAATAGTCAAGACTCTCCCTGCTATTTTCTGATCCGGGAGGTATTGATCAACACTAAAAATTTTTAAACACAGTTTGGTAGACTCCGTACTGAGCCAAGAAAACCATCAGGCCTGACGGCGTATTATATATAAGTTGCGACTATATACGAAGGCTCCGAAAATGTGACCAAAAAAAAGCACCGGATCTTTTCTCAGAACGGCGTATAGTAGAATGGCCATCGACCCTATTAAGCTTATTCCCCAAAATGCGTATGGAAGTACTGATCGTCTTTTAGATTCGGAAACAAGCCATTGCACAACAAAACGGAGGGTAAATAGCATCTGTGAAACAATACCTAAAATCAATAGTGGACGTGCGATATGCTCGTGATCGAAGAGCTTGGCTCGGTCATAGATTCCATTGTTATACCCGAAAACAATAAATAGCGCCGGAATGCAGCATATGATGATCCGCAATGGGAAGTAGATTTTTTTCCAATGTCCCTGCAAATCCATATTCCGAATATAAATGTAATACGTCAGCACCTGCCCCAGCATAATCGAGAAATCATCGCGTAGATATCCATAATAAAATAACAGGATGGATGCCAATAAACTTAGCTCCCAAAATAGGGCCGGCGTAACCACGCGGCGTTGCTTCTCGGTCAGGATCCATTGCACAATTAATCTACTGGAAAATAACAGCTGAGCGAGGGCACCTAGCAGCAATACCCATATACTATTTTGGTCCATGCTCTCCTATCCGATACGATATATACTTACGTTTCATCCAGAGGTAGGCGAAGCAATCGGCCAGCGGCCCTAAGAGACGATTCCAGGTATTAAATTTTGATTCCCCGGAAATCCTAGGGTAATGTCTTACGGGTATCTGTAACACCTTCCCGCCTTGTAAGATAACCATTGCAGGAAGAAAACGATGAAGTCCCGAAAACATGGGGATCGCTTGGGCAATATCCGTTTTGAGAATCTTCAACGGACATCCGGTATCATCCACACCATCGTTGGTAAATAGACGGCGAAACTTATTGGCAAAACGTGAAGAAAATCTTTTCGAAAAAGAGTCTTCCCTCTTGGATCTAAGCCCCGTTACGATTTCGTAATCGTTCATGTGCGGCAGTAGTACATTAAAATCCTCTGGATTCGTTTGCAGATCGGCATCAATGTAGCCAACGAGCAGTGTATCGACATGATCAAAGCCCGCCTTTATTGCAGCGCTTAATCCGTAATTCTTGTCCAAGAAAAGAAAGGAAAAGCGATTGTTTTGTGCACACACACACTTTATTTTTTGTTGACTTCCATCCGTTGACCCATCGTCCACAAAAAGTACACGTGTTTCTACCAAAGCCATTTCGAGATATTCCGATAAACTGATGTAGAGACGTTCCAGCCCAGCTACTTCATTATAAATCGGAACGATAATAGTAAATAGGGCTGCCGTTTGTTTCCGATCACTTCCAGTTAATACATCCATGATATTACGCTAGCGTTTTTAAGGTCCATAAAAGCTGCCGGTGCAAACCCTCTGATAACGATATCTGAGGTACAAAGCCGAGTAAGGAATTCGCTTTGTCGATTACCGCCGCCGTTTGCTGTTGATCGCCCGGACGCTCTGAAACCTCTCTGACCTTAATACGTTTTTTTATAAGCTTTTCTACCATTTCAATGCCTTGTCTGGTAGAATAAGATTCATTATTACCAATATTGATAATTTGGCCGGAAACGAGATCTTCCTTGCCTAGTACCGCGATAATTCCACGAATGATATCGTCGATATAGCTAAAACTACGGCTGTGTTCTAGGCTGCCCTTATAGAGCATAAATTCTGAATTTCTTAAACCACAGGAGATTAATTTACTATATAGCTTATCCGGCCGTTCTCGCGGACCATATACCGAATAGAGCCTTAACGAGCAAGCCTGGACATATCCGTTGGCATGTGCAGCGAGCACAAGTTGCTCCGCGGCACTTTTGGTGATGCCGTACCAGGATATAGGACGCACGACAGACTCTTCCGATTGTGTTGCATTTAAACCATAGACAGAGGACGTGCTTACGTTAACAAAAAGCTTCAGTGTGGGAGAACCCTTGGCAAACGAAATTAGGTTCTCGGTGGCTATGATGTTATTGCGAACATAATCTTCAAAAACACAGGCTTGGTCCAGGCCAGGCTGTGCCGCGAGGTGAAAAATATACGCATAGCCCTGCGGTATCGGATCTTGCATGCGCGACAGGTCCATCTCGATAAATTTCAAACCTTTCTCTTTGAGCAAGCGCAGATTAAGCAGCTTCTGATCCTTGGAATAGAATGAAGAAATATTGTCTATTCCCGTGACATCATATCCCCGATCCAAAAAAGCCTCCGCAAGATGAGAGCCTATAAATCCGGCAACGCCGGTTACTAGTATTTTCATACCTTAAGATTTCTAATGCGTTAATTTATACGCAGCGTTCGTTGCTACAACTGTATTTGGCATGCCATGCAGATATTCCTGAAAGGATTTATCAGCCTCGGTCCTTTTATGATTTAAGAACAATATACAACCCTTGTATTGCCCGCTAAGGACGGTTTCTTTGGAAACGGATACGACCGGTGCATCAAGGTAAACATCCATATTTTCAGATCGCTTTATCTCTAAACTTATATAACATCGAGGAGCATGCGATGCGTTCAGGTTCTTACCGGCAGCCGCTAAAGCGCCATATCCTAATTCGCCATTGTATTTGCCGACAAAACAGCCGGCGACGAATACCGTGGCTAACATCCCGCCGCTTAGGGTTAACACACTCCGTTTCATCGTACGGCTAAAAACAATAAAATATAAAGCTACAATTCCTGTCAGGTTTAACAATCCACAGCAAAGTAGTACAGGTAGCGTATAAGCAACCGGTGCTATCGATGGCACGAAGAACAGGACTGGTGCAGCCAGGGCTAATATTAGCGCAGGAATGGCAAGACAAAATCGTAGAAACCTCGTTTCTTTCATCCGCGCTTGTAACAGCGCGGCTAAATACACCAGAAAGGGTAAACAAGGAAGCAAATAAATATCGACCTTTGAGCTAACAAAAGATAGAAATATCAGTGTGCTAATGGAAACAACGGCAAAGAATGTTTCAAGACTAGATAAGCGAATTTTGTTTTTCACCGCTTGCCCATATATAGCAAATAGCGTCAATGACCATGGCGCCAAAACATACCAAATGCTTATCCCATAAAAATAGAATGGTCGCTTGTGGTGGAATGCATCGACGGCGCGATCTACGGTTTGATGAAACAGTAAATTTTCGAGATAGCGATATCCTCCTTCCAACCACACGAAGTAAAACCAGATGATACAGGGCATCACGATAACGAGCAGGGTGCGCCAGCTCCAATACCTTGAAAACGTGCGTAGTTTACGGCTAATCAATAAAAAGACCAGCGATGACAAAAGCGGAATAATGATTCCCATTGGGCCTTTGGTGAAAATCGCTAGGAAAATGAATATCCCGAATATCCATTGCCCCTTTCTGATCGGGATTTCGCCTATATAAATGCGGTAAAATGTATGGAGCGCCAATACAATAAAGATCGTCATTAGCATATCCATGCGCAGCACTGCAGCGCCGCCCATATAAAAAATACTGGAAAACAATATGCATGGCGCCATCAAGCGCCATGAAGCAGATAGGTGCGCGGCCACCCAACGATCTAGGGTGTAAATGATCCCTAAAGCCGGGAGCACAGAAAATAAACCTAATAAAAATAGGTGATGCTGCCCCAGCACTTTTTTTGCGAGCATCACCAACCATAAGTAAAGCGGCGGTTTGTCGGCATAAGCAACACCATGGTGCAAAAAGGCGAAATAGCGCTGCACAGCCAGGTTTTCATTTGCTATACTGAGATATCGCAGCTCATTATCGGGTGTAAAATCACGCGTAATAAACGAAGGCAGCAATGCTAGCAGAAACAGTAGAAAATACGTGTATTTCATTAAAATAAAGTAAACATCGCCTTTTCAAGGGGCTAAACCAAACACTATTAGTTTATCCGAAAATAAAGAAACATCAAAACAAATCCAAAAAACTGCGAGTTAATCTATGTTTTTCGCGTGTAAGGAGTTCCAACCCTCATAATGAGGATTGCGTACGCGATTACCTTTGATTACAGCACGCTAAAATTGGGAAACCTCATTATCCCTTCTTATAAGCCAACAGTCTTAACGCGTTGCCCACAACCAACAGTGTGGAACCCTCGTGCACGATTACCGCAGGCCCAATCGTCGTGATTCCTAAAATCGTAAGTGGAATAAGAACAGCGACAATACCCAAGCTAACCCAAAGATTCTGTTTGATAATAGATTTAGCTTGACGACTGAGGCCAATGGCAAAAGGCAAACTATCTAGTCTATCACCCATAAGGGCAATGTCGGCCGTTTCCAAAGCCACGTCAGACCCCGCGGCGCCCATAGCAATACCTACGGTGCTTTTGGCCATAGCCGGCGCATCGTTAACCCCATCGCCTACCATAGCCACCATGCCCTCACGGCGATCTAAGCGCTCGACTGCTGCGACTTTATCCTCGGGCATTAAATTGCCCATGGCTTCCGTAATTCCAATCTGCTTGGCAACAGCCTCAGCCACTTGCTGATTGTCGCCTGTTAACATGACCATCTTTTTGATGCCTATTTTTGCCAATTTTTGCAAAACGGACTCTGCCTCGGGCCGCGGTACATCCATCAAAGACAAAATACCGATATATTGATCATCCTCTTTTACCAACATGCTGGTGCGCCCTTCTTGTTCCAGTTGTTGAACACGTTCTGCTATTTCCGAAGGTAAATGGTCGCCGGCAAATAGTGCTTTATTACCTATAAGCAATTTTTTGCCATCTACAACAGCTTCCACGCCACGGCCTACAATACCTTTTACCTTGCTGGCTCCGGGCAATTGAATCCCGCCCAATCGCTCCAAGCCGCCTGTAACAATAGCCTCTGCAAGTGGATGGTCACTCCATTTTTCCACCGCGACAGCCATTTGTAACACATAATCTTCTGATCTGTTGTGCAGGGGAATAACGTGCGTAAGTTTAGGTTTACCTTCGGTCAACGTTCCTGTTTTATCGAAAGCGATCGCTTCCAGGGATCCCAAATCCTCCAGTGGTCGACCACCCTTGATCAATACGCCTCCTCGCGCGGCACGCGCCACGCCGCTAAGCACCGCACTCGGCGTCGAGATCGCCAGCGCACAAGGGCTGGCAGCTACCAAGACGGCCATTGCACGGTAAAAGCTCTGTGAAAACGTTTCATCTCGTATCAAAAAAGCAAAGCATAAGGCTATAGCCAGTAACAGGACAAACGGCACAAAGTATTTTTGAAATTTATCGGTCAGCAGCTGCGTCGGCGACTTTTGCTTTTCGGCCTCGTTGACCATTTTTATCAATCGCGAGATCGTCGAATCTTTGGCTTCTTTTAATACCTTAACTTCCAGCACGGCGGCGCCATTGATCGTTCCGGCAAAGACGCGGTTTTCCGGTTTCAGCGTATTGATATCCATCGTATCGGACAACGCAGCTGTTACGGCCAGCTTATCGACAGGAACACTTTCTCCCGTGATCGGAGCTTGGTTGACAGTGCCCTCGCCTTGCACAATCAGGCCATCTGCCGGAATCTTGCTGTTGGGTTTGATCACGATCAAATCGCCCATGACGAGATCCTCAATACGCAATTCTAGGGTGTTGCCATCCCTTTTTACGAAGGCTGTTGGCGGTGCGAGGTCTGTTAGCGCGACAATCGATTTTTTGGCTTTTGCCATCGCATAATGTTCGAGCGCATGGCCTATGCTAAAGAGAAAAAGTAGAAGCGCCCCTTCGGCCCACTCGCCTAAAACGGCGGCACCAATCGCTGCCACAAGCATCAGAAAATCGATTTCAAAGCCTCCTTTTCGAATAGTATGCACCGCTTCATTTGCCGTAAAAAAACCACCTAAAAAGTATGCGATTACATAACATACCAAGGATACCATAGTCGGCAGGCTATTCAAAAACGATAATCCCCAACCTACCGCCAGTGCCAAACCACAACCCAGTGCAAATACCAATTCCGTTTTTTCTCCAAAGATCGCTAGATGTCCATCCGATTCGGTATCTTCTGTTTTCGGTATTTTTATTTTATTTGCTTCCATAACTGTTCATTAATGTGCATGCCCTCCGGTATTGCTTAATTTTGCGTTTATAAAAAAGCCGCCTCTAACCACAATCTTTGCTCCGGCTGGAATATCTTCAACCGCAGTGATGGCCGTGTATCCCATTTCTGATACCCCTTTTACCACCTCAATCTTCTCAAAATTTATGGTGTTATTCTTCTTCTTTTCCCCAGGATTATTTTCATGGCTGTGCGTATGTTCTTCACCTTCTCTATGATCATGTCCCTCCTCGTCATGGTGTTCTTCACCCTCTTTATCTGTCTGCACAAAAACATAAAACTTGCCATCAGCTTCCACAATGGCCTCATTAGGCACAGCGGGCACCGTTTTGTGATATAAACTGATCATTCCAACGGTATTCATACCATCTATCAAACCATCTTTATTGCCCATCACCATACAATGCACTGCTACCGATTTACTATCGCCCTCAAAGGAAGCACCAATGCTGAAAACCTTCGCCGAAAAGCGGTTTGCCGGATTGTTTGTTACCGTAAAGTCGACAAATTGCCCAACCTTTATTTGCGGAAGGTCTTTCTCGAAAACCTGCAGATCGAGGTGCAATAGGCTATTGTCTACGACTTCCAATACCGGCGAAGAAACATCCACATAACTACCTATTTTTGCAAAAACATTGCTTATCGTTCCACTAATTGGGCTTGTCACGACTAAGTTAGCCCGTAGATTACCATTGCTGATGCTGGCGGGGCTAATCCCCATCAGCTGAATCTGCTGTTGCAGAGAGGCTCTTCGGGTGCGCAACGTGCTCAACGTTGAGCTTGCGGTCTCCAAATTCTTGCGCGTACCTGCATTACCTGCATTTAGCTCCTGCTGCCTTTGCAACTCCTGTTCGGCCAGCACAATCTGGCTGGAAACGGTCAGGTATTCTTCTTGCACCTGAATAAACTGTGGATTGCTGACTGTGGCAATTACCTGCCCCTTTTTAACCCTATCGCCAACTTGCACAGGCATCGTTTTGATCACACCGCCATAGAGCGACGCTGCATTCGCTTTATTGTTGTTCGGCACGCTGAGCACACCGTTTACCTTGATCATATTGGTTAGACTTTTCTGCTCTACCGTACCCAACTGGATATCCACCGCTGCAATTTGTGCGGCAGTCAGCGAGGCGATGCTGGCAACTTCTTCGTGCGACTCTTCCCCTTGCTGTGCGCTGGACGCCCCGTGGGCATGCCCATCGCCTTCGCGATGCTGCTGCCCACAGCTCGAAAGCATAAATGCTACTGACAACGCGTAAAATATATGTTTATTGACTTTCATGTCGAGGTCTATTTATTGTTATAAAAATTGAATTCTATAGCCGACTGGTTGTAGACATTAAGTACATCCAGGTAGTTTTGACGAATACCAATCGCCTGACTTAGAAACTGGCTGAGCTCCGCAAACCCTATTTCTCCTGTATTGTAGCTCAGTGTTGCCGCTTTGATAATTTCTTCTGCCTGGCGTAAACCATCGGCTTCATAAAACTGAAGCAACTCCACATTTTTTTGGATGGATGCCTGTGCATTCATTTGCTGCGTGCTAAGTTCTTGCTTTCGCAAAGACAAGGTTTCTTCCTGTACCTGCATTTCCGCGCGTGCGGCACGCACTTTATTTCTATTGGCCGCCAGGCCAAAGATTGGAAAAGCCGCTGTCACCGAAAATCCCGTAAATGGCTCGCGCGCGCCCCACAGGCGTTGGGAAAAGAAACGACCGCTAAAATCAGGCATGTTGGCTTGCTTCTGTAGATCAATATTTTTTTCGGCAATGGCAATGTTTTGCTCTTGGAGGGCGAGCAAGGGATGCGATGCGGATAGCTCAAGGAGACTGACATCGATCTTTTCGAGTGGCACATCCATCGGTAGCATCCACTGGTTAACGTTCATCAATAACATCAACTGCTGCTGCTGGATGACCATTTCTTTCTTATTCTGTTCTACCTGCGCTCGTATTTCACTGGATTTTGCTTGCGCTGCAATTTTGTCCAAGGCAGCAACGTCTCCCGTCCGAAGGCGGAGATCGGTGGCATTAAAAAGCGAGGTATAGATGCTGTCCAACTTGTTGTAAAGACGTTGGCGGTCTTGAAGATACCATAACTGGTAATACGCGGTCCGAACATCGCGTTTGATGCTAGCCTGCAACATCTCTTTGTTCATTTGCGCAAACTTCAATTGTTCTTGCAAGTATCTCCGCCGAGCGGCATACAGTCCTGGCCAAGGCAAATCCTGCGATACGCCAATCTTTAAAATCCCAATATTATCTGAAGGTCGGTAGTCTTCATTTTCGACGAAGAGACCTGTTTTCGGCACATCGTTGGCCGTTTTAACTTGCAACCCTGCCGATGTCACCTCGGCATTATTGATTTTAAATTGCCGATTGTTTTGCATAGCCGTATCGATAGCGCCCGCTATCGTCATGCGCTGCTGTGCCTGAAGGCTGGCTACGGAAAGGCCCAGGATCAGCAATGTTGTTGCTATATTCTTCATACTTCTTCCTTTCGCTTTGTTAAATGTACTATTGAAAATGATATAGAGCAAGGGCAATACGAACAGTGTGAGGAAGGTTGCAGTCACCAAACCACCGATCACTACCGTTGCTAAAGGTTTTTGGACTTCTGCGCCGGCACTCGTGCTGATGGCCATGGGCAAAAAGCCCAGAGATGCGACGGTCGCTGTCATCAATACCGGCCGCAATCGCGTTAACGTACCCTCTTTCACACGTTGGAATAAGTCGGTCATGCCTTCCTTTTCCAACTGGTTGAACGTTCCGATAAGCACGATCCCGTTTAATACCGCAACGCCAAACAATGCAATAAACCCAATGCCGGCACTGATACTAAAAGGCATATCGCGTAGCAGCAATGCAAACACGCCCCCTATGGCGCTCATCGGGATTGCCGTAAATATCAAAATAGCCTGTTTGAAAGAATGGAATGTGAAAAAGAGCAATATGAAGATCAACAATAATGAAATCGGCACGGCGACCATCAACCGCGCACTCGCCTCTTGCAGATTTTCAAACTGCCCACCATAGGTAAAGTAGTAGCCGGATGGCAACTTCACTTTTTGGTTCAGCTGCGTCTGAATATCGCTCACGACGCTCTGCACATCCCTTCCCGCAACGTTAAAGCCGACGACAATTCGACGTTTTCCGGCCTCGCGACTAATCTGCGCTGGCCCCAGTTTATAACTGACATGGGCAATCTGATACAACGGGATTTGTCCGCCTCCGCCGATGGGAACTAAAAGATTGCTAACATCGTCAATGTCGCCCCGGCTCGAACTATCCAAGCGGACTACCAAATCAAAGCGGCGTTCATTTTCGTAAACCTGTCCCGCTGCCTTCCCAGCAAATGCTGTACTGACGATATCATTGACCTGCTGCACGGATAGGCCGTAGTTAGCGATCTTCGTGCGGTCATACGCGATATTGATCTGTGGCAGGCCACTGACCCGTTCGATCTGCGGGGTGGTCGTTCCTGGAACGGCTTGCACCACAAGTCCCACTTCGACAGCCAGATTGGCCAAACTATCCATATTTTCTCCAAAAATTTTAACGGCTACATCTTGCCGTACACCCGTCATCAATTCATTGAAGCGCATCTGTATCGGTTGGTTTTTTTCAAAGAATACCCCGGGTATAATCTCCAGGCGTTCCATAATCGCGTCGGCTAGTTCGTTGTAGCTCCGGCCGGATGTCCATTCCGACTGCGGCTTTAGCACCACCATCATATCGGTGGCTTCCGGCGGCATGGGATCGGTAGGTACTTCTGCGGCACCCGTTTTCCCAACCACCATCTTGACCTCATCGAACTCCTTTATAATGCGGGAAGCCTTCATCGAGGTTTCGATACTTTGGCTGAGTGAGCTGCCTTGCGGCAAAATACAGTGAAAGGCGAAATCCCCCTCCTGCAATTGTGGGATAAATTCACCACCCATACGACTGAACACAAAGATTGACAGACCAAAGATCAGCACGGTAACCGTAACGATGATATATTTAATACGAATTGCCTGCTGCAACAGAGGAGCGTACAGCTTTTGAAGCCTTTCGATAAATCGGTCACTAAAAGTCTTTTTGTGATGTCCTGTTTTGGGAAGAAACAGGGCGCACATCATAGGGATGTAGGTAAGCGACAAAATTAGGGCACCTAAAATAGCGAAACCTACCGTTTTCGCCATCGGCGTAAACATTTTACCCTCCACCCCAACCAATGTCAATATCGGGATATAAACAATAAGGATGATGATTTCGCCAAAGGCAGCACTCGTCCGGATCTTCGACGCAGACTCGAATACTTCTGTGTCCATTTGCTGCTGCGTCAGCCTTTCGGTAGATTTACGAAGGCCTAGATGATGTAGCGTAGCTTCCACAATGATAACAGCGCCATCCACAATAAGCCCAAAATCTATCGCGCCAAGACTCATCAAATTGGCGCTTACACCAAAGACGTTCATCATGCCGAGCGCGAAGAGCAAAGATAATGGTATTGCGGAGGCGACGATCAGTCCGGCGCGCAAGTTTCCTAGAAACAAAACCAGTACAAAGATGACGATCAAGGCGCCTTCTAGCAGATTTTTTTCCACGGTACTGATAGCCCTTCCAACCAGCTCTGTACGGTCTAAATACGGTTCGATCACCACATCATCAGGTAACGATTTCTGTATTGTTGGCAATTTTTCCTTGACACGCTTTACCACTTCGTTACTATTTTCGCCCTTCAACATCATGACCACACCACCTACGGCATCAACTTCCCCGTTGTAGGTCAATGCACCGTAGCGCACCGCACTGCCAAATCGCACATCCGCGACGTCCCTCACATAGACAGGGACGGTGCTGGTCGTTTTCACAGCGATATTTTGGATGTCTTCAATAGACGTTACCAAGCCAATACCGCGGATGAAATAAGCATTTGGTCGCTTGTCAATATAAGCACCACCTGTGTTTTGATTGTTCTGCTCCAGAGCGGTAAAAATCTCCGGAATGCTTACATTCATCGCCTTGAGGCGGTCAGGGTTTACGGCGACTTCATATTGTTTAAGCTCACCGCCAAAACTATTTATTTCTGCAACGCCGGGCGTTCCATACAGTTGTCTAGCAACAATCCAATCCTGCATGGTGCGCAGATCCTTTGCGTTGTACTTGCCTTCGCTGCCCTTTTTGGGGTGTATAATATATTGGTACACCTCCCCAAGACCTGTACTTACAGGTGCCAGCTCCGGTGAACCAATGCCTGCAGGAATAGCTTCGACAGCTTCTTTCAGCTTCTCACCGATAAGCTGCCGCGCAAAATAAATATCTACATCTTCCTCAAAGACAACGGTTATCACGGACAATCCAAATCGGGATATGCTTCGTATTTCGTCGATGCGTGGAACATTCGCAATGCTTTGTTCAATGGGAAAAGTAACCAGCTGTTCTACTTCCTGGCCCGCCAACGTGGGACAAGAGGTAAAGATCTGTACCTGGTTGTTCGTTATATCCGGAACGGCATCTATAGGAAGTTTTGTGGCACTCCAAGCCCCCCAGATGATTAGTAACAAGGTCATTAAACCAATAATAATCTTGTTGTTTATACTAAATCTTATAATCTTATCTAACACAATACATCTTATTAATTGTCAGTATTTAGGCCTTCACTTGGATGAAGACCAACATATTCCGTAGTATGCTGGCGCGATAGATAGCATTGTGCATACCTAGCACAACACAGGTCATTCCATCCACTCCTGAAAAAACTACAAAAACATCGTGAAACCCCACATCGGCAGACTCCAATTGGGCAACAAAACGATTACTAAAATTAGGCGATGTATTTTGGCGGTTGCCAGACTCGGTTTGGGTAATTATCTATGCTGGGAGCATCGATCTCATATTGGACGATAGAAAGCTTAAATACCGGCTTTCTGTCAATGCATGCTTCAAACAAGGGCAAGGATTCGATTTTTACGCTGCAGCAGTGGCAGGAACAAAAGGGAGAACAGCCATCCTGATTGTGATCGTGCTTATCCTCGTTTTGGTTGCCGGCATCTACATCTTGATGGGCCATCGCTGATGCTAAAGGGCGCAACAGATCATCTCCACCATCTCGGCAAGGGAGGGCCGAAAGGACAAGGAAATAGATTGCCAATATGCTTAAAACCAGCTTCATCAATGCAAATGTAAAAAAAGTTTACCATTTCAATTCATTTAATGAGCAAAAAAAAGACTGATAATCGAGAAATATTTGATTGATGGTAACCGAGAAATCGATCATAAAATATGCAACGGTCTTGTTTTTCACGGCTTATACAAGTACTCTACTACAGGCGTAGCTGAGGAATACTCACGTCATGAATAATTTTTCATCTATAGCGCTTTCTACCAGTACCTTCTCCGTGGCGAGTATAATATCGTGATGTTATCTGAAGCATTGTAGGGGTGGAATTTTAATATTTGTAAACTTTTGTTTAATATTACAACTATTTAGTATAGGGTGCCATTGGGCAAGTTGCGTGCGGGTATTAGCGGTTACGTTCTACATAGCGATTGACTCCATGTGCCCCCTTGTCGATGCAAATATTAGCGATGTTTACACGAAAAGAATTTTTAAAGGTTGCTGGCACAGGTGCTATTAGTCTTTTACTGCCGAGCGATGATCTAAGAGCCTGCGCAGTGCAACAAGTTCAGCGCAAGGGGTTGCGTTTTGCTGTAATCAGCGACGTACACGTTGATCTAATGCACGATGGCGAGCGGAGGTTGGCACTTTTTATCAACCAGATACAGCAGGACAAACCAGATTTTATTATCCAACTGGGTGATTTTTGTATGCCCCATGCGCGAAACCAAAGGGCGTTGGATATATGGAATAGCTTTCCTGACAACTATCATGTTCTGGGAAATCATGACACGGACCATGGTTTTACACGCGATCAGGTCATGAAATTTTGGGACATGCCATCACCTTACTATTCATTTGATAAAAATGGTTACCACATTGTTGTTTTGAATGGGAATGAAAAAGTTGCTGGGACGAAACTAGAAGGATACCCAAGAGGCATCGGAAAGGCGCAGTTGGAATGGCTGAAGAAAGATTTGATGGACAGTCGTTACCCCACGGTTATATGTTGTCATCAGGGCTTGGATAATGAAGATGGTGGATTAGAAAACGGGATGGAAGTTCGTTACCTCTTGGAACGGGTAAATGCAAACCCCGCGGCTAAAAAAGTAAGATTGGTGCTATCGGGCCATCATCATCTTAATTACCATAATGAAATAAACGGCATACACTACGTACAGATCAATAGCGCCTCTTACTATTGGGTCGATGACGAGAATTATAAGGGTGAACAATTCGACGATGCTTTTTACCAGACATACACTGCCCTGAAACATACGATGGTTTATGAAGATCCAATTTGGGCGACTGTCGAACTAACCGACAATAAAATTCAAGTATCCGGCAAGGAGACCTCCTTCGTCGGCATGCACGGAAAAGATTTAGATATGGATCGATACAAGAATGTATACCCGATTACGGCGCGTATTGATTCCAGAACGTTGAGGAAGCGAAAAGCGTGATCATGAAGAAAAGCCTTCGCAAAGAGATAAGTAGATAGCTCATCTTCCGCCGTTAAAAGGATTAGTCGTTAGTTGATGTGGATCTCCACGACAGCTGTACACCTGCTCCGACACGTATACCACTGGCGTTGACGCCGTTTAGGCGGGTGTTTAACACTTGTCCGTCGACGCGGTACAACTCGTCACTTCCATTGCGCATGACCAGTTGGCTGTAGCCAGCGTAAAGAAACGGCCTGATGGCGGCATTCAGCCGATAGCCCGCCGTGAGGCTGCTCTCCCAGCCATTGCCTTTCGCGCGATGCACAAAGCTAACCGGCTGCCTAAAATCCTCTTGCAGATTCCAACTCGCCTCCGCAGCATATTGCATAACGCGCGATGCGGCGATGTCATACGATAAATCAAACCTATTCTGGCGGTATCTAATTTCCACGCCCAACAGCGCACCGTTCCATCGGGGTTCGTATGTGCTCCGCAGTTCCCTATCAGGAAGCAACGGTACATCTCCATCCAGCATAAAGAGTGTTTGACGGCGGCCGAAATAGCCAACCTGCGGCCTTACCGAAAAACGGCCGTTAGACCAAACTTGATAAAGTAACGCTAGACGGTAATTCAGGGTATGTCCTTGGTTGGCACGCAAATCAAACCTTGCCGTTTGCCAAGTCCGATCGTCTTCCGCGTAATCTGTATCACTAACCCTCCCCACCGTAATCCGTTGGTACGCCAGTTGGCCTCTGATGGACAGATTAGGAAGCAGTTCGATTCCGGAAGCAATTTCAAAGGCTGGCCCTCGTAGCTCCTCCCAGATTAACTCGGATAATACACTGGGGTTGTTGCCTTGCTCATCGCCCGCAATGTTCCAGTTCAGCTTTTCCTGCGCCCAACCAATACGCGGGGCAACGAAAAAATTCGTCATGCGCTGCTGCGCTGACGCGTTATAAATCAGGAGCGTTAACAACAATACGACAAATCCCTTACACATGTTGGCGTTATATGCTTACGTAAAAGAATCGTGTACCCCGCCTTAGCCAGATACACGATCACATGGTTACTTTGTTTTTTAATTCTTCGGATAAGCCTGAGCGATAAACTGCTTATCTGTATCGGATAATTGGGTATTCCAACCCACACTAAAGCCATTGGTTGTCAAAGCGCTGCTAATGGAGTAGTGCATAATGGACCGGGGATCATATGCGCTAAACTGTGTTTGTGCTCTGGAATACAGGTCGAAAATGTTAACGTCAACTTGAGCTCGACTCCATCTGTTAGGCGGGGCTGCAAAATACGCGTAAACAGCCTCTTTATTCCACGGAATAGCCGCTTCAGGATGTTGCTGCTCGTGAATCATCCCCAAGGCATGACCGAATTCATGCAACGTCGTCGCCCGGAAATCTTCTTCCGAAGTATTATCATTAAACCAACCGAAGTTCATTGTTTCTTGGTCAGGCCTTCTATTCAGAGCATATGTTCCCATCATAGAATAGGAACCAGCCCCCTGTACGAATGTAACCCGAATTTGCGCAGTTCCGCTTTGAACGAAGCGGAAGGTGATGTTGGCGTATTGCGACCATTCGTTGGCATATTGCATTACTTTAGCACGCACCCTCTCTGTTCCTCCATATAGCCGAACAGTAATTACGCTTCCATTAGGCCATTTTGCAGCCCGAAAGATAGCACCTCTGGGATCCGTAACATTTTCGGGGTACATATCTCTACAAATATGGGCACCCTCAAATCCGGCTGGTATCGCGGCCTTTTGTATTTCGAGAATTTCAGGATCCTCCTGCGAAACTTCGCTTTGTAGATTTGTTCCTTTGTTACAGGATGCCAGTGCTGTTGAAATAAAGAGTCCGAGGAGGACCTTTTTTAAGTTTTCCATAGTTTAATTTTTATGTCGTCAATTAATAAAATTTGGTTAGTTTATGATGTGGCCACATCTAAAACCAACAAAACAACTGTTAAACCTATGACATAGAGTCTTATCAAAGATAAAAATATATTTCTTCCAAAAGTAATTTTAAGAAAGAAAATTTGAATTTATAATTTTATTGAAATATTTTACTTTAAAAAAGAGGCTTAATTGCCAAAAAAACTGGTTTTGTTGGTAAAAAAAATAGTTTCCCGATTACTTTCTTTACTATGAGGATCTGTACGTGCTATTTTGCACAGAAGCGATGCACTGCTGATCAGTATTTTGCTCAAGCTTATCTCTCGCCGTACGCTTCAATACGGTACAGTTGCCTAGTGAACGTAGTCCGTCTATGCATGTAAGTAGGTTTTCTACTCTATATAAGGCGCGACATGCTGTTACAAAGGAACGTTCAGTCACCCGTTCAACCTCAGAACCATAAAATTCTGTACACTTCAGCATACCCGTACTGCATACGAGTCATCTATTTCGAGCCGGCAGTAGAAAAAATAAATACCCATTTGGATAAAGTAAATACTTTTTCGATCATCCGCCCTATTCATCATGCAACCGAATTTATCACTGATTAGGCATCATTTCGCCCTGTTATGCGCCTTTGGATAATATACCTAAGCAATAGGTATTTTTTTTAAATCTGGTTTCAGCGGTTGCTATGCCAGTTTTTTCGCATAAAATAGCACCCTTATTGCTTTAAACAGTATATCATTCTTAAACATAAAAACGGAGCGTTATGAACAGTTTACAACTTAACAGACAAATTGAAGACAGCAGATCCATTTTAACAAATTTTGCTTACAAATTCACCAGTGATCCGGATGATGTAGAAGACTTAGTGCAAGAGACCCTTATCAAATCGGTAAAATATGCTGATGAATATACCAACAATCCAAAGTTGCTTTCTTGGTTGTATGTGATCATGAAAAACCTGTACATTAATAACTACCGCAGGAAACAGAAAAGGTCACAATATGAAAATGCGCAGATTGCAGAACTTCGCGATCAAGGTTGTACCGAGCCATTCGCTCGTAACAATGTAGAAGGCAAATTTACAATGGGCGATATCCAGTTCGCGATGAGTAAACTTTCCAGTGAGAATTACGAAATTTTCTCGATGTATGTAGATGGATTTAAATACAAGGAGTTAGCCGAACACTTCGATATGCCAGAAGGAACGATCAAAACACGCATTCACCATTCGAAGAAGATTTTACAAAAACATTTGGCAACGTATAAGAAAAGTGCATAATACCGTTCCAATGAAAAACAACGTGTAAAAACCACCACAACACAACAGGACTTAATGCGGGGCATGTATTGACGTACTGCTCCGCCTATACCGATTCACTATTTCATCCGCCAGGCATCTCGCCAGTTATACGACATCCACGCACGCCTCGCTGCCTCACTACGACAGCCACCCCCCATTGTTAATTTTCCAGAAAAAATCATGCAGTCGCTATCACAAAAACGGCTTCATTTCCTCTTCGATTTGCTTCCGGTGCACCATCAATCTTTTGGCGTACTCTTCTTGCTGCTTTTCTTCTTCCGTAACCGGAATCCATTTGGGAACTAAGGCGGGCTTATTCTCATCATCCATCGCTACGAAAACAATGATGCAATGCGTTTTCTTTTCAAATGCAGGACTTTTCAAGTCACGCGCAAAAACGTCTATTGCGATGTGCATGCTCGTCGACCCGGTATAGATCACATGCGCTTCGACCTTGACGATTTGCCCAATTTTGATGGGCTGATAAAAGCGGATCCCCCCCACATAAACCGTTACGCAATATCGACTGCTCCAAGTACTAGCGCAAGCATAGCCTGCTTGGTCAATCCATTTCATGACACTTCCTCCGTGCACCTTTCCGCCGTAGTTAACGTCAGAAGGCTCAGAGATAAATTGAAATACTAAGGGTGTATTCATAGTTTCTGCGCTGTGTTATCATTTTATACTAGTAACAAGTGCGGAGCCCGAATAGTTTGATGTTTACCATTTCCTGTTTGCTGGAAAATGCAGCAGGATCTTTCTTAATAACTGCCTGGCATGGTAATGAGCTAATAGGTCTTGGAAATGCTATTTCTGATGGTTATTTAGTCGTTTATTACCCGCATCTTTTGCTTCTGCCAGCTTTTCAAGGGAAAGGTATAGGCAAACAAATTATGGTATTATTACAAGAAAAATATAAGGATTTCCATATGCAGATGCTTACTGCTGATGCGGAGTCGATTGGCTTTTACGAAAAGGTAGGCTTTACAAGGGCTGGAAAAACAGCACCTATGTGGATTTATTCCGGCAATGACCATTGATATCAGCCTGTAAGTGAAGGCCGGACATATAAAAATTAATCAATATGGGAAATAGTGAAAGAGGCTGCATGATTTAATCATACAGCCTCTTTCAAAAAATATCGATATTTTATCAGATATCCTACAGTCGTCTTAGCTATTCTGGGCATCTTGCTCCCGGATATAAGCAGGATCTATCGCAAGAGTTACCGCTGAGTCTACATCATGTACGGTACTTTCAGCGCTGTGGCTATGCACTTTTTTTGCGGAAACAAGTGCTGCGGCGTCTACGCTATCAGCCATTAAGGAGTCTGTTGTATACGCAAATGTCGCTGAATCCAAACCGTTAGCAAATAACGAATCCGTATGGTAAGCATAGGCTGCCGAGTCTACACTATCAGCCATCAAAGAGTCTGTTGCATACGCAAACGTAGCCGAATCCAAACCGTTGGCGAATAGTGAATCTGTATGGTAAGCATAGGCTGCCGAGTCTACACTGTCAGTTACAACCGAGTCTGTTGCATACGCGAATGTCGCTGAATCCAAACCGTTAGCAAATAACGAATCCGTATTGTAAGCATAGGCTGCCGAGTCTACGCTATCAGTTAAAACCGAGTCTGTTGCATACGCGAATGCCGCTGAATCTAAGCCGCTGGCGAATAGTGAATCTGTCGCATAAGCAAATGCAGCGGAGTCTACGCTATCTGCCAATAAAGAGTCTGTTGCATACGCAAATGTCGCTGAATCCAAACCGTTAGCAAATAACGAATCCGTATGGTAAGCATAGGCCGCGGAGTCTACACTATCTGCCAATAAAGAGTCCGTCGCATAAGCGAAGGTCGCTGAATCCAGACCATTGGCGAATAGAGAATCCTTATGGTAAGCAAAGGCTGCCGAGTCTACGCTGTCAGCGAATAGCGAGTCTTGCGTGTTAGCGAACATTGCAGAATCTGTAGTCATTGAAAATCTAGCTGTTTTTTGATTGGCAACATTGGAATGGGCTACGAGTGTTGTACCAGCTGCCAGAAGTAGATTGAAGATGATTAATTTTTTCATGATATTTTATATTTAATAAAACCATTAACTATTAACTCTTATTTAACGTAAATGTACAGCGTATAGTTTGTCATTTGTAACATTCTTGTTGTTAAATATTTGTTAAACTTGAAAAAATCACTACTGAAGCACTTTTTAAACCGGTTTTGCTGTATCTTAAAAAAGTTACAATTAACATTTGTTAACATTTAAGCAATGTTAACAGCAATTTTTATGAGCAAGATCGACATAAACAAACCGCGAAAGACTCTCCGTCCACAATCTAGTGATACAGTACAGGAATGGGTGAGGATTGCCAGTATTCCTTCGAGTCCACATCCATGATTGTTAAACGTCCCTTATGCCCTGCTCCTGTATCTACATTCGTGATGTTAAATGCGGTCATTGGTTGGTCGACGCCCCACTTCGTTGTCGATGTATGTCCGATAAAAATTTCGTCAAAAGGTTCCTTACTCCAATGGGGCATGCCCCTACCCTCGCCTTTTTGTGCCCATAGCGTATCCATCCACAGCGAGCGGTCAAAATAGTAGTTATCTTCAGGCTGTCCATAAAAATCCATACCCCGGTCATATCCGGCGTGAATAAACAGCCGGTCTTTTGCATCGATATAATAAAGTTTCTGCCTTTGGAACAACTGCGCATGCGCATAAGGAATACTTGTTGCCCGAAGAGAGGTGCTATAGCCCTCGCGTTCTTCCGTATAAATTCCATTAGGCTGCATATGCCTTAAGTACGATCGAAGCGTTGCGATTCCGCCGAAATTCCACGAACGCGCATGCTGCCCCCGATCAATAAAGCTCTTGAACCAAACGTCGTGATTTCCCTTAATGGCTATTAAATTTTTAATCTTCAGCAACTCTTCGACACATTCAAAGACTTCGTCTTGCCCGTCGGTAATATCGCCTAACTGAATCAGCGTGTCTCGCTCATAATTGAACTGGGATTTTGCTAAACATTGTACCAAGGCTTTGTAGGCTCCGTGTATATCACCCATAACGAAGGTGCGCGCGTCATTTCTATCCATACCTTTACTAAACGTCGATCGGTAAATAGGAGTTTTTCAAATTGTGAAAATTTTACCGGAGGTAGGCTGAACCGGGAAAATAACACCAACTCTTTAAATACAATTTATTGCCGTGGAGAACTTTATGCTCCAAAAAGCGTCTTTAAGGTGTAAAACGTAAGCACAGATGAATTTTGATAACATAGCATTAAGCGATCTCACACAGGATGTGCAGATTCCTAATACAGTGGATGAACAGGTTGAAGAAACCTGGTTCGTAAAATACGGTGAAGAAATTATCGGCGTAGGGCTTTTCCTACCGGACAGCAAGTCTTGCATATTAGCCTTAGTGGGTGACGATGCCGAACAGAAAAAGATAATTGGTTCTTACAGCAGCAGTGATGAGCACGAGGGCCTGGTATTGAAAGGCCTCGAAATTGCCTACGAAGGTTATCTAAGATCCATCAAAGGCGATACCGTCATTGGAAAATTGGATATTAGCGAATAGTTCGGAATCAATATCTTCCAAAAGATGTTGTCTTTTGCGAAAATATGATCTTTTAAAGAGGTGCGATCCTGCACCTCTTTACGTTCTCTCGATCACAAAAGCCTTCAGTGCAAACAATTTGCCCTGTTTCACCTGCCAAACGTCACAATAGTCATATACTGTTCTATTTTTATGGGCATCGGTCAAAGTAATCTTGCCGACGGCCGTTACATAGTCGCCTTCAGCAATCAGTTCATCCACGTCAAAGACGGGCGGCTCGATATACGTTTTTTCCATGTAACTCCGGATCAGATCCTTACCTTCCAATATTTCGTCTCCCACAAACGTCCATATGCTCTCTTCATCGCAGTATGATAGAAACTCCTCGTACCGCCCCGCAGCGACGGCCTCGTTTGCACGAATTAATAGGTCTTTATTTGTTTGCATCGTGTGTATGTTTTTGTTTAAGTGAAAATTCAAAAGTTAAAAGTGAAAAGTTAAAAGTGAAAAGTCAAAAGTTAAAAGTCAAAAGTTAAGATCTTTATGCTAACGTCTAGGTACTATTATCTAAGTACTATTATCTACATACTATTATTAACATACTCACTACCCAATAACAAACCCATCCCACCACCTTTCCGTCCTTGCCAGGACAGGGCTTCCCTTTTTTTTCTAAAAAAAGGAAACAAAAAAATCGTCGCTGAATTTCTGCTGCATCCCTGTTGGGCAGTGCAGAGGCAAATGAGTACATACGCAACAGAAATAAGGCGACATTTTCCGTTAATCATGGAGGGAAGCAATACATGGATAATTTCCCCTTCGCATTACGCAATACTCACTACGCCTCAAAGCCATCTAAGTACTATTATCTAAGTACTATTATCTACATACTAACTACGCACTACCCCTAAATCGTATCTCCCTCTGGTGCAGGACTGACAGATGTCCAGCCGCCGTCTACCACCAAATTTTGACCTGTAATGTGTCGTGCTTCTTCAGAAAGCAGAAAGTTCGTCGCATAGGCTATATCTCGCGGATGGGCAACTTTACCCAATGGTGTCACTTCAGACCATGCTTCTTCGTATTGCTCGTCTTCCAATGTTCTTTCCGTAAAAGTAGCACCTGGAGAAACGCAGTTGATGCGGATATTATAGGGCGATAGTTCGACAACAAGATTTTTAGCGAGCATATTGATTGCAGCTTTTGTCATGGCATACGTACCCAGGTGTTTATTAGCCTGCTCACCGTTTACCGAAGACATCAGCACGATACTTCCTCCATTTTGTTGCTTACGCATTTGTAGCGCCGCTGCCTGCACGAGGAAAAATGTTCCTTTTAAATTGATATCCATCGTCTTTTGGAAATCCTCCTCTTTATAGCTGAAAAAATCCCCCGGAATGGTTACGCCCGTATTCGCTACAGTGAGCGTTAGTCGTCCAAAATTGCTGACAGCTAGGTCGACCATTTCCTGAATGAGCTTTCGATCGGAAGAATCACCAGGCAACCCAACACAACAGCCCGGGATAATCGCATTCAGCTTCGCTACAGCCTCATCATTAGACTCTTGATGATAACTATTAAGTACAACCTTTGCGCCGTTTTCTATCAATAAACGAGCGATCTCAAAGCCTATGCCCTGCCCTGCCCCTGTAACAATGGCCACATGGCCCCAAAGTTTCTTTTCCATATCTCCATTATTTATTCAAAATGAAACATTCTTTTACTTTGCTACGCGTGATAGCTGTTTATCCAATTCCAATGCTGCACTAATCAATCCCAAATGGGTGAATGCCTGTGGGAAGTTGCCCAAATGCTCGCCTTTCTTGCTGATCTGCTCGGCAAAAAGACCAAGGTGGTTTGCATAACCGATCATTTTCGCAAAGTTTTCTACCGCTTCTTCGACGCGCCCTCCTTTCGCTAAACATTCGATATACCAGAACGAGCACATGGTAAACGTTCCTTCTTCACCTTCCAGTCCGTCCAATTCTGCTTCGTGGTTATTATACCGATATACCAATACGTCGAGTCGCAAATCCTTATCTACAGCTTCCATCGTTTTTATCCAGCGTGGTTCTTCTGGCGTGATGAAGTGTAAAAGCGGCATCAAAAGCACACTTCCATCCATCGTGTCTGATACTTTTCCATCTTTTTTAAACTGGCACCATGCCTGCTTATCCTCGTTCCAGAAGTTTTCAAAGATATCTTCATAAATCGCATTACGCGTTTCGATCCATTCTTGTACCGGAAAAGGAAACGAGCGGTGCTCGCCTATTTTAATAGCCCTATCCATCGCTACCCAACACATTAAGCGGGAGTGTAGAAATTCATGCTTCTCGTTTCGTATTTCCCAGATGCCGTGATCAGGCTCTTGCCAACGCTTGATCACGATCTCAATCTCCTTACAGATGATCTGCCAAAGTTCAAACGTGATGGGTTGATGGTATTGGTTGTATATGAATATCGTATCAAGCAGTTCGCCGTAGATATCAAGCTGTAGCTGATTGTTCGCTTCGTTACCGATTCGTATGGGCGATGAACCCTTGTACCCCTCGAAGTGCGATAAAATTTTCTCTTCCATATCCCACTCGCCATCTATTTTATACAGCAAATGAAGATCTCTGTTTTTATCCTGTTCGATGATCCAATGAAGAAATTGCGATGCTTCACTGGCAAAACCAAGCTTTAAGAATGCGTACATGGTGAAGGCCGCATCGCGGATCCAGGTGTATCTATAATCCCAGTTTCGATCGCCACCGAGCTCCTCCGGCAGTCCAAACGTCGCCGCAGCGACTACCGATCCATATTTTACCGAGGTCAGCAATTTTAGCGTGATGGCCGATCGCTGCACGACCTCTTTCCAACGTCCTTGGTAGGTAGATTTGTTTATCCAGTTTCGCCAAAACCCAATGGTATCAAAATAGGTTTGCTTGGTGTAATACGATATATCGTTAAAGTTCGTAGATCCGTTGGATTCCAGCTCTAAAATGACAAAGGCCCGTTCGGATTCTTTAAGCGCAAATTCGGCGTACAAATCGTTGCCATCGATTTGTACATCGAAGCTGGCTTGCAAACGCATATTGTCGTTTTCAGCCTCCGCTGTTTTAAAAATAAAGGTGTTCTCTTGTTGATTGATGGTATGCTTCTCGGTCGCATAACCGAAGCGTGCCTGCAGCTTCATGATGCAGGTAACATCACCGCGAATGGATTTGATTTTTCGAACGATGGAGTTGCAGTGGTGCCCCGGATCATTATGCACCGGCATATAATCGGTGATCTCTACAATACCTTGTTCAGAAAAAAAGCGCGTGATCAAAACGGCCGTTTCTGGAAGGTACAACTGCTTGGTCGTCACATTCTCCATCTGCGGCTCGATTTGGAAAAAGCCCCCACCATCATGATCGAGCATACGCGCGAAAACGCTAGGCGAATCAAAACGTGGACTACATAAAAAATCGATAGAACCATTCATGCCCACTAAGGCGCAGGTTTCCATATTTCCGATGATCCCGTAATCCGCGATCGCTTGGTATCTTTGATCTCCACTCATACAATTAAAAAATAAGCATGTTTTTATTTCACTAATTACAACTGGTTTTTAACCGAGCTGTGCCCGCGCACTTGTTGTAGGCTAGTACAGCACGGTTATATTATTACAAACAGCGCTGCGCTTTAGAAGTTTCGTTTTTTTGGAATTTTCAGAAAAATACATGTTTAAACACAAGGTGAGCAGCACATGATTTACAGCAATTTAGGTTATTGATTTAGTAAATACTGACACCAAATTTGAATCCTCTACGTTAATAGAGGATGCGGGTTTGTTGGGTGGTGCGATCCTGCTACGTAATGAATTATTTGCCAATAAATTGCTCATCACTTAGGGTTTCCAAAAAGACAAGTATCGCAGACTTCTCCTTCTCGCTGAGCGGAATACGGTTGCCATTTGCCTTTAAGAGTGGATCCAAATTTTCTGCGTCCAGCACGCCTTTATCGAAGTAGTCCAAAACATCCCTCAAGGTTGCAAATTGCCCAAAGCTGCCATAGGGCGCGGTATAGGCAATGTTCCTCAACGAGGGTACTCGAAAACGCATGTAGTCGGCTGCCAATCCTGTAACACGAGCACGGCCCGCTTCCTGCGTATCAGAATTGACCGGAAAGCCGACATTTCTAAAACTTTGATCTGAAAAGAGTTCAGTTGCATGGCAACTCGCACATTTCTGTTGAAATATGCGGTAGCCTTCGGCCTCTGCTTCCGTAAATTGTTCGCCTTCCCGCCGCTTTACCCGATCATACTTACTGTTAGCCGAGATCAGTGTATATTCGTATTGTGCTAAACTTCGGTAGATTCTTTCGGGGGTAATTTCATTATCGCCAAAAGCTTTACGAAATAATTCCCGGTATGTGGGTACCTGCTCCAACTTACCAATGACTTCCAAAATTGAGGACGCCATCTCTTCATGGGTAATGATGGGTACCAAAGGCTGTTTTTCCAACTCGAGGATATTTCCATCCCAATTGTAAAACTGCATAAAGGCCATATTTTGTATGGGGGGCGTGTTCCGCAGTCCGACACGATTACCGATTCCTATTGCTTTGGCCTTGTCGTCGGCAAATGCACGCGATGGGTTGTGGCAGCTCGCGCAGGAGATCGTATTGTCGCCGCTGAATTTGGGTTCGTTGAATAAGCGCTCGCCTAATACTACCCCATATTGCGTGGGCTTATTCGCATAAAATGCGTTGTTCAATGCTGGGAAATCTGTGGGCTGTTCAAAAGCAAGCTCCAGGTTCTCGAAACGAAAGCCTTCGTCGTCCTCTTGTTTTTCACAGCCACAAAGCAAGAATATGAAGGCCATGATACCGACGCTATTTTTTAAGCTTGATTTCATCGTGATACAGGTTAAGAAAACGAGCTTATCTAAAAGATAGTGGGTATGGAAGATCACGTCATTCTAGACAAGCTCGTCATCTGTTATTAATTATCTACCTTGCTAACCGAAAAGATTCCAGAAAGATCGTTAACGCCATTTCCGCCTAAATTATCCACAAATTTTAGCATCTGTACGGCCGTATGTATGTTTGGTGTGGCATTATCATTTGACGTGCTGCCGGTGGACAAGGTGATCGTATTCGTTTTTCCGCTTAATAGCTTGTCAAAATCAGCTTTAATCGTAATTCGAGGTGCCCTTGCCCCCACCTGTGCAGGCGTCGTTAAATCCAAGGTAATCTCGCGGTAGGCATCCACCCCTTGCGTATAATTGCCTTCAGGGCCTGCCACGGTACTGCCCGTATGAATGGAAAGGGGCTTGTTATCCGTATCATAGAAGCCTTCTATTTTTGTGAAGCGGTATCCTGTTCCCCACTCCCACATCATCTTGGTATCATTGGCCCCGGCCGTGTTATAGAATGTCGGGAAGCGCAGCTGATCCAGTGTATTTAAATCCGTTTTTACACCCAAACCAAATTTCAGCTGTTTATATGCAGCAGCTGGCACATTGCTCAGCACGTAAAACAGGGAAGCTGGCTTTGCCTGATCGATAACCGTGGCTCCTTTATCCAGATCATTGATGTGGTAAGGAACCTCCATCCCATCCGCTTTGACTAAACGGATGTTACTTAGTACATATTTCAGCTCGGAGAAGTGGTGAACCTGCCCATTGGCGGATGTATTTTTTGTGGCTGATCCGGCATTCGCATCACCCAAAACAATGGTCTGCTCTTTGAACGTATTTTGGAACTGCAATTCCAAGTTGTTGGCAACGCTACCCTCATCATTTTTGTTACAGGCTACTAGTGCTAGGGTGCACAAGGATAAGACAAGACAGTTTTTTAAATTTTTCATCGTGTGTGTGTTTGAAGTTGTATGATTATAGTTTTTTATAAGTAGTATCAGAATAAAGCATAGTTTTTCACTTAGAAATTGACCTTCAACGAGGTGAATATATTGCGCCCCATTCGTGGGATGTTTCCCCAATCCGCATAGGTACTGTAATAGGTATTCCCTATATTCTCTACGCCTACCTGAATGGTCGCTGTACAGGGCTTAAAAGCAAACCGATAATCTGCAGAGACATTCCATATGGTATAGGCCGCTGTGCGGTCTTCGCCAAACTCAGGGCTGAAATGTGCCTGTGCAAAATCTCTGTTTAGGGATGTTTGTATACCTAATTTTTTCCGCGAATAATGCAGCGCAGTTTGGTAACTCAATGGGCGTATAAACGGCAGGTTCCCACCGCGGTCGTCCTGCCCCCGGGCATAGGTTAGCAACGCGTTCCAATGCACGTTATGCGACAGATGGTAATCGCCCTTTATGGATACATTGAATAGTGTGGCATAATCTAGGGAGGTATAGCCTTTTACCCCCACGGATTGGTAATTCATCGGGCTACCCAAACTCAAAATCCGGCCGATGATATACTGATCGATATGAAAATAGTTAGCCTTTACATCGATCCCAAACTTTTCCTTTCGATAACCTACACTGGCATTCACCTCATAGGACACTTCGTTATTCAAGTCTGGGTTACCGATATAGTCATAGCGGTCGAAGCTGTTGTAGATATAATAGCCGTACCCCTCAGAGACGGATGGCGCGCGATGCCCATACCCTGTTCCGGCAGAAAAGTGGATATGGTTAAGCTGCAGCTGGTAGCTGGCATGGATACTGGGCAACGCACGCGTCTTCTCTTGCGGTGCGCCCGGATGAAAGATCCTGTTAAATTCGACATATTTTGATCGATTATAATGTAGGCCTAACGATCCACCCAGGTTGACCTGGCTCTTATCGGACAGCGCCCAATTATTATCGAGCGACAGACCAGCATAGCGTGTGGTCACCCAAGGCCAGCTGTAGGCAAACATCGTTCGGTTACTGCGGTCTTGCGGGTACATCCGCATTTCCGCGATCGATACATTGTCGTAGATATTGAGCTGCACTTCTGAAGAATAGCGTCCGCGTTGGAGCTGCAAATTACTCAGCAAACCGTACGTTGTGCTCCAGCCGGGCATGTCCATATGCACGAGGTTTTCCGGGCGTGTGGTATCATCCATGTAATGCTCCACCGCATTGTAGTATACTTTAGAATCCCAGGCTTTCACAATACCGTCGTCAAAAAGTTGTTTGTATGCCGCTGAGGTAATTAAGGCGCGGGAAAGCCATAGATCCATCGGTAGCGCCGGAAATCCGACGTCTTTGGCTTGGTCAAAAATGGCGTCCACTCTTACCGAGGATAGCCGCCCTGTTTTATAGGCCATACCTACGGCGCTGTTAAGCTTAGTATATTGGGAATGACGCACCTCATTGCCGAGGCCGTCGCTGTAATTCCCGGCCTTCCGAAAGGAAGCGCTTCCATCAAACACAAATCGCTGATCGGCAAACGACACATTTCCTAGGTTAAAAACCTGCTTGTTGTTAAACTCAAATCCGGTTTGATAGGCTCCAGACCAAGTCGGTCGCTCGGCAAAGGCCGTATTTCTGCGCTTCAGGTCAATACTGCCACCTACTGTTGCCCCATGCATATTTCCGGACTGTCCGGATGCGATGTCGACGGTAGCGAGGTTATTGACTTCCAAATAAGAAGTAATCGGATCCATTTTGTCTGTACAGGCACCGAAAATGTGCATACCATCAATCGTTAAGTTTGATCGTTCCATGCCCATGTTATTAAGCAAAGGCTCCCAAGCATATGCACCACGTTTGATAAAACTAATGCTTTCCGAGGACGCTAAAAATTCGTCTACGGAAACCGATATTTTCATATCCGTTTCCATCTTTTTTTTAGCCTTGCCCCGTACGGTCACGGCTTCTATATGCGTGGTACTGTCGGTCTGCGCAACAGCTTTGATGCAAATCAACAGCAAAAGCGAACTGAGCGTTAATCTTTTCATCAGCATTAGAATAGGATATCGATATGCAACGCACTCTTCACGCCTACTACGCCCGGTGTGAAATCGCCCGGCACCACCGTACCTTTTATGATTTGCCCCTTATCGTTCAGCATAATGAAGTTCAGCGTCCAGTTGCCGGTCATGGTATAGTTCACAATGCCGCGATACAGCCCATTGGCCTGTTGCAGCAGGTCTTTATTATTGGGCGAAGAATGATTGCCCATCGACGGTTCCGGCATTCTCGGATCCAATTGTAAGGTGTAACCATTTACAGGCGTGTAGGCAAATTCCAGCCGATTCGCAGAAGCGGCATTCGGCTCGTTGTACTTGTAGATGCCCGCCAGAAGTTCGTTTTCCGAAACCGTAGGTTTCTGCGGACCGACAAGCGCTATTACGTATTGCGCGTTGTCGTTGCCCACGAAACTCGTCATGCTTAAATTTTTATTTACTTGGGGCCGTACCGTGATGGCTTGACGTGCCGTCGATGTTTTGCCAGCTACCGTAAGGCTGATCTGCAGTTCCCATACATGCACGTTTTCCGATGTTTCCGTAAACACTGCATAGCCTGAAAAATAGTCCTGTTCCGCATGGTAAAGTAAGGTATGCTGATGCGGACAGGTGTTTTCCCTGCCATCGGAAGCCATGTTGATGGGCAGGAAAGTTACTGCGGAAATATCGTGTTCCACACTGCCCGAAGCGTTCGTGACCTGCAGACGAACCTCATTATATCCTTTGTAAAATGTTCCGTTTAGGGCTTCCACACGAATGTTGTAACCTTCGCTACTGATGGTTACCGCCTCTTGAAACTCGACATGTTCAATAACACTGTCGTCCAGTTCGGCTTCGTAGTCTGTTTTATCTTTTGTGCAGGAAGCGATAGCTAAGCATATCGCTAGCATGCAACATAGGGTTCCTTTCATGGTAGAAAAAATACGTCGTAGAAAATAGTTTACGTTGCAGCGGAAGCTTAAAACCGATTTGAACAGATACCGATGTAGCCGTTTTGCCAAGTATGGTGTAAAAACAGGTAGCCGCGCAAAGGCGTGCATACGTCAATTACTTTAATAAAATGGTATACAGAAAGTGCTAAATCGTGCTTCCGAAGAGGGCTTTAGGCCGCAATGGGCGGACGGAAGAGAAAGGTATTAGGGGTAAATACATAGGAAGACAATCCATGCGTAAAGTAAGGCGTTGACAAGAACGTTTCCCGATTTTCGGAAGTAAAATCAACAGCATCGTTGTGCAGATAAAGAGCACTATATTCGAAAACAAGAAGGTTTTTCTGCGCCTGTTTCTTCTCCCCGTCTTTGATTTTTTTCATCAGTGCACATTGGCCATCACAATGGAGTTGTGGTTTATCGAGATTGATACATTTGGCTAGATAGTCGGGCAAATGCAGCTGATAATCTATCGTCATGACAATGCGGTAGAAGGACTGCAAAGTCAGTGCGGCTAATAGAAAATATGTGAAAACTGCCCTCAAATCTGTTTAGTTGATTAAACAATGATGGCCAAATATACGTAAAGCACACCCTATTTGTAAAAAAAAATGAACTTTCTATCAGAAATCCTTCCACTCAGCATTAAAGTCGTCGTTATCTATGCTATTCATATCCCGCTTCATGGCACCTATGAAACATTTCGCGCCTTATCGCTGACATCCCAGTATGTCGAAATCGATCTACAAAATTTAATTTAAACAAAATATAATCTAAATAGATAGATGTGATTTTGCAAATACTGTTTACCTTACGCAATATATTATTGTTTTCGTATCATCGAAGTTAATATGTACGGAGACACCGAAACGTGATCGTGTTTACATCTTTCAAAAATTAAATATGAAACGGAATTATATCCATCTAATGGCTGCCTTCCTGCTTTGCTCGGCCTGCGTAGGTAAGAGTGAGAAACATGACAGGTCAAAAGCGCAAACAGACTCCACTTCGCCCACTACTATTCTCGTTGTTCCGGATTCGACTTTACAAAGTGTTCGCAGCTTTTTACAAAAAGAGCTGGAGGTCGACTTAGCTATTATGGAGAAGGATGACCGGAATTTCAGCTTCTATGCGGTTGACCTGAATGCTGATGGCAAAGCCGAATACCTTGTTAAACCGGAAAGCCGTTATTTCTGCGGCACCGGTGGATGCACTTTTTTTCTGCTCAACAGTGATTATTCGCTAAACACTAAATTTACGGTCACTACGCCCCCATTTTATGTTGTCCCGCGCAAAACCAATGGTTGGCATGACCTTGCATTGGAGGGCGACCTTGATCAAGCCGGAAAGCCCCGAAACTACATTTACCTGAGCTATCAAACAGAATTAAAGAGCTATCCGGGTAATCCATCCTTAATCAGCAAAAGTGGTACAGCCCCAGGCTCGATCCTCAACACGTATTGGCCAACAGGCCAGCAAGTAACCACGCACAGCTTTTAATGAGCTATGCGTGGTTAGCCACTGTGCCGATACTATATTAAGGCATTCGTTGAGCCCTAAGGCATAGCCGACCTACATGACAGCTTGTTTCATCTGCCCTATAGCATCAGCGCATTGACGACGCGTAGCGACGCTTCTTCGGCAAAGTCCAAACCGGAATAATCGGGGTTATAGCCACCAATAAATGGCACCGCCAAAAGGTAGATGGCCGTATTGGATCCACCGTAGGCATCGGTTACCTGAAAGCTATCGTTTATGGCTATGCCGGGCACGGATAGGTAGTATTCGCCATCCACCCCAACTTGGACCGCTTTTGAATCGTCGGATAAGGATTGCTGGCCGCGTTCACGATCACGAAATCGTATTTTCGCAGGTACGACGGTATCGTCTTGCTTCAAACCGCCAAAAGGAAAATTAGTGTAAGACAGTGCAGGCTGACCAATGCAGTCTACAAACATATCAAAGTGCTTGCTTATTTCCTGGCCATCCTGATCGGTATAGTAATAGTCGACCCCGCGCGAACCACTTGGCTCTACCCGACTATCATCGCCTACATCCACCAGATTTAGAACGCCAGCGCGGTGCAAAGCTAAAATCTCCTCGACCGATTTTTGCGGAACGAAAGCGATAATTAAACTAATCAACGGTTTCAGCGTGGATGTCAGGCGAAGCATATCCTCGGCCGAGAAATATTTTGCTGGATAGTTTAGTGCAAAGCTTAGTACCGCCAATAGTTCTTTCCAATGGATAGACTCCCTACGTTCGATAGATGTGGCAGCCTCCTCATATTCCCATTGCAGCAGCGCGAAGGCATCTTTGTTCCCCCGTTGCTCCAACATCTTCGCGACGAAGTCCTCCATACGTAAACCCTTTACCGATGCATATAGCTCAGGCTGCTTCTCGCGGATACCTTGTAGGAACACATGCTCATAGACGTAGTCCAAAGGCACGAAGCCGTCATTATCGATTAACAGCCGGTCGATTTCATCTTTACGGAGCAATGTGCTGCGCCCGAGCTGCGGATCGTCCAAATGAAAGCGTACTGCGGGTAGCAATCCATTTCTGGAATGCAAGGTCATTTTAAATCGTGGCGAAACACAACTGAGCTCAAATTGACGCACACCGGCCGCATCCGTATAAAAGTAGCCGTTGTTTCGGGCAAGCGTGCGTACAGCATCAATAGCGGTTAGGGAGGCGCCGCGAACGGCAATATTATAGTTAGTTGATTTCGCTAGCTTAAACGGTGGGTAGGGCGAGTCAAAGTAATTGGGTTGCTTGCCTTCCAGCTTTTTCGGCCAATGGTGGCCCGTGCAGATCACAACTTTATCAACTTGCTGTTTGCCTCCTTTATATATAAGCGTCACCGATCCGCCAGCAGCATAGTGTATATCTTTCACTTCCGTTTTAAAACGCAGGTCAACAGTAATACCGCGCTGCTTAGCCTCTTGTAGCACTTCCTTAAATTGCGATTCCAGGTAATCGCCAAAAAGCAGCCTCGGCAAGGCCTTGTAAGCATTAAAGTGCGCCGCTGAAAGATGAAAACGGTCTAGTGTTTCCGTTTGCAGACCTGTCACCCAGTCCTCCAAAGGATCAAGCACTTGCGGAATTTCATTCCCAGATATATTGGTAATATGTTCGTCATTCGCACCGCACTTGCTGTAGGGCATACCTGCACCTACCCGATCCGTCTTCTCAAAGATGATAACTTCCAATTCTCCGCGATATATATCCACCAATCTACGCAATAGGAGCAACGCCGTTGGCCCACCACCAACGATGGCCAAGCGCGTAAAAGATGATTCTTTTTTCATAGGAAATTATGTATAGCCTTAGGACAATTAAAAATAACGTTCGTTCTCTCCGCTATAAAAATTATTTTTTGATTTTCGCAGCGTGTCGGGCGTAGCGGGTCAAACCGGCAAGTAAACCGAATAATGAATGTACGATCCCTTATTCCGAAACTCAGAAAACTTATGCTTGAAAAAAGGGTTTAATACAGTAGTAACATCATTTCGATTTTTCAATCCATCTCGCAACGATTAGAGATTTAATAAATTACGTATACATGCTGTGTTCCATTTTTACTTCTAAAAGACATCTATCGTTTAACCACATATTACTTATCTTTTTCTCGCTGCTGCTACTTGCACCTTGGGATAGTGCTTCAGCACAGGTATTACCCGCTGATACGGCGTCGGCGCCGGCGGCACCAAGCTGGCCAGCAGATTCACTGAACCGACGCACGCCGCGGGGCACCGTATCGGGCTTTATCAGTGCAGTAGCACAAGAGAATTACGACAGGGCCGCGCGCTACCTGCATTCGGATCCTAAACTTCGTAAGAAACGAAACAAGCAAAAGCTAGCACAAGGACTGCAGCAGCTTCTTGATCAAAATGGTAGCATCCTTCCCTACGCGCTGATCAGTGATCGTTATGAAGGGCAAATGAATGATAACCTCGGACCGAACGTCGACAAGGTGGGTACCGCGATACTAAACAATGAATCGTTTGATATTATGGTGGAAAGCACACAGGATAAGAATGGTGCCCCGCTCTGGTTGTTTTCTACGCAGACAATCGAACGCATACCCTTGCCCGTCGAAGAGGAGCTTGTGACGCCCTTGATCACGAAAATTTTGCCGAAAGTGTTGATTGAAAAAAAATGGGGCGGTGTGCCGATAGGTCATTGGATCATCAGCTTCTTTTTGATGTTCATCGCGTATTTTATAGCTTGGGCCGTAACCAAGGCATTGATTTTTATCTTATCGAAGGTTTGGAGAAAAGCAGAGCAAGATGCACAATCACGCATTATCCGTGCTTTTTTCAGACCGGTGCAATTGTTTTTGGCGGTATGGATTTTTGTCTTTGCTACGGAGCAAGCGGACATCTCCATCATTGTGCGTCAACGCTTAAGCAGCCTAAGTGTGATCTTTTATATCTTAGCCACGTTACTGCTAATCTGGCAATTGCTGAATGCCGGGAGCAACATTACGCAGCGTAATCTCGCCAAACGCGGCAATCAGGCAGGTGTTTCGGCAATATTGTTTTTGCGCCGGGCAGCTAAAATTGCGATGGTATTTGTCGCTATTATCGCGGTGCTGGATACTTTTGGTTTTAATGTAACGACCGGAATCGCGGCGCTTGGGATCGGGGGTATCGCACTGGCGCTGGGTGCGCAAAAAACGGTTGAAAATTTTGTGGGTAGCGTGACGTTGATTGCAGATCAACCGGTGCGTGTCGGCGATTTCTGTAAGGTGGGTGATGTCGTCGGCACGGTGGAACAAATTGGTATGCGGTCCACGCAAATCCGCACCAACGAGCGCACGGTGGTCACGATTCCGAATGGGGAGTTCGCCGCGCTTAAGATCGAGAATTTTACACACCGAGATAAATTTCTGTTTGCGCCAAACTTCTACTTTAAGCTGGATAGCACCCCAGAGCAGATCCGCTATCTGCTGGTCGAAATGCGTGCGGTTTTGTATGCGCATCCGAAGGTGGATGCCATTCCGGCACGTATCCGCTTTGTAGGCGTTAGCAAAGATGGGTTGAAGTTTGAGGTTTTTTCCTACATTAACGCCGTTGATTTTGACATGTTTCTTGCCGTACAGGAGGATGTATACCTGTACTTGCTGGATGTTATCAAAAAGAGCGGTACGGAGTTAGCCCGACCGGCACAAAACGTATACATGCAGCCGGCCAATCTCGCGGATAAGGCGATGGAATCGAAAATTGCGGAAACCGTCACAAAATGGAAAGAACAAGATGAGCTGCAGATCCCGGACTTTGAAGAAGAGGCTATTAAAAAATTAAAAGGTACGATTGTCTATCCGCCAGAGGGATCTTCAGCGCATAAGCGTACCTAATGACCAGCGTAGTAACCGATAATCTCTATTACTGAATACTGTATCCGTCATCGGCTAGTCGGTTCTGACTAAATAAAAAGGCTGGCAGCATCAATAGAGAGAAATTAGTTTAATCTTTTGTTAACATAACCTTTTTCTGTATCTTAGGTTACTTCGTTTAAATGTTAAAAAAATAATAATTATGCGTTACTTTCTGGTTTCATGTGCATCGATAATTATGCTGTTTTCTTGCTCTTCGGAGCGATTAAATAGCAATAGTGACAGTGCTTTTTCGGGTTCAAAAGTAAAGGTTTTTTCTTCATGCAGAGAGATAGAAACCATTGTTACCGAAATTTTGTATAAAAATCGCTTGATGGATGATGATAACTCGCAGGTAACCGGTAATCCTTATTTTTTCAAATGTAACTGGAAACAAGAAAATACGTACAGCCCAAATGACGTCTTTATTCTTCGTACAACGAGTGTAAATTACTTCGATGACGTATTAATGAACGCAACTCCGGAAGAAATTTTAGGACGAGTAAATTCCAGGAAAGTAACTGACTCGCGATTGTCAAATAGAATCTACGATAATATACTGATAACGAAAGGCTTTGACCAGATTTTAAAAGCTAATACGTATATCCTTTACGTTTGGAAAGATGGAGGAAGAATAGATCAAGTCGTTATACGGGATACCAATTGGGCTGAAAACGTGCCTGACTTACTCGAAGATTCATCGGTAACGAATATCTTTCTGGCAATGCTGGAATCTAGCAGCTAACCCCTTGTTGTACCGATGCATAGTATCGTCTTGACATCATTGATAAGTAACCTATCTGGACTACGCTGTTGCATATATCGAAACCGCTAAATTTTAAGGCAACTGCCTAAATGATCTGATCGGAAATTTATGACCCTATTATTCGTCAGAAAAAATATGCAACTCTCGCACTATTTTTCGCGAAATGTGATAACTTCGCAAGCAAGCTTAGCCATATCTGTAGCGAGGATCATCTTCACACCACAATAGCGTGAAAATAAAGGCGATTGCATTGGCTGGAAAACGAGTAGCTGTAAAAATTTCTATATGAATCTAATCAAATCACTTAGAACCTATCTATCAATAGGCGCATGTATTACATTATTCTACAGCGCTAACGCGCAGAACCTAGAAAAGATGGCGTGGTATAATGAACCCGACAAATGGAAGGTGGACAACAATGTTTTAACGATGAATGTTACTCCCAAAACCGATTATTGGAGGATATCGCATTATGGCTTTACAGTCGATGATGCTCCATTTTATTATACGGAACGCGGGGGTGAGTTTGAAGTGAAGGTAAAAGTATCAGCAAAATATAATACACGCTTTGACCAGGCAGGACTCATGATTAGAACGGACCATGAAAACTACATTAAAGCGGGTATTGAATACTTAGATGGCAAGTATAACTTAAGTACGGTAGTAACCCATAAAACAAGTGACTGGAGCATCATTCCAGTAGAGAAAGATGTTCCGTTTGTATGGATCAAAGCGTTGCGACGATTAGATGCGATAGAAATTTTCTATTCATTCGATGATGTCAATTATACCATGATGCGCAACGCTTGGATGCAAGATAATTCTCCGGTAAAAGTAGGTGTAATGGCCGCTAGTCCTGACGGCGAAGGATTTGAAGTCAAATTTGAACATTTTACAATCAAGCATCTACCGGATCAAAAACGCTCTAACTGGTTAAAAGTTAATGCCAACTAGCTTTTATTTCATACCATTTCAGGTAAGTATGCACAAATTGGTAAGATTCTCGTACCCGAATGCCCTTACGATAACAGTTAGGGACAGTTCTTAATCAGAACCCCTCTTGGCAATTTGTCAGCAAGACCGCGGTAGATGTAGCCGAACTATGGTTACTTATTTTGACAGATTTTTCAAGCTTTTGCCAGCATAAATTTATTGGCTATGCGTTTGCTTTTGATCAGTAAACCAATTTCTCATTTCTTTTTCAATAACGAGATCATCGCTGGGGTTTGATAAGAGCTGTGCATAGGTGAATTGTTTAACCTCTAAACAATAACGAACCATCAGCTGATAGTGGTAAAGTTCTCTCGGTGCGATCGTATGGTCCTCAAAGGTTATTTCCCAAGAGTCGCTATCGTCATTTTCCAAGCTGCCCAAACTCTTCCGTAGATCATCGTGTAGCGGACCTTGCCTTGCGATATACTCTGCATATCCCTCCCACATCCACTTTGGGAGATTGGCTACAGGGTTAGATTTCCAAAGTCCAAGGTTATCATACTGCAGGCAGTGCGTCATTTCATGTACTAGAAGTTCGATTAAATTCCATTTGTAGCCATTCAATTCCACGTAATTTTCTGCGCAGTTCATCTCACCTTGAAGAACCACTTTATTATCAATGGCCCAAGCAAATGCCGGCCCCAGAATCATTTTTACAAGTTTGGGGTAACTGGATCCGTCATTGAGGCAAATAGTAAGGCCTAAATCTTCTTTATAAAACTCACTTTTCTTTAATAGCGCCTTTGCTTTGTCCAGCGCATCGGGAAACTGCGGATTGATCGTTTTATTATGGTATATGGTAAAACCGTTGTACGTTGTTCGGCTAGCGTATAATAAAACAGGATTTAAGATAATCGTTACGAAAAGTAGGATAAACAGCAATCCTGATACAGCTAATCCTAAAATCCATTTTTTAAGTTGCCTTTTCATATGTAATATAGATTGGAGTTATGTTTAATCCGAAGAAACAAAAATCGTTAAAGCTTCATTTTTAGCTCCTTATCAATTTGATAAAAATAGGTCATCACCGAAGAGAAGATAACAAGATCAGCATAAAGTCTAAAACAGAATAACTAATGTCCGATAAAGTTGTCTATTGTCATACCCAACATAATGGCTGCAAACATAAAAAGGACTGCGCCCAACACATATGCAGCCAACGCTTTACCATAGCTCCCAGGTTTTCCTTCATCAAAGAACTGACCGATAGCCCATGTGTAATATATGATACCAACCACGCCAGCAGTCCCTAGCAAATTGTAATGCAACAGACCCTGGATAAGGGCAAACAAGGCGAATATCAGCATCCCGATGCTCATGACGAAACATAGCAAGATAAGAATTTCAAAAAAATTATAAGGGTATTTTCGGAAGAAAAGCTTAAGACACCATGCAATAAAAACGCCCATAATTATATTAGCATACCCGTAATGGCTTTGTATCCATTTGAAGATCGATACAAGACTAGTATCTGCGACGCCATCGTATTTCATATACTGGTCTTCAATATGAAAAAAACCATTAATAAGACTATATATCAAGGAAGAGATAATGATAAAGATAACCGGCTTCACCAGTCGGGTACGATCATTTGTTAGAAACTGATGGATACTTTTCCCAGGACGTAATAGCAATTGTTGAATGGTGTACAATATCCCCTTCTCAAAATGGAGGATATGTTCAATTTCATGAACGATGTAGTGGCCATTTATGCGTTTTAATTTTAGGGCTCTCCCACAACTAGGGCAGTAGTTGGAATCAACTTCCCCGCTGCAACATGTGCAATTCATACGTATGTTAGTCTAGATTAATAGTATTGTTTATTAGATTACTAACCCGGTTGCACCTGATCAGCTTACGCGAATATAGTATAATAAAATCTTATTTTTCAAGAAATCATTTCCTACTTGCTTTCATAGTATATCTTGAATCTAATTGAGGACTATGTAGCAAAAATCAGATACTATATTGCTTATTATTCCACCTTCCCCATTTAGGATACGAAAATGCGCGATTTGGCTACATTTCAGCGCGGCTAGTCCTCGATATTTGTAATATCAATTTTAAAGAAATGCATATGATCGATCAAAAAACAAACGAAGGTATAACAGATAGCCTGGGTACAAGAAATACAAAGGAAACAAAAGTTTGGTTCATTACGGGCGCATCGCGCGGTTTTGGGCGAATATGGGCGGAGGCAGCACTGAAGCGGGGCGACAAGGTCGCAGCCACAGCCCGCAAGCTGGAAAGCATTGCCGCTTTGAACGAACAATTCGGCGATAATGTGCTTACCTTGGCACTGGATGTCACCAATGCTGTACAAGCGAAGGAAGCCGTGGCGCAAGCTCACGCTCATTTCGGCAGACTGGATATTGTGCTAAACAATGCCGGTTACTCCTTGGTAGGTACGATTGAAGAAGCGAGTGCCGAAGAGGTAAAAGCGATGTATGATACCAATATATTTGGTGCGATTAGCGTCATCCAAGCCGCTTTGCCCCTGCTACGCGAACAGGGCTATGGCCATATCCTAGGCACGTCAAGCAACTTAGGACATGTGACCCTACCGGTGATAGGCTACTACGCCTCTTCGAAATGGGCATTTGAAGCCATCCACGAGAGTCTGGCACTTGAAGTTAAAGACTTCGGTATCAATGTCACCATTATAGAGCCTGGCGCCTACGCAACGGAGTTCGGATCGCAGGAGTCGCTTAAATTTGCAGCGGGTATGGAGGTGTACGAGGATTTCAAAAATAAGTTTTTCCAACAACTCCAAAATATGGAGCGCGGAAATCCAGAAGCTACACCAACCGCCTTGTTTGCAGCTGTTGATAGTGAGAAACCGCCGTTGCGCCTATCCTTAGGCAGCCAGAACCTGGCTTGGGTAACGGATGAATATAACAAGCGTTTAATGGAATGGGAAGCCTGGGAAGATGTAGCGATTGCTGCACAGGGATAAAGACAAAAAAAAGAGAGATAGCCGCTAGTCTCAAGACAATCGGTTATCTTTACTTGAAACCTTGACGACATGAAAAAAGAAGAAAAGCTACCGCACAGTTTCAGCTCACTAGCCGAGGCCGCACGCACTTTTGGTTTACCGGAGCCAAACCATCCGCTTATTGCTATATTGGGTATTGAAAGCACGCAAATCGTCGAACACAACGTTCCGCAATCACATATCCTCAATTTCTACAAAATATCGTATAAGCCCCGTTTAAGCGGCCGCATCAAATACGGCCAGCACTATTACGACTTCGATGAAGGTGGCCTTCTATTTGCAGCGCCCGGACAGATTATTGGCAGTGACGAAACCCACGGTGGCGTATGTTCACAGTATACATTGTTGATCCATCCGGACTTTTTTCTTTCCTACGCGCTGGCCAAAAAGATAAAGCAGTATGGATTCTTCTCCTACTCGGCAAATGAGGCACTGCATCTGTCAGATAAGGAAAAAGCAACCATAATCTCCATTTTTGAAATTATTGAGGAAGAGCTCAACAGCCGGTTGGACGACTTTAGCCAAGATGTAATCATCTCACAAATTGAACTGCTACTCAACTACGCTAACCGGTTTTATCGTCGCCAGTTTATCACACGAAAAGCCGTTAGTAACAACTTACTGCAAAATCTAGAAGATATTTTGGATACGTATTTTGAAAACGAGCAATCGCTGAAGAATGGCATTCCTACGGTGCAATACCTTGCCGATAGCCTCCACATCTCGGCGAGCTACCTAAGCGATATGCTGCGCTCCCTTACGGGGCAAAATGCGCAGCAACACATCCACAACAAATTGATAGAAAGTGCGAAGGAGCAGCTGTCGGTAACGAGCTTGTCCGTAAGCCAAATTGCCTATCGCTTGGGGTTTGAGCACCCCCAATCATTTAGTAAACTGTTTAAGACCAAAACGAATCAGTCTCCGGTAGAGTTTAGAAAGCGCTTTAACTAGCCTAGTTAAACGCTGTGATAGGTCGTCGTAAAAAGCATGCTACCCGTGCGCTTCACCAACAGCGCATGAGCGGAGCTGCAATACCGAAGTCGGCAATAATTTCGCCATACAACACTTACTTATCCGACCAGACGGCCAGCTCATTGCCGGATGGATCGGCAAAATGAAAGCGGTGCCCCCCAGGAAATGAAAACACATCCTTTACAATCGTTCCTTCTGCATCGATTACTTGTTGTTTTGCAAGGGCGAGGTCTTCATGATATAGCACTGTCAGGGCGCCATTGACTACTTCTTCTTCTGTTCGCTCGAAGCCTCCATCTAGACCACTTCCGGCAAACGCAATATAATCTGGACCGTAATCTACAAAAGTCCAGTGAAAAGCTGTGTTATAAAATTCTTTTATAGCGTTCAAATCCTTGGCTTTAAACTCTATATAATTAATGTGGTTATTGATCATAGAATAATCCTAAAAGCTGTATGCAACACAAATTTACATTTTTAAAAAGTAAATCCTCGAAATATATCCTGCCCTGTTTAGAGACGAGACGCGTTGTGGTAAAACTCCTTGATTTCGAAATTATGCTGATTTAGTTTTGTCAATTCTTTGATCAGGTAATAGCGATGGAGAAACCCCGTTAAGACCAGGATTTTTTTACCTGGATACTGAAGAGATATATCGTAGATATTTTGTGCCATGGTCTGGTTCCGCAAGTCCCAAAAACCGGCCATCCGTTCAAACCCATCTTTGTAGCTGATTTTCTCGCCGTCCGGCTTCGTGACAAATCTCTCGGAAAATTCGGATCGCCTATTCGTTATCTTAAGTAGCTCGTTATATTGGTAGCGCTGTCTCTTTTCTGCAAGACTATCTGTCTTCGCATTGTTAAAATGTTCGGGTGCGAGCGCAGCGATGTTCATAAGCTCATTTGTGATATTTTTAAAGGTGCTGTATATATGCTCCTCTTCTATAGTCAGTTTCTTCGTGTTAAATAAGCTATCTATTAATCGGACAGTCAGATTATCCGTAGGCACCATCCCCGCATTTCTTCGATAATTGTTTCTGTCCTCGTAATCAAAGGGAAATCGCAGTAAGCCTGGGTTTTGCTGTAGGTAAGCGTTACTCGCTTGAATTTCATTACCCTTGAAAGCTATTGCGTTAGCTTCATATTCGCTCATTCATTCACGGTCTACTTCGTGTAAAATAATATCAGGCTTTATGTCATTCATGATCGCCAATAAAATTGTCGGATTATAATTCGGGACGCTGTCGTGTATGTTCCCTATAATATAGACTTCTGTATTGGCCCTCTGCCCAAAGGCGTTGTTAATTAATAAAAATAAAGCAGCAAATAGGATCGAATTTTTCATAAGGGGTTTCGCTGAGCAATAATGTTGGTTGATGCAATGTATACTATTCTTTGACGGCAAAAGTGCCTAAAATAAATGGAAAGGACAACCTAAGTAGACAACACAAGGCTAGACGGCCCTAATTTAAAATATCTAGACCCCAGCAATGCGTATACATAGCAGCTAGCCGATTGCACATCGGGATAACTACACCGTGTACAGACTAAAACATCCATAATCGGTTCGTACACCTAACTTTTCACCAATAAAAGCGATGTTATAACGTTTCACAAGATGTTCGATTTTAAAGCTGTGCAAAAGTTTTTTACGGGCGAAATCAAAAATATGCGCTCTGTTGTGCTGTACCAGAACCAGTTTAGCTTAGTCAGCGTTAAAACAAAAAGCGTTTACATCTTTTGAGTATTCGGGAATCTCGATCTCTTTTATCTGAATTTCGTCATAATTAGTGAGGTCGAAATTGCGCATACCCCAACTTCCATATTGCTGCCTTACCACCAGTACTTTATTATCGTCAGCAAACTCGAATTGGTACACCATTTTTCAGTAGCTGTCTGCCTCCAATTTGGAAAAGCTATATTCTTTAGATCTTGCGGATCGCAGACCTAATGTTCATCCCTATAAAGCTGCTGACTTATTCGTTTATTTTCGTTGGCCGAATCCCTTTAACGTTTTGCCAGTCAAGCGAGTTCCATCCGGGTAAGCCCAAAAAAATGATGGATCGTCATATTCAAAAGTAATGGAGTTTGTGCCTACTGACCTATACGCAACAACGGGTGTATCGAGTCTGCGCCACGCGATGGTATCGATTTTCAATAGACTTTTTCTAAATAAGACTTCGGGAATCGGCCCAATGCGCTACTTTCCTATAAAGAAGCCCATTCATATGGCATTATAAAAACACCCATAAAAAAAGAACATGTATAAAAAAGCATCGCTATTGGTATTTGATACGAAAACGGGCAGCTTAGAAAACAGTTTCAAAACTTGGTCGTACTGCCCACTAAACATCGCACTTGATCTAAAGCAGAACAGCATTTTCGTCAGCCAATCTAACGACAACAATATCACCGTATTGGACGGCAACACGGGCGAGATTATTGATAAGGTATACCTCGGCGTTAACAGCTCCCCTATCGGCCCGCTTTACGATGCGGCGAACAACCTTATTTACAGGGCCAATCGGGTAAAGCAGGAAATAGCCGTCGTAGACGCAACGACTTACAAAGTCATCGACCGGATCCCAACCGAAGGGCTGCCGAATACCATTAGCTTGGATCCGCAAACCGGTATAATTTACGTGACAAACAAAGAAGCCAACCGCAATGCGGAGCCCCTGGAAAACGGCAACACGGTTATGAGAATACGGTATAAAAAAGGCTAAAACGACCCCATAATTTCGAACGTCAACATGACTTTATCATTTCGCTTACTCCCCTTACTATGCATATCCGTTGTTTCTACACTTTATGCACAAACAACAATTAAAGGCCGCGTGCTGACGGCGGGCCATGCTCCGCTGGCAGGCGCCACGGTAGCTTTGCTACACTTGCCCGACAGCACGCAAGTTGTCCAGCAACAGAGCGGTGCAGACGGCAGCTATCAATTGCACATCAACAGAAACGGCAGCTATACCTTGCAGGTAAGGGCATTAGGCTTCGCCGAATACCACTCGCCTTACCTGGATCTCAGCGCCGCACAGCAACGATACATGGAGGATGTGTATCTCGACGACGAAGCCACGGAAATTGCGGCTGTCTCCGTGAGTGGGCAGCAGCCGGCCATCCGCCAATATGTGGACAAATTGGTCGTGAACGTCGAGAATTCCGTACTCGCTGAGGGCAATAATATGTTGGAATTGCTGGAAAAAACACCCGGCATTGTATCAGACGGCAAAGGGAATTTTTCCATACAAGGTCGAGCAGGCGCGAATGTACGCATCGACGGACGCGAAACCTACCTCACCGGCGCACAACTGTCCAACCTCCTACGTGGGTTGCAAGCTGCCGATGTCGCGAAACTGGAACTGATGAGCAACCCCTCCGCCCGGGAAGATGCCGCCGGAACCGCAGGCATTATCAATATCGTGACCAAGCGAAACAAACGAAATGGATTCGGAGGAGACGCATTTGTGCGCGGCTCGCAAACCCGACGTTCGCAAGGAACCGTGGGAGGAAGTATCCACTACAAAGTCAGCGGCCTAAATATCTATGCGAACGGCTCGGTGGGAAGGGAATACTCGGAAGACAGCACACGGATAGAACGTCAATTTTTCAACGGTGGTCAGCTCCAGACTACGCAGCGGCAAAAGGAAACAAAAGAGCTGAGCCCAGGTAAATTTCACAGCCTACGCACAGGCGCCAGCTACGAGTTTCAAGATGGTGGCGTCCTCGATGCCAGCTTTCACTGGCTTCGTGGACGCTTCATCAGCAGCGCATTAATTGCTATGGAAACCAGCACGAGCAGCGGCTCTATCACACAATTTGCCAGCACGCAGAATAATTTTGATGAACAGTTTAACAACCTAAACTTCAACATCAATTACGTCAATAAGTATGCTGGTGAAGATCATTTTTTGAAAATTAACTTCGACTACGCGCCCCACAGCAACGATTATAACAACCGTTTTCGGACAGATATAAACGACCTACCGAGCAGCAACATTCGTACGTCAGCACGGGCGAACGTACAAGAGCTGACTAATACGACCTATGCTGGACGGTTGGATTACAGCAAACCCTTTAGCGAGCAGGCCAAGCTGGAAATGGGCTGGAAGGCCACCTATTTCTTTATTGACAATGACGTGCTCAATGATACGTTGCGTGGCGACGACTGGCAGCGTGATGCCAATACCTCCAACCAATTTCAATACACACAACATATACAGGCGGCTTATTTGCTCTATTCTGGAAAAATAAAGCGCTTCGAGTACCAGGCCGGTTTGCGTGGGGAATATACCTTTATCAAAGCCAATCAACTAACACTTGATGACATCAGCCGTCAGCGGTATTTCGATTTGTTTCCTAATGGCTTTCTGTTGTATAACATGAATGATAATCATAGCATCCGTGGTTCATTCAGCAGCCGCATCGAGCGGCCCGGAGATCACGATATCAATGCCTTTCGGATCTACGAGGATGCCTTTACCTATTCCGAAGGTAATCCAGAGCTGAAGCCCGAGCGCAGCTATATCAGCGAGATCGGCCATGCCTATAAAAATTCGCTCATCAGCACGCTCAGTATGAGCTATGGTTATGACGTAATCAATTGGATTGCGCGCGCAGGAAGCAATCCCGGCGAAAACCTGACGCGCCCAGTGAACATAGGCAACTATAAAAACTACAGTGCCAGCGTGATGTACAACCATCGCATAAGCTCATGGTGGTCGGCCAATCATTATGCCAATGCCTTCCACAACCGATACCGTGGCGAGATTGAAGACATCGTGTTGGATTCGGAAGGTTCTAGCTGGTCGGCAAACAGCCGCCATACCCTGGAGTTGCGCTGGGGCCTGCGTACAGAGATATCGGGCTATTATAACTCGGGTGTAACGACGGGCGCCATGCGAACGGATGAACGCTATGGCTTAGACCTAGCCGCAGAAAAGAAGCTGATCAACGATCGGGCCATGCTAAAACTGGCCGTCACAGGCCTAATCCGTAACGGCAACCCCCGTTATACAAGCACCTATGGCGACTTGGTCGTTAGGAACTCCGCCTATCCCGACAACAGAAAGGTAATGCTCTCATTAAGCTACCTCTTTGGTGATTGATACGAAGCTTACGCAAATTAAAGGAATAATGTTATGCGCCACAATAAAACACAGCAGGCTATATTGGACGTATTAAACGAACAACCGCATCCGGTATACGCCGATTATATCTTTATGCAGCTCAATCTGCTAAGCAAATGCCACAGTTATGCGGCGATATATCGCAACATCCGGGTACTGTGTGAACAAGGATTAGTAATAGCAGAGAAGACAGGGAGCGCAAGACGAAAAAAAATACAAATTGTCCGTTGAAAAATAGCTGCAGGAAAACAAAAACATTATTTATAATAATTCTAAATAATTGTATATTTGCGCTGCCTTGGATCAACAAACATCGCCTATACACGTTAATCATGCTACGTTCGAGCAACTGTTCGAGCGGTATTGGAAACGTATGTATGCCTTTGCGGTAAAGATTACTACGGACGAGGAAGATGCCAAAGAGATTGTGCAGGATATTTTTAAATCCTTATGGGAAAGACGTGAAGCGCTCAATATACAGGATGCCGAAAGGTATTTACTGCGCTCAGTAAAACTTAAAACGATGGAATACATCCGCAACAAATCAACTCGGCAACGGCACCATGATGTGATCTTAAACACAGCGCAGATCGAGTATGAAGACCAGCAGGTGGAATGGAAAGAACTGAATGGAAAGGTGCATGCACTGGTTGAAGCACTGCCCAAACAATGCAAAAACGTATTTAAAATGAGCCGGGAAGAAGGCCTGACCAACAAAGAGATCGCCGGGCTGCTGTTTATTTCAGAACGTGCCGTCGAGTACCACATCAGCAAGGCCGTCTCTACACTGCGATTAGCGCTAAAAAGATGTTATTGAAACCCTTTTTTCCTAGTCAAGATAAGGCCTTTCCTTTTAGGGTAAAGTTTCTATTTATTAAACAGTTTGTCCAGCCCTCATCCCTTCCGTCCTTAGCCAGGACATGGCGTTCCTTTTGTAGGGCAAAAGGAACCAAAACCCCGTCGCTTACTTTTGTTGCATCCTTATTGGATAGTGCAAAGCCAAATGTCTACAGACGCAACAAAACTGATGCGACATGCCGTTTAATAAAGGAAGGTGCAATTGAAAGTAAAAATTCAAAAGTTAAAAGTTAAAAGTCAAAAGTGAGAAGTTACAAGTTAAAAGTGAAGAGTTAAAATGCAAGAATGATAATTTGAAAGTCAAAGATCGCATTTCCAAATACCAAAATCTGCATCCTAACATCTCACTACTAATATCTAGATTCTCACTACTGCCCCAGAAAGATTGCTTCGTTGTGCCTCCTCGCAAAGACGCTCATTTTCGCATTACGCAATACGCACTACGCGTCACCCATTCTCCATACTAAGTACTATATACTACGCATCTAAAACATACCTCTATTACGCATGATCCATCAACCTAGTAGTCTCGCTAAAGCAAAAGTGAAAATTGCTTCCTCGTGCCTCCTCGCAAGGACGTTCATTTTCGCATTACGCACTACGCATTACCCACTTCACCCATTCTACATACTAAGTACTATAATCTACATACTAGTCAAGCAATACACCCTACACAATACTCGCAAATATATATTATCTTTGTTTTGTGGATAAGTTGAAGATCAGCAAAGAACTCTTGGAACGCTATGAACTTGGTCAATGTACCGAGCAGGAACAGGCTACCGTAAGACTTTGGATGGATGCTGATGATTTAGCGCTGGATGAATCGCTATCCGTGGAGGATCTCGGCGTCGAGCAGGATAACACAACCTCGGCAAATCAGAGCGATGCGAAAGATCGGGTCGTCAAACAGGAGCTGTGGCACAACATCAGTGCACATATGCAGCGCCCATCTTCAGCTATGGAAACAAAAAAAGCCTGGTCTTCCTCCTCGGTCGGCTACCGCGAACTGCGCAAAAGGTCCTTCCGGCAGGCGCCTACTTGGCTGTCCATTGCGGCGGCAGCAGCTGTATTCTTGTGCATAGATTGGTGGACGCTGTCTAAGAGCAACAGCAAATCGGGGAATTTTAATGCAACTAACTCCGAACAATCATTGATGCTTTGGGAGGAAGATGGCTTCGCGTTAACACTGAGTCAAAATAGCTCTGCCTCAATCAACTTGCAAAGCGAAAACATTACCGTATCAGGCGACGTACTTTTTACGCCAAAGCGAGATTTCGTGTTGCATGATAAATATGGGAAAACAGATTTTGATTTTCGCCAAGGCCAAGTTTACTATATATCCACGAATCCCAATACCAGCAAATTGATGGTGTTCTCCAAGCGTGAGCTCCAATATTTGCCGCCTATTCTTCAAAAACATATTCGTAAGCAGTTTAACCTCACCTAGACAATGCGCCTGTTTACCTGCTCCTCGCCTACCTATTTTATAACCCTATGTATAGCCTTTGTAGCAGCCGGTCTCGGAGTTTCGTGTAATACATCTGGAGGAAGCTCAGACAGCGACAGCGAACAAGAGTTGCTAGCGCCCGACACAAACAATCCCTTTGTGCCTGCGTACTCCTTATTTGCCAGTAAAGCTGGCAAAAACACGTTTATTTTCATTGATAGCAGCTGGACGCGCATATCCACTGCACCGATACCACACGCCGAGTTCAATCGGGAATTCATTTTGCGGAAGGGACATCTCTACCAAGTTAATCCAAAGACGGACTACTTAATTCAATACCGAATCGGATTCGACGGCTTAGCGGCGTTAGATTCGATACAACTGATTAACGACAACATCGAACAATACCACTGGAAAAATGATTCGGATACCCTGTTAATCTGTAATGTCGTACATGCTGGACAGGAGACTGCGCGCTTTTACGAAATTGACACCAAGAACTTTTCGTTACTTCGCGAGGCCGAACTGCCTTTACCAGCAGCTGTAAACGATTTTGATATCCTCAGCCTGGGCTTGTTACGATACCAGAACGATAAACTATGGATAGCCTATGCCTACAGCAAGATGCTGAGTCGCACGGCATACAGCACAATAGATACGATGTATTACCGGACGCTAGACTTCGCCTCACTCCGCGTATTATCGGAACAAAAAGACACTCGATCAGCCAACCCTGGCGGGATCAATACCATACAGTCATATAGTGGCACAGCCGAAAATGGCGACTTTTATTTTATGAGCGGACCTGGGATTGCTGCTGGAAACGCCATGCATCTGCCTACAGCTATATTCCGAAGGAAACATGGTACAGAACAGGTTGATCAACAGTTTATGATCAATGTGTCCGAGCAGATCGGTAACCATGCTTATGGCTTCTGGTACCTGGGTGATAACCAGGCGCTGGTGCGCAGCGAACAGGCAGACAAGTTTGCGGATTTTTCAAATCACCACTTGGTACATCAGTTTGATTATTTTCTGACGGATCTGCGATCCGGCAAGATGGCAAAACTGCCTCTTCCGCTTGATAAAGGTACCCGCAAAGAAAACTTGGTTCAGCAAGGCAACGACCTCTACATTGCCATTGATGATGCAGACGATCGGCATAGCGTATGGCGTTATGACTTGAATTCCAAGAAAGCTACCCGTTACCTAAGTCCTAAACTTTCAATCGATTATCTCCTACGATTGGATAAAATCCGATAATTTCGGCTTTTTTTTACACCTGACCTTCGGTAATGACACGCATACGCTACTTTCTTATGTGTCATTAATCTAAATAAATATATGTTAGGTCTTAAATGGAGACTTTGTCTTCTCCTGTGTATCGCCGTATGTGGAGCATACGGACAGGTCGCGGGCGTAAATGGGTGGGTGAAAAGTAAAGATAATCAAGGGCTGGAAGGCGTTACCATACGTATCAGACAGCAAGAAGCCGTAGCTACACGAACGGATGCATCCGGGAAATATTCGCTTTCGGCATTAGCATCTGGCGAATACACCATCGAAACCCAGCTAGTGGGTTATAAAAGCCAGCAGAAAACGATTCGTATTGATTCAAGTGTATCCACAACAGTCAATTTCACCTTGGAAGAATCTGCTGAGCATATCGAGCAAGTGGAGGTAACTGGGCAAAGCAAAACCAAAGAGATGTTGCAATCTGGCTTTAACGTCAACGTGATTGAGACCCAGCAATATGCAAACACGAATGCCGACATCAATCAAATCTTAAATAGAAGTACGGGCGTTCGCGTTCGGGAACAAGGTGGATTAGGCTCTAACTATTCCTTTTCCATCAATGGGATGTCTGGCAATCATATTAAATTTTTTATAGATGGCGTGCCTATTGAAGCTTATGGCAGCGGCATGTCATTTAATAATATTCCAGTGAATATTGTGGAGCGTATTGAAGTATACAAGGGTGTCATCCCAGCGCATCTCACCTCGGACGCCTTGGGCGGTGCCGTCAATATCATCACGAAACGTGACCGTCGCAAGTCGATCGATGCCAGCTATAGCTTTGGCTCGTTTAACACGCATCGGGCAGGGCTAAGTGGAAGCTACACCGACCCGAAAAAAGGGCTGCATGTCAATGTCAATTCCTTTTATAATTATTCGGATAACGATTACCGCATGTATAGCAATCCGGAAGCCCGCGTTTACCTGGATGTAGTAAACCCGAACAATTCCAATCAGTTTGATACCATTTCCTCTGCCAAGCGCTTTCACGATGCATACCGATCGTATATGACGCAGGTAGAAGCCGGATTATCTAGCAAACGATGGGCCGATGTATTTGTGCTGGGCCTTACCTACAACAACATTTATAACGAGGTACAGACCGGTGCTACGCAACAAAAGGTTTACGGTCACGTGTTTGAAACGAGCCGAAGTATCGTCCCTAGCCTGCGCTATCGCAAGGAAAACCTCTTTGCAGAAGGTCTGTCAGCCACCATCTTTGCTAATTTTGCGAACGATCGCTCAGTAGTAACGGATACCAGTTCCTACCGTGTATACCGATGGGATGGTCGGCCAGACAGCTATTTCCCGGAAGCGGGCGAGATCAACCTGACCAAATCCATACGGCATTACCAAGGCTATAACAGCCTAGTGCAAAGCACGTTGAACTACGAGATAACCGCAAAACAAATCGTGAACCTCACGCATTCATTTACCGGCAATCATCGTAAAAGCTACAATGAGATTGACCCCTACAACCACAGCTTCCGACAGAACAACCGCGTGAGCCGCCATGTGCTGGGATTAAATTACATGCACGATTTTTTCGAGAAGAAGTGGCGCAATCAACTGTTTAGCAAATACTATCATTTTGGCGGGCGTGTAGAAAATGCAGATAGCTCGGAAAGCCGGCAGTCTAAAAGCTACTTGGGCTATGGAGCGGCTTCCAGTTACGTCTTTACTAACGGGCTTGGCGTGAAAGCGTCTTACGAACACGCTTATCGTTTGCCAACCCTAGTGGAACTTTTTGGAAACGGCGTAGATGTATACCCCAATGCTGGACTGGTTCCCGAAAGTAGTGATAATTACAATCTAGGCATTTTTTACAATGGAATTTTGCGAGAGAAGCATGGCATCTATGCAAGTGCAGCCATATTTTACCGGAATGCAGACAACTACATACACCGCACGCCGCCGGGGGTGGTTTCTGGCTCGTCAGAGAGCTTTAGCCAATACTATAACTACGGCGGGATACAGGTCGAGGGAGCGGAAGCGGAGATCACCTATTCGTACGGAAATCTATTAAAGTTCACTGCCAATGCCAGCTACGAAAGCGCAGTAGACCGGGAACAATATGTTCGCGGCACAAACCGCATCAAAGTGACCTATGGCAATAGACTGCCGGATAAGCCTTGGCTATATGGGAATACAGACTTCATCATCGGCAAGAACGATCTGTTGGGCGTAGGCACACGATTGGAATTCAATTGGTTTATGCAGTATGTCAACGAATACTCGACCACTTGGTCCAAGCTGGGTGATCGATCGACCAACTACTACATCCCTACGCAGTGGATCCAGAATGTAGGGTTGACCTATTCCCTTAGGAATGGCCTTTACAACTTCACCTTGGAGTGTCGCAACCTGACCGACCAGATTGCCTACGACAATTCCAAGCTCCAGAAACCCGGACGATCTGCCTCTTTAAAATTTCGTTACAATTTAAATATTCATTAATTAACACATTTGATATGATCAAATTAGCACACACAAAAAAACGTGTATGGGCGATAGCGTTGGCTTTCGCCGCTGTAAGCTTGACGGCGACCTCGTGTAAGAACGATGATGCGCCGGCAATAGATGATGTAGTAGACCCTGAATTTGCCGTGATTGTCGGAACCGACAACGGACGCTATATGCTTCCTATTGAGGATCTGATGCGTGGCGTTATCTCGCCGGTAGGCAAAGGTACGAACGTATCCGATATCCTAAACTGGGAAGAAAACTTGATGCAAAAAGGTCGGGATATCTACCATGTAAATCCGGAAGCTAATAAATTTGGAAAATACCGATTCGAAGATGGTGTATTGAAAACCATCCGCGAGATTCCTTTCTCTCAACTGCCGAGCTTGTATTTGGGCTGGCACGCTTGGCTCAGCGATACAGAACTGATGTTTGGGGCGCGCTCCAATAATTACTATGCTATCGTTGATGTAGAAAATATGGTGGTAACCAAAAGCGGCGAGTTCGAAAAAACCGGTGTTCCGGCAAACCATAGTCGTCGGGTATTTTCCGTGATTCCGCAAGGCAGCAAACTATTTCTTGCCTATGGATTATACAACGAAGAAACGAAGATACATTACGATAAATCATACACAGCGGTCATAGACTATCCAAGCCTAAGTAATTTACAGGTTACTGGAGAAGACTCACGTTCTGCCCCACTAGGAACTGTACGAAATTCCTACTTCAGCAACTTCCACGATAATGGTTATACCTATATTCTGACCATTCCGATGCCGGTGTTGGGCGGTGGTAAGGCAGCTATGCCAACCGCAATATACCGTGTGAAAGATGGCGAAAGCAAGCTTGATCCAAATTATTTCTTTAATATCAGCGCGCAGCGCGGCGGCGACAATCAATTGGGCGTAACCTACATTGGAAATGGTAAAGCGATGTTGATTAGCGCGCATGATACGCAAACCAATATCAAGGAATTCAACGACTGGTGGTATGCGGCTATGTGGGAATACCTTATTATCGACGTGAACACGCAACAGGTGGTGAAGAAACTAGACTTTCCACTGGTGGGCAACTCGCGCTCTGGCGTCGTGCACAATGGCAAAGCATACATTGCAGTGAATGACCCGAAAGCGGATGGTGTATACGTTTGGGAATACGACTCGGCGGCAGATAAATTGACGCGCGGAGCACGTATCGACGGTGCCGATGGTGATACGCCCATGCTTTACCGCCTAAAATAAGTTTGTATATACTACCTATGATCCTCCGGTCTCATCTGTTGACCGGAGGATATTTTTTATCAATTATCCTGAAGAGATTCCGAGAACATGAAAAAAACACTAGTAAAGATCAATGCCTGGCTTCACCTTTGGCTGGGCTTGGCATCAGGCATTATTGTCGTGATCCTTTCCATCACTGGCTGCGCGCTGGTGTTCGAGGAAGAAATTAAGTATTCTTGGCTATACAGCGCTTCACCGACGACCGAATCTGGAAGTGAAATGTTGTCCCCTAGCGTGCTTTATGAGCGAATCAAAGCTGTACATCCGCAAAAGGAAATGGAAAGCTTTTGGTATTACGGTCACGGGAAACCAGTTAAAGTTAGTGTAAGCGACGGCGATACGCTGTTATTTGTTAACCCTTACGATGCACATATCTTGGCTGAGGTAGACCATGAGGATTTCTTCCATTTTATGGACGAGGGACATCGGCATTTATGGCTCCCGTCAGAAATAGGACGCCCTATCGTGGGCTGGGCGACACTGCTATTCTTCGTTATTACGCTCTCTGGATTGATCTTATGGTGGCCGAAACGCTGGAACAAGCGTATGATCAAGCAAAGCTTTACCATCGACTGGAAAACGAAATGGAAGCGTATCAACTATGACTTGCATAATGTGTTGGGTTTTTACTCGCTGATATTGGCATTAGTCATGGCCTTTACGGCGATGATGATGTCCTTCCCTTGGTTGCGCAAATCCGTTATTGAACTTGCGGGTGGCTACCCCCGACCGCCGCGACAAACAACAACGGAAATCATACAAGAAAATAGCGTCAAAACAGATGCCCTACAGGTGGCCGATGCCATATGGCATAAGGTTCGTACGGAAATAGCCATGCAAAATAAAGACGCGGTGATTGTTCACATCCCTGAGGATGACGATAACTTGGTATATGCCTGTACCGATATGTATCGGGGCAGCTGGCGCGACCTACGCTTTGATCGGTACAGCATGGAGTTGCTCCCGAGCTCGCAAAAGCCAATAAGTGAAGCAAAAAGCGGCGAGTGGATCTCCCGTTCAAACTTCGGGCTGCATACAGGTTATATCGGCGGACTGACGACCAAGATCCTCTACTTCCTAGCTAGTTTGATCTGCGCAACATTGCCTATCACGGGATTCTATGTGTGGTGGCATAAGGGGAAAAACGCGACTAAAGGCAAAAGGAAGGTTGTTAAACCCGCATTAGCTTAAGATTTATCCGCATGGTGTCTATGAATATGTTAGGCAAAGAACCAGCAGCATACTCGGAGAGATTTGATCAATGCATTTGTTTTTGCAAAGTAAGGGCAAAAATGATTGTACGTTGTGAGCTATAGTTGTGTAGCTTTTAAGGGTTGATTAGCTGCAATATGCGCATGTTTTTGCTGAAATACTATCAAAAAAATACATGCCCTAGTTAAAATTGGATTGAACCTATTCAAGGAAAGAAAGCATCAGCGACTACGCTGAAGCACATACGCTTCTTTTTTTCTTATTTTTTGACCTACGAAGCTTTTTGCAACAAAGCCCAACCAAAATGCATCTTCCGCACGCACCGGCTCTTCATCATTTCGTTTAAATTCCACGACGCTTTCAAGATCATTAAATTGAAAAGTGATGCTATGAGTCGTCCTTATACCAGCGCCAAATACGCTGTCATCCAAGCTATCTAGAATACCAGCTATAATATCTTCGCTTCCGGTAATTTTCATATTCTCTGAACGTCGTCGAGGGCTTTTGGTTTTAAGAAATCGCCTATTTTCTACTGAAAAAATGATATTAGATCGTTTTAGCACAAACTGTAGATATTGCACGATCAACGAATCTACCAGCTTTAACGAAAAAAGCAAGGTGGCGACTACACAGTGGCGCCACCTCGTTTAAAAATAATTTAAGGAACTATTTACCAAACGACGCATTTATATTGTGTTTCAATGCATACTGCTCGCCGAGATCAATCAGATGAACATATTTCTCTTCGAATGCGGGACCATATGTCTGGATAATATGCGCTGATGCATCGTGGATTTCTTTCTCCGGTTGTTTTTTATCGCACATAGTTGCAAGCGCTAAATATTCTTTCTTGTATACGGGTAAAGCATAGTTAAAAAGCTCCAACGATTTTTGTTTAATCATTTCGCCCTCATCATCTGGAGCGCCGCTTTCTTCAATTCTTTTAATGGTTTGTTCGATGTACGCAATTTTTGCCTCGACGACCTGCTGCGCTTCATTGCCATTTTTCTTACTGGCAGGCACATCGGGAAACTCAACCGTTTCATCATGCAGACTCTTCGTAAAGCGCTCCGAGCCAAACCCATGCAGTATATTGGTATTCAAGATCGTGGTTTGAAAAAGCTGATCGGGCGTTGAGCGGCCGCAGCTTGCAAGCAGCGCAAATACAATAATTACAGGAAACAAAAGAGCTTTAAAGGTTGTGTGTTTGTTGTTCATGGTGATAAAATAATAAATATTCAAATTTTAAGATATAGATTACCGATTTGTAAGGCGACAGCTTAACGCACTACGCCAATGCCTCCTTTTATAAGGCGAAAGCAAGCTTATGCAAAAATCAGTCCCTGTCTACCCTATTGGCCGACAAAACTACAGTTAAATCATATTTTTAGTAAGAAAGGCATTTGTTGATGTCCATGCTCTCCATATAACAGAAAACAGCGGCATAATACCTCGTGAGAAAACTTTATTTCATTTGTTGTTTGACCCAGTCTGCGTAGGACAATACACCTAAATGCGGCTGGCTTTCGCCATCCAACATCGCTAGAAACTCTAGTTGGTTTCCATCGGGATCATTGAAATAAATGGCCAAGGCTGGCATCCAGCAAAATACCATCGGCGCTGTTGTTCCATCCTTCAAAAAATTGTAGGGTTGTAAGTTATGCTCTTGCAAGAAACCTACCGCATGATCCAGAATAAAATCTCTGTCGCAATGGAAGGCGAAATGGCGACGCTGCAAATTGACAGTTTCTTCCCAAAGACCCAGCATACTCGTCTTATCATTTCCGGGCATAAATAGAAAAGCAATCCGCCTACCTTCGTCCAAGTACGCCACTTCCAGCTTCAACACCGTGGTGTAGAATAGTATTGCTTCTTCCAGATTACTTACCTGAACGTGCGTTTCGTAAATTCCTTTTATCATTTTTTGAATTAAATTTCGATACTGTGTAAAATCCATATGGCAGCGGATCCAACCTACTACGCTATCAAATACTGTGTCTATCGTTTTCGCGAACTTCTCTTGATCACGTAGCACGAATTTGAGTAGTTATGCTGATAAAAAACGCACAAATTGGGTGAGAATTTAAACTTTTACCGTCGTTTTACATGACGTACGTAGTTGTTTATGCAAAATGGAGCATAATCCTCGTTCCATAATAACTTCGGTTAAAATTTGAGCCGCACAGCAAAGTAGTTTCGCTAAGTTAGCAGTAAGTTTGTGTTTAATTGTTCGTGCTCTTTGACCAACAAGAAAACAGTTTAGAAAAATATGTGTTTTCTTAAAGAACTTGTCAGAAGACACGGAAACAGCAAATAAACATAAAAACTATCCTTATGAGTACATTTTCAGTGAAAGCATTCGGTACGGATGCGGCAGAAGCAGATTTGAAGGAAATAAGCATTGAACGTAGAGCCGTAACCGCTACGGACGTTGAAATCGAAATCTTATTCTGTGGCGTATGCCATTCCGACCTACATACCGCGCGTAATGAATGGCACAATACCATCTATCCTAACGTTCCCGGTCATGAAATTGTAGGTCGCGTCACGAAGGTTGGCGAGAGCGTCAGTAAATTTAAAGTGGGCGACCTAGCGGCCGTGGGCTGTATGGTAGATAGCTGCCGGGAATGCGAAAGCTGTAAAGAAGGTCTGGAGCAATACTGTGAGAAAGGAAACGTCGGCACCTATAATTCTCCCGATGCACATTTAGGTGTGCAAACCTTTGGCGGCTATTCGCAAACGATTGTCGTGGACGAGAGCTACACGCTACGCGTTCCAGAAAACCTGGATCCCGCAGCTGCCGCACCGCTCCTGTGTGCAGGAATTACAACCTACTCCCCGCTACGTCATTGGAACGTTGGACCAGGACAAAAAGTGGGTATTGTCGGGATTGGCGGTTTAGGGCATATGGGCGTTAAATTAGCCAAGGCGATGGGCGCTCACGTCGTAGTAATCACGACATCTGCATCGAAAGTAGAAGATGCAAAACGTCTAGGTGCAGACGAAATCATATTATCAACCGATGCAGATCAAATGCGTAAAAATGCTGGAAGCCTACACTTTATACTAGATTGCGTATCTGCATCCCACGACATTAATGCTTACCTAAGTTTGCTAAAGCGTGATGGCTCCTTAACGTTGGTTGGTGCGCCCGAACATCCGCTACCCGTAGCGCCGTTTAGTCTCATTCCGGCTCGTAAAAGTTTCTCTGGATCCATGATCGGCGGCATCCGCGAAACCCAAGAAATGCTAGATTTTTGTGGTGAGCATAACATCACTTCAGATATTGAACTAATCAATATGCAAGAGATCAATGATGCTTACGAAAGATTGCTCAAAGGCGATGTGAAATACCGCTTTGTGATTGACATGGCCTCATTAAAAAACTAAGTTAGCCCGATTTGAAGGCGCATATCACGCTATAGTAAATTAGAATAAGTCCCCGCCAAGTCTGACATGATTGACGGGGATTTATGCATGTATCTGCTACCCCAACAACAATTCTTCATCAACATTCTTGCACGAAAACCCGTCAAAAATTAATACTTTAGCAAGATAAGTCTATGTCTGAACCAAAAATTTTATTACATGTCGCTTGATCTTAAAAGCTTTATTGCATACGTTGGAAAAAGAAACCCCAATGAGCCCGAATTTTTACAGGCCGTAACCGAAGTAACCGAAGATGTTATACCCTACCTGAACCGACACCATCCCGAGTGGAATGATCTAAAAATATTAGAACGAATGGTAGAACCTGAACGCGTTATATCATTCCGTATCAACTGGTTAAATGATAATAATGAGGTAGAGGTAAATCGGGGCTACCGTGTGCAAATGAATAGTGCTATCGGTCCATACAAAGGCGGATTGCGTTTTTCGCCAACGGTCAACCTGAGCATTCTCAAATTTTTGGCCTTCGAACAGGTCTTTAAAAACAGCCTGACAGGCATTCCACTTGGTGGTGGAAAAGGCGGAGCTGATTTTGATCCCAAAGGCAAATCCGACAACGAAATTATGCGGTTTTGCCAAAGTTTTATGACCGAGCTCTTTCGGCATGTAGGCTCCGAAACCGATGTGCCTGCTGGCGATATCGGTGTGGGCGAGCGCGAAATAGGTTACCTATTCGGTCAATATAAGCGTCTTCAAAACGCTTTCACCGGTGTATTGACTGGCAAAGGCAAGACTTGGGGTGGCTCAAACATACGTCCGGAAGCCACGGGCTATGGCTTGCTTTACTTCGTGAAGGAGATATTGGGACATAACGGTCAACAGCTTGATGATAAGCGTGTAGCTATTTCTGGCGCCGGAAATGTCGCCTATTTTGCTGCACAAAAAGCTATCGATCAGGGTGCTACGGTGATTACCTTATCAAACAGTACCGGTACACTCTACGATCCCGAAGGCTTTGATGGCGATAAACTAGATCTTTTAGGCACGCTGGGACGCGACCTGCATCGATACACCGAAACATACCCCTCGGCTGCTTTTCATAGCGATAAAAAACCGTGGAGTTTCCCCTGCGATATTGCATTACCTTGTGCCACACAAAATGAACTCGATGCAGAAGACGCCGCGCTGTTGGTCAAGCAAGGCTGTTTCCTCATAGCAGAAGGCGCAAATATGCCCTCGACAGCAGAGGCCATACACATTTTCCAAGAAGCGAAAGTGCACTTCGCACCTGGAAAAGCAGCAAACGCCGGTGGTGTAGCCGTATCAGGGCTGGAAATGTCTCAAAACTGGATTGGCGAACAATGGACCCGCGAAGAAGTTGATCGTAAATTGCAAGCTATCATGGCCCGTATCCATACAACCTGCGTAGAATACGGCCAAGAAGATGGTAAACACGTCAATTACCTCAAAGGAGCCAACATCGGAGGGTTTATAAAGGTCGCCTCGGCGATGAAAGCGCAGGGATTGGTTTAATTTCAACTGCTGATTTAGAACACGTAACTTTTGACTTTTAAATTTAGACCTTTCACTTGTTACTTATCACTTTTGATTTTTTTATTGTTCACTTTTTACTTTTGAATTTTTACTTATCACTTTTGAATTATCACTTTTGATTTTTTTATTTTTTACTTTTTACTTTTGAATTTTTACTTATCACTTTTGAATTTTTTACATTTGAATTTTTTACTTTTCACTTTTTACTTTTGAATTTTTTACTTTTTACTTTTTACTTTTTTAAAATGCGTATCATTGCTGAACTCCCTCATCCCGATTGTAAGATATCCATCTTCGCGATGAACCAAAAATTTATCATCAAATTTGAGCAAGGAACCCTAGAACAGTCTTATAAACTCGCCGAGACCGATGTTGTTGGTGGTGTGAATGGCGTATTCGAGCTGCTCGATGAAACATTTATTCAGGCCGTATTGACAAGCTTCACTTCGATGCGTTCATCGTTTATTGATGCCTATAGACGTTATGAATCTTAACTACTGTGCAACTTTTAATAGATACTACAAAACACTGTATTTTAACAATATAAGAATAGATAAATAGTGATACAGAATAAAATTCTGTATCACAGATGCGTTTCTAAAGTATCTTTGACTAAACTTTAAATGAATACACGATATAAAATAGCATATCGTACTCGTAAACAATCGCTTAAGAAACCGTTCAGAATATTATTCGGTTATTAATTTCCTCAAAATAGATACGCCTTCGGTAGCCGCAGCCGGTATGCGTTTGATATGCCCATCAACGGAAAATGCCGCCGCGTTCGGATCGATTAAATACACCGCACAGTTTGCGTTGACTTCATAGAGTAAGTTGGCCGCTGGATATACCTGCAACGATGTGCCGATGACCACAAATATATCGGCATCCCTGACCATCTGCGCTGCGATCTCTAAATTAGGGACAGCTTCACCAAACCACACCACGTGCGGGCGTAGCTGACTCCCCAATTCACAGGTATCTCCCATATTTATTGCGTCGGTATTCATCCCGTACACAAAGCGTGGGTTAAGCGACGATTGCGCTTTCATAATTTCACCATGCAGGTGCAAAACATGGCTGCTGCCAGCGCGCTCATGCAGATCGTCGATATTTTGGGTGATAACTTGAACATCAAATTCGCTCTCCATTTCGGAGAGTGCACGATGCGCGGCGTTGGGTTGCGCAGCAATACACTGCTCCCGTCGAAGGTTGTAAAATTCCAATACCTTGGGTGCGTCCTTTTTCCACGCCTCGGGTGTTGCGACCTCATCAATGCGGTAACCCTCCCACAATCCATCTGATCCTCTAAACGTTTTCAACCCACTCTCGGCAGATATGCCTGCACCCGTGAATACCACTAATCTTTTTGACATTCTGCTAAGTTATCTATAATCCTCCGATTTTTGGCACGCATTGGCATCCGTAATAGAAGGTACGAAGTCATAGGGTCTACTGCATACGACACCTAAATTATTGCTTCAGCGCTGGATCGTTAAAGGTGTTACCATCCTGTATGTTACCCGAATCGTATCCCTTCTTGAACCAATACGCGCGTTGCTCGGAAGTACCATGTGTAAAAGATTCGGGGTTCGAACTGCCATACGCCTGTTCCTGCAAATGGTCGTCGCCTACTGCGGCTGCCGCACGCATGCCATCCAAGATATCGTCATAGCTCAGCTCGATTGCGCTGTACTCTTGCACATAATGCGCCCAAACACCGGCGTAAAAATCAGCCTGCAACTCCGTCATGACCGATATTTTGTTATACTCTCGTTCGCTTAACTTCGCACGCATAGCGTTAGTTTTCTCCAGCACGCCCAACACATTTTGAATGTGATGGCCAACTTCATGCGCAATAACATAGGCCAACGCAAATTCGCCCTTGGCGCCATACTTCTGCGACAACTCCTTATTAAAACTTAAATCCAAGTAAATCTTTCTATCACCCGGGCAATAGAATGGACCATAGCTTGACTTGCCGGTACCACATCCCGCCGTTTCAACAGCGCCGTTGTATACCGTTAACACCGTTTTCGGATAGGTTTCGCCCTCCTTTTTGAAGATATTGGCCCATACATCCTCGGTACTCCCTAATACAACATCAGCAAAATCCAATAACTTGTCTTCCTCCGGCGTCGAGTCGTAAGGCGCTTCGACAGCCGAAGAGCCCGTCGGCTGACCGCCCTGTTGCATCTGCTCCAATATCTGCGCAGGATCTCCGCCCATCAAAAGACCAACAATAAGGACGATCACGCCACCGATGCCGCCCAATGTTAATTTTTGCCCGCCGCTCATGCCGCGTTTATCTTCTACATTGCCGCTTCTGCGGCCGCTTTGCCATTTCATATACAAGTTTTTTAGGGTAATTTGGACTATTTGTATGCTATTACCAGTCGCTGATCATCCGTACTATTTCCGCAACCAATCTTTCACTTATTCCTCCAGAGCAAAATATCGGCCAAGTGTAAGTCAACAAAGTAAAATACATAGCTCGGCAGAATTTTGTATTTTCGCGCACAAATACAAAGCACATGTCAATCGAAAAGCAACTTATTGAACGCAGCAACAATGCTTGCGAACTTTGCCTTCATCCTGCAACGGGCTTACGGATGTATACCGTGCCACCACATGATCAGCAAACGCTAGAAACGAGCCTGTATAGTTGCGGCACATGCATCGACCAGATAGAAAAAAGAGAACAACTAGAAGCGGCGCATTGGCAAAAGCTGCCGCAAACAATGTGGTCTGCACATGCGCCCGTACAAGTAGTTGCTTGGCGGATGCTAAGCCGCCTGCGGCAGGAGTCTTGGGCAGCAGAAAGTCTGGATATGCTCTACCTAGACGAGGAAACCTTGGTTTGGGCAAAAACAACCGGCGACCACGAACAGGATGGCACCGTGCACTTTCACCAGGACAGTAATGGTATGCGGTTACATGATGGCGATACCGTGGTACTGATCAAGACCTTGGATGTAAAGGGCTCTACACTTACGGCAAAACTAGGAACGGTCGTCAAGAATATCAGGCTGGTGGCCGATAGTGTTGAACAGATTGAGGGTAAAGTAGACGGGCAGACAATCATCATTCTGACTAAATACTTACGGAAGGGCTAAATCCTTATTATTTCCAATGGAGACTAATTGTTTAGCGTCCATTGGAAATAATGACCTTCTGCATATAGCACCTCTTCGCGGTATACATATCGGAAATCGATATAGTCGTCGTTACAGCCCGTGCTGTCTGCGCAACAAAAACGACGGCTTACCTTGAAATGTAATCTAAATGACCCTGTTCCAGATTCCTTATCGTATTGAAATTTGCCGATATGTAGATCAATCAGTTCCGGGCCGCCATCGCTATCTGACAATTGGTCTACGACGTAACCCTGGACGCGCTTCGTGTCCATATCGCTGATGCGCTTCAAAATTTGGTCCGGATGTGCGGCGCCCGCTACCACCAGCTCTTGGGGTACATGTATGTTAATCGCAAGGGTATGCTGTGTATTCATGGCATAAAATTTTTTCAGTAAATTTTCGATCTGGGAAGTGCTGCTGCACGACTTGATCATCCAACTGTATACTATGGAAATAGCGGGTAACCGCACGAAATACGGTGTAGTTGATTTGCTCCTGTGTGAAGCGATGCAGACCGCTGTCAAATGTTATGCATGCTCGTTTAGCATCGGTCAGGTAAGGGCGCTTGTCGTTTTTCCGGAATTTTACTGTAGCTACCGATACAGAAAAGAAATCCTCCCACTTGTCTAGGGCAGCGAAGACAACCTGCTGGAGCAGGATATGCCTGATCCGGTCTGCTGCATAAACGGTCAGAGAGGTTGCAGGAATATAGCTGTAAATAACACCCTCATGCATATATGTTTTTTGCGACTTTTTGATGGACATAATGGGCCATCGTCTACCAAAGACAGCTAGTTCCTGCATACGTAGCGCGCCAGCAACTTTATTTTTTTGCCGCAGTAAATTTCGTATAGCCCATAAGGCTTCACTTTTTGGCATAGTGGCAGGAATGCATACAATCTTTACACGATCATCCCAGCGCGTGACCGCCACGGCGTCAGCCTCACTCACAAAAACATCAATATGCTGATTATCCACCTCCCATTGCATAGGGCAAAATACGCAAAAAAACACAAGTTATGTTACGTAATCGTTACGGATTTTACGAACAACTTTTGCTAAGTTTGCAAGGATACACTAAATAACAGGATGGAAAACAAGATCGTTTTTTCGATGCCCCCTTTGGCAATGTTGAAAATCGGATTGTTTCGTCAATTTCAAACAACAAATCAGTAACATGAAAAAAATTCTTGCTATGGCGGCCATCGTGGCTGCATCTGGAGGATTCGCTTTTGCGCAAGAACATCAAGCGATCAACTTATCATATATGGACAAAAATGTGCGTCCACAGGATGATTTCTACAACTATGTAAATGGTAACTGGATGAAAACAGTAGAAATTCCTTCAGACAAGGCACGTTGGGGGTCCTTTGATGAGCTCCGTGAACACACGGATGGCGCCGTATTGAAAATCTTGAAAGAGTCATTGGACAACAAGTTTGACAAAGGCAGTGACGGACAAAAAATTGCCGATCTTTACAAGTCATACGTAAATTTCGAAACACGTAACAAGTTGGGCACCGCCCCAATAAAACCCTATCTACAAAAGATCGATGCGATCAAAAATTTCAACGATCTCTACGCCTATTTGCTTGAGGTAGGTCCAGAACGCGGAAATCCATTTTTCAGTGCGTATGTTTCTGCACACATGAAAAACAGCGATATCAATGCCGTGTATTTAGGCGGTGGGGGTCTTGGTTTGGGTCGATCTTATTATCAAAAAGTGGATGAGAAAAATACGGAAACCTTAGGACAATACGCGGAATTTATCTCCAGCTTGTACAGCAAGGTGGATCAACGTACACGCGATCTGAAAGGCCCTAAAGTGCTTGCTTTTGAAAAAGAAATAGCATCAAACCTGAAGACTATCGAAGAATCGAGAGACGCTCAAAAGCGCTACAACCCAGTCGCTGTAGCAGATTTAGGTAAGCTCGTGAAAAATATCGACATCGCGAAATACATCAAACAACTAGGTTTTACAGCCGACACTGTCATTATCGGCGAACTTAAATACTACCAAAACCTAGACAAGATTTTACAGCCTAGTAATCTACCACAAATTAAGGAATACTTGAAGTTCCATGTCATGAATGATGCTACGGGCTACTTAAGTAAAGAACTTGATGAGTTGTCATTTGATTTCTATGGCAGAAAATTGCGTGGTCAAAAAGAACAACGCGATCTTGACAAGCGCGGTCTGGAATTTGTTAACGGTACCGTTGGCGAGCTTCTTGGAAAGCTTTATGTCAAAGAAAACTTCCCACCGGAAGCCAAAGCTGCTTGCGAGGAAATGGTGCAGTATCTTGTTAAATCCTTCAACATGCACATCCAAAATCTAGATTGGATGTCGGCGGAAACAAAAACAAAAGCCTTAGAGAAATTATCCAAATTTAAGGTGAAAATTGGCTACACCGATAAATGGAAAGATTATTCTAAGCTAGCAGTGGGCACATCACTTTTTGACAACATCAAAGGGATCAGCCGTTGGAGCTTCCAGGAAAACTTGGCTAAACAAAACAAGCCTGTTGATAAATCGGAATGGGGCATGACGCCGCAAACGGTTAATGCATACTACAGCCCGTTGTATAATGAGATTGTATTCCCTGCCGCTATCCTGCAGGTGCCCTTCTACGATTACAAAGCCGATGCCGCTGTGAATTTCGGTGGTATTGGCGCAGTAATCGGCCATGAGCTATCGCACGGTTTTGACGACTCGGGCTCACAGTACGATGGAAACGGTAACTTAAACAACTGGTGGACACCGGAAGACAAAGAGAAATTCGAAACGGCGACAAATGCATTGGTTGCTCAATTTGAATCCTACGAGCCTGTACCGGGAGTGTTCGTAAATGGACGCTTTACGTTGGGCGAAAACATTGGTGACCTTGGTGGCTCTTCCGTAGCATTCGATGCGTTAAAAATGTATCTGAAAGATAAGGGCAACCCAGGTCTCATCGACGGTTTTACACCAGAGCAACGTTTCTTCCTCTCTTGGGCAACGATCTGGCGCACAAAAACGACCGATGAGTTTGTCGTCAATCAGGTTAAAACAGATCCACACTCGCCGGCACAATACCGTGCATTTGCACCTATCGTGAACCTAGATGCCTTTCATGAGGCTTTTGAAACCAAACCGGGCGATAAGCTCTATAAAGCAAAAGAAGAGCGTATCAAAATTTGGTAATCCTGCGTTTACTAAACAATATCAAGAGGGTGGCATGCAAAGACAAGCCACCCTCTTTTCTTTAATGACCGATTGACTAGATGCTGCGCTTATAGCCCGGCTTATTCATCATCTCATCCAATGCGTATTTTCCCGAACCTGATACCAGAAAAACCAATAGCAAAGCCAGCACTAAAATGGAAAACCAAAGTTCCGAGTTCAGAAAGCTAAAGCCATTCGTGATATTGACAAAGAAAACGGCACCGATCAAAATAGGCAGCTGTATGATCACGGCCAATCGGGTTTGAAACCCCAGCACGATAAATAACCCACCGACCAAATGGGCAAATACAACATAATGCACAGCAGACCAAATGGAAAGCTGGAAATGAGCCTGTCGAAACAATTCTGCTACGGTATCGCGATCGTTTACAAAACTGATTCCTTTAGCAAAAATAACGACTCCCAGAATAATGCGCAGATAGTCCAGCCAACGTGGATGATGACGATCACCCCAATGTTCAATTTTTTGTACTAGATTCATAATAGACCTCCTATTTAAATGTATAATAAAGGTAATACGTATTGCGTGTTGCCTCTTGCGTTGAACCAATGATAGGTTTATAAGTCAATATCGCACAAAAATCATGCTTAAAATCATCAATCGCTTCTTCGTTGTCGATACTTTTTAATACATTTAACACGAGAATGTCATCATGTAAAGGGATAATAAAAAATAAATTCTATAATGGTAATAATCAACAATTTTGAAGAGTACAAGTCGCACGAAGGAAAACAGCTTGGAGAGTCCGAATGGCATACGATAGATCAGCCCCAAATCAATAAGTTCGCCGACGCAACTCTCGATCACCAGTGGATACATGTGGATAAGGAAAAAGCAGCATCCGAGGGACCTTTTAAATCGACCATTGCTCATGGTTACCTCACACTATCGTTGATTCCTTATCTCTGGAAACAAATTGCCGATGTTCGAAATGTGAAAATGGAAATCAACTATGGCATCGAAAACCTCAAGTTTGGTCAGCCCGTGTTGGTGGATAACCAGGTGCAGCTGCGTGCAAAGGTAAAATCTATTGTAAACCTCCGTGGTGTAGTGAAAGCTACAATCGAAGCCACATTAGCGATTAAAGATAACCCAAAGCCGGCCTATGTTGGTGATGTTGTATTCCTCTATCATTTCGCATAAGCACATAGCGCTGTAAAAAAAAAGATCTAATGAGGTGCTCATTAGATCTTTTTTTTTAGCTGCTACGTCGCTATGTTACACCTCATAAAATTCAATCGGCAGCTCATCAGGATCAGCCGCAAACGTAAATTTTTTCGCAGTCAATGGATCGATCCTGACCGTTTCACAAAGCACGCCAAATCCTTCCAGTGTTCGGATGGTCAGATCAACATCGTCCACTGCAAAGGCGAGATGCCGCAAGCCTGCCGATTCTGGATACGAAGGCCGAGCAGGTGGGGAAGGAAACGAAAACAGCTCGATAACATACCGCCCATTCAGAGCGAGGTCAGCCTTATACGATTGCCGCTCGGCGCGGTAGGTTTCTGATAGAAGCTCCAAGCCTAGTATATCTCGGTAAAAGAATAGCGATTTCGTATAATCTTTGCAGATAATCGCAATATGGTGTACCCCCTTCAATCTTAGTGACATAGCGCTACAAGTTAAATCAAATGAAAGAGATCCGTAACACCTAATATCTTGCGGGCTGTAAAGCCCTCTGCATACCGCACCTGAATACTGCGACCCAGCTCGGCCGCACGCCCTTTAGTGGATTCCATAAAATCTGGGTTGGAGATGTAAGTTTGTGGCTCCGCATCATCGGCAACGGCGTTAAACTGTGTGGTATACGCTAAAATTGCTTTTTCTTTGATAGACCAAAATGCAGTGATGTCCATCAGTATGTCGGGCTGAATGTATTTATCCTGTATCAATTGCAGTTGAAGACGTGGCCTAAAAGCCTCCTGCTCCTTACCGTCGAGCGTTGTGGCAATCCGCCGCAAGCCACTGAGAAATAGGGCATCATTGACCAATACACTTGCACGGCCATGATCCGGATGCCGATCATCCAAAGCATTCGTGATGACGATCTCGGGCTGATACTTTCGTACCGCACGAATGATCTGCAACTGGCTTTCCTCGTCATTACGGAAAAAACCATCGCGCAGTGCAAGATTTTCCCGCATATGTACACCCAATATCGATGCCGCTTTTTCGGCTTCATCGCGGCGCGTCTCCGCCGTACCGCGTGTACCAAGCTCACCCCTCGTCAAATCGATAATGCCGACCGTTTTACCTTCCGCAACATATTTTGCAATAGTGCCCCCCGCACCCAGCTCCGCATCATCGGGGTGTACCGTCATGACCAGTAAATCTAACTTCATAAATGCAATTCTTTAGGCAGCAAAGATAAACGTTTAAACGTTTACAGTTCGGAAATTAATTGTTCGATTTTCGTCATAACCCGACCAGACTGTGGACTGGTGAAACTATAGAAAAAGTCTACCACTTTGCCATTTTTATCAACCAGATATTTATGGAAATTCCAGTAGGGCCTCACGCCCACGTTTCCATTCTGCTCCCGATCTGCCAAAAACTTATACAACGGATCGCAGTAGGCTCCGACAACATGAATACGCTTGAACACCGGAAAGGTAACCTGTTCATGGATACGGCAAAAGGTCTCGAGCTGGAAGCCCGTCATGGGTTCTTGCTCATGAAAGTCATTGGAAGGAAAAGCCAATATTTCAAAACCGTGGTCTTTGTATCGCTGGTATAGCTGTTCTAAAGAACGGTATTGTTTCGTGAAAAAACAACGGCTGGCGGTATTAACAATTAGGAGAACTTTGCCAGAAAAATCTGCCAAAGACTTCTTTTCGCCGTTGAATTGGAGACCGTGGAATTTATAGATCGTCTGCATAGCATATCCTTTCGTTTTATATGGTTAGTATAGACCAGCGCCTGCATGCAGCTGGATGGTTTACGGGACGGCGGAGCTGTTAATGATATAGGTTTTTTATAGGGCGCATCCGTTCGTAACCACGTATGATATTTTCAATTTCAAAATCCTCTTGCGGGTCGTACACCGATTTTAGATTGTGTCCAAACACCTTCGCCACGCCCTGATAAAAGAATGCCGAAAGTCCACCTTTCATCTCTTTGACCATTTCATAGCTGGTATTTCCCGTTTGACGTTGCACCAATTTGATCAAGATTTTCCCTTGTGAAACGCTCAAGTTTTTAATTTCAGCGTTGAACTTATTTTTTATCTCCTCTTCACAAGCGTTAACTAAACGAGCCTCTTCTCGTTTTGAGGAAACCATAGCTAAATCGCGATCCAACTGCTCGTATCGTTTTTGGGCGTAGATTGCATAAGGCAAGACCCGCAACACGTTGCGCTCTAAACGCAGGTATTTAAGGCGATCTTCTTCTGATTTAAATGTACGGCGCGCAGTGACCGTTACATCCTCAATCGGAAACCACGGAAGCACCTCACCCGTCTCTAACCGCGTGGTCATGTATCGCTGTAATGTTTCCCCTTCTCCATCTCCATAATGCGGAACCTGCAATGCCTGGCCCTTAACCATATTGGTTAAGAAAAACAGCATAAAGCCCAACACTATAAACCTCGTCATCATGAAATGGAAAAATTAGCCTATTTTATAATCTGTAATATATTTGCTATATTTATATATTGTTCCCGACGGTTACATCGCCCTCGAGATTGCATTAATAAAATTACAAACAAAAATAAAAAAAACCAACTTTTTTCAGCGCGTTTATGGAAGATTATGTGATTGACATTGAAGCAGAAAACAAGGAAATAAGAAAGAGATACCGCGCACTACTCCGTGCTTGTAAGCCCACCCTACAACGTGGCGACAAGCAAGAAATACGCAAGGCCTTTGATTTGGCTTTGGAAAGCCATCAGGAAATGCGCCGTAAATCCGGCGAACCTTATATTTATCATCCTATTGCCGTAGCACAGATTGCCGCCGAGGAGATCGGCCTGGGCACGACATCTATTGTCTGTGCCTTGCTGCATGATGTGGTCGAAGACACCGCCATCACGCTGACCGAGATCGAAGCGCAGTTTGGCAAAAAGGTGGCACGAATCATTGACGGATTGACCAAGATTTCCGGAATATTCGACCCAAACAGTTCGATGCAAGCCGAAAATTTCCGGAAGATGCTGTTGACGCTTGCAGATGATGTGCGTGTAATTTTGATTAAGCTTGCCGACCGCCTACACAACATGCGCACCATGGAGTTTATGGCGCGCCATAAACAACTCAAGATTGCATCCGAAACAAGCTACCTTTACGCACCCTTGGCCCACCGGTTAGGACTATATGCCATTAAATCTGAGCTGGAAGATCTTTCCATGAAATACACTGACCCCGACACCTATAAGTTCATCGCACGAAAGCTCAATGAGAAAAAGGCAGAGCGGGAAAAGTTTGTCGCCGATTTCATTGGCCCCGTCAAGAGCATTCTGGAAGAGCAGGGCATCAAAGCGCAGGTGTTTGGCCGACCAAAATCTATTTTTTCCATTTGGAATAAAATGCGAAAAAAATCGATTCCTTTCGAAGAGGTCTATGATCTTTTTGCCATCCGCGTCATTATCGACACGAGCACAGAACGCGAAAAAACGGAATGCTGGAAGGTGTATTCCATTATTACCGACTTATATCGCCCTAACCCGGATCGGCTACGTGATTGGGTATCCTCACCAAAAGGTAATGGCTATGAATCATTACACACGACGGTAATGGGGCCACGCGGGCAATGGGTGGAAGTACAGATCCGGACAAAACGGATGAACGAGATTGCGGAGAAAGGATTTGCTGCACATTGGAAGTACAAAGAATCAAACTCGGATAGCGGCTTGGATCAATGGATTCAAAAGGTGCGCAATATGTTGAGCAGCTCAGAGCAAAACGCATTGGACTTCGTCGACGACTTCAAAATGAATCTATTCTCTGACGAGATCTTCATTTTTACGCCAAAAGGCACGTTGGTACAATTGCCAAATGGCGCTACGGCCCTCGACTTTGCCTTCGAAATTCATTCGGATATCGGTGCTACCTGTATTGGTGCTAAGGTAAACCACAAACTGGTACCGTTGAGCCATCACTTGCAGAATGGAGATCAGGTTGAGATCATCACCTCGAGCAAACAATCCCCTAAAGAGGATTGGCTGAGTTTTGTTGTTACAGCGAAAGCCAAGTCTAAGATCCGGTCGTCGCTGAAAGAAGAAAAAAGAAGAGTGGCCGAAGACGGCAAAGAGGTATTGGAAAGAAAGCTGAAAAGCCTCAAGATCACATACAATACCGACAACATCAACAAGATAGCAAATTACTTCAAGTACGCCAGTTCGCAGGACCTGTTTTACAACGTAGCCAAGGGGCTTATTGATGCAAAGAGCCTGCGCGAATACGCGGCGAGCGAAAAAACGACGACGCATACCCACAATCAATTTTCGTCCCACATATCGGGCTTGGTAGAGAAAATCAATAAGAAGGATGTCGATACGATCCTGATTGGGGATGACTATCAAAAGGTGGATTATACCTTGGCTCCCTGCTGCAACCCTATTCCGGGCGATGATATTTTTGGGTTCTTAACGGTGAACGACGGCATAAAAATACACCGCACCAGTTGCCCGAATGCGTCTAAACTTATGGCAAATTATGGGTACCGGATTTTAAAAGCGAAATGGGCTTCCTCGCAAGCGCAAATCTCCTTTTTAACCGGGCTTCGGATCGTCGGCATTGATGATGTGGGGCTTGTCAATAAGATCACCAACGTAATTTCAAAGGATTTTAATGTCAACATCCGTTCGCTATCCATTTCCAGCAACGAAGGTATCTTCGAAGGAAACATCATGGTGTTTGTCAACCACACGGAGCAACTGGAAAACTTGATGAAAAACCTAAAGGACATCAGCGGAATTACAGGTGTTACCCGTTACGACGCCGACCTATAATCCGCCGAATGTCATCTATGCTGAAAGCATCGTTTTTTACATGGAAAAGTGGTAAGTTTGTATGGGATATTAAATAGAAGTATGAATCAGGCCGAAAACTACCAAACGGTAAAAAAAATTTTCGAAGCTTACTTGGAGAATAAAAATCTGAGAAAGACACCGGAACGTTACGCGATTTTAGAAGAAATATACTCTCGCTCAGATCACTTTGATGTAGAGTCGCTCTATATCCATATGAAGAACAAGAAGTACAGGGTGAGCCGTGCTACGGTTTATAATACCTTGGAACTTCTGGTTTCTTGCGATCTGGTCACGAAGCATCAATTTGGCCGTAATATGGCTCAATTTGAAAAGTCATATGGATTTAAACAGCATGACCATGTTATTTGTATTGAGTGCAATAAGGTGGTCGAGTTTTGCGATCCGCGAATCAATCAAATCCAAAGTTTAATGGGTGATTTGTTGAAGTTTGATATCAAGCACCATTCCCTTAATCTATACGGTGTTTGCGAAGATTGCCAGAAGAAAAACGCACCGGAAGCTGCGCCGGTTCAAACAGCGTCTGTAATTTCAAATTAATGCAGTAATCGCGGATTAATGTATTACCTTTGTTCAGGAAGGATAGGCACGCCTAATTTTTCCTGAACTTTATATTTTTAGGGACAGTTGAAACTATCATTTAATTTTAAATCTCAATATATCCAATATTATGCAAGTTGATGTGCTTCTGGGCCTGCAATGGGGCGACGAAGGTAAAGGAAAGATCGTGGACGTTTTTTGTCCGAAGTATGATTTGATCGCCCGCTTTCAAGGTGGTCCTAATGCCGGACACACATTAGAATTCGACAACAAAAAATTCGTTCTAAACACGATCCCATCCGGGATTTTTAATGAAGACACCCTGAATCTGATCGGAAATGGTGTAGTCATCGATCCCATTATCTTAAAAAGGGAGCTAGACAATTTGCGCACTGCGGGCTTTGATCCTGTTGGCAAAGGCACCTTGGTGCTGGCCAGGAAAGCGCATTTAATTTTACCTACGCACCAGTTGCTAGACGCTGCATCGGAATCGAAAATGGGCGCTGGCAAGATAGGTTCTACCTTAAAAGGTATCGGGCCTACCTACATGGACAAGACCGGAAGAAACGGCTTGCGCGTGGGCGACACCACACTTTCTGACTTTCAAGAACGTTACGAAAAGCTAAAAGCGAAGCATTTAGAGATTTTGTCGCACTACGGCGAAATCCCTGATTTTTCTGAAAAAGAAAACGCTTTTTTAGCGGCAATCGAATTTATCAAAACCATACCGCATGTAGATGCTGAACACTTGGTTAACAACTACCTCAAAGAAGGGAAAAACGTATTGGCAGAAGGTGCGCAAGGTACACTGCTGGATGTAGACTTCGGTTCTTATCCTTTCGTCACATCATCCAACACCACAACGGCAGGTGCGTGTACAGGACTCGGTATAGCCCCAAGCAAGATTGGTGCTGTTTACGGAATTTTTAAAGCGTATGCGACCCGCGTGGGTGGCGGTCCCTTCCCGACCGAATTAGACGATGAAACTGGAGAAAGACTACGAAAACTAGGCCATGAATTTGGCGCAACAACCGGCCGTGCACGCCGGACGGGCTGGATTGATATACCTGCGTTGAAGTACGCGATTATGCTCAATGGCGTAACCGAATTGATCATGATGAAGGCTGATGTACTCGATACTTTCGAAAAGATTTATGTGTGTACGCATTACAAGTATGATGGCGAAACCATCGATTATATGCCCTATGAAATTATCACCAACACAGCGGAGCCTGTTTTGGAGGAGATCGAAGGTTGGAATCAAGATATCACAGGTATCCGATCAACGGAAGAAATACCTGCAGCATTAAAGAACTACATCGCTTATTTAGAAACAGCGCTAGAGGTACCGATCAAATTTTTGTCGGTGGGTCCTGATCGCGTGCAAACGATAGCCTTGTAAGACAGATATGGCTAAAGCCATTTTTGACATAGATAATACCGTATTTGAGGATCAAGCACTGCGTTGGGCGCAACAATTCAATGAGCTTTGCTTTCTACAGTCCAATGAATACGCCGATCCGTATAGCAAAGTAAAAGCTGTATTGTCGGTGAATGCCACGGAGAGCTTTCGCTCTGATGATGGCCAGGACGCGTTTACGAAACTAGAACATTTTAGAACCAGGCATCCGCATACATGGATGCCTGGTTTTTTAAGTTACGACCTGAAGAACGATACCGAATCACTAGCGATAGCGGGCCGGATAGATGATTTGCATTTCCCGGAAGCCTATTTCTTCGTCCCAAGCATACACCTACGCTTTTTCGCAGGACAGGTGGAAATTCAGGCAGAGCAGCCGGATCAGGTTTTTCGCCAGATCCAAGCTATAGCGATTGAGCCTTTACGATCATCATCGCGGTCGAATCCCATACACGTGCAGATGCGTTTTTCCAAATCGGCTTATGTGGATGCGTTCGAGCACCTGCAAGAACACATACAGCGCGGTGATATTTATGAGGTTAATCTCTGTCAAGAGTTTTATGCCACCGCTACTGAACTAGACCCGCTAGCGCTCTACCAAACACTTAATCGAGTCTCACCTACGCCCTTTTCCTGCTTCTTTAAAGTAGGCGAAAAGTATATTGTATCAGCGTCCCCGGAGAGGTTCCTGGCAAAACGTGGTGACACCCTTATCTCCCAGCCTATAAAAGGGACGGCAGCACGGGGCGATACGGAAGAGAAGGATCAAGCTTTGAAAGATGCTTTGCTTCAAAATCCGAAAGAGATAGCCGAGAACATCATGATTGTAGATCTGGTGCGAAACGACTTGACACGAAGTGCCTTAGCGGGCAGCGTCGACGCTTCGCGACGGCTTGAGTTGCATAGCTTTAAACAAGTGCATCAACTGATATCTACCATCACCTGTACAAAAGATCCGCACATCTCGGATGTACAAGCGATTAAAAATACCTTTCCTGCTGGCTCCATGACGGGCGCGCCCAAAATTAAAGCGATGGAATTGTGCGAAAAATATGAAGGGAGTAAGCGCGGTATTTATTCCGGTGCAGTAGGGTATTTTGCTGAAGACGGTGATTTCGATTTCAATGTTGTTATTCGTTCTGTGTTATACAACAAGGAGAATGGCTACTTGTCATTCCATACGGGCGGAGCGATTACTTTGGATGCGCAAGCTGACAAAGAATATGCGGAGTGTATACTGAAAGCGTCGGCTATTGTGGAAGCGCTATCGGAAACCGCGGATGTGTAACGTTTGCCAAGTTATTTGGCTGTAATCTTGTTGTACATGCATGACCATTCTACCTGGGCAAGTATTATCGCTAGAAATACGATGTAAACTACTTAAAAACAAAAGAATGCCGTCCCGCTATCGTTAAAAAGAGTATATTTGATTATGCATGTTCCTTATATCGACATACATACGCATTGTACCTTGGAGAGTACCATTCACGAATTTTCCTTGCCTAATATCATTATCTCCAAAAACTACTTGTACCCCCTTCCCTGTTCACTTGGCATCCATCCTTGGTATATCGATAGTGCGCCGACATCCCAATTGGATGTATTGCATGATCATGGAAAGAGAAAGCAGATACTTGCCATTGGGGAATGTGGTTTAGATAAATTGTGCGATACCGACTGGGCATTGCAGGTGGATGTTTTTAGAAAGCAGATAACCTTCGCGAATAGTGTCCAAAAGCCATTGATCATTCATTGTGTGCGTGCCTACCAAGAGTGTTTACAGCTCTTAAAACAAGAACGAGTCACCGTGCCTGTTATCTTCCATGGCTTTGATAAGCACCCGACCTTAGCACAGCAAATTTACCGAGCCGGTTACTATATGAGCTTTGGCCCCAGCATCCTCTCAGGAAAAAAGGACGATCTGATACGGCAAGCGCCACTGGATAAGATTTTTCTAGAAACGGATGATAAATCTACTAAGATAGTAGATATTTATATGTATTTTTGCCGCGTTCGAAATATTGACCTGAATCAATTGAAAGAACGTTTGGTGCAAAACTTTACAGATACATTTAATTATCAATTAGGAGAATGAAGGATTTATCGTGGCTTTCGCGAACTGAAGCCTTGACGGGACGCGAGGCTCTGGAGAAATTGGCCAATACGCATGTTATGGTATTGGGATTGGGTGGCGTAGGATCATTTGCCGCAGAATTTATATGTCGTGCTGGTGTAGGGAAAATGACGATCATCGATGGTGACACCGTCGATCCATCAAATAGGAATAGACAGCTGCCCGCTTTGGCGACCAATCATGGCGTGGCAAAAGCGCAGATAATGAAAGAGCGTCTGCTCGCCATCAATCCCGAGCTTGAGCTGCATGTGGTCCAAGATTTTATTATACCTGAAAAAATACCCGCATTATTGGAGATGAAACCTGATTACTGCGTAGAAGCAATAGACAGTATCACGCCTAAACTTTTCTTCATCCGCAGAGCGTTGGAGGCAAAAATTCCTTTTGTAAGCTCTATGGGTGCTGGCGGAAAGGTTGACCCGACGAAAGTGCGCATTGCCGATATCGGCGAATCCTATAATTGTAAACTTGCCCAACATATCCGCAAGAAACTGCGCAAGCATGGAATAAATTCCGGTATTAAAGTAGCTTTTTCAACAGAGCTTCCCAATAAGGATTCTCTACTCTACACCGATGGGAGCAATTATAAAAAATCGGCCTATGGCACCATGTCGTACCTTCCTGCTGCTTTCGGCGGCGCTATTGCTTCGGTAGCCATTCGGGATTTGATTGGCTTAAAAATCAGGTAAGGGTCAAAATACGTTTTCTACCCTGCCGTAAAACAGTTTTTTTCCCAAGCTCTGCAATAATACTAATTAAATTAGTATTATTGCATTGTGATTAAACAAAAGAACTTTGCGATAGTTGATATTGAAACCACGGGCAGCCACGCCGGCGGCAGTCGTATTACCGAAATAGCAATTTTGATCCATAACGGTAAAAAAGTGCTGGAGCAATATCATTCTTTGGTTAATCCACAGTGCGCTATCCCATTGGCAATTCAAACCTTGACCGGCATCACGCCGGAAATGGTTGATCACGCACCAGTATTCGAAGATATTGCTGAGGATGTATATCATATGCTTCAAGGCAAGATATTCGTCGCGCACAACGTGAATTTCGATTACACCTTTCTGCTAAAAGAACTGAAGCACGCGGGATACGATTGGCAAGCGTCTAAGCTATGTACTGTACGTTTGGCACGCAAAATTTTTCCTGGCCGCCCATCCTACAGTCTCGGAAATATTTGCAAGCAATTTTCCATACACATTCTTGATAGGCACCGCGCCATGGGTGACGCAGAAGCTACCGTCAAATTATTTGAATTGCTGTTGGCGAACGACGATCAAGACTATGTGGGCGAAAGTTTACGCAAAAACATAGAGCACCGACTTCCCACGCATCTTTCCATCGAGCAGTTTAACAGACTGCCGGAATCCGTAGGGATTTACCTTTTCAGGGATAAGAAAGGGAAGATCGTTTATGTAGGTAAGGCGATCAACATCAGAAAGCGGGTGTTGAGTCATTTCAGTGGGTCCAATACCGGATTACGCCGACAGCAATTTATAAATGATATCTGTACAATAGACTTTGAAGAGTCGGGTACGGAACTCATGGCTCTCCTTATGGAATGCCAATTGATAAAGAAACATTGGCCTGTACATAACCGTGCTTTAAAACGCTATGAGCCAAAGTATGCACTTATTTACTACCAAGACATCCGGGGCTATGATCGATTGGCCATCAGCAAGATAAATAAACAAACGGACAATTTGCGGTATTTCGAAACGGTAGGCGAAGCAAATTTGTTCCTGCGCAAACTCATGGATACATTTAGCTTGTCTCCTGCCCTATGTCGTTTTTTCTCTCCATCAACACAATCTCGTGAAGATCGTAAAGTCGACTATAAGGAGTTACCGGTCCTAGCCGATCATAAGGCTAAGATGGAAGCAGCCTTCGACCATCTAAAGAACGCCAAACATTCGTTCATCTTATTGGATAGCGGACGAAACGAAGACGAGTATAGCTACATCTATTACAAGGAAGACGCGCTGTATGCCTTTGGCTTCGTGGAATGTATCGACCAATGGTCAAATGTTGAAGATATCGTATCTTACAGAGACAAATGCATAAGCAACTACTATATGCAGCAGATCGTGCTACAATATGCAGAGCGCTATCCAGAAAAGGTTAATGTGTTACCACGACTCTCAGAAGTTTCATAAAGGCCATCCATAAAAGCTTGTACCGTTTGCACCATCTGCACACTGCCGATCACAATAGAGGTTCGCTGGTGCAGCTGCGTGGGCTGTATGTTTAATGTCGACTCCCGGCCTGAAAGTGATTTCCCTCCGGCCTGTTCTACGATAAAAGCTAATGGATTACATTCGTAAAGCAATCTCAGCTTACCTTGTGGATATTGGGAAGTTTCGGGATAAAGAAATATGCCACCGGTGATAAGTGTTCGATGCAGGTCGGCCACCATGGATCCTATATACCGCGACGTATATGGCCTGTTGGACGCTGGATCTTCAACTTGGCAGTATTTAATGTAATCTTTAATATACTGCGGAAATTTTAGATAATTTCCTTCATTAACCGCATAGATATTTCCTGACGCTGGAATCTTCATATCCGGATGTGAAAGGCAGAATTCGCCAATGGACGGATCTAGCGTAAACCCATTAACTCCTTTCCCAGTAGTATACACCAGCATCGTCGAGGATCCGTAGATGATGTAGCCCGCTGCAACTTGTTTGTCGCCACTTTGCAACACTTCTTCCATCGAAATTTCGCAGCCATCTTGTTTTGTACGGCGATAGATCGAAAATATAGAACCTACCGAAACATTCAGATCTATATTCGAAGAACCATCCAATGGGTCTACGCACACGATATACTTACCGTGCCGGCAACCTAAATTTACGGACAGGTCGATACCATCTTCATGCTCCTCAGATGCGATGTAGCAACACTCACCCCCTCTGCTCAACGCTTCGATAAATTGCTCATCGGCATAAACATCAAGCTTTTTCTGCACTTCGCCCTGGATATTTTGCACACCACTTTCGCCCAAAATGTCGGCCAAACCAGCTTTATTCACTTCCCGATTGATTACTTTCGCTGCGATGCCGATGTCGCGAAGTAAACGAGATAATTCGCCTTTGGCGTATGGAAAGTCAGCTTGCTTTTCAATGATAAATTGACCTAATGTTTTGAACGCCATAAAGATTGATGTTTAATTTCGTGGTGTAAAGCTAAGCATCTTTAAGGTTGTAAAAAACTGAAATACAGCTTATTGTAATTTATACACAGCAATAGTTTCTTGATAGCCAGCGCTTTACTAGCGTAAAAAAAATGTCGAAAATATACGGAAACGATTACAGCGAACAACCCCTATCAATGAACCCCATTATCAATGAATTTCCTTTTGTTAAATCTCCATACCAAAAGATTTTTCATGTAAATATCGCCAATACCGACGTGGTACGTGCTGGAGATGTAATTTCATGTTACGCCGTTCTTTGATATTAACAGATTTGAAGTAGCGCTTCCATAGATCCGCATACAGTTCTTCTTGCGCATCGTGGAGATCAATAAGCGTTGCATGCGCCATCGTGGCCGTATGATCCATCGTGACTTCACTGGTCGATTGGCCGTCATACAACAATCCGTAACGTCTTTTTACATCAAAAATTAACCAACGTTGATCCGCATAGCGATCTTGGAAATGCTGTTGTACAAGAGGAAGCACATTAAAATCGGGTTCGATAAGGGCAACATACAGGCCATCTGCTAACAATTGAAAGCGCGTAAATGCCTTCATTCGATGGCGTTCTCTCGAGACTGATTTTACGATCTTCTTCATTTGCAAAATGTGATCCTGCGCAAAATTTAAGCGCACATTTTTTTCCTCATGGAAATAATAGGTAGCAACGCGCACGACAAGTAGCGCGGCTTCTGGTAGTTCAGACAGATAGGTATGCCATAATTCTGCATAGCCTTTTTTACCCACCTTTGCTATCAACCCATGCATCACACGATCTGCTTTATCTTGCTGTGTAAATACTTCACGTTCAGTTTGAAACATACCCTGCTGCCTTTCACCTGTGCTGCGCAAGGACAAGGGCACAATTTTAAATTCAAAAATTTCGAAAATGGTGGTTAACAGGCCTGCCCAAGAACCATCATAATACAGATCGACATGCTGCATCGTTAAAACAATTGAAGTTGCTGATTTCCTGTGACTAAATATTTACTTTTTGACGAATGTAAAATATAGCTCTTTATAATATCAGAACGCTTGTCTGCATAGATCTGCATAAATCCTTTACAAACAATAAAGTATTTTGCTCGATTGATAGCCACGCCAATTTTTTTGAGATGATCTAAATTCAGCGGGCCGAAACGCCTTGCTGCAATAATCTTTTGTGCAGAACCGACACCTATCCCCGGCACGCGTAAAATTAGCTGATAATCATCTTTATTGATATCAATCGGAAAACGATCCATATTGCGCAATGCCCAACTTAATTTAGGATCAATATCCAAATCGAGTAAAGGATGGGTATCATTTACAATTTCATTTGCTTGAAAGCCATAAAACCGCATGAGCCAATCGCTTTGGTATAATCTATTTTCGCGCGCCGTGGGGACTTCCGTTCCAATGGCTGGCAGGCGGCTATCGTAGGAAATGGGGACATATCCGGAATAGTATACGCGCTTCATATTAAACTTCCGATAAAAATAATTGGCTGCTGTAATAATTTGTTTATCGGTCTCTCCCGTTGCTCCTATGATAAGTTGTGTGCTCTGCCCTGCCGGAGCAAAATGCGGTGTTGATTTAAATATCTTCTTCTCTTCTTTGGTTTTTATTAATTGATCTTTGAGATACGTCATCGGTTGAATCATATCTTCGCGGTTCTTTTCCGGCGCCAATAGCTTTAATCCCGAATCGGTTGGTATCTCTAAATTTATGCTCAATCGATCTGCGTATAATCCCGCTTCGTGAATTAATTCCGGTGAAGCAGCAGGAATCGTTTTCAAATGGATATAGCCGTTGAAGTTGTGCTCCTGCCGCAGCTTCTTTGCAATCAACACGAGCCGCTCCATCGTATAATCGGCATTTTTAAAAATGCCGGAGCTCAGGAATAAACCTTCTATATAATTTCTTCGATAAAAGTTTATGGTGAGATCTACTACTTCTTGCACCGTGAACGCCGCACGCTTGATGTCATTACTTTTTCGCGATACACAATATGCACAATCATAAATACAATGATTGGTCAGTAGAATCTTAAGCAAGGATACACAGCGGCCATCTTCCGTATAGGTATGGCAAATACCTGCCCCGGTATTTCCTAGCCCTTTTTCCTTATTCTTACGATTACTACCACTAGAGCTGCAACTCACATCATATTTCGCGGCATCTGCTAAAATTTCTAGCTTTTCCTTAATTCTTTCACCCATATCACCCATTTACGAAACTCAAATATACTAAAATAATTAGCATATTTGAGTTTTATACAAAGAGGTATATACAGATCAGGTAGAAATCGCGGAGCTATTTATAACTGACCGACGATGATCTTCGTAAGATCATTAAAGTTGAAATACTTTCGGGCAATCTCTTGTACACGTTGAGCATTCATCTGTTGGATGGTCGCAGCGTAATGTTTAAAGTAAGCATACGTAAGGCCGGAGAAATAGACAGTTTTGAATTTATCAGCATGGGAGAAAATTGATTCGAGGCTGCCCAGCATGGATCCGAGCATGTAATTTTTGACCAGATCAATTTCCTGATCGCTGGCTAAGGTATGGCTTAAAGCAGCAAATTCTTTCTCGATTTCGGTTAGGGTTGCTTGCGTAGATTCGACGCCAACTTCTGTAGCAATAGTAAAAAATCCATTGTATTTTAAACTTGCTAATGCCGAGCCAATACTGTACGTAAAACCCTTTTCTTCCCGTATGTTTCGCATAAGACGAGAGCCGAAATAGCCGCCGAAGAGCGTATTGACGAATTGTACAGCCGGGTAATCGGCATGGGTCCGGTTTATACCGGGCATGCCTAAGCGAATTGCAGACTGCAGCGCTTCGGATCGATTTTCCACGATAGTTTCAGGCTTGAAGGCCGGGAAAACCGGTTCCTCATACGTTAAATCGATGCTATCGTTTGTCCAGGCACCTCCAAAAAGCTCCTGAAAAGCATGTATAATCTCATTGGAGACATTGCCGGAAAGAAGTAAGGTGCAGTTTCCTGGTTGGATTTGACGCGCATAAAGTGCCGTCAAATCTTCACGGTTTAATTGCTCGTAGGATTCGATGGTAGGCGTCTGTCCATAACGATTCTTTCCAAACAGCTGCGTGTAAAACAACCGACGCGCTACATAATCGTTTTTTTGCAAGGATATTTGCAGCGTCTGCTTATTGTTTCGGATATATGTTTCCAATTCTGCTTCCGGAAAAACCGAATGGTTCAACACATCATGCAGGACGGGTAACACGGAAGCGACATGCTTGGTTAGCGTATACAATGTTAACGATGTGTGATCAAAGCTGTATTCAGGAACAAGATAAGCGCCATAAAAATCTACTTCTTCAGCTATTTGAGCACTCGAGCGGCTCGTCGTGCCTTCTTTCATCATGTGGCTGAGGCAAGTATGCAGCAGAGGGTTTTCCGGTATCGAAAAATGATTTTGGAAGACAAATTCAGCTTTTACAAGATCTTGATCGTTAGCGCGAAAAACAAAAGCTTTTAAACCATTACCAAAGGTCAATGCCTCCGGCTCTATAAGGTCAATATGTTGTATATGATGTTTTCGGGGAGCTAGGCTTCTATTCAGCATGTTGTTTTTCTTTAGCATGATACAGCAAGGTGGATGAATTCTCTTTTACAAAGATATGTTGCGCTACGCGTTGCAAGTCTGTAGTCGATACAGCAAGGTATTTTTCTACTTCTTCGTTATAGAGCGCAGCGTCTTGCAAAGCTTCGTAAAAGGCAAGATTCATCGCTTTATCCAAAATGGATAGCTCCGCAAAAACCATCGTAGATTCTACCTTATTCTTTACTTTTTGAAGTTCCATATCGGTCACATTCTCTTGTTTTATGAGCGCCAATTGGTTCCATAACAGTTCTTCTGCTTCTGCAAGGGACACATGCGGCAATGGCTTGCCCTCGATCACAAAGAGATTATTATCCACGGATCCCATGACGTAAGCATTGACTTCGCTGAAAAGCGGCTGATCTTTAACAAGGGCTCGATACAGCCGTGATGAACTGCCTCGGGAAAGAATATCGGATAAGAGATCCATGGCCGGATAGTCCGGGTGCAGCCGATCGACGCCATGGAAAGCAATATACAGGCTATCAACAGGCACATCCGCTTCTACTATTTCGCGCCGCGCCTCAGTTTGCCGCGGCTCGGCAGGCAGATTTCGCTTTTCGAGTTTTCTAGAAGGGATACTACCAAACCATTTTTCGGTCAAGGCTTTGACCTGTTCTACATCGACATCGCCACTAACAACCATAATCGCATTATTCGGCACATAGTACTTTTGAAAAAAAGACTTCACGTCTTCCATCGTCGCTTCCTCGATATGGCGCAGATCTTTACCTATCGTTGCCCAGCTATATGGGTGCACCTTATAGGCTAGTGGCCGTAAACGAAGCCAAACATCTCCATAAGGTTGATTGAGATAACGCTGCTTAAATTCTTCGGCCACGACATTGCGCTGCACTGCTAAACTCTGTTCGCTAAAGGCTAGACTCAGCATACGATCGCTCTCCAACCAAAATGCTGTTTCGATATTTGCCGAAGGCAAAGTGATATAGTAGTTGGTTATGTCGTTACTGGTAAATGCGTTGTTTTCTCCACCAACCTCTTGAAGAGGCGCGTCGAATTGGGGAACGTTGACCGATCCTCCAAACATGAGATGTTCAAAAAGATGGGCAAAACCGGTCTTATCCGGTGATTCGTCCCGTGCGCCCACATCATATAATATATTGACGCAGGCCATCGCTGTATTGTGATCCTCGTGAACAAGGACGCGTAAGCCATTATCTAAAGTAAAACGTTTATAATGTATCATTAAAATCTGTCTAATAAGTGGTTAAACCACCCAATTGATATCCTTCTTTAGCAAGGAAAGCGTATGCTCTTCCAAGGAGTTTGGTTGTGGTTTGTAATCGTATGCCCAATTCGCTTGCGCTGGCAAGCTCATTAAAATAGACTCTATGCGGCCGTTGGTTTCCAAGCCAAAACGCGTACCAGAGTCGTAAACTAAATTGAATTCTACGTAACGTCCTCGGCGAAGTAGTTGCCAATTTTTTTCTGCGGCGCCAAAGTTGGAATTTCGGTTTCGATTGACAATTTCGGTATATGTAGGAACAAAAGTTCTAGCTAGATCGCAGGAAAAATTGAACAATTGCTCTTCTGATAGGTTTGTTTTTTCAGGTGTCAATTTATCATAAAAGATTCCGCCAATACCGCGAGTCTCTTGTCGATGTTTTATAAAAAAGTAGTTATCTGCCCAGGTTTTAAAATCTTGATAGAATGTCGGATGATGTTTGTCGCAAACATTTTTCATCATCTGGTGGAAGAACCGGGCGTCATCTTCGATCACGTAATGCGGGGTAAGATCAATGCCTCCACCAAACCATTTTACTTGGTCATTTAGTTCAAAGTAACGCACATTCATATGGATGATCGGCACCCATGGGTTGTTTGGGTGAATGACGATACTGATACCCGTAGCAAAGAAATCTTCATCATCCACTCCAAAAGCTTTCTTAATTGCTTCTGGTAGTTTTCCATGCACGGCAGAAAAATTAACGCCCCCTTTTTCGAATACATGACCGTCTTGTAGTATTCGTGTTCGGCCGCCACCGCCACCATCGCGTTCCCAAATTTCCTCTTTAAATAGCGCTTGACCATCCAACTGCTCTAGCCCCTTCGTTATTTCGTCCTGAATCGTTCGATAGCTTTCTGCAATATATTCTTTTGTCAAACTCATTATGTCAGTTTCGTTGCTAATTTGTTCACTTCGCTGTTCGCGGTTTGTTTGTTGTATAAAATTTGGTATACCATGTTGCAAATTGGCATATCCAACCCATAGCGCTGTATGATATTTTGGATGCAGGCTGAAGCATAATAGCCCTCTGCCACCATATTCATTTCTAACTGCGCGGACTGTACGGTATACCCCTTACCAATCATGTGCCCAAAGGTACGATTGCGGCTAAATTGCGAATAGGCGGTGACGAGCAAATCGCCCAGATACGCCGAGGCGTTGATATCGCGATCCGCTTCAGGATCAATAGCCAATACACAAGTTTCCATCTCGCGAATCGCGTTGGATACGAGTACAGCCATAAAATTATCGCCAAAACCAAGACCATGGCAAATCCCACCCGCTAGTGCATAAATATTTTTCAAAACGGCGCCATATTCTACACCGAAAACATCTGTTGAAATGATCGTATTGATATATCGATTACGCAGCACAGCGGCGACGCGTTCGGCATGCGCGGATTCTTTTCCTGCAATCGTTAAATAAGATAATTTTTCTGCAGAAACTTCTTCGGCGTGGCAAGGACCTCCGATGACTACAATGTGAGAAAGTGGGATACCGTATATCTTTGCCAGGTAATCGCCCACAATCAGATTCTCATCGGGGATAATGCCCTTGATGGCAGTTACGATAATCTTACCTTCGAAATCGGTAGCGCAAACTCCTTTCAGTGCATCTTTTAGATATGCAGACGGCGTGTTTAAAATGACAATATCCGACTGCTGAATAACTTCCCGCGCATTCGAAAGCAGATGTCTTGCATCGATGCGAAGTTCCACCGCACTCAAATAAGTAGGATTATGTTTATACGTCCTTATATACGCTAAATCTTCTTCTTTCCGAATCCACCAAAGCACGTCTTTTTTCTCCTGGTTGTCGCCCAACATCTTGATCATCGCTGTGGCCCAACTCCCACTTCCCACCATCCCGATTTTTTGTTCGGTTTCTTCCATTATGTGTTTGTTAATTTTTAGCTAACAAATATACATATAATAAATCGACCGTCCATTAAAATGGACGGCCTATTGTGTATTTCATTGCCATGTTTTTGACGTTGTGTGTCGTATGCGCTATCGATATGATTGTTCGGCTCTCCAGCAGAAATTTGCATGTCCATGCCGCTTATGATGGAAATTTTTGCGCTTATTGCAATACGCTTAGATTCAGTTTTCCCACAATATCTTTTAGTTCATCGAGTTTAAAACCATCGCCCTCTAACTTTACCAAATAACGATCTTTATAGACAAAGGTGATATCCGAATCCACGACGCTGCCCTCCTGTTGTGGCTTGGTTTCTCGAGTCGATGCACGATAACCTTGCACGTCCTTATTTTTTGTAACCTCGTACTCCGAGTCCTTCTCAGCGTCCATCGTTAAACTCATTGCCATCAAGGAGACAACGGCCGCCCCCGTTTCGCCCGCTCCATCCGTCAAGGTTAACATAAGCTCTTTATCATCGGGAGCTTCATAAACAGCTTGTCCTGAAGCAACATCTACACCATAAGCTTGGTTGCCTCCCGAATAAGCTGCACGGCGCCATCCGTTTAGATCTTCGGGAAAGAAAGCCTTCAGTTCCTCGTTTGTGAGTTTCGTGATGTTTTTTAACTTCGCTTGCACCTCTTCCATTTTCGAGGCTCCATCTTGAAGATTGCCCGTAGTATTGATGCGCGTTGTGCTATCATGTTGGTCTTGCGTTGATTCCCTCCCGCCGTTACACGCTATCAGCATTGATGTTGACAACGCCATCGTCCAGGCTAATTTTGATACCTGTATCATATGTCTGTTATTAAATTTGCTTCACTGCTGCAAAAACACGTCCAAATCCTTGAATTGGAAATCATTTTGCGACTATTTCAGCTATCAGCAATAACGAGTTACAACTTAGGTTTGGTAGAAAATAAGAAAATTATATACCTTTGTGCTTATAATTTAGCGTATGTAAGATTTGATTATTTCTTGAGTAGGAAAAGCGGATGGCTGTGAAGGCCGATCTGCCATTTTATTATTGTAAGACTATAATCATGTTTACCATACAACATTTAACTTATATCCATCCGGATAAAGAAACGCTATTCAGCAAGCTCTCTTTTTCCCTCTCTAAACATCAAAAAGCGGCTTTGATCGGTGACAACGGCACAGGTAAATCCACGCTATTGCGACTCATTGCTGGGCAGATTTCGCCCGCAGCCGGAGAAGTATCTACCGATGGTTCGATCTTTTTTGTACCGCAACTCTACGGTCAATTTGATACGCATACCGTAGCCGAGGTGTTGGGTTTTTCTGAGAAACTAAATGCGTACTACGCAATTTTAGACGGCAAGGTGGATCTTGCGAACTACGTTATTCTGGACGATGACTGGGATGTTGAAGAGCGCTGCCTCCGCGCGTTAGCGCACTGGGGCCTCCCAGCTGTTGCGCTGACCACTTTTTTGGGCGACCTCAGCGGAGGCGAAAAAGTGAAAGTATTTTTGGCAGCAGCTTGGCTCTATCGGCCGGATCTTTTGTTGCTGGACGAACCAAGCAACCACCTTGATGCAGCAGGACAGCAAATGCTCTACCAATTTATCAAGGAAATGAATTGTGCTATGCTTATTGTTAGTCACGATAGGCAATTGCTTCAGCTATTCGATAGCGTTCTGGAACTTACGCCCAGCGGAATCATTTCTTTCAGCGGCAGTTACACCCTTTATAAAGAACAAAAAGATTTAGCGAACGATGCACTGCAACAGAAAATAGCCAGCCAAGAAAAAGAAGTGCGCAAAGCGAAGGACAAGCAACGTGATACCTTAGAACGGCAGCAACGGGCTGATGCGCGAGGCAAGAAGAAACAAGAGCAAGCAGGTGTAGCACGCATCATGATGAACACCTTGCGCAACAGCGCCGAAAACAGCACGTCTAAAATACGCTCGATTCATACGGAGCGTATGGAGGGGCTGCGCAAGGAATTGACAGATCTACGCGGCGCACGCCCAGCGGCCAGTACGATGCGGTTTACGTATGCGGAAAAGCCGATAAAGTTAAGCGGAAAAGTACTACTGGACCTTGCGCAAGCCAACATTCGTATACAAAGCAAAAATCTTTGGTCTGCGGCTCTTAGCTTTCAACTGAAAGCGGGCGAACGCGTGGCTATTCAAGGTGCAAACGGTTCTGGAAAAACTACCTTTGCGCAGATAGCAGTCGGGTATATGCAGCCCACGGAGGGTGTGGTCAAGCGGTATTGGCATCAAGCATTTTACATCGATCAGGATTATAGCCTACTCGATAACGACTTAAGTGTCTATGAACAGGCGCAACAAGCAAACGACGGAGGCTTTTTAGAGCATCAAGTAAAAACAAAACTAGATCAATTTCTATTTTCTGCAGACTGCTGGACGAAACGATGCAGCATGCTTAGCGGGGGTGAGCGCATGCGTCTAGCACTGTGCTGTTTAAGTTTGCGCAAGGAAGTGCCGGATCTCTTGATTCTTGACGAGCCCACAAACAATTTAGATATCCAAAATATTGAAATACTGACCCACGCAATCGCAGAGTACCCTGGAACATTGCTCGTTATTAGCCACGATCAACAGTTTTTGGATGAACTGCATATCACAAGGATCGTAGCGTTATAAAACGGCCTATGAGCAACCTTCTGGTCCGCATGAGGGGCCGTCGACAACATCTAGAGCAGGATTCTTGTCGCCGGCCCACTCATCGAAAGCTTTCGTAGCAGTTTGTATGAACACGTCTACCTCTTGCGCGCCTGAAATGCCATACTTGCGATCATAAACAAAAAACGGAACACCACGTACGCCGATTTGCTGCGCTTCATAAACGTCTTGGCGCACTTCATCTTCGAAGACATGATTTTCCAGTGCATGCTGCAGTGCATGAGGATCTAAGCCCAATGCAACGGCTATACCGGTTAACACACCGATATCATCTATGTTTTCCCCTTTGGTGAAATGCGCTTGAAACAAAAGCTCTTCGGCCTGGTCTTGCTTGCCATAGCGCTTCGCGAAATGAGAAAACTCGTGTGCGCGAAACGAATTGGCAACAACAGCATGATCCAACACGAAGTCTAATTGTACACTTTTCGCGAAGCCAACGACTTGATCACACATTGCCCGTGCTTCATCAGGCGATATACCTTTGCTCGTCGCCAGGTTATCGTAGTAATTCTGGTTGCTATCTGTCTTTAAATAGGGGTTCAGCTGATAACTTTTCCATTCCAACTCAATTTGGTTTCGGAAAGGTAGTTCGGCGAGCGCTTGCTCAAACCGCCGCTTTCCAATATAACAGAAGGGACACATGATGTCACTCCACACCTCAACTTTCATCATTTCTGCCATGGCTCAACTTTTTATTAAAACTAACAAAACACCCTTTTCGTTTTTTCAAAGCTTGGTAAAAGATCGCAAATAGCAAAAAAATGACGATCGATTGCCATTCAACTACTTGAGTAACGCCTTGCCTGACGAGCTATTTTACGCCGAAAAGGAAAAGTCGCTTGAAGGCATAAATAGCAGGCAATTTCGGAAAGGCTTCGGCAATGCGTTTTTTAAACTGACCAACAAACATCTCTTGTTGTGTAGTATCTAGCCTCTCCATATAAGGTATAAGTGCCGAACCGGCGATAAATTTAAAAAACGTTTCGTGCTGCTCCGCAATTATTGGGTATATGCGTTGCTCGATCCGGAGGTTAACCAGTCCCGCTTCAAACATTAACTCCGCATATTCTTGAGCGCTTAACACCGATGAGCCTCTGTTCCAGCCGTTCAAGAATGCGCGAAAAGGCTCCTCATCGGCCAAGTCGAATAGAATCTGGTTCAGTTTATTTTCTGTTTGCATGGGCATTTGCACGGCAAACTGTCCGCCCGGATTAAGCAGACCAAGCAATTGCGGGAAAAGGTTAGCGTGATCATCGGTCCATTGCAGTGCTGCGTTGCTAAACAGCAGATCCCACTTTTCCCCCGCCGAAATCAGATCCTCAATCGTTTGTTGGCGAAAGCGCAGGTTAGCGAGGGCATCAACTGGCGCGTCAGCAAGCATTTCCACCGACGAATCGATCCCTAGCCAAACGGTATTTGGCAGACGCTCCGCTAAAATAGCGGTTTGCTCGCCAGTGCCGCAGCCCAAGTCGATGCCATTAACAAGAGGCTGGTGGGGGTCAATAAAGCTTAATAAATCGTAAAAGGGTTGATACCGGATATCTTTAAAATCATTGTAGAGGTTCGGGTTCCAAGGCATAGTCTTTTGTCGGACAAGAAAACTGCCCTGAAGCACGATGTTCTTCAGGGCAGTAAAGTCAGTTACATTATTTCAAATCGAAACGATCAAGGTCCATCACCTTCGCCCAGGTGTTAATAAAATCTTTGATAAATTTCTCTTGTGCATCGGCACTTGCATATACTTCAGCAATCGCACGCAGCTCGGCGTGGGATCCAAACACGAGATCGGCGCGCGTTGCTGTCCATTTCAAGGCGCCCGATTTACGGCAGTGGCCCTCATAAACTTCTTTCGAGCCGTCAATTGCTTTCCACTCGGTCTGCATATCCAAAAGATTCACAAAAAAATCATTTGTCAACTGCTGAGGTCTTGCTGTAAATACGCCATGCTTTGAACCGTCGTAATTGATATCCAAAACGCGTAGTCCGCCCAATAGCACAGTCAGTTCAGGTGCCGTTAGGGTTAGTAGCTGCGCTTTGTCAATCAACAGCTCTTCGGTAAAAGCGGGGGCCTTAGGCTTTCTATAATTCCGGAACCCGTCGGCAAGCGGCTCTAAATAATTAAACGATTCTACATCTGTTTGTTCTTGGGACGCGTCCATACGTCCAGGGCGAAAAGGTACCGATACGTCATGACCCGCACTTTTTGCTGCCGATACGATGCCCACACAACCTGCCAAAACGATCAAATCGGCCAAGGAAATCTTTTTGTTGCCGGTTTGGGTTTCGTTAAATTCTTTTTGAATGCCTTCCAAAACGTGTAGCACCTGCTGCAATTGCGCAGGATTGTTTACTTGCCAGTCTTTTTGTGGTGCCAATCGAATCCGGGCACCATTTGCTCCACCCCGTTTATCTGATCCGCGAAAGGTTGATGCAGAGGCCCAAGCTGTACTGACTAACTGCGACACGGACAGGCCAGATTCTAGGATACGCTTTTTTAAGGACGCTACATCATCCTCGCTGATCAGGGCATGATTGACTTCTGGTATGGGGTCTTGCCATAGTAATTCCTCCGCTGGCACTTCGGTTCCCAGATAGCGCGACTTCGGTCCTAAATCCCGGTGCGTCAGTTTAAACCAGGCCCGCGAAAAAGCATCGGCTAACGCATCTGGATTCTCCAGAAAATGACGTGATATTTTTTCAAATTCGGGATCAAAACGTAGCGAAAGATCCGTCGTGAGCATAGTCGGGCGATGCTTTTTGCTTGCATCATAGGCATCCGGAATAATGGTATCGGCGTCTTTCGCCACCCATTGATGGGCTCCCGCAGGGCTCTTGGTCAGTTCCCACTCAAAGGCAAATAAATTTTCAAAAAAGTTATTGCTCCACTGCGTTGGCGTTGTTGTCCAGGTTACTTCCAAACCGCTGGTAATCGTGTCCGGACCTTTTCCTGCGCCAAAGTTATTGCTCCACCCCAATCCCTGCGCTTCTATCCCGGCAGCTTCCGGCTCTTTGCCGACATGTGTGGCGGGTGCGGCGCCATGCGTTTTCCCAAACGAGTGGCCTCCCGCGATAAGCGCTACGGTTTCCTCATCATTCATGGCCATACGACCAAACGTGTCACGAATATCTTTAGCGGCTAGCAGCGGATCTGGGTTCCCATCGGGACCCTCCGGATTAACGTAGATCAACCCCATTTGAACGGCGGCCAAGGGCTTCTCTAAGAATCGGCTGTGCACATCGCCATCGGCATCGTCATCAGATACGACCACACCGTGTTCTTTACCCGCTCCATCTGATCCATGCGCATAGCGTTCATCGCCCCCTAGCCAAGTCGTTTCCGAACCCCAATATACATCTTGGTCGGCCTCCCAAACGTCGGCACGTCCACCTGCGAAGCCAAACGTTTTAAAACCCATGGATTCCAAAGCTACGTTGCCCGTCAATATCAAGAGATCCGCCCAAGAGATCTTTTTGCCATATTTCTGTTTGATTGGCCATAGTAGACGTCGAGCTTTATCAAGACTCACGTTATCTGGCCAGCTGTTTAAGGGTGCAAAACGCTGTTGCCCCGCTCCAGCACCACCACGGCCGTCGCCTACTCTATACGTGCCCGCACTATGCCATGCCATGCGTATAAATAAAGGTCCGTAGTGACCAAAATCCGCAGGCCACCAGTCTTGCGAATCGGTCATAAGTGCGTGCAAATCCGATTTAACGGCCTGTAGATCCAAACTGTTGAAAGCCGCCGCATAATCAAAATCTCCACCCATTGGATCCGTCAATGTTGAGTGCTGGCGTAAGATATTTAGCTTTAACTGATTAGGCCACCAGTCGCGATTGCTGGTGCCCCCGCCCCCTACCGGGGATTTCATGTCGCCATTGTGAAATGGACATTTACTAATGTCATTTGATTGGTTTTCCATGTTGTATGATCTTTATAAAGTGTTAACACATTCATCGAAGGTATGTTTTTCTTCGAGACATAAAGTTAATCGATACCAAGCGTTTAATGCAATCAATATTTTCTATAACATATCAAAGATTGCAATAGGCGGACCCGTCGGCTGATGAATTTGCAAATTAAGCTTCAATTAAGCGGCGATAAGTGTATATTTATCCATCAAAACAAAACCGAATTCCTTGAAGAGTACCTTTTTATTTATAGACACGGAAACATCCGGCATTCCAAAGCGTTGGAATAAACCGTACTCGGACCAGAAAAATTGGCCTTCAGTCATTCAGTTGGCTTGGATCGTCTACGCGTCTGATGGCACGGAACTCAAAAGAGTTAGTAAATACATTGTTGAAGATGATATCGTCATCTCCGCGGACTCCCAAAAAGTGCACGGCATCAGCATGACGGATCTGCAGGAAAAAGGCGACCGACGCAAAAATGTGCTACGGAAACTCGCATATGACATCAAAAAATATTCGCCGTTAATCATAGGTCATTTCTTAGAGTTGGATGTACAGGTCCTCAGCGCCGATTACTATCGAGCCCAACTTCATAATCCTTTTCTGGATCAAACTTTTTTTTGCACGATGCTCGAAAGCAAAAAATATGCGCTAAACCCGGTGGTGGAATATCTGCGCTTGGTACAATTGCATGAGGAATTGTTTGATGAGCGGCCTGAAGATCTACACGAGGCCGAGCGCGACGCGGAAATTACAGCACGGTGTTTTTTCGAACTTTGGCGCCGAAAAGATATCACGGAACAGGATTTTATAAAACAACAAACACAGTTTTTGCAGAAACTTAACTTTGCAGATAAGCTGAAAGCATAATTTTGCAATAAGAATAACGATAAGTGTATGGAAAATTTGGTAGAACTTCTTAAACAGACTGCCCCCTTTAATCTTCTGCCGGAAAGTGTTCTTGCCGGCATATCGGATTCCTTGATCCCCACAAAATTCTCGAAAGATACGCTCGCCTATCGACAGGAAATAACCGAGATGAAGGGTGTAGATATTTTGGTGACTGGCGAATATGAAACGTTTTTTTTCGACGCAGCAGAAAACAAGAGGTCCATTGAAACCCATCATTCCCCCTACTGTTTCGGTGGAATTTCGGTGCTTCTTAATAGAACAAAAGCCTTAAAGTCTGTTATGGCGAAGAAAGGTACGGTCGTATACAACCTACCCCGAAAAGAATTCCTGGAACTATGCACCGCGTATGAAGAATTTTTTGAGTACTACACGACTGATTTTGGCAAGCGAATGCTGGATGATGAGTTTTCGCATTTTGTTAAAACGCCTGCCAGTTTTGAAGAGAGCTATATTGCTGCCGAGCAGCTCTATTCGCGCAAAATTGACGGCATCATCTACAAGGATATTGTTTCCTGCTATGCAGAAACACCTATTTACGAAGCCGCACAGCATATGGCGAAACATCGCGTGAGCTGTATCTTTGTAAAGAATACCGAGGACGACATCATCGGCTACGCCACAGATCTTACACTACGAGACAACGTTATCGCGCGCCGCGTCGATGCCGAAAAACCAATCGCCAGCGTAATGGATAACCCAATACTGTCCATATCGCATCAAGCTTACCTCTATGAAGCGGTTCTGATGATGTTTAGTACAAAAGCGCGCTACCTTCTGGTCGAGAAAGATGGCAGATATGTGGGCTTCTTAAGTAGAAACCGACTGTTGAGCGAACAAGGTCAGTCTCCCTTGGTTTTTATCCAATCTGTTAAACTAGCAGAAACAACCGACGAGCTTCGACAAAAATGGAACTATGTACCGGAGGTCATAAAACAGCTTTTAGGACGGGGCATCAATGCAGAAATAACCAACCAAGTGATCACGACCATTGCCGACACCATCGCCATAAAGGTTATTGAAAAGGTAATTCGCGAAATGGGCGAACCACCAGCGAAATTCGTATTTATGGTCACGGGCAGTGAAGGTCGAAAAGAGCAAACGTTAAAAACGGATCAGGACAATGCCATCATCTATGAAGATAAGGCAAATGAACAACGGGAAATGGTGCGCGCTTACTTTTTGAGCTTTGCTACCAAGGTGTCGGACTACTTGAATGATATAGGATTTGTGTATTGTAAAGGTGGTTACATGGCCAGCAATCCCGATTGGACGCATTCCCTTTCGCACTGGAAAAAGAACTATAAAAATTGGATTGATGATTCCGTGCCTGAAAATGCGATCAAATTTTCTACCTTTTTTGATTGCCGCCTGTTGTATGGCGACAGGACGATCATCGACCAATTGAAGGAGTTTTTAGAGGAAGAACTGCAGCGGCCAAACGAACGCTTTTTTGCTTTTATCGCGAAAAATGCGCTGCAGTACGAACCACCACTTACCTTCTTTAAAAATATCAAAACGGAAACGATAGGAAAAACGGAAGTGTTTAATATCAAAAATGCGATGACGCCTATTGTTGATTTGGTCCGCGTACATGCATTACGAAAACGCGTATATCAAGAAAATACAGGGGAAAGACTGAAAAAATTAATGGAACTGGGTGTCTTCACTCCTTCGCAATACCAAGAGCTGTATCAGTCGTACTATTACCTGATGGCATTGCGTCTGGAAAATCAAGCAAACCAAATTTTGGTCGAGAAAACTGAACCCAACAATTATATAAAGATTGATAAACTCACAAAAATTGAGAAAGTAACGTTGAAAGAGATCTTTAAGACCATCCATAATTTTCAGGTCGGCATCAAGATGCGTTTCACAAACAATATCTTAGGGTAAGGGGGGAATGAGTATTGCGTAGTGCGTATTGCGGAATGGGATGTTTCTTTAGATTTTAGTATGTAGTACTTAGATTTTAGTATGTAGTATATAGAAAGGCGTAATGAGTAGTGCGTATTGCGGAATGGGATGTTTCTTTAGATTTTAGTATGTAGCACTTAGATTTTAGTATGTAGTATATAGAAAGGCGTAATGAGTAATGAGTTGTGAGTAGTGAGTAGTGCGGAGTGGGATGTTTCTTTAGATTTTAGTATGTAGTACTTAGATTTTAGTATGTAGTATATAGAAAGGCGTAGTGCGTAATGAGGAGTGCGTAGTGAGAAATGAGACTGTAACGCGAACTGTGTCAATGGAATAATTTGATAAGATTATTTATATTTAATTATTCAAACGATACGGTCATGAAACAACAGACCCCAT